>LANB01000001.1:227500-2912500 GCA_000964245.1 Cellvibrionaceae bacterium 1162T.S.0a.05 | reverse complement strand
AAAGTCGTTTCAATAATACCGGTACGGCCGCCGCCAATCGCAGAGGCATAAGATAAAGCAACATCCTTGGCTTTGCCTGAGGCATTCTGATAAATCGCGACGAGATCGGGGATACCACCGCCGTTAACATACTCATTCCGCACGGTATGACCGGGCGCCTTGGGCGCAATCATGATCACATCAAGATCGGCACGCGGCACGACCTGGTTGTAATGGATAGAAAATCCGTGGGCAAATGCCAAAGTAGAACCTTCTTTAATATTCGGCTCAATTTCATTTTTATAAAGTTGTGATTGAAACTCGTCCGGTGTCAGAATCATAACCACATCCGCACTGGCAACCGCTTCGGGCACACTGCTTACTTTAAGACCGGCCGCTTCAGCTTTAGCAGCAGATGACGAACCTGGACGCAAGGCAACTGTCACATCCACACCCGAATCTTTCAGGTTATTCGCATGTGCATGCCCTTGTGAACCGTAGCCCACAATGGTGACTTTCAGACCCTGAATAATCGAAATGTCGCAATCTTTATCGTAATACACTTTCATGAGGTTTCCCCTTTAAGGCGTTTCAAATTGAAAATCAGACTTGAGATTTGCGCGCGATTGTAGTGGAATCAACGTATACCGTATATTGAAATATTTAAATTTTAATATTTCACAATATGAAACACTCACCTCACACCGATTTCCACATCAAGATTTAAGATCTATGGACACAAGCCGGCTCAAACTATTCATCAAACTGGCAGAAACCTGCCATTTCCAGCGTGCTGCCGAGTTGTGCCACGTCAGCCCACCCACCCTGACGCGCAACATCCAGCAACTGGAAGAGGCGCTGAACTGCAAACTTTTTGAACGATCAAATCGCTCTGTTTTACTAACCCGTGCCGGCGAATCTTTCCTGCCGGAAGCTCGCGAGCTGTTGCGCCATTGGGAAACACTTAAGGAAAGCCTGGCCAGCCAGACACAGGAACTGAGTGGTTCGATCAGCATTTATTGCTCGGTGACAGCAAGCTATAGCTTTCTCTACGATATTCTTGCGGAATTTCGACGTGCGCACCCCGGTATTGCTATAACCTTACACACCGGCGATCCCGCTCTCGCGATGCAACGCGTTGTGAACGGCGAAGAAGATATTGCTATTACCGCAAGACCGGAAACACTGCCTGGCAACCTGGAGTTTTCTCGTTTTAGCAGCTCACCCCTCATATTTATTGCGCCGCAAAATGACCAGTTATTTTTCGAAAACAAAAAAGATAACAAGCAAGTTCTGCAAGATGTGCCTATGATTATTCCGGAGCGAGGCTTGGCACGCGAGCGTTTAAACTCGTGGTTTCGGAAAATGAAAATTACACCACAACTGTACGCGCAAGTGAGCGGTAATGAAGCGATCGTCAGCATGGTTAGCCTCGGCTTCGGCATCGGCCTGGTGCCAAAAATTGTCGTTGATAACAGCCCGTTGGCAAAGAAGGTGAAAGCCTTTAGTATCCAGCCCGATCTTAAACCCTACGATGTTGGCGTATGCGTTCTCTCAAGGCGTTTGCGCAGTCCCCTCGTCCACGCATTTTGGCAACAGCTTAAAAACAGGATTTGATATGCAGGAATTTGAAGTACGGGCCAACCCCAATATGCGTGTTGCCACGGGCATTATTGGCTCTGAAGAACAACCGATTATCCTTGTCGAGGATTTTATTCAAAATGCCGAGGAGCTTGTTGAGCATATCGCCAGCAACCAAACCTTTATTGAGAGCGAGGACTACTACCCCGGCATTCGCTCCATGACACCCTACAGTTACATGGACCGCATTCAACAAATGCTTGGCGCTTTTATCTGCAAAACCTTTGCAATAGACCCTAAAAATATTTCACACGCCGATTCGTTTTTGTCGATTGTCACAACCCCACCCAACGAACTTATGCCTGCACAGCGTATACCGCATTTTGACGGAACCAACCCTGAAGACATCGCCTTTCTGCATTACTTGTGTGATGAAAAATTCGGTGGAACCTCTTTTTATCGTCATAAAGCCAGTGGATATGAATATGTGAACGGAGAGCGATATCCCAATTACATGGCTTTGGTGAAGGAAGAAAGCCAGAATCCCGACCCGATTTATATGAATGGCAGTACCGCTTACTATGACAGGATCGACACCATTGAGGCGCATTTCAACCGCCTCATTATTTACCGCGGCACCAGCCTCCATAGCGGTAATATTGATCCGGACTACCTTTTCGATCCGGACCCGCGCAGCGGGCGTCTGACGATCACCTCTTTTCTCTACTCAAAACAAGACCCAAAATAAAACTCAAAACAAAGGCTTCATAAAAAAGGGGCTTCTCGCAAAGCCCCAATGGCACATTTGAGTCAATTCATGAAAAACCGCTACCCGCGTTTGCTGCCTGGATGCCTGGCACTGCAAACAAGGATGGGCTGCGCTCAAAAAATAGAATGGCTGGGGTGCACAAATCTGTGTCGTTCACACATTGCTCCAACCGGCACACCCCAGCCATGACTTTAAGAATACATGAAACCGGTTACATTGTCTAATCGTAAACAGGAGTCCTGAGGAGTCGCTTCAATAGGGAGAATCCCGACCACGAGGGCCGGGCTTGGAAATTAAAGGGATAGTACTTTTTCGCCGCGACCAATTCCCGATACACCGGAGCGAACAACTTCGAGGATCGCTGCCTCGCCCACTGCCTGCAAAAAGGCATCAAGCTTGTCGCTGGCACCAGTAATCTGAATGGTGTAGACCGTTGCAGTGACATCGATAATCTGTCCACGAAAGATATCCACGCAACGCTTTACTTCAGCGCGCTGAGCGCCGCTGGCTTTCACCTTGACCATCATAAGTTCACGCTCAATGTGCGCCCCCTCAGTCAGATCAACCAATTTGACAACATCCACCAAACGATTCAAATGCTTGGTTATCTGTTCGATTTTATGGTCATCGCCAATCGTGGTAAGTGTCAGCCGAGACAAGGTCGCATCTTCGGTCGGCGCCACGGTCAGCGTTTCAATGTTATAACCGCGCTGCGAGAACAAACCTACCACCCGGGAAAGTGCACCCGGCTCGTTTTCCATTAATACAGAAATGATTCTTCTCATCAGGTGCGCTCCGTTTTACTTAGCCACATATCACGCATGGATCCGTTCGGCGCCACTTGCATCGGATAAACGTGCTCGGAGGGATCAACGTAAATATCCATAAACACGCAGCGGTCTTTCATGGCAAAACACTCTTCCAGCCTGGGAATCAACTCTTCGCGCTTGGTCACTTTCATACCCACGTGCCCGTATGATTCAACCAGTTTGATAAAGTCAGGCAGGGAATCTTCGTACAGGCTTTCCGAATAGCGGCTGTCGTATTGCATGTCCTGCCACTGTTTAACCATGCCCAGCGCTTGATTGTTCACACAGATAATTTTTATCGGCAGATGATACTGAGTGCAGGTAGATAACTCTTGAATACACATTTGAATACTGCCCTCGCCCGTCACACAGGCCACCATTGCATCGCGATGCGCTAACTGCACACCCATCGCTGCGGGCAATCCAAATCCCATAGTGCCAAGCCCGCCAGAGTTAATCCAACGGCGTGGTTTATCAAAAAGATAATACTGCGCACTGAACATTTGATGCTGGCCTACGTCAGACGTGATAAACGCATCACCCCTGGTAACATGATAAAGTGCCCGCAACACTTCTTGCGGCTTTATCATGCCCTCATTGCTGTAGTTCGGGTTCTTTTGAATACTGTAGCGATCCCGCCACGCTTCAATTTGTGTCCACCAATCAGCCAGGGCCTTGGTATCGGGGCGCTCATCACTGGCTTTCACCAACTCCAGCATTTCACTCAAGACACTATCGACTGCACCTACGATTGGAATATCCGCTGCGACGGTTTTTGAGATGGATGCCGGGTCGATATCGATATGAATAATTTTCGCCGACGGGCAGAACTTACCCGGCGTATTTGTTACACGATCATCAAATCGCGCACCGACAGCGAGAATCACATCGGCATGATGCATGGCTGTGTTTGATTCGACAGTGCCGTGCATTCCCAACATTCCCAGAAATTGGCGATCTGACCCCGGATAAGCCCCCAGGCCCATCAGGGTATTGGTAACTGGAAAATTCAGAATTTTGGCCAGCTTTGTCAAATATTCAGAGGCGTTACCCTGAATCACACCGCCCCCGGAATAAATCATTGGACGGCGCGCCGACAACAACAGTTGAACCGCTTTTTTAATTTGTCCGCTATGACCTTTACCCGCTGGCGTGTAGGAACGAATTTTCACTTTGTCCGGATATTCGTAATCAAACTTATCAACCGGATTTGTAATATCCTTGGGGATATCAATGACAACAGGGCCGGGACGACCAGTAGACGCAATGTGAAACGCTTTCTTCACTATTTCCGGGATCTTGCTTTGCTCTTTCACCAGAAAGCTGTGTTTTACGATAGGCCGCGAAATACCAACCATATCTGTTTCCTGAAAGGCATCTTCACCAATTCTCTCGGACACGACCTGACCGGAAATGACGACCATCGGTATGGAGTCCATGTAGGCAGTCGCAATACCCGTGATGGCATTTGTTGCCCCTGGGCCGGAAGTCACCAAAACAACGCCGGTTTTCCCCGTTGAGCGTGCGTAACCATCCGCGGCGTGTGTCGCGGCCTGTTCATGACGCACAAGTATGTGCTTGACTTTTTTCTGTCTGAATACGGCATCGTAGATATGCAAGGCCGCACCGCCCGGATAGCCGAAGATGCATTCCACACCTTCATCTGCCAGTGCGCGGATGAGCATATCTCCACCAGAAAGTTTTTCCACTTCTGTTTCCTCTTGTAAAAAACAAATACAACAATTCGCCTCAGCCATTTAGCCAGCGAATTATTTAGATTCTCGTATTTAGCTGCTGAATTTCCGGCATGAACACGCGGCCCTTCTACTCATAACGCCATCACGTCGATCTCATGACGTTGCGCCCTGTTGTTATCGTTTGAGACCGCTGGCGGGCGGTTCGCACGGGGGCTTAGGCTTACAGACCCAATTTACAGGCCAAGGCTCACGGGTTTGAGCGGCCTACACTTAAGGCGCTCACTGTTGCCGGAAGGATGCATGGTTTGCCCCCTCGCTCCATCAGGTTTGAACAGTCGCTTAGAGTGCTCGGACAGTCTGGTTAATCGGGGTGAAGTGGTAACCAAACTGTTTGACCTGATGGTGAAGGGGAGATTTTAGTCGTTGTTGGCATCAGCGGCAAGTGACGCCCTACTCACTCCGCCGGGAGGCACGCTTTGCTAGACTGCACTCACAACAAATACAACGAAGGAAATTAGCAAATGAAAGTTTTGTTTATTGGTGGAACAGGCAATATTTCGACTTCTTGCTCCTGTCTTGCCCTGGAAAACGGTGTCGACCTCTGGCTGCTGAATCGTGGACAAACCGGAGTGAGCATTCAGGGCGCCCAACAAATCCAGGCCGATATTCACAATGAGGCCGAGACCGCCGCCGCACTCACTGGGCACGAATGGGATGTCGTTGTAAATTGGATTGCTTTCGAACCCAAAGATGTCGAAAGAGACATTCGCCTTTTTGCCGGCAAAACTCACCAATACATTTTCATCAGTTCAGCGTCTTGCTACCAGACGCCTCTCAAACACCCCATCATTCGCGAAACAACGCCGCTGGAAAATCCTTTTTGGGAGTATTCAAGAAACAAAATTGCCTGCGAACGCTTGCTCACAGAGGCCTACGAAAAACAGGGCTTCCCCGCCACAATTGTGCGACCATCACACACCTACTCAAAGGTAATTCCAATTTGTATCGGCGGCTGGACCGAGTACACCACTGTAGATCGCATCAAGAAAGGTTTGCCTATCGTAGTTCACGGTGACGGCTCCTCCCTGTGGGTACTGACGCATGCAGAGGATTTCGCGCTGGGCTTCTTTGGCCTGCTGGGATTGGAGGCGAGTATCGGAGAAGCCTTCCACATTACCTCTGACGAATTGCTCACCTGGAATCAAATCCACGAACAATTGGCGGCGGCTCTCGGTAAGGAGGCCAATATCGTTCACGTGACCTCGGATCGCATTGCCAAACATGACCCGGAATATATCGGCTCACTTCTCGGAGATAAAACCAGCAGCGTGATTTTTGACAACAGCAAGATCAAGAGCGTCGTGCCGGATTTTCAATGCACCATTCCCTTTGCAGAGGGGATCAAGACGACCCTGGACTGGTTTGAAGCCGACCCGGCGAGACAAATTATTTCCGATGAAACCAATCACTTTATAGATATGTTAATCAAAACCGAGCTGGAAAAAGCCTAAAATCGCCGGGAATGAAGACCCTGACCGGCTTTCACTTGAATTTTTGTATATACTTTTGATCAAATATGGGCGACAGTTTGATCCGTTCAGCATCAATTCAGCCCCATGTTCGGACAATTGCCCAAACTGTCTATTGCTCACGCCAGGGCGCACAGAACGCCGCCGCCTTGGTTAGAAGTGATAGAGTGAGAGTGAGAGTGAGAGTGATAGAAAGTCGCACGAAAAAACAGGTATTAAGAAGCAGGTAAACAGAATGAGAACAAATAAGAAACTCTACTTAGCCGGAGCCACGCTTTGCCTGCTATTGGCAGGGCCAGCCGTATTCGCTCAAAACGCAGTTTACCGCTGGGTTGGAGAGGATGGTGGCGTTAATTATGGCGCCACACCCCCCGCAGGTGTTGAGGCCGTGCTGGTAAAAGCCGGCGGACCAAGTGTTGGTGGCGGTGACGAGGCTTCTGCCTCAAGCCCTGCAGGCAGCAGCGAAGAGACAGCCGAACAAGAAGCCCCCAAGCCCCAATTGTCTCCTGAAATGCAAGCGCGTAAAGAGGCAATGTGTAAGGAAGAGAGACAACGTCTCGCCACACTGCAAAAACCCGGACGGATTCGTATGCAACAACCTGATGGGTCAACCAAATACTTGTCAATTGAAGAAGTACAGGCCGAGATCAATACAACCCAAAAAGTTATTGCAGATACCTGCAACTGAGGGTTAAGCTTTTTCTTCTGACTCCACAAAAAAAGCGTGCTCATAGCACGCTTTTTTTATTTCCCGTACGAGCTCTTACGACTCCGTCACTTCGAACTCAATCCTCTCCCCATTCATCACCGCGCGAACACTGTTTCCGGGTTTAAATTTCCCGGCCAACACGTCTTCTGCCAAAGGGTTTTCCAACAAGTGCTGAATGGTCCTTTTCAGCGGCCGTGCACCGTACACCGGGTCATAACCGGCTTCGGCAATTCTGCTCATCACTTCTGACGATATTTTCAGACGTAAATCCTGCTCGGCCAAGCGCTTGATCAATATCGTTAACTGAATTTTCGCAATGCCGGTAATCTGCTCTTTACCCAGCGGATGAAAGACCACCGACTCATCAACACGGTTAATAAACTCGGGGCGAAAATGATCAGCGACAACACTCATCACCGCCTCTTTCATCGCCTGATACTTATGCTTGTTCAGCTCTTCGCCATCAATTTCGCCATCAAAACTGATACTATCGTAGGCGCGGTTTTCCTCGATTTCCTGAATTGCTGACGACCCCAAATTGGAGGTCATCACCACAACGGTATTGCGAAAATCAACCGTGCGACCTTGTCCATCTGTAAGCCGGCCATCGTCCAACACTTGCAAAAGAATATTAAAGACGTCCGGATGAGCCTTCTCGATCTCATCAAGCAGCACAACAGAATACGGTTTTCTGCGCACCGCTTCCGTTAGATAACCGCCCTCTTCGTAACCCACATACCCTGGCGGTGCACCAATCAAACGGGCAACGGAATGCTTTTCCATAAATTCAGACATATCGATACGTACAAGCGCATCGACACTGTCGAACAAAAACTCGGCCAGGGTTTTACACAACTCTGTTTTACCCACACCAGTTGGCCCCAAAAAGAGAAAGGAGCCATTTGGACGATTGGGGTCAGACAATCCCGCGCGCGCCCGGCGCACTGCATTGGCAACTGCCGTCACGGCCTCTTTTTGGCCGACGACGCGCTTGTGTAATTCGTCTTCCATGCGCAGCAATTTATCGCGCTCACCTTCAAGCATTTTGGACACCGGAATACCCGTCCATTTGGAAACAACTTCGGCAATTTCCTCATCGCTAACTTTATTACGCAGCAGTTTCATTTCATGCATTTCTGCTTGTCCGGCCATATCCAACTGTTTTTCAAGCTCCGGGATTATGCCGTACTGCAGTTCTGACATACGCGCCAGGTCCCCGGCACGTCGCGCAGCTTCAAGATCGAGCCGCGCTTGCTCAAGTGTACTCTTGATCTCGTGTGAACCCTGCAAAGCCATCTTTTCCGCTCGCCAGATTTCGTCGAGGTCTGCATAAGCTTTTTCGTTTTCAGTGATTTGCTCATCGATTTTTTGTAATCGCTCTTTCGACGCGACATCAGTATCTTTTTTCACAGCCTCGCGCTCAATTTTTAATTGAATCAAGCGGCGTTCCAACTTATCCATCTCTTCCGGTTTGGAATCGATCTCCATCCGGATCCGACTGGCGGCTTCGTCAATCAAATCAATCGCCTTGTCAGGTAATTGGCGATCAGTAATGTAGCGCTGTGATAATTTTGCGGCGGCGATAATGGCCGCATCCGTAATATCGACGCCATGATGAACTTCGTAACGTTCCTTAAGGCCACGTAAAATTGCGATGGTGTCTTCTTCCGTGGGCTCATCGACCAAAACTTTCTGAAAGCGTCGCTCCAACGCTGCATCTTTTTCAATGTATTGGCGGTATTCATCCAAGGTGGTTGCGCCCACGCAATGCAATTCACCGCGCGCAAGCGCGGGCTTTAACATATTACCCGCATCAAGTGCACCATCACTTTTACCCGCACCAACCATGGTGTGAAGCTCATCTATAAATAAAATAATGCGCCCTTCCTGTTTGGACAGTTCATTCAATACCGCTTTTAGACGTTCTTCAAATTCGCCACGATATTTGGCGCCTGCGAGCAAAGCCCCAAGGTCGAGAGACAGTAAACGTTTGTTTTTCAAACCTTCCGGCACTTCGCCATTAATAATACGCTGGGCAAGCCCTTCAACAATTGCCGTTTTACCAACACCGGGCTCGCCTATTAATACGGGATTATTTTTGGTACGACGTTGCAATACTTGTACGGTTCGGCGAATTTCATCGTCGCGGCCGATAACCGGGTCCAGCTTGCCTGCTTCTGCGCGTGCAGTCAGGTCAAGTGTGTATTTTTCCAGTGCCTGGCGGTTTTCTTCGGCATCAGGATTATCCACCGTTTCCCCACCACGCACTTTATCGACGGCCGCCTTGAGCGCATCCTTGTTGCCAAATTGCGACAAGAGTTTTGCCAGAGCATTATTCCTGTCCTCAAGCGCAGCAAGCAAAAAACTTTCGCTGGAAATAAATTTATCGCCACTTTTCTGAGCATGCTTGTCAGCTAAATTTAACAAACGCCCCATCTCTGGAGACATGCCGACATCACCCGTTGGATTTTGAATACGGGGTAAATTTTCCAACTCCTTGGTTAAGGCATTACGCAGACCGGCGACATCAAAACCCGCTTGCGACAACAGCGGACGCACAGCACCGCGCTGCTGATCCAACATCGCCTGTAGCAAATGTAAAGGCTCCAATTGATTGTGGTCGCGACCGACTGCGAGAGACTGCGCATCGGAGAGGGCCACCTGAAGCTGATTCGTTAAACGGTCAATTCGCATACTGTGTTTCCTGTAAAACCTTCGTCAATAAGCCGTTGTTACTCGATTTATGCGTTATGGGTACCTTACCCAAAGCTGTGAGCACTTGTTAAAAAGTGTAAGAATGACGGAAATACCTCACAACTGTGAAACAATATTAGGGCCTTGAGGATAAAAACAAGGGAGTACAGGTCAAAGTTGTGCACCCTGATGTTGACTCAAGCCGTATCAATTAGCGAATGAAGACGAAAGAGGTTACTAATATGATTACTTTTCGCCGCCCCCTCCTGGCAGTCATGTTGGCACTGGTTGTGCCCTTTGCGTTCGCCACTCCCAAACCTGAGGGCAGACAACCAGAACCCACTGACCACCTCGTTGAAGTAAAACACAAATTTTTTGATTCCGTGAAGATTGACACCACGCGAGATATACGTGATTTGAAAAAAGTCTATATTGAAGAAGCAAGTGCAGAATTTTCCCGTTATTGGGAGCGCGACCACAGAATGGATGTCAGCAAAAACTACAAGAAAAAAACACTGGCTCGCTACGCGCGCATTCTGAATGAAGAGTTACTTGCTGCGGTAGAAAAAGAGGGCCGTTTTGAAGTCGTCGGCACACGCGCTGAAGCTGACCTTGTTTTCGTCCCCACACTGCAACGTTTAAATATTTATGGGCCCGATGACACCATCAATACCAAATCACTCGTATTTGTTGCGGGAAATGCGCGTTATGACTTACAAGTCATCGATGCAAAAAATGGCAAGGTGGTGGTGCACCTTGAGGACTCTCGTGAAACTGCCGACCGCGGTTTTAGCCGCCCCTTACGCGCCACCCGCGCCTCGAATACGCGGGATTTTAAAATGCTGATGCGTAAGTGGAGCAAGCGCTCTCTTGAGTATCTGAACTCTGTGTCCGTCGATAAAACTGCCTGATAGTTCTCCAGGGCTCCAGGTCGAACTATTCGGGCTGGAGCCAGATTAAAGAGGCCATGCGCCCCGTCCTTCCATCACGGCGGTAAGAGAAAAAAGAGTCCCGCTGCTCAAAACTGCAATCGTTACCACCATAAATATGTTGCACACCGGATTTATTCAATTCCAAACGAGCCAGCCCATAAAGATTTGTCTTGTATTTTTGGGGCTGCCCTGTCGGTGAATCCAGGGTAGTAAATTGCTCCTGTAAATCTCGCTGGGTAATACCCCGATGTTTCGACCAGCCAACAAAAGCCTGATAAACATCTTCACCAACCTCAAAATGTTTCACTGAAAGTGCTGGCCCGAAATAGGCAAGGATTTCCGATGATTGATCAAAGCGCTGGCAGGCCTTGCTGATTATCCCCGCGGCCAACCCACGCCAACCCGCATGCACGGCTGCGACTTGTGTTCCAGCTTTATTACACAACAAAAGCGGCAAACAATCTGCGGTTTGCACGACACAGACCAAGCCCGGTACCCTGGTAACAAGCCCATCGGCTTCCAGCGCAGTGGCAGACGCTACGTCAATGCTCAGCACCTCAGTTCCATGGACTTGATTGAGCCACTGAATATGTTCGCAACCAATGAATTGCTGCAGCCGACGCCGGTTTTCAAGTACGGCTGCTTCGTCATCACCAACATGAAGGGCGGTATTGAAATCATCAAAAGGTTTGTGGCTGACACCGCCTCGCCGCGTCGTAATCAAGGATTGAACTGATGAAGGCGCGGGCCATTCGGGTCTGATGAAAGTCATACCTTGATTGCTCCAGGATTACCCTCAGACTGGATTGCCGCCTCCAGTGCTTGCATATCGTCTGGTATTGCACAGTGCCACTCGAGTTGTTCAGCACTTACAGGATGCTTAAGTGCAAGCCTTTCTGCATGCAAAGCCTGCCGAGGAAAGCCTTCAACTTGCTGGCGCAACGCCTCACCAAGCGCTACCTTGCCTGGCAGTTTTTTCCCATAAACCGGGTCACCTATGAGTGGAAAGCCTCGCCAGGCAAGATGCACGCGGATCTGATGGGTACGGCCGGTTTCCAACTTAAGCTCCAGATTCCGGAAAAGGCCCCATTTGGCTGCAACCTTCACATGCGTAAGGGCTTCCTTTCCACCGTGCTTTAGCACCGCCATTTTGGTTCTCATTGACGGGTGACGGCCAATTGGCGCATCGATACTCTCATTCGAATCCGGCCCACCAATAGAAAATGCCCGGTATTGCCGCTTGACCGTTCGCGCCTGCAGCTGCTTAACCAGATCATTCTGGGCTTCAAGGCTTTTGGCAACAACCATCAAGCCACTGGTGTCTTTGTCCAGGCGATGCACAATTCCAGCCCGCGGTAACTGGGCGAAACAGCTGTGATAGCCAAGAAGGCCATTCAACAGGGTTCCCTGCCAATTACCCGCCGCCGGATGGACCACAAGCCCTGCGGGCTTATTCAAGACCAGCAGGTGTGCATCCTCAAACTGGATATCCAGCTCGATATGCTCTGGCAACCACTCGCCCTCTTCCTGCAACTCGCTACTTATCTGGACGTCTTCACCCCCGTGCAAGCGCGCAGTTTGCTTGAGTGACTGCCCATTGACCGTTAATTCGCCTGATTTAATCCAGGTTTGTAGACGTGCCCGGGAAAATTGTGGGAACAATTCGACAGCGATTTGATCCAATCGCTTACCTGCTTGCTGCACGCCCACGACGGCGCGTTCGTAAATGGGGGATGACATTGTATTTGTGTTCACGGCTGGCTAAACTGTCGCCCGCTTTTGCGCTTGATTTACGCACGATTGCGGCCATTGTCGGATTATAGGAATAAAGCCGCCAAGGTGAAACCGTGAGACAGGCAAGCAACACTGTAAAACGAGTTGCAAGAGCCTTTAACGGCATACAAGAACCTTTAACGGGACAAAAGAGTCCTTAACGGGATATATATAGAGTCCTCAACGGGATATATGTAGAGTCCTCAACAGGATAGATAAAGAGTCCTTAATCGGAAAAAAGAACCCTTTGCAAACCCGAACTACCAAAATTACGACCAAAATTAAGAGTGCCCAAATGAGAGTGTTTTACGCGCTGCTGGCCGCAGCCCTGATTGTTTTGAGCGCGTGCTCATCGAATGAAAAAGCCGAAACAGGCAGCGAACAGGCCATTTACAACAAGGCACTTGCAGCCCTTGAGCGCAAGAATTACACCAGTGCCGTGGAGTACTTACAGCTGCTGGAAGAGCATTATCCTTTTGGGCCCTATGCCGAACATGCGCAACTCGAATTAATTTACGCCTATTTCAAAATCTCTGAATATGAATCGGTGATTGCGGCATGCGACCGTTTTATTCGCCTCCATCCCCAACACAGTGATGTCGACTACGCGTTTTATATGCGCGGCATTGCCAGTTTCCACAACGATACGGCCCTGTTTTCAGTTCTGCCCACCGACGTGACCCGCCGCGACCCGGGTACAGCGCGCGAAGCGTTCGGCTATTTTGCCCAGCTACTAGCGCGCTACCCCGACAGTATTTACGCGCTCGACGCGCAAAAACGTATGATTTTCCTGCGTAATATGCTGGCGCGTTACGAAATCCACGTTGCCAACTATTATTTCAAACGTGGCGCCTACCTGGCTGCGGCAAACCGAGGTCGCTATGTTGTAGAAAATTTCCAGAGTACGCCTGCGGTGCCGGATGGTCTGGCGGTAATGGCACAAGCTTATCACTTAATGGAGATGGTCGAGTTATCCCAGGATGCCATCAAGGTATTGGCGACTAACTACCCCGATCACCCCGCACTTAAAGCCGACGGAAGTTTTGACCACAACTTCGGCAAACTGGAAAAGCGCAGTTGGGTCAGCTATGTCACTCTGGGTTTATTTGATAAAGACCAAACTATTGCGTACGACACACGCAACATTTACGACCCCTTCTTTGGCAAAACCGAGGCATTCGAGGCACCCAGACCTTAAAACCAGACCCTCGAACCAGAAATTTCGTAGTTGTCACCGGGCAGGCTGTTGAAAAAGCCATTCCAGGCATTTTCAACAGCCTGCTAGTCTCCAATCTTCCAACCATTGGTTATCGGATAACGACGGTCCTTACCAAAGGCGCGCTCACTGATACGGATTCCAATGGGTGCCTGGCGACGCTTATATTCATTGATATCCACCAACCTTAACACTTTATAGACCACCTCCTTTTCAAAACCTTCGGCAATAATGGCCTCGGCACTGGCATCCTCTTCGATATATTTATGGAGTATCTGATCGAGAATATCGTAGGGCGGCAATGAGTCTTCATCTTTTTGATCTGGCGCTAGCTCCGCTGAAGGCGGGCGCGTAATTACCGATTCGGGGATTACCTCTCCGAGGGTATTGCGATAACGAGAGAGCGCAAACACGGTGGTTTTGGGTACATCTTTTAATACATCCAAGCCTCCCGCCATATCGCCGTAGAGCGTGGCATAGCCCACCGCCATTTCACTTTTATTACCCGTCGTGAGCACCAGGTAACCAAGCTTATTGGACAGGGCCATCAACAAAATTCCACGCGAGCGGGCCTGGATATTTTCCTCAGTGGCATCTTTAGGCAGCCCGGCAAAAGCCGGTTCAAGCGCCTGAATAAAAGCCTCATACATAGGCTCAATACCAATCACACGATAGTTAACGCCCAAACGTTTCGCTTCGTCTTCCGCATCATTTTTACTTAGGTCAGAGGTGTAAGTAAAAGGCATCATCACTGCCTCGACACGCTCAGGGCCCAGGGCATCGGCCGCAATGGCGAGTGTCAAAGCGGAATCGATACCGCCCGACAAGCCCAGAACAACACCTTTAAAATGGTTTTTATTCACATAGTCGCGCACCCCCAAGACCAGGGCTTGATAGATATCCGCGAGCGGGTCGTCATTTAATTTTTGTGGGCGCTCTGCGCTGACAATATCGTGCTGATCTGTATTGAACTCTGCGCACAGGAGATCTTCTTCAAATTGGGGTAAACCACCAACCACCTCGCCATTTCGATTTACAAACATCGAGCCACCGTCAAAAACCAGCTCATCCTGCCCTCCGACCTGGTTCACATAAACGATAGGAACATCCAGATCACGAGCTCGCTTGGCAACCAGGGAACGGCGAAGTTCCTGTTTTTTTTGGTGAAAGGGCGACCCATTTAGATTAAGCATTAAATCCGAACCACTGTTTTTTAGTTGGGTTAAAGGGCCGCCATCCCATATATCTTCGCAAATAGAAATACCCAATTTGACGCCTTTGCATTGCACCAAGCCCACGGTGTTTCCCGGCGTGAAGTATCGATATTCATCAAAAACCTGATAATTCGGCAAGCATTGCTTGGCGTATTCATAAATCAGCTTTCCCTTGTCAATCACACCTGCAAGGTTAAAACGACCTGCCCCGGTTTGCTTTGGATAACCCAGTACAATCATCAAAGGTACTTTTTCAGCACAAATCCGTTCAAGTGCTCGCTCTACACGCTTGTTTAAACTCGGTCTCAGTAAAAGATCTTCGGGTGGATAGCCCAACAGGCTGAGTTCAGGAAAAACCACAACGTCAGCATTTTTTCCCTCAGCCTTTTTCGCGAGAGCAATAATTTTTTCCGCGTTTCCGTCAATATCTCCCACCAAGGGGTTAAATTGCGCCATCGCAATGACTATTTTTGACATATAATTTCCAAAACCACCGTTTTCAAACGTAATTCATAATAACAAGCTCGCGCGGTCCTCAGCACAATGCTCGCGCGCGACAAGTACTATTGCCGTCACCCAATTTAGGGAATCGCCCATGTTAGGGATCAGTAGCACCAGAAAGTATGATCACAACCCTACGCTTTTACGCGTGTATTTGGGTTATCGACTGATCCTCGGCTTATTGCTCTATACCATGTTTATTTCAGGTATCGCCAGCAACATACTGGGAAAGCAAAACCCTTTGTTGTTTGAGTGGGTCAGCATTTTATATTGCTTGTTCTGTATCGGCTCACTTTTTGTTTTTCGACCAGATCAGCTGCGTCACTCACTCAACCGCATTTCGCTACTTCTCATTGTTGACCTTCTCGCCATTCTCACAATTATACATGCCAGTGGTGGCCTGGGAGGTGGACTGGGATATCTCGTCATTTTCTGCGTGGCCACAGCCGGGTTATTTGTACGCGGCCAAATGCTGCTTTCTTTTGCTGCCCTGACCTGCTTCTTTGTCATTGCCGAATCGATTTATCATGGAAGTAGTCAGGGTGATTTTACCGAATCCATGTTTACCGCCGGTACACTTGGCATTCTCATATTTGCAACCGCCATTGTTTTTCACTATCTCACAGACCGAATTCGAAAAAGTGAAGTACTTGCAGCGGTACAGGCACGCCAGGTTAAACAGCTTCAACAACTGGCAGAACATATTATTTCGCGTATGCGAACCGGCATCATCGTTGTTAACGAAGCTGATGAAATTGAATTATTAAACCGCTACGGCGCCCAGCTACTTGACTTAAACCCCAATGAAAACCATTTTGGAAAACACCTTAGCGATTTCCCAAACCTCGCCAATATTGTAAAAAGTTGGCAACGCAATCCTGTGAGCGGGATTCCCTGGCACCACGAGATTCGACCGGGGCAGGAAATACGGGTCAGTTTTGGTTATCTTGAAGAAAGCGACAAGAAAAAAATCATCTTGTATCTTGAAGATTACCGCGCGCTTGCGCAGCAAGCCCAACAATTAAAGTTAGCATCCTTAGGGCGCCTGACGGCGAGCATTGCTCACGAAGTACGCAATCCTCTCGGTGCAATTGCTCATGCAGCGCAACTGCTATCCGAGTCGCCAACTATTGATAAAGCCGATAACAGACTTACCGAAATTATCTTGCAACACTCTGACCGCGTTAACCAAATTATTGAAAACACCCTGGTCTTGTCTCGCCGTAAAGAACCAAAACCACAAGTTGTTGTGCTGGACGACTTCCTTCCGGGCTTTATTGAAAGTTTTTGTGCTGCGCAACCGTGCGATGTAGAACTCAAAATAGACCCTGAGAAAATCGCTATAAAAATTGACGTTACTCATTTCTCACAGATACTCACTAATTTATGCGAGAACGGCGCGCGTTATAGCAAAGCCAACACCGGTGAAGCAAAAATTAAAATCCACGCCAGCATCAGCCCAAATGACGAAGTTCCCTATGTAGAGGTGATAGACTACGGTCCAGGCATTGAGGATGATGCACTTAACCAAATCTTCGATCCGTTTTATACTACGGATGAAAAAGGGTCCGGGCTGGGTTTATATATCTCCCGTGAACTCTGCGAAATCAATCAGGCAAACCTGTATTTTCAACGCACACCAGAGGGCCTGAGCTGTTTTCGTGTAAACCTTTCACATCATCAGAGAATGATCTAATTATGGCAAAGCCGCGCGCACTCATCATAGACGATGAACCGGATATTCGAGAACTTCTATCGATGACCCTGGAACGTATGGATATCGACTGCGATACCGCAGCTGATTTAGCAGAAGCACATCGCTCTCTTGCAGAAAATCAATACAACCTTTGCCTCACAGACATGAAACTCCCGGACGGCAATGGCCTTGACCTTGTCAAACACATTCAGGACAACTTTAATAATTTACCGGTCGCAGTTATCACGGCTTTTGGCAGCATGGATATTGCAATTGAAGCCATGAAAGTTGGAGCTTTCGACTTCATTTCAAAACCGATTGATCTTGGAAATCTACGCAACCTCATTACCAAAGCACTCGCTTCAAGTGAAATCAGTGATGAAGACAATATCGAAAATGCTACGCGACTTATTGGAATCTCTGATTCGATAAAAAACCTGATAAAAAGCATTAACAAACTCGCCCGTTCGCAGGCTCCGGTTTATATCAGTGGTGAATCAGGTAGCGGCAAAGAATTAGTTGCACGCTCCATTCATGAACTCGGCCCCCGCAAAGAGAATGAATTTGTACCTGTAAACTGTGGTGCAATCCCCAGTGAATTAATGGAAAGTGAATTCTTTGGTCATAAAAAAGGCTCTTTTACGGGCGCGACCCATGATAAACAGGGTTTGTTCCAGGCTGCAGAAGGCGGCACGCTTTTTCTCGACGAAGTTGCCGATCTGCCCATTGATATGCAAGTAAAATTGCTGCGTGCGATTCAGGAAAAAGCCATTCGCCCGGTGGGCTCACAAAGTGAAATGAAAACCGATGTGCGTATTTTGTGTGCCACCCACAAGAATCTCGAAGAGCTAGTACGCCAGGGTGATTTTCGCCAGGATTTGTTTTATCGATTAAATGTCATTCAACTGGCAGTTCCACCACTTAGAAAACGCCTCGACGACCTCCCCTTACTGATTGACAATATACTTACGCGCATTGCCGAAATTCACGGCATGGAAAAACCCAAAGTTTCACGCGGCGCGCTGAAATCTCTCACAGAGTATGAGTTCCCGGGGAACATTCGCGAACTGGAAAATATACTCGAACGCGCATTTACACTTTGCGACAGTGATGAAATTACTGAGGACGACTTACAGCTGGACGCAAGCAATGCGCCTGTGCAACGCGTTGGCAGCGCCTCAACAAACTCAGGCAACCACTATCAAAGCAGCCAAAATCACAATTCAATCGATGAATATCTTGCCGAAGTCGAACGTGAAATCATTCTCGAAACCCTCGAAAATGTCCGCTGGAACAAAACATTGGCAGCCAAAAAGCTGGGCATCAGCTTCCGGTCTCTGCGCTATCGTTTGGTAAAACTTGGTCTTGGGGATGAGGAATAACAGACTGCAACGGATCGGCCCCGATATTACATAAATAAGAGTCAATCTCCTACAGGCTTGTAAGACATCTCTTACAGACAAGCCCAATTTAGATGCGTAAACTACTTATCAGATGGCATGGAGCCACAGACAAATTCAAGGAGGAATTCAAATGTCAGTGTTACAAACGTGTAAAGTCCAGGACCAAAGGGGCCTCACTTTACTAAATCTGCTGGTCAGCCTGGCAATTGTAGCCATCCTCGTGGCAGTGGGCGTACCGACATTTTCCAATATCGTAGATAACAGCAAACGTAAAACTGCAATTTACCGCACTATGAGTATGCTCAATTTTGCTCGAGACAGCGCGGTGCATATGAGCAGCCAGGTTGTTCTCTGCTCAACCTCAACGGGTGATTCTTGCGACTCAAAGAAAAGCTGGAATGATAAAATTCTGGTTTTTGTTGATACCAATAAAAACAATGAACGCGAATCGAATGAAGACATATTACAATTATTTGATTTTCTGAATGAAGGACAAAGCTTGCATTGGAAATCCTTCGGCAATCATGCATGGCTGAGCTTTAATGCTCAAGGCTCAACCGGCTATCAAAGCGGTCGATTTTATTATTGTCAGAATGAAGGCGAGGAGCTGGAGGACCGGGGACAGGTCATTGTTTTTCGTTCCGGTCGCTCACGAATTGCTCAACGAGAAGAGTTTAAGGCGGGGTGCTAGCGCCAGCATTCCTCTACTGTACCCGGACCAGATTTACCTTTTTGCCCGGTGTTGTCTAGAGTTAATTTTCCGCAACGAGGATCATCAAAATTTGGATTAATTGTGATCGTATAACGACTACAAGGTGGATTACCAGAAGTCAGATCCGGGCTACATCCGCTTGGTGCAACCTCGAGTTCCGCCTCGTACAAAGAATCCGGGCTTAATAAATTGTCGTAGTTAAGGTTACATGCAACACCACTGCACCCTGAACCACCAGTCATGCTTCCGGTATAGGAAGCATACTGGGTATAAAACCTTTCCTGTCTTGATGCAATATCCATAATAAAAGCTTTTCCATCCGCTCTTCTTCCTCGTTGGGCTTGCTCTTTATAGGATGGTAGAGCTATCCCGGCAAGCACGGCTATCACCACGACGACTATCATTAGCTCAATTAGGGTGAAACCTTTAGCTTTTCCTGAATTCAACATATCATAATTCTCAAATTAACGGATCACCGACCATGAGGTACGTCGTGAGGGTCTGTTTTGTTGCCAATTCGCCTCTTCGGTAATGATATCCCCTATTGCATCTGCACCAACGTAGGTATTTTCAATCGTGATCATACCTGCCGACATTCTTTCTAAAGGTATGCCGGAGATTACTTCATCGATATCAGAAAACACTTTTGATTTAGGAACATCTCCGGACAGTATGTCAGCAACCATCAACCAACCGGAGCCAGCTCTTTCACATGTACCCGTTCCTGGTGTGCTCGTGACAAATGTTACAAGGTTTCCTGTTACAAGAGGTGTCAACACCATTCTCTCGCCTGGATTAATCGTAGTACCGGATACTGAACCTGCAGCGAGATCTAAATACCAGCCAAAGCCTTCTGATGTGGCGGATGGATCGAAATTAAAATCTGTACCAGTTAACTCTCTAGCATCAAAAGACGCCCCGCCACTTGTTCGACTTACTTCAGGCGCAACCGAGGTAAAGTCGTTCTCAGCTAAATCTGAACGTATTCTACCGCCATAACCAGGTCCCGCATCCCATACAGAATAAAAGCTTTGCTGATCAATGGTCTTGTTGTCATTCGTTACAAGCATTTGCCCAGTACCAAACATGACTATCAAGTTCGGGCTTGTAGAGGCTGATACAACTTTCTGATTGGCGACAATAACCGGCTTGGAAGTGATAGGTTGACGTTGACCGAGTGGACAAACACCACTGCTGAGTGAAGTTCGACAAGCATAAAAAAGCGGTTTCGAGCCTGTATGAGCTATGCCCCACCCTGAACTCCCTGTTAAATCAAAAGCCCACATATTTCCAAATAAATCACCGGCATATACACGATCGACTATAGAGTCACCATTCAAGTCCACGAGGGATGGAGAAGAAAGACCATTGCAATCCACACCGGACAACAGACAATCAGTCGGTGACGAGCCATTCGCTCCGACTCCAGTGTTTATTTCGACATAACCGCCGAGAGCATCCAAATACAAAATAAATAGCGAAGCATTCCCGTGGCCACTATTGTTGTACCCATTACCAAAAATTGCTGCCCATCGACCATTATTCAGTTTTGCAATTTGTGGCCGTGCATAAGTATATCCAAGATTTTCGTGAGTGAACTCTTTCACTACAATTTCTGTTTCATTACCACCACTAATAAATGCAGCCGGATCCGTAACATCCAGGACATAAATACCCTTGCCGCCTCCGTTAACACCGCCAACAAGGTATGTTCTCCATGCAGGCGTTAAACTGGAGGCTTTGCTCACAAAAACATCCGCGACAGTTGGAGTGCCGTCGACATATGGAAGATGTTGAGGAGAAATTCCATAATCAGGTTCTGCAATTTGTCTTATACCCGATTGCACATCCGAACTAAACAGAAACTCTGGTATGTAAGAAAAAATTTCCACACCTCCAGTCGAGTCGGAAGTGTCAAAAGCGTGGAGCATTCCATCATTTGCTCCTACATAAACAAGCTGTGTGCGACCATTTTTTGCAGTAACAAAATCACTATACAAGCTTGTTGTACTGCCAATATCATTCGGATAATTTGCTGAGGGCGCACCAACAAATTGAGGGCTTGAATGCACAATATCACCTAAACGGCTTCCTCGCTCTCTGAATTTTGAGGAAGATTCTCCACTTCGATCCCCTTTTATCCAGGCAACCAACTCTGCCAATGCTGCATCTTTATCGGCCGCGGTGCTAACGTAACTGTGAGCCAACAAGTCATCAAGATGTTTGGCATTCATAGCATCATTGTCGGTCACCGCAAGTGGTGACGGATACGTTGAGTAGGCATCTGTATAGGAGGAAGGAAGTTGAAACAATATACCCTTTCCATCAGCATCTGTGTCCGAATCGCTGTCTTCAGTAGAAGACCAGGTTAAGACAACCCTCGGGGTAGAAACTATGTTCCTCTCATCAAGCACAGTCGCCGCGTCCCACTCCAGGTCATTCATATCAACGATATTGCCGAATGCATCATACGTTTCCTTATCTACGACACCATCGGAAAAATCATAAGACTTCAAGCTACCGGACCAGTCATTGGTATCAAACCAGGCTTGATAAAGTGATAAGCCGGCAGAAATACTCGTAGAATTAAAACCTACGGCAGCAGCTGTACCCGAGGTATCTGAAACGACTGAATTCATAATGGTTTCAAGATTGCTTTTTAACTCTTCCGGGGAGGAAGAATTAAAGAATAAGCCTCGGCTGTTTACCGTTGCATGAAATAAATCATCCAAGGTTTCTGGTGAGTTCTCAGCTATTACGTCACGCGGCCATCCATATGCATTGGGGCCCGACTCTGTTTGATCCCACAAAGAGTAGTCGGTTGTTGCAGGGTCTAAATTCCCTCGAACACCAAAGGTAACAGCGTGCGTAACCATATGCTGTGCTCTATTTGGGTCACTTCTAACATTTACCTCATCAGCTTTTGTCGTATCAAGGTCCTTTGAATAGTAATGCATTGCAATGTCAGCCATTGTGCCTGCCTGATCATCGCCATAGGGTGCACCATTGAAAGGGTTCGCATCGCTATCCCCAAGGTCATAGTCAGAATTTTCTGTAAATTCGGTATATTCTCCATCAGAAGGATTTCTCAATCGAAAACCATCAGTCATTAATACCGTATAATTTGCCTGGCAAGATTCCTTGATAGGGTTTGGGTATGAGCTGCCGCTTGTAATAAAACCGCTTTCTGGATTGTCCGCCGCATCGAAATATTTTCCGGCATTGTGTAGAGCTTGTTTCAAGGGGGTATATGAGTTAGCCCTCAATTCATTTATTAGCCGATCCATAACCTCACCTTTATAGGTGCTATTTGTCATGGTAGCGACAGGATAGGCAACATCATCATCGTTATTAATACTGGCCAACCCAAAATATGCTTCAGCAGGTACAATAATCTCGGATAGCGCGGCTTTCAGAGAGTACGTTCTCTTCCTGTGGTAAACGTACCATTGAATATAGTTTTGTTGACCCGCCGCATCGAGGTCACTGACATTGAATAACCCATAGGTCCCAACATCGCCTGTCGCGAGACCGGTAGTTGCATTGTCTAGCTCATTTGCCCCTGCATCGGGATCTTCAAAACAGTCTCCGCGATCGAATTTACCATCTCCATCCTGATCTCTACCGACGACAAATCGAGCCCATGAGAGATCTGCCGATCCCGACCCAAGAGGGTTCGTGGGGACGTCCGTTAAATCAGTATATGTCGTCATTCGAGTCCCATCTGCGTTAACCCAGGGTAGGTAGGTTGTAGATGGGTTATAGGCAGAGACATTGTATTGAAAACACGCCTCGAGCAAACTTTCTTTTGTAAAGGCTGCGTGTGCGTCAATCACAGAATCAGAATCCGTATCAATACCCGATCCAAAAATAACATCATCCCGATGATTACAATAATCCTGCGTTGCCGGCGCACTATCACAGAATCCAGGGCCGGGTTCTGGATAGCCGTCTCCTGTATCATAAAAACGTTTGGTCACCTCTGAGCGCATACTTAAGGAATCATCCAGTAACCACAAAATATTAGGCTCGATACCATCTCCTAAATACAATGGCAATTTACTAAGCGCTCCCGGCGCGGCGAAATTTGTGGCAGAACAAAATAGCCCTGGCAAAACCAAAAAGTAAAAACGATTAATAAATTTCATTCTGCAATACCTCGCCTACAGGTAAATCCTTCAAACACATTAGTAAACAAAATTACCAGCACCGTAGCCGGTCATAAACGTACTTTCTACAATAGAATAAATATTCGCATCTCGTCCCCAGCCAATTGCTGTGATGCGAAAAAAGTAAGGAGACAGGTCCGCGTCACCCTCAGATTCTGCATCAAGCATTTGTACAGGGTTAGGCGCGACGCCCTTTATGTCACGGCCAAGATACTCGATAACATAACGTGGCTGCTGACTCACTTGGCCAGTACTCATGGCAGATCCAGCCTGACCTTTTCCTACCCATGCAGACGGATCCGTCACATCGAAGTTAACGGGGCTCGCAGCTGCTGCGCTCACCAAGCGAACAGCCGAGAAACAATAAGCGCAAGAACCGTCAAAGCTATCTTCAACTTGCATTGGATTTCTTACATTTGTTTGCAACCAGGTTTCTGCTTCGCGCATTGCTGTAAAGGCTGCATTTTTTGCGAGTGTTTTCTGTCGCGCATTGCCTGCCATTCTTTCTTGCAACGTCGATCCTTTCATGCTGGATAGACCAATCAAAGACATCACCAACAAAATAATAAGTGCGACTACTAATGTCGCTCCACGTTGATTGACAACACGAAAAGTTAGCCCCGTCATATCTGCGCCCCCTTACAATCCAAACATGCTGGTAGCTGGTTGTGAATGGTAAAAACACGTGAATAAGATCGCGTTAAGAGGCCCGCCCCCTCATTGGTACTTGCATTATTAATCGAGTTTAAAACCATAGAAACTTTAACCCTATCAACCTGAGACCAAACATAGTCAGCGATAGAATCACCATCGCCATTTACCGCTGAGTCTAATGCCACTGACGTTTGCAGAATCAGATTATCGTCATCATCAATTCGCCCATATAGAATCTGAAAATCTTGTATCCCTTCGACAATTTCTACTGGTGTTGTAACAACAGCACCACTTTCAATTTTTGCAGTTTCACGAAATAAAGCACAATATTGGGGGCTAGCAGCAGTGCAGGATTGACTCAAAGCTGAACCTGCTGCACTTGTCCCGACAAAATAACGCACACTTCCCGTGTCACCACCATAAATACGCATACCAGCCAACCCTTGCGATGCGCTGACGGTTTTGTCCGCATTGTAACTACTGTAAGAATCAGCAAGAGCAGTCCCTGTTGAAATGCTGGAACCACTTTTGCCACTCACGGAAAAAATACTAACAGTCGAACAATCTCCTCCAACAACGACTTGCCCTACATCAAAATCATCGACTTTATCGGCACCCACATTGAACGAAGTTGCTGAAGCACCATAAACCAAAAATGTATCTTCAGGAGATGCAAACCTGAGCAGGAGACTGTCGCTCGCAACTGCACCGGGTCCACCGTCATTTACTCCGTCAATAAAACGGGAAAAATCAAAAAGCGCACCTGAACCGGTCCCCACTGACAAATAATTTTTTACTCGTGGGTACTTTGGAACTTTTGTTGTTCCTATTTGTTCAATTGTGCTGAGGCTTGAAAAACTAAAGCACCCTAAATTACCAGCTCTACCAATATCTTTTTCCAACCGAGTAAACACATAGCGCGCATTTTCCTGAATCCGCGAAGACCCTTCAAAGGTCGAAACATTCTGAGTTGAAGTGAGATAAAGCTGAACCACACCAGCGAGCACAAAAGCAGCAATGGTTATAGAAACCATGAGTTCAACAAGACCAATCCCTTTCTGATTTATCACAGCATAAACTCCACTAAATAACATGTGTTTTGCGTGGCACAACATGTTTGCACACCTGCGCGGCTATCATCCGTACAGGAATCAACATTCAAACTACCATCCTGGTTCGCATCCCAAAATACCGCGACAGCATAGACCCCAGCTGAAGCATCAAAGGCAACTTTTCCTGTCCCCGCCGGTAGTCGTTGGCGTAGCGCGGTAGCCCATTCGAAAGCATCATGTTGCTTCCTCGCATCTTTATCACAACCTGCCGCTGCACAACCCGGGTTGGTAACTGACAAATCCAGATCGTGATACTCAGCGTCATCGGTTGCAATATCAATATCGTTATAAGCTTGAATACGCTCGACCATGTCCTGAGCGAGAATCTGAGCGTCTGTAGAGTAAGTTGCTTGTTGATTACTCTTAATGCTATTCGCTTGCATGGCAAGTGCACCCAACAAACCTACCGCAAGAATGAACAGAGCAACAATGACTTCTATCATTCCGACACCTTGTTGATTTTTGTTTATCAGGTACATGTTGCCCCCTCGTTGCGTACATTCGTGATGCCTGACAAGCTCACATTTATTAGACGTGATCGTCTCGAGTCATTCACGTTCGCGTCCAACGCATTTTCTGCACATAAGTGAAAAACTGCCGGGGCAGTCAATGTTGTTTCACCTGAATATTCGAAAACAATTCGGTCAACATTCGCATTCAAGGTCACATTCCCGAAAACGCCAATTTCCTTCTTTATCATCTCGTCATCGCTTATGGCCACATCGGCATCTAATTGCGTGTAAATTATCCAACCACCAGTCCAGTTGTCGGAAGTGCTGCAGCTTGAACCGTTGTTACTCGCACATATCACAACAGGCCTTGATCTGGACGAAGCCTCTGAGCGAGCGAAAGTGAGCGCGGCAGTCACTTTTGTTGCCTGTCCCACCAATTGATTGCCTTGCATCAGGTTTTGAAGGAGCGGAATACCAACCAACAACAATATGCCCACCACAACCAACACAAGCATTAATTCGATCAGCGTAAACCCGCCTTCTCTGCCTTCCATATCAACTCTGTCCAATGTCTCAACCAGACCTGTCTTATTCTTCATAATTTAGTTATACCAAAAATCTATTCCAATTGGTTTGCATGGGGATGGCTGGCATCTTCTCGCGATAAGCGGATAAACGGGGGGGATTTCGCGACAAGCTGCGCGAACCAGATCACATTCCCTATGCGCCTTTTGCACGCTTTTGGAGCGTACTATTTTTATTAAAATCAATCAGTTAGCCGATATTTTACCCGGCTTATTTCCTTTTATTACGACGCTTTTGAGGCTTTTAGTTCCTTTGGTAATGAGAAGCTGATGTTCTCTTCTTTACCGTCCATCTCAATGGGCGCACTGGCACCCATAGCGACAAGACCATCAATCACGTCCCGAACGAGAACCTCAGGTGCGGAAGCACCAGCGGTAATTCCAATTTGTGTAACGCCTTTTACCCACGTTGGGTCGATGTCCTGAGGGCCATCGATAAGGAAAGCTTTAGCGCCACAACGCTCAGCCAATTCTCGCAAGCGGTTGGAGTTAGAGGAGTTGGGTGAGCCGACGACTAAAACCAGATCGCTCTCCAACGCCAATTGGCGCACAGCATCCTGACGATTTTGGGTTGCGTAACAGATGTCGTCCTTGCGCGGCCCCTGAATATTGGGGAATTTCTGACGCAAGCAATCTATCACCCGCGCAGTATCGTCCATGGACAGGGTCGTTTGGGTGACGTAGCTCAGTTTATTTTCATCGCGAATCCGGAGCTTTTCGACATCCGCTTCGTCTTCGACAAGATAAATATCGCCGCCATTGCTGCGATCGTATTGCCCCATGGTGCCTTCCACTTCGGGGTGACCATTGTGGCCAATCAAAATACACTCGCGCCCTTCACTGGAATAGCGCGCAACCTCAATATGGACTTTTGTTACCAGTGGGCAGGTCGCATCAAACACCTTCAGGCTGCGACGTGTGGCTTCATTCTTAACCGCCTGACTTACCCCGTGCGCACTGAAAATGACAATCACATCATCGGGAACATCTTCAAGCTCATCCACAAAAATGGCGCCGCGTTCGCGTAAGCTATCTACCACAAATTTATTGTGAACAACTTCGTGGCGCACATAGATCGGTGCCCCGAAAACATCCAGCGCGCGATTCACAATATCAATCGCGCGGTCGACTCCGGCACAAAACCCTCGTGGATTAGCAAGTTTGATTTCCACCTTTAAACCTCTTGCGCGTTCTCGCGCTTGAAAATCAGATCAAATATAAGCAGGCCTGCGCCCACTGTAATCGAGGAATCGGCAATATTAAAGGAGGGAAATTCCGGCCAGGGCCAAGCCTCATGGTGCACAATAATAAAATCGACCACGTAACCCAGCACAACCCTATCCAGTAAATTACCGAGCGCACCGCCCAGAATAAAAGCAATGCCGAGTAACTCCCAACGCTGATGCAATTTTCCCCGCAGCAACCAAAACACCAGGAAGCCGCTCACACAAGCTACGAGCGCGGCGAGAACCCAGCGTTGTGCACCGATATCCCGACAATCCCAGAATTGGCTTTTTTTGCCCATGCTGAAGGCAACACCACAATTGTGACGCCGCGTAATCTTAAAAAAAGACGTGACTTCCACTACTTCATACATGCGTGGCTGCCCCTGGTCATCCTGAAAATTTTCGACAATTAACCACTTGGTCCATTGATCGAGCGCTAGAGAAAAAAGGGCAATACTGAAACACAGTACCAGAAAGTTTTTTCGCGAACTAAACAAACTCACGCGTTTCGCCCTCGCCATCAACATTTTCGATACAACGTGCGCACAATTCAGGATGATCCGCATGTGTGCCGACCTCTTCCCGTTGATGCCAGCAGCGCACACATTTTTCAGCGGGGGATTTTTCTACCAGAATGCGTAAACCCGCTACCTCACTGGGCTCGCCTTTTTCTTGCAGAGCTTCGATGGTCACACCCGAGCAAATCAGTACAAATCGCAACTCATCTTTAAGCTGAGCAAGTTGCTGCTGAATTTTTTCATCACAATAGAGTGTCACTCTGGTTGTTAAGGCACCACCAACTTCACCTTCTTTCCGTTTGTTTTCAATGGCTTTATTCACTGCTGTTTTGATTTCCGCGATGGCTTTCCAGTAGGCATCCGTGAATTCGCTCTCAACGTTTGCTTGTGGAAACGCATACCACTCAGCCGTGAAAATTGAGCCTTCGCGCGCGCCAGGAATCACTTGCCAAATTTCATCGGCGGTAAAACACAATATGGGCGCGATCCAACGCGACAATGCTTCGATAATATGAAACTGAGCGGTCTGCGCAGAGCGACGAGCCAAACTGCCTTCTTTCATTGTGTACAAGCGGTCCTTGATGATATCGAGATAAAAATTACTCATCTCGACCACACAGAAGTTATGCAACTTTTGATACACCTGATGCAACTGATACTTCTCGTAGTGCTTGATCAAGGCTTGCTGCAGCGCCGCCGCACGTGACAACGCCCATTTGTCCAATTCCAACATCTCTTCGTAAGGCACTTCATGCTCTGCCTTATTAAAACCATCGAGGTTGGAAAGAAAATAACGCGCGGTGTTGCGAATTTTTCGGTAAGAGTCTGCGGTGCGCTTGAGAATTTCATCAGACACACTCATGTCCACGCTGAAGTCCGTTGCCGCCACCCAGAGGCGCAGTACGTCTGCACCGAGATCATTCATCACTTTTTGTGGCGATACGGTATTGCCCAAAGACTTCGACATTTTTCTGCCTTCAGCATCCACAGTAAAGCCGTGCGTTAACACTTGTTTGTAGGGCGCAGATTTATTGATGGCAATCGCAGTCTTCAACGACGACTGGAACCAACCGCGGTGCTGGTCTGAGCCCTCAAGATACAAATCAGCGGGGTAACACAGGTTCTCTCGCTGTTGTAAGACTGAAAAATGCGTTACACCTGAATCAAACCACACATCGAGAGTATCGGTGGTTTTCTTGTATTGATCGGCTTCATCTCCCAATACGTCAGCCGGGTCGAGGTCGGCCCAGGCATCCATCCCGTTTTTTTCGATCAATTGCGCCACGTCTTCAAATAACGCTGCGGTACGCGGGTGTAAGTCGCCCGTGTCCTTATGAACGAAAAGTGTAATGGGCACACCCCAGGTACGCTGCCGGGAGACACACCAATCCGGGCTGCTATCCAGCATGGAATCAATGCGCGCACGCCCCCAGGATGGCAACCATTCCACACCCTCAACCGCTGTGCGCACACCGGCCAGCAGCTGGTTTTTATCCATGCTGATAAACCATTGCGGTGTCGCACGGTAAATCAATGGCGTTTTGGTTCGCCAACAATGCGGAAAGCTGTGTACAAATTTTTCCTGATGCAAAAGCGTGCCTTTTTCTTCAAGCAAAGCGATGACTTTTTCATCCACTTTATACACATGCTCGCCCGCAAATGTATCCACTTTATCGCGGTACACGCCGTTATCATCAACACAATCCAGCGTTTCAATACCGTATTTTTGACCGACAATGAAGTCGTCCATACCGTGATCCGGCGCTGTGTGAACGCAGCCGGTACCCGCATCAGTGGTGACATGGTCACCCAAAATAACGGGAACCTGTTTTTGATAAAAAGGATGTTGCAATAACAGATTTTCCAACACCGCGCCTTTAAAGCGGGCAAGCACTTCGGGTGTTTCCGTTTCCATACCTGCGCGCTTCGCCACGCTTTCGACAAGTGCCTCAGCCAGAACTAGTCGCTCCTCGCCGTGTTGCACCAACACGTAATCCAGATCGGGGTTTAAGGAAACCGCCTGGTTGGCCGGGAGTGTCCACGGCGTGGTGGTCCAGATCACAATTGAAATTGTGCCACTGCCACTAACTTTGCCTACGCGCTTTGCAAAATCCTGTTCATCTGCCACGGCAAAACGCACATCAATGGAGTAACTTTCTTTATCCTTGTATTCGACTTCGGCCTCAGCAAGAGACGATGCCCCAACCACGCTCCAGTAAACGGGCTTAAAGCCTTTTACCAGGTGGCCGTTTTCACAAATTTTCCCCAGAGCGCGCACGGTATCGGCTTCGGTTTTTTTATCCATGGTGAGATAAGGCTGCTGCCATTCACCGAGCACCCCCATACGGATAAAATCTTTCTTCTGGCCTTCGACCTGACGTGCAGCATAATCGCGACATTTTTGACGAAAAGTCGCATAGTCAACTTTCACACCCGCTTTGCCGATTTTTTTCTCAACCTGGTTTTCAATAGGCAAACCATGACAATCCCAACCGGGCACATAGGGCGCATCAAAACCATCGAGGGTTTTGGCTTTGATAATAATATCCTTGAGGATTTTATTGACTGCGTGACCGATATGAATATCGCCATTCGCATAAGGAGGGCCATCGTGCAAAATAAATTTTTCACGACCGGCGCGTGCCTTACGAATGCTTTCGTAAAGTTTTTCCTTGTCCCAACGCTTGAGCGCTTGCGGTTCGCGCTGAGCCAGATTCGCTTTCATCGCGAAAGCGGTTTTCGGTAGATTTAATGTTGCTTTGTAGTCTGTCATGATTCTAATCAGTCGTCTTCTATTACGTCGTCATTTGTTCGATTGATTTGGTCTACTTAATCTTTCTTACACAGGTCTTTTAACTGCTCTCGTTTTGCTATCGCGCTTTTCTATCGCATATTCAAAGCCAAAGCGCCCTGCCGGTTTCAACTAGTGCTTCAAATTAAAACAGCATTTCGCTTCTTCAATATCCTGAGCGATTTGAACCTTGAGCTCTTGCAAGGACGAAAAGTGTTTTTCCTTGCGTAATTTCTTAAAAAAATGGACTTGGACAAATTGCCCATAAATATCCAGCTTTTGGTCAATGGCGTGAACTTCGAGAACCGGACGGCCATTACCTTCAACCGTGGGCTTCACCCCCACATTCGCCACTGCCGGGTAAGCTCGCCCCCCGACATGCAGCTTTACCGCATACACACCTTGCACAGGTGAGCGATAGCGGCCCAAACCGATATTGGCGGTGGGGATACCGATAGTACGCCCAAGTTGTTTGCCATAAATTACTCGCCCACAAATGGTATAGGCTCGGCCCAACAACGCGGCGACTTGTTGGAGCTTATCCTCCTCCAATAAATGCCGAATGCGGGTGGAACTGATACGCTCTCCATCCTCTTCCTGAGTGCGGGTATTTTCAACCGCAAAACCAAATTCCTTGCCCGCCGCTTCCAGCAGTGCAAAGTCACCGGCACGGTCACAACCAAAGCGAAAATCATCGCCAATAATCAGGTGTTTAACACCAATGCCGTTTACCAATACTTGCTCAACAAAGTCGCGCGCCGTCAGCGACCGAAACCCTTCGTTAAAACGGATACAAAGCACACGGTCAATGCCGGCATCAAACAGGGCCGCAACCTTCTCGCGCAAACGCATAAGACGCGCGGGAATACGCTCTTTGGAGAAATACTCATTGGGTTGGGGTTCAAAAATCATGACCAGGGAAGGCAAGTTCAGCGAACCGGCGACCTTACTCACACGCTGAACCAGAGCTTGATGGCCACGGTGCACGCCATCGAAGGAGCCGATTGTCGCGACACAGCCACGATGGTGCGCTTCCAGCCTGGCGCGACCATTAATAAATTCTTGTGTGCGTGAGTTATCCATCGAGCGATAAAAAAGGCGCAAGTATACCTTGCATCAGGCACTGGAGCTATGTGCTTTCAGGTCTGAAAGCCGCATTCCCATTAGTATTAGACTAATGAAATACGCCAGGCCTCCCGCAACACAGAGTTGGGCCAAATGCCAGGCGCGTAATTGCCAAACTTGCAGTGCATAGTCGGTGGGAAGATAAAAGACCATCAACGCGACCAACACGCCCACCATCACCAGGCAGGCCAGAATCAACCTCAGGAGAAACCACCACCACCCGGTTTCCCGCTCAAATATCGCAGCGCGACGCAAACCGCGATAGAGTAAGGCTGCGTTGAGTAGCGCCGATACCGAGGTCGCCATCGCCAGCCCGACATGCCCGAGCGACCACCAATAGGCGAGCGGCACAACGAAAAGTACATTGAGAATCATATTGGCAACCATGGCCGTCACCCCGATTTTTACAGGGGTTTTGGTGTCCTGACGGGAAAAGTAGGCGCTCGCCAAAACCTTGACCAACATGAAGGCAAGCAAACCAATGGCATAAGCCCGCAAGCTCCAGCTCGCCATCTGTATTGCGAAGGCATCGGTCTTACCGTATTGAAACAGGGCAAAAAGTAAGGGCTCGGCGATAACCATCAAGGCCAGTGCCGCCGGTGCACCGACGATTAAAATCATGCGCAAGGCCCAGTCGAGAGTGCGATTGAAATCTTCACCGCCAGTGGAATATTGGCGAGAGAGTGCAGGCAAGACCACCGTTGCGATACCCACCCCAAACACCCCAAGAGGCAACTCCATCAAACGGTCTGAAAAATACAGCCAGGAAATGCTGCCGAGCGGGAGCATGGTGGCGATAATTTGATCAAACATTAAGTTAATTTGCCCTACTGACGCGCCGAAAATCGCCGGCCCCATCAATTTCAGAACCTTGCGAACAGATTCATCGCCCCAGTCCAGCTTGGGATGAGGCAGTAAACCCAGGTGATGCACAAAGGGCAGTTGAAATAAAAATTGCAGTGCTCCGGCGGCTATCACGCCCCAGGCCAAAGCGTAAACAGGCTGCTCCATTGTTGGGGCAACAAAAGCCGCCGCGCAAATCAGGCTGATGTTAAGCAATACGGGCGTGAAGGCAGGGACGGCAAAGCGCCCGTATGAATTCAGAATCGCCCCGGTCAAGCCGGTGAGCGAAATCAACATTAAATAGGGGAAGGTGATACGCAGTAAGTCTGTCGTCAAGGCGAACTGGCCGCCTCCTTTAAACAAGTACCCAAAACCGATAACTGCCGTCACTGCGGGTGCCGCGAGCACAACCAGTACCGTGATGCCTATCAGACTCACACCCAGCGCTCCGGCAACGCGGTCCACTAAATGACGAACTGCGGCTTGGCCACCTTTTTCCTTATATTCCGCCAACACCGGGACAAAAGCCTGCGAAAATGCGCCTTCGGCAAATAAACGCCGTAAAAAGTTGGGGATTTTAAAAGCCAGGAAAAAAGCATCAGCGTCGCCCCCGGCTCCGATAAATCGCGCTAGCACCACGTCCCGCGCCAAACCGAGCACACGTGACACCATCGTCATACTCGCCACCACCAAACTGGAGCGCAACATGCCGAGGGAGCGGCGGGGAGAACTTTTTAATTGCTTTGCCAATTTACAACCTACTGACTCAATTCTTGTTTCTTTTTAATCTTTACTGACTCAATCATCACTGACTCAATCATCACTGACTCAATCGCTAAAACCCAATTACCGTTAATTCAGTCATCGCCAATATTTCAACATCACATACACAATTCGTCATATTTGATCGGCGACTTGCCCCAAACTTCCCACAAGCCTGCCTTGATTGTTCCCTTTAATAGAAACCGTAGACGGGTTGCAGCGCAACCTAACAGATTCGGAAACAGGAGAACAGCAATGAAAACTTTCAGCATCGTATCAACACTTGTCCTCAGCGCAGCCCTGGCCACTTCGCCTGTTCAAGCTGCCAGTGAAACCAAACAGGCTGCCAAAGGCGCCGCCACGTTTTATTCAGCCGCGATTATAGGCGGAATGGCCGCGGGACCTGTAGGTTTTTTCCTCGGCGCCATTGGCGGTGCCCATCTGGCAGAGAAGGATAAGGAATTTATCGCCAACCAGGAACAGCTTGCAGAAAATGAAAAGGCCATCGCCAATCTGGAAAGCTCGCTCAGCAATAAACAGGAACGCATAGAAAAACTGGAAAAAAGCGCAGCGAACAAATTGGAATTTGCGGTGATGTTTGCCACAGGCAAGGACGAGCTAAACGAAATCGACCAGCAACGCATCAAAACACTGGCCACTTACCTCAAGGACAACCCTCAGTTGAGTATTCGTTTGGATGGCCACACTGACCCGCGCGGCACGGAAGAGTACAACAATCTCTTGTCCCAGGAACGCGCAAAATCCGTAATCCGAGCCTTCGAAGACCAGGGCGTAAATTCACAACGCATTGTTTGGTTTGCTCACGGCGCTAATTTATCCACGGCTTACAAAGGCGATCTCGAAGCTTACGCCCTGGAACGCAAAGTCGATATCGAAGTGTATGTTGATGAAACCAATGACCTCGCAGCACTGAGCCAGTAAGACAACAGACTTCTTGTGCCCGCTCCTGTAGGGAGTATCCACTCCTGTGAAGAGCCTTCAGCCCGACTCCGGTCGGGCTTTTTTTATTTAGCCCTTCTGTACTTTTTAACTTCTATACTATTTACTTCTATACTTTTTTCTGAACACGACAAATAAAAAAATGGCCGGGAAATACACACCGGCCCAGTTCACTTTAGGCAAAAGTGCTCACGAGCACGAGAAGATACTGCATGGCTGCCAGAGAGATGAATGAAAATCTTAAACAACTAAGCGATTTGTGATTTCAGCTGCTCCTCTTCCAATTGTGGCCCTACCTCAGTAAGGTTTGAATAGTCAGGGTGTTCCCTGAATGAAGAAAAGTTACTAATAAAACGTTCTGCCAACAATTTTGACTTGTCGTACCAATCAAATGGATTACTGTAGCTCTTAATCGGATTGAGCAAGGACGCATCAATATCAGCAAGTATTGACGGGTAGCGCAAATTAAATACAGGAAGCAAACTTGTTTCACAGCGATTTATTGAGCCGTCAAGAATAGCATCGATTATTTTGCGCGTAACCTTAATCGGATAACGTTTACCGCTGCCGTTCCAACCTGTGTTCACTAGAAATACACGGGCTTGCACCGATGTCATACGTTGCGCTAATACTTCCGCGTATTTTAAGGGGTGCAAGCTTAAAAAGGCCTGACCGAAACAGGCAGAAAACGTAGGTTGAGGCTCTTTGATTCCCCTCTCGGTTCCCGCCATCTTCGCCGTAAAACCTGAAAGAAAGTAGTACTTGGCCTGCTCGTAATCCAATACCGAAACCGGTGGTAAAACACCAAAGGCATCGGCGGTTAAAAATAGTATGTTTTGCGGGTGTCCACCTTTGGAAACCGGTTTTACCCGATTTTCTATATGACTCAAGGGGTAGGAAACGCGGGTATTTTCCGTCAAGGTACGATCACTGTAGTCAACACTGTCATCATCGTGCAAGACAACGTTTTCCAATAGCGCATCGCGCTTTATCGCTTGATAAATCTCGGGCTCATCTTCGGGGTCGAGGTCAATGGTTTTCGCGTAACACCCACCCTCAAAATTAAACACGCCCTCATCATCCCAGCCATGCTCATCATCACCGATAAGTTGACGTTTTGCATCCGTCGATAATGTGGTTTTTCCGGTTCCCGACAAACCAAAAAATATTGCAACATCACCACGCTCACCCACGTTAGCGGAACAGTGCATGGACGCGATCCCCTTCTGAGGTAAGTAGTAATTCATGATGGAGAACAAGCCTTTTTTCATTTCACCGCCATACCAGGTTCCACCGATAATTTGCATGCGTTCGCTTAAATTAAATGCAGTAAACACCTCGGAATTTAAACCTTGTGTTTGCCAATCCGGATTTCTCACTCGCGACGCATTAAGAACCACAAAATCCGGCTCACCATACTCTTCCAGCTCCTCTTGTGTAGGCTGGATAAACATGTTCTTAACAAAATGTGCCTGCCATGCAATTTCCATTACAAAACGCACTTTTAAGCGCGTCGCAGGGTTGGCACCACAAAAAGTATCCACCACAAACAAGCGCTTGTGCGACAAGCCCTTGCTTACGAGGGACTTTAAGCTGGCCCACACTTCCGGCGACATGGGACGGTTATCGTTCGGAAAAGCCTCGGAAGGCCACCAAATCGTGTCCCGACTGGTCTCGTCGTGCACAAAATATTTGTCCTTGGGCGAGCGGCCGGTGAATTCGCCCGTGCACACAGCCACCGCTCCCTGCTGACTTACCCTGCCCTTCGCAAAACCAGCGAGGTCACTACGCGTTTCTTCGCGATAAAGCAATGCATAATCCGGGTTGTAAACAATCTCCGGGTTATGTTGAATGCCATATTGCTTTAAATCGATTTGCTTTTGCATAGTGAACCTCTCTTTACACTCGAAAATTAAGAAAACTGATTCATCGTATTGTCTTTACCGGCGGCTTTGAGCGCTTGCTTACCAGAAAAGTATTCCTTGTGATCGTCGCCCATATTCGAACCCGACATATCCTGATGTTTAACACACGCAAGCCCTCGACGAATTTCCTTGCGTTGAACACCTTGCACGTAGGCCAACATCCCCTTGTAACCAAAGTAGTCTTTTGCCAATTTGTCCGTGGACAAGGATGCGGTGTGGTAAGTCGGCAAGGTAATCAAGTGATGGAAAATACCTGCTTGCAGAGCCGCATCTCGCTGGAAGCTACGAATTTTTTCGTCGGCTTCAAGCGCGAGTTCTGTCGTGTCATACTCAGGGCTCATTAAACTCTCACGATGCCAGGCACTGACGTCGCGACCTTGCGCTTGCCACTCATCGAACACTTGCTGACGGAAATTCAAGGTCCAGTTAAATGAAGGGCTATTGTTGTAAACCAGTTTTGCATCCGGTACTTCTGCGCGTATGCGATTCACCATACCCGCGATTTGTTCAATATTCGGTTTCTCGGTCTCAATCCACAATAAATCTGCACCGTGCTGCAGGGAGGTAATGCAATCGAGCACGACGCGATCTTCTCCTGATCCTTCGCGAAAACGAAACAAGCCATTGGGCAAACGTTCCGGTTTGATAAGCTTGCTATCCTGGCGAATGGCCAACTCACCTGAGTTTAAAGCTTCAAGTGATTGAATTTCTTCTCCGGCCAGGTAAGCATTGTATTGCTCAGCCAAATCACCCTTTTCGGTTGACACGGGTATCTTTTGCGTTAATCCCGCACCCAATGAATCAGTACGGGCAACAATCACACCGTCTTCAACACCGAGCTCCATAAAGGCATAACGCACTGCATGAATTTTTGCGAGAAAATCCTCATGCGGTACAGTCACCTTACCGTCCTGGTGGCCACACTGCTTGGCATCAGACACCTGGTTCTCAAGCTGAATACAACACGCCCCCGCTTCAATCATTTTTTTCGCCAACAAGTAGCATGCTTCTTCATTACCAAAACCCGCATCAATATCAGCAATAATGGGAACCACATGGGTTTCGAAGTTATCGATCTGATTTTGTATCGCCTTTTCTTTTAGGCGATTATTCTCACTGCGCGCCTCATCAAGATCCTTAAACATATGGCGAAGCTGGCGCGCATCTGCCTGTTTGAGGAAGGTGTAGATCTCCTCAATCAATTCTGGCACCGCCGTTTTTTCGTGCATGGACTGATCAGGCAAGGGACCAAATTCAGAGCGCATGGCTGCCACCATCCAACCAGACAGGTAGAGGTAACGCCCCTGCGTGCTGCCAAAATGTTTTTTGATGCTGATCATTTTTTGCTGCGCAACAAAACCGTGCCAACAACCCAGGCTCTGGGTGTAATGCTCCGGGTTTTCATCGTAGCGCGCCATATCTTCGCGCATAATTTTTGCGGTATAGCGCGCAATATCGAGCCCTGTTTTAAAGCGATTTTGCAAACGCATGCGCACCACGTTTTCTGCTTGTATCGCCTGCCAGGTCTCACCTTTTTGATTTAACATTTGCTGAAGTTTGCGAGTTTCACTTTTGTATAAAGACATAACTTGGCTCTCTTTCTTAACATGACATTTCAAAAAAATTAATCGGGTTTTATGACGCGAGGCTGGTTGTCGCAGGTGTTGTCACAGGTACCGCCTCGCGAAACAATTCACCTCGGTGCTTCACAAGAAAACGGTTGCGATGCAAACAGGGCTCGGTGTAGCCATTCGGATGCTCGCAGGCGTTGAAAATTAATTCTTCCGCTGCGCGAAACGCCAGACTATTTTCGAGATCCTTCGTCATTGGGCGATACCCTTCGATATTGGCGTTTTGTTTATCCACCACGGCTGCCATTTCCTGCATAATTCGACGCACCTGTTCAGCACTGCACACCTCGTGCAACAGCCAATTACCAATGTGCTGACTGGAAATGCGCAAGGTTGCACGGTCCTCCATTAAGCTAACGCCGTCGAGATTGGGCACTTTCGAACAGCCCACCCCTTGATCTACCCAACGCACGACATAACCCAGAATTGCTTGAATATTGGTTTGCAGTTCTCGCGTAATCACCTCTGAATCAAGTTGTTGCTTCTCCGACAGCAAAGGAATATCGAGAATGTCGTCAAGTGCAGCGGGCTCGCGGTAACGTAATTGTTTTTGCACTTCCGAGACTTTAACGCGGTGATAGTGCATGGCATGCAACACGGCCGCTGTCGGCGAGGGCACCCAGGCAGTTGAGGCGCCTGATCGAGGATGAACAATTTTCTCATTCAACATTCGATGCATTTCATCGGGCATGGCCCACATCCCTTTACCTATTTGCGCCCAACCGGGTAAACCGCAACGCAAGCCAACATCCACATTCCAATTTTCGTACGCTCCAATCCAGGCCGCCGCTTTCAGGTCGTCCTTGGGCAAGAACGCGCCTGCGTGCATTGAGGTGTGTATTTCATCACCGGTGCGGTCAAGAAACCCTGTGTTTATAAATACAACTCGTGACTTCGCCGCACGAATACACTCTTTGAGGTTAAGCGTTGTACGTCGCTCCTCATCCATAATGCCAAGCTTGATAGTATCTGCCGGCAAACGCAGAAGTTCTTCAACCCGCGTAAACAAGTTGCAGGTAAATTCGACTTCTTCCGGGCCATGCATTTTCGGTTTTACGATATAAATACTGCCGCGCTTGCTATTGCGAAACGAGCTTTCGCCCTGCAAGTCGAGGCTATTAATTAAACCCGTGATAACCGCATCAACAATGCCTTCGAAGACCTCTTTGCCTTTTTCATCCAAAATCAAACTGCAAGTCATCAAATGGCCCACATTGCGGTTTAGCATTAAGGCGCGACCTGGCAGGCTATACGCATTTCCATCGAGAGCAGTAAATTGCCGATCTGCTCGCATAGTGCGGTTAACGCGTTTGCCGTTTTTGTGAAAGTCACAACTCAGCGAACCCTGAATCAAACCCAACCAATTTCGGTAAACCAGAATTTTGTCTTCAGTGTCCACCGCTGCAACGGAATCCTCGCAATCCATAATGACTGTAGGTGCAGCCTCAAGCTCAACATCGTTAATGCCCGCCGGATCTCGCTTACCCAATAAACCTTCGCGATCAATATGCACCACAAGGTGCAACTCATTGTTCTTCAGAACAAAGCTTCGAGGTTCTGCATATTTACCGGTGCCGCCGGGTTCAATCGCAACACAGTGTTGCTGGTCGACAAGCTCTACGCACACGCCGCTTAACAAGTACGCGTGTAAGGCTTGGTCTTTTATAAAATAACGAATCACTTCTTCATGCGATCCGCCACTTAGAGGAAAAACCTTGTCCAGAAAATTTTTAACAACATCGACTGCTTCTTGTGCGCGCGCCGGGTTGTGCTCTGCTCCCAACTCCAGGCCTTCAGAAAATGGAATCGCATCGGTACCGTAAAGGGCGTCGTAGAGACTCCCCCAACGCGCATTTACCGCATTCAAGGCAAACCGCGCATTGCTAATTGGCACCACTAACTGGGGGCCGGCGATGTGCGCAATTTCACGGTCGACATTGTTCGTGACAATATTAAAATCCTCGCCCTCTTCCAGCAGATACCCAATCTCCTGTAAAAACGCCTTGTAGGCTGTGTGATCAAATTGCTGATGTCGATGCTGGTCATGCCAATCATCAATCTGCTTTTGCAGGGCATCTCGCTGAGCCAGCAAACGGCGGTTTAGCGGACTTAAATCCGAAATAATGCTGGCAAAACCTTGCCAGAATGCCTCGCGATTGAGTTTGGTAAGGGGCAGCAGCTCTTCATTTACAAAGCGGAAAAAATCCGGATGAATCTGCAAGCCGTGTTGAATAGGCATAGTCACTCAGGCCTCCTGTCAATGGGCGAAAGAGTTGTTACGCGCACTTGGCAACAACCTGAGACCTAGTCTAAGATAATATTGTTTTGAAATTTCACAATTAAAATTTCACAATGTAAATTTTACAAAACAGTGAAATTTCACAAAAACAGCCCCAGGTTCAGGCACGACGGGCTACACAGCCCAAATAATCGCTTATGAGTCGCCCGAGCTGACCTACAATGATTGTGAAAAAACCGGAATATCACGTTGGTAAAAGCACGATATCGCGAGGCATTCGATGAAAAACGCACAAAGCTACACCCGCAAATCGCATTTTCTCGGCACCAAAATTCGAAATTTACGTAAGCGTAATAACCTGACTCTGGAGGATCTTTCCTCGCGCTGCGTTAAAGCCAACCCGGAGTCTGCGCCTTCAGTGTCTTACCTGAGCATGATTGAACGCGGCCAACGGGTACCCGGTGAAGACACACTGGAAGTAATCGCCGATGTTTTTCAGAAAGACCTCAACTGGTTTCTCGACGATGTGCCAGAAGAAGCCTCAATTACCCCGATTAAATCCAGTGCCGGTGGTATCAGTGGGATGGCCCTCGAACCCGGCTTCTTATTTACCAATGACATACTGCAAATTGCGATTCCGGAAATGCTTTCGCAAACCGGCACCACTGGCCGCGAGTTTGCACATTTACTGATACGTGCTTACCAGGAACACCACCGTAATCATTTCCCTGACCTCGAACGCGCAGCTGAAGAAGTGGGTAAAAAACGCTTACCTCTCAACCTCGACGATATCTATAAAATCGCACAACACCTCGGACTGAAAATAAAGTGGTTCAACCAACAACCCGAAAAATTTCAGGATGAAACCGGTAAGGTTTCCAAGCGCACAATCAGCTCCTTCCTCGAACCGCCCAATACCATTTATGTCAACGAGAAACTGAAATCGCAGTTTCGTCGATTGAAGTATGATCTCAGCGTACAAATCGGCCATTGCGTTCTGCATGGCAATGATGGCTTGAAAAGTGTGATGGTTGCCGGTAAGACCTTTGGTAGTAATCTGGATGACAACGGCGAGATCGCCACACAATCACCAGAACTCAACGCCCAGGATATACTCCATGCCTGGCGGGATTTCGAATGCAGTTTTTTTGCAGGCGCCCTGCTGTGCCCGCGCGTGCCGTTTCGACAACTGCTGGATGCACACGCCTATGAAATTAAAACCAGCAAAATTGTCGAAGTCTCTGACGCCGTTGCCATGCGCCGAATGACCGCAGTCTCGCCCTATCCACACTGGCACTTTTTCGACGCCTATTCACCCGGCACGCTCAAAGCCGTTTACCGCGGCAATGGCATTCCTCTCCCCTGGGGCAATATGCGCTCGGTAAATAATCCTTGTCCGCATTGGGCGGTCTTTCGCATGGATGAAACGCCACTCAATCAAAGTTCCGCTCAGATTTCGATTCTGGATGTCGGCGATGAGACTCACATTTATAGCTGCGAGTCACTCAAGGTAAAGGACTTTGCTGAAAACAAACATGTTCTGTGTGCGGGTATTGATTTAAACCCGGCCATTGAAGCGCAAGGAAAAGACCCGCGCGATCTCGCCGCGGTTATTAAAGCAGCCTGCGTAAAAAAAGGTGGCCGCAGCCCTCTGCCAAAAAACATCAAAGCCGACCTGGCCAGCGTAGCAAAAATTCTTAATATCGGTTGGGTACAGCGAGGAATAGAAAAAGATGCCCACTTGATATGTTCGCGCGGCAGTACCTGTCCAAGGACTCCAGGCTGCTACAAAAAATCACGGAAAGAAAACCCTCACGATTCGATTCAAAAGTTTATTCAGGGAGTTATCGCCAACAATTAAGCCAAAAGAGGAATTGTGCTAAAAAAACCTGCCTAAAATATCCAGGCCAACATGACCCAGGAAATCAGGAAAAAGAGGAGAAACCCGCCGAGAAGAAATTGAATTTCCCCCAATAAACCGTCACCCGCTGCGAACGCGAGTACAATCAAGGTAACAATAGTGAGAAAGAAAGCGATAACTGCTGCATTCTTGAGCCCCAGACCGGGCGATAGGTGCTCTGCCACAAAGGCCCCCAGCAAAGGCAACATCAGGAAGGTCGCCACACCCAGCAACACAAAGAGCACGACAATCACCAGAGCGATATTACGCGCTTCTTTTTTATCGTTATTGTCGAGTTGGCCAGTCATTGATTAATGGGCCGGCTTAATAAGCTCACGAATCCGGTTTGGATCCGGCAAGCCTTTGGCAATAATTTCCGGGCTATCACCAGCGGTATAGATTTCGACTGTTCCTACTCCGAAAATACGATTGAAGAAAGTTTGCTTGACCTTGGTAGTTCTGACACTACTAATACTGACTTCTGAACGTTCCTTACTCAACAAGCCTTGCTCAAACAGGATTTCGCCGTTTTGCACACTCAATTTGGTCGATTTGTTTTTCAAATGCCAAACCAGAAAAACCAAAAGGCCAATACCAAATACAGGTACGAGAATCAGACCCAGAATAAAACCCAGCGGGTTGTTTCTAAACATCACCGGGTGCGCTGAATATAAAGTGTTATTTTCGTTCATCTTCCAGCTAGCCACGCTCCTCGACCCATGTTCCAGGCAGAGCTTATCACAAAGTCATTACAGAGAGCGACTCAACAAGGAAAGACTGTAAGGCTGTCGGTCGAAATGGTGGGCTCGCCAACAAAAAACGGCGCTAAGCGCGCCGTTTTCGTCAAAGCTATTCGTAAATTAGAAACGAACAGATGCGTCGATAGAGATGGTGTCAAAAGCATCTCCAGAAATAAACATTGCACCGGCACGGAAAGTTGGAGTGAAGAATTTGTTTGCTCGGATACCAAAGTCTGTATCAAACTGATCGATTACCACCGCACCAACACTCAAGGTTTCATCGAAATAGTAGTCACCACCAATGGTGAAAGCATTCTCACCGAAATCGCCACCATCTTCAAATGAAGCTTCAAAATTAATGTAGTTCCCGCTTGACAAGGCGGTCACATATTTGAAGTCAACATTGGCTTCATAATCTTCTTCGGGCACAGTTGTGCTTACACGCCAACCGTTCTCTGAAGCATAGCCCAGAGCGGCTGAGAATTCGCCATCTCCCAGAGAGGAATCGGCATACATCGGTGCGAAATAAAACCCATTTAAATAGAGCTCAACACCAATCAGCGTAATATCGTCACCATCAATATCGATATAGTTCAAAAACGCATTGTTAGAGTGACCAAGGTAAGCGGCTTCTTCCAAAGGAAGACCACTGGTAGACACTTCGTCAAAATGAACTTCGCCCGAGATGCCAAAACCATCCGCGAAATCAAAATCCACGTAACTTGCACCGACTTCAACCCGGTAATCTTCAGCAGCAGCAGCCAAGGAAAAGGCTGACAATGATAGAGCGGCAACTAACTTCTTGATTTTCATAATACTTTCTCTCCTAGGATAACTTTCCTCGCTTTGTCAGAACGATGGCAACCCTGCCATGCCCCAAAGCGGGGCGGATTATATCTAAACTTTTTTAAATTCCAAGAACACAGGCGGCATTTTTCATAAATTTTTCTTATTTATTTTTTATGATTTATTTTCTAACTGGAATAGGTCCAAAACTTAACGTGTTTTCAGCATAAAGAAAGAAAAGTTCAATGAAAAATAGTGACCCCAAGAGCCCAACTCTGGTTAACACTTTTTTGGTATGAGCGTCAATGAATCGACGCTTGAGGCTCAGCGGCGTTTTGCCCGGCGCAAAAATCAACCACCGAAAAAACTCGCTAATTCAAGGTAGAACGCCAGAAAGGCCGTAACAGCTTGTCAACACAAAGCACACCGAAAAAGCCAGCCCTGGAGAATTATAGGGCGTAGCTGACGCCTGCCATCCAGGCACTCAAGCTTTGATCAAAATCATAGTGTGAATAACGCAGGTAAACGCTCGCGGCAGGGTTCACCTGAAAAGAGAGACCAATGCTGGACATTAGGTCCTCGCCTTTTAGCTGCACTTTGTTCACAGGTTGAATCACTGGAGATCCATTGCTCGCCCTGTAAAACCCTTCAAGAAATATTGGCGAATCAGCAGTCAGCGTCGATTGGTAATCCATAAAGGCCAACTTGGCGAAAAGTTGCACACGATCTGCAAGCGGCATGTTTCCGGTTACACCAAGGCTCGTGCCGCGAGTCGCAATTTCAAAGTTACGTCCGTGCGCGTCACCCAAATCATTGTAGGCCAGCTCTACTCCCACACGCGTCGAAATAAAGTAGGCGACATTCAACTCAAAGGCATTACCCGAATCAAACCCCTCCCCATTCCATTCATAATTCGATTGACCAACCCCAAGCCCAACATTCAGATCTGCATAACTGAACTGCGCAATCATCACCAACAGAACAGCAACCACCATTTTCTTCATAACAACATTCACTTTTGAATATCCAGAAATCAAATCGATACTTTTTCGAGAAAAATCAATTCGTCTTCCTTGCCCAATCTCAATACGAAGTTAAACCTGTCAACTTCTGTACATAAATCAAAATCACTTTCCGGGCTCCAGGGTTGTTCAGAGTCAAAAAACCTGTTCGCGCAAGGCGCCGCCCGCAGCGTTGGCTTAATCGCTGAGACATCAAAAGGCTTGTCTAACAAAAGACTTTCAAGATACTCCGCACAAATATCATCTTCTTCAGAAGATGTATTGGCTTCCCACCCCATCCTTACGAGGCTAACAAGGTCAGGGCTTTGGCTTTTTAAATAGTTTGCAGTCGCTCGCGCATTAACTAGCGCTCCAGTTAAAACCTGCTGTGCCCCACTTGCATTGAGAAGACCCTGCGTTCCCGCATGCGTCGTTTGAATAATGCGCTTTTTTTCAAGAGTCGATCGCAATATTTCAGTTGGTGAGTTACCAAAATCAAAACCCTCCAGTTTTTTTCCGTGGCGCTCTCCAATACGCAGCACATCTGATTCTGATCTAAAACGAAGCCTGGCCTCTTCGACATCTGCAACCGGATAAATTTGACTCACGCCTTTCTGATAACAATAACAGGCAACAGAAAATGCGCGAAACACGTCGATTATTACAGTCATTCCTCTGGCCTTTTGGGCGCCCTCAACGAAATCGTATTTAACTACCTGCATACCCATAAAAACCTGTGTGTGTTCTTTACTGACAAGCTATTCAAGGTCGAATTTGAATATCTTTAACACTTTCAGACTTCCAGTGTACCGAACAGGTATTCAAACTTTCTGCTTCAATATGGTGATCTTGCATATAAGCCAGTTTTAATAGCTCAAAGTGAACCTGGCCACCGGGAGAGCTGAGACTGACTGCGTACATGCCGAATTCATTACAACGTGCCGCAGACTCCAACGCCTCGCTAAGTTTAAACAAAACAACATTGGAGCCATTGACTGATCGCAATTCTACTATTTTTCCGGACCAGCTCGCCGCCAAAGAAAACTGACAACAAAACACCAGGGCCACAAACACTAAAATCTTTTTCATCTTCTTACTCCGTAATTTAGCTGGTAAATGACTACAGACACCTGAATTTTATATTTGTTAATAAACAATTTGCACATTTTTTGTAAAACGAAGGTAAAGACTAAAGAACACAGGTGCTGAAAATAAAAAACGCGCCGATCGTGGCGCGTTTTAATTGCTCAATGCTTTACGCTATTTAAACGCGCTAAAGCCAATGTAACCATTACAATGTATCCAACCGTCATTTTGGCCATTGCTACAATTCCCACTGCCCGAGGCCGAACCACTGTATTGAGATTGGGTTTCCGCCTGATGACGGATACCGCCGATCTCCACGTAATCCACCACAACATCGCGGTAATACCCGTAGTCATTGACGTATTCAATATTAATTCCACCGCTCAATTCGGTGCTATACGTTCGGGTTGTAAAATTGGACGAAAGTGTCCACTGCGCGATAGTTTGACCACCAACCGTCAGCCGTACCATCTCACTGCCACTGGTCCCGCGCGCGCGCACACTAATGTCATATTCCGGATTACGTGTCGCACAAAAATTGATACTCAAGCCTTCATTCGGACCAAGTTCATTGTTTGACTCCAAACCCTGAATAGTGACTTTTCTATCTGACTGATTGTAATCAGCACCCCAAAAAATATAGACCTCGCCTTCGGTATCGAAAGACGTCAACCAATCGAGTGCCCAACTATTACTATTGTGGAGATCAACCTGTGCACAATAACCGTAACCCCAATCCATATAGGTTTCGACTTTAACGCTTAACTTACCTTGATAGGGGCAATACAGACGCAGATCGAGATCGGTAATTTCCGGCCCAACAAACATGAGCGGTGTTTCCACTTCATAGTCAGAATGGTCATCCGGATTAACACAACCCGCTGCCGAGGCAACAACCTTATACCAATGGTTTGGTGAAACGTCCCAACCAAAATGTCCTGTCGTACTGGTGTAGTCGGGGTTGTTTCGGTTGTAGACTGCCATTTGAGTGCTGTCTTGCGGCACTTGAATCAGCGTGCTATTTATATCTGAAGTATTGGTCTGCCATAAAACCACCTTCGCCCCGGACACACCATTACCGAAGGTGTCTTTTACATATCCACTGGGATCAACAAAACCGCTGATCTGGTCCTCACGCGTTCCGCTAGCGCCATCACACACCCGAGTCACATAGATTGTAAAATCATCGTGCGATTCAAATACAGGATCGATCGAACCCAGCCAACGACCGTTTTCGAGAAGCGTTAGCGGTTCAGGGCCAATTGAGGGATAACCCGCCGTATGGAAATCCATTTCCCATTGGTAACTCACAATGTTTTCGCCCTGTGGGCAACCCGCGCCGGTGAAGTAAGCGGGGTCCCGCCAATGAATAATCGGCGTACCTTGATTGGTGACTCGCCCGGTATCCATACTTAAATCCAGTGTTGTACCTTCCGCTTCAAAATACATCCGGTAGTAACCTGCCAAATGCAAGTAACCAAATAAATACAGAAGGCCATCATAGTAACGACCGCCCCCCACCGGTGGATCCTGATCCCATAAATGTCGAACAAAATATTTTACATGTTCGTCATCAATCGCAAGTGCACCAACAGCATTCATCGCAGCCAACCCCAACACGGGTGAATCAGCGCGGTCGGGCCAGGGATTTGCATTTGCTGGGAAAGAGTTGGGATTCGGCGTTGTTGTTCGATAAAACTCATCGCCGGTTGTACCAACCTGCAAACCGTAAACCGCGCCGTACTGAAAATCCCAAAAAGTGGGTGTCACATCTGGATCAGACAGTTCATTATAAAAATCCATGACTCCTCTTACGAGAGTCGACATTCTGTTGTCTTTACTGATCCAGGCGTGGTCCATAGCCATATTTTGAATAACACGATAAGAATCAAACGCGGAATGTGAGGAAAGCTCGTTATAACTCTCAAAATGCGGATCACCATTCTGTTCTGAATACTCCGGGAACAAGCCAGTCGTTTCATCCGCGGCGTTAACAAAATAACTGCGGCTGGTATTCGCCGCGTTTTGCCAAAAATTATCGCTTATTCCATCATCCCAGTTTTGAAATAATTCATAGAATGCGGGCAGATGATAAGACGGATCAGTAAACCCTGCCGAAGGTGTAAAACGTACCATCGACCCATTCCACAAGGTATTACTTCGCAACAAGCCCAGGGTGTGCGTCGCCCAATATTGATAATCTGCAATTGCTTGACCACCGGCACTCCCCCAGCGATAGTGAGCAAAAATAAGGGCCATTGCAAAAAACTCTTCTGCGTCCGGTGCAGGGCCTTCGCCATAATGAAAGTCACCCCCTGGGTTTTCAGAGCTGACCGGGTAACCCGTCGCATCCTGTAAACTCCAGGAGTAATGCGTACCATTCGGGTGATACATATAATTACGTACAAAGCCCCACAGCGCGTTAAACATGGCTTGATCGTCCATCATTACTGCGATCATCATGCCGTATGACATTCCCTCAGAACGAATATCATCACTACCGATATCTTTAACGAATTTTAAACCCGCCGGACCACCAACCGCGTCAAACACTATTCTTTCATTGGTTGCACTGCCATTAATAAACAATTGCTCGTAGGCAGCCCCTATTTTCTGGTCCACCATTTGCGGGGTGACCTCAGTAAAGCCCTCTCCAACAAATTCCAATGCCTGCTCAGTAAACACCATACGATAGTTGTGCGATTCATAAATAGGTGTGGGATTTACTCCCGCATAGGAAGACAAGTTGAAAGCTAAAATAAATAAAAATAATATCCCGCCGGAATAGCCATTCCGGCACAGTGGTTTACTTTTCATTCTAGTTACCTTTTTTAGGTGTGGTAAACAACTCGCGAGAGCCACCCTCACTCATCTAAAAATAATTTTTCAGGCGCGAGAGAGGGCCCACAACTTTATCGTCGTGTAATTTGATAACTCGCTCATTGTCAATTTTAAATTTTTAAATTCAGATTTTTCACTTCACTTAAACGAAAAATATCCATATGGCATATCAAACTGAAAAACAGTCTAAAGAGTACAACACCATAAAATCAGGGGAGCAACGCATGCGGAAAACTGCAATAGAGATTTTATTGGTATAAAAACATTACTTAAATCGCAATGCATGAAGTGAATATTTTGGGGAGGATTCTCTATTCCACATTACATGGTCGATAGTAAGGGGCAATAAAAATTATTGTCAATCACAAAACATTAAACTTGTGATGAATAAATGTTTGCAAGGGGTTTTCTAACATTTTTTTGTCATAAATAGTCTTATTCTGACGCTTTACTCATTATCAAATCATATTATCTTTCGTAGTATTACTCTCTAAAAAAACCAAGACAATTTTTCAACCTTTAACAAAATAGTTTTCCCCCAAACAACAACAGGGAAAATATAAAAATCAGGTTTAATTAATTTTTCACGATCATACTCATCAAAGTCTAATTGTTTTTAGATCGCTAACCTGATAGCAAGACAAGCATCATTCGTCAGCAATGAGTATTTTTTCAACCAGACTGGTCATCGATTTTTCAAAAATATCGGGCTTGCGGTACACAGAATTATAATTCGCGCTTGATCGACCAATAAACGCGGCTTTCATCCCTGCAGACATCGCACCGTGAGTATCCCAATCATGCGCAGCAACTAACCTTAAGCCTGTCATTGGGCGCTTCAAGATATCGGCAGCAAAACGATAAACTTTCGGGTCAGGCTTAAAACTGCCACTACCTTCTACTGAAACGATGTCACTAAAAAACGGGGCAAGACCTGCATTGTCTAATTGCGCCCTCAGAAGGTTTTCGGATGAGTTTGAAAAGGCGACCGTCTGATAACCGAACGACTGCAATCGCTGTAACGCTGGCTGAACATCGGGGTACGGCTTTAGTATCGTAAAATTTGACAGTATTTCCTCTCGCACAACCTCGTCAAGCTCCATACCAATACGCCCGGCAAGTGCGACCAATGTCAATTCAGCCAAACTTTTAAAGTCGGTTTTGACGCCCGTGAGTGCACAAACTGTAGAGCTGTGCAACAAAGTCGCAAACCATGTTGCACTGTTAGCCGCACCCCCAAATTCGCGCTCAAACAAGGGCTGTAGAATACGGAGATCCAAAACCGTTTCATTTATATCAAAAAGAATCGTATCGCGTTGCATTTCCCACCTTACTTAGTGTAATGAATCAAAAATCTCAATTATTTTTCAGCCGTTATAATTACCTGTGAAATATTTTGATACATGGCTAATAACACCCGGGTCATGACACCTGGTTAATGACACCCGGCGAATGAAAGATTCGATAGTTTAATTTCTAAAGCCCGACAAACCCGGAAGATTTTCAGATCGTCGGCCCCAGATCCCAACAAGGTCCATCACCTATTTTCTCAATTAAGTACTCAATAAAAACCCGGGTTTTATTGGGGAGGTGTTTTCTCTTGGGAAATACTGCATATATCGATTTATTCATCGCATCCAAATCGGGAAAAACATTCTGCAATTTTCCATTATGTAAATCCTGGCCCACTATAAATGTGGGCATTCGAGCCAGTGCAGCACCCCCCAGCACAATTTCTTTAATCGCCAAACTGTTGTTGGCAATAAGCTCGGGTTGCACTCTCACTTTAAGGGACTGCTTCGATGAATCCTTGAACTCCCATTCCTGAGCCGAGTCCTGAAGTCGATAACTGGCAATGACATGTCCATGTGCGAGCGCAAGGGGCGTATCCGGCGAGCCATATTTTTTTAGATAACTTTCAGCAGCCACAACAACATGGCGACAAGTGCCAAGATATCTTGCTGCGAGCGAGGAATCCTGAAGATCAGAAATACGTATCGAGACATCAAAACCCGGGTCTACCATCTCCACTTTTTGATCATCAAAATTCAAATCGAGCTGGATACCTGGATAACGTTGAATAAATTCCGGCATCAATGGCGCCACCTGGAGTATGCCGAAAGACATCGGAAGGTTTACAAAAAGCCGTCCGCGCGGCTCACTATTGAGTGAACGGATTTCATCGACGGCTTCCTGAATTGACAGCAGGCTCTGCCCGCAACGGCGAAAAAAAGTATCCCCCGCCTCCGTAAGACTCAAACGCCGGGTTGTGCGATTTAATAAACGCACCCCGAGACTCTCTTCCAGTCGACTGACCTTTTTACTGATTACCGAACGGGCCGCCCCCAAGTTTTCTGCCGCATCGGTAAAACTCCCGGCTTGCACGACCGCAACAAATACCTTGATCTCATCCAACATTCAATCCGCCCTATTTGTAACTATTTGCGAACAATCTAATTCCATATAGCGGGATTATCAATCGATTTCACCCAAATATACTGCCGGCATTGCATGAACTAAGGGAGCAAACCATGAAAACCTTTTTCTTTTTGATTGCCAGCCTTGCCCTTGCCAACTTTGCCGAAGCCAGAGAACGCAAGGTCGGAACAAGCCCCTGGGGACCGAGCGACGAGATCGGCCGTTTAAATCTTATGAGCCCACAGTCTCAGGCCGCTGTATTGTCCCGCCTTGCAGGTGGGCAAGCCTACGATCTCGCGGTTGAGTATTTTATTGGTATGCCCAGCTGGCAAGCTGCGGGCGATCCACATTACAGAATCTGGATGACGCATACCCCACATGGAACTGTCCTCGACGATCCACTTGGGCTCGGCAAGGTGATGAATGAACACGTGAGTTACACCGGCGCAGCGATATCCATGTATACCCACATGGGCACCCACATCGATGCCCTCAACCATTTTGGTCTCAATGGAGAAATCTGGAACGGCTTTCGCGCCGAGGATCACGTTGGTGATCGCGGTTGGCAAGTCGCCGGCGTTGAGAACTTCCCTCCCATTATTGCCCGTGGCGTTCTGCTGGACGTCGCTAGCGCAAAGGGGCTCAAGATCTTGCCAGATGGCTATCGTATTAGTCAGGCAGATATTGAGCTCACTCTCGCGAAGCAAAAATTGAATTTGCGTGAGGGGGATGTTGTTTTACTGCGTACCGGCAGGATGCACGATTATGAAAATGCCGCGAAATACATGCATAACCCTCCCGGCCTGGGTCTTGCCGCTGCAAAATTTCTGGTTGAAAAAAATGGGGCAATGATCATTGGAGCAGACAACCTGAGCCTCGAAGCATTCCCATCGGAACTGGAAAGTGATTATGTCCCTGTTCATACCTATTTGTTAGCCGAACAAGGAACACCCATTCTGGAATTAGTATTCCTCGAAGAACTCGCAAGAGACAAAGTCTATGAATTTGCATTTGTCGGCAGCGCATTAAAACTGCGCGGCGCCGATGCCGCACCGATAAGACCTCTTGCCCTACCTTTACAACAAATTGATCTGCAAATTTTCGGTGAGTAGAACCGGAAATGCAAACTCATCAAAGATTGATAAACATAAATTCATTTATTGAGGATAAGCACAATGCGCCACACATTATTGAGCCCCACCAGTGACCTGATACATCAATATCGCGCGAGCCCATTGCCGATTGACCCACAATTCCTTACTCGTTGGTCTCCTCGTGCCTACGATGGCTCCGCCTTAAGCGATGAACACCTTATGATACTTTTCGAGGCCGCGCGCTGGGCGCCTTCTGCCTACAACGTTCAACCATGGCGTTTTCTTTATTCACTTCGCAATGATGAATATTGGCAAACATTTTTGGACTTGCTCGACCCATTTAATGCCGGCTGGGCTAAAAATTCCGGTGCTCTGGTTTTTCTATTATCAGACACTCTCGTACCTGATACCAACCCAAGCAAACTATTTCATTCACATAGCTTTGATGCTGGAGCAGCGTGGATCCAACTCGCATTGCAAGCGCAACAGCTCGGCTACATGGCTCATGCCATGGGCGGTATTTTCCCTAACGAAATTCGTAAGATTCTACATGTTCCCGAGCGTTATAAAATTGAAATTGGTATCGCCATAGGCAAACCTGGAGATCCGAAAAACTTACCAAAACAATTGCAAGATCGGGAAAGACCAAGTACGCGACTTCCCTTAACCAAACTGATTCATTACGGTAAATTTAACTCTCCAAAAATTCTCTCTGGTTGTCCTCGGGAGAATACATTGTGAATACTTTAGCTGGCCCTGTATCTAAAAACCTTGGGAAAGACCTGCTACGCAATCCAACTCTACTCCTGGTGTCCAGTGGAATATTGGTAGGCTTGAGTTTTCCACTTGCAAAAATAGCAAATGAACAAACCATTCCCGCCTCGCTATGGGTTGCCATAAATTCTCTCGGCGCCAGTCTCGCACTACTTGTAATATTGTTAAGAAATAAAAATTTTCGGATATTTAAAAAGCGGGAATTTCGTTACACTGCAATTGCAGGCCCCCTTACCTTTGCTGGCCCAAGCATGATTGTTTTTATTGTGGTCCCTGAAGTAGGCTCGGCAGTCAGTGGCGTTTTATTTTCACTTTCTCCTGTTTTTACAGCGCTACTTGCGCGTGCAGCAAAGCTCGAAAAGCTCAGCAAAAATGAAATCATTGGTATTTTATTTGGTTTGTGTGGTGCTATAGGGATAAGCGTTTCACAAGGAAGATTCGTTTTGGTCGGTGAATGGCTTTGGCTTGGCCTCGCCATGTTGCTTCCCGTTATGTTGGCAGCAGGAAATATTTATCGGTCGATCGACTGGCCCAGAGGTTCGCCGCCAGAGCTGTTAGCTTTCTGGAGCCACCTAATCGCATTTCTTGTTTATTCCATATATACCTTACTTTCAAGCATACATCTTTCAGAATTGTTAAACGAACAGACAACAGCAGTTATTACCGCTCAGCTTACTATTGGCGCAATAACCGCTCCGCTGGTATTTCGCCTACAACTGTTTGGCGGGCCAATTTTACTTAGTCAAATTGGCTATATTGCAGCTGTAACCAGTGTCGTTCTTGCTGTGAGTTTTCTTGGAGAATACTACCCTATTGCAAGCCTGATTAGCTCCTGCCTTGTAATGGTTGGAATTGTAATCAATCTTCAAAAGTAAATAACCGAACGCCAAGTGTTTTTTTTACGAGGACAACCAATAAATTTAAGTGACACTTTTATTTCAAATCTATCGGAATCCAGGGCGCTACGCGCATTAAAATTGAATGAAATCTCGAACATTAACGCGCAACTAAAATTCAATATCACTTTGGCGCGCCAAAAAAGATACGTCATTTAAAAAAAAATAGAATATGAGACATGTGTCAACGTTAGCCAGTAGCCACCATTTTAATGGTTATCGCGCCGTTACCTATCTGCGGCAATAAAGGAAACAAATAAAATCTACCCTCTCGACAAAATCATGGAAAAAATAGTATGAAAAAAAGATCAATAGGTTTAATTTTTTATGGCGTATTACTTTTCTGCACTTTCATGAGTACAGGGGTTATAGCAACCCCTAATATGACTTGCGAAGAAATAGGCCCCGATTTTTATCGATGCGTCGCAACCAATATGTGCACCGACAATGTCAATTGGAGCGCACCTGACGATATACTTGTTTATCCCGCCGGTGGCGTTGGCAGTACAATGGGGTTAATTCAAGACAGGGATGTAAATGGCTGTATTGTTGCAGTCGCATCGGATCCATATTCAAGCGCGAGGCATTCAACTTGTAGCGGAATTACAACTGTAAGCGGCAGTTGCCCAGGGGACCCAGGAGACGACGAATGCCCTGGCTGCCCTGTACCGCCCGAACCCCGAGTAACGTGCGAAGAAATTGAACCTGATTTTTATCGCTGTGTTGCTGAAAATATGGGCGAGGGTCCCATCAATTGGACCGCACCCGATGATATTCTTGTGTATCCATCCGGCGGTGTCGGTAGCACAATGGCATTAATTAGAGATAGAGACATAAACGGATGCATTGTCGCCGTTGCCGAGGGCACAAATGGAAGTGCTCGATTCAGGAGTTGTGTGGACTAATGCTATTTACCCCTTGTGTTTATTGCGGCAGCCGGAATCAGGCTGCCATAATTAGACGCCAGATTAACTTAAATTCAATTAAAACCAGAAACAATCAATCTAGTCGCAAATTTCCGTTTCGTGAGAAAGCAAACCCTCACCTCAATTGAGGTGAGGGTTTTTTTCAAAGCGACTAAACCAATAACTTGCGCAGGTCAGCCAGAACGGCACCCAGGTAGGTAAAGAAACGACCGGCATCCGCGCCATTAATTGCACGATGGTCATAACTTAAACTTAAAGGCAGCATGTTGCGTGGAGCGAATTCTTTCCCATTCCATACCGGCTTAATTGACGCTTTCGATACGCCGAGAATAGCGACTTCCGGTGCATTAACAATAGGCGTAAAACCTTCACCGCCAATGGGTCCGAGAGAAGAAATCGTAAAACAACCGCCCTGCATATCTTTTGGCATAAGCTTGCCATCGCGAGCTTTACCTGCAAGCTCAACGGTTTCCCTTGCAATTTCAAATAAACCTTTCTGATCTACATTTTTTACAACGGGAACCACCAAACCATTCGGTGTATCAACGGCAACACCTATGTGGACGTAATGTTTTTGTACAATGTGTTCGCCATCGGAATGCAAACTGACATTGAATTTCGGTTCAGCTTTTAAGGCTGCGGCACAGGCTTTGAGCAAGAAAGGCAGCGGTGTCAGTTTAACGCCCGCTTTTTCTGCCTCGGCTTTCATACTCGCACGAAAGTCTTCGAGATCGGTGATATCGACGTTGTCAAATTGCGTAACGTGGGGAACATTAAGCCAGTTGCGGCTCATATTCGCTGCTGTGAGTTTGGCGATCTTACTCATGGGTTTGAGTTCGATGTCACCAAACTGCGCAAAATCGACTGCAGGAATTGCAGGTATGCCTGCCCCTCCCGTAGCGGCACCCGCGCCACCACTTTGCATAACAGATTTTACATAAGCCTTGATGTCATCCTTGGTAATACGTCCACGCGGGCCTGAACTGCCAACATTGCCTAGTTCAACACCCATCTGGCGCGCAAGCTTTCGCGCAGCGGGGCCAGCGTAGACTTCACTCGCTTCACTTTTTACCGGGGAAGGATGACGTTCGTTTGTGCTGCGCGGACGTTTTGAACGCGGTTCGTCTTCCTGATGTACAGGATCTGCTGCGGGCGCTGGTGCATTTTCAACCGGCGCACTCGACGAGGAGGCTGGTGCATCACCGGATTGCAAAACAAGGATGGGATCCCCCTCGCTTGCCTTGTCGCCTTCTTTCATGCTGATGGAAATCACTTTACCACTTGCAGGAGAAGGCACTTCCATCGAGGCTTTATCACTCTCGAGGACGACAAGTGAATCCCCTTCGCTGACCTCGTCACCAATGGCAACGCACACTTCAATAACATCAACACCTTCAGAACCACCAATATCCGGAACAGCGACAGGTAATTCACCGCCGCCAGAACTTGCCGGTGCGGCGTTTGCGGGCACGGCTTCATTCGTTACCGCAGGCGCGCTTTCTTCTTTCGGTTCGGGCTCTGTGCTCGCTGAGCTTTCGACTTCAATTTCTGCTATGGCATCGCCTTCAGAAAGTTGATCGCCTTCTTTCACCAGCACTTTGATAATTTTGCCCGCCAGCGGAGATGGAATATCCATGGAGGCTTTATCCGATTCCAGAACAATCAGAGTGTCTTCCTGGGCAACGGTATCACCAGCAGCAATACTTACTTCAATGACATCGACGTTTTCTGATCCACCAATGTCAGGAACTTTTATGGTTTCTGTAGCCACGTTACAACTCTCCTTTACACGGTAGTGGGATCAATTTTGTCGGACTTGATGCCGTACTTCTTCATCGCCTTGGTCACTTCAGTTGCTTCGATATTGCCATCATCTGCAAGCGCTTTAAGTGCGGCGAGCGTGACGTAGTAACGATCAACTTCGAAAAATTCGCGCAATTTACTGCGCGTATCCGAGCGGCCAAAACCGTCTGTACCCAATACTGAATAGGTTCCTGGAATGTAAGCACGTAATTGTTCAGCGTAGCTCTTGATGTAATCCGTCGAAATCACGAAGGGGCCATCTGCTTTTTCAAGCTGCTGGGTCAACCAGGCCTTGCGTGGTTTTTTATCCGGATTCATTAAATTCCAGCGGTCCGTCTTCTGACCTTCGCGGGCCAGTTCGTTTACACTGGTCACACTCCAGATGTCAGATTCGATACCCCAATCATCGCGCAGCAAATCTGCTGCTGCTTCCACTTCACGCAGAATGGAACCGGCACCCATCAACTGAACACGTTTTTTCTTCGCAGATTTTTTACCGGCCTTAAGCTGGTAAATACCTTTGATGATGCCCTCTTCCGCACCCTCCGGCATATCCGGGTGCTGATAGTTCTCGTTCATGGTTGAGATGTAGTAGAAGCAATTTTCCTTGTCTACATACATACGCTGTAAACCATCGCTAATGATCACTGCCAATTCAAACGCATAGGTTGGATCGTATGAACGGCAATTCGGAATGGTATGCGCAACGATATGACTGTGACCATCCTGGTGCTGCAAGCCTTCGCCATTCAACGTGGTTCGACCGGAAGTCGCACCAATGAGGAAGCCGCGCGCCTGTATATCACCCGCCAACCATGCCAGGTCACCAATTCGCTGGAAGCCAAACATGGAATAGTAAATGTAGAAAGGAATCATCGGCACACGGTAGGTGCTGTAAGCTGTGGCCGCTGAAATCCATGCAGACATTGCACCGGCCTCGTTAATCCCCTCTTCCAGGATCTGGCCTTTTTTGTCTTCTTTGTAGTACATGATCTGGTCGTGATCGTGCGGGGTATAACGCTGGCCCGCGGAGGAATAAATTCCCAACTGACGGAACATCCCTTCCATACCAAAAGTACGCGCTTCATCAGGCACGATGGGCACAACTTGTGCGCCCATGCTCTTATCCTTCACGAGAGTCGACAAGTACCGAACAAAAGCCATTGTGGTAGAAATTTCGCGCTCGCCGGTTGATTTCAACAAGGCTTTAAAGGTATCCAGTGAAGGAATGTTCAAGGGCTCAAAATCAGCCACACGTGAAGGTAAATAACCCTTCAGGTTTTTACGACGTTCGTGCATGTACACCATTTCCGGCGCATCTGGCGCGGGACGGTAGTACGGCACTTTTTTGAGTTCTTCATCAGAAACAGGAATACCAAAACGATCGCGGAATTGTTTAAGACTGTCGATATCCAGTTTTTTAACCGAGTGCGTTTTATTCGCAGACTCACCGGAATCGCCCATTGCATAACCTTTAACGGTTTGCGCAAGAATGACAGTGGGTTGACCCTTGTGCGCATACGCTTCGGCATATGCCGCGTAGACTTTTTGTGCGTCGTGGCCCCCGCGATTGAGATGATAAATTTCCTCATCCGTCATATTCTCAACAAGCTTTGCGGTTTCTGGATACTTACCAAAGAAATGGTCGCGTGTGTATTTACCGCCGTTGGCTTTAAAGTTTTGTAATTCACCGTCGACAACTTCATTCATAACCTGAACAAGCTTGCCGGATTTGTCAGCTTCAAGCAGCGGATCCCACTTGCCGCCCCAAACGACTTTAATCACATTCCAACCCGCACCGCGGAATATTCCTTCGAGTTCCTGAATAATTTTGCCGTTACCGCGCACCGGACCGTCCAAACGCTGGAGGTTACAGTTGATAACGAAAATCAGGTTTTCCAGTTGCTCACGGCCCGCGAGTGAAATTGCACCCAGGGTTTCCGGCTCATCACATTCACCGTCGCCCAGGAAAGCCCACACCTTGCGGTCGCCGCGCGGACACAAACCACGCGCGCTCATATAGCGCATAAAGTTGGCCTGATAGATTGCCTGTAAAGGCCCCAGACCCATGGAAACCGTGGGGAATTGCCAGTATTCCGGCATCAACCAGGGGTGAGGATAGGAGGACAAGCCCTTGCCATCGACTTCGCGGCGGAAGTTGTCCAGATGTTCTTCAGTGAGGCGGCCCTCCAGGAAGGAGCGCGCATAAATACCGGGTGATATATGGCCCTGGAAGTAAACCAGGTCGCCGCGTTGTTCACCCTCATCGCCACGGAAAAAGTGGTTAAAGCCGACTTCGTATAGCGTGGCGGAAGAAGAGAAAGAAGCAATATGGCCACCCAGCCCTTCATTGTTGTCGTTGGCACGCATAACCATTGCCATCGCATTCCAGCGAATAATGCTGCGAATACGACGTTCAAGGTGTTGATCACCTGGAATGCGCTTTTCTTCGTTAGGGGGGATGGTGTTGATGTAAGGCGTCGTGATCGCGGAGGGCAAGCGCACTCCAGCTTGAGTTGCCGCTTTCGCCAATGCAATAAGCAAGTAAGACGCACGATCTGCGCCTCCATGACGAATAACGGATTCCAGAGCCTCCAGCCACTCTTGGGTCTCAAGAGTATCTATATCCTCGTGCATTAAAAGCCTCCTTAATGCCGCTGTGGGTATACAGCGAATCGGTCACAAAAATTCCAAACGCTTACATCGGATTACGATGCATCGTCTTATAGTTGTTCCACTTCGTTGAGTGTAGCGAAAGCAATAGCGCTTTAACCGTATTGCCTGCTTTTAGGCATGTACTTTGGCGGAAAAGCATTCGCGTTTTCGACTGCTCATGGCTTGAATATCAGGCCGTCAACCAGCCAGTTAACAATGAGCACAACCCCCTTGTGGGGGCCACAAAGTGCGCTGATTCTACACAGGTGGCCTGAATATTTCCACTTTTCATGCACTTATGCCGCTTAGTTAATGTACCGCTCTAAGGTGATAAGTGCTTGAGTTTTATGGAATTATTAGAGCGCCGCGTCGCTCATCTCAACTTTGCTACGTGTGGGCCAGGCATTGATGATGGCTTTCACAAGAGTCGCCAGAGGAATCGCAAAAAAGACGCCCCAAAAGCCCCAGAGCCCACCAAACACAAGCACTGCAAGAATAATGACAACCGGGTGCATTTTGACGGCTTCCGAGAACAATAATGGCACCAGAGCGTTGCCATCGAGGGCTTGAATAATGGCGTAAGCCACTAATACGTAGGCAAATTCACTGCTCCAACCCCACTGGAAAAAAGCGATCAATGCCACCGGCAAGGTCACCACGGCGGCACCAATATAGGGAATCAGAACAGAGAAGCCCACCAGTATGCCGAGTAACAGGGCATAACGCAGGTCCAGAAAGCTGAAAGTGACACTGGTCACACCCGCTACGATCACAATTTCAATCACCTTTCCGCGCACATAGTTCGCAATCTGCTGGTTCATTTCCCGCCAGATTTGGCGCATCACGGGGCGTTCGCGAGGTAACACACCGGAGAGCCACCCCATCATCGATTCCGCATCTTTCAGAAAGAAGAAGACCAGAATTGGCACCAGCACAAGGTAAATGAGAATCCCGAGCAACACGGGGATCTGCGCTAACGAGAAGGAGACAACGTTTTGCCCCCATTGACCGACGTCAGCACGCAAACTCGCTATCAGTTCGCGTACCTGCTCCTCGGTAATCAACGTGGGGTATTTTTGGGGCAACAGCAGGAGCAAATCCTGGCCTTCCTTAAGCATACGCGGCGTTTCGGTCACCAGTGTCGTCATCTGCTTCCACAAGGCCGGCATAATCCACAGTAAGCTCACGGCCATACCACCCGCGAGCACAAGAAAGGCGCAGCTCACGGCAACCAGATGAGAAATACCCCAACTCTTTAAACGCGCGACCATACCCTGCATCAAAAACGCAATAATAATGGCCGCAATCATCGGCGCCAGCACCACGCCGAGAGTGATCACTACCGCCAATCCGGCAATGAGGATCACCAGTACCAGTACGGCTTCTTCATCTGCAAAGTAGCGCTCCATCCAGCGCTGAAAGATATTAATCATGCGTTACCGGGCCCCTTTTTCCAGCAGGTAAACGTAGTGGTTTTCGACTTCGTTAAATTCAAGGAGTTTATGAGAGGATAGCTGAATGAAGCTGCGGATGTCCTTCACGGAACCGGGGTCTGTTGCCAGTACCCGGACCTGTTCGCCCGCTGCCGCCTTACTCAATGCCTGCTTGGCTTTCAACAGCGGCATGGGACAGGCCAAACCACGTGCATCCACGACTTTGGGTGTACAATTGCTGGCTTCTTGCATTTTTTTGCTTATGGGAATTGAACCAGCCTGGCATTTTACACGTCCAAGGGTCGAACTTGCTTAAAAATTTGCGATACCCGCGCACGCACCCTGTGGTGCATACCCGGGAATACCTGGAAACCGAGTGTTATGAGAATTAAATTGCTGTCCATTGTGCTTGTTGGGCTGTTGAGTGTGACACACACCAACTACGCCGCAGACCTGGTTTTGCCCGACCTGGGGGATGCCAGCGGTGGACTGATCACACCCGCCAAGGAATATGAATTAGGGCAAAACTGGTTGATGGCTTACCGGGCACAAGTCCCGACTTCCACTGACCCGTTTATTCAGGCCTATGTCGAGCAACTGGTAACACGACTCGCAACGTTCAGTGACCTGCGCGATTTACGTCTCGATATACTCGTGGTTGAGAACCCCACACTAAACGCATTCGCTGTTCCAGGCGGCATCATTGGTATTAATACGGGCTTGTTTCGCTTCGCGCAAGACGAGCAACAATTTTCTTCCGTCGTCGCACACGAATTGGCGCACTTAAGTCAGCGCCACTACGCACGAAAAGTTCAGGAACAACAAAAAAATCAAGTCGGTTATTTAGCGGCCATGCTCGCCAGTATTGCAATCGCGGCAACAACGGATGGCGATGCCGGTATCGCTGCCATTTCCGCCACCCAAGCTGCCGCAATTGATGCACAGCTGCGCTTTAGCCGTTATATGGAAGCAGAAGCTGATCGTATTGGCATGGAAACCATGATCCGGGCACAAATGGACCCCTATGCGATGCCCGACATGTTCGAACAAATGTTGAGCGCCACGCGTTACTATCGTCGCCCGCCGGAATTTTTACTTACGCACCCGGTCACGGAGTCGCGTATTGCCGATTCCAAACTGCGCGCGCAACAACACCAGAAAAAATATTATGCCCCCAACGTGGAATACAAGCTGGTAAAAACGCGAGCAGAATTGCTTCATGTAAAAAATTATCGTGAAGCCGAACGCACTTACAAAGACATCATTGCCTCACGCGAGGATTTTAATGAAATAGCCAATTACGGCCTCGCCTTATCTCTGGCAAAGCAACGCTCTCTCGATGAAGCTCGCGATGTATTTAAACAACTGTTGCGTTACGACGCCGACAATCTTTATTACATTATTGGCCTTGCCGAAGTTGAAACAGAGCGCGGCAATGCAGACACCGCAATTAAGTTATTAATTGATAAACTTCGCAGTTTCCCTACTCACCATGCACTCAATGTCAAGCTCGCAGAAATTTATATGAAAGCATCGCGCTACAAGGAGTGTGAAGAACTATTAAAAGTGCATGTGACTCGCCGACCAAAAGACGACTATGTCTGGTATTTACTGGCGGAAGTTCACGGGCTTGCCGGCAACATTCTCGATGTGCACCTGGCACGAGCAGAATACTTTGTGTTAAACGGTGTTTTTCAAAAAGCGGAAATTCAACTGGTTAACGCCTTAAAGCGCGTAGAAAATGATCGCCACCTGAAAGCAAAGGTCGAGCAACGGCTAGCAGAAGTACGCAAATTACAGCGCGATGCAAAAATTTAAATCCGTTGTGACCGATAGTTTAATCTCACCTTCAGTCGCTGGACTCGGCTTTTTTGAGGTTGAGCATCCATTCGGCGGCCTCGTCAGTGTCCATCGGTTTTGATACGTAATATCCTTGTACCAGGTCACAACCAAGATCGCGTAATTTATTGAACACTTCTTCCGTCTCAACACACTCAGCCACGACCTTCAAACCGAGACTGTGAGCCATTTGAATGGTCGAGTTAACAATAATCTTGTCCTGCTCGTCTTCTTCCATTCCTTGAATAAACGAGCCATCAATTTTCAGGGTTTGTACCGGCAACCTTTTTAGATAGGCCAAAGATGAATAGCCCGTCCCAAAATCATCAATCGCCAAATGGACACCCAACGAGTTGATTTTTTCGAGGGCAATGCGCGCACGCGTTGGATCAGACATCAACATATTTTCGGTGATTTCCATTTCCAGCATATCGCCTGGAACATCATAGTGTTTAAGCATACGCGAGAGTTCTTCAACAATACGTTCATCCAGCAAATTTCGTGGCGACAAGTTCATGGCAATACGTATTTTCAATTCCTTTTTCAGCCAGTGTGCGCATTGTTTTACCGTTTGTTCCATTACCCATATGGTCATGGCATGAATGAGGTTAGAACTTTCTGCCAAGGGCACAAATTCGCCGGGAGGAATATAGCCAAATTCCGGATGTTTCCAACGCAACAAGGCCTCAAAGCCTTCAAGCTCATAGGATTGCAGCGCAAGTTTCGGTTGAAAAACCAGATAAAACTGGTCTTCGCGGATTGCTCGGCCCAGTGCACTGACTAATTCCAGACGTTTTGCAGAATTCGGGTCGAGTTTAGGATCATAAATTTCAACACCTTTTAAGCCGGTTTTTGCGTTGTACATCGCCACGTCGGCGTAGCGTAATAATTCACTGGTGTTTTCTGCCTGATCCGGACAAATTGCTACTCCAATGCTCGCGCTGATTTCAGTGTGATACCCCTCCAAATCAAATACCTGGCTTATCGCATCGAGAAAACGGTGCCCCATTACTGCCGCTTGCGGGGCATTGCGAATATTGGAAAGGAAGATTGCAAACTCATCGCCTCCCAAGCGCGCAACTAACCCTGGCACATCGCCCATTTCCGTTTCCAGGCGAGGGCCTATTTGCTTCAACACCTTGTCGCCAGCGAGATGGCCGAGGGTATCGTTTATTTCCTTAAAACGATCAAGGTCTATCAACAGTAACGCAAGTTTACGATCGGATTTACGATTTAAAATCGCCTCGTCAACAGTACGGTACAATAAACTTCGATTTGGCAAAGAGGTGAGCGGATCGTGGTCCGCCAGATACTGCATACGGTTTAAATAACGCTTTTTTTCGGTAACATCGCGCGTAGTACCCCAGGCCCGAATAAGAAACCCGTTCTCGACAATGCCGATTGCCGAACTTTGCATGTAGGCTTTGCGACCATGAGAGTCGATACGGGTAAATTCAAGGTCTTCCAGACGATAATTATTTTCAACAAAAGTTGCGATATCACTTTTGCTCGTCATTGAGCCGTTGCGATGCAGCGGCGTTCCAAAAAGCGCTTGTAAATTACTGACACCAAAAAGGCGCGCCATTTTCTCGTTGGCTTCACGCAATTCGGCGCGCTTTAAAATCAGTTCTACTTGCTCGTCCTGAGGTAAACGCACATCAATGGGGGGGCAAACATCATAGCGCCAAATGGCATCCGTGCTGTTACTGATAAATGCCCGATAGCGCGCTTCGCTTTCTTCGAGCTTTTTTTCACGGTTTACGCTGTCACTCACATCGTCCAGCACAAACATTACTGCGGTTGCGCGTTTACCCCCTTCGAGTACCGGAATAATGTCGCAACTGTAAAAGTGGTTACGGCCCCTTATGACCAGCTTCTCTCTGGACGCCATGATCGCCTGGCCGCTCTTGAGGACTTTATAGAAAGAATCACGGCATTGTTCAGGCTCTTCCCAAAGATGAAGAAGATGTTCAAGCTTTTCGAGAAGGATACTGTCTCGCCATTGCCTGGCGCTTTGATTGGCTAAAGTAATATTGAGTTTGTTATCAACACAGAAAATTACAGAACGCAGCGAATCCAGAAGACTCTGAACTTCTGTATTGTCCTTTATGCTATTTATTGTTGGCCCAGCAAATGTTGTCGTGGCTGCCAGAAACGCGTCGGGCGACATAGTTCCAACTTTCCCAAACTGTAATGGTGAAACATGGGGAAGCTCTGACTCTCGCCTCTTGGTCCGAGAAATACCTCACTCAAATTCGAGTGACGTAATGCAATTATTGTTGAGTCCGTGAGTTTCCACCTATACCAGAACTTGAGTATAGAACAGACCTATGTATACATTCTTATTTGGTCAGAACAAATCGGAATACCCACGAATGGCGGGACGTTACGCGCTATTTTTAAACTTTTCGCTGCAATATTTGCAATATACGGCGTCAGTATCATGCCCGGCGCGATCACAAGCAGGGCACACACGCGCCAACTTTTCGCGTGCCATTTCACTGTGCAACTCGGCTGTCAGAATGCCTGTTGGCACGGCGATTATTGAATAGCCGGTAAGCATCGCAAGTGAAGCAACGATTTGCCCCAAAACCGTTTGTGGCGTGATATCACCATAACCGACGGTCGTGATCGTCACGATGGTCCAGTAAATGCTCTTGGGAATACTGCTGAACCCATGCTGCGGCCCTTCGACCACATACATAATGGCACCAAAAATAGTGGAAAGGACCAGCACCGCGATAAAGAAAACAAATATCTTTCGCCGTGCCATTCGTATCGACCGCAAAAGCACATTCGCTTCGCTGAGATAACGCACCAATTTGAGTACGCGGAAAACCCTCAAAACACGCAGTAAGCGAATAATCAACAAATAGTTCGCACCCGCGATAAATAGCCCGAGATAACTGGGAATTACTGACAGCAGATCGATCACACCGTAAAAGCTACGAATGTATTGCCAGGGGCGCTCCGAGATGTAGATTCGCAAGGCATATTCAACCGTAAATATTATGGTAAAGAGCCATTCCAGGGCATAAAGCCACAGGTGCCATTCACGGCTAATGGATTCGATGGAATCAAGAAAAAGCACGCCTACACTGATGGCGATCGCCACAAGCAACAGCAGGTCGAAACGCTTGCCTGCCGGGGTATCGGTACCAAAGATGATTTCGTGTAAGTGGGCCTTACGCTGCCTTTCTAGATTGTTCATGGTGCTCCCTCGAAGTGGAGTTATAATACACGACAGCCCAACAAAACCCGACCCCCTGCAAATACCGGGAGCCAGAATAACCAAGGCAATTGCTATGAAAAACTCTCGACTCGTTTACTCCACCGATCAAGGCCGTATTAAAGAAACATCTAAAACAGCAGTCACAACCAAAGGCGATGGTATTGTTCGCCTCAAACGAGAGACCAAGGGCCGAAAAGGCGCCGGTGTGATATTAGTAGAGGGTCTGGATCTTCCGGAGAAAGAACTCAAGGCCCTCGCGAAACAACTCAAGCAACATTGTGGGACGGGTGGCGCAATAAAAAACGGTATCATCGAAATTCAAGGTGATCAGCGCGATAAAATTGCTGCCTTTCTGGAAAAGGCAGGACACACAGTAAAAATAGCCGGCGGCTAATCCAAATTTGACATTCAAGCCCTGTATTTTTTACCAGCAAAAAACAAAAATAAACGTGTAGATATAATTTAACTTTTTCTTAAAATTCAGGCATTTTTACCGGGATTTTGACGCAACGTTCAACCACACAAAACTAGACTAATCGCATGAAAAAAAATAAATCAGCCCTTTCCATTTTTAGCACCGCAAGCGCAATAATCGCTTGTAATCTATTCACCTTTTTCTCTGCTTATGCCGATCCGAACGATAATGGCGCGAATCAGAATGAAGAAAAACTTGAGCCATGGCAGCAGGCCCAGAAAACCGAGGTCTGGGAACCCGTGCCACCAGTGGTTGGTATACAAGCTAACGCGGTGCCTTCCGATGCGATTGTTCTTTTTGCAGGTAGCACGCTCGACGCCTGGGTCAGCGAGCTGGACCCAAAGCAAGCGGCCCCCTGGAAAGTGGAAGGTGAGGCTTTCACTGTGGCCGCTGGAAAAGGCGGTATCCAGACAAAACAACATTTCTGCGATGTACAATTACACATTGAATGGCGTACACCGACTGGCACTGAGGATCAGGAAGGCCAGGCTCGCAGCAATAGCGGTGTCTTTTTACAGCAACGCTACGAAGTTCAAGTGCTCGATTCTTTCGAGAATAAAACCTATCCCAACGGACAGGCCGCATCCATTTATAAACAACATATTCCTTTGGTCAATGCCACACGCCCTCCCGGCGAGTGGAATGTCTATGACATCATTTTCAATGCGCCGCGCTTTGACGACAAAGGCAAGCTGAAAAAGCCCGCCTATATTACGGTGCTACATAACGGTGTTTTGGTACAAAACCACGTTGAAATTCAAGGCCCGACTGAATGGATCGGCCGCCCTCCCTACAAAGCCCACGGCTGTGCTCCTCTCAGCTTGCAAGATCATGGTAATCCCGTCAGTTTTAGAAATATCTGGGTTAGAGAATTATAGGTAATTTTATGAAGCAAGTGACTCACCGGCCCGCATACAAACGTGTGGCTGTTGTACTTTTTTGTGCAGCGACTTTACTTTCCTGGTTGCCAACAGCAAACGCTCAACTCAGCGAGCAATTTTTTGGTGATAGTATTATTTTTATCGACTATGAATTAGCGAAAACTAATTCCTCTGGTAACACCGCATTTTTATTTATACACGAGCGTTACCGTCTAAAAATACCCGCGGTAAAAAATACCAAAAAAAATCAACTTGAAATACACTTTCGCGCGCCTGTTTTCAGCGATGCAGGTAGCAGAGTAGATAAAGCCACGCTGCTTGACGTTCGTCTTAATGGCAAAAGCATTGAGACCAATTTTATGTTCGAGCGACCCGACCCGGAAGCGGCGTACTCCTGGGAACAAACCCGTGCAAAACATCTGCTTAAGAGTAACGACGCCATTAGTGTTTCTCGCTTCGAAAGTCGTCATGCCGACTTTTCTGAAGTGATATTGCCAGAAGAACCGGGTAAACCATCAAATATAGAATCGCTACAAGATTATGTTCAGTTAGGTAAAGACTACTTTCATGATTTCGGTTGTGGCGAGTGCCATGCGGTAAATAAAAATGATACCTCATTGAAAACAGGCCCCAACCTGTTTTCACTTTTTCAACGCGACGCGCGTAAACGGACGATAGAGGAATCCGGTAGTCAGGGGTCGGATTCAGAGGGCCGTCAATTTTCCCTGAATGCTGACGCCAGTTACTTTACTCGCAGCATTCGCAAACCCAATGAGCAACTTGCTGTCGGTGAACACGGCACCTTTGCCGGTAAAACCTATGCGCCCATCATGCCGCCTTACTCGACAGACATTTTAAATGAACAACAAGCTGCTGCCATTTACGCCTGGTTACAAACCCTGAATGACCCAGCAACCCAAGGGCCTATCGTCAAATTGGTTCCGCAAAGTGGCACCAGGGAATATCAGCCGCTCGACGACCCTATGTTACTGTTAGTCGGCGAGCGCACGCGCGTACAACGTGGGCCTATGGCCGGCACTTCGGGAAGAGCCATACATGTTGGCACCCCTGAGGGTTTAAATTACAGCTTTGACCCACGCGTGCTTGCAGTGGTAAAAATCTGGCAAGGCGGTTTTTTAAATATGTCGGGCGAGTGGAAAAACCGGGGCGGCCGCGGTTTGCAACCCGGTTTCGATGCGCAACATATTAACTTTGGTGAACACGAGTATTTAATTGCACCACTCACTGCCAACGGAGAAAGTATCGATTTTTCCTTCAAGGAAGCACGCTTTGATGATAAAAAAAGAATTCAGGAAAGCTTGTATGACGAGGAGGATTTTGAGACACGTCGCGCTGGAATTGATGCCGCTTTCTCCGGTTACGAGATTGACAGTCGCAACCCCACTGCTGTGCCCGAATTTGCCTACCGCATAGCAAACAATAAAATTCACATCGCATTTGATGCTAGTAAAACCCGCAGTGAAGCGACGATATCCCTTCGCGTGAAATTAAAAACAGCGCAAGCGTTCTCGGTAAATACCGAGCTACTGCAAAACATTCGCGTGACCGCAGGTGAAATCAACAATGCGATTTGGACGCTACCTGCCGGCACCCAAAATGCACAATTGCACGCTAACATTCCCCTTGCCCGTTCTATTTGGGCTGCAAATCCGGATAAACGGCAAAAGAAGCAACAAAAACTACAAGTCCTTAACAATGACACCGCGGATTTGCCAGATGGCTACGCACTTGAATCCTGGCTAGCGCCAAAAGATAACTTTGGTCGTGATTTATTGTTCGAAGCCCTCGGTCTGGATCAAGCCGCAGACGGCACCATTGTTGTCGCAACGCGCACTGCGGGCATTTGGCGTTTACGCAATAAACAATGGCAACAATTTGCTGAGGGGACCTTTGATAGCCTCGGTGTGATTGTTGAAGATGAAAAAGGCCTGGTACTCACTGTTGGTCAGAAGCCCGAACTCACACGTATCAGTGATACCAATGGCGATGGCATTGCAGATCGTTACGAAACACTTTTCGATGATTTCAGTTATCACGGTAATTATCACACCTACATGCACGGCCCTGTCAAAATGCCTGACGGGCGCTATTATCTGGCTCTAAATCTTGCGCATGCGGATGACGTCTGGGGAGCAGGTGGCAAATATATGGGCACCTTTGGCGGCTACAGCGGCTGGGGTTTTATGGTGGATGCCTCGGGCAAGGCCGAAACCTGGGTCAACGGCCTTCGCTCACCAGCGGGTATGGGTGTTGGGCCAGATGGGCGCCTCTGGTACACCGAAAACCAGGGTGAATATGTTGGCAGTTCAAAAATGTTTTTACTGGAGAAAGGTGGCTTTTACGGTCACCCTTCGGGCTTGATTGATCTGCCGGGTATGCAACCCTCTTCGACTGACATCGCTTGGGAAAAGGTTAAACACCAACGTAAAAAGGCCGCCTTGATTTTCCCACACAATCGTTTGGCAAATTCACCGGGGCATCTCACCTGGGAAACAACAAAAGGAAAATTTGGCCCCTTTAATGGACAGATTTTTGTTGGCGACCAAACACAATCAAACCTGATTCGCGTCGTTCTGGATGGCGACAAGGGAGCGGTTGCCCTGCCTTTTGGTAAACGCTTTTCTTCCGGCATCATGCGCCCACTCTTTTTACAGGACGGCTCTCTGCTACTCGGGCAAACCGGCCGCGGCTGGCAAGCACAAGGTGGGCAAGTTACAGCTTTACAACGCGTTGTATGGCAAGGCGAAACACCGCTGGAAATGCTCACAGTTAAACACCAACCCGATCACTTTGAATTGGTCTTCACACGACCGCTCACCGACTTCTCAGTCGATAAGCTCAACATTGAAAGCTGGCGTTATCGTGACGCACCAGACTACGGCTCTCCCGAGCTCGACTTGCGTAAGGAAAAACTGATTAGCGCCGAACTCTCGGACGACAAGCTTCGCCTGCGTGTTCGTCTCGCTAAGGTAGATGCAAGCGAAGCGCACCCGGAACAAACTGATCGCGTGTATCAAATCAAGCTCAATAACGGTGATAAGGCCCTGGTGGCTTTCTACACCGCCTACGAGGATTAATCTGCCAATTTACCAGGCAAACCTGGTTCACATTTTGCTCTTGTTCTCCTGAAGCCAGTTTCTGTCAAATTTCTGGCTATGGAGAATTCGAGCATGGCAATTGACAATTTTTTACCGCTTTTGGATACCAGCCTGAAAGTTATTCTTGGGGCCATTTTGACTCTGGGTATTTTCTGGATAACTCGGCGCACCCAAAGCCGACCGGAAAAACCCCGGTTTGACCCTAAATCCCATCGATTGACCCTACTCGAAGAAATTTCTGCCAAAGTGGGCCATGTTAACCACAGCTTTGCGCGCTATTCTTCACTGGTTATTGAAAGTACTCGCTTTGGAAAGCGTTGGCCGGTTGAACGTAAACAAGAGCTCGACAGAGTAAACCTCGAACTTGTACGTGAATTTGAAAAACTTTCCGATGCAGAAGCCAAGCTCCTGATGCTGGGTGAAAAGACGATGGAAAAGACCCTACGGCTCTACGCTGCACGCATCGCCATGTTTCGAAAGCAAGTGTATGTCGGCCGCCAGGACATCAGTGAACAGGAAATTGCGGATCTGAAAACTGCAATTATGCAATTGCGCGAACAATTTTATGAATTATTGAGCCGACGTTACGACAAACTATTGGCTGCCTAGATTCGAGCGCCTGCGAAAGCCTGAAGAACATAACAGAAAACGTTTTTAGAAAAGGAAGAACTAAAAGGCACCAGGGAAGTGCGTTGAATACTAAACTTAATGACCAGGAAAATCGCCTGCGAATTTTTCAACCCATTCCTGAGCCGCCTCTTCACTGCTAAGTTTACGCCCTTCGTTGTGCAGGACCTCTGCGCGATAATGTTCAATATGGCACACCTGCTCGACCATACGCACAGAAAAAGCCGTTGCATCGCTTTCGAAAGCAATACCCACTGCAAAATGATCAGCTTCCGGTCGACACCAGGCAACAACACCATCGGCATCAAAACCGGGTGATTCAATCGGAATATGTATGTGTACAGTTTCACCCAGGTTAACAGGGACATCCGACATAAAACACAAACCGCCGCAACTCACATCACGAAGCTTGTGTGATATTTCGCTTTGCTCTCCCAATGTATAGGAAATAGGGAAATCCGAGGGGTGGCGAATAAAACGTCTCACTACTTCATCCTGTACTGCATCATCATGGGAAGAAACCGTTTCCAGTTCGTCTTCCATAAGTGATATATAGCGCAATCCAGCTAAAAAAGCTGCTTTTGCTCCTCGTCTTCCGATAAAAGGTTTTTAACAGGTCCAAAAGAACGTCGATGTACGGGGCTCGGCCCGAGTAAACGCAAGGCTTCAAGATGTGTTTTAGTCGGGTAGCCCTTGTGCCTTGCGAGACCATACCCGGGATATTGTATTTCCAATGCTTCCATTTCCCGATCACGCGTGACTTTGGCAAGAATTGACGCAGCTGAAATTTCTTCAATTTTACCGTCGCCTTGCACGATAGCCTCACTTGCATAGGTCCATTTCGGGAGCTTATTGCCATCCACCTGCACAAAAGCGGGTTGATGACTCAAACCCTCTACTGCGCGTTTCATTGCCAACAAACTTGCATGCAAAATATTAATTTCATCTATTTCTGCTACGCTCGCGCGCGCAATACACCAGGCTTTGGCTTTTGTTTTAATCTCTTCAAATAAGTGTTCGCGTTTTTTTTCACTTATTTTTTTGGAATCGGCAAGATTCTCTATTCCATGGTTGTCACCAAGAATGACCGCCGCTGCGACAACATCTCCTGCCAAAGGACCACGCCCCACTTCATCAACGCCCGCGAGAAAGTTTTTATCGTGCATTACACAAGCTCTCCTGACTGTTTCTCTATCAGTTGAAGCACCGCTAACGCTGCGCGCTTATTGGCATCGCGCCTCAGGTGTTGGTGAAGATCATCAAACTGTGCAAGCAAATCGGTATTGTCCGCGTTTAGCAGGTTCGCCAACGCAGCTTTCAAATTCTCTGGAGTCGCCTCCGTTTGTAAACGTTCAGGAACAAGATCACGCCCCGCAAGTAAATTGGGAAGGCCAACATGTTTTACTTTTACCATACGACTGAGAATCCAGAACGCCAACCCCGACATGCGATAGGATATTACCATTGGCCGTTTGAGCAACATCGCTTCCAACGCTGTGGTTCCCGAAGCAATCAGCAAAGCATCGCTTGCCGCCATCACTTCCTGACTGTGTTTCAACACAAGCTGCACAGGTAAATCAGTGAACTCCTTGAGGTAGCTCTTAATCTCCTGGTAACGTTTCTCATTTGCTGCGGGAATCAGAAAACAACAATCGGGATATTCACGCTTTAATAAACGCGCCGCACTTAAAAACAAATGTGTATGTAAGCGAACTTCAGACGCGCGACTGCCGGGCAACATGCCGATAACTTTTTTGTTTGTAAAATCCAGATTAATGCCTGTTTTAACAAGCAACGCCTCACGAGCTTGCACTGGATCGATACTTAAAGGAATACTGTCCGCGAGGGTGTGGCCAACACACGCGACAGGCACCTTGTGTTTAAGATAAAACGCCTCTTCAAACGGAAACAAGGTAAGCATAAGATCAACAGCGCGTGCAATTTTCTTGATGCGTCCCTGTCGCCAGGCCCACACTGAAGGGCTCACGTAGTGCGCAACCTTGATACCGCCTTCTCGCAAACTGAGTTCAAGATCAAGGTTAAAATCCGGCGAGTCGATACCAATAAAAACATCGGGTGGATCGGCCAGCAAACGCTGCCGAATTGATTTGCGCATCTCCAGTAATTCAAACAAGCGCTTAAGTGGTTCGATCAAACCCATTACCGCCAAGCGGTCCATGGGGTACCAGGATACAAAACCCTCAGCCAACATGCGTTCACCGCCCACACCAAAAAATTCTGCATTGGGGTAACGCGCTTTGATTTCTGAAATCAAACCCGCCCCCAAAATATCACCCGATGCCTCACCGGCAAGCATGGCTATTTTTAATTTTTTATCTGAAATACTGTGGGACATTGCGCGTGTTAACGAACAATTCCGCGTTCTGAATGACGAAGGGATTGGATGAGCACATCGACAACCGGAGTCGACATACTTTCGAGTTCGGCAATGGCTTCCTCGAGAGTAAATCCACGGCGGTAAATAATTTTATATGCTTTGCTGAGATCTGCGAGATCTTCGCGGCTAAAATCACGACGCTTAAGGCCTTCGACGTTGATGTTGCGCGCTTCTGCGGGTGCTCCGGTAACAATAACGTACGCAGGAACATCTTTACCAATCGCGCTCCCCATTCCAGTAAAACAATGCGGGCCAATTCGGCAAAATTGATGAACCAGGGTAAAACCGCCAAGAATCGCATAATCACCGACATGCACATGCCCGGCAAGCGCAGCATTGTTTACCAGAATACAATGGTTTTCGATAACACTATCGTGGCCAATGTGCACGTATGCCATTATTAAATTGTTATTGCCCAGCGTCGTTTCTTCACGATCCTGTACCGTGCCGCGATGAATCGTGACGCCTTCGCGAATAACATTGTTATCGCCAATCACGAGGCGGGTTGCTTCGCCTTTGTATTTAAGGTCTGGCGTATCCCCTCCAAGTGAAGAAAACTGATAAATTTTATTATTGGCGCCGATACGCGTGGGGCCTTCAATGATTACATGCGACGCGATCTGCGTGTGCGAACCGATTTCCACGCCCGGCCCGATAATCGACCAGGGACCGACACTCACACCCTCTGCAAGCATTGCATCGGGGTCAATAATGGCGCTCGGATGTATTCCTTCTTGCGCAATCATTAGCGGGCCTCTACTTTATTGGAATTGCTTGTTGTTTTAGTAAAGCTTGTTTTTGGAATTAGACTTTACGATCTGCACACATAATGACGGCTTTGGTCACCAGTTGATCGTCAACACGCGCCTCACACTGAAATTTCCAGATACCGCGCTTATCTGAAATTTTCTTCGCTTCAATATAGACGCGATCACCAGGCACAACCTGTTTTTTAAAGCGCACTTCGTCGATACCGGCAAACAAATAAATAGATCCATCGTCCGGTGTTTTATCCATGGTTTTAAAACCGAGTACACCACAGGCTTGCGCCATCGCCTCAATAATCATCACACCGGGGAAAACCGGAAAATTCGGGAAATGCCCTTCAAAAACACCTTCGTTAATCGAAATATTTTTATATGCAAGGATTCGCTCGCCCAGCTCCAGTTCAACAACGCGATCAATTAACAAAAACGGATAGCGGTGCGGTAAATATTTTTTTATTTCAAGTATATCCATCATCGGTCTAGCCCCAAGTAAAGCCTATTAAGCAAAACGCTTATTTATCATTTTGTTTTTGCGCTTTTTCCAGCGCTTGTATGCGTTCCACCCACTTTTCAAGCTGGCGATAACGCACAGAATTTTTCTGCCAATCCTTGACTGGCATCATAGGTGCGGTAGAAGCAAATTGCCCCCCCTCACGATTACCGCGCGTGACAATTGTGCCACCATGGAAGTGCGTGTTATCCGCTATTTCAATATGCCCATTAATCGCGACCATGCCTGCGACAGTACAATTCTTTCCAATCACTGCACTTCCTGCAATGCCAACACAACCGGCAATTGCCGTCCCCTCTCCGATTTGCACGTTGTGTGCAATGTGAACGAGGTTATCAATAATCACATTGTCTGCAATCAATGTATTTTCCAAAGCACCGCGATCAATTGAACAATTGGAGCCGATTTCAACCTTGTTGCCGATATGCACACTGCCTATTTGATGAATTTTGGTCCAGGCCCCGGCTGTGGGTGCAAAGCCAAAACCATCAGAGCCAATCACCGTACCGCTATGGATTAAACACTGTGACCCCAATTTTACATCGTGATAGAGCGTGACATTGGGATACAGTAAACAGTCGTCACCGATCTCAACACGCTCACCGACATAACACCCGGCATACAACTCGCAATTTGCACCAATTACTGCGCCCTCGGCGACGACGCAATTCGGGCCAATAGACACTTTGTCGCCAATCGTTGCCGTGTCCGCTACTGTTGCTGTCGGATGAATTCCCTCTACCTGTTGCACGCGTGTTGCGAATAACGCTGACAATCGCGCATACGCGAGATAGGGATTATCAATAAGAATCTTGTTACCGGAAAAATGTTCGTTCAGCGCAGGGCTTAGCACAACAATACCTGCTGCCGTCTTTGCTAATTGTTTGAGGTATTTTTCAGAAGCAACAAAGCTCAGGTGTTGAGCCTGAGCTTTTTCGAGTGCAGCAATTCCACTGACTTCGTAATCTGCTTCGCCCTCGTAGCGCGCCTCAAGGAAGGCTGCGAGTTCGTGCAAACGCATAAACGTTGTACTTACTTCAGCTTATCCAAAGCCTGTACAACTTTAGGCGTTATGTCGGCCTTGGGCGTGCGGAAAATAACGGTTTGGCTATTTAACACAATTTCGTAGCCTTCTGCTTCAATGATCTGGTTTAACACCGTTTCAACCTGCTGTTGCATTTCAGTCAGGATGCGACGGCGCAACTCTTCTTGAGCATTTTGCAACTTATTACGATTGAATTGCAGATCTTGTTGCAACAAATTGACTTTTTTACGGTACTCACCAACTTGCTCTGCGCTCCATGTAGGGCCTTCTTTTTCTTTTTGTTTGTTCAGCGTCTGCAATTCAGAAATGATACTTTCTTCCTGGGCAGCCCACTGAGCGTAATCAGAATTGTTTTGCAATTCCTGAATCACCTTCTGGGCATGTGCGGTGCTGAAAACAGCTTGCTCAAAGTTAAAAACAGCAATTTTTTCTGCTAGCGCAAAATTGGCGCAAAACAGTAATGCCAGTGCTGCGAGCAGTTTAAACTTATTCATAGTCCTCTCTCTTTCTTGTATAAGACAAAATTTCTAGAAACCCGCTCCAAATGAGAATTGGAACGCTTCACGAACATCCAGGTTTTCATCGTAATTCATAAAGGGTTTCGAATAACTGAACGTCATCGGCCCCATACCAGATATCCATGTAAACCCGATTCCTACGGTACCCTTTAACTCTCCGATATCAACGTCTGAACAAGCTCGTTGACTGTCCCGGCAAGTGCTCGAGAACACATTGCCCGTATCGACGAAGGCAACCAATTGCATGGAGCGCGTATCTTCAACGAAGGGGATGGGTAAAATCAACTCCGTGCTGAATTCCATCAGGATATTGCCACCAAAAGCATAATCGTTGTAATTCGTTGTAAATACCTGTTGATGCAATAATTTCCCGGGCTCACAAATCGCGTTTGCAGCAACTAAATAACCTGACGTTGGGTCATCACAAAGCACATACGCCAAAGGCTGACCGGAAGCACTGTAAGACAACAATTCAGCGCTATCAATGTCACCATCGCGGTCGAGATCCTGCCAGCCGGATGTGGTGTTGTAGTAAGTATACCCGTCAGACCCTTTCGGCCCTAGCGTGAATTTCTCAAATCCGCGCACTGAGCCAAAGCCGCCAGCTCGATAATTCTGGAAAAATGGCATTTCATCCATATCACCGAAGCCGTCACCGTAACCGAGCGTTGTTTTAAAGCGCAGTGTAAAATCGCGCCAAACGGGTACAAAGGCCTGGGCATCGTAGGTCAACTTGTAATATTCAAGATCGCTACCGGGCACGGTGGTAAACAATGACAGACTTTGTGATGTTCCGCGCGTTGCTAACACCCCCCTGTTCAGGGTCATACGGTTCCAGTTAAACGTAATACTTCCGCTATCAAATTGGTCGCCATACTTGTCGAGAAAGCCTGGTTCATAATTTTGCAACATATCCTGTTCAATACGATAAGTATCGAGCGCGTACTCAACATAGTTGCCGTTCTCATCCACCGGCGAGCCAGACATGATATTTTCTTCCCAGTCGGACTGCTGGACATAAACGAGGTTACCGCCAGCGGTGAGCCTCGGTGACGAACGAATTTCCAGGTAGGGGCGCGAGTAGGCAGAAATTTCCTCATGGCTCAAGCCAAGGGTCATTCCCACACGTGTAATTTCCGACGTGGGGTAACCGAAGCTAACGCTGGCACCGTAAGTGTTCGACTCATAACCCGCAGAATTGGAACGACGGAAACGGCTGTAATCCTGCTTTTGATAGTAGGCTTTAAACCCGCGGTTCACACCATCGGCGGTAAAGTAAGGGTCGTTGTAGGTATAGCTGTAATAGGTTTGGTAAATATTTTTGTTAGCCGAAATACCAACTTGTTTACCCGTCCCCAACCAGTTGTTTTGCTGCAAACTCAAACCGAGGTTGATATCTGTTGATTGCGAATAACCAATTGTTGCCGTGATACTGCCGGAAGGTTGTTCCTCAACCGTATATTCCACGTCGATTAAATCGCTTGTACCCGGCACATCACGTTTTTCAACATTCACTTCCTTGAAGTAGCCGAGGCGCTCCAGGCGCACCTTGGATTGCTCAATCCTTGCGTTGGATGCCGAGGCCGCTTCCATTTGACGCATCTCGCGACGAAGCACATCGTCACTGGTTTTGGTATTCCCACGAAAATCAATCCGTCGCACATAGACGCGCTTGCCCGGGTCGATCAGGAAGTTAAGTTTGACCGTTTTGTCTTCCTGGTTTTTTTCGGGAAGGCCTTCAACCTTGGCGTTGGTATACCCGGCGTTACCCAGCATGTTGGTCATAAATTCAGACGAATTTGTCATCCGCTGCTGAGAAAAAATATCGCCTTCACGCAACAAGATCATGCGGCGAACACGCTCTTCTGCAAGCTTGGGGTCACCGGCAATATCAATTTCACTAACGGTATAGACTTCCCCTTCACTCACGTTCAAGGTGATATACACCGTTTCCTTATCAGGGCTAACTGATACCTGGGTGGAATTCACAATAAAATCCAGATAACCGCGATCCAGATAAAAGGATTCGAGTTTTTCGATATCACCACTCAAACGTTCACGTGAATACTGATCGTCTTTGGTGAAAAAGGAAAACCAGCCGGACGTATCCATTTCCCAGTTATCGAAAATCTCTTCATCTGTAAAAATTTTATTGCCAACAACATTGATGTGTTTAATCTTCGCTGGGCTGCCTTCGTCCACTTCGATTTTCACATTTACCATGTTGTTGGGCAGTTCTTCAATTTTGGCTTCGACTTTAGCGCCGTAGCGTGCGCGGCCAATGTATTGCCTTTCCAGTTCACGCACAATTTGTTGCAGGGTTGGCCGCTGCAGAATTTCCCCTTCCTTCAGATTTTGATCATCAAAAACTTCTTCAAGCTGTTCGGTTTTAATGGCCTTGTTGCCATCAATCTCTACAGACTTGATTGCAGGTCGCTCTTGTAAAACGATGATCAGCACATTGCCATCGCGCGCCACCTGCACATTGGTGAAATAACCGGTGGCAAACAGGGAGGATAAAGTTGAACGGATATCTTCACTGTCCACTTCCTGACCTACACGAACAGGAAGCGCGGCGAAAACCGGACTAGCGGATACGCGCTGTAAACCCTGGAGACGTATGTCATCAACCCGAAAAGTGACTGCGTGAACCTGAAGTGACAACAACAGGATGCCCAAACTGGAAATAAGATACTTCATGTTTAACAAAAATCAGTGCTCTTGTGTTTTATATATTTTTATCCAAAGATGTCGTAGAAACTGGCTACAACCACCAGACATAGCAACATCGCCATTCCGGCCTGGACACCCAATAGTTGAATTTTTTCCGGGATGGGACTGCCTTTCACCCACTCGATCACGCTGTAGACAATGTGTCCACCATCAAGTACTGGAATGGGCAACAGGTTCAGCACGCCTAGATAGACGCTGAGGGTGGCCAAAAAGCCGAAAAAAGCCCAAATTCCAGCCTTGGCCGAATCGCCGGCAACTTTAGCAATGCCAATAGGCCCGCTCAAGTTATTTAAGGAAATTTCTTTCACTATCAACTTTTTGATAGACAAGAAAACCATGTCAATGGTTTCCCACATATCGTCTGTGGCTGAGCGAATTGCTTCAAAAAAGCCATATTCTTTCAAACGAGCCATATCTGGCGGTGCCGGGAGATACACACCCGCAAAGCCATAGGCCTCACCCTGCTCGGTTACGCGCTCTTCCGGAACGATCACAAGCTTATGATCGCGACCGTCGCGCCGTACCCAGGTCACCACTTCCTCGCCCGGATTCTGATAAATCTGTTTTTTCCACTGCTCACCGTTGTCGAGCTGCTCGCCATTCACCTCAAGCAATTCATCGTCCGCTTTGAATCCAGCCTTATCCGCGGCAGAGTCCGCCTCCACTTTGCTGATAACCCGCCCGGCCATAGGCATTTGCAGTGTCAAACCCAGGCCGCCAAAGACATCCGGGTCTTTTTGACCACGCAACCAATTGTCTATTCGTACATTGGAGTCGTATTCCAGCTCGGAATCCGGGTATTTGAGGGTAAAAACGATATCGCCACTTTCCCCCAAGCGCTTGAACAAGGCGAGGTAGACATCAATGCGGCTGGGCGTTGGACGGTTATCAACTGCCACAATCTCCTGCCCCTGCACCAGCCCGGCGCGTGCGGCAAGGGAGTCTTCTTCCAGCTTCCCCACGATCGGCGCAATATCCCAGCTGCCACGGAAAAAGAGGATGACCCAGAAAAACACGATGGCCAACAAGAGATTGGCAATCGGACCGGCAGCGGCTATCGCAATGCGCTTCCAGGGAGGCTGGGCATTGAAACTCAGGTGACGCTCCTCGGGCTCCACATCCATTTCCCGTTCATCCAGCATTTTGACGTATCCACCGAGCGGAATGGTCGAAATAGCAAACTCAGTCCCGTGCTTGTCATACCAGGAAACCATGCGATTACCAAAACCGATCGAAAACCGCAGGACCTTGACACCGCAAAGACGCGCAACAAGGAAATGCCCGTACTCATGGACGGCCACCAGCACAACCAGCGCAATCAGAAACCAGATAATTGTTGTCAGTAAGTCCATGCCTATCCTGTATGTCGGTTAGCGTGCAAATGCAGGGTTTGAATGTGGATCTCCGCCGCCTTGCGAGCCTCAGAATCAGCCTTTAAGACAGCCTGAAGTGACTTCGGTTCGCTGCGCGTCCAATTTGTCATCACTTTTTCGATGACACGTGCAATATCGGTAAAACGAATCCCGCCCTGCAAGAAGTGCTCTACCGCAACTTCATTGGCAGCATTCAGTGCTGTCGGGCAATCTCCTCCTGCACGTGCAGCCTCAATCGCCAACCGCAAACACGGAAAACGCGTGAAATCGGGTGCTGAAAATTCAAGATGGCCGAGTTGAGTAAAATCGAGGGGCTCTACGCCAGAAAAAATACGCTGCGGCCAGGCGAGACAATGGGCTATGGGTGTGCGCATATCAGGCTGGCCCAATTGTGCCAGTACCGAGCCGTCGTTGTATTGCACCATGGAATGCACAATGCTTTGCGGGTGCAACAGAATTTCGATCTGTTCCGGGTTGGCGTTAAATAGCCAGCAGGCCTCGATAAACTCCAGACCTTTATTCATCATAGTTGCGGAATCAACGGAAATCTTCTTGCCCATGTCCCAATTGGGGTGAGCGCAGGCTTCCTCCGGGCTGACCTCATGCAGGCTTTCAGGGGCACGTGTTCGGAAAGGCCCACCCGAGCCTGTTAGCAATATTTTTGATACACCCGCTACTGCCAGATCACTCTGTTCGCCCGGCAGACACTGAAAAATGGCATTGTGCTCACTGTCCACTGGCAATATGCAAGCACCTGAGGCTTTTGCTGCATCCGTGAACAACTGCCCACTCATGACCAGGGCTTCCTTATTCGCCAATAAGACCTTTTTACCCGCCTCTACCGCAGACAGTGTTGGTTCCAGACCCGCGGCGCCCACAATGGCTGCAACAACGGTATCGACATCATCATCGGCTGCGATTTGCTTGAGGCCAGCAAGGCCTTGCAGGACTTGTGTATTGGAATCTGCAGCCTGCAATTTGACTTCAAGCTTGCCCGCGGCAATCGGGTCAACAACTGCGGCCCAAACCGGACGAAATGCCAGACATTGCTCAAACAATAGATCCACACTCTGACGTGCTGCGAGGGCGTGAACCCGGTATTTTTTGGGGTGGCGAGCCAGGACATCGAGCGTACTTTGCCCGATTGAACCCGTTGAACCCAAGACACTGACGCGCTGCATAAATTACTGATGCCAACCCAATAACATAAGTGTTAATAGAAATACCGGCGCTGCCGCCACCAACCCGTCAATACGGTCCATAACACCGCCATGTCCGGGCAGCAGCTGACTGCTGTCCTTTATGCCACGATGGCGCTTCACCATACTTTCCAGTAAGTCACCCAAAACAGACACGATCGCGGCCGATAAGAGTATTAAAGCAAGTGCTAGCCAGTCGTTTTGGGAAATTTTAAGGAAGTAAACCAGCACGAACATCAATACGAGGTTGGCAAGCAGCCCCCCCGCAACCCCCTCCCAGGTTTTACCAGGGCTGACATTGGGCGCCAGTTTATGTTTGCCGAAGGCACGACCAGCGAAATAAGCACCAATGTCTGCCGCTGCGACAACCAGCACCACGATTAACACAACGATTTCACCGTCATTCATATGATGCAAGAAAAGACAGGCGAACCAGGCGGGCAGCAGTACACACCACCCCATCAACAAACGCACAGGGCGACTACCCCATAATATGACGCTGGAGGGATAACCCTGAACCCACAATAAGGCGAGCCCCCACCACAACCCGGCGCCCAACAAGAGTGTTTTCAGGTAACCGTCTTCAAAAAACCAGGCGCTATGGCTAGCCACCCCAATGCCTATTCCCGCTGTCGCAAAAGCATAGGCAAGGCGCCCGGCATTTTGAGTGATGCCCGCCATATTGGCCCACTCCCAAGCCGCGACTGTAAAAATCAACCCCGTAAACAACGCGAATCCCTGCCAGGGGGCATAAAAGAGTACGGCGAGAAAGATCCCGGCCAGAATGATAGCGGTAATTATGCGCTGCTTAAGCACGCGCCGCCTCCTGATCTATCTGATCACCGGTTTTTCCAAAACGGCGCTGACGGTTGTAGTAGCACTCTACCGCCTCAGCCAATGCGTCGGCATCAAACTCGGGCCACAGTTTTTGACTGAAAAATAGCTCGGCGTATGCCGCCTGCCAGATCAGGAAGTTACTGATACGGTATTCACCGCCTGTGCGAATTAATAAATCCAGAGGCGGGAGATCATGAGTTGAAATATGCGAGGCCAGCAAGGTCTCGTCGATAGTAGAAGCCCTGCCTTCAGCAACATCCTCGGCCGCGCGTTGAGCCGCTTGAGCGATGTCCCAACAGCCTCCGTAATCCGCCGCGATCACAAGGGTGGCCTCGCCTTCAGAGGCGATGGCTTCTGCCTCATCGATTGCCTTGAGTAGTTTTTTATCGAAACGCGAACGATTACCAATGACGCGCAAGCGAACTCCTTCCTTGGCCAGTTTGTTGGCTTCTTTTTTCAGGTAGGTGTAAAACAGCCCCATCAAGGCTTCTACCTCTTTGGGGGGCCGCCGCCAGTTTTCACTGCTAAATGCGAACACCGTAAGCACTTCGATGTTATGTTCACGACAAGCATTCAGAACATCGCGAATGCGCTCCACCCCCACTTTGTGCCCGGCTATACCCTGCTTTCCTTCGCGCTTGGCCCAACGGTTATTGCCATCCATAATAATGGCCAAATGTTTTAGCGGGTGGAGACTCACAGTAACGACCTTTTAGCTTGAAAGATGGAATTAAATTTCCATCAAATCCTTTTCTTTTACAGCCAGGGCCGCGTCGATTTCGGCAATGTACTTGTCTGTAATTTTTTGAATTTCATCCTGAACGCGACGCTCATCATCTTCGCTGATTTCTTTTTCTTTCAGTAGGTCTTTTACTGTCGAAAGTGCATCACGACGAATATTCCGCACGGACACGCGGCCCGCTTCTGCTTCGTTACGTGCTTGCTTGATATAGTTTTTACGCGTTTCTTCTGTCAGAGGAGGCATTGGTACGCGGATAAGTTCACCCGTCGTCACCGGGTTTAAACCCAGGTCGGACTTCATGATGGCTTTTTCGATATCCGGCACAATGGTTTTTTCCCAGGGGCTGATCGAAAGTGTACGCGCATCCAGCACACTGACATTCGCGACCTGGCTAAGCGGTGTGTCGTTACCGTAGTAAGACACACTGATACCGTCGAGTATGCTCGGGTGAGCGCGACCGGTGCGAATTTTGTTGAAATTGTTTCCCAATACCTCAACGCTTTTTTTCATGCGTTCATGGGCATCTTTTTTAATGTCTTCAAGCATTGTCTGCATCCTCAAATATTAAGGTGCCCTCGTCTGCGCCTTTCACAATGTTATTCAAGGCGCCGGGCTTGTCCATCTTGAATACGCGCAGTGGCATGGTGTGGTCCTGACACAGGCAGATCGCCGTCAAATCCATCACCCCTAACTTGTCCGCCAGCACCTTATCGTAAGAAATACTGCTGTAACGGGTTGCGCTCGGGTCTTTTACCGGGTCTGCATTGTACACGCCATCGACCTTGGTTGCTTTGAGAACCACATCAACACCGACTTCAATGCCACGCAGGCAAGCCGCAGTATCCGTAGTGAAAAAGGGATTACCGGTTCCCGCAGAGAAGATAACAACCTCTTTCTGATCGAGCAGGTCTTTGGCGCGGCGGCTGTCATACTGATCGGTCACACCTGCCATGCCAAAGGCAGACATGAGTGTGCAGGGCACATTAATCCGTCGCAGGGCATCCGCCATTGCCAGGCCGTTCATCACCGTGGCCAACATTCCCATGTGGTCGCCAGTTACACGATCCATACCCGCTTTGCTCAACGCCGCACCGCGGTAAATGTTGCCACCGCCAATCACCAAACCCACTTCCACACCCAGCTCAACGAGTTCAGCAATTTCCTTTGCCATTTTGTCGAGAAAAACAGGGTCGATGCCAAAGCTTTGCTCGCCCATCAGTTGCTCGCCACTCAGCTTTAATAAAACGCGTTTGTATTTCAGATCAGCTGCTGCCGACATAGTTGCTCTCCACTCATAGTCTAATTTGATTTATGTCGATTAATTTCAACAAAAACTTTATGTCTTAAATTTTTCTTTTCGGGTTAATCTGAATACGTCGCAGGAACACTGATCGTGAGGTAGCTCTTACCGAAAACGCATGAATACATCCCTGTAGCTCCGTCACCGGCACGCCGGCCGCTTCATCCCCGAAGTGACGGTTTCGGTAAGAGCTACCTTGCGAGCAGTGTTCTGGATAAATCATCGCAGAAAACCCTATAAAATTGCTTTCAGCTATAACTTTTAAATAATAAAAAGGCGGGAAACCCTGCCCGCCTTTTCGATACTCAACTCAGTGAGAAAAAAACAACTTACGACTTGCTGGCAGCAACCTGAGCAGCTACTTCTGCGGCGAAGTCTTCTTCTTTTTTCTCGATACCCTCACCCACCTCAAAGCGAGTGAAAGATACGACGCTAGCACCCGCTTTTTCAACAAGCTTGCCAACGGTCACTTCAGGGTCTTTAACAAAGGGTTGCTCAATCAAGCTCGCTTCCTTGAGGAATTTCTTGATGCGACCGACCATCATTTTTTCAACGATTTCTTCAGGCTTACCTTCCATATCGGGCTGCGCCTTGATGATGTCTTTTTCCTTGTTGACCAATTCTTCTGGCATGTCTTCGGGCTTAACCACTTGCGGGTTAACTGCTGCTACGTGCATTGCCACGTCGCGGGCCAATTCGTCGTCACCTGCCGTCAACTCGGTTAATACTGCAATACGATTGTTGGAGTGAACGTAGCCACCTACGATGCCGCTTTCTGGTTGCACCAGAGTCACTCGACGAACACCAATGTTTTCACCGATTTTTTGCACCAGAGCCTGACGCTGATCTTCGAGTGCAGCATCAACAAGGGCCGCCACATCCGCTGTTTTTTCAGCGAAGGCTTTTTCAACAACAGTGTTAACAAAAGCCAGGAAGCTGTCATCGCGTGCAACGAAGTCTGTTTCACTGTTAACTTCAACCACCACGCCGTAGCTGTTGTCATCCGCAATTTTCATTGCAACAACACCTTCAGCTGCTGTGCGATCGGCTTTCTTTGCGGCTTTTAAGCCAGACGCTTTGCGCAGATTTTCAATCGCCAGCTCGATATCACCGTCGGTTTCTACCAACGCTTTTTTACACTCCATCATACCGAGGCCGGTGCGTTCACGGAGTTCTTTTACAAGGGAAGCAGTAACTGCCATTGTGTTTTCCTCAAATATTCGTCTTGTTAAGCTTCGGACGCAGTGCGCCCGAACGACTTCACGTTAATCGATTTCTATGACTGTTGTGCGTCGGGCTTATTCTGCAGCGGCCGCGCTGTCATCCTGAACTTCGACGAACTCGTCTTTATTCGGTACAGATGCAGACTCCGCAGCACCTTCTATGCAAGCATCGGCAACCGCTGACACATACAACTTGATTGCACGAATCGCGTCGTCATTGCCGGGGATTACGTAATCAACACCAGAAGGATCACTGTTGGTATCCACCACACCAATAACAGGAATACCAAGCTTGTTGGCTTCCTGAATGGCAATACGCTCGTGCTCAACGTCGATGATGAACAAGGCATCAGGCAAACCGCCCATGTCCTTGATACCACCGATGGACAATTCCAGCTTGTCCTTGGTGCGCGTGCGCATCAGCGCTTCTTTTTTAGTTAATTTTTCGAAAGTACCATCTGTCGCCTGGCTTTCCAGCTCGCGATAGCGGCGGATTGACGCACGGATGGTCTTATAGTTGGTCAACATACCACCGAGCCAGCGGTTGCTCACATAGGGCATGTTTGCACGTTCTGCTTGCTCTTTGATTGTTTTCTTGGCGGCACGCTTGGTACCAACGAAGAGAATCTTTTTCTTGAGGCTGGCCATTTTCTTGACCACTTCCAGCGCCTCGTTAAAGGCCGGAACAGTTTGCTCAAGGTTGATAATATGGATCTTGTTGCGAGAACCAAAAATGAATTCACCCATTTTTGGGTTCCAGTAGCGGGTCTGGTGGCCAAAATGCACACCAGCCTGCAGCATGTCTTTCATGCTAACTGTAGGCATAGTATTTTCCTGTCTGTTGGGTTAAGCCTCCATATACCCCGCAAACCAACCGCAGTGCGGCACCCAGGTCAACGTGTCGGTATATGTGCGACATTAGTTAATCGTAAACCGGCCTCATTGCGACAATGCGCCCCAAAGCCGGGCGCGCTTTATACCATATTGTTGACCAAACGAAAAGCAGACAAGCCCGGCCAGGGGCGATAAACTGGCAGAACAATAACGCTATAGCGTGAGAACATGCCATGAATAATCAGTATTACATTATTGATGCCTTCGCTGAGAAACCCTATTCCGGCGTTCCCGTAGCCGTTTTTCCCCATGCTGAGTCCATTGACGACAAGCAGGCCGATATGCTCGCAGGCGAAATGCTTGCCTCAGATGTGGTTTTCGCACGCGCCACCCCGGCGGGCAGCTTCAGATTACAAACTTTCCACGAAGGTCGGGCGGCGACCACCGGTTCCCATGCCATGCTGGCGGCAGCCAGCGGCCTACTGAAAACCGGGCGCGTAGCGCTAAATGACAACAAGGCGGACTTCAGCTTTCTCCTGGCCGATGGCGAGGCCGAAGTGAATGTTAACTTCCAGCGTGAGCACTACCCGCTGCTGATCAGCCAGAAAATCACCCCCTCAATCGACCGCTATACCCCAAGCGCCGAAGAAATAGCCGCCACGATTGGGCTTGCGGCCTCGGATATCGCTTCTTCTCGCTATAGCTGCCTCATTGTCAGTTGTGGCAAACCCTATTTATTTGTGCCACTCAAGTCCTACCACGCTTTGCGCGAAGCTTCCTTTCACAATCGGGAATGGAGCCACAGCTCCATGCCCCAAAGCCTGGTGGATTCAATTCTCCTCTTTGCTCCCAACACGGACAATAAAGGCGGTGATTTTCACGCACGCTTACTTGAGCGCGTCAGCGGTGCCTCCGCGGACCCCGCAATTGGCGAAGCTATGCCAGCCTTCGCTGCCTACCTGTGCCAACAGCGCTCCGTACAGCAGGGCACACATGCCTTCAGTGTACGCCGTGGTGCAAACAACGCACGCCAAAGTCTTATTCATCTGGAAATGGATAATCTGGGGACTGAAAGTATTCCTGTTCGCATTGGTGGCGCGACAGCGATCACTTCCATGGCTGAACTGGTGGCCGCAAGCTAATGACTATTTCATTTGTTAAACCGCAGGTACTGTAGAGGCTTATCCGGCATCCAGGCCAAAATCGGTTAGTGTTGAATTCCTTCCAATTGCTTCAAGGTTTCAAGAAAGGCTTTTTTCACTTTCAAACGCGTGATGTTTTCGCTGTTTAATTCGTCCAGCGCATTGCTTTCCAGGCTTCTTATTTTGGCGAGGTGAGCAGCATTCATTCCCGATTGTTTGGCCAATTCCAATAACTGTTTAAAACTGCTCTCTATTACTTGTTTAGAGTTTCCATTGATCTTATCGAGCGCAAAATCAACATCCGAGAAGGTTTGTTTTATGGTGTTTTCACAAGTGTCCATCTTTTGGAGCTGCGCCCTGCTTTTTTGCCGCAAATGAATATTGTCGAACATCCTGTCCGCAATCCCGGTAGTAATAAGCACATGCTCAATTTGTGCATCGCTCAACTTGCCAGCATTTGCCGGACTGATCGCACCGCCAAAATTCTTGTATTTGAAAAAAAATGAAGCGCCCCCCATACTCGTTTCATTTATTTGCAGACTATCAATAACTGTGCTCAACTTTGCAGGAATTTTACCCGATGCGCACACTTCGAATGTGCGCGATGGCGAATATACTCTAAGCACGACATTCACGCCCATTGCCATTATGGTTTCATACATTAGCAGCGACAGGTCTTCATAGGTTTCACCGCTAAAAATCTCCGAAGAAAACTCGGACACTGTTTTCAGCAAGTCGTTTTCTATGGACTTACTCTCCACATCTACTTTTAAATCTTCAACAACTTCCTCTAGCCTCGCAACATCCTCGCCCTCAACCGGGAACACCTCTTTTTCGCTGAGCCTTTCAAACTCCTTGTTTACCCCTTCAGATTTATTCTTGAGCGCTTCAACCTCCTGTTCCAATAGGGAGATACAATATTCAGCATCCCGCAAATTTGCTTGCAAACCATCTATAAGAGATTGATTCCTTAACCGCTTCTCTTCCGAAAGGTCTTCGGCATTTTCAGCCTCCAGCCCCTCTATCATCACACTGATTTTTTCTTCGAGATCAAGAATCACACCCTTTTGATTGTCGATTACCGAACGCAATCGTGCGATTTCCTTTTCACTTTGTTCCTGAATCTCCTCCGACAGCTTAGTCAAGCCTTCACTTGAGTCATCTGCCTTTTCACCCCGCATTTCAACCTCATCGGCATCCTTTATTGTAAAAACCTTTTCCTCTAATTGTTGAAGCGAGCTTTTAACATTATTTACACCCTCCTTAATTTGTTGACTGTTTGACTTACACTGCTCGATAGTGTCCTTTGCCTCACCCCGTATCTGGCCAACTGCTTCCGTAATTTTCTCCATATTTATCGCAGATTCTTCCAGACCTTTAATTGCCCCCCGGCCTGAATCCAAATAATCACAATTCAGGTTGATTAGCTTATCCAGCCTCGCATAGCACTTGTCAGTAAAACGCATAATTATTTTATTGAGTTTTTTATCGTACTCTTGCAGCTTCTTCTCGTTAGAATTGCTGTCACACACCTCATAAAAACGATCCAGACATTCATATATTTTTTTCTTGTCACCACCTGTTGCCGACTCTTTCACCAGGCTTTTTATTAAATCAACCTTTTTCTTTACACTAACAATATGCTTATTACCCACAAAGGCCGACACCAACTTAAACAATTCATTCAGTTTTGAATTGAGAAGGTTCCAGTATTCGTTGGAATCGATTTTTCTATCAATACATTTCTCCTCAATCCTAAGATAGGCCGTGCGAAACTTAACAACCAAACCATTGAGATCAGGAACATAGTGAAATTTATGACTATTTGATGTTTTGTATGCCTGTGAGCTCAGGAATTTTTTAATGATATCTGGCGCTTGTTTTTCAAGCCTTCTATCCCGAACCTTTCCAAGCAACTTCGAGTTTATAAAAAACAAATTAAGGAACATACTAATAATTAGTAGAACCAATAAAAAAGAAAGTAAATCAGCGTTCACGATTTACTCTCCTGCTATTGAGACAGATATTTTAATACGGGTGAATTGATTCTCATCTTCGCCTAGAGCGTGCAGCTCGCAGTCCACAAGTTCTCTGGATTTTTGTTTATAACGAACCTGAACTGGCACGTCACGATTCTTATCGCCCAACAGGTAGTCCCTAAGTAGGCCAACATCCTCGTCATACACGCGGTCGTACATATCCATATGTTTATATATTTTCTGTTCCAGCTCCTTTGTAAACCCCAAAATTTCCAACGCTTTATCCCCCCACACAACTTCATTGGTATTAATATTCCATAAAATTTCGCCTTCCACTTTTTTCCTGGCTAACTCGACAGCAGTGTTTTCTTCCGACCCCTTTGGTTCCAGGTGGGCCTGCTGCCCCATTAAATCCACAATCTGATTTAGATAGGTTGTAAACCCCGTATAACTGCACGGTAACTTGCTATTTTCTGCCTTGCCATACGTAGAAATAAATCCCCACAAGCGGTTATTCACCAGCCGCGGGAGGTGCATAACAACATCGTACTCCTGGGGTTTTAATTCGCTGAAGGCACAAGGAAATTTTGCTTCAGGGCTGACACTTGCAGGGTCTTTAACATCGACACGCTGTACACTTTTCAGGCCAATGATTTTTGTGTAAACAAGATATTGATTTCCGCTTTTTCCTCTAACCGAACGCGATATGCTCGCCGCAGATAGCATGCGTTGAAACAGCGGCCGCAACATCATTATGTTATCCAATTTACGACTGGCAATTGAGCGCACCCATTCACTGACATTACAAAGCACACTCTTCATGTAGTTCGCATTGTAAAGCTCTGCCAATTCGAAAGATGTAGCCAGATACGCCTCTTCCGATTTCGCAAATCCGGATTCTTCACAGATCAGTTTGGGGGCAACCAGATGACAGTGTTGTTTTTCATTTTCCTGCAACGAATTTTCCACGAGACTCAAGGCTTTGTGTGCAATCAAATTCAGGTTCTGGTCAACTGTCGCTATTCCCGGCTCCAATACCGGAATAAATGAAATTGCATCAAAGCCCGCAACAGCCACCAAACCCTTAAGGTCAACGCTGTGTTTTTCAAGGCGTTCGGTAAAGCCTATGCCATTCATGGAGGTTCCACATATTACTGCCGTCGCGGTACAGGTTTGTTCAACATATTTATCCGCACCTTCATAACCGCCGCTCACCAGATCATCTGCAACCTGGATGACTTCGCATTCGGCGGTTTCCAAGCCGGCTTTTTCAATTTGCTCACTAAATTCTTCATAGCGCTTGCGGATATCAAAATTAGTCAGATTCCCAATGAATACAAATTTATTGTGGCCAGCGCCCTTCAGATGATTGATTATCAACTCAATACCAGCAGCATGATCACTCGTTACCAGTGGAATTTTGAGAGGAAAGTAATCGTAAGATATGGACACCACTCTCTTGCCAGCCTCCAACAATGCTTTGGCCATTTCGGTATGGATTGCGTTGCGAATGACAATCACCATATCCATATCATCAACGTTAATATGGGAATTAAAATTTCCATAGTCGCCGGTTTTGATGATCACAACCCGATAATGTTTGATGTGACAGAGTGTAAGAATCTGGCCGACTATTTCTCCATAATAAAAGCCTTCCAACATCGGCGTGTAAATTCCTACCAAGGGGCGGCGCTTTTCACCATTTATTTCTGAAGTCATTGTTCTACCTGAAAATTCGCGATATTTTCAGTATAGATGGTGGACGTTCTTTGTGAGATTGGATAACGAAAATAGCCACACTCGCTGTTTAGGCGTATCTTACCTGGCGCATTTCCTCTTGCACTTCAGACACCCACTGATATACTGTTGTTATATACAGTATTTTTGAGTTATGACAAAACCGTCCCTTGAACAACTATTACGGCGTGGTGATATTTGGCGCGGCCACTCCCGTGTCTTCCTGCCCCAGGCGTGTGAAAGCAGCGGCTTTGCCAGCTGCGACAAAGCCCTGATGAACGGCGGCTGGCCACGCAGCCATTTATTGGAAGCCTGCCTGCTACACGAGCATGTGGCCGGCGAATGGTTTTTATTTGCGCCACTTATCCAGCACCTGCACACCCAGGAGCCCAATGGTTTTTTTATTTTACTGAACCCACCAGCTCAACCCTTCGCCCCGGCACTGATTCAACAGGGGCTGGCTCTCAATCAATTAGTGATCATTGAAAGCCAAAACAAACAGGATTTTCTCGCGGCGTTTATTGAATTAACACGTTCAGCACACTGCCAACTATTATTAGCCTGGCAGGGCCACTTCAAGCTGAGCTACAGCGAGCTACGTAAATGTCAGCTCGCCTGCGCCGAGGGCGCTGCACTTTATTATCTATTAAGGCCGGCCTACAGCCGTAAGCAAAGCTCACCGGCGCCACTGCGTTTTAGCCTGGCGTTTTCCGAACAGACTCTTGACATAGAATTTTTCAAACAACGCGGCATGTTCGCCAGCCGCAGCCTTCGTCTACCGCTAACAAAAAACTGGCAACATACCAATAACAGAGTAAATAAAACCGGCATCAAGAGCTCACAATTCAGCAAGTAAGGCCGGGGAGAAAAATACCGTTGTTTTCAGAACAAAATGCTCAAGCTCGCTGTTTGAGCAAAGCCTCCGCTTTTTTAAAGGCATCCAAACGGGAAGACAAAATGTGTGATTCCGGAAGCAAATCCAACACTCCCATCTTCTTTAGAAACGCTTTGACATTTTCCCGCATATTGGTAAACAAGAGTGGGTCGTTTGCTTCTCGTTGCCGTAAAACAAGCTCTTCAAGTGAAAAACCTGCAGTACTATCAATAAAAGGAATGCTTGAAAAATCAATAATTAAAACATCTGTCTGCTTACGCCCGGATAAAAGGCGAGATACATCTCTCGCGGAACCAAAACTTAGTGGCCCCTCCATATAAAACAAAACAATACGTCCATCAGCCTTTTCAAGAATACGTTTTTCCTCTTCCAGGAGGTCAACACCCTGGTCTGCACCGTAGGCCAATTTAGCATTTTTAAGCTGCTCATCTGCTGTACGTGCAACAAAAATTAACGAGGACGCAATCACACCGACGGCAACAGCAACAATGAGGTCCACAAACACGGCAATGATCAGAGTTAAAAACATAATCACAACACTGCTCCTGGGAGCACTGGAAATACGTTTTAGATATGACCAGTCGATAATTTCTATACCGACCTTTATCAAAATACCTGCCAATACCGCTTTGGGAATATTTTCAGCAACATCAGCAAATAGCAACACAATGGCCAATAAAACCAGCGCATGAATCATGCCCGAAAGACGGCTGGTCGCGCCCGCTCGAATATTGACCATAGTGCGCATGGTGGCCCCGGCACCTGGTAGACCACCCAGCAAGCCACTAAAAAAATTCCCGACACCTTGCCCCATTAACTCCTTATCCGAATGGTGATGTGTGCGGGTAATACTGTCTGCAACAAGCGATGTTAAAAGTGAATCGATAGCACCGAGAAAGGCGAGCATTAAAGCAAACTCAACCAGCAAGGGAATATCCTGAGGCTGCGGCAAAGCCAGTGAAGGCCGGGGCAAGCCCCCCGGAATGTCGCCTATCGTTGGTGCCTGAGGAAAAACAAAATACCCCAGCAAACTGCCGACAACAATTGCAACCAGCGCCGCAGGTAAAAATTTGCGCACACTTTTCGGGACAAGATAATTCACCGCCAATGTCAACGCACACAGGGCAAATGCATGCCAATTAATGTTGGCGATTAACGCGCTGACTGCCGAAAGTTTTACCAGAGTATCGCCTTGAGGTAACTCGTGCCCGAGGGCATGCCCCAATTCGAGAATAATCACAATAACCCCGATCCCAGTCATAAAACCCGAAACCACCGGGTGGGGTACCAGCTTGATATAGCGTCCGAACTTAAAAACCCCGAACAACAATTGAAACACGCCAGCCAGACTGACACACAAAAACGCCAGTTCCGGGCGCTGCGGGAAGGCGACAAGAACAGTAACCATGACAACCGTCATCGGTCCCGTTGGCCCCGAGATCTGTGTTGGCGTCCCCCCAAAAAGCGCGGCAAAAAAGCCAACTGTGATCGCCCCGTAAATGCCCGCCATGGGCCCAAGGCCCGACGCTACCCCCAGAGCCAGTGCGAGTGGCAATGCGACAATGGCAGCGGTGAGCCCGCCAAGAAAATCCCCCCGCAACAGCATACTTCAGTCTCCTCCTACCCCGGAAAATTCAATATGGATTTATCACCCACAAACGATATACTGTATTTATTTACAGCACTTGTGAACCCCGTGTCGACTCCCCGCAACCCTCTATGGCTCGCCCTGCGCTTTCCTTGTCTCAGCCTCGAAGCACAAGGCCAAAACCGTCGCGCCCCTTATACGGATGCAGGGAACATAAGCAATGTAGACGACATAGCCAATATAGAAAGTTCGACGGAGGTATACAAGCGCGACAAACATTGCGAAGAGCAAGCACTTAAGTTGTTGGAAGCCTGCTGCTACCACTTCAGCCCTTATATCGAACGCCAGCAAAATAGCAATGAGCCCGGCATCCTGATGGAGCTCAGCCGTTGCCTGAAACTTTTTAAAGGGTTGGAAGCGCTGTGCGCCACCCTGTTCAACGAACTGGATATACTCGGCTATCACTATGCGTATGGCATTGCCCATACCGCAGCAGGCGCCTGGCTATTAAGTTGGCAAGCCCACCCTGTCAGCAACGACGACTCGCGTACCGCGTTTCTAAAACGCTTGCAGAACTGCCCTATTGGTTTCTTGCAATGCGAACAAAAAACACTTGATGCCCTTGATAAAACCGGGTTTCAAACATTGGGAGATATTTATAAGCAAATTCGACACAGCTCTGTTGGCGCTTTACGCAAGCGATTTGGCAATGATGTCAGTTTATACCTGCAAGATATTTTCGCCATAGAAAGTCAAAAGCTACAACACAGTTTGTTTCAACCCGCACTACAAACTTACCAACCTGAACAGTATTTTTGCGAACATCTACAGCTCGATTACCCATTGGAAAATGTTCAGCTACTGCGCCCACTAATGGAAACATTATTACAAAAATTCGAGATTTTTTTACAGCGTCACCAATTACAAAGTTCGAGCCTGTGCTGGCGACTCTACGATATTTATCAAAACCGGGAGCAGCTGCTTGTCAACACCTGTCAACTTAACAAACAACAAGGCAAGAGCTCCTGGCAACTTTTTCTGGAACTCAGTCTGATTCAATTCGAGAGCAAACAATTACCTTTTGCTGTCGATACCCTCGAACTTTACTGTAATAAACTGGAAAGCCTGCAAGCACAGACAGGTTTATTAGCTTTTTCCGGAAAAAGCCAACATAACAAGGAAGATTTACAAATCAGCATTGCGCGTATCAAAGCCCGCCTGGGGAATGATGCAATTTATAAAGTCAGTTACTGCCCACACCATGTACCGGAAAAAAGTTGTGAACGTATTACTCTGGAACAACAAAGCAATACGGTGCTTGCTGCCGAACAAAGCCTGGCACAACGGCCGGGCTGGTTATTGGCACAAGCGCAAAAAATCCAGGAGCGGGAAAATACTCTTTACTGGCGCGGTAAAATCCAGCTTATGGAAGGCCCGGAACGCATCGAAGGTTATTGGTGGGAAACATTTTGTGCTCGTGATTACTACATTGGCCAGCGTGAAGATAACCTACGCCTGTGGTTATACCAGGATCTGCAAAGCACAGCCTGGTATGTACACGGTGTGTTTGCCTGAGAGTGCTTGAACCCCCGACTAGCCATTAATCAGAAAATGAACCCCAATGCTGCCGGCATACCCAAGAGCAATAACAGGCGTCCATTTTAAATGACCAAAAAAAGTGTATACGCCACGGGCCTGCCCCATCAGCGCAACGCCAGCCGCCGAGCCAATCGACAACATGCTACCGCCAACACCGGCCGTTAAGGTCACCAATAACCACTGCAAATCAGGCATTTGAGGGTCCATACTCAAAACCGCAAACATCACCGGAATATTATCTACAATGGCAGATAACACACCTACAAGAATATTGGCTGAGGTCGCACCGAGTTCACCATAAAAGAATACCGAAACCAGATGTAAATACCCGAGAAAACCCAGGCCGCCGACAGCCATGATCACGCCGTAAAAGAAAAACAGCGTATCCCACTCTGCACGCGCAACCTTATTAAAAACATCAAAATCGTAGGGGTTATCTTTTGAACCGGGCGGCACTTCTGACGCATGATCCCAAGCTTGAGACTTTCGCTGCATATAAAAGCCAAAGAACTTGAGAAAAGCCAAGCCACCCAACATGCCAAAAACCGGAGGCAAGTGCAAAAAGTTGTGAAAGCTCACGGCGGTAACGATAGTGGCAAGAAAAAGGAAAACAATAAAAATGCCTCCGAACTTTAGCAGGCTATCCTTTTGATTTTGTGACGGAGGGTGGCCTTTGGGTAGCGCGAACTGCATGATAAACGCGGGCACCAGAAAATTAACCAGCGCTGGCACGAATAACGCAAAGAACTCCGAAAAGCGCAGCTTTTCAGCTTGCCAAACCATCAAGGTCGTAATATCACCAAAGGGGCTGAAAGCTCCCCCCGCATTCGCAGCAACAACAATATTGATACAACTCAGCGAAATAAAACCGGGCTTACCTTCACCAACGGCCATCACCACGGCACACATAATTAAAGCGGTCGTCAGGTTATCGGCAACCGGCGAAATACAAAATGCCAAACACCCGGTTAACCAAAACAAACTGCGATAACTAAAACCTTTATTAATCAACCAGCGTCGCAATTCGGCGAAAACACCGCGCTCCAGCATTGCATTGATGTAGGTCATCGCTACGAGAAGAAAGAAAAATAATTCTGCAAATTCGAGAAAGTCCGCTTCAATAGCATGCTCAACCATCAAGCTGTATTCACTATTGCGGTATGACAAACCGATTAAAATCCAGATTAAACCTGCGGCAAGTAGAACCGGCTTGGATTTTCGTAAATGAATTTTTTCTTCAAAGATAACCAGAAGGTAAGCGACAACGAAAATTCCGAGACAAAGAAAACCGAGCAAACTAAAGCTTGCATCTGGTGGCGAACCACCGGTATTCGCCCACAGAGGTGAAGCGACTAGTGTCGACATTAGAGTGAATACGGTAAAAAGTATAAAGTTTTTCATCATTCACTCCCGTGAGAATGTATTAAGCGAAATATCAGGTTTTGGGTAAGGTCACCCCTGTTTGCCCCTGGTACTTACCACCGCGATCGCGGTACGAGGTTTCGCATACTTCGTCGCTTTCAAAAAATAACATCTGCGCAACACCTTCATTAGCATAGACCTTGGCGGGCAAAGGCGTGGTGTTGGAAAATTCGAGGGTAACGTGCCCTTCCCACTCCGGCTCAAGCGGCGTGACATTCACAATAATACCGCAACGCGCATACGTTGACTTACCCAAACAAATAGTGAGCACTGAACGTGGAATACGGAAATATTCCACGGTGCGCGCCAACGCAAATGAATTGGGCGGAATAATACAGACATCACTCTTGATATCGACAAAGCTGTCATCGTCGAATGCTTTTGGATCAACAATGGCAGAATGAACATTGGTAAAAATCTTGAATTCGTTAGCACAGCGGACGTCGTAGCCATAACTGGAAGTACCGTAACTGACAAGGCGCTCGTTATTCGCGTTGTAGCGCATTTGGCCGGGCTCGAATGGTTCAATCATGCCCTCTTGCTCCGCCATGCGGCGTATCCACTTATCAGATTTAATGCTCATATCGACTCCTCAATGTTGAGGCGCGATAGTAAAGAAAAGTGTGAGCACAGACAACAGAAGACCATCAGAAGCGTGTAGCGAAACATGCTCAATCGTCCGCAAAGGAGATTTCCGGCGCGGTTGAACCTGCGCGCGCCTGTTGCCATATCTGCGCTGCGACCTCATGTGCGATTTCTCGATAGGTCTGACTTACGGCCGAATCCGGGTCTTGCACCAAAGGCGGTTTGCCTGCGTCACTTTGCTCGCGAATCGCAAGCTGCAGAGGCAAACGTCCGAGTACCTTAACGGCAAACTCTTCCGCCAGGCGCTGCCCCCCATCCTGGCCAAAAATAGCTTCCTCATGACCGCACTGCGAACAAATGTGTGTAGACATATTTTCCACAACACCCATCACCGGGATATTCACTTTGCGGAACATCTCTACCCCTTTCTTTGCGTCCAGCAAGGCGATATCCTGCGGTGTGGTCACAATAACTGCGCCGCTTACGGGGACAGCCTGGGAGAGCGTCAATTGAATATCGCCTGTACCGGGAGGCATATCGACAATCAGGTAATCGATGTCCGTCCAGTGTGTATTTTGCAGTAATTGTTGCAGGGCGCCGCTAACCATCGGACCACGCCACACCATCGGGGTATTTTCAGTCACCAGGTTGCCCATTGAGATTACCTTCAAACCCAGCGTAGAGATAGGCTCAATCATATTAGGGCCATACATTTCCGGGCGTTTATCCGCCACCCCCAGCATTTGCGGTTGACTCGGACCGTAAATATCCGCATCGAGAACACCGACACTGGCACCTTCATAGGCCAATGCAAGCGCAAGGTTTGCCGCCGTGGTCGATTTACCCACCCCGCCCTTGCCCGACGCGACGGCAATAATGTTTTTGACACCCGTTACCGACGCCTGACTATTTTGTGGTAACACTGCAGGAATGTTTTGTTGGATATCAACAATAAAATGCTGCAAGCCTTGAGATTTGAGTGCTTCGCCAACCCGCTCCTTAATTGAAGCGCTTCGCTGTTTTACAGGTTGGCCAAACTCAAGACGCACCAGCACGGTATCGCCCTCCTCTGCCATTGAGGCAATGTCAGCCAGACTGGTGTTGGGCAAACCTTCAATCTCAAGCCCTTCAAGAGCGGTGGAGACTTTTTGACGCAGGGCTTCAGACATGGGAACTCCTCGAATACAAGCCAGGTAAAATCAAATGCAGTAAGGCTTTATGGCGCCTTCCATTTAATATTGCAACCCATGCCGGGCTTTTGTTCTGTGGGTATAGCTGTACCCGCAAGCAGCGCGTCCATCGCTGCCCGTAAATCGCTGCCGGTTACCGGCATATCATTCCCCGGTCGTGAGTCATCGAATTGACCGCGATAAACCAATTTCAAATCCCCATCATAGAGATAAAATTCAGGTGTACACACGGCATCGTACGCTTTTGCAATTGCCTGACTCTCATCGTAAAGATAAGGGAAACCGAGAGCCAGTTTCGCCATCAGTTCGGGCGCGTCATCCGGGTAATTGTCTACGTCGTTTGAACTGATACCAACAATGCCAATATCACTGTTGCGATAGTCCTGCGCAAATTCACGCAATGCTGGCAGAATATGTTTGACATAGGGGCAATGGTTGCACATAAAAATCACCAATACCCCCCTGGATTTTTTCACTGCACTCAGTGAAATCATGGAACCGCTCGCGGGGTCCAGCAAATTAAAGTCCGCTGCTTTCTCACCTAGCGGAATCATTGTAGACGCAGTCAATGCCATAACACCCTCCAAAATTCAAAGTACATTAAATGGATTTTTTATAAACGTCTTTACAGTGCATTGTCGGCGCCTTAAAACCACTCACATCGCATGAAGATATTTCGCCAACATAATAAAGCACATCAGTACAACAAAGGCGCGCAATACCCGTGGTGAAATCCGCAAGAGTAAATGCGACCCCAGGGTTGCACCGCACACCTGCCCCAGCATCATCACCAGGCCCAATGCCCAGACGACCTGCCCGGCAAAAATGAAAACGATAATCGAAGCAACATTCGTTGCGAAATTCAAGCCTTTGGCTTGGGCTGTCGCTCTGATCAGGCCGAGGCCTTTTAAAGAGACGCCCGCTGCCGCAAAAAATGAGCCCGTACCCGGCCCAAACATCCCATCGTAAGCGCCAATTGCGGGCACGACCATCCCGGTATATTTTTTAGCCGATATTTTTTCTTCGCCTTGATGCTCATGCGGAACAGGCGAGAACAAAAAGTAAAGTGCTATGGCAAACAGCACAAGGGGAATAATAAATTTCAGGGAAGCCGCATTGATAAATTGGACTGCCACCGCACCGACAATTGCGCCGAAAAAAGCACAGGTCATCAGTGGCCACATCTCTCGCCAGTGAATTCTTTTATTCGCTAACATGTGTAGGCTGGATGTGGCAGTACCGACACACCCTTGCAGTTTGTTTGTTCCTAATACAGCCAGCGGCGAAATCCCGGTCATCATTAATGCAGGAATCGCGAGTAATCCCCCACCACCTGCAAGGGTATCAACCAAACCCGCAACGACGGCTACGATAAATAACAGGACTAATATGTTTACCGAAAATCCGGCCAATTCCATTATCGGGGTTTACTCCAACACGCACCAATACTCACCGACACGCCCCACCAAATTCAGGCATGCAAATGGACTGAAAAAATTTGACAGCAAAACAGCCCGAGATCTGCGACAGATTTGATTTAACTTCGAGCTTGAAGAATTTGCGCCTTCCAGGCGCCTGGAGATTGGCCGAACATCGTTTTGAATGCACTTACAAAATTAGGATAGTGTTTGTAACCCGCCAGATAGGCCGCCTCGCCAATGCTGATATTGTGCTTGATCAAGGCCTCCTTTGCCAGCTGCATTTTTCGTTCGCGCGTATATTCATGAATGGTAATTGAAAACGCGCGTTTAAACTTTCTTTGCAAGGTGCTGCTACTCGCGCCCAATTCCTGAGCCAGTAGCGTCAAATCCAGATTGATCAAGCCAGCGCAGGGAATCACCCGACTTTCGAGAAAATCCCGCACCCGCAGAGCAAGGCCTGCCTGATCCTCTCGGCAAGGTTGTGCAACTGTTTGCTGAGCGTAATCATACCCCAGGGTCTCTTGCATAAAATGACACGCACTTTCAAAAAGCCGAAATGCTGCAACTTCGAGTGACAGCTCGTCGCCCGTAGGAAAAAGCCCAAGGAAGCTCTCGGCTTGTTTCGCAAGCCCCGGATAAGCGCGATGGCTTCGCACAAGATTGTGATGCAATAAAAGACGTTGCAAACTTTTATTCAAGCCTGGCCGATGTGCCAGCCAGTCGGCCGATACACTGAGCACAATTTTTCTGACTTTTTGCCCCGCCTGAAGTTTTCTTCTCCAGGGTGAGGGCGCCAGGGTATTCATCATGAAGAATAATGGAGAGTCCGGCTCGGCTTCCAACTCATGGGACTGCCCAGCCAGCTCAAAACCGATGCGCCCCTCCAACAACACCCCCACGCTGAGCGAAGGGTGGAGCGTTAACGCACTTTCTGCCACCCGCAACTCCGTCGCATCCATCGCATGCGCGCGCAAACCGCTGGGGAAACTCAAAGCCTTAAAAAACCCCAGAAAGAGCTGTTGGTGTCCAACACTCAGCTGTGCTGAATGCCCCGACTCCGCGGCCATAGCAGAAAGCGTTACCGCATCTTTCGACTGCGTCCCGTGCTCATTTGGCATATAAAGTTGAGTTTCTGGCATAACAAATACCCTCGCAGCGCGCATGCTAGCAGTTAGAATGCGCGAATACAAATCATTCTCATTTATTTTTCGAGGTAACTTATGTCGTGTCTCCCCCCGAAAGCGCGCTTGCCACGCGCCCTTTCGCTCGCCGCTTGTGCACTGAGCCTGGCCAGCCACATTACGCAGGCCCAACAGGAAGCCCCCATTGAAGAAGTTCGTGTTTGGGGAACTGCTGTGTATGCTTCATCAATAGACCTGGACGAACAAGCTATTGAGATTAAACAAGCTGATCACATCAGCGATTTGTTGCGCAGCATTCCGGGAGTCGATGTCGGCGGTGCCCATTCCTTAAACCAGCGCATCACCATTCGCAGTATGGATGACAAGGATCTGCAAATTCTTATCGACGGCGCGCGCCAGAATACCTACATGTATCACCACATGGGTAACTTGCAAATCCATGCCGACATTCTGCAATCGGTGGATATTCAGGTGGGCACTAACTCGGTTATCAACAGCGGCCTGGGTGGTTCGGTGCGTTTCGAAACCAAAAGCGCTGAACAATTGTTATTGAATGACCAAAACCACGGCGCACGCGTGCAACTGGGCGCGGGAACCAACTCGGATCAAAGTGTTAGCCTTATCGGCTACGGCAAACTGAATGAAGAATTCAGTTACCTGCTCTACGTGAACGATATCGACCGTAAAAACTACGAAGTCGGCGGTGGGCGCATTCTCGATTCAGAAGGCAACGAAGTCGGCAATAGCCAGGGCGAAGTCGTCGGCCTTGAAGGTGATTTGCGCGATATTATGGCAAAAGTTGGCTGGCAAATTAGCGATGTACAACAAATCAAACTCGGTTACGAACACTACACCGATGAAGGTGATTACAGCTACCGACCGGATATGGGGCTAGCCACTGACATTGCGATTTCAAATAGCCTGGGGCTGCCGCTCACTTTCCCTACCGAATTTACGCGCGATACCCTGACCTTAAATTACGATTTGAGCTGGGGAGATAACAGCCTGCTCAAAGCTGCAATCTTTAACAACCAAAGCACCCTCTGGCGTGACGAAAGTGCGATTCAGGCAATTTGGCCCACGGACCCGGCACTGGTAGAAGGTGAAGCCAATAATCAAGGTGTCAACGCTCTCGCCGAGAGCACGATAGAACTGGGTGTGGAAAACACGTTCAGTTATGGTTTTGACTACGTTGAATACGAAACTCACTACGCCAATGAGGGCATAGAACTCGCAGGCGAACAAAGTGAGAATCTGGCGATCTTTGTTCAGGACCGTATTCAACTCGGGAATGTAGCGCTGATACCAGGCTTGCGTTACAGCAGCTTTGATGTCGATTCTTCCGTTGTCAACGACAGCTTCTCAAAAATCACTGGCGCCCTGGCAGCCGAGTGGGAAGCCAGCGAAAGCCTGCTCCTTAAACTTTCAACCACACAACTCTTCAAAGCACCCGACTTAAACGAAGTCTTTATCGGAGCCGGGCTCGGTGTGACACCCAACGCCGACATCGAAGCAGAAGAAGGCACGAATAGCGAACTGTCACTTGCCTGGTCTGACTCGACCCTGGGTGCCGACAATGTTTCAGCCGGTTTTACTTTCTTCAAAACCAATATCGAAAACCACATTTACCAATATGCGACTCCGCCTGCCGATGTTGGTGGTCGCTATTGGTACGACAATGTCGGCGACCTGGAAATTGACGGTTACGAAGTTTACTTCGATTACCAACTGGGCGGCTTTAACGCACTGCTCACCGTTTCCGAATCGGAAGGTATACTGGCCGCGAACGCTGAAAACAGCGATCTCGATGGTGCCCATGACAGTCGTGAACAAGGCCGCACAACGACACTGGCTTTGGAATATGCCTTCAGTGAGGAAGACGTTGTGGTTCACTGGGGTGTGCAACACGTAGGCAGTGTTCCGCACTACGATGTCACCCTGGACGCCGCCACCGTCGACAACAGTAAAGACAGTTTCACCGTCCACAATATTTCCGCGCAATGGCAGCAGCAAGACGGTGAAGGTTTTTCCTTAACGTTTGGTGTGGACAACGTTTTCGATGAATACTATGCGTCTCATTCTTCGCGTAACGGCACCAGTTTTCACCCGCGTTTCGGTGCTCTCTATCTCCTCGACTATGAGCCCGGTCGCAATGTGAAAGCCACGTTGGCCTATCGTTTTTAAGGGCCCGTGAAAAATGCCCCGCAAGCTATTTCACTGGGCACGTTTGCTCCACATCTATACATCAACAGCGCTATTCGCGCTGTTGGTATTTTTTTGTCTCACTGGAATTTTTTTAAATCATCCAAAGATGTTTAGCGGCCAGGCTGAAGACGGTTCACGCACGCTTGAACTTCCCTCAGTAATCGTCAGTGAACTTCAACGCGACTCCGCGCTAAATACGCAACTACTGGAAGACTGGATTCAAAAAAAGTTTTCAACTCCGACCGCCAGCGCCATTGAGTACGATCGGGAAATGGGCGAAATCATTCTGGATTATTCCCTGCCCGCAGGTTATGCCCAGGCAACTGTAATCGTCGACGACGCGGAAATTATTTTTGATTTTCGAACTGGCAATAGCCTGAGCATCTGGAATGACCTGCACAAAGGCCGTCATAGCGGCCGGGCCTGGTCCTGGCTGATTGATATTAGTGCGGCACTCATGATTTTTTTTGCGCTAACCGGTTTTGTCATCCTGTTTCAAGGAAAGAAACATCGCAAAGAAGGATTAATTCTCGCCGGTTTCGGATTATTTACCCCTCTCATTATTTATTTTTTATTTGTGCCACAAATTTCTGGAGTTTGAAGCCCCATGTTTCAAATTAAATACCGATTCCCCACAAAATTATTAACCACTCTCTGCTTGCTTGCCGCCCTGAGCACGCTTGCTTGTATCAATACGCAGGCAGAAGAATTACTTATCGAACTTGAATTACCGCGACTCGACGTACAGCCCTACCATAAGCCGTACGTTGCTGTCTGGCTGGAAGACGAAAACCGGCAACACGTGGCCACCCTCGCGCTTTGGGCAAAGGAAGACACCTGGTACAAGGATCTACGTCAGTGGTGGCGAAAAATCGGCCGTAAGGATCCACGTGCTTACGACGCTGTCAGTGGCGCAACACGCTTACCGGGCGAACATAAAATTTCCTGGAACAATGAGGCACTCCAGCTCGAAGCCGGTACCTACCTGTTAAATTTTGAAGCCTCTCGTGAAGAAGGAGGCCGCAGCTACCATCGCAAGGCGCTAAAGCTCGGCGAAAAACAAACCTTGACCCTGCCCGCCGACGGCGAATTCGGCAGTATTCAAATCAGTCTGGAGTAAGAACATGAAGCGTTTAAGCACTCTGTCAACTATATTTTCTATCGCGTCCCTCGGTATTTTTTTTGGAACACTGAGTTTACCTGTGCATGCCCATGCACGCTGGCTCGTCCCAAGCCACACCATTCTCTCCGGGGAGGCTGCGGAATATGCCACGTTCGATATCAGCATTTCCAATGATATTTTTAACCCCGATCATGCTCCAGGTGGTTATCTTTTTCAAAAACTTGAAAACCCGGATTTTGAGGGGCCACCTCTCCCTCCGCCCATCAAGAAAGTGATGGCGTCCAGCCAACTCGCTGTATTGCAACCTGACGGCAAACAAATAGAACATTTTCCATTGGTTAATTTTGTTCGTAAAACGGTAGGAGCGGCAGAGCTTCGTAACGACGGAACCTACAAAGTCGCCTTCAAACAAAGCCCGGTTTTTCTTACCTGGTATGAAAATACCGATGGTTCGCCGGGTCGATTGTTCGGCAAACCCGAGCAGGTCAACGCCATGTTACCCGAAGGCGCAAAAAATATTCGCGGAACACAACTTCTCAATTATCTGCAAACATGGATTACCAAAAATGGCACCAGTCGCGAAGCACTAAAAGTACAGGGGAAGGGTCTTGAAGTACGTTTTGAAACTCATCCCAATGAATTATTTGTGGGTGAAGAATTTAAATTCTCGTTGGTATTTAATGGCGAAGCCCCCGAGAAAAAAATTAACATGCACTTTATTCGAAATGACAGCCGCTATCGTAACGAACGGGAAGCGCAACATGTCACGACCGATGCACAGGGCAGAGCCAGTATTACCTGGGATAAACCCGGCCTGTATTTATTGGAGAGCGAATACGAAGTTAAAAGTACAGAAAAAGGACTTGAAACAGATACCCATGCACTCTACTTTGTTTTCGAAGTATTTCCGGAATAAAGAATACATTATTTTATGTTTGCGCACCTGAAGTCTCCCTATTGGAGGCCCGTGCCCTTAAATTATTTCGTTTGCAGCAGCATTCCCAATATTCAATAGCAAATAAATATAAATAGGTGTGAGATGTATACAATCACTTTGCTAAAGTTAGGATAAAGAAAATTAATGTCAGGAATGCGGAGAGTACAGCGGCCGCCATGGACAAGTTGTTCAATATCGATGCATCGGTTGACTCGGCTATTCGGGAAACCGAGCGCTATTATCGAGAGCAAATATTTTCGTCGGGCTGTTCCAGCCTGGTACCTATCTATCGCATCGGTGATCACACCACTCGCGTCGAAACCTTGATGCAACAATTTCAGGGCTCACCTTATATCCAGAAAGGTGTCGTTTTTTCTGAAAGAGTTATCGACACCTTATTGGACGTAAATCTCTATCGTTACGATATCTGGCATTTTTTCTTCCAGGGCGATATGCAAGGAGAGCTGCAACAGTTTGTCGAAGAACAATGCGAGGCATTGGCGAATGTTTCTCATGTGGTTCAACAGCATTTTGAAGATAGCCAACCCAGCTGGAGCAATTTTCAAAACAGTGCCAGTATACTGGCAAGCGATTTTCCTCTGAAAAATGGCTTTCCTCTCGACGAGCTTATTCAACAAACAATGACGATCATACGAGACTTACGTTTCCATCATTCAGTTGAATCCTACCTTGAAATTTTTCACCAACCCGTTTGGCAATCCAAAGTACGTTTTGACCACGCCTCACTCATGTGCATGCTGGCAGTGGGTAATGCTCTGCATTGGGATGATCAAAAATTACGTGCGCTTGTAACCCTGGGGTTTGTTAAGGATATTGGTTATGCCAGACTCAATGAGCAAATGGATAATTTTGAAGTTCTGCACCCACTGGTGAGCCATAAAATTCTTGTCGAGTGTAACGAGCTGTGTGAAGCGGATGAAAAAATTGATCAACAAATTATCGATGCCACTTTGGTTCATCATGAATTTTCTGATATGTCAGGCCCTCTCGCGCGCATGCGCCACCCAATGGTAATGCAATTAATTGGGCCCGCAATGCCGGAAATCGCCCAGGTTTCCGGGCTCAGCGATTTATTTTTTGGTTTTTTGAAGGATTACAGTTCCGGTGTCGCTTACGCCATTACTTGTGGATTTGTGATAGGCCAAGGTGACCTCGATTCGCGCTACCAATCTCATATTATTCGGGCCTTTAGCGAGGTCATACAAAATGGTGCCTATAGCGCAGATGATATTGATAGTGACGAGGCAGAGAAATTGGTCAACGATATTATCGGCCTGCTCAAGGACTCAAAAGTCAGGGACAATACCTGCAACATGGTCTATAAAAAATCTCCAAATTGGTATGAGCGCATCACTTTGTCTTTGAATATTGTGCGCAATATCGCCAAAAGGCAACCCCACCACCTCTCGGAAGACAGCCTCATTGGCGTGTTACAACTGCCTCTGGAATTCGGCTTGAACTACTAGGGAACCTGTAAAAAATTTGCGCATATTGATTCGCCACCCTGATTCCTGAATTTTAAACTCCCTCCGGCTATAACGCGCCGTTCGATCTCAACGTCATATTATTAGAGGCCACGAGAAAGGCATGCTACACTTATTTGCCCGGGCAGATAACAAGCAGTTCTCCTGATTATATGACCAAGTGCACAGAGGGTAATCATGCACGAGAACGAAATACTTGTTGTTTTACTTGCCAGCTGTGTTCTGGCTTTTGTGATAATTTATCGTCGACAACTCTCCATACTTCCGGCCCACCGTACACTCTTCGCGGCTTTTGCATGTGCGTGGCTGGCGTGGGTTTCAACCGCACTTGAGCATCTTTTTTTACCCACCTTCTTTAACGTTCTTGAGCACCTGGGGTATGCCGCAAATGGGCTCCTCCTGCTGACCTGGTGCTGGCTCGGAATGCGCAACGGCCATTCGGTGGAAGATGATTAGTTTACTCGACTTAATCGGTTCGCTGAGCGCGGGTGTTGCACTCTGCTTATTATTCAGCAAGTGGCGTCGCCAACTTGCCAGTGCCGAAAAGTGGATTATTTTTTTTGTTTGCCTGCTTACCCTGATCATTAATTTTATCGGATTCATTTCCTGGCTAGGCACCACAGCGGATTCGCAAATTGCGGAAAACTGGGGTGACTATCTACAAATTTTGCAACCGGCATTATGGGGTATGTTTTTCTACGTCGTTGTAGAAAGTGCACAGAGTAAAAAACTGAAAAGCAGCGAAGAAAAACTCCGCGCGGTGATTGAAAACCTGCCCCTTGCCTTACACGCCTATGACCAGGATGGACGGCCTCTTGCCTGGAATAAACAAGCTGAAACATTGAGCGGTTATAGCAAGGAAGAAATACTCAAAAATACGTCCGCTCTGGCCTTGCTCTACCCCGATGCCAAAGACCAGCAAAGTTTGTTGCAAGAATGCCAAAAGGGAGGAGCCAAATACTATCATCGGCTTCGCAAACTGCGAGGCAAGCTAGGAGAGAGAGAGGTCGCGTGGTATAACATTTCCAAACAATTCCCGATCCCCGGTTGGGCGAACTGGTGTATCGGCCTCGATATGACTGAACAACTTAACGCACAACGCAAGTTGGAACACCTTGCAACCCACGACGAGCTTACCGGCCTGGCCAATCGCACCTTGCTGCGGGACCGTCTGCAGCACGCCCTTGATAATTGTATTCGTAACGATCATATGGGGGCCTTGATGATGCTGGACCTCGATCACTTCAAGATGGTCAATGACAGTCACGGGCACCCCGTCGGAGATCGACTGCTGGTTGAAGTTGCCAAGCGGCTGACGAGCTGTCTGAAATCAACAGACACACTGGCGCGCTTTAGCGGCGACGAGTTCGTCATTTTACTTGAGGAGATTTCCAGCATTGAGGATGCCACTTTCGTTGCTGAGCGAATTTTAAATACCCTCTCCCATCCGGCATTTGTAATTTACGGCAATGAGATTCGCGTGCGTGCCAGTGCAGGCATTACGTGTTTTCCCGAAGATGACATCCGCACTGACGAGCTTATGAAGAATATGGATCTCGCTCTCTATACCGCCAAGGAAAAAGGCCGAAACAATTTCCACCTCTATTCTCGCAATATGCATCGTCGCCTGCGTCGGCGCCATGAAATTTCAGAAAAACTGCGAATCGCTATCGACCAACAACGACTGGAACTACATTACCAACCGAAAGTCAGTCTAAAAACCAACAAGGTTGTTGGTTTCGAAGCACTGCTTCGCTGGCCATTACCCCAAGAAAATGCACTTCACCCTTCAGAATTTGTTCCGATTGCCGAGAATGCCGGTTTAATGCCAGTGCTCGGCAGTTGGGTGCTTGGAGAAGCCTTCAAACAAACAGCGCTTTGGCAAAACAGCCACATGCAGGCGCCTGTTGCAATTAACTTGTCTGCCCTTCAATTTTTCCAGGCAGACCTTCATTACAACCTCGATCGAGAACTGGAAATGGCTGGCCTGAATGCCGAGCACATTGAGTTGGAGATAACCGAGACGGCCGTAATGCGCAATATTGACCACGCCATTAGCACGATGAAAGTCTTACGGGAAAAGGGCTTTAGTATTTCCCTCGACGACTTTGGAACTGGCTATTCTTCCCTTTCATGGTTGAAACGCTTCCCCATCAATACAATTAAAATCGATCAGAGTTTTATTTCCGAACTCCAATACAACAGCCAGGATGCCGCGATTGTTCGCAGTATTATTCAATTGGGTCATTGTCTGGACAAAAACATTGTTGCCGAGGGTGTTGAGAACGAAAAGCAAAAGATTTTTCTGGCTGACGAAAACTGTGATGCTTACCAGGGCTTTTTGTATTGCAAACCACTCGCGGCAGAAACACTCAGTCAAACGCTCGCGCCCCCGATTCACTGAGCGCGCACCGTTTCCTGTTTTCAAATTCTCCATTCTTTCCGAAGCGCTCCATGACCTTCACTGTTTTATGCTATTGTTAGCCTGGATTAAAAATAATTAATGATTCGATTAAGGAATTTAGCATGATTTTCTTACGTTCCGGTCTTTATCTTTTGTTGGCAACGCTTTGCTTACCCGTTTTCGCAGGTGAAAATGGCGATTGGAATGGCAAACGTGCAGCCGTTGTTCTCACCTACGATGACTCTCTGAATATCCATTTGGATAAGGTCCTGCCCGCGCTGGATCAACGAGAAATGAAAGGGACTTTTTACCTCACTGTCAATCCTACGGCTTTTTCCAGTCGCATGCTTGAATGGCGAGAAGCTGCAAAAAATGGCCACGAGCTGGGCAATCACACCTTATTTCACCCCTGCGATGGCAAAAAACCGAACCGCGAATGGGTCAGCCCTGATTACGACCTGTCGACCTACAGTGTTAAACGAATGGTGGAAGAAATTACCCTAACCAATCGCATACTCGAATCTGTCGATGGTCTGGAAGAGCGAACCTATGCCTACACCTGCGGTGATACCGAAGCGGGCCAGGCATCTTTCATTAAACACATTGAGCCTTTGTTCGTGGGAGCGCGCGGTGTTGCCAACAGCATGAGTAAAATGGGTGAAGTGAACTTATATAACATCAATGCTTTTTTTATTTTTAATCACACTGCCGCTCAAATGATTGCGGAAGCAGAACGCGCTTACCAGGAAGGTGCCTTGCTGGTATACCTATTTCACGGTGTCGGTGGTGAACATAACCTCAACATTGCAGAGAAAGAACACACTGCCCTTCTCGATTACCTTAAGAAGAACGAGGATAAATACTGGATTACGACAATGGTGGAAGCCGCTCGTTACGCCAAAAAGAAGCAGGAAAATTAAAACATATGGGCCGCGGCTACATTTAGCCCTGGCCCGTATGTACATACGACCCTTGCGGGTGTTCTATTCCCGCAAGAGCAAAAGCCTCATGACAGCGTTCCGTCACTTCAGACTCAAAGCGTTTTTCATAGATCACTTCCATTACGTAAGCCTTGAGTAATACGCGAGTCACGACCATGTTTCCTAAAATCTCATCTTTAAAGAGCACTTGAATATCCTTATCCAGATAAACACTGCGGCTTGCCACAGCAGCTTCACGTACAATCTTTTCAACCAATTCAAGCTTGCTCCCCGGTTTGATATACAGACGAACCTCCACCTGCATATCAAGCGCTCCAGCATTCGCACTGATCACCGGGCTATTCATAAATTGGCTGTTGGGAATACTCACAATTGAATCATCGAGTGTGCGTATACGCGTGCTCCTGACACCAATGGATATGACATCACCATAAATATCACCGAAGCGAACGCGATCACCCACACGAAACGAACGATCAAACATAACGATCATGCCCGACAATAAGGACGCAGCAACATCCTTCGCACCAATCGCAAAAGCCAGACCGATAGAACCGCCTATCGCCAGCGCAGCTTCCTTACTGCGGAACAACAGAAAAATCGCTAACGCAATCGAACCGACTATCATGACAAAATTGATTACCGTCATTATCTGCTCGATACGCAAACGATAATCCGGAAAGCTTTTGCCCAACTTCAAGGAAAACATGCGGCACAATCTCGCCAGCACGTAGGCAACCGTCAAAACCAGAAGGGAAACCAACAACCTCGAAAAATCGAAAGCCGAAATTATTTGATAGGCATCACCGTTCATTGAGATTCCCCACGAAAAAGAAATTGTCGTTTTTCCAGATAACCTTCCACTGCACGCGTCCAGAAACTTTCGATATGCCAGGCGTTTTTACCTTGATCGACACTCTGTAAATACACGATTCCGTAGGGGCGCAATTCCTCAATGCGACGACGAATGTTCGTCGTAGAGACATTCATGACTTGCGCCAGACTTTGTTCATCCAGCCCGTTGTGTTCTATCAAGGCTGCCAACAGCATCAGGGTATTATCCGGTAAGTTTTCCAACACTTTCTGCTCAGGCACTTCAAACAGCCTCACCGAGCTATGATCTCCCTTCCAGTTTAGAGAGGCTTTCCAGTAGTAGAGTGCCTGACGTGGATTGCCCCGCGTGTAGTCCCAAAGAATGCGAAAATAGAGTTCTTCACCTTTATTATTACTTTCCTTGTCAGCCAGATGCCGATCAAAATAGGTTTTATTCTCGGTGAGGTTGAGATGACTGAAGTCAGGCGAATGTTCCGTGCTACTGCGGTGCCGATTGAGCAGCATTGCCTTCAGTTGCTTCTCGGTCATTCCCTTAACAAAAGGTGTTTCGCTGAAGTTATCGATCCCCACCAGGGCTCGCCGTGTAATGCTCCAGGCATGTGAAGTACAGGTTGCCAAACAAAAATGACGTGTTGATGCCTCGAGAATAAAATCATTCACAAAGGCAAACGTATCGAACCCGCCGACACGTCTAAGCATGCAATTTTCCAGATTTTCAATGCAAAGAATTTGTGGTGGCAAAGCCGTCAGCTTCTCGATCAACTCGGCAGCATTCAAATTAGCGTCATTGAACAGGTCAAGGCCAAATCGTGCGCACACCTCGGCAACATCCTGGTCGCCAGCCAAAAGTTGTGTGTGCAACACAGGGACATCCCTGGAGCGTGCAAATTTAGCAATAATTTCACTTTTTCCAATTCCGCGATCACCACAGAGGAGAATACGGGCAAACTCTTCCTCCTCCTGCCACGCCCGATAGAAGTTTTCTAATATCTGTTCACTCTCTTCGCGGCTAACATACCAATCGTCTACGGCAGGTGTTTGAAAGTGAAAGGCTCGCCAATATTTCTCCGGAAACCAGCCCGGATTGACGCGGGCGGCTGAGCGTCGATATTGACGCTCCAACAGCGCACGGCTGACCATCGCCTGAAACCGTCTGGTCAACTCATGCTCGATAAAGCGTTCAGACAACACTCGCCATGCAACACGGTACACGCCCAATCCACCGCCAACAACGAGTACGGCAGGCTCCCAGAACTTACCCTGTGCTTTCTCGGTAATCCGCTTCCAAAGCGCGCTTTGGCTGGCAATATTGTTAATTAATCGCCAGTTTTTACGATCCCACCAAACCGCAATGAACAAGCCGCTAAAAAACAACAGTACGAGAACATTAGCGAAGTAAAAATCCAGTAAATTGCGCTGCAATACTTGCAGGAGTAATAACGATACCGAGCCGGAAATCAGCCAGTAGTACAAATAAACCTTTGGAAAAAACTCAAATATTTTTTCCATTGCCTGCACTTCTTCGAGTGCGCGTTTTTGTCGATAACTACGTTGACTTAATAAGGGGCTGAGAAAATTAACAAAACCAAACAACAGGAAAAAGATCAAGACATGATTTAGCAAGGGGCTCAGTAGGTTGGCGGCCTGAAACCCTGACTGCACCATCAAGGAAATAAGAAGGTGCCCCAAAATAATAACAATGACAAACACATACAAATAGTGGCACAAATCGTAAACAGCCATCGTAACGCGGCGCCATTTGAGCGGTAAAGACGGTGCCCGCAACCAGGTTTGCAAACGGTTTAATACATTTTTACGTCGATAAAGAAGCCATACAAGAAACGCCGTGACAAGTAAGCCCTTAACGAAATCATTTAACATGTTAAAGGTGAAAGCTTTTCTGCTTCGGTACTGATTACTCCGTTTGAAATCCTCACGCCACAAATAAAAAGCCGAGCCTGCACTCAGGGTTGAAAGTTCAAGCTTTAAGGGCAGTGTGCTGTTGAGTGCGTAAGTACTGCTGTTGATCACTTCAGAGATCAGTTCACTCCGTAAAGTGATAAGCTGCTGCCTGTACTGACGTTGCCAATCAATCCACTGGGTAATAAGTTCGGCGCGTTGGCGCTGCACCTGATCTTGCTCTGTATGCAACACCACGCGCTTTTGCTGAATGGCATCGACCAATGCACGCAACGCTTCACTATCACCATCCCGCAGTTGCACACTTAGCAAGGCATAAGGCCACTCCACCTGATATTCAGAGCCAAAAATAGCGCGAATAAAACTCTCTTGAGATCTGACCCAATCGTTTGACGTCTGTAAACGTTCAGCAAGTGACGTTCTATAGGCTGAAAAATTCTGGGTGCCGGGTAGAAAATTCTCATCTTCCAATGCATTTTCTATGGCCGTTTTCGTTTGCAACCATTGTTGAGCCGCGTCGCTTAATGACGATTGGGCTTTGGCTACCACCGCCCGCTGCTGCGCAATCCACTCGAGGTTCTTTTCCATTTCCAACAAGATGCTCAACAAACGCTTTTCACGCTCGTCGTGAGTGTCGGCAAGCGCCTTATCCACAGACTTCTGTTGCGCAACACTTTCTTCCACTTCCCGATGCGCGCGCGCAAGGTTCTGGCTGGCCTCGCTTTGATTTTCCTGAACTAATTGGCGTGTGCGCGCTTCATTCAACAAGGATTGACGTTCATCCGCCTTGAAGTACAGCCAACGCAACTTGAGCTCAAGCAAACGCTCGTGCCTTTCCATTGATGCGGCATCCAACTGGCTCGCCTGCAATTTTGTGCGCTCGACTTCCATTTGTTGACGCGCCAGATCCCGGTCCAGGCCTTCCTGTAACCAACTCTCGGGCAATACGGATTTCAGTGCATCGGTACCAACCAATTGTTTCTCATAGAAGTTTTTCAATACCTCAATTTGGCGCTCAAGATCGCCGTCGGCATCCTGCGCGAACACCCCTGTCGCCAGGCAGAGCAAAACGTACAGATGCAACAAAACACGAAGCCATTTCACTTCGACACAAACCCTCATATCACTATTAAAAACTTCGCCACAGAACGTGACTCCCGAAATGCCCGAATATTGTGGCAGCAGTACCCTGCATGATCCAGTATTTTTTGCGGGCAATCGCCCGGGAAGCCGCATTGCGGGACGTGATTCTCTTCACTTCGCGCTCAAGCAAATCTTGTATACTAGATAAGGTCAAGCTTCATTATGAGAATACCCGGCACACAAGCTCAGCAATACGAGAAATCAAAACAAGAAAGCAAAACAACCAGGCTATTAAAAGAGCAATAAAAAGCAAATAAAACAACCAGATCAAACAACCATATTAAGCAATAAACCAACTAGGGAACCTCTGAAAAATGGAAATATTTTTTCTGTGGCAAGGAAGCACCGCGCGGAGAACCGGAGTTTACTGGAGTAAATGAGGATTCGAGCACGGAGCTGACGCTGCCACAGGGAAAATAGGCCATTTTTCAGAGGTTCCCTAGAACAATAAACAGGCCACTTTCTGGAAAGGCAAGCCCAAAGGTCTCGCTATGATTAAATCAATAATCAAGTCATTATTCGTTTTCTTCTGTCTATATTTCAGTGGATTTTCGATCGCTGAACAGCGTTTTTATTTTCCGAAGTCAGAACCAATAAGCAAACCGGAAACCAGCAAGTCCATCAACCAGGTAGAAAACGCTCAACGCTACTCCCTCAACTGTGATCAAGCCTGCCAATTCGACGATACCCCGATGCGCATTCAGGAACACAAAGGCGCATTGGTAGTCGCGGCCGATGAAGAACTTTTGACCTACCAATTTCAACATTACCCTGCCCCTGAGGGCGTCGATCCCGCCTATGGCAGAAGTGGGTTTATCCACCCACTCTATGCGCCTGGAAAATTAAGGCTGACACGTATTCAACCTGATGATCATTACCATCACTACGGGATCTGGAACCCCTGGACGCACTTACGCTACAACGGCGAAGAATACGATTTGTGGAATCTCGCAAAAAAACAGGGCACCGTACGTTTTAAAAAATTTCTGAACCGTGAACAAGGCCCTTTGTTTAGCGGTTTCACCGCCCTGCACGAGCATGTCATATTTAGCGCTGAAGGCAAGGAGCAGGTCATCATGCTCGAAGAGCAACAGGTTCGCGTCTTCAAACCTTCAAAAGATTATTACTTGTTCGACTTGAATATCAATTTACGCGCAGCGAAAAAACACACTGTCCATCTACTTGAATATCGCTATGGCGGGTTTGGCTGGCGAGCCACCGAAAAATGGCACAAAGGCAACAGCGAAGTGTTATCGTCAGAAGGGCACGACCGCTCAAGCGTGGACAATACCCTTGGACGCTGGTTTTATGTGCAGGGCGACATTGACGGTACGTACGCAGGCGCGTTGGTGTTATCCCACCCCGACAATTTTAATCACCCCGAACCTCTGCGCATCTGGCCGGTGAATGACGATAGTCGCGGCGATGTCTTTGCCAGTTTCTCCCCCACAAAAAACCGTGACTGGCATATCGAGCCCGGTAAAAACCATCAACGTCGCTATCGTTTTATTGTCTATCGCGGAAAAATCAACGCAAAAGCCGCCGAGCAAGCCTGGAAAGATTTTGCCCAACATACTTTACCCGTCTCCACTTTCGTTTCCTCCCCGTCGGAGTCCACGCCATGAAGAAAAAAATGACAAACAATGATGCTGTAAAACTTCCTCGTCGCCAATTTTTAAAAAGCGGTCTCGCGGTGGGTTTCCCGCTTATTGTTCCCGCCAGTGTATTTGGCAAGAACGCGCCCTCTAACCGAATTAACGTGGGCGCAATTGGGACAGGGCGGATTTCCCGCGTCCACGATATGCCGGAAGTCTGGAAATATGACCATGCCCAGGTGATGGCCGTCTGCGATGTCGATATTCATCGCGCGCAAGATGCGCGTGCACTGGTGAACGCGCACTACAGTGAGAAAAAAGGCAAAGTTTGGGATGGTGTTGCGGTTTACCAAAATTATCGCGACTTATTGGCCAACAAGGATATTGATGCCGTTCTGGTCAGTACACCGGATCACTGGCATGCCCATATTGGCGTGCACGCTGTACAGGCCAGTAAACATGTCTACTTACAAAAACCGGCTTCATTGACAATTGAAGATGGCCGTCGCTTGAGCGATGCGGTTAAACGCAGCGGACGGGTTATGCAAATCGGCAGTCAACAACGCTCATGGGAACAGTTTCGCCTCGCCAGTGAGTTGGTGTTGAATGGCAAAATTGGCGAGTTAAAGAAAGTGTATGTCGGGTTACCCGGCGACCCTTCGGGCGAAGTGGAGGTGGAAACACCCATACCCGAAAACCTTGATTACGATATGTGGCTCGGCCCAACACCCGAAGTGTATTACACCGAAAAACGCGTGCATCCACAGGCTGACTACAGTCGTCCCGGCTGGCTACGCTGCGAGCAATTTGGAGCCGGCATGATAACCGGCTGGGGTGCGCATCATATTGATACAGCGCATTGGGGTATGGGCATGGAGTACAGCGGGCCTGTAGAAATTTGGGGTGAAGCTGAATTTCCTACCAGCGGACTCTGGGACGTTCACGGTATTTTCAGGACAGAAGCACGTTATGCCAACGGCGTGCATATGGTCGTAAGCAATGAACTGCCTAACGGTATCAAATTTGAAGGCAGCGAAGGCTGGATTTTTGTCACACGCGGGAATTACCGTGCAACCGCCAGCGACCCCGTAGCCGATGAAAACGGAGTCATTCCCCTGGACGCCAGCAATCGAAAGATTCTCAATAGCGACTTTTCCAAACACCGTATCAAACTCCCTGTAAGCAATGACCATCACGGAAATTGGTTGGATGCAATCCTCGGGAAGACACAAGCCATTGCCCCGATTGAAGTCGGTCATCGTTCCTGCTCAGCCTGTTTACTTCATCATATGGCGATGAAAGTCGACAGGCATCTTCACTGGGACCCTAAAAAAGAAACCTTTATCAACGACAAGGAAGCCAACAGTTGGCTGCAACGCCCACACAGAAAACCCTGGATCATTTAAACATGCGCAGATCTGTTCAACGATTAATTCTTTGTTACTGTGGATTCCTTGCCGCTTTTGCTTGCGCTGATAAAAACGAAAGCGCAGGCATTTCGAGCGAAACAAATAAAATCCAACTTGTAACCCTGGACCCAGGGCATTTCCATGCTGCCCTTATTCAAAAGACGGCTTACCCGGAAATTGACCCGCAAGTAAAAGTATTTGCACCACCAGGAAAGGATTTAGAACTGCATCTCGATCGCATAAACAGTTTCAATCAACGTAAGCTGGCTCCAACTGACTGGGCGTTGAAGGTCTATCAGGCAGATGATTTTGTTGCACGGTTTTTGGAAAAAAAGCACGGCGATGTGGTGGTCGTATCCGGCAACAACGCCCGCAAGACTCATTATATTCAGCAAGCTATCGAAGCCGGCTACCATGTCTTCGCTGATAAACCGATGGCCATCAACAGTGAGCAGTTCGATGTTTTACAAAAGAGCATTGAACTTGCGCGCGCACGTAATCAGATTTTACTGGACATGATGACGGAGCGCTTTGAGATCACGAATCGACTTCAGAAAGCCTTGTCTCAAGACCCTCAACTCTTCGGCACAATTGCGCCAGGCAACGCTGATTCACCCAGTATTATCAAAGAAAGTGTGCACCATTTTTATAAGCAAGTTGCCGGTAATACACTGGTACGCCCTGCCTGGTTTTTTGACGAGCTACAGGAAGGCGACGGCCTTGTCGATGTCGGCACACACCTGGTCGATCTTGTTCAGTGGACGCTTTTCGATGGTGAAGCCTTACAATTCAAGGATTTAAATATCATAGAAGCGATACGTTGGCCGACAGTATTAACTCGCCAGCAGTTTTATCGCGTCACGGCACGGGATGCCATACCCGATTATCTCACCAAAAATATTGAAAATGACAAACTCAAGGTATTCTCAAACGGCGAACTCTCTTACCAGCTGCGCGGCGTGCATGCGCGTATCAAGGTTAGCTGGGAGTACCAGGCTCCTGAAGGCGCCAGCGATTACCACTATTCCTTGCTGCGCGGCACCAAAAGCCAATTCGAAGTCAGACAAACCGCTGCCGGGAATTATCGACCCGAGTTTTATATCACGACAAGATTACCTAAAGAACAATTTGAGAAGATTCTGCGAGATGCCATTGGCAAGCAGCAACACACTTTTCCCGGCCTGGCATACCGGCGTGTTGAAAACGCGTGGCAATTAATTATTCCAGACGAACTGCGCAGCGGTCACGAAGCCCACTTTGCAGAAGTCACCAGAACGCTCTTGCAATACCTGAATGTCACCGACACAAAAGGTCAAAAAAGTACTGGCGATTCAAAAAGCCGTGTTCCATCCATTCCGGATGCGGTATGGCAACATATGCTTATGCGCTACTACACGACGACACAGGGCCTTTCCCAAGCGAAAACACGCTAATACTGGAAACCTAAAAACGCCAGGCTGAAATGATCAACACTTTTATATTCGACACACTACGAATTCATGAAAAGTGGCAAGTGATTTCAAGGGAGAATGTATAAGGAGACGATGGGTGTAAGAACGCCACCCATCGTTTTTTAGCGTGATCAGTGAACGTGACCGTGCTCGATCTCTGATTCCGTTGCTTCGCGAACCTCTTCCACGCTCACAGCAAAATTCAGGGTCTCACCCGCAAGAGGGTGATTCGCATTGATGGTGATACCATCGTCTTCCACTTTCTCAACAGACACGTACTGTACACTTCCATCCTGACCCTGAGCCTGGAATTCCATACCCACTTCTATCGTATCAATGCCACCAAAAGCTTCCCTTGGTAACTTTTGAACCAGGTTTTCATCGCGCTCGCCGTAACCATCCCGCGGCTCGACGACAACGTCTTTTTTATCACCCACGCAGCAATCCACCAGGGCGTTTTCCAGACCGGGGATAATGTTGCCCGCACCGTGCAAGTATTTGAGCGGATCTTTACCTTCAGAAGAATCGATCACTTCGCCCGCGTTATTTGTCAGTGTGTAATGAATCGCTACCACAGCGTTGTTTTGAATTTTCAAGATTGACTCCAACTCTATTTCGTAAGGCCGACAGTGTACCAGCCCAGCGCTTAATCTTCGACCAACAATAGCCCAGAGACTCAAAAACCCTGCAAATCGTGCCAGTATTGGTTTCAGTGAAAATGGGCTAGACTTGGAGCACTCAGGGAAATCGGGAACATCGGATGAGCGATCCATTTCAAAGCGAGGATAGTGATGGGCGTGGTATAAATGGTCTGCGCCTGATTGAGATTTTCCACAACGCCTACACAGCGTGGATCATTCTGGGTGTCTCATTTTGTCTGACAGTCATTGCTTACTTCGTAGCACAATCCTTCGTTTACCAACGCGCTAGCGATCGCTTCCAATTCAAATCTTCAGAATTGGAAAAAGCCATTCTCGACCGTACAAAAATTTATGAGCAGGTTTTGTGGGGTGGTGTAGGGCTTTTCAATTCAGAACCACAAGGAATTAGCCGCCGCGCATTCGCAGCTTACGTGAGTACCTTGCGCATCAATGAACATTGGCCAGGTATTCAAGGCATTGGCTATGCAATACCTATTGAGCCAGGCGAATTGCAAGCGCATGAAACACGCATCCGCGAAGAAGGCTTCCCCAATTACGCGGTGCGCCCACCTGGTATACGCGATCACTACAGTGCAATTATTTATCTAGAGCCCTTCGATTGGCGCAATCAAAGAGCCTTTGGTTATGACATGTGGTCCAACGAGATGCGCCGCAATGCCATGGTACGTGCGCGTGATACCGGAACCGCCGCGACAAGTGGCATCATTACCCTGGTCCAGGAAACCAGCGAAGACATACAGCGCGGTTTCCTGACCTACTTGCCGGTGTATGAAACAGCGGAAACACCGCCTACTGTCGATGCTCGCAGGAAAAATTTCAAAGGTTGGATCTATGCCGCCTTTCGTGCGGGCAACCTGATGAAAGGCATTCTTTCCGCGGAAGACCCTCACATAGAATTTGAACTGTTTGATGGTGTGCAAAAAACACCGGACACTTTGCTATTCGATAGCAACAATTATTTTCACAAAGAGGAAGCACACCATTCACCGGAGTTTTCAATAGAAAAGCAAATTGAAGTGCAGGGTAGAACCTGGACTTTGTATTTTAATACGCCAACCGACTATCTCAATACTCTAGCCGAATCCAATCAACCCGCGTACATCGCAGTGGCTGGGGCGATTATCCATATTCTTCTGTTTTATGTTATTTATTCAATGTACTTTACCCATCGACGGCTCAAGTCACTTGAGCAAGATTGGCGCACCATTCTCGAACAGGCACCCAACGCACTGATTGTGGTCGACCGTCAAGGTATTATTGTGAGCACTAACGAGCAAGCCGCTTTGCTGTTTGGCTACAATCACTATGAACTTCCCGGCCATTCAATTGAGGTTCTGGTCGCTAACAAGCACAAATCCCGTCACCCGCAATTGCGTGAAGGATTTTTTACTGCCCCTCGTGCACGTGCCATGGGTGCGGGTACTGAACTAAGAGCACAAAAAAAAGATGGCAGCACCTTCCCTGTTGAAATTGGCTTGAGCCCTCTTAATATGCCACAAGGTCAATTTGTTGTTGCTTCCATTGTGGATACCAGTGAATGGAAACGCATCCAACAAGACCTCGAAAATTTTAATGAGCAATTAAAAATCAAAAACCAGGAAATGGAACAATTTATCTACACGGTTTCTCACGACCTTAAATCCCCCCTGGTGACTATCGGCGGCTTTACCAATCAGCTTGTAAAAAGCTTGGACGCCAAACTTGATGACAAGCAAAAACATAAACTCATTCGCATTCAGCACAATGTTAATCACATGGAGGGCTTGCTTGGTGATTTATTGCAGTTATCACGCGTTATCCGACAGGACGTCGAAAAGAATGAATACTCTATCATCGAACTAAGCCATAGCGTTACCGATACTCTGGAAGCCAGCATTCGCGATTCCAATGCAAGTATTCAAATCGAAACCGACGGTATAATGGTCTATGGAAATGAACGTCTGATTCTACAATGCCTACAAAACCTTATTGCCAATGCCATTCAATACCGATCAAGTGACAAAAAACTAATCGTTACCATTAGCGCGACACCTTACGAAGACTTCACAGATATTCATATTGATGACAATGGAATGGGAATCGAACACAAATATCACGAAAAGATATTCAGAATTTTCGAGCGTCTGGGCATTGGAGAAGGAACCGGCGTCGGTCTGGCCATTGTGAAAACCATTATGGAAAAGCATGGCGGGGCTGTTTTTTTGCACTCCGCATTGAACAGTGGAAGCCGGTTTACCTTACGCTTCCCCAATAAACCTACAAAAAATCCACCCGCGTGAGATACGTATGACAAATGTGACGCCACTGAATATTCTGCTCGCCGAAGATAATGAAGATCATGCAGAACTGATTATTGACACTCTTGAGAGCTTTAATATCAGCAACCGTATTGTTCACGTAACTAACGGTGAGGAGGTGCTGGATTTGCTTGAGCGCAGTATCAATAACCCCTCTTTGCAGCCCAACTTAATTCTGCTGGATTTAAAAATGCCCCGCATGGATGGCATTACAACTTTAAAGCATATTCGTCAGATGGCGGCATTCAAAACGATCCCTGTTATCATGGTCAGTACATCCAGTATCGATATTGATATTGAAAGCTGTTACGCCATGGGAGCCAACTCCTACATAACAAAACCTTTACAATTTGAGGAATTCACTCGAAAAATCCGCGAACTCAATCTTTACTGGGTGCTTACCAGTGAAATTCCAGGGAAACGCCAATAGGGTACTCTATGAAAGTTCTTTTGGTTGAAGACAATCAGGATCACGCCGAGTTAATTGAAGACGCGCTCGCAAGCTCCTATGCTTCGCGACTCACTCTGAAACATGTCGGCAAACTCAGCGACGGGCTCGAGTTACTCAACAATGAAGAATGGTCCATATTTTTGTGCGATCTCAACCTTCCCGACTCCGACATTCAACACACTGTTGAAACCTTGCAAAATTTACAATCTCCCAGCGCCATTGTGGTGCTCACCTCACTGGATGATGAAGACACCGCAAGCCTGCTACTTGGAAAAGGAATTCAGGATTACTACCCCAAGGATAAAATTGATAGCGATATGCTCGCTCGCGTGTGCCAGCACTCTATTGAGCGTAAGAAATTACTACGTAGCCTGGAAGAAAAAAACCGGGATCAACAACAATTTTGCTACAGTCTTTGCCATGATTTTAAAGAACCCATTCGCAAGATCGCAACCATTGTCAGCATGCTCAAATCCGACATTCAGGGGAAAATAACCTTGAGCGAAGAAAACCAATGGTCCTTTGATGCCGTAGAGAAAAATGTTGAGAATTTATTGGCCATCACCGACGGTCTGTACGAGTATTTATCTTTATCACAACACAGTTTTGAAAATGTTGATCTCAATGATGTCCTCAAGAAATGCCTTAACCACTTCACGAAAGGTAAGGAATTTCAACTCCAACAAGATGAATTGCCACACCTCCAGGGTAATGCCAGCCAATTGCAGCTGCTTTTCAAAAACCTGATCGAAAACAGTATCAAGTATTCAAAAGGGCCGGCCAACATCACCATAGCTTACAAACTCGATACATTGCAGGGCCTTCATAAAATCCAGGTGTCAGATCAGGGAATTGGTATAAGCCCTGAAGACGTGGACAAGGTGCTGCTACCGTTCAAGCGTTCCGTATCCAAACAGGAATACCCGGGAATCGGCCTCGGCCTGAGCATCGTCAAAAGAATTCTTGAAAATCACAGTGCCACCTTGAACATAGAGAGCACGAAAGCCAAGGGGACAGTGGTCACCCTCTCCTTTCCGCAGTCTCCCAAAACCGGGGCTGCCAATTGACGGCTCCCCCTCCCGTGAAGCCTCGGGATTTGCTATAGTTGCGCCCCGCCGCGTGCGGCCTCCAGCTAACTATTAATGACAGAACTCATGAGCAAAACCCGCAATATTCTCGTAACCAGCGCCCTGCCCTATGCCAATGGCTCGATCCATCTCGGCCACATGGTAGAAACCATTCAAACGGACATCTGGGTGCGCTTTCAGAAAATGCGAGGCCATACCTGTTATTACGTGTGCGCGGACGATGCCCACGGAACCGCAATTATGCTGAGTGCCGAGAAAAATGGCATCAGCCCGGAAGAGCAAATCGCGCGAATCAAGGCAGAACACGAGGCAGATTTTCAGGGTTTCCATATCGGTTTTGACAATTACCACAGCACACATTCGCCCGAAAATCAGCACTATTCCAACCTGATTTATACGCGCGTGCACGAAAATGGCCATATCGCAGAACGTGAAATTACGCAGGCATTTGACCCGGAAAAACAACTTTTTCTGGCAGAACGCTATGTGAAAGGAACTTGCCCCAAATGCAAATCTCCGGATCAATATGGTGACAACTGCGAAGTTTGCGGTGCAACCTATTCCCCAATGGAAATGATAAACCCCATCTCGGTGTATACCGGCGCAACGCCAGTAGCGAAGGAGAGCACGCATTTTTTCTTTACCTTGCCAGACTTTACCGACTTTCTGAAAAGCTGGACCCGCGCCGGCCACCTGCAAGATGAAGTCGCTAACAAATTAGCCGAATGGTTAGACGGTGGCTTAAAAGAGTGGGATATCAGCCGCGACGCACCCTATTTTGGTTTTGAAATTCCCGGCCAACCCGGCAAGTATTTTTATGTCTGGCTGGACGCTCCCATCGGCTACATGGCGAGCTTTAAGAATCTCTGTGATCGCGAAGGCCTCGACTTTGACGCCTATTGGCAAGCAGACTCCGAGCACGAGCTTTATCATTTTATCGGCAAGGATATCGTTAACTTCCACGCCCTGTTTTGGCCTGCGATGTTGAGCGATGCAGGTTTTCGGACACCCACCAAGGTGTGTGTGCACGGCTTCCTTACCGTCGACGGTAAAAAAATGTCGAAGTCGCGTGGCACTTTCATTAATGCCCGCACCTATCTCCAACATTTAAACCCGGAATATTTACGCTACTACTATGCTGCGAAACTGACAGCAAGCGTCGACGACATTGATCTCAATCTTGAAGACTTCGTGCAACGCGTCAATTCAGATCTTGTTGGCAAAGTCGTAAACATTGCCAGTCGCACCGCAAAATTTATTCAAAAAGCGGGTGGCAAACTCAGTGCAAATATTGCCGACGAAACTCTCTGGCAAAAATTTGTGGCAGGCCACAACGTAATCGCCAGCTATTTTGAAGAGCGCGAATACAGTAAAGCCATGCGCGAAGTGATGGCTCTCGCCGACGCCGCCAACGAATATATCGCTGATAAAGCGCCCTGGACTCTTGCAAAAGACCCTGACAATGCCAACGAGGTTGTTGAGGTGTGTAGTCTGGGCATCAATTGTTTTCGTTTATTGATGACCTGGTTAAAGCCGGTATTGCCAGCAACGTCAAAAGCCGCGGAGGCGTTTCTGAATTGCGAACTCAGTTGGCAAGATGAAGCGCAGTGGCTGGGTGAACACAGTATTAACAAATTTAAAGCACTGATGACACGCGTCGAGAGTGATAAGGTTAACGCCATGGTAGAAGCCAGTAAAGAAGAAGCACCGAAACCCGAAGCAGAAAAATCTGACGGTTGGTTGAGTAAAGAACCCCTGGCAACAGAAATCGAATACGCAGATTTTGCTAAAGTGGACCTGCGCATTGCACGTATTGCCAACGCAGAGCATGTTGAAGGAGCCGATAAATTATTGCGTTTAACGCTCGATCTCGGTAGCGAAACCCGCAATGTTTTTGCCGGAATCAAAAGTGCCTACCAACCGGAAGACTTAATCGGCAAACATACAGTGATGGTTGCCAACCTGAAAGCACGTAAAATGAAGTTCGGCATGAGTGAAGGCATGGTTCTGGCCGCAGGCCCTGGTGGTAAGGATTTATTTATCCTCGAACCGCACGCTGGCGCTGAGCCCGGCATGCGTGTCATGTAATTTGGAATGAGATAGCGAGTCATAAAGAGACAGGTTTAAAGCGGTGGAATTTTTTATTATCTTATTGAGCACCGTGCTCGTGAATAACTTTGTACTGGTCCAGTTTCTTGGTCTGTGCCCTTTTATGGGCGTCTCCAACAAACTGGAAACCGCGATTGGCATGAGCGCAGCAACAACCTTCGTGCTGACCCTCGCATCAATATGCAGCTACATGGTTCACGCCTGGATACTCACCCCGCTCGGGCTTACCTATTTAAAAACCATTTCATTTATTCTGGTCATTGCTGCCGTCGTGCAATTTGCCAAAATGTTTATTGAAAAAACCAGCCCGCTTTTGTATCGCGTGCTCGGCGTTTTTCTTCCCTTGATTACCACAAACTGTGCAGTACTCGGCGTCGCTTTGCAAAACACCAACAAGGCCCACAACTTCTTTGAATCTGCCGTTTACGGCTTCGGCGCTGCTGTCGGATTCTCACTCGTGCTCATCCTCTTCAGCGCCATGCGCGAACGCCTTGCTGTTGCAGATGTACCAAGCCCTTTTAAAGGTGCTGCAATCGGCATGATCACTGCTGGGCTAATGGCGCTGGCGTTTATGGGTTTTGCCGGCCTGGTTTAACTTCACACACCTGCCCCACTTTAGCTGGTGGTTTTCACTTTATCTGGTGGATTTCCCCCAACAAAACTTGATTAAGTCTTACGCTTTGCGTGTAAACCGCGAGCTCTGGCCCATTTTACCGAAAATAAATCCTGGTACGCATCTTGCGATAATGATCGTGAACCTATTAAACACAGGAGTAAGTCATGACAAGTAGAGCAAGTTTACAAGCCAAACCCGCCGTTAGCAGTTTGAACATTGGTGTCGATAAGAAAGATCGGCAAGAGCTTGCATCGCGCCTGTCAAAAGTTTTGGCGGATACTTATCTACTCAATTTAAAAACACAGAACTTTCACTGGAACGTCGTTGGGCCGCATTTTTACGGTTTACACAAGCTCACCGAAGCGCAGTACGAAGATATGGCGGAAGCGATTGATGATATAGCTGAACGCATCCGCGCGATTGGACACCCTGCACCGGGTAGCTTTGTGCAATTTGCGACGCTTTCACGCATAGAGGAAGAGACTGGACGCCCCAGTGCAGAAGACATGATTAAACAGTTGGTGAGAGACAATGAAATCTGTTGTCGCAACCTCAGGGAAGCAGCAGAGGAAGCAGAGAACCTTAAGGACATGAACACCGCAGACCTGTTGATTGAGCGTATTGGCCAGCACGAAGAAAACATCTGGATGTTGCGCTCTGTGTTGTCCCAGTAACACTCTATCTCAGTAACACTCTATCTCAGTAACACTCAGGCTCAATAATACGCGGCTCAGCAGTCCTTACTGCACTTACGCCAAAAACAAAAAGCCGGAGCTTAACGCTCCGGCTTTCTATATTCGGGTGAGATAACTCGGAAATCCCCGACAAACGCGTTAGAATGCCCGAACACTTTTTCGCGGCACACAGTCATGGCTCATCGTATTCTCGTCATCGATACCGACTCCTCACTCAAGCCCGCATGCGAGGTGCTTAATTTGCTCAATAGCGAGCTACACACCGTTGCCGAACTGGAACGTGCAAGTGAAGATCTCCAGCGGCAGGAGTTTGACCCTCACTTAGTGATACTCGATGCCGATCTTCATCCTGAATTTTGCCAGCAAGCGTATAACCACGACGATTTAACCGAGTGGGTTCTGATTAAAAAAAATCCGGATGAACTCAATAGCGAACTTGAAGAATTAATTTTCGACTGTCTAGCCACACCGCTTGACTTAAAAAAACTGCGCAAAACCGCAACGCGCGCAATTCGCTCCGCTCTGACCCGTCGCCGCTTGCAAAAATATGCATCCCAGGATTCAAAACTCTATCACCTCGATGCGTATATCGGGAAAAGTGCCGCCGTACGTGAACTCAAGGAATTACTTGCACGCTTGATCGACGTGCCGCTCACCTCACTTATCATCACAGGCGAATCGGGTACCGGAAAGGGATTGGTCGCGCGCATTGTCCACACCAACGGCAAACGTAAAGACGGCCCACTGGTTGAATTAAATTGTGCCGCATTGCCGAGAGACCTACTCGAATCAGAACTTTTCGGCCATGAAGCCGGAGCCTTTACAGGCGCTAAGGGCCGTTACCGTGGTCTTTTTGAACAAGCGGATGGCGGCACCCTTTTTCTCGACGAAATCGCAGAGATGGATATCGATCTTCAAGCCAAATTATTAAAAGCGATTGAAGACAACCGCATTCGTCGCCTCGGCAGTGAACGTGAAATATCCGTGGATGTACAAATTATTGCAGCGACCGCGGTCAATCTTGAAGACGCCGTAAATGAAGGTAAATTTCGCGACGATTTGTACCATCGACTTAACGTTTTTAATATCCCATTGCCGCCTTTACGCGAGCGCCGTGAAGATATCGTTGAATTGGTGCCGCACATTGTGGCCGAATTTAATGACAAGGCCAATAAACGCGTTGATACCATTGGAGACGATGTATGGGAGGCTTTATTGAGCTATGAGTGGCCGGGCAATATTCGTGAACTGCGTAACGTGCTTGAACGCTGTGTTCTACTCTCAAGTGACTACACACTGTCGTCACGCTGGTTAAACTTAAGTGATAATGAAATAAAAACCAGTACACACACATCGGCAGCGAGTGGCGAATGCATCACACTTCCCCTTGATGGTTCACTGAGTCTCGACGAAATGGATAAATTTATTATTGAAAATGCATTGAGCCGGCATGAGTACAACGTCAGTGAAACAGCAAAAAAATTGGGCACAACACGTGAAACACTGCGTTATCGCATCCAAAAATACCAATTAAAACTTCCCAAATAAAATACTGGTTGAAAATAACCAGCTATTGGTGGTTTTCGCCATTTCCCATAGCGCCTCTCACGCACTTCCGGTGCTAAATTTTGCAGCCAAAGCCTGATGGTGAGTGCTCCAGCGCCACACGCATTTTAGCCCGGCACACTTTATGCAACCTCCCTTTACAGACCTCACAGTGATGCATTTATCGCTGAGATGGAAAACGTAAATGGATAAAAGGAGAAGCCTCATGTTTCACACAAACCACCTTAAAAGCATTCTGGGTTTTACAGCGTTTTTAGGGCTCAGTGCTTTCGCATCAACAGTCAATGCAGGCCAAAACGATGCAAATGTTGCGACTGACGAAAACGCTGTGGTTGCAAAGTGGCAGGAATTCACTGAAACCGTTGCCGATTACGCAACCGAGCAGAAGGAAGAAGCGACAACTTCGATCCACAACCAGTTACAGCGTATAGATAAACAAATCACTTCGCTGGAAAAACAAGTCGCTGAGCGTTCAACCGAAACTCGGGAAGAGGCACTAGAGAAGCTCAAGGAGCAACAGCAAAAAGTTGAAGACTGGGCCAACAAACTGGAAAACAACAGCGAAGCCGCATGGGACGAAACGCTAGAAGGGTTTATCGATGCCTATGAAGAACTTGCTAATGCGCTTAACGATGCAACAGAAGAATTAAGCTCATAAAGTCTTGGGGTGAAAAAGTGTTCAATGGGCCAAATCATGGAAGGCGAAAGCAAGAGAAAAAACTCGTCTCCCTGATTGGCACCTTGAACCAGAGATGACTCAAGCAGAACCCATTAAAAAATCACTCCAAAAGGAGGACAAAATGATGTTGAACAGTATATTAATTCATTTAGATGACAGCCCCGAATGTTGGCAACGTTTGCAATATGCACATATGCTGGCAAAACAACTGAAAGCAGAACTCCACGGCGTTTACGTCGAGCCCGTTGCTGATATGCCGGTTACTGCGGGCCCCGCTTCCGTTCCCTTACACCCGGAAATGGTGCGCCCGGCTACTGCAGAGGACATGTCTGAAAAACGCTCCCGTATTCAAAAAATGGTGGACGACTTCAGAAAGATATACCCACTGCGCTGGGAGAGCATCAAAGGCGAAACAGGCAGAATATTGGCAACCGAAAGTTACTACCATGACCTTTTAGTCGTCAGCCGAAATTTACAAGCTAACGATCTAGACTGGACGCATTTCCTGTCCAATTCGATCATTGATATCGCTTCCAATTCAGCGACATCGGTACTTGTGCTACCTGTGGACAGACTGCCTGAAAAACCCGTTAAAAACCCGGCGATCGTGTGGGAGCCCACGCGTGAGTGCGCCCGCGCCGCAAGAGAAGCGACGCCCTTACTCAATCAGGCAGGCCAGGTAACTGTGCTCAACAAGATTGATGACGCATTATTCAGGGAGCAAAGCGAATCACCAGAAACATTGATTCGCCTCTTCAGTCAACGGGGCGTTCACGATGATCGTATAGAAGTGAAAAACTTCCACAAAAAGGACGTCGATACCATGGTCGACAAACTCAACAAAAGCAACCACGACTTGCTTGTTGTCGGCGTGTACGGCCACAAACACTTGCGCGAGCTTTTTCTCAGAAGCACCAGCCATGAATTGGCTAAACAAGCAGAGATTCCCCTTTTGCTTGCCCACTAGACGCAATGTAACAACATATAACAAAGGCGTTCACAAGAACGCCTTTTTTTTCTAAAACGAAAAATTATTTAAAAGGCCGTGCAAATGATGCCAACTCTCCGCTTGAGACCAGTGACAAAAACACCTCACCCAAGGCATCACTCGCTACTCTTACACGTTGCCATTTTTCCATACGCTCATCGTCGCGCCGAAAATAACGTTTGAAATCATTCCTGTCCGGAATACGTTTGTCAGGCAAACTTTCAACAAAGGCACGCGAAGGCGAAATCAAAATTACATCACGCAAATGTTCTGCGCGCGGCCGGCGTGAACGCCAGGCTTTATCCAACCACCCCGGCACGAGTTCAGAATAAAAATGCGGATATAAAATGACACCCTCACTTTTATATAAAAACTCAGGTAAAGGGTGATAATCCAGCAAGCCGCCATCGCGGTACATGCCCGGCACCGCACCAGCTACATTTGCCACTCCCTGCATCACCATAGGAATCGACGCCGAGGCCAAAATTGCCTCACGGAAATTTTCCGGTGACAACACACAACGTTCCGTTTGCAAACCATCGCGCCCTGAAAAAGGCACATCACTGCGCGCATCATGAAAAAGTGTGCGCACAAAATGCGCATTCAAAAAAGCACGCGAAAAGGCATTCCGCACAAACGCTGCTGAAAAACCCGCAAGCTGCGCCAACTTATTTTCATAGCGCAGCAAACCCTGACAACGCACTGCCGCACAATGAAAACGAAAAAAAGGATGCGCCAACACTTCCTCCGTCGCGCCCTCCGGCAAAATTCGCTGCAACACCTTTTGCGTTTCCCGATTTACCGCCTCAATACTCACATCATCATCATAACGCTGCGCCACATACGCCGCTGCCATCTCATCAATCGCCGCCTTCGCATCCCGCCGAGCCGCCGCCGCCAACTTAAACGCCCCAATCGACGTCCCAAACACCGGCAACGGCGCCTTTCTCGCCTGCAACCACGACCCAAAAATCGCCGCATCCAGCCCACAAATACTCAACCACTTCGCCGCACCCGAAGCCCCAAACACCGCCGCCACATCCTCAGGCGCAAGCCCCCGCTCACGAACCCACGCAAGCGCCCGATCCCCCGCCTGAATATCCAACAACTGATCCATAAGCCCCCAAAAACTGATCCAGAAATCGCCAAACAAAAACAGAAGCATAACCCAGGAGCCGACTCCAGGTTCAATCCCCCAACTCCCACCCAATTCAAAACTATTTTTCCCCCTTTTTCTCCAGCAATGGATACACACGAAAGACTCACCGATCCCTGCGCAGAAGGGCTGGCTTTGCGAAACCGTCACTTCAGGGAGGAAGTGACGGAACTACAGGGACGTATTCATGTGTTTTCGCAAAGCCAGCCCTTCTGCGCAGGGATCTCGCGACCCATCATCAAATAAACTTTACTGGAGAAAAAGGGGGAAAAATTAGTCTTGAAATCCCGATTTTGCTATAGTTGCGCCCCGCCAAAACTGGCCCCAAAACCCACAATCCAGACGAATTTAAATGATCGACATCCTTCTGCAACACCCCTTCATCAGCGCCCTGGTCGCCCTCGGCCTGCTGGCAGGTACCTTCGGTGCCGTGCTGGGTTTTGCATCGGTGAAATTCAAGGTTGAAGGTGACCCCCTTGTCGATCAAATTGACGAATTGCTACCACAAACCCAATGCGGCCAATGTGGTCATCCCGGTTGCCGACCTTACGCGCAGGGAATCGTCAACGGTGAAGCCATCAACAAATGTCCGCCGGGCGGCCAGGCGACCATTAATGCTCTCGCAGATTTACTCGATGTCGAAGCGCCAAGCCTCGACGAAGAACACGGCCAGGAAGACATCAAAAAGGTCGCCTTTATTCGTGAAGACGAGTGCATCGGCTGCACCAAATGTATACAGGCTTGCCCGGTCGATGCCATACTCGGCGCGGCCAAACAAATGCACACGGTGATTGCCGCAGAGTGCACCGGTTGTGACCTCTGTGTCGAACCCTGCCCGGTTGATTGCATTGATATGATCCCGGTCGAAAGCACACTCAGTGACTGGCATTGGGAGCTCCCCAATCCGGCGCAAATCATTGCAACCGACCGCCAGAATCAGGAAGAGAGCCAGGCCGCGTGAGAAAGATTTTCGATTTTCACGGCGGCATACACCCCCCTGAAAACAAACACCAAAGCACACAGGGTGGCATCGAATCCATTGCCTTGCCCAAAGAACTGATCATTCCACTGAATCAGCATGTCGGCGCGGCGGCAGACCCGGTGGTTGAAACAGGCCAGCATGTCTTAAAAGGCCAGCTGATAGCAGAAGCTCACGGGTTTGTGAGCGCTAACATTCATGCCCCCACCTCGGGCCACATTCGCGCCATAGAGCTGCGTACCGCCAATCACGCATCAGGTATGGCGGTACTGTCCATCGTGCTTGAGCCCGACGGCGAAGACCGTTGGATTGAACTTGAAAGCTGTGATCAGCCGGAAACGCTCGACGCTCAGGCAATTATCGCCAAAGTCCGCGCTGCCGGGCTCGCCGGGATGGGTGGCGCCGGTTTCCCGACCTCCGTCAAACTCGGCGGCAAGGATATTCAAACCCTGATTCTGAATGCCGCAGAGTGTGAGCCCTATATCACCGCCGACGATATCCTGTTGCGGCATTACGCTGCTGAAGTCCTCGCCGGTGCACAACTGCTGGCCAGGGTGTTCCCCAGGCTGGAAAGCATTCTTATCGGCATCGAAGACAATAAGCCCGAAGCCATTGCCAGCCTTGAACACGCCCTTGCAGCTCAGCCAAACACCGGCAATACGCTGGCAATAGAAATCGTGGTTGTCCCCACGAAGTATCCTTCCGGGGGCGAAAAACAGTTGATTCAGTTGCTGACGGGGAAGGAAGTCCCCAGTGGCAAGATCCCTGCTGCAATCGGCATCGTTATGCAAAATGTTGCCACTGCACGGGCAGCCTGGCGCGCCGTGCGTTACGGTGAACCTTTAATTTCCCGTATCACAACGGTTGTTGGCAAGGCACTGAAAAAACAAGGCAATATTGAAGTCTTGATTGGCACCCCGATAGCCCACGTCCTCTCGGAGCGCGGCTTCAGGGAAACCGAAAGTGAACGTGTTGTAGTCGGCGGCCCTATGATGGGCTGGGCAATTGAAGACACCCTGGCGCCGGTCGTCAAAGCCACCAACTGTCTGCTCCTGCCTTCAAAAGAAGAGCTTCCTGCAGCGCCGCCCGAACAAGCCTGTATTCGCTGTGGCCTCTGTGCCGAAGCCTGTCCAGCAGAACTATTGCCACAACAACTGTATTGGTATGCGCGTGCGGAAGACCAGGAAAAACTGCGCGCGTACAATATCTTCGATTGTATTGAATGCGGCGCGTGCTCCTATGTCTGTCCGTCGTCTATTCCCCTGGTGCAATACTATCGCGCGGCCAAAGGCACAATACGGCAGGCGGAAAAAGATAAACGCAAATCCGATCAGGCGCGCTTGCGATTTGAAGCCCGGCAAGAACGCATTGCCAAAGCGGAAGCGGAGAAAGAAGCCAAACGACTCGAACGCAAAAAGGCCGCGGAAGAAGCGAAACGTAAACTCGCTGAAAAACAGGCCGCCGAAAAATCTGCAAGTGCCTACAGCGCCACAGAAAGCGCCAAAGACAGCACGAAAGACAGCGCTAAAAAAGACGCAGGCGAGCCGGATATGAAAGCGATAAAATCGGAGATGGTTAAAGAAGCCCTCGCCGCTGCCGCCGCGAAAAAAAGCGCCCAACAGGACGACAGCAGCGAAGCCGAAAAAGAATTAAAACGCTTGCAACGCGGATTGAGTAGCGCCGAAAGCCGGCTCGAACGCGCGCGTGCCACACTTCTGAAAAATCAGGAAGAAGGGGCAGACGCGACGCGCCTTGATACACTTGCCGCTCGCGTAAAAGAAGCGGAACAAAAAGTGAATGATGCCCGCAAAAAACTGGAGGCCGCCCAATAATGAGTTTAATGCGCCCTTCTTCACCCCATACACACAGCGCATCCAGTATCAGTTCAACCTCATCGGTGATGCGTACTGTAGTGCTGGCAACCTTGCCAGGTTTGATTGCGCTTACCCATTTTTTCGGTGTCGGCAGCATTCTCAATTTATTGCTCGCGATCATCTTTTGTCTCGGCTTCGAAACCCTCGCTTTGAAGCTGCGCAAAAAACCTGTGCTTTTTTACTTAGGGGATTACAGCGCGCTGGTCACCGCCATTCTACTCGCACTCGCGGTTCCACCTTATGCGCCCTGGTGGCTCATTGCAACGGGCAGCTTTTTTGCCATTGTGGTGGCAAAACATTTGTACGGTGGTCTTGGCTTTAATCCTTTTAACCCCGCTATGGTCGGGTACGTTGTTCTGCTAATTTCTTTTCCAGTCGAAATGACACAGTGGCGAATCCCCGCCATTGAAGGTCTGGGTTACTTGCCGCTTCTGGATTCGCTAAACGCGATTTTTGCCGGTGCGCATCTGGACGGCTTTACTTCCGCCACGCCACTTGATGCCATAAAACACAACCAGGGCTTAACCGTGGAAGACCTATACGCAACACACTCGGCATTTCAGTCCGCAAAAATTGCGGGAACGGGTTGGGAGTGGGTCAACATCGGCTTCCTGGTCGGTGGCCTGTATTTACTGTATCAAAAAGTGTTTACCTGGCACGCGCCCGTCGGCATGCTTGCGGCACTTTTTATTTTGCCGGTTTTCTTTTACGACGGCGGCTCGTCTGCCAGTGCCGGTTCACCCTTTTTTCATCTATTCAGTGGCGCCACGATGTTGGGGGCCTTTTTTATCATCACCGACCCGGTCACGTCCGCAACCAGCACACTTGGCCGTTTAATTTACGGCGCAGCGATTGGTGCCCTGGTGTTTATTATTCGTGTGTGGGGCAACTATCCCGACGCTGTTGCTTTTGCCGTCTTGCTGATGAATTTCGCTGCACCCTTTATCGACTACTACACTGTACCGCGCACCTACGGACACGAACGCGCGCAATCGGCTTTGCGTAAAGAGGATGAACACTGATGTTGGGTCGCGCTATCAGCGCCAATGCGCTTATCCTGTCTGCTTTTGCTTTGTGCACTGCCGCTTTGTTGGCAGGTACCTGGCTGCTTACCAGCGACCGTATCGAAGAATCCAAACGCCGCGCGGCTGAAAAAGCCCTGCTGGAAATTGTGCCCGCCGACCGCCATGACAATGATATGTTGAGTGACGTGTTTGTCAGCTCCGAAGCCTTACAAAAAGCGCTCGGCTTAAAGCAGGCAGAAGATATTCATATTGCGCGTAAAAATGGCCAAATTGTCGCTTACATTTACCCCGCGACGGCGCCGGATGGTTACAGTGGCGATATCGATTTAATTATAGGTGTGAATACGGATGGCAGTGTCGCGGGTGTCCGCGTGCTTGCCCACAAGGAAACGCCCGGACTTGGCGATAAAATTGATCTGAAGAAAAGTAACTGGATATTAAATTTTGCCGGGCGCTCACTCAACAATCCTGAAGCTGAATATTGGCAAGTTAAAAAAGACGGCGGCGTGTTTGATCAATTTACCGGTGCGACCATTACGCCGCGAGCTGTCGTCAATCGCGTAAAAGAAACCCTGGAAGTGCATCAACAACGCATGTCCGAACAGGCACAAAAAGACAATGAGTAATTATAAAGAGATAACGACTAACGGCTTGTGGAAAAACAATCCCGCCCTCGTGCAGCTATTGGGCCTGTGCCCCTTGCTTGCAGTAACAGGTTCTTTTGTGAATGCGCTCGGTCTCGGTATGGCAACCATGTTGGTGCTGATCGGTTCCAATGTCGTGGTGTCATTAATTCGCAATGCAGTCAGTGATGCCGTCAAGCTTCCCGCTTTTGTAATGATCATTGCTGCGTTTACGACCTGTACTGAATTGCTGATGCAGGCCTTTACTTACGAGTTATACCAGATACTCGGCATTTTTATTCCCTTGATTGTCACCAACTGCGCCATCCTCGGTCGTGCCGATGCATTCGCTAGTAAAAACCCCATACTGCCCTCAGCAGTTGACGGATTCATGATGGCATTGGGATTTATGCTGGTATTGTTAGCGATAGGCGGCATACGCGAAATCATCGGCAACGGCACCCTGTTTGCCGATATGCACTTGATTTTCGGTACGGGTGCCGAAAGCTGGAAACTGGAATTATTTGGCTCCAACTACGTTAATTTTCTTGTGGCCGTTTTACCACCCGGTGCTTTTTTTGTCGCAGGCCTACTTATTGCCGTTAAAAATATGATTGATGCACAAATCCAGAAACGCCAGGCAGCCTTAAAGGCCAAACCGGTCAAAGGTGCCAAGCGGGTGCGCACCACCGGAAAAATTGCCTGAGCGAAAAATCGCCTTAAATTAGCAGCCAGGGAACCTCTGAAAAATGAACAAACCCGATGCATAGGAACTTTATGCATCGGGTTCAAGTTGAACTTCCTTGTGAACTCTTCCCTTTGTTAACGTGCGAGCACACGTCTCCGAAGTTTAAAAAAAACTAAAAGCGGAAAATTAAACCGGCGGTCATACTTTCTACGTCAATAGTATCCAATTGGTATTCTGTATATCCAATTTTCAGATCAACACTTTCAAGAATCTCCGCTTTGATTCCCAGACCGAAATTCCAATCCTTACCACGCACAGTCAGCGAATCGACATACTCATCGTATTCGTAGTATAGGGATGTATCATCCCAACGCATGTAACCAGCCGCAAAATATAAATCGAGATGCGGGTTTAAGGGGATGTCGGCAACGAGGGAAAAATTAAAACCGTCTGCGGCTTCATCGAGGTGTGAAATTGAATCAATGACGTACAGGGTTTCCCCGAGATCAACGTAAGCAATTTCAAAATTCAGGGTGGGGCCAAGAACAAAACCGATACCCAGATCATAGATATCCGGACTGCCCCCGGTTGAAAATTCACCCTCGCCTATCGAGCCATGAAGGTAGGTATCGGCATAGGCCTGACCGATAAACGACGCGAGAATACAAATACTCAGAATGATTTTTTTCATACTTCCTCCGAAGCATGGATAGAGATGCTTCGAGGAAGTATAAGCAGGCTAACTTAACCAAAACTGAATGAAGATGAATTCCTTATTTTTGCAAGGCGGCGAGCCAGGCGGCTGAACCGAGCAAACCCGGCTGCGGATGACTCATCAGGTAAACAGGAATGTCTTCAAGATAGTGTGACATCACCCCTTTGGCTGCGAATTGCGTGTTGAAATCACTGGCGCGTAAAAAATCCAGGATGCGCGGCACGATACCGCCCGCGAGATACACCCCGCCTTGCGCCCCGTAGGTGAGAGCAAGATTGCCACTGAGATTGCCAAGAAAACTGCAAAACAGGGAAAGGGTTTCCCGACACAGTGCATTCGCGCTTTCTCCCGATTGACTCAGTGCGCGAGCAGTCACGTCTTTGGGTTCCAACGCTTCGGGTGTTTCCCCACGCACGCTTGCGAGTGCACGATATAAACGCACCAGACCCGGCCCCGATATAAAAATTTCTGCTGAAACATGTCCATGCTCGGCCATTGCCGCTTTGATCACATCACACTCCAGCTCTGTTGCTGGTGACACGTTCACGTGGCCGCCTTCACTGGGAATTGGCAACCAGGTTCCCCTGGCATACGCCAGCCCGGCAACCCCAAGGCCTGTCCCTGGACCAAGTATCGCTTTATTCCCCTGCGGATCAGAAACACCACTGCGAATTTCCGTGAGGTCCGCAGCGGCGAGTTTACTGGTCGCGATAGAGAGCGCAGCAAAATCATTGATCGCGGCAAAATTATCGAAGCCAAAACGCTGCTTAACCCCGGCTTGCGAAAACCGCCAATCCAGGTTGGTCATGCGAGCGTCGTCGCCATCAATAGGGCCCGCGATAGCAACACAGGCAGCCTTGGGCATCGCGATTCCAAGCTTTTCAACATAGGCCTGGATGGCATCTTCAAAGGTCGCGTAGGCGCTGCCATCCAGAACGTCGATGTGTTCAATTTGGGGTTGTCCGTTGATCTCATCAGTCACCAACGCAAATCGCGCGTTGGTACCGCCAATATCAGCTACGATTGAAGGGAACATGTTGCTGCCTCGTATTTATTTCTTGTTTTGGGAAAGCGCGCACTCTAGGGAAAGGCCCGCGTGCAGTCAAGGCTGGACAAAGCCAGCGCGCATCGGAACAATAGCGCTACTTTCGAACAATAAGTGAAAAACCATGAGTCGACATGTTGTCATCGTAGAAGACGAAGAAGCCATTGCCCAAAATTATTGCGATGCCCTGCAGCGCCAGGGCTATAAAGTGACCCACTATCGTTCTCGCCCTGAAGCCTCAGAAGCGTTTAAAGCGCGCTTACCGGACCTGGCGATTATTGATATCGGCCTCGGCGCGGAAGTAGAAGGTGGCTTTGAATTATGCCGCGAGCTGCGCAGCCTGGCTCCGGAGTTACCGATTATTTTCCTCACTGCACGCGACAGCGAATTCGACGTTGTCAGTGGTCTGCGCCTCGGCGCCGATGACTACCTCACCAAAGACATCAGCCAACCGCATATGCTTGCGCGCATTACTGCGTTATTTCGTCGCATCGACGCATTACAACAGCCCATCTCCAAGGACAAGGAAATTGCTCGCGGAAAACTCACCCTCAATATGGACCGCATGAGTGTCCAATGGAATGGCAACATGGTGGACCTGACGGTGACCGAATTGTGGATTGTTCACTCTCTTGCGCAACATCCTGGCCATGTTAAAAATCGTCAACAATTAATGGACGCCGCCAACGTCGTGCTCGATGACAATACCATCACCTCGCACATCAAACGTATTCGTAAAAAGTTCAAGGAGATCGACGACAGCTTCGATTGCATTCAAACCGCCTACGGCATGGGGTATCGCTGGGTGCTGGAAAACGCAGGCTAAAAAGAACCCAACATGCGTTTGCGCAAGCAACTTTTTATTGTCAGCTTGATCACCCTGATTGTGCCCTGGGCAGGCTGCCAATATGTGCGTGAAGTGGATGCCAGTTTACGTAAGGGACAAAGCCAAACCTTACTTGCCACTTCGCGTGCGGTGGCATCGCGTTTGGGCAGTGATACCCTCAGTGTAAAACGCCTGCGCAGTTTCATCGCAGAAGACAATGCCATCCCGCTTTATATTCACCCCTTGCGTACACCTCCGACGCTCGATGGCTATGACGACGATTGGCGCGCTTACAACTATCAATTGCAAAGTTTTCGCGCTGCCGGTAACCCGCAAGCACGCATGCAAGTTGTTGCGGGCGCCTTACAAAGCAGTTTGTATCTCTTTTTCAGTTTTAAAGACGAAAATTGGCAAAGCTTTCGGCCCTCACAAAGCACCCCCCTGGAAAGTGACCACCTGAAATTGCATGCGCGTTCGGATACAAATGAAATACGCCAATTCATCGTGTATGCCAGCGCACCCGGCAGTGTGCATGTTTCCCGCCAACTGTCGGAAACTGATTTCGCTGTTGAACATCAGTTAAAAGGGGCATGGGTTGAAAACAATAATGGTTACCAGGTTGAATTGTTTTTGCCATTGGATTGGGCAGAAAAAAATCTTGCACTTGAGTATGTGGGCCTGAGTTCAGGTGGCCAGGAATTTCGCGTGGGCAACAATCCTTCACAAAAAAGCCTGCCACCCGTCGTGCGTCTCGCAAAAGACTTATCGCACGAACTTTCCATTTTTTCACAAAATGGCGTGCGCCTTTCTCTGGCTTCGATTAACGCGCGGTTTGTTGCTCGCCACGGCGATATTGACCAGGCACAGACTCAACAAACCCACGGCTTTGTCAGTTGGTTCTACACGCTGATTCTCGGTGATGATAAACGCCCCGATCTGGATACTCCGCAACGCAGTGGGCAATTTGAAACGCCTGAACCTGCCCTGGCGTTGCGCGGTGAAAGCGCCTCAGGCTGGTACCGCAGTGAAACCGCAAATGTATTGCGCGTGGCTGTGCCGGTTTACGACCCCAGGGACAACAACAAAATTATCGGGGCGGTCGTCGCCGATCAAAATGCTGAATCGCTGGCGAACCTTACTAACAATGCTTTTGATCAACTGTTACTGTACTCCGTTCTGGTCTCCACAATTGCTGCACTCACCTTTTTAATTTATGCGAGCTGGCTAAGTTTACGTATTCGCAAACTCAGTTCTGCGGCAGGCTCAGTGATTTCTGAAAGTGGAAAGATTGCAGAAAACTTTCCGGTTTTTCGCAGTCAGGATGAAATTGGCGATCTCAGTCGCAATTATGCTGCATTGCTGACACGTTTACGCGAATACACAAACTATTTACGGACCTTATCCAGCAAGTTGTCACACGAACTCCGCACACCCTTGGCGATTGTCAAATCCTCCCTTGATAATCTCGAACATGTTGAACTGAATACGCAAGCACGCACCTACGCCGATCGAGCGCGTGAAGGCGCAACGCGTTTGACCAGCATCCTCAACTCCATGAGTGCGGCCAGCCATGTGGAACAGGCAATAAGCGCAGCAGATATTGAGCGTATTCCCGTTGATGTCATCCTTGAAAACCTTGCTGAGGCCTATAAGGATGTGTACCCGAATGTTAAATTTTCCCTACGCATTCAAAAAGAAGATGAAAAACTGGAGATCGATGGCTCGGGAGAATTACTCGTACAAATGCTCGATAAACTTGTGGATAACGCAGCCGATTTTTGCCCCCAGGATGGGCTGGTCGAGTTGGGGCTGTATCGAAATAACAATGATTTAATCATCACTGTCCGCAATGAAGGTCCGCCGCTGCCAAAAGACATGCAAGGCCAATTGTTTGATTCCATGGTTTCAGTCAGAGATAAAGACGCCCCTATTCAGCAGGGCCATCATTTGGGGCTGGGTTTATACATCGTACGTTTGATTGCAGACTTTCATCGTGGCGAAGTACAAGGCTATAACGTGCCGGATAATAGCGGTGTCATTTTTGAAATCCGCCTTCCTGCTGCAGTGGATTAGTTCTGGCAGCAATACTTAAGCCCTCGGGCGACAAACCTGCTCTTTGGCAACGCCATAAACGGAATACTTAAGCAGATCTTTCCAACTTACGATTCCTTCAATCGCGTTGTTTTCATCAACAACAGGCAAGCAGGATATTTTATTTTCCAATAATAGAATCGTGGCACAATCAACGAGCGTTAACCTGTCAACCGTTATCAAATCTGTACTCATGAACGATCCGACTTTTTGTTGTAACACACTGCGATCATGCTCGGTTTCTTCGTCGGTTCCCAACCAGGGGCTCAGTCGCTGCAACATATCCCGGTCAGAAATCAGACCAACCAGTTTGTGGTTTTCCTCCACCAGCAGATGGCGATAAGTCACCTTATCGAATATCGTTTGCAGATCGGCCAAAGAGTGATCAGGCGAGATCACATGTACCGTCTGTGTCATTATGTCTTCAACTAACATAGCTTTAATCTCTCTATAACGTCTAGCTAAACCTTCCAGCTAAACCTTTTAGCAAAAGTTTCTACCCATACCCTGGATCTTTATCTTCCAAATCCTTTTCTCGAGTGTTCTACATTTTTTATGCAGGTCAAAATATTAATCTCTAATGTATTTAGTTTTCCGGCTCTTGCGTTTGTACACGGCTGCCAATCAGTTTCACTAACTTTCTTCTGGTTTCCGTTTCACAGAGCCAGGCCTGCCCAAAAATATTGACTTTCACACCAGGAAAAATTGTCCCGCTCACACGCACCTCTGGTGTTCTCCTCTGGCCTTTGAGTTCTTCCACTTCAAACTCAAGCTTTTCGATCTGACTTTCCAGAGCCACGACTGTGTTCCTGATTTTTGTCAGCTTATCAAGATTAACCCGCCCCAATTTTTCGGATACTGCCTCACTCGATTTATTTAAAATCATTTTGAGTTGCTGATGTTCGCTATGGCGTCTATGCAACAGCGCAACTTTCCCTTCCAACTTAACATTTTTACCTTCTTGCGCACCCAGTACCAATAGTGTCGATACCGCAGCCTCACTCCCCAGGCTTTTAGCAACGATTTCAAGATCAGAGCTAACATAGCCGCCAATAATTCGTCCTTTGCCTTTTTCCTGCCCAAGATAAATTCCTTTCACTGCTGACACACGGCTGTGCATCAGGTACTCATCAACGTGTACATCTGCCTCACTATAGATACACGCTGAATTGACAAAACGCGCATGGAATTTACCTTCGCAATGCAAACGCGTACTACTATTACTGGTTTCGTCGCCCAGCACACCGCCGTGGATGGTGATACTGCCGCCTGCATGGATATTCGATTTCGCGACTCGACCCTTAACGACAATATCCCCGGACGCTCTCACATCGAAGCCGCTTTCGATATCGCCAGCAATAAAAATAGAACCGTCATAGTCAACATTACCACTGTGAATATCCACTGCGGGCAGTGACAACACCAAATCGACTTTGACGCCCTTCGAGGAGAATATGGGATGCCCTTTTCGCGTTGCAACAAGCAGGTTTTCGTCATTTTCGGCGAGCGCAACACCCTCAAAGGGTTGAGCAAATTCGAGATCTTCACCAGGCATTGAAGGGATAGCCTTGCCAAAAATATTTCTACCTGGTTCACCTTGGGAAGCCGGTATTTTTCTGAGCAATTTTTGCCCCGGCTCGACGTTGACAAATTTAAAGTTATTATGCAAATCAATTGCACCTTCTGCGGCGGCATCCAAATCCAGTTCAACCCAGGATTCCAGTAAACGCTCAAACTGTGCTGACTTACCAGCCTCAGGATGTTTGCCTTTTGCAAAAAGTAAATTAAATTCTTCGTTCAAATGTTTCTGAATTTTATCGAGAATATCAGGCAGAAGACATTTGGCGTCGATCGCTTTCTCTGCCATTTTTTGTTTTACGCTTTCAATGCTTAATGGCGTTCCACCTTTAGCAGGCGTTATTTTGAGCCAGGCCGTAAGTTCATCGGGGCTCACTTCTATGTCCACCGAGGCATCACGTCTTTCTCCAAGAAGGTAACGCCCTGGCGTTTGATTACCCACGCTCCTTAAAAAGATCGCGACCTGACTCGGCTCCAAATAGAAGTGCTCGAACCCGCCATCCCGAAGGCTCTTTTGGAAATGTAAACCCGACGGTGTTTTTCGAATTGATTCGCCTGTCTTTTCAGAGTGAGCTTTGTCAGATGGAGATTTGTCAGCGTGACAATTGGCGATGTAGCCATACAGTTGACCCGTCGCCTGATCGAAGTGAAGCTCATACGCTGGGGAGGCTGTAACATTCATATAATGGGTATAGCACAAATCCTGCGTACGCTCTCAGTCGCAGTGCCTGCTGGCCTCAATACAAATGGCCCCAATACAAAAACAGGTTAACACACCCGTCGAACGCTCAAGGGCTTGTCAACCTGTACTGATTCACTGTTGTCATAAATGCGCCCCTCAAGGAAAGGCGCATGTGCAACACTTAGTTCTTCAAAAGGTAGTCAAAAGCAGACAGCGCGGCTTTACTGCCTTCCCCCATTGCAACAACGATCTGTTTGTAGGGGACCGTGGTGACATCGCCACACGCAAAAATACCGGGTTCCGACGTTTCGCAACGCTCGTTGATTTCAATCTCACCAAAGGGCGTGCGTTTCACCATCTCATCCAGGAAAGCACTGTTGGGGACCAAACCAATCTGAACGAATACACCTTGCAGATTTTTCTGGTGAAAGCTGTCGTCTTCACGGTCTTTATATTCAATGGCAGTAACTTTGCCATCCTGTGAGAGAATTTGCGTTGTCGCAACATTACGTAAAATTGTAATGTTGTCGCGCGCCTCGGCTTTTTCAACCAGCACTTTGTCTGCTCGCAGTTCCGGTGCAAATTCGAACACGGTCACCTGCTTGACAATCCCCGCCAGGTCGAGCGCTGCTTCTATACCGGAATTCCCGCCACCTATCACGGCGATGTCCTTACCTTTAAAGAAAGGCCCGTCACAGTGGGGACAGTAGGCCACACCTTTACCAATATTTTCTTTCTCGCCGGGAACACCCAGCTCTCGCCATTTTGCACCTGTTGCAATGATCAGCGTTTTACTTTCAATAATTTCACCGGAAGACAAGTGCACTTTTTTCAATTTACCGCTTTCAATTTTTTCAACGCGCAAGTGTTCTTTTAAAGTGATCTCATAGGCATCCAGATGGGTTTTCAATGCCGCTGACAATTCAGGCCCTGTGGTGGAAGGAACAGAAATCAGGTTTTCGATACCGAGCGTATCTTTCACCTGCCCACCCACGCGATCGGCAATCACACTCACATTCAAACCTTTACGTGCTGCATAAATTGCAGCACCCACACCTGCAGGCCCACCCCCGATAACAACCACATCTTGCAAGGGCAATTGCTGATCAGCCTTTTGTGTTTGCTTGAGATTGGGAAAGCGTTCGAACAATTTTTCAATAATTTTCGCCGTGTCTATTTTTCCATTGGCAAACTCTTGCTCATTCACATAGACGCTTGGTACGCCCTGTATATTGCGCGCTTCAATCTCGTCAGCGAATAAACCTCCGTCAATGGTCTCACAGCTGATATTCGGATTGACTTGCGCAAATTGGTTCAGTGTTTGCACAACGTCCGGGCAGTTGTGACAACTCAAACTCACAAATACTTCAAATTTCAAAGGTTCCTGAATACCGCGAATGATTTCAATAATACTGGCATCCAGTTTCATCGGCGTGCCGGAGGCATTCAACACAGCCAACACCAACGATGAAAATTCATGACCACCGGGAATGCCAGAGAACACAATACCGGTACTTTTCCCTTCAACGCTTATGCTGAAGCTGATCGGGCTTCGCAGTTGTTGATCTTCTTCCTTTAATACGATCTTGTCAGTCACCGAAGCAAATGACTGCAAAAAGGAACGCAATTCGTCTTTACTCGCATGTTCGCCCGCTTGCATTACCAGACTAACTTCTTTTTGCATGCTTGCGGTGTAACCCTCAAGTGCGTTTAATAAAGCTTGGTCTAACATAGTTCGTTACCTGTATTACTTCCTGAATACTTTTCAGAAAAATATCCGTGTTAAAAAAAGCCGGGCGGTTAAGCCCGGCAACTTCAAGGGCGTACTTGCGAAGTACGGGGAGAACAATTTCCTCGTAGCAGAGCCAGCACTGTCAGCGCCTGACTCTGATCAGAGAACGCAATTCGATTGGGTTGACCGAACCTTAAATCTTGCCCACAAGATCCAGGCTTGGCGTCAAGGTTTTTTCACCCGCTTCCCAGGCGGCTGGGCACACTTCACCGTCATGCGTGGCAACGTATTGTGCAGCCTTCACTTTGCGCACCATGTCTTTTGCTGAGCGGCCGATACCAAGATCATGAATTTCCGCTACCTTGATAATGCCTTCGGGATCAGCCAGGAAGGTGCCGCGTAATGCCAACGCTTCTTCCTCAATCATCACATCGAAACCGCGGGTAATGACGCCCGTTGGATCGCCGATCATGGGATATTTGATTTTGCTAATCGCCGGGCTGTGGTCGTGCCACGCCTTGTGGGTGAAGTGGGTATCGGTTGATACCGAATACACTTCGACACCCAGTTTTTGTAACTCGTCATAGTGCTTGGCCATGTCTTCCAGTTCAGTCGGGCAGACAAAAGTAAAATCCGCTGGGTAGAATAAAAAGATGGACCACTTGCCTTTCACATCGTCACTGGTGATTTCGCGGAACTCACCGTTGTGGAATGCCTGAGCCTTGAATTCGGGAATGGATTGATTAATTTTTGCCATGTCTGCTTTCCTTCTAAGTAAAGCGAATAAATGTGGTAAACGTTCGCCGTAGCGAACCCCTTGAAAACACGCTCAGGATAAAAAGTCTCCGTCATCTAATAAATCGCATATAATTGATCACATCAATCTATTTTATGGATCGACTATGATTTCCCTTAAACAGCTTGTCTATGCCCTGGCCGTCGCCGACACCCTGCACTTCAAAAAAGCCGCTGACCGCTGTGCGGTATCACAATCTGCATTGAGCACGGCTATTAATGAGCTCGAATCCCGCCTCGGCTTGCAGCTCTTCGAGCGGGACAATAAAAAAGTTCTGCTCACCACCGAAGGACGTCTGATCCTCGATAAGGCACGAGACATCAAAATTCAGGTGGATGAGCTCCAGGCTTTCGCAGCCAGTTTTAAGGCGCCACTCAGTACGCCAATGACGCTGGGCGTCATCCCGACCATTGGCCCCTACCTCTTACCCCGAGCCTTGCCCGCCGTGCGCAAGGCCTACCCGGACTTCAAACTCAGCATCGTCGAAGAGCAAAGTCAGGATCTGCTCGACAAGGTCAGACGCGGTGATATTGATGCTGCTATTCTGGCGCTGCCCTACGATATTCAGGGTTTATTGAGTTTTGAATTCTGGGAGGAAAACTTTGTTCTGGTCGCTCACAGCGACAGTGAGCTTGCGAACCTGAAGCAAATCAGCACCGAGGAACTGAAGCACGCGCACCTGCTGTTATTAAAGGAAGGCCATTGTCTGAAAGATCACGCGCTCGCGGCCTGTAAACTGAAAACGGCGGAAGTAGACCACAGCCTTGCTGGAACCAGCCTGCACACCCTGGTTCAAATGGTTGCCGGCCGCATGGGCCTCACTTTGATCCCGGAAATGGCCGTCCCCTCGCTCTTGCACGACAACCCGGAGCTGAAAACCATCACACTCGCCGATCCGGGCCCACACCGCAGTATTGCCCTGATTTGTCGGCTGAATTACGCTGGCGTGAATAATCTCGAGGTATTAAAAAAGCTCTTTATTGAAGGCCTGAAACAAAAGCCACACTGAGCGGCCTCTGCAAGCCCAACGGGGATTGACTTTGAACATTAAACAAGGATAATACCGCGTCCCAAAGCTGGCCCAGCCAGTTAAAGACTGATTTCATAGTATTCATTACAGGAGCAACGCGGTGGCAAACTCACCCCAAGCAAAAAAACGTGCTCGCCAGAATGACAAGGCGCGCAAACACAATGCTAGCCTGCGCTCCATGGTTCGCACCTATATTAAGAAAGTAGTAGCGGCGATTGAAGCAGGTGATGCAGAAGCGGCAAAAGCAGCGTACACTGCAGCAGTTCCGGTTATCGACCGCATTGCTGACAAAGGCATCATTCACAAGAACAAAGCTGCGCGTCATAAGAGCCGCCTTAGCGCTCAAATCAAAGCACTCGCTGCTTAAAATATCTCAGCGTGAGGCCGGTCATCGGCTTCATGCACCCCCCTCCCCTCGCACCCGTTTCATTTGCTAATATGCATTCGGCATACTAGTATGCCTTGCCACAGCAGATCTTATTAAAAACAAAAAAAGAACCACACATGAACATTTCAAACAAGCGAGTTAAAACACTGAAGTTTGATCGCTCTGTGCCCAAACAAATATTTGAGCATTTGCGCGATGAGATTGTCTCCATGGAGCTGGCGCCGGGCATGATGATTTCTGAAACCAGCCTGGCTGAAAAGTTTGGCGTAAGCCGCACACCGGTTCGCGAAGCCCTGTTCAAACTGAATAGTATGGGCTTTGTTGAAGTCCGGCCCCAACGCGGCACCTTTGTTTCCCATCTCAGCATGCCGAAAATTCTGGAAGCACGCTTTATCCGGGAAGCGCTGGAATTGGCCGTTGTCGCCAAAATTGCGGAAACCGCTGATAATGCATTTATCGCTCATTGCGAAGCCATTATTAAAGAGCAAGAGCAGGCCGCAGCCGAACACCAACCCATGTTGTTTCAGGCACTGGATGACAAATTCCACAATGCCCTGGCTGACCAAACGCAATTCCCCAAACTCAGCCAGTTGATTGAAGCAGAAAAGGGCCATATGGACCGGGTACGTAATCTCAGCCTTAAGGAGATTCGAGGCCAATACGAGGTGGTGCTCAAGCAGCACAAAGCCATACTTGAAGCCATAAAAACCCGCGATCCAGAGCAGGCTCGTAAAGCCATGGAAACGCATATGCATGAAGTTTTCACGATTCTGGAGCTCGCACCCGCCAACCACCCCGAGTACTTTTCAGAAGAATAAGTCTCCGCTCTGTTGACACCTGCACAACAGAGCTTTAGCATGCCTTGTGCGCTTGTATACATGTGGTTTAGTGTTCATGTATTCAAAGTTGTCGCGCTGCCCAAGGTAAAGCTGTCACAGTCCTTACCCCTCGGCATAACCACAAAATTCAACACAATAAAAACTGTTCGTTAGGAGGACATCATGTCCAGAGCACGCTCATTCAAACTCTCAAAAGTGGGACTTCTGAGCCTGTGTGTAGCCGCCGCCAGTTCGGCCATCGCCCAGGACAGTAACGAAGAAGCAATACAACAGGAAGAAGTGATCGTCACGGGTTACCGTGGCAGCCTTTTAACCTCCACCAACGCAAAACGTAATTCCGTCGGTTTCAGTGACGAGGTATTTGCAGATGATATCGGTAAGATGCCTAGCCAGAACCTGGCGGAATCCTTAAGCCGTATCCCCGGTGTAAAAATCAGCCGTGAAGTAACCGGTGAAGGCCAGCAAATTACGGTGCGTGGTCTCGGTTCATCCTTCACTAAAGTTGTAATGAACGGCAACTCCATTGCCGTAGCCTCGGATGGTAGCATGGGCTCTGGCGCCCGCGGCCGTCATGTCGACCTCGACATGTTTCCACCCGAATTGTTCAGCTCTCTGGCTGTAAACAAAACCACCACTGCGCAACAAGTTGAAGGCGGTGTGTCCGGATACGTCAACATGCGCACATTGCGCGCTTCCGACCTCGGAGAAGGAGCCAACTTCCGCTTCGGTCTTGAAGGCGCTTACAACGAAATGTCCAGCAGTACGAGCCCGCGTATTTCCTTTATTGGCGGCTTTTCCGATGACACCTGGGGAATTATGGGCGGCATTGTCCATCGTCAATCTGAAACTCGCGTAGACGGTTACGAGACTGTTGGTAACTATCAGAGCGGCTGTGCTGTTGAGTGGCGAGCACCCGATGACTACGGTTGTGTTGATGGCAGCACCGGATGGAACGTTTTTAACTACGCAACTTATGCAACGGCAGATTACGCTGCGGCAAATGCGGGCGTTAGCACTGGCGACCCCATTGATCTAAATGCTATTTCCGGTTTAAGTGATTCCGAGCTCGATAATTTCGGCTTGCCGTATATTGCGCGCCCGATGTACACCTTCGGTGATCGCGATACCACTTCATTTATCGGCTCTGTTGAATTTAATCCAAATGACGATTTGAGTTTTAATCTCGACCTTTTAGTTTCCAACGCGGACCGCAACTTCCTGCGCAACGAATTGATGCATATCTATCGTCGTAACGGCTTGCAATATGGTCTTGAGTGGATTCCACAAGACATTCAACTTTCCGAAGACAATGTCATTCAAAGCGGTACTTTCTGGAACAACCGCCCATGGGTTGGTTCTCGTGATTACCAGGAAGAACTCTCTTACACCAGTGTAATGCCAAGCATGTCCTGGAATATTCGCGACGATTTTACGATGGATATTTCTGCATCCAAAACGTCTTCCGAGTTTGATCGCGATGAGCCCTACCTCTTGTACTACGCGCCTGCAGGCCAATTGACCTTTGCTTACGATGGCGACTTCCCAACAGTTCAACACACGGCTGACCTCGCAAATGTTGGCCCAGGTTGGACCTGGGGTGCGGGACCAAGTGATATCCCAGGAGCCGGGTCCGAAGTCCAGGCCGGTTCGTTCCGCTTTCAGCGCAACAAACGCGAAACAGAAACCACTTCATTCAATATCGACTTCACTCTCGGCGATGAGCCCGATGTTAACGGTCTGAAGTTTGGTATCGCAATGGATGAAAATGATTCGGACATGACCGGTTTTAATTCCGACGGATTTGCCGACCTATTTACTGGTACCACATTGGAAACGGATTTCTCAAGTGTTCTGGTTAACTCTCCTGTCCAGGATTTGGGTAACAGTATCAGTGGCTATAACGGAATTAACGGTATTGTAAGTGCCGATTGGAACGCAGTAAAAAATGCAATTAACTACAACGCATTCCAACCAACTACAGACGGTACCGGTGACCAATTCGGTGCGACCGTGGGTGATATCAATGAAGAAGTCCTCGCGTTCTACCTCGAAGCCAACACTGAAACTGAAATTGCAGGCCGTACTCTACGCACCAACATGGGTATCCGCATGGTCGATACGGAGCAAACAGTTACGGTAGCTGATGACGATGAAGCAACACCTAATGTTGTTGAAACGGCATCGACTGTGGCTGATTACACACGCATTCTGCCTTCGATGAGTGTTGTGTATGATTTGCGTGAAGATATCAAATTGCGTGCAAGTGCTTCACGCAGTCTGACTCGTGCAAACCCGTCATCGATGTTCCCGACTGTTGCATGGAATGGTTCCGGCATCGACGAAGTTGCTGCGGGTAACCCCTTCCTTTCTCCATTCGAATCAACAAACATGGATATCGGTGGTGAATGGTACTTCAGTGACCTCGGTTATGTTGGCTTCACTTACTACGAAAAAGACATCACAGGCTTCACTAAGGAAGACAATGTTCAAGTCCAATTCCTGGAGCTTGAGGGCTACGGTGTAGATATCAGTGAAGACGCAATCAGCGATACCCAGAATGATGCAATTCAAGCCTGTGGCGGTAGAGCTTCAGATCAGTGTGTCACAAATGTTGTCACTGATGTGAATATCGATGGCGTTACCAAACTTTACGGTATGGAATTGATCTGGGTTCAGCCTCTGGATATGTGGGTTGAAGGCCTTGGCTTTAACACCAGTATGAACAAAATCGACCAGAATGCGAGTGATCCCGATGGCGAGATTTTCGGCCTTGCAGATTCCTTCAACTTTACGGCGTACTACGAAAACGAAATGTTCCAGACTCGTTTGACTTATACCCGTACAGACGAAGCAGAAGCTGGCGGTGGCTGGTCTCCTCTGATGGCTCCGGAGCGTACGCAAGTGGATTTTTCTGCTAGCTACAATCTGCCGGTACTGGAAGATTACAACCTGACACTAACCTTTGATGCGTATAACCTCACTAATGAGCCTCTGCATACTGTGTTCGAAAGTGATGCCAATACCTTCAACATTTTCTACCCCGGCGCTACCTACACCTTTGGTATCCGTGGGTCATTCTAATCACAGTAGTTAAACATGTGGTACTCGGGCGTTAGCAATAACGCCTAATCTCCTCATAGAACGAGAGTTTGGGGCTGCTTGCAGCCCCTTTTTTATTTCTCTTTAATTTGCACAATAAAAAAGGCGCTGTTGCGCCTTTGTCTTTTTCTCAATATCAAAAATATTTTTACTGCATTGCCAGTTTACAATTCAACTTCAAAGGGTGAGGCTGGCAAGCCCTCTTTGTTGTAGAGGTTGGCGTCTTCAGGTGTATTCGCCCAAGCATAACGAACTTTTTGCGGTTCACTGATTTGCGGGTGCCACACTATCACTTTTTTCCCGGAAATTTCAGCCTGAGCCCACACAAACTTCCCATCCTCGCCAGCAATAGCAAAACCACCCAGGCCTTCACCGTTTGCCAACAAACCAGAACCAATATGCGTAAAGTTCAATACCACTTTATTTTTCTTACGTTTGGCAGATTTCAATAAAGGGCCTGAATAAACAATATCACGATCATAAGCCAGCGCTTGTGCTGCCAAAGCAAGACGTTCGCCAACCGATTTTTTGTCCAGTGGATGTAAATCATTCCACTCACCCACATCAATTGCCACAGCCATCGCCGTGTTTGGTTCACTTAAACTTTTAAACTGCGAAAACCGCAATTCAGCCCAGGTACTTTCGGAAGGTTCGGGTTCAGCTTTCATATAGTTCGCCAGCTGGACAAAAATAAAAGGGAAATCTCCCTGATCAAATTTTTCTCGCCAATGGCGAATTAAATGTGGAAATAGCGTGGCGTATTCAGCGGGTTTTCCTGTGTTGGATTCACCCTGGTACCAAATTACGCCCTTGATTTTTAGATTAAATAGAGGGGCGAGCATTGCGTTGAAACATCCCAGCGGCTCGTTCCAGGGCGTAAAACGCAAGGCGGGGGGCGTACTTGCCATCACATTTCCAATTTTGTAATGCCAGCTTCCTGTCAGGGAATATTTTTTTCCTCCAGCTTCAAGATAGTAGGGTTTTTCCGGTATAAATTCGCCGCGCTTGTTATTCACTTGTATTCGCAAAGCGATAGTGTTTTTGCCTGGCTTTAGTACACCTTTTTTTACAGAGTAACGTCGAGGCGGATATTGATAACCGGTGCGCCCCACTTCCACGCCATTGATGTACGCCACATCGGCATCCACAATTGTCCCGAGCCGTAAAAAGCCTTCACCACCGTCAAAATCAGCGGGAAGATCAACGACTTTTCTAAACCAGACGATTCCTGCCATCGCCTCAAGCCCCTGGTCTTCCCACAAGCCTGGCACGTTAAGGGTCGACCACTCGCTGTGGTCAATGGCAGGGTCCTGCCAGGGAGGCGCTGCCTTGCTCCCTTTGTCACCGGCGTTTAATTCGCTATACCAGGCGTTACCATCTTTAGCATCGGCATCTTTCAAGGCTTGTAAATGTTTTTCATCCTGCAAACTCAATGCACGCTGGTAGGCTTCAGGGTAGGACTCCAATGCCTGCAAATTCATCCAGCATTCAGCCGGCGAACCGCCAAAATTCGAGCTCAATATGCCAACCGGGACATTCTCTTCCTGCATGATTTTTCGACCGAAAAAATACGCGGTCGCGGAGTGTTGCGGCACAGTGTGCGGTGTGGTTAATTGCCATTCTCCACCATTCAGATCTTCTTGCGGTTCAGTGAAGGTCATTACTCTGGGAACCGTAAATTGACGCAAGAGTGGATGGCTCGCTTTACGAATCGCGTTTGGAAAACGTTCTTCAACACGCGCCATCGTGGTCTGCATGTTCGATTGACCAGACGCGAGCCAAACATCGCCAAAATATATGTCCTTGAGTTCAACCGTGTTTTTTCCAATCACGCTTAAGGTATGTGGCCCACCTGCTTTTTGTTTTGCAATCTGGATTTGCCACTTTCCATTTTTTGCCGAAGTGTGCGCTAACTTATTTCCATTTAACTGTATTTCAACGCTTTCACCTTCGTCTGCCCAACCCCAAAGAGTGACTGGCATCTCACGTTGCAAAATCATGTGGTCCGACAATACGCGTGGCAAACGAACATCCGCAAACGATGTGGCACATAACAAAACAGAAAAGAAAAAAAGCAGGCTTCTCATAAAGCTGAACTCCATTATTTTTAAATCATTTTTTGAATTAATTGACTATAGCTTCCACAGCATGAGTCTGTGTATTTCAGGCATCAAATAAATACAAAACACGTTGAACACCGCGACAATTTTTATTTTTTTATAACGCTACCTGTAATCGATTTCAGCCCTGTTTTCTCTGGCCTCATTTCAAATTAGCTCTCAGTCACTTGACCATCATTCTCCTAAAGTTGACTACCCCTGTATACAAGAATGTCATATAGTCGCATCGCTATTCACATAAATTCAATAAAACCTATAAGAAGAGTAAAACCCTATGAAGATAAATTACGCTTGTTATACCCATACCCGACGCAGGCGCAGCCTGTTTACACGCAGCCTTCTTGTACTTCTCCTGCCCCTTTTTTCACTCGCAGCCCTTGCGCAAACCACTATCGATGTACGCATGAGCGGGGTAACCGGAGACGAAGCCGTATCCCTGCAAGTTGGCGGCAGCACTGTTCAGAGCTGGACGATTTCCAGCAGCATGAGCACCTATACGGCAACGACAAATGCCAGTGGCGAAATTCGTGTTGCGTTTACCAATGACAGTGGCAATCGTGATGTACGCGTTGATTACATTGTTGTAAACGGCGTAACCCGTCAGGCTGAAGACCAGCAAGATAATACCGGCGCCTGGGACGGCAGTTGTGGTGGCGGCAGTTATAGCGAAATGCTGCATTGCAACGGCTCCATTGGCTTTGGATCAACGCCTTCAAGCAGCTCCTCCTCTTCCAGTTCCAGCTCAAGCTCAAGCGCTTCGTCTGCCAGTTCAAGCGGCGGCCAGGCTTGCGTCTGTAATTGGTACGGATCAACTTACCCTCTCTGCCAGAATCAAAACTCCGGCTGGGGTTACGAGAACAACCAAAGCTGTATCGGTGAAAACACCTGTAACTCTCAATGGGGCAATGGTGGCGTGCAATGCACTGGTTCATCCAGCAGTTCATCTGCAAGCTCATCCTCCTCAAGTTCGTCGTCTTCAAGCTCGTCGTCTTCAAGTTCTTCCTCCAGCTCATCGTCCAGCGCTTCCAGCAGCTCATCTTCCAGCTCATCCAGCAGCGCCAGCTCATCGAGCGGAGGTAACACCATTATTGTACGTATGAGCGGTGTGACCGGAGACGAGAGTGTCAGTTTGCAAATTGGCGGCAGCACAATCCAAAGCTGGACGATAAGTACCACAATGGCTTCTTACACAGCGACCACAGCCGCAAGCGGTGAATTACGCGTTGCCTTTACTAACGACAGTGGCGATCGTGATGTCCAGGTCGACTATGTCAGCATCAATGGCGAAATTCGCCAGGCTGAAGACCAGCAAGACAATACCGGCGCCTGGGATGGTTCCTGTGGCGGTGGTGAATATTCGGAAATGTTGCACTGCAACGGCTCAATTGGTTTTGGTAATGTAGGCGGAAGTTCTTCTTCAAGTTCATCCAGCTCGTCTTCAAGTTCCTCTTCAAGCTCCTCTTCAAGTTCTTCCAGTTCATCTTCAGGCTCAGGTAATTGGGGCAATTACGTTCCAATCGAAATCGAAAATACCGGCAGCAATTGTTCTGTGCCTTCAACAGGCTCTTACAACAATTTACCGACAATCAACGAACTACCTGACCCCTTCCGCAAAATGAACGGCAGCGATATGAGTTCACGTTCAGAGTGGACCTGTCGTCGTGCAGAGATTTCCGCAATGCATGAGCGTTGGATTTACGGAGAAAAGCCTGATTTCAATGGCAGCGTTTCCGGTAGCGTGAGCAACAACAGTATCAACGTGAGTGTGACTGAAAATGGCCAAAGCATTTCGTTCAATGCCAGCGTAAGCATGCCCACAAGTGGTTCAGCACCCTATCCAATCATGATTGGCATTGGCGGTTCGAACCTGAACAACAATGCTTTAAGAAACAAAGGCGTTGCCGTAGTGACCTTCCCCAACAATGAACTGGGAGCGCAAAGCGGAATTAATTCACGTGGCCAGGGTAAGTTTTTTGATATTTATGGCAGCGGACACAGTGCATCATCCACGGTGGCATGGGCCTGGGGTGTTAGCCGCTTGATTGATTTACTGCAACAAAATAGCAACCACAATTTTGATGCAAGTCGAATCGGCGTCACCGGTTGTTCACGCAACGGTAAAGGCGCTATTGTTGTCGGTGCCTTTGACGAACGTATTTCACTGACGATTCCACAGGAAAGTGGTTCCGGTGGTGTTGCCGCCTGGCGTGTCTCTGATGCAATGCAAGCTGCCGGTCACAACGTACAAACAGCAAGTCAAATTGTGGGTGAAAACCCCTGGATGAGTGCCAACTTCGACCAATTCGCCAACAGCGGAACCGTCACTCGCTTACCAGTCGACAATCACGAGCTTCTTGCAATGGTTGCGCCTCGCGGTTTATTGGTTATTGAAAACAGCGGTATGGAGTGGCTTGGAAACGAAAGCACCTACACGGCATCTGTTGCCGCACGCGAAGTCTATAAAGCCTTGGGTATTGCAGATCGCATGGGTGTGTCGCAAGTTGGTGGCCATCAACACTGCCAGTTCCCGTCTTCGCAACAAAGCGAAGTCGATGCCTTTGTGGAAAAGTTCCTGCTTGGCAACAACTCGGCGAATACCAGTAACATCGAACGCAGCGATGGCAATTTCAATGTTGATCGCAACCGTTGGATGCCCTGGGATACGCCCAACTTGCAATAAATTGCAAAACTGCAGGGCCGGTTCTACTCCGGCCCTGCCATTTTTATTTTGGCTTTCATTTTCGGCAGTGGTATCTTAGCGATCGAGCATTGCAAAGGAAGCCGTTAACATGAAAGCGAAGTGTTCGCAGAGTCGTACCGACAAATACCTATTCTTTTTTCTTTTAATACTTTTCTCGTTGAGCAGTGGTGTAAGTGCACAACCCAGCCTCGATGATTTCCTACGTGAATCGGATTATAAAACCGCTGTCATTTCCCCCGATGGTCGTTATCTCGCGGAAATCTGGAATAAACATACTACCGGAGAGCGCATATTAACGGTCAGGGATTTACATGAGAAAGATTGGCCCCTCGTTGGCTCGTTTAGCGGGCGAGTCATGCGCCCCTATGCGGTGAACTGGGCTAACAGTGAACGTCTTCTTGTACATATCCTTGTGCCTTACCGAACTAAATCGGTGATTAAAGACTCCGAAACCAAACCCGATTTTGACATCAATGACTACTACATGTTTTCACGCACTGTTGTCATGAACCCGGATACCAGTGACAACCTGATGCTACTCGAAGATCAACGAAAGGTTCTGAACAACCGAAGCCTATCGTCGATAAAACATTTTCTGCCTGAAGACCCTGAGCATATTCTAATGACGGCGTATCGCAAGGAGCGACTCACACTTTTCAAGGTAAATATCTACACAGGAAAGAGTGAAATCATCGAAACAGGCACCAGGAAAACGCGTCACTTCGTGAGCAACAGGGCGGGCGATATTCGCTACAGAATTGATTACTTTCGCTTGGCAAAAAAAATCAAACTCTATGAGAAACAAGAGGACAAATGGACCAGGATAGAAGAAATCGACCTTGAGCGTGATGATGAGGACGAAAGTGATGAGGGGGAATTTGTCGGCCTCTACAATGGACAAGACCTCGTTTACCGAAAGAAAAACCCGGACACCGGATACAAGGAACTCTGGAAATTCAATAACGATAAAAAAGAAATGGAGCTGTTTATTAGTGAGCCGGGGAAAGATGTTTTATACCCGATATTAAGCGCTAGAGACTATGACATTATCGGTTATGCACTGGATGGCGATGTCGTTCGCAGCAAATACTTCAGCGATAAGCTTCAGGATAAATATGATCAAGTTGCCAATAAGTTTCCTGACTACAACATTCGCTTTCAGTCTTACACCGAAGATGGAAATAAGCAAATTATTAAAATCCACGGTTCCGACTCGCCAGGCCTTTATTATCTCTACGACTTTAAGAACCAGAAAATGGATTTTTTACAACATGCCTACATGGGAATCGCAACTACCAAACTTTCCATCCCGGCAACAGTCAGCTACCAGGCTCGAGATGGCTTAACCATTCCCGCCTATTTACTTTTACCCAATGACTACGAAGCGGGTAAAAATTATCCATTGGTCATACTCCCACACGGGGGGCCGCAATCCAGAACACGTGCGTCCTATGATGATTTTGCCCAGTTCATTTCAACCCGCGGGTATATTGTTATGATGCCCAACTTTAGAGGCTCAATAGGCTACGGCAAGGAATTTGAAGAAGCCGGCTATAAGGAATGGGGAGGAAAAATGCAGGACGACCTGGAAGATGCCGTTCACTTTATGATAAAGAAAGGAATGGCATCAGCTGACAAAGTCTGTATTGCAGGTATTTCTTACGGTGGTTATGCAGCCCTTATGGGCACAGTTAAAACGCCCTCGCTCTACAAATGCGCAATCAGTATCAATGGTGTAACAGATCTACCGGAGATGAATGCCTACGATAAAAAACATTTTGATAGTGATGCGCTCATTGATAAATTCATTTACCAACGTGTTGGCCATCCCGAGAAAGATGAACAGATGTTAGTCGCACACTCACCAGCTCGCCAGGCGGATAAGATCCAGACACCGATTTTGCTCATTGCCGGCACTGAAGACGATATCGTCCCTTATTCACAAGCGAAAAAAATGCTTAAGGTTTTAAAGAAAGGGAAAAAGAAATACACGTTTATAAAACTTAAGGAAACCGGACACGACCCCTTTTACTATCGTGAGGACATGGAAACTGTATACAAAGCCGTCGATGACTTTCTGAAAACCTATCTAAAATAATAAAAGGGCACCGCTGGGTGCCCTTTTTACTTTTAAGATCGGCTTATTCAACAATGTTTACCTGGAAGACGGCCGTCGTTCCGCTCACTTCATTTCCAACCAACAACAAGGCTTCACCGTTGGGGCTTTCGTCTGCAGAAATAAAATGAATACTTTCTGGTCCGAGGTCACCTGCCGTAGAGAAATCATCCGCGTCAACCAACTCTTCGATATCAACCGAAAAATCACGTGTATTAATGTACTGCACGAAATCGGCACTTTCCGGAACCGTGATGTCATACACCATAATGCCACCGACACGCTCCAGGCCAATAAAGGCATACGTTTTCCCATTGATTTTTGCAATCTCGATGGCTTCCGGTTCTGGGCCCTTGTCATCGGAACGATCGTCACCACCATTTTCATCATTGGTTGCATTGAAATCTGCGCCTAAACGCTGAGCGGTAATCAACTCGAAATCACTACCACTGTCAAAGATCAGTTCGCCAGTGCTCCCATTAAAAATACTGAACGAACGCGCACCGTAGGTGTAGAGTGCTTCATAACTGCAGTTTGTTGAAGGTTGACCTGTTGTTGCGAACGTATCAGTATCGCAAGCACTGACACCCATATTGGCAATCACTTTAATACGTCCGAGGTTCTCGTCAGCAGTTAACGTTGCAACATCGCTTGCATACAGCCAGAGGTTTTCCAAATCAATCGTGGCTCCGCTATCTTCGATATCCTTCACTCGAATTTCATCGAGATAATGAAAGCAATCGCCATCATCAAAATCAAAACCACCTGCCGCTGTACACGCGGTTTCGTCAACTTCTTCGGTTAGATATTCTCTACCGTCACCTTCGTTTGCCGTAACAATCCAGGTTTCGCCCGCAAACTCAAATGCGTCAATGGTGTCTGGCATAAACAGCCCACGAACAGGCCAGTTGCGAATATTGATGCTGTCATCGCGATTACTTGCATCCAGTTCGTTGCCAAGAATTTCGTGGTTTTTATAGCCAAGACCGCGCACTGCCACAATGCTGTTATTACTCAAATCCAGTTCGGCAAGCGCGTTGTTCTCCTGCATCGCAACCCACGCTCGTTGGCCATCTTCCGAAACGGCAATGTATTCAGGTTCCAGGTCTTGTGCCACGCTGGCACTCTTGCTGGAAATACGTACATCAAAGAGTTCGTCAGCTCGCGAGCTACCCACATTGAAATCAGTAAAACCGATGCTTTGCACATCAATTACATCAAAGCCCCCACTCAGATCGATAACACTGATACTGCCTTCCGGGTCCACGCTGTAATCGCCATTGGGTTCTCCCTCATTCGCGACCAAAACCGTCTCACCATCGGGAGTGAAAATCACCATATCTGGCAATGCGCCCACTTCGACCGCGCTTAAAAATGTGCCGTCGGTTTGATAAAAGGCGACATAGCCGTTGTCTTGCTTGATATTTGCCTCGACTGCAACAGCAACCGTTGCCCCATTCAAGGCGACACTGTTGGCAGCACCAAGTTCGGCTGCGCTGCCGAGGGTATCTACCGCTGCGGCGATATCACTGGCTACATTAAGTGAACCTGCCAAGGTTGGCGTTGTGGGATCGCTGAGGTCCAGCCTGTCGACCATGCCGGAATTTGCATTCACAACAAATGCGGTGCGAGTGGCAGCATCGTAACTGACTATTTCTGCTGCACCTTCGTCAAATTCACCACTTTCGTAACGCCCCAGATAACCAAGATATATAGTAGAAGGCGTCGAATCTTCTCCCGCTATACCCTGAATACCCTGATCGCCCTGCTCTCCTTGAATGCCTTGCTCACCCTGTGGGCCTTGCGCTCCCGGTTCCCCCTGAATTCCCTGAGGCCCCGTTTCTCCGTCGTCACCATCGCAAGCAGATAACACAGCGACCAAACCCAAAACACACCAATATTTACTTTTTATTAACCACATTTGCTTATCTCCACTAACAATTTAACGCGCCATTTTGCTGGTTGGAGATGACACATTCGTGGCAGAAATATGTCGACTTGATGACTGAAAAACATCAGCCCGATTACAATTCCATTACATCAGGTCATTCACTGTCGGTGCTTATCGATAACAGCCCAGATAACGCGCGAACAGTCAGATTCAATCAAGCGGTCAAGGTGAGCATAATGCAAAGCGCTAAGTGCAGCGTATTTGTATTTATCTGTGTTTTTCCTTCCAGAATGACACCCTCACGGTCAAAGTGACAAAGCGCTCTTTTAAAATCAATAACTTATAAACCCGGGTTCATCAGCTTATTTCCACGCAGAATGACAACTTTTATGTCTTTGGAAAGTTTAATAGCAGCAAAGGACACTAACAGGAGCGATAAATGCACAAACTTAATATTGCAGAATGGAACCTGGACCTAAACCAGAATTGCTTGCACAGTAAAAGTGCAAATGTCCATATTGAACAAAAACCGTTGCTACTACTGCTTTTCCTCGTAGCAAATTCGGGCGAGGTTATCCATAAAGAACGGATACTGAATACAATTTGGTGTGGCCGCGTCGTAAGTGAGGAGGTGATATCGGTTGCAATATCGCAATTACGTAAGGCCTTGAAAGATAAAGCCCGCAGTCCGAGATTCATAAAAACCATTCCAGGTGCAGGCTATCAATTCATTTTTGACGTGAAGCAGGAAACCAAATTACAAGTGCAGGGCTACTTACGCAAACTCTTTCACGGGCAACTCAACGAAATCGATTTTTCCGAGCCCCTGGAGGAGAAACTGTTTCTTACTCAGCAACCCTCGACATTAATGCGCAACAATAAAAACATTCTGACAACCTTTTTAGCATTGCAGATTTTTACCATTGTGTTAACCGTGATCATTACCATTGAATTCACTAACAAGCTATAAAAGCAAACGCCAACGAAAACTAGCGTTTAAAGAACTCCATCATTGCATCCAATTTCAAGGCTTGTTCTGTCATACTTTCGGACGCAGCTGATGCTTGCTCTACAAGTGACGCATTTTGCTGGGTCATTTCGTCCATTTGATTTATTGAGATATTGACCTGGCTGATACCCGACGTTTGCTCTCTTGCACCGGTGACGAAACCGTCCATCATGTTTCCGACTTGTTCTATCTCTTCAACAATTGCACGCAATGTTTTTCCTGAATCTTCAACAAGTTCTGAACCGCCCTCTACTTTTTTGACAGAATCATTAATAAGATCCTTTATTTCCTTTGCAGCAGATGCTGACCTTTGAGCGAGATTGCGCACCTCGCCAGCAACCACTGCGAATCCCCGCCCCTGCTCTCCTGCTCTCGCGGCCTCTACAGCTGCATTCAATGCCAACAAGTTTGTTTGAAAAGCAATTTCGTCGATTACACTTATAATATTAAATATTTTCCGTGATGAATCAGCTATTTCAGTCATTGCATTTGCGGTGTCTCTCACAGACTTATCACCACGACGTGCGATAGCGACCGAACTTTTCGCCAGCTCGTTAGCTTGAAGAGCATTTGCCTCCGTCTGCTTAACAGTTTGCGTCATCTCCTCCATACTGGATGCCGTTTCCTCAAGTGAGGATGCCTGCTCTTCAGTCCTCTTGCTTAAATCCGAATTTCCTGCCGATATTTCACTCGCTGCGCGCGCGATATTTTGAGATGCCGTAGTAATACCACCAATAACTTCATTGAGCTTGGTAACCGTTTTATTCGCATCCTCTTTAAGTTTCGCAAACGCGCCTTCATACTCTCGTTCAATATTCTGGCTAAGGTCACCCTCAGCCAATGCCGAGAACACGCGAATAATATCGTCCAATGCGTGGCTACTGGTTTGCAAAAGTGTATTGATGCCTGAACTGACACTTCGGAAAAAGCCCTGCTTGCCCTCAAGCTCCAGCGTGTTACTAAAATCACCTTTACTGGCACTGGCTATAATGCCATCAATTTCTTTTTCTATTGCGAGCTCAACCGTTCTATCTGCCCACTCAAACACCATTCCCAGACGCTCGCCTTGCTCATTTAAAATTGGGCTTTTGGTAATAGAAAACGTTCTTTCTCCAATGGTAGATTCAGTTTTGATCGCTTTATCAAGACCCTCCTGGAGCAATTGTCGAAAGGCCTGGTTTTTAGAGAAAAGATCAATATTTCTTCCAAGAATTGTTTTTACGCTAAAGTCAGCACTCAAATGCTTACGCATAGCATTTTCGGCTTTCCCTAGCAGCTCACCCAGCGCGTCATTACTATAAATTATTCTGTTTTCGGGATCGGTAATCATCGTACTGGTTGAGGAACTATCAAGCGCCTGCCGAATACGGGAATTTTCGTCAGCAAGACGTTTTTCCTCAGCTTGCTCAGCAAGTCTTTCCGTTTCGTCGACCCACTCCATTACCACACCAAGGAAGTCCCCGTTTGAATCGCGAATTGGCGTAGACGAAAGAGTAAACGTAAGTGGACCAACTCGCTTTTCCTCGGTATGTGTTTTTCTCAGGTTACTGATAAGTGTTCTCTGCTCGCCCGGATTTTGGAAAAACATATCAATATTTCTGCCAAGAACCTCGGCGTGCTTAAAGTCACGCAAGTTGCTGGTCAACTCAGTCTCTCGCTTTGAAAACAGTGAATCAAGAGATTTATTTGAATAGCTGATATTAAATTTCTGGTCCGCAATCAATACGCTTGTTTCACATACGTCAAGCGCCTGTTTTATAATAAGCGCCTCTCTCGCCTGATGCTCCGCCAATTGGGCAGCCTCTCTCGCCTCAACTGCTTTTTCCTCGGCCAGTTTTGCTTGCGATTCCTGTGCAGCCTTAGCCTCTGAAATTTGTTTAGCTGCAGCGTTTACGCCACTCGTGAGCGTATTCAGTTGCCCCATATAGTTTTCACTGACTTTCTCTGAGGCATTCCCTTTACTCAACTCCTCAAGCACCATGTTCGTGCCTGTAATCGCTGAAGAAAGATTATTCAAAAGGTTATTGAAGGCACGACTGGTTGCACCGATTTCATCCTGAGCATCGTTGTTGATCAAGAGTGAAAAATTCCCCTCTTTCTCGACACGTTGAATTGTAGAACTCAGTTCCAGAATCGGTTTACCTATCACACGTGCCACGAAAAACGCGAAGAAAGTAATTAAAGCCGCTCCAAGCACTCCGATAAAAACAAGCGTCCATTTCAGGGCAACAATCCCTGCAAAGGCTTCGGCTTCATCAATCTCGGCGAGTATCGCCCAGTTAAAGCCTTTGAGCTCAATCAGGTCCCAGGAGGATAAAACAGGGTTTCCATTGTAATCGATGATAATTCGATTGTCTGGACGCCCTGCGAGTGCGTCTTTTACTGCTTCCGTTTTTACTGCGCCTATTTCCGGATGCCGGAAAGATGCAACCACACTGTGATTGACAGGGTCCAGATAGGAGTCAGAACGCATCAGAAAATCCTGGCCCACGAGATAACTTTCGCCGGTTTCCCCCATTCCACTGCGCTCACCCATAATCGCATTTATCGGCTCAAGTGGCATTTGAAAAACCAGAACACCCACAGTCTCGCCGCGAGCAACGATGGGAGAGGCTATAAAGCTTGCCGGCGCTTCATACGACGGTGTATATGATCTGAAATCCTTTAATACACTCTCACCCTTACTCAAATATCTGGCGTCTCGAAAGGCATCAGCAAAATTTGTTTCGGAATAAGGGCCGTCGAGAAGTGACGTGGCATAATCAAGCTCTTTAAAAACACTGTAAACAATTTCTCCTGAATTAATATCAACCAGAAAAATATCGTAATAACCGAATTTTTCGAGAAAGCTTCGAACAATTGGATGATACTGCTGGTGGACCGAGTGATATTCTCCGGCGCCAGCCGCGCTATCCAGGAGGTGCTTTTCTCCCAGAGGGTTTGGGTTATTTTGTATATAGTGATATTGGAGGTTAAGGGTATTGGCAGGCAGCCCCTGGAAAATAGCAGAAATGTCCGCTTCTTTATTGTCATTTTCTGACTTGTATTTTGCACCAAAGGCATTGCGGTAGTAACCTTCAAGCGCCGCTGTATTTTTGATACGCTCAGTTCTATTCCAGCCATCCGCGCTTTCGTTTGCAGTGAAGGCCCGGGAAAAAGCCTGCATGGCATCAACAATTGTCGGGTTTTCGGCCATGGTAACAATTTGATTTTCAACTGTATCAAAATAGTTTTTCACGGCAGCGGATTTAATACGTTGAACCGATTCCAACTGGCTAAAAGCCTGTTGTTCAAGTTGCTGACTCGCAACCCGGGAAGCTAATATTGCGACTACCAGCAGAGGCAAGAGTCCAACCAACAACAAAACCAAAACCTGCTTCCGTGCTAAAGACAAATTTGAAAACCAATCAGACATTTACTTCAAACCCTCATTAGTTAATTCTCACGCCATTACGCTGCGTGTTGTTTTTTGTACTTTTAACTATAGAAGAAACTCAGGCGCTTTCTAATTTGGCCTTTACCGCTCATTCAGCAAAGTGTCCCCACGCCCTCTTCCTGCGGCATACGCCGCCATAGAACCCCGCACGGAAAAGGGGGTATAACGCCAAAGTCAAACCGTTTTAGCGTAATCGCACATTGACCCAGGGCTGACGAACAGCTTTATAATGGCGCCGGTTTAATCAAAATAACTCGAATGATTCAAGGGAATTTGTGAGCACTGACGAATATCGAAGGCAATATACCCAGGGGGTATGGCTCGCCACAGCAACCTACACCATATGGGGATTATTCCCCTTCTATTTCAATTTATTGAAAACCGTGTCAGCACTGGAAATCTTATTCCATCGTATTCTGTGGACAGCGGTTTTTACCTTGCTTATTCTCGTCGCACGAAAACAACTCTTTGCCGTTCTAAAAATATTTATCCAACCCCGTATCCTCCTCCCTTTTCTGCTCAGCGCCTTTGTACTTGCGACCAATTGGGGGCTTTATATTTATGGCATTGTCCTGGGTGATGTACTACAACTCAGCCTCGCCTATTTTATTAATCCCTTGTTCAATGTGATCTTTGGTGTCATCTTCTTCAAGGAACATCTTGGGCTCCTATCGAAAATAGCCATCGCACTTGCGTTGAGTGGCGTCCTTTATCGCGCTTTTGGCCTTGGTGGAGTACCCGTTTTAGCCATAACAATCGCAATCGCCTTTAGCCTCTATGGCGTATTGCGTAAGCGTAACCCGGAAGAATCAATTCGCGCCCTGTTTATCGAGTCCAGTTTGGTGCTGCCTTTTATCGTGCTTGCCTTTATTTTATTTACCCCCGCACAATCACTGGGCATGATGGCCAGCTCCAGCTACTGGTTACTCTTATTTTTACTTGCCGGCCCGGTAACCAGCATTCCGCTTATTGGCTTTAATATGACAGTAAAGCGCATCCCCTATTACCTGGTGGGTTTATTCCAATATATCGTTCCGACTTTGCTCTTTCTGAGTGCGATATTTATCTTTAACGAGGCGTGGACCCTGGCAGATCTGGCCACCTTTGGGCTAGTCTGGGCTGGTATCGTTTTGGTCGTTATAGAACAAGTAAAAATGATAAAAAGAAAGTGAGAGACAAGTAAGTCAATAGAATATTGGAGACTGGCTGTATCCAGGAAAGAAATCAGGGCCTTGTCTGTAGCAAACCTGCCCCCTTCACGAATATTATTTTCCAGGTGTACTCTTGATAAAACGACCAAGGAAAATAAAAGCAACAAACGCAATATACAAGAGGAAGGTTAAGGGAAGAAACCAACTCAAGAAGGCGTCCAATAAATTCCCCCAATGGACATCTCCTCCTTCACCAAGATACACACCACCAGGATTATGACGGTACTCCAGGAAAACGATAACACCCGAGATGAGAGCAGCTGTAAAAACGGCGAGCCATAGACGCGTTAAATATCGCCAATCGCGAGTTTTCTCAACGTATGCTTTACCGATATCATGTTCAATATTTCGCGATGCTAACCACGCCACCAACTTTCCAGAAATAATTGCTGCTTCTTGTGGCGATATCTCCCGCTTTTCCGGATAAACAAACTCTTTCAAATGTTCCGGCTCACCGAACACCAGACAATCGTATTCAGACGTACTAACCGGCATTTCAATTCCTATCGGCAAGACATACCCGCCTTCAACGTAATATATATAACCTCCTCGACCGGAAGGCCTAAAGTGGAACCCTTCTTCCAAACTTTCAATATTATCGTCAGAGAACTGATTATCAATATTCATTTTAAATAAACGCCAGCCTTTCGCTTACCTTGGGTTGTTATACTCATTGCAAAAATGTACGAGGCGATTCCATGCGACTGTTTAAACACCTGATTTACAGCTGGCTACTCATCATAATCAACGGCTTGGGGCTCAGTGTTAATGCATTCAGTGAGCAAGTTGTACAACTGAATTATCTTCAAATCGAATCGCCAACGCAATTACAGATTGCCCACAACGCGTCAAAAGGATCTAGCCAGCTTTATAAGCGTCATTACCCCCAGGGAAAGCGAGGAGACTACTCATATATTCTAATCAGAACTTTTGACAATTGGAGGGGCGCAGAAACGGTCAACCTTGATGACGCTCTCGCCTGGTCATCCCTGTATACTCTTGAAGGTGAAGCGACGAAAGAAACTAAACACCCTGCCGCTTTTTTGGTTGTCAATGAAATGCAAGTACACGCGGGAAAACAGAGTCGCTACCTTGAACTGGAGCTCAGCTATTTCAAACCTTTTCATACAGAGCGTGCAAACGCGGGTGTAATGAACAACTGGCAACTACTGCGCAGGGATTTCCCCTATGGCAGTGTGTATCGTAGTGACTATTTAACTTTAAACGGTTTTGACAGCTGGGAGGACATCAAGAAAAACAACCCTCCAGATATCTGGAAAAAAGCACACGGTGACGTGGATTTTAATCTTATCCACGATGAGATTCTGGGGCTACGCGATACCGTCAACATCGAGATCTGGAAACGGGTTAACCTGGACTAAAAATATTAGCGATAGGTTTTAGCTCTGCACTCATTTTGATTAAATCAAATTCATTCCCGCTCTTGCATTCGATAATGATAGGCATAATACACAACCGGGATAACCACCAGTGTGAGAATCGTCGAAATTAACAAACCAAAAATTAACGATACTGCGAGCCCGCCAAAAATCGGATCATCCAGGATAAAAAACCCGCCCATCATCGCAGCAACGGCCGTGAGAATAATCGGAAGCGAACGCACCGCCGCCGCACTCACCGTTGCCTCTTCCAATGACTTACCCGCTTTCACCTCTTGCTGAATAAAGTCCACTAACAATATTGAATTGCGTACAATAATGCCCGCGAGCGCAATCATGCCGATCATGGAGGGTGCAGTAAATTGCTGCCCGAGCAAGGCATGCCCCGGTAGAATACCAATAATTGTTAGCGGTATCGGGGCCATGATAATCAATGGCACACTGTAGGAGCGAAACATCGCGACAACCAGTAGATAGATCATGATCAAGCCAACCGAATAGGCAATACCCATATCACGAAAGGTTTCATAAGTGACTTGCCATTCGCCATCCCATTTCATACTCCATTTATACGGGTTTTCCGGCTGTTCGATAAAATACTGTTCGACTGGATCGCCGTCCACTTGCATTGTTTCCAGCTCCGACGAGATTGTTGCGAGCCCATAAAGCGGGCTATCCGTTTCACCCGCCATATCAGCCAGTATATAAACCACAGGCAATAAATCCTTGTGGTAAATGGTTTGCGCACGAGTGGTTTGTCTCATGCGGGTCACTTCGGATAGGGCCACCATCGTGCCGTTTTTCGCCCTTACGCGTATCCCCATCAACGTCTGTAAATCATTTTGGCGTTCAGCTGCCAACTCCAGCCGAATTGGAATTTCAACTTTCGCGTTTTCGCTGTGCAAGTACGACACATCCTCGCCCGCCAGTGCAGCCGCAATGGTTGCAGTAATGGCATCTTGACTGACTCCAAGGCGTGCAGCGCGCGAGCGATCCACTGCTATCACAATTTTTTTCTGTGCCGCCTCAATCGTATCGTCGATATCAACCAGGTCAGGCGTTTCTTCGAAAATCGTTTTTATTTGTTGCGCAACACCCATCTGCCGTTCATAGTCCAGGCCATAAATTTCTGCGACCAGCGGCGCAAACACTGGCGGCCCTGGAGGGACTTCCACAATTTTCACCTTGGCACCATAAGCCTGCCCAATTTCCGCAAGTGCAGGTCGTGCGCTCAATGCAATCTCGTGGCTTTTTCTCTGGCGTTTATGCTTGTCCACCAGGTTGACCTGAATATCGCCCAAATGACTTTGTTCACGCAAATAGTATTGGCGGACCAAGCCATTAAAATTTATTGGCGAAGCCGCGCCCGCGTAGAGTTGATAGTTGTCCACCTCAGGAATTGTTTCAACATGGTCGGCAAGCGCTTGCAACACTCTGTGTGTATCCTCAAGGGCGGTACCTTCCGGCATATCGACAACAATCTGGAATTCACTTTTGTTGTCGAAGGGCAGCATTTTTAGCACCACCCATTTAACGCCGACCAAACTCAATGACATTAAAATTAAACCGATGATGCTAAACAATAACAAAACGCGGTTTCGACGCCCCTTACGCTTTTGTAAAAAAGGGGTGATAAACCAGGAAAATAAACGCTGCAGGCGACGAGGCATTGCGCCTTCGTTATTTGCATTCGGAGCATGCGCGTGCTCAACGCTTTGAAACAAACGACGATATAGCCAGGGTGTGAAAATAAATGCGACGGCCAGGGATATCAACATCCCGCTTGAGGCATTGATGGGTATCGGTCGCATATAGGGCCCCATCAAACCGCTGACAAACGCCATGGGCAATAAGGCCGCAATCACAGTAAAGGTTGCCAGAATCGTGGGGCCGCCAACCTCATCGACTGCAACGGGGATAGCATCACTGAGCGTTTGCTTCCCTAAAGACATATGACGATGAATATTTTCAACAACAACAATCGCGTCATCCACTAAAATGCCAATCGAAAATATCAATGCAAACAGCGAAACCCGGTTCAGGGTAAAACCCCAGGCCCAGGATGAAAACAGGGTAATTGCCAGCGTAACAATCACTGCGGCACCCACGACAAGCGCTTCTCGTTTACCCAGAGCCAGCATCACTAAAACAATCACAGAGAGGGTGGCAAAAATTAATTTCTTGATCAGCGTTTGCGCTTTATCTTCAGCAGTTTCACCGTAATTTCGTGTCACGGTAGCTTCAACGCCATCGGGAAAAACCACACCGCGCATTTGTTCGAAGCGCTTGATGACAGATTCGGCCACATCGACAGCGTTCTCACCCGGCTTTTTACTGACTGCAAGTGTCACTGCGGGGAATCGGCCCGCCACCGCATTGTCACTGGCGAGTCCATGGCCAAAACTTACATAGTTTTCAGGCGTATCCGAGCCATAAGCCAGATCAGCAATATCACGTAAATAAACGGGTGCATTGTTTTGTACACCCACAACAAGTTCTGCAAGCTCTTCCACCGACATCAAAAAGTCACCGGCCTGCACTAAAACCGCGTTGCCATCCTGAATTAACGTGCCTGCACTGCGCGATGCATTTGTTGACGATAACACCGCACGCACTTCGCCAAGGGTTAAACCAAAACCTGTCATGCGTTGCGAATCAAAATGTACTTTCACTATGGCTTGCGGCCCGCCAATCGTCTCGATGTTGCGTGTACCAGGAACCCGTTGCAATTCAGCTTCCATCGAATGCGCAATTTTCAATAAATCCGCCGCACCGATTTCGGGGTTCTCACTCCACAAGGTGCCTGCAACTATTGGTACATCATCAATTCCTTTGGGTTTAATCAGAGCGTTGCCTACACCTATATTCTGTGGCAACCAATCACCATTCGAATAAAATGCGTTGTAAAGACGAACAATCGCATCCGTACGCGCTTCACCGACTTTAAAGCGCACTGTCAGTGTTGATAAACCGGGAGAGGAAGCAGAATACACATGCTTTACTCCCTGTATTTCAGACACAATTTGTTCCGCCGGAATCGTGACCAGAGCTTCGACTTCTTTTGCTGAAGCCCCTGGAAAAGGAATGAAGACATTTGCAAAGGTCACATTGATTTGCGGTTCTTCTTCGCGCGGTGTAATCATTACCGCGAACAACCCGAGTAGAAAACCTGTTAAAGCCAGCAAAGGTGTGATTTCGGATTTGAGAAAAGCCCTGGCCGTTTTACCCGAAATGCCAAGCGTGTTCATAATTGTTGCCGATAGGTTTTCGCCGCGACAACTGGATCCTGTGCGACGCGCTCAGCCGCATCAAGCCCAGATAAAATTGCCGTCATGCCGGGTTCGCTGGTATAACCTGTGCGCACATAGCGAAATTCAATACCCGAATTCTCACTCACAACATACACCGCTGTCAGTTCGCCGCGATGCACCACAGTTTCTTTTGGTACAAGTAATTGCGCTTGTTCGCCACTGGCAAAAGCGACCTTAACCAGCGTACCGGGGAAAACGCCGTGCTCGCCCTCCGGTAAATTCACCAGAACGCGAAAGGTGTGGCTAGTGGCATCAGCAGCAGGGGGAATACGCACCTGGTCTCCGTTGAGAGTGCGACCGTCTTCGAAAAGAACGCGGGCGCTTTTGTGCTTGCGCAGCGGGCCAATATATTGTTGAGGAATATCAACAATCACTCGCAGATGCTCCAGAGACAAACCCGCCATCAACTCACGTCCCGGCGCAACCAACTCGCCAGGTTCAATTGCACGACTGAGCACAATACCGCTGTAAGGCGCAATAATTTCGGTGTATTGCAAGCCTTCCCTTGCTTGTGTCACAGCCGATTTTGCTGCATCAAAGTTTGCTTGCGCACTGCGATAGCGTGTATTCGCATTATCCAGTTCGGCCTGAGATACCAGCCCTTTACTAAAAATATCACTCACACGTTTGAACTGCTTTTCCGCATCTTCAAGCTGAACCCCGGCCAATTTGAGATTCGCTTCCGCTGCATCCAGGCCCGCACGCTGTTCGCTATCGGTCAGCCGCGCGATTACGCTGCCCTTTTCCACATAGTCGCCAACATCGTAGGGCAATTCGGTCACACGGCCACTCGTTTGTGCAGACACTGTTGCGCGATTAATTGCTTCAATAACGCCATCGAACTGAATCTCTCGCGCCACTGTTTGCAACTGCGCTTCTACCGTTTCAAGGTCGGTAATCTGCTGTGTTTGCACTTGGGGAACAGATGCGTCCTCACAGGCACTCACAACAATGACAACAAAGAGAAAAAATAGTCCTGGGCGCTTCATATCAATACCGGCTTATTCGAATGCTATGACTTGAATGCACAACCGCTTTTTACACCCAAAGCAGCCATGATTTTCGCGAGGGGACAAAACCCGGTGAAAGAAGCTTGCAACAGGTTTGCACCCACAAATGCAGTAAACCACAACCAGTAAACGCTGTGAACATAAGCCAACACGAGTGACACGAGGATAAACATTCCGGCGAACCGAAATACCATTGAATCGAGATTGGTGGTCATAATCCTAGCCCTCTTGAGTACCTCTTATTTTATAGCGCCCGCAGGCAAGCGTTACCTTGCGCTGAATCAAATGAACCTGAATTTGCTGGAATATCAGGCGGCTAAAATCGCCACGCCCAGGAACACTGGAAAAATGAGGCAAAACAGCACATTGGCCGCAAGCGCACTCACAGGAACGCTTGTATTTTTTGCTCTGCCCAAGGTATTGACAGTGAATATTGCAAGCGGCAACAACAAAACGACCCAGCTACTGAACAAGGGCCAAATGGCCATTTTTAATGCCACAATCACCGGAATATACGTCGCCGCATAAAACAACGCGGCAACAATCAGCGACTTACCGTAACCCAACGCAATCGGCAGCGTGCGCCGCCCTGCATTACGATCCGCATCAATATCCGGCAGTTGATTTAACAGTAAAAGATTATTGGTAAGAAAGAAAATGCTTGCTGCTACCAGATAGACTGCGGTGTTAAGGGTGCCACCCAATGCCAATACCGCACCGGGCAGCATGACAAATCCAAAGCCCGTACCAGGTGCTATCAAACACAACCACGGGTTCTGATTAATCCAGGGCGTGTACGTCAGCACAATCACAACACCCAACACACCAGGAAAAATCAAAAACGAATTAACAACTAAAACGAAATACAAACCGATTGCAATACACAACAGCAAACAAGCAAACGCGAAAACAAGAGTGATCAGACTCCATTCCGGTTGCAACGGTAATGTACCACTGCCACCGCTAAATGGCGTTCGTTTGGTGTTGAGATCAAGACCACTTTTAAAATCGTGAAATTCGTTGAGGGCATTGACTGCAACATGCGCGCTGAGCCCGGCTAGCAATACCAAAACCAGGAGAGACAAAGACAACTCCCCGGTTTGCCGCAATACCAGCGCTAGTGCCAGAAATAAAACACTGAGCGTTAGCGTCAAAAAAGGGGCTCGACTCACCCCCAGAAAAAATTGCAGTGCCGGCATATCGCTTCCCTGGTATGTAAACCACGATTTGCGCAGTATGCCAATGGCCATGACAACACCGGTTGATCCTCATCAAACACAGCAAAAAAACTACCCTAAAAGGGGGGTGTCCGCCTTCGCATAGCGCGGGCTAGAATGCTGAAAACCCGCACTCACGATTTCACCTCTTAAAACCGGAGTTTTATCATGCGAATGATCACTCGTAAGGAAACCAAACTAAAACAAAATGGAGGTGGCACGACTTTTCGAAGCTTACTCACCTTGTTTGCTTTACTCACTCTTATTGGCCTGAGTGCCTGCGGTGGTGGCGGAAGTACGAATCCCTCTCAAGCCAACAGCAGTAGCAGCTCTGGCAGTAGCAGTAGTAGTAGCACCAGTAGCAGCGGCTCCCCAAATAACCCCGGCAATACGCTTCAGGAAGGCGTGCTACTAAACGGTTCAGAGGCAATGAATGCTCTCGCAGCCACTGAAGACCTCAACCCCACACCCGTCGTAAACAACTTGATTATTAACCGGCTTTTGAGCACACGACTTTCTGCAATACTTCACGAAGACGCAACAGTCGCAGACGTGAACAGCGCGCTAAGCACACACAATGCGGCCATCACAACCATGCTTGAAGGCCAGCCCTTTGTCAGCCTCGCAATCGAGCCCGTTGCCAGTAAAGAAGAAGCACAAGCAAAAGCCCAAGCGCTACTTGAGACCGGCGCTTTCGTTTCTGTTCGCCCGGCCTATGCAGCCCCCGTGAACGCAATGGAATTAGATACCACCAACACCGAAATAGCGCCGACAACGCCAAATACTCAAAACCGATTTAGCAAAACCGCTCACAACTCACAGCTCTCTTCAACCGCGGTAAACCACGTATTCGCCTCGCGTTTGCCCGCAGCCTGGAATTTAAGCCGCGCGGCCAGCCATGATGCCTCACTGATTGTGCCCGACGCCTATGTCGAGCTTGAAGAAATTGGCCAATACGACCAATTGCCGCTTCTCTATCTTTTTGGTTCAGGTACACGCTTCAGCACAAGCGATACGGTATTCGGCAGGATTGGTAACCTCGGCTATTTGCACCTGGGCATTGCTGCGGGCGAAGAACTTTTTGACGGCACACGAACGCATAAACTCGGTGCTAACCCCGTCGCCATTGCGCACCTTGATGCCTTTGGTGTGTATAACTTTGGCATGAGCGAAACCGATTTATGGGCAGAACTTTTTCTCAGTTGGCCCACCACAGGAAATACAGTATTGCTACTTGATGGCAGTTACAACGACCCGGATGAAACATTTTACACTTACCTGGATCGCGCCTGGTCCGGTTTCATGTGGCGACGGCTGGCAAGGACGCTTGAAGAAACCCACGGCTCGCTATTGATGGTCGCTCCTACAGGGGACTACGCCGGCAGCAGCGCGGACGCGGCAACGTTCAATAGCGCCTTTGGTATTGCAACGCTGGAAAATATTTCTGCACTCGCGTTTTTATCGACAGCTGCCACCGAAGCGGAGCGTCAGGCCTTTATCGATTTTTATACCCGCGAAACCACAGATACACCTGCCTACGCCGCGCCACTGGAAAATGTTTTACTGGTGGGTAGCAGCAATGCGAGCGGAGTGGAGTCTGACTTTTCCGTGCGCGGCGCTCAGGTTCGCGCCCAGGGCGAAAATGTTGTCGGCCCCTGCCTGGTATCAATTGGGGACGCGTGTGACAGCAATGGCCATACCTTAACAACAAATAAAACAATGGCGGCCGCATCCCAAATTGCCGGGCTCGCCACCTACCTTTGGCACATCGACGAGAACCTGAGCCCACAACAAATGTTGTTGCGCCTCCAACATGCTTACAGTAGCAGTAGCACTAACGGTATCCTCGATGCATGGACGGCAATTCTTTCACTTGATGATTCACTCTCTACGGCAAATCTGCGGCGCATCCTACTCGATATTTCCGGCCCGGAAAGCACACCCGATGGCCAATTCAACGAAGATGATATCAATGCTTTCCTTGATGCTTTTGATGCGTTCGCGGGCGCAACAGAAGCCGATTGGTCTGTGTACGATTTAAATGCTGACGGCTGGACAAATGGATCGGGGCGCACACGCATGGACCTTGACGTCAACAACTTGCCCGGGTTCACCAGCGTAACGCGAACCATAAACGACGAAGAAAAAACCTTTGACGAAAACGCGGTCAGCGATACTGACGTACTCTGCTACTACGCCTACACCTTCCTTTATGACGGCGAAGAAGAAGACATCCCCACCATTCCCGGCTGTAACGATGATACCTCCCTCGTCGATATTGCCACCATGTACGGCCGAAGCGTTTCGGTATCCGAGTCCTATGGTGTTCTGGGAGAGACCAATGAACAGATACAGGAAGATGAAATTCTAGCGAGTTTTTCTATCAGCAGCGCATCTGTAATTAGCGACGACCCAGAATTTGATGCCTTTACCGACGCCACCAGCCAAGGGACTGTCACAGTTGCTGAAGAAGAGACATCAACAACGTTTTACTTTACCGCAACGGCAGGCAGTACCGCCATGTACAGCGGGGACGTCGTACCCGGAAAAAGCACAAGAGGCACCACCCATACTGTATTTCAAATAACATTTTTAACCGAAGAAACCCTCGAATTTGATATCAGCGGAAGTTTTAGTGGCGGTGGCTCCACGGGTGGCGTCGGTTTTGCGCAGGGTGTGGGATATAGCGAATTGATTTCGCTGGGGTCACCAACAGTACAGTATTTTCGTGCGAATTATGACAGTGATGATAATGGCTCGAGTATGGCGCTGGCCGAGAGTGGGACCCTGGAACCTGGTTTCTACAGCATTATTTTCAGAGTTGACTCTGGTACTATCATGTCAAGTGGGAATGCTGATGGTGGTGCGGTTTCAGGCTCCGGCGCCGGGCAACTCACTTTGACCTTGTCACGCCCGGAATAAATTTATTATAGTTTGCCAAAGAAGAGAAAAAATACAGGCAAGCTCGGCGTTGGCCACGGGTGAGGACAGAGCCCAAAGGCCAACATTGTTAGGGAACCTCTGAAAAATGGAAATATTTTTTTTGTGGCAAGGAGGCACCGCGCGGAGAACGGACTGAGCCGGCACCCCGGCTTACTGAAGTAAATGAGGATTCGAGCACGGAGCTGACGCCGCCACAGGGAAAATAGGCCATTTTTCAGAGGTTCCCTAGATTCCTTAAAGCGCATTGGCGCTTAAGTCAAAAACCTCCGCGCTGCACTGTGTGAATTACCCGTCTCCGTAATTCCACAAGATGAATTTATTCATCAAAAAAGGCAGCAAGCGGTACTATGGCAATATTCCAAAGACGGCAAATCAGGCCGGAAGATATCGAACACATCGCCCCTCACTTAAAAATACTGGAGGGGCACTATGGCCAAGTTCAAAATTCTGAACGCGGCATCCTGTTACAAAATTTACTTCGCGACAAAGCAATTTCAGGCCTTATGTTAGAGCGCCTGGCATCGTCTGGCGACCGCAAAGGCACGCCGGTTGCACTCGGCATCACAGGCTTTTTAACACTGGACACCGCACACGCGCTTATCGCCACGCCGCCGCAAAAGTCGATTGTCGAACTTGTTTATCAGCGAGAACAAAATGGAACGCAGCTCCTCTTGCGCCCGAATGACGTCGCAATCGAGAATTCCGGAAAGGGGCTGGCGTTAATATTTCTGCATTTTTATCTTCCTGCGGGCGATCCTTTAAGCCCCGACACCCAACAAGCCCTCGAATTAATGCAGTCCAGTTTTCGACTTCACCACGGCGGCTACAATTGTCAGCTTGCCTTACACCCCGGCTATTCCGAGAGCCCGGAGGGGAAGGAATCCATGTTGGGCATGGGTTTTCAACCCGTGGGCGACGGCGAGCATTTACTGAAGTTCGACCTCCAGGCTCTCGACCAAGTCCCCTTTCACCCTTTTACTTGTCTACGCCAAAAGCGCGCACCCGTGCTTCATTTCTCACCCGCAGAAAAAGAGCTACTGCTGCTCGCACTTTGGGGTAATGATGATGCGTTCATTGCTGAGCGACAAGGTATTTCTCCCGATACAGTACGCAAACGTTGGCGTAGCATTTTTCAAAAAATAGAAGAACAAAAAGAAGTCAATTTCTTCCCGAACCCCGAAGCATCAAAAATTGAAAAAACACGCGGCCCCGAGAAAAGAAAATTTGTTCTTCAATTTATTGATGCCCACCTTGAAGAAGTGCGCCCTTTTTCAAGTTAAGCCCTGAAAAATTAAAATAGATTTTCACGACATCATCATTCAAGCTAAACAAGTTGCTTTATATTTCTTCTTTGTCTATAGCGATTGATTGTTTGACCTTGACCCTCCCACCAGGAAGAGTACGCTGATCATGCAAGGCAGGTATTTTATCTGGGTGCATTATCAGACATTCAACCTGATGGGCCTTATTTTTTTAATCTAAAAAAGGGACAGGGTCATGAAAAAAATCTTGATGGTGTACGCAACCCGTGAGGGACAAACCGAGAAGATCACTTACCACATTAGCGAACGTCTACGCAAAAATGGCGCCGAAACAGAAGTGTTAAATGCGCGCGACATTGACCAACACCAACAACTTGAACTCGCGTCTTTTGACTTGCTGGTTTTCGGTGCCTCTATGCATGCTGGTGGCATCGAAAAAGAACTTCTGCACTTTCTTAAAAAACAGGCTGCGACCATCGCGCCAATGCCGCGTTGTTTATTCCTGGTATTACTGAGTGCAGCACTGGAAGACGAAACAGAAAGAAATACTGCATTGGCTGACGCCAGCCATAAGCTTCGCAAACAACTCCCGCTCACCTTTGACCATATTGAAATGATTGGCGGGGCACTGATGTATTCAAAATACCCCCTTCCCTTACGCTGGATGATGAAGCGTATTGCCCTTAAAGCAGGTCAGGGAACAGATACTAAAAAGGACTACGAATATACTGATTGGGCCCAGGTGGATGCATTTGCAGATACGCTACTAGAGAAAAGTTCTGCAAGTGTCGCCCTCGACGAAGCCTAAAAATCAGCTATCAAAGCCCTGGCGAAGCCCCAGGGCTTTTTCCATAACAAAATCATCCATAAAATAACCGGAACCGATATCTTCTTTCACTTCATCCACAATCCCGAAACCGCGCCGAAGATACCAGGCAATCGAGCCGTGGTTATATTTGTTTACTGTCAACCACAACACGGGTGTATCCATATCAAAGGCGTAGGCCTCAATAAAGTCCAACATTTTCCCACCGATTCCTTGACCGCGAGTCTCTGCCAATAAATAAAACTTGCTGATTTTCAATTTTTTATTGGCCTTATCGGGCAACAAACCGAAATAACCGACTGCTGTCATGCCGCACCGAACCAGGAAATACACATACCCCTCTTCGTACTGTTTGCTTAGGGCAGGTGTACTTTGAAATTGAGCCAGCATGTAGTTCACCTGGGCAGTACCGATAATCGGGACGTAGTGCTGTGTCCAGATCTTTCGAGCCAAAATTGCTACTGCGCCCGGATCGTTCGCTGCCGACTCTATGACAATTTCATTTTTCAAAAGCTGTTTCCTTCCCCTGGTTTTACTCCGGTCTATTTTACATAAATTCGAAAAATAATTTTAATACCAATAACCATCGAACAACTCAACACGGGAATTTTACGTTACCACAAGATAACGGCTGTTGTTTAAGGCAAACCCCGTCACTGCCAATGTAAATTCAATTGCATACGCAATGAGCAGACCGGAACCTGGCAACCCATCAAGAATAAAACCCAGGCTTCTAAAAATAAAAAATGAACCGTAAACCAAAGCCGAAAGCCTGAGTGCCGAAGACTGCCAGGTTACGCGGAACGCGCTCAGAACAATGTACAAACTGATTCCCAGGAGCATCCCCCCCATACCTCTAAGATCACTCAACATATTCAAGGACGGCATGGTGGCCTGTTGATATTGAAGGTCCGTTTGCACGGTCAAGCTGGCAACATAGTTTACCGGTGTGAACGCAATATAGCTTCCGACCACACACAGGATCAGGCCGGAAATAAACAGATAGATTTTAATCGGGTTTTTCATCACTCTTTTCCTTTTAACAGAAGTTAATACCCAGACAAGGGATAAAAAGGCCACAGATAAAACACACTGCCAGTAAAGTTTAAATATTAAATTTAAAAATCAATACTCTGTGCGCCTTTTGCTACGTCTAATATTTACTTTAAAAATCACCTTCACGCGGAAGCGTTAAGCACTCACTGACCACACACCGGTTTTCACCGTGCTTGCAACATAGTGCTCAAAGGTTCGCGCTGGTCTACCCAGAACGTCTTCGATTGTTTTCGTTGTGCTCGCATTGCGGCCATCCAGCACATTCACAAACAGTTCGTTTATCAGCCAGGCAATATCTTCTGGCAATCCCTCAGCTTTTGCCGCAGCAAGGTAGGTATCTACTGGCAAGGTTTGAAAGCCGATATCCCGTTCACTCGCTTGCGCAATCACTTGCACACATTCCGCAAATGAAAGGAGTGCAGGGCCGGTCACTTCCAATAACTGGTTGCGAAGGTCGTTACGCGTCAATGCCGCGACGACAACGTCCGCAATATCATCAACATCAATAAAAGGTTCCAGGGCCTTCGGTTTAGGTAAAACCAACTCACCGCCCTGGAGGCCATCGAGCATAAAACTCTCACTGAAATTTTGCATAAACCAACTGGCACGCACGATGTTCCACTCCAGGCCACTCGCCTTGACCACCTCTTCGGCACGTTGTGCACCGTCTTCGCCACGGCCCGAAAGCAAAACCAGATGTTTCACTCCCGCTGCCCGTGCAACATCCACAAAAGCCTGCATATCACTCTCTGCTTGTGGTACTGCGAGATCCGGATAGTACGTGACATACACCGCATCCACGCCTTCCAGGGCGGTTGGCCAACACGTTCTGTCTGCCCAGTCAAAAGCGGGTTCGCTCTTTCTCGAGAGAGCCCGCGTCGAATAATTAAGTCGCTGTAATTGGTTGATAACACGTGCACCGGTTTTCCCTGTCGCACCTACAACCGCAATTGTGTTCGTTTTCGTTTTCATCATTCACCTCGTTTGCCAATGGCCTCATATTTAATGGGTTAAGGGTTAAGTTTGTTCACGCAAACCAGTCTAACGAAGCAAGGGTTGACGCTTAATGCTTATAAATCTATATTTGTTTGCAGTTCGTCCAAATCGAGGGCCTGACAATGCAAGCCACCCATACGCGAGACATCCCCGAAATATCCGACCCTCTGGGTGAAACCCTCTACGCCTTGCGCCTGAACGGCCTGATGTACGCAAACTCCGAGCTCAGCGCTCCCTGGGGAGTTGAGATGCCCGCAATGGCAGGCAAAATGATGTTCCACATTGTGACCGAAGGCGGATGCTGGCTGCGCTTTCCCGACCACGACGATGTGTATTTACAACCGGGTGAATTGGCCTTGATGCCTCGTGGCGAAGGGCATTGCATTTCCTCGGCTGAAGATCAGGCCTGCAAGCCATTTTTTGATATCCCCATCAGCAAACTGTCCGAGCGTTTTGAATTCATGCGCTATGGCGGTGGCGGCGAGGAAACCTTGCTTACCTGTGGCGTATTGAGTTTTGATCATCTGGCGGGCGAAAAACTGATTAAACAATTGCCTCCGCTAATCCATATTAAAAGTCAAAATGGTCAACTCCCAGGGCAATTGCAGGCACTTGTAAAAATGATGGCTGAAGAAGCCTCAAGATTGGGCGCAGGAGGCGAAACCGTCGTTTCTCACCTCGCCGATATTATTGTGATCTACGCCATTCGCCATTGGATCGAACACTCTCCGGTCGCCAGCACCGGTTGGCTCGGCGCCCTGAAAGACCCAAAAATTGGCAAAGCCCTATCAGCCATCCACGCTCACCCGGAAGCGGCATGGACTGTCGAACGTCTGGCTGAACGCGCAGGCATGTCTCGCTCAGGGTTTTCTGCGAGATTCACGGAAGTGATTGGCACCTCGGTAAAACAATACCTCACCGAATGGCGAATGAATTTAGCCCGCATGAAAATTTTGCAATCCCCTACTTCCTTGATCGATCTTGCAGAAGAATTGGGCTATAAATCCGAAGCGGCTTTTTCGCGCGCTTACAAACGTATCATCGGCGTGCCGCCCCTGCGGCACAAACAAGGCTCGCAACTGCTGGCGGATAAAAATTGAAATCTAGAGAAAACGCGGAAACAAAATAAAAGCCGTACTAAAAACAATTCCAAAAACCGCTTCTGCAACAGACACCGGTTTTTTCTTTAGCACATTGGAGTAGGCAAGCCAAAGCGCCACCAATGAAAAAGGAAAAAAGATATACATCGCATACGTTGGCAAAGGAGAAACAGTTAGGCCAAGCCAACTGAATAGTATTTCTTCAGAGGTGGCATGTCCGAAGACAGCCAGATAGAGATTGACTCGAGAATACCCCATAAAAATGAAAAAACCGCACAACAAGAAGGTGACGGCAATATACAAAGGAATAAACTGAAGATAATACGTCGCGCTAAACCAAACCTGCGGGTTCGGGTCAAACTTCACAGGCAAAAAGAAATACACAGCAACCGCCAGCCCTGCCAGGGTAACCAACAGCCCCACTATTTTAATTGAATTATTTTTTATCATTTACTAAACAAAACCTACAATTTCGCTTTGTCAGACAGCAACCAACTCCGAGCGGCATCAGCGTCATCAAAAACCTTAACAACATATCCGCGCACCACAGCGGCACCCTCCATAAAAGAGAATGTTGCATCAATTTCTCTCACCAGCAAAGCACGCTTGATTTTTTTTAAATCGAAGCCAAATTCTTTCAATATAGCGGAGAACGTTTCTGGAAGCGCATGGATTTGATCATTGAGTATATTAAAATGAGTATCCCTGCAATCAACAAGCACACGATCACACTGATATTTCTTTAAATTTTCAGCGGCCTCGCGTGATCCATTCTTCACATCTTCAATATAAATACTGCCCAAATACTCAATAACGACAATTTCGTTGTTATTATCATAGTGAACTTTATGCATTTCGCTTCCTCAAACTGAATTAATCACTTTGGAAAGAAGGAAACTCAACGTCCTTTCCTTTGGAAATCTTTATTGCTATTAATTTAAACGCAGGCGGTTCAAATAGTAACAACCACCTTTCCTTTTTGAGCTGCCTTACCGTAATAATGGAAAGCCTCCCGCACCGCATTTTCTGTAAACGTAAATTCGCTGTCGATTACTGGCTTAAACTGGCCCGCTTCAAAAAGTTCGTTAAAGTAAGCGAGGTCGCGATTCACCTCAAGCATGATGACCTGGAGCTTTTTATTACGGTCGCGATTTACGCGCAAACCCGACAACGCGATTCTCAACAAACCGCTCATTGCACCACCCACAGTCGCATATACCCCGCCGGGTTTCAATGCCCGCTCGTAATCTTTCGGTGCACGATCAGTTTTGGCATCAATAATCAGATCATAACGTTTGTTGTTTCGCGTAAAATCTTCGGCACGGTAATCAATGACATGATCAAAGCCCCAATCGCGCATTGCCTGTAATTTTTCGGCACTGTCAACACCGCTTACTTCGAGATTGTTGGCTTTCAAAAGTTGAATTGCAATACTGCCAACGCCGCCGCCAGCGCCATTTATTAATACCGACTGCCCAGGCTGAAGCTGACCGCCAGCCTGAATACTTTGTAGCGCCAACATACCGGCCTGCGGTATTGCTGCAGCTTGTTCAAAACGCATTGCCGGTGATTTCAACCGCACCATAGTTTGTGGCGCACACACATACTCTGCGAGCCCCCCGAAACCGCAAGCAGACAAATCGCCATACACTTCATCGCCCGGCTTAAAAGCCGTCACCCTGGCGCCTACCGAATCAACAACTCCAGCGATATCACAGCCAAGGATAATGTGTGGCCGAAAGAGCCCGGCCATAAATCGATTGGGAACAAAGGGCGTGCCGTACAACAACCCCCAATCCCAATCGTTAATCGAGACGGCTTTTATCTTGATCAACACCTGATCATCCGCAGGAATGGGCTGACTTATCTCCTGAATCTCCAAATAATCAGGCGAGCCGTATTTTCTAAACTTCAAAACCTTCATACTTGCGCTCCTTATGGTTGAGATTCTTCAGGAGTGATGCACGGGCTACCAGAAGTGTATGATCAGCCTCCACGAATCTTTAGGGCTGTTTAGACCCTTTTTGGACCAAAACCGCTCGCGGCGCCCACTCCGGAAATTGCGGTAAAGTTCCTTCAATAGGCTCCCAATGCGCTTTGTGGCTTACAAAGGTATGGGCTGAAGGCAAGGTATCAAAATCAGTGTCCAGACTCCCCAAACGTACGCGAACAATATTTTCAGATTTTGTTAAATAGGCATAAAGGGGACTGCCACACCGCCCGCAAAATGCACGAATTTTTCCCGGAGAGGATTGATATTCCGTCAAACGTCCCTGCGGGTCACTTAAATGGAAGTTCTGCTCCTCAACGCCAATATTCGCTGCGTGTGCAGATCCACTCGCTTTGCGGCAGCTTTTGCAATGGCAAAAACCGAACTCTCCCAGCTCCTCAGTGATGCTATACGTTATATTCCCACACAAACAACTTCCTTTATACAAAGCAGTTTCCCTCCCCCTTTATTTAGCAAAAATACAAACCGACACCCGGCTCGACTCACGGTAAAAAACTAAAAACCGAGACATCTGGAATCGCGAGGTCAATCACTTAATTAACTATTTGGCAACTAAAACAGAATGCACCAGGTTAATTTACTTTCAAAATATTTTATTTCTCATTAACCTTGATTTTTCACACCTAAAAAACCAACATCGTAACCGGCATATTCAAGCCGCTTTGTTACTTCTCTGTTCAAGAGCAACATCACAATTAAATTTACTAACGGTATAAAAAGCAGTATAAAAATTGTGATTTTTATAAACAATAGCGTTTCCATACCTTTTAGTATTTTGATTACACCCCAAATTGAAAATACAACCATTGCCAACATGATTAAGCCAGCCAAAGGTAAAAATAGTGCTCTTGCCGGTATAATCAGGAAATAACAAACTATGCCGTAAATCAATAGCTTCTGCCCCTTTGCCATGGATAATATTTTGGCATCGCCATCTGGCTTACGCCTTTCTAAATCTGCAATTGGCGCATCGTATACGTTGTTTTTCTCATCATTCATAGTTTATTCTCATAGATACCAAAGGCAACATTGCCTTACAGACATTTTTTGTTTATTAATTTTTAAGTTACTTGTCAAAGCCACCCATTAATGACATTCGGCCTCACAACAAGCATGTTAAGTAATCTTTTCTCCAAGAATCACAACCAGATGAGCAACCATATGTGCAACTATGGCGGCTTCCAATCCTCGTTTCCAGAACAAAAACCCCGCGACAAGACCAAATATACTATTCCCCAGGATTATATAAACAAGCAGAGAGCTTGTAACAACCGGAGATACAAGGCTCGCGGCGGGCAAATGACCGATACCGAATATCAGCGATGAGATTAAAATGGCTACGACATAGTTATGAGTACGAACCGCCGTGCCATCTTTTTGTGTTATTCGATACATCGCCCAGGAAAAAAACGACATTAAGCCAAAACGAATCAGAATTTCTTCTGTAATACCCCCGTAAAGTAGTTTGGTATAAACCGGGGGATTTAATACCTCAGCGTTCGCTATAAACTCACTGGGTAAAGCAGGCAAAAACAGGCGATAACACGCCATAATAAGTAAGCCACCCAGCAGCCCACCGATAAATGCGGGAACCAATATGTTCCTGAAATTAAATTCACCCAGGGAGCGGCCCAGATAGGAATCAATCAATGGCGTTTTAAGGTGAACCTTTGATGAGGCCCATGCCCCCAGGAAAACCATCCCCAAAACTAACACCGAAGACTGAATAGTCGAAACAACATACAAGACCGGCATAGGAATAGGCACTTCCTGGCCGGATATTTGGATTAATTTTGGAATCAGCGGCAGTGCAGACAAAACACCGATAAAGCCCAATACGGATAGTATTAAAACCTTTTGCCAATATTCTTTTTTTAAGTCCTTCATGCATCGTCCTTTTATTTGATGATGGCTAACCTTTTACCTGAATCCTGAAAGTAAATAATACCAAGTGATCCATTTCCAAAGTATCTACGTATTTCTACCTTATATCTACATACACCAAGGCAACATTCTGCCTTAACACTTAAGGTGCGGCAATCAAATGAAAAACATCATCGCGATCTTGTTGGTCATGCTCATGCAAGCTTCCTTCATCCATACCGCAATTGCGCAAGACAGCTCCACAGCGTTGGTGCCATTACCGTCTATCGAGGACTTCAGTAGAGGGCAAGATGGTTGGGCATTCGGATTGGGCCTGGGTGTCGAATACGAGTCTGCGTACGAAGGGTCGGATGAATTCGGCTTTGAGGCCGACCCCGCAGGTGCGGTGCAATGGCGTAAAGGCGAGAATATGTTCTACTGGGCGGGCGAGGCGCTAGGCTGGCGCGGCCTTCGTTTCGGTAGCTGGCTATTCGATGTCGCAGTGGGTTTTGATGAAGGCCGCGAAGAAAGTGATTCTGATGACGGCCACCTGAATGGCTTGGGCGAAGGCGAAGAAGGTATTGAATTCGTGCTGCAATTGCGTCGTGCTTTTGATGCCGAGTGGCGTTATTGGCTGGATAGCCGACTAGTAAGTGGCGAAAACGGTAGTCTTGGACTTTTGGCTGTGGGGCGCCGCTTCGGTAATCAGACCGACGGAACCGGTCACGAAATTGCCATCGCTGCGGTATTCCACGATAGCGATTACGCTAATAAAGATTTTGGTATCGATGCCGAGCAATCCGCTGCATCGGGATTGGATGAGACCAATTTGAGTGCGGGCTTTCGCTCGCTTGGCTTCAATTACAACTACCGCCAATATCTAAATAAGAACTGGCAGGTTTTCGGTGAGGCGGTGTATGAGCGTTATGGCAGTAATATTCAGGATAGCCCTATTGCGCGTAGCGACTATGAAGCCGAAGTGGGAGTGGGTGTTATTTACGTATTTTAGAACATCAAAAGCCAAATTTTCACATAAGACTAAGCTATAAAGAAATTTAATCCATGTGCAGACTTTCTGTGACAACTTTTTGTTGGGCACTCCAGCTTGAAGTTAAGCGTCATTGAAGATTTTCTTCTTTACGTTCCCATGACTTGTATTCATTAAATGATTGCAACTTCCACTGGCCATTTTCTTTTAAGACGGTATACCCAATCCCTTTTCCTATGCCTTTTTGCAGGTACATACTACAGCTAATGTCAGATAGATAGATCAGGCTTAACTTTAGGAAGGAAAGGCTTTCAGGAAAGTTGTCAGTAATTTTCACCGTAGATTCCTTTGAATCGCCCATCAAAGATTCATATTTATTAATTAGATCTATCCCGGCTTTTAATACAATAGTTTTATCAGCCTTAGTAAGATTATCCAGTCTTTCTTCAGCTTCTATTGCTTCGTAATATTCCCTCTTTTTGAATTCAAAGATTTCCACAAGCTCAGCACGCTCTTGTTCAGACATCCCTTTCAAGGTAGGTAGCTTCATGCCCACTTCGTTGTAGGACCTTCGATAGTTCGAGAGGAACTCTTTGAGTTCATCTGGATTCCCCATCAATTCTTTCAGCTGTTTCAACATTCGAGAATCAATTTGGTATTGAAACTCCAAAAACTCGATGATTTCCTTATCTGTTACATTTGAATTGAAGTTCAAGGCCTCTGTTTTTTGCTGCTCAAATAACTGATTGACTCCAGGGGCTTGGGCATAACAAATTGAAGTACAAATAATTAGCAAAAATATAGTTATTTTTTTCATGATAATCACATGTATAGCGCTTTTGTAAAAAGTGCGACGTAAGGAGCACCCTTTTGACAAACTTATTATCTCGTAGCTTTGTCATGAGGAACGAACACTTTTACTTCATTACCTTTTTGATTTCTTAGATTTACTATGGCAATTCCACTTTGTAGACCAACCAAGAATTCGGTTTCTCCAACTCTAACAGTGGAGGTTGGACGTAAACCTTTCCAAGGGTTGTAAATATAAACCTCCATGAACCCAAACTCCGGTGTTAAGTGCAAAATCATTTCGTTTCCGAATATGAAAAACTGCGCCAAATCTTGCCTTTCTTCCAACTCAATGTCTACTGGTGTATCAGGTAACAGTGTTACGAGCTCAGCATCTTCTTTCATAGTATTGCATGCAGCAAGACTATATACCGCTTCGCCACTTCTCATATGTTGAGAACCAACAAATATATAGAGAGTTCCATACCAATTTACCAAATGATATATATTGCCCTTTACAACAACTCTTTTTTTCCCACTTTTATCCTGAGCAGTCAATTCCCCGCCCCACTCACCGTTATCTGTCCCATTGTAATGAATTTCGTCGCAGCTCATATGCGGAGAGAACTTACTTTTGTGCTTAAGAGGTGGCTCTTTAATTTCAATACGGTTATTTTCGTCCTTGTAAATATAGAACGACCGAAATCCCGCTTCCCAATTTTTATAATCTCCTTCAATTTCGGTCTCTACCAAAGATAAGCTTTGGATCATGTTTAAAGGCGATTCTTCAGCACTAAGGTTCGTAGCCACCAAGAATATTAAATAGTAAAAATACTTCACCACTTAACGCCGCAAGTAAGGTCGAGCGAAACAATGCGTAGCGAGTCCGTGCCACGTTTTTCGCGGCATATAATACCCTGCCTTGTTATGCGTACCTGCCACTAGTTATTGGTACCTATAAAGCAATATTGATTGGGTCCTTTAAACCCAGCTTCCAGTTCGGAAATTACTCTTTTAAAAAACATCGTACCAGAACTGACATCCTCTATACCCGGAGGATCGTGGGCCCATAATTTAACAACATCATCATTTTCTTTTGTTGCTATGAGGAAAAAGTAATTACCACAACCGTCGCTAACACCAAAATCAAAATAGTGCTTTTTCCAACCGGGATTTTCCTTTGATAATGCTTCCCTCATTTTTTCATTGCCCTTTAGAACTTCTTTGGTGTTGTGATAAATTCCGTATTTTTCCAGATTCAGCCCCTTGAAATTAACCGCGCAAATAAACATACGATATATATTTGGAATTACTATTCCTAGCTCTTCTTCTAACTCATCGAAATTTACCTTGGCCATGCTTCAATCTCTAGTACGCATAACGCCGCATTCAGCGGCTTATCCGCTGCAATGCTTTGTTATAAATCAATTAGACTCCAACCCTAATCTCTTTCAGTGATTCTGGTATTTCCTCGTACTTATCTACCCATATGATTCCAACTCCAAATGATAGGGCGTCATTTTCTTCAAACTTCTCCATTAATTTAATTAACTCACTAACCACATCATCTAGCTGTAGCTGAGCCTTAGCCTTTTCATCTAATATATCTTCATTCTCCGACAGAAGTTTCTCTAGCTGTGATTTTACATTTGAGGAGCTGTGTCTTTTCTTAAAACAATAATGGTGAATCTCATCATCACCCCTTTCATTCTTAGCGATGTCTAGCAATCTACGTAAATTGGGGTCTGAAAAAGACAGTCCTATTAGCAAGCAATTATGATCTTTGAACTTATTAATTTGAATTAAATTGCTCCAACCATAAACGTCAGTGTACTGCTGGTGGTATCCATCTTCACTTAACACAACTTTGTTTTTGGAGGTTAACTGCCCCTTCTGCGGGAGGTAACCGTGAACATGATATATTGGAAGCTGATGCTGCTCGTGCTTCATTCCTCTCGCATGTATAGATGAGAATGGAATGTCAACATCAATCTTTTGAAGACACTGTTCAAGCAAGTCATCATAATTATAAGTAATTATCGAGTCTAAATTCGGACTCTTGCCTGCCGCCACACAAAACTGCCTTACTTCTTTAAGTAAATCGGAGTCGTCGCCGTTCTTTATTCCGGCATACAAGGCGTCTCTAATAGCACTCTCAAATGCCAGATTGGATTTTGGGTTTTTCTTTTTAAAGTAATTGTGGAGATATCTAGCGGAAATTAAGGAGTTGGGTTCAAATATGCTGGTAAATGTCTTAGCTAATACTCCGGCCTTCTCATTACTATTTTCGTTATCTCCGTCGTCAGATTTTATAGTTATCAAAAGTAGCTTTTGAAGCAAAGTATCCCAACTCGGCAACCCATAAGATACCGAAGAACCTGCACCCAGAACCATTACAAGTCTTTGATCCCTGTACCACTTAGTAACAGTTTCTAATTTTTGCTTGTGTGACTTCTCCGCCCCTCTAAGTATAAAAAGATTCTCTTCAAATTTTTCGGAAAGAGAGCTTTTAAGAATCTTTTTAAAAAGATCACTCGCTATAGATACTGTTAACTCAGATGACACTTACACTCTCCATGATTTGAAACGCTCCGCTAAAGGGCCGTAGTGGAGGCGTGAAACGCCGGAACGAAGGTCCTGGCCGCGGCAGCGGCCTTGGGCGGTTTGTTATAGGGCTTAATTACGTACGCCATTCTTAATTACCGATCCAGCTTTGAAGGTACATTGACTCTAGGATACTTGGTGTTACGCCTTCGCCCTTGAGTAAGGTATTCATTTTCATTTCTAGTATTACTTGAAGTTCAAATGCTTGCTCCAGACTCTCGGCCTGATAGGTTCCACATGACAGATTTACAACAGCCTCTAGGACAAGATCCAAATAATCGTGACCATTCTCGATAAGCGCACCTAGATAGGGTGGCGTTCGCCCAGAATGAACGATTAAATTTCTCGTTCTATATAGCCTTCGAATTTGCCAATGCACCCTTTCAGCATGGTCATCAATTATATTTCTTATTTTTTTAGGCGACGAAATCTGTTCAGACAAGCTAAAAATCCTACTCCTAAGAAGAGGGAATTTATCTAATTTTGAATATAATTCTGAACGAAGATCTTGAAACTCTTGTGAATTTAGTGCCAATAAATGCAATAGTTTTACTGACAATCGTTTACCGTGTGTACCTGGAACCCTGCGAAGTAATTTTCTGGTTTCAAATTTATTCCAAATTGTTAGATCAGTTAAAGTTCTTTCTACCAACCTGCCTATATATGTATGCTTGATAAATGGATCTAGCGAAGTCAAAATATTTGATATTTTGTTTCTTCCGCTCTTTGAAGGAACCAAGGTCTCAATACATATCCATAAATTCAGAAGCTGATTTTCTGGAATGTCGTTTGCTACAGATATCCCATGCAAATCTACTACACGATAGAATTTCTGGTAACTGGTATCGTCACCAAATCGAAGTGCAAGGTTTCTTAGAAGAAAATTCAGTCGTTTTGCGGCATGCTTTTTTGATGGATCGTATGCCTTCTGCATTGGACTCTTTTGTCGTGTAACTATAACTGGTGATTCAATGCAACACTGACTTATCAATGTATCCTCGCGCCATGAGAGATCATTTCGGTGAAAGAATAGCGTAAATAAGTCATTCAAATTATCTATTCGGCGCTCTGCTGCCTCCCTCGCTGAAAAACAGTCAAACTCTTCAATTCCATCTATTCTAATTAATACCTCGTCGCCATTCGGATGAAAGCTATGTTTTTTACACACTTCGTTCAATTCATCCGGAATATCATCGTATACTTCTATCCGAAATCTCTCGACTGATTCTGAAACAACATCAATATTTTTAGATACCAAAAAATAAACGTCGAAATTATGAATTCTGGGCTGGATAACCTCAAAATATTCTTTAATGGCATCTGATGAGTTTATGGATGGCGAACTACCAACAAAGAAGTATTCCTTATTCTTCTGGTACAGAAATGCTTTACTTACACCAAGGTTAATCAGAGTTGACACCAACATCGCAGTTCCGTGAGATATATCGCGCTTATTATTATTTATTACAGCCTGCTCGATATACTCAGAAACTTCCGGCAAATATCTTCTTGTCTCTAATGTTCTGGCCAACACTTCCAATCTAGTTTTTTTCAAAGAAAGAGGAGATTGATCATTATCTAATATGTATTTTTCTACGCTTATATCTAATAGCCTCTTAGATATCGGGTCTCTTTGAATTGACCTTTTCAGCTCTTCCAAAATAGGATTGAGAGATGATAACTCTATAAATTCAGCTTCAATATCATCAATTAAACTTAGAGCCTCTTCACATAGCGAAAACGGTGTTAGCGTCGGGGGCCTATAGGAATCAAGCGAATAGTCAAAAAGCATTTCATCCAGTCGCTGAGCAAAGTAAAGCAACCCCTCTATTTCAGGTTTTAAATCCCATTTGTGAAGGCTTTGTGGTTTCATAGAATTTTTTTATATTTTTGATATATGTCTTTAGTTTAACCAATATCATCGGCTCGCAATAGATGATACCGACTAGCCCTATAACACCCCGGCAAGGGGCAGGTTTGGAGTTGAGCATTTTGTGGTAACCACCACAAAAGGAACGACAGAAAAACTATCCCGCGCTTAACCGGTTTGTTATGCTAAGGCGCATATTTGTTATAAATTTCTGAAGTTATAAAATAATGTGGACTTTCATCATTCGCTTCAAAATCAGAAGCATATCTAGCTGCTACATATTCGATTTGCTCAGCGTTTTCTAGGTAATTTTCTAGAGCAGCTTCTGTTGTATCCTCTGTTTGATAATAGTCATTTAAAGCCATGCCTGAGATAGCAAATACATACCTATCGCCATCAAGCCACCCATCAAATTTTACTGCTTGATAATCTACATCCCACCAACATTCGTTATCTTCGAAATCCCAGTCTTCCATTTTCCCTCCTAACATTGTAAGCATAACAATGTTATTAAATTGCAGTCTACATCCAGGCAATTTGCCCATATCCAGGCATTTCTGTCTAAATGTAGACACAAACTGTCTATATCCAGACATGTCCAGATATAGACACTCCAATTTCCTCTGTCGATTCTATAACCAAAAACTCACGAATGCACACACAAAAAAACCGGGATATACCCGGTTCCAAAAATACTTTAAGTCAGCCTGCTCAATGCAGTCGTCAACGCCCCTATGCTGGCGCAAACATCTTCCTGAATTCCTTGGGCGACACTTCACAATGCTTTTTAAATATTCGCCGGAAGGCGCCTTCATCACTGTAACCGCAGCGCCGGGCGATATCTGCGAGTTTGAGGCCTGTTGTTTCCAGTAAGGCTTTGCTCTTTTCGATACGTAATTTTTGAATATGTGCTTGCGGAGAGTGACCGAAATCCTTTTGAAAGTGCCGTACCAGGGTACGGGTGGTGACTGCGGCGTGATCGGCAACCTCGGCAACTGAAATATTTTCTTCAAGATTTTTTACAATCCATTGTTGGGCGCGATTGATCACGGGGTTGCTGCTGCGCAAGGGTGCATCGGTGGCGTAAACCATTTGCCCCGCTCTGCCGGGCGTAACCAGGAAATACCGCGATAGCAATCGCGAGACTTCTGCACCGCAATGTTGATGAACAAAGTGCATCATTAATTCGCGGTGGCAGGAGGTGGAACCGCCGAGGAGGAAACGCCCACTGTCGACTACGCGCTTATCAACATTCAAATGCACTTTGGGGTAGCGTTTGCGAAAAGTTCGCGCCAGCCACCAGGAGGTGGTGGCTTCTTGCCCATCCAATAAACCGGCTTCCGCGAGAATAAAGGTGCCGTTGCAATGTGTGGAGATTTGGCTGTAATAGTGATGGTAGTTTTGCAGCCATTCTATTTCCTTACCCCAAATCCCCCTTAAATTGTTCAGGTGTTCGGCGCTGGTCATGAGCGGGACGGCAACCATGAGGATTTCCGGCTTGAATGGCTCGCCCGCTTTGGCTGGCGCGGGCAAGGTCAGTTTGCCATTGCCGTGAACGCTTAGGCCATTGGAACATTGCACGGGTTTGCCATCGAGGGTGACAACTTCGAGTGCAAAGGGCTTTTCATCCACTCGCCACAAATCGCAGGCGACCATGTTAGCCACTTCCAGGATATCGACGAGCCCCATTAACGAGGCGCCGTAGGCCTGCGGGAGGGCGAGAATACGGACTGTTTTTGGCATCAGCGGGACCTCGGCATTGAGGGGTGAAGGCGGTCAGTGTGCTCAAACGTGTGTCGTATATCAATAGTTTAATGCTGAATCGGACACCTGTTTTTCAGAATGTCCTATTAATCCCGTATTGGCTAAAGATGTCTTACTCGAACGGAATTATGTCATTTACGACTCTTCCCTTTAGCGCGCGCGCTCTTAAACTGGGCTTCGTACAATCCGGTGCGCCTGCATACTCACAACCAGGGCTGGCGCTCGCTCGCGGCGCCGGTTTGAGACACCCGCTTAACAACTACCCATAGAGAAAGGAGTTTTCATGCTTTATCCCATGTTCGCGATGGTTCTACTCACTTTTGTGGTGATGTTTACGGTTTTTATCTGGCGTGTTCGCTCAGTAAAAAACGGCACAGTAAAAGCGCGCTACTACAAATTAATGCGGGGCGACGATGTACCGGATTATTTAATCGCGGGGGAACGGCATTTCGCGAACTTATTTGAAACACCGGTGCTGTTTTATGTGGTGTGCTGTTTGGCTTTAATTCTGAAAGTGGAAACAATGGCGCTGCAGGCGCTGGCCTGGGTTTACATTGCCCTGCGCGTGGTGCATGCGTATATCCATCTGAGCTACAACCACATTTTGCATCGTTTGCTGTGTTTCTGGGTGAGCATTCTGATTATTTTAGCGATGTGGGTACTGGTGCTGATCAGCCACTAAACTATAGGCCTTGCCAAACATCTATCAATTTTTGGGTTTGCGTTTTATTGCCGAGGGTAATGCGCAAGCCCAGCTTGCCTTTCAGGTCAGCCTTGGGGCGTACCAGAATCCCTGCCTCGCGTAATGCGGCCTCGATTTGTTCTGCATTATCGGGGAAGCACCAAATAAAATTGGCATCGCTTTGCCAGAACACGATGTTTTTTTCGGCAAGAAAATTTTCCAGTAGCGGTTTGGATACGTCCATCACTTCGCGTACGTAGTCGAGGGTATATTCCGGGTGTTCGAGTGCTGCCTGTACCGCAACAACCGCGTATTGATTCACATCATAGGGGCCGCGCACATTGAGCAAGGCGGTGATGTTTTCTTTTGCGGAAATTAAATACCCCATACGCAGGGAAGGGATACCCCAGGTTTTTGAAAAGGTACGGGTAACGAAAATATTGGGGTAGTCTTCAACAACATTCACAACGGTTTCGCGACTGTATTCAAAATAACATTCGTCTACAAGGATGGCCGCTTGCGGTGCAGCTTTTGCAATACGCAGCACCTCCTCTTTTTTTACCAGGCTTCCACACGGGTTGTTGGGGTTTGCAATCGTAATGATGCGGGTTTTATCGGTAACTGCGGCTATCACTGCATCAACCGGAAAGCCGATATCAATCGTGTATTCAGGCTCGATGATTTTCAGGTTTTCAACACCGGCGCATTGTTTGTACATGGCAAAGGTGGAGCCCGCAATAATCGCTTCGTCCCCTTCACGGCACACCGAACGAAAAATCAATTCAATGCCCTGGTCTGAGCCATTGGTAATCATAAGTTGTTCTGCTGGCACACCGGCATAACGCGCTATACGTTCAACTGTATCCCCGTATGAGGGGTACATTTGCATGCGGCCAGAACGAATGTAGGCAATTAGGGCTTCCTGGATTTTTTCGCCAACGGGCAAAGTGCGCTCGTTAAAATCCAGCAGGGTGTATTTAGTCGGGTCGCGACCTTCGAGTGGCGGCTTGTAGGCCGACATGGCGCGAATGTGACGTTTAATAACAGACTTGTCGGATACTGACATGAGGTCTTTCTCTAATTACCGTTTGGTTTTGCCTGGCTTTCTCTTCTTGGTTCGAACGATGTTTTGTTCGAATAACCTTTTTACATTAACTGCTTACAACAATTACTTACATCAATTGTTTACATCAATACGAGGTTGTCACGATGAATCAGCTCATCAAAGTCTTTGTAACCTAAAATGCTTTCTATTTTACTGCTGGCAATGCCCGCAATTTTTGCGGCTTCGTCACTGGAGTAATTAATCAAACCGCGCGCAATTTCCTTGCCTTGCAAGTTTTTACAAATCACCAGCGCGCCGCGATTAAATTTACCTTCTACTTGCTTAACACCTACTGGCAATAAACTCGTGCCTTTTTCGGTTAAATATTTTACCGCGCCATCGTCGAGAATGATTTGCCCTTTGGCTTGCAGATGGCCCGCCAACCAGGCTTTACGCGCAGCCAATTTTTGCGTTTCCGAATACAGTAAAGTCCCGACCGATTCGCCTTTGGCGACACGGTCGATGACGTTTTCAATTTTTCCGCCAACAATCACAGTGTTTGCACCGGAACGCGCAGCAAGACGCGCGGCTTTTACCTTACTGATCATGCCACCACGGCCCAGAGTGCCGCCCTCGCCTGCCATGCTATCGAGTTCGGTATCACTCGCGGCTTTTTCATGAATAATTTTTGCCAGTGCATTTTGGCGTGGGTCGCTATCAAACAAACCGAGTTGATCGGTGAGTATGCATAAGGCGTCCGCTTCAATCAGGTTTGCCACCAGGGCCGCGAGCGCATCGTTGTCACCAAAACGAATTTCATCGGTTACCACCGTATCGTTTTCATTGACAACAGGAATCACCCCCAGGCCCAACAGGGTTTGCATGGTGGAGCGCGCATTCAAATAACGTTTGCGACTGCCGAGGTCATCGTGGTCCAGTAGAATTTGCGCCGTTACAAGGTTAAAGCGTTTGAAGCTTTGCTCCCAGGCCTGAATCAGCGCGCTTTGGCCCACCGCGGCGGCGGCTTGCAATTCGTGAATAGAACTCGGTCGTTCACGCCAACCCAAACGGGTAATACCTGCGGCAACCGCACCGGAGGACACCAGCACAATTTCATCGCCACGTTTTCTTAAGGCGGCAATTTGTTGCACCCAGATATCCAGCGCCTCGGTGTCCAAGCCCTTGCCGTCATTGGTTAACAGGGCTGAGCCAATTTTAATTACCCAACGGCGGGCATTTTGAATTAATTCGCGCTTACTCATTAGTGAACGTATTCCACTTCTACATCGTAATCGTCATCATCATCGTCGTCATCTTGCTGGTCGCGTTTGGCTTTTTTCGCCTCGCGCAACGCATCAATACGTTCACGCGCTTCGCGCTGCATTTGTGCCTGCATGGTTTGTTCGGCTTCTGCAGCTTCCGGGTTTTCTTTTTCTTCTTCCCAACATGCTTCCAGGTAGGTGAGTAAGTCACCGCACAACGCTTCGGTATTCACTTTTGCAATGGCCGAAATACAATACACTTTTCCCTGCCAATTCAAACGCTCGACGATACGCGCTTTGACTTCTTCCAATGCAGCGTCATCCAACAAATCGGTTTTATTCAGAATCAACCAGCGTTCGCGTTGCGCCAGTGTTGCGCTAAAGCTTTCCAGTTCACGCACAATGCTCGCAGCATTTTCTGCGGGGTCTGAGCCGTCAATGGGGCAAACATCCACGAGATGCGCTAACACGCGGCAACGCGTTAAATGTTTTAAAAAGCGAATGCCCAGGCCCGCACCTTCGGAGGCGCCTTCAATCAAACCGGGAATGTCGGCGACAACAAAGCTGCGATATTTTTCAACTTTTACAACACCGAGGCTAGGCACCAATGTGGTAAAGGGGTAGTCCGCCACTTTCGGTTGTGCAGCAGATACCGCACGAATAAATGTAGACTTGCCTGCGTTTGGCAAACCCAACATGCCGACATCTGCCAGCACTTTCATTTCAAGTTTCAGGTTTTTACTTTGGCCTTCGCTACCGGGTGAGGTTTGGCGCGGGGCGCGATTCACTGATGATTTATAACGGGTGTTGCCCAAACCGTGGAAGCCCCCTTGCGCAACCAACAAGCGTTGGCCGTGCTCGGTTAAATCGCCAATCACTTCTTCGGTGTCGAGGTCTATCACGGAGGTTCCCACCGGAACAGGTAGAACCAGGTCGGCGCCTTTTGCACCGGTACAGTTACGCCCCTTACCGCCTTCGCCATTTTCTGCGCGATAACTTCGCGTATAGCGGTAGTCGATAAGGGTATTTAAATTTTCATCGGCTTCGAGAAAGACGCTGCCACCGTCACCACCATCGCCTCCGTCAGGGCCGCCCCTTTCAATGTATTTTTCACGGCGGAAGCTCAAGCAGCCATTGCCGCCTTTGCCGGCGTGAACGCTAATTGGTGCTTCGTCTACAAATTTCATTTCTCTTACCCGTTTTGGTGTTGGGCCATATTACTTTATGGTTGTTTTTTTTCCAGCTCAAAAAACTTTTCAATGAGACATACAAAAAAGCCCCGGTACTGGAAGCACCGGGGCTTTTGAAAATCTTCGAAGCTATGATCAGGCGCTAACAATACTCACGAACTTGCGGTTTTGTGGGCCTTTTACTTCAAACTTTACTTCACCGGCTGCTTTGGCGAACAAGGTATGGTCTTTACCGATACCTACGTTGTCACCGGCATGGAATTTTGTACCACGCTGACGAACGATGATGCTGCCTGCAGAAACTGTTTGGCCACCGAAACGCTTAACGCCAAGACGTTTACTTTCCGAATCGCGACCGTTACGGGTACTACCGCCTGCTTTCTTATGTGCCATTGTTTATACCCTCTTAACCTTTAATACCAGTAATTTTAACTTCTGTGTACCACTGTCTGTGGCCTTGACGCTTCATGCTGTGCTTGCGACGACGGAATTTGATAATCGTCACCTTGTCTGCACGGCCGTGGCTGAGGACTTCAGCGGTCACTTTAGCGCCGTCTACTTTTGGGGTGCCGATTTTAACGTCTGCACCGCTGCCAACCAGTAAAACCTCATCAAAGTTGATGGTTTCGCCTGTGGCCGCTTCAATTTTTTCCAAACGAAGGACTTCGCCTTCCTCTACGCGGTGTTGTTTTCCACCGGCTGCAATAACTGCGTACATACTTTACTTGCTCCAAAATCTCTTTGGACGACACGAAGCAGCGGCTGCTAGACTGGGCCTTACAACTATGGACCAAGTGGGCCTGGTGTGGCCCGCCGCTTTCAGATAACGCCCCCCATTGAGCGCCACCGCAAAGCTTGCGTCGTTTCAGGGGCGCGCATTGTACGACTTATGCCCAGGCAACGCAATACAAGGACTTGCACGGTTTCAGGCTTATTTATCGGCTTGATATGGGGGCTTTGTTTGCCGCTTTTTGCCGATGAGGCCAGCCTGCCGCCCGATTCTGCGGGTGAACAGCCTGTTGAGACCACTATCCAGGAAGAAAAAGCACCCGATGAGGCTGTAAACGAGGCGCATGTGGAGGCTTCCGCCAATGAGGCCAAGCCCGATGACGCTGCTGAGTTGTCTGAGCATCCGGTAGAAGCTGAATCAGATAAAACCACTAAACCCCTGCTGGTGCGCAGCCGGGAGTATCTCGGCAGGCACTATGTGGGTTTTACCCAAACTCTCGACAATTTCTTTTCCGGCACCCGCCTCGAGCTCGACAATAATAAGAGCTTTTTGAAAGCGATTGCTCAAACGACCTGGTTTGAGCACTCGGACGATCAATATGACTTCAAGCTCAAGGGCAAGGTTGATCTCCCTCATACCAAAGAACGCCTGCGCCTTTTTATCGATTCCGACCCCGATGAAGACAATACCCTGCTCGATCGCAACCGTTCGGTTTCCCGTGGTGAGCGCGTTGCGCGCGGCAGCTCCGTTGCCGGTATTGAGTTCTCGAAACAGCGCCCGCTCACCCGCTGGCGCACTTCGATCAGTTTGGGAGGCCGCATGGACAATGGCTTTAAGCCCCTGGTGCGGGCACGGGCACGCAGACACTGGCGCTTAAACGAAAGCTGGACTTCGTACTTTCATCAGGATATCTGGCATCTCGATGGTGTCGGCTGGGGTGAAACCTCGCACCTGGCGTTTACCCGCAGTGTGGGCGAGCGCAGCTGGTTTCAGGTATTGAGTGAAATAGAATACCAGGACGACGACCCACACTGGCAGTATCTCCACAGTTGGCGCTTCGACCATGTGCTGTCAGACAAGCATGTTTTTACCTACAAAGTGGGCCTCGCAGGCGAAACGCCCTCCGGTATTCTTGAGGATAACCGCTTTATCACCTTCAGCTGGCGCAGCCGCATTTACCAGGATTGGGTCTTCCTCCATCTCACGCCAGAAGTCTATTTTGCCCGTGAGGATAACTACTCCTCGGAAGCCGCATTCACCGTGAAATTTGAGATCTTTCTCACAGATTAATCAAACACGCTTTCAAACTAAACGAATGGCCAGGTGAATATGGACCTCGGCCTGGCATACAAGTCGTTTTAAAGAAAGTATGATTGAATGCCAGACTCAACGGACCCCCTCATATGAATAACAGCAATGCGAGGGAAATAACCCAACTATTGCAGGCCTGGCGCAAGGGCGACGAGCACGCAGTGGAAGCGATAACCCCGCTCGTCTACAACTCGTTGCGTGGGATTGCAGCGCGTCTACGTTTTCATGAATCCAATGAGTTAACCCTGCAAGCCACTGACATTGTTCACGAAGCCTACCTGCGTTTATTTGATAAAGATATTGACTGGCGAGACCGCGCACATTTTTACGCAATTGCAGCGCGCACCATGCGCCGTGTGTTGATTGACCATGCGCGGGCAAAAAGTCGCGATAAACGCGGTGGCGATTTACGGCGCACTGAATTTAACGAGCTCTCACTTGCAGAAACGGCGGCAGATTATTTACTGGATTTTGAAGAGGTACTCGAAAAACTTCAGGCCCAGGACGACCGTAAAGCACAGGTACTCGTGCAACATATTTTTGCCGGTATGACTACGAAAGAAAGCGCTGAGGTTCTCCAGGTTTCCATTGCAACTATCGAGCGCGATTTAAAATTTGCCAAAGCCTGGGTGCATTCCCGGCTTAACGGCAGTTAAGGCAATACCGCCAACCCTAAACGGTCACTCCGTCAAAACAACATCAGGGAATTGAAGACATGGTAGGTATCACAGAAATCGAAGCGTTATTTCACGCGGCATTAGAGCGCCCCCCAGAGGAGCGCGAAGCATTTATTCGCCAGCAAACCAATAAGCCCGAAGTGATTAGTGAGTTACTTGCCCTGTTGAAATCGGCGGAAGAAGGCACCTTGTCTGACCCGATAAAAGATGCTGCACTCGAAGTGTACGATTCACTGGACGATAATTTTGTTAATACCCAATTAAGCCACTATAAAATTCAACAGCGCATCGGCAGTGGTGGTATGGGGGCGGTGTATCTTGCTGAACATGTTGATGGCAGTTTTGACAAAAAGTTTGCCATTAAAATTGTTAAAAAAGGCATGGACAGCGAGCAAATTGTGCAGCGCTTTAAACAGGAACGCAGCATTCTCGCCCGTTTATCCCACCCGAACATTGCGGCGCTTGTCGACGGTGGCTTAACTGATGATGGCCGCCCTTACTTCGTGATGGAATACGTGCGTGGCGAAGCCATTAATGAATATTGTGATCGTAAAAATCTCGGCCTTGCTGCGCGCATTGCGCTGTTTCGCAAGGTTTGCGCAGCCGTGCATTACGCCCACCAGAACCTGGTGATTCATCGCGATTTAAAACCCTCTAATGTGCTGGTTACCCATGAGGGCGAAGTCAAACTGCTGGATTTTGGCATTGCCAAATTGATGGATGAGGATAGCGATGGCGCAGTGTCTGAATTAACCCGCACTAACATGCAGTTGTTTACGCCCGCCTATGCCGCTCCGGAACAATTTCTGAATGCAAAATCTGTGAGTACGTCCATCGACGTCTATTCACTGGGTGTGATTCTTTACGAGCTTCTGTCTGGCCGTCGCCCCTATGTCGCGTCACGGACCTATGAGGAATATCGCAAACTTGTGCTGGAAGGTGAGTTAATCAAACCCAGCACAGTGATCACTCGTGAAGTGCTGGCCGATGATGAAAAACGCCAAACCAGTATCAAGGCGATTTGTTCTGCGCGCGCAACCGGCTTGAAAAACCTGCAACGCGAATTGCAGGGCGATCTGGATGTGATTTGTTTAATGGCCTTGCGACCCGAACCGGAAAAACGCTACCAATCTGTCGATCAACTCGCCGAAGATTTACAACGGCATCTGAATTTTGAACCCATTTTTGCGCGCGGCGATTCCTTTGCTTATCGTCTCGGGCGCTTTTATAAAAAATACCGCAATGCCGTTTGGGCAGGCGTGTCATTTTTGGCCATTTTAGTGGCCACCATTGTGTTCTACACACAACGCATTACCGAAGAGCGAGATCTCGCACTGCAAGAAAAAGCGCGTACCGATGAAGTTGTTGGCTTTGTTACCCGCTTATTCAGTTACGCCGACCCAATGGAGGGGGGAAGTGGTGATCTCAGTGCCCGCGAAATTCTGGATGAAGGTGCCGCACAATTAAAAGCTGAACTCGCCAATCGCCCTGAAATTTATGCCAAGCTCGCTGCCGTACTCGGCGAAATTTATTATCAGATCGGTGAAAAAGAAAAAGCGAGTACGCTGCTAGAGGAAGCTCTGCAAAACCAACTTGCGGTTTACGGAAACGATGCCGCAGACTCAAGCGCGACGCTGCGCGTGATTGGTTTTGTTAACCAGGATTCCGATCGATTTAGCGATGCCCGCGTCCATTTTGAGCGATCACTGGCTATCGCCGAAAAACAATTTGGTGAACGCCACACCGAAACTGTAGAAACACTGCTGGCGCTTGCCAAGCTGGATGAAACTGAAGGGCAATATACCCAGGCTGAAAAAGTGTATTCACGCGCGCTCGAACTCGCACAACAACTGCCCGTGGATGTGCGCACAGAATATGTTGCAAAAGCGAAAAGTGATTTCGCCGAATTGCTGCGTTTTCAGGATCGCTTCCCGGAAGCCGAAACACATTTGCGCGAAGCTTTGGCCTTGCAACGACAAGAACTCGGTGAAGAACATCTTCACACCTTGAGTACCAAACGCATTTTAGCGGGCTTGTTACGCGAAGATTCCCAACTCGAAGAGAGCGAAGCGCTTTACCTGGACGTAATTGCAGCGCGTACAAAAATCCTCGGGGAAGACCACGTCGAGGTTGTTCACACCTGGAACAGCTATTCGCAATTACTGGATAAAATGGGCGAATACCAGAAAGCCCTCGACGCAATCACCACGGTCATTGAACGTTCCGAGAGGCGTTACAAGGGGCCCCACAACAGTTTGGCCGCCATGTACCACAACCGCGCGTATTACAATCGCAGCCTGGGTGATTATGAAGCGGCAATTACCGATTTTGACCTCTCCATTGATATGCAGGATAAAGTCGGCATGGATGTCGATCACCCCCACCGCGCTTACCCGATCACTTCTCAAGCTGCGGTATATATGAAAATGGAGCGCTGGGCGGAAGCCCAGGCCGGTTTCGAAAAAGCCATGGCGATTCGGCTAAAGCATTTTGATATAGAACACCGTTTGGTTTTGCCTCTGCGCAGTCAGCTTGGTTTTGTTTTGATGAAACAAGGGCAATTTGATGCAGCGGAAAAGCACCTGCTTGATATCCTGCCTGTCAAGTTAGAAAAGTACGGGCAGGAGCACAGTGAAACCCAAATTACGCTTGAACGCCTCGTCTTTCTCTACCGTGAAATGGGCCGCCCCGACGACGAAGCCCGTTACTGGGACATGCTCACCGAAGAATACAGGACGCCCCTCCCCAAAAATTAAATGAGGTTTTTTTTCTCCTTTTGACGCTGTAAGTCATAACAGGCGCATTTGCCTGCAAATTGCCCCCGGCGGGGCATGGACTTAAAGGGAGAAAAACCATGAACAAGCAACATATAAAATTTGTGGCGATATTAGGTGTTATCGCCTTAATGAGCGCCTGTGGCGGCGGCTCCGGCGGTGGTGGCGGTAACAGCAGCGGCGGGTCCAGTGCTTCGAGTAGCTCAAGTGCAGCAAGCAGTTCCAGTGCCTCCAGTAGCTCAAGTGCATCGAGTAGTTCGAGTGCGTCCAGTAGTTCCAGTGCATCAAGCAGCTCCAGTTCGAGCAGTTCCAGTTCGAGCAGTTCCAGTTCATCGTCTTCTGGCAGCGCAGCCGTGGATACCGATGGCGACGGGCTCAGCGATGACGTGGAAGTCGAAATTGGAACCAATATCAATCTGGCTGATACCGATGATGATGGTCTCAGCGATGCGCACGAACACAACAACCTGCCGACTTCGCCCATCCTTTTCGATACAGACGGCGATGGTCTGAGTGACGGCTATGAAATTACAAACGGCGGCTTTAATCCCCTGATTGCAGATTTGCCCAATGTTTCTATCGAAGTGATTGGCGACCCCACAATTCAATTGGAAGTCACCAACACCTCCGATAACAGCAATGCGGTGCAATACTCAACAACGCATGAAAAAGGGCAATCTTCAACGTACTCACGCTCTGATACGGCGTCCACCTCGGCCACCATCAGTGCCAGCACACGGGTGTATTCCGAAGCGTCTGTCAGTGCCAGCCCGACTGCAATCGGCGGTTCCGCAAAAAGCGGCACGGAATCCAGTGTCTCTGCATCAGTCACTGCGGAAACCTCTACCAATGTGAGCAGCAGCTCGGCAAAAGAAAGTCGATCGACCTACAGCAATTTACGCAACGACGCACAATCTGAATCGCGCGCGGTAAGCGGTGGCTCGATCTCGGCATTGATTAACGTTGTAAACACATCAAACCTTTCGTTTGAATTATCCCGGGTCGAAGTGATTGCCAAAAAACGTTCTGCAAACGGCAACTCTTTTCAGCCTGTCGGTACCCTGACGCTGGACCTTGAAGATGACCCCAGGGAAATGGCGACCAATGGCAGTGCGATTCAAAAAGTGCTCACCGATGAAAGCCCCACGGTGCCGCTACTAGAAGAGTTAATGGAAAATCCCAGTGGTTTACTTTTCACTGTGAGTGATTACACCATGGATAAAATCGGTAGCGAGGAAGGCCGAAGCTTTGCGCGCTTAAGCCAGGACATCGGTTCCTTAACGGCACAAATTACTATCGACTATGGCGATAACACCTACGACGGCAGTAACAGTGTTGAAAGTTATATGGTTGCCACTAATGTGAAACGCGCGCCGGTCACCGGTCAGGTGCTTGGTATCACCATTGGGGAAGTGCTCAACGATATTCTGGAAATTCCTTTCACTACGCAAACGCTCGCTGTGTTGGATGAAAACAATGAAGAAACCGGCGAACAACGTGAAGTCTTAAGTTCAGTGCGCGGCCAGGAAACGGTGAGTCGTCAGCAAGGTTTCTGGTATGTTTTTTCCAGCAGTAAAAGTATGGACGACCCCACCACAAACTTCGAAGATATTAATTTGCTTCCGCGCGATTTAATCAATCTCGTTTATGTTGCCGACTTCGACGATGACGGTTTGTTTAATCGCGAAGAATACCTTTTGGGAACAAACATTAATGAAGATGATACCGATGGCGATGGTTTATTGGATGAAGACGAAGTGCGTAACGGTTGGAACGTTGTGGTGAGCGGTGAATCGCGTTTTGTGAAATCCGATCCACTCAATAGCGATGCCGACAACGACAATCTCACCGATTTTGAAGAAAAGGAACAAGGAACCGACCCCAACAATGCGGATACAGATGGCGACGGTATTAACGATGACCTTGATGATGATCCTGTTGGGGTGTCCTTACTGGGCTTTAACCTTACTTTAACCGGCCCCGGCAATACGATTGTTTTAAACGGCAGCATCACTGCACCCGCCGATAGCATCGTAGATTCCGCAACGATTGATTGGGGAGACGGTTCCGCCTTGCAAACCCTTCCCGGTGGCAACAATTCTGTTCCGATCGTGTCGCTTCCTCATGAATATGCAGTCAAGGGGGCGTATACCATTACCATCACCGCCGATGGCAGTGATAGCCCGGAAGAAAGCAAAACCTACCCTATTAATTTACAGCCAACTTTTGCAGATTCCATCGGCATGACCTTATCGGAAGGTTGGGACGAAACCCGGGACACCCGCCTCGCCGTTGATGTGAATGCTGACGGCAAAACGGACCTGCTCGGTTTTGGACCGGATGGAACATGGGTGGCCATTGCAACGGAAACAGGTTTTAACGCAGCGGTAAAAGTCAGTGACGATTTCGCCAGTGGCAACAGCTTTGATAAAACACGTAAACAACGCATGGTGGCCGACGTGGGCGGGGATGATACGCCCGATCTCGTTTTGTTTGGCGATGGCGGTGTATTTGTTGCGCTCAATGATGGTAGCGGTCAATTCGGTGCAATGAACTTGTGGATAGCGGATTACGGTTTTGATCAGGGCTATACCGATACCGGAAATTATCCGCGTCTTTTGGGAGACATCAATAACGACGGTAAGGATGATGTCGTTGCGTTTTCTGCGGACGGCATTCGCATCGGCCTCGCCGCAAGCAACCAGTTTATCCGCCTGGAGGAAGGTGATGTGATATTCGGAGGTTACGGAATCAATGTCGGCGGCTGGACTGCCAATCATCCCCGCCACCTGGCAGACGTAAACAACGACGGTTTTATGGATATTGTTGGGCACGGTGGCAGTAAAACGTTTATTTCTACCAACATGCAAAACAACACTTTCCAAACCACATCGTCGCACAGCTTCATGGGTTACAACTCAGGCTATCGCATTAACCAGCATCCACGTCTCACTGTTGACCTTAACAATGACGGTGCCGATGACGTTATTACTTTCGCGAACGCTGGAACTTACGCGTCACTTTCAAATGGAACTTCATTTGCAGGCAGCATCACGCAAGTCCATGAGCATTGGGGTTACGACGACGGCTGGCGCATTCAAAATGACCCGCGCTTTGTTGTGGATCTGAATGGCGATGGCTATCTGGATCTTGTCGGTATCGGACCGCACAGTGGCGCCGGTACGGATGGCGGTGTTCGGTTCGCGTTCAATTCCGGCAGTGGTTTAGACTTTGGGAGCCTGACACTCTGGCTGGATGACTATGGTTATCCAAAAGGTTGGCGAACAGACGAAACCCCTCGCTTGATGGCAGATGTGAATGGTGATGGCTGTGCAGACCTGATTGCTTTTGACACCGACCAGGTTATTGTCGAATTCTCGGCAAAAACAAATTAGCGCACGATGTAAAAGTCGATAAACGCTTTTTAAAAAACAAAAAAAGGCCTCCCAAGGGAGGCCTTATCAATTGCTGCCTTAATCGAAGAGAAGTTTTCTAATTTGCAGCACCGACAATGGCAGAAATCAAATCGGGATAAATTTGACTTCCGCTATTGCGATCAAAGAGCGCCATACCACCATCGCCGCTATAACCATTGTCCCAATAAATCGGCACCAAACTGTGATTCACTGCGGACTCGGTAATGTATTGATTCCAACGAATGCGCGATGCTTCGTGGCCCGATACATTTGCCCGTGAGACCACACCGTATTCACCAAGAATCACGGCAACGCCCTGGTCGACAAAATTGCTTTTCATTTTTTGCATTTGCTCATCCACCCAACTTTCATTCGCCCAGCTCTCCTGGCTGCTTGGCCACTCTGTAATGTTGCTGTCGGTATTGAGTGTGAAGTTATAGGGGTCGTAATAATGCACTTCCATAAACAGTCGATTACTCGCAGAGTCGGAAGGAATTTCAGCGAAGTTTACGGTGTGATCAATATTGGTATTGAACCCCTGTACAACAAGATAACGGTCCGCGTTGTTACCCCCGGTTGCGCGCACGGCATTCACAAAAGTCTGATTGAAACTGTTTTGTACATCGACGTATTCCTGAGTCGGCGTACCGTAATCCCCTTCGTTCATAACTTCGTTGGTGCCTGCGAACAATAAACGGTGGTCGTAATCACGGAAGTGAGTCGCAATTTGCGTCCACATAACTGACAGTCGATTGTTGAGAGATTCCTGATTCGCATAAAACGGATGATTCAACCAACCGCCATCCCAGTGCTCGTTCATTACCACATACATGTCTTCGTTCAACGCGTAGTTCACAACCTCTTCCACACGGTTTAACCAGGCTGCGTCAATGGTGTAACTGGCTTGATTGGAAAACACACTCCAGGCAACAGGAATCCGAATCGTGTCGAAACCTGCCGCTTTAACGGAACTGATCAGTTGTTGAGTCACAACCGGGTTACCCCAGGCTGTTTCATTTCCTGGCCCCATCGCTTCAAGAGAATTCCCCAGGTTCCAACCGACGCCCATTTGCTGCGAGAAAGCCACAGCGCCCGCGCCACTGCTACTCGAACTTGAAGCACTCGACGAAGAACTGCTTGAAGACGAACTGCTGGACGAACTGGACGATGAACTTGAAGAGGAACTGCTCGAACTTGATGAAGAACTGGATGAAGAACTGCTGGAACTCGATGACGAGCCACTGCATTCTACGCCGCCAGGACTATGCGTTCCCTGGCTTTCACAGGTTTGTTGACCAATACAGCTCTGACCATTTTCATAACCCCAACCGCCATTCGAATTCTGACAAATCGGCCACGTTCCCTGCCCATACCAATTACAAACACACGCACTGCCACCTGAAGAGCTGGACGCACTGGAACTGCTTGATGAACTGGACGATGAGCTCGAAGACGAACTACTTGAGGACGAACTGCTCGATGAAGAACTGCTGGATGAAGCACTACTCGAGGATGAACTGCTCGATGAAGAACTTGAACTGCTACTGGATGACGCACTGCTTGATGACGACGTGCTTCCGCCTTGCGCGACACAGGATAAAATAGTGGCTGTTGAATTGTCACCATTACCCTGCATACCAAAGCTGGCTGACTGGCCAGCAGCCAGATTGCCATTCCAACTTAAGTTGGTCGCGGCATAAGGGTTGGAACCTGACAGGTTGGCATTCCACGAACCACTGAGCGTGGACCCGCCATTTTGTTGCCAACTGACTTCCCAACCACTGATAGTTGAACTGCCATCATTCGTAATCGTCATACTCGCGGTAAAGCCGCTACCCCAGTCATTACTGGTACTGTATTCACAATTTAATGCGAGACTCTGGGAAGAAAGCAGGGAAGCAAATAGCAGTGCCGACACGCTACTAGTGGCACGTAAAAACCGACCGAAAAATGTCCTGGTCATAGTGTTAACCTCTTTGCAAAAATGATTCAAAATTTATTATGGCCGGGAAAGTCTGAAATAACGTTGATAGCGAATTCCAGCTTCCACGGATTTATAAACCGGAAATATACCGGGAACCGCGAAGAATAACGGGTTTGAAGTGGGGAAGCGATGTCTCACCGCATATTTTCAACGAAATTTTTACTGCAAAAAGCGTCAAGCTTGTACGGAAAATAAATACAGTAAATTTCATAAATAAATATGAAAGCTTTTAGTCGATCAGACTGAATAAAAATGTGTGACGCTTTACAGCGCTTGCCTTGCTCGGCATACAAGCGGCAGATTTTTATATATAAATTTTTCAAACTTGAATGAGCAGCTATATTGCCAAACCTCAATAATATCCCAGGATTGTTATTACAAAATATTCCATAATAGGTTTTATGAACACCACGGCAAATCCGCCTTTTCATATATAAAAGGCACAAAAGTGATTGTAAGGGTTTTTGGAAGCACAAGACCGAGCAGCGCTGTAATACCCGTAGTACCTGTGACGGAAAACTTCGTTATAATTCCGGCAATTTCAAATATGAATGCACTCGATATGCAAAGAATTCAAAAGGAAAATCGCTTCCAGATTGCCGTGCGCGATGGCGCGAGCGCGTATTTTTCACGCTGTCGAGCTCGGGTCCCCGCATTCTGTGAACAACACTTTGCCCTACCCGGTACCTGGGCAACCAATCGCGCGGCCTTTGGGCTAGACATAGTACGTGCACCGCTCAATTTGTTCTGGGCGCCCATTTACGCCCTTATTTGTCTCGTCCGCTACCTGGTCGAACGCAGTGGGCGTTTTCCCCGCTTTGTTACTTTCTGTAAAAAAATTCCCCCTGGCTTTACCACTCAGGTTCAGAAAAACCTCAGTGACTTGCTCTTACACGAGCTTCTCCAACATCAAGACGAAGACAACAGCCTCAAAGCCAATATTGTGCACAGCTTGCAGAAGCAGGTTCCGCATCACGACATCAACCAGGCGGAGTTCGATCAGGCAATCAATTTAATTCTTGATGACGCACTCCAGCAATATAAAGTTACGCGCACCGCCTCGGCAGACATTAACAACACGGTATCCTGCACCATTGCCGGTGCGTTTGCCTTTAAAAAATTTACGCCCGGCGGTATTGGTGTGGGCCTGGTACTCGCCTCCCTCCTTGCTCAAGAGTGTGCCAGCCGCGACTTTATTTTTGGAAAAACACTCGGGGATTTTTATTATTCACTTTTTCCACCGGAACCCGGCTTGGGGTTATTGAGTGCGTCCATGCTCGCAGTCATGACTTTACTTGCGGCCTTCGCTGCTTTTTCTGGCCTACTCACCGACCCGATTCAACATGCTCTTGGTTTACATCAACGCCGCTTGCACAAGATGATCGACCAGTTGGAACGCGATTTTAATGAACAAGTACCCAGTCGTTTTCGTCCGAAAGATCAATTTATTGCTCGCATTCTCGACGGCTTCGACTTTCTACGCGCGAGTTTTCTCTAATGAGTGAAAACATCGACATTGTCATTATTGGTGGCGGCCATAACGGCCTGGTTTGCGCGTGTTATCTCGCGCGTGCGGGCCTTAAGGTTCAAATTCTGGAAAAACGCAGCCTTGTTGGTGGCGCGGCTGTTACCGAAGAATTTCATCCAGGTTTTCGCAATTCAATTGCCAGCTACACCGTCAGTTTGCTGCACCCGAAAATTATTAAGGAACTGCATTTACACGAACACGGCTTACAAATTTTATTGCGGCCCCAAGCCAATACGTTTTTGCTGGACAACAACCAGGCGCTATTCTTTCACAACGATCTCGAAGCAACACAGAAAAGCTTCGCCAACTTTTCCCAAGCCGACGCTGACGCCCTACCCGCCTACTATGCAAGCCTTGAAAGCATCGCCGATATTTTACGGTCGGAACTACTGAAAACCCCACCGCAATTACGGGGCGATATAAAAAATCTGGCGCATTGGGGGCAGTTGTTATTGCAAACAGCGAAGCTACCGAAAAGTTCACGTCAATTGCTCGCCAGTATTTTTAGTCAAAGTGCCAGCAGTTTTTTAAGCCAGTGGTTTGAACATGAAGCGATACAAGCGGCATTCGCATTTGATTCTGTCGTCGGTAACTATGCTGCGCCTTCATCACCTGGCTCAGCATACGTCCTCTTGCACCATGTTATGGGCGAAGTTGCTGGTCGCAAAGGTGCCTGGGGGCATGCTGTTGGCGGGATGGGCGCAATTACCCAGGCAATGCTCGCGGAAGCGCGCGCGCTCGGTGTTAAAGTGGATACCAGTTGTGCTGTTAGAAAACTCGAGGTGAAGAACAAACGTGTTACTCAAATTGTGCTTGAGAATGGCGACAGTCTGCACGCCAAACGTGTGGTTGCGAATGTCGGTCCACGCCTTTTATTTTTAAATATGATGGATGAGCATGCGCTACCGGCAAACTTTGTCAGGCGTATGCAACATTATCGCTGCGGCTCTGGAACCTTCAGAATGAATATTGCTCTTGAGAGCCTTCCAGATTTCAAATTCAAACCCGGCAATCATCAAGAGCAGCATCATCAAAGTGGCATTGTATTAGCACCGTCTTTAGAGTACATGGAAAAAGCCTGGCTGGATGCACAAAGAACAGGCTGGTCGGAGCAACCCATCATTGAAATGCTTATTCCCTCGACCGTGGATAGTTCGCTCGCACCGGAAGGAAAACACGTTGCCAGTTTGTTTTGCCAACAGTTCCAACCGCAGCTCGACTGGAACCAATACCGGGAAGCGGCAGCCGATACCATCATTGCGACATTGAACCAATATGCGCCCAATTTAGAAGAAAGTATTATCGCCAGGCAGGTTTTGTCCCCGTTGGACCTTGAAGAAAAATTCGGTTTGATCAATGGTGATATCTTTCATGGCGCGTTGAGCCTGGATCAACTTTGGTTAAATCGCCCGCTCAGTGGTTTTGCCAATTACCGAACCCCAATCGATAATTTGTATCTTTGCGGGGCGGGTACTCACCCCGGAGGCGGGGTGAGTGGAGTTCCCGGTCATAACGCTGCACAGGAAATTCTGAAAGACATTTAAAACAATTACTGAGCTTGCCTTTTCTTAACCGCAATGAGCCCCAGGATACCGAACAACAATAACGCGAGGGTTGGCGGTTCCGGTACATCCACCTCTTCGTGTTCACTATAGTCATAGCTCACCAGCAGCGTTCCACTCCCTGAGAGGTTACCGGTCATATTATCAATGAACCCATCGTCGCCACCTGTTTCCCTGCCGACCAATCGACCGCCTAGAAAAATAGATAAGCTTTGTATCCCCGTTCCAGTCAGGTTTGCTAACAAACTGGAATCCGTGACTTCGATACCAGAACTGCTGGTAAATTCCCTCTCTAGATTAAGGGTGGCGACACATCTCGCCCCACCCGTCCCTGAGCTATCGGAACAGCTTGCGTTTCGGCTTGACCCGCTAAAAACATGCGAGCCAATCACGTCATCATTCACGACTATTTCAGGGTTGTTCAAACTCAGGCTTCCTGAGGTGTCACTAAACCAATCAGTATCCTGAAAAACCGCTCTAGCTGTGGATGAGATTATCATATTACTGAATCTGAAGGTCGCGCTGTTTAAGGTACCCAGACTTTCATCGAACAAATTAAATCCAGTGAACGTGCGTGCGGAAAAGTTTTCTCCACGTAATTTTGCTTCGCTATTCCATATTATCGAGTCATTCACAAACCAATTACTGGAATATGAAATCACCGCGGCCTGTATGGGTAAAGAAAAGGCGACCAGGCTGCTGATACAAAGTATGGCCCGCCTCCAGTTTTTTATTGCTTTCATGGTGAATCCCTCAATTTCAAGTGGACAGATTTTTTACATAGGTAAAACATGCTGTACTTGTTCCCGTTTAGCGTGGTGATAGCACTGTACTTTGCAGGCCATCTTGTGACGCTATTATCAATTTATAGAAAAAACCTTGCTATTGGTCGCTAGCACTAATCGAGGTTTAGTTAAGACTAAACTTTGGTTTAGTTCCCCCGCTTTGCCTGGCCTGCGTTTATTCCTTTAGGCGAATAGTCGCGCCGGTGTTCACCTTGTTTAATGGCATCTAATACGGAAAACAGCTGTTTACCGTGGACACTTGATTAAGGGAGTAACACATTATGAAAGCGCGATTAAATTTTTCTTTAAGTTGTCTGGTTTTAACAATGTTTTTGTTGAGTGCTTGTGGCGGTGGCGGCGGTAGCGGCGGTACCAGCTCCAGCAGCAGCGCAAGTTCTTCATCCAATTCGTCTGCGAGCTCTTCAGCAAGCTCGTCATCCAGTGCGAGCAGTTCGTCAAGCTCTGCAGCATCCAGCTCCGGCGGCAGTGCATCGACAGATTCAGACGGTGACGGTTTAACTGATGCCCAGGAAGCGATACTCGGCACTTCACCCATACTCGCAGATACTGATGGTGATGGATTCAGCGATAATGATGAGGTCACCAACGGCGGCTTCAATCCGCTTGTCGCAGACTTACCGAAAGTGGCGATTGATGTTATCGATGCGCCGACGATTCAACTTCATGTGGTCACGCGCCAGGGCGGTGAAAGCGTCGATACGGTGTCGGCCTCTCACGAACAGGGGCAAAGTTCATCGTATTCTCGCTCCGACACAACCGCGACGTCTTCCACAGTGAGTTCCAGTGTGCGCGTTTATTCCGAAGTGGAAGCCAGCGCAAGCCTGACTTCTTTTGGTGGTTCGGCAAAAGTCGGCACTGAAGCCAGTGTTTCCGGTTCCGTGACTCAGGAAACGTCCACCAATGTATCCTCCACCTCGGCACAACAAAGCCGCAGCGAGCATGGCCGGTTGCAATCACTGGTACAAAACGAGGAAAACACTATCGACAGCGGTTCCCTGTCAACCAATTTGCGAATAACAAATACGTCTGCGCTGTCTTTTGAATTGTCGGGTGTCGAAGTGATTGCCAAGAAACGTTCGGCCAATGGCGATACCTTCCAGCCCGTTGGCACCTTGCGTTTTGAACCTGAGGGTGGCCCCAAGGAACTCTCAACCGGCGAAGCCATTGAGAAAATCGCCGTCACCGACAGCGCTTCTGTTCCGTTGTTAACCGAGTTGCTGGAAAACCCCAGCGGATTATTGTTTACCGTCAGTAATTACACGATGGACAAAATCGGCAGTGAAGAAGGTCGCAGTTTTGCCCGCTTAAGCCAGGACGTCTCCTCACTGACGGCACAGGTCACCATCGACTACGGTGCGAATACCTACAACGATGTCGACAGTGTTGAACGCTACCTGGTTGCGACGAATGTCAATCGCGACCCGCAAACCAATGCGGTACTCGGCATTCGCATTGCAGACGTTCTCACAGATATTTTGAATATTCCTTTCGAGGTGGAAAGTGCGCCGGTGTTGGATGACGAACTGCAAGACACAGGTGAAACACACAACATTCTTACACGTGTACGCAGTCTTGAAGCCGAAAGCATCAGTACCGGTTTTTGGTACGTGTTTTCCAGCAGCGAGAGCATGGACGACCCCAGCGTAAATTTTGAAGATATTATTTTAAAGCCACGCGACCGTATCACCCTGGTCTATGTCGCCGATGCCGACGAAGACCGTTTGTTTAACCGTGAAGAATTTCTTTTGGGCACCAGCATTAACGACTCGGATAGTGATGATGACGGCTTAAGCGATTTTGAAGAGGTGCGTGAAGGTTGGGTTGTGGTCGTTGACGGCGTCAGCCGCGATGTCTTCTCAAACCCTTTGGAAACTGATATCGATAATGATGGCCTGAATGATTTTGAAGAGCGTGAATTGGGAACTGATCCCAACGACGCCGATACGGATGGAGACGGCAGCCCCGATAACGAAGACGCCGACCCAACGGGCATTTCCCTCATTGGTTTTGACCTCAAAGTTGAAGGACCGGGGGATACCCTGAATTTGAGTGGCAGCGTCACTGCACCTGACGGCGGAATTATTGAAGGCGTGACCGTCGACTGGGGTGATGGCAGTGTCATTGTGCCCATCAACGGCGGCGGAAATTCTCTCAATATTAATCTTCCCCACCCCTATAACGCTAAAGGGCTTTATGATTTGGTTGTTACAGCCACCAGTGATCAGGGCGAACCCGAATCTAAAGTATTCCAGATAAATTTATTAGCAACTTTTACTGGAGATCTCGGTTTGGATTTTGATGTTGTGTGGAACGAGGAAATCGACTCCAGTTTCGCGAAAGATTTAAACAGTGATGGTTTTGCCGACTTACTTGCGGTGAACGCTGAAGGTGTTTGGGTCGCTCTTTCTAACGGTAGCGGCTTTGACGCTCACGTACCCGTCACCGATGAGATTAAAAGTGGAGCCAATAAGAATCAGGTGCAAATCATGCTGGAAGATGTCGCTGGCGATAGCGCCCCTGATATTGTTTACTTCAGCACCGATGCAACCTATGTGGCGATCAATGACGGTAGCGGTAATTTCGGTGAACTCACCAACTGGGCAAATAACTATAGCGTCGCCCAGGGCTATAACGATTTTGCCAATTTTCCGCGCAGACTCGGTGACTTTAACGGCGATGGCAAAATGGATGTAATTGCCTTTGCAGCAGACGGAACGCATGTCGGCATTGCTGCAAGTACGCAATTTGTTGTGGTCAATAACGATGACCCTATTGCCGGTTTTGGTTATAGCAATGGCAATTGGAATGCAAACCACCACCGTCACGTGGCCGATATTAATGGCGACGGTTACGTGGACCTCGTCGGGCACGGAACCGGAACGACGTATATTGGCTTTAATAGTCAGCAAAATGCGATTCAAGGATCATTGGGCCTGGCATTTATGGCCTATGACCACGGCTATCGCCCCTCACAACATCCACGCCTGGCGATCGATTTAAATAACGATGGCAAGGACGATCTCGTCACCTTTGCCAATGCAGGGACTTATGCTGCACTTTCCACTGGCAATGGAATGGATGGGTCACTCACCAATATCCATACTCAATTTGGCTACGATGATGGCTGGCGTATTGAAAATGATCCGCGCTTCTTTGCAGACATCAATGGCGATGGTTACCCTGACATTGTCGGCATAGGCCCCAACGGCGGAACTGGTACCGATGGCGGTGTGATGTACGCCCTGAATAAAGGTGAAAACGGTTTGACCTTCGGAGACTTTACGATGTGGTTAAACAACTACAACCATAACAAAGGTTGGCGAATAAACCGCAACCCGAGTTTTATGGCTGATGTAAACGGTGATGGCAGTGACGACCTGGTCATCTTTAGCGACAGCGCGGTGATCGTAGAGTTTTCTGCAAGCGTTTCGGAATAAAACGTAGGCAGCGCGCACTTAAGGGGCTTCGGCCCCTTTTTTCGTTTTTCGTTTCTCGTTTTTCGACGCCGTTGGCTTAAAAACGAAGGCCGACTTCAACTGCAATATTGCGTGGCCTTTGCACCCACCCCGCCTGGGTATTGGAGGCGAACTGAAGCTCAGCCAGTGGAATTGCATCGGAATTGGAAATGTAATATTCATCGAGAATATTTTTCGCAAGCAACGCAAAATAATAATTTTTATAATGCAGACTCGACCGGAAGTTTAAAAGATTGACACTACCCTGCCGCGCAACCGGATCGAGATTGGCATTGACCTGATGAGAGCTTAAGTGTTGTGCAAAAAAAGCAGACTGCCAGTGCCATGCGTCCCACAAGGGCCGATTGTAATTTAAACCAATATTAAACGTGATTTTCGGTGCACGAACCGGTTGCTCTCCGCTTGCATCGCAGGTATCCAGATCACCGTCTCCATCAATATCCAAACCATCTGGCTCTTGGCCGACATAACAATTGGCATTTTTGTAGTCGCCGTATTTGGCGTCGAGCAGGGCCAGCGAATATTTTGCGAGAAGGCGGTCCGTCACTTGCAGGCGCCCTTCCAGTTCAATACCGCGCACATCCAGGCTGGCGACGTTCCCTACCACAAAGCCGGAGCCGCCATCAAACTGACTCACTTGTAAGTCTTCGAACTGGCTGTAGAAAAGTGCAGCATGCAGCTCAGCACGACCATCGAAAAAGCTTCGCTTATGCCCAACTTCCAAAGCCTGCACTTTCTCTTCTTCAAATTCAAAATGCAGGTGGGGATCAATCTCACTTGCTGTACTTTCTACGGTGGAAAACGTCCCGGCGCGGTTTGAACGCGGATCAAACCCACCCGCTTTAAACCCCCTGGACCAATTAAAGTAATAACGTGAATCTGAGTGTTGTCGCCATTCCAGTGTCAAATGTGGGCTCAAATCCTGCTCGTCCCGCTTTCCCTCAAGCTTGTGCCCGCTGAAGTTCAGAGCTTGCCATAGTGCAGAAGGCACGCCGGGCTCAGCTTGTAAGATTGCTTGCTCACTTTCCACCTGGAATGTCGTGAGATAAATATAGGCAACTCGCGGATCGTCAATCACACTGCCGTCTGTGAGTTGAACAATATTGATTTCTTTGTCGGCTTTTTTATTTTCCTGAGTGAAGCGTGCTCCAACAGTCACTTGCCAGTCGGGTTTAAACTCCCATGCGAGTGAAGCGAACGCTGCCCAGCTTTCAGACTCTTGCTGAAAGTCGCGTGCGATGCCGGTATTTGCCAATAAAGGAAATTCACCCGCAAAAAAATTATTCTCGTACACTGAGACCCGATCAGAAAAATCCTGCTCAAAATATTGATAATACAACCCCGCTTGCCATTGCAAGCCAGGGCCGACAGATTCCAATCGAATTTCCTGGCTGAATTGTTCGTAGGATTCTTCCATTGCGAGATTAATAATTTCTGCGCTGGTAAAGTCACAATCACACAACTCGTCACTTTCGAATGTGACTTTTGCTGTTGTCGATTGCAGACGCAGCCCTTCAAGTTCCAGTGTTGAGATCAGGCCAAGACTTGAAACATCATCCTCACCACTTTCTGCGATGCTGGTTGTCCTTGCATAGGGCAGGTCAATCTCGAAGGGCGCGTAGCTCAGCAGTTGCAAATATTCGGCATAATTCAAGCCACCAATCAACGATTGATCGTAGGTCATCAAGGCATTTCGCCCTTCGGAGAGCAGCTGGTGTTGTTCGGCTTTCAGATAAAAATTCAAGCGCTCACCCGCATCCCACTCGGCACCGATACGATAACTACTCTCCTCTTTCTGCTCTTCACTACGCCCCAACCAGGTGTTGTATAAATACCCCTGCTCCTCGAAAACACGCACGGCGGCACGCACACGAAACACGTCCGAAAGCGGCACCCCCGCACTGAGTTGCCATTCATCCTGTGCGAATTTATCGATCGTGCTGTAACGGAGATTCAAGCTTGAGTGTGCGGATGGACGCACGCTTTGAATATTCAGCGCACCGGCAATGGCATTTTTTCCAAAGAGAATATTTTGAGGGCCGCGCAACAATTCGACACGTTCGATATCGAGCAAGGGCAACGCATACAATACTGCTCGCCCGTAGTGCACACCGTCCATATACATACCGACGGACTGCTCGAAACCCTGGTTACCCGCAGAACCCACACCGCGCACGGTAACCTGGGTGCTGACACCAGTTTCCATATATTGCAAACCAGCCACATGCTCACCGAGCAACTCAACATTACCAACCGCCTGGGTTTGCAGTTCCGAGCCACTTAAGACACTCATGGATAGCGGTACTTCAACTTGCAATTCGGTGCGCTTGCGTGCATTCACAACGACCTCTTCAAGTACAACTTCCCCTTCCGCAAAAGACGAAACGGCTAAAAGTTCGATAATGGGACAAAAGAAAAAACCAAAAGCCCATGGCTTTTTACTACGGTTTGTCGACGCACGCGGGCACATACGCCCCCCCAAATTGTTTTAGGGCCCAATACTAAGCCAAAGTTTAGTTGAGTTAAACCAAAAACCAGGTGAATCCCGAAGGCGACGAGGTTAGACTTGATAAAAGCGCAAGGGAAACTCGTCATCATGAAAAAAGCCCAGCAAGACAAAAGCACCGAGGCACCCTTATCCATTGATGAGGAGTTTTTCCAGCACAATCTCTCCACCAGCAAGCGCCTACCCTATTTGGGAGCCTTTAGTTTTGCTGTGGTCGGCGCGTTCCTCTATGGCGCTGTCGATACCCGTTTGATTGTTCTCTGGCTCGTTTTATCCAGTATTTTTATGTTTGCACGTGCGTACTATATCCAGCGAGACGCGCGGAATTTTCAGAAACCCATTGAGCTCAAAGCGCGCGCTATTTATATTTCCAACGTCATCGTGGCTTTACTATTGGCCTCATCGCTATTTTTCTTTCCCTTCGCCACGCCGGTTGCGCGGGCAATGCAAGCAGTGCTTATACTCGGCATTACTGCCAGCCATGTCGCAACTTCCGGTGGCGATTGGCGAGCGTATTTACCCTTCATTATTATTAACTGCGTCCCCCTGGGTCTGTTATGGTTTATTTTTCCGGTCGAAGATGACAAATGGAAAAGTTACGGCGCTGGCGTTCTGTGTTTTACCTTTATGTATAATCTTGCCGAAATGGGTAAGGAGACATTTAATTCATTCAAATCTTCTGTTGATATGCGCCGCCGTTACGCAGAAATCAATAAAAAGCTGGAAAAAGCGCTTAACGAATCAGAACTATCCAGTGCAGCCAAAACACGCTTTCTCGCGACGGCGAGCCACGATTTAAGGCAGCCCGTGCACACCTTGTCTCTTCTCAATGCCGCGTTGCGGGCACGTAAAATGGACGAGCGCACTCAGGAAATCAGTGAGTCCATGGGGCAATCGCTGCAAACGCTCTCTAATCAACTTAACGCCCTACTCGATATTTCCAAGCTGGATGCCGGCATTATTGTGCCGCAAAAGGATGTTTTCGATTTGTCTTATTCGTTAAGACGAATACACGAACAGTATCAGTCTCTCGCACTGGAAAAACGCTTATTGATCAAGCTCGACTGCGAAAATAATATTTGTGTCCTTACTGATGGCAATTTATTGGACAGCATTATTCAAAACCTTTTATCCAATGCCATTAAATATACCCCCGAGGGGCGTATTACGCTTAGCTTGAAAACAGAAGATGGTCGCGCACATTTGTGTATTGAAGATAGCGGCGTGGGCATCCCTGAAGACAAACACGAGTTGGTTTTTGAAGAGTTTTACCAGGTCGACAACCCCCATCGGGACAAAATGAAAGGTCTGGGCCTGGGGCTTTCTATTGTACGCCGCCTGACACGTCTTCTGGATATCGACTTGTTTATGCACTCCCAGGTGGGTGAAGGTACGCGCTTCCATCTCTATATACCGCTTAGCAAGATACCCGGAGCAGACAAACCGGTTTCATCTACCGATGATTTTGATTTTTCACACTTACGCGTGTTGGTTGTGGACGACGAAGAAGGTGTGCGTCTGGCGACCCGCCTTTATCTCGAAGAGCTTGGCTGCTCTGTCATGCTTGCTGAAGGCAGCGAACAGGCACGCGGTATGGCAGAACAAAATAAACCGGACTTATTGTTAACCGACTTCCGCTTAAAAAATAATGACAGCGGCCTCATTACAATCAAGCATTTACGCGCTCTTTATCCCGATTTACCTACCATCATTATGACGGGTGATACCGCACCCGACAGACTCAAGGAGGCCATGGAAGCGGATGCCATGCTATTGCATAAACCAATAGAAATAGAAGAACTAAAAGTCGCCATGCGTGCGAGTTTCAACCGGGAAACGGTACTGGCCTAACAATGGAACGAGCTTTGTTAACCAACTTGAATGTTTAAAGCCTAAGCCCAAGTTCAGCCGCTTTATAAACCGCTTCAGTGCGGTTCTTTACATTCAACAAGCGAAAAGCTGCCGACAAATGTGCCTTCACTGTTCCTTCAGCGATATCCAATTCACGTGCAATAATTTTATTGGGTTTGCCGCGAATTGCCCCCATTAATACATCAGCTTGACGATCCGACAATTGGCCTAGAAAGTCGTCGGCCTGAAGGGCTGCTTGAGCATTTCTTGCCTCACTTTTCATTGCTCCAAGGCGGCTGGCTTCCGGCGGCAAATAGACACCACCCGCAAGCACAAGCTGTAACGCAGCCATTAAAATTTCGGGCGTTGACGATTTAGGAATAAAACCCGCTGCACCGGCATCCACAGCTGAGTGAATTAACTCGGGGTTATCTTCACTGGACAAAACCACCAGGGTCGCGGAACTGCACGCATGCTTAATCGCGAGCAAGGCTTCTTCCTTACTGGGTTCGCCGGCGAGGTGATAGTCGAGCAGGATTAAATCAACGTCGTCTTCATTAAGACACTCAAGCGCAGATGCACAGTCACTCGCTTCATAAAAAGCGAGTTCACTGTGTAAATCACCAATCAGAAATTTCAAACCCTGTAAAAATAAAGGGTGATCATCAACCAGGAGTATTTTCAAATTCGTGCTCCGCTGGCGCCGTCTCTGCCATTTTTGAAGTAGTTTGAGTTGCCGCCGATTCCAGGTCAGGGATTAAAGATGCTTGCGATAGGAGAGTTTGCCATATGTAGGGGAAAATATCCCGATTTGAATTTTTACCAATAAAACAATCCATATGGCCATAATCACTGAATATTGTTCGTTCGTAATACCCCTTGGTTGCGAGGCCAGGGTTATGAGCGCATATCCAGTCAAAGGTACGCTGGCTTGTTTCCGGTAATATAATCCGGTTTTTTGCACCTGCCATAAAGCTGATGGGGAGTGCCAGGTTAGGTACTTGCTGGTCGGGCTTTTCTTTAAAAATGGTTTCACCCTCCACAAAATAACTATTATCACCGTTTTCGTCGATCACATAACCGAAGGACATGATTGTGGTTAATTGCCGAAACAGCCTGAGATTAATGGGCTTAAACCAATCGCCCAGGGCCAGGTGAGTGTATTCATTCAAATGTTCGTGCAAATATGCCGGGCCCCACACGGCATTTATTCGTCGACATACCGGGCTTTCACATTTTTCTCCGTCCGGTGGCGGAACCTGATAACAGAAAAGATCCACCGCTTTATCAAAAGGCGTATCTTTGGAATTCATATCGATAACACCGCCCTGCTCTTTGATTAAAGGCAATTCTTCGACTGCTTCTGCAAGATCCGGGTCTGACTTCACGTTGTTGAGCCAATTACTGACAGGATGCAAACTTAATTGCGACACAATGATCGATTGAATTTGGTCTTTTTTAATCCAGCCTTTCAACAATCCCATTAGCAGGCTCATGGCACCAATACAATGTGCAACTATCTGGACTTTTTCAGCTTGTGTTGAAGAAAGGACAAAATCAATGGCCGCCTGCCAGTCATTTTCTGCGATATCGTCAATACTAAACGGCGTTGTCGCACTGCCTGAATCGTAACTGGCGCGATAATCGAGCAACCATACATCGCAATTGGGTTTGGCCTTTTCAGAATGCGACGGACCCCAGGTGAGATATTCAACCAGGTTTTCCTGCACCGATGGGCTTGCATACGAACTCGCCGTCACTCCGGCGCCCGGCGCAATAATAACGGGATACCCGTTAGCGGAATTATTGGCATCGCCACCCTGATAGCGTACAAGCTGAATAGTTTTCTGATCGGGCGTTCTAATGGTATAGCGCTTTGGCGCGGGAGCCTGTAGCGCTCGGGAAAACGCGGGTAGCTGAGCCAGCTCCTTACGCCTCTGCGCATGATTATTTTGCAAGCTTACTAACACACCACCATACACATTGAATACGATGGTACTCAGTTCAGCCATCAACTTTTGAATAAAGAACCTTCCAAGCCAACCTTCTACTTTTGTTCTCAAGCGGACAAGCGCTGGCAAATTATTGACCCAGAAACCTTTCAGGTTGATGGGGGTTTTGAACGTTGACGCCTGGTGGATAAAGTCTTGTAAGGTTAAGGAAGCACGGCCAAGCGCAATCAAGCGCCCTTCACGATTTTTACCCTCGTATATCTCGACATCCACTGTGCTTAAATCCTTCCACCAGTGTGATTTTTCGTTTTGCTCAAGTGTTTTGTAGCAGTAGAGAAAATGGCCATCCAGGTGAATTTCATAAATCATGTTCCAGGTGTCGACCCGTTCATAATTGGGCACCAACATATAAAACTTTCCACCGCGAATTTTGAGCGGCCTGGAAATGCCGTCTGTTAAGACATCGCAAACCACCCTGCCTTTGTGTATCTCCATGGGAGAGTTTTCGCGATCATCAAGCAGTTTTTGTATTTTGTCGATTTTCAATTCCAAATCGAGAATCAGATTTTGCTTTTGATGGCTTGCACCTTCGTGGGCGGACACACGGAAAACCGATTGCAGCCCCTTATTCTTCAATGCATCGGGTTTACATGCCGAGACCTTACCCCGCATGGTTTCCGAAAATGAAAAGCCAGGGCTCACCTCCTTACTGTAAAAAGGAAAAAGTTTTGATGAGTTAGAGATGGCATTTGCCCAAAGATCGGTTTCTTTTTCCTGTTCCACCAGCTTGCGCGCTTCACGACGGCGCCGGGTTTCGCGGTAAGCAAGCCAATAAGACAAGGCAACGGTTGCCACCGCGCTGACCCGTTCAAACAAACTCGTTTTGATTTGCTCATCGTCGCCTTCAATCGTGGATGTCAAAACACTTGATGTGGCCTTCATTCCCGGTGCAGCACCGACAAGATTGGCATAGGGGTCAAATTCCTGAATACCGTAGACACCTTGTATCCAATCACAAGCCCTCTCTGTGACGGCGCTGATAGTTAACAAGGGGTTCACACCCAGGGCGCCGGGAATGACAGAACCATCACAAATATAAAAATTTTCGTAAACAGCTTCGGGCTCGTTTTCATCACCGCAGTAAACCTGGCACTTGTGATTTACAACACCGTCGGCACAACTGTCTGCCATGGCACAACCGCCGAGTGGGTGTACTGTCACTATTTTATTGCCGAATGCATCCTGCCAAAGTGGATACGGAATAAACTGCCCCTGACTGGCATCGCTGGCGCGCGCCAATAGGGTGTTGTCTCTTTTCATTGTGTGGCTTTCGCCAGCACCCGGCCAATGGATCAAGGCGATTTCATCATCATCGGAAAGTTGCAACTCTCCGCAAGCATCGTCAACGCTCATTACCAAAAACGTTTGCGTACGCGATATTGCGCCCTTGTATGCCAAATTGGTCAGTGAACTATCGCCCGCCTTTACTGCACTCGCGATACTCGTTATATCCTGTAAACGCAGCACTGCCTGTTCAGCACCGTAACGGGTAAAATTGGCTTGTTGCGCTGCGGCCATCATAAAACTCAAGGGCAGCGTCGATGCCATGCCTCCGGGAATCACACCCTCTTCAATGATTAAACCGTCTTCCATTTTATCGGTGTCGCGCAAATCGATCACACCCGATATACACGGGCCCGGTGCGCGTTTTTCTTCTACGCGATTTTCTCCCAGCCCCACAGCATTAACGGAAACAAAACGCTCTTCATCGATCGAGCGCAACAAAAATGAGGTATTTTCGTCATTGTCTTTCCAATAGGCGTTATAGGAAAACGCTAGCACATCGCCGTTCCCGGAAAAATTTTTACCCAGCATGTTAGACAGCGGCAAACCCTTTTTCCTGGAACGCTGCATAATCGCCGCGGTTCCGAGCGTACCCGCAGCGAGCATGACGCTCTTCGCTTTTATGCAATAGGTTTTGGCTTTTTTTACGTTATCTCTGGTTTCGCGCACGTGAACGAGCCAGGGATAATGACTCGCATCGGTAGCATCGTTTTTTTCGATATAAAGTACCGTAGCGTGATTATATATTTTGGCACCGTGTTTATAGGCATCCGGGAGATAATTCATCAACGTGGTGTTTTTGGCACCCACATTACAGCCTGAACAGCAATCCCCACAATTTGTACAAGCCTCCTGTTTCACACCGGCCCAATTAGTGTGTTGCTCAAAACTCACATTGATTGGTGCCTTCTGTGCGTGCGCGCCAAACGCTTCAGCGGCTTTATCCAGAGCTGAAAATTTATTGAGTTCAGGGTAAGCATTTTCCTGGTCGTCGGTACCGCTGTTTTCGTCCGGCCTCTCGGGATAGGTATTCGTGCCGAGGTGCTTTCGTGCACGCTCATAATAGCGTGCGAGTTCATCACCATTTTCACGGAAACATTTGGGCCACCATTTGGAGAAAATACCCTTGTGTGCTTCAAGCGAAACATTGGCATTGATCAATGACGTACCGCCGACCCCACAACCGATTAGCGCACTGACATCCTCATTCATCCGAAAATCAAATAAGGCAGTTGCCGACCCAAGGCGTTTGCGATTATGCCCGTCAGTATGCACCTGCATCTGGTCGTTCATTTGTGAAAACGTTGCAGGATATTGCCCTGGCAATAGCTCATCACCGCGTTCCAACACACAGGTTGTTTTACCCATACGTGCCATGCGTGAAGCGGATATCCCGCCACCGTAGCCGCTACCTATGACCACCACGTCAAATTTTTTATCGCGTAAATGACGTATGTGTTCGGAAATTCGCTCATATTCAGGATAGATAACTTGCTTTCTATATGTCATAGCTCTTTTCCTTTTTTATCCCTGGACTCAAAGAAGGGTCAAAAAAACCTTTTTGTTTATACTTCACGATTTCAAAGGCTTTTTGTTTTGCCAAGCGATTAAATTCCCTGAAAAGCGCATCACATTCGGGATTGTCCAGCGCGCTTCGCATCTGGTACAGCAGTGGATTTTTTTCATCTTCAAGCGTATTCATGCCCTCAATTCGCACGTCGTATTTATCGATATCCTGACGAGGATTGACCGGTGCATTGAATAAGCGAAGCGATGCAATATTAAAATCTTCATCGATAAAAATAGCCGCTGCACCTTGCACTGCAGTCAACTCTACGTCATCAAGGGACCACCCGCCGCTATTGTATAAACCAATATTGTTGCTATAGCCTTCAACCGGAAGGAAAGCCTGAAAGGGTTTGTGGGTATGCCCAAACACAAAACGGCAATCACCATCAATGCTGGCAGAAAGTTCCAGGCCTTCCTCTGTGCACAATTGGCGATGTATCGGCCCCGATAAATACCAGGAGACGCCCTCTATCGCTCCATCACTGAGGACCTCTTTAAAATGAGCCCGCTCTGCATCAAATACTTTTCCAAAAGTGATATTCAGCAGTGTGACAATCAATTTCTCCAGGCTCATTCCCGCGGCGACTTTCGAGGTCGCACTCACAGAATATTCACGGTCCAGGTAATCACTAATAATGCGCGCAATTCTTTTGTAGTTGTGGTGACTCGCTGCGGGGTCCAGACTCATCGCATACATCCACACCATAATATTTTTCTGATCTTCCGATGCGCCGAGGCTAGACCACAAAAAATCTACCCAGCCACCGTTTTGCGCCTCTAACTCTTCGACATCTATCACTTCCTCGTCTAAAAGGATCTCTGTCAAGCGACTCATTACGCGATAAATTCCTTCGCAATAGTGGCCGTGATGAAAAACAATCCGTTTGTCACCGCGCTTTAAGCCCCAGTTGGGATAACGCAAACTTATCGATACATTCGGGAGATCGGCCATTCTGATCATTTCATTTAATAGAAAGGACGCGATCCCCTCCTCATCAAAGAGCCTGGTGCTTTGGTATTGCACACGTTCCGGTATCGCATTGCTCTGCTTGATATTGCGAACCATGAGTTGATCTTTCATTTGCTCCCAAAGTCGATGATCGTGATTGCCCGGAATATAGATCACTTCTGAAGCAAAAAGCGGTTCTTCATTCGGGTCAAAGGCAGCCCGCATAAAACATTGAAATGCGTGAATAAGTTGCGCAGGCGACGCAAAATCAAAATCCAGACAGTCACCATTCAACACCAATACCGGTGTCTTGCCATCGAATACCCTGGGAATATAGTTGCGTAAGGACTGTACAAACATCTTCAAACACTGCGATTGGCGTTCGCAGCGAAAAGTAAAATCTTCCTTACTGTGGTAGGACAGCACGCTGATATCAGCGCCGAGATGAAGATCAGACAAACACACAAAAGGGCCGGAGGTAGAACTCTCCGTCGCGGGATAACTCATAAGCGCACTCCATATTTTTTATTAGGGAGTCAAACGGACTTGCTTCGTGAGGTAGAACGTGATCCTTCACACCTTTTAACGTCCTGGCCATTATCCCCCTCAGGTTAGCCCAAGTCTATTAAACCTAAGGAATAGTAAAGTGCGAATTCCACTAAACTTTGGTTTAGTCATTTGAAGCAGGCGTACTCAATATTCGGATACCGATGACGGCCCGGATTTGAAGCCAGAGATCCAGTTTACAAGGCCAAATGTGCAAAACGGGAGAAGAAACCTTAATTTCATTTGACATAACGACAGAAAGTTTTATCCTAACGACGTTCTTTTCTTAAGGAACATTCTTTCAAGCTCAACTGAACTCAAGCCCAATAGATAGAGTGTATAGAGGGTGAATAGAGGGATAGTCCCATGACAATTTCAACTCATTACAGCAAGGCCATGCGAATCAGAATCACCGATGTGTGCGGTGTGTTTGCTCTGTCCGCGTGTATGAGTATGTTTGTGGGCGCCATTCGTTCATTTTCTTGTCGCTTCTCATACTAAAACCTTTCCCGGTCATACATTTCGCTGCATAGCAAACACTCGACCCGCATGGCTGGTGGTGCCTCGGTGCGCATTTACCCTGGTAAATTGCAATCCAGGCATTAAAGATCATTGCTCGATTGGAGCACATTAAATATTTGGAAATTTATATGAACGAAGCAAGTTCAAGTCGTTCGCGCATCAAGCATTTTTTTAGCCTGATAGGCGATGCATTGCGCGGCAAGGAACACGATTACACTCAAGGTTCTCTAAAACAGGCGGCACTGTTACTCGCGGTGCCTATGGTTCTGGAGATGGGCATGGAATCCATTTTCGCCGTTGTTGATATTTTCTTTGTGGCCAAACTCGGGGCCGATGCGGTTGCCGTTGTTGGTATCACTGAAGCGGTTATCACCTTGATTTACGCTGTCGCCATTGGTTTCAGTATGGCTGTCACCGCTGTTATCGCTCGACGTATCGGCGAAAAAAATACGGAACTCGCAGCGCTTACTGCTGCTCAAGTGTTGATTCTCGGTTTGCTGTTGTGGGCTGTGGTCGCTTTTATCGGTTTCAATTTTTCTGCCGATATTTTGAGCTTAATGGGCGCAAGCGAAAGTGTGATTCAGCAGGGGAAAAGTTACACCAGCATTATGCTGGGTGGCAGTTTGACGATTATTTACCTTTTTATCATTGCCGCCATTTTCCGTGGTGCGGGTAATGCAACAATCGCCATGCACGCGCTCTGGTTGGCAAATGGCATCAATATTGTACTCGACCCCTGTTTGATTTACGGCTGGGGCCCCTTCCCTGAACTCGGCGTCACTGGTGCTGCGGTAGCGACCAATATCGGGAGAGGGATTGGTGCTTTGTATATGCTGTACCATTTATTCGGTGGTAAACATCGCATCCAGCTGGCATTCAGCCAATTGCGTTTTTCTGCTCACGAAGCCTGGGGGCTTATCAAAGTGTCGTTCGGCGGCATCATGCAATTTTTTATAGCGACGGCAAGCTGGGTATTTTTAATGCGTATTGTGGCGCAATTCGGCAGTGAGGCCGTAGCCGGTTACACCATTGCAATTCGTGTTGCGATGTTTACTTTTCTTCCTGCCTGGGGGTTGAGTAATGCAACAGCGACGCTTGTGGGCCAGAGCTTGGGGGCAGCCAACCCCGAGCGTGCTGAAGCCGCTGTATGGTTAACCGCCAAATACAATGTTGCCTTTATGGCGACGGTTGGCATTGTACTTCTGGCTTTTGCTCCGGCTATCGTCATGTTCTTTAATACAGAACCTGAGGTGGTGCGCATTGGTACCCTCACGCTACGAATCATTGCGCTGGGTTATGCCGGTTTTGCTCTCGGCATGGTACTGACCCAGGCCTTTAATGGTGCGGGTGATACCAATACGCCAACCTGGATTAACTTTATTTGCTTTTGGTTAATTCAGATACCCTTCGCCTGGTGTGCGGCCAATATTTTTGCTCTACAAACGATGGGAGTCGCACTTTCCGTTAGTTTTGCAGAAACCCTGATCGCTGTGATCGCGTTTTGGTGGTTTCGAAAAGGCACATGGAAATCAAAACAGGTGTAACACCTTGCGCTGTATAACGCGTGTCGCGCTCTGCCCGGTTGGGTAGAGCGCTTTGACTCAACATTGAGTTCCATTCAAGTATCAAACCTTTCGCACGTCGATCTATTCTAATAACGGTATGCCCCCTGGCTCTGCGTAATCTCATAGACGATAGCCGGACACAAAAGTAAGAAGATGAATACAACGCGATACCATGACAGTTTTGCGATACTGCTTATCATGAGTGCAGCTGAAAAGGCCAACACAATCCAGGGCTCCAGATCCACGTAGAAAAGGCCCAGAGTCAGAAATAAAAAAATCAACAGAATGTAGGCACTCAGGTTAAATGTCTGCGCGCTTCGTAAAGCTATCAAAAACATAGCACCATGCGCTGCGGCCAGTGAAAGACACAAAAACCCGATTAAACTGCTTCCACCAAGCAAGATGACAAGCCCGAGTAAAACACAAATTCCGGACACTAAAAAAGGGCTCTGTCTACTATTATCCAGATATCGTCCACGCCTAAACAGAAAGTACCACACAACAACCCATAAAAAGACCAGGGTTAAAAAATCGCTTAATTCAGGCTCAAAACTGAAGACAGGTTTTACCATCACAAGACTGAAAACGACAAAAACAGTAAAACTGTATATATTCGATTTATCTTTAAGGTAGGCTGTTGGAATGAAAAATAAAATCGCCAACCCAAACCAATCCTGCACAAGTCGCGGCGGGAAATTTGGCCAATTCAATATCCAGCAATAGCTGATGAGCCACACCAGCAACAGAATTGTTGGCAACACGTTTTGGCAGCTAGCGAATCGAAGAGCAAGCGCCGAGAAAATACATGACAGTACGAGAGGCAAAACGAGAATTTGTACAACCAGTTCCACTAGCATCAAAGCAACTCCATTTTAGAACCCGGATAATTCAAGGCGCAGCGAGGGCTACGCCCCAGTGGCAAACTATTGTTTAACCGCTTCGATAAATGCGACGATCTCCACTTCGTCCCCGATACCTCCCAGCATAAAATCCATACCAAAATCACTGCGCTTTATTGTTGTGCGTGCACTGTATCCCACTCTATACAAACCCCAGGGGTCTTTGCCCTCCTTGCCTTTTTCTAACATCAACGTGATCGGTTTACGCACACCGAGAAGTGTTAATTCCGCCTTAACGCCTGAACTTGCCGATAAATCGATGGGGCCATTTAAGGTGATTTGTGGAAATTGTTTTGCATTAAAAAAATCGGGGCTGCGCAAATGTTCGTCGCGCTTTTCATGATTGCTATCAACGCTCGCGGTGTGAATACGCAAGACCAACGTGCTTTCTTTTTCACTGATCTCTACCGCACCTTCAAATTCATTAAAGCGGCCGATCACCTTGGTAAAGCCCATGTGATCGACTTTAAAGTGAATACTGCTGTGTGCGCTATCTATCGCATATTTACCGTCAAGGGGCGTCAAGCTGGCGGCGTGTAACAATGCCGTGGTGGCCAACGAAACCGAAACGATGGCTGTGTTAATCAGGGTTTTCAAACTGACAAGTTTCATGTGCTCTCTCCATTAGGGTGAATAGTTAGTCTGGCTCCCCTGGTCTTGCTGTAACCCGGTGGACACCCAGTGCGCACATTATTCACCCCTCACACTATTTACAACAATACGGAAAAAATGACACTATTTGTTTCCATTTATGAAACAGTGAGAGATCAATGGACAAGATCGCCTGCATGAGAATGTTCTGTCGTGTTGTGAAAGAAGGCGGCTTTTCCGCCGCTGCAAGAAGCCTCGGGTCCTCAAAAGTGGCCGTCAGCCGCAGCGTTTCGGCACTCGAAGCAGACCTTGGTTTGCGTCTGCTTCAGCGCACCACACGGAAAATGCACCCCACCGACGACGGCCTTGCCTATTACGAACGTTGCCAGGCCCTGCTTGATGACTTTGACGAACTCGAACACGCCATCAAGGACAGAGGCGAACAAGTGAAAGGAAAGTTGCGCGTGTCCCTGCCCTCCGAAAGTTTCAGCCAACGACACTTACAAGCGTTCTTTGTCGAGTTTGCACGAAGCTATCCGGATCTGGATCTTGAACTACACCTTGCCGACCGCTACGTGAATATTGTTGAAGAAGGCTTTGATGCCGCGATTCGCATTGGCCAATTGGAGGATTCCAGTCTGATTGCCCGCAAATTAGCGGACATGGAAATCTATCTTTGTGCGAGCCCAGGCTATTTACAACAGCACGCGCAAATCGATCACCCCCAGGATATTCAGACACATGACCTGGTCGCGGACAGTAATCATCGATCCGGCCAGAGTTGTCTTTTTCAGCAAGGTGAACAGCGCATTGCTGTACAGATGGAAAGTCGAATACGCGTCAATTCGTCGCAGTCCGTGGTGGATTTTCTTAAACAGGGTTTTGGCCTCGGTGTGTGCCCCTCGTTTATGGTGCAAGAAGAAATTCAGCGAGGCGAACTTCAACGCGTATTAGCGGATTGGGTAATGGGCCGCGGCGGTATTTATCTGGTTTACAGTCACCGCAAGCACCTCAGTGGCAAGCTGCGAGCCCTTGCAGAAAGTTTGAATGCGTATTTTGACAACAAGGGGCAGTAAGTTACGCCTGATCCCGGCGCTGAAAATAGCAAATACTTATGCAGTCACTCGCGGTGAAATTAAACGCTGCGTTCACGGTTAACCCGGCAAACAGAGAGCGATATTGTTCTTTTTGCAAAACCAGAACGGCCTTGCCACTCGCAAGGCAGATTTCATCGATACGCACAGCATCGAAATTAAAGTATTCCTTTACCAATGGAAAAGCAGCTTTAAAAAAAGCTTCTTTCACTGAAAACGCGATAGTAAGAAACTCGCATTGCTTGCGCTCATCGTCAAAATTATTGAAAAATTCAAGCTCCTGGTTATAAATTATATTTCTGGCAAGCGAAAGCTTATCGGCTGATAAAACGGGCTCAATATCAACCCCCAAACCCGCAATTGACGCTTCCTTCGAGATCACCGCGAGCACATGTTGGTCAGTGTGTGAAATTGACCCTTTGATACCTTCAGGCCAAACCGGGGCTCGCGATTCGCCTATACGAATATCAAAATTTACCGTACCGGCTTTTTCTAAAAGATTTCCTGCAACAATACGACCGGCAAGAAACTCTGCCTTTCTTTTTATTACTGCGCTTGCCAGACTCTCCTCGAAATAAACCCCGAATTCAGCAAAGAGCTCATCCCTATAGACAGCAATTTCATAACTTGCGAAGCAATACATGACCTCAACGGGAAACAAATTCCCATTCATTTTTTTGTGATCAATAAAAATACTGGACTGAGCCGACGGTGGTTTTCTCATTTTAATAACAGCGGGGGATAATTCATCAAAGCCTTATTATGCGGATTCAATTATGCAATGACACTGCCTGACTATTAAATAGCCCAAGCTTTCATCAATGTTTTTAAAAACACGATCACTTCACCGCTATTTCTTTTGTTAGCTGTTTATGGCGCAACCAGGTAGCCCTTACCCCTCAGCTGCCTGTACTGGGGCCTGCCCCGCCGCCTTATTTGAGTTTGCAATAACCGCCAATTGTTTACCATATTGAAACACTCGATATCTATTTCCCCATATTGTTTCTAAATTTAACACGAGTGATCATGGTTCCACTTTTGAACCGAAGAGGAACAGTCACAATGCTTGTAAATGGTCAATGGACAAAACACTGGGACCCTTATCAACACACCAGCGATAAAGGTGAATTCGTTCGACAAACTTCCAGCTTCCGCAGCTGGGTCACCACCGACGGCTCTGCCGGGGCGACGGGAAGTGCGGGGTTTAAAGCAGAGCCCGGTCGATACCACTTATATGTTGCCTACATTTGCCCCTGGGCCTCGCGCACACTGATGTTGCTTAAGTTAAAAGGCCTGGAGGATGTCATCAGTGTAAGTGTTGTTGAGCCCAGGTTAAGTGAGGAAGGTTGGCGTTTTGGTCATTTCCCTGGCGCAAGCACGGATGCACTCTATGGCGCTCGCCACCTGCATGAACTTTATACGCGTGCGGATTCGCACGTTAGTGGGCGCGCAACCGTGCCGGTTTTATGGGATAAAAAAACGCACACCATCGTGAACAATGAATCTGCCGATATTCTGCTTATGTTAAATCAGGCCTTCGAGGCCTGGGCAACACAAAAAATTAATTTACGACCAGACGACCTTATTGATGAGATTGACTCATTGAATGCCAGTTTGTATCAGCAATTAAATAACGGCGTTTATCGCGCAGGGTTTGCGAAAAGTCAGGAAGCGTACGAGAGTGCCGTGGTCGATGTTTTTACCATGCTAAACACGCTGGAACACCGCTTGAAAAACCGCAGGTATTTATTCGGCGAACGTTTAACTGAATCCGATGTTCGTTTGTTTGTCACGCTAATACGTTTTGATGCAGCGTATTACGGCTTATTTAAATGCAATTTAAAACGCATCGCAGAGTATCGTCATCTTTCTTCCTATATGGAAAGGATATACACCTTGCCGGGCATCGCAGAGACGGTTCGCCTGGATCACATAAAAACCGGGTACTACTCGGTAAAAGCTTTGAACCCCAACGGCATTGTGCCTTTGGGGCCCAGGTTCACGTTTATTCGTTGATTATTCAAAAGTCCCAAGCTGAGTGGGCCGCCCTCGGCCCACAAGGGCAATGTTCAATTTGCCGCAAGCTCCTGAAGGTTATCAACCTGCGTAAGTGTAGTTACACGCATCATGACCTCTCTTAAAAAAAGAGTTGGCTGTAGGCGTTTGCAATGGTATTTTCCGGTCTGTCGCAGTCGCCCTGGATGCCTACCCGTGGTTTGCCGATATGACCTTGAGTCTGGTGATTGCGATCGCTATTCTTGTCAAGCTCATTGCAGCGGCTTTATCAGGTCTTCTCATTCCACTGATCCTGGAGAAATTTTGTATTGACCCTGCACTCTCCGGCTCAGTCGTACACATGACCGTGACCGATGTGATCGGCATTTTGACTTTCCTGGGCCTCGGTACGGTTTTCCTGTTGAGTTGAACTCTGTAAATCAAATTTTATTTTTAGTCTGGTCGTAAATTATGTTTGCCTTTCTTGATACTTTTTCTACCAATGACTTGCTTATTTGGTGCGGTATTGTTTTCTGCCTATCGCAATCGGCAATGTTTTCTGGTCTCAACCTGGCCTTTTTTAGTCTCAACCGCTTGCAACTTGAAGTCAGTGCCAGTGATGGAAATAGTGCTGCTGAAAAAGTCCTTGCAATGCGAAAGGATGCCAACTTTCTTTTGACCACCATTCTTTGGGGCAACGTCGGCATTAACGTTTTGCTAACCCTGCTTTCAGATTCTGTACTTGCGGGTGTAAGTGCTTTTGCTTTCTCGACTGTCTTTATTACTCTTTTTGGAGAAATTACACCGCAAGCTTATTTCTCGCGTCACGCTTTGGTTACGGCGTCACTTTTGGCTCCCGCCCTGCGCTTTTACCAATTCTTGCTCTATCCGGTTGCAAAACCGTGCGCCTTGATACTCGATGCCTGGCTCGGCACAGAAGGCATCGACTACATGGCAGAGAGAGACCTTCGCCATATCATTCGCAAGCACGTGGAAGCGGAAGAGGCCGAAGTGGATGTTCTGGAGGGCATCGGTGCCCTTAACTTTTTACAAATCGATGATATTCCTGCATATCGCGAAGGTGAATTTATCGACCCGGACAGTATTATTGCTCTACCGACTAACCTGGATTTACCCATCATTCCACCCTTCACGCAATCCATTGACGACCCCTTTCTGCGCGAGGTTAACAAATCGGGCCACAAATGGGTTGTCCTCACTGATACCTCGGGGAGCCCCCATCTTGTCCTCGACGCCGATGGTTTTCTGCGGGCAGCCCTTTTTGACGATACCGCTAACTGGAAGCCCTACGACTACTGTCACCGCCCGGTTATCATTAGCGATCCGGAATTGCCGCTGGGTGATGTCATTACAGAATTAAAAACCGGCCACACACTGAAGTCGGACCAGGTGATTGATAACGATATTATTCTCTTTTGGGGAGACGAACGCAGAATTATTACCGGTGCAGATATTCTGGGGCGCTTACTTAAAGGTATTCACCAGTAAGCATAATTTTCTTATTAATTGTAAGTTTTTGATTGATCATTCATTTTTTATTCTATTAAATCGGTTCTTATTTCCTTAATTTGGACGGAGAGCCTCCGTGGCTGTAGCAAAAAATCAAAGCATTGAAATTGGCGGCGTAAATATTAAACCCGGTGAACATCGGGTAGTTGACTTGCCCGTGTCAAAACTCTACACGCATACAGACCTCAGCATTCCCGTTCAGGTTATTTGCGGTAAGTCCGCCGGGCCCACCCTGTTTTTAAGTGCAGCCATTCATGGTGATGAATTAAATGGCGTGGAAATTCTGCGGCGTTTGATGAATTCAACGCAAATCAAAAAAATAAGGGGAACCCTGATCGTTGTACCTATCGTCAATGTCTTCGGTATCATCCAGCATTCTCGTTATTTGCCAGACCGGCGGGATTTGAACAGATGTTTTCCCGGCTCAATTAAAGGGTCTCTTGGCGGCCGTTTGGCACATATCTTCCTGAATGAGATCGTTAAGAAATGCGACTACGGAATCGACCTCCATACCGGAGCGATTCATCGATCCAACTTACCGCAAATTCGCGCCAACCTTGATGACCCGGAAATTTTCGAACTCGCTAAAGCGTTTTCTGTTCCCGTGATTCTCAACTCCAATTTACGCGATGGTTCTCTCAGAGAGGCCGCCGGAAATCACAACGTGAAGATACTACTTTACGAAGCGGGTGAAGCCTTGCGTTTTGATGAGCTGTCTATTCGAGCAGGTGTGCGCGGTATTATTTCAGTGATGCGGAAGTTGAGTATGCTCCCTTCACTGAAAAAAACCCGAAAGTTAATCGACCCGATTCTGGCCCGCTCCAGTTTCTGGGAACGTGCGCCCACCAGCGGTATTTTAAGACCGCTGGTTTCACTGGGAAGCAAAGTGGACAAAAATGAAGTCCTCGCTTACGTGACGGACCCCTCTGACATGTTTGACCAAACAGAATACGAAGTGAAGGCACAATATGGTGGTGTTGTCATTGGAGGAAGTAATATCCCGCTCGTTAATGAGGGCGATGCGCTTTTTCACATCGCGCGCTTTGAAGATATCCAGGAAGCCGCCGCTTCTGTTGAAGCTTTTCAAAACACTGCAGACAATCAACCCAACCCGGTATTCGATGACCAGGAGTTTGTTTAGCACGCCATCTCAATTTATTTTCGACGCCAGAATTTCTTGAGCTTTTCCTCTAAATCGCGATGGGAATGACTGGCTTCAAGTTTCCAATGCTTCGGAAAGAGCGCGCTATATTCACTGCGAATTAAGCGTGGCTCAACAAACACAACAATTCCCCTGTCGTTTTCCGATCGAATCACTCGACCCGCCGTTTGTAATAAACGTATAAAACCCGGATAAAGATACGCATAGCGAAAAGCATTGAGCCCTTTTTTAGCAAAATAAGCACTCATACGTTGTTGCTCATCCGAAGGTTGCGGCATGCCTGTTCCAATAACAATGGCACCGATCAGGCTATCCCCGGCAAAATCTACCCCTTCGGAAAATACACCACCTACAACGGCAAAGCCTAATAGTGGCCCACTTCCGTTTTTAAAGCTGTCGATAAATTCTGCTCGCGTAAGGTCATCAAAATCGGCCTCCTGAACCAGCAGTTCCTGATCGGGATAGCACTCCCTGTAAATAGGCACCACTTGTTGCAAGTAAGCGAAAGAGGGAAAAAATACCAGATACTTACCGGGCTTCGCCGAGACTACTGTTGTAATCAGCTCAATCAATGCCTGCTGACTGGCTTCCCTGCGTTGCCATTCCGTTTCGACAAAGCGACATATAACATTTAGCTGGTTCTCTGCCAAAAAACGGGAAGAGACACTTAAACATTTCGTCGCACCATCGAGGCCAAGTTGTTGCACGCTGTATGCAAAGGGCTTCAACGTAGAAGAAAACAAAATGCTACTGCGTACTTGCTCCATGAACGGACCGATAAATTCCGCTGCATCCAGGCAGCGAAGCTGTACACTTTTTTCCTTTTTGGCATCGCGCGCACCTGACTCATTGAGCAGTAAGCAATGGGCCTCGGTGCGTAAACGGTAAATTGCCACCCAACGGTAAAGTTGTTTCACCCAGCTGCGATAAGCATGCGTCTCCGCGCCTAATAAACCGCCTGCAAATCCATTGTCACCGCTCTGCTGCAAACTCCGCATCAACTCAAATATTTGCCAGGAAAACGCTTCGGGTAAGGCCTGTGAATCTGTAAGCTCACCGTCCACTGAGCGTAAAGTCTGCAACAGTTTTTTCATCGGCCGCTTCAAATAGCCAAGCGCTTTGGGTAAGTTTTTAATCACCTGGGCAAGCTCTGCGCTATTGAGTTCAGCAGAATACATATCCCGCGACCGGGAAGGCAAGTTGTGGGCTTCGTCAATCAATACCGCGCGTTGGCGCGCCTGGGTTTCAAAAGCACTGAGACGTACCAGTGGATCAAAAAAATAATTAATATCTCCGATAACCAGCGACATCCACGGCAGCATGTGAATGGAAAAAGCAAAGGGGCAAATATGGTGATGCGCTGCGAGCTTTTGAATATTTTCGACCGTCAGGCATCTCATTTCCAGCGCCGCCTCGCGCGCGGCGGGTAAACGGTCATAAAAACCGAGGGTCCGGGAACACAACCCGCGTTCACTTTTGCAGCTTGCGCTGAGAGAAGCGTCGGCCGATAGACAAGGGCAAGCTTTGTCTCGTGCCTGCAATACGAGAACATCCAGGCCCGATTTCGACTCCTCCTTTTCCGCGCCCCCGTTTGCCGCAACCAGGCATTTTAGTGCATCAAGGGCATTTAACTGTGCAGACCCTTTGGTCGTAAGATACAGTAATTGTTGAACCTGATTTTCACCGAATGCTTTTAATGCTGGAAAAAGCACGCTTAAAGTCTTACCGGTACCCGTAGGCGCATCAATAAGTAAATGCACGGCATCGCGCAAGCTACGATAGACATCCTCTGCCAGCGCACGCTGCCCTTCTCGAAAACCCTGAAAGGGAAAGCGTAGCGCTCTGCAGTAGTGACGCAGCGTATCTTTTTGTGCTTGTAGCAAACACCACCAGCGCCAATACTTGTCTAAACACTGCTCACAAAAGTCTTTTAAGCTGCGAGAATGAAACCTTTCCTCTTCCATGGAAATCTGCTGGCTTTGCAGGTCAAAATAGGACACCCGCAAATCAACTTCTTCCAGCCCCGAATATTGATAACAATAAAGCGCTGCGTATATTTTTAATTGCGCCCAATGCAAAGCTTTTCGTTCGGGGGGTTGCAGATGCCCCGGACCAAAACAGGTTTTGATTTCCTCGAAGATAATCGGCTGCGATTCGGTATTAATTAAATCTATACGGCCGCCCACAGTGATTGTTCCGGCACCTCGATAAAACGCATAGGAAAGCGCATATTCTGCTTGCCACTCCTGTGAACGTGATTTTTGAATACTCTGGTGACCACGCAGCCCCGCTTGCGCATCTGGCCCCAATAGGTCTTCGTGGAATAAATCTCCCTCTCGCGCAGAAAATTGCACCAACTCCGTGACGCTTATTTTCAAATCGCAGATATTGACGTCACTGCTTTTGGATGTGTCTTTTTTTAAATCAATGCGCTTCAATATTTAGCCTATCAATGAGTCAGTCCACCTGAAGCCAATTCACATAAATGACCCGCGAGGGTATTGAATGCTCAGCGAAAAAACGCAACCAACGTTGCTGGTTTGCCTGCAACCTATCGCCAGGCCCTTTGACTTCGAGCAACTCATAGCCACCCGTATCGGGGAAAAAAACCAGGTCTGGAAAACCACTACGATTTTCCCGTAAATCCTGCCACAAACGTTGAAAAATACACTCCCAATCGGAAACAGGAATACGTTGCAACGCCAATTGCAGCAGCTCCGGGCTCAACACTTGCCAATGAACAAATACATTGGCGACACCCTTACACTTTTGGTATTGCTCTAAAGCTAATATTGGACGATTCACCCAATCCACAAGTTTTTTGGCGGCATGATCAAAATATTCCTCGCGCTCCAGAAAAAAATCGTCCTGGTATAAATCATGTGGTGCACTTTGAAAGGGATGACTAAATGCCCCCGGCACATCAGCAAATATAGCGGGCCAATAAAGTAACCCCAGCACACCAAGAAACAAGTGATTTTCTACGTAAAAACATTCTCCGTGCCCCTGAAAACTTTGCGCAACGTGCTGCTCAACAGATTGACCTTCCTGGAAGTGCAAACCCTTACATTCACTTTCACTTTTAAATCGTTTTACCGGGTTTCCATTCTTGCCATTTTTCTTATTGCGCTTTCGATCCAGTTTTGACTTGAACTCCCCGGCAAATATTTTTTCCGCTTCCGTGCCGCTTGCAGACAGTTGCTGACACAGGTTTTCAGCCTCGGCAAAACGTTTCAACTTATCCAGTATGCGAATTCGACGTTCCGTCGCCGGTGCCAATCTGGAATGCGCAAACAGTGCCAAGGCCTGCTCGAAGTGCTCCAGGCGCTCATACTGCCGAGCAACCTGGTTTAATAATTTTTGCAGACGTCTCGATAGCGCGCGCTCTGCGAGTGACGAAGCAGTATGCTGAATTTGTTCCAATGGAAGTTGCGCACTGACTTCATCCAGCGCTTCAAGACTTGTTTGATCGATAGTGTCAAAATGTTCCCGTAACTCATAATAGACTTGCAGCGCATCGATTTGAGCGCGGGTTTCAAATAGCCGGGTCGCTTTATCGAGGCGAAACTTTTCATAACGAAAAAGCCCCAGGTCCCGCAAAACAAATTCCGCCAGATTCTGGCTATCGTTACCAAAATACAAGCGTCGGTAAATTGTAAAATGTTCGGCACCCAACACTTCTATAAGCGTTTCACCAAAGGCGTGTTCGCAAGAAAGCGTCTCTCCAGTTTTGTCTACAAGCTCTACAAGCAACTCATGTTTTTTTAAGCGCGACCGTGCCGCGGCCATCCCGGGTTCTGATTTGCTGCCATGGCCATTCAGAAAACGCAACCACTCCGCCCGCGTATAGAGGGGAAATAAATCGTCTACCAGGCCGACTTCTGGTTGCCGCAACAATTGTTTTTCGCAAAGTTGCCGCAACGCTTTTTCGGGGTTTTGCAGCTCCGCGTAGTGCAATTTCTGATAGCGAAAATAGTTGCCCTTGCGCATTAGCAAACGTACATAGAGCGCGAGAGCTTCGGTTTCGCAGGCCATTAATTGATGATAATAATGACTTTCCTGTTCACTGAGGATATCGTCGTAGCGCACATAGACACTCTGCATAAGTGCTTTGAAGTTGTCGAGATAGTAGAACGTCGGTAAAACCGCGGCGGCCGCGCCTGCGGCTTGCGTATTCTCGTTCTGATGCGGTTGTCGGTCGGAAGCCATAATCAAACTGTATACATATACAGCAAAATAGACAAGCCTCTCCCAGGATTTGGCGAAGATTCACAGGCAACTGGCGCCCCTAATCGAATAGCCCCGGCACCCTTAGCAAGCCGACTGAAAAGGCCAGGGCGAAGAAAAGGCCTGGACTAAGAAAAGACCAGAGCGAAATGGTATATTGATGGTCGTTTTGTGGGACAAACACCTGAACACACAGGCATACACTTTGAATATTGGAATGGAATGCCGAGCAATAAATACTGAAAGCTGAATACCAAAGACAATGAGACGACCCGCACGTGCATAAACGATATAAGCCCTTCAGCCAATACCTTATCATTGGCGCCCTCATGCCATGCCTTCTGAGTGCCTGTAGTACGGCGCCACTGGAAAGCAAGAATAGCGATAGCTGGATCGGCAAACCCATCAGCGAACTACGAAAACAACTCGACAACGAAGGTGAGTTGCAGCAAACCGCGAGCAATCAATATGTCTATGCGCAGCGCTTGCGCTACCAATCTCGCTCGGTTGGCGCCGATGTCTCACAACGGAACCGCGCGTTCAACAGTCGCCTACGCACCATTGGGGGGGATATGTCAAATAACAATACTGAAGTGGGCGGCGTGCGTACGATCTCTTCCGGTGGTTTCAATGTGCAATTTGAGTGCACCTTTACCTTCACGACTGACGAATCGGGTCTTATCATCGCAATTGACAAGGATGGCAATGACTGTTGAAACTTGCCAACTATGCGGCAGCTCTCACTCCCTGACCTTTCATCATTTAATTCCTCGAACCTGCCATAAAAATAAATGGTTTAAAAAGCAATTCAGCCTGGAAGAAATGCGAACTCGCGGCCTGACACTTTGCCGCAAGTGCCACTCTTTTATTCACAAAAAATTTTCCGAAAAAGAATTAGGGCGTGAGCTCAACGAACTAGAGAAACTTCTGGAACAGGACCTCGTTATCAACTACCTGAAGTGGGCAAAAAAACAAAACCGGCAGCAAGCTATCCATTCAGCGGCGGAAAAACAGTAGGCTTATCGCCTTCTTTCCAGGGGGGCAATTTAGGCATGACCAAATTAAACAGCGGGCTCGACAGTAGATTTTCCAACCAGCTTAAAAGATGTTGATAAGGGCTTTGAGAAAACCAGCTGTAATCAACCAAAGCAAATTGGCGAATAAACGGAAAAATCGCTATATCGGCCAAGCCAGCTGTTTGCCCCGTGAGCCAGGCGTGCTTTGTTAACTGTTCTTCCAGCTGAACAAGAAAGCGCTCCGCCTCTTCGCGGTAACTTTGCTGGCTGTTTGCCGGATGGCGATCGTGATACTTGTAACGATCGAGCCAATATTTGAATTCACCATCGTTTAATCTTAATAAGGACTGGCTGTGATTTTTTATCGCCTCGTCCTGAACCAACCACTTTTCCGGGTCATTTTGCGCCAATGCCCAACGCATAATGTCCAGGCTTTCACTCATAATTTCCCCATTTCCAAGCTGTAAAACCGGTACGGTTGCTTGCGGGCAAATCGCCAACAAGGCTTGCGGCTTGTCTTTCAAAACAACTTCGCGAATCTCGACCTGCAGGCCCGCGTAAGCGATGGCTAAGCGCGCACGTATCGCGTAAGGACAGCGGCGAAAGGAATATAAAACGGGTAATGGGCTCACGTGTATTCAACTGCATTCATTAGCGGCCGCGCATTCTAACAAAAGTCCCGCGTCTAGCCCGCTTTCTCCGCGTGGAGCCCGGTTAGAGAGGTTCCACATTGATTCGCACGCATATTGGCACACAGAGCAACATGTTTCAAAAATAAAACACACTGAGCGAATATTTTGCCTTCATTGTGCAATGTGTTGCATCTATGATGCTAATTCTTGCGTATAAGGCATATCGCCAACTGAATTCTCTGGATGGGAGCACGCAAATGGCCGACACCCTGAATGCAGAAACCACACTGCAAAGCCCCTCACGCCTGAGTGCCTTTCGCGCGGTGCGTCAGCGGAGCATGCTGCTTGCTGAGGGCTTGAGTGCAGAAGATCTCGCGGCACAATCAATGGCCGATGCCAGCCCCGGCAAATGGCACCTCGCACACACATCCTGGTTTTTTGAAAAGTTTATCTTGCGCGAGCAGTCTGACTATCAATGTTTTAATCCCGTCTTCGATGAACTTTTTAACTCCTACTATTTGTCTGTCGGTCAGCCTTATGCTCGTCCGCAACGCGGGTTGATCACTCGCCCCTCTTTACAAGAGGTGCTTGATTATCGCGCTTATGTTGATGAATACATGGTCAGAGGACTCGAGCGCGGTGTTATTGATGATGGTGTCATGACGGTGGGACTGCATCACGAAATGCAACACCAGGAACTTTTTTTAACCGACCTTCTGCACTTGTTTTCACATAACCCCCTGAAACCTGCTGTTAAAAAAAGCGATTCACACAGAGGCCCAGCAGATGCTGCAGCCTTGCAATGGCAAACCTTCGATGAGCAGATTATTCCTATTGGTGCAGGTTCAGAAGGCTTTAGTTACGACTGTGAAAGACCCAACCATCGCCACTTACTGAGCGCGTTTGCCCTTGCCACGCGCCCCATTAACAACGCCGAGTGGCTGGAATTTATGTCTGACGGTGGCTATACCACGCCGCTTTTATGGCTGTCTGACGGCTGGGCCTGTCTGCAAAAAACAGGTTGGCGTGCACCCGCATACTGGCAGCAAGCTGACAATGAGTGGCAACAATTTGGTCTCGACGGATTGCAAACACTGGACCCAAAGGCGCCGGTCACGCACATTAGTTATTACGAAGCCCAGGCTTTCGCACACTGGGCAGGCAAACGATTACCCCGCGAACAGGAACTGGAATTTATCGCCCAACAAACAGCGCGAAGCGGCAATTTTCTTGAACAGGAACGTTGGCGCCCCTGCGCAAGCTCCGGCACGGGGATGCAACAAATTTACGGTGATGTCTGGGAGTGGACGCAGAGCGCTTTTCTCCCCTACCCCGGTTTTGTTGCCGAACAGGGCGCACTCGGCGAATACAACGGCAAATTTATGTCCCGTCAATTTGTGCTGAAAGGTGGCAGTTGTGTCACACCTATAGAGCAAATGCGCGCAAGTTATCGGAATTTTTTCTATCCACACCAGCGCTGGCAATTTACCGGCCTGCGTCTTGCCAGTGATGTATAACTAAAGATGTATAACTAAAAAAGTTAAGGAGATCGAATATGACCCTTGCCTTCGCACAGGAACACAAAGAAGAAATTAGCAACAAGCCCTGCTTGAATCAAAGGGACAACAGCGAGATTAAACATGCGCAACAAGGTTTTTATTACGATGTCATGAACGGTCTTCAAAGCCCTAAAAAAAGCCTCGAGGCAAAATATTTCTATGATGAAACAGGCTCTCGCTATTTTGATGAAATTTGCCAACTTGAGGAATACTATCCCTATAAAACAGAACTGCGCCTGTTGCCAAAGGTTGCTCATGATCTCAATCAGATCCTTAAACAGAGAGTACACGTGGTGGAGTTTGGCGCAGGTTCGGTCCACAAGATTCGCCCCCTGATGGACGGGGTCTCCGCCATTGAAAGTTTTCTCGCTATCGATATCTGTGGTGAACATCTGGAAGCATGCTGTATGCAATTGCAGTCTGAATTTCCTAACATCAAAATCAGTGCACTTGAAGGCGATTTTAACGAGCCCCTCACCTTACCGGAATCTAACCAGGCCTATATGGGCTTCTTTCCTGGTTCAACTATCGGGAATCTTACACCCGATCAAGCTCAGGCTTTTTTGAGATCGGCAAAAACGACGCTCGGCAGCAAGGCCTGGTTCCTCATTGGCGTAGATACCAAAAAATCGCCTGAGACCTTGCATCAGGCTTATAACGATGACAAAGGCATTACTGCAAAATTTAATCTCAACATTTTGCAACGCATCAATCATGAATTTAATGCAGATATTGATCTGGATAAATTTGAACACTATGCCTATTACAACACCGGCGAAGGCCGTATTGAAATGCATCTGGTGAGCAAAGAGAAACAGAGTTTCGAGCTTGAAGGCGAGACCATCAGCTTTAAGGTAGGCGAAAGTATTCATACTGAAAACTCCTACAAATACCACCCGGATGAATTTAAAGCGCTGGCAGCAAAATCCGGCTGGCACTGCACACACAGTTGGTTGGCAGAAAAAAACATGTTCAGTATGTTTCTTTTACGCGCCGGATTGGAATAGCAGGGAGCCCAGGGCCAGAATTGCGAAAATGACATGACCAACACACCAACAACGCTGTTGATTGATAGTTTTTTCGATACCGATGCACAAGGCAATCGCCATACCCTATTGGAACTGAAAAGGTTTCGCGCAAAAGCTCAAGCCCAGGCTCACTCGCTGGCGATCAGCCCGAACATTCTAATAGAACTGTTAAGGCCCAAAAATTCCACTACCATTGAACTGCGTTTTTATCAACATGGCCAGGAAATTATGAATTGTGGTTCTGGCACACTCGCTGCGGCGCACTATTGTCGAGAGGTTTACGCATCACTCTGGCCATTGATGCTACATAGTGCAGGCGGCGAATTTAAGGTAAATCAACAGACACCAGGATTGGGCTTGGAAATAAAAAACACTTTTCTATACCAAACAAAAAAAATTAAACAGGCTTTCTGGCAATATGCGCTCGCGGGGCATTCCCGAATTCAACCTGTGCGCACAGTCCAGCAAGTTCGAGGCTATACCATTGTTGAATATCCTTCAGCGACAGATATTGCCGCGCTTTGCCCACGCTTCCAATTACTCGCCAACTTGCAATCCCATGCCATTATTGCAACCGCAGCGGCAAATCACGAACACCGTGCCGACTACGTGCTGCGTTACTTTGCTCCACGCTTTGGCAATCCGGAAGACGCCGCCACCGGATCTGCGAATTTTATTTTGCTGCCCTATTGGCAACGACGGCTTAAAAAAAACAAACTTTGTGGACTGCAACTTTCACCTCTAGGCGGGCGCTTTTGGGGTGAATGCACTCGCCGAAGTCTCAGTTTATTTGGCCAAACGCGAACCTTGTAGAAATTATTATGGACTGGGATTCAATAAAGCTTTTTCTCGCACTACACCGCAATGGCTCGGCGCGTGCGGTTGCGACCGAACAAAACACAAGCGCATCGACAATTACCCGAAAAATCACGCGCCTGGAAGAGGCCTTGAATGTCAAACTCTTCAGCCGTGACAAAAAAGGCTTTGAACTCACTGAACACGGCAAGGAATTGCTTCAAGTTGCATTGCGAATGGAAAGCGATGCCTATGAAATTGAGCGTAAATTACAGGCAAAAAATGCGGTAATGAAAGGTTTGATTCGTGTAACCATTCCCAATCATTTTACCTGCTCCCCATTGATCAACTACCTGAAATCTTTCGCCGATACCCACCCCGGTGTTGAACTCGAAGTTATTCCATCGTGGTCACGTTTTGATTTAAATCGCGGCGAAGCCGACCTTGCCCTGCGTATCCTTTACAAGGATTCAAAACCACCTGAAGAGCTGGTAGGTTTAAAACTGGTGGATATTTATTCCGCAAATTATGCGTCAAAACACTATTTAGCCACTCACGACCTCGAGAACCCCGAGGATGCCTCGTGGGTTGGCTGGGATGACCAAAGTCGTTATCCCGATTGGGTACTCAGTTCTGCCTTCCCGCATCTCCCCATAAAACATTTGCTTGCGGATCCCTTTGCCCAACTTGGTGCAGCCAAAGCACATATGGGTATGGTTATGATGCCATGCTTCCTCTGTGATCCAGAAGACGAGCTTGAGCGCATTCCACCTGATTTACGTTGGCACCGTTTCGATTTATGGATGCTATCGCACCCTGACCTTCGAGATACTGCACGCTTTCGCGAATTGCGCCAGCACCTGCGTTTGTGTTTTCAAGCAGACCGTTCTTTTTGGGCAGGCGACATATAGCCCACCTGATTTTTGCTCGCCAGAGGTAAAACCGATTACATCAGTGTTTTTCGCCTGACTTTAACCCGATGTTCGCCTCCCACTTTGCTGATCTTGCGTTTACCTTGGTCTAAGTAGGCTATGCTCTTTTTTTGCTGATATTGTTTCTCTTGAATGAATTACTCCAAAAAACTTAACTGTCTACTCCTTGTTCTCTGCCCCCTACTTGCCGAAGCGATGACCATCGACGGTCATTTAAATGAAGCAGCATGGAAAAATGCACAAACTGTTTCCGCATTTTTTACTGTCGACCCTTTTACTTTAAATTCACCTGAATATAAAACGGAAGCGCTGTTATTCAGTGATGAGTCGGGTATTTATATCGGCATATACAACCACCAACCTGCCAACTTGCAACGCAGTGAACGCGTACAACGTGACGGCAATATGGAAGGTGATCTAAATGAGGTGATAATTGATTTCGACAATACCGGCACCTCTGCATATGGTTTTATTCTTGCCAATGGTGGCTCTATCGGCGATGGTATCTGGCGTGATGAAAATCAATATAGCGCAGACTGGGACGGCAATTGGCAATCAGCAACCCGAACAGATGACGATGCCTGGTACAGCGAAATTTTCATCCCCTGGGATGTGGCTCCCATGGCTCAAGTCGACGGCGACCTCCGAAAAGTCGGTTTATATCTGAGCCGCCGGGTTGCGCATTTAGATAAACGTTATGCAAATAGTCATACGGATAACGATCGCACACGTTTTATTTCTACATTTAGCACAAGCGAACTCGACAATCATTCAACGGCGAGTCTCAAGGTTTTTGTTTCGGCAACTGCTCACGCTGATCGCCTGCAAAAAGAAGAAAGTATTGACGCCAACCTCGATATCTTCTGGAAGCCAGACAGCAGTAAACAACTCAGCTTAACCCTGAATCCTGATTTTGGTCAGGTGGAGAGCGACAGTCTGGTTGTTAATTTTTCTCCTGAGGAAACGTTTTTTAATGAAAAACGCCCCTTCTTCACAGAAAATCAATCACTGTTCGATTTACAGGGCCCCCGTGATCTGCGGGTTATTCATACCCGCCGAATTGGGGCCCAGGCAGATGCCGGTGATGCAGAAATTTCGGACATTGATGCGGCTCTCAAGTTCACCTCTAATGGCCAGGGCCTGAGCTATGGTGCATTTGCAGTGAAAGAGCACAATGAAAGGGATGTGCTCGGTAAAAAGTTTTACGCCGCGCGCGCATCGGCCAACTTCAACACCGTTCGCGTTGGTTTGTTGGAGACCCTTGTGTCACGACCGGAACTCGATCGGGAGGCGCGTTCGCACAGTCTTGATTACGATATCTTTGTCAGCGATAAGACCAAAATACGCGGACAATTAATTCAAAGCGATATCGATGACCCTCTACTGGATGAAAACCGGCTGGAAGCAAAAGATGAAGCAGCATGGTTTGCTGTCGAACAACAACTCAGCGATCACTACGATCACCAGATTGAAGCCAGCCACTACGGTGAGAATTTTGAAATCAATGACTTTGGGTTTTTACCGCGTAACAATCTTGATAGTTTGCGTTACCGATCCAATTGGCGAAAACCTGAGTACACTGAGAGTAGTCGCTTAAAGAGCCGTTGGCTGCAAAGTACATTTGATCACTATCGATCAGCATCAACTGGCGATAATTTATTTAGCTATCTGGATATTTACGACCATTGGGAATTTAAGAATACCGCCCTCCTGCGTTTAAACCTGGCGGCAAGAAGCGCGGGCCACGATGACCGCATTACTCGCGGAAATAATATTCTGAACACCGATGCGGGTTATCGTTTTGGCTATCGTTGGGTTGCGCCAAGTCGAAAAGCCCTGCGTTACCATCATATGGTTGACTGGATTGATATGCCTATCGAAGGCCGTGGCTATCACTTGCACTTCCATCCTACCTACTATTTCAGCGACGAACTCTCAACCGAATTGAGCTTGCGCTACAACACGCGCGAAAACTGGACGATTTGGCGGCAAGACAATGAACTCAGTGCCTACACCTGGCGACAGTTTGAGGTTCATCTCAATATCAACAGCCAACTTACGGAAAAGCAGGAAGTTCGCTTGAAATTTGAATGGCTATCTCTCAATGCAAATAATGGGCAAGATTTAAGGCTTTTGAACAATGGTGAACTCGAAGCCGGTATGGGTGTGGCCGAGGATTTTTCCATCAGCAGTACCGCCATTCAAATCCGCTATAAATACCAACTCGGGCCCCTATCCAATATTTTTGTGGTCTACAGTCGTGGCGGTTTGACTGAGCTTGACCGTAGCGAAGGCGTGTTCACACTTTTCCCCGACGCCTGGGAAAACCGCATTGGTGATAATTTCCTCGTTAAAATTCGCTATGAATTGTGATAGTCGATTTTTCAGGCCCAGGTCATCAATGCAAAATAGTCATAACGCAGCATATAGATTGCGACGGCAAGGTGCAGTAAGCACGCCAAGCCAAAATAAAACAATAGCATCTTCGACAAACGCGCGCGTAGACCCTTAATAAAACCCGCAACTGATGCAAAGGCGAAAAGGGGGTAGAGCACCGTCAATGCAAGCAAGCTGACGGAATAAAAGGACGGCCGACCAAGATTACCCAAAGCAGCTCCTACCGCAGTAATAGTGACAATAAAAATCAACAAAATACAAAGACTCGCGATTAATGGCATAAGGTGCGTAGTCAAGGGTAAGGCCGCTGCAGGGTGCTTTCTGGCTTTAAGCAACGCCCACACAATAAGATAAACAAAGGAGGATAAAACAATCACGGACCAAAGAAATAAAATCAACAAGCGCCCAAATACAAGAAAACCCGATAGCGGCTTTAAGACGGTCCCTTCCATATGCAAAACCTGGCCCGCCAAAGGATCCTGTACAACGGCCACATGCATCGCACCAGAATAGTCAGATTTAAACAAGGTCTCGCTCACAGGGTAATGCCAGGCAGTCCAATTGCCGAATACAGGGTCGATCTGCATTTTGTCTTCAGTAAAACTGACCCGGAATACCGAGAACAGCCGCGAAATGCCGTTGGACATCTGAGATCTAGGGTTAATTGCCGAGTAATAGCCTGCGAGCTTTCGCTGTTCGGCACTAAGCTCTCTCACTTTTTCAACCTGCGGTTTGGTAAGTTCGCGAACCTGAAATTTTCTTATTAGCCGGCTTATCTCATTTTGCGCGGAGACATCGCCGGAATTCAGGAGTAAGACATAGCCCGCACGAGCCTGTGGCAGATACGCAAAGGCACTCAATCCATTGTTCACAGCCCCATTGTGTTCACGGTATTGCCAGACATCGTAAGCAGAGGAATAATTAGTGAGTCCATAGCCTAGCTCCAGGCCTTCACGTGCACCCAGGTGGTCACCCGGTCTTTCCATACGTTCCAGCGAGGCTTCCGACAGAATTTGTTCATCGCCGATACGCCCACGCTGGATAAAAAATCGCAGCACTTGCGCCATATCCCTTACAGAAGCATTGAGCGCACCAGAGGGCCTCATAATAATATTCCAATAATTTTCCAGGCTGCGATCTGAACGATATAAGGTTGCGCCCAGGCGCTGATAATTTTCATCGTTAAACCAGGTTACACCGTGCATATCCAGCGGCTCAAAGAATGTGGCCTGCACATAGTCCTCAAAACGTTTTCCTGTGACTTTTTCAACGACATAGGCTGCTACCGCCGGACCCGAATTGCAGTACGCCATGCGTGTCCCTGGCACCCAACGAGACTTGCGTGAATGGGGGTGAAAGGCCAAGCCTTCTCGCAAGCCGATAGGCTGCGCTTCATTGTGTGCATATTCTATAAAATGCATATCATCCCAACCGGTCGTATGCTCGAGTAAATGCACAATTTTAATGGGGTATTCGTTTTCCCAGGGGTTGTCGAAAGCGATTTCCGGGGCAAGATCCTGAAGCGAGGCATCCAATGACAGACGCCCCTCTTCGACCAGTTTTAACACTGCCAAACCGACAAATATTTTAGAGGTCGAGCCGATACGATAAAGCGTTTCAGGCGTTGCCGGCATTTGACTTTCAAGCCTGGCGTAGCCAAAAGCTTCGATCAGTTGTACGCCATTTTCATCGACCAGTGCAAGGGCGGCCGAAGGCACGTTTTTCGTTTCAATTATTTTGGCAATGGCTTCACGCAGCGCATCGAGATTTTCTGGTTCTTCCTGAGCCAACCCGTATTGCGCCGCTGAAAAAAAAAGAATAAAGCTCAACAATACACTATTGATTAGAGCTTTCATCATAATCATGTCCCTAGAATACTGTCTTTGTGATAAAGATGAATGGCTACGCCCAATAAAATGACCGCCAGAATAAAACTGCTCAACATACTCGGAAACAAAGCCACGACAGGATAGGCTGAATCAAACATAATTTTGTCGGCCAGCAAATACTGCCCCATAAATGGAATCATGTTATTCACCGCGGTACTTTTTATGTTCATAAACTGAACCATAAAAAACGGCGCCATCGGGAAAAGCATGGCTATACCGAGCTGGGTTTGCGCTTCCTTGTTACTCTTCGCCCAGGCGGCAACCACCATTAGAAAACCTGTCATCATGATACAAAGTGGGAAAGACAAAAGCGCGATTTTCAAATAGGTCACTGCATTGGGAATATCAGCGATACCAAAAAATTTGTCCGGCAAGAACATTGCCCAAATTGCAACACTGACAATCGGCAAAATAAAGGAGGCCACACAAAAAGCAAGAATAGCCAGATATTTCCCAAGCGCGACCTGCATACGGCTCAGCGGCAAACTTAACAAGGGCTCCAACGACAGTCGTTCTCGCTCTCCGGCTGTTATATCAATCGCCAGATAAAAGCCGCCCATCATTGAGGAAAAAATCACCAGAAACATCAGGATATTCGCAATAATTCCCGAACGCATTTCCTCTTCTGACAAATCGTTTTCTGCGATATCCAGGGGGCGTAACACAGACTGGTCAAAGCCACGCACACTCATGCGCTGGGCGGCGATGGTACGCCCATAAGAATCCAACTCAGCACGCACCTGCCAGAAATAGCTTTGACTTTGTTGATTTTCAGTATCGTAGTGAATGATAACTTTGGCAGGTTTACCTTGATTAAAATTGTCGCCGTAGTTTTCAGTAATCTCGACAACCAACTTCAAATCACTGTCTTTTATACGTTGGACAAAATTGTCGCCTACCGGCTTGGCATCCATATTTTTACTGCGCAGATATTCAAGCAAGTTAGGCGCATATTCCGCACCGTAGACGTGCAGCTCACGCCCGGAATCGTATTCTTCAAAGTGCTTACCCGCATTCAGGACGAGAGGGCCCATCATTAAGGCTGGCATCAGCAAAGGGCCATAAACCAGAGCGAAAAACAATGAACGTTTATCGCGAAGGTTATCGCGGATCTCCTTTAACATTATGGTGAAAATACCCTTCATTATTCTTCCTCCAATGTTTCACCAATCGCGGCGACAAAGGCTTCTTCAAAATCGCTTTGCCCTGTTTCTTCCATCAAACCCTGAACACTGTTTTCCATAATGACCTTACCTTTATCAATAATGGCTACGTGGTCACACATAATGGAAATCTCCTGCATGATGTGGCTGGATACGAGGATGCAGTGTCCCGCCTCCCGTAATTTGAAAAGAATTTTTCTTAATCGCCGCGTCGCCATCACATCCAGCCCATTGGTGGGTTCATCCAACACGAGGTTTTTGGGTTTATGTACCAAGGCTCTCGCCAGCGCAACCTTTGTTCTTTGCCCTTGCGAAAAACCTTCTGCACGCCTATCCGCAAAGCTTTCCATACTTAACAAATGAATGAGTTCATCTACCCTGTCTGTTATCTGCTTTTTATCCAGACCACACAGCTCTGCGAAATAAGCGATGTTTTCCCGCGCCGTTAAGCGAGGATAAACGCCGGCATTGTGTGGCAAATATCCGATACTCTGACGAACTTCCAGTTTATTTTTAACCACATCCCAGCTGTCGACATTGGCTTGCCCTGAATCCGGTTCAAGCAGCCCGACAACCATACGCAAACTTGTCGACTTCCCCGCACCATTTGCACCCAGTAAACCCGTTATCTGACCGTCTTTCGCGGTAAAACCGACATTTTCAACAGCAAGAATTTTCTCTTTTCGCTGCCCCTTTTTGGGGAAGGATTTATTTAACGCTTCTGCAAAAATCATGTTGTCCTCTCCTTGGGCGTATTAAGGCGTCGGGCCGTTGAAATTAATAAAAAGGGGTTGCGAGCCGGCACGATTAAGACAGGCTGTATCAATTTTTTCTACACTGGCGTCTTCAATAAAGCGATTAACCAATCGCGGTGTGCAGCCGATATAACCCACAAAATGCCCCTGGCCTTGTAAACTAAGGTGCTTTGCCGCACTGAGGTTTTCTAAAATTTGTTCAGCATATGCAGGTGGCGTAATAGGGTCGAACTCGCCGCTAAGTAACAGTGTTGGCAAATCCGATTCAAGAGGCGCCTTCATATCTTCAGGCGCAGGCAATGCAGGCCATACACTGCACACATCTTGCAGTATCTGCACAAGATTCATTCCCATGTAACTCGTTTCGTTTGCTTCCCGGTCCGCATCAGATAAATTGTAAAACGGGACTTCTTCGGTACACATAACGGAATTATGTAGCCCTACTGCCATTGCCTTGCTCATAAACGTTTCAAGATTTTGTGCAGCGCGGGCAAGCGGACTGAAGTTGCCCTTGGCGGCAGCCTCATAAAGCATGGGAGGCAAGACAGCCGTCATGTGTGGGTTGTATAAATACAATCTCACAACCAGCGCGAGATGATCTTCCGTAAAATTGAAGTCCTGAATACTGCCATCCGCAAAACTTTCTACGCGAACGGCTTTTTGTTCATCTGCCAGCTCAGAAAAAAGTGCCTCAACCTTTTGGCGAAAATCCGGCATTGCGTCTGCACAGGCTTGCTCAGCTTCACAGCGGGCATACAAGACATTCAGCATATCCTGACTGCGCCAGGCAATCTCTGACCCCAGAATATGTTGCGGGGGCACAGGCGAATCCAACACGACAGTACGCAAGCTTTCCGGATATTTCCGCATGTAATGTGTCGCAACACGTGTACCATACGATACGCCGTACACATTCCAGGTTTTTAAACCCAGGGCTGCCCGAACTTTTTCAAAGTCGTCAATACTGGCATCTGTGGTGTAGTAACGTACATCACCCGGCATTTCCTCCAGGCATTTTTTTACCGCCTCCTGAAGCTCTTCAGTGTCGTAAACATTGACGGAGAATTGCAATTCTTCAATAAGGTTGGGGCAACTCATCAGATTCGACTGCCCGGTTCCGCGTTGATCAATTAAATAAAAATCTCGAAATCGCGCAAGATCAGAAAATTGCTGATCAACATACAGGTATGATTCCGATGCCGATTGACCCGGGCCTCCCGCAGTGAATAACATCGGATCCTGAATTTTGTCGGACCGCCGTTTTCCCGGGAGACGCACAACAAACAAATCAATTTTATTGCTACTGGCGTCACCTGGTTTTTCACTGACGCTGTATGTGGCGCACTGTACTTTTCGATCGCGCCCCTGCGCGCTCACCATACACTCCCTAAAATCCAGCTCACCGACTGTTGCAACGATCTCCGCCTGCATATCAATGATTCCTTGTTCCTCTTCAGGTGCCGCCACTGCTTGAACGCTATAAAAACAGTAACAAACAAACAGCAGCAAACTGTTGCTTATGATTTTCTTGACCATCTGATCTCCCTTTTTCCTTTCAGTTACTTTTAACACTGAAAAATGTTAAGGAACCTCTGAAAAATGGAAATATTTTTTCTGTGGCAAGGAAGCACCGCGCGGAGAACCCGAGTTTACTGGAGTAAATGAGGATTCGAGCACGGAGCTGACGCCGCCACAGGGAAAATAGGCCATTTTTCAGAGGTTCCTTAAATTTATTTAGCAACTTCAAAAACTTAACATGGATTTTAGTTTAGCGGCATTACGCCGTGACACTTCGATTTTTTTACCGTCCATCAAGGTGACAATAAAACCGTCATTCAGCCACTCTTCAATGGCAGAAATTTCATTGAGATTAATAATATATTGGCGCGAGCAACGAAAAAAAAGTTGTAGCGGTAAGCGCGCTTCCACCTGATTCATACTTTTCTTAATAAACGCTGATTTATCATCAAAAAACAAACGTACATAATTCTTGCAACTTTCAAAGTATCGAATATCGGCGAGTTTAACCAAATAGCACTCATCCTTATCCTTCACCAACAGTTTATTATCCGCCTGCAATTTTTCCGGGCTTGGTACCTCTACTGATTCACCCTGCTCGGTTTCGCTATCATTTGTATTGTGGTGCTGTAGCACTGCATATTTATCAAGCTTTGCCAATGCTTGCTTTAAACGTTTATGTGTAATTGGTTTTAGCAGATAATCGACCGTTTGAAACTCGAAAGAACGGATCGCATATTCGCTGTAGGCCGTGGTAAATATCACCAAAGGTTCGTAATTGAGTCGGCTGAGTAATTGAAAACCGGTTTCGCCCGGCATATGAATATCGAGAAAAAGCAGGTCGGGCTTGAGCTCATCAATTAACTTTGCCGCCGAATCCGGGTGCTCGGCATCACCAACGACTTCAAGCTGTTCGTATTGTGCAAGCATCTCGACCAGCCCTTCACGCGCCAGTTTGGAATCTTCAACAACAATCGCACGGTAATTCACAAGGCTTCCTTTTGTTCTGCTATGGGTATTCGCAATTCTGCTGTCCAGCTTTGCCCCTCGGCCCGCGTGCGCAAACTGGCTTTGTCGCTGTAGATCAATTGCAAGCGTTTTTCTATATTACCGAGGCCAATACCAAAACCGGCTTTGTCCAGCTTTTTCGCTTGCGTATTGAATTCATTTTCAACACGAACACACAGGCTATCTTCCTGCTCAGTTTGCTCCCGTGTGACACTTAAGGCGAGACATCCCCCTTCCTTCAATTCGTCCATTCCATGTTTTACCGCATTTTCTACCAGCATTTGCAACATCATCGGTGGCAACATGCAATCTCCCAATGCCTGGTCCACATGCTGTTGATAGTTCAAGCGCTCACTGAACTGCAATTGCACCAGACTTAAGTAACTTTCGAGGGTTTCAAGTTCACGATTCAAATCGACAAGTTGCGATCTGCTACTTTCCAATGCATAGCGCAGCAGCTCGGACAAATTCGTGAGCATTTCTTCGGCGTTATCGACATCCTTGCGCATCATGAAACGAATATTGTTAAGCGCATTAAAAAGAAAATGCGGGTTCAACTGGCTGCTCAGGGTGCTTAACTGGGCTTCTTTTAAACTGTTTTCGAGGCGTAATGCTTCTATCTCGCGTTGTAACGAACGTCGATACGTTTGCGTTGCAATGTAAATTGCACTCCACAAGGCTTGAAATATTGCAATATTGATGGCGTTGGAGATTAGAACTAACAAATAGAAAGTCTTGTCGGGCATCTCTTGCGGGGTGGGCGTGAGCCACTGAGGGGCAAACATTTTGACGCCTATGATGTAAACCATCACAAGGAAGCCGACAAAAAGACCATCGATTAACGCATATATTGCGGATACCCCTGTCATGCGTGCGACGGAGTAATGGTTCCAACCAAGGGCATGGAAAAGATAGCGATACAACAGACCACCAAATGCACCCAAACCGACGTAAAGTAAACCACCCACTGCCTGAGCAGCAACACCGCCAGCACCACTGAGAAATTGCGTAAATATCAGAAAAAAATAGAGCGACCCCCAGCAGCCGAGGTGCAAAGCCCAGAATTTCTTACTTGTGGGGAAGAAGCTTTTATCCGTTTTATTCATTCTTGCCGCTTGCTGCCTGTGACCTTCTTGTTATCAGGCTCGCATCATAAGGGATATTCCGATGGGGATGAAAATCAGGTGCCAAGTGGAGCGAATCGATTACAAGCGGCGGATATCGTTATTTATGGAGCCTTGAAGCCCGATGGCGACTTGACAGTGTCTGCCCCCGCCCCTAGCATCCACCCCTCACTAAAAAGAGGGTCTAAAACACCCGATGTTCGCTTTTCACACCATAGTTCAAGACGATTTCGACGCCGTAAACCGCCTGATCATAGACGAACTGCATTCCGATGTGGGTCTGGTGGAGAATATTGGGCACTATATTGTCGAAGCCGGAGGCAAACGCTTACGACCGCTACTGGTCCTGCTCACCGCGCGCAGCCTGCACTATGGGGGTAGTGATCATGTCTCCCTCGCTAGTATTATCGAATTTATTCACACCGCGACGCTACTGCATGATGACGTTGTCGATGTCTCTTCCTTACGTCGCGGCCGCCCCACAGCCAACGCCAAGTGGGGTAACGCTCCGAGCGTTCTGGTTGGCGACTTTCTCTATTCTCGCGCCTTCCAGATGATGGTTGCGATTGGCAATATGGACGTGATGGCCATTCTATCGGACACCACCAATGTCATTTCTGAGGGCGAAGTTCAGCAATTGGTGAACGCTCGCAACCCCGAGGTCACAGAAGACAACTATCTGACTGTCATTCACAAAAAAACCGCCGCCCTCTTTGAAGCCGCCTGCGAAACAGCCGCCGTACTGGCAGGTGCGGATGCTCCCCTGCGCCAAACTGCTCGCCAGTATGGATATCATCTGGGTCTGGCGTTCCAATTGGTCGACGATGCCCTCGACTATGAAGGCGATAGTGAGGCTCTGGGGAAAAATGTTGGCGACGACCTCGCCGAAGGCAAACCCACCTTGCCACTGATCCACGCTATGCGTCATGCAGGGCAAGCGGACAGCGACCTGATCAAACTCGCTCTCGAAAACGGTGATATCGCCAAACTGCAACAAATAGTCGGCATTGTGCAGGCCTGTGGCGGACTGGATTACACCCACAAGCTGGCTGCTGACCATGCCCAAAAGGCCAAGGATCTGGTACTCGCCTTCCCGGAAAGTGAGTACCGCACCAGCTTAATGGAGCTTGCCGACTTTTCGGTAAAACGCTCCTTTTAACCACCCTTCGCGAATGGAAACCTTTAGGTTTCTGGCTTTAACGGATAACAACGCAACACAAGAGATCAATCATGAAAGCACCCAATCTCAGCGAAAAATACAGCAATTGGAAAGAACTCGAGAATCTGGCGGCCAAGTGGCAGGACCAAACCATGGCCCAAGCCTTTGAAGCAGACAACAACCGTGCCGCGCGCTTTTCTGTGAGCGCAGCGGGCCTTTGCCTGGACTATTCCAAAAACCTGCTCGATGAAGAAAGCCTCAAAGCCCTGCTTCAGGCCGCAGAGGAAGCGGATTTAAAAGGCGCGATAAAAAAATTGTTGCGCGGCGAACATGTGAACAACACCGAAGATCGGCCCGCCCTGCACACCGCCTTGCGCTTTAGCGGCGCACCGAAAAGCGCGGAGCAGCAAGCAGTCCAGGCCACCCTGGATAAAATGAGCGATTTAATTGCACGGGTTCACAGTGGTGAATGGAAGGGCTTTAAAGGCGAGAAGATTACCGATGTCGTCAACATCGGTATTGGCGGATCGGATCTTGGGCCCCGCATGGTGACCAAGGCCCTCACCCCCTACCACACCGGCCATGTTCAGGTACATTTTGTTGCCAATATTGATGGTGCCGAAATTCATGATTTGACGAAGGTTCTGAACCCGGCAACTACGCTGTTCCTGGTGGCGTCCAAGTCCTTCTCCACCCTAGAAACATTAGAAAACTCCTTGACCGCGCGCCGCTGGATGCTCGACAACGGCTGCAGCCAGCAAGATCTCGCCAAACACTTTGTCGCCATCTCGTCAAAAGTCGACAAAGCCGTGGAATTCGGTATCGCCGCAGACAATGTTTATCCTCTTTGGGATTGGGTTGGCGGGCGCTATTCCCTGTGGTCTGCCATCGGCATGCCCATTGCGTTTGCAATCGGGATGGATAACTTTAATAAACTGCGTCACGGCGCAGCGGCCATGGACGAGCACTTTGCCGAAGCCAGCCTCGAAAAGAATATTCCTGCATTGATGGGCCTACTGATGTTCTGGTACAGCTCGGTGCTCGGCACCGATACCCAGGCGATTTTGCCTTACGCCTACCATTTGCAGCTTCTGCCTGCCTATTTGCAGCAATTGGAAATGGAAAGTAACGGCAAGAGCGTCACCAAAGAAGGCGCAAAAGTTGACTACCAAACGGGCTCCATTGTGTGGGGAACCGAGGGCACTAACGGCCAGCACAGCTTTCACCAACTTTTACACCAGGGCAAAGTATTGGTGCCTATCGATTTTATCGCGACACTGAAAGCGCACCACCCTTACGACCATCAGCACAAGTTCCTGTTTTCCAACTGCGTTGCCCAAAGCCAGGCCCTGATGACCGGCCGCGACCAGGCAACTACAGAAAGCGAACTGCGTTCACAAGGCTTGAATGAGGAAGACATCGCGTTTCTCGCACCGCATAAAGTTCACCCCGGTAATCGCCCCAGCAATACCTTGCTGATGGAAAAACTCAACCCGGAAAGCCTCGGCGCCCTCATCGCAGCGTATGAGCACAAAGTCTATACACTCGGCGTTCTCTGGAACATCAACTCCTATGATCAGTGGGGGGTTGAACTCGGTAAGTTGCTCGGCACTCACGTCGCCAATGCCATTGAAACGACTGATGTCCCCAGTGAATGGGACTCTTCGACGCAAACCTTGATTCGCAAATTCACCGAAGCGAATAAAAACATCTAGGAAACCTTTGAAAAATGGCCTATTTTCCCTGTGGCGGCGTCAGCTCCGTGCTCGAATCCTCATTTACTTCAGTAAACTCCGGTTCTCCGCGCGGTGCTTCCTTGCCACAGAAAAAATATTTCCATTTTTCAGAGGTTCGCTAGGCTTTTCTCTCTCAGCCGCCATTTCCTGCAAATGGCGGCTTTATCCTTTCTTTTTTCGCCATTCCCTAACACAGTACTCACGCTCACCGTGGATAATGTGTAAAAATTTTGCTGTTGTTTGTAAGAAAGAGGTTTGGGGGGCGACTAGCTCTCTACCCATTAACCTAAACGATGTATTCACTAACAGGAGTTCCTCATGAAAAAAATGAACAAGACTTTGGCCATTTCGAGCGCTATTGCAGCGGGTATTGTGTTGGCTTCCAGTACCGGTTTTGCGCATGCAGGTGCAGACAAAGGCAAAATGGAAAAGTGCTATGGCATTTCCAAAGCCGGTAAAAATGATTGCGGCATTAAAAGCCAGGGCACCAGCTGTGCCGGTCAGGCAAAGAAAGACAGCATTTCTGACGCCTGGATTTATGTTCCTAAAGGCACCTGCGAAAAAATCGTCGGTGGCAGCAAAGAACCCAAATAAGTTCTTGTTTGATCGTGCGTTGCGTGACTTAAACGGTCACACAACGCACAACAAGCAGGCAAAAAAACAAAACCCGATCAAGCTTTCAATTTAACTTTCCTCTTATCTGATATGTACAGCCCTTTACTCCCAACGCGTACAGGCTTGAGTTTCAAACCTCAACATTTTCAAGCCATTCAGGCACAACTACCTGCGCTGGGTTTCTTTGAAGTCCATCCGGAAAACTACATGAGCCCAGGTGGCAAACACTTACACATGCTGGAAAATTTGGCAGAGCACTACGCCCTCTCAATGCACGGCGTTGGTTTGTCATTGGGGAGCTCAGGAGGGCTGAATGTCGACCATGTGCAAAACCTGAAGCGAGTCGTTGAACGCTTTCAACCCGCACAAGTTTCTGAGCACTTGAGCTGGAGCCATTGGAACGCCCACTACATGAACGACTTGTTGCCACTGCCGCTCACCGGGGAAAGCCTGCAGTGCATGCTGGACAACATCGACACACTGCAAAATACCTTAAAAAGAAACATACTCATTGAAAACCCTTCTGCGTATCTCGACTTTTCAATTTCCAGCTATTCGGAAGCGGGGTTTCTCAACGAGCTATGCCGCCGTAGCGGCTGCGGTTTACTGCTGGACCTCAATAACATAGTTGTGTCTTCACACAATAATCACTTTTCATCAAGCGACTACCTTAAAGAAATTAACAGTGATTTCATTGGCGAAATTCATTTAGCCGGTCACAGTGAAACGACTCTAGCCAACAGCAAAAAGATTAAACTTGACGATCATGGTTCTTCTGTGTCCGATACCGTTTGGGCACTTTATGCATCGCTGCTGGAAACTACACAACGGCCCTTTCCCACCCTGATTGAATGGGATTGTGAATTACCGGAATTTTCAACACTTTATGCGGAAGCGGAAAAAGCCGCTTTCTATCTTGAGCGTGTCAGCGCCAGAGAGCTTGTACAATGCTAGAAAAGCTGCAAGCCCATTTTTGTGAGAGCGTTATCGAGGGAACCCGCCCGCTCGAACTCCTGGAAAACCTCGCAAAACACTACAGCCCGGAAGAAGCCGAAGCACGGCTCGCCATTTATCAAAATAATTTTTACGCGTCACTTATCGAGCACCTGCTGGAAACTTTTCCCACCGTTTTAAAATTATTGGGTGATGAATTTTTTCGAGCCTTGAGCCGTGAATACCTTAAAGCGCACCCACCCGCATCTCCTTGCATAGATCAATTTGGTGGCAGCTTTGCAAATTTTATAGCGGACTTTCCTCCTCTTGCTGACTACCCTTACATTGCCGATATCGCGCGATTGAATTACTGCCAACACATTGCCTGGTACGCCGAGGAAAAGCCCAGCCTACCCCCTGAAGACTTCACTCGCTTTGATATACAATCACTGGGCAATGCCAGCATTTCTCTGGATGCGTCGCTGCACTTAATTGAATCCCCTTATGCGATTTATCGCATTTGGGAGGAAAATGAAAACGAACAACCAGGCGAAGTTCACGCCGAGCACCCGGAAGCGGTGTTAATTTATCGCGAGCTGCCCTCTTATCAAATTCACACACAACTTATTGAGAAAGGTTTTTACACTTTTTTGCATAACCTACAAGATCAACACAGCCTTGCACAATCTCTCGATGCTGCATCTGAAGTTGACCCGCACTTTAACGCCAGCAGCGCTATCGACAGTTTGATACGCAGCGGTTTAAGTACAAAAATTGTCACCTACAAAATTTCCCCAAAAGAGAATTAAGCATGATGATGAAAGTATTGGATGCCTTTGATAGCCTGAGCCGAACCTTCGCGGCTTTTATTCCGGACTGGGCTGTCGCCCTCGCAGCCCGCCTCGGCCTCTTCGTCGTTTTTTGGCGATCTGCGCAAACCAAATTGGGCGGAGATTCGATCATGGGCCAAAAATTGGCTTTTTGGAATATTTCCGATTCAGCATTTATGCTTTTTGAATATGAATATCAGGTTCCACTGCTTTCTTCCGACGTAGCAACCTATTTGGGCACCTGGGGAGAGTTCTTTTTTGCCTTGGGTTTGCTTTTTGGTTTGCTTACGCGGCTGAGTGCTTTAGGTTTGTTGTTTATTAGCCTGGTGATACTTTACGTTTACAATTCGGACTGGCCGAATGTTTTGTTGTGGTCGGGCTTGTGTTTGTATTTGTTAAAGCACGGCGGCGGATCGGTTTCTTTTGATTCATTGATTCGTCGGAAGGTTTGATTTTTCACCTTTTTAAGATAGCCGCTGGTAAGGTCGCCGAAGATAAGCTGGCTTTTGATTCGGCACTGATACAGCGGGAAGATATTCGCATAAGATCGCCGATCACAAGGTGGCCCCTATCGAAAACGCATAAATACATCCCTGTAGCTCCGACGCGGCTCCCTGCCGCGACGGTTACGATAGGGGCCACCTTGTAATCAGTATTCCTGCGACCAATCCTCAACCGCACTTTAAAAAAAAGCCGAGATTCTGGAATTAAACCAGCTCCTCACGTGAAGCAGCCAAACCAGAAAAATTACACATCAAACTCTTCAACAAAGCCAAGCAGCTCAGCGGTCTTCGCTTCCATCAGAGATTTATCACCGCGCGATTCAATATTTAAACGCAATACAGGCTCAGTAGAAGACATGCGAATGTTAAAGCGCCAATCATCAAACTCCATCGACAAACCATCGACTTTTTTGAGCTCTTTTACAGAGGCACTGTAATGCTTCTCAATTGAGTCGATAATCGCTTTGGGATTGCCAACAGTATTGTTGCGTTCACCGCTGCACGGGAATTTTGCCATGCGGTCGGCAACCATGGCAGAAAGCTTTTCGCCACGAACGCTCATCAATTCCGTAACGAGCAACCAGGGAATGTTGCCATTGTCGCAATAAGCAAAATCACGAAAATAATGGTGAGCACTCATCTCGCCGCCGTATACCGCATCTTCCTGGCGCATTCTTTCCTTGATAAACGCATGGCCGGTTTTACTTTCGATTGCCTTGCCACCACTTTGCTCGCACAAGTCGATGGTATTCCAGGTCAGGCGCGGGTCGTGGACGACTTTCGAGCCGGGGTTTTTGGAAATAAAGGCATCGGCCAACAAACCGACAACGTAGTAGCCTTCGATAAAATCACCGTTTTCATCGAAAAAGAAACAGCGGTCGAAATCACCGTCCCAGGCGACACCGAGATCAGCACCGTGTTTTTTTACAGCCGCAATGGTGTCTGCGCGATTGTCTTCCAGAATGGGGTTGGGAATACCATTCGGAAAGGTGCCATCAGGTTCATGGTGAACTTTAATGAATTCAAAGGGCAGGTGAGGTTCAAGGCCATCGACAACCGCGCCTACGCCGCCATTACCTGCATTCACGACAACTTTTAAGGGCTTCATATTTTTTGTGTCGATGTAGCCGAGCAGGTGTTCGATATAGTCAGCTCGCAGATCCTTGCGTTCAACGGAGCCGACTTTTGCAGGCGCCTTGAAGTCGCCTTTTTCGGCGAGAGCTTGAATATCATTCAGCCCGGAATCACTCGAAATCGGTTTGGAGCCTTCGCGCACAAACTTCATGCCGTTGTAGTCCATCGGGTTGTGGCTGGCGGTGACGCAGATGCCGCCATCAACACCGAGGTGGAATGTGGCGAAATACACCTCTTCGGTTCCGCACTGGCCAATATGCACTACATCGGCGCCACCTTCGGTGAGGCCTTTGACCAAAGCATCGGTCAGTGTTGCACTGGTTAGGCGCACATCGTGGCCAACCGCGACTTTTTTTGCACCAAGAAAATCCACAAAGGCACGCCCCACACGGTAGGCGACGTCTTCATTCAGTTCGTCAGGTACACGACCGCGCAAGTCGTAGGCTTTAAAACAGGTGATATCAATTTTGCTCATAACTTACTGCCTGATTATGCTTCGTTTACGTTATAAATATTTTTGTAGACGTAATTAGTGGCGTCGACAAAGCCTTCAACGCTTCCACAATCGAAGCGACGACCTTTGAAACGGTAAGCCATAACGCAACCATTTTTTGCCTGGGTTAACAGGGCATCCGTCAGTTGCACTTCGTCGTTTTTGCCGGGCGGTGTATTTTCGATAATTTCGAAAATGTCCGGCGTGAGGATGTAGCGGCCAATAATCGCAAGGTTACTCGGCGCTTTGTCTGCCGGTGGTTTTTCAACCATTTCTTCAACCTGATAAATACCGTCTTTCAATTCCTTGCCCTTGATGACACCAAATTTATGGATGTCTTCTTTTGCCACTTCCTGGACTGCGACAATGCTGCAACGGAACTGGCGGTAAAGTTTCACCATCTGCGCCAATACGCCTTCTTCAGCAACGCAAAGGTCGTCCGATAAGACAACACCGAAAGGCTCATCGCCGATCAAGCGACGACCGTTCAAAATCGCATCGCCAAGGCCGCGCATCTCACTTTGGCGCGTAAAAGAAAATGAGGCGTTTTTCATCACTTCTCGAATGGATTTCAGGTACTCCTCTTTTGAGGTCCCTGCAATTTGATGCTCCAGCTCGTAGCTCACATCAAAATGGTCTGCAATAGCGCGTTTACCACGACCTGTCACAAATCCGATTTCTTTGAGCCCTGCTTCAATGGCTTCCTCGACGCCGTATTGCACGAGCGGTTTATTCACAACGGGAAGCATTTCCTTGGGCATTGACTTGGTTGCAGGCAAAAAGCGTGTGCCATAGCCGGCAACGGGAAACAAGCATTTATTGATCATTGCTAAGTCCAGATTGTTGAGTTTATTGAAATGAGTTAAACGAGGTGCTCCCTCTAAACGGAAGGGCGATCTTAACACAGGCCAGAGCGGGTATCCCCTTTGCGCCCCGGAGAGCACACCGTTTAACCTAACGATATGAAAAGCTGATGAAAAAAGTGTGCCAGCGCGCCGCTTACAGCCATCGCTACTGGACAAGAACCGGGATGACGTTAGAATGGCGCGCTTAAATTTACTACAGGCTGTGTGCAGACCATGACAGAATTTGTACAAAAATCATCCTACGAGCTGGACGAATTGATCGAGTGCGGTAACGGCAAACTATTCGGCCCAGGTAATGCACAACTTCCTGTGCCAAATATGTTAATGCTGGACCGTATCAGCCATATCTCTGCCAGTGGTGGTGAGTACGGCAAAGGGGAAATTGTTGCCGAACTGGATATTCGCGATGACCTCTGGTTTTTTCAATGCCATTTTCCAGGCGACCCGGTAATGCCCGGCTGTCTGGGCCTGGACGCCATGTGGCAATTGGTGGGTTTCTTCCTGGCATGGAAAGGCAACCCCGGTCGCGGCCGGGCTCTTGGTGCCGGTGAAGTAAAATTCACCGGGCAAATTCTGCCTTCTGCGTCAAAAGTCAGCTACCATATCCATTTAAAACGTGTGATTGAACGCAAACTGATAATGGGCATCGCCGATGGTCGAGTTGCCGTTGATAATAAAGAAATTTATTTTGCGAAAGATCTGCGGGTTGGGCTGTTCTCCAACACCGAAACCTTCTAGCGCTTAACCGCTCAAAGATCTTAATCAAGCCAAATCCAGCGCGCCAATCGAAGAAGAAAAGAGGTTAATTATGAAACGTGTTGTAGTTACAGGTATGGGTATTGTTTCCTGCATTGGAAACGACATTGCATCGGTGCTCTCCTCCCTGAAAAACGGCACATCAGGCATTCGCTTTAACGAAAGCTATAAGGAAAAAGGATTTCGCAGTCTGGTTGCAGGTTCCGTTGATATCGACCTGAGCGAATTTATCGATCGCAAGGTTTACCGCTTTATGGGAGATGCTGCCGGCTTCGCCTATGTCGCCATGGATCAAGCGATTAAAGATGCCGGCCTGGAGCCGCATGAAGTCTCCAATGAGCGCAGCGGTATTATCATCGGTTCTGGCGGTGCCTCCACCGCGAGCGTGGTCGAATCTGCGGATATTATTCGCCAGCGAGGCGTAAAGCGCGCAGGGCCTTACCGCGTTACCCAAACCATGGGCAGCACGGCCTCAGCCTGTCTGGCAACCCCTTTTAAAATCAAGGGCGTCAACTATTCAATTTCCTCAGCCTGCGCCACCAGCGCGCACTGCGTGGGTAACGCGATGGAGTTAATCCAACTCGGCAAACAGGACATTGTTTTTGCTGGCGGCGGCGAAGAAGAGCACTGGTCCTTGACCGGCCTTTTTGATGCCATGGGCGCCCTGTCAACAAAGTACAACGACACCCCGGAAAAAGCCTCACGCCCCTACGATGCAAATCGCGATGGTTTTGTTATCGCTGGCGGTGGCGGCTGCCTGGTGATTGAATCGTTGGATCACGCACTGGCTCGCGGCGCAAATATTTATGCAGAACTTGTTGGCTACGGCGCAACCTCAGACGGTTACGACATGGTCGCACCGTCAGGTGAAGGCGCTGTGCGCTGTATGCGCCAGGCAATGCAGGGCCTGGATTGCGATATTGACTACATCAATTCTCACGGTACCAGTACGCCTGTCGGTGATTTGCAGGAGTTAAAAGCGGTGAAAGAAGTCTTCGGTGATCACGTTCCTGCGATTGCCTCAACCAAGTCCTTGACTGGTCACTCCCTCGGCGCAACCGGCGTACAGGAAGCGATATACAGCTTGCTCATGATGAAGCATAACTTTATTTCCGCCTCCGCCAACGTTGACACCCTCGACCCGGAAGCAGAAGGCTTGCCCATTGTTACCAGCATGCGTGAAGCAGATATTCAGTGTGCAATGTCAAACAGTTTTGGCTTTGGTGGCACCAACGCAACGCTGGTGTTCAAGAAGTATCAGGCTTAAGTTGATTACAATGCGCGTCGATCAGGCGCGCTTGGTTTTCTTACCGGGTTCGTCGGTATTTTCGGGGGGCTGATTTACGGGCTTTTTCTTGTGAAGCCCTTTATTCCCAAGCCCTTTCTTGCCAGCACTTTTGCTTTCAGGCTGCTGCTTTTGAGCTTCGCTTTTTTCAGTTGCGTTATTTACGCCATCACGATGGACTGAACGATCCATCCAATTCTTGACGACTCGCGCAAAGCCGCTTCGCCAGGTCGGCAGCTGAATACCAAAATTGGCGGTGCATCGTCGCCCCAATAGGTGCGCACAGCCCAACACCAAATAACGCTCATCATCGACACCCACCACATTTGGTGACTTCACCGTGAGCTTGAACTCATTTGAGAGCAGGCGATACAACTGATCCGCAAACTCTGCCTCCGAACATTTATCACTGCTGTGTAAATGAAACACGCCCCAGTTTTCAGCTCCACACATAATTTGTTGAATCATGGCAAATACTGCGCGAGCGATAAACCGGCCCGACAAAGGCGAGCCAAAGTGACGGTCTGAAACAACCACTTCCTCACCTGCCAGCATAGGCTCCAGAAACCGTTTAAGAAGCCCCGCGTGAACACCATCAAGCAACCAGCTCGGTCGCAGAAAAATAGATTGGTCCAGGTCGGCGACACGGTTCTCCATCTGCAACAAAAGGTTTCCAAACGCATCTTCAGGTTCGGGCAGATCGCCTTCACGCCAGCCCTTTTCCTGATAACTTTCACCGAAAACGCGAAAGTGCGAAAGGTGGATCAGGGGCAACTTACGCTTCTCGCAATACGCAACCAGGGCATCCAATTCTGCCAGCTGCTTTTCCGAGAGGCTTTGTAAATTATCGCTAAGGAAGTTAACGGCGATTTTAGGTGGCCGCCGGCCAAACTGCGCTTCCAGCGCAGCACTGTCCTGCCAACTCTGCTCGTCACTTTGCACGAGCGAGAATGCAGTATCTTCCAATAAATACTCGAAATCCCCGACAAAGCGCTTGTCGGGGTCGCGTATCAGAATGTTAAAAGCCACGGTGTATCGGTGAGTTATTTAAAGTTAGAAAGGGATGTCGTCGTCGAAACTGTTATCCATCGCATGCGCGGGCGGTTCGGAAACCGGTGGCGCGCTGTGGCCGCCACCCTGATTTGCCGCAGGCCCACCTTGCTGAGCAGCGGGCGCAGCGTTTTGCTGATAACCACCCTGTTGCGGTGCGAAATTACCCTCACCGCGACTGTCGAGCATTTGCATTTGGTTGGCAACAATTTCAGTGGTGAAACGGTCCTGACCCTGTTGATCCTGCCACTTGTTGGTTCTCAAGGAACCTTCAACATAGACTTTACTGCCCTTGCGCAGGTACTCGCCGGCAATCTCAGCCAGGCGATTAAAAAAGACAACCCGGTGCCACTCCGTGCGCTCCTGGGGTTGTCCACTTTGTTTGTCTTTCCAGGTTTCCGACGTTGCGATGCTAATGTGCGTTACCGCAGACCCACCCGCTGTGTAGCGCGTTTCCGGGTCTTGCCCGCAATTACCTATCAGAATGACTTTGTTGATGCCTCTGGCCACGTTTATTCCTCCTAAAGCCTTGCCGTCCCTGCTGGACTTTATGACTCGCGATTAAAATGTCTTTGATTATTGATGCTGTAATTTGGTATCAGCACGCTATGTTAAAGCGGCTCCGGTCTTAACACAATTGCGTAGGCCTCAAGGCAACATTTCTGTGGTTTGTGGCAACGGTCTGGCTTGTATTCGCAAACCTGCCGCCACTGCCAGCCACACCAGGGCGAGGCCCGCGCACAGGATCAAAGCGGCCGCGGCTCCCCAGTACTGACTGGCATAACCGCCGATCACGCCGCCGCAAAATGCCCCCAGGAATTGACTGCTCGAATACACCCCCAGAGCCGTACCCTTGGTCCCTTCCGGCGCCAGTTTGCTTACCAGCGAAGGCAAGGTCGCCTCCAGTAAATTGAAGGCGAAGAAAAAAAGAAAGAGTAACAACCAGGCCAAAACCTGCCAGTGCAATTGCAGTATCAAACTCAAACTGGCCAGGCTTAATGCCAACAAGACAATTGCGAAAAGAAAAACCACTTTCACCCAATTGCGCTTTTCCATCTGTGAGAGCAGGGGAGCCATACAAAAAAACGAACCGCCCAATAAAGCCAAATACACCCACCAATGCTGTTCGCGGGCAATGCCGAAGAAATTTTCGAGTAAGCCTGGCACAACAACAAACGCACACATTAGAACAGCATGCAGCGTAAATATTCCGAGGTTTAGACGAAGTAACTGCTCACTTTTTAAAGTCGCCCAAAAATCAACTGTGGGCCTTTCTGGAGCCTTGGGGACATTGGGTACGAGAAATAAAAGTACTACCAGACCGAAGCCCGCTGATATAGCGGTTGCAGAAAATACACCTTGTATGCCCCAGCCTGCCGCCAACCAGGGGCCGAGGATCAGGGCCAACCCAAATGAAACGCCAATGGATGCACCGATAAACGCCATCGCCTGACTGCGCTTATTGTCAGGCGTCAAGTCAGCAACCATCGCCATTACTGCGCCCGCGATGGCACCGGCGCCCTGAAGAATACGCCCGATTAGCAAGCCGGTGATGGTATCGGCAAGCGCAGCAACCACCGAACCGGCAATAAAAATGACCAGGCCAATAAAAATAACCGGTTTGCGACCCAGGACATCTGACAACAAACCAAAAGGGATCTGAAGTACCGCCTGACTTAAACCGTATATACCCAGAGCCAAACCCAGTGTTGCCAGGCTTGCGCCACTGTAGGCATCTCCGTATAGCGTTAACACTGGCAGGATCATAAAGAGCCCCAACATGCGCAGCATGTAGAGCAAAGCCAGTGAACCAACGATACGGAAGTACATCACCCGGAGGGCCTCCAGTGGAAAAAGGCGGCAATTCTATCAATGAATGTCAGGCAAGGCGAACAGGGGAAAAGTATGAATTTTTTTGCATGGTTATTTGAAAATATGGCACTTAAGGACTAGATTTCGATAACCACCTCTCCCCTAAACTCAGACTTTTGTAGTAATTTTGTTCAACCCAGGGTAGTATGACGGCGAATTCATCATACTTTTCAGACTTTTTCCCGATAAAGTGTGATTTTTTAGCGTAAGGCGCCGGTTTCCATTTGGAGAAGCAGTTCCTGGCAAAAATATCGCTCTAGAATAATTAACATAATCGGAATAGAAGAATAGTGGCCAAAACAGCTTCTCAACACATTGCACTTTGCACGCCCAATAGTGGTATGCAAACCAGTTTGCTCGCGCGCCTTATCAGTGATGAAACCGGCGCGCCCTGTGAAGCTTACAAAAACCTCAATGAAATACCTGAAGACATCAGCCTGCTGCTGATTGACTGCAGCAACCAGAGCATGGATGTGTTAAGAGACCTTGCAAAACAATTTCAGGAAACCGCCGACAGCCAATCAACCGGTGCGTTGTTGAACGCCGAGTACGAGAGCGAACACGAAAATCTGCTCGACTGGCCCTGCATTAGCGGCCTCTTTTACGTGGATACCGATGAAGAGCAACTCATCCGGGGGCTAAAGTGTTTGCTTGCGGGAGATTACTGGGTGCCCCGCCGTTTGCTCCACCATTTTATGGATAAAAACCGCCGCCCCCCTTCCACGGTCAATCGCCCGCGTGCACGACTCACCAAGCGTGAGAAGCAAATTTTGCGTTTGATTTTTGAAGGCGCAACCAACTTTGATATATCCGCTACACTGAAGGTCAGTGAACACACCGTCAAAAGCCATTTGTATAACGTCTACAAAAAGATCGGCGTCCGCAACCGTGTAGAAGCGGGGAACTGGGTGCGCGATCTCGACGAAGACCTCGATAAGCTGTAAACGCGGGTTGATCTAGCCTTCGCTCTCATCAACCCAGTGAACGATATGCTCCTGCCACTCGTCTTCGTGCACATGCTCTTCTGACAATACCCGCCCTTTTACCGAGATCCCCGCACGATGAACGGATTCCGGGTCACCACTGATCAATGGGTGCCATTCTGGAAGGTCTTTTTTTTCAGCCAACAAACGATAAGCGCACGTGGTCGGCAACCAGTGGAGTTCCGAAATTTTGCCAGGATTGAGTGTGAGACATTCGGGTACGCGCGCTAATCGATGTGGGTAGTCCTGGCAACGGCAGGTGTCGGTATCCAGCAAGGTACAACTGATTGCGGTATAGAAGACTTCACCGCTGTCTTCATCTTCCAATTTTTGCAAGCAACACTTACCACAGCCGTCACAAAGCGCTTCCCACTGCGCATGATTCATTTGCGACAGTGGGGTGGTTTCCCAGAAGCCGGACATTAGACGCGGGCGATTAAGAACTTGCCCACTTCCGTTTTTACCACTTCCACCTCGGTACCTGCAGGCCAGGTTTCGTTGTCCTCTTGCGCCTTGCTCGTTTGCCATTCAATACCAGAATAACGATGATTGACGCTGCCCTGAGGTTGTAGGTCCTCCTGCAATCTGAAGCGCAAGCCTTTAAAAACATTGGGCTGATCACTCGGGTCTTGCTGCTGCTCCTGAAAGCGTTTTATCGGCCCCCACAGCAGTACCATGGTGATCGAAGACAGCACTGCGACCGTAATGGCCGCCCATAAATAGGTTTCCGGCACGATACCGAGAAACATCAGGAAGGAAGTCAGTAAACACCCCACCGCCAGAAAAAACAGAAAGAAGGCGCTGAAGCCGAGTACGGCAAATTCGATGACCGCCAGGGCCACCCCGATAACCGCCAGCCAGACAGGAAGCGTGATACTCATTGCTCAACACCTGTCACTTTGGTTTTGTTAATGATGCTCATGGCCTGGGCCACAATGGCCGCGGCATCGGTGCCAGAATCCGGTAGCAGAACCACTGAGGATTCCCGGGCAATAGCATGTTTTGCGGCAATCGCCTTGGTTGCCAAATCCAGTTGCATGGCGGCTTGCCCTTCGATTGTTTTCGCGGCATCCCCCACTTTGCGTAAGGCTTCGGCCTGCGCGTCCGCAACCGCGCGAATGGCCTGAGCCTCACCTTCTGCACGTAAAATTTGTTCTGCTTTATCCGCTTCCGCAGCCAGTACTTGCGCCTGCCTGTCCCCTTCTGCGCGATTGATGGCGGCTTGCTTGTCCCCTTCCGATTCGAGAATCTTGGCGCGTCGCTCACGTTCCGCGCGCATCTGTGATTCCATGGCCGACATTACGCTGGCGGGTGGGACAATGTCTTTAATTTCGTAACGCAGCACCACAACACCCCAGGGGTCGGCCGCTTCGTTAATCGCTCTCACGATATTGGAATTCAGTTGATCACGCTCTTCAAAAGTCTTGTCCAACTCCATCTTGCCGATTTCCGAGCGCATGGTGGTTTGTGCTAATTGCACCACGGCAAAAACGTAGTCTTCAACGCCGTAAGAGGCTTTGTAGGGGTCAATCACCCGAAAATACAGGACGCCATCGACGGTTAATGAAATATTGTCCTTGGTAATTGCCCCCTGGCTTGGCACATCCTGCGCCTGCTCTTTCAGCGAGCGATCATGCGCAACGCGCTCAAAGATGGGAATCACCAGTTTGATGCCCGCCTCCAGCGTTCTGTTGTATTTCCCGAACCGCTCAATCACATAGGCGCGATTCTGAGGCACGAAACGAATGGTGGACTTACCGAGGAAAATGACCGCAATCAAAATGGCAGTCTGTACACTGAAAAGGTAGTCTAAGAGAATGTCCGGCACTGTAGTCACACTCCTTTTTGTTAATCTATGTGTTGATTTATTTGTTTTATTTCCCTGATTGTTCCTAACCAGGCGAATAGCTCGAGCGGGATTGCAGAACGAATCACCTCACGCCGCACAACTATGCCAGATATTGAGCGCGAGATTCAATGACATCCAGATTGCCGATAAGAGTGCTAATCCGAGTGCCGATCAAAGCACCGCTGTGCCGCCAGAAAGCAACCGCTGCCAAGCCCCTGAAACACTCCTGACAAGTTTTGACAGTCAAATATCGTATACTTGGCGGTTTGCCTTTTCAGGGTCCAATTGCCAACACCAGGAGTAAACGTGGACACCATCGTAGTACGCGGCGCACGCACCCACAATTTAAAGAACGTTGATCTCGACCTTCCTCGCGACAAACTCATTGTCATTACGGGCCTCAGTGGTTCCGGCAAATCGTCGCTCGCTTTCGACACACTTTACGCCGAGGGTCAGCGTCGCTATGTGGAATCCCTGTCGACCTATGCGCGCCAATTTTTATCCATGATGGAAAAACCCGATGTTGATCACATCGAAGGTTTGAGTCCGGCCATTTCCATTGAACAGAAATCGACCTCTCACAACCCGCGTTCCACGGTGGGCACCATTACCGAGATTTACGACTATTTGCGTTTGTTGTTTGCCCGAGTGGGCGACCCGCGCTGTCCCACTCACGGCGAAACCCTTTCCGCACAAACAATCAGCCAAATGGTGGACACGGTACTTAAACAACCGGAAGGCAGTAAATTAATGTTACTCGCACCGCTGGTAAAGGATCGCAAAGGGGAGCACATGCATGTGCTCGACGGTTTGCGCCGCGACGGGTTTATCCGCGCCCGTATCGATGGCCTTGTGGTAGACCTTGATGATGCACCCAAACTCGACAAAAAGAAAAAGCACAGTATCGACGTTGTCATAGACCGCTTCAAAGTGCGCGACGATATTAAGACACGCCTCGCAGATTCATTTGAAACAGCAATCAACCTGTCTGATGGCGTTGCCGTTATTGCTGATATGGATGGCAAACTCGATGACCATATTTTTTCAGCCAAACATGCCTGCCCTCTTTGTGATTATTCCCTACAGGAATTGGAGCCGCGTTTATTTTCCTTCAATAACCCCGCCGGTGCCTGCCCGAGTTGTGATGGACTCGGAGTAAAACAATTTTTCTCCGAAGAAAAACTTGTGCAATTTCCCGAAGCCTCTTTGAGCGAGGGTGCAATTCGCGGCTGGGATCGACGCAATCTTTATTACTACCACATGCTCACATCGCTGGCCGACCACTACGGCTTTGATGTCGATAAACCCTGGAAGCGCCTGGCAAAGAAATACAAAGACGTTGTGCTTTACGGTTCCAAAGGTGAAAGCATCGACTTCAGTTATGTCAACGACCGCGGTGATGTGTATCAACGCAGCCATGTTTTTGAGGGCGTGATTCCCAATCTCGAACGCCGCTACCGCGACACGGAATCCAATAGCGTGCGTGAGGAATTGATTAAATTTTTGTCGACAATGAAATGCCCGGAATGCGAGGGCGCACGATTGCGGCAAGCTGCTCGCCACGTTTACATAGACAATCGCACCCTGCCGCAAATCACCGAATTACCGGTCGGCGAAGCCTGGGACTATTTTACTGCTCTAAAATTTACCGGTGGCAAACAGGAAATCGCAGAAAAAATTCTCAAAGAACTGCGCGATCGTTTTCGATTTTTGGTGGATGTCGGCTTAAATTACCTGACCCTCAATCGCAGTGCCGAAACCTTATCCGGTGGTGAAGCACAACGCATTCGTCTTGCCAGCCAAATTGGTGCGGGTCTGGTCGGTGTTATGTACATTCTTGATGAACCGTCAATCGGTTTGCATCAACGCGACAATGATCGCTTGTTAAAAACGCTGACCCACTTACGAGACCTCGGCAATACTGTCATTGTTGTCGAACACGATGAAGAAGCCATTCGCACCGCAGATTACATAGTCGATATTGGCCCCGGTGCTGGTGTACACGGTGGCGAAATTATCGCTCAAGGCACTTACAACAAAGTCGTTAAAACACGTGCATCCCTGACTGCGGATTACTTATCGGGTCGAAAAAAAATCGAAGTCCCCAATATTCGCCACGACGCAAAAGACGATAAATGGCTGGAGGTTCTCGGTGCCGCTGGCAACAATTTACAAAACGTGCACCTCAAAATTCCCGTCGGCGTGATGACCTGTATTACCGGCGTTTCAGGCAGTGGCAAATCAACCCTCATCAACGGTACGCTCTATCCTCTTGCGGCAACAGAGTTAAACAAGGCCAGCACGCTCACCCCCGCCAAACACAAAAGTATCAAGGGGCTCAACAATTTCGATAAATGTGTCGATATAGACCAAAGCCCCATCGGCCGCACACCGCGCTCGAACCCGGCAACTTACACGGGAATATTTACACCTATTCGTGAATTATTCGCCGGCACGCAAGAGGCGCGCTCACGAGGCTACAAGGTTGGTCGCTTCAGTTTTAATGTGAAAGGTGGCCGCTGCGAAGCCTGCCAGGGCGACGGCGTGGTAAAAGTGGAAATGCATTTTCTCCCCGACGTGTATGTTGCTTGCGATGTCTGCAACGGCAAGCGTTACAACCGCGAAACCCTCGAAATTAAATACAAGGGAAAAAGCATTCACGAAGTACTGGAAATGACCGTAGAAGATGCACGTGAGTTTTTCGATGCCGTACCGGTGATTTCAAAAAAATTACAAACCCTGATGGACGTTGGCCTCTCCTATATTCGTCTCGGTCAGGCTGCGACCACGCTCTCAGGCGGTGAAGCGCAACGCGTAAAACTCTCTCGCGAACTCAGCAAGCGGGATACTGGCAGCACGTTATATATTCTCGATGAACCTACTACCGGCCTCCACTTTCACGATATTCAACAATTGCTCAATGTATTGCATCGTCTGCGTGATCACGGCAATACCGTTGTGGTCATTGAACACAATCTGGACGTAATTAAAACTGCAGACTGGATTGTGGATCTCGGCCCCGAAGGCGGAAGTGGCGGAGGTCAAATTATAGCGGAAGGCACACCGGAAAGTATTTGTAAAATCAAGGCGTCACACACTGGCCGGTTTTTAAACCCGCTACTACACACAGCAACAAAAAAGAAAGCTGCGACCAAGAAAAAAGTGGCTTCCTGATTTTGTAATCAGACTTGACCAGGCTGTAAAACAGATTGCAAATCAAGAATACAGTTAAATAAAAAAACCGGCCAAATACAACACGGGCGTATTGTATTGGCCGGAACCACACACCTAACTGGCATTCTTTTAGTTTCAGTAAGCCACAACATTCCCGGGCGTTATTGCAAAACCCTGAAAGACATGTGTAGGCCAACTTAAAAACAAAACGGCTATTCAAAAACACATCAACAATTCACAACAGGATTGCTGAATAGAAAATCTTTTCCCGTTTTTTGTATTGATACACTCGCTAAAATAGTTATTTAAATTCTCGTCGCGACTCTGATTGGCTAAATCACAGGAAACGGTACTCTCGAACTCAAAGCCTTTATCGTAAACCTATTGTTACGAATCGCTTTGTGTAATTTTTAATTATTAACTTTATTTATATATGGAGTGAAGTGTGCGCTGCTTTAGGTAAACAGAGGGTAAAATCCTTGTATACAACAAGTAACCCTTGCAACTTGTAAATGATTTCATACAGAACTGTGGGCTACGTCAACTTTGAACACTGGCTTATCACAGGATTGCACCAGAAAGAAAAATGCCAAACCAGAAAGCGAGGCAGAAACATGTTTGATCGCATGACCACTCATTGGTATAGACGCAAAAATAGCCTTGTCAAAATGCTCAAAGCCCTTGGCACCCAGGTAAGCCGCCAGCAAGGCAATAAAATATTTAAGCGGATAGCGCTTCACCGGAAATAAGCCAATCGCCAAAGGGATAAGCACAATAGGAACAAACTGTACCGCCGCATACAAACGCAAATCACCACGACCCAGTGTTTCGGTGTAAGCCCAATAAAAAACAGAAATGACGCCGAGCACCAGCAAAGGCACAAGTACCAAACGACCAAAACGGTCCTGTATATGCAGCGCAATCATCATGGCGAAAAAAGACATAAACGCTATTGTCATCGGCAAGCGGTCCCAGACCAGAGTACTATTGGTCGGCGCCCAATGGTAATACGCTGAACCAAAACCGGTCAGCAAGAAGCCCAGGAAAAATATCCAGATAAATATGGCAAGATCACTTTTACGATTGAAGTTCACGATGCCCCATAAGCCGATTAAAACAAAAGGCAAGTTGGATATAACATTCCAGAAATTGGGGATACCGAAAATACGACGCGCATCGGCAAAGTCGTGGTAAGCGAGATCCTGAGGAATGGCGGGGACAAAAACGAGCACTGCGGCCAATAGAAAACCAACGAGGATCAATATTTTGATACGCAGTGCTCGTGTCATTATTTATTTACAACATTTACCAAAGAACATATTTACAAGCCGAGTTCACTGAAATGTTTTCTCTGCTGCCAATACAAGAAACATGTAGTTAGTCGCACCGCCACCCATGACGTACTCGGTTTGTTGCCAGAAAAAGGGCCAGATTTTTAACTCAGGTAAGTCAGGCCGAATCAGGGCGGTACCCGATATCACACCACCGGGAATATAAGACCAATCCGCACGGTTCACACCATAGGCCACGACAGCCGACTCAGATCCAACGCCCGACGCGAATGACATGGTGTTTTCGCCAGGGTGGACACCCAAAATGAAATTAAGCGCATTCAAATAGACATCGATGCTGGTATGTTGCGGCCAGGCTTGATGGAAAAAATATTGTCGCACAGCGAAGGCCTGAATACCCCAGCCCGCACCCCAAATGTGCGGCTTGTAGGGAACGCCATAGGGCGTTTCTGTACTTTGTTCACGCACACCTTGTTGATAACCCGCAACAGCCTCCGCGATGCGCGCTTTGAAGCCTTCATTTTTAATTAAAGGCATCACACGGCCAATCGCCCAACCACTGTGCTCAATGTGTTCGATCAATTCCGCCTCCATCGCAATCAATTGATCGAGATAACCTTGCTTTCCGGTCGTTAAAGCCAGCTCCGCAAGTGCGAACGCTTTATTCCCCGCGCGAATTTTTTCTCCTTTACTTGCAATCACATAGAGATTTTCAGCCGCTTCAATACTGGCCTTCGCCAACTCAGGATTGTGATCTCTCATCACGCGCGACGCAGCAGCCAAGCCCGCCAAAGCGCGCAATTCACGATCAGGGTTTTCTTCGGTGAATACCAGACGATCATCCTGAACACCCGAATATGTTCCCAGCTTGCGCACCTCTTCGCTTGGGTGTTCATAAACAATATTGTCACTCTGCGAAGCAGCATCACCGAGAAGAACGTACTGACGAATAGTCGGTGTAATAATGCCGCGGTACAAACGGCCCAATGATTGATAAGCGCCAAGCACCGAAAGCAAGCCATGCTCAACTTGCTGATGCGCATCGGAGATGCCATCCGGTTGATGAATTTCTACCCGCTTTTTATTCTGATCAATCAGGGTCGCATCGTAATCCAGACCGAACTCCTCGATCATCATCGCCAACATCCAGGTCGTTGTCATTTGCGATTCCACACGCAAGTCATAGTCACCGGCATCATGCCAGCCGCCTTTATTGAGGCCCGGCACCGGCTCCAGCGGTTTGTATTTAGTCAGCGTTGAAGGGCCGGAAATATAGCCGTCGAAGTGATTGGTATTTACCGGCGACATACGCGCATCGTCTTCGTGACAAAGGTCGTGCCACACGCGGTATTTTTCATTAACCCGCATATGACACATTTGCACAGGCAAATAATATTCAAGTGTGGGTTGCCAGGCATGCCGACTGTAAACATCCGCTGATATTTCGAAGCTGTGGCTTTCGTTATCGGCGTATTCGACAAGATACATACCCGGCGTTGTTACTTTTGAAAAATCATAAACAAAATAATTGTATCGCAAGAAGGTACCCCAGTATTCGGGCTTGCCCGACTCGACTTTTTGTCGCCCCTTCTCCGTTAATTTATACAGCGTTAATTTGCGCGCTTTTTTATCTGTTTTATCTTGTTCAATAACAATTCGCTTTTCTTGCTCGCTATCATAACCCAGCTGCGAAACCTGGATTACGGGCTTATACTTCCAACCTTTTACGACATTTGGTGTCACAACCCATTCAACCGCATTCTTCGTCGCCCCTTTTTTAATAAGCGACCGCACAATATACCAACCGTTGTTGTGGTTGGCGCGTCCATCCCAAAGCTCCAACTCTCCTTGAGCATTTTCGATTGTCATACGCTGCTTGTCTTCTTCAGGCGCGACCACCAATTTATTACCCCGCGCAAGCGGTACCGCGAGCCATTCGCCTTCGTGCTTTTCTATTGGGCCATTGGCTTGTTGCGGAAATATGCCTTGCTGCCCATCCATCAACCAGCTTTTCCCAAAGAGGTGCTGTGGAAACAACTCGAAGTTGAAACCAATTTTCCCTAACCACTCTTGTGGCACAGGCTTATCCAGATCCACACTGATTTTAAAGCTGTTGCCTTCCAAAGGGCTAACGTGGACTGTGTAGGTAAATTCAAGATCAGGATACTCTATCGGATTAAAACCCTTGCGATTTTTACTTTCATCGGGATACGCAAGGGTTTGTGAAACGATCTGTTTTTCCCGGTCGACATTTTTATCGCCTCCTGCCGGTACAGGCGACCACTGCCCGGGTGAAGCTTCAAGACGAATATCGCCATTGGCCGCGACTCTTAGCCCATGCTGAATGACCGTGACACCCGTTTGATGACCATCGGGGTAAATATCTGCAAATACGGTGACATTAAGGCCCTGGGTTTCGAAGTAATCCAGGTCGTTGAGTTTTAGATTCGGTGCGGCGCTTAGCGCTGAAGATAGTAGTAAACTTGTTATTATCAGGTATCTCATTGGAGACTCTCACGTTGGAAGGTGAATGGAAGAGTTCAACCTGAAGTTTAGCAGGGGATTGTTCTTTACTCGGTAAAAACAGACTTATGAAAAATGAGTCAGGTAAAAACAGAGTCAGCGCATTCTGAGGCCTTGCTAGCTCTCCCACTCGTGAGGTTCAGTGGCTAGCGCCAGAGAAAGCGAACCGACACTGGTATAAATCCCACCGGCAAGACTCATGACGGATGGAATAATTTTCACTTTATTCTTTGCAGCAGCCTCCTCCAATTCATCGTAACCAGGAAGCACTTTCAACTCTTTCAGTGGGCCCGCATAGTTGATCACAACAAACGGACACAGCAGCCCCTGCTCAATCCTTACTGTCGCATGATGAAATAATTGTTTAGCCGCTTTTTTAAAGCCGAGTGCCTTATTAGCAAGATAAGAAGAATCGTTAACTATACACAAGGTGGGATAGATATTTAACATATCGGCAACGAAAGCCTGCCCCCAACCCACAGCTTTTTCATTGCGTTTTTGCGAGCGCTCCAGGGAAAGCAAAGGGTTCTTGGGTATTACGAAACTGTGAATATTTTCGGAGAGGCGATCCAAAGCACGCTTTACCTTGGCACCGTCCTGGCCACTTAACATACGTCGCACAGTTTCCAGCACCATCACGCCCTGACCGGCAAAAACTGTGCGACTGTCCATAACACGAATCGCAATATCCTGACGGTCCCCGAGCTTTTTCTGGACATTGGTCGCCGCCATATTCGCATGCTTGTAGGTATCTCCCTGCATACGGTTAATGGTTTGTACCAACACCGTTTTATATCCCTCTTTTAATTTGCGAATAATTTGTCGCTCGAAGTCAGAGGGCGTTGGCGGGTTGGTCAGAACATCGTGCTTGCGCGACAATTCGCCCGATTTGAAAACACTCAACACACTCTCATCTTTACAAGGATCAACAGCTTGCTTGCCATCAACAGAATAAAAAATGGGTACACGCGTTATTTGATATTTTTCCAGCACCTGCCGTGGCAAGTTACACGCTGAATCCACAATCACCGCTATTTTTTTGTCCATAGCCAAGCCCCAGTGATACCTTATAAACCCTTGAATAATTGCAGAAGAATAGATGTTTTGCGCGACAAAGTCCATCTATCCACCAGGTAAATATTCACCTGGCGGAGCGCGAAAAGTGGGATCTCAATTTCTGAGGTTTCCTAGATTTCGTCGATGCTGAGATACACCAGAGTCTGATTGACCAACTGATACGCGACTTCCCCAAAGGTCATGGGGCCAGTGAGATTGCCTGTCTTTTTACCTTCGAGCTCTGAGTAAAGGTAATTCAATATACAATTACAACAGTAGGCAACTTCGGACTTTCCTGTGGCGCGCATTGCAGTTTCAAACTCCGAGACATAATCGACAACGGGGCTGGCAAAACGGTATTCGAGATCAGCAAAAACAGGGGCATACAGTTTAACATTGCCCTCCTGCACTTCCTGAATACTCACATTCACAGAAATGCCGCTGTAGTCAGCAACCAGCGGCATTTTAGTATCAATATTATTTTCCTTGATGAAGTTGGCGAGATTGGCTTCGGTGCCGTCGATGGTACACGTGGACGCTTCAAAACCGTCCTGCGGGAATCGGATTGTCGGCCCATTTCCCTGAGTGAACAAATTAATAATATTAATATTGGCTTGCTGATGCTCGGGGAGCGGAACATGAATTGCCGCTGCGTGGTCGCTACTTAAGGCGCCGCCGCCGGTGCCCATCGCAACTTTGGGCGAGCGACTTGCCAAATCATCCAGGTGCACGCCTGAGATCCATCCCATAATGGGGGTAAAGAACATACGCTCAAAATTGGGAGCGCCCTGTGCGTAAGCCATATGCACATCGGTCAAAGCGGGCAGAATCAAAAGCGTGAAACCGTGCTCCGGTGCCTCCTTGGCAATTCGGTTAATGGTATTGGTATCGTAGAGTGTTAAACGTGGTAAATTATTCTTGAAACCGGAAATCGTTGTGACATACAGAATGTCACGATCAACTTTACCACCCTCTGTTGTCATGAAATAAGGAATGGTGCCTCCAACCCAATTTCCCGCAGGCAAGTCTTTTAATACATCTTCATCGCCAGCAATAACAAGATAATCCCCTCTTTCGATCATCTTGATCAAAATTTCCCGGTTCACTGTTTGACTGCTTAGTGAAATTGAATCTGTAGACATACCTGACTCCTGACCTTTTTTACTGCGAAGGTGTTTATACAAGCCGATGCATGCACATCGGCCTGAGCAATAATATTGACGTTAATTAACTCGCGTAGCGTACGACCTGTTGAATCTCGGTCGGCATTGAAGCGCGGTTTTTAATCATAAAAGCGCGCAATTGTCTCGCGGCTTCGGGGCCTGCATTGGAATTTTTAGCGAGTTTGATTTTTAACTGATTCAACATCAAATTGAAGCCCATATGTTTGGAGCCAATTTGATATTTGTTTCCAAGAATGGACTGCCATACGAGATTGTCTTCTCCGGGCAGGGTTTGCGCATCACTGCGCGAGCTGCTCAAACTACGGTAAATTTCATTTAAACGCACCAACTCAGGGCGTAACTGACTGTGTTTTGCCTTAATATATTCACGCATTCGCTGAACAGCTTTATTTTTTTCGCCGTCATTTGCTGCTCGAGCAAACTGACTTCTCTGTTGCGTATAAAAAAGACTGAACGCATAGTTCTTTGAAAGAATAATATGTGTTCCACCCAAAATTGACGCCCATACGGGATGATCCTGTCGCGGCAACACCAGGCGTTGGCGATTTCCCGCAGCGGCAGTTGCCTTTCGCCGTTGCGTTTCTGTCACAATTCCACAAAGCTGCTCGACTTCTTTCTCCAGGTTTCGACAATTTTTAATAAAAAATTCTCGCAACTCGACCGCCAATGAAAACGTTTCCTCGGTGCCGCCTGCTTTCAACACTTCAATTTTTAATTTTGAAAGCAAATATTTCAAAGGCATGCTTTCTGTTCGTAAACGTAACTTATCGCTTATTAAATTTTGCCAAACGGCGTCAGATTCAACAGGGACAAAAGGCAAGATGCGTAGATTCTGTTGACAACGGCGAATATCATCCACAATTGTTGCAACAACATTTTTTTCAATATCCAACAAGCGACCAATATGCTCGCCATCAATGCCATAAAGGAGGGATACGGCGACACGCTGACGAAGATAGTTGCTATAACGACGGGCCGGATGCCCTAGAAAACAAGGCTGCTCTGCAACAAAAACCGGAATAGCAGCATTTTTCATACTGGCGTCAAAAGGCACGGCCGCATGAATAAAACTTTTATAGGTTCCGATATTTACATGCTGCCATGCACCATTTCTCGATTCAAAGTTATCTCTTTGATCGAAAATTTTAAGCATGCGCTTGCTGGATTTCTGCTCGATGTAAATATGAATTTCACGTGCGTCTTCGTTCTTTTTCACCTGGGTAATTTCCCAGGGCGAGAACAATCCAAGTGCAGAATATAAATCTCGAAAACTCATCTGTTCCATATTTCGACGACCTCTATGTACAGTCAATGCTGCAATTTAATTTTAGTTTTTAAAGCCCAATGCAGTTAACACCTGAATTTTCGTCCTAAACTGAAACTTTTTCCGTTGTTGACAATCTTTCTCAATAGTAGCTAGTAACTACTTGTTTGCCAAGAACATTTTTAACACTGTTAACATTAAATGTGAAGCTCGAATTTTTTTAATAAATTCCTTAGCGCATGCGCCAAAAGCCTCTAACTTTTTGTTCTGAGATTTATACCTCATTATTTAAGTTATTTTTTGCTGGCGGCTATTAAATTTTTTTATTAGGGCATACTATTTGAATACGCAAAGAGAAAATTCTGTTGTATTCAACCTGGCGGGAAACATTATGGATAAACCTAAATTGAATGTAGGCATTATCGGTACCGGCAAAATTGGAACCGACTTACTTTTCAAGATAAACAAATCGCAAAAGCTTCAGTGCAAATTATTTGTTGGGAGAAATGCGAGTTCGGAAGGAATCAAAAAAGCAAAATCAATGGGCATACCCACTTCGGATAAGAGCGTGGATGCCTTTGTGAAAAACCCTCGCGCCTGCGACCTGGTTTTTGACGCCACCAGCGCGAATGGTCACCGAGCGTCAGCCGATACTTTTGCTTCCCTGGGAATCAAAATTGTTGACCTTACCCCGGCACAAGTTGGGCCGCTTTGCATCCCAACAATTAACGCAAACCAAATATTACAATGTAACAATGTGAACATGGTAACTTGCGGAGGCCAGGCTTCAATCCCTGTGCTGAATGTTGTTGCCAGTCTGTTTAATGATATCGAAGCCATCAGTATTGAGTCGCACCTTGCAAGTGACTCGGTCGGGCAAGCGACGCTGGATAATATTGATGACTATTACTCGACAACGGCAAATGCAATCAGTGTTTTCACTGGCGTGGACAAAGACAATGTCAATGTAGATTTAAAAGTAGAACGAAGCAGTTGGAAGCCCGACATGCTCACAACGCTGCGAATCAAGTTAGCCAATGCAAACATTAACGAATTGTTTGCACCGTTACAGAGCCGTTTGGCAGCATTGCGTGAGCATGTACCCGGTTACAATATTGTTGGCACCCCCAGTTATCGTGATGACGTAATCGAAATTCTTGTAAGTGTTAGAGGCCAGGGAGATTGGATTCCCGAACACGCCGGCAATCTCGATATCATTAATAGCGCGGCAATTCACGTTGCCGAACTCTATGCAAGCAAAGTACTTTCATTAAGTGATAATGAATCGGAAGGCATTCACCAGAAAATTGCCAACCTCTTTCGTCGCGAACCCAACACTGAAACGGCCTGAATCACATCTTGCCGGAGTCCGAGAGGCACATAAAGCAAGCGAAATAGAAACCGTGTAATCAAACAGTAAACTGGTACCGCGCCCGGTTGCTTGAGCCATGCGGGGGCGCACGCTGCTATTTACTTCAATAATAAGAAATATCACCACCAACAAATCAGGCTTCTAACCAACCAAAGGTATTCTTCTCCTTCCTGAATATAAGGCGCCTTTCTCCTCATGGAGACGTCTGCTTTCTCCTCTACTTCGAAGCTTTTTACGTTTTGTGTTAGCCTATTCAGCCTGGGTTAAGGCTGTTTATCGCACACTGTATGCAAGCATCCGATAACTCAATGCCGGTTTAAACAACGCCGGGAGAGGTGAGCAAAATGATCAAACGCGGAATAATTGCCTTCATCCTTCAGATTTTCTTTTGTTTTCAAGTGCTTGCAGAAGAAAATATCACTGAATTCGAATTCAGTCAGGCCGAATTGGACCAGATTTTGGCGCCTGTCGCACTCTATCCAGACACCATTCTTTCCCACATCCTGATTGCTTCCACCTACCCTCTTGAAGTGGTTCAGGCCCATCGTTGGGCAGAGAAAAACCCGGATATCAGTTCGGAGGAAGCGGTTAAGGCCGTCGCCAACCGGGACTGGGACCCCAGCGTTAAGGCTCTGGCGCCGTTCCCGAATATTCTTAAACAGATGAGTGAAGACCTGGACTGGATGCAAAAACTGGGGGATGCCTTTCTACAAAACGAAGAATTGGTTCTGGCCAGTATTCAGGATCTCCGCCAGCGCGCTTATGAAGAAGGCAACCTTGACGAGATGGAGCACCTGACCGTCAAGCATGAAGATGAGCACATCATTATTGAGCCGAGCTCACCTGAAATCGTCTACGTCCCTTACTACGATTCACGTATTGTTTATGGTTCATGGTGGTGGGTGGATTATCCTCCCGTTGTTTGGGTGCATCATCACCACCACTACAGTCATCATGGCCCATGGTTATATTGGGGGCCCCGCGTGTATGTGGGTACAGGCTTTTACTTTTCATCATTCCACTGGCACAACCGTCACGTTGTTGTGATCAATCACAACCATTACCGACGTCATCGCTACCCTGGCCACTATGTTTCTCATCATCGTGACGCCCGCCGCTGGGAACACAATACCCGACATCGCCGCGGTGTTGAGTATCGCCACCCACGCATCAGTGAGCGACACAATATTAACGTGCGCCACCCTCGTGATTCACGTGACTCACGTGAAGTTGCGACACGTCTGCGTGAGAACAATCAAAGCCGCCAATACCGTGAAGATAATCGCGCCAATGTAAGGGCGCTTCGCGAGAACCGTGACAGTGAACGCGTCAACATTTCGAGAAATGAGCAAAACAATCGAAGTAGTCGTCAAGCTGCCGTAAGAGACAGTCGGGAACAAGCGCAAAACGTTCAGCGCTCAACACCGCCTAAAAAAGTGTTTCGTCACAGCCCGGAAAACCGACGATATACTCGTGACGAATCCGCTTCCAGCGAAAACGAGAGTCGTCAACAGAGTGCGAGCCGAACAAATCGTTACGATAGAAATAACGTTTTTCGTTCATCAGAGCGCTCGAGCAGCTCTTCAAGTCGGGAATCGCAATCCAACTCGCGTTATTCCAACTCCAACTCTTCGTCGAACAAGCGCTATTCCAATTCGCGTTCGACAACAACCAAGCGCAGCAGTTCGAGCGTAAGAAATTCCCGACATCAGCGATAAATCTGTTAAAGCAGGGCATCATCGCCCTGCTCTTCTATCCACAGATAAAACTCCGGATCGTCTTCCAATAATATCGATTCTTCATCAAACAGAAACTCCATATCTGCAACCCATTCGGAATTTTCCTCAGGCGTGTCCGGGTTGAGAATAAATACAAAAAAACCTAGCACCAATACAAGACTTGCCGCTGCAAAGCCATAACTCCAGGAAAAAGTTCTGGCTGGTGTTTTTTCCGGGAGCGCATTCAGGGCCTTGTTCCGCGCCTCGGCGAGAGCCTCAAGTGTTGCCGCATCCAGTGGTTCGTCAGCCAGCTTACGAGTATTGTTCAAGAGCGTGCGCTCTGCGTCATTAGCCATGATTCATTAACCTGTTCAATATATCACTTACCAAACGTGCCTTTCTTCACTGCAAATTAGAGCGCATTTACCAATGTCTCATCTTTTAACAACTCCGCCAGTTTTTTTACTGCACGTGAATAATGTGTTTTCACGCTGCCCTCACTGCAACGCATTGCGAGGGCACTCTCACGAGTGTCGTACTCCCACCACGCGCGTAAAATAAACGCCTGCTGCTGTCGGAGAGGCAAGGTTTTAATTGCAGCATACAAGTGTGCCAACTGCTGTTGTTTCGAATTCGTTTCTTCAGGTGAAAGTTGCCGCTTGTCCTCGATATCCATGCATTCCTTCTCGTCCTCCTGCCGCGCCTTACCGGACTTATCCTCGCCCTGAAACCACCAAAGAATCGAGCGTACTTTCTTTCGTCGATGCCAATCGAGGATGGCATTTTGCAAGATCCGCTGAAAAAGTCGCGGCCAGTTTTCTGGTTGATCTGCATAGCGCGTAGCCAGGCTCATCATACTGTCCTGCACAAGATCGAGTGCATCATCGCGGTTGCCGGTTGCAAACTCGGCCTGGCGAAAAGCCTTTGCCTGAATCGAAATAAAAAAAGTGTTGAGTTGTTGGCGGACAGTAGACATAACACTCTACCACTGCCAGACCAAGCCAAGATTCACAGGCGTTTGCCGGTCCTCGAACTCATACCACAATCCCAGCTCGGTAGAGAAGCCCTCACTAAACGCATAGCTCAACGAAACATCCACTACATTTTGTTTGCTGGCATCGACAACTTGCTGAGCCTGTTGAAAGCCAACTGTTAAACCCGTTTTCCCGAACCTACGATTTAACGCAGCGGACCATTGCCACTCACTCAAACCCAACAGCTGGCTCAACACCAGCTCATCAAACGCGCGCAAAAATAAACGTGAATTCAATGCGCGGGCAACATCTTTATCATAATCCAGCACGGCTGCCTGAAATTGCCAGCCCCAGTCGCTGTATGAGCGCGAAAGGTCTAATGCGAAAGTATTGCGTTTAAGTTCCGCACTTTCTGGAAAATCAAAATTCCGAATCACTCGATCGCGTGTAAATACGGCAATATCCGCTTGCTTGTACTGCAAGCGCAATTTAATTTTGTCAAAATAATGAAAAGCGGAAAGTTGCAATTCATCGATTTCAATATTATTGCGACTGCCGCGAAAACTGTAAGCCAGGCCACCTCCCCAATTGGCATAGGGGTCGCTACTCCAGGCTGCGCGCCAGGCTGAAAAACCCGCATTATCATTAATTTCTGCGTAATCACTATAGAAAAAACTCAGCTCACTAAAATTTGCCAGCCCTGCACTAAAATCAGTGCGCCACATTTGCTCATCCCCATCCTTAAAATAATTCAAGGAAAGAAGAAAAGGGCGGTAACTCGCACCCAACCATTCATCGTCTTCAAGCGCATAGGAAGAAGAAAAAGTCAGCGCCAAGGCTGGCAAACAAAGAAAACACCTAAACAAATAGGTCCCGGACATAACTACTCTCTACTTCTGCGTGCCTTTGCCCGTTCTCGCACCCGCTGCCTTTGTTCGTCACTCATATTTTGCCAACGTTCGCGCAAGACTTTTTTTCTACTTTCCGGTAGAGATTGAAAGCGTTGAAACTGACGGCGAATTCGTTGCCGATCCTCTTCCGGGAGTTCGCGAAATTTTCGTACACGTTCACGCAAAGCTGCTCGCTGTTCTGGCTCCAGTTCGCGCCATTTTTGAAAACGCTCACGCGCGCGTCCTTGTTGTTCCGGTGTCATACTTTTCCAACGCTCCGCAACCTTGCGTAAACGGGCCTTCTTCTCTTCTGGTAAATCAGGCCACCGTTCCTTAACAGCGGCCAAAACAGCTTGCTGCTCCTCATCCAGCGCTTCCCATTCTTGAGCCTCAAGCGGCAGTGAGAAACACAAGATCGAAACCAGCATCAATATGAAATGACGATGAATCGACGCATCTCGTAGAGTAAGATTACTTTTCATTTTTCGCCTCACTTGGATCTTTTGCTTTCTCAATAGGTTGCTGTTCAATATTTGCCTTCTTAACTCGCACTGCGTCAACACGTACCTTGTCAACATTCGAATCATTCACCCGATGGTTTTTATTTGAGCCTGCATCCTCAATCGCATGAAAGACCAGCACATCAAAATCCTTGTCTTCAACATCATCAAACTCAATAAGAAACTCCAGGAACTCCAGACTCGGTGCTTCGCTCTCTGCCGCGTAGCCACTTCCGACTAACAAAGCCAAAACCCAGCTTAGCCGAAAGAAACCAGCAGGTTTTTTAACAAGGTCGCGCTTAAGCTTCTTCACTCTAATGGTCGACATTTTTTAACAGGTGATTATTCATAAAAATTGTTTTGTACTCTCTTTTGCGATCTCATTTGCGATCTCTTTTGCACTCTTTTTTGCGCTCTCTTTTGCACTCTATAAAGCTCTCACAGCGTATCTCGCGATGGCGCTGAGAGAACCTCTTCCCTAATTCATTGACGGCGACACCAGGCGAACCCTGAATCTCCTTGATTCAAACGACTGCAGTGTATTTTGCCAAAGCCCATGCGCATCAACACGCTGTAATCGATAGCCAACGTCCAGCGCCTCGTTCAACTGGCTCACAAACTGAGTGTAATCACTGCTTACTGTTATCTGATTGTCCAGCTGCAATGCAAATACACCTCTTTCATCGGTGATGTGTAACCAGGGCATCATTTCAAGTTCGAACAAATCCAGGGGAATACCTGCTATGCGTATAACATGCTTCAATGCAGACTCTTCCAGGCCAAAAAGAAACCCTTCTTCCGTTACCGCGCTTATACCGGACTCAACACCCGCTTCAGGGTAAGCCAAAACAAAGTGTGCAGGCAATGCCGAATAGTCTCGTAAGCTTTGCGCAAGAAAATCTTCAGGTGCTGCACCAAAATCCGCGATCCAGCCAGTCGCACGAACAATATCACCCACTTGCACATTGTTTAGGGCCAAATTACCCGTTGCAAGCTCGTAAGCCAGTGGATCTGCATCTGTTTCTTCGCTGCTACCTGTGCCACTAAAATCAAAGCTCTGCGGTCGCTGAGCTGAAAGCATGTGCAATTCCACACTCAAAGGGCTCACCGTGTTGACGATACCACTCAAGCTGCTAAAACCAATACGCACCAAGCCATTTTCGGTGTTAAATACCCCGCTCTCTTCGTCCCAGGCGCCAATAGCACGCAAGGTACTGCCAACAGATAAAGCATGGATATCGACTTCGCCTGCACGCCATTTAAATATGCGAGTGAATTCGGAAACCTGCAAGTCAAGTGCGTCAAAAAACTCGGCTTTTGACTGGCCCGCCTGTAAAAGTGACGCGCGCATTGTCAGGGTATTTTCCGTCCTCGCCAGCACGACACCACGCAATACATCATGGTTCGACCAGGCAACACTGCTGCCTGCGAGCACGACTTCGGCAGAAAATTGCTGCTGTGATCGATCCCAGGAACCGAAAGTCACCAGCGGCGTCGATGCCGACATGGATTGCAAAACATTGAACGCCTCATTGATTGCATAAATTTCACCATCAATTTCAAAATGCGTATTTTCATTGGCGAGTACCGCTAATTCACCGAACTGACCCTCAAAGACACGTAAAGGGCGCACAGCAACAGTGAACAAAAACTCACTCTCGTCGACACCGGTAAGCAAGCCACGCACACGCAAGGTTTTCGGTTCAGCAAGTTGCGTATCGACAAGCAGTACCGGGTTCACTTCCACGATTGCCTGTTCGCTCTGAATCACAATACTGTGCGATGCATCAAGGTCGAAATCCAGCTCGAGATTTAAAAACTGGCGAGCCAGTACAACAAACCCTTCACTGTCACCAAATTGAAGACCGACTTCAATTTCCTCGAGCGGCACCCCCTCACTGTCTACTGCGAGAGCAGGAAGCGTTTCACCGGCTTCCGACTGAACTAAAATAGCCGCCTCACTGTAATCAAGACCCAGTGCGACAGACTGGTAGCGCCCAGGCGGCAAAGACGCACGCGCAAGCACCTCACCAAGATCAATATACTCCGCGAAATCCATTCGTACTTTCTGTGGTAGCACAGAAACCTCCGTGCCATCCGCACGCACAAAATGCAAATAATTAACATCGACTTCATAGGAAACAAAATCGCCTTCTGCGTCGGTCAAACTAATGAGTAATTCAGCTTTTTCGGCGCCGGGCGTTTCATCAACGCCTTGATCATCATTTACCTGGGAGGTCGAATTACCGCCACCACACGCAGCGAGCACTCCCAAAAACAAGAGGTATGGTAATAAGCGAAACATGGGTTTCTCCTGATATTCGTTCATCTGAGCAATTTCAACGCGTCTTGACTGTATTAACGCAGCAGTTCGGATTCGGTTGACAAGGAATACAAATTAAAAAAATGCCCACCTTAAAAAGTGGGCGAGAAACGTCGAGAACGAGACGAGGAAGGAGAAGTGGGTGGCTATCTCTACCACCCATTGAGTTGTTTTAAAAGCGAGCCTGGTACCCCAGCGTCATGCGGCGTTCGTTGTAGAAACGCCCGTCGATATGGCTTTCCCACTGGTGGTAAGCTTCAATATACTCTTCGGTCAGGTTCGTGACTTGCAGGGAGACTTTGCTCCAGTCATTCAGGTCATAGCTGACAGAGGCATCGATGTAATTTGTCGGCGCCACCCAATAACCAAAGTGATAGTCCCCCTCCAGTTTGCGACTTACGTACATTTCACTACGAAAATTATGGGCGATACGTGCTTGCCAACGATCATCTTCGTACCAGAGTGCAAGGTTGGTCTGATGTTTGGAGTTACCGCCTGCGGGGTCTTCATTGCCATAGTAGTCGTGTGCTGAACCATCACTGGGGGAATACGTGTAGTTAGCGTCCAAACCAAACCCACTCCAGATGCCATCGAGAAAGTCGAAGGACTGACGATAGCCCAGCTCCATGCCGTAGGTATCCGATGACTCCTCGGTCGTGACTGTGGTCTGGATTTCGACATAACCCAGAAATTCACCGGTATCCAGGTCATAGCCTCGAACCACACCATCGCTATCGGTAATATCATCGCGCTGCACGACAACAGATTCGAAACCAGTGTTGGATTGCACCCAGAACAAACCCAGGTTAAACATACTGGACTCACTGAAGTACCATTCGTAGGAGAGGTCAACATTGGTATTGCGATTCGGTTCCAACTCCGGGTTACCTTCCTGGCCACCACCTGTTGCACAGAATACCGCTGCGCCGTTCACCTGGAGACCACAGTTGGAAACGCGATTCACTGTAAGACCACCTCCTAACATATCAGTGTTATGTGTGGATACCGTATCGGCGTAAGCCAGGCGAATAAGTTGATCGTCGTTTAATTCAAGCGCGAAGTTTAAACTGGGCAAAAAATCACTGTATTTATTGGTGGTCTCAACAATGTTACCTACCGGTGCAACCATACCCGGCCCGAGTAAAAATTCCTGACCATTAAAATCGGCAACTTCACCCTGGAGTGCTTCACTTTGTTTAACATTGAATTCGGTTTCAATAAAACGAAAACCGATATTTCCTCGATAAGCGAATTGCCCAAGCTCACCTTCCAGATTTAATTGCGCATAGGCAGATTGCGTATCTTCCTGCACTTCATACACATTGGCGGCGTCCGGTGCGGTGACATTGGTGCCATACATTTGTTCGTGCCAGGCGAGCGGATCATTCATTGCTTCCGGGTCGATAAAGTACAGCGTGCCCAAACCACTGGTGCCATGGAAATCACTGATTGAAGTAATCATTCCGAGTTCATTCAGTTCGGTAAAGGAAATCGGATCAATGTAGGATTCCGCTACGCCTCCCGGAGGTGTTTCGCCCGAGCGATAAGGGGCGCGAGTGGCGGTATCTTTCCAACGCGCAAGAAAGGCATCGCCGTATTGGTTTGTGCGCGCAACGCCACCGTACCAACCTTGCTTGTTCACTTCACGCCGGCCGACACGCACACCAAAATCCAGTGACTGTAAATCACCGTTGGCGATATCCCAATTCACATCTGCACGCAGCGCATCCAGATCGGCATTGGTGTATTCGCCGTACACATTTGTTGATTTCAGGGAATAACGATTGAGATTACTGCCAAGCAGTTCGTCTTCCAATGTGGGTAAACTCCAGTTTTGTTTGCCGCCCTCGTAGGAAACACCCACAGGAATCATGTAGTACGGCGCGGGGTCAATGGCATCGCCATTAGGCATGGTCGCAGGTAAGCCGTCGTATCCCCAGGGGTTAGCTGAAATAGGATCTTCACCAACAGCTTGATATTGATCGCCGCGTTGTAAACCTGAATCAAGATGCGCATCGACAACGCTGCGTGACATATCGTTGGTGCCTTCACCGTGAACCCAACGTAGTGAACCGCTAAAGGCATCCAGATTGAAATCGAGTTGCACATTCGTATTCAAGGCTTCCTTATCAATTGCCCAGGTTTGGTTGTGCGTTTTAATGGCTCGCGCCTGGTATTGCGCGGATTGCACCGTGTAATAATTGCCATCGTTAAGCGTGCGTTCACCATTAGGGAAACTGATATTTTCATATTCCGTTAAACCGCTGGCATCAGGTACAAACCAGCCGGTGACGTTTTGCCAACCCTGGCTGGCAACAAAGCCCGCGAAATACTGGTATTCCTTCAGGTCGGTATAAAACACATCGGCAGTTAATTCAAAACTGTCATTGATGGCAAACTGAATTGAACCGTTAACACCGGTGCGGTCGCGATCAATAAAACGATTACCCGCTTGATGGCCCTGAAATGCATAAAACACATCATTGGTGTCACCGTCACCATTGATATCGACATTGTCGACAACAAAACTGCTTGCCTCGGAAGCGTTAAACGACCAGCCACCGTATTGCCCGGTTTCAGCCCCTTGCGCACCGTTGTTGTAATCCGCCAGATAGCTGCTGGATTTGGACACGTTGAGCATTAAGCCCAATTTATTTTCGTTGTTCCAGCCGATGAATCCGGAAATCGCTGGATCAATTTCGCCGCCCAATGAACCGTGAGTCGCTTCGACACTCCCCACAGCCGTTAAACCTTCTTCGAGTAGGAAGGGGCGGTTAGTGCGTAAATTAATTGTGCCGCCCAAACCGGACACCAGGTTTTTTGCTTCAGCCGATTTATAAACATCAAGGCCGCTCACCATCGTGGACGGCACATCGGCAAAATCCGGTGTGATTGTTGTAATGGAACCCGCGGCAATCATCTGCTCGCCATTCAGGGTTGTGCCGATGTTGCCATTACCGCGGATATTGACGACTGCACCTTCACCACCGGAACGCGTTATTTGAATGCCCGGTATGCGCTGCAAGGAGTCCGCGATGGTTGAGTCAGGCAATTTACCGATATCGGTTGCAGTAATTGAATCCACCACCGAGTTGGCATTGCGTTTGATATCCATCGAACGCTGAATCGATTGTCGATAACCGACAACCAATACTTCTTCACTGATCGCCTGTGGGTTGTTTTCGTCTTCGTTATTCGCTTCCTGTGAATGCGCCTGCAAGCTTATTGTTGTCGCCGTAATAATGCTGGCTGCAAGTAACTTGCGTTTTGCTGCGAGTGAACCTGTTGAAGAAAAGTTTTTTAAATCGTTGTTCATGTTTAAATCCCGTTTCAAATTCTTTTTTATTTACACTCGCTCATTTTTTTGAGCGAGTGTGTCAATGTGCTTTCAGCTGTTTTCCAACAGAGCTTTATTCAAAGCTGATAGCATCGATAAAAAACGATGAAGGTGTGGTTGTGTTGGTCGGGTCCATAAAGCGCACACCAAAGCCCTGGAGTTCATCGAGGTCACTAATATCGAGTGTGAGAACGACACCGTCGTCAGCCATGGCGACCGCGCCACCGTCACGCCAGGTACCGTCCTTGTCCTTGGCCCACAACATGACATTGGCGGCTTCACCATAAGCGCTGACTGCAAGACTGCTCACGCCATCGAGCAGAATTCCGCCTTCGGGATAGGTTTGCAGAATGATGTCGTTATCGCCGTCGACAAGTTGTGCGCTGCCCGCCAGCGAGAAATTGCCATCAACGGTCCAGGCATTTGAAAGCTGCGCGCCGGGTACACTGCTCCAGTTCACTTGAAAATCCCATGCACCGGTTCCTTCGAATCCCTCATAGAGCACATCATCAAAACGAATGTTGTCGAGATAGAACGCGGCCGCTGTTGCCATGCTGTCGAAATTTTCAAATTGCACACCAAAGCCCGCGAGCCAATCGTAAGCGCTAACATCGATACTCAATGTTGTTCCACCGACGGCGGCAACCGCACCGGAATCCACCCACAACCAATCGTCCCCGTGTTTGATAAATAATTTTCCTGTGGCGGCTGCACCGGCATCCAGTGCATTGACATCAAGCGTGAGTGTAGAAATGTCACTTACATCAAACCCATCTGCGGGATAAATCTGGAACACAACACCCGTGGGCTCATCGCCCCCTACGGCACTTAAATCGCGCGTAAACGAGAGTGCGCGAGCGCCCTCGGTTGACCACGCAGATGAAATACTTTGCCCGTAAGTGTTAGCCCAATTGATCTGGCTGCCCCAGTCTCCGGTTGCCGGTTCAAAATCGTAAAGCAGACTGCCGTCCAACATAATTTTGTCGATATAAAATTCAGCTGCTGCCGACGCTGCATCGAAGCCTTCGAACTGCACACCCAAACCTGCGAGCCAATCGTATTCGCTCACATCCAGGCTGAGCTCAACACCACCCACACCCGCTTGCGCGCCGCCATCAACCCAAAGCCAATCATCGCCATGCTTAATAAATAGTTTTGCGGTGCTGTTAATTCCCGCATTCGCAATATTGGCACTCAAGGTAAGTGTGTTCACTTCGCTGACATCAATGCCGCCTTCGGGGTACGCCTGAAAAACAACACTGGTCGGTTCGGTTTCTGCGGAAAGGTCGCGAACAATGGAAAGTGCGTGCAAACCCGCTGTCGACCACGTATCGGAAACCAGTGTTCCTTCAACGGTTGCCCAGTTCACTTGTGCGTGCCAGGGATCGAACGCAATTTCAAAATTTTCGTAAACACCTGGTGCATATTTAATTCGGCCACCGGGAATATCGGCGAGATTAAGCACACCCTCAAATGCGTACGATGCCGCAATGTTGGCTTCAGTCTGACCATCCGGTCCGTAGTCGCCACCGGAATTCCAGGTAATGAAGAACGACCACCAGGCTTCCGACGCATGCATGTTTTCAACATTTGGAATAGTGCCGGTTTCTGTAAGCGCCACCAGTTTTTTGCCGTTAAAACGATTTTTTAAGGTGCTGTATTGACTGAGGAAAGGATTGTCTCGATTGTTTGCGTCATAGCCGTCGTAACCCACGATATCGACATAGGCATCACCCGGATACCAGGCTGTATCCAGATCACCTGCATGTGTAAATATCCAGATTAAATTATCAAGATCATGAAATTCGCTCAGGCGTTCAAACATCAATATCCACAAGGATTTCAATGCGTCCGCCCCGGCGTTACCCCACCAGAACCAGGCACCTTCTGCCTCGTGCAAGGGTCGCCACAATATAGGGATGCCCGCGTCTTCAAATTTCTGTAGCTCCGCAGCGATTGCATCAATATCTGCGATTAAGGACGCGTATTCATCGCTGCTTTCATCAGCCAGCGCCGCTGCAAGATCAAAGGTTGTGGCCGTGCTATAAAAACCATGCCACCAGGCTTCGCCAGATGTAGAACTGGAACAACTGTCATCCACAAGGTGCATGGGCGCATTCCAATGCCAAAGTGCAGACAGAATGACATTTTGCGATTGATGCGCAGCGATCATATCCTCGGACAAGGTCCCGGGGTCTGCACCACAGTCCACACGCGAAGCGGAATAGTCCATAAAGTCGAACGCAACAATCGCGGGCGCATCGCCACCGGTTGCACTCACAATTTTGTCGAACTCACGCAAACCGGTTTCGTCTGCACCGTAATTCATGAATTCTGTCTGCCCGCTGAGAGTTGCCAAGCCGTAGTTTTGCGTCAGAAATTCCATCAGGGCAGTTGCTTCGGGAATCGGTGCTTCGTTGACGAGAGCTGGGCTGACAGGAAGAGGTGCCGCGGGAGGTGCAGCGGGTATAAAAGAAATACTATCCAGGCGGTAATAGTTCCAACCGCCACCAATTTCGATCGTGTTCACACCTTCGGCGAAGGACACGATGCCTACTCGATAGTTGTCCCAGGAGCCCGTTGCTGGAACCATAAATTCGTAAGGAACGCCGTTAACAGTAACAACGGTACCTTTTGAACCATAGCCGCTCGCTGGAATCGCATAGCGTGCGTATAGGGTGTAATAACCTGCTCCCACTCTTTCCAGCGCAGCGGTGTCGAGCGTAAACAACGCGCTGTTCCCCGGCGTAAAGTCTCGCGTGTGCGAACCGACCGCACCCGAAATAAATTGGTCCTGCCCTTCACTTGTCAGCGCAACGCCGTCCAGCGTTGCGACGCTGGTGTCCTCAACCTCAAATGTGATCAGACTTGCGGGGTCAAAAATCGTAATCGATACAGTGGCCATCATAGGCTCTGTTGTCATATTGCCCTCTTCGTCTTCCACGTCACGCTGCAAGACATTGCCGTTGGCATCGAGACCGGTAATGGTAAAGGTCAGGTTTTCTATGCCTTCGACTTCCGGCGCGATAAAGACCAGGGGCGAGGCCGTCCAATCTTCTGCTTCAACCGGGGCCCCCGCAGTTTGCTCCCAAATAATACTTTCGCCATTGACGGCCGACCCAACCAAACGCCCTTGCACACTGACGGGGTTACCGGGTGTAAATTCTCCACCCTCACCCGCGATGACATCCACCTTGCGGGTTTCCGGGGTGTACTCAGCGGAATCTGTATTAAGCTCGGCCTCCTCGACACAAGCCGTTGTCGTCGCTGCAATAAACGCAAGGACAGCAAGCATTTTTAGGGGTTTGAGTATTATTGGTCTCATAGTTACCTCGTTGGTCCTGGTTGACTCTGCTGGTACAGCCCCCTTGCACATCAGGCTTGATGTTGCGGCTTCGTGTTTTGTATGGGGCTGCTCACGCAGGGAGTTTTAAGCTGGTAAACCCGGTTGTGCTTATTTTTATATGTGAAGCGGTGTAACCGGTTACAACTGCGAACGACGAGCGTATCCCATTGTGTAACCGGTTACAAGAAAAATTTTGTTGAAGGCAAAGTGATTTGAATGATTTCGGTGACCAAACACCGCTTATTCAGTGATTAAGAGGGAGGGCGAGCCAGGCTAATTTAAAGCGAGACGGGAAAGAGACTCAAACATCGAAGAAGAAAGAAATCATTGTGGCCACCATGCGGATATGGTCGATATCCTGTGGGCTCCACTCCACCCTGGCCCCTTTACTCTCACAACAGATGACGCCTGAGGGCGTAAAATCCTTGTGAAGAATAAAATCGAGCAGGCTGTAAATGTCGTTTGGCTTGAAATATTGTTCAGAAAACCCTCTTGTCGCCGGGTGGGAACGCGCATCAGAGGCGACTATCACGTCCTTCTCGAACAAATTGCGGAAGTACTCTGGATAATCGGCCTTTGCTAGCTCCAGACCTTGCTGCCAACTACCCTCGCTGACATCGTAATTGATCAAGCTTACAACCGCCTGTTTGTAATTATCGAAGTGCCAAATACTGATAAGATTTGCTGACGGAATAAGCTCAGCTGTGCACTGGCACACTTTACGCAACATCTCTGTGCGTGTGTACCTTGGGTTGTTGAGGGTTAAATTGAGTTTTTCAACCGTATCCAAAGAAGCTCTACCTCTAGTATTTCAGCTATCCGGGCTTCCACTTCTTATAAGACTAGTACATTTTTTCGAGGTAGGTTTTCGCGGCTACCTTCCAACTAAATCTTTTTTGCGCTGCTCGGTGGCGAATACCACTCCAGCTTTCAGGCTGGCTTTCCCAAAGGTTCTTCGCTTCCTGCAGACCGTCGACGAGCGCCTGCGCCTGGGTATCAAGGTTTTCACCACTGAATACAAACCCCGTTTCACCGTGCTCAACGGTATCGCGCAAGCCCCCTACCGCATTAACCAAACAGGGTTGGCCTGCACGCATGGCCAGCATCTGGCTAATACCACAAGGCTCAAATGAACTCGGCATCAAAAACAGATCACCGTAGTGATAAATCAACTTCGACAAAGCGTCTGAATAACCATTCAGAAAGATAAAATTACGATATCGACCACTACAGCGTGTAAAGAAATTTTCCAGTTTTTCATCGCCACTACCCAACAGAATAAACAACCCTTTGTCTCCAAGGTTTTCAAGAACCTGTTCGAGAACACGTTTGCCATTTGCGAGCGAATGTTGCAGAAGAAGCGCTTTCTGATCGGTAATTCGCCCTACAGAGGTCACCGTAAAACGTGTTTTTCGCGAGCGTTTTAATTCATCCAGCGCGTAATCTGCAATCCAGTGCGCTGAAAGCAATTGCCTTTGTTGACCCGCCCACTGCTGTAAACACAGATGGGCTAAATCAACTAACTCTGCTTTACCGGGTTTTTTGATTGAATTTTTCCTGTCGTATACACAGCCATTTAAAATGCCGAAAAGTTCTCCTGCTTGAGCGCGTGTTTGCAATTCATTTTCCAGGCCTTCGCCACCGTAAATGCCCAACTCGTGTTGACTACGCTGCTGAATTTCTTGCGCATAACCTGGGGAAACAGTATTGACCTTATCCGCCAATAAAATTGCCGCCCGCATCGGATTAAAACATTCCGGGAATGTGGGGTCTGCAAGGACAACACCGTCGTAAGAGAGATCTGGATACCAGGTTTCGAGTGCACTGTCGTCGTTTTTAAAAGGACGAACGCCTTGCATTGCTAAATTGTGAATCGTATACACGCAAGGGATTGCTTTCAGATCACGATAGATCTCATTGTATTCGCGCAGCACAAGAAAAAATGCAGTATGCCAATCGTGAAGGTGGACCACATCCGGCAAAGGCAGCAAGCCTTTCAGTAGACTCTGCGCAACGGCCTGACAATAAAATGCAAATTTCGTCGCGTCACTGGCAAAGGGCCGCCAGTCAGGATCATTGCAATAAACCTGCTCTCCGTGAGGCGCAAATAACTCACTATGAATGATGTAGTTTTCTACACCGTCAACAGTTTCTTCGAGTTTGTAAAGCGTCAACTGCTGAGGAAAACCGGAGAAATGGAGTTCAAGTTTTGCGATTTCCAGTAGGCCGGGCAGACGTGCTAAAAACCCGTAGCTGGGCAGTATGACTGAAACTTCACACCCTTCCTTGACCAACGCTGAAGGCAAATCACGAATGACATCACCGACACCACCTACTTTCGCGCCTGGCAACATATCATTTTCAGCTGCCAGCATAAGAATTTTTTTCGAAGTCATTGTTGTTTTTAGTTTTTTTCGTCGAACAATAATTTAATCAGGTTTCACTAACATCGGGTTTAATACCTGGTTTTTGCCCAAGCATTTCCCGGGTCACAACCACAACGCCTTTGGGCGTGACTCTAAAACCTCTGGCACGATCATGTTCATGATCATAACCAATAACCATGCCATCCGGAATCACGCAGGAAGCATCAATGATCGCGCGCTTTATTTTTGCATTTCGATGTATTTCCACACTCGGAAGAATAACGGATTCCTGAATATCGGTGTAAGAATGTACGTGCACATCGGAAAACAATAAGCTTTGTTGTACGCTGCCACCGGAGACAATACAGCCGCCACTCACCATGGAATCGACAGCATGGCCACGTCGACCATCGTCGTTGAATACAAATTTTGCGGGCGGCAACTGCGTTTGATAAGTCCAGATCGGCCAATCATGATTGTAAAGGTTAAGCGCCGGATCGGGTGAAACCAATTCCATATTGGCCTCCCAAAAAGAATCCAGGGTTCCAACATCTCGCCAGTAAGAAGCAACGCCTGTTTCGTGATCGCGAAAACGATAGGCAAGGACATTGTCTTTTTCAATAATCGAAGGAATTATATTTTTACCAAAATCATTTTCTGAATCTGGATTATCTGCATCCTTCCGTAATTGCTCAAATAAATATTCCCGGTTAAATATATAATTACCCATCGACGCCAGTGTGTAACCGGGTTGATCAGAAAGCTCTGTCGGGTTCTTTGGTTTTTCATCAAAACGGACAATACGATTATTGTCATCAACAGTCATCACGCCAAAGGCGCCAGCAGCTTCCTGAATAGGCACTTCGATACAACTCACCGTTAAATCTGCGCCGTTCTCTACGTGATAAGCCAACATTGAACCGTAGTCCATTTGGTAAACATGATCACCGGAGAGAACCATCACATATTTGGGTGCTTCGGCCTGAATAATGTCGAGGTTTTGGTAAATTGCATCTGCGGTACCCTGATACCAGTTGGGAGAATAGCGCTGTGAAGCAGGCAGAATTTCAACATATTCTCCGTGTTCTTTTTTGAAATGGCTCCAACCGCGAATCAGGTGGCGGATAAGAGAGTGCGCCTTGTACTGGGTCAGTACGCCAATTCGACGAATCCCGGAGTTTACGCAATTAGAAAGTGGGAAATCGACAATCCGGAACTTACCACCAAAATGCAGCGCCGGCTTCGCTCGCCAATCCGTTAATTCATGCAAACGACTGCCACGTCCGCCTGCGAGAATTAATGCCATAGTATCGCGAGTCAGACGGCTAACGTAACGGGAATTGGGATCGAGCATAAGGTTCTCCTACTTGCTTGTATTGGATCTCTGGAACTTTTGCATGACGGTCATTGCAGTTTGAACGTCACTTATATTTTTTTAATTCTTTATTAACAAGAAAATCAAATTAGCGATTTGAGATTTTTGTTTATACTGCTTTTTTCTGCTTGTATTGAATATCTGTCTGTCGGCTGAATATTTCGGGTTTACACTATCGACCCACAACCATCAAACTTATATTTTCCATATTTCGCTGGCGTACTCGCTAATTGTCCGATCACTGGAAAAACTCCCACTGGCTGCCGTGTTAAGTATACTCATTTTTGTCCACGCTGACTGATCTTTATAACACAAAGCTGCACGCTTTTGAGCTTCAAGATAAGATCTAAAATCAGCTGCGGTCATCCAGGGGTCATTGGGATTACGAATACTTTGAATAATAGGATCAAACAAGCCCGGCTCGAACAAACTGAAATGACCGCATTCAAGAAGCTTCATCACTCTATTTAAATCTTCATCTTCAGCAATGATTTGATTCGGGTCATTGCGTGCCCGGTAATCTGCCAACTCTTCCACTTTCAAACCGAAAAGGAAAAAGTTTTCCTCGCCGACTGCATCAAGAATTTCAATATTGGCGCCATCATAGGTACCAATTGTCACTGCACCGTTCATCATGAACTTCATATTACCGGTACCGGATGCCTCCTTACCCGCAGTCGAAATCTGTTCGGATAGATCGGTGCCGGGGCAAATCACCTCCATGGAGCTCACACGATAATTTGGGAAAAAGACCAGTTTTAAATATTGGCTGGCTTTTTCATCTGAATTCACAACCTGCGCAACGTTGTTAACCAACTTGATCAAACGTTTGGCCAGCACGTAGCCGGGCGCCGCCTTGCCGCCCAGCAGCACACAGCGCGGTTGTACATCCTGCTCCTCTCCACGAGTAATTTTGTCGTAAAGATGGATAACATGAAGTACATTTAAAAGTTGACGCTTGTATTCATGAATCCTTTTTACCTGGACGTCGAACATCCATTCACTGGGAAAATCAATTCCACATTTTTCTTTTACCAGCCCTGCCAGGCGCTGCTTATTCGCCCTCTTTACATCGCGCCATTTCTCGCAAAAAGATTCATCATCGACAAAGGTTTTGAGCTTCTCGATTTGTGAAAAGTCTGTGATCCAGTCATTGCCAATACTCTCCGTGAGCAACGCACTCAGTTTGCGATTGCAGTGTGCCAACCATCGCCGCGGCGTAACGCCATTGGTTTTGTTGTTAAATTTTTGTGGCCACAGTTCATAGAAATCCTTGAACAGACCACTCGTTAACAAGCGCGAGTGCAAGGCCGCGACACCATTCACTGAAAAACTGCCGACAATTCCCAGATAAGCCATACGCACCATCGGCTCATCACCTTCCTCTATGATCGACATGCGTTTTTGACGTTCAGTATCACCCGGCCAACGGTGAGCAACAACAGCCATAAACCGCGCATTAATTTCATAAATGATTTCCATTAAACGAGGCAACATAATCTTGATTAGACGCACTGGCCATTTCTCGAGGGCTTCCGGTAACAAGGTATGGTTGGTGTACGCCATGGTGTTACACGTAATTTCCCAGGCTTCATTCCATTCCAACTGGTGTTCATCCAGAAACAAACGCATTAGCTCTGCCACCGCTAGCGTGGGGTGTGTATCATTTAATTGAAAACAATTGCTATTGGAAAAATCACTGAAATTTTCGCCGCGATGTTTTACCCAACCCGCTACCACATCCTGCAGGCTTGCCGAAGCAAGGAAATATTGCTGTCGCAACCGTAATTCCTTTCCATTTTCACTGGCATCATTGGGGTAAAGCACCATGGTTATTTGTTCAGCAAGGTTTTTGCCGGCAACGGCATCTGCATAATCACCCGCATTAAACTCTGCAAGATTAAATTCTTCTGTGGCTTCCGATTTCCATAATCGCAGGGTGTTAACGGTATTGTTTTTATAGCCGGGTATTGGCATATCGTAAGGAATCGCAAGAACATCCTGACTCTCCACCCAACGTGCGCACAATTTCCCTGCATCGTTATGGTAAAACTCGGATTTACCGTAAAACTTGACGCGACGAACATGGTCAGAACGCTCTATCTCCCAAGGGTTTCCCTGTCGCAACCAGTGATCGGGTTGTTCAACCTGATGACCCTCACTGATACTTTGGTGAAACATTCCGTATTCATAGCGAATTCCATAACCCATTACAGGTAAACCGAGGGTTGCACAGCTATCCATAAAACAGGCGGCCAATCTTCCCAAGCCTCCATTGCCCAAGCCTGCATCCTTTTCCTGGCTTTCCACCTCCTCAAGCTTGCAGCCAAAAGCCATTACCGCATTTGCGACTGACTCTTCCATGTCCAGATTAAGAATCGCGTTATTCAAGCTACGGCCCAACAAAAACTCGAGTGATAGGTAATAAACATGTTTTTCACGGTTGTGAAATCGCGCTTCCCGAGTTTCTCGCCAGCATTGCATCAACCTGTCGCGTACTGTGTAACTCAGAGCTTGGCGCATAAAACTTTGGACTTCATTTTTGCCAAAGCGACCCAGTGTGTAATTGAAGTGCCAACTGAGGTCTTCCTCAATATCTTGTTGGAGATTGCCCAGCCTGGGGGGATGTAGTTCTGCGCTCATATGCGTATCTCCTCGATGACGGTTTCAGAGTAATGAAAACGCGGTTTATTCAAAAACCGCCGCCAATAAACGTAGGGATTTTTTCGGTAGTTTAACCAGCTTATGTAAAATGCCCGACAAATCGGCAGGTTTGCCGTTGCCGATTGTTGTGTCCAGTAAGTTATGCCAGCCGCTCACATCGTCGTATTGCGGCAAATGAAAGTTGACCTGCTCATCTCCCGCGTTAAATAAAACCAGCAGGCGCTCCCGCTGATTTTCCAAACCGGTTTTTTGTGGAATATGTTCGACTATCCAACCCAAAGCACGCACATGTTGTTCGCGCCATTGGGAGTCCTGCATTTCTTCGCCGTCTTCGTTTATCCAGCGTACAGCGCGTATGACATCGCCTTCAACTTCTTCAGGCTTGTGAATATAGGTTTTGGATTGCAACAAAGGCCGCGTATTTCTAAGCCAGGTAAGGTAACTGACAAATTCCTGTAGCGCCTGATCATCATCCGCAATATCTTGCCAGTTAATCCAATTGTAGTCGTTGTCCTGGCAGTAGGCATTGTTATTGCCCTTTTGAGTACGCCCAAGTTCATCCCCCGCCAACAACATTGGTGTACCCTGGGAAAGAAACAGCGTGGCAAGCAAGTTTCGTTTCTGACGTTGGCGTAAGGCCTGAACATCGCCATCGTCAGTGGGGCCTTCAACACCGTGATTGTGGCTGAAATTAGAGTGATGCCCATCGCGATTCTCTTCCTGGTTGGCTTCATTGTGGCGATTGTTGAAAGACACAAGATCCTGCAAGGTAAAACCATCATGACTACAAATAAAGTTTATGCTGCTATAGGGCGCGCGCCCTGAATGCTCAAAAAGATCGCTGGAACCATGAATGCGACGTGCAAACTCGGGTAAGACGCCGTGATCACCACGCCAGAAACGGCGACAGGTATCTCGGTATTTGTCATTCCATTCAGCCCAGCCAGTTGGATATTTCCCAAGTTGGTAACCGCCGGGGCCAATATCCCAGGGCTCAGCAATGAGTTTTTTGCGACTTAATATTGGATCCTGTTTTAACACGTCAAAAAAGCCACTACCTTGAAAAAAGCCCTGCGCTTCACGCCCCATGACTGTCGCAAGATCAAAACGAAAACCATCCACACCCATGTCGTTGGCCCAATAACGCAAACTATCGCAAACCATTTGTAATACGCGTGGGTTTTTTACGTTTAAGGTATTGCCACAGCCAGTATCATTCACGTAGTAACGCGCATCCTGACTCTGTAAGCAATAGTACGTCGCGTTATCGATACCGCGAAAAGACAGCGTTGGACCACCGTGCCCGCCCTCAGCCGTGTGGTTGTAAACAACATCAAGAATGACTTCCAAATCGAATTCGTGTGCGGCTTTCACAAAACGCCTGAACTCTGCCGGGTCGCCCGAACTGTTATAGCCTGAATGCGGCGCAAAAAAGCCGAGACTGTTATAGCCCCAGTAATTCGTCAGACCCTGCGACACCAAAAAATATTCGTCGATAAACGCGTGCACAGGCAATAACTCAATACTGGTTACCCCCAATTTTTTGATGTACTCAAGTACCTGAGGTTGCGCCAGGCCTGCAAAGGTTCCGCGTTCGTTTGCAGGGATGCCCAGATTGAGTTGGGTAAAACCTTTTACGTGTGTTTCATAAATAATGGTTTTATTCCAGGGAACATTCGGCGACTGATTCACCTCTTCGATAACTTGCGAACTTGTTGGCTCAACCACAACGGCCTTCAACATATCCCGGCCGTTATCGCGCGTATCCATAATCAAATCTTTATGCGGGTTTTCAATATCGTAGCCGTACATTTGATTTGACCAACGAAAAACCCCCGCAATTTTTTTCGCGTAAGGGTCCAACAAAAGTTTGTTCGGATTGAAGCGATGCCCTCGCTGCGGTTCGTAAGGGCCATACACGCGATAACCGTAAAGCGTGCCTGCCGGCAAGCCCTCCACGTAACCATGCCATACCTGGTCGGTACACTCTGGTAAACGCAAGCGAGCAATTTCATTCAGCCCGTCGTCTGAATACAAGCAGAGTTCAACCGCTTCCGCATGTGCAGAAAATAACGCAAAGTTGACGCCATGTGGATACCAGGTGGCGCCGAGGGGCCACGCTAAACCCTCTTGTATATTCCAGTTATTGTTCACGGTGCTTTGTACTCAAAAATAACTGTCGCCAGCGCCGGTAAAGTAATCACAACCGAATGCTCGCGATGCTGCCAGGGTTGCGCTTCACTTGGCACGCCACCTTTATTACCGACATTTGTACCGGCGAACACATCACTGTCGGTATTTAATATTTCTTCATAAAAACCTGGAGCATTCACGCCGACACGGTAACCTTCGCGAACCACCGGTGTAAAATTACTCACGACTAACATCATTTTCCCTTGACTGTCCTTACGTACAAAAGCAAATATGGAATTATGACGATCATCCGCTTCTATCCATTCAAAACCCCGGCCTTCTGCATCAAGCTCGTAGAGGGCAGATTTTTCCGTGTATAAGTGATTCAGGTTTTTAATTAATTGTTGCACACCGCGATGTTCCGCCATGTCCAACTGATGCCAACTTAAGCTGTTGTTGTGGTCCCACTCGTAACCTTGTGCGATCTCGTTGCCCATGAACAAAAGCTTTTTCCCCGGGTGGCAGTACATAAAAGCGTAATAAGCACGCAAATTCGCAAACTGCTGCCAGCAATCACCGGGCATACGCGCAAGTATTGAGCCTTTGCCATGAACCACTTCGTCGTGACTTAAAGGCAAAATAAAGTTTTCGCTGAAAGCGTAATACAAACTAAAAGTCATATCGTGATGGTGGTACTGGCGGTGAATTGGGTCTTTGCTCATAAACTGCAAGCTGTCGTTCATCCAACCCATATTCCATTTAAAACCAAAACCCAGGCCACCATAATCAACCGGCTGACTCACGCCGGGCCATGCCGTTGACTCTTCGGCAACCATCATTGCATTTGGATAATTACGATAAACCCTTTGATTCACCAAACGCAAAAAATCAATTGCTTCGAGGTTTTCCCGGCCTCCGTATTTATTCGCCAGCCATTCACCGTCATTGCGGCTGTAATCGAGATACAACATCGACGCGACTGCATCAACTCGCAAGCCGTCGATGTGAAATTTATCCAACCAAAACAAGGCATTTGCTAACAAAAAACTGGCGACTTCTCGACGACCATAATTGTAGATATAGGTATTCCAATCAGGATGAAAACCCTGACGCGCATCCGCATGCTCGTACAAAGGCGTACCATCAAAACGGCCCAAGCCAAATTCGTCGGTCGGGAAATGCCCTGGTACCCAGTCTATAAGAACCGCGATACCCGCTTGATGACATTGATCAACAAAGTATTTGAAATCTTCCGGCTTACCAAAACGGCTGGTTGGGGCATAAAGCCCGACCGGTTGATAGCCCCAGGAGCCGTCGAATGGAAATTCGCTTACCGGCATAAGCTGAATGTGGGTAAAGCCCATGTCTTTCACGTAGGGAATTAAATCGTGAGCCAATTCCCTGTAGGTCAAATAACGATTCCCCTCTTCAGGCACACGCTTCCAGGAACCTGCATGCACTTCATAAATTGCGATGGGCTGGTCGCGTTTGGTCCTTTTCCAGGCTTGATCTTGCCAACCTGCATCCTGCCAGGTGTAATTGTCCTGTTCGACCACCACCGAGGCCTGCTCGGGTGGGTGTTGCGCGGCAAAACCAAAAGGGTCTGCCTTGTGCGGTAGCAGGTGACCATCACGGTTTAACAATTCATATTTATACAGTGCGCCGGGTTTTAAACCGGGAATAAAGATCTCCCAAATCCCACCGGGAATATGTTTGCGCATCACATGTCTGCGCCCATCCCAAAAATTAAAATCACCGACAACCGACACACGCTTGGCATTGGGTGCCCAAACAGCAAAGCGCACCCCTTCAACCTCACCAGCTTTAACGATGTGTGCACCGAGAAATTGATACGCGCGCTCATGCGTACCTTCTCCATAAAGGTATAAGTCCTGCTCATTGATACTTGAGCCATAACGGTAAGGGTCATCGATGATCTGTCTCTCACCACCCCAGGTCACTGCAAGTAGATAGGCAAACCCTTGCGTGCGTTCAACCCGCCCACAAAATACATCGCTGCCAGCGATATTATCGGCCACGGCAAGGCAAGCCTGTGTTTCCGGGTCAATGATTTCAACTTTCTCAGCCTTAGGTAAGAAGGCCCGGACTTCCCAGCTGCCTGCCGCAACTTCGTGCAAACCTAGAATAGAAAATATATCTTCGTAATACCCTTCTGAAACTGCGCGTGCTTCGTCTTCACTCACATGATATTCAATCATTCTTTCTTTCTCTGTCTATGCTTTTAAGTACTGCTTTTACGTGTGTATCCGCAAAAATCTTTGGAACTTCTGTGCAAATTTTCCGGCGCCAATTAGGGTACTCTTTGAAAGTACCGGGCACATTGGTTGGCTCATCTATTAACAGCAAATCTTCAATCTGAATGACAAAAATTTGCGACGCCGTTCGGCTGTTTAACACTAACAGCGCGTAGATAATGTCAAAATCCGCCGCATCATCCAACGAGCGAGATTCCCATGTGGAGGGAAACAGGCCCTGTTCTTTCAGCAAATTACAGGCCTGCTTTTTTTCTTCCTCTCGTTGCTGGCACATTTGCGCATAATCAACACCCTCTTCAAAGAGCTGCAAGCGATCACGTAGCTTCAAATCACTGCCGTCCCACCAGCTCTTCAGGGTCGGGACATCGTGATTATTTACCATCGCCAAAGCATGTTTTTCGTACTTCTGCGGTGCTTTGAAGAGGTGGTAGTGCTCCTTTTCAAAATAAAACACTTTATTTGCAAAAACGCGGGCCTCTGCCATTTTCTCGCGAAATTCGGGGGGCACCACCCCAAGATCCTCGCCTATGATCACACAGCGGTTTAACACGCTCTCAAGTTTGAGCAGGCCAAGTAGTGTATCAAAGGGGTAATAAACATAAGCACCATGATCGGCCGTCTCCTCCGGGGGGCACCACCATAGGCGTAGTAAACTCATCGCATGGTCGATACGCAATGCACCACAAGAGGTCATATTTGCACGCAATAGATCAATATAGTGCTGAAAGCCGCTCTGCCTGAGTTCAGCCGGGTCCATGGGTGGAATGCCCCAATTTTGCCCCAGGTCTGAAAACGGGTCTGGCGGTGCGCCGATAGAGGCACTTTCACAGAATAAACTGGCATTACTTTTCACTTCACAACCACTGCCATTTGCACCGACTGCCAAATCCCGAACCAGGCCGAGTTTCATGCCCAGTGTCTGCGCCAGGTTCTGGCAAGATTCAAGCTGTTCGGAGGCTAACCATTGAAGATACAAGTGAAAATCAATGGCCTTTTTATGTTTGGTTAAACAACCTTCCCATTTCTTCCTGGAAGCCCAAATCGACGTCGCCTCAGTGGCCGTGTAATCGCATCCATCCCAGCGCCTGTTCATCGCTTCATAGAGACCAAGCGATTGCAATGCACGCCCCCCTTTGGCAACAAAAGCCTCAAACGCCTCGCGCCGTGCTATTGGGGCATGCTCACAAAAGTGTGTGTACATTCGTTGGAAACAGGGGTATTTCAGTTCGACAACGCCGGCGTAATCCACCCATTTTTCATCTCTTAAGGTGCTTAGCCTTCTTTCTACTGCGGGAAGGGCGAGGTAATTCTGAGTTAAATCTGCCGCGACAAACTCATCTACTGTAGCGAGATCAATATACAAGGGGTTCAGAAACCGCCGATCAGACGGACTGTATGGGCTACAATTTTCTTCCAGATCCGGCAACAAGGTATGTAGAGGGTTTAATCCAATGACATCCATGCCGCTCGCAGATGCACATTCAATCAAGTTACGTAAAACGCCAAAATCACCTATCCCCCAATCGTTTTGTGTTCGCAGTGTATAAAGCTGAATGATTACACCCCAAAGTGCTTCGGTCGTTTCCTGTAAATCACCTTGCCAACTTTCGCGAGGGATAACCGCAAGTGTTGATTGCGCCCGGCGCTTGCCACTTTGCACTGTTAATTTATAGTAGCCAGCTTGCAGACCCTGAATGCCAAGTTTAACTTCGCGGCGTGTATAGCGCGTATTTTGAAATTGGTAGTCACCTGTTTCTTTCAAGCTCCCGCTGACAAATTTTCCTTCTGTGAGTTTTGCCTCTTCAGACGACAGCTCCCATAGAAACTCCTTATCCAGTTCGTCAGGCGTGAGATTAATATCGAATGCTGCCTCTTCACCTTCATTGATTGTTTCCAAAGGTTGCAGCCAGTTGAGCCACGGGGCGACATCCACCTCGAACGCGGCTTTGATCACAGCCGGTGGCGATTCAACGTTCACGCCCATGCTCTTCAACAAGTGAATGCGATTCTCGAGAGGGACAGTAACAAGATCGCCTTTGTAGTTGAAATAGTTCTCGGCTATGCCGTGCCAGTAAAACAACTTATTAAGATCTTGCATGTGAGGGAAGCATCCTTATGAAGACGAGTTAGATAGACCCCTAAAGAGTGAATGACAATTAAATATATCCGGCTGCGTACATTTTACCCTGCAAACGCGTTGCCAATTTGAATCCAGGTGCCTTTTTACTTGTTAAATCACTTTAACAAAATAAAAATGCCGTAGTGTTAAACCAAAAAAAACCGGGCTAGTGCCCGGTTTTTTAAAATGCTAAAGATCGAACCCACTTATTCAGCGGCTTCAACCGCTTCGCTTTCGACTTGCGGGCGGTCTACCAGCTCGACGTAAGCCATTGGTGCCTTGTCACCGGCACGATAACCACATTTGAGTATACGCAAGTATCCACCTGGGCGACTCTCGTAACGCGGGCCCAACTCAGCAAACAACTTACCTACCGCAGCCTTGTCGCGTAAGCGATCGAAAGCCAAACGTCGGTTGGCAACGCTATCATTCTTGGCCAAGGTAATTAAAGGCTCTGCATGACGACGCAGCTCCTTTGCTTTTGGCAAAGTGGTTTTAATCATTTCGTGCTCGACCAGTGAGATCACCATATTCTTGAACATGGCTTTGCGGTGCGAGGCGTTTCGGTTCAGTTGACGTCCACTATGGCGATGACGCATGGCTCTATACCCTTATTCTTTAAAACGGCTAATTACGACTTAGTCGCCATTACGCAAACTGGCTGGTGGCCAGTTTTCCAGACGCATACCCAGCGACAAACCACGCGAAGCGAGGATGTCCTTGATTTCCGTCAGCGACTTTTTACCCAGGTTCGGCGTTTTCAACAATTCAACTTCGGTACGTTGAATGAGGTCACCGATGTAATAAATATTCTCTGCTTTCAAACAGTTAGCAGAACGTACAGTCAACTCGAGATCATCAACTGGACGCAGCAACACAGGATCAATCTGGTCTTCTTTCTGCTCAGGCTCATCGACTTTTTCGCCTTCAAGGTCAACGAAAACAGCCAGCTGCTGCTGCAGAATCGTCGCTGCGCGACGAATGGCTTCTTCGGGATCAATCGTCCCGTTAGTTTCCAGATCCAGAACCAGTTTGTCGAGGTCGGTACGCTGCTCAACACGCGCACTCTCAACAGTGTAAGCCAAACGGCGAACGGGGCTGAAAGACGCATCCAACTGTAAGCGACCAATTGCACGCGTTTCTTCTTCATCAGAGCTACGCGCATCAACAGGCTGATAACCGCGGCCGCGAGTGACCAATAAACGCATATTCAAGGTTGTGTCGGTTGTGATGTTAGCGATGACCAACTCAGGGTTTTTGATCTCAATTTCGTGATCAACCTGAATATCACCCGCCGTCACAGGACCAGGACCTTGTTTGACCAGACTTAAAATTGCCTGATCCTTGCCGTGCATCACCACAGCTACGTTTTTCAGGTTCAACAGGATTTCAATAACGTCTTCCTGCACACCTTCAATGGCGCTGTACTCGTGTTGCACGCCCTCGATTTCAACTTCAGTAATGGCACAACCCGGCATTGAGGATAAAAGTATGCGACGCAGGGCATTACCCAGCGTATGGCCGAAACCACGCTCTAGTGGTTCCAGTACAACTTTCGCACGTGTTGAAGCAACTTCTGTTACATCGATATGACGTGGAGTTAAAAACTCGTTAACAGCACTCTGCATAGACACACCCTGGTAGTATAAAAAATTCCAAATTCGTTAAGCGTATTACTTCGAGTAAAGCTCGACGATCAAGTTCTCATTAATTTCAGCTGGCAGATCTTCGCGATCAGGCACACGCTTGAAAGTGCCTTCCTTCTTCTCAATGCTGACATCCACCCACTCGACATCACCACGCTGTTGGGCAATGGCCAGGGAATTCTGAATGCGCAATTGGTTTTTGGATTTCTCACGTATGGAAACCACATCACCGACCTGCACCTGATAAGAAGGAATGTTCAGCGTCTTGCCGTTAACCAAAATGGCCTTGTGACTGACGAGCTGACGCGATTCTGCGCGCGTTGAACCGAAACCCATACGGTAAACAACATTATCCAAACGGGATTCAAGCAACTTCAACAGGTTTTCACCGGTCGCACCTTTCCTTCTTGCAGCTTCTTTATAGTAGCCACGGAACTGCTTTTCCAGTACGCCGTATAAACGACGGACTTTTTGTTTCTCGCGCAACTGCACACCGTAGTCAGACAAACGTCCGCGACGCTGCCCGTGCTGACCGGGGCCAGTTTCCGCTTTACACTTGGATTCAAGAGCGCGAATACCGCTCTTCAACATTAAATCTGTGCCTTCGCGACGAGATAACTTACAAGTTGGTCCTATATAACGAGCCATCTTTTCTTCTCCTTATACTCGACGCTTTTTCGGTGGACGACAACCATTGTGGGGAATGGGAGTCACATCGGTAATGTTGGTAATTTTGTATCCAACGTTGTTCAGTGCACGTACAGCGGATTCACGACCCGGCCCTGGACCTTTCACTTCGACGTCCAGGTTCTTCAAACCGTATTCCTGTGCAGCAGTGCCAGCGCGCTCGGCAGCAACCTGTGCCGCAAATGGCGTGCTCTTACGCGAACCACGGAAGCCGGAGCCACCCGCAGTTGCCCACGACAGGGTATTACCCTGACGATCAGAAATCGTTACGATAGTATTATTGAAAGACGCATGAATATGCGCAATTCCGTCAACAACGGTCTTTTTGACCTTTTTCTTGCCTGTTGACTTTCCACTTGGCTTAGCCATATCTGCAAACCTTTATATAAGTGTTAAAGAAAAACGCGCCCTATTTCTTGATAGGCTTACGCGGACCCTTACGTGTACGAGCGTTCGTCTTGGTACGCTGACCACGAACAGGCAGGTTACGACGGTGACGAATACCGCGGAAGCAACCCAGATCCATCAAACGCTTGATGTTCATGGACACTTCACGACGTAAATCACCTTCAACAGTAAACTTGCCGACTTCGTTACGAACGTTGTCCAGTTGGTCTTCACTGAGTTCACCAATTTTGGTGGATTCAGCAATACCAGTCGCTGCACATATTTCTTTCGCTCTGGTACGACCGATCCCGTATACATAGGTAAGGGATATCACGGCATGCTTGTGGTCTGGTACATTGACCCCAGCGATACGAGCCATATTTTTCTCCAACTTGGTAAGATATTCAGCACTAACAGCGGCTTGAACCACTCTTGTGACGCTTTTTTGCCCGGGGGCTGAAAAAGGCGCGCAAGAATAGCCACAATCCCGCAAAAAATCAATAGTTTAGCGGTTTCCCGCTAAACGACAGTTAGTACCTCCGGTTTATCACAGCCTGACGCCGTGAAAGGCCCTGGCGAACCAGCGCCGAAAACAATCACATTAACCTTGACGCTGTTTGTGTCGAGGCTCAGCTGCACAGATCACGCGCAATACGCCCTTACGACGAACGATTTTGCAGTTGCGACATACTTTTTTTACTGATGCACGTACTTTCATCTCTTAATCCTTCCCGCGAACTAGCCTTTACGGCCGTAGTTCTGCAAATTAGCTTTCTTCATTACCGAATCATACTGGTGAGACATCAAATGCGACTGCACCTGCGACATAAAGTCCATCACAACCACTACAACAATCAACAATGAGGTACCGCCGAGGTAAATAGGCAGGTCCGAAAAGACCACCAAAAATTGCGGCATCAGAGCCACTGCGGCGATATAGATCGACCCCACTACGGTCAATCGTGTTAATACGGTGTCGATATATTTTGCTGACTGATCTCCAGGACGAATGCCGGGGATATAAGCGCCACCGCGCTTGAGGTTGTCAGCCACTTCCTTGGGGTTATACATCATTGCGGTATAGACGAAGCAGAACACAATGATCAAACCACCAAACACAATAAAGTTTCCTGGCGTACCGGGGCCCAATGCCGCTGCAAATTTCTGCATAAAGCTGGACGCACCGCCTTCTGATGCATCACTAAACCACGCCGGGATAGAAGACATAAACATCAGAATCGAGCTGGCGAAAATTACCGGAATCACACCCGCCATATTAATTTTTAATGGCAAATGGCTTGTCTGCGCGGGGCCCTGGCCATGACGGCCTGCAGCTTGACGGCGCGCATACTGAATCGTTATACGACGCTGTGCGCGCTCCATACGAACAATGAACCAAACCAGACCGGCTGCACCAAAACCAATTGCCAGCAGCCCCAACACATGCAGATTACCTTGCTGCGTTGAATCAAATAGCTGCTTAATCACACCGGGCAAACCTGCAACGATACCCGCGAAGATCAGCATGGAAATACCGTTACCAACACCGCGCTCGGTAATTTGCTCACCCAGCCACATCATAAAGACTGCACCCGTCACCAGTGAGGTCACCGCGATGACGTAAAAACTGAAAGAAGGAATACCGGCGTAAGCCATGCCCTGACCCGCAAGGCCGGCAACCATCACAAAAGCCTGTACGGTAGCCAGTGCCACCGTTAGATAACGCGTGTACTGGCTTATTTTACGGCGACCTGCTTCACCTTCCTTTTTCAAGGCTTCCAGTGAAGGCGTCACGGCTGACATCATCTGCATAATGATCGATGCCGAAATGTAAGGCATGATTCCCAATGCGAGGATACTCATACGTTCCCAGGCACCACCGGAAAACATGTTCACCATTCCCAGGATTGTGCCCTGATTTTGATTGAACAAATCTGCAATGCGGTCCGGATCAATACCGGGCACAGGAATGTGTGTGCCCACGCGATAAATCACGAGCGCCAAAAACAAAAACTTGAGACGAGCCCAAAGCTCTCCCAAGCCTTTTTGATTTCCTAATGGTTGTCCACCTGGCGTAGCCATGCTCTTACGTACTCTTTTTTATATTACTCTTCGACTTTTCCGCCGGCAGCTTCGATGGCTGCTTTAGCCCCTTTTGTTACCGCAAGACCTTTCACTGTCACAGCTTTCTTCAACTCACCTGACAAGAATACTTTCGCACGCTTGATGTTTTTGCTGATGATGTCTGCTGCTTCCAGTGCTGCCAAGTCAATGACTTCGGCTTCCACTTTATTTAATTCTGATAAACGAATTTCCGCTGTCACGCGACCAATTCGGCTACTGAAACCGAATTTAGGCAAGCGCTTCTGCAAAGGCATCTGACCACCTTCGAAACCGGGCTTCACTGTGCCGCCTGAACGCGACTTCAAACCCTTGTGACCACGGCCGCCAGTTTTACCCAAACCGCTACCGATACCACGGCCAACTCGCTTTCTGCTTTTCGTGCTACCAGGAGCGGGACTTAAAGTATTTAAACGCATGGTAATTTTCCTCGACCCTTGCCTTATTCGCCTTCGACTTTCAGCAGGTAATTCACTTTGTTAATCATGCCACGTACAGAAGGCGTGTCTTCCACCTCAACTGTATGGCCGATGCGTCGTAAACCCAGACCTGCAACACATTGCTGGTGCGCCTTTAAACGACCATTAATGCTCTTGATCTGAGTAACTTTTACTGTTTTTTTGGATTTACTGGCCATTGTTGTTATCCAGGACTCAAAAATTAATTCAAAATATCTTCTACTGACTTACCGCGCTTGGCAGCAACAGATTCAGGAGAAGCCATAGCGCGCAGCGCTTCAAATGTTGCACGAACGACGTTAACCGGGTTAGTCGAGCCGTAACATTTCGCCAGTACGTTTTGTACACCGGCAATTTCCAATACCGCACGCATCGCACCACCGGCAATAACACCCGTACCCGCTGATGCTGGCTGCATGTATACCTTGGACGCACCGTGACGACCTTTCATGGGGTATTGAATGGTGTCACCCTTAAGATCAACCTGAATCATGTTGCGACGTGCAGATTCCATCGCTTTCTGGATCGCGATAGGCACTTCACGTGCTTTACCACGGCCGAAACCGACTTTACCGTTACCATCGCCCACTACAGTCAAAGCGGTGAAACCAAAAATACGACCACCTTTTACAGTTTTAGCTACGCGGTTAACCTGAACCAGCTTTTCCTGTAAACCTTCAGCCGTGCTTTCATCTTTGTTCGATTTTTGTTGCGCCATAACTCAACCTTTAGAATTCCAATCCGCCTTCACGCGCGGCATCTGCCAAAGCCTTTACACGGCCGTGATATTTATAGCCGCTACGATCAAAAGCAACTTCGTTAACACCTGCTGCTTTTGCACGCTCAGCGATTAATTTGCCAACTTCCTTCGCAGCATCTGAATTGCCGGTTTTACCGGAACGCAGAGACTTGTCCAAAGTAGAAGCACTGGCCAATACCTTGTCGCCGTCCGCAGCAATAATTTGTGCATAAATATGGCGAGGTGTACGGTTAACACAAAGACGTGTTGAACCTAACTCACGGATTTTTGCACGAGCGCGCTTGGCACGACGTAATCTGGATTGTTTTTTAGCATTCATTTCGATAAACCTGCGTTTAAGCTTTGCTGATTCAATTACTTTTTCTTGGCTTCTTTACGACGAACATATTCGTCAGCGTAACGAACACCTTTACCCTTATAAGGCTCAGGCGGACGGAACGCGCGCACTTCTGCGGCAACCTGTCCAAGCAATTGCTTGTCAGCACTTTTCAAAATAATTTCTGTTTGACTTGGCGTCTCGGCCTTCACACCTTCCGGCAATTCATAGTCGATAGGGTGAGAGAAACCCAAAGTCATATTCAGAGTAGAACCGGCGGCTTTCGCACGATAACCAACACCATTCAACTCTAATTTCTTTTCGAAACCTGCACTTACACCCACAACCATGTTGTTCACCAAAGAACGCATGGTACCGGCAAGCGCACGCGAGGCTTTCGCTCCGTCACGCGCACTGAAAGTCAGCACTTTGTCTTCTTGTTTGACTTCAACACTGTCGTGAACGGTAAGCGCTAAAGTGCCATTTCCACCTTTTACGGTGATTTCCTGGCCCTTCATATTGACGTCAACACCTGACGGCAACTCAACTGGACTATTCGCTATACGTGACATAGGTTTTTCCTGTTATCTCTTGTTCTACACGGTTTAGAAAACAGTGCAGAGAACTTCGCCACCCACACCGGCAGAACGTGCTGCGCGGTCGGTCATTACGCCTTTACTGGTTGACACAATGGCAATACCCAAGCCACCGCGTACTTCCGGCAGTTCATCCTTACCCGCATACGCGCGCAAACCCGGACGACTTACTCGGTCAAGCTCGGCGATAACCGGCTTACCTTCAAAATACTTCAATTCGATAGTCAGTTCAGGTTTAACACCATCTTCAACTGCATAAGATACTGCGTAGCCTTCGCTTACCAATACTTCAGCAATGCTTTTCTTCAGTTTCGAAGAAGGCATAGTGACCGATGTTTTACCAACCTGTTGCGCATTACGAATGCGCGTTAACATATCGGCGATGGGATCTTGCATACTCATTAAACTTTGCTCCTCTTAGCCTGGCAGTTTACCAGCTAGCCTTGACCAGGCCGGGTACATCACCACGCATGGCCGCTTCACGCAATTTGTTACGGCACAAACCAAATTTTCTATAAACCGCATGCGGTCTTCCGGTTACACGACAACGACGCTGTTGACGTGAAGGGCTGGCATCCCGTGGCAATTTTTGCAATTTCAGTTGCGCTTCGAACACTTGCTCATCTGAAGACTCAGGGTTTGCAATAATCGCTTTCAATTCAGCGCGCTTGGCTGCATATTTTGCTACTAGTTTGGCTCGCTTTGCTTCACGAGCAATCATGGATTTCTTAGCCATAAACCGTTAAACCTTTACCCTTTTAATGGGAAGTTAAACGCTCTCAACAAGGCGCGACCTTCGTCGTCGTTGCGAGCAGTGGTTGAAATACAAATGTCGAGACCACGTAATTTGTCAATTTTGTCGTAGTCGATTTCCGGGAAAATGATTTGCTCATTTACACCCATTGCAAAGTTGCCGCGACCATCAAACTGCTTGGGGCTAATACCGCGGAAGTCACGAATACGTGGAATAGCGATGCTCACCAAACGGTCGAGAAACTCGTACATTTTTTCGCGACGCAAAGTCACTTTACAGCCAATCGGCCAGCCCTCACGCACTTTAAAGCCTGCGATGGATTTGCGCGCTTTGGTCACTACCGCTTTCTGACCCGCAATTTTTTCCAGATCACTTACGGCGTTTTCCAATACTTTCTTGTCTGCCAGCGCTTCACCCACACCCATATTCAGGGTGATTTTTGTGATGCGTGGAATTTCCATCACGTTCTTCAGGCCCAGCTCTTCTTTCAGCTTTGGCGCAATCTCTTTGTTGTACAGTTCTTTCAACCTGGCCATTTTCTTTACTCTATTTCCGCTGTTGGATTTCTGACCCAACAGTCATCAGTTAAACCTGTTACTTGCTTTCGGGTACGGTTTTGCCGTCAGATTTAAAGACGCGCACCTTTTTGTCATCTTCGATTTTAAAGCCCACTCGGTCAGCCTTATTGGAAGAAGGGTTGTAAATTGCCACATTTGAAGCAGCAATCGGCGCTTCTTTTTCAACAATACCACCGGCGATGCCCATTTGAGGATTGGGCTTCTGATGCTTTTTAATCATTTGCACACCGGAAACAATCAAGCGATTGTCGGCAAGTACTCGACGAACCGTACCGCGCTTGCCCTTGTCTTTACCGGCAATTACGATGACTTCATCATTACGTTTAATTTTACGCATTCGCTTATCCTCTTACCCCAACGCTCTTTACAGTACTTCCGGCGCCAGAGAAATAATTTTCATAAATTTCTCGCCACGCAGCTCACGCGTAACCGGCCCAAAAATACGGGTTCCGACCGGCGCTTCCTGGTTGTTTAACAACACCGCTGCGTTATCGTCGAAGCGAATCAGAGAACCGTCTGGACGACGCACGCCTTTTTTAGTGCGCACCACAACAGCCTTCATCACCTGACCTTTTTTTACTTTACCGCGTGGGATTGCTTCCTTAACGGTAACCTTAATGATGTCACCCACACGCGCATAACGACGATGTGAGCCACCCAGGACCTTAATACACATAACCCGGCGGGCGCCGCTATTATCAGCCACGTCCAAATAGCTTTCTGTCTGAATCATCGTTGTTCTCCGAGCCTTCTCTACTTCGCCTGACGCTTTACATCAGACCAAACATATTTAAATTTCTGCTGCGCGTTCTTCAATCTTCACCAAAGTCCAGGACTTGGTTTTGGAGATTGGGCGAGATTCCGCGATAGTTACCAGATCACCTTCGTTGCACTCGTTGCTTTCATCGTGTGCCTTGATCTTGGTGGACTTGCTCACGTACTTGCCATAAACGGGGTGCTTAACACGACGCTCGATAAGCACAACAATGGACTTGTCCATTTTGCTGCTAACCACTTTACCGCTTAAGGTTCTTACTAATTTTTCCGCTTCAGCCATCTGCTTTACCTAAATTACGCTTCTTGCTTTTGACGAAGAACGGTCTTGATACGCGCAATATTTTTGCGTGTCTGCTTCATCAAATGCGTTTGTTCCAATTGACCAGTTGATTTTTGCATACGCAATTTGAATTGCTCTTCCAACTGGGAAAGCAGTTCAGCATTCAACTCTTCAACGGTTTTTATGTTGAGATCTTGCGCTTTCATTACATCACCGATCGTTTAACAAAAGTTGTGCCCAATGGAAGCTTGGCAGCTGCCAGCGCAAATGCTTCACGCGCGAGCTCTTCACTTACCCCTTCCATTTCATACAATATTTTTCCAGGCTGAATCTGGGCAACCCAGTATTCAACATTACCTTTACCTTTACCCTGACGAACTTCCAAGGGCTTTTCAGTAATAGGCTTGTCTGGAAAAACACGGATCCAGATTTTGCCACCACGCTTAACGTGACGGGTCATGGCTCGACGTGCCGCTTCGATTTGACGCGCAGTAATACGACCACGCTCAACACACTTCAAACCGTACTCACCAAAGCTCACTTTGGAACCGCGGTGCGAAAGACCGCGGTTGCGGCCCTTCATCTGCTTTCTGAATTTTGTTCGTTTTGGCTGTAGCATCTGCCTAACCCTTAACTAGTTAAATCGCTGTTTCAAGCGCGCTTATTTAGCGCCTTTTTTGTTGCTTTGAGCAGCAGCATCCACTTCTTCGAGGCCGCCGATAATCTCGCCTTTGAAGATCCACACTTTTACGCCGATGATGCCGTAAGTAGTGGCTGCTTCTGCAGTCGCGTAGTCGATGTCAGCACGCAAGGTATGCAAAGGTACACGACCTTCGCGGTACCATTCAGTACGTGCAATCTCGGCACCGCCAAGACGACCACTGACCTGAATCTTTACACCTTCAGCACCCTGGCGCATGGCGTTTTGTACTGCGCGCTTCATAGCACGACGAAACATAACTCGACGCTCAAGTTGCTGTGCCACGCCCTGCGCCGCCAAAGTTGCGTCGAGGTCGGGCTTACGAATTTCTTCGATGTTGATGTGCACAGGCACACCCATTTGCTTGCTGATAGCAGCGCGCAACTTTTCAACATCTTCACCTTTTTTACCAATCACAATACCGGGGCGGGCTGTGTGAATGGTCACGCGTGCAGTATTGGCAGGACGCTCAATATCAACACGGCTTACTGAAGCATGTGCCAGCGTTTTTTGTACGAATTCACGCACTTTCAAGTCTTCGTTTAACTTGTCCGCGTACTCGCCCTTGCTCGCATACCAGGTTGAGGTATGTCTTTTTACGATTCCAAGGCGAATGCCTGTCGGATGTACTTTTTGCCCCATAATAAGTTCGCTCTCTTATTGATCAGCCACTTTCACAGTGATATGACAAGTGCGCTTCAGAATACGATCCGCACGACCTTTCGCTCGCGGCTTGATGCGCTTCATGGTTAAACCTTCATCCACAAAAATTGTGGACACCTTAAGCTCGTCAACGTCTGCACCTTCGTTGTGCTCGGCATTGGCGATAGCGGATTCCAGCACTTTCTTGATGACAGCAGCACCTTTCTTTGTGCTAAAGGACAAAATATCCAAAGCATCTTCCACAGACTTACCGCGGATCTGGTCTGCCACCAATCGCGCTTTTTGTGCCGACATTCCGGCACCGCGTAATTTAGCTGCTACTTCCATCGTAATAATCTCTTATTTCTTGGCTTTCTTGTCTGCCGCATGGCCACGATAGTGACGCGTTACAGCAAATTCACCCAGTTTGTGACCGACCATTTCCTCGTTGATTAAAACGGGGACGTGTTGACGACCGTTGTGCACGGCGATAGTCAAACCCACCATGTCTGGCAGAATCATTGAACGACGCGACCAGGTTTTGATTGGGCGACGATCATTTGCTTCTTTAGCCTTAACCACCTTTGCTTCGAGGTGATGATCGATAAAAGGACCTTTCTTTAGAGAACGTGGCACTGTATTACCCTCTCAATTATTTCTTGTTGCGACGACGCACAATCATGTTGTCCGTGCGCTTGTTCTTGCGAGTTTTGTAACCCTTGGTTGGCATACCCCAAGGCGAAACCGGGTGACGACCACCTGATGTACGACCTTCACCACCACCGTGCGGGTGATCTACCGGGTTCATCGCCACACCGCGAACGGTTGGACGAACACCACGCCAGCGCTTGGCACCAGCCTTACCCAAAGAACGGAGGTTATGCTCACTATTGGATACTTCACCCAAAGTTGCACGACAATCCGCCAAAACCTTACGCATTTCACCACTGCGCAAACGCAATGTGGCATGCATACCTTCACGCGCAACCAACTGAACCGATGCACCGGCCGAACGCGCCAATTGCGCACCCTTACCAGGCTTTAATTCGATGCAGTGAATCACACTACCCACGGGAATATTGCGCAACGGCAAAGTGTTACCCACTTTGATCGCTGCCGCGTCGCCAGATTCGATCACATCACCGGCAGACAATCCTTTAGGTGCAATGATGTAACGACGCTCACCGTCGGCATAACAAATCAACGCAATATTTGCAGTACGATTCGGGTCGTACTCAAGGCGCTCTACTTTCGCAGGAATACCATCTTTATTACGCTTGAAATCAATCTTTCTGTAGTGCTGCTTGTGACCACCACCCACATGACGGGTTGTGATACGACCGTTGTTATTACGGCCACCACTTTTGCTTTTCTTTTCCAACAATGGCGCGTGTGGCGCACCCTTGTGTAGATCAGGGTTAACAACGCTTACTACAAAGCGGCGTCCAGCGGATGTCGGTTTACGTTTTACAATCGGCATGATCGCTCCTTACCCTCTCTTATTCCGCAGTGGCAAAGTCAATTTCGTGACCTTGCGCGAGACGAACATAGGCTTTTTTCCAATCGTTACGCTTACCCATTCCGTAGCGTGTGCGCTTGGTTTTGCCTTTCACGTTTAATACGCGAACGTCTTCCACTTCGACTTTAAATAATTTTTCAACGGCTGCAGCAATTTCCTGCTTGTTCGCATCCTTGATTACCTTGAAAACAACTTGATTGCTTTGCTCGGCAACAATGGCGGATTTTTCGGAAACAACCGGACCCAGGATGATTTTGTAAAGCTTTTCCTGACTCATGCCAGCGCCTCCTCAAGTTTCTTCAGAGCAGAAACAGTGACCAGCACTTTCTCACAGCGAATCAGACTCACAGGATCCACGCCCTGAACATCGCGAACTTCAACCTTGTGCAGATTACGTGAAGACAGATACAGGTTTTGACTGACCTCTTCCGCCACAATCAACACATCAGACAGATCGTATTGCGCAAGCTTCTCTACTAAACCCTTTGTTTTAGGGGCATCCACATCAAAGCTGTCGACAACGATCAGACGCTCCTGACGGTTCAGCTCTGAAAGAATGCAGCGCAAAGCAGCGCGATACATTTTCTTATTCAGTTTTTGCTCGTAGTTACGCGGCTGCGCAGCGAACGTTACGCCACCAGAACGCCAGATTGGACTACGAATAGTACCGGCACGCGCACGGCCAGTACCTTTTTGACGCCAGGGCTTTTTACCACCGCCACTGACTGCAGCTCTGTTCTTCTGGGCTTTGGTGCCTTGACGCGCACCCGCCATATAGGCAACAACGGCCTGATGAACCAGATCCTGATTGTATTCTTTACCCAAAACCGCTTCAGAAACACTCACAGTTCCTTCTGCGCCCTTGGGAGTAATAATGCTTAATTCCATGGTCGACTCCTGGATACTTATGCCTTGCTCGAGTTACGCTTTTTGACTGCGGGGCGAATAACAACATCGCCACCAGGCGCGCCGGGAACGGCACCCTTAATCAGTATCAAATTGCGCTCGGCATCGACCTTCACGATCTCCAGGTTCTGAGTTGTAGTACGCTCAGCACCCATGTGACCGGCCATCTTTTTGCCTTTGAATACGCGACCCGGAGTCTGACATTGACCGATAGAACCGGGAGCACGGTGAGACAGTGAGTTACCGTGAGTTGCGTCTTGCATGCGAAAATTCCATCGCTTAACGCCACCCTGGAAACCTTTACCTTTGGAAGTGCCCGTAACATCAACCACCTGACCCGCTTCAAAAGCATCAACGGTGATTTGACCACCCACTTCGAATTGCTCGCCATCATCGTTGCGCAATTCAAACAGGTTGCGACCAGCTTCAGCTTCAGCCTTGGCATAGTGACCTGCAGCAGGTTTGTTAACACGGGAGGCTCGACGAGACCCTACGGTGACTTGTACAGCACTGTAACCGTCGGTTTCTACGCTCTTAACCTGAGTGATGCGATTGGGCTCTACCTCAATCACAGTGACAGGAACGGATTGACCTTCGTCTGTAAAAATGCGCGTCATGCCGCTTTTGCGGCCGACTATTCCAATCGTCATTTTCTAATAACCTCTCAGTGTACGGGGCTTTCCTCTACTTTCTAATATTTGGGTAGAAAGTGAGACCCGCTATGGCCGCCCATTTCAGAGCGTTACACAAAACTCCCACCGTTGTGGATGGGAAGCTTTACCCAGGGTTTGATTCTGAAGCTGTTACGCCTCAGAGGACTAGCCCAGACTAATTTGAACCTCAACGCCAGCTGCCAAATCCAGCTTCATCAAGGCATCTACAGTTTTTTCAGTTGGCTCGACAATATCGAGCAAACGCTTGTACGTACGAATTTCGTACTGGTCGCGCGCATCCTTATTAACGTGCGGCGAAATCAATACCGTAAAACGCTCTTTGCGCGTCGGCAGCGGAATCGGGCCGCGAACCTGTGCGCCAGTACGTTTGGCGGTTTCAACAATCTCCAACGTCGAGGCGTCGATCAGCTTGTGATCAAAGGCCTTGAGGCGAATTCGAATACGTTGATTCTGCATCTGAACCAAACTCCCGGTGTTTTTAAAGAACAATCGGTAGAAGCCCGATCTTGAGCGAATTTAGCAAGGAGTTATCCAGCAAACTTCCACGCCCAAGCCCGGCACCAGCCGAAATGAGGGGCGCATTCTAATGACTCGATATGGGGGTGTCAACAAAAATCAGGGGCGACAAGCCTGGTTTTATATCAAAAAAAACAAAGCACAGAACAATGGCCTAACAGCGCACTAATCTTCCACAACCCGGCCTCGGTATACACGCTTTTTACGCTGAGACTTTGCCGCCTCCGGATCGCTGGGGGCCACTCTATCTACCAGACTCACCGCCCCCCGATAGGCGTGAAACAAACTCCTGGCTTTCTCTCCAACCTGTTCACCCTCCTTTTTAACCAACAAATCGGCCCAGGGATCCCCGGCCAACTCCATCAATTCCTTGATGACGGCTTTTAGTACCGCATCGCTGGAGCCATGGAACAGATCGGCTATCTCGTATAACACATCCGGATTGGCCAACTTAATGGCGGCTTTTTGCTCCCTCGGAGCCCGTCTTCGCACCTCTTGAACAAGGTCTATCATTGATTTTGTATATTGCATTGGCGTGCCTGGTTATTACTATTTTTTTAATCATTACATTTATTTGTTTAATCGCCTGCCAACACTTAACGCTTTCGGCAGTGCCAGGGCGGGCGCTATTCGCGCCAATAGTCTTCGATCCAGCGGGTGGGCTTTACACGCCGATACCACTTACCCGACACGCCGCGAACAGCATCGTCAGGATTGGGATTACCGTGAAAAATCAACACACGCGCATCGTCCGGAATACGGGCTTCATTGAACCAACTGCCCAATACGCCACCGGGCAAACAATCATACTTGAAGGAACGACACCAGGTTTGCGGCCAATAATGCAACTTTCCCTGCGCCAACAGAAAGTGTGAAAGATATTCCTGCTCATTGCGATGCTGCTTCTGAATGCTTGCGAAGTTTTCGCGAAAATTGGCAATAATATCCGGGTGCGCGTTTGCCCTGTATAAATAGACGGAAGAGTTGCCTGTGCCGTCGCGCCGGACAAAGTCCCGACAAATATGGACACCGTCTTCAAGATCAAAGAAGCTGTCCAACGACCCTACGATAACGACATCCAAATCGAGAAAAAGAACTTTACCCTCAAGGTCAAACAGCGGATTAATAAAGGTCGTTAACTTGTTCCATCCTCGCTCTGGCGCCCCTGGGGGAAGATCGAGCTCTGGGAGCGGCAAACAATCCACCCCCTCATGGATACCATCATTATTATCCGTCAAACACACAAAGCGAAAGGGCCGCTGTAAATTGCGCGTTACCATGCCATAAAGCTTGTTGACGTATTCCGGCCCGTATTTGGTACCCCACTTCATACACAGCACATTGATGGTTTCGCTCATGCTCTTCCCGTTCTTTGATGTTAACGAGGCGCTATTGTAGGCCAATTTGGGTATACTCTGCGGCCGCTCGAGGAGAATAAATGAAGAAACAAATCATCTGCATCAACTGGGGCACCAAATACGGCCCCAAATATATCAATCGCCTTTACGGCATGGTCGCGCGTAATATCTCCCCACCTTTTCGTTTTGTCTGCTTTTGCGACAACAGTGACGGCGTACGCGAAGAAGTCGAATGCCAACCCCTCCCAGGTCTTGATTTTGAATTACCGGTCACCAAAAAGGGGATCTGGCCCAAAAGCCAACTGTGGAATAGCCAGCTAGCGGATCTCGAGGGGCCAGTATTGTTTATCGATTTGGATGTAGTGATCACCGGCAATCTCGACGGCTTTTTCGAATACGGCAATGATGACGATGTGATTCTTTCGCCCAACCCCAGCAACCCGCTTGAACGCCTGGGCCAAACATCGGTATACCGTTTCCCGGTGGGCAAATTGAAACCCATACTGGAATTATTCGCCAGCAACCCTCAGAAAATTGCAGAAGAATATAAATACGAACAACGCTTTGTAACACGCAATGCGCCCGGCGGCATCAAGTTGTGGCCGAAAACCTGGGTTGCCCACTTCCGACGCCACTGCCGCCGCACCTTTCCCTTAAATTATTTTTTACCACCCAAACTCGGTAAGGATTCAAAAATTGTGATCTTTCCGGGCGACCTGCACCCGGAAGATGCCATTAACGGTTTTTATTACCGAAGCGTGCAAGTAAAACGCAGCCCCTGGGAACACATAAAAGCTGGTTTGCGCGGAGAGCGTAAAAGCGGCTTGATAAAACATTTACGCCATTACATTCTGCCCACGCCCTGGGTGGAAAAGTGCTGGAAAGAATAATGCTGCTATCCCATCGCTATAAATTTCTTTACGTCCATATTGCCAAAACCGGCGGCACCAGTATGCGTACCGCACTGAATCGCTTGCGCTGGCGCGACCCCATGTATTACGTAATGTTTCCTTGCCACAAGCTTAGCAGCTTTACCGGCCACACAATTGCCACAAAGCTACCTCGCCACGCAAGCATCATTGCCGCCAAGGAAATGCTTCCAGAAGATTTTTTTGCGTCGCTGTTCAAGTTTGCTTTCGTGCGCAACCCCTGGGATTTACAAGTATCCTCTTTCCATCACGTGCAACGCGAACGCCCACACATGCTCAAAGGTATTACCGACTTTAATGAGTTTCTGAAATACAAATTTGATCCCGAGCGCCCTTTTCTTTACCACATTGATATTGCCTCCAAATTACAAACCGATCATTTAATTGATCTCCACGGCAATATCATCGTCGACTATATGGGGCGCTACGAAAATTTGCAGGAAGGCTTTGACTATATAAAACAAAAGTTGAACCTCCCCAATTTGAATTTACCGCACAAAAGGAAGGCGACTGAGCGAAAAAAAGATTATCGATCTTATTACAACGATGAGTCGATTGAAGCAGTAGCCAAACATTTTGAGCAGGACATTCGTTTGTTGAATTATTCTTTTGAGTAACATTTAACAACAAAAAAACGGACAAGAACATTAAGCCCTTGCCCGTAAAAACGGCAAAACAACTGCCGTTAGGAAGTCGAGACTACTTAGACTACTTAAATAAACACAAGCAGACCTTTGCCACAAAGGCAAAAGTCAACTCGCTTATTCTCAGGGTTTAGAATTTTCCTCGAATACCGAAGAGATACAGTGAACCGGGACGATTCAAGGTTCGCAAGCGATTGGGCTCACCGAAGTAAGTGTATTCCTGTTCATCTGTGAGATTTAGCGCTTCGAAGGTCAACTCCAGATCCATTGCATCCAACGGCAAGGTATAGCTTGCCGAAAAATCAAGATGCCCCGCCGCTTCACGAATGCGCCCATCGGGCTGACCATCCCGACAACCGCTGTTTTCAATACAGAGCGGGTAGTCAGAACGATAGTTGTAGGATAAGCGCGTACTAAACGTATCGCGCTCAAAGTAGGCCACAAGGTTATAGGCGTTGTCTGACAAGCCAACCACATCGCGGTCTCCTTCGGATTTTGCTTTGGTATAGTTGGCTAAAACTCCCAAGCCTTCCAACACCCAGTCGAGCGGCTGCTGATATTGCAATTCAATTCCGCTGACTTGAATTTTATCGGCCGAATTTACCGGGCGCGTAAAAGGTACCAGCGTACTTTCGGGTGGAATTGAAGTCAGGCCTGCGGTCAAAGCGGGGTCGAGATTGTTCGGGTCAACGCCGGAATATGAAAACGGGCGCAAGCTGGTTTGCCTCTCGATAAACCCGGAAATATCCTTAAAGAACCAGGTTCCCGATAGCACCGCGCCTTCTTCAAAATACCATTCAATTCCAAGGTCGAACTGATCTGCAAAATACGGACTGAGATCCGGATTTCCCTGACTGATGGCCGACGTGCCTGTCGCAATACCCGTGCGTGGTTCCATATCACCGGGGGCTGCGCGGGTCATGCCTCGCGAACCCGCAAAACGCAGAATTAAATCATCCTGCAAATCTACCGACACATTCAAGGACGGCAACACCACATCGTAATCCGAATCAAAAGTAATGGTTTGATAGCCTTCTGCTGCACCCGCATCCGGCACATACCCGAGGAGCGCTTGCTCAGTCATGACATAGCGCACGCCCGCGTTGATACGCGTTTCTTTATCCAGAATGGATGCAGTGAGATTGGATTCCACGTAAAACGCCGTTGAGTCTTCCTCGGTGCTACCACTCCCTGACTCCCCGGTTCCGATACTCGCCATGGAATCCATTAAATCCAGGGTCATCACGCTGGCTTCGAAGGCGGAAAAATCGGCCGTTAGCCAGGAGGTGTAACCCGGTTGTGTATCAAAATTTGCACCATGGTCAGCAACCGGCGTCGGGCGCGAAAAACTGCCAAGATCGAGATCCTGAGTGCGTGTGCCTGGTGCAAAACCTGCCGCTTCCAACATGGTGGACGCACTTGCACCTTCCAACACCAGGCGGTCGCGTTGAAAGCTGTGTGAATGCAAACCAAAACGTAAATTATTTTCGTCGTCGCCATAAGTGAAATTCAACATCATGTTTGAATTTTCCTCTTCGCGAAAACGCGGTTGCACACGAATAGTATCGAAATTCCAGGCTTCCGGGTTCACCATGGGATTGCTGATTGTTGCCCCACCGGTTTCCGTTGCGATTTTAATACTGTCATCTCCGGGGTCTCGCTGGACATTCACACTGTTGTCCGGTGTCACCACGGGAAAATTGTTAATCACGCTGTAACGGTTCTCCATATCCACCGTCATCCACAACAAGGTTGTATGGCGCAAGGACCAATCGGAAGTATTTTTTGCAAGCTTCCAATCCATCAACCAGTCATCATTGATTTGAAAATCGCCGCTAAACGAAAACAAATCAAAATCGACTTTGTTTTCAAACACACGGTTTTCAGACCAGAAACGACTGTTTCGCAAGGTCGCTTCAGTCATGGTGTTATTACTATCGATACTGACGTCTATCGGCGTGACCCAACCAAAGGTACCCGCCACCATTTCAGCGGGGGGGATCAATTCTTCTACATCGGCAACAACACGGGATGCTGCCTCAGGCCCCGTACCACGAATCAACATATTGTTGGTATAGCGCTCAAAAATCGTATCCAGTTCGGCATGCAAATATTCAAAATTCAGATTGACCTTGTCGTTGGGGCGGAATTGAAAAGCGAGTGTTGCGCCGGTGCGATCCCGGTCACCAATTTGCAATTCGGGCCGTGCGAGTCGCGGCACTTTAGCCTCTGACAGCACTGCATCACTGACACCACTGGCATTACCATCCCGCAAGTCCCAGGTGAAACCAAAATTACCTCCCGACGCCGGACTTTGCGTTAAGCCGCTACCAAGCGCCGCATCAAGGCTGGTTCGCCCACGTGTCCAATCAAACGATTCGTAACCATCGGTGCGGTAACTGCGTTGCGAAGTGGCCACCTGAAAAAGTACACCGAATTTGTCCTCCCAGGTATTGCTTATTAAAAAACTCGCTCGCGGATCGGTTTCCCCTGACACATCGGAGTGAGCAAATTGCAAAGAGTAGGATGAAGTAAACCCACTAAAATCAAACGGACGCGCAGTTCGCAAACTGATTGCACCGGCAAGCCCACCCTCCACCAGGCTCGCTTGCGAGGTTTTTACAGCAACAACGGAGGTAAACAACTCCGAAGGAAAAATATCAAAATCGGTTTCACGGTTAGAGGCGTTTTGATCAACACTGCCTTCAGAAGCAACAGAAATAGGCATCCCGTCTAATAGCGTCCGGGTAAAACTTGGCCCCAAACCGCGCATGGAAATTTGTTGACCCTCACCATTGGTTCGCGAAATTTGCACCCCGGGGATTCGCTGCAAGGCTTCTGCAAGATTATTGTCCGGGAATTTACCCACATCTTCCGCAGTAATTGCATCCACAAAGCCCGTAGACTGTCTCTTCATATCAAGAGATTGTCGCAAACTGGCCGAATAACTCCCGGTAACAACCACTTCTTCCTGAACGACGCCTTCTTCAATTTCCTGCGCAAGGCTTTGCCCTGCCGCAAGAGACGCTGCCATTGCAGCGCCGATGGCAAGCGATAGTTTATTTTTATTAAGCATGTGCTTCAGTTCTCCATCTAATGGTTCGGTAACAACCGTAAGATGACCTTCTTCATTCACTGTCACACGCAAGCCGGTATTCGCCAACAGCACCTCAATGGCTTGCACGAGCGAAAAACGCCCGATCAAGGCATTAGCTGTTTTTTCCTTGACTTCGTTATAGGGAAAAATCAACGTCAAGTCGGCCAACTCCGCGAACTGCGTAAGAGAAAGGTCGGCTTTTTGTTGAGGGATATTGAAAGCAAGAACGCGATCAAGATGTGCTTTGTCAGCATGGCTCACCAGACTAAATAACAGGCACAAACCTGCCATCACCGTGCATGCCAGCGACTTCCCCCCCAAATACATCACCCACACTTTTTTATTTACAGTGTGGGCTTCCTGTATTGACGATTGGGGGGAAAAAATCCGCCATCTATTTTGAAGCATTTAAAAAATTGTATTTTATTGTGGGTCGCACATCGCCAGAATTGGGTAGACGATGTCTTTATTCATCGCGGCTCAACAATATATGATTGCCGCGTTGAACAGAATGGATACCAAAGTTTTCTTCGAGTGCGAACAGCATACCGGAAAGGTCGCCGGTCTTGAATCGACCGGCGATTTGTATAGCGGCAAGTTCCGGATCAACAATACTGAATTCCAGCGCGGTATAACGACTGATTTCGTCAATGGCAGACGCCAGGCTTTCGCCACGAAAAATAATTTTTCCTTGACGCCAGGATAAGGAATTTTGCATATCCTCTTCAGCCATACTGCTAACTGTGTTTGCCTGCTCCGCAAACAAGGCCAGCTCACCTTTTTGCACCGCTTGCGCATTGGGCACCACATATTTTCTGCCACTTTCTTCGTGCGATTTGGAATCAGCAACCAACACCTTTCCCTCAGTGACAATCACCTCAACATCACCCAAGCCCAACTGTACGTTAAAAGCCGTACCCACGGCCTGTACAATTTTGCCGCCCGCAATCACACTTAAAGGGCGACTGGAATCATGGGCAACATCAATATGAAGCTCACCGTGTTTGAGGTTCAAAATGCGCTCCTCGCGCGAAAAAAGCACTTCAACACGGCTGTTGGTATTCAGAGTAAGGACACTGCCGTCGTTTAAATTCAAGCGACTTTGCTCCCCGACAGCGGTAACAAAGTGGCCTTCAAACAGCGGGTCTGAAGTGAAAATATTTCTACTTGAGACCAGCATGACCACGTTAACAAAAATGATTAATGCGACAACAGAAAACGTTAGTGGCGCATAACGATAAAACATGGCCAAGCGCTGCTTTTTCTTTTCTTTTGGTGATTCACTCTGCTCTTTAGGAAAAATTTCAGCAAGCTGATTGAGCGCGTCCATATTGTCCCAAAGACGCGCCATTTCGCTGAAAGCGTGTTCGTGTTTTTGATCTGTCAACAACCATCTGGAAAAGGCTTGTTGTTCACTTGCACTTAAACCGCGATCAATTCGCGCAAGCCATACGCTCGCTTCGTCCTTGATCTGCGCTATATTCGGCAAACTAACAACTTCACTCATCGTTCCACCCTCGCCTTAACGGGAGCACCCCTTTCGAGCGAAGGCGATGACTGATTAAAGCGCGACATAAAATCACTGCAACGGCGAATACCATTGGCAATGTGTTTTTCCACTGTACTCTCGCTCAGACCAAGTTCGCGCGCAATTTCCCTCTGGCTATATCCATACACTTTCTTGAGAACGAAAACCCGGCGACATTGCTGCGGCAAGGCTCTTACCGCTTCACAAAAATTCGCGAACTCTTCTTTCGCCGCAACCGTATTGTAGGTGTGGTCCTCATCCTGTTGCAGGAGGTGAGACAACATATCATCATCTGAAATGCTGTCGTTCAGACGTGTGTCCGCGCGCTTTGCATAGTCGAGCGCGACATTGCGCGCGACTTTCATCAGGAAGGATCTGGGATGGCGTATTTCTTTCTTGTCTTCAATCTGACAAAACCGAACGTAGGTTTCCTGCACAACATCTTCAATTTCCCGTGGAGGAACAATCCTGGAAACCGTACGCGCTATGCTCGCACTCATGGCGGCATATATGCGCTTTAAGCTCAGGTTTTCAGCCATATTCTCCCCGTGGAATCTGTGTATCACCGAGGGTCACAACCCTTGAGGCGACCCGGATCAACTTGTATACCGTTATTCTGCGGCCATAGTAGAGCAAAGTTCCCGATGACGAAACTGCCAAAATAGTGTTTTGCGCGCCAGTCTGCATAGCGGGTTTGAGGAAGTTCTCGAAACCGGCATTCAACTCCCCTCCTTCCCCACCGCAATCAACCCCCCGGACCACCAGGCTCGCAATACCTGAAATTTGAGACTGCGATCATGAAAGGTGAACCGAATCACAGGGCTAAACGTAGGAAGCCATAGCTTTTTCCAAAAGATTACGAAAAATCAAAAGGCCCCACATGATTCGGACATTCATTATTACTTTTTTCATTGTTTGCAGTGCCAGCTGCAGCCACACCGATATTGAAGACTATCGGGATGTCGAGCCCAAATTCGACATCAAGGAATTTTTTAATGGAAAACTCGAAGCACACGGCATTGTTAAAAACCGATCAGGCAAAGTTATAAGAACCTTTGTCGCGCACATCGATGCACACTGGGAAAATGAAATTGGGACGCTCGATGAGATGTTTCAGTTTGACGATGGTGAACAGCAGCGCCGCATATGGACTCTCGAAGAAATTGAAACGAACGACGATGGGGGCAGCGACTCAAATAGCCGTACCTATACAGGTACTGCCGATGACGTGATTGGAGAAGCCACACTCCATCAAGCAGGCAATGCCTTATTCCTGAAGTACGTGCTCCGCATCCCCTACAAGGGCGATACACTGGATATCAAAATCGATGATCGCATGTATCTCATCGACAAGCACCACCTCATAAACGAATCAACCATGTTCAAGTTCGGCTTTAGGGTTGGCGAAATAGTATTAAGCATTCGTAAGACCGGGCTGTAGGACTTTATTTCAGCGCGCATAAAAGACCGGAGTCAATTTGTTTTGGCCGACCCTTCCATACACAGCGATTCATGCGGGCTCAACTGCGTCTGTACCTGTCTTTACTCACCGAATCTGACAAAAGCCATAGACCTTCTATACTGAGAAGTATGGACGGTCTTTAACCCTCCAGGAGGGTGAAGTACGCGATAGTCGCCTTTAGTTTTTAACATACAGTTTTCTTGCCTATGAAATACCATCGTATCTGGCTCGCCCTTTGTCTTTTGAGTGTGCTCTCACCCGCGATATTCGCTGTTGAGCTCAAGGTTATCCGCAAGGAGCACCCAATGGATCGCTATACCATCGACGCGCTCAAACTCACTTTGAGCCAATTGGATAGCAAGTACACGCTAACAGAGATCCCGGAGGAGGTAACCCAGGAGCGCACCATCGAAATGGTCAAGGAGGGCAGGATAGACGTCTACTGGATGGCATCCAGCTCTGATATTGAGGAGCAATTGATGCCCATTCGTTTTCCCCTGATGAAGGGCTTACTCGGGCATCGTATCAATATCATTCGCCCGGATATGCAGCAAAAGTTTGGCGCGATTACCACAATTGATGATGTTAAAAAATTGAAGTTTGGTCAGGGTACATCGTGGCCCGACACCGTTATTTTACGTGACAACGGGATCAATGTTGTTACTTGCAACAAGTATCAGGGCTTGTTTCACATGGTTGAAGGGGGGCGTTTTGATGCTTTCCCACGTGCGGTGCTGGAAGCCTGGAGTGAGACGTCTGAACGCCCGGAATTGAGTTTAGCCGTTGAGAAAGATCTGCTTTTTATCTACCGCTTACCCGTGTATTTTTTTGTTCGAGAGGATCGTAAAGAGTTAGCTGCTGACCTGATGCGCGGATTGGAGTTGAGCCTGGCGAACGGTAGCTTTGATAATTTTTTCTTCAACAACCCTCAAATTAAGGACGCACTGGAGAAATCCAACTTAAAAAGCCGCAAAGCGTTTTACTTACAAAACCCTTTTCTATCGCCCGAAACGCCTCTCGAAAGAAAAGACTATTGGTTAAACGTGGAAGAACTGAAAATATAAACTTCCTGATTCTCTACTTTCATAATTAAAGTGCGTTTGGTTTGCGCAATAACTTGAAGGCCGCTTGTATCAAATTCGTTTAATTTGGTTGTGAACGTAGACAGCTTGAGTGGTTCCGCCAAAAACGGTCACAAACCCGCAGCCCCAATAGCGAAGAGTGTTCTGCTATAAATTCACCTTTTGAAATCATCGACCTACAACGCGTAAACTGACGTCTTTAAAAAAAACGGAGCCCTTGGGCTCCGCTTTGTTATTTTTCATATAAACCGAAAAATATTGGCAAGGATTCGGTAATAGAAGGTATATAGGTAATCAACAACAAAGCGACCAACATCGCTAAATACATTGGCATTAAGGGTCTGATCAACGCCGCGATGGAAGTTCGCGCAATACTGCAGCCGACAAAGAGCACTGAGCCCACCGGCGGCGTACACAAACCAATACAGAGGTTGAGCACCATCATTATCCCGAAGTGTAGGGGCGACATGCCCAATTGAATCGCCACAGGTAAAAAGATCGGCGTGAAAATAAGAACCGCAGGCGTCATATCCATAAAGATACCGACACACAAGAGAATTAAATTGATCGTCAGCAAAATAATAAATGGGTTATCACTCAAACCCATCAAGGCTGAACTGATTGCTTGAGGAATACTTTCGTAACTCAACATCCATGACAAGGCCGTCGAGGTGCCGATTAACAACATCACGATAGACGTTGTTTCGACTGACTTTAAAAGGATGTCTGGCAAATCAGCAATCTTGACTTCCTTGTAAACAAAAACAGAAAGCACCAGCGCGTATAACACCGCGACAACAGAGGCCTCTGTTGCAGTAAAGAAACCCGCAATAATCCCGCCAATAATAATGACAACCAGCATCAAACTGGGAATGGCATCCAGGCTGCGCTTGGCAAACTCACGAAAAGTCGGTCGCTTACCGACAGGGAAACCTTTTATTTTTGCGTAAACTGCGCATACCATCATTAAACTTGCTGCCACCAGCAACCCGGGTAAGTAACCCGCTACAAAGAGTGCTGCAATGGAAACACCCCCACTTGCAAGCGAATAAATAATTAAAATATTGCTGGGAGGAATCAACAGGCCCGTTGTTGACGAGGTGACCGTAATTGCGGCGTTAAAATTTCGATCGTAACCTTCCTTTTCCATTGCGGGAATCATGAAGCCCCCAACTGCAGATGTCGCGGCAACAGAAGAACCTGAAATCGCTCCAAACAAGGTACAACTAATCACATTCACAAAAGCCAGGCCACCCGGCACCATGCCGATACACACTTTGGCAAATTCAATCAGCCTGTGCGCAATCCCGCCACGCCCCATTAACAACCCCGATAAAATAAAAAACGGGATCGCCAACAAGGCAAAACTGTCAACGCCGCTCGCAATGCGTTGCGCAATGGTGGTCACCGCAGGCATAAAATCAATGGTGAACAACATGGCGAACAAGGTCGCCAAACCAATACTGATAGAAATCGGCACGTGCATTAACAAGAGCACGACAAACGAAACCAGCAAAACCACAACAGATAATTCCATCACCCTTTCCTCTTATTCTTCTTCCGGGCTTACGTGCTTTTCAAGCGGGCCGTAAATTATGCGTTCCAGCGCGTAAAGCGAAATCAAAATCCCGCTTATTGGAATCACGCTGTAAACAATCCAGATTTGCATTTGCAACGCGGCCGAGGTTTGCTCAAGCTGAACATTTAATAGAACCAGCTCCCAGCCTCCGTAAACCAGCAAGATCAGGGCGAAAGCCAAACACGCAATATCCGCAAGGCGTTGCACCAATAAGCGTTTCCCCTCTTCCAGCTTTTCGACAAGAATGTCGAGCCCCAGGTGGGCACCCTGACGATAGGTATAAGCCGCCCCCAATAGCGCGATCCATAAAACCAGAAACAACGCGACCTCTTCGGTAAAGGTGCTTGGATTATTAAAAACAAAGCGCGACAACACTTGCCAGGTGACATCGACTACCAACAACGCCATTAGTAAAGAAACAAAGCGGGCAACAAACCAATCAATTTTTTCAATCACTATTTTCATCTCGCCCCCTACATCGCCTGAATACGCTGAATAAACTCATAGGCCGGTGTGGCTTGCATATTTTCGTGCATACTTTTTACGCGACTGGAAAAGGTGGTTTTATCCGGACGAATTACCGTTACTCCCGCCTTTTGCACTTCTTCCAGCGCATGGTCCGACGCTTCGGCCCATATCTTTTTCTGATAAAAGACCGATTCATCCATCGCGCGTTGTAACCATTGTTGTTCTTGCTCGGTTAACGAATTCCAAACGTAGGTACTTATTAGCACCACATCCGGTAGAAAGGTGTGTTCGTCCAGCGTGTAATATTTTGCAACTTCAAAATGTTTGGAGGTATAAAAGCTTGGTGGGTTATTTTCTGCGCCATCGACAACACCTTGTTGCAACGCAGTATAAAGTTCGCCCCACGAAATGGGTGTACCACTCCCACCCAGCGCGCTAACCATTTCCACCGCGGTTTGACTTTTCATCACACGAATTTTTTTACCTTGCAAATCGGCGGGTGTGTGTACCGGCTCGTCCACGGTATAAAAGCTGCGGCTGCCTGCATCGTAATAACCAAGGCCCCGCAAGCGCACCCGCTCGCCTTTCAATAACAGCTCTTTGCCGATTTCACCTTCGAGCACCTCCCAAAAGTGCTCTTCACCTTTGAATACATACGGCACACCAAATACTTTCATTTCAGGTACAAAACCTTCCATTGAGCCCGTCGAAACCTTGGTCATCGCAAGGCTACCAATTTGTACCAACTCCATTGTTTCGCGCTCACCGCCCAATTGGCCGCCGGAATAAATATCCATGCGCATATTGCCCTCTGAAATCGCGAGCAAACGCTCTGCCATATATTCCATAGCAATATGTACGGGGTGCTCGGTAGGCAGACTGTGCGCCATTTTGAGTACGCGGATATCCTCCACTTTGCTGCAGGAAAGCAAGAGGCTGCTGCACAGAAGGAGGCCAAACTTTAATTTGAAGATTAAAGGTAATTTCATCATGCTTATTGTTATCTTTCGCTTTTATTTCTTTTAAAGCGCTATAAAGAGCGCTGTGACGAACACTATACAGGGAGCAATAGAGAGCAATATAGTGCGCTTGAAACCTTGCTCGAAACGCAATGCAGTCGCGATTGTATACTAGTTGCGTGCAGCTTGCCTCAGCGTAGCCGAAGTCGCTGCGGAGGCTTTACACCACCGCGCCGATTTTCCAGGGGTTGAATTCGACATCACCGTAGCCAAAGGACTCGCTTTTACTGGGCTCGCCGGATGCGACGGCAAGGACTTTCTGGAAAATCTCTTCCCCCGAGCTGACAACCGTATGTGTGCCATCGAGGATTTCACCGCAGTTGATATCCACATCTTCATTCATCGATGTAAACAGCCTGGAATTGCTCGCCAGTTTAATACTGGGTACGGGCTTGAAGCCGAAGGTCGAGCCGCGCCCGGTCGTAAAGCAAATCATATTCGCACCCGAAGCCACCTGGCCGGTAACAGAGACCGGGTCAAAACCGGGACTATCCATAAACACCAGGCCTTTCTGAGCCACTGGCTCGGCATATTCGTATACTTCCACCATCATGCTGGAGCCGCTTTTGGTTTGTGCACCGAGTGACTTTTCCAGAATCGTGGTCAGGCCGCCAACTTTATTTCCCGGTGATGGGTTGTTGTTTAACTCAAAACCATTTTTTTGAGTGTATTCCTCCCACCAACGAATGCGTTGCAATAATTTTTCAGCCACCTCTGGGGATTTCGCCCGCCGCGTGAGCAAATGTTCGGCCCCATATATTTCCGGCGTTTCGGAATAAATAACCGTACCGCCGTGCCGCACCAATATATCGCTGGCGGCCCCCAAGGCAGGGTTGGCCGTAATCCCCGAAAAAGCATCAGAGCCCCCACATTGCACCGCCAGAGTCAATTCACTGGCTGAACACTCTTCGCGCTCAAAGGCGTTGACCTTTGGTAGCAGCGTTTGAATAAATTGCACACCTTTTTCGATTGCCGCCCGAGTCCCGCCAACTTCCTGAATGGTGTAAGCCGTGAAGGTTTCACTGTCTTCAAGGCCGGTATCTTGCAGCAGTTTTTTCACCTGCATGGTTTCACAGCCGAGCCCGATCATCAGAATGCCTCCGAAGTTAGGATGCCTTGCATACCCCTCGAAAGTACGCTTGAGGATTTCGTAACCCTCGCCCGCAGAGCGCATGCCGCAACCAGAATCGTGGGTGAGTGCAATCACGCCATCGACATTAGGAAAGGCATCGAGAGCACCGGGTACTGAAAACATGGAGGCGATATGCTTAGCCGGTGTGCCCGAGCAATTCACAGTTGTGAGAATGCCGATGTAATTGCGCGTGCCCACCTTGCCACTTGCACGGCGGTACCCCTTAAAACTGGCGCGAGCGTGTTCAGGCACATAGCGAGTGGGTTGGGCATGCCGACAGAAACCGTAATCTTTTTCGAAATCGCCCATCTGGCAATTGTGGGCATGAACATGTTCACCAATAGCAATGGCCTGACTGGCAGTGCCAATCACCTGACCGTACTTGTATAGGGTGTCACCCTTGGCAATACTCACCAGGGCAAGTTTATGCATGGAGGGTATGTCCTGAGCCACGACCAACTGGTGCTTACCAATTTGTATTGTTTCACCTTTACGCAAGTCCTCTTTGGCTACCACTACCTGGTCGGACTCGTGTAAATGTATCACCTTACTCACGCTAAACCTCTACTGCTCAATTCGCGGCTTTAACCCATTTCAATTTATTCATTACGTCTTGACGCCCGACTGTCTTTGGCTGTCTTCGCCTGTCAGCACTCAACCATCAGTTGTCACTCGAACGCGCCATACACTTGAAGCACGCTCGCATCAAAGACTGTCAAAACGCCCGAATTAACCGTCCGAGCAATCTATCAGCTTATTGGCCTGACCGCAATACAAAATTCGGCCTGACATTAATTTTGGTCAGCCACGGCACTTTCCTTGAGTGCATGTATACTTATTGGTAAAATCGCTATTGGTCGTACAACTTTACCAAGCCGGACGCGCGAACTTATATGAACGTTGCCATTAAAAAAACGAAAAAGTCTTCAGGCGGGCGTCTTTATCAACGCGTCGCAGAGCAATTAGCCACTGTCATATCCGAAGGTGAATACCCCCTGGGCTCGCGCCTCCCTGCCGAGCGCAAACTTGCTGAACGCTTTGATGTCAGCCGGCCCACCATTCGCGAAGCCATCATTGCACTTGAGCTTGCGGGCTGCGTGGAAGTTCGCGGCGGCTCCGGCGTGTATGTCTGCGATTCAAATTCCAGCAACTTCCCCAAAACCGACCTCTCCGTCGGCCCTTTCGACATTCTTGAAGCGCGAATACTTGTTGAAGGCGACACCGCAGAACTCGCGGCAGACCGCATCACCGACGAGGAACTCAAGGAGTTACGTGAAGCGCTCGACGCGATGGTTGCAGAAAATGAACAGGAACAACCCCTCTGCGAAGAAGCCGACCAAAACTTTCATCTCATAATTGCCCGCGCCACACGCAATGAAGCCTTGGCCTCTGCCTGTGCCCACTTGTGGAGCTTGCGCAACAGCTCACCGATCTCTGCGCGCATTCTTGAAAAAGTACGCCAGGCAGGCTCACGCCCGCGTATTGAAGAGCACAAAGCCATTCTTGAGGCCCTCGAAAAACGTGACCCAAAAGCCGCGCGCGACGCAATGCGCCACCACCTCAATTGCGTTATCCAGCAATTGCTGGATGCCACCGAAGCTGAAGCACTGGAAGAAGCACGCCGCAAGGTGGCCTTTGACCGCAAACGCTTCGGCATCAATAGCTAGCACGCAACTCACCGCGCAAAAACACACAGATTCCTGATATCAGAGCGAGAGTGTGCTCTCGACTGGCGCATTTTGTATACAGCGCCGAGACCTGTCGCCTGAATTATCACATTACAAATCAAGGTTGATTGCTTTTCCTGTCTGCCAAATCTACAATATTGGCCTTACCATTTAAGCATTAAGAATAAAATCGATTTCGTATATGAAGGCATCTTTTGCCCACCAGGAGGTTTGCTAATGTTCCCCCTTTCCCGCCGCCAGGCCTTGCTCTCTATGGGCGCGACTGCTCTAGCCTCCTGCACAAAGAACACACAGAAGACAGGCCCGAACCAGACGAGTACACACGCCTGGCAGCAAGCAGAGGCCATTCTAAAATCGATTAAAACGCCCGATTTCCCGGAACGCGACTTTGTTATCAGCGACTTTGGTGCGCTCGGAGACGGCAAACATGATTGCAGCGTTGCGTTCAAGCGGGCTATCAAAGCCTGTTCAAGCGCCGGCGGTGGCCGGGTGCTCGTGCCCGCAGGTAATTGGTTAAGCGGACCGATTCATTTCGAATCAAACGTCAATCTACACCTGAGTAAGGGCGCCACCATCAAGTTCTACACCGACCCCGAGCGCTATCTGCCAGAAGTCTTTACCCGCTGGGAAGGCATGGAGTACATGGGGTATTCGCCCTTGATTTACGCCTATGAAAAAGAAAATATCGCCATTACCGGTGAGGGTACGCTTGACGGTCAAGCTGATGAAACCACCTGGTGGCCGTGGAAAGGTAATAAGGAGTGGGGTCGCGAAGGCTTTCCTTCTCAAAAAACCAGCCGCGATCAACTCTTCGCAGAAGCCGAGGCGGGTGTCGACCCGCGCAAACGTCACTACAGTAAAGGCCACTATCTGCGCCCGCCTTTTGTTCAACCCTATAAATGCAAAAATATTCTTATAGAAGGCATTCGGATTGTACGCGCACCTTTTTGGTTGCTGCACCCCGTTCTCAGCGAGAACATCACTGTGCGTAAAGTGCATCTTGAAAGCCTCGGGCCCAATTCTGACGGTTGCGATCCTGAGAGCTGCAAAAATATTTTAATCGAAGACTGCTATTTCAATACCGGCGACGACTGCATTGCCATTAAATCCGGCCGCAACAATGATGGTCGCCGACTCAACGTGCCGACCGAGAACATTATCATTCGTAACAACCAAATGTTGGCGGGCCATGGTGGCGTTGTGGTCGGCAGTGAAATCTCCGGCGGGGTGCGCAATGTCTTTGCTGAAAACAATGTAATGAACAGCCCCGATCTTGAGCGCGGTATCCGTATAAAAACCAATTCCGTGCGCGGAGGTTTACTGGAAAATATTTACGTGCGTAATACGCGCATTGGCGAAGTGCGCGATGCCATTGTCATTAATTTTTATTATGAGGAAGGCGATGCCGGGCAGTTCGACCCACTCGTTCGCAACGTAGTGATTGAAAACCTGCATTGCGAAAACGCCAAACGTGTTTTCCAAATTCGTGGATTCAAACGCGCACCCATAGAAAGTTTTACCTTGCGCAATAGTGCGTTTTTAAATGCTGAAGACGCGGGCATTATTGAAAATGTGAAAACACTTAACATCGACAATGTCAGAATTAATGGTAAGCACTTTGTTGTTTAGATCGTTGTCTATTTAAACCGTCTAATTAAACCGTTTAAAACCATCTAAATAATCAGAGCCTGTTCCAATCATCAACTCCAGCCCCCCCGGGATGTTAGGGTCGGGTCGAGTTAAACGAAGGGGAAAAAAATGAAAAAAAATATTTACTCTATCGCACTCATCGCCACCCTTGCAGCACTCAGCGCTTGTGATAAATCCAGCGATCAAACAACGACCGAAACCAAGCCTCTGGCTGAGCCGGAAACCAACCCTCTGGCCTCAGCAACCATCAGCAACCCATTGATGATCGACCGCAAGGAAACCCTTTATTTTTCCTATTTTGACCTGGGTCTTGAAATCGATGCGCCGACTAACAGCGAGCTCGTCGCGACTATTAATGGCAAAGCACTCCCGCAACAACATATCGACCAGAATGGCGACCAAACAAAAGACGGGCTACTGGTACTTGTTGATTTAAAAGCGGGCGAAAGTATTTCACTGGAAATCAATAAAAATTCCGAACTCGCCGCAAACACCTGGCCAAAGCAAACACAGGCAGAAATTTCTCACAAGAAAGGTGGCGAATGGCAAGCTCATGCCAAAGTTGAAGGCAAGCAGGAATACATAGGAGGCACATTTCAAAATGTTAGCAGCCTGAGCCCACCCGAGCATTATACCGATCACTCTAATTGGATACGTTACGAAGGTCCGGGCATTGAATCCGATAAAGTGGGTTACCGCATTTATCTGGACTGGCGTAACGGCTTTGATATTTTCGGAAAAAACACTGCAGACCCTGTATTGCAACTCGTCGGTCAAGACGGCTATGAGTCCTACCACCATATGCAAGATTGGGGGATGGACATACTGAAAGTTGGCTCTTCACTCGGCGCCGGCGGCTTTGGTGTTGCGCAAGATGATAAAGTCGAATTAATCAATGAGGTTGCCAACCATCGCGCAACAATCATTGAAAATGGCCCTATTTTTTCTTCTTTAAGCATCGATTATAGCGGCTGGCAAAGCACGGCCAATGGGGAAATGAATTTGCGAGCGCTAGTCTCGATGCAAGCTGGCAGTCGACTCGCACACTCTATCGTAACACCTGAAAGACACACGGAGAACTTTGCTATTGGTGTCGTCAAACACCCCGACACCGACTTCATACAAGGCCCCACCGACATTGCTGGAGACAACTGGACTTACATTGCCAGTTGGGGCAAGCAAAGCCTGAATGACGACATGCTTGGCATGGCGGTTTTTTTCAAAAAACGTGAGTTGGACAAAGTCTTGAACGATGAAAGTTCCTGGGCTGTGCAAATGCGTGGCGAAGCCGGTGTCCTCGATTATTATTTTGCTGCCTACTGGCAAGGCGAACATGGCGGCAAGGGCGTGGCGACAAAAGCGGAATTTGAAAACTGGCTCAACGAAGAAGCTAAAAAACTAACTTATCAACCACGCGTGAATTTAACTACCGCAGCGACGCAAGCCGCGTTGTCTTTCCCTGTGACTGCGGAATCTGCTCTCACCTGGAGCATACGACTTGCTGATAGCGAGCTAAAACGTAAAGCCCTGGATTACGCGTACGACGGCTGGGATTATTTTCGTCAACGTAAGCCAAAATTCGAGTATGACATCGTCGGTCTGCTTCCCATGGCAATGCACGAACTTGCCAAAGAAAGTGGCGATGAAAATCATCGCCAGTTAATTCATAAGGTGACTGCCTCCTACATTGAGAACGACGGCTCCCTGCTCCGCTATAAACTCGAAAATTACAATATTGATTCTGTGGCGCCCGGCCGTGCTGTGTTAAGACTGTACCAGGACGATGCCCAGGAAAAATTTAAAGTCGCCGCAACAACCTTGCGCAAACAATTACACGGCCACCCCCGAACAAGCGAAGGCGCCTTTTGGCATAAAAAACGCTACCCCTGGCAGTTATGGTTGGATGGCGTGTACATGGGCATGCCCTTCCTCGCCGAATACTCGCTGATGTTTGAAAATGGCGAAAGCCTCGAAGAGGTTGTTAAAGAGTTTGAAATTACTCGTAAATATTTACACGACCCGGAAACGGGCTTGTACTACCACGCCTGGGATGAAAAGAAAGAACAAATTTGGGCGGACAAAAAAAGTGGCCTCTCACACTACTTTTGGGGTCGCGGTGTTGGCTGGCTCGCCATGGCCTTAGTCGATACCCTGGATTACCTGCCATCGGACAAGGTATCTTTACGGCAACCACTGATTGAAATGACCCAGGAACTTGCCAGCGCACTCATCAAACACCAGGACAAGGACACACACACCTGGTGGCAAATTCTTGATATGCCCGGAAAAGTCGGCAACTATCGCGAGGCCAGCGCGTCGGCGATGTTCACCTATTTTTTAGCTAAAGCCGTCAACAAGGGTTACCTTGATGACGCTTACAAACAGGAAGCGCAACGCGCTTACGAAGGTTTATTAAATAACTTTGTGCTTGTCCATGCGAACGGCGAGATCTCCTACACCCAAAATTGCCTGGTCGCAGGCCTGGGTTACGGGCGTGACGGCAGTTATGATTACTATACAAGCGAGCGCATCGTCAGCAACGACCCAAAAGCCACCGTCCCCTTTATACTGGCCGGTATTGAAATTTACCGCATGTTGAGCGAGTCCAGCTTGAGCGATTCCAACCTGACCAATTGATAGACAAGCTCAAACGGTACCCGGAAGCCCATTTAAAATTAAATTTAGCGAATACGCTGAGGTTATTATGACAACTGAATTAATCGATGAACGCTTTGCGGTTCACCTCGACGATTATAAACATTACACCACCGATAAATTACGTGAGCACTTTCTTGTTGAAAAGATTTTCAGCCCGGATCACATTCAACTCACCTATACACATTACGAACGAATCATCGTGGGTGGCGCCATGCCGGTTAATCAGGCATTAAAGCTGGAAACACTGGATATGTTGCGCATGCCCAACTTTCTCGACAGACGTGAACTGGGTGCCATCAATATTGGTGGTGCGGGAGAAGTGCTTGTAGACGGTGAAAGCTACCACCTTGATACCAAGGAGGCCATTTATATCGGCGCAGGCAACAAAGAGGTCATTTTTAAAAGCAATGACAGCAAGAAACCCGCGAAATTTTATATTAACTCAGCGCCCGCGCATCACGCCTACCCCACCAAAAAAGTGGGCCAAAATGATGCCGACGTTATGGAAATGGGATCGAGTGAAAATTGCAACGAACGCACTATTCGAAAATTATTAGTGAATACGGTAATTGAGACCTGCCAGTTACAAATGGGAATGACAGAACTCAAACCAGGCAGCGTTTGGAACACCATGCCAGCGCACACGCATTCGCGCCGTATGGAAGCGTATTTTTATTTTAATCTCCCCGAAGACCAGGCTGTTTGCCATTTTATGGGCCCTGCGGAGGAAACCCGTCACCTTTGGGTACACAATGAACAGGCAGTTGTTTCACCGCCCTGGTCCATGCATAGCGGTTGCGGGACATCGAATTATATTTTTATTTGGGGTATGGCCGGCGAAAATCTCGATTACGGCGATATGGATTTTCACCAACCACACGAATTGAAGTAAAGGCAAAGCGATGACTCACCCTCTTTTTGATTTAAGCGGAAAGGTTGCCTTGGTAACCGGCGCGACACACGGCTTGGGAATGGCGATGGCAAGTGGTCTTGCAAGTGCTGGCGCGACTTTGGTTATCAACGGTCATAGTAGTATGGAAAAAATTAATGCTGCCCTGGCTGAATATGAAAAGCTTGGTTACCAGGCCCATGGCTATCAATTTAATGTGACTGATGCACGGGAAGTTGAAGCGGCCGTTGAAAAAATAGAAAAGGACGTTGGCCCTATCGATATTCTGGTGAATAACGCCGGTATTATTAAGCGTATTCCTTTATTGGAAATGCCTATGGAAGATTGGGAGCAAGTGATCAAGACAGATTTGACGGGGGTTTTTTGTATGAGCAAGGCTGTCGTCAATCGCATGGTACAGCGCGGTGGCGGCAAGGTTATCAATATTTGCTCAATGATGAGTGAGCTCGGTCGAAATTCTGTCGGGGCTTATGCCGCAGCCAAGGGTGGCTTAAAAATGCTTACGCGCAATATGGCGACGGAGTGGGCCAAATTTAATGTACAAGTGAATGGTATCGGCCCAGGGTATTTTGCTACGAGTCAAACGGCGCCTATTCGGGTGGAGGGTCATCCCATGAATGAGTTTATTATCAGTCGCACGCCTGCGGGCAAGTGGGGTGACCCCGATGATTTGCAGGGGGCGACGATTTTTTTGGCTTCCAAAGCGAGTGATTTTGTTACCGGGCAGGTTGTTTATGTTGATGGCGGAATATTGGCGACAATCGGGAAGCCCGCAAACGAGAACTGATTTAGCGCTTTTAGATCCTTGGCCCCCACAGTGCCATATAGGCTGCAAAAATTCCTACAACCGTAGCCAGAGTTGCGATAAAAATTACAATCGCCGTGAGGTATTGAAAAATTGCACTTCGACTTTCCTGAGCGCGCAAGTAAAGCTCAAGGAAAGCGAGCGGGATTAAGTAATCAGCAAAGCTGAGAAAACTCAGGAAAGGCCCTGTAAAGGTTTCGGTGTCGATTCCTACCGGTGCTTGATGAACAGTGAACCAAAGCATTAATCCAATTCTGAAAAACCAGACAGCATTGACAACCATAAATAGTCGTAAAGCCCAACGGCGGTGTTCGAGCAGCTTTCTATTGATCGCGAAATATAAAGTTAATATTGCAAATACAATGATCAGTAAAGCATCGCCGCTAAGACCTAAATGTTGAGTAAAATCACCCGCGGTGCCACCGCGAATCCAGATGAGATAGAGGCCGGCAATGCTGGTGAGTATTGCGGCTGAAATATAAAAACGCCCAGTCCATCGGTGAAAGTGCGGGCAGCGCTGACGGATGTGCGGAATTAACTGCACGATGCCCGCAGTCATGATAAGTATGGCAACCAGCACATGAAAACTCACTGCGAAATTTCCGAGTGAATCTCCGTCTATATACCCTTTGGGCATGACGGTATTCCACACCTGCCAGTTGCCTGTTAGCGTTCCCCAACCATAAAGCATCGCCAGGTAATAAACAAAAATCAGCTGTCCTGTGGCGGCGGTGATAAACCAAATAGTTGCACTGATTCCCAAAATTTTTTGTGCTGCCGGCGAATGCTCCATTGCCCTCTCCTTTTTCCTGGACTTGTTTGCGTGGACTTGTTTGCCTGACTTGTTTTCCTGAAATGGCCTCGCCTATTTTCCGGGTAAGTGTCTGAATTGGAAATGAATGAAAAATGGAAGGAAAATGAAAGTCTCGCCAAAGAGGCTTTGCTGTTGTCACTTGGCCAGGCACGAGCTGGGGCCGCAGCGGTTTACCAAAAAACGAAATTTATATTTTTAACGCAGTCAAATACGCACCCACCCCTTCAGGAATTGATCACGTAGTTCTTTCTGGTTTACTTCAATCGTTTTTCCCCGATTATTTTCTCGATACGCACCCGGCCCATAGGAACCACTTTCAAAAAACCTTGATTCTTCAGGCGTAAAAACACGGGTTTTGCTGCCGTCTCTTGCCGTTCCGCGCATGCTTGTCCAGGCTTGGGGGACGATGTGTTTGTCCATGTAGCAGTTGATGTAGGCCGTGTAGCCGATGGCTTCGGGGTCGGCGTAACGGCCGTCGGGGAAGGTCGTTGTTGGGTGCCAGGGGCGGCCGAGAGAGTAGCTGTGATCGGGCACGTTTTTTTCGCGAGTGAGGCGGGAGTTCAGAAAGACGATGCCGATGCTGTTTTTAATTGAGGTGGAGGGGGCAGTGATGTGGCCGTAGAATTCTCCGGCCTTGAGTTTTCGTCCTCGAGTGCGTGCGATAATTTCGCTGTTTTCTATGAGCAGTTGACCGTTGCCAAAGATGAAGTCGACGTTGCCGCTGATTTTGCTGTTTGTGATATAGGCGCGCTTACCGTTGGCGAACAGGGTGTCCTGATAGGCGATAAGCTCCACGTTATCCAATACGACTTTGTCACTGCTGATATCCAAGAGCAGGGCAACGGCTTGCGAGTCCTTGATGCGTTGCGGGTCGTTTTTATCTCTGGCGTCGTTGTTTAAATAGTCAAAGTCATTTTCAATTATCAGATTACGCACAGCGATATTTTCAGCGTTTATCGTTAGCGTTGCCGAACCTGCTGTCCCCCAATTGTCGCGGTGGTAGGCACGTGCATGTGCCGCCACAAGTGTGTTTACAAGGCGCGTACCGGGTTCGGCAATCAGCTGAATATTGTCGCGATCAATTCTGACTTTTTCACGATAGTCATTTTTGCGAAGGTGAATGGTGTAGCGCTGCTCAACCGGCAATGTGTCGGCCGCATCAATAGCGGCTTGCAGTGTTTGAAAACAGTCACTGTTTAGTTCAGGGCAATCGGTGCGTACCTGCACTTTTTTTTCTGCCGATTTATTTTCGGGGCTTGCACAAGCGCCAAGCCCCGAGGCGATAGCAATAAATGTAGCGATAGAAAGGATATTAAGAATGACGGAGTGCAGTCTGTTCAATTACTGCGCTCCAATGTAGTCCTTAACGGTTGTGAGTACGCCCTGCTGATAAAATTGATCCAGAAACGCAGTCACTTTCGCCACAAACTTTTCTTCTTGAATCAAATCCTCGTCGAAGATTTCCTTGATCGACACGATGGCTTTTACTATGCCTGCACTGTTTCCCTTATTTTCATGGTGGCAGGCTTTTAATTTTTCTGCGAAAGGGTCTTGTACATCAATAGCTTGCCCTTTTTCGTCCTCGGCCGAAACGTAACGAATCCAGGCTGCAACAGCAAGGCAAAGTATATCGATATTTCCCTTACCTTTTAGCTGATCTCTAAGCGTGCCGAGTAAGCGCTGCGGTAATTTTTGCGATCCATCCATCGCAATCTGCCAGGTGCGATGTCGCAACCCCGGATTGGCAAACCGATCGCGCAGTTGTTGCTTATAGTCTTGAACATCAAAACCTTCGGGAACGTCGAGGGTTTCACCCACTTCGCGGTCCATTAATAAAGTCGTGAGTTTAACAAAGGCGGGCTCCTGCATAACATCACTGACCGTTTCCTTGCCCGATAAGTAGCCACAATACGCCAGTGTCGAGTGCGAGCCATTGAGCAAGCGCAGCTTTAACTTTTCAAATTTTTCAACGTCATCAACCAACAGGGCGCCAACATTCTCCCACTGAGGACGGTCATTGCAAAAATTGTCTTCTATGACCCACTGCGAAAAAGGCTCTGCCATTACGATACCTTCATCTCGATACCCCGCAGCTCGCTCGAACGCTTCGCGATCGGCCTCTGTTGTGGCTGGCACGATACGGTCGATCATCGTGTTTGGAAAAGTCACTTCGGCTTTTATCCAGGCGGCGAGTGAGGCATCCACTTTTTCTGCAAACTGTTGCACCACTTTCTGCAAAACAGCGCCATTGTTCGGCAAGTTGTCGCAGCTTAGCGGTGTAAAAGGCTGCAATCCTTTTTCCTTACGCAGTTGCAAGGCAGCAACTAAATACGCGATTGCCGACTTTGGCTCTGAGAGATTATCAAGGTCGTGCACAATATCAGGATGACTGATATTAAGATCCCCTGTTGCCGGATCATGGCAGTAACCTTTTTCCGTTACTGTCAGTGAGACAATTTTTATTTGCGGGTCCGCCATTTGCTGAAGCAAGGCTTGCGGGTCTTCCGGCCCCACCATGACCTTTTTTACCGCTCCAACAAGTTGATATTTTTCTCCTTCGGGACCACGCTCAACAATTGTGTAAAGCCCGTCTTGCGGTGCCAATTGATTTTTCACGCCTGCAGAGCGCAAACTGCAACCCACAATACCCCAGCTGCCACCAAATTGGTTCAACACTGCTTCTGTATACCACGCCTGGTGCGCTCGATGAAAAGCACCGATACCAAGATGAACAATACCGGGCGCAATAATCGAGCGATCATACAAGGGCAGTGAAAGGTTTGCTTTTCCGGAAGTGAGAGCTTCACGTTCTGCTTCATTAATTCGTTTCATATTATTACTGCTTTTTAGCTAAAAAATTACACGCCCAATTTATACGCTTGCTTCACCAGGTTATAAGTCAAATCAACAGCCACGTCAGCCGCTTCATCTTCTTCCAGTCTATGTTCAGTGACCAAACGCGCAAGGAAATTGCAATCCATACGACGCGCAACATCGTGACGCGCAGGAATGGATAAAAATGCACGTGTATCGTCGTTAAAACCTACCGTGTTATAAAAACCTGCCGTCTCGGTGACTTGCTCACGGAAACGACGCATCCCTTCCGGACTGTCGTGGAACCACCAGGAAGGCCCGAGTTTTAGCGCGGGGTAGTGGCCAGCCAGCGGTGCAAGCTCACGGCTGTAAACTGTCTCGTCTAGCGTAAATAAAATAATGCAGAGATTTGGCTCGTTACCGTATTTATCCAACAAGGGCTTCAGCGCTGAGACATATTCCGTAGGCATGGGAATATCGGCCCCTTTGTCGCGGCCATAGCGATCAAAAACCTGGGCGTTATGATTGCGGAACGACCCCGGATGAATTTGCATCGTTAAACCGTCTTCAAGACTCATACCCGCCATTTCTGTAAGCATCTGCCCACGGAAAATTTCTGCTTCCCGGGCGGAACATTCACCTGCAAGCGCTTTGGCAAACAAGGCTTCTGCTTCCGAACGCGACAAGTCTGCAGTAACCGCACTGGCATGGCCGTGATCCGTAGATGTTGCACCGAAAGAAATGAAATATTCACGGCGATTTTTCAGTGCCGTCAAATAACCTGCATAATGTGTTGTATCTTCGCCAGTAATCTCACCCAGCGTCTTCACATTCTCGGCAAACCCTTCAAACTCAGGGTCAACCACAGGGTCGGGACGATAGGCAGTAATCACATTGCCCTGCCAACCGCTTTCCTTGATTTTTTTGTGGTGGCGCAAATCATCTAATGGTGATTCCGTTGTCGCTAGCCATTCGATATTGTACTTTTCAAAAAGCGCACGCGGCAAAAATTCCGGTGTTTGTAGCTTTTCGTTAATCTGATCAAAATAAAAATCTGCCGTGCTGGCATCGAGAATTTTTTCAAAGCCGAATACTTCCTTAAACACATAATCAAGCCACATGCGCGAAGGTGTGCCGCGAAACAGTTTGTTGTAATTGTTGGCAAAGATATGCCAAATTTTTCTCCCATCCTGTTCAACTTCAACGCCGGGTTTTGCCGGGATACCCAACGATTCCATGGAGATGCCCTGGCTGTAGAGCATGCGGAAAACATAGTGGTCGGGTTTGATCAATAAATCCGTCGCATTGGCGAAGGGGTCGTTGTCAGCAAACCATTGCGGGTCGGTGTGGCCGTGTGGACTTACAATGGGCAGGTCTTTGATTTGCGCGTAGAGACGGCGCGCCACAGCGCGGGCATTTTCGTCTGTTGGAAACAGTCTATCCGGATGAAGTTCGAGTGCTTTCATAAATCAGAAGCCTTATTGTTCGATTAATTTTTTGAGTCTAAATGTTTGCAATTTGAAACACTAAACTAATTTTCTTATCTATTCGCTGTAACCGTTTTGAGGTTTGGTCGCAGCGCGCTGATCGTGAGGTGGCCGCTTGCGAAAACGCATAAATACATCCCTGTAGCTCCTTCAAGCCATCCATGGCTTGAAAGGTTTCGCAAGCGGCCACCTCACGCTCAGCGCTTTATTAATTGCATCATGTTAGTTCTTTTTTACTTTGCCTTAAAACCCAGCGGGGGTTTTAAATCAAAAACCTGGTACAGATCTCGCAAAGAATTTAAGGTTCCTGCCTATTCTATAAATTACCATCAATGTAGTTTGCACTAAATTTCTCACAAATCTTTGCTGTGAAATCCCGACCCACTTACGATAGCAATCACTCCCTCCGATCGCTGAGTGCGAGGTGGGCCTCTGCGAAACCTTTCAAGCCATGGATGGCTTGAAGGAGCTACAGAAATGTATTCATGTGTTTTCGTAAAGGCTCACTTCGTGATCAGCGCTCTTGCGACTTCGGTCAATAAATACATCTAACCCAACATAATTTGCCCTGCTTTCGCAGCAAGAACTCACACTTAAACAAAGTCAAAACATAAAAGAACCGGCTCTCGCCTTGTGAGTGAGAACCGGTTCTGTGCCATCTTAGCGAGCTGCTTAACAGCAGTCGATTTTCGCCCTTCATTCAAAAACCGACCCTGTACAAGCGGCATGTTGTTCAAATTTGGACTCTCAGAGATAACCCCCGAAAAAATAAACAACAGCCCATGGCAGAGGCCAGTATAAAACATTTATTTGCCAATTGGTATGACCAATAATACAATCTTTGCACTTTTTGGTAGCCAAGATTGGGAGATACACATGCCAGATATCGCCGTAGTGGGTGAAGTGATGCTGGAACTCGCACCAGGTCAGACCACTGATAGCCTGACTTTATCCTATGCAGGAGACACCTATAACACCGCTGTAACCCTTGCCCGCCTCGGGGTCGACACTGCGTATATCACTCGCCTTGGCAGAGATCGCTATAGCCAGGCCATACTCCAGAGGCTGGCGGACGAAAACATCGATACCACAGGCATAGACCTCAGCGAAGCTCGCGTGCCGGGTTTGTATATGATCCACAACAGCCCGGATGGTGAACGCGAATTTGCCTACTGGCGCGGTCAGTCTGCCGCCAGGGAGTTGTTTCACCCCAGGCTGGATTCCAGCGCAGTGCGTCGGAAATTACTGGCCAGCCCCTGGTTGTATTTCTCGGGCATCAGCCTTGCCATACTAGAAGACAAGGCGCGCGCGGATTATATCGACTTTTTACAGGAATATCGCGCCGCAGGTGGTCGCATCGCTTTCGACAGCAATTATCGGCCCCGCCTCTGGGCGAGCCGCGAGGAGGCTCAGCATTTTACAAAGTTAGCGCTCACTTATTCCAATGTCGGCCTATTAACGATGGATGATGAAGAAGCCTTGTGGGGTCCGTGTACCGATTTAGCTGCGCGTTACCACGACTATGCACTGGATGAGCTGGTGTTTAAACGGGGGGCCGAGGATGTTTTGGTGCTGGAGAATCACACGCCTGAAAACGGAAATTCACATGCCTTCCCAGTGATGAAAGTTGAGCCAGTGGATACCACTGCCGCCGGCGACAATTTTAATGCGGGTTATTTGGCCGCCCGAATTCAGGGCCAAAGCATTGCTTCGGCAGTTCGGCTGGCCTGCGATTGCGCGGGCATCATTATCCAGCATCGCGGTGGCGTGATTCCCCGCGAGGTGTTTTTGGAGGAACTGGGCGAACGCCAAAGACTTTGAACTCTCTCAACCCACACCTTTACTTTGGCTTTACCAATATTGATTAAATTGCTTGACCACAAACAGGGCTCGCCCTAAGATCAAACCCTGCTTAAATGTCGATCAAGGCGAAATAGCGTAGGCAAAGAAGTTCATCAAGAGGTTAATAATAATGCGCAAGCTTTCTTTCTTATTCAGGCTGGCTATCCTCGGCTCAGCAATGCTGACTTTTCTCACAGCCTGCGGTGGAGGTGGCGCAACTGGCAGCAACAGTAACCCACCAGTGAATCAACCTGAACCTCAGCCCCAGCCTGAGCCAGAGCCTCAACCAGAGCCTCAACCCGAACCCCAAAGCAGCTTCAAAATTGAAGAGTTTTATCCCGGTTTTTGCTCCCTGGACGGCAATGTGCGCAATACCCATAGCGGCTACCAGGCCAGCGGTTACGCCGACAGCAACAATGCTGAAAATGCAGCCATCGAATGGAAAGTCAGTATGGCCAGTGCCGCCAACGTCAGCCTGAGTTGGCATTACGCCCTGACGTCTGGTGTTAGCGAAGCCTCTTTACTGGTAAATAATGAAAGTGCTGCAAGCCTGAATTTCGCAGCAAGTGGTGGCAACACGATCTGGACAACAGAGGGTGTTGATCTAGACCTTCCTGCGGGCATTGTCACGCTTCGCCTGCAAGCCAACACGGCGGCTGGCCTCCCGAACATCGACAGTATTGAGATTGCCAGTGATCAAGCCGCCGTCGTTAATTGCGACGGTAGCGCGGTAGCTGCCATGACCCCAAACCCGCGCTGTGTCGCCGGTGCAGCGTTCAACAATGAGATCGTCGATTGCGGTGGTGCGCGCATTGGCACTTCCTGTAATGGCGATGATGAGAGCCAGGACCCATTGATTGAATTACGCTCCGCTACCGTGCGCAACCTGATTCTTGCTGCCGACGGCGGCGCCGACGGAATACATTGCCGCGAGGGCGACTGCGTGCTGGACAATGTGATTTGGGAAGACATTTGCGAAGACGCCGCAACCAATAAAAGCGAAGGCGGCACACTGCATATCACCGGCGGCTGGGCCTTTAACGGTAGCGGCGGCTGGGGTGGCAACCCGGATAAGATTTTTCAGCACAACGCCAAAGGCAATAGCACCACTCAGATCGACGGCGGCTTTACGGCCCGAGGTCAGAACGGCAAGCTCTGGCGATCTTGCGGTAACTGCAGCAACAACGGCGGGCCTCGCCATCTCATCATTGACGATGTGCGCATCGAGGGGGAAATGGGCTCCGTGGCCGGCCTGAATACAAATTACGGCGATACCGTCAGTATCTCTAACCTGGCGATCGAAAATTACAGCAATGGCAACCCGCCGGTATGCGAACAGTATGAAGGCGTGCAAAGCGGTCAAAGCTCAACAAAAATCGGCGAAGCCTGGGACACCGACAATTGCATGGTTGAACCCTCCGATATCACCAGTTTTTAAACGCATACCGCTCTATAAAGGGCCTGATGCCAGGCCCTGCCTGACTCACTCTTTCCTCAAAAATAATCTCCCCTCCCCGTCACGAACCTGGACTAATTTCTAATAGCCAAGCGCTTCCCTTTATTGGTATTACCAAATACAATAAAAACTTTATTATTTGTATTACCAATTTAATAGCTTGCGCGTGCAAGCTATGGAGAACACACACCATGACGCAACTTATTACACTGGGGGAGTTTATTATTGCCCGCCAGCACGAATACCCGGAGGCCAAGGGCGAACTTAGCCAGGTTTTCGGGGCGATTAGCCTGGCATCCAAAGTCGTACACCGGGAAATAAACAAAGCGGGAATCGCCAATATCACCGGCGATGTCGGCAATGAGAACGTTCAAGGAGAACAGCAGCAGAAACTGGATGTTTACGCCAATGAGACATTCAAGGCAGCACTGGCTAACCGCGGCCTGATATGCGGGATGGCTTCCGAAGAGGAAGAGAGTTACGTGGAATTCACCCATGAACTCACTAAAGGCAGCCGTTACATCGTGCTAATCGACCCGGTCGATGGCTCGTCCAATATCGATGTGAATGTGGCGGTGGGGACTATTTTCTCCATTTATCGCCGCAAATCGCCGCCAGATACCCCGCTTACACTGGATGATTTCCTGCAAAAAGGCACCGAGCAAGTAGCTGCTGGCTATGTAATTTACGGCTCGTCGACCATGCTCGTCTATACCACGGGTAACGGTGTAAACGGCTTTACCTTTGACCCCTCACTGGGCGTGTACTACCTCTCGCATGCCGATATGCAAGTTCCAGAGAATGGCCGCATCTACTCTGTTAACGAGGGAAACTACATACACTTTCCAAAAGGTGTTAAACGCTATATCAAGTATTGCCAGGAAATCGACCCGGAAACTCAGCGACCCTTTACCTCACGCTATATCGGCTCACTGGTCGCAGATTTTCATCGCAACCTGCTCAAAGGCGGCATCTTTATCTACCCCTCCTATGCTGGCCACCCCGAAGGCAAACTGCGCCTGTTGTACGAATGCAATCCGATTGCCTTTATCGCTGAACAGGCCGGAGGACGCGCGAGTAACGGCAGTAAGCGTATCGTTGATCTGCAACCGACCGAGTTGCACCAACGCACGCCGCTTTTTGTGGGCTCGCCCTTGATGGTGAAGCACATGGAACGCTTTCTGGAAGCTGAGGAAGCCGCACTAAGTGCCTGACAGCCTCCCGTTTTTGCGCCGAAATCCAGATTCAGATCTACAACTCCCTCAATCAGGCCTCCGTTAGGCGGCCTGACCTCTTTTTCAACATTTTCGCGCTAATTAAAATCATATTCCGCTATTTTCGCTCATTTTCGCTCAGATTAAGCGCCCATTGGCATATAACTTGGCGCCTGATATTGCCAGATCGAACATAAGAATTGGTAATCCAATATAGCTTGATTGGTCTGCCACAGTGTGGCAGCATTGGTCAGAATAACGCCTTGTTCATATGTAATACAAACCGTAAGGGGTAAACAATAATGAAAGACCTTCGGGTAAAACCCTTGGCCCTTGCCATCATGGCAATGACCTCCTCCGCCCCGCTTCTCGCCCAGGATGACGAAGTGGATCAAGACGAAACCACAATTGAAGAAGTCAGGGTAATCGGGGTGCGCGCCTCCGAACTCAGATCTCGAGAATTGGAGCGCGACAAGAGCTCCTTCACATCCATCATTTCCCAGGACGATGCCGGTAACTTTGCCGATCAGAATGTTGCCGAATCCCTGCAACGTTTGCCTGGTTTGACCACCATTAAAAATGAAGGCGAAGGCCGTTTTGTCAGTGTGCGCGGCCTGGGACCGGGCTTCGTCTCGGTCAATATGAACGGCAGTGAGTTAGCAACAGCGGGCGACGATACCCGCGCCTTTGCACTCGATGCAATTCCCGCAGATATGCTCGGTTCTATCGAAGTATACAAATCTCTCACGCCCAACCAGGATCTCAATTCGATCGCCGGTGTGGTTAACGTGAATACGATTTCGGCTTTCGATCGCAAAAGCGATTCAATGAAATTAAACGTTCAAACCAATCAACAAAGCTACGACGATGACTTGTCCCCCAAACTGAGTTTCTCTGGCAATAACCTCTTTGCCGACGAAACAATCGGCCTTGGTTACGCCCTCTCCTGGGAAAAGCGCAATTCCGTCACGTATATCAATGAACATCATGCAACCAGTAACCCGCGTGCGGTGAGTGCAAACGGTGTCGATGGTTTGATTCCCTTTCGCTACGAAGCCAAACAGGAAGATGCAGAGCGTACACGCGTAGCAGCATCCATGACACTTGAATATCGCCCTGATGAAGACAATCGTTATAAGTTCGATATATCGCGTACTGAATTTGAAGACATCGACATTGCCCTGCGCGAATACCACCGCTGGGGACAAGCGAGCACCTCTGAAGTGGTGTACGTCGATCCTGCAAATCGCCTTTTTGGGCTTTATGGTACGGATCTTCAACACCAATTTTTTATTCAGGAAGGTGATAGCGTCACCACCGCGCTTTCATTTACCGGTGAACACACCATCGGCGCCTGGGATCTCGACTACACCTTCGCAGCTTCGGACAGCTCCTGGGACAAACCCGGTGGCCGTCGCACCCAGTTTCGCGTGCGCGAATTACCAATGATCGGCACTTACGGACCCAACTATTTTAATTCTGTTGTGGTATCGCCTGAAGTGTTGACATCCTTGTCCGGCAATACCGATGTTGCGGGCGGCGCCTATGGCTTTGGTTATCTTCCAGGTGAACGCGTTCAAAGCGGAATGGAATTCGATAACCTGTTTATCGAAGACAGTTTCCGCGACGACGAAATCCAGCAAGTGAAAGTGAACTTGCGCCACTCTTTTGATGATGGCGAAATCAAGTACGTACAGTTCGGCGTTGCAACAAAAATGCGGGAACGCACACGCGACAAAGACCGTTGGAGCATCGTCCCTTCTGACTATTCCGTTTCTTTTTGCGAACTCTCTATCGACCCGGAAGCCTGTTCCGATTGGACTTTTGGCAGCGGCGCCCTTTTAGGCGAGTTTTCAACTTTTACGCCTGACCATCCCGATATTCAATACGACTTCGAAACTTACGAAGAAGCCGAACGCATTATCGCGGTGACAGCACCACTCGCATACAACTCCGACCAAACCGCAGTCAACATTGATAGCACCCGCGACGACCACTGGCTACAGGAAGATTCTTCATCCGTTTACGCCATGCTCGAATGGGAGCCTTTTGCAAATGCCAGTGTCATTACCGGCGTAAAATATGAAACGACCACCTTCGAATCACAAGGTAATTTCAGCATTCGCAATGATCGTGAAGACGACCCCGATTTGGGAACACAAGGTGATTTAGTTGTCGCGTTACCACAAGCAAAAAATTCCTATTCGGATGTCTTGCCGAGTGTGCATTTCCGTTGGGAACCACGCGACGACTTATTGTATCGCGCCGCAATCTGGACGTCGTTCACACGCCCTGGTTTTGATCAAGCCCGCACCTACGGCTCCATTGCAAACCGCATTGAGTTTTGTATTGTCGATGATAGTGAATACAGCATCGTACCAGATAGTGGTTGCGGTGAAGCACGCGAATTCCAGCATCCGCTGAATGGTACGCTTGCCTTTGACGATGTGCTCGATGGCAATTTTTACGTATCTCCCGCACTCACACTTGAAATTGGCAACCCAACGCTTCGCGCGATGACCTCAACCAACTTTGACACCTCTCTCGGTTGGTACGCCGGTGATGATCTTTATTTGCAGGCGGCTTTTTTCTATAAGGATATCAGCGATTTTATTTTACCCGTTCGCAGCGGTGCTGCGTTGAGCTTTGACGAATTCCCCTTCAGCGTTCCGCTAGAGGATATTCGCGGTGTTATCCCCATTCGCGACGGCGAGACTTACAACAACATCGTCTACTCGGTGAATGGTGACAGCGCAGATGTCTATGGTATTGAACTGTCGCTTGCAAAAAACTTTGAAAGCGGCTTTTTCGTTTCCGGCAACATGACCCTGATGAATTCGAGTGCAAACCTCGGTGAGCAATTTGATTTTGCTGAAATTCCCTTACCGGAACAAGCTGATGAAATTGCAAACTTGACGGTGGGCTGGGAAAACGACGAGTTTTCAGTGCGTCTGTCTTCAAACTATCGCAGTGAAGTATTCAAGCAGTACGGCGACGATGTCTTTGATATTTACGCAGACAACACCTTCGGCCTCGACTTCAAGGCTTCCTGGATAATCAACGACATGTTCAACGTTTATTTCGACGCAGTGAATCTAACCGAAGACACCAGCTTGCAGTATTTCACCGGTAACAGCGTCTCCAACGGAAAAATTATGTATCAAACCGAAGACTTCGGAACCTCATGGCAACTCGGTGTCAATGTCACCCTGTTTTAAAACGAATATGAAATTGCAAAAAATAACGAAAGGTAAAAGATTATGAACTGGAAACATTTACTGACCTATGTCACAGCAGCGAGCACAGTGGTTGCCTGCGGCGGCGAAAGTGACAGCAAAGCACCGGACATTAATATCAATGTAGAAGTGGTTGAAGTCGTCGGCCCGGAACAACCGGAAGATACCATTGTGAATACTGCGCTTCCGATAACAGAAAACTTCGATGCGGTTGCCGATGCACAAACATTTTTTGGGGCAAGCTATGCAGCCCTCGCCTCGGAGAGTGACAGTGACGAAACCGATAATTTTTATCACAGTACTGCAGGTGTATTCCTCGAAGACGGTTCGCTTGATCCGGACCCCAATGCCTGGGTAACTGCCGACGTTGATCCACATTTCCGCATGGGTAATGCGCGTTTTACTATCGGTCAAATTGTGTCTGTGCACGCTGATCAATCCGCGACAGACCCACGCAAAAACTCTACGCCCGGCTCACTTCCCGATGCCAGCACATCCTGGGGAGAACTGGATTTATCATCGACCTTCACCGTGTCTTTTTGTGTCGTTGATCGCAGCGATGGCGGAAACTTTTTTATCTACGTTGATAACAACTCCACCAGCTCCGGTAATTCCATTCACGGCTCCAGCTCACGCGCGGTGAACGTGCCGCAAAATTCGTTTGTTGCCGGTGAGCGCGCCAGTTTCGATATTGAAGTGGGTACACCTAACTCCTTTATCCAGCTGCGCGCAGACAGCGGTGGCTGGCTTGTTCTCGATGACTTTGTGATTGAAAACGCGGCGAACCCGGCAGCAGCGCAACCCGATTGCGCGGGCAAAACCACCGCCTACGCCTTGAGCCCCGACGGTGAAGTTGAGCCTCCTTTAACCGGCACACCTTTCACCGGCATTCCGGAAACCGGCAGCTTTGATGTGGATTTCTCTGTGGGCAAATCCAACTTCTTCGGCACCGAAGATGACTCAACGGACTTCCTGTCAATTTCTGATGATGCCGCCGATCCTTTTTACAAAGTCACCAGCGGTGATTCGCGAATCACGATGACCGATAGCAAGCTCAGCATGAACAATGCCCGCTTTACTATCGGCGACAAAGGTGCGGCGACCAACGATACGGATCAACCCGATGGCGATCTCGATTTAAGTACCGCGTACCGCATCACCATGGTTGTTTCAGAATTTAGCAGCGTTGATGCGGCAGACCCGGGTAAATTCCAGGTCTATGTTGACAACAACACCTCCAGCTCCGGTAGCTCGATACACGGTGGCGACTCCAAAGTCAGCGAAATTACCGATGGCGATATCACTCTGCCCTATACCCTGGTCCTTGAGCCCGAAATAGGTACTGCCAACTCGTTTATTCAGGTACGTGCCGACAGTCGTGTTGCAAACCTGACAATAGACAGTATCTCAATCGAGTACATTGAGCCGGTAGTCGCAACGATTGATTGGAATATTTACGATGGTGATGTTACGCCGTTTACTGCGGATTCACTGACTCTCGCAGACGGCAGTACCGCAGAGTTCGGCCCCAGTTCGGCGTCGCCGGATGGTGCAGACTTCTTCACCGCCAATGGTGATGGCACGACGACCTTTGATAGCTCTGCCAACACAGGCGACAGCCTCTATGCACGTTATGTTTGGGACGCACCTGCCGCAGTGGTTTATCCACGAGAATTCACAGCGCTGGTTCGTATTGCTGGCAATGATGATGCAACAGATGTTCGCGTTATTGAGCTGGATACGCATTTAAGCGGTGGAGACCCTGCTGCGGGCACTCGCGTCAAAATGATTTTGCGTTCTGATGGATCAAACCAAGGCGTCCAGATTGAAAATATCGACGGTGATCTGGACCCAAATGCCTATGACTCTGCTGACCCCTACACGGGTTACAGAATTTACCATTTAACCGTTTCTCTGACCGACGCCAACACGGGGACCATTCGTGTGTATCGAGACGGTAGCGACACCGCCATCATTGACTACACCGGTTCAACCCGTACCACCGACTCCAACTACATCCGCTTTGGTGATGGTGGCGGCAATCCCTATCTCAGTGATATCGACTGGATAATCTGGACCGAAGACGGCGCCTACTTACCCAGCGAGTTGTCTGGCATGTTGCCAAGCGATATCGGCGATACCACAGGCTACTAAACCCCTCTCTCTCCTGCGCCGGCCCCGGATTAATCTGGTAAGGCCGGCGCCTTTCTCCACCCCTGCCTGAATTTCATATATAAACAAGTCTCGTCTGAAACAGAAAATTGATCATGCGTGATCGATATTTATAGCCTTACCAAAATTCACCTGTAAACTGGCGCATATATTGGCCTGCAAGCGGCTTTAAGATATTTAACCCAATATTGGTAATACCAAATTGGCCTTACTTTTTATTGACTTTGGTTTTCCATATGTTTAATGTTGGCCAGACGTTAACGACCCATCAAGATGCTCACTCTGACTGCTCGTTTCGGGTCAACGCTCCTTTAAATTGAATAAGTAGACTTTTAATAACAACTCTTTTAATAACAACACATGGGGAAAGGTCACATGTACTTTAAAAAAAATAAACTCTCGGTACTTGTCGCCGCCTTGAGCGGATTGACGGGTGCCAGCGCGCTTATGTCACAACAAGCCCTTGCACAGGACGAACCCATCACCGAAGAAGTTGTGGTGAAGGGCATCAGACAATCCATTCAGAAATCCATGACAATCAAACGTGAAGCGATGAACGCACGCGAAAGTATTGTTGCGGAAGACATCGGTAAAATGCCGGATTCCAACCTCGCTGAAGCCCTGCAACGCCAACCAGGTGTCGCCATTGTGCGCGAAGGTGGCGAAGGTCGTCAGATTTCCCTGCGTGGCCTCGACTCTGACTTTACCCACGTTACACTTAACGGCATGGAAGTCCCTTCCTCTGCCGGTGGTCTCGACAGCTCGGGCGGCGTCAATCGCGGCCGTGGGTTTGACTTCAACGTTTTCTCCGCAGAATTGTTTAACCGCATCGACATCAACAAATCGGCCATGGCTTCCATTGAAGAAGGCGGCATTGCCGGTTCCGTGGAACTCTACTCCATGCGCCCGCTGGATAATCCCGATCTGAACTTGTCTGTTTCGGGCCAGCTTGGCTACAACAGTTTGTCGAAAGAAAATGATCCCCGTTTCACCCTCATTTATAGCGGCACCAACGATGCAGAAACTGTTGGCTGGATGTTGTCCGCGGCCTACACCGAGCGCAACGCATTTCAGGATGGTTTCGGTACCGTGCGCTGGCACAGTCCGGAAGCGGATGGCGACCGCTCCTTTGCAGGTAACAACACTGCGCTTTCCGATGAAGCTGTTAACGGCCTTTGGTATCCGCGCTTGCCGCGCCAGGACAGCTTCCACCATTTACAGGAACGCCTTGGACTTTCAGGCGCACTGCAATTTCGCCCCTCTGACACTTTAGAATTCGGTTTGAATTATGTGTCGTCCTCCTTTGACTCAACGGTAAACAGCTACAACTCCTTCGCACAGTTTCGTCGCAATGGCCCACAGTGGGGCTGGCCGAATATCACTGTTGAAGATGTCACCGTTGCCACTCAGGGCGGTGTCGATTACGCGGTGGCCGGAACGTTTTCCGGCGTGGGCTTGCGAACGGAAAGTCGTCGCCAGGAAGACAGCACCGACTTCTCTCAAATTACCGCTGACTTTAAATGGGATCTGGCGGACAACCTGATCCTGTCGGGCATGGTGGGTAACGCCAGCTCGGATTTTGAAGAGTTTTATTTCCGCGCAAATATCGAAACACACCTGGACAATGTCGACACACCGGAAGAAAACGATGGTGGTACGGTGTTTACTTATGACTTCACCGGCAACGCCAATGTCGCGTCACTCGATTACGATATTGACGTGACCGACGCCGACAATTTCTACATCATGGATAACGAGCGAATTCGTACTTACATCGTCGATCGCACCAACGACACCCAGCGTCTTGATCTTGAATGGTTGCTGAGCGACGAGCACAACTTCAAATTCGGCCTTATCATGAATGATCGCGAAGTTGACAGTCAGGAGCTTCGTCAAAACGAAGATGTACCAACGGACCTCGATGCCATCAGCACAGTTTACCGCTACGACGATACCGGCGGTTACGGTGATGATACTGAACTTGAATTTGTCGTTCTCGATTTCGCCTCCGCCATGCCGGCTTTTGGTTTAAACCAGGAACTCGCCGTTGGTGAAGGTGTACAAACCTGGACCGTACAGGAAGAAACAACAGGCGTTTATGCAGAATACAATTTGAATACTGAAATTGCCGGTCACGGTTTTCGTATGAATGCCGGTATTCGTAATGTGTCCACCGACGTAACTGCCACCGGTTGGGTTGGCGATACGCAAAATGTTGAAACGAATGATTTCAGCAACACCTTGCCTTCCGTCAACTTTACCTACGACATCAATGAAGATATGTTGTTGCGTTTGAACCTGGCAAAAACGTTAACACGCCCCGGCATGTCCAGCCTTGCGCCCTCGAAGGATTACACCAACACCAACCAAACTGTCAGTGGCGGTAATTCACAACTTGAACCTTTATTGTCAGACGACTTTAACTTCAGTTGGGAGTGGTATTTCGACGAGGAAGCCGCAGTCGCAATCAGTATCTTTACCAAAGATATCGAAAGCTTTATTTCCTCGCCAACCAATGAGGAAGTGCTGCGTGCGGAAGACCGGCCCATCGTTGCCTCGCTGTACCCTTCTGAACCTGAGCTGCTTGATCAGGTCTGGACCTATTCCACTTCGTCAAACACCGAAGGTTCAAAAATTGACGGCTGGGAAATTGCTTACCAACATGCCTTTGCCAACGCACCGGGCTTCTGGAGTAACTTTGGTGTTCTTGCAAACTATTCACACGTAGAAGGCACGACTGTTGTGACCCGTAACGATGTTGAAGAAGATGCACCACTTCCCGGCTTGTCGGAAGACTCCTACAACTTCACCGTTTACTACGAGGAAGAAAAATGGGGCTCCCGTCTCGCAGTGAACAACCGGGATGACTACGTGACGCGCAATATCGGTAGCAACAGCAACTACTCCGAAGCGACAACTGGCCCTACCCATGTCGACTTCAACGCGTACTACAACCTGAACGAAAACGTTACCTTAACGCTCGAAGTGATTAACCTCACCAACGAATTTGAGCGTTTGTACACCACGGGTCCAACAGGCACCATGAACCTGATCCGTGAATACAACAGCACGGGACGTCAGTTCTACCTGGGTGTACGCGCGACGTTCTAGGAAGCCCACCGCTTTCTTATTCTATGTTTCTCTCCATCAGTCCCCCCGGTTGGTTCGTCCGCCGGGGGTTTTTTATTTCTGAAAGTACAATCAAAATAGACTCATGAAATCAACGCTCACCGCATTTTTAATTTTTCTCGTTTTCTTGGGTGCTTCGTCTCTCCTCATCGCTGACGAAGCCAAGCAAAACAGGACAATCACAATTTTTATGGCTGGCGATTCAACAATGGCCTTAAAACATCCAAAAGACTTTCCGGAAACGGGTTGGGGCCTCCCTTTCTCGACATTTTTTAATGAAGCCGTCACAGTTCAAAACCTTGCCAAAAATGGGCGCAGTACACGCACCTTCATTGAGGAAGGCCTCTGGCAACAGATTGTCGATGCCATAAAACCGGCCGATGTTGTCATAATCCAGTTCGGCCACAACGACCAGAGCGAGCACAAACAGGATCGCTACACAACACCAGAGCAATACCGTAAAAACCTGCGACGCTTTATCGAAGAATCACAAGCAAGGGGAGCATCCGTACTGTTACTGACACCGGTCATTCGCAGGCATTTTGATAACAATGGCAAATTAAAACAAACGCATCCTTACCTTCCTATCGTACGCACCGTGGCTCGCGAGCTTGCCAGCGATCAACTTGTCTTTGTCGATATGGAAAAAATGACACGTGCATATTTTGAACTTATGGGCGAGCGCGATTCTCGCTTGCGTTTTATGCATTTGGACGCGGGATTGCACCCTAACTATCCCATTGGCATGATCGATGACACGCATTTTAGTGAGCTGGGCGCGCGGGAAGTGGCCCAATTATTTTTACGCGCTTTGCGGGATATTGATCATCGCCTTGTTGAATATTTAAGGGAAGCGGATCCCAAACATTTGAAGCAGTAATAATTTTTCCAGGTATTATGGTCTCTAATGACGGCTTGAAGCGCTTGCGTCGCGTAAGATCAGTGATCACAAGGTAGACCCAAGCGAAAACGCGGTGAATACATCCCTGTAGCTCCGTCACGGCTTCCCTGCCGTGACGGTTTCGCTTGGGTCTACCTTGCACTCACCGATCAAATAGAGTGTGGCGTACACTCAATAACGTGAGATTTTTTTCAAAACATATCCAGGGACACTTAAATTTTTTCCACAACCCGGGAAGGCCGTGCGAATTTAGGGAACCTCTGAAAAATGGAAATATTTTTTCTGTGGCAAGGAAGCACCGCGCGGAGGACGGACTGAGCCGGCACACCGGTTTACTGGAGTAAATGAGGATCGACTGGGCCGGCACACCGGCACGGAGCTGACGCTGCCACAGGGAAAATAGGCCATTTTTCAGAGGTTCCTTAGATCTCTTGAGTGTAAATTCCGGAATAGCTTATTTAACATTTCGAACCGCTTGTAATGTCATTTACAAGGACAAAAACGACATTCGTGATGATCGCCGAGTGCAAGGTAGGACTTGTCGAAACCGTCACGGCAGGGAAGCCGTGACGGAGCTACAGGGATGTATTCACTGCGTTTTCGACAAGTCCTACCTTGTGATCGGCGATCTTATGCGGCCAACTCGCTAAGCCGAACACCTGGATGCAGAAAAAGAAAGGCAAAAAAAAGCGGGCCTAATGGCCCGCTGAATTCCTAATTAAGATAGGAGGGAAGAACTTTTCGTCACTTAACAAGCTTTTAGTCCTAAAACTAACAGTTGGCTCAGAAAAGTTGACACAATTATACCCAGCTTGACCGGGCAATATCCAGCCCTACTTAAGGCTTGCCCGCCTCCAACTCTTCCAACAACTTCTGCTCCACTTCATTTGCCGGCTTGGTATAGCGTACAAACAAGTTATAAGTGACCGGAACAACAAAAAGCGTGAACAAGGTCGCAACCGCGACACCAAAGAACAAGGTCACCCCCAAGGCTTCACGTGTTTCCGCGCCTGCTCCGAATGAAAAAATCAAAGGGATAGAACCCGCAACCGTTGTCAAACTGGTCATCACAATCGGGCGAAAACGAACGAGTGCCGCTTCAACAATTGCATCGTAAACACTTTTTCCGCCATTACGTAACTGATTTGCAAATTCGACGATAAGAATACCGTTTTTCGCAGCGAGGCCAATTAACATTATCAAGCCGATTTGCGTGTACAAATTCAAACTGCCACCCGTGACCCAGATACCAAAGAGTCCTCCGGCTATCGCCAGCGGAACCGTGAACATAATTACGAAGGGGCTGAGGTAACTTTCAAACTGCGCGGCCATCACTAAAAACATGACCAGAATACCAAGACCAAAAGTCAGTATGATGGAGCTACCGGAATATTTGTAGCGCTGCGATTCGCCTTTATAGTCCAGAATCACGTGTTCGGGTAAATTTTCATCAATCAGGTTTTCAATATACGCAAGTGCCTCACCCAGGCTCAAATCATCCGCCAAATCGGCTTCTATCGTAATCGCTCGGGTGCGGTTATAACGGTTGAGCGACGCCGTCACAGCTTGCTCTTCGTAGCGAATTAAATTCGCCAAGGGAATCAGTTGTCCTGAACGATCCGAGCGTACGTAAATATTTTGCAGGTCTGCCGGACGGTTAGTTTGCTTGCGTTCGCCTTCGAGAATGACATCGTACTCTTCACCGTCTTCGATGTAAGTCGTCACGCGCTTGGAACCCAACATGGTTTCCAGCGTGCGACCGATGTTTTGTACAGAGACGCCCAACTCGGCGGCGCGGTCATAGTCGATATCAATCTGTACCTGCGGGTTGTCTGGTTTGTAATCAGAATCCAAACCGATCAGCCCGGGGTTATCTGCCTCGATAAGATCAAACAGTTCATCGCGCCAGGCCGCCAACTCTTCGTAAGTCCCACCGCCCAAAGTAAATTGCAGGGGCTTACCCAAATTCGGACTGATGCCTTGACGCATTATCGGAAACGCACGTACGCCCGGCAAATCGTCCAGGTCATTGCGAATTTGCCCCATGATGTCAAAGGCAGAACGCCTTTGAGCCCAGTCGTTGAGAACAACAATCACAATACCTGTATGGAAGGTTGAGATTGAGCCACCAAAGCTGCGCGGTGCCCGCACCAGGATACGCTGCGCCTCACCATTTTCTGCCAGCGGCATTAAACGCCGTTCAATTTCATCCATGTATTGGCTGATGTAGTTAAAACTGGCGCCTTCCGGGCCGTTCACAATTATAAAGAAGGCACCGCGATCTTCACGCGGCGCGAATTCAGAGGGTGTCAGTTTTGCGAACAACACCGAAAGGCCGACTAACGAAAAGAATACAAGCGCGACGACAAGCGGCCGCGCTAAACTGGCGACGATGACTTTTTTATAGAGTGCTCGCAGTTTGACAAACACATTGTCGACGATGGTTACGAGTTTTGAGGATTTTTCTGAATGTTTTAGAATTTTTGATGCCAGCATCGCTGATGCTGTGAGCGCAACAAAGCTCGAAAAAATTACCGCTGCTGACATGGTAAGCGCAAACTCGGAAAATAAGCGCCCCATATCCCCTTGCAGTACCGCAATCGGCGCAAACACGGCGATCAATACAAGGGTTGTCGCTATGACGGCAAAACCGACCTGGCGTGTTCCCTTAAACGCAGCCACCAATGCCGACTCGCCGTATTCCTCCATGCGGCGATGAATATTTTCGAGTACGACAATCGCATCATCCACCACGAGGCCAATCGCCAACACTAACGCCAGCAAGGTCAGCATGTTGAGGGTAAAGCCCCACAGCGAAAGCAATATAAAGGTTGCGATCAAGGAAACCGGCACTGTAATTGCGGGAACCAACATCGCACGCGCACTGCCGAGAAATAAATAAATAATTAAAATAACGAAAGCAACGGCAATAAACAGGGTTTTGTACACTTCCTTAATTGCCGCTTCGACGAAAACCGATGAATCGTAACTCTGCCGAATTTCCATGCCCTCAGGCAAGGTCGGGTTAATACGTGCAGCGGCTTCTTTTGCCGCACGCGCAACATCAATGGTGTTTGCAGTACTCTGTTTGGAAATACCGAGGCCGACCATGGCTTCACCGTTGCCCCGGAAAAACAAGCGATCTTCTTCGGTTCCTTTTTCGATGCGCGCAATATCGCCTAAACGTACCACATAGCCGTCACTGCCTTTTTTCAAAGCCAGATTGCGAAAATCCTGAACCTGTTGGAAATTGCGTTTGACACGCACACTGAAGTTGCGATCAACAGACTCTATACTGCCCGCGGGCAATTCCACATTTTCTGCCCGCAACGCGCGCTCAATATCGGTTACCGTCAGATCATGCGCTGCGAGTTTTTCACGATCAATCCAGATTCGCATCGCGAAATTCAAACCACCACCAACACGTACTCTTGCCACTCCGTCAATCACTGAAAAGCGATCAACCAAATACCGCTCAGCAAAGTCCGTTAATTCCGGTAGCGTCATCTCGGAACTGGTCAGGTTCATCCACATGATCACGTCATCATTGGAATCCACTTTTTGCACGTCGGGAATGCGCGCTTCTTCCGGTAAGCTGTCGAGTACACGCGCCACCCGGTCGCGCACATCGTTGGCGGCGCTCTCCATATCGCGGCCGATATTGAATTCGATATTGATATCCGAACGCCCGTCACGGCTTGAAGAGGAAATAAACTTGATGCCTTCCACGCCCGATATGCGATCTTCAATGAGTTGCGTCACCCGGGTTTCAACCACACTGGCTGCAGCACCGGGGTAATCGGTGCGCACCGATACAATGGGTGGGTCAATGTCCGGGTATTCCCGCAACTGCAAACGCTCAAAGCTGAGAATACCGAAGGCAATTAATAGAAAAGAAATTACCGATGCAAACACCGGCTTTTTAATGCTGATATCTGAAAGGAGCATTTTAGCTTTCCTGATTCGCAAGCTTGGGCGCAGCCTTTTGCTTGAGGAGCGCTTCCAGACTGTCTTTCCCGTTGTCTTCTGCGGCAATAATGACATCGCTACCGTGCTTTAATTTGAGATGGCCCTGAGTCACTACCCACTCACCGGCATTAAGCCCTCCGGTAATTTCCACAATGCCTGGCTGGCGTTCACCTACAACAATAATGCGTTTTTCAGCCACGCTTTTATCACCGTCCTTGCTCACCACGTAGACAAAGGTTTCACCAGCACTCTTGATCAAGGCTTTTTCCGGCACCACCACTGCCATGCGTGGCGGTTCAGCCAATTCCACTAACATTAACAAGCCGGGGCGCAGTGCCTGATTTTCATTAGGCAAGACCGCGCGCACTTGTACCGAGCGAGTGACCGGGTCCACACGGGAGCCAATGCTTGTAATTGTGCCACTGAATTCATTGCCACCCAGCGCGGGAGCCTTGGCTTTGATTTCCATGCCCACTTGCAAGTAGGGCAAATAGGTCGAGGGGACCGGCATATCCAGTTTCATCACACTGTCATCATCCAGTGTGGTGATGGTGTCTCCGGGGCGCACCAGGGCGCCGAGGCTAATGTCGCGCATGCCCACTACACCGTCAAAGGGTGCAATGATCAATAAATCTTCAAGTTTGGAGCGGGTTGCTGCGAGCTGGGCGCGTGCAGAATCGTAGTTCAAACGGCGTGCATCCAGTTCTGCCTGGGTGGCGATGTTCTTTTCAACCAGCGAACGAACACGCTGATACTGCTGTTCTGCCTCATTCAAGGTGTGTTGCGCTTTCTCAAGCAGGGCATTTTCTTCTGCGCTGGCAAGCGCCACCAGAATATCGCCCTGCTTAACCCGCTGACCGTCATCGAAATGGATGCCGGAGACGACCTCGGTCACCGACGCAGAGATGATTGTCGCTTCATTCGCCTTAAGGGTACCCAGCGCCTGCAAGGTATTCACAAAGCGCTGTTCGCGCACTTCGTACGCAAATACCTTCACCCCTTTGGGCGCCTGCGCCTGAAGGCCGAAGCTTAAAAAAAGCACAATAGAAATGAGGAAGGATGGATACTTCATTGTTTCCCCCGAAAGCAGTATTCCGTGTTGAGTATGGCAGTAAACAGGTAAGGGTAGTGTAAACCGAAATGCGCCTGATAAACCGCAATAATGCCCGCAAGAGGAGAAGTAAAAGAATGGCGCCTGCAACGGGGCTGGCGCCAGAAGGGTCTTGAGAAATGAATGGGCGGTTTACCGCCAGTACAACAACAAGGTTAATACTTACTACCTTACTTGAGACGGCTTCCAACACGCAGTCAGCTCCGTTTAGCTGGGATTAAAGGGACGAACGGTCACCTAAAGGGCATATACGGTCATCGCCGGTACCCATACTGTGAAGTGAATGAACACAGCGCCTCACTACTTGAGCAGGGTCACTCTTTTGGTGACCCATGTTCAATATCGGTATGTTTACTCGACTTACATTTGGTGGAACGAAAATACCGGGGGTTTAAAACTGGATCTGAAATTAACACAGGAGCAATCAGATCCAACGTAACAAAGCCTCTCTCTATTGCGGCTTGCCCTACTCCAGAAATCAAACCGATTTGCAAAAAATGATATGATGAATAAAATCCAAATTACCCATTTATGATTTAATTTTTTTCACGAATTTAATTTAAAGCTGAATCTTTCACGATAAAAAATAAAACACCAAAAAAAACATAAAATGCAAAAGAAGCGCATTTTCTTTTTATTTTTTTCTACTTTTTTTCATTCCTGTGAGCAACAACAAAAACACCAATTAGTGGCACGCCATATTTTATTTCCCTGCGTTCAAACTCTTATACTCTCTCGGCCTCCCAAAATCACTCCGTTCGAATTTTGAACCACACAATAAAAATATTTTTTCTACAGTCAGTCGCTGTCGTTTGAATTACCGACCTATTCGACGCGCGCTAAAAAAACTATTAAACATTTAAGGTGAAACAATGAACTTTAGCTTAATTCTAAAAAAAACATTGAGGCGAACACGATGTAAAGCCTTGACGTTATCGTGGGCAGTGCTTGGCTCAAGCCTGTTATTTTCAACGTTTGCACACGCCGGCTGGTCTGATTTTCGGGGGAAATATTTTGGCAGCATTTTAGGGCCAACAGATCAAGCTAATGGCGACTATTCGTTATTCATCCCCAACGACTACACCGACTACTTCAATCAGGTTACCGCAGAAAACGATAACAAATGGGGCTACGTAGAAGAACCGCGCGGGACTTACAACGACAGCCAGGGACAACAGGTTTACCAATTTGCTGTTGCCAATGATATTCCCTTTAAATTTCATGCCTTGCTTTGGGGGCATGCCGATCACGATGACGACACCTGGCGTGCCAGCCTGAGCGACGATGAGATTGTCGCAGCGGTAACAGACTGGTTTGAATACGTACGCGACAATTACCCTGAAACAACTTACATTGATGTGGCGAATGAAGTCTTGAATGAAGAACTTTCATTTGCAAGTGCATTCAACGGTCGTGTCGCTGCCGATTTTGGCAAAGCCTATACCAACAACATTTCCTTTAATTGCGACATGAACGATTCAACACCGGACCAGGTGTGTAATATTGAATGGGTTGTGTGGGCCTTCCTCAAGGCGCGCGAAGTGTTCGGCCCTAATGTGCAGCTGTTAATCAATGACTATCGCATTATTAATGGCGAAAAAAGCGGTGCCTACAAGGAAATTATTCAACTGTTACAGTCCTATGACTTTAACGGTCAACCCATCATTAATGGCATCGGCATACAAGCGCATCTATTTAATGTGAGCAGTTGGGGTGGCCAGAATACCGCAACTATTCAAGGTGTTCTGGATGATTTGGCCACGACGGGCTTACCTATTCACATCGCTGAACTGGATATCGACTACAAACTTTCCGATGAACGCAGAAATAATGGTAACCCTCTGGAACTGCCAGGCGATTCTGCACAAATGGACACAGAACAGTTGGAAGAATATGAGCGCGTCCTTCCACTAATGTGGAACCACCCTGGAGTTGTAGGTGTGACACTTTGGGGATACTCAATAGGCAAATCGTGGAATAACTATCACTCTGGGCTCGTCACGCACAGTTCTACCGGTGATTACGTCAGCCATCGCCCGGCCTTTGATTCCATTTACAACATCATCACCTTTGGTTATCCACCTCCAAACAATTTCAATAATCCGGTAGGTGCTGGCGTAAACACTGGACGCACCACGGACAGCGGCGACCCGATTGCGCACTGGCAAGTACCGTTTGAAATCACTGCGGAAGCCTGCGGCGATGGCACTATGGGCACAGCCACTTATGTCTTGTCGTTCGAAGAAGGTCACGCCGATGTCACTGGCACAATGACGATTCTCGCTGACGGTAGTTTTACGGCAACCATTGGACCGTTGGAGCCGTCACATGGCCCTGCCAATCTCGAAATTACCCGCAATTGCGGCATGATTACGCGCGTTGCCAATGTGCCGATGTATATCGACCCGTCTGGTGTGGTACGTACAGTCGAGGGCGAACCTCTGGTCGGGGCTACAGTTACACTCTATCGTTCTGACAACAACACCGGGCCTTTCACTATTGTCCCGGATGGCAGCACGATAATGGCTCCACATAACCGTACAAACCCTGACAAAACTGCGCGAGAAGGCGCGTTTGGCTGGGATGTCGTCACAGGTTATTACAAGGTACGCGCGGAATACCCCGGCTGCGTTTCCCCTACCAATGAATCCCAAGCCTGGGTGGAAACTGAAATTATGTTTATTCCACCAGAAGTGACGAACCTCGACATTCGCCTGAAATGCCCCACTTTCAGTTCGGGTATCGAAGTGGTTAAAACAAGTGACTGGGGCAGCGGTTATTGCGCCAACGTCATTGTTAAAAACCGCAACAGCACACCACTTGACTGGGATGTCGCCTTCACAACAGAGGGCACTATTTATGATTTCTGGAATGCGAACTACGCGCAGTACGGCGAGAACATCTACGCCGATGGCATTACCTGGAATAACATTCTGGGTGGTGGCGAAAGCTCTCGCGATGTCGGCTTCTGTGCAAATCGTAGCGGCAGCCCCGGTACAGGCTCTTACCCGATAACTGTGCGCGCCCGTGGCACCAGCGGCCAGGAAACTATTAACCTCACAGTAGGTGGGCAAGTCGTCGCGACCTGGAATTTGTCTCCCAACTTCCAGAATTACACCGTGACGACCTCTCTTGGTGGCGGCATTAATGTCGAGTACATCAATGATGCACCCAACCGCGATGTTGTGGTCGACAAGGTCACCATCAATGGCGTGGTTCACGAGGCCGAAGCGCAAACAAATAACACGGCAGCCTGGGATGGTTCCTGTGGTGCGGGATCATTTTCAGAGTGGATGCACTGTAACGGTTATATTGGTTTCAGCGCATTTAAATAATATTTAAACATCACCATAAAAAAAGCCTGCGGCAATACGTCGCAGGCTTTTTCTTTCAATCACTTTTTACCAGCTAATTACATTTAAATCTTATTGAAGTTTTTCACGGTTTATTCGGGCAATACATAAAACGCTTCGATCGCACTGAAATGCAAGGGAATCGTTGCTTCACCGCCATCGTGAGAAACCACTAACCAGATTTTGCGGCCATCTGCTTTGGAAAGTTTTCCTTCGTACTCCTTGCCATTCGATCGAACGAGTTTGATATCCCGGCCAATGTAGTCCCCGGCGTTTTCCAGGGCCACTGCGACACCATCGCTTCCATCTTCTTGCGCAGCAGCGCTTTGCCCTGTATTGGTTTCTGCATAGCTGTTGTTGGCACTGCCTGTCGAATTCGAACCGTATTCCGTTCCCACTGCACTTTCCACCGCACTTTCCACTGCACTTTCGTAATCGAGTTCAGTTTCTTCTGCCCACATCGATTCATCACTAAAACTACTGGCGCCGGGTAGCGCATGGGCATTCGCGGCCAAACCGTGGAATTTGGCTGCATCCCAATGATTAAAAAATTGGGTAAGGGGGCGCCCGTTCACTTTCAGGTCGAGATTTAGCATGCTTTGTATGGTCGCAAAATCATAGAATGCCATATCGCTTAATTTGACATTGGGTTGCGGCTTGATACTGAAAGACACTTCGCTTTCAGGTGATTTATACGCGCGATACGCCGTGTACAGCTCCTCACTTGGGACGAGATCAGCACCCTCCAGCAAATTACGCACTGACGCGAGGTGTTTATCGAGATAGTCGCTGTTGCGCACGCCTTCCCTGCCACTACAAAATGCAGCTTCGGCATTGTTGTAACCTTCATCCTTTAAGGACAGTGACATTGATCTAAAGGCTTCTTCCGGACTTCCCATCATGAGTGCGCCCATGGCAATACTTCTATCGAGAACAAATTCGTAATCCAGGCGCGCAGCCGCCGCCATTTGTAACATTCCTCGCAAAGTATACTCATTGGCAGATTCATCATTGTGCATCGTGACATCAAAAGATAAATCAGGGCGATCGTAGCCCATCGCCATCAACTCGGACACGCCAATAGTTTGCACATCACCACAACTGGCTGTGGAAATTATATCGGTGGGGCCGGGTGGCACGGGAGGAATTTTGTCCGCAAGTTCATCGAGAGGAAGTTCCAGTCCGGCTATACGCATATAGATTTTTTCGGGAAATTTACCTTGCTGGATATTCACATCAGCCATAAGCGTTTGATAGAGATTTCCTAACGACCAGGCAACCTCGTCAATATTCAGAGTCATCTGCATGGTATCGCTGCGCACACGCACACCTTCCACACTGATCACTCCCGCCAGATTAATAGAAGATTTATCATAAGTGACTTCAGCATAAGGCGCTGCCTTTTCCAGCTCCTTTTTTAACTCCTTATCCACCTTCCATTGCGCCGCCAAATACAAGCCCCCGCCGACGACAACAAGTAATATGACTAATTTTTTAATTCCAGAAATCATGGGATACTCACTCCTTTCTTGTATTTAAATCATTTCCTTTTTGCTCATACAAACACATCCTGTGTATATTTCCTGTTCTTCGTTTTGATGGGACTTTTTATTAAGTCTTATTAAGCCTTTTTAGAAAGTCTTTTTAGAAAGTTTTTGCATTCAGTTCCTTATGAACCTGAGGCGACATCCTTCGCTAACTTTTTGTACTTTTTTAGAATGAAACTTTTATACGCTTATACGCTTATACGTTTATACGCTGCCAAACCACACGCGACTCATCTGTATACGACTAATCCAGTTTCGTCAGCCCGGTCATTCGTGCGAGTATTGTCTGAAACTCGTGCTCACTGATATCAATCAATTCCAACACTCTCCCGTAAAGCATGATGGTAGGAACGTTGCGTCCACGCATTTCCGCCTGAGTCTGATGCAAGCAATAGAGAATAGCTCGCTCTTTTCTATTCAGACCGTCACGCACATCGGGTAAAACATCCTCGGGTTTATTCATGCTGGATCCTGTTTCTGACATTCAACCCGGAATCAAGAATTGTGCATACCGGCTCGCCTGAACCTCTAAACCGCATGATAAACGATTTTACGGTGAATTGCCCGCCACCCAGCACCATTCTGAGCTCGCATCGCGGGCACTGCAATACGAGAGTGCTCGCCAAAAGCTCGACATATTCCGCTAACAGATTATTGCAGGTTAAGTATGTGTAAGGCTATTGACACCCGCTCATATTCTCTGGTGACAAGCGAGGTACTTTATTGCCCTCCAATGTCAGCTCTTCAAAGACCTTTATAAAGCACTCTTCTTAATAGGTGTTATCCAGACTGTTTCCTTATATGCCCGATCTTTTCAAGCCCGCTACGCGTTTTATTGTCTAGCTTTAACGAAGGGCGCGCGATTACCACCAGGGAGTTATCAAAGCGCGCTATCGCGGAAAGCGCCAGCACGCTGGATGTTTTCTCATTTACACAGACTTTGAGGAATCAGCATGAAATCAGGAACCCTGCTTAAAATCGGATGTGCTCTTTTAAGCGGCGCATATGTTGCAATGCCGGTTGTGGCAAATGATTTTGTTAATACAGGCTCAAATGCAAATCACTTTTCTCTGTACGCAGCAGCATCCAACCCCGCAATGGCAGAGCTGCAAGTTGCCAAAGACGAAAAATGGCGAATGAGCTTTGGCCCCGGTATCGGGACATACAATGAGCTGGGCAAGGTCGATGATTTTGTCGATGAACTACAAGACCTTGCGGATTTGCTGGATGACCCTGCCAGCGCCACAGACTCCGTTCAGGAAACGCTCGATCACTTTAACAATGTACTCGAACAAATGGGTGAAGAAGGTTACGTCACCAACGGTATGCAGGTTCACCTCCCGGTATTTCCTCTTTATTATCGCTCATCCAAATTTGGCGGCACATTTTTCAGCGAATACACATGGAATAGTTTGTTAAGTGCAAGCGTGCTAGACGACGAACTGGCTTACAACGATCAGAACGGTAATTTCAGTACCAATACCTCGGTATATTTAAAAGGCGCTGTGGAAAACCGCATCAGTCTCGGTTATAGCCGCCTGCTTGAATGGGATGGCAGCTCCCCTTATGACGGCGATATCTACGGCGGCGTCCGCTTGAGCATGAACAAAATTGAGTTAAGCAAGCAGGTACTCGCCTTAACCGAAATGGCTGGCGAAGAAATTTCTGATGTGATTCAGGATGAATATGATCGCTACCTGCGATCGACAACGGCTTTTAGTCTCGATGTCGGTTTTATGTGGGACACCGAAAAGTTTCGCACCGGCATTACCTTCAAAAATGTAAATGGCCCCAGTTACGCCTACGGCGAAATTGGTGGAAACTGTGAAGAACTCCCCGATGCCTCTGCCGCACGTAGCAATTGTGAAGTCGCGCGTTATTACACTCAGGTAGAAGGCGAAATCAACGCAAACGAAGTTTATCGCCAGTATTCGCGCCTGACCCTGGACGGGCTTTACAAATTTTCAAATAACTTATTACTCAGCGCCGCATGGGATACCGACTCTTATGTCGACGCGGTTGGCAATGAACGTCGCTGGATGAAAGTTGCCGGGGTATACGAATCAGGCAGAAAGGCAATTCCTTCATTGCGTTTGGGCTACCAAAAAAATATGGCGGGCTCACAGCTTGCTGCCTTCAACGCGGGCTTGACCTTATTTCAAAGCTGGATACTGGAAGTGAATTACGGCACCGAAGAAGTGTCCGTGGACGGCACGACGCTCCCGCGTAATTTCGGTTTCCTGATCGCATTTCAAGAATATTTTTAATATCCGGGTGTCAATTATGAAGTATGTAAAATTTTCTCCAATTTTCCTTGCCGGTTTTTTAACAGCATGTGGTGGCGGTGATGGCCAGGATGAAGGCACACCCGCTTTAATAGATACCTCTATCAGTGGGCTCGCAATAGATGGCCATCTGGCACGTGCGACCGTTTTTATTGATAGCAACAATGACGGTACCCGCAATGCATGGGAACCCTTTGCCTTTACCGATAATCAAGGCTACTACTCTTACAATCCGCTGACCGATACAGATTATTGCCGCGATGACGTCAGTGCAGAACTCGCCCAATACTGTTTGCGCTCAAATACAGATATCAGTTCAGCAGTCATTCGGGTTGATGGCGGTTACGATATTCTGACCGGGGAGCCCTTCGAAGGTCAGATGGCGCGACGTGTTGGTCTCGACCCCAGCGAAGAACATATTGATAGCAGCGTGATTTCACCTCTCACCACCCTGCTGGTCAATGTTGACGACAGCCAACGTTACATTGTGATGGAAGCGATTGGCATCAGTGAAAACGATCTGGATGTTGACTACGCGAGCGAAGACAATATTAACCCCCGCTTACTCAACACCGCCTTGAAAGTACACAAGACCGTCACCGTTTTAGCCGATACTCTAAAAGATAATTACGACAGTATTGGTTCCGACTTCGGCACACCGAATGATGCGAGTAAATATGTGTACGATGAAATTGCCAACTATGTTCTACAGAGCAATATGAGCCTCGACGAGGTATTAGGCAACAATGCTGCGCTGGCAAGCATTGCTGATCGCTCGGAAGAAAGTGTGCGCGCCTTGTACCAGCAAAAGGATTTTGAGATGCCGGCAGACCTGGGGAGTGAAAGCAACCCTGAAAGACTCTCACGCGCAATAAATGTCGCTTCGCAAATCTCACCGACCGTCGACGTCCTCATCAATCGCAATGCGAGCAGTTTTACCCAGGAAGAAGCGATCGGTGGCGCGCGCGTATTGGAATCCTTGATCATCAAATCCATTAACGAAAATGGCGAAGACTCAAGTCTCAACACCGGCCTGCAATTTATTATGAATGAGAATAACGCGGATCTGGTAACAGCACTGGTTCAGGGCATGGCGGAAGATGACGCCTCAGTCTCGGAACTTGCTCGCAACGATTTTAGCGGTGACGATTTTGACTCAGAAGAAGAGATCGGGTCCGCCGCCGGTTTACCCGAAGGCGCGACACCGTTTACGCAAATAGGGGGTATGCAACTAAGAATTTCCGACCTGGATTTGGGCTACGCCCCCGACCATTTGGATGATAGTGAAGTTGAATTATTTTTTATTGGCGACCCCACAGCAGAAAACGGTACCTTGATCGCCTGCGCCAAACATATCGAAAATGCCCATATCGATGGCTCACTCGGTGAAGGCAGTACGCGCGGGGAAATTATCGAGGGCCACTGGAGTTTGCTTGGTACCAATGTTCAAAACCAGGGGTCCTACAGTTTGTTGCTCACGCTGACCTTCCTCGGGTCAACTTACCAGAGCATTATCAAGCCAGCAGGCTCAGAGATGATTGATAACAGTGAGTACAAGGTCCTGCGTTTTGACTTCGATGGCGAAATTGCAGAATGGCACAGCGCAGAAGGCTTTCTGCAAACCTCAAGCTTGCCCGAAACCAGCGATGACTGCGAAGCCCGTTTACCTTCCCGCATTGGCATTTAATCCACTTTGCGAGCCTGCTCTGTTCTGAAAAGGCTCGCCAGTTTCTGCATCCAGGTTATTTGTATGCGGATAACCTTGTCTGCGGATACTGTCCGCGAGTAATCGCCCTCGATTTCAATTTAATCGCACAGTCTATGTAAATTTGCAGCGGAAAATCCGAAGCTATGGTATAAGCTTGGTAATCAACGCTTTCTAACAGGAATATTTTAGCCGTCCCCTATGTTCATCTGGAAAATGAGTATCAAACCCCTCTCGCTTTTTGCTCTTGTATTCCTGGTTCAAAATACCAGCCTTGCCTTCGAAGACACTTTGAGACAAAAATTCAAAGCCTGGACTGCAGGCTATCCTGCGGAAGTTCGAGGCGAGCAGCTCGCAAGTGCTGCTTTACAGATTCAGTTTTACAATGAGCAACTCTTCCGCTCTGTATGGTTTTCCGACGGAAAGGCAAACGATCAGGTTTACGATTTATTAAGGGAGATTGAAAGTATCGAGCATGAAGGCCTGATGCCTGAAAACTATCACCTCACAAATATAAAGAATTTGCTCGCCAGTCATGAAAACAATGACAGGGTAGAGCTGGAAGTTTTGCTCAGTGACGCCCTTCTCACACTCGCTCTGCATTTGCGGATGGGTAAAACCGATCCCTCAACATTAAATGATATGTGGCAAAGCAAAAGCCGGGATTTTGAACCCTTGAAAATTCTGCATCAGGTTGCAGCGGGCGAAACGCCGTCTACCCTTTTTGAAACATTGCGACCAAATCAGATTCGCTATTTTCGGCTTCGCGATGCCGCCCGGAAACTACGCGTATACAAAGACCGGGAATGGCCGCAGGTCAATGTCGGCCCCGCAATGAAACCTGGTAGTATTGATCCTCGCCTTACCCTGGTTCGTCAACACCTGCATTTCTGGCAACAGGAATTTGGAGAAACCGATAATCTGATCGACAGTCAGGAAGGTTTCATTGTCACAGAAAACCCGGACCACTATGACGCTCACCTGGAAGCTGCCGTAATAATGTTCCAGCAACAGCATGGTCTTGACACCGATGCCATCATTGGCAAAGCGACCCTGGACGCGCTGAACACCTCACCCGGGGAGCGCTTGCAACAGCTGTATCTAAACATGGAGCGCTGGCGCTGGCTCGACGAAGACTTTGGCGAACGTTTTCTGGTGGTAAATATTGCAGACTTCACTTTACGTATTTACGAAAAGAATGAAGTGGTTTTCGAAAAACCGGTTATTGTCGGACGGCAGTATAGAAAAACCCCGGTTTTTAGTGATCGCTTGCGTTTTATCGTCTTCAACCCCACATGGACGGTTCCTCATCGATTAGCCGTGGAAGACAAACTCCCGGATATACAAACAGATCCGACTTACCTCGATCGCCTCGGATTTAAACTCTACAATATTGGCACCCTTGAACTTATTAATCATAATGAGGTCGATTGGACTCAATATTCCAGGCGGAATTTTCCTTTTCGCATGGTTCAATCTCCGGGCCCCCTGAATGCTTTAGGGCAAATGAAATTCATGTTTCCAAACAGCCACGACGTCTATATTCACGACACTCCTGGTCGAGATCTTTTCAAAAAAAGTGAGCGCGCCTTCAGTTCTGGCTGCATTCGCCTTGCTGACCCCATTGAATTGGCAAACTACCTTTTACAAAATCAAAAATGGGACACAGACAAATTAAACGCTTTGCTTGAAAGTGGTGAAACCAAAACCGTTTACCTCGATTCCCTATTGCCGGTCCATGTAGAATACTGGACGGCGTGGGTAGACAGAGCAAACCGTTTGCAATTCCGCAAAGACATCTATAACCGTGATGCGCCCCTATGGGCGGCGCTTCGTTCAGAGTAAATTTTATGCCTTCGTTTTTTAATATTCGCCGTGTATTACTCATATTACTTTCCAGTTCAATTTTTTTGAGTCACAACGCCTCTACTTACACCGAGGAAAGGGCTGACTTTGACGTAAAAATTGACGGCCGCACCCTTGGCTACAAAATCAGTTTTCGCAATGTATTACCCATGAAAAGTTTACTGGTTGAAAGCAAAGAACCTTTTAACCTCCTGGTCGATGGCAGCCCGGTTGCCAGCGACGTTAACACCTATCGCTGGACTGCAGGAGAAGAGGCAGGCCATCACCAATTAGAGATCGTCAATAAAAAAGGCCAAAAGATCCTGAACCAGGTTTTCGTACTCAGGTCTGCTAAAAACGTTGATAAAAATGGGCGACTCAATGGTTACCGTATGGGGTGGTACCCCTCTCCCCTGAAAGGTCTTGAAAGCTATAGGGCGCCCCCCGGCTTTATTGAAGTCCATCAGGATATGCTTGATCTACCGGTAAGCCCTCACTTTCGCCTCGGCCAATTCCTGTGCAAACAGGAAAGCGCCTACCCAAAATACCTTTTCTTACGGCCCCGCTTGCTAGAGAAACTGGAATTGCTGCTGACGGAAGTGAACCGTGCCGGCATTGAGGCAGACAGTTTTGAAGTTATGAGCGGATACCGTACTCCCTGGTACAACAAAAGCATCGGCAATGTCCCAAATAGCCGACATGTTTATGGCGGTGCTGCTGACATCTATATCGATGTCGCACCCAAAAACATGTATATGGATGATGTCAATAAAGATGGCAAAATCAACGTTGCCGATGCACGCTGGCTCTATGACTTAATGGAAAAACTATCAAAGTCGCTGCCCGCAGACCTGCGCGGTGGCATTGGACTTTACAAAAGTAATGCTGCACATGGCCCTTTCGTTCATGTCGATGTACGCGGCACGCGCGCACGCTGGGGCTTGTAAGGCCCTGAAAATCTGTTGCTTTTAGTCCCGGGCCTGTTCCACTACCCGGCTTGAAAAGGCGCCAAACAAGGTGTTTGGCGCCAAATTAGTGTTCAAAAGTGTCTATACTTAGTCAAAAACCTGATGAATAGACTAACGACCCAAGCCTTTTGAATTTCAGTCACTTTATTAGGCATTGAAAGATCAAATTCATATTCCCCTTGAAAATTGTATCTTAATACTGTTGACGAAGAATGCGACGGAGCATTAGACACAAGCAGACAGGAACAACCAAAGTAAAAACTGTTACATTATTTATCGTGTATTTTTTCAATAAATCCTACATCCTCTGTCCCGGACATGACGCTAAATACGCAAATATTGAAAACTAACCAATCACATTCCAGGTTTACCTTGCCTGACTTTAAAAAATGGCCGGGTCTTTTTCTAGCCTCACTTATTTTTACACTACTCAGCCCATACTTGTCTGCGCAAAACCAGATCCGTCAGGCATCCAGCACACCACGCATTGCTATATTAATTCCCGACGCAACACCTTTCTGGTTGCGTAGCGCTCAATTCGGAGAAAAAGCAGCAAGAGATTTGGGTTTTGATGTTGAAGTCTTCAATGCTAATCACAAGCTTGAGGATTTTCTAAAATATGCAAGAGTCGCGATCGCTAATGGGGCTCAAGGCATTGTTGCTCAGGGTCACGCCAATATTGAAATCGATCTGCTTGCGCTCGCGGACAAGCACAATATTCCCATTATCCTGGTTAACACTGCCGGTTCAACGCACAACTTTTCCCCACGCACGCACTATAAATCCTGGATTGGCAGTGTGTTACCCAATGACTTCAACGCCGGGCAAGCACTCGCAAGACAGCTCATTACCGTTGCGCAGGAGCGTGATATTGATGAATTTCATATTCTGGCGATTAGCGGAAAAGAACCTCAGGTCAAAGCCAGCTCGTCCGATTCGCGTATCGCAGGTTTAAAACACTTTCTTGAAAATAATAATCTAACTTATAGTCTCGAGATTGTTCACGGTGGTTGGCAGCCGGAACTGGCTCAAAAACTGTTTTCGAATGCCTGGACGCACAACCCTTCTATTAATATTGTCTGGAGTGCTAACGACAATATGGCGCGTGCTGTGGCCGATAAAATCTCGGAGTTAGGCATCGTAAACAAGCCCATTATCGGGGGTATCGATTGGGACCTGGAAACCGTAGATTATTTACTCGAAGATAAAATACAGGTAAGTGTTGGCGGGCATTTTCTTGACACTGCCTGGGCCGTTGTACTCATGAACGATTACCTACAGGGTTTCGATTTTGCCCACCAGGGTGTTGAGTTTTCCTCTTTAATGGTTTCGTCGACCCGGAAAGATCTATCCCGTTTCCAACCCTTCTTTTCCCACCAACCTGACGGTATTGATTTTAATTGGTTTTCACTGCTCGCGAATTCACAAGCCGCGTCCTATGATTTCAGCCTCGGCAACACGCTCGCGACCAGGAATCGTTCACGAATTATTGTTAGCCAGGCTGAAAGACAATGGCTGTTAGCCAATCAGGAAATACAGGTATTTGATACTTTCAATACACCGCCGGTAAGCCTATTAAATGACGAACGGGAATATGTTGGAATTAGTTCAGACCTACTCAACCTGGTATTGAAACGTCTGAATCTCGTTTATACGCATCAACGTTTCCGTAGTCATGCTGAAGTTACCAATAATCTCAGCACTTCCGAGCGCGCCATTGCACCGGTAATTCAATACAACCCGAGTGGTTATGGGCACATCGCAACCAGCAATACCTATCTTGAAATTCCTCTTGTTTTTGTAGCGAAAAGTCATTTACAACTCGAGGACAATCTTGAAAAACTCAAACCCCTTGATATTGCGCTGGTTAATTCTCACCTGCAAACGAACACAATTAGACAAATTCGATTCGAACATGCCGACATATCTTTTCAGTTGTTTGAAGAGAGTGAAGGTGCCCTGGCGGCACTTGCGGACGGCGACATTGATATTGTCGTCGACAATAAAAGCACAATGGAAAGCCTGCTTGCTTTACCCCGATTTTCCGGGTTTTCAATTCATGGAAACATCGGCTACAGCACAGAACTGTCCTTCGCGGTTAGCCGCAACAGTCCCGAGCTTCTTTCACTGTTGAATAAAAGTATTGATTCATTACAGGCCAGCGAAGTCGATGCGATCAAGAAGCGTTGGCAAACCCTTGTAGCAAACGGGAATTTTGGATCCGGAACAATCATAAGCTGGATCATCCCACTGATTGTAGCGCTCACAGTAGCAATAGTACTGGTATCGATTTATATCAAAAATTTACGCAAGGCCAGCGAAGCGACCATAGCAGCTAACGAGGCAAAAAGCCTCTTTCTCGCGAATATGTCACATGAAATTCGCACTCCGATGAACGCCATTATTGGCCTGACGACCTTGCTTTTAAAAACCGAACTGAAGAATACGCAACGCTCCCAAGTGAACAAGATACAGCAAGCATCAAAAAACTTGCTGGGAATTATTAATGATATCCTCGACTATTCACGTATCGAGTCGGGGAAAATTGAGATAGAACAGGTCGCATTCAATTTACGGCAGGAATTACGAAGCCTGGTAGAGGTCATGAAGATTGAGGCCTCAACAAAAAAAATAGAGATACAATTTAGTCTCGACAATGACATTCCCGAAATTCTTATTGGCGACGGTTTACGTGTGCGCCAAATTTGTCTAAACCTTCTATCCAATGCAATTAAATTCAGCCCGGAAAACAGTCAGATCCGATTTGGCGTACAGTTAAAAGAGCGTACCGAGGAGGTGTTAAAAATTCAGATTAATGTTTCTGACCAGGGTATAGGAATGAGCCAACAACAACTGGAAAAGATTTTCAAACCCTTCACACAAGCAGACAGTTCAACAACACGAAAATTTGGCGGCTCAGGTTTGGGCCTGAACATTTGTAAAATGTTAGCTGAAGAAATGGGTGGCAGCATCAAAGCCGAAAGCAAAGTAGACCAGGGTAGCGACTTCTATGTCAACCTGCAATTAGGCCATGACTATTCCCTCCCAACAAATGAGAAAAACGAAAGGGCTCAAAACAGTATGCGAAAAACCGAGATGCAAGGAAAGATACTTTTGGTTGAAGATAATTCTCTCAACCAGGAGGTAGCCATTTTGCTCCTTGAAGATTTCGACCTTGAAATCAGCGTTGCCAACAATGGCCAGGAGGCGATTGAAAAAGCCCAGTCCACACAGTTCGACTGTATTTTGATGGATTGCCAAATGCCAATTATGGATGGTTATGACGCAACCAGAACCTTGAGACAACTCGACAACTATAAGAATACGCCTATCATCGCATTAACTGCCAATGCCATGCAGGGAGATAGGGAAAAAGCGCTTACCGCCGGAATGAATGATTATTTATCCAAACCTATTGATGAAGGCCAATTACATACAACACTTGTAAAGTGGCTCAACTAATATTGTCTTTTTAACAATAGGTTACGCGGGATATTGGTCACGTGACTTAAACCAGATAGCCATGCACAAAACAGAGATCCAAGCGCACAAGTCAAAGCCTGGGGTAGAGATCAACAGAAAGTCGAATATAAATCGACCACACGTCAGCAAATTTAAGCCAAAAAAAATCCGATGCCTGCAGGCATCGGATTTTTCACAACGATTTTAAAACGAATAATTATTCGATAATTTTCGCAACAACGCCCGCACCGACAGTACGGCCGCCTTCACGGATCGCAAAACGCAGACCGTCTTCCATCGCGATAGGCGCAATCAGGGTTACAACCATTTGAATGTTGTCTCCTGGCATAACCATTTCAACGCCTTCTGGCAATTCACACGCACCGGTTACGTCTGTGGTACGGAAGTAGAACTGGGGACGATAGCCTTTGAAGAAGGGCGTGTGACGACCACCTTCGTCCTTGCTCAATACGTACACTTCACACTCAAACTTGGTGTGCGGGGTGATGGTGCCGGGCTTGGCCAATACCTGACCACGCTCAACTTCGTCACGCTTGGTACCACGCAACAACACACCTACGTTCTCACCTGCGCGACCTTCGTCAAGCAGTTTGCGGAACATTTCAACACCGGTACAGGTGGTTTTGGTGGTGTCTTTGATACCCACGATTTCGATTTCTTCACCCACGTTGATGATGCCACGCTCAACACGACCGGTAACTACCGTACCACGGCCTGAAATCGAGAATACGTCTTCGATTGGCATCAGGAAGGGCAGATCAATCGCACGCTCTGGCTCAGGGATGTACTCATCCAGGGTTTCAACGAGTTTCTTAACGGCCGTAGTGCCCATTTCGTTGTCGTCTTTACCTTCAAGCGCCATCAACGCAGAACCGATGATGATCGGTGTGTCGTCGCCGGGGAATTCGTATTGGTCGAGCAGTTCACGCACTTCCATTTCAACCAGCTCAAGCAGCTCGGCGTCGTCAACCATGTCGGCCTTATTCAGGAACACAACGATGTAAGGAACGCCTACCTGACGGCTTAACAGGATGTGCTCACGCGTTTGTGGCATGGGGCCATCAGCAGCAGAACAAACCAGGATCGCGCCGTCCATCTGGGCCGCACCGGTGATCATGTTTTTAACATAGTCGGCGTGGCCGGGGCAGTCTACGTGTGCGTAGTGACGTGTGGGCGAATCGTATTCAACGTGGGAAGTCGCGATGGTAATACCACGCTCTCTTTCTTCCGGTGCGTTGTCGATACCGTCGAAGGCAACGGCCTGACCGCCCCAGACTTCTGCACAAACGCGCGTTAACGCCGCAGTCAACGTGGTTTTACCGTGGTCAACGTGGCCAATAGTACCCACATTGACGTGGGGCTTATTACGTTCAAACTTTTCTTTTGCCATTGTTCTTTCTCTCTTAGATTCTCAATTCGTTAATTACTTTTTCGCTTCTTTCTTGGCTTTCTCAGCAGCAATCACTTCTTCTGCCACCTGGTTGGGGCAAGGCAAGTAGTGTGAGAATTCCATAGAGAACTGTCCGCGACCGGAAGTCATGGTACGCAGGTGACCAATGTAGCCAAACATTTCCGCCAGTGGCACATCCGCCTTAATGCGAACACCTGTATTGTTAGGCTCTTGATCCTTGATCATGCCACGGCGACGGTTCAGGTCACCAATCACATCACCTACGTGATCTTCCGGTGTGAACACATCCACTTTCATGATCGGCTCGATCAATTGTGGGCCGGCCTTCGGCATGGTTTGACGATAGGCACCTTTGGCAGCGATTTCAAACGCAATCGCGGAGGAGTCCACCGCGTGGTAAGCACCGTCATACAGCTCAACGTGCACATCCAACATGGGGAAGCCAGCCAGGGGACCTTCATCCATCATGAGTTTGAAGCCCTTCTCAATCGCCGGGAAGAATTCTTTCGGCACGTTACCGCCCACAACAGTCGATTCAAAGGTAAAGCCTGTGCCTGGCTCGTTGGGACGAATACGGTAATCGATTTTACCGTACTGACCAGAACCACCACTTTGCTTCTTGTGGGTGTAGGAGTCTTCAATGGCTTGCGTAATGGTTTCTCGATAAGCCACCTGAGGTTTACCGACATTCAGCTCAACGCCGTAGGTACGCTTGAGAATGTCGACTTTAATATCGAGGTGCAATTCACCCATACCTTTCAAAATGGTATCGCCAGATTCTTCATCTGACTCCACCTGGAAGGAGGGGTCTTCAGCAATCATTTTACCGAGGGCAATACCCATTTTCTCGGAGCCGCCTTTATCTTTTGGCGTTACCGCGATAGAGATAACAGGGTCGGGGAAGACCATCGGCTCAAGCGTACAAGGGTGGTCAGGATCGCAAAGTGTGTGACCGGTTTGTACGTTCTTCATACCCACCACAGCAAGAATATCACCTGCCTGTGCGCGACTGATTTCATTACGATCATCGGCATGCATCTCAACCATACGGCCAATACGCTCGGTTTTTCCGGTGAAAGAATTCAGTACGGTCATCCCTTTTTCCAATTTACCTGAGTAAATACGGATAAAGGTCAAGGCACCAAAACGGTCATCCATAATTTTAAAGGCCAATGCGCGCAATGGCTCATCAACACTCACCGTCGCCACTTCACCCGTCTCGTTACCTTCTTCGTCGGTAAGCGGTTGCGGGTCAACTTCTGTAGGGTTGGGCAAGTAATCAACAACGGCGTCGAGCACCAGCTGAACACCCTTGTTTTTAAACGCGGAACCACAGTAAGTCGGGAAGAAATCGAGTTTACGCGTTCCTTCACGGATACAACGCTTGATGTCATCGACAGAAGGCTCTTCACCTTCCATATACGCCATCATTAAATCGTCATCCTGCTCAACCGCGGTTTCGATCAACTGCTCGTGATACTTGTTCACGTCGTCAACCATGTCCGCAGGAACATCTTTCACTTCGTAGTTTTCAGGAAGACCACTGTCATCCCAAACGTAAGCTTGTTTGGTCAGCACGTCGACCACGCCCACGAAATCGTCTTCCGTACCGATTGGCAAGGTCATAACGAGGGGGTTAGCGCCCAACACTTTTTTGACCTGAGCAACAACCTTGTAAAAATCAGCGCCCAAACGGTCCAGTTTGTTGACGAAGATAATACGGGCAACTTCGCTTTCGTTGGCGTAACGCCAGTTGGTTTCGGATTGTGGTTCTACACCACCGGAACCACAGAATACGCCGACACCACCATCGAGTACTTTCAGAGAACGGTAAACTTCAACAGTGAAGTCAACGTGCCCCGGAGTATCAATGATGTTCAGGCGGTGGTCTTTCCAGAAACAGGTGGTCGCGGCAGACTGAATGGTAATACCACGCTCCTGCTCCTGTTCCATAAAGTCGGTGGTCGCTGCACCGTCATGGACTTCACCCGTTTTGTGAATTTTCCCGGTGAGCTTGAGAATACGTTCAGTTGTGGTGGTCTTGCCCGCGTCGACGTGGGCAAAAATACCAATATTTCTGTAGAGCGATAGGTCTGCCATTGCTTTTCTCGAATAATCAGTTTGTTCAGGTCAAAAAACGCGCGCGAGTATACAGGATTTCCGGGCAAATACCGAAGCTTATTCGCGGCATTTCCCTAAAATTTCATGAAAGAAGGCGACCAATGGTGCCTTTTCAGGTGAACAATACAGCCCCGGGAGGTATTTCACTCATCACCGCAATGAAATAAGAGCATGCGACAAATATCAGGCTTTTGAGCCTCAGACACAGTTTTCTGCTTTTTCTGGTGGTAATGGTATCCAGAACAGGGCCTTTACAAACAGCGCCTTCACAAAAGCGCCGTCAGCGCGCCAGCCCCTGCGGAACTCGCAGCAAAGTATAGATCCAAATAACGCGATTGCCCGCGCTCCTGTTATATACGGCGTCAAAATTGGCGCTGGCGGTGCTGCGCCGATTTGCTTTGCTATGCTCAAGTAGAGCGATTTTGAAAAGGATGACCCGATGACTCAACACCCTCTCCGTCTGCTGACTCTCCCTTACCTGATACTCACCCTTGCTGCGGTGAACGCACACAGCGAAGACAGCCCCTTATTGTTAATTGCGACCGTGGGCTACCAGGACAGACTTCTGGATTTCGACCAAAAATACGTGGGCAACGCGGAGAATTCAGCGCAATTTGATGTTCACCTCCCCATCATCAGTACCGCAATGACGGCCGCCAAGGGCTCGTGGTTCTTTACGATAAAATATGAGGGCAGTCTCGCGGGCATTTCCGCAACATCGAATGAAACAGACCGCTCCACATTGCTGCAGTCCAACCTGATTGCACTCGAGGGCTCGGGGCTTGATGTGGAACGCAGCGATCTGAGTTTTACCCTCGGCTACAACATACGAGAAAACTTTAATGTTTTCATTGGCATGCTCGATGGCGAAACCCAATTGAAACCCGACCCCTTCTGCGCCAATCCACTCGATGCTTCGCCTTGCTCACGAACCAATCGTGCCTTTCAGCAATTCTTTCTCGCCGATAATGGCCTTGCAGCAAACCAGAAACCCTATACCCAAATCTACAGCGAATCCGGTCCCTACCTGGGTTTAACCTACAGCTGGGCAGTCAAAGACTATGGCAGCCTTTCGTTGAATGTCGCCTATGCAAGTATGGAGGGTGAATACCAGGATAACGCGAACGACCCTGATAACGTTTTTTCAGACCCCGGATCAGGCCTTCCAACTTTTGTTGCATTCAATTATCAAGGTGATACCACGGGCACCAGCCTTGCACTCACCTGGAGTGGCTCGCTCGGCGCGGCCTCCGCCTATTATTTTGATCTACGTCGACAGCAATATGAGATGGACGGCGAAGACGCTACGGGATTACCGAATTTCGAGGGCGTCAGTTTAAAAACAGTGGAAGAAATGTTGGGACTTTCAATGGGTTTGCGGTTTTATTTTTAAACCGTATCTTTATGATTAATCCCTGTCATTTAATCCCTGTCATCGCCGAGTAATGACACCTCGATACGCTGTCTAGAAGCCACCGCCAACGATGCGCTTGCGTTTTTGTTTTTCCTTGTCTTTTTGCAAGTCACGTTGGGCAATTTGTAAATTCACTATGCGCTCGCTGGGCCAGACTTTGCCACTGGTATCATCAAAATAGTTTTCAACCAGCGTGTCGTCCCCCTCACTGACTGCCGTACTAATGGCATTAACATAGGCATTCTCCAGCCCTACCCAATTGCTTTGTATTGCCGGATGTCTGGGGTCGAGGTTTCGCGCTTCTTCAATTTTACTTGTGGCTTGCGCGAGCAGTGCGCGGCGTTCTGTACTCGCAGAAGCTTGCCGAATCAACTCGCCGGCATCACCGAGTAAAACATGCGCTTGTTGTGAATGATTTTTTGCCTGAAAAAGCCGTGCCTTGAGCTCATCCAGTTGTGCATAAGCAGGTGTGTATTTTTCAACTAGCGTGATCTGTTCTTGCGCCCGCCGAAAATCGCGTTCAATAATTGCCTGACTGGCGATTTGTGCATCGTAGCGGCTGGTATCAAGGAGGCCTTGCTGAGCTTCTGTCGACCCAGCATCTTGCTTAAGCATGCGCAAATAGATCTCACGCAGTTCATCATTAATACTTAAACTGCGCTTTTCACGCAATAAACGCGAAGCTTGTTTGCTGAGGCTTTGCTGGTTCAGCCTGGAATCCGCGCGGCGTTTTTCGGTCTGAAAGGCGGTTTGCAGTTCGCTAACGCCTGCAACATCAGGGTGATATTTTGCGAGTGCATTTAAACCTTGATCTGCTTGAGTCAGGCGACCATTTTCTATTTGATTTTTTGTTGTCCGAAACAAGGTGCCAAGCATATCGTTGATCAAGGCTTTTGATCTCGCATTGTTTTCATCGATACGCTGAATTTGAATAAGCTTGGTATACGCTTCTTCTGAAAAACCACGGCTGTTTTCTATATCTTTTTGCGCAAGATCGAGCAGTGTTGCGATCTTTTCGTTTTGCAGTTCGCTATCCAACAAGGCTGCCCGTGCCTGCTTCAAACTTTCCTGAACCGCAAGCACACCGTGATCGCCCGCAATCAATTGCTGCGCAAAGTCCAGGTAATTTTCTGCATCCTGAATCTGCATTGCTGCTACTGCGGTTTCGCTTTTATTTAAAAAGGCTCGCCCCAACTGTTCGAGGTTTTTATTCGCACGGCCGTTTTCAGGCTCAAGCTTTAAAATCTCTCGATGCAATGCAATAAATGTATTGGCCGTCGCAGGATCCGCAAGTGCCGATGTAATGTGAATCGCCTCCACCTCTTTGAACAATTCTGCGATTTTTTGCAGGCTTTGTTCTTTTGCCAATCGCACTTTTTGTTCTGCTTGTTCACGCTCCTGCGGGACTAACACCAATTGCTGGTACGCGAGATAACACAGGGAAAGTACTGCACACAAACCGATACCGGCCGTCACCATACGTGCACGACGCGCTCGCTGTGCACGCGCCTCTGCGGAAAAATCCTTAATAGTCGCTTTGGCGGAACTCAATACCTGCGTGAGTTCCGATTCATCAATTTCCTGAGTACGGTTACTGGCAACCGTTTTATCCTGGTCATCTTTATCGCGTTGAACAGCGACGGTGGCATCATTCGGATTGGTAACCAGGGTCGCTTGTTGACGAGAAATGATTTGTTTCAGCTCTGCTTCCATGCCTTGTAAATGTTCAATTAATTTACGTGCACGTGGGTAGCGCGCTTCCGGGTCCTTGGCCAAACATTTATCAATCACTGCTTGCAAGGGAGAGAGGCTGGCTGGCAGAGGCGCAGGCCTTGCATTTACGTGCATCATTAAAGTTGCCACGGCAGAATCGCCCTGAAACGGCGCCGCGCCGGTGAGCAACTCGTAAAACATAATTCCCAGGCTGTAAATATCAGAGCGCTGGTCCAGCGCCTGGCCTTGCGCTTGTTCCGGGCTCATATATTTGGCCGTGCCCATCACGGTGCCTGTTTGTGTCATGTTGGTATCAACATCATCGAGCTGTTTAACAATGCCGAAATCCAGTATGACCGGCGAGCCATTTTCGCGAAACATCACGTTATCGGGTTTGATATCCCGATGAACAAACCCTTTTTCCCCGGCAAAATCCAGCCCTGCCGCAACACCGACAATGATCTTGAGTTTGCGACTGAGCGTCAGGCCGCGATCTTTTGCTTGGTCAAGGTCACCACCACCAACAAATTCCATCGAGATATAGAATTGCCCTTCATGGTTACCCACATCATAAACGGGCACGATATTGGGATGACTCAGTTGCGCAATGACCTGGGCCTCATGAATAAAACGCTTTGCCCAAAGATTTACATTACCGGCAGGGGGCACCATGATTTTCAAGGCAACCTTTCTGCCAAAGCTCTCCTGCTCGGCAAGATAAACCCGCGCCATACCACCGTGACCCAATGGGCGGATGATTCGATAACCGGGAATGTCGGGAAATTTTTCCATGCTCTCTGCGCTTGACTGCCTTTGCCATAACAAGCGCACGGGGCGCTTTTCATAAGACTTTTATTAAGAATAGACGCCTGAGCGAAGCTTGGCAGCGTGAATAATGGTCTGCTTCACAAAAGCCTGAATTGCCGACTAAACGCTGGGGGGATAGACCCTTAATTTGTCGGACAAGTTTACATTCCGGGAGAAAAGTAAAAATAACTTATTGATTTTTAAGAAGTTATTTTTTGGCTCGAAAAATGCTAACTGAGGTGCCATTGAGGTTTTTATTTAACAAGGAAAAATGTATGCGCACTTTCTTTTCAAAATTTTTAACATGCACTGTGCTGGCTGTATCTGCTGTCGCTGTGCATGCAGGCCCCATGACATTCTGGTCCGATGACGGCTGGACGCAAGTGGCCTCGGAAGATTACGTTGGCGCCGGCGGGCGCGTATTTCCCGGCTGGGGCGGCCAATCTTTCGATGCGGAATACCTGTACTACCGCGTTGATGGCAGCACCCTGTCTCTCGGCATACAAACAGGTTTTAACCTGATCACTGGCCAGGTTGATTATGATGGCCACAGCTATTACTCAGGAGACCTGGCGCTTTCATTTAATGGTGGCGGTTTTGATTATGCTGTCGATTTCGGCCTTAAAACGGCTGACTACGACGGTGATCTGGTCGATGCCGACAACAACAATGACGGTATTGACGCTGCGGGTCTTTACTCTGTCAGCGCCTGGAATAACGATATTTACTTTGGTGCTTCTGCCCCTTACGCGATGGATGAAGGCACATTGTTAGGCGGTCTTTCCAGTAATGTTGCTGGCCAGATTGGCGATTCTTTTTTCCGCACTGTTTCGTTTGATTTGAGTGACCTCGATCTCGGTAGTGATCTGGATTTCGTTATGCAGTGGACCATGTCTTGCGGTAACGACATGATTCGCAGTGAAGTGGCTAACGTCTCTGTACCTGAGCCCGGCACTGTTGGCTTACTGGCTTTAGGACTTTTGTGTCTGGCACTGCGTCGTCGCAACGCCTGATCTTTACCCTTAATTTGAAAACAAAAAACCAGGCATTCGCCTGGTTTTTTATGTCTAACCGTTTTCTATTCACCCGTTAGCGTCTGTCCAAACTGAGGGTCATAAAAACACTGTTTGGATCATTTTTATAGTTTGCAAACGGACCACATACCTCAAAACCATGTGCAGCGTACAGAGCATGTGCCGGCTTGAAAAAATCCTGAGCCCCCGTTTCCAGGCTCAAACGTTGATACTGTCTTGTTCGCGCCTCATCGACAATGTGTTTGAGCATAAGTACTGCAACACCTCGACGACGAAACAAACCCGACGTTCGCATGGATTTTATTTCACCGTGATTTGAATCCAATTCCTTAAGCGCCCCACAACCTGCCACTTGATCTTCTTTCCAAACAGTCCAAAAAGTGACATCCGGTTTACGCAAGGCATCCAGATCGAGGGCATGCACACTTTCCGGCGGAGAGTTTGTCCGCATATCCTTTAAATGCTCATGCAATAGAGCGATAACCGCCGGATGGCTCAGATCATCGCGCTGAATTTGCATGCTATCTTCTCCATGAACCTTTGAAGGTGTGTCAGACTTCGTACTCAACATTACACGTGCAGGAACCAGAGCACGACAATGCGAACTAGTGTTTCGCCATGATTTCTTCAGCGACGTTCGCCGGAGCTTCAGAATATTTTTCAAATTCCATGGTATAGGTTGCACGGCCCTGCGTCGCAGACCGAAGATCTGTGGCATAGCCAAACATTTCCGCCAGCGGCACTTCAGCGGTAACAACTTTTCCACTGGGGTTTTCGTCCATTCCCAGAATTAAACCGCGTCGACGGTTCAAGTCACCGACAACATCACCCATATTTTCTTCGGGCGTTACCACTTCCACAGCCATAATCGGCTCCAGTAATGCCGCCCCCCCTTCGGAAGATAATTGTTTCGTCGCCATCGAACCGGCAATTTTGAAAGCCATTTCCGATGAGTCAACATCGTGATAAGAACCATCAAACAGTGTCGCTTTTAATCCGAGCAACGGATACCCCGCAAGCACACCGTTTTGCATTTGTTCTTCAATCCCTTTTTGTACTGCGGGAATATATTCCTTGGGCACAGTACCACCAACAATTTCGTTTACAAATTCCAGACCTTCCGCATTGTGATCCTCTGCGGGCTCGAAGCGCACCCATACGTGCCCGTACTGACCACGCCCACCGGATTGGCGAACAAACTTGCCTTCAATTTCGCTCTTGCGTGTTATCCGCTCACGGTATGCAACTTGTGGTTTACCGATATTTGCTTCAACACTGAATTCACGCTTCATACGGTCGACAATAATATCGAGGTGTAATTCACCCATCCCTGAAATAATGGTTTGCCCGGTTTCTTCATCCGTTTTCACACGGAAGGAAGGGTCCTCCTGCGCAAGTTTGCCGAGCGCGATGCCCATCTTCTCCTGATCGGCTTGTGACTTCGGTTCTACCGCCACTGAAATCACCGGCTCGGGAAACTCCATACGCTCCAGAACAATTTTGCTGTTTTCCGCACACAGGGTATCGCCCGTGGTGACATCCTTTAAGCCGATTGCAGCGGCAATATCGCCAGCGAGCACTTCCTTGATTTCTTCACGGTGGTTTGCATGCATTTGCACCATACGGCCAACACGTTCTTTTTTGCCTTTCACGGGGTTGTAAACCGCGGTACCACTTTCCAACTTACCGGAATACACACGGAAAAATGTCAGGGTGCCCACGAAAGGATCTGTCGCAATTTTAAAAGCGAGCGCCGAAAAGGGCGCGCTGTCATCCGCCTCGCGCGTTTCTTTGGTTTCACCGTCCATCAGTGTGCCTTCAATCGCTTTCACTTCTGTGGGTGCGGGCAAATATTCAATCACTGCATCCAATACTGCTTGCACGCCTTTGTTCTTGAAGGCGGAACCGCCGAGCACCGGAATAATCTCATTGGCGAGCGTACGCGCGCGAATACCTTTTTTGATTTCTTCTTCGCTGAGTTCACCATCTTCCAGGTATTTTTCCATCAATTCATCATTGGCTTCTGCCGCAGCTTCCACCATGTATTCGCGCATTTTTTCGCATTCTGCTTGCATGTCTGCCGGGATGTCCTGGTATTCAAAGGTCATTCCCATATCCGCTTCGTTCCAGATAATGGCTTTCATTTTGACCAGGTCAACAACACCCTTGAATGCATCTTCTGCACCAATGGTCATCTGCAAAGGCACCGGGTTTGCGCCCAGACGCTCCTTCAATTGTTTAACGACCATTTTGAAATCAGCACCGGCACGGTCCATCTTGTTTACGAAGACCATACGCGGCACATGGTATTTATTCGCTTGCCGCCAAACCGTCTCCGTTTGTGGTTGTACGCCGGAAGAGCCGCAAAGCACGACAATTGCACCATCGAGTACGCGCAGTGAACGCTCGACCTCAATCGTAAAATCGACGTGCCCGGGCGTATCGATGATATTGACGCGATGCTGATCAAACTGCTGCTGCATGCCCGCCCAGAAACAGGTGGTGGCTGCGGAGGTAATGGTAATGCCGCGCTCCTGCTCCTGCTCCATCCAGTCCATGGTGGCGGCACCATCGTGCACTTCACCTATTTTGTGGGAGAGCCCGGTATAGAAAAGGACACGCTCGGTTGTTGTGGTTTTACCGGCGTCTACGTGAGCGCAAATACCGATATTGCGATAACGTGCGAGGGGTGTTTTACGTGCCACTGTATTTTCTCCTGAAACGCAAAAAGGCAGCATAATATGCTGCCCTTGAAATAAATAAAATATTGATTGCGAAAGCGCTCCGATGAGGAACGCTGTTCAGTTCGCTTAAAAGCGGAAGTGAGAGAAAGCCTTGTTGGCTTCTGCCATACGATGAACGTCTTCTTTCTTCTTCACCGCACCGCCCTTTTGCTGGGCCGCATCAATCAATTCACCTGCCAAACGCTGCGGCATGGATTTCTCGCCGCGACCGCGTGAGTATTCCACCAACCAACGCATCGCCAAAGCGGTACGACGGGAGGGGCGTACTTCAACAGGAACCTGGTAGGTTGCACCACCCACACGGCGGGATTTTACTTCCACCAGCGGGGCCACATTTTCCAGGGCTTCATCAAAGATTTCCAAAGGATCCTTGTTGAGCTTTTCTTTCACAATATCCAGAGCGCCGTAAACAATCTTTTCAGCGACGGATTTTTTACCACTGATCATGACGTGGTTCATAAATTTCGCCAAAGTCACGTTGCCGTATTTGGGATCCGGCAATATTTCGCGCTTGGCGACAACTCGTCTTCTAGGCATGTTAGTAACTCACCATTTCTATCTATTCAGGGTTGTCCGGGACAGGGTTAAATAAGCCCGGCCTTACTGGTTCTACCGATATTTACGCGTTGCGTCGCCTTACTTGGGACGCTTGGTTCCGTACTTCGAACGACCTTGTTTACGGTCATTCACGCCGGAGGTATCCAACGAACCGCGTACTGTGTGGTAGCGAACACCCGGCAAGTCTTTTACACGACCGCCGCGGATCAATACAACACTGTGCTCTTGCAAGTTATGGCCTTCACCACCAATGTAGGAAGACACCTCATAACCGTTAGTCAAACGTACACGACATACTTTACGCAGTGCAGAGTTTGGCTTCTTGGGTGTAGTGGTATAAACACGGGTACATACACCACGGCGCTGAGGGCAAGCTTGCAGAGCAGGTACGTCGCTCTTGGCTGCTTTGCGTTTTCTCGGCTTACGAACCAACTGGTTGATCGTTGCCATTAAGTTTTACTCCAATAACTAAAAAACCCCTGAAAGGGGCCAATTTACTGATATTTTGGGCTTTTAATGCCGCCAGTTTTCCACTCAACTTTCCATTCAACAAGCAGGTAAAGAAGCCGGAAAAGGCATAGAAAGCCGCCCGCTACTGAAAACGGGTGGCGCATTGTAATGAGAGTGTGGGGCTACGTCAATAAAACGGGCACATTCGACAGGGATCGCAAAACAACAACGCGCTATGCCCTACAATAAGGGCTCCCCAACAAGGGGCCATGCAATTACGCGGCCCCTACTGTAGCGGGCAAGCACTCACTACCTTACATTCAAACAAAAACGGAGTTTTATCATGCGCAAGGCCATCATCCTATTCGTTCTCCTGGTTCTCAGCCCTTCGCTCCTGGCGGCGACCTCGGTTTGGAAAGTGACCAAAGGCGGCAATACCCTCTATCTCGTGGGGACTTTTCACCTCCTTAACGCCAGTGATCACCCCCTCCCCACCGCTTTCGAGACCGCCTACAAGGAGGCTGACAAGCTGGTTTTCGAGATCGATGTCACTGAAGCCGAGAAACCGGAGTATCAAGTAAAAGTTATGCAAGCCATGGTGGCGAAAGATGGCCGCTCCCTGCAAAACCAACTGAAACCCGAAACATACAAGAAACTCGGTGATTTCATGGCTTCAAGACAGCTGCCCATTTCCATGTTCAATTCTTACACTGCAGGTGCCGTCACGATGGTCATCGCAGTCCAGGAATACATGCGCATGGGCATGACCCCGGAACAAGGCGTCGAGTCGCATTTTGCCCGCAAAGCGGCCGCAGACAAGAAACCCCTGGGAGAGCTGGAGACCATTGAAGACCAGCTCGCCTTTATCGCTGAGCTGGGTAAAGGCCAGGAAGACGAACTTGTGCTCTACACCCTCAGCGAAATGGACAAGATAGAAAGCCTTACCAGGGAGATGAAAAGAATCTGGCGTGAAGGTGATCTGACAACCATGGATTCGCTCATCCTCAAAGACCTGCGAGATAAATTTCCAGCAGCACATAAGAGCATTGTGGTGGAGCGCAATAACGACTGGCTACCGCAAATCGAGGCCATGTTAAAAGACAAGGCTGTTGAAGCGGTGATGGTGGGTGCCCTGCACCTCGCTGGCAAAGAGGGTTTGATCCATATGCTCAAAGCCAAAGGCTACGCCATCACACAGATGTAGCCTCCCGAGCCCCAAAGCAATGACGCGTGCCGTGCGCGCCATTGCTTTTACGTTACATCTTGTATACTGGCCCGACTATCCATACCGTCCGAGAATCCGATTACGCCATGAAACGTTTTGTCCTGCCCGTTTTACTGCTTATTTTTACTCAATCCGTCTTTGCCACCTCTCAGGAAATTGCGCAGTCTTTTTTGATTGAAAGGCACAGTTTGCAAGCAAAAAAAATCGAGAAGGGCCTCACGCAAGCCTTCATGATCTCAACACCCACTCTGGACTTGGCTTCTCTCGAAATTGTCAGTGAGACACTGGCACCGGGCGCGACAACAAAGAAACGAAAAAATGCAGAGACACATGAAGAACTGCTTATTGTCTTTGAAGGTCAACTGCAAATTAACGGTGATAAACAACAATACGGCCCTGGCAGCGTCATGGTGAATATGCCCGGCGAAAAGCGTCGCTTTACCAACGCTGGCGATGCAGCCGCAAGTTATTACCTTTTTCGTTACCGCTCACACAACGCGCCCAACCCGCAACGCGCTAAAAAAGCAGGCGGCTCCATATTGTTAAACTGGGACGAGATTGACTATATGCCTTCAGACATTGGTGGCAGGCGTAATTTTTTTGATCGCCCGACCGCCATGTTTGATACCTTTGAAATGCATGTTTCAACCTTGAATGGCGGGCTCACAAACCACCCCGCGCATACACATCGCGCTGAAGAATTTGTTTTGATCATGGAAGGTCGGGTTGCCATGTTGCTGGGCGAAAAGACCGTAGAAGCCGGGGCTGGCGACCTTATCTATGTCGAGTCCATGATTCCCCACTCGCTCAACAACATCGGCAAGGAAGCGACCACGTATTTTGCCTTTCAATTTTGGCAATAAACACACGCCAGCAAGCAAAAGAGAATAAAAAGCGGGCAAGCATGTAAAAATGTTTTAAGCCCGCTTACCGTAACCAGACCTGGTTATCATTTGCGAAACTCCTTCAAACTCCGCTTTTAGACTGAGCTAGATTGTATAAGTAGCTCAGAGTTCCAGTCGGGCGTGTTGCGCCCATTCTCAATCATCGTACGCAAACCAGCAGTTTCGGAGTTTTTATGTTAAATCATCGTTCTGAATCCAAGCAGCCCGATGTGAGCCAGTTCCAGCGCTCACTCGACAACCCGGCACCCAGCCCCAGCACCAGCCCGGCAACTGCCACCCCCACCGCCGTTATCGGACCGAAAATTCGCTTCAAAGGTGAATTGGTCGGCGAAGAAGAGTTATTAGTTCAGGGAAAAATTGAAGGTACTGTCGACTTAAAAGGCCATGCGCTAACGGTCGGTGAACAAGGAATCGTTGAAGCCAATGTGACTGCTCGCACCATTACCATAGAGGGCAATGTAAAAGGCGACCTTCACGGCGAAGAGCGCATTGCTATCACCTCGTCCAGTAATGTCCAGGGCAATATCAAAGCCGACCGCGTCGTGCTTGAAGACGGCGCGAAGTTCCGCGGTTCAATTGATATGGATATGGGTGATACCACCCCAACCGCCGCACCCAAAGCCAAAGAGAAAGACAAACCCTCAACGCCCCCCGCTCACTGACAGTCGACCGGCGTGTAATGCACGCCGGGCTTTCTGCCAATTCAGGCGCACACACTTCGCTTATTCCTTTGTTAGCTGACTTTTTCTGTATAAACAAAATCTTCGCAATAGAGTTTTATCCAGGCTTTCACCCAACTCCAACGGCGATAGTAAGTCGACTCTCCAATATCCAGAATAGCGAGTATCTCTGGCACACTAAATTCCCAAAAAACCCTTAGCGCCATTAATTGTGCACAACTCTCATCGATTCTTTTCATCTTTTCGAATGCATCTGAAACGATTAAAACATCAAAGGGTGTACCGTCAATCTCCAGAAATTCCGCTTCCCGTATATTTGTTCGCGCACCAAAATCGCGCTTTTTTGCGCTTGCACGCCGGTACCGCTCCTGCAGCAACTGTCGGAGCTTAAACGCAGCGATAGCAAAAAAGTGAGCGCTGTTTTCAAAATTATTCTTACCGTAGGATTTTAGATAACAATAAAATTCATGCAGCAACTCTGTCGTTTGCGTAGTTGTGCTGGAACCCGAGTCAGCAAGGGCTTTTTTTGCACACTTGTGCAAGCGATCGTAAGCAACCACAATGAGCTGATCCAATGAGTCGTCATTGCCGTTTCGCCACTCGATGATGAGTTGGGTTATTGTTGGAGATTTCATTGTGACCATATCCCACCTGGATACAACACGCTTCAACCAAGTAAATTTGAAATTAAAATTATCTATCTCGACTTTCCATTTTAGAGAGAAGCAATTTTTTTAAGCAATTCGTCTATTTCTTTCTTTAAGCCATCCTTATGATTTACAGTATTTTCATAAGCCTTCAGATAGTATTCTTTACCAGCAACATCGTCACCTCTCATCACAAGAATATCACCTTTTAATTCATAGAAGTTAAAAAAATATACGTGCGGCTCTTTAAAATATTTAAATAACATCTCTATAGTTTTGTCAACACTTGCAATAGCGTTATCAAAATAATTTAACGACGCTTGATTTTCAGCATACACAAGCAAAGCCAATAGCATATCCGGATGATTTTCTTGCACCGCTACTTCTAATATTTCGATTGACTTAAGAATAGCATTATTCGCTTCACGATAATTTTCCATAGCAATAGAAACAGAAGAAAACCCTCGATATATAACTGCCAAAAAGTGATTGGGCTCGTCGAATAAGTATAAATTAACTTCTTTCGCCTTTTCGAGATATATCAGAGCCTGATCATAATCTCCCCTACCGCGGTAAAACAATCCAAAATTAAAATAAATCTTGGCTGCCGTCTGACTTTTCTCACCACCTTCATGTGCAAGCTGTTCGATTGCCAGATTATAAAAGTATAGGGATTTATCAAGCTCCTCTAATTCCTCGTATGCAATTCCAAGACGATAATAAATTTGTGACAACTCAGCAGCACCAGAAAACTCATTTTGACCAGCCTCGCCATAGCCTGCATCCACATTTGTAACTATATCTCTTGCTTTTTCAAGGTAATAAATCGATTTTTCAAGATCATTTTGATACCAATAGAGACCCGCAAGGGTGGAATATACCTTTGACAACCCTATATGATTTCTGGATAGTGTAACCAAAATCTCTTCTGCTTCTATTAGCGCTGATCGCGCTGCCTTGTAATCACCATTATTACGAAGAGCTTCGCCCAACTCTAATAAGGTTAGGGCCATAGAATCTGAATTATCTGAAGTAAATACTTTTTTTATTTCGACAGATTGTTGCAGCAGGTCTATTGCATTTGGATATTGCCCTCGACTGTAATAAACAAGACCAAGAGTATGGAGCAATTCTGCTTTTACCAAAGGTTGATCTGCCAGGCCAGCTTTGAGTTTACTTACACCTCTTTCAAGCATTTCACTCGCGCTAAAATCCTTTCCCTGAGCCACATCCGGGTCGCTACTCACAAACATCTCACTCAGGAACTCCTGAACCTGCTGCGACTCCAGTGTTCGTTTCTCAGCAATATCACGCTCTACCATAAGCGCCTGTTTCTGCTTGACCAGACGATATTGCTGAAAACTAAAAAACAACACTAGCACGCAAGCGGTCGCTATCACTTTCCAATGGCGGAACATAAATTTCGAGGTGAAGTACAGCCACGAACCATTTTTAGCACTTACAGGCTTCCGATCCAGAAAACGTTGTATATCTTCCGCAAGATGTTGCACTGAGGTGTAGCGATTTATTGGGTCTTTTTCGAGTGTTTTTTTAACAATTGCTTCTATGTCACCACCCAGTTTTTGAATGTATTGACCACGATGACTAACACAGAGTGCAGTGTTACCCGAAGCGGCTGTCGATAAGCTCACAGGCGTCTCTTCACACACCTGTCTCAATGTTTCAATATTGATTTGGCTTTTATCCGTTGATCCTGATTTGGCATACGGCGATTGTTCCGTAAGCAGTTCATAAAGCAATACACCCAGACTGTATTGATCAGATGCCGTGCCTAAGTGCTGCTTTTGAACTTGTTCCGGACTACAGTAGCTTGGCGTAAGAGGCAGACCTACTGTTGTTTCATGATTCTCGGGCTCTTTATCAAGTAACTTGGCAATACCAAAGTCCAGAAGCTTGACCTTTCCATCTTTGCTTACCAGGATATTGCTCGGCTTGATATCCCGGTGTATGACAAGTTGTTGGTGTGCATGGGCAACTGCGCTACACACCTCTAGAAATAAACCGAGTCTCGCCTCAAGGTTTAGCGTGTTTTGCTTGCAGTAGTCATGAATCCAACGCCCTTCCACAAACTCCATAACAAAATAGGGCCGGCCAGCTTTTGAAACCCCGCCGTCGAGAAATAAGGCGATATTCGGGTGTGTAAGCCTGGCAAGTATTTTTCGTTCCTGATTAAAGCGCTGGACCAAATCTGACAAGGTGCCCCAACCGCGCACAAGTTTCAACGCAACGGTATTGCTGTGCACACCGTCAATACGTGATGCGGAATAGACATCCGCCATTCCGCCGGAGCCTATTAATTCATTTATTCGATAATTTCCAATGGCCTCACCGATGAGAGAGTCCAACGCCTCGGTAACATCTTCGCGCTGGAAAAACTCATTTTCAAATGTTAATTCACCACATTGATTATCAAGCAGCCTTTCACAGGTTTGTTCTAATTGCGTATTTCCCGCACATGCGTCTTGAATAAATTGCCTCTGATCCTTCTTTGCAAGCCTTAGCGCATCCAGGTATATTGACATAGCCTGCTTATAGATTTTGGTATATTCGTTATTTATGTTCATAAGCTTTATCAGTAATTTCGGTGAATTCACGGCAACATTTGTCGCTATCGCTGGCAAGTAAAACGCCCTGTTTTACTTACTTATGTAAAACAGGCTCAGAAACTTTCACCTTAAATCACTTTTCTGGCGACCGTGTGCGCTTATTGGAAACGTACAAACACTCGGGTTGTTTGGGCTCGCGGCCACATTCCTGCTCCACCAGGAACACAATTAAAAAGGTTACCAGGATACAAAAGGAGCCCCTCTACAAGGGCGCGCACTTTTTTCTGCATTAATTGCAGGGGGAGGGAGATTTAAGGGAAGTTAATTACAAGTCGTTATTTACAGACCGCCTCAAGCTTTCTCGCGCAGGTCAAATCCGGAAACTCTTCTCTCGATTCGATAAATTCAATCAGCGCATTTAATAAAAATACGGCAGCGTAATAGTAAATACTTACGGTCGTTCTATAAGACAAAAATACCGTAGTCTGGTGGACAATGAGCCGGAAAGACCGCGCGTAACTCACCGGGTAAAATCCATTTTCTCGCAAGAAAATGTGGCAGCTGCGCAAGCCCAAGCCCGTCGGCACACATTTGCGCCAAGGTCATGCCGTTATCACTCACAATACACGCGGGAGGCTCATAAAATTCATATTGCCCCTTGGCCATATACATTATTGGCACCAGCTTGCCCGAACTTTTTAAGCGAAAGCGCAGCCACGGATGCTTCGCCAATTCACCGCCATTTTCAGGTGCGCCATTTTTTCAATGTAATTCTGCGAGGCACAAATCAAAAAATCCATCGGGCTCAATTTTTTCGCGACGATATTCCCATCGTTCAAGTTGCCCGTGCGAATTAAAATATCCACTTCCCTTTCAACTGAATTCACACAGGAATCATTGAAATACAATTCGACATTAATATCCGGATAATTCTGAAGAAACTGACTGAGGAATGGCTGAATGTACAAAAGACATAGCCAAAGGGCACATTCATTTTAATGGTGCCAGACACTTTTTCACTGGTCTGACGCACTTGTTGCTCAACCTGATCAAAATCCTTGAGCACGGTTATTGCCGCCTCAATATATTCGCGCCCTTGTTCAGTGGGTTTGAGAAGTCGGGTCGTTCGGTCAAAGAGTATAAAGCCAAGCCCGGTTATTGCTTTACTGACTGAAGAGAGCGATTGCCCAAGGTGTTTTGGGCTTCTGCAAAACTTTTGCGCTCATAAGCCGAGATAACCAACTCCCGCGCCGGTAATTTATCCATAAAAGATCTGACCCGGCTCGATTTGATTTTTTGTAATTTAAGTCATCTGAAGGCTTATTATTCAATTCTTTCAGCGACAAGTCCACGACCTGATCGACGAAGTCATTTCCGGGTTGACGAAACGGTGAAGCACTTTTTTAAAACCAGGCCAGACCTTTGCACAGCGACTCGCCTGAATAATCAGAAGCAGAGAATTCAAAAGCAGACAATTCAAAAGCTGAGAGTCGCGCACAAAAAACGCGGCCCAAAGGCCGCGTTGTGAGAGTTCAAGCCCTGCTACTACAAGGGTGGATAGGCATTTTCCACCAAAACCTGGAAGGCTTCGGGGAACCAGCGACCGGCATGCGGAGCATTGTCCAATGCCCCTGTCGGGTAGCTATTGTCATAACGGTTTTGTGCATTGGGGTCGCACATTGCGTCATGCTTCTTGTTGGGGTCGTTGGGGTCAATCGGGAAATTGGGATCAGAAATACCGTCCGATTCGCCCTGTGGTTTTACCCAGACATAGGCATCCACACCGGGGTGCGGGTTAGCTTGTGGTCGGAATCCCACGCCGCCAGCCTGGTTACACCAGTTGCCCCGATGCGACCTGCGATCGATACGGGATTCGTTCACGTAGGTATTCAAGTCGCTGCTACTGGAGGCCTGCGTTGGGCGGTTTGGACCACCCCAACCGTTGCGGCCAGTATCAATCAACATGCCGATGTTGCTGGGCAATCCTCGATTGATCATGGCATTGCGCCAATCCGTCACAAAAGACAGTTCTTCGAAATAATTATTGAACTCATAAAAATCCGACGATCGCACTTCCTGCCCCCCCACTTGTAAATTGGGGTTAGGTAAGAAAGGTTCTTCGACCGGTGTGTAATTCGCGGAGTTACTCACAAACCCGGCAATGGGGTTTACGCCAGTACCGAGGTTACTCACCGCATCGCCTATCAACTGCACCGACTGACTGAAATTATCAGACCAGCCCAGCCACCCGGAGTGCGCGATATCCACGTAGGAATACACGTTATCAAGTTGACCCAGCTGCTGCAGGGCATGGCGAATTCCGTCAACATAACCACCAGGTCCGTTTGCTTCGGCACAATCCGGTTCATCGAGGTTAGTCACAAGATTGGGAAGCGAGTCCACTTCAATTATCGCGGCGATGCGAATATTTTGATAAGCAGGATCACTGAGAATCTCAACAATGGGGGCAATGTATTGCTCCTGATATATCTGGAAGCCATTTTCAGAAATTCGTAACTCCCCGTTGGAAGCTAGGGCCGCACAATCGCGATTTGGCAGGTCATACACCACAAACATAAACAAGTTTGCACCTTGTGCAACAGCCTCATCGAGATGCCCTCTTAAACCGAGACCATCACCATCCTCAGGGCCTGCAATAGCGCCAATGCGATCCATCCACACTGCCGTGTTGTAATTGGCAATAAGCGACCCACCGGGTTCACCTGCCGCTTTTGCTGACCATACCGGATCGATATACCAGGTCGCGTTTGCGAAGGGGTTATCCACACGCGTAATGCTGCCAGAACTCGATGACGACGCGCTGCTCGAGCTGCTTGCAGAACTGCTACTACTCGAAGAACTCGAGCTGGCAGAACTCGAAGAAGAGCTGGACGAAGAGCTCGAAGAGGAACTACTCGATGCACTGCTGGATGAACTCGAAGAGCTACTCGATCCATTACAGTTGTTCACCACGCCCCCATTACCCCACTGGCTATTGCAGGTGCTTACACCAATACAGCTTTGATTGTTTTCCCAACCCCAGCCGCTGTTCTGGTTCTGACAAAGCGCGTACAGGGAGCCGTACCAGTTACATTGGGAGACACAACTGCCGCCTGAACTCGAGGCACTCGAAGACGAACTGGATGAACTTGAGGATGCGCTCGAAGAGGAAGAACTTGATGAACTTGATGAACTTGATGAACTTGATGAACTTGATGAACTGGAAGAACTGGACGTGCTTGTGTTCACGCTGCCGCAGACTGCGCCTGTTACTTGAGGAACCTGCGCACTGCCGGAACCATTGTTCCCCTGCACGCCGAACTCAACGGTCTGACCCGGAGAGATATTACTGTTCCAACTCAAAGGTCTTGCAGTATAGGGGTTATTACCCGTCACAGTCGCATTCCAACCACCCGTGCGCGTCGAGCCGTCTGTATACTGCCAGCTCACTTGCCAACCATTGATCGTGGTTGCGCCATCGTTGGTAATTCGAATTGCTGCTGTGAAGCCGGAGCCCCATTGGTTTGTAACTACATACTCACATTCAGCCGCAGAAGCCAGCGATGAGGCCAGGCTTACCGACACACCAAAGCAAAGCATGGAAGCTACACGTTTAAGTGTCTTCGTATTTGCAAACATGATTGTTTCCTATTATCTGACTACTTCTTATTAGTTTTAGGTCAGCGGCCAGTTGCGCTGACCCGCTTGGCGCGTAAATTTATATTTAAATCATTTTTCAAATTTGCGCACTCGCAAAGTAGCCCAAAGACCCGGGCAACGCAGCTACTTATTTTAAATATTGCGAAGCACTCTTTATTTCCAATTCAAATAATTCCCCCCTGGAACACTGATCCAGCTCATAGAGAAACCCGTATCTTTCAGGCGCAAGTGAATTTTCACCTGCCGAAGCCAATGAACATAAAATGGGAATACCGACGTGGCTATTCATAACGAAATCATTCTGATTACCGGCGCTACTTCGGGCCTCGGCAGGGCGCTTGCACGTGCACTTGCAAAAGACAACACCGTTATTGCCTGTGGCAGGAATCTCAAAAAACTCGAGGAACTCAGCGAGGAAAACAAAAACATCACAGCCTGCCCTTTCGATGTCAGTGAGCGCACTGCCGTTGTTGAAATCCAGAAGAAACTGAACAACAAGTTCGAGCGCATCGACCGCGTTATTCTCAATGCAGGCGATTGCATCTACCTTGAGCAGGGTGAACTCCAAACCGAAACCTTCGATGCCATGATGGCTGTCAACTTCTACGGCTGGATTAACACGCTCAAGGTCTGCAAACCGCTATTAAGCGCGGCGAGACAACCCCATGTTATCGGCATTTGTTCACAGGTGATATTCGCGCCCTTTAGCCGCGCAGGTGCCTATGGCGCATCCAAGGCCGCGGCGGATTATTTTCTGCAATCTTTCGCCATGGATCATCTCGATATTGATGTGAGTATTGTGTATCCAGGCTTTATCGATACCCCCCTCACACAGCGAAACGATTTCTCGATGCCATTTTTGTTGTCACCCGAAGACGCCTGTGAACGCACCCTCACTGCCATCGAAAAAAGAAAGGCACGTTTCACCTTCCCGAAACGCTTGCGTCTGCTTCTTTTACTTTCCATTTTCAGAAGCAGTTGGCGCAAGAAAATTGGCCAACAAGGCTAAGGCACGTGGCTGCCCTTATTGTCAATGCGCTTAATTTCCAATTGCTGTGGTTGTGTTGCGTCATTTTTGCAGACATGCGCGCTCTCGTTGCTCTACTTGTTTTTTTTCTGATACACGCGGCACTGCCAGGCTCTCGCTTACACGAATGGCGTTACATTGTTTTTTTTGTTGCGTTCGGTCTGCTGATCGAAAGTAGCCTTGCGTCCATCGGCCTTATTGAATTTACTGGCCAATTTGAAATATACCGCAGTGGCAACTCAGCTATTGTTATTGCGCCCCTATGGCTGCTCGCCATGTGGGCCGGTTTCGCAGCCTGCATTGATCACAGCCTGAAGCCCTTGTTATTGCGGCCAGCCCTGTTCTGGATTGTTATCGCTGCAGGCGTTCCCGCAAGTTATGCACTCGGTGCCGAGCTTTCGCATTCGCAACTTTTGGTTCCAACTTTTACTTTTCTCTCGTGCGAGCTGCTCTTGTGGCTCGCCCTATTATGGGTGTTTAAAAATCATGTTAAACAAGCGATTTAATTATTTAAAACGCGCTTACGTAACGGCAGCAAGTTCTCTCATTGCACCTGGATTGCTTACCCACTCCCAGGTATATGCCAACTCCGCTGCGGAGGTTGTAGGCATGGCTTATGATGCGGAAGGTGAACATCTCCTTTACGAGGAATTTCATAATAATCTCTCACGTGATGGTCACACCGTGCGCTATGCAGCGCCCTCTGGCGAACTGATTGCCGAAAAGAATCTGGATTATTCAACGCGAGGTTATCAACCGTCTTTCACCCTCACCAACAATATTACGGGTGAAGTTCTGAAGGTAAACACAGAAGCGCAAGCGTTGACGCTCGAATTGCTTGAAATCGAACAAGGCGCGCAACCCACAAAAAAAAGTCGGACTCTTACACTCGACGTCAATGCCGCATTGGTTGTCGATGCCGGGTTTGTGAACTACCTGACAAGCCATTGGGAAACTTTGTCAGCCGGCGAAACCTTAAGCTTTAATTTCCTGCTTCCTGATCATCTTAAAGCTTATCCACTACGCGCTTTCGAAGTTGCCTGTGAAGACAACAGTCTTTGTGTACGGATCACCTTAAAAAATCGTTTATTTGCTTTTTTCAGCAGTGACATTCACCTCGAATTTGATCGCCAAACACAACGCCTGTTGCGTTACCGCGGCCGGAGCAATATTGCACTGAACGATGGCGACTACCCGCTGGTTGATATACGTTACCGCTATTTCTGATCTATAAAACGGCTCGCCAGGCAGCCGTTTTCTTTTAACTTCCACCCCATTTGTATCTCCTCCAAATCGCAGGCAAAAAAAAGCGCTCTTGCGAGCGCTAAAGATGAGCTACGAGTGGGGAAAATACTACGGGAGCTCTAAATCACCAACGATGACCGCATCGATAACATGGATGATACCGTTCGTTGTGTAAATGTCTGTGGTTTCAACTCTTGCACCACCCACATAAAGTGCACCGTCCATAATCATGATGTCGACCATCGCACCGCCCGCTGTTTCTGCTTCGCCGCCATTGAGCGTCATTGCAGTCACTGCATCAACTGCTGCCCCATCAATCACATGCAATTGCAACAATTGTGTGAGTAAAGGCACGTCGGCAATAATGGCGTTAAGTGTGTCGGTTGGAATTGCTGCAAACGCTTCATCTGTCGGTGCAAAGACAGTGAGGTTTGCATCCGGGTTGGATAGGTAATCAACTAGACCCGCCGCAGTCACCGCTGCAACCAGCGTGTCAAAACCGCCTGCAACCGCTGTCTCAACAATGTTCAGGGTTGGCTCACCCATATCAGCCGGTGGTAACATAACCGCGTCAATCACATGAATCACACCGTTGTCTGCCTGCACGTCCGCTTCAACCACTTCGGAAAGATTAATAAACACGGTGGGCTCGACATAAGACACGGCCGCAAGACTTTCATTCGCCATTTCAACTGTATTGCCCGCAGCTGCTACAGCGGCAGTCGAATCAATTTCTGACCCTGCGATCACGTGATAAAGAAGAATGTTCGAAAGTTGCGTTGGGTTTGCCAAAAGCGCATTCAGCGTATCTTCACCCAGCGCTTCAAATGCTGCATTCGTGGGTGCAAACACCGTGAAGTTTGTGCTGACATCGTCAAGCGTATCCACAAGATTGGTCGCCTGTAAGGCTGCCAAAAGCGTTGAAAAATCGGGATTGCTTTGCACAATGTCAGAAATCGTTGTCGGCAACACCGGAAGTGCTACATCGCCCACAATCACGGCATCGATGACATGAATTATACCGTTCGTGGTTCTGATATCTGTTGTGACAACGCGAGAACCGCCGACATACAAAACACCATCCACAATCTCGATATCGATCAGCGCCTGACTCGCCGTTTCAGCTTGCGCCCCGTTTAGCGTCATGGCAGTAATTGAATCGACTGCGGCACCACTTATTACATGCTGTAATAAAATCGCTGAAAGGGTTTCCGGCTCTGCAATAATCGCGGCCAATAATTCTTCGGGTATCAGCGCAAAAGCGTCATCAGTCGGTGCAAAAACTGTGAACGTTTCGTTTTCGTCAGCGAGCACATCATCGAGACCCGCCGCTCCAAGTGCTGTTAACAAAGTGTTAAATGACCCCGCAGCTTGTGCTGTTTCAACGATATTCGCTGTAGGCTCCGCTGCTTCGGCAGGCGGCATTAAAACCGCATCGATCACGTGAATAATGCCGTTATCTGCAGCCACGTCAGGGTCAATGACTTGCGATAAGTTGATATAGAGTTGCGAACCACTCAACGACACTGCAACAACATTATCGTTCGCCATACTCACTGTCCCGCCTGCACTGGCGATCGCGGCGTCTGCGTCTATCGCCGCTCCACCAACAACGTGATAAAGCAAAATATTGGATAAAACTTCCGGTTGAGCTAATAGATCATTGATTGTTTCCATCCCCAAAGCTTCGAATGCTGCATTCGTGGGGGCAAACACGGTGTAGGTCGCACTTTCGTCATCGAGCACATCATCGAGGCCCGTTGCTTCAAGCGCTGCTGCAAGAATTGAAAAATCCGGTGTCGCTTTAGCGATATCAGCAACGGTTACGGGGTTGGGGTTAGGGGTATCAAGGACGTCAGAAAAATCCGGCGTGCCGCCATCTCCTCCACATGCCGACAACAAAAACAGCATTGATACTGTTAAAAATAATCCTGAAAAAAATTTATTAGTTTTCATTGAGCCAAGCCTCCTAAGCTATGTCGACTTTAATTACGCTTGGCCAATTAATGTGGATTACTTTTTTTTACGTGAACCTGAATTTTTCTTTTGCCAATAACAATTGTGTGGTACCGATCACTCTTTCTTTAAAGCCACCTTCACAATAACAGAGATAAAAATCCCACATTTTCATGAAAGCATCATCAAAACCTTTCTCAACAATTGCGCCCCGGTTTAAATGAAAGGCCTTTCGCCACGCCTTTAGAGTAAGAGCATAGTCTTCTGTTATATCGTGCAAACCAATGCATTGCATTTTTGTATAACGTCTGAGACTAGACTCTATAACTTCATTAGAAGGCAAACAGCCACCAGGAAAAATATAGCGCTTGATGAAATCTACACTGCGCTTCGCACTTAAAAAGCGTTGGTTTGGAATCGTAATGGCCTGCAGCAACATCAAACCATTATCCTTGAGCAATTGATCGCACTTCGAAAAATACTGCTTATAGTGATTTGCACCCACAGCCTCTATCATTTCGATCGACACCAGCTTGTCGTACTTACCTTCCAGCAAACGATAGTCCTGTTTCAATACGGTAATTTTATGGCGCAAATTTTTACGTGCAACGAGATCAACCACATAATTGTATTGCTGTTCTGAAATCGTCGTCGTTGTAACACGCGCGCCGTAATATTCGGCAGCAAATATCGCCATGCCACCCCACCCACTACCAATTTCCAGCAGATGATCCGAGGCCTTCAATTTGAGTTTTTCGCAAATCGTTCGCAATTTATTTTCCGATGCCTCTTCCAAAGGCATTTCCGGCGAGTCATAAATCGCAGCAGAATACATCATATCCTTGCTGAGAAACTCAGAAAAAAACGCGTTACTTAGGTCATAGTGTGCAGCGATATTTCGCTTTGACCCCGCTAAAGAGTTATCACTGACCTTTAAATACACCCAATCGAAAATTTTGTTTGCAAACTGCCCTAAACCGTCGAGTTTGTTTAAGACATCAATATTCCTTGAAAACAAACGAATCACAGTTACGAGCGAGGGCGACCGCCAATATCCATGCATATAAGCTTCTGCGGCACCGATGGAACCTTGCCGACACACCATACGATAGAACTCCGGGTTACTCACCTGAATTCGCGCTTCAATACTCTCCAACCCGGGAGTATGCGAACCAAAAACCTGCTCCTGCCCAGCTTCCTCCAAAATAATCACACCCCCCCGAAGCCTATTAAGAAAAGCCAGGCAAGATGCTTTATAAAAATTTCCGGACGTTCCGCCACGCACACGGTGAGACACCAGGGATAATAAACTCGTACTTTCCACGTCAGCTTCCTGTTGTTGATACTTTTACTGTTTTTGGATGCCCGTAAAACTTGACACCTTTGAAAAATAATTTTGCTGCTTGCCAATAAATTGCTGCACACACCTTGAGGGTCATCAAGGGATACCTGAGAATAAAGCCGTTCATCGTTTTCCCTGTCATCGGCTTGCGCTCCAATTTTAATTTCGCCTGAAAAACCGGGTCGTCTTTTTCGCACTTGTCGTGAACATCATAATCTCGATTATTATCAACGGATTGTTTTCGCTCGGTACCCATATCGTAACTTAACATTTCCACCAGTAAGGTCTCCGACGGCAAACTACTGTCCCACCGATAATATTGATCCATTGGATTAAAAGGTGATACATGAAATTTTTTCTCAATGGTCGTCTGACTGTTAACAAGCCCCTTTTCAGTTTCCACATGGCAGACCACCGCATAATAGTGCCGCTCTTTCCAGGGTGTGTTTGTCACTTCCAATAACAAGTACCGCAGAACCTCATTCTCATCAAAACAGTAATAAATTGTGAGTGGGTTCATAATAAAACCGAAGTAACGCAAGTTGGTCAGCATACGCACACTGGCAATACCCCCAAGCCCCGTTAACGACTGGACCTTATCGATCACCGCTGCTTTTAAATCTGTCGATGCACCATCCAGAAAGTCCTGGCGTACAAAGCGTGCCATTGAAAAGCGTTTATCGGACCAAAAGAAACTTTGCTTCTTTAAGTCGGCCCACTCATCAAGGTCGATGTAACACATGCACACTCGATAACTAAAATCATGAAACTTTGGCCGGTGGCGTCTATGCCCCAGAAAGCCTTCGTAAAATGCGCTGTGTTTTTGCGGGGTACTCATGCGCAGGCCTTAAAGTTACCAAGCCGTTTTTGAATATCTTCAGCGACATTTAAACCACTTACGCAGCCATCTTCATGAAAACCATTTTTCCAGTAGGCACCGCAAAACCAGGTATTGCGCTTACCATCAATCACCTGCTTACGATTTTGTGCTGCCACGCCCGCATGTGTGAAAACAGGGTGCTCATAGTCAAAGCAACGAATTATTTTCGCCGGGTCAATTTTGTCTTCCGCATTGAGGGTAACAATAAAGGTCGAATTGGATTTGATGCCCTGCAACATATTCATGTTGTAACTCAAGGTTGGCGCCCGTGAGGGGTCATTGTCCAACAAATAATTCCAACTTGCCCAAGCGCGTTTATTTACCGGCAACAGGCTTTCATCGGTATGCAACACAACACGATTACTTCGGTAAGGCAAGGCTGAAAGAATTGAAAGCTCATCTTCACTGGGGTCAGCAAGCAGTGACAGCACCGTATCCGCGTGACAGGCAAAAACCACCGCATCAAAATCCTCGTACCCGGCACCAGCAAATTCGAGCCGCGCACCGTTTTGTCGACGAACAATCCGCGTTATCTGACAATTCAACCGAATACGATCCTTAAAACCTTCTGTAAGAGGACCGAGGTAACTGCTCGAGCCACCTTTGATCACACGCCATTGAGGCCTGTCCATCACATTGAGCAAACCATGATTTTTAAAAAACGCCACAAAGAATTTAAGCGGGAAGGCCATCATTTCGTTGAGGCTGGACGACCAAATTGCACTGCCCATCGGAATTAAATACCAACGCTTAAAGGCCTCAGAGTAACCACGTTCTTGCAGGTAATTCCCGAGCAAGGTCTTATCGTCGATAGCGCCAGTTTGTAAATCTTCAACGGCCTCACGATTGAAACGCAATATGTCTTTTAGCATGCGCCAGTAAGTGGGGTTTAGTATATTTTTTCGTTGCGCAAAGAGTGCGTTGAGGTTCGTTCCGGCATATTCAATGTTACTGGCTTGGGAACTCACACTGAAGCTCATGTCGGAGGCTTGCGACTCCACCCCCAAGCCAGACAACAGTGAAATAAATTTAGGATAGGTCCAATCGTTAAACACAATAAACCCTGTGTCGATGGCAAATGTTTCGCCTTCATGATTAACATCGACCGTCGCGGTATGCCCGCCAATGCGTTCTGCACGTTCAAAAACGTGGATATCAAAGTCTTTTTGCAAAGCAAATGCACAACTCAAACCCGAAATACCTGTGCCGATGATCGCGATTTTCATGTTGTTGTTATTCCTTTTTGTTGCCTCGTATTGTTGCCTCAGAGCGCTGCCCGTTAAATAAAACCGAGCAATCAGGTCAAGCGTTGTTTGAGCCAACGAACCGTCATACCCATTACCGGGAGATGTTCGTATAGCATGCTACCCATGTCGTAGCAGTCCTCGTGATACACCACGAGGTCATCGCGAAACTGCAATTGGCTCATACCCCTGACACAGATTTTCCTGTTGCCGAGGCGGGGATGATGGAAATGCATGTCCCACTTGAGATAAGCGCCTTTACTGTCGACGCGCTCATCCAGAAAATTGAAACGGCAAGACTCCAGGTTTTCACACAGGTCTGCGAAATACGTATGGATACTGCAAAGCCCTTCAATTTCATGCAGAGGGTCCTTGAATCGTGCATCCTGCGCATAAATGCCCGCCAGCTCATCGAGGCGGTCACGCTGGAAATTCCGATAAAACTGTTTAAATCGTGCATACACCCCCACCGTCAAGGGCTGCGATACATCGAGGCCTGTGCTGTTCATAATCCTGTTACTCCAAAGTCTATTGCTTGTACGCCCAACCAAAAGGTTTGGATCATAGCGGTAACGTCTCTCGCGAAACCCCGCCAGGTGTGAGTTCCACGCCAATTCACCCGGCACTCAAAACCGCTCTCTGGCATCAAATCCCGAAAGCGCGTTAAACTGGAATGGCATTTGAAATCGGGCAGGCAAAATTACCGTGTTAGGTTCAACATCAATCAGGGTATCGAGAGTGTTTCAACTTCTGCTGCTTGCCGTTGTGCTGGCACTGTCAGCTTGCCAACCCAGCGACCCTCAGTCCGATAATTCCGCGCAAGCGCAAAACACGTCAAGCTCAACACCGCTTCCTGCCTATCAATCACAAGGCGACCTGGATGTCATCCGTCAATACGGCACCTTAAGAATTTTATCACCGCGCTTTGATGTCGCCGAAGCCCTACCCAGAGACGGCCTGCCCGTACTCGACTACCAACTGCTGGCAGAGCAATTTGCTCTTGAGCATAATCTGAAGATTGAGGTCGTCTTCGTCGACGGTTTTGATGATCTGATTCCTGCTCTCCTCGCCGGCAAAGGCGATGTCATCGTCAGCAATTTCACGCAAAGTCAATCGCGCACTGAGCAAGTCGCCTTTACCCGCGCCATCACTCAGGTTAACGAATGGCTCATCGCGCCCAGAAGCCAAACTGGCAAGGTCTTGTCAGAATTCAAGAAAATCAGTGTCCCTGAAGGCACGGTGTATCAGGAAAGTTTATTGGAAAGCGCCTACGAGGGTGAAATTGATATTTTGCCTGCCGTGACCACAGATGATGAAATCATGCGTGGTATGGAACTCGGTCGCTATGCCGCGAGCGTTTTTGATAGCAATGTTGCCAGAGTTTTATTGGAGCAATATCCAGGGCTTGAACGCAAGTTGACCCTCAAAAAAAATCGCAAGATCGCTTGGGCGACTCGTCCCGATAACCCTCTCCTACTGGCACAGCTCAATCGCTTTTTAATTTCACACCTCGTCAGTCGATCTGCAAACCGCGCAGAAATTCTCGATTGGCAGCAAATCAAGGCGCGAGGTCGAATTCGCATGCTGACCTTGAACAACCCCGCCAGTTATTTTATGTATCGCGGAGAGCTTATGGGCTTCGATTACGAACTGGTAAAGAAGTTTGCCGACGACAACAAGCTGCACCTCGCGATCATTATTAAAGACAGCATTCCCGAGTTAATTGACGCGCTTTTAGCAGGTGAAGGCGATTTAATTGCTGCCTCGCTCAGCCCCTCAGACGCGCGCGCCCAACAGGGCTTACAATTTACTCGCGCATATTTGAAGGTTAACGAACAATTGGTTGGCCGCGCTGGCCGCCCGAAAGTGAAAAGTGCAGATGCACTAAACAATGTCTCTATTGGTGTAAACCCGGCGACAGTATTTTATCCACCGCTCCAGGAGCTTGCTGCCAAACAACCGGGTATCAACTTACTCGAATTTCCCGAGGACAGTACCGAGGCTCTTATCGACAAAGTCACACGTAATGAGGTCGACTATGTGGTTGCCGACTCCCATCTCGTCGCCATCGAAAAAGCGCACCATCAGAATATTGACGTTCAATTTAATTTACGGGAAGAAACGCCTCTCGTATGGGCAGTGCGTAAAGATCAAAATGCGCTGGTCGATGCCCTTAATCGTTTTATAAAAAGCCACTATCGTGGCCTTTTTTACAACGTCACTCGCAATAAATATTTTAAAAACCCCAGAAAAATTCAACGCTACCAAGACGGCAGAGTGCTCCAGGGCGGGCACCTTTCACCTTTCGATGAGCTGGTAAAACGAGAAGCCAATAAATACAAAATGGATTGGCGCCTTATTACTGCGCAGATGTATCAAGAGAGCCGATTCAAGCCTAAAGCCAAAAGCTTCGCCGGGGCGCAGGGCTTAATGCAGGTCCTGCCGCGCACAGGAAAGGAGCTCGGTTACAGCAACCTCTTTAAACCTGAAAATGGCATCGCTGCCGGCGTGGCTTATATGCATTGGCTCGAAGATCGTTTTTCAGGCGAAATTGAATTAGAAGAAAAAATCTATTTTGTGCTCGCCGCGTACAATGCCGGTGCAGGCCATGTGACGGACGCGCGGAAGCTGGCTATCCAGCTGGGTTACAACCCCAATCTCTGGTTCGGGCAGGTGGAGAAGGCCATGCTTTTGTTGAACAAACCCGAATACTACAAAAAGGCCCGATTTGGCTATGTGCGAGGTTCCGAGCCGGTCAATTACGTCCGCGAGATTCGCGCAAGATACCTGGGTTACCTGAATTTGCTGTAGGGCTCACACGCCAGCGCTTATGGGCAAAGCTCGTCAAGGCTGTATTACCCTCACCAGCCCCGTTTGATGCATCCGGGCATCGCAATCCAAAACAGACAGCTGCAACCAGAACAGGCAATAGCCAAAAACGAGGAATGGCATAGAAAAAATTTCGTAAATGTTCCACACTCCTGTGATCCAGAAGCGTAGATACACCGTAACTTAGAGCAAACCTGACCCTGGGCAAACACACTAAAGGCCGTCCATGACGACAATGGCAGTTAAAAATGAGGAAGAAGCGCTTTTACTCGCAATCGAGCGCGTGGCCTCGGCGCGCGACAAAGATGCCTTCACCCGCTTGTTTGATCACTATGTGCCGTTGATCAAGGCCTTTACCTTGAGCGCCTACCCCGGTGCCAACTTGCTCGCCGCAGAGATTGCTCAGGACGTCATGCTGAAAATTTGGCGCAAGGCCCACACTTTCAAGCCGGAAGCGGCATCCTTGAACACCTGGGTTTACACTCTAGCGCGTAATTCACGTATTGATTACTTCCGCAAGAATGGCAAACATCAGTCGTCGATCGACCCGGAATCGGTATACGCCGATTTGTGTGACGATGCCCCCGGCCCATTTGAACTCGCGCAACAGCATAAGGAAAAATCCCACCTGCACACGACCTTGAAGGCCTTACCCAAGGAACAGCAGGCAGTCTTAATCAAAGTTTATATTGATGGTAAAAACCATCGTGAAGCTGCGAAGGAACTCGGTCTTCCTCTCGGTACGGTGAAATCACGTATTCGCCTCGCCCTGCAGAAATTGACCCATGCCTATCGGCAGCGAGCATAGAGGTACACGCTATGATTAAACATCATCCATCGCCTGAACAATTAGTCGACTATGCGTCTGGCTCTATGACCATGAGCCATGCCTACTGTGTTTCTGCTCACCTGCAGTTTTGCGAAACTTGCCGTCGAAACCTGCAAAAATGCACTGAAATAGGCACGCAATTATTTTCCATGACCGAGGCGAATGCTCTCCCGGTGAATGACGGTGAACTGAAAGAAAGCGTGTTGGCCATGCTCGACGAAGAAATCAAGGATGAAGGTCTTTCTGAAGAGGCAAACCTTTCAAGCGAGAATTACAGCCAAAAACTTAAAGACGTGATGGACGCAGACTATCAGCAGCTCGACTGGTCGAGAGTATCGCCTTCTATTCGTCTTGCAACCTTGCTGCACGATAAGGACGGCTCTCAAATCGCGTTAAGCCGTACACAAGCAGGCGGCAAAATGCCGCACCATTCCCACACCGGCGATGAGATAACCGTTGTGCTCAAGGGAAGTTTTTCCGATGAAGATGGCCTTTATTCTCAAGGCGATTTCATCTTTCGCGACGCCCATGACAAACACAGCCCCATTGTGACTAACGACGGTGAATGCATTTGTCTTATGGTGCTTGATGCGCCCATACAATTTACCGGCTTTTTTACGCGCTGGCTCAACCCCCTTGTTCGTAAACATCATGCGGGTCACTAACGCGCGAGAAGGCGCCGCGCTAAAATCTTGTTGATTCATTCCAGCCACTCGCCAGACTCTCTACACGATCACTAAAATCTGCTGGTTTAGAGAGTGTGGCGCCAAGGTCGACCTTTTCAATCCAACGACGAATCGTTTACCATCGTGTTTCAATAAGCCGTGTTTGATAAGGGTTGAGGCAGCATGCTCAGCACACTGATATTTTTCTTTATTCTCGCAATCTGCGCGTCGTTTCTTTGCTCCTTGTGGGAATCTGTGTTGCTCAGCATCACGCCCTCATACTCCCAGCTACAGGAACAAAGCGGCTCTGAAATTGGTAAGCGCTTACAGGAATTTAAAAAAGATGTTGATCGCCCGCTCGCTGCGATTCTCACCCTGAATACCATTGCTCATACCGTTGGCGCCATCGGCGTAGGTGAACAAGCCACCATGATCTGGCATGACAGCAACCCACTTATCACGGGCTTGTTGGTTCCCGCTGGAATGACGCTTGCCATCCTGCTGCTATCTGAAATTATCCCCAAAACCCTCGGTGCAAATTACTGGAAAGAATTCGCACCTTTTACCGTTTACTCGCTCACAGTCATTATCTTTCTTTTGTGGCCCGCCGTTTGGCTCAGTGAAAAGCTCACACGTTTGCTGAGAAAAAATAAGGAAGGCAGCGTATTTTCGCGTTCTGAATTTTTAGCACTCACTGAAATTGGTGCTGAGCACGGGGTGATCGAAAAGCACGAATCCCGTTTGATTCGCAGCATGCTTAAATTCCAGGCATTGCAGGTCCAGGACATCATGACCCCGCGTATTGTTGTGAAGCGTGCCTCCCAGGACCTTGAACTCAAAGAGTATCTGGAAAAACACAGCGATTTTCACTTCAGCCGAATTCCCATTTACGAAGCTGATAATTCAGAAAAAATTACTGGCTATATTCGCAAGGACGAACTACTTCATAGTGTAATTACCCGTGAAGAAGGAACAACGCTTAAAGAACTTCGCCGCGACATCATCGTCGTTCTCCCAAACTTCCCAATTACGGATTTACTCAATATCTTTTTGGAAAAACGCGAACATATTGCGCTTGTTGTCGACGAGTTTGGCGGTCTTTCCGGCATTGTTACGATGGAAGATTTAATCGAAACCCTGCTTGGACTCGAAATAGTCGATGAATTGGACAACGTCGAAGACATGCAAAAACTCGCGCGGCAACGCTGGCAGAAACGAGCCAAAGCGATGGGTTTAAACACTGACGAGATTGAGTAGGACCCTCGACATTTACAGGCCTACAGTTAGAAAAGTATTCTGTCACTGCAGGCCGCAATTAAAATCGAATATCGAAACCCACACTGAGATGGCTAAAACTCACCAATGATGGGCTTGCCATCATAGCCGTGTTTTCCTTTGCCTCGCTCGAATAGTCTTCGAAAGAAAAAACCAATGCTCCGTAAGAAAAACGCTTCATCAGCCTTAATTTGGCACTCACCGCAGTATAAGCCGACAACCGATAATCACTGCTCAAATACCCATCTGACCGTTGGAATTCATACCAGTTACGGAAAAATGCCGCCTCACTTTGATCATAGAAACGCACAGATGGCGACAATTGCCATCCACTCTCCCATGCGTGTACCCAACGCAGTTCGACGGTATGCGAGGAGGTCTCCCAATTACTCTGAAAGAAGCGATAGTCAATATGGAGCGCGCCGCCTGCCTTTTCAAAATATTTCCGAAACTGATTGGATATCGCCCATTGCTCTTTTAAATCAGGCCGCGTATCTGCAACGGTATCATTAATATCGATAACCCAAACTTCTTTGTAGGGGTCTGACATATAGCCGGAGTAGCGGGCAAAATTAAACGAGCTGCTTAGCACACTGGTTTGACTAAGTACTTGAGACAGCCCCAGGCTTACACTCAAGGAATTTTTTTCTTCTCCAGTTACTCGTGATGGATCGCCAGGCAAAGCCAATTCATTCGGTGTTGCATCAATAAAATCCTGAGAAGCGCTTGCGCCCAATTCAAAGCTGGTATTTTTTTCGTTAAAAAACCATGCATATTTGGTTCGCAAACCAAAAGAGCTATAGTCATTCTCTTTCGAATAACTAATACCTGTATTGCTTATAGAACTGTTGTGAAATGTTGTAAAGCTCACATCAATATCATTCCGCTTTTCATCGATAGTTGCACCACTCATAACCTGAATCGGCTTAAGCTCATCGTCATCAGTAAGGGGCACGACGTAACGCGGGGAAGCGCCAGACATACTTTCCACCATGGCATCAATCGCGATTTCAGTTGCATCGGTGATGGGTGATCGGAAACGAAGCTGGTGAACGTCAATTTCATAACGCTCAACACTGTTACCGTCAATCGTAAATTCTGCCGCTATGGGCGCTTCCTTGTAGGAAGAGTAACGGTAGTGAAATGTTTGTTCAGTTTGCATCGCATCTTGCGCATTTACTCCCTGCGGAAACATGCCCGGCAATGCCATTGCGGCAGCAGATAATTTGGCCAGCGATTTATTATTCGAATACGTCATGATACATCCCGATTATTTTTAATTGCATCCGCAGCCACCGCCGGTCACAGCAGAACCTGATGACGAGCCTTCTTTACTGAAATAAACATGGTCTTTCATTTGGGTTTCCATTGGGTCGAGGTCAAAAGCCATTTCTGGCTTGGCCAGAAGGTTTCGCTCCCAAACCTTGACTCCCGAACACGCGCCAATGCACGGCAAAAAGAGAAAAACCAGGAACCTGACACACCAGGCTCTAACGACACTCACAGCCTGTTTTTTCATTTTCAGGTGCGTTTGTGTTGGGTTATCCACCAGGCCTTTCGCTGTATTTTCGATCGGGTTATTCATGGTAATTTTCATTTTATTAACTCGTATTTCTGTCAGTTAATTTCTTCTATTTAGCGATTTTTTCATTTTTTTTACCCATGGCTTATTACTCATAACTCACAATTTAAATGCCTCCGAATCCAATTGGGCTAGCGTCTGAGCACTTTCGGGAAGTTCGCTACAAGAGATTCTAGACGTAGCGCTTAGCGTAAATGATCCCTAATTTTTGCCTAAAACCTGAAATTGAGGCCTGACTCACAAAATAAAATCGTTTACGAATTTTAGTGGGGGGATCAGCATGCTGTTTCACATAGACATATATAAGAGCCGGGTATTACGGCAATTTTGTGTCCTGGCTAACGGAGATACTCCGGAGATTACTGGCCAGAGATAAATGGCTAGGAATAACAGGCAAGCTGCTGCTTTCAGAGGAATCAAGATGTTCGAACGATCCATCGCAGTCCGTATTGGATTCATACTGCTCCCCCTAATCATCGCCGCATGTTCAGGCGAAAGTGTTGTATTTGATGGATCCAATTCAACTGAAACAGAACAGCTCAACACCGACGAACAAACGCAACATGCTTCAAGCGATCTCACGCTATACAGCAGCATGTGTGCGAACTGTCACGGCCCGCTGGGTGTCGGTGCCAGCGGCGGCCGGGAACTCTACCAATGCGACATGTGTGATGACGAGCTTCAGTTGAGAGACTACATTCTCGATTACATGCCCGTGAGTAACCCTGGCGATTGTGGGCTTGAATGTTCTTCCACGTTGGCGAAATTGATTGTCAATAATTTCGAGCCCGACGCAGAGCAAGCCGAAGGTGAGGCACTCCCCACTGCCGACGCTTCTGCAAGTGTCAACCTTTCTGGCCTTGCCCCACTCACAACTTTCTTTGACGGTAGCCTGTCCATAGCCGCCACGGAAGACCGCACTATCAGTGAGTGGGTTTGGCAGATTGACAATGGTAACGAGATGAACGGTCGCCAACTCGAACACACATTCACTGAAGCAGGCACCTACCGGATAACCTTAACTGTCACTGATAGCGAAGGCTTGACGGACTCTGACATATTAACTGTTAGAGTCTTTGCACCGCTTGAAAACCAACCGCCAGTTGCTCGCGCTACTGCCTCGACATCAAGCATCGTTGTTCAACAATCCATTCTTTTTGATGCCGGTGAAAGCAGTGATGATCAGGGAATCAGTGAATACCTGTGGGATTTCGGTGAAGGCAATCAACGCAGTGGTGAAACAGTTGAACATACCTTTAACGTTGTAGGATCACATACGGTAACCCTGACCGTAACTGATTTGGCCGGTGAACAAGCCAGCGTAAGCCTGCCAGTGAGCGTCAGTCCATTGGCAACCAACACCTCTCCCGAAGCAATTTTCAACGTCTCAAGCGAAACAGCGGAAGCACCGGTAACAATCGCTTTCGATGCCAGCTTGTCCCGTGATGACGGCAGCATTGTTTCTTACACTTGGGAATTAGGGGATAGCACAAGTGCAAGTGGGCAAGTTGTTGAGCATATTTATACACAACCGGGCGAGTTTACCGTTCGTCTTTTTGTTGAAGACGATGGCGGCCTGATTTCAATTGCGAGCAGAAATATTGAAATTACTGCACCCTTAGGAAACGAAGCCCCGACCGCCGTTGCTACCTTGTCTACAGAACGGGGAATATTGCCGCTCAACATCCGCTTCGATTCTTCGGAATCAACGGATGACAAAGGTATTCAGAGTGTGCTTTGGCAATTTGGAGACGGTAACACCAGCACGGAACAAAGCCCCTCTCACACTTACACAGAAGAAGGCGTATTTTCGGGAACGCTTACCGTCACGGATTCAGAAGGTTTGCAAAACAGAGTAAGATTCAACATCCGTGTTCAAAGTGAAGACAGTGTTGCGGCAAGTTTATATAGCACTCAGTGCGCCGAATGCCACGGCGCAAATGGTTTGGGTTCCGAAGACTATCCAGCATTAACCATTGCTCATCCACTTGACTACCTGGTGGAAATTATCCCTCGCATGCCACCCGATGTGGGCTTGCAGTGTCAGGGCATTGAAAATTGCGAGGTCCTGCTCGCCAATTACATACACGATAATTTTCAACGCGAGAACACCCCCCCAAGAGCCAGTATTGCTGGCACAACAAATATTCAAGGCAATGCACCTTTAAATGTGTCTTTTGTCGGCAATCAATCTACAGACGATCACGGTATTGTTCTGTATAGCTGGACATTTGGTGACGGTACACGCGGTGAAGGAGAAACCATTGCGCATGCTTACGCGAGTGTTGGTAATTATGCGGCGACGCTCACGGTATTCGATGAAGAAGGCCTAAGTTCTTCTGCGACGGTAAACGTTAATGTCACGCAACCTTTAGTGAACCAGGCTCCCATTGCGGTAATCGAAACAAATCGTGCCGAAGGTGAAGTCCCACTGGATGTTCGTTTTAGCGCAACCCGCTCCGCGGATGACAAAGACATTGTGTCATGGCGCTGGGATTTGGGTGATGGAACAACATCAAACTCGGAAATCGTGAACCATCGATACACCGCCAGTGGTACCTATACTGCACAACTAACCGTCGCTGACGCAGAAGGACTGGAAGACACCACCACCACAGAAATTAACGTGACGAATGCGATTACGGATGTCGCAACGCTTTATCAAGCGCGCTGCGCAGAATGCCACGGCCGTTGGGGAGAAGGCGGAACAGGTCCGCTTCTTACTAACCCGGCATCTCGTGAGGAAATTTTTCTCAATGTTGGCAGCATGCTGGATGGCAGCGGTACGGAACTGATTACTGAGCCGATTAGCTGTAGCAGCGTTAACAACTGTCAAAATGCATTGACCGATTACATACTCAACGAACTTGTCATTGATCCCGAAGACGGTTTTTTTGCTTGCAGTGTTGATGAAAACAAAAAATCTGAAGACAGCTTACGACGGCTTTCTGTAGAGCAACTCAACAACGTCTACTACTACCTGTATGAAACGCTTACCGGGAGAACCTTTGATGACCCTCTGAGATCCTGGGTGCACGAATACACTTACGGTTCTCTCGCAGATCAAAGTGATTCGGGATTCGCGCAAATGGACCAGCGCATTTTCGAACAAAATATTTTAAGTTACATGGGGCTAGCCAATCAGATGGCGTTTTCTCTCAGAGCGAGTGATCGCGCGTTTAATATGCTACTGAACGGCGCAACCTGCGATGATCCAGGAAATCGTTTTAGAACCGAATCCTGTCGTCGCGCAATTATGGAAAACGGCGTTGACTTAATTTTCCGCCGACCCGCAACACAGGAAGAAATTGATTTTTACACCAACATTGACACTAATCGTGGTGACGATTTCATTCGCATGTTGTTTATGTCTCCGGCCTTCCTGTTCCATATGGAATTTTCAGGCTCACCTGACACGCTGCCAAACAATAGCATTAGTCTCACGCCTTACGAAATTGCTTCGCGCCTTTCTTTCCTTTTCTGGAATTCGACACCCGACCGCTTCCTGCTCGATGCGGCAGCCAACGGTGATATCGAGAATAATTACAACGATATTCTTGAAGCGGTTATTGGCGATGCTCGAACAGAAGCTGGAATCGCAAAGTTCTACGAAGGATGGTTACGGCTTGATGAAATTCCGAGCCTGGATTCAAACCTTAGCGATCAGTACCGCGATTTTCTGGAAACGGATTATGCTGGAACTGGCGACACCGCAATTACAACACGCTTTGATGTGACTGAATACCGCGATGCCGCATTGCGAGAAATTCATCATCTTACGCACTACTACACCTTTGCGACTGAGGGTAGCCTGATGGATTTATTCACCTCGCCCTATTCTTTCGCCGACCAAAGCCTGCTCGCAACGGCTTACGGTGTCGATGTGTGGAATGGCGGATTCGACGAATCGCAGCTGGTACAACTGCCAGAAAATGAACGCAGTGGCTTGCTCACTCGATCCGCATTTTTACTCGCAGAACAGACAAAAACACGCCCGGTAATTAAAGGGGTGAGAATTCGCAAAGATTTATTGTGTGATGAAATTCCCGCACCCAACGACAACTCAGCGCCACCAAGTGCAGTGTTACGCGATGACCAAACACAACGCGAACATTTTGAAGCGCTCACAGAAATTCCGGGAACAAACTGTGCAGACTGCCACGTTGAACGTATCAACCCGCTTGGTTTTGCTCTCGAAGGCTATGACCCTATTGGCCGCTACCGCGAGCGCGAATTGGTGTACCGCGGAACAGAAACTAGCCCCCTGGTTGAGCCATTGGTTAATGATTCAGTCATTATTAATATCGACGGTGAGAGTAATGCGATTGATGGTGGTGTTGAGCTGAGTGAGTTGCTTGCTGGCTCACCCAAAGTTGACGCCTGCTTTGCTCGCAAACTTTTTCAACACACCTTTGCCCGATACGAAGATCTTGCACTGGACGGCTGTTTGCTCAACACCCTTGCACAAACCGCCGACCAGCAAAGCTTGCTCGACGTTTTCAGAGCCCTCGCTCAACACCCCGATTTTAAACGTCGCGCACTGTATAACCTCGATTAAATTTGGTTAACAAATAGAGATAAATTATGAAGTACAACCCGATAACCAGAAGACATTTTTTACAGGGTATGAGAAATTCGGCATTGTCCTTACCTTTCTTACCCTCACTTATGCCGTCAAAAGCCTTCGCTGTGGATATAAACGGGCCTAAATTCTTTTTCTTTATTGGCTCGCCGCACGGCGGGCTGGATAGACAAAACGTGGTTCCCACAGTGGCACCGAGAAATTCAGCGACCTTATACAGTGCAGAAAATCACGATATTCGCTGGGATAGCCTCGCTGACATGACCCAAGCCCCCCTCATTCCCTCACTGAGTACACGAACAGCAGAATTTGGTGAAAACGAACTGTCGCCGGTGCTTGGGAATTTTTTCAATCCCATTTTGGATAAAATAAATTTTCTCGAAGGCATCGATCTCATATTTGCAACTGGCCACCATCAAGCGCATTTGGGAAATTTTCATGGCCACGACGGTGCGAGCAATCGCAGTCTTGGCTTTGATGGCCGCCTGGATTTACCCCCAATGAGCAGCATCGACCAGGTAATGGCAGCTTCGCCCAATTTTTATTTACCTGATGAAATACTTGCGCAACCTGTTAGCAACTTGAGCCGTTTTTCATATAAGGTGTTGAATAATAACCAATCGGTTCGCGTTCCTTCAGCAGGCTCTCCACAAAATTTATTTGCCTACTATTTTGGAATTGGGTCGGGCTCCCTGGACCACCTGAACCTACTCGATACTGTTTACGAAGATTACCAACGTTTAACAAGTAGCGTTTACGGGCCTGGGAAAAGGATAAGTTACAACGATCGACTTCGCCTACAAAATTTTCTCGATCAACTTGACGAAACCGACAAGAGAGTCGCCGAACGCGTTAAGTCTTGTAGTCTTCCAAGTGGTGCAGTGGGTGAAGACACTATTCCATCTCGCGTATCGTTTGCCCGAGACTGGGAGGCCTTGAAAGATTTTTACAGGGAATATCTCAATGTAATTATGTTAGGTGTGCAATGTGGGCGCTCGCGCATTTTTGTGTACAGCACCAGTTCCCCTTCCGAATATGTCGGTGATTGGCATCAAAACATCGCACATTTACACAAGGAAGCTGAACCACAAATGCATTTAGTTGAAAGCAATCGTTTTATTGCTGAGCATTTTGTTTCCGAACTTATAAAAGCTTTGGATGTTGAAATAGGTTGGGATGATGGCTCCACTTACCTCGACCAAAGCCTCGTTATGTGGCAACAAGAAGCCGGAATTTATACACACAGATGGGATGGCATGCCTACTTTACTCGCGGGCAAGGCAGGCGGTTATTTCAATACAGGAAACTACGTTGATTACCGAAACCTCAGCAAGCCCTTTGATCGTGACAATAGCGGGCGCGCGCTAGGCATCCCCTCAAATCGACTTCTTAAAGAATGTTTGCTCTCAATGGGCGTCCAGGCCGAAGAGTTTGCACAGGAAGGGATGTACGGTTACGGCGACCCCTATCAAGCCTTATTTCAGGGAGAACGCCCCTACCCCACTCAGCTTATTCGGGACAGTGACTTAAGCATGCCGGTAATCGTAAGTTAAATAAATTTTTACAACCTTGAATTGAAGATGGTTGATGCCTATGAAATACCAGTCAGTAAAAGTCGCATGCCTCTGCGCCATTTTTTTAAATATTGCGGCCTGCGGCGGCAGTGATGAAAGTTCCAGTGAGAGTAATTCTGCTTCGAGTAACGCATCCTCAAGCAGTTCGTCCACGAGTAGTAGCACTTCAAGCAGCTCAAGTTCGAGTAGCGCGTCGAGTAGCAGCACTTCAAATAGCTCTACTTCTAATAGTTCCACTTCGAACAGCGCTTCAAGCACATCAAACTCCACTAGCTCTTCAAGCAGCACGAGCTCCAGCACTAGCGCATCAAACAGTTCAAGTTCCAACAGCACTTCCAGTAGTAGCAATTCAAGCAGTTCCAGCTCAAGTAGCGCAAGTTCCGCAAGCAGCTCATCCGGCTCTGCCAGTTCCGTTGCTCCGCAAATTACCGTTTTCGAATCGAGCGCATCCGAGATAGACATCGATGCGAGTGTGACAATACATTGGGAAACAAACGATGCAGAAACCTGTGAACTTTATCGTACTGGCGAACTCGCCCAAGCGGTCGACTTAATCGGTTCGATCGAGACGGTTGTCAGTGAAACGCAGAGCTGGAATATCGAGTGCAGTAATGCCTCTCGAAGTGCCAAATCCACAGTTTGGATATCCACTCCAGCTGCAGCTTCAGCCGATAAAATCGGTGTGTTCGTGGCTCACGGTAATCTCGGCCGCACCACAATGTCCTGTGATCGCGGGCGCTCGTGGATATTAAACAGGGATGATGGACTTGAAGCGCCGGACTTCCAATGCGTAGGAGGCAACGACTGCAGTCATCACCAGGGTACTGCGGTGGATATTGTCTTCGGCAATGGCTGGTTCGCACGCACAATCGGTTGGGGCAAGCCGGGCACACTCTTTAGAAGCCGCGATGGTTTCGGCTGGGAAAAAACCTGGTCAAGTGGCGGCGCCATTGAAGGTTTGGTGTTTGGCAACGGCTACTTTCTAATGATCAGCCGAGGCAATGTTTATAAATCTACTGACCTTATGGAGTGGCAAGACCTTGGACGCCTGCCCGTTTTTACAAACATCCGCGCGATTGATTTCTTGCCTTACGGCGACGGTATGTTTGTGATTGTGCAGCAGAACCGTGGGCTTTATGAGCTTATCTTTGCTTCCGTAGACGATGTCGAAAATCTGGCGCCGAGCGAATGGCGGCGCACAAATTATATTGAAGACCCGGTTAGAGCAGAGCGTTTTCCCGCTGACAATGAATTGATCGAAGCGTGCAGAGACCATGCCGCTGCAGGTGTGGTTTTAAATAATGACAATCGCATGCTGATGAAAAGTAACCGGGGCACCGGATCCTGTTATTCCGATACAGTAGGTGCAACCTGGGTCTATAACGACGTCGACTTACCCGTGGTAAGCCGCCCCTTATGGACAGGAAGCGAATTTTGGGCCTGGCGAGGACGCAGTGCAGCATACAAAAGTACCGATGCCATCGAATGGCAAGAATATCAAATGACACCCGATGGTATTAATGCAAGTTCTGCAGTGGCTTTCGGTGACGGCACCTTTGTCGGTGTTCATCAAAGCTTCCAATCCTGGTACGAAAACCAGCGTTTTCTTTACAGCGAAAACGGTATCGACTGGCACTTTGTTGAAGAAGGGGCATATGTTGGCGGGCATCAGATAACGGGGATTGTTTATGCTGAAATTGATCAACAGATTTCAGTATGCCCGGACTAGTAGAACGGCGAGTCGGCGAATAAGGTGAACAATAGTCACGAAGTTTTCATATTTCCCACCCTTGAAAATTAGCAATATCGGCAATATATCTGTGCTCAGATAAACTCTTATGCTTTTGAGGCTGAGCACTATGTTTAGAATTATTCTTTTTCTGGCAACGAACTTCGCCGTGCTCGCCGTTGCCAGTATCACCCTGAATTTGCTGGGCGTTGGCAGCTACCTGGACGCGAGTGGCGCCAATCTGAACCTCAATGCCCTGCTGGTCTTCTGTGGCATTTTTGGCTTTAGCGGTGCCCTGATATCGCTTTTTCTGTCCAAGTGGTTGGCAAAAAGAACAACTGGCACACGCATTATCGAACAGCCTCGTAACGCGGACGAGCAGTGGTTACTCGCCACGGTGCAAGAACTGGCAGAAAAAGCCAATATCGGCATGCCAGAAGTGGGAATCTTCCCCGCGCAACAGTCCAATGCTTTTGCCACCGGCTGGAACAAAAATGCCTCCCTGGTTGCTGTTAGCGAAGGCTTATTGCACCGGTTCCGTCGCGACGAGGTTCGTGCTGTTCTGGCTCATGAAATTGGCCACGTCGCCAACGGCGATATGGTTACCCTTGCGCTCGTTCAAGGTGTGGTAAATACCTTCGTCATGTTTTTTGCGCGAATTATTGGGCACTTTGTCGATCGCGTGGTGCTCAAAAACGAGCGCGGCCATGGATTGGGATACTTCGTGACAACCATCGTTGCCGAGTTGATACTCGCCTTCCTCGCCAACATGATTGTTGCCTGGTTCTCTCGCAAGCGCGAATACCGAGCGGACTACGCCGGCGCACAACTTGCTGGCAAAGCGCCGATGATTGGGGCGCTCAATCGGCTACTCGAAGAGAGCCGTGCAAAAGTCCCGAACCAAATGCCGGACACTCTTACCGCTTTTGGAATCTCTGCAGGTTTTCGTGAAAACTTTATGAAAGCCTTTGCGACGCATCCGCCCTTGGAACAACGCATTCAAGCCCTGCAAAGCTTATAAAATGCAACTGCCTATTTATTTGAGTGTTTAAAAACGCTGTATCTTTTTTGACTTAAAAGAAAAAACAGGACACAAAAAAAGCCCCGCATATGCGGGGCTTTTTGTTTCCTGTTTGTTGATAATCACCTGGCTTTATCTGCCGAGATAATTCATCAACCATTGCATGGCAGGACGTTGCTGGCCATTACTTTGAATCAGGCCAGTACCATTTCGCCAGGTTGATCCCACAACATAACCCCAGAGCGTGATACCAACAACGTTCGGGTGGTTGTAGAAAACAGGGAAATGCATCTGCATGTATTCCAGTTGAGTTTGATCATTGGTGGCTTCAATGTCGTACTCGGAAACATAAATGGGCACACCAAGAGTAGAAATCAAATCAAGCTTGTCCTGGATTTCCTGGGCCGACCAAACACGAGGATCGTACAGACTGTGCGCCTGCACACCTACCGCATCGACATAACCGGAATTCACTGCCGGACGGATTAAATCCATAATCCCATCGGTATCCCAGGTCATGAAGTTGTAGTCGTTGTAAATCAGGATCGCGTTTGGACAGTATTGACGCGTCAAACGGAAAGATTCTGTAATCCAGTCGCTGCCAAATGCATTCTGCGCGTAGTTCGCCGGTGCGTGTGAAGACAAGGCTTCATTCACAACGTCGATCATTTGTGTGTCGGGATAACGTTCACAGTAATCGCTAATCCACTCTTCAATTTCTGCACGCTGTTCTGACGCACTCAAACCATCGATCCAGTTAGGACGTTGGCTGCCCCACACCATGGTGTGTGCTTTTACTGGAATGCCGTTGGAACGTGCATAGTTGTAGATCGCATCAAGCGGTCCCCAGTTGTAGTTATCACGCGAGCTTTCAACGGACCCCCACTTACCTTCGTTTTCAGGAGTGATTTGATCCCAGTATTGGATAAAGTCAGAACGTACACTGCCGTTAGTGGTGATGTTACCCACAAAGAACGGTGGGAATTGACGGCCACCCGAGGAGCTACTGGAACTCGAAGACGAGCTGGAGCTTGACGATGAACTGGAAGAAGAGGAAGAAGAGCTTGAACTTCCATTAAAGGGGTCGCCAAAACCGATAGAACCGTTACAGTGCAACATTTCTGAAAAGCTGCCACCACCGCAAGAACCGTCATAAGCACCGGTGTTATCTTGCTGGTCCTCTGCTTCGTAAACCACGCCGTTCACAATTACATAATCGACTTGAACATCGCGATCACCTTCATCATTCGTGAAAGCAACACGCAATTCGCCAGTGCTGTTGGTGTTAACACTGTAGTCCATCATGCTGGTGCTGAGCGTCCATGTCTGAATTGTTTGGCCGCCGATTTCCAGACTAACACTCTCGTCACCAACAACGCCGCTCATACGCACAGTCACGCTATTTGCACCACCGCCAGAACTTGAAGAAGAACTGGAAGAGGATGAGCTGCTGCTGGAGCTAGAAGAAGAGCTGGAAGAAGAACTACTGGACGAACTCGAAGATGAGTTATTCCCGGAGCTGATTGAGCCGTTCGCAGCGGTCAGCGTTACGCGATCAAGTTGAGCACCATCTTCACGACGCTGGATTCTAAAGGTGTGATTGCCTGCAGAAAGATTTGTGAAGGTTGTTACTTGCAAATTACCCCAACCGTTCGTTTGCGTGTTGTTTTGCGTTGACCAATTGCCGTTGTCCATTTTGTAGTGGAATGAATCGTCATCGCCGCTGCCCAGGTTTGCACGGACACTTACAACAACATTACTTTGCTGTGACAAACTGAAGCTGACCGCAACTTGTCCACTGGTACCGTCGCTCGCATTGCTATTAATCTGGTTAGAGCCGTTGTTGGGCCAAACAATGTATTGGCCACCGGACGCAGCGCCATCGCTTTGCACGCTGAAGGGCGAGAAGCTGGATTGTGAAGATAAACTTTCAAGCTCAACCACGAGTGAGCTACCGCCCGAACTACCAGAAGAACTGGAAGAGGAAGAACTGGAGCTACTCGAACTGGAAGACGAAGAGCTTGAGCTGCTCGAACTGGAAGATGACGAGCTGGAGCTGCTTGAGCTGGAAGAAGATGAGCTACCGGTGCCATCACACTCGACGCCGCCTGGGCTGTATTGGCCCTGGCTGTTACAAGTGTTTTCACCGATACAGCTTTGGCCATTTTCATAGCCCCAGCCGCTTGCCTGGTTTTCGCACACGGGCCAATAACCCTGGCCATACCAATTACATTGGCAGCTACTTTGCGCTTGTGCAGGTGTGATGATAGAGAGTGTCGAAAAGCCTAATACGGCCGTGAACACCCGAATGAATGGGATTCTATTCATGGTCAGTCCCCGATTATTACAAACATGATGAATAATTATTTATGGTTATGTACGAGTAATGCTGTTAACGCACATCCCCGTTTTACTACTGAAATGTTCAGCAGGGTGCTTATTGTCTAATTAAAAATAAGTAATGGGAAGGGATTTGTACACAAGTCGCACAAATGGCGCAAAATTCTACAGAAACTGTCTCGTTAGGCAAAAAAAAGGCCGCAAAAGCGGCCCTTTTATAGCAATTAAACGATTGTTTACGCTTCGCTGGATTTCAGCGCTTCCGTCAACGCGGCTTCGATTTCTGCTGCACTTACGCTTGGCTCTGCACCTGTATCCACTTCTTCGCGTTTGCGGCGACGTTCTGCGTGGTAAGCCAAACCGGTACCGGCGGGAATCAAACGACCAACCACCACGTTCTCTTTCAGGCCGCGCAGGTTATCGATCTTGCCGGTAACAGACGCTTCGGTCAGTACGCGTGTAGTCTCCTGGAAGGAGGCCGCAGAGATGAAGCTTTCGGTCGCCAGCGAGGCTTTGGTGATACCCAACAATTGACGCTCGAACTGCGCGGGCTGTCGGCCGTCGGCACGCATTTTCTCGTTCACTTCGAGCACGTTGTTGTATTCCACTTGCTCGCCTTTTACGAACTCGGAATCCCCCATCGCAGTGATTTCCGCCTTACGCAGCATTTGACGCACGATAACTTCGATATGCTTATCGTTAATCTTCACACCTTGCAGACGGTAAACGTCCTGGATTTCGTTGGTGATGTAACGTGCAAGCTCTTCAACGCCTTGTAAGCGCAGAATGTCGTGCGGGTTACTCGGGCCATCGGAGACAACTTCACCCTTGGCAACTGTTTCACCTTCGAACACAGTCAATTGACGGTGCTTCGGAATCAACACTTCGTAGTGTGTAGAACCGTCTGGTAGAGGCGAACCGTCTGCAGGTGTAATTACCAGGCGACGCTTGCCTTTGGTTTCTTTACCGAAGCTTACGATACCGGAGATTTCCGCCAGAATTGAAGGCTCTTTCGGCTTACGCGCTTCGAACAAGTCGGCAACACGCGGCAGACCACCCGTGATATCGCGGGTTTTTGAACCTTCCTGAGGAATACGCGCGATGATGTCACCCACACCAACGTGGTCGCCATCGTTCAAGCTCAAGATCGCTTTACCAGGCAGCAAGTAGTGCGCAGGCTGGTTAGAGTTGGCCAGCGTCAGTTCCTTACCGTCTTCACCTACCAGCGTTACCGCAGGCTTGTGGTCTTTACCGGCTGCAGGACGCTCTGCCGGATCGATCACTTCTGTGGAAGACAAACCGGTCAAGTCATCCGTTTGCTTGCGAACAGATACACCTTCATCCATACCGGAGAGGGCAACCTTACCCGCAACTTCTGTCACGATGGGGTGAGTGTGTGGATCCCATTTGGCCACAATGCTGCCGCCGTCCACTTTCTCGCCATCTTTAACAGAAATAACCGCACCGTAAGGAATCTTGTAACGCTCGCGCTCGCGACCGGCGGAGTCGGCAACCGCCAATTCACCGGAACGGCTCACCGCCACCAATTCACCACTTTCGCGCTGGACAACCTTGATGTTATGCAGACGAACAGTACCGTCCTGTTTCACTTCAACACTGTCGGCAGCAGAAGCACGGCTTGCCGCACCACCGATGTGGAAAGTACGCATGGTCAGCTGAGTACCGGGCTCACCGATGGACTGGGCCGCGATAACACCAATGGCTTCACCGATGTTGGCCTTGTGTCCTCGGGCCAGATCACGGCCGTAACACTGGGAACAGATACCGTAGCGTGTTTCACAGGTAATCGCGGAGCGAACACACACTTCGTCGATACCCATGCCTTCAATACGCTCAACCCATTTCTCGTCGATCATGGTGCCGGCGGGAACCAGGATTTCATCACTGTCAGACGCCATCACATCACGGGCAACTACGCGACCGAGAATACGATCACCGAGAGACTCAATAACATCACCACCTTCAATAACAGGCGTCATGTTCAGGCCCTGATCAGTACCACAATCCGGCTCGGTTACAACAACGTCCTGGGCAACGTCCACGAGACGACGCGTCAGGTAACCTGAGTTAGCCGTTTTCAATGCGGTATCGGCCAAACCTTTACGCGCACCGTGCGTGGAAATAAAGTATTCCTGTACCGTCAAACCTTCACGGAAGTTTGCCGTAATCGGCGTTTCGATAATCGAGCCATCGGGACGCGCCATCAAACCACGCATACCTGCCAACTGACGAATCTGGGCGGGCGAACCACGCGCACCGGAGTCAGCATACATAAATACGGAGTTGTAGGAGCTTTGCTCTTCTTCTTCACCGGCTTTGTTGATCACAGACTCTTTGGAAATACCTTCCATCATGGACTTCGCCACGAGGTCGTTCGCACGTGACCAGATGTCGATCACTTTGTTGTATTTCTCACCCTGAGTAACCAGACCGGAGGCGTATTGGCCTTCAATTTCCTTAACTTCTTCGTCAGCGCTTTCGATGATGCCCGCTTTTGATTCAGGAATCGCAAAGTCGTTAACACCGATGGACGAACCTGATTTGGAGCTGAAGTCGTAACCCATGTACATCAGTTTGTCTGCGAAGATCACTGTCGCTTTCAAACCGACAACGCGATAACAGAAATTAATAATCGCGGAGATGGCTTTCTTCACCATCGGCTTGTTAACCATATCGAAGGGAATCCCTTCGGGTACAATTTCCCAGAGCAACATACGGCCAACCGTGGTATCAAGCAGTGCAACTTTTTCTTCGCGCTCGCCATCTTCACGCAAGTGAACTTCACGTACACGCACTTTAATACGCGCTTGCAAGCCGACTTGTTTGGAATAGAACGCGCGCGACACTTCGTTGGCATCAGCGAAGACCATGCCTTCACCTTTGTCATTGATACGCTCACGTGTCATCCAGTACAAACCCAGTACAACGTCCTGCGACGGTACGATAATGGGCTCACCGGAAGCGGGAGAAAGAATGTTGTTGGTCGACATCATCAAGGCACGCGCTTCAAGCTGTGCTTCGATTGTTAACGGTACGTGGACCGCCATTTGGTCACCATCGAAGTCAGCGTTATACGCCGCACACACAAGTGGGTGCAACTGAATCGCTTTACCTTCAATCAGTACCGGTTCGAAAGCCTGAATACCCAAACGGTGAAGTGTCGGTGCACGGTTAAGCAGTACCGGGTGCTCGCGAATCACTTCGTCGAGGATATCCCATACAACGGGCTCTTCACGCTCGACCATTTTCTTGGCGGCTTTAATTGTGGTCGCCAAACCGCGCAATTCGAGTTTGCTGAAAATAAAAGGCTTGAACAATTCGAGAGCCATTTTTTTCGGCAGACCACACTGGTGTAAACGCAGGGTAGGACCGGTCACGATTACAGAACGACCGGAGTAGTCCACACGCTTACCGAGCAGGTTTTGACGGAAGCGACCTTGCTTACCTTTAATCATATCTGCAAGCGATTTTAATGGACGCTTGTTGGAACCGGTGATCGCGCGACCGCGACGTCCGTTATCCAGCAGCGCATCCACAGATTCCTGCAGCATACGTTTTTCGTTGCGAACAATAATGTCCGGTGCATTCAAATCCAACAAACGCTTCAAGCGGTTGTTACGGTTGATGACGCGACGGTACAAATCGTTCAAATCAGACGTCGCAAAGCGGCCACCGTCCAGCGGAACCAGGGGACGCAAATCCGGTGGCAATACTGGCAGCGCTTCCATCACCATCCACTCGGGCTTGTTGCCAGATTGAATGAACGCTTCAAGCAACTTCAAACGCTTGGAGAATTTTTTAATTTTGGTTTCGGAATTGGTGTTGGGGATCTCATCACGAATCGATTGTGCTTCACCTTCGAGATCAATTTCTTTCACCAATTGTTGAATGGCTTCCGCACCCATTTTTGCTTCGAATTCATCGCCAAATTCTTCCATGGCTTCGAAGTATTGTTCGTCGGTCAGCAGTTGGCCTTTTTCCAGGGTGGTTAAACCAGGATCGGTGACCACATAAGATTCAAAGTACAACACACGCTCAATGGAACGCAGTGTCATATCCAACAACAAACCAATACGGCTAGGCAGGGATTTCAAAAACCAGATGTGAGCAACAGGACAGGCCAGTTCGATGTGACCCATACGATCACGACGCACTTTCGCCAAGGTCACTTCCACACCACACTTTTCACAAATAATGCCGCGGTGCTTCATGCGTTTGTACTTGCCGCACAAACATTCGTAGTCTTTTACCGGCCCGAAAATTTTTGCACAGAACAAACCCTCACGCTCTGGCTTAAAGGTACGGTAGTTAATGGTTTCCGGTTTTTTCACTTCACCAAAAGACCATGAACGAATCATGTCCGGTGAAGCGAGCCCGATGCGAATACCATCGAACTCATCGGAGGGGCCTTGATTTTTAAGAAGATTTAATAAGTCTTTCATTGCGCTTCCTCCTTACTTCTCTTGTTCCAGTTCGATGTTGATACCCAGTGAGCGAATTTCTTTCACCAATACGTTGAAAGATTCCGGCATACCAGGTTCCATGCGGTGGTCGCCATCCACGATGTTTTTATACATCTTGGTTCGACCGGCCACGTCATCGGACTTCACAGTTAACATTTCCTGCAAGGTGTAGGCAGCACCGTAAGCTTCGAGTGCCCAGACCTCCATCTCTCCGAAACGCTGTCCACCAAACTGCGCTTTACCACCCAGCGGTTGTTGCGTAACAAGTGAGTAAGAACCCGTTGAACGCGCATGCATTTTGTCATCCACCAAGTGGTTGAGTTTGAGCATGTACATGTAGCCAACCGTCACAGGGCGCTGGAAAGCGTCACCGGTGCGGCCATCATGGAGAACCATTTGACCGGAAGTTGGCATACCTGCAAGTTCAAGCAGGGCTTTGATTTCAGTTTCTTTTGCACCATCAAATGCGCGTGTCGCCATGGGCACACCGCCACTGAGGTTTTTCGCGAGGTCGATAATTTCTTCATCGCTGAAAGATTTCAGATCTTCAGTGGTGTAGCTGTCACCGATTTGGTTGTAGATGGTGTCGAGCAATTTACGCAAATCTGCAATCGCAGCTTGTTGCTTCAACATCTCATCAATTTTTGTCCCCAAACCTTTCGATGCCAGACCCAAATGCGTTTCCAGAATCTGACCCACGTTCATACGCGAAGGTACACCCAGTGGGTTCAATACGATGTCGATCGGCTCGCCGTTTTCGTCGTAAGGCATATCTTCAACCGGCATAATGACCGAGATAACACCCTTGTTTCCGTGACGACCTGCCATCTTGTCACCAGGCTGAATACGACGCTTGATAGCAAGATACACCTTAACGATTTTCAACACGCCTGGTGCGAGATCATCACCGGTTGCAAGCTTACGTTTTTTGTCTTCAAAACGATCATCGAGTTCTTTGCGACGCTCAGCCAATTGTTGCTCAGCGGCATCCAACTGTTCATTCAAGGCTTCTTCGCTCATGCGAATCTTGAACCAGTCTTCACGGGGCAGTTCGTCGAGCATTTCATCGGTCAGCGCAGCGCCTTTTTTCACGCCTTTGCCGCTCGCGGCTTTCTGGCCGACAAGTGCTGAACGCAAACGTTCGAAGGTTGCACCTTCAACAATGCGATACTCTTCGTTCAAATCCGCGCGGACCTGATCGAGTTGCATTTTCTCGATATCGAGTGAACGCTGATCTTTTTCCAGACCGTCACGCGTGAAGACTTGAACGTCGATAACTGTACCTTTTACTGACGAAGGCACACGCAAGGACGTGTCTTTCACATCCGAGGCTTTTTCACCGAAGATCGCGCGCAGAAGTTTTTCTTCCGGCGTTAATTGGGTTTCACCTTTCGGTGTAACTTTACCGACAAGAATATCGCCAGCATTCACTTCCGCACCCACGTAAACAATACCGCTTTCGTCGAGTTTGGAGAGCGCACCTTCACCGACGTTGGGAATATCCGCGGTAATTTCTTCGCTGCCCAACTTGGTATCACGCGCGATACACGTTAATTCCTGAATGTGAATGGTTGTGAAACGGTCTTCCTGCACAACGCGCTCACTGACAAGGATGGAATCCTCAAAGTTGTAACCATTCCAGGGCATAAATGCGATACGCATGTTTTGACCCAGCGCCAATTCACCGAGGTCAACAGACGGGCCGTCAGCGAGAATATCGCCACGGGCAACCGTATCGCCGGTTTTTACAATTGGGCGTTGGTTAATACAGGTGTTCTGGTTGGAACGCGTGTACTTGGTGAGTTTGTAAATGTCCACACCCGCTTCACCGGCTGTGACTTCATCATCCGCAACGCGTACAACAATTCGAGCAGCATCGACGCGCTCGATGGTGCCGCCGCGTTTCGCCACCACACACACACCGGAATCACGCGCAACGTGACGCTCCATACCGGTACCCACAAGAGGCTTCTCGGCTTTCAGTGTGGGCACTGCCTGACGCTGCATGTTTGAACCCATCAAGGCACGGTTCGCATCATCGTGCTCAAGGAAGGGAATCAACGAGGCTGCAACCGAAACAACCTGACGTGGACTGACGTCCATGTACTGAACTTCTTCAGCAGATTTCAGCGTAAATTCGTTGAGGTAACGTACGCTAACGAGATCGTCAGTTAATTTACCTTTGCCGTCCGTTTCTGCAGACGCTTGTGCAATAACGTGCTGCGCTTCGTTAATCGCGGACAGATATTCAATTTCATCGGTGACTTTACCGTTCACCACTTTACGATGCGGGCTTTCAAGGAAGCCGTAATCGTTGGTGCGCGCATAGGTTGCCAATGAGTTAATCAAACCAATGTTTGGACCTTCAGGCGTTTCGATGGGACAAACACGGCCGTAATGCGTTGGATGCACATCGCGCACCTCAAAGCCAGCACGTTCACGTGTCAAACCACCTGGGCCCAGTGCAGAAACACGACGCTTGTGCGTAATTTCTGACAAGGGGTTGTTTTGGTCCATAAACTGGGACAACTGGCTGGAACCGAAAAATTCTTTCACAGCCGCCGCAACCGGTTTTGCGTTAATTAAATCCTGTGGCATTAAACCTTCGCTCTCTGCCATGGACAAACGTTCTTTAACAGCGCGCTCAACACGAACCAAACCTACACGGAATTGGTTCTCGGCCATTTCACCCACAGAACGAACGCGGCGGTTACCCAAGTGATCAATATCATCCACGGTGCCTTTACCGTTGCGAATATCGATCAGGGTTTTGAGAACTTCAACGATGTCTTCATTGGAGAGAATGCCTTCACCTGTTTCGTCAGGGCGGCCCAAACGGCGGTTGAACTTCATACGGCCGACTGCCGACAAGTCGTAACGGTCTGTTGAGAAAAACAGGTTCTGGAACAAGCCTTCCGCAGATTCTTTTGTCGGTGGCTCACCAGGGCGCATCATGCGATAGATTTCGACCAACGCTTCCAACTGGTTGCGCGTTGGGTCGCTGCGCAAGGTATCGGAAACGAATGGTCCGCAATCCAGCTCGTTGGTATAGAGCGTTTCAATGGAATTGATACCCGCTTTTGCCAGAGTCTCCAGCGCTTCTTCGGTAATTTCAGCATTACATTCGAGCAGCACTTCGCCAGAATCAGGATCAATAATGTCTTTTGCCAAAGCACGACCAAGCAAATACTCGCGCGGCACGTCCAGCTCGGTAACACCCGCTTTTTCAAGCTGGTTAATGTGGCGAGCGGTAATACGACGGCCTTCTTCTACAATGGTTTTGCCTTTCTTGTCTTTGATTTCAAAGGTGGTGACATCACCTCGAAGACGTGAAGGAACCAATTCGAGTTTTACGCTGCCATCCGCTTCAATTGAGAAGCGACTGGTTTCGAAAAACATCTCGAGCATTTCTTCCGCAGAATACCCCAGCGCGCGCAACAAAATCGTTGCAGGCAGTTTTCTACGGCGGTCGATACGTACGTAAACCAGGTCTTTTGGATCAAATTCAAAATCGAGCCATGAACCACGGTAAGGGATCACGCGCGCTGAATACAAGAGCTTCCCGGATGAATGAGTCTTACCTTTATCGTGCTCAAAGAATACACCGGGGGAACGGTGCAATTGGGAAACGATCACGCGCTCGGTACCGTTGATAACGAAAGTACCGTTGTCTGTCATGAGCGGAATTTCACCCATGTAGACTTCTTGTTCTTTAATATCCTTGATGGCTTTGCTTGACGATTCCTTATCGTAAATAATCAAACGCACTTTTACGCGCAAAGGTACAGCGTAGGTTGCACCACGCAATACACATTCGCTAACATCAAATACTGGCTTGCCGAGCGAATAGCTCACATATTCCAGTGCGGCGCTACCGGAATAACTGACAATTGGGAATACAGATTTAAACGCTGCATGCAGACCTTGTTCTTTGCGGTCATCCGGAAGCGTATCTGCCTGGGTAAATTTTCTGTAGGAATCTAATTGAATTGCCAATAAGTAAGGTACTTCCATTACATCTGGCAGTTTGCCAAAATCCTTTCGGATACGTTTTTTCTCAGTATATGAGTAAGCCATCAGTGTTCCTCAGCCATGTCACGGTTGGGTCATTTTTGGTACAGACAGATAAAGGTTTATTCCCGTCTCAGCCAAAATTAGTTGCAGTGTTTCGAATTGTTTTCTCACACTGCGGTGGTTGTACGTCAACCACAGACGCAACAAGGCCAGTTGGTTAAACCAACTGACCTGTTATCTTCTTTACATCAAAGAAAAAAGTTGCCAAGAACTTATTTCAACTCGACAGTTGCACCAGCTTCTTCGAGTTGCTTCTTCGCATCTTCAGCTTCTTCTTTAGAAGCGCCTTCCTTGATGGGCTTGGGAGCGTTATCAACCAATTCTTTGGCTTCTTTCAGGCCAAGACCTGTGATGCCACGTACTGCTTTAATAACGTTCACTTTCTTATCGCCAGCAGCAGAAAGAATGACGTCAAATTCAGTCTTCTCTTCAGCAGCACCACCGGCGTCACCACCAGCAGCTGGCGCTGCAACTGCAACTGCAGCTGCGGCAGAAACGCCAAATTTTTCTTCCATTGCTTCTACAAGTTCAACAACGTCCATTACTGACATTTCAGCGATGGCGTTCAAGATATCGTCTTTACTAAGAGCCATTTTCTAGATTCTCCTGTTCGGGTAGGAAATTGCTTTTTTTCGATTGCGACGTTAGCGCTTGGCTGCCTTACATTCGAATAAGTTGCTAATTTCAATAGTCCCTAACATTTACAAGTTAATAAATTAAATAAGAAAAAAACGCGATTACTATTACGCCGCTTCTTTCTTCTGGTCGCGAACTGCCGCAACAACGCGTGTAACCTTGGAAGGTACTTCGTTGAAAGTACGAACCAATTTGGTGACCGGTGCGATCATGACGCTGGCGAGCTGACCCAAGGCTTGTTCCAGTGTTGGCAACTTGGCAAGCGCGTCAATTTGACCTGCTTCCAATAATTTGCCGCCCACTGAGAGGGCCTTGATTTCAAATTTCTCTTGCTCTTTCGCAAAATCTTTGAAAAGTCTTGCCGCAGCACCCGGATCTTCCATGGAAAATCCGAACAAGCTGGGACCAACCAGCGTGTCATTAACACACTCAAATTCGGTGCCTTGCATTGCGCGCTTTGCCAAAGTGTTACGTACCACTTGAAGTTTTACGCCACTTTCGCGAGCTTGCTTACGCAAAGCATCCATTGCGCCGACCGTGACTCCACGAGCATCGGCAATCACCAGAGATAACGCATTAGCTGCAGTCTCGTTAACGTCAGCGACAATCGCTTTTTTGTCTTCGAGTCCAATAGCCACTTAAAAATCTCCTGGATCTGAAGTTAAGGTAAGGCGAGCCCTACCCGGTTAATGGTGTTCAGATCCAAATCATCTCTATGAGAAAATTCGAATCGGGTCCACCGTCTGCGTAGGCTAATAATCACTCTCGCAAGAAAGTTTTTTTGATTAAGCTTTGCGCTTCATACTTCGTTGGACAAGCCAACAGAATCGTTCAGCACCTACGGTCTTTGACGGCCCAGATTCATTTAACAAAAGTTAAAAACAAATCTGGACCCCAAAGTCTTTTACTCCTTTCGGAATTCAAGCTTCGCTTAAATTTCCAAAGAAGTTTGATCAATCAACAAGCCTGGGCCCATTGTGGTACTTAAGGAAATTTTCTTTAAGTACACACCTTTTGAGCTGGCGGGCTTGGCTTTTTTCAAATCTGCAATCAGGGCTTCGAGGTTTTCCTTGATCGCTTTCGCATCAAAAGAAACCTTGCCGATTCCACCATGAATGATGCCGCCTTTATCAGCACGGAAACGCACCTGACCGGCTTTAGCATTTTTAACGGCGGTGACAACATCCGGCGTCACTGTACCGGTTTTCGGGTTTGGCATTAAACCGCGAGGACCAAGCACTTGACCAAGCTGGCCAACAACACGCATCGCGGCCGGGTCAGCAATAACCACATCAAAATCCATCATGCCGCCTTTAATTTGATCGGCGAGCTCTTCCATACCGACAAATTCTGCGCCCGCTTCTTTTGCGGCATCCGCATTCGCGCCTTGAGTAAATACAGCAACACGCACGTCTTTACCGTTACCGTGAGGCAAACTGGTCGCGCCGCGAACGGCTTGATCGGATTTACGAGGGTCAATACCGAGGTTAATGGCCGCATCCACAGTTTCAGAAAACCTGGCAGTACCAAATTCTTTTAACAGTGCAACGGCTTCGTCGATACCGTAGCTTTTAGCAAAATCCACTTTTTCGCGGATCGCTTTTTGTTTTTTACTTAATTTCGCCATCTTACACGCCCTCCACTTCGATACCGGCGCTGCGCGCACTACCCGCAATGGTACGAACAGCCGCATCCATATCAGACGCAGTCAGATCCGCCATTTTCATGGTGGCAATCTCTTCCAATTGCGCGCGAGTGACCTTGCCTACTTTTTCAGTATTGGGGCGGCCGCTACCGCTTTTGATTTTTGCCGCTTTACGCAACAAGAAGGCAGCGGGAGGGGTTTTCATGGTGAAAGTAAAGCTGCGATCACTGTACACAGAAATCACAACCGGCACAGGAGAACCCTGCTCAAGGCTTTGGGTTTGTGCGTTGAATGCTTTACAGAATTCCATGATGTTCACACCGTGCTGACCAAGTGCTGGACCAACAGGTGGACTGGGGTTAGCTTGACCAGCTGCAACTTGCAGCTTGATGTAAGCTTCTATCTTCTTAGCCATTTTGAGACTCCTCTACTCTGGGTTCAATTTTGGGTGTAACGCCTCCAGATAGCGGCAAACTATCCTTCCCGGGCTCCCCGTTTTGACCTGTTTAGGTCAATTTGGCCTCAAACGAGGCGCCAATTCGACTTTCAGCAGGACGCGTAAAGCCCTCTCCCCTGCACAGGGAGAAGGCAGATAAATCTTTTTTTCTGAGCGCGTATTCAAGGATGCCCTATATATAGACCATACTTGGCGAGTTTGCTCAGGCTTTTTCCACCTGTCCGAAATCCAGTTCAACAGGGGTCGAACGGCCGAAGATCAACACCGCAACCTGCAGCTTGTTCTTTTCGTAATTCACTTCTTCAACAACACCATTAAAGTCGTTGAAAGGTCCGTCAATAACACGCACCATTTCGCCGGGCTCGAAGAGTGTCTTCGGCTTCGGCGCCTCAGCAGAGTCATCCACACGCTGGAGAATTAACTCAGCTTCCTTATCTGTAATCGGGGCCGGACGATCTGCCTTTCCACCGATGAAGCCCATTACTCGGGGCGTTTCTTTAACCAGGTGCCAAGCATCGTCGGTCAGCTCCATTTGCACCAGTACATAACCGGGGAAGAATTTGCGCTCAGAACGGCGCTTTTGTCCGCCACGCATTTCCACGACTTCTTCAGTCGGCACCAGCACATCGCCAAAGTATTCCTGCATACCTTGTAATTCGATACGCTCTTTAATCGCGCTCGCGACTTTTTTCTCATAGCCCGAATAGGCGTGCACTACGTACCAACGTTTTGCCATTCTTTTGGTCCCTTTTCGTTTAACCGATCACCTGCTCTGCGCCGAAACCTATCAAGGCATCCAGACCCCAGAGGATTAAGGCTGTCACAATGACCACTGCCACAACCAGCATGGAAGTTTGGTTGACTTCCTGGGTAGTTGGCCAAACGATTTTGCGTAATTCGACCTGGGACGCTTTCAGTAACTCCCAAAAAGCGTTGCCCTGAGCCGTTGTTGCGGCCACCAGGGTTGCGACAACGACTGTTGCAACAATGGCAAGCACGCGATAAAGCGTTGGGATATCGGCGTATAAAGAATTACCGACAATCGCACCGATAACCAATGCGAGAGAGATGGCCCACTTTAGCAGACCAAAACTGAATTCTTTGTTTTCGACCTTAGCATTCATAGTTTTGTCTCAATTACTTGCTAACTTCCCTGCGACTTTTTCTATCTGCTCTTAGCTAAAGAGCTTTCCCTGTTTGTTGCCCCTTTAAATCTTGCTGCAACTTCGCAGCAAAAAGGTGGCAGGCCAGGAGGGACTCGAACCCCCAACTTTCGGTTTTGGAGACCGACGCTCTACCAATTGAACTACTGGCCTAACGCTTTTGCGAGGCTCTCACCTCTACAACTCTAAATTCAAACTTGCACATCCTGTACATACGACAAAAGGTTGGCATGTTATTGCCAACCTTTTTGCCTTAAATCGAATACAACTTACTCGATAATTTTCGCAACAACGCCCGCACCGACAGTACGGCCGCCTTCACGGATCGCAAAACGCAGACCGTCTTCCATCGCGATAGGCGCAATCAGGGTCACAACCATTTGAATGTTGTCGCCTGGCATGACCATTTCAACGCCTTCTGGCAGCTCACACGCACCGGTTACGTCTGTGGTACGGAAGTAGAACTGGGGACGATAGCCTTTGAAGAACGGAGTGTGACGACCACCTTCGTCCTTGCTCAATACGTACACTTCACACTCAAACTTGGTGTGCGGGGTGATGGTGCCGGGCTTGGCCAATACCTGACCACGCTCAACTTCGTCACGCTTGGTACCACGCAACAACACACCTACGTTCTCACCTGCGCGACCTTCGTCAAGCAATTTGCGGAACATTTCAACACCGGTACAGGTGGTCTTGGTGGTGTCTTTGATACCCACGATTTCGATTTCTTCACCCACGTTGATGATGCCACGCTCAACACGACCGGTAACTACCGTACCACGGCCTGAAATCGAGAATACGTCTTCGATTGGCATCAGGAAGGGCAGATCAATCGCACGCTCTGGCTCAGGGATGTACTCATCCAGGGTCTCAACGAGTTTCTTAACGGCAGTGGTGCCCATTTCGTTGTCATCTTTACCTTCAAGCGCCATCAACGCAGAACCGATGATGATCGGCGTATCGTCGCCGGGGAATTCGTATTGGTCGAGCAGTTCACGCACTTCCATTTCAACCAGCTCAAGCAGCTCGGCGTCGTCAACCATGTCGGCCTTATTCAGGAACACAACGATGTAAGGAACGCCTACCTGACGGCTTAACAGGATGTGCTCACGCGTTTGTGGCATGGGGCCATCAGCAGCAGAACAAACCAGGATCGCGCCGTCCATCTGGGCCGCACCGGTGATCATGTTTTTAACATAGTCGGCGTGGCCGGGGCAGTCTACGTGTGCGTAGTGACGTGTGGGCGAATCGTATTCAACGTGGGAAGTCGCGATGGTAATACCACGCTCTCTTTCTTCCGGTGCGTTGTCGATACCGTCGAAGGCAACGGCCTGGCCGCCCCAGACTTCTGCACAAACGCGCGTTAACGCCGCAGTCAACGTGGTTTTACCGTGGTCAACGTGACCGATTGTGCCCACATTTACGTGAGGCTTATTACGTTCAAACTTTTCTTTTGCCATTGCTACGCCTCCTCATTGGGCTTCTGCATATTTGGAAAAAATTCACTTGCTCTGAGCAAGCGTTACATCAAGCTGCCTTACACGAACCGCTCAGGCTTTAAACTGCCCGCGCAAAAACAACCAAAAATGGAGCTCATAACCGGATTTGAACCGGTGACCTCTTCCTTACCAAGGAAGTGCTCTACCGACTGAGCTATATGAGCACTTTGCTTTCCCTGCTCCCTTCCCTTGTTTAATCTGAACACTGAACAGACAGTAACTGTCAGCCAGAATTCACTTCAAGATGGAGCGGGCGGCGGGAATCGAACCCGCATCATCAGCTTGGAAGGCTGAGGTTCTACCACTAAACTACGCCCGCATATTCTGGTCCGCAAACCTGGCCCGCAAATTCAGGCCTGCATCAAGGCCGCATGTGGCCCTTTTCGCGCTCCTTGCCTTTTACTTACTTTCATCTTCACAGCCAGCCAATCATCACACCATGCCGGCGCGGGCTTCCTTGTGAGGCCAAAAAAAAGACCTTTAACAAATCTTTCTTCTATATATATGGTGCAGGGGGGTGGATTCGAACCACCGAAGCTTGCGCGTCAGATTTACAGTCTGATCCCTTTGGCCACTCGGGAACCCCTGCAAAAAAGTCGGCATTAGCCGACCTTTTCGGAAACTTAAATGGAGCTGGCGAGAGGAGTCGAACCCCCGACCGGCTGATTACAAGTCAGCTGCTCTACCAACTGAGCTACGCCAGCCCATATCCACAAGCGAGCAGCGCTCTCTTACGTGGAGGCGGGATTCTAAGGAAAGTTGTCCTACGAAGCAACATCTAAACAGAAATTTTGTCGCCTCTCGAGTTGATTCAGGCCTTCCATGATCCTGGTCCAGGTGAGGTCGGACATTTTGGACTCTTCATTGTGCTCAAGCATTACCCAAATTTCCCGGTAAGTACGCTCAATCGTGTCCAATTGGGGGTTGAGACCGCGATCCTGCATCTCTTTAAACTTCTTGCGGGCCAGATTTTCCTGACTAAACATACCCAGTGATATGCCATTTTGGCGCTCACCTTTGGGAATCACATAACTGTCTATTTTTTGCGCTTGCAACTCGGTGTATTGGCTGATCGCTGCCTTACGGTTGGGAAAGGGCGCCAGGTAAACCCAATAGCCCGCGCCAGCAGGGAGCTCCAGGTCCTTCACATCTGCTTTAACATCAATGGCCGACAAGCGCTCTCTAAAATCCTGCGCGGCATCCCGAGACTTGAAAGGACCAATCATTTCACACAGTGGTTTGCCATCGACCTTGTTGGGTAACCCCCCCGGCTTTGTCGACTTTTCAAGGCGCTGCACACTCTGGCGATTCGCAACCGCAATCACTTCCGATTGACCTTCTCCCAGCAAGCTCAAGGTTTCAACATTTTTGAAGGGAAAGGGCTTTTCAACATGCTGCTGGGGCAAGGTCTCTTCCTCGAAGACAAAGCCCCACACCAGGGTGGCCGCATTCAAAATCAATAAACTGAAAAAAATCCAGCGCATGGTCGTTTATCTTTATCCTTTTAATACCAACAACAGTTGTTAAAACGCTTATTAATACAATCGGCCTGCTGGTGTAGCCACACCTAGTTAGTAGCCACACAAATTAGCCTCGATGTGAACGCCAAAGGTCAATCCCCTCCAGCACCAGCTGGTCCCGAAGGATCGTTCGCCCTTTAGCAGTTCTTTCGCACCAGGGCAAAAAGGCCTCAGCGTCTCCACCGCAAAGCAGGACATTGACCCTGGAACCACAAGCTTCAGCTTTATTTATATAGTAGCCAAGCACTTCTTTTACCAGCCCTGCGTACATTGCTGAGGCACCTTCACTAATGCCGCTCAAGGTATCGCAACCCGGCTGCCAATTCTGCGTCAGAGTTAACGACTCCGGTTTAAGGTTTTGGGTTTCCGAGGCCATGGAGCTGCACAACAGGGGCATCCCCGGCACAATCAACCCTCCATCGTGCTGGCCGCGCGGGTCAACATAGTCGACGGTAATTGCACTTCCCGCATCAATAATCACCTTGAAGCCTGGATAATCCGCATGCGCCGCCAACATGGCGAGCCATCGGTCGACCCCCAGGCGCGACACCTCCTGATACGCCACACGCAAACCCGCGTAAAACTTCTCAACCTCAATGTATTCAACCTGCGAACTAATGTGCTCTCGCAACCAACAATCAAAAAGCTGACGCAAACGTGTATTGGCCACACAGGAGACTTTGACATCGATGGCTTCTATACGATCGGCATTCAGTTCGTGAATATGCCCTTTCAGCGCATCCAGAACCTGCCGTGAATTTTCCCAATCCCGCCAGGCAAGCGCGCCCGAAAAATTTCCCGCTGCTGATAATAAACGCCACTTCATGCGCGTATTACCAAGGTCAAAATTTATTTGCATCCAACTCTGCCTTTAATGACTGCTTGATGAAAACTATTTGCGACGATATTTTTACAAAATGTCACGATATCATTCAGACTTTTCAGCTCAGCGCTCACTTTTTTTATCAGATACCACGGCACGCAAACTGATTTCCCCACCAATAAAACTTTGCTCACCTTGTGAAGTTTTTAACAACAAGGCCCCACTTGTGTCCACCCCGAGAACACGCCCGTTGACTTGCTGCTTGCCCATAAGCAATTGCACTTCAGTATTCTGATGTGCATTTCGCTTTTGCCATGCCGCTTGCCACGCAGCAAAACCCAGGCTTTCAAATTTTGCCAACATCGCGAACAAGGACTGCAAACAGCGGGCCGCTAATAGGTTACGCGAAGGCAGGTTTATTTTTTGCTCCCTTGCCAGTGCTTTAACATCTACCCAGGGCTGGTCAATATTTTGGGATGCCGATTCCGGCATCGCGACATTCAGCCCCACACCAATAATCAAATCGCATTCACCCGCAGCGTCGCCGCTAATTTCCAATAAAATTCCGCCCAGCTTCTTCCCTTTATAGAGTAGATCGTTCGGCCACTTAAGTTGTACATCGCAAAAACCAAACGTTTCAAGGGCCTCACACAAAGCCACACCTACGGCGAGACTGAGGCCTTCGACAGCCGCTACGCCTGATTGAATTCGCCAACCCAAAGAAAAATAAAGATTACTCGCGAAAGGACTTTGCCAGCTGCGTCCGCGACGCCCACGACCCGCGGTTTGCAATTCAGCAAAACACGCTGCGCCATGAATATCTTCGTTCGCCGCGCTGCGACGCAGAAGCTGTTGGCTGGTGGAATCCATTTCCGTTTCCACTTGCAAATGTTGCAAGCCTTGCCCAACACTTTTTTTATATTCTTCCGCAATTGTATTGGCATCAAGCAAGTCCAGACCACCGGCAACAATGTAACCCTTACCCTTGACTGACTCCAAGGCCAGGCCTTTTTCCTGCAAGTGTTGGATATGTTTCCAGACTGCAGCCCGGCTCATACCCAAATGTTTACCCAGACTTTCACCGGAGTGAAATTCGCCATCTGCCAACAACTTTAATAAGGCCTTGTGCATTACGCGGTGTTAGTCGCGGTAGCGGCGGGTATAACGCCGACCCAATGAAGTGAGAATTTCATAACTGATTGTGCCCGCCTGTTTTGCAAGCGCGTCAACCGGAATTGTTGCGCCCAATACTTCGATAACATCGCCCTCGCGTGGCCGCATGTCTTCTGGCAGGTCGCTCACATCAAACACCAGGCTATCCATCGACACGCGCCCAACCTGCGGAAAACTGTAGCCCTTAAACACAGCCTGCATGCTCCCACCAAGCGAGCGAAAAATACCATCGGCATAGCCTGCAGCAACGGTAATTAACGCACGTTCGCTGGTCGCCGTGTATTCTGCCCCATAGCCAACCGACTCACCGGCTAATAATGTTCTGGATTGCAACACTTCCAAATGCAAACTCACCACGGCTTGCACATCGCGCGCAATGTTTTGTGGCTGTCCGCCGTACAAGGCAATACCCGGTCGCACCAGATCAAAATGAAAATCTTCACCCAGAAAAATACCTGCGGAGTTGGCCAGTGAAAAACGGCACGCAGGCAAAATCGTTTGTAATTTTTTCACCGCACGCTGAAAACGATGCAGCTGTTCATGGTTTAAAGGGTGATCGGGTTCATCGGCGCACGCAAGATGACTGATTAACCATTGAACCTGTGCGCGCTTGAGCTCCTCTGCGCGTGTTAGCAATTGATCAAACTCATCCATCTGCAAACCCAAACGCCCCATGCCGGTATTCAACTTGATTGCGCTGGGCGTGCTCACCTGCGCTTTTATCCAACGCTCGACCATCGGGAGTGAGATCAACACCGGTATAATTTTCTGTTCTGCAAAGGTCCCCTCTTCGCCTGCGCGGCAACCACTTAGTACGTAAAGACTGTCTTCGGCATCCAGCAAGGGTTTTATTTCCAGCGCCTCATGCAGTGAGGCCACAAAAAAATGTCGACAACCCGTTGCCTTCAAGGAGGCCGCGACCTGAGCTGCGCCAAGGCCATAGGCATTGGCTTTCACGACAGCGCCGCACTCACAACCTTTTTTTAATTGTTCGCGCAGATAAAGCCAATTATTTTTCAATGCAGAAAGTTGAACAGTGAGTTGACCGGTACTCAAGAAAGCCTTCCTTGTTTTTAATAGTGGGGTGGCGGTGCGTCGTCAGCCGAACCGACTTCGTCCAGGCCGTCTTTTAAGTCGCGCATTTGCTTGTAGAGATGTTGCAGTTGAGCTTGCAAATCCCGGATATCGCGGTCCTGCGACGCGACGCGCGTATTGAGTGCTTGCAGCGTGTCCTCCTGAAAGGAGAGTCGCGCCTGCAAGTCAGCAATTTGCTGTTCGTGAGAGGTCATAGGCAGCCCGAAAGCGTAATTTGACGCAATCCTGATTTGTGAGGCGCCCAAAGTCAAGGTACTCAGCACTTATCTCAAGCCCGATTCACCGTAAGCTACTTCCAAAATTTAAATATCTTTGTCCGATATTTAAATGCGCCCCCCTACCCCCGGAATACAATGGCTTATTGCCACTTTATTGCGACTGCAGACGAAGTTGGCGACCCGAAATGGAATAAGCAGCACGGAATAAACAAGAGGAAAGGAGCCATGCGAAGACACACGTTTTATCGAAACCTCACTATTCTGGGTGCCACTCTCTGGCTATCGGCATCCAGCCACTGGGCGAGCGCCCTCCAATTTGAATTTATTAACAAAGGAGCCTTTCCCCTTTCAAGCGCGGAGATGGCCGCGCTCGAAAAAGCCGCTGCCCTTTGGCAGGACCAATTTACGGACCCGATTACCGTCAAGGTGAATGTTGATTGGCAAAAACCGGATTTTTTCCACTCGCCAGAGATACTTGCTTCTGTGCAACTCGGGCGAACCACCGCGCCGCTTGCCATGGTCAAACATGCCTTGCTGGCCGAAGCAGACCTGAGTGAGAGCACAATATTGTCCGCCCTCCCTGCCCAGTTACCGCTTACGCACTCGAGTAGCTGGCTGCCTGATGTCAGCCTGACACTGGCGAACGCCAAGGCCCTCGGCATTACCCCGGCCAACGACCCGCGCTTTGGTGCTGCCCTGAAATACCATGCCGACGCCCACATCAGTTTTAACCTCAAATACCAAAGTGACTACTTTCTGGAACAAAGTGCTGCGCACCCCCACAAATACGACTTTACCGGCATCGCACTCCACGAATTGGCGCATGTGCTTGGCTTTACCAGTATTGTCGATGTGCAATCCATGAACCCCGGCATTCTTCTCAACCCGATGCTGCTGGATGTTTTTCGTTTCCCGAGCGCGCTTGCCACGCCCTCACTGCATCACGACAGCAGAGAAACCCTGGCGGCCTGGGCAAAATTTGACGATACACTCGCACAAAGCCCCTTCGCTTCCGGCTATGCGCTGCTCGACCCGACCCATTGCGCCCTTGGCAGTACGCAATGCACAGCAAGCCACTGGAGCGACAAAACATCCAATCTGATGACCTCGATCGCGAAAGCCCAAGTCAAAAGTATTCAGGCAGACGACAGCTATGCCCTGGATCGCATTGGCATCGACAGCAAATGGCGCAATGGTATCCCACTGCAAGACGTTCGCGCCGAGTTTTATCCGACTTCAACGAGCCTACCTGCTTACGACAAAACCAAATTTGATACAAAAACAGTGGCACCTGCCTTTAGTAGTTTCAGCCCGAACTTTAACGAAGCGCCGACCCACGCCTTCCATCTCAGTTTCGATGGGCATGCGGCGGCGGGCTATGCCGTGTTGGTCGACGCGCAAAGCAATCACAAAATTCCTCCGGTCAATTTCGACCCGAATAACACTGAGATCGAACCCGAACGCCAATGGGAAGGCGATAGCCGAGTCGAACATATGCCTCACTTCCCCGCCCACTTTTCTCATTTTTACTTTTTCAGCAAAAACAATCGCTACCGTTTTCATTTCATCAGCACTTTTTCCAACTACGGTGCGATTTTTGATCCCACTCTGGGCGAATATGGCGGCTTTCGTATCAGTGGATTTTTAAACGGTGATTTTGACGGTGACTTCAGCGAGTACGGCAAATACCAAAAGGAAGAAAAGGAAGAGGTTCCTGATTACGACGCCACCCTCACCCTGAATCTGCTTTTACAAAAACCCCATAACATCAAGGATGGCATCGCGGGCGTGCCTTTTTCCATTGAATGGCCAGGTAAGAAAATCAGGGAAGACAATATTCTGCATTTAATTGATAACCAGGCCTTCGATGCACCTTCAGATTACAACAACTCGTCATCCTACCAGGAAGCCTGGGAGCAACGCGTAAATCAACTCATGAATGATCCGGAACCCGGCCGGGACATAGCTATTTAAACGGAAAATTTAAAAAGGGCCGCACAACCAGAGCACGTAAAGATTTTGTCCAAATTCTCAATGCAAGTGTCTGAAGTTTGGATGCGAAAAGTCCATTAAAAATTAACAATCCTTGCTAACGCTTGCCGATGACTGAAATCACTCCAGTCATTAGTAAGCGCTATCACAGCAAATGGATATTTATTTTTAGAGGACTTTACTATGAAATTTAAATTGTGGTTATTAAGTGTTTTTTTATTCTTTGGCGCACATGCGGCCAATGCGCAACTTTTTGGCTATCACGGATCCGTCACTTTTAGCAGCGTAACCGGCTCTATATTTGTCACTGTGTCTGGCCCGTCCTACGCTGACTGCGAAGCGAATCGGGCAGCGGTTAAATCTGTTTATACCCCTCCCGCCTACACCGTGATCGCCGAAACACCTTGCGTTCCGATTATTATCGACCCGGACAAATTGCGACTACCAGAACGCATTCCCGAGTTTAAATTCCCCTGGCCTGGCCCTGTTTGCCTCTCTTGCCCCTACCTGCGCGAAGATCTCGTTGAGCTGATTTACCCAGTGGAACACAAACGCGTCTTTGAGCTGATGGATAAGTTTGGCATTCATGAATACAACCGTGCACTGGAAGAGTTGAATATGCAGTTTGATCTTGAAGGCTTCTCTAATGAAATGCATCAGATTGAACAAATGGAGCAGAAGCTTCAACACTGAAACGTCACAAAGGATTTAAAAAAACAATAAGCACTGTTCAAGGAAGATACCGGGGCAAGGACGCCCTCTCAAAAGCATCCGCAATACTTTCAAAAAGTATGAAAAGAAGAACTCATTTCACTTTAACAATGGAGCACCACAAGATGAAAAAATATCTATGGCAAGGTTTGCTAACATTTTTTGCCTTCACCCAACTTTCGCTCATACAACTCGCACAAGCCAATGAGCAAAGTGACCCGATTATCGAAAATGCACTGGCGATCGTGGGAGACACAGAGGCCAACCAGAAATCCATCCAGGAAATTGCCAAAAACTACGGATTTTATCTCGGCGAAAACTCTGAAAACCTCTTTACGCTTTACAGTGAGGGTAAACGTGACCGCGTTGAACTCGAATTGATTGCCGAGGAAATCAAAGCGCGTTATCAGAAGCAACGGCTTGTACAGGAAGTGGGCTTACTGTCTTACGACGGTTCAAAAGATAACCCAATGTTGATTCCACTTGAAATCATTGTTGAATTTAATCAAACACTTTCCGAAGACGAAATTAAAAAGCTCAACGACGAATTCAAGGTGCAAGTCAAACGCGAGCCATTAAAATTTACACCCGGCCAGTATATTCTCACCCTGCCTGCGGGCCGCGAAGGTGTTCAGGAATTGATTCGCCTCTACGGTGAAACTGGCGCAGTGGAATACGCGCACCCCAACTACTGGAAAGTGGATCAACCTTTCGAGACGATTCCCTTTGACCCTTTGTTTGCCGAACAGTGGCACCACCGCAACACCGGGCAACTGGGCGGCCTGAATGACGCCGATGCCGATACCTCTTTTGCCTGGGACTACGGGCTCGGCTCCAGCAACATTGTGATTGCTGTTTTTGATGATGGCTCCGATATCAATCACGAAGATCTCGCGCCGAATATTTTTGTGAACCCGGGAGAAATTCCTGGCAACGGCATTGATGACGACGGCAACGGCTTTATTGACGATGTAAGCGGTTGGGATTTTGCCGGCAATGACAATGACCCAAGTCCGCTGGGAACAGAAAGTCACGGCACAGCCGTCAGTGGTGTCGCGGTTGCTCGCGGTAATAATTCTCTCGGTGTGACCGGTGCTTGCCCCCAATGTAGCTGGATGCCTTTGCGCCGCGTTTACGGAGGCTTTCCCGATTCTGGCCGTATCGCAGCATTTAACTACGTGGCACTCATGGGCGTTGAAATCATGAACAACAGTTGGGGTGGCGGCACAGGTGGAACCGTTTCAGCTGGCTTAACCACAGCAATTAATAATGCGCGCACTGCAGGTGTCAGTATTTTCTTTGCCGCCGGCAATGCAGACAGCAACGGCTGGTGTGTCTCCTCCTACCCCTCCCTTAACAGCGTCATTGCAGTCTCAAGTTCGACCAACAATGACATCAAGGTGACGGAATCTGCCTGGGGAAATTGTGTCGACATTCTTGCGCCCAGTCATCGTGGCTACAACCCTCCCTACAACGGAACAAAAAATATCACCACCACAGATCGCACCGGAAATGATGGCTACAACGCAGCATCACCTTCTGGTATTACCTGCCCGGAAGTCGAGCCTGGTGACGATGATTACACGCATTGTTTTGGTGGCACCTCTTCAGCCAGCCCTTTCACTGCAGGTATCGCGGGTTTAATTTTATCGGCAGACAACAGCTTAACGCCAAACCAGGTTGAAAATCTGATTCAGGATACCGCCGATAAAATTGTACCGAGTACCGCCTCTTACGATACCGATTCAGCCTTCAGCACCACACACTCCTACGGTCGCGTTAATGCCTGGGAAGCTGTTCGTGTTGTCAGTTCCGCTGCAGATGGCAAAAATGGTACGGATATTTTTGTTCGCGACAATGCCCTGGACTGGGGAAATACCACCGGCTACGAAGGCCATCAAAACAGTAAAGTGGTCTTCGAATCACCGCGCAGCAGCATGGCACACTGGGTGAGTGAAGACATTAAAGTGGACGCACCGCCGTATCAACCTGCACCCACTGCCGCCACCTTCGATGCCTTTGTTGATGAAAAACCCAGCCTCGCACCCGGCGATGTAAACCGTGCCTATGTGCGCATTCGCAATCGCGGCCCAGTCCCTGCGGAAAACGTTGAAGTGAAACTAATGTGGACGCAGTTTGGTACTGCCTTGCCGTCCTTGAATGCCGATTTCTGGTCACAGTTCCCGGATGACTCCCTGCTGGCAAGCAACCCCTGGACATCGATGGTTTGTGAAGGCAGCAGTCAACCCTGGTGTGATATTGACGATGTACCCTACTCCGGCGCCAGCGTGGCGGGAAGCGCAGGCGATACTGCTGTTATTGCACGCTTTGAATTCAATGCGCCCAGCTACGACCCGGCACTGGCCAATCACTACTGCTTACTGGCAGTCACCAATGCAGCAAATGATCCGGTTCATCCTATTTCAACCGGCATTTTCCTCGCCGATTCGATTACGCCGAACGACAACAACGTCACCCACAGGAATTATCATAACCTCGATACCTCAGTTGCCGAGGAAGGCAGCTTCCGTTTCTTTGTTCGCAACCCAACGGAACGTGTGATAACCACCTGGCTGGATCTGGACATGCATCGTGAATTACAAGAGTTATTGCAAATCAAAACCTCAGGCTTTGATTGGAACAAACCTTTCCGCATGAAACCCGGTGAAGAACGCCTTGTTGAACTCCACATTTATGCGCAATCTCAAAAAGCATTGGGACTGGTTCACATCGTGCAGAAAAGTAAAGACAAGAAAGGTGAAGTCGTACTTGGCGGTTTAAGCATTGAAATCAAAAACTCCGAACTACAAAAGCAAGACATACAAAAGCAGAAAAAATAAACGCTCTTAAGCGCTCACTCTCCCTTTGTTAGCCGGCCTTCGCGCCGGCTCTTTTTTCAAATTGCCTGCGTTGTTGTTGCTGATAGTCACTCGGCGAACACCCATAACGCGTCGCAAACGCGGTACTGAAATAACTCTGCGAGGAAAAACCGGTATCAAACGCGACACTGGTAATACTGACACCTTTCGCCAACAACTCTGCGCCCTTCTTCAAACGGAAGTGACGCACATAGGCGGGAATGGAATCATTGGTTAAGGCCTTAAGTTTACGCTGTAATTGTTTTTCGGTTATCGCCAGCGCGCTGGAAATTTTTTTTGCTGTCAATTGGCTTTCACCGTAATTGCTTTCAAGGTAGCGAGTCAGCTTCTCCATAAAATCCCTGTCGCTTTTGTTAAAGCGGGCATTTATATTTTGGCTATCTGCTTCATCCAAGGTGGTTTTCGAATCGCTCACAGCTGTAGAAGCGGGCACCCCGTTTTTCGAATCATTGCGCTGCTGACCGATTTGTTCACTGAATTTTTCTGCCAACAACTGCCGAATATTAATGATATTGTCACAGCGCAAAAGCAACTCCTCGCCATCAAACGGTTTTTCAATATATTCATCCACCTGCTGGCGCCACGCGGCGTGGCGAGATTCCGGGTCTCCTTTTGCTGTCAACATAATGATGGGGATATGTGAAGTTAACTGTTCCTCGCGCAACACACAGGCCAATTCCAGCCCCGTCATTTCAGGCATCATCAAGTCCGTTACAATTAAATCCGGTATTTCCTTAATAGCCATATTCACTCCCTGGTTGCCATTATTGGCGAAAAGGCATTGATAATTGGGTTGCAAACACGCACCAATAAAAGCACGCATTTCTTCATTATCTTCCACGATCAAAATGGTTTTAGTGTCTCGCGGTAACGCAACACTCTCTGCATGTTGCAGCGCTTTGATTTTTCCGGCCTTGTTCAAGGCGCTTTGGGTTTGCAAATTGACAAGCTCGGTTTCACACGTGAGCGAGTGCAATGGCTTGCTCTTTTTAAGCTCAGGCGCTGCGGCAAGGGGAAAGCAGACTTGAAAACAACTGCCCGAATTGACACTGCTCTCCAACTCAACCTGGCCTTCATAACGTTCAACCAATTCTTTTACAAGCGCAAGCCCAACCCCGGCTCCGGGTACAGGTTTCGCCAGGGGGCTGTACAATTGACTGTCCAGCCGAGTAAAGCGTTCAAAAACCCGCGACTGTTGATCGTGCGGTATGCCAATCCCGTTGTCTTTTACTGCAATAACGACCTGGTCCGTACGGCATTCCGTGGTTACCGTAATTTTTCCTGATGCAGGCGTGTACTTCACGGCATTGGAAAGCAAGTTAACGACAATTTTTTCCAGTGCATCCGGTGAAATATTAACCCAAATATCCTCTCGCAAGGATTTCGTGCAGGTCAGGTCATTTTCCTTGAATAAGGTTTCCATGCTCGCTACAAGAAATCCGACAACCTCGCTCACGTCAACGGCTTCACTTGCGGTATTGGCTTGCATATCAATACGAGCGAGATCCAACAACTGATCCACCATGCGCAATAGACGGGTAGCATTATTTTGAATGCCCGAGATCGTTTGAAGCTGCTCCTTGTTTCTTAACTGTTTCGTCAGCGCCTTTAAAGGGCCAACAATCAAGGTGAGCGGGGTACGGAATTCATGAGAGACGGTCGAGAACAGGACGTTTTTATGTTCGAGCAATTTTTCTTTCTGAGCCAACAAGCTGGAAATGGTTGCGTGCTGCTGTTGAATCTCCCGTGTTCTCTCCTCAACCTTTGCTTCCAACAATGACGCCTTGACACGCGTCGCGCGCAAACGCAGCCAAGCCGTCACAACAACCAGCGCCAGGCAGCTTAGGGCAAGAATTAAATACTGGGTAAACTGCTGCCGCTTGATTTCCAATTCATGCAAGGTGTTTTCACGTTCAAGTATGGCCAGCTTCTTTTCTTTTTTTTCTGAATCATATTCGGCTTGCAAGCGCGACACATACTCGGTATTTTCTCGCGCACTCTGCTCCTGCTGAATACGCACATAGCTTTCATGTGCAACCAGGGCCTGTAAGTACGCGCCTTTTTCGCGATAAATTTCATAACGCAATTTTTGCGCTTTCTTGATACTGTTTTGGTCCTTTCTCGCTTCCGCTAAAATCAAAAATTCCTGAGCCTGCGCCAGGGCTTCGTCCAACAGGCCTTGTTGCAATCTGGCTCGTGCGTAACCTTGAGCGAGGTAAATATCGATTTCATCACTTGCAAAACCGGCCACCATCGCCGCTGCTGCATCAAACTGCACTAAAGCTTGCGCTGTTTCCTTTAGCTGGAGTAACACACTGCCCTTGTTAACTGTCAGCAGTGCCAGTTCATGTTTTGCTTCCACACCGCCCAGGAGATCCAATCCCGATGTGAGTGCCAGCAAGGCTTTATCAAATGCCTTTTGTGCCACATGGATTTCACTCATATTATTGTGCGCCAATGCAGCACCCACGAAGTCGTTTTCTTTAAGTTTCAAATCCAGACTTCGTTCATAATAATTTTTTGCCTGATCATAATTTCCCAGCACCTGATGCAACACACCCAAATTAGCAATAGGTCTGGCAAGCTGAACATCATTATTCAGCTTCTCTGCATAATGAATAGCTTGTAAGTAATAATCGATCGCCTTGTTATAACGGCCTTGTATTTCCTCAATCAACCCGAGGTTATTCAACGCAGGCGAAAGCTCGTCGAGTAGAAGGTGTTGTTTACGCAACGCGAGTGACGACTGGAACCAGGTTTTGGCTTCATCCAAATCCCCATGATGCCAGTGCAATACACCCAGGGTGTTCAGCGCCTTTGCCGCTTCCCGGTGTGCTTGAAATCGCTCTGCCGATTCCAGTGCCTGATGCGCGTAAGCCTTCGCTTCAGTAAATTCACGTTTTTGTAACCAGGCAATCGCCAACGTATTTAACAGATGAGGCTGTAGCGCACTGTCGTAATGAGGGGGCAAGGCGGCCAACGCGGTTTGCGAATAGTCGATAGCACGATCTGAATCACTTTGACGCAAAGCAAACGCTTGTGCAGCAATGTCTTCAAAGTCCTCAAAATCATTGAGCCTGGCAATTCCGGAGGATTCCGTGGATAGCGCTTGCGAGAAGGTGTCTGTACTCAAACATAACAAGCTGGTTGATAACACACTGCAAAACAGAGCCTTGACTACCAGACCCCGATAATTCCAACACATCATCCCGGCACCCTTCATCCCGACACCCTTCATCCCGACAACCACATATCCTTATAAGCGTAAAAGGGATACTAGTAAGTCCACCAACAAAGCACCAGAGTATTTACTGCCAACCTGCATGTGAATATGTCACATACTTTTAGACGATTTCGTTCTACATTTTCCGCATCTATTCGCCTGCTAGTGTGCGGGTACTTATGCGCCTGGAGCTTAAAAAAATCACGAACGCGATCTCCAGTTATTAAAAACAAACGTGTTTGGCGTTTTTCACAATCCGCCCCCGACTTTCTGGTAGCGCGCGACCTCACTTGCTATTTTTAAATGCAGTGATGTAACCCAACCGACGAGGCGCGTGATGGATAAATCCTGGATGCTCAACCCCAAAGCTATTCGCATAGCGAAAGAATGCATTAATATCGTAAAAGAAGAACTCGATATCAAGCTGACTCTGTCGCATCCGGAATTTATGCAAATGCTGCACGAGTATGTGGATTTAACGGATTCTGCGCCACTTGCAGATGCCTACAGCCGCCTGCTTGCTATGGCGGGTGTCGGTAATGTTTTGCAAAACCTGAAACCGAAGCGCGCTGAAAATGCCAATAATAATAAAGTCACGCCAATTTCACCGGGCTATTCAGAGCAAAGGCATGCAGAACAAAAACGGGCAGAACAAAAGCAGGTCGTCGGCGCAAACAGCGCACCGACGAACACGGTGGAAGTGAATGGCAAGAGCTACCCTGCGAGCAGGGATGGCAAAACCTTCAAAGGGCTCTATCGCGGGCAACCCATTTATAAATAAGCACACCCACTGAATAAGTGTATAAAGTACCGCTACAACGATTCAAAAACGGAAGACACTTTCGAATCCCACTCTGCTACTGAAAAGTGTAATTCAATATACGCTCGAATTTTTGCGGCCTTTGGGTTTTTGAATCCGACTTCCCTCCGTGATGCCCACCTGAAACTTCCCCTGTATTCGGGTGATACACGCCGCGAATCAATACGCCCACATGCTGAATACCTTCTGCTTTGCAGCTTTCCAGTTTGGCAATACCGACTCCGTGCTTCTCTAAATCAAAAACAAGCTCGCTGTCGATATAACGGAAGCGCTCAGGATCCTGCTTTTCGAGTTTGGACAAAATCACAGCGGAATCAAATTTCAGTGAACGCGAACTTCTCAAAGAAGCGCCACGGGTAATGGCGCCAGGCAAATTCCCCTTAAAGACATCCTTCATATTTACACGCGGTGAAAAAAGCCGCCCGAAAGCCTGAACATGGGCAAGGTGCCCGCCATTGACTCGCGGCGTAAATTGCAAAAATCCTTTTTGGGTATCTGCTTCCAATGAAAACTTGAGCCGCGTCCGCGCATAAATATTCACAGTTACATTGGACGCATCGCTTTTATCCGCAGAGGTAAATGGCGGCGCAATATCAAAACCGTGGGTGTTGGTTCGTGAAAGCAATCGCACTGCGCTGCGTTTACCGTGCTTGTCACGCTCCCGGAAATAGCGAGGCCCGAGCACTGGCCCAGCGGACACCGGCGCAAGCAATGCACCGGCTGGTTGCATCACCATGTGCGCCATGTTCGGTGCCTTGTAGGCAACCATTAATTGCCACTTTCCTATCCAGGCTGCATCCGCTGCGCCATCGCGCTGCACAAAAAGCGAAAGCCTTCCGTTTGAATATTTGCCACCCGTCTTCGCACTTTTGTGAGCACAGTGCGCGTGATTGGTATGCCCGCCGGGTTTATTCATATAAACCATACTGCCGTCAGGTGCGATTAAGTGATACGTCCAATTGGAATCGGAAAAGTCGATGCCTTGCGCAGAAATAAATAAACGGTCTTCTGCACTGGTTACGTAAAAATCAATGTGGGTATGTTCGCCAGCAAACAATTCTAAAACCGGGTCTACCATCGGGACGTAACCTATCGCCGCTGCCAACGAATCAGTGTAAAACTTATCAATTGTGCCCTCGTTTTCCCCATGAAAAACTTGTGTAGTATCAGGCACATCCACACCTTTACTCACCATCGTGTCCAGTGTGGGATAGTCGACATCGGCACCCGTTCCAAACCCCATCGCAAATACCGCAGTATCACCCAAACCACCTGCGGGAATCGTGCTTAACGCAGGCCCTGTTGTGAGCATACCGTCAGTTAAAATTGCGAGATAACGTCGCTCGTCGGCAGGAATATCTGAAAACGGCGCCTTCACCAAATTGGTGTCAGCATGCGTCAACGCTTCCGCCAGCGGCGTTCCTCCACCTGGCGACAAGGTCGCGATTGCTGTATCGAAAGAAGATTGGCTATGGCTTCCACTCGCCTTAATTAAACCGCTCGGATCGGCAGCGCCGAATACCGGAGTAAATTGGTGGCTACCACCCGTGGTGCGAAAGGTTTCGACACCGGCAAAAACATAAGCTTCTTTATTTTCGTAAGCGGCTTCGCAATCTTGTAACAGTGCGCTCACACCTCGTGTTGCCGCTTCCCACTTCGTCACATCCGGGGCCATAGAGGTCATCGGGTCCGGCGTCATTTGATTCATACTTCCGGTTCGGTCTAGCGATACTCCCAATACGGGCATGGTGTCGTAGGTGTAACCCATCGCGCGGTGATCCAGCGTATCGCCGTTCGTTTGCGGGCCCAATGCAGAAAAATCCGGCATACCAATCGGCGCCATCGAAATATTCGTACCGTAACCCGCCGCACCGCCAGTCCAAGGGTACATAAGATCATCGCGGTGATGATGCGTCGAACCGCCCATCACCGGGTAGGTTGTTTCATGGCCATCCATTTGCCACATCGCCCATAAGCGATCTACATTGGCGTGCAGCAAATAAAAAATAGGATCAAAAGGTGAAGCCGTAGCATTCCCCATGTGACCATCGATGTAACCATGCATGGAATTGTGCATCATGGTCGAACCTGAAAGCCCGGCACCGGACTCCAGTGCATTTTGAAAATCCGGAAACGTGGACATATTCAACACTTCCTGAATATCCGTCACCGTTGGCAAAGCGCCACCGATATTGCGGCGTAAGCCACCTCGCCACGCGACTGGAAAGGCATCCGGCAAACGCCAGCCGACCAGCCCGGCGGGCCACCACGCTGGCGCAGTTGTTGAGTTTGCGCCCGTACCGGGTGCATCTTCTGCAAAGTAACCGGTACTTACAATTTCTGTTCCCGCGTCACCATCCGGGCCCAGAAAGTTTTCTGTGAGCACGGATGAAAGATCCGTAAAATCCCAGTAAGGCAGCATCACACCCGGAACATGACTTTGCAGTTCCAACTCAAATTGATAAAGAAAATAACGATGCCAACTCAAAAAACTATAGGCACCGGAACCGCCGTGGCCAAAATTGACCGAGGCACTTCCGGGTGCAAAGGCATTTTGAATCATTCGGTGAATGGCAACAAATTCGTCCCACTTTGAATATTGTTCGTTTGCCGGTGCACCTGGGTTAACAATATCTGCCTTGACCAACACGCATGCACGAACAAAGTTTTCTATTTCGGTATCATCCAAATACTTAACGTTTTTACGAACTCCCATGTTCCTCTCCTGTAATCCGAAATTAAAGTTGCTGCTCTTCCCAAGGATTCATCCAGAATCAAAAATAGCAGCATGTGGGGGGATACTAGAGAGTTCATGCGTAAAGCACCAGAGCAATGACTGCCAAAAAGCATGTGAATATGTCACATACTTTTGGAAATAATTGTTTTATGTTTGTGGTGTTATTTGCCTGTTAAGGTGAGCGGAGATCTGTGTACTTGCTAAACACTTGAAAAGAATTTTACAAAAAACGTAAACAATAGAAACTTAGGTTGAAACCTTTGGGGAACCAAAAAATTGACGCGCACTCCTTAACCCAGCCAACCAGCTCTGACCCAATTCTCTGCACGCCAGTACCACAGCATCATCGAGCAGGGCCTGGCTTTTAAATCGGCCTCCCCAAAAACGCCCAGTACAATTATCTTCTTCGTTTGCCCTGCGAGCAATACTTTCATTTAGCACGCGCATAAACCAGCTAATATCACTCAGGCGAGCTCTGTACTCTTCTGCAATAACGGAAATCATATCCTTTTCCAGTTTGTGCAGGCGATCACCAGCCAAACACTTTTGAACCAACAAGTGCCCTTTAATAATTGTGTCCTACGCTCCAGTACGGCCTTGTCAGACAACTTCGCTGCACGCTCTGCATCTATACGTAACACCAGGTGGTAGTGGTTACTTATCACGGCATAGGCACAAATATCTATGCAAAATAGTTCCGCAAGATGAGATAACTTATCCACCACCCATTGTTTGCGATGATCAAACCGCTTACCTGTTACCGAATCCTCTCCAAATAAAAACGCACGCCTCACACAGCGCGCCATACAGTGATAGTACGGCGTCGCTTCCAAACTGACTATCTGATCGCGGGCTCGGGTCATTTGTCGACTACAGCAAAGATGTGAAGGTTGTCAACATTTTATGGGTGTCCTATTTCGTTCGGCAAAATAATTCGAATCTGTATATCGCTTATCTTCAGTTTTAATAGTAAAAACAGGCCCCTTTATAAGCGGATGAGATCTCCCACCAGACATCAAAAATGCGGACACCAAGCCGTAGTAATTATTGACACTTTTAAGAAGCATTTATTAAAATTCGATCTCGTTAGTTCGCTACAGACCATTTCTCTACTTAACAAACTGTTAAAGACACTGACCTCCATTACTGCATTAACATATTTATAAATTACAGAATCAACCTGCAGTACATTTAAATCTTTAGCGCGAGCCAATCAGCGTGATCAATGAACTAGCAATCGTTAACAACAATATTTGAATTCCTCATTTCTACATTTCCACTATTAATATTAAATGTTTCTAACATTTGCTGGTTACAATCCTTGGACTAGCCCCCAGCCTATTCAGCATCGCACTTTTCATCTCTATCAATCGAGCACAAAAAACAAACAATATTCATTCATATATTTTCAGGTAGGTGGGTCAACTTATCCGTACCCTTATCAAAAAACGATGGCAAAACGGCGTATTTCCGTGTTTACATAAAATAAAATATTTTATTTTTCAGTTGTCTCCTTTCTTATTATCTCATCAAATTTTTCAGAAACTTGACCCAAGTCAACACCCTTTGAAACATCGATACCAAATTTTTTAACAAGTATTTTCTTTTCGCGATCTGTTAGCTGACCAATATTCTTCCTGATTTTCTCCCTAATCGTTTCAATATCAATATCACTCATAGTTTATAGCCCCCACCCTTGGGCCTCTGCGCACTGGCCGGGGCATGTTTCACAAAGCTTCCTTAACATTTTTCTATATGAAATTAACAATAATGTCACATCGCTTCCCGCTTCAGCTCTTTTTAATATTTCTATTGCTGACACTTTTAACAGCAACAACAAATCGTCACAGCTGGGCTCATCGTATTCCTCATCGTTCGCCGACTCTCCAAGATCATCAGTCGATGTTCCATCATCCATACACAATGCAACAGCATCAGCTATAGCATTTCCTAATCGACTTATCGCGCCAGTAGTACTCTCCAGCAACGCTGCGGAACCAGTTACTACTGCGCCAGCACACGCCACACTTGCCAAGCATCCTGCCACTAGTGGGATAGCTTCGCCACTCGGATCATAAAAATTTATTGGGCTTTGACCAACATAACCATAATTATGGTTTAATACACTGCTTACGCCCCTACCCGAGATTTGAATCCCCATTTGTAAAGCGATCTGTCTCTGAGGATCAGAATAATCTAAAAGAACACCTCTTGGATCACTCTGAATATACCTCCCCAAACTCGGATCATACGTCCGATAGTAGTTATAACTTGTCCCTGTTTCCACATCAAAATACTGCCCGGGAAACCTCAAATTAAACTCAACAACTTCCCCATCCCCATCAACGTCACCATCTACCACCACTTCACCAAAGGGTGATTGACTTTGCACCTCCCATACCACCTGTTGGCTGGAATTGGTCAACACCTGTGGTGTATTCAAATGATCGTTATGTACAAAATACATTTGCGAACCCGCAAAAGCGTTTGCACACATAAACCCAACAGCAAAAGTAAATACTATTTTCCAATTATTCATAGTTATTCTCCTGCTATGGTTGGGTTTGTTCCAAGCTCGAACTCTGTTTTATTGTTTACACCATCGTTATCGTAGTCATCACTCCCACCCTGAGCCAGGCTGCCAAAGAAGTCGAGCTCCCAGTCGTCCCGCAATTTATCCCCATCCAGATCATATTGTAGTGACGCTTCGTAATTTTGTGGCGGTGTGTAATCCCAACTTTCCGGTTTGAAATAAATATTTACATCCGATCCATAGTTCACTGCAACGATTGGGTATTGATCTCCCACAATTCCGTTGAACAACTCGCCTGTCTCATTTTCAGGATTACCTGACCAAATACCGTTTTTCCCAACCCACAACTTTCCTGAATCAGGGTCATAGGCCAGCATGGCGCGTTCATTAACGGCTAATGTGAAACTCGCTGGCACAGACGTCGCGTTGTGGTAAACGCGTGAATTGCTATTGTGCGCTTTCCAGCCGTAACTTTTTGCGGTTCTACCAGAATATTGCGGTGATTTTGTAAAGTCATAATCCGCGCCGATACCGAGAATCACATTTTCACTTTCCGCTTCAACCTCCCAATAGTATTTTTTACCTTTTAACAAAGGTGATTTTGCCATCACTGAGTACCAGGATGTGTTATATCCAACAGTTGCATGCGTATTGTTATTGCTTAAATTAATGTAATTGTGTTTGGCATTTGGATCCAGTTCGTTTTGACTATCATATTTCGATGCATCTGTGCCCACTAAAATTTCATAGCCATTTGTGAATCCATCTCCATCAAAATCGTCTTCACCTGAATGCTCAGTGGACCCGAACGTTATGATTTCCCATATGTCATCGAGGCCATCGCTATCTTCATCATTGGTCGGCGGCAACATTGAATTAGCTGGATCTGAACCGAGCAAACTCTCCTCATAATTACTATAACCATCCAAATCAAAATCGTCTGATCGCCCATATTCCAGACTTTCAAAATATTGCAGCTCCCAATCATCTCGCATACCATCCTTATCTTCGTCAACACGCAATGACGCTGCGAAATTTTGTGGCGGTGCATACAACCAACTTCCCGGTTTAAAGTACACATTCACATCGGAGCCGTAATTTACAGCGACAATCGGATATTGGTCACCGACAATTCCATTGAACAGTTCACCAGTGCCGCTCTCGGGGTCTCCCAACCAAGTTCCGTTTTTACCAATCCAGAGTTTTCCCGAATTTGGATCGAAGGCGAGCATGGCTCTTTCATTCACAGCCAGTGGGAAACTGGCAGGTTCAGACGTTGCATTATGATAAATTCGTGAACTGCTATTGTGTGCTTTCCAGCCATAGCTTTTCGAGGTTCTGCCTGAATATTGTGGCGACTTGGTAAAATCGTAATCGGCCCCAATACCGAGAATTACATTTTCCGTTTCTGCCTGGATTTCCCAATAGTACTTTTGTCCCCTCAAGAGTGGAGCTTTTGCCATTACTGAAAACCAGGAGTCGTAATAATCAACTTTCGCGTAGGTATTTTCGTTACTCAAGTTTACATAACTGTGCTTTGCGGCTGGATCCAACTCGTTGTGGCTATCATCAACAGACGGGTTTAAACCTGCAACAAACTCGTGATAGTTCGAAAACCCATCACCATCATCATCATCCCTGGCTTCCACATTCCCTTCAGAAAAATATTGCGCCTCCCAACTATCATCCATGCCATCATTGTCCTGATCATCAGGGTTGTTCGGTGGAATAACAGATACTGTAAAACTGCTATTTGCTGTTTTGCCCAGACTGTCTGTGCTTGAGACTGTCAGGACGTGGCTGCCTTCAGACAAGAGCGTGCGCACTTCTGGGCCCGCCCCAAGCTCACCGTCCAGGCTTGAATACCAATTTGCATACGCAGAAAGATTGCCATCTTCCGCATCCTGTACATTTGCAATCAGGAATACGGTTTGCGCCGTGGTGAGTGTTTCGTTTTGCGCCGGCTCCTGAACAACAATCGTGGGCGGGTGATTGAATACACTGTTGTTAATGGTAACGGCTGTGTAGCTGCTATTACCTGCACTATTGGTGATGGATGCTGTAATTGTGTGCTCACCGACGCTCAGATCACTCACTTGCAATACCGCACCATTGCCGAGATTGCCATCAATGGAGGATTGCCACTGAATCTGTGCGCTGATATCGCCATCGTTTTCATCTCGCGCTTCTGCTGTAAACGGATAGACAATCTGTTGTTCCAGTTCAGCATCACCCGGTGGATAACTCATGGTGATTTCCGGGTCGCTTTCCGGACTGCCATTGTTTGTTACTACGGCGACTAGTCGGTCTTGTAAATAAATATATTCCTGTTTGATTTGTCCGCTGGCATCACTCACGGCAAGCAACTGGCCGTTATCTGTATAGTGAAAGTGTTCGGTACCGCTACTGCCGGTTTTGACGGTTCGCTGGCCAAGGCTGTTGTGAATATAGTGTGTGACGTTCCCGTTGATTGTTGCACTCACCGGGCGATTGGCATCGTTGTATTCGATACTTACCGCCTCACCTTGCTGACCGCCGCTTTGTGTATCACCCACCAGGTTACCGCGTGGGTCATAGCTGAAGTATCGTTGGCTGGTGTTACCTGAGTGGTCGAGATCTTGCTGCGTAATGCGGTTACTTGCTATGTCCACGCTGTAGGTTTCTGTTTTGACGGCACCGCTTTCTGTTATGGAGCGCTCGGTACGATTCCCGACGGCATCGTATTCATAGCTAAACTGCCGTGTACTTTCACTGGCCTGGCTTATTCGATTCAATTCGTCGTAAACAAAGTTTTTGTTTTCTGCCAGACTATCGATTTCAGTGATATTGCTGTTTCCATCGTAAGTGTAATCACGGGCCATGACCGCCACCGCCCCACTTGCGAGCGTATTAATCAATCGATAGCTGTCATCGTAGGTGTATTGCTGTTTGATACCGTTGCCGTAGGTGAAGTTATCCACCGGACCAAAGGGTAAGTAATCCACACCACTGAGTATGAGCTGTTCCAGCGACTGAGGGGTTTTCTTGCTATAAAGGTTGCGAACTCGACCCACTGCATCATATTCATAGCGCAGCTCGCGGCCACCCGGATAGGTCAATCTCTCAAGTTGACCCGCTGCATTGTAGCGGTAGGTACGCACATAACTTGTGCCTGAGATGAGATAACTGTCTTCAAGTAATCGACCTGCAAAATCGTAGCGGTAGTGATGCTCTCCACTTTGATCAACAATACCGGTGAGGCGACCAACGCCATAATTTCCGTTGCTGGTATCGTCGTAACTGTAGACGATGTTTTCCTGCGGGTTTGCCGGGTAGCTAACGCTGGTGAGTCGATTCAGGTTGTCGTAGGTATAGCTCGCGATGATGCCTTCGTTGTCGAGCATGCTGAGTCGATTGCCTGCACCGTCGTAGGTATAGGTCGTCACACCGGTATCAGGACTGTCGAGCAATAATAGATTGCCAAAAGCATCATATTGATAATGGGTTTGTAAACCGCGTGCATCTGTGACTGTGGTCAGTCGATCTTTTTCGTCATAGGCAAAGGCGGTTTCGTTGTAAAGAGGGTCAATAATTTTTTTCAGGCGATCCAGTTCATCGTATTCCTGATCACTTTGGTAGTCACGTCCGTCTATGGTGGCAACGGGGTTGTTATTCACATCGTAGCTATAATTCACGGTTGCCGTGTCGGCACCACTACGAAGTTCGAGTACCCGGCTCAGCTCATCATAACTACGCTCGAGTTGATAACGCAGATTTGCTGATGCATCAAGAATACTTTCACTTGTCACATTTCCCGCTGCATCCAGTTCAAGTTCAATACGCTCTCCCAGATTGTTGCGGGTGGCCACCAACCTGCGTGCACCGTCGTATTCATAAAAAATACTCGAGTCGTCCGGCAGGGTCATTTGAACAAGCTGGCCAATGTTGTCGTAACGATAAAAGCTGGCAAGGTTTTCAGCGCTGTTGCCCGAAGGGGAAACCAGTGTGCTGGATGCCAGCAAGCCCTGACCGTTATAAGCAAGCTCGGTAATCACTCCGTTATTGTCCATCATACTGACGGGGCGATCAGATGCATCAAACGCGGTGATTGCCACACTTTGACCTGCGGCGTTTTGCGACCCGATAAACCGGCCCTGAGTGTCATACTGATAGGTTACTGTATCCGCAATATCAGTTCGTGGGCCATCGACGCTGGAGATTTGCCCGAACGCATTGTACGTGTAGGTTGTGGTGCGACTTTCTGTCGTCACAAGGTCAACAACAGTGTGGGTTAAGACTTTTCCATCCGCATTGTAGGTGTAAGTCGTTTCACTTATTGCATCGGTTGTTTTTGCAGCTTTCCATTTATGTGTCACATCCCATTCTGTTGTCACTGTTCTGGCATTGGGTGTGCCATAAGCGGTGGTGCGCGTAATTTCTCGCCCCTGACTGTCATAGGTGTAGTGTGTGATGTTTCCTTTCCAGTCTGTGCGGGTTTCAATTTTGCCGTTGGGATAATAGGTATAGTTTTTAAACGCGGCAGCACAATTGGCTGTTGCAACACCCTCCACATTTGCAAGCCTTTTAACTCCGTTTGCAATGGCATAGTTGTATCGCGTTTCCTTTCCTAATGCGTTGGTGGTTACTGTTGTTAAATCATCCGGGAAAGAAACCGTGACGGTATCAGCCAGGCCTTCGGCATGGGTACTGCTAACAGCTCGCCCTTCCTGGTCATAGGTCCAGGAGACAAAGCGCTCGCCGTTTTCATCTGTGATGCCGGTCAGGGCATAAGGGTGCAAGGGATCATCATAGTGGTAGAGACGCTCAAGCGTCATTAATTCACCGGTATCGCCGGTGTATTGTGTTGTGATGGATACCGGGTTGCCCTGATCATCGTACGTCAGCGTAATATTTTTACCGCCCGGGAAACTCACGGTAGACAGATAATAGTCATCGAAATACGTAAGTTGAATTGCGTTGCCATTGGAGTGTGTGACTGTGCTTAGCATACGGTTTGCGTCATAGCCAAGCGTTTGATACAAGGCAGCGCCCTGAGAAATTCTGATCAATAGCCCCGTGCTGTCATAGCGATGCAGGAGGCCGTTTGCAAAATGTATTTCAAAGTCGCCCCCCGCCGTTTCAACAACCTTGAATTTGGCCAGGTTGGCCGCAGTGAAATTTTCAGACGTTGATGACCTGCTGAACGAAACAAGATTGCCTTGCGGGCGAACCCATCTGAGTTGCAGACGTGAGTCACCGATGTATAAGCGATAGTTGTAGTTGTGCCGCCACTGTTTCATACCAGCAGCCGGGGCGTGGTCTTCAAGCAAGCCCTGCCATTTCATTCGCGTGAAGGGATTGGCAAGACCATCAATATTGTTACTCACGGCTGATGGGAGCGTAATAGCGTCACCACTTACAACCGTCGAACCAATAATACCGCCATAAGATCTCGCACTGATGCCCTCTACTTTATGGCGGTAAAAATTCACTTCTGCTTCCGGGGCGCGTTGCGAAGCGTAGTTACGCTGAAACATCAAAGGTAAGGCACCGCCTGCCTGGTAATCTGCCCTTTCCACCTGGACCTTTTCACCGGTAGTGATAACAATGGGATTACCCGTTTTACATTGCTCGGGTTCTTTTTGTTCGGGTGGGACACCACATTGCCCGGTAACAAAATCATAGTCCGGCGAGTCGGCTGTGCATTCCTTGTTGCAATTGGTTATACCTCCCTCTAGTGTTGAAGGTTCCTTACATTCACATTTGCCTTCAGCATTGGGAGTCATTCCCTCCGATTCACAACTTCCACCATAATAGGCTCTTGAACTAAAACTTCCATGTTCATTACTTGCGCAGTCTGTACATTGAATTGCAAATCCTTTCCAGCTACCACAACCCCCGCCACCATAAGTGGTCGCTTCCTTACTGGCACAAAATGCCTGAGTCGCACTTCTAGCATCTTCATATGTATTGTAAAACCCGTGATAAACAATTTCTGAATATAGATCCAGCGATGAAAATAATAAAAATGGCAATACCAGAATACAGATTTTAATTTTTGAAATATTCATAGAGTTTTACTTTACAAATTAAATTAATCTAATTTATTACGATTTTTTTACAATATCTCATTTACGATCGAGTTCCGCCTGAGTTTATCAAGCGAAAAATTGTTAGACTTCATAAATCAGGTAATGCACTTGAACGCCAAAACAAAAGATCCCCTTGGCAATACACCAATATTTTTCAGTTAGGCTCTCAACAAGTTTTATTTTTGAATTCGTTTTTATTTTTAATTAAGTAAGGAATATTCAGGAGGGATTAAATTGCATGTCCCTTGCAAAGGTGTCTCGTTTCCTTACATGGGGTCGATACTAATATACCTTTGGAGGTAGAAACAAGCGTCGTACGTATTTTTTATTGAAATTAACTAAAATTTAACCAACCTTGTAAGACATGTCTTACAAAATTAGAAATCACCTTAAAACGACCGATTGATTTTTGCGTAATTTTTATAAACGCGTTGAAAATTCAAACAATACTTGAGGTGAATGCAGGCATTAGCACTCACTATGGCGTAACCAGCTTCAATAGAGAGATTTTATAGTTTGTGTAAAAAATTTACGCCGCTGAAGGGCGAATTAAGCGGATTGACTTATTCCAAAAACTCATCCGGAATACAATTCCGACTCCGACCCCGTTAATCGCTTGGCAGGTCATTTAGCCGGACCCCTCACTTGAAGGGATTTACAAAAAGGGAAGATGAATTTTACAAAGGAGACAACGGAAACCGGCCATGGTGGCACGCCGATTTAGCTAGGCAGTCAGACGAATTGTCGTCAACACTTAACGAAACGATTTTTTACTCTAAAAGTTAAAGAGACGTGAATACGATGCGGGTTGTCTCGTCTGCGAGCCCGCAAAACTGTGCGAAACCCGGTTGTTAAGACTACTGCGGATTCAGGCAAAATCCTGTAGTTTATGGCGGAGCTAATTCTACGCTAAATTGGAGTTGTCTAACGGAGAGCCAAAAATGAATATCATGAAAGAAGCAATCAAGTTACATGCGGAGGCATTTTCACGCTGTGGAGATAGCGAAAAGAGCAAAGCAAGAGCAGAAGCCTTGCGTGCTGAAATTGATGCTGCCTGTCGTGAAGCCCGTAATCCCAGCAAAAAGAGCAAGTTCAACAACGCTTCGGTTAACGATTCCTGACATCCTGTGCTTCGTAGGAAGCAAGGTTTTCTGCTCAAATATATTCCACACAATTGAATTCAGCTTTTATATTTTTCCGCAAACACATCGTTTTTCTGCAATCTTGACAGCTTTTATACTATGAACATTCAGTTATTCAGCGACCTTCATCTGGAGTTTGAACGTTACGAAGCATCCTTCCAGAATGCAGACGTGCTTGTATTTGCGGGAGATATTGAAATAGGCGTAAAAGGGATAAAGTGGCTGGAAAATCTTGCTACAGATAAACCAATAATTTATGTGCTAGGAAACCACGAATATTATATAAACACATACCCCAAATTAATCAATAAAATCAAAGGCGAGATCACCAAAAACAACATATTTGTTTTCGAAAATAAATCCGTCTTACTGGATAGCATCAACTTCCATGGTTGCACCCTATGGACGGATTTTGAGATTTTTGGTGACCCTAAAATAGCAGGCTATCATTGCTAGCAGGTAATGAACGACTTCAAAAAAATTAGAAAACTACCAGAATATTCAAAAATACGGTCCCTGGATTTATCTGTTATACACCACCGCTCCAGAAAGTGGCTTGGCGAAAGCCTTGAAAACTTCAACTTCCCGAATGTTGTGATTACACACCATGCTCCCAGCATCAATTCTGTTTCTGAGGAATACAGAAATGATCTGACAGCATCGGCCTACGCCTCAAATATGGAGGGTTTCATTAAAAAATATGGACCAAAATTATGGCTTCATGGCCATTTACATACGAGCTCAGATTACCAAATTGAACAATGGCGAGTTGTATGCAATCCACGAGGACATAAGGGTGAAAACAACCCTCACTTCACAAACGAAAAGATAATTCACTTGAATTAAGTATTGTGCCAGTCTTACCAACTCGAAAATAGAGTGTACTCTGTTTTTCAACAACTAAATCAAGTTTAATAACCCAGCACAACCAAGCTCGTTAAAAAATAAATGCGTTACCTTTTATCGAATACAAATATTTATTGTAGATAGGCAAACTAGCTTATCGTTACAGTAATCGAAGATTCCAAACTAAAAACCTGTCTAAGCATAGCTTGATCTAATAAATATAATCAGCTATTTATTCTGATTGATTATCTTTATAGGGGTTTAGTTCCGGATGTTGGCTAACAATTGGCATAATACACTCCGTCAAAAGCTCACCAATAACATCTTTTACTACGGAGCAAATAGCTTGCTTCTCACCCTCAATCTCAAGCTTGTCCGCGAGAATCAACACTTCGTCCAATGTATGCTGACAACTAATTAGTAATCCCAACATTTTTTTTGCTTCAACTTCTTTCATAAAAATCCTTAAAACCCAACATTCGAGCAATTTAAATTTTGGGTACACCTTAAAACACACTTACCCAACCAATCTGAATAACGTCCACCTGAACCGGCTGATCCCCTTGCCTGACATTTAGAACGACACAACCTTGTCATTTTCTTACAATGCTGTGGATCATCCGATCCCTCCGGAGGACATAGCTCCTCTTCTAGTATTTCTTCGGACGCTTCATCACCAGCCTGTTCCGGACTAGGGTTAGTCGTAGAGCCAGGCCAGGGACCAATGTGAATATCACTTCCATAAGCAATGTCGTAAGGAGAAGTTGTCGCCCAAGGTTGACTATAAACAGTTTGGTAATAGCTATTTGCTCCATAGGCGACGGCAGCAGCTGATGCCGCTCCTGCGCCTCGAGCTGCTGCCGTTCTGCATGCCGGATTGCTGGCACAAGCCCTGGCTACCGCACCAACTACTAATAATGGATTTAACCCATCTGGATCCGTATACTTCACCGGGTTTTGGTAAGCATATCCGTATGTATTAATTCCACCATTTAAGCCAATCGGATCACTCTGAACATACCTCCCCAAACCTGGATCATAAGTCCGATAGTAGTTATAACTCGTCCCTGTTTCCACATCAAAATACTGCCCGGGAAACCTCAAATTAAACTCAACAACTTCCCCATCCCCATCAACGTCACCATCTACCACCACTTCACCAAAGGGTGATTGACTTTGCACCTCCCATACCACCTGTTGGCTGGAATTGGTCAACACCTGTGGTGTATTCAAATGATCGTTATGTACAAAATACATTTGCGAACCCGCAAAAGCGTTTGCACACATAAACCCAACAACAAAAGCGAATACTATTCTCCAATTATTCATAGTTATTCTCCTTCTATTGTTGGGTTTGTGCCGAATTCAAATTCATTTTTGTTGCTTACCCCATCGAGATCGTAGTCGCCGTTTGCTGCCTGATTTAAATTTCCAAAGAAATTTAATTCCCATTCATCATCCATATAATCACCATCGACATCGTAGTGCAGCGAAGCACCGAATCCGGTCGGTGGAGAATATGTCCAGGCATTCGGATCAAAACGTATTTCCGCACTTGATCCAAAAAATAGTGACAACAACGGAAATTGATCGCCTGTAATGCCTGAAAATGTTTCACCAGTTGCCAATACCGGGTCACCTTGCCAACTCCCGTTGACACCGAACCAAAGTTTTCCAGCATCCGGGTCGTAAGCAAGCATGGCAATATCGTTGGCTTGCAGTAACAAGGTTGACGCGTTAAAAACGGCTGAGTTGTAAAAACCCGGCTCACTGTTATGGCTGCGCATGCCGTAGCTGCCTGGCGATACTCCCGGGTATTGATTGGTCTGCGTTGACTGAACGTCGCTCCCAATTCCTAACAATACGTGCTCTGTAAGTGGTGCAACCTCCCAATAGTATTTATTGCCTTTTAACATTGGGAATTTTGCGCTCACTGGGTAACCGACATTGTGGTGAGGTGATTGAGCCAAGAGATTTCCATTACTCAAACTCACATTACTACTTTTATTATTCGGATCCAAAGTGTTTAGATTGTCTACGACAATAGGATCAAGGCCAACCTGGATTTCATACGCATTTGTAAATCCATCAGCATCTGAGTCATCGTCGCCAGTCACTACTGTCGATCCGAAGGTGTCAATTTCCCAAAGGTCATCCATGCCATCGTTGTCTTCATCATTTGAGATTGGCGAGACCGGATTTGTCGGATCGGTTTGCAATAAGCTCTCTTCAAAATTGCTATATCCGTCCAGATCAAAATCGTTCTCCGGTAAGTAACTTAGCGTATCAAAATACTGTAACTCCCAGTCATCACGCATTTGATCTTGATCGGTGTCGATATTCAGGGAAGCTTCAAAACCCAGGGGTGCTGAATACGCCCATTGGTCAGATCTAAAAACAATTTCAGCACTTGAGCCAAAAAACAAAGAGAGTAGCGGGTATTGTATGCCTCTCACTTGAGAGAACGTCGGGTCAGTACCATTGGCCGGGTCACCTTGCCAAACCCCGTTTACACCGAACCATAAACTTCCTGTATCCGGGTCAAATGCCAACATAGCGGTATCGTTTGGTTCAACCAGCATTGAAGACACAACTGAATCAGCTGAATTGTAGAAACGTTGCTCAGAAAAATGGCTACGCATTCCGTAACTTTTTTCAGAAACTCCGGGATACTGATTTACCAGAGTTGAATTAACGTCGCTGCCAATACCCATCAAGACATGCTCGGTTGTTGGCTTGACCTCCCAATAATATTTCTTCCCCCTTAACATCGGATAGCTTGCACTTACAGGATAACCCGCTGATCCATTTTGCCCCTGAGCGTAGGCATGCTCACTACTCAGGCTCACATAAGCGTGTTTGTTGGTTGGATCCAACCGATTATACGAATCATTTACTTTTGGGTTTGATTCAATCGCAAATTCATGAGCATTACTGAAACCATCATTATCAAAGTCACCAAGCCCATTTTGTGATAGCGAACCAAATGTTTGTATTTCCCAAAGATCTGCTAAAAGGTCCCCATCTTCGTCGTCTGAAAACGGAGAACCGGGATCATTGGGATTACTTCCTAACAAACTTTCTTCAAAATTGGTCCAGCCGTCGCCATCTGGATCATCGTTCGACTGTAGATTTAAAGATTCGAAAAGTTCAAATTCCCATACGTCGCCAAGATGATCTCCATCCGAATCAATATTCAGGGATGGGCCGTATCCTTCAGGAGCCGGGTAAGACCATTCCTCCTGACTAAATTTAATTTCAGCGCTTGCACCGAAAAATAAAGATAACAAGGGATATTGCGTTCCTGTAATTTCCGAAAATGCGGGGTTAAGGCCTGAAACCGGGCTACCGTCCCAAACACCGTTGACACCAAACCAGAGCTTTCCTTCATTCGGATCAAAAGCAACCATAGCTATGTCGTTTGGTTTAAGCAGCAACGGCGTTGCCATATTAGATGAAGCATTGTAGTAAAGGGATTCAGTTACATGACTTCGCATCCCATAACTGTTTTCTGAAACACCGGGATATTGATTTTGAACTGTGGACTGTACGTCACCGCCAATTCCCAAGAGCACGTGTTCGGTTAGCGGGACAACTTCCCAATAATATTTTCCTCCACGCAACAAAGGCGAACTCGCACTGACAGGGTGACCAACGGTGCCATTTATTCCTTGCGCCCTTGCATTGTTGTTGCTTAGTGTTACCGCGCTGTGCTTATTGTTTGGGTCAAGCTGGTTTGCGCTGTCATTGACAGATGGATTGCTACCAATTAAAAACTCATGGAAGTTCGAGAATCCATCGCCATCGTCATCATCCCTCGCTTCAATATTTCCTTCCGGAAAATACTGCGCCTCCCAAGCATCATCCAGACCATCGTTATCCAGGTCATCTGGATCACTTGACTGAACGACATTTATGTTTATTGTTTGTGTGTCCGTTTTACCCAAACTATCGGTAATACTTGCAGTAAGAATGTGGCTTCCTTCTGAAAGTAATGTACGCACTTCCACACCCGTGCCCAGGTTGCCGTCTATATCGGAATGCCAGTGTGTTTGATTTGAAAGATCTCCATCTTCTGCATCGCTTGCCATGGCCACGAGGAAAGCGGTTTGTGCCGTAGTCAGCTCTTGATTCTCTGCCGGTTCGGTGATGGTTATCACCGGCGGGTGATTAAAAACACTATTGTTTATGGTAACGGCTGTGTAGCTGCTATTACCTGCACTATTGGTGATGGATGCTGTAATTGTGTGCTCACCGACGCTCAGATCACTCACTTGCAATACCGCACCATTGCCGAGGTTGCCATCAATGGAGGATTGCCACTGAATCTGTGCGCTTATATCGCCATCGTTTTCATCTCGCGCTTCTGCTGTAAACGGATAGACAATCTGTTGTTCCAGTTCAGCATCACCCGGTGGATAACTCATGGTGATTTCCGGGTCGCTTTCCGGACTGCCATTGTTTGTTACTACGGCGACTAGTCGGTCTTGTAAATAAATATATTCCTGGTTGATTTGTCCGCTGGCATCACTCACGGCAAGCAACTGGCCGTTATCTGTATAGTGAAAGTGTTCGGTACCGCTACTGCCGGTTTTGACGGTTCGCTGGCCAAGGCTGTTGTGAATATAGTGTGTGACGTTCCCGTTGATTGTTGCACTCACCGGGCGATTGGCATCGTTGTATTCGATACTTACCGCCTCACCTTGCTGACCGCCGCTTTGTGTATCACCCACCAGGTTACCGCGTGGGTCATAGCTGAAGTATCGTTGGCTGGTGTTACCTGAGTGGTCGAGATCTTGCTGCGTAATGCGGTTACTTGCTATGTCCACGCTGTAGGTTTCTGTTTTGACGGCACCGCTTTCTGTTATGGAGCGCTCGGTACGATTCCCGACGGCATCGTATTCATAGCTAAACTGCCGTGTACTTTCACTGGCCTGGCTTATTCGATTCAATTCGTCGTAAACAAAGTTTTTGTTTTCTGCCAGACTATCGATTTCAGTGATATTGCTGTTTCCATCGTAAGTGTAATCACGGGCCATGACCGCCACCGCCCCACTTGCGAGCGTATTAATCAATCGATAGCTGTCATCGTAGGTGTATTGCTGTTTGATACCGTTGCCGTAGGTGAAGTTATCCACCGGACCAAAGGGTAAGTAATCCACACCACTGAGTATGAGCTGTTCCAGCGACTGAGGGGTTTTCTTGCTATAAAGGTTGCGAACTCGACCCACTGCATCATATTCATAGCGCAGCTCGCGGCCACCCGGATAGGTCAATCTCTCAAGTTGACCCGCTGCATTGTAGCGGTAGGTACGCACATAACTTGTGCCTGAGATGAGATAACTGTCTTCAAGTAATCGACCTGCAAAATCGTAGCGGTAGTGATGCTCTCCACTTTGATCAACAATACCGGTGAGGCGACCAACGCCATAATTTCCGTTGCTGGTATCGTCGTAACTGTAGACGATGTTTTCCTGCGGGTTTGCCGGGTAGCTAACGCTGGTGAGTCGATTCAGGTTGTCGTAGGTATAGCTCGCGATGATGCCTTCGTTGTCGAGCATGCTGAGTCGATTGCCTGCACCGTCGTAGGTATAGGTCGTCACACCGGTATCAGGACTGTCGAGCAATAATAGATTGCCAAAAGCATCATATTGATAATGGGTTTGTAAACCGCGTGCATCTGTGACTGTGGTCAGTCGATCTTTTTCGTCATAGGCAAAGGCGGTTTCGTTGTAAAGAGGGTCAATAATTTTTTTCAGGCGATCCAGTTCATCGTATTCCTGATCACTTTGGTAGTCACGTCCGTCTATGGTGGCAACGGGGTTGTTATTCACATCGTAGCTATAATTCACGGTTGCCGTGTCGGCACCACTACGAAGTTCGAGTACCCGGCTCAGCTCATCATAACTACGCTCGAGTTGATAACGCAGATTTGCTGATGCATCAAGAATACTTTCACTTGTCACATTTCCCGCTGCATCCAGTTCAAGTTCAATACGCTCTCCCAGATTGTTGCGGGTGGCCACCAACCTGCGTGCACCGTCGTATTCATAAAAAATACTCGAGTCGTCCGGCAGGGTCATTTGAACAAGCTGGCCAATGTTGTCGTAACGATAAAAGCTGGCAAGGTTTTCAGCGCTGTTGCCCGAAGGGGAAACCAGTGTGCTGGATGCCAGCAAGCCCTGACCGTTATAAGCAAGCTCGGTAATCACTCCGTTATTGTCCATCATACTGACGGGGCGATCAGATGCATCAAACGCGGTGATTGCCACACTTTGACCTGCGGCGTTTTGCGACCCGATAAACCGGCCCTGAGTGTCATACTGATAGGTTACTGTATCCGCAATATCAGTTCGTGGGCCATCGACGCTGGAGATTTGCCCGAACGCATTGTACGTGTAGGTTGTGGTGCGACTTTCTGTCGTCACAAGGTCAACAACAGTGTGGGTTAAGACTTTTCCATCCGCATTGTAGGTGTAAGTCGTTTCACTTATTGCATCGGTTGTTTTTGCAGCTTTCCATTTATGTGTCACATCCCATTCTGTTGTCACTGTTCTGGCATTGGGTGTGCCATAAGCGGTGGTGCGCGTAATTTCTCGCCCCTGACTGTCATAGGTGTAGTGTGTGATGTTTCCTTTCCAGTCTGTGCGGGTTTCAATTTTGCCGTTGGGATAATAGGTATAGTTTTTAAACGCGGCAGCACAATTGGCTGTTGCAACACCCTCCACATTTGCAAGCCTTTTAACTCCGTTTGCAATGGCATAGTTGTATCGCGTTTCCTTTCCTAATGCGTTGGTGGTTACTGTTGTTAAATCATCCGGGAAAGAAACCGTGACGGTATCAGCCAGGCCTTCGGCATGGGTACTGCTAACAGCTCGCCCTTCCTGGTCATAGGTCCAGGAGACAAAGCGCTCGCCGTTTTCATCTGTGATGCCGGTCAGGGCATAAGGGTGCAAGGGATCATCATAGTGGTAGAGACGCTCAAGCGTCATTAATTCACCGGTATCGCCGGTGTATTGTGTTGTGATGGATACCGGGTTGCCCTGATCATCGTACGTCAGCGTAATATTTTTACCGCCCGGGAAACTCACGGTAGACAGATAATAGTCATCGAAATACGTAAGTTGAATTGCGTTGCCATTGGAGTGTGTGACTGTGCTTAGCATACGGTTTGCGTCATAGCCAAGCGTTTGATACAAGGCAGCGCCCTGAGAAATTCTGATCAATAGCCCCGTGCTGTCATAGCGATGCAGGAGGCCGTTTGCAAAATGTATTTCAAAGTCGCCCCCCGCCGTTTCAACAACCTTGAATTTGGCCAGGTTGGCCGCAGTGAAATTTTCAGACGTTGATGACCTGCTGAACGAAACAAGATTGCCTTGCGGGCGAACCCATCTGAGTTGCAGACGTGAGTCACCGATGTATAAGCGATAGTTGTAGTTGTGCCGCCACTGTTTCATACCAGCAGCCGGGGCGTGGTCTTCAAGCAAGCCCTGCCATTTCATTCGCGTGAAGGGATTGGCAAGACCATCAATATTGTTACTCACGGCTGATGGGAGCGTAATAGCGCCACCACTTACAACCGTCGAACCAATAATACCGCCATAAGATCTCGCACTGATGCCCTCTACTTTATGGCGGTAAAAATTCACTTCTGCTTCCGGGGCGCGTTGCGAAGCGTAGTTACGCTGAAACATCAAAGATAAGGCACCGCCTGCCTGGTAATCTGCCCTTTCCACCTGGACCTTTTCACCGGTAGTGATAACAATGGGATTACCCGTTTTACATTGCTCGGGTTCTTTTTGTTCGGGTGGGACACCACATTGCCCGGTAACAAAATCATAGTCCGGTGAGTCGGCTGTGCATTCCTTGTTGCAATTGGTTATACCTCCCTCTAGTGTTGAAGGTTCCTTACATTCACATTTGCCTTCAGCATTGGGAGTCATTCCTTGAGAAGAACAATCGCCTTGAACAGGAACAAACGACCTAACAGAAATTGTTATTTCATTTTCATTGACCTTGTCATAATTACTTGCCATCACTTGACATGAACGACATACTCTCCATAAATCATTAAAATTACCGCAAGCACCGCCCCCAACTGATTCAGCTAATTTACTTGCGCAAAACTCTCTGTTGGCTGCATCTGCCGCTTCATATGATTCAAATACTCCCAAATTTTTTTCAAGCTGGGAAAGAGCACTCTCTGAAAAAAACAGAACTAATAAAAAAACATACTTGTACAAGCCGTTCATAAGATGATCCATATTGAGTTAATTACTATTTTCATGGAAACGATTTATCTACTCAAAAAGCCTTAGAAATAAATTCAAATCTAACGGGAATTCAAAGCAAACAACGCCCTTGGCAATACACCAATATTTTTCAGTTAGGCTCTCAACACGTTTTATTTTTGAATTCGTTTTTATTTTTAATTAAGTAAGGAATATTCAGGAGGGATTAAATTGCATGTCCCTTGCAAAGGTGTCTCGTTTCCTTACATGGGGTCGATACTAATATACCTTTGGAGGTAGAAACAAGCGTCGTACGTATTTTTTATTGAAATTAACTAAAATTTAACCAACCTTGTAAGACATGTCTTACAAAATTAGAAATCACCTTAAAACGACCGATTGATTTATTCCAAAAACTCGTCCGGAATATCCGCATTGGTATACACATTCTGCACATCATCCAAATCTTCCAGCATGTCGATGAGGGCAAGCGTTTTTTCTGCGTCTTCTTGTGTGGTGATGGGCACTTCGGTTGAGGCGACCATGGTGATTTCTGCCATAACCGGTTCGAGACCTGCGGCTGTCATGGCTTCTTTTACTGTGAGGTAATCTTCAAACGCGGTGGTAACGTCGATACTGCCGTCATCGTTGGTTTGAATATCTTCGGCGCCGGCTTCGAGTGCAACTTCCATCACTTTGTCTTCATCGGTGCCGGGTTCAAAACTGATTTGCCCTACGCGGGTAAATAAGTAGGCAACGGAACCGTCGGTGCCGAGGTTGCCGCCGCGCTTGGTAAAGGCATGACGCACTTCCGATACTGTGCGGTTGCGATTGTCACTTAAGCATTCAACGTAAACCGCAACGCCGCCTACACCATAACCTTCGTAAGTAATTTCTTCGTAGTTATCCCCATCGGCACCACCTGCTCCGCGCGCGATGGCTTTGTCGATGGTGTCGCGCTTCATGTTTGCACCGAGAGCTTTATCGATAACTGCGCGCAATTTCGGATTATCTTCCGGGTTGCCACCGGCTTTTGCCGCAACGGTGAGTTCGCGGATAATTTTGGTAAATATTTTTGCGCGCTTGGCGTCCTGGGCAGCTTTACGGTGTTTGGTGTTTGCCCATTTACTGTGACCCGCCATAGTAGTCTCTCTTTTCTATTTATTTCTTACTTTTTTATTGCTTACTTTATTTCTTACCAAGTACTTATTTTTAGCTATGTCTTTTTATTGCACTTATTTTTCGCTGGCTGCGGGTTGTGGCTTCGCTTTCAAACGAATGTGCAATTCATCCAATTGTTTTTTATCCACATCACCAGGGGCGTCTGTCATTACACACGCTGCTGTTTGTGTTTTCGGGAAGGCGATAACATCGCGAATGGAATCCGCACCTACCATTAACATCACCAAGCGGTCGAGCCCAAAAGCCAAACCGCCGTGCGGTGGTGCACCGTATTGCAGTGCATCCAAGAGGAAGCCGAATTTTTCACGTTGCTCTTCTTCGCTGATGCCCAATACCCGGAATACAGCTTGCTGCATATCCTGGTTATGAATACGAATGGAACCGCCGCCTAATTCCGTGCCGTTCAATACCATGTCGTATGCGCGGGACAAGGCTGTGGCCGGGTTTGCTTGCAGTTCTTCCGGCGAACAGGAAGGGGCCGTAAAGGGGTGGTGCAAGGCGGTGAGTCCGCCATCGCTGGTTTCTTCAAACATGGGGAAGTCGACAACCCACAGTGGCGCCCACTCGCAGGTATAAAGATTTAAATCCTCACCGAGCTTACAACGCAAGGCACCGAGTGCTTCACTCACCACTTTATAACTGTCGGCACCAAAGAAAATTAAATCGCCATTTTCTGCACCCACGCGCTCAAGAATGGCTTTGCGCACGTCGAGGGGCAAGAATTTAACGATGGGGCTTTGCAAGCCTTCTTCCAAATCGTCTTTATCATTGACCTTGATATAGGCCAGACCTTTCGCACCGTAAATTCCCACAAATTTGGTATAGGCATCAATGGTGCGGCGCGGAATCTCGCCGCCTTTTGGCACCTTCATCGCAGTCACGCGACCTTTGGGGTCGTTTGCGGGGCCGGAGAAAACCTTGAACTCTACGTCTTTCATCAAATCCTTGATTTCAATCATTTCCAGGGGAATACGCAGGTCGGGTTTATCGGAACCGTATTTTTCCATGGCTTCCGAATAAGGCATACGCGGGAATTCACCGAACTCAATATTGAGTAGATCCTTAAAGACTTTGCGGATCATGTTTTCGGTGATGGACATGATCTCATCTTCGTTCAGAAACGAGGTTTCCAAATCGATTTGTGTGAATTCCGGTTGGCGGTCTGCACGCAAGTCTTCATCACGAAAACATTTTGCAATTTGGTAGTAGCGATCGAAACCACTCACCATTAAAAGTTGCTTAAACAACTGCGGTGATTGCGGCAGCGCAAAAAATTTGCCTTCCTGCGTACGCGAAGGCACGAGGTAGTCGCGGGCGCCTTCGGGCGTTGCGCGGGTAAGAATCGGTGTTTCGATATCGAGAAAACCGTTGGCATCCAGGTAGTTGCGAATGGCGCTGGTGATTTTGGAACGCATCACAAGGTTGCGCTGCATATCTTTACGGCGCAAATCCAGGTAGCGGTAGGTCAGGCGCACATCCTCACCCACATTGGTGTAGGCATCCAATTGGAAGGGCGGTGTTTCTGCCGTATTGAGTATTTGCAGTTGCGTCCCGTACACCTCAATTTCACCGGTGGGCATATTGCGGTTAACGGTGCTTTCGCTGCGCGCGCGTACTTTACCCGTCACTTGAAGAACGTATTCGGGGCGAACCTTATCGGCAAGCGCGAAGTTTTCCTCGCCGTCGGGGTCGAAGACAACTTGCACGATGCCGTCGCGGTCACGCAAGTCGATAAAAATCACGCCTCCGTGGTCACGGCGACGATCCACCCAACCACATAAGGTTACTTCCTGGTCGATATTCGAGGCGTTTAAACCCCCACAGTACACACTACGCATAGCTTTAACCTTTTTAGCTGGCGGCCTTGTTTTTTCCAGAGCTGCTGCCAGTTGAATCACTTTTGGCGGGTTTGCTGTCTTTTTTATCAGACTTGGTGTCCGCCTTGTTGGAATCGGGCTTGCTTTCGCCTGCCAGATTTTTCTTGTTGCCCGATTTAAAATCGGTTTCGTACCAGCCACCCCCTTTCAAGCGAAAGGCCGCCGCTGACACTTTCTTTCGCAAACTGGCCGCGTCACATTCGGGGCAATCTGCCAGTGGGGCATCACTGATTTTTTGAAGCGCCTCAAGCTGGTGGCCGCAGGCGTCACACACATATTCATATATAGGCATTGAAGAACCTCTCTTAAGAACGACTACTCTTTATATAAGCTGACTCTTTATATAGTTGACTGTCTATATCGTTGACTCTTTATATTGCTCTTTATGCTGGCCCTTCGTTTGGCAACATCTGGCCAATCTCATCAGACCAATACGAGCCCTATCGACAATGCTTGCATTGTTGGCGCCTTCAAGCCCAAAGCCCCCTTATTCATGCACCGCAGAGCCTGAAATCGGCAGGCACACGGGAGGCCACCCAAAAATGGCCGGGCATTATACCCTACCCTTTTAGGACTGATAAGCCTGATTAAGGCTGCAAACACGGGGCTTTTTGGGGTTCGCAAACGGGGATTTCAAGCGCGCTATTTTGCTTTTTTGGGTTGTAAATCACTATTTTTCACGTAAAAACCGCTTTTTTTATAAAATCAGGTAAAAAACCCCTATTTTTAAGCACTTTTTTGTTGCCCTGGACCTGGGATTAAACTATATATACGCACAAGCGAGGGGAGAGCAAAATGACTTTGCTTGAAAACGCGAAAAATTTTTCAACAAAAAACCATTTGAGAGGTTAGGTACTATGGCAGCACGCAAAAAAGCTCCTGCAAAGAAAAAAACTCCAGCTAAAAAAGCCGTCGCAAAGAAAAAGGCTCCAGCAAAGAAAGCCGCTAAAAAAGCAGCTGCTCCAGCCAAGAAAGTCAAGAACGTTAAAGAGCGTTACTCCAAGTCACAAATCCTGAATCAAATCTCCGAAAGCACTGAACTTTCTCGTAAGCAAGTTAGCGCTGTTCTGGATGAACTGACTGACATCATTGCCGGCCACGTTAGCAAGCGCGCCTGCGGTGAGTTCGTTATGCCTGGCCTGTTCAAAATCCTGACTGTGAAGAAGCCTGCCAAGAAAGCACGCAAAGGTATCAACCCCTTCACTGGTGAAGAGACTGTATTCAAAGCCAAGCCTGCGAGCATTCAAGTCAAGATTCGTCCTTTGAAGAAATTGAAGGAAATGGCTGAGTAAGTTTTCACTTAATCAGCAAAATGAAATGGGCTCCCTCGGGAGCCCATTTTGTTTGTATCTATTACCCTCTATTCGAGCAACGTTGGACTTTAGTTGCCAACTCAGCAGCCCTAGGGCGTAAAGAAGCCCTGATTGGAGCCCGCGTCTTCTTCGGTGCCACACCAGGCTTGAAAGTCTTCCCCTACCAGCGATGAATGCAGGCGTTCGAGGCGCTTTTCGAGTTCTTCCGGGCTGTATTCTTTCTGTTCCGTCGCGCCCCAAATAGGTTTCGGCCAGGCGGGATCTTCCTTGAAACGCGCGATATGGTGCACGTGCAGTTGAGGCACAACATTGCCGAGTGCCGCGATATTCATTTTGACTGGCGCGTAGATGGAGGTCATCACTTCGCTGAGGTGAGAGCTTTCCTTTATAAGCTGGATTTGGTCTTCTTCGCTCAGGTGGTGGATTTCGCGGACTTTCTGGCGCTTGGGGACGAGGATGAGCCAGGGGTAGTTGGCGTCTTTGTGGAGGAGGATGAGGGAGAGTTTGAATTGGCCAACTGTGTAGCAGTCTCTTTGTAAATCCGGGTGAAGTTCGAACATGGGTATTCCTCACTACTAACTATGCCCTTAGAATAGGCGCCTTTGATTCTAAAATAAAGCCTTGAGCGCTTGCCGTTTTAGTAATGTAGCGAATGGCAACGGATAGAACGGATAGATAGAACAGATAGAAAGCCGCGTTAGATCACCGATCACAAGGTCGCCCTTGCACTCGGTGATCGGCAATGTTCATGCTCCGCAAAACCAAACGCAAGTTCATTGGCTCAACAAGGCATTCATTTTAGAAACGGCTTATAAATTGAAACAAACATAAGAGAAAACCATGCGCGCAAGTAAGTATTTAATCGCCACGCAAAAAGAAGTGCCTGCCGATGCTGAGGTGATCAGCCATAAGTTGATGTTGAAGGCAGGAATGATTCGTAAACTGGCTTCCGGTTTGTATAACTGGTTGCCCCTGGGTTTGCGTGTGTTGCGCAAGGTGGAGACGATTATTCGTGAGGAGATGGATAAGGCGGGTGCGCAGGAGGTGTTGATGCCGGTGGTGCAGCCTGCGGAGTTGTGGGAGGAGAGTGGCCGTTGGGGCCAGTTTGGGCCGGAGTTGTTGCGGATGCAGGATCGGCATGAACGTGACTTTTGTTTGGGGCCGACGCATGAGGAGGTGATTACGGATCTCGTGCGCAATGAGGTTAAGAGTTATAAGCAGTTGCCCGCAAATTTTTATCAGATTCAGACAAAGTTTCGCGATGAGGTGCGCCCGCGTTTTGGGGTGATGCGTTCGCGTGAGTTTATTATGAAAGATGCCTATTCTTTTCATGTGGACCAGGCGAGTTTGCAGGAGACTTATGATGTGATGCATCAAACCTATTGCAATATTTTTGATCGCATCGGCTTTGAGTATCGCCCGGTTTTAGCCGATACCGGTTCAATCGGCGGGTCGGGTTCTCACGAGTTCCATGTGTTGGCCGAGAGCGGTGAAGATGATATCGCGTTTAGCACCAGCAGTGATTATGCGGCGAATGTGGAGATGGCCGAGGCGCTTGCTCCCGCCGCGAGTGCAGACGCCGAGCGCGAATGTGAAGAAGTGGCGACACCAACGCAAAAAACCATTGAGGACGTGAGCCGGTTTTTAGGGGTTGAGGCTACGCAGTGTGTTAAGACCTTAATTGTGCACGGCGAAAACAGTGAAGAAGATGGCGTTGAAGAGGCGCCCCTGGTGGCGCTGGTGTTGCGCGGTGATCACAGTTTGAATGAAATCAAAGCCGCAAAAATTGCCGGCGTCGCGTCGCCTTTGGTGTTCGCCAATGAAAAACGCGTTGCCGAGGAATTGGGGGCAGAAGTGGGTTCGCTGGGCCCCATTGGCTTAAATATTCCCATTGTTGTTGATCGCAGCGCAGCGGTATTGAAGAATTTTGTTTGCGGCGCAAATAAAAACGAGCTGCATTTAAAAAATGCCAACTGGTCCGCTGTCGCGGACTTTAAAGTGGAAGATATTCGCAACGTTGTGGTCGGCGATCCTAGCCCGGATGGCAAAGGCAGTATCGAAATTAAACGCGGCATCGAGGTTGGCCATATTTTCCAGCTCGGCAGAAAGTACTCCGAAGCCATGAAAGCCTCCGTACTGGATGAAAACGGCAAAGACCTTGTGATGACGATGGGCTGTTATGGCATTGGCGTTACCCGTATTGTTGCTGCGGCGATTGAGCAGAACCACGACGATAAAGGTATTATTTGGCCCGCGGCGATTGCACCGTTTCAATTAGCTCTGGTGCCGATTAATATGAGCAAATCGGATGAGGTGAAGACGGTGTGCGAGAAACTCTACAATGCGTTTCAAGCGGCGGGCGTGGAAGTTTTATTTATGGATGACCCCAAGGCACGCCTGGGCTCTATGCTGGCCGATGTCGAGCTTATGGGCATTCCGCACCGTTTGGTTATTGGTGATCGCGGTTTGAAGGAAAACACCGTGGAATACAAAGGGCGACGCGATGCCGACAACCAGAATATTGCAGTGGATGGCGCATTCGATTTTATTGTGTCACAACTTAAGTGATTCTTTTTTTAATCAGGTATTTATGACTTTTCGTTCGGCTTTTTACTTTCTCGTTTTTTTCAGCCTGGGCTCAGTGTGCTGGGGCGACTCCACGAGCAAGGAAAAACAAACCGAATCGAAAAAAGAAAAGCATCATATCGATCAGGAATTACGAGACAAATTGCTGGCCACCATTTCCCAGGCCAGCAGTTTTGACGATCGCTTTGATGCGGAAGTGTGGTTGGTGCAGAAATCTGCCATTCTTGAAAAATATGTGAAAGACCCGGATGACCGCTTGTTTATTTTGAAAGAGGTCCATAGTGCTGCCAAATTAGCCGGAGTTCCCCCGGAGTTTGTGCTGGCCGTAATCCAGATTGAAAGCGCGTTTGACCGCTTTGCTATTTCACGCGTTGGCGCGCAAGGCATGATGCAGATTATGCCCTTTTGGAAAAATGAAATTGGGCGCGATGAAGATAACTTAATGGATATTCGCACCAACCTTCGTTACGGCTGCACGATTCTCAAACATTACCTCGACAGAGCGAATGGCAACTGGGGTGAAGCGCTGGCCCGCTATAACGGCAGTTACGGCAAATACTGGTACCCGCAAAAAGTGATGGTCGCCTGGGAAAAAAATTGGCGCTAGGGAACCTCTGAAAAATGGAAATATTTTTTCTGTGGCAAGGAAGCACCGCGCGGAGAACAGACTGAGCCGGTAACCCGGTTTACTGGAGTAAATGAGGATCGACTGGGCCGGCACACCGGCACGGAGCTGACGCCGCCACAGGGAAAATAGGCCATTTTTCAGAGGTTCCCTAGGTTTGCAAGCGTATTTTATGTCTGACGTCTGACGCTCCCGGCCCCTAGAGCCTGAACCTTCACCCCTTTTTATTTTTAAGCAGTATAACGAACTATGAGCATTTCCCTTTCTGCAAAAAAACCGACCTTACTGGTGTGCATGGGTGTGAGCGGGTGCGGTAAATCGACCGTTGCCAAGGCACTGGCCGAACACTATGACTTTAAGTATTACGATGCCGATGATTTTCACAGTGAGCGCAACAAAGCCCATATGGCTGCAGGCAAGCCTTTAACCGACGCGATGCGCCTACCGTGGGTGCACACCATGCGCGAATATTTTCAGTTGCAGGCGCAACGCGGCAACAGCTGTACGCTGGCATTTTCCGGTTTGCGCGCTGCGCACCGTAAAGTTTTACGGGATACCGACATGCAGACAGTCTATGTATTTTTGCAAGGTTCGAAAGATGTGATCGCCAAGCGGATGAGCGCGAGAACAGAACACTTTATGCCTCTATCCTTATTGGATAGTCAGTTTGCCAGCCTTGAGGACCCGCGCAAGGAAGAGGATGTTCTGACAATAGATATTGATCAAACACTTAGCGGAATAATCAAAGACATTAGCGGGAAAATCATTTTTTCCCATTAGCGTGTTTTAATTCTCACGCATTGTTGCCAAGCGTAAAAACCTCTTCCAGCACCTCAGCGATAATTGCCAGTGCCTGCTCTACCACGTCCTGGCCCTGACAATACGTCAGGCGAATACATTCGCGACTATGCCCCCATTCGTCTTTATTTTCGAGGCCAAAAAAGAAATGTTCCCCGGGCATAATCAAAACTGCGCGCGCTTTGAGTTTTTCATACAGGGCCTGGGTTGATATCGGCAGATTCTCAAACCAGAGCCAAATAAAAAAGGCGCCTTCTGCCTGATGGATTTTATACGGCAAGTGTGCAAACTTTTCTTGCACTTGCTGCAAGGCAAAATCCCGTTGTGCTTTGTAGTGCGCGCAAATAATGTGTTCGCAAATGTTGGGCAATTCACCACTTTTCAATAGCTCAGTGAGTAACACTGGCCCAAGGTTGCCGTTCGCCAAACTCACAATAGTATTGATCTGGCAAAATTTATCGATCACATCTTCCGGCCCAACAACAATGCCCGTGCGCGTGCCTGGCAGCCCCAACTTGGAAAGACTCAGTACAGTAATGAGTTTTTCATGCCAGAACGATTCCACCGCATCGTAGACAACACCGGGAAAAGGATTACCGTAAGCACAGTCGAGCAATAAATGCGTATTGCGTTTTTTTGCCAATTCACAAAGTGCCAGTACTTCATCCTCTGCCAACATATTGCCTGAAGGGTTCGTGGGCCGGGAAACACAGTACGCGGCAACATTGTCCACTGCCTCAACTGCATCGATATCGAGTTGATACTTAAACACTTTATCATCCAGCAATGTGATTTTTGGCTTACACGCCACGGCCAAATTTGCGATAGTTCCTTGATCACTGTAACCCAGATATTCGGGCATCAAGGGAAAGCAAATCTTGCCCGCCGTTTCATCGGCAAACATATTTAACAAGATAAAAAAGGCAGATTGACTTCCGTTTGCCAGCGCAATATTTTTTTCACTCACCGGCCAGCCGCACACCTCACGAAAAAACTTCACCAACTCGGCAATCAACTCCTCCGAGCCTCGCGGGCTTTGATAGGTCCCAATCAACTTATGCAACAACTCCGGTTGATTAGCGATGGTTCGTAACTTTGCGGCAATAATATTCTCAAAAGCCGGGACGCGCGCCGGATTGCCACCGCCCATAAACAGCAAATTCGGATTCACATTAATCGCATCGCCCAGATCCTCCATTAGATTGACAATGCCGGAGTCTGTACTTAGCTGCTTACCAAATTGAGATAGTTTCATTGTGCGTATTGACCAAAATCGATAGGAAGAGCGCGCATTCTATTTTTCTTTTTGCTTGCATGCCACTTTGATTTACCAAAACCATTTGATTGCCCCAGAAAATGAGCAAGTCAAAACAGGGATTTATTCAAAGTGAAGCCATGAACCAGGAAATAACACCGAATTTACATTCACACACTTGGTGGAACACACCTGCCAACGCAGAGTGCGAGGTGGTGCTTGTTGAAACCGTCACCGCAGGGATGCGGTGTCGGAGCCACACGGACGTGTTCACCGCGTTTTCAACAAGCACCACCTCGTACTCTGCGTTTTACGCCAGATTAAAATTGGTGCCAATCCAGGTAATTGCCAATCTAAATAGATGCCTATTTAAATGCACACCTTAAAAGCAAATATAAATTACACTATGGATAGGTAATAAACGAAGCCAAAACCCGGCCTGCCCCTTAAATCAACCCAAACTTATTCAAGGTGTCGGCGAGTTTCTCAGCGTTGATAGGTTTCTTAATAAAATCGAGAGCACCCAAAGCCCTCACCCGCTCCTGGGCTGCGGCCTGGATATCACCAGAAATGACAATGACAACGGCTTTCAAGCCCTCTTCCTTGATTTTCTCAAGCACGCCATAACCATCTAAAACCGGCATCGTAAGATCCAGAAAGACCATTTCTCCCTTGCCTTCCCGTATGGCTTCAAGCGCCTCCTCACCATTGCCCGCGAAGGTAATATCGACGCTCCAACCCTCAGGCAGGGCGCGTTTCACTTGTTTACGCGCCATATTTGAGTCATCACAAATTAGTAAAGGGGTCGCCATGCAGGGCCGTTCTCCATTGGATCCTGCAATTTAGTATAGCTGGCCTCTGAGCCAACGCTGGAAAAACGGTTATATGGGCGAGAAAAAGCGGTCGAGAGAAATATCGAAGGCTTCGCGGTGCCCCTCCTGACTCTGCTGCAAACGGCGCTTAAAGTCACTTTGCCAGGCGGGGGCCTCTTCTGCGGGCTGTGGCAGCGGCTCGGTGACGTCCAATTTTACTAATGCTGCCAAATCAGCCAATGAGCTGTGGGACAATTCCCGGCAAAGTACATAATTGCCGCCATCTGTAACGGCAATCCAATTGTTATCGCTCAACAGGGCGCGCAGTTGTTGCCATTGCACAAGGCTTACGCCTGTTGCAACACAATCCCGATCACTAACATGTTCACCACTCAGGGCTTTTTGCTGAAACACGGCCAAACACCGCAGGGCGGCAGCCATCGTGCTCAGCCGTTGCGAACGATGGCGATAGCCCTTTTCCGCCAGGGTCCGTACGAAGACCGCACCAGAGAGAATAATGGTCCACACAAGATTGACCCACAAAAGGAACAGTGGAACCGCCGCGAAAGCACCGTAAACCAATTTGATGCTGGATTTCGATACAACCAGCGCAAAAAGCCACTTCAGGAGCTCAAAGCACAAGGCGGTGAGCACACCGCCAATTGCGGCATCTCGCAGCGGTACGCGGCAATTGGGCACGGCGGCAAAGAGCAAGGTAAAGGCCGAGGCTGTCATGGCCATTGGCACGAGACGGAAGAGCAAGGTACTCACGCCGATATGATCAAACTCACTCACAACCAGTTTGAGTGAGACGAGATAAGTTGTCATGATCAGCCCTGCCCCCAACAGGAGCGGGCCAATACTCAACACTGCCCAATAAAGAAGAAAGCTCGACAGGCCGCGTCTCGCTCTTTTCACTCCCCAAATAGTGTTAAAGGTGTGTTCAATATTGGTCAACATTAAATAAGCGGTCACCACCAGAATACCCACGCCAAAACCCGTAAGACTGCGCGCCTGATCAGAGAAATTCGCGAGGTATTTTTTTATTTCTCCCCCCGACTCAGGCACAAAGTGCGCAAAGATGAGGTCTTGCAATTGACCGGCAACGCCCTCAAATATTGAGAACAGTGAGAACATGGAATAGGTGACGGTCATGAGAGGGACGAGGGCAAAAAGAGTCATGTAGGTCAGCGCTGCCGCGCTTTTCTGGCAGCCCTTATCGATAAACTCATGTGCAAGGTTGCGAATAAAATTCCATATGGCTCTGGCAAGCTGCAATACCCATTCATCAATTTTCAATATGCCGTCCTCTTCCTTTTTTATACGCCCGGAAATGTTCGTAAACGAGTCGTCTCAACAACAGGCCTCACAAGACGCCCGGTTTTGCCTGCCCCAGGTTACAATGCCAAGCTGGTGACTTGGAGAGCCTGGTTAAACAGCCACTTGAACCACAGCTGACCCACTTTGACACTAAACATAGCTAACATAACCCCGGCGACACAAATGAGCAATAAATTCACTCTGTACCACAACCCACGCTGTTCCAAATCTCGCCAGACTTTGGCCTTGCTGGAAGAAAACGGAATTAGCCCGGAGATCGTTTTGTATCTCGAAACACCGCCTGATGCGGAAACAATCAAAGCGCTGTTGAAAAAATTAAAAATCAGCGCGCGCGAATTATTGCGGAAAGGTGAAGAGGCCTACAAAACAATGAAGCTTGCCGATGAAAGCCTATCGGAAGATGCCTTGATCGCCGCCATGGTCAAAGCCCCCAAACTGATAGAGCGGCCCATTGTGGTCAAAGGCAGTAAGGCGGTACTCGGCCGCCCACCTGAAAATGTGGAAACCTTATTCTAATGTCTGATTACACTCTGATTTTGTACTACAGCCGCCACGGTGCGACACGTACCATGGCCCAGCATATCGCGAGCGGTGTCGAAGCCGCTGGAATGGAAGCGCGTGTACGCACGGTACCGGCTGTATCCACGGTAACTGAAGCGAGCGAGGATTCCATTCCTCAGGACGGCGATATCTATTGCGACGCAAAAGATTTGGCAGAATGCAGCGCCCTGATATTGGGGAGCCCAACACGCTTTGGCAATATGGCTGCCGCCTTAAAATATTTTCTCGACGGCACCGCAAGCGAATGGATGAACGGCGATTTAATCGGCAAGCCCGCCGCCGTTTTCACCTCAACGTCCAGCATGCATGGCGGACAGGAAAGCACCTTATTGAGCATGATGCTGCCTTTGCTACATCACGGCATGTTAATTTGTGGATTACCTTACAGCGAAAGCGCCCTGCATCATACGCAAAGTGGGGGCACGCCCTACGGCGCTTCGCACACTGCGGGCAGCAAATCGAATTTACCGCTTACGGAAGATGAAATTAACTTGTGCAAAGCCCTGGGTAAGCGCGTTGCACAAACAGCATTAAAACTTGCATGAATAAAAATATCGTAAATGTCGAATTGAAGGCGCAGTGGTCGGCTAATATTTTCCTGTGCTTTTACGCAGCCTTGATACTGTTATTTATTTCTTCACACTTCAGCCGCGAACAGGGCGTCGTTTGGCCGCTGCTCACGGCTCAGGTTTTGCCACTGCTGGTTTTTTTACCCGGCATCTTGAAGCGTTACTACCGCAGCTACAGTTGGTTTTGTTTTTTGATGCTTTTGTATTTTGTGCTGGCCGTGGATAACAGCTTCAAGTCCACGGCGATGTGGAATGATTATCTATTGGTCGCTTTGACTGTGATTTTATTTATCGTAGCAATGATGGCTAGCCGCTGGCAGCAATATGCGCAATACCAGACGGGTTCGTATTCAGAAGGGAAAGAGCAATGAAAGCAATTTTCAGTATTTTTGGTTACATGGGAAAAATACTCAGCGTCATCCGCAATTTTATTGTTAACCTGATATTTTTTATTGTTCTGATTGTTGTAATCGCGTCGCTCGCCAGCGCACCCAAACCGAAAATCCCCAACCAGGATGCTCTCTATATTGCCCCCAAAGGTATTCTGGTTGACGAGTTGAGTTATCAGCCTTCGGCCTTCGACCTGATTAGTGATCAGAAACAAGAACCTGAAACCCTGGTGCGGGATGTTATTCGCAGCATTGAAACAGCCCGCGATGACGACCGCATCACAGGCATTGTGCTTAACCTGAACGGCCTTCAGGGTGGCGGCATCAGTAAAATGAATGAAATCGGTGCTGCTCTCGACAGTTTCAGAGAGAGTAACAAGCCGGTAGTCGCTTTTTCCGATTACTTTTCTCAACAGCAGTACTATCTCGCCAATTTTGCAGACAAAATTTATGTCAACGAACTTGGGGCGGTATTTATCACCGGCTACGGTTTGTATCGCAACTATTTTAAGGACGCTACTGACAAGCTCCTGCTTAAGTTTCATGTTTTCCGTGCAGGCGAATACAAGGATGCCATTGAGCCTTATACGCAAACCGAAATGTCTACGGCCTCGCGCGAACACAATACCCGCTGGCTAACAGAACTGTGGGGGCGTTACACCGGGAAAATTGAAAGCGCACGCAACCTGCCCCACGGCGCCGTCGATGATTTTATTACCAGCATGCCGGAAGAATTTAAAAAGCACGGCGGTTCGCACGCACGCTTTTCTGAAAGCGCAGGCCTGGTCGATCAGGCGCTGACACGTATCGAGTTAAAAGACAAACTCATTGAACAGTTTGGCGCCGACAAGGAAGGCAAAAGTTTTGCCTCCATTGATATGAATTCCTATCTCGCTTTGAACAACGCCGCCTCATTAACCCGCAGCAAGAATAAAATCGGTTTAATTGTTGCCACAGGCACAATCATGGATGGCAACCAGCATGCAGGCTCCATTGGCGGCGACAGCCTGGCAAACTTGATTCGTCAGGCGCGTGAAGACAAGGATATAAAAGCCCTTGTGTTGCGTATTGACAGTGGCGGCGGCAGCGCATTTGCCTCCGAAGTTATTCGTCAGGAGTTAATTGCGACACGTGAAGCTGGATTGCCACTTTATGTTTCGATGGGTAGTGTTGCCGCATCCGGCGGTTACTGGATATCGACGCCCGCTGATGAAATTTGGGCGACGCCGGAAACCATTACCGGTTCTATTGGCGTATGGGGCTTGTACCCGAACTACAGTGAATCTTTCAAAAAAATCGGGATTAATACGGATGGCATCGCGACCTCAAAAATTGCAGGCGGTTTTCGCGGCGATTTGCCCATGCCCGAAGAAGTCCAGAGTTTACTGCAGTCCAGCGTCGATAATATTTATAACACCTTCCTGAATATTTCAGCAGACGCACGCCAATTGGACATCGAAGCAGTTCACGAAATTGCACAAGGCCGGGTCTGGACCGGCGCAACAGCGAAAGAGCTGGGATTAATCGATGAGCTGGGCTCATTAAATGAGGTTATAGCCGCAGCAGCAGGTGCGTTGAATCTGGAAGACTATGATGTAAAACAAATTGTGCGGCCTTTGAGTACACGCGAACAGATTATGCGTTCCCTGATGGAAGTTTCAGTAAACATCGGCGATCGTTTTATGTCTGCCTTTGTCAGTTCCAGCCTTGGATTGGACAGTGACAATGAGGTGTTATCAAATATCTCAAGCTTGCTGGCGCTGCACGGCGAGTTACTACACTTGCCTGATGGCAACCACAACGAGGTGCTGGTTCAGTGTATGAACTGTGTTGCGCCTTGATGCTGCCGGGAATTTGGATGCATTATCACTTTTGATGCTTTCGATGCTTTCGATGCTGTCAATATTTTCGATACGTTTTAACAGGTTTTAAGATTGCGGTTTTCTTTGGAAAATCGCAAAACAAACCACAAGATTAATTTAAGGAACCTCTGAAAAATTCAGCATCAACCTTGCTAATAGTCTTATCGACCAAATAAACACTGCACGCTTGCGTGATAACTTGTATTTGCATGCTGTCCTTTGGAGGTGTTTTTGTTAACAGGGCAAGATGCAATACACCCTGCTGCAAGACCGTTCTATTACGATCCAACTCAACACCATAGCCTCCCGTCGGTTTTTCACCAACATTGACCACTATGATAGTGTGCGTCGAAAAATCTATATTCTGGAATTCGTCCGCCAATGACGGTCGCGGCAATTGAGTACGGTGAATGGACTGCCACCAGGTTTTAACGTCGTCCAAAGAAGAAAGTAATGCTGCCCCCTCTTCTTTTTGCCAGCAGTGGCTGGAATGCCATATTGGGTCGATGCTGAATTTTTCAGTATCAGGTGTTGCCGTTTCAGTGTGTTCTGCTTGTTTGCACGCACTGAGAGTTAGCACAAAAATAAGTACTGTCACAAAGCCTGTAGTTGAACACAATGCATTGCGGGCTGTATTCAATATCATTGCGTATCTTCCTGTTTATTTGGTTTATTCTGTTTATTGCGTTGGAGCGCGGTATTGTTCACTACAGGTGTACTTTCTGCGGCCTTGTTTACAAAAGCGTTTACCGAATTCGAACTGATCGCACCCGGCAGCGCCGCGGGATATAGCAGGTTAAAATCCAGCCCCGTATAGTCTTCGGAGTCAATAAGCAGTGGGGTGTAGTCACTGATTGTCGGCCACGCCCCGCACGATTCACCGGAATCGCAAAGGCTAAAATCATTGTCACGATCAGAACCCGCAACTAAAAAGTAATTGCCATAAGGAACGTTGGGGAAAACATATTCGTATACTCCCTCGGAGACATTCACTTCTACTTGGGCAATATTGTCTCCCGTTTCCGCATCAAAGAGAACCACATAGGTATAGCCCATCGAATCATTGCCGCCTGTATCTTCACCGCCATCTTCAGCAACACGCAGTAACACCGGTATTTGTACACTGTTGATACTGGATTCAATTTCCAGGGTGGTTGAATAATTGCCGGGCGCAAGGCCGGTTCTATCGACACTGATGGTATAACGTCCCAAACCGTCTGCGCTGGTATCCAGGGCCGTCATGCTGAGCCAGCTGACATCGTCACTCGTACTTACAGCACTGATTGACAGGCTACCGCCGCCATTATTTCTTAATTCCAAAATCAATGAACTGCTAGCGGTAAAACTCAGGGAAGTCGGATAGGCACTCAATAAAGGATTTTCTACAGGCGGCGGTAAGCCTTCATCCTCTTGCGCCGCGAGAACGGCTTTGTGTGCATTAATAAGACCGTGTCCGTAAAAATTATCGCGACCGGGTTCGCCAATATCGTCAACGATACTGCCATTCGCAATTAAATTATCAATTGCTGCTGCACTGATGTCCGGGTTCACCGAACGCATCAAGGCGAGCACACCGGCAACGTGTGGCGATGCCATTGAGGTGCCCTGATAAAAAACGAAATTGTAGGTGACTGAACCGCCACTGTCGTCTGCCGCAGTACTGAGCACACCATCGGCATAACCGTTACCATCAATATCAGCACCGCTATTACCACCCGGTGCGCTCACATCAACAGCCGAACCGAAATTAGAATACGGCGCGCGCTGACGATCTGCACCCACTGCGCTGACCGAAATAACATTGTCATACGACGCAGGATAAGCGAGCGTATTCACACCATCATTGCCTGCGGCAGCGACGACGATACTTGTTGTCGTCGCACGAATTTCGTTAAAAGTATTTTGCATGGCTTGCGAATACCCGCCACCCCCGAGGCTTAAATTAATCACATCTGCCGCCTTGTCTGGCACCAGACCATAATCATTACTTAAACCCGCCGCATATCGAATACCTTGATCAATATCGTAAAGCGTGCCACCTCCTACGCCGAGTACGCGTATCGGCATAATTTTTACATTCCAGGCCACACCTGCAACACCGTCGCCATTATTACTCGCCGCAGCAATCGTGCCTGCAACGTGGGTTCCGTGAAAAGAACTCGCCCGCGATCCTTCCGCATCACCAGGGTCATCCGCATTTGCATCCGCACCGTCGCCATCGTTGGCGACCAACGGGTTGCTAATAAAATCATAGCCGTCTGTAGTTAATTGCCCTTGTAAATCGGGGTGATTTAACAACACGCCCGTATCGGCAACAGCGACAACAACATCTGATGACCCAGTTGTAATATCCCAGGCATCCGGCAAATTAATAAGTGGGTAATGCCATTGGTAGGGGTAATATTCGTCATTCGGTTGTGCTTGCGCTTGATAAATAAAATTGGGCTCGACAAAGTCCAGGCTTGCTTGTTTTCGCAATGCTTTTATTTTCATTAAAGTGTTGAATTTTTTTTCTTGCTCAGCACTTGAAAAATTAAATTCAAAAGCTGCCTCGCTTTGCTCAAAGTTGGCAGCTGTTTTTTGCACGCGACTCTTTTCATTTTGACTTAAATCGAGCAACATCACGCGTTCCGCACTCCCACCAATAAGCGTCAAGGAATCATCCGTTGCGCTAGCCTTGCTGAAACCTTGAACATCTCCCTTCTTTAGGGCTGCGATGGCTTCGTTGGGCATAAAGCTATCGGAGAGTTTTAGTGACGCGGCATTTTCTGTTTTCTCTGCTTCGAGGTTTTGCCCTATTACAAGGGTGTAATTACTCGCACCTTCATAACACCTGACCAGAATGACATAATCCGCCGTTTCCGTGACGACGATATTTTCAACTTCGCCAGTACTGAGTGAGGAATCCAGCAATTTTAATTCACTGTCAAACAGATACAAATCAACATCACCCTGCGTGTAGTCGGAGACTAAAACAGTGATACTTTGCCCAGCCAGTAAATTAGCAGAAAACACATCGTCGATATCACCCTCTTCAAAAAGCGCACCTTCTTCACCTTCTCCCGCTTCATTGACGTAACCGCCAAGAGTCAAGGGCGGCGAAAGCTGCTGCGCGGTTTCGACAAAATTGTTACCCGCAAAAGGGGCAAGTGGATCATTGGTGTCGCTGTCGACGGCTGCCCCTGCTGCAACATGAATGGTGCCACTGACATTTGCAGTTAAACCGGAAGACGAACTCGCCGAACTACTACTCGAACTTGAGGAAGCACTACTCGCGGTGGACGAACTGCTTGACGAAGACCCCGTTGAAGATGAAGTGCTGGATGACGTTGTACTTGAAGATGTTGTACTTGAAGATGTTGAACTTGAAGATGTAGCACTTGAAGATGCACTACTGGATGAAGAACTACTGGAAGAAGAACTACTACTTGAAGATTCGCTACCGGAACTGGTAGAAGAGCTGGAAGCGCTGGAAGACGAACTCGCGGAAGTATCTATCGGGTTCGACGATCCTCCACCGCCACCACAGGCACTCAGCAGCAAAGCCACCAGCGCTATCCCTACTGCACCATTCACATTCATCTTCGCTCTCCTTACTTTCCCGGTAAGCGGGTTTGTCTTTTGTATTACACCGTTTTTCCTTTATACGACAAAGAAGACTATTCGGTTGCAAGCATGACAAGCGTTACACAGGCTTACAAGCGAGACTTAATATAAATTGATAAAAGTTATAAAACAGTTATAAACAGCGGTAAAAAGTGCGCAAAGACAAAAGGACTGATTACTGTTTTGTGATCTGGTTCAAAACAATTCGAAAATGGATAACACTGAACGGAAATGACAGCTTATTTTAGATGCAGCGTTTCTTTCACAAAGGGAATGGTCAGTTTTCGCTGCTGTTGCAAGGAGGCCTCATCAAGCGTATTCAGCATATAAAAAAGTTCGTTAGTGTCACGCGAAGCACGGCTCAAAATATAGCGCGCAACCTCACCCGGCAAATCCATGCCGCGCGCGGCGGCTCGCATAATCAAGGCCGTTTGTTTGTCCGCATCGTTCAAGCTTTCGAGGTGATACCGCACACAGCCGAGCACGCGCGAACGCAAATCAGCAAGCACAATGGGCAGTGAGGGCGGGCTGGTGTGTGAGGAAATTAATAAATAGTGGCCCGCATCCTTGATGTTGTTATATAAATGAAAAAGTGCATTTTCCCACTCCTTCACACCGCAAATCTGATCGATGCCATCCAGGCAAACAACTTCTGCTTCTTCGAGCCCGTCACAAATATCCGCTGCCGAAAAACCGCGAACATCACGGAGCGGCAAATACTGTACGGCGCGCCCCTGCTCCCAAACCTGGTGGCACACCGCCTGCAAGAGGTGCGTTAAACCACAACCCGGCGCCCCCCAAACCAGCAGATTTTTTTCACCTTCAGCACGGCCGAATTTTTCGAGGTCTTGCAGAATTTGACGGTTGTTGTCACTGCCGGCAAAAAAATTGTCGAAGGTCGACTCATCATTCAGAGTCACCCCGAGGCTCAATTGTAGTGGCCTTTTTTCCATGGACGACGTATCTATCAAGACCCCAGCCACGTACTCACAATCGGATTCTCCCGCGTACCTTCTTGCGGACGCTGCCATTCGGGGAGGTCACTTTGCTGGGGAATAAACTGAATTTTTCTGTCCAACTGCACCGTGCTCTTAAAGCGTTCGATACTCGCCTCGGAATTCAGCGCTAACAACAATTCATTGCTGGAAGCCTGAATAATTTTTACCTCCGAAATCAGCGCCAGACCAGCGAGATAATCCATCGCTGCGCGAAAGCGCTTGAAGCTGTCGACATTTTGCAAGCGCACGATAAGTGCTGTGTCTTCAATAAAGGCGCCCGGGACAATCGCATAGCGCCCGGCAAGGAATTGATTAAGGGGCGCAAGCCCTTCCCAGGCAAATTTATCCAATTCACTCGTTCTACTGTCCCAGGTTTGATTAAAATCCTGGTGGAAATATTGCCAGGTGGACCACAGCTCACCTTGTGAGGTATAGGAATAACGCCCCACCAATATGACCGGTGCGGTGTAGCGCTGCGACGCTTCGCGAATTTTTTCTTCTTCCATATACCAGACTTCATCGGAACTGATCGCCATTTGGTCTTCCAGGTCCAGCAAGGGGAAGGCCAGAGGAAGCCCTCGCTCTTTTGCTGAGGCTTGCAACGCCAAAATGGCCGGGTGTGCTTCGCCCTCGGCATTAACACTACTCTGATTCAAGAGTTGGCGGCCATAATCCGGCTCATCTTCCACCAACCATACCAGGATTTTTGGGCGATTTTCTGCTGCCCAATACGGGACACGCGCCTGATCACGCATCAAGCCCTGAATTAACTTGGGCGAAAACGCCATGAACATTTCTTCGCGATAACCTCGTTCCAAAAGCTCCGGGTCAGTCACCGGGCGAAATTGAAACTGCTGGATATAGCTCTGTGCGCGGGTGACCGCACCTTTAATCGTTTCGTTGAGGAGCACACTTTCCGATGCGCTCATTCGTACCAGCACTTGCTGCATGCCTTTTTGTGCGGCGTATTTACGATTCTCCGCACTTTGGGACGTGACCGGCACCGCCGCCTGAAAATACGCGAGGCTTTCACGGCCTTGTGCCGCAACGGCGAGGGAAAGCATCACAGCGGATACCGCGCAAAACAACAGTACTAAATTTCTTTTCACAAAGTCGTCCTCAAATGGTGAGCGCATTCTACCAATCTCATTAAATAAGAGGCCAGAGCTTACTGCCCTTGGACAAGGGATGCTGTTAAAATGTCCGCCTTTTTTGCACTGCCCTGAAGAGTCCTGCATGAGTCCTAAAGCCAAATCCCTCAGTTATAAAGATGCCGGTGTCGATATCGACGCGGGCAACGCCCTTGTCGAAAACATCAAGGATGTCGCCAAGCGCACACGTCGCCCGGAAGTCCTTACCGGCCTCGGCGGCTTCGGCGCCCTTTTCGAGTTACCCAAGGGCTATAAAGAGCCCGTGCTGGTGAGCGGTACTGATGGTGTAGGCACCAAGTTAAAACTGGCCATGGATTTTAATCAGCACGACACCATCGGAATCGACCTTGTGGCCATGTGTGTGAACGATTTGATTGTCGGCGGTGCTGAGCCCCTGTTCTTTCTGGACTACTACGCCTGCGGCAAACTCTCGGTCGACGTTGCCACCCAGGTTGTACAAGGCATTGGCGAAGGTTGCGCGCAATCGGGATGTGCGCTCGTGGGCGGGGAAACGGCAGAAATGCCGGGCATGTACGCCGACGATGACTATGACCTCGCAGGCTTCTGTGTCGGCATTGTTGAAAAAGCCAATATTCTCGACGGCAGCAAGGTGCAGGAAGGCGATGTTTTGCTGGCCCTACCCTCCAGCGGCCCACATTCCAATGGCTACTCCCTGATTCGCAAAATTCTCGATGTGAGCGGCGCAGATTTTAATCAGGATCTCGGTGGTGTCAGCCTGCGGGATGCCTTAATGGCGCCGACCCGGATTTACGTTAAAGCGATTCTCGAATTACTGAAAAAGAGCGAGGTTCACGCCCTCGCCCACATCACGGGTGGCGGCCTCACCGAAAATATCCCCCGCGTCCTCCCTGAGGATTGCAAAGCCGTTATCGATTGCTCCAACTGGCAGCTGCCTGAGGTTTTCAAGTGGTTGCAACAACGCGGTAACGTTGAAGCCCATGAGCTGGTGCGCACCTTTAATTGCGGCATCGGCATGGTGATTTGTGTTCCGGTAACAGCGGTAGATGCAGCCAAAACCCTGTTGCAAGGCCTGGGCGAAGACGTACTCGAAATTGGCAAGATCGCCTACCGACGTGAAAACGAAGAGGCTGTGGAATACCTCGATCTCGACGCGCTTGCCGGCAATTAATATGTCCTCGGATAAACTCTCGGTTGTAGTGCTGATTTCCGGCGGCGGCTCCAACTTGCAGGCCTTGATTGATGCCTGTGAAACCGGTTACCTTAATGTTACGATTGCTGCGGTAATCTCCAACAAAGCATCGGCGGGTGGGCTTGAACGTGCAGCGAAACACGGCATCCCTTCTCAGGTGCTGGAGCACACGCAATACGATAGCCGCGAAGCCTTTGATCGCGCCTTGATGGCCCTGATTGATGACTACCAACCCGGCCTGGTCGTGCTCGCGGGTTTTATGCGCATACTGACTGGCGAATTCACCCAGCACTATTTAGGTCGCATGTTGAATATCCACCCGTCCCTGCTTCCCAAATATCAGGGCTTGCATACGCATCAACGTGCACTGGATGCGGGAGATAAAGAACACGGCGTGAGCGTGCATTTTGTTACCGAAGAGCTGGATGGTGGCCCCGTTGTACGGCAAGCGCGAGTGCCTGTGCTCGCAGATGATACGGCGGATAGCCTTGCCGCGCGGGTGCTCGTGGAAGAACACAAAATTTACCCGGAAGTGGTGAGGTGGTTTGCCGAAGGCCGCCTGAAACTTGAAAATGGTGTCGCCTTACTGGATGAACAGACGATAGCGCTTTGATTTACCACAGACTATTCGCAGCGCCACGGCCTCTGCGAACTGTACTGACCCAAATAACAATAATGACAAAACAACATGTCGAATTAATCATTCTTTCTTGAATTTGTAGAAAGCCCGATTGCTCCAGGCGCTTTCCCTTAAACTGAAATACTGGAGATTTTTTATGATGACGCCTGGTCGTTTCCCTGCACTTTTTCTTGGCTGCCTTTTGTTTCTCGCTGCGTGCAATGCATCTGGCCCTCAACCCTCAGACAGCAAAACAAACACGCCCACATTTCAACTTAACGATAAAAACGCGACCGACGAAACCCGGGCGCTCTATCACAACCTTCAAAAACTACAGGGCAACCATGTGTTGTTCGGACACCAGGATGACCTCGCTTACGGCGTTAACTGGATTAATGAAGATGGACGCTCTGACGTGAAGGATACGGTCGGTGCCTACCCCGCAATAACGGGTTGGGAAATTGGAGGGTTGGCCATCGGCAATGACGCGAATCTGGACCGTGTCAATTTTGAAGAAATGAAGCAATGGATCAAGGATGTGTATTTGCGCGGAGGCATCAACACCATCAGTTGGCACATGTACAACCCGGTCAACGGCAAGAATTCCTGGAGTGGCGGCGATACTGTCAAACACATGTTGCCCGGCGGCAGTCATCACAATAAGTTTAAACGCTATCTGGATTCGTACATCGCGTTTAACAAGCAACTGCTCGTTAAAAATAGCGCAGGAGAAGAAATTCACATCCCGATTATTTTTCGCCCCTGGCACGAACACAACGGCGATTGGTTCTGGTGGGCCAAAGGCCACACCAATGAGGCGGACTATAAATCACTTTGGCGTTTTACCGTGGAATACTTACGGGATACCCATCAACAACATAATTTGATTTATGCCTTTTCCCCTGACCGCAGTCGCATGAATCTCGACACTTTCGAAGCCGATTATTTGTGGGGATACCCCGGTGACGAATACATTGACATCATCGGCTTCGACAATTATCACGACCTCAAACCCGCTGATAACCCCGAGGAACAACAAGCAAAACTCCAGAGCCTGGTTTTCAGCCTTGAGCAGGTTGCCAAAATTGCGAAAAAGAAAAACAAGCTTGCTGCACTGAGCGAAGGTGGCTCGGACGGCATTGCAAATCCGCATTTCTGGACTGAAGTCTTGCTGGCGGGCTTGCAAGATAACACTTATACACGCCAAATTTCCTATGTTGTGGTTTGGCGTAATGCCAACAAAGAGATCGAAAAGCGCGATCACTTTTACGCTCCCTTCCCCGAACACCCCAGCGCCGATGACTTTCGTGATTTTTACGAAAACCCATTTGTACTTTTTAACGATGGCTTACCGGATCTTTACTCGCACTGAGCCAACGCGTTGCCTTGCTTACCACAATGAGGACGCAAATCTGCGTCCTCTCTTTTGATAGACTCACGCAGTTCCACCGCTCACGTCTTTCACACGGTATTTTGTGACCCTGCTGATTTCGACATCAAAGTGTTTTACTGATAAACAATCCACTTTTTAAGTCTGTCTGATTACGTTAAAGTAATAAGCTTACAAAGTGTCTGGTTGCACGCATCCAGACCTTATTATTCACGTTTTCCATCCTCTTCGGAGCTTGCTTATGATCGTCCGACATCCGAGCCGGTTTTTAAATTCGCTTTCTACATTATTGAGCATCGCTTTGATGTCGCTTTGCCTCGCACTGCCAACTTTTGCTGAAGAAAGTGAGCTCAAAAAAACCTTGTTTGCATCTGCAACGGGTGCGCTAAAAGAAGCGAACAAAGTTCAGGGCAGTATTTTGGCGCCAGTCAGTTACGGCAAAGGGGCCGATCTCTACCGGAGCGCTGAGAAACGCTTCGAGAAAAACCGGCGCGTCTCAACCATTGAGGCCGAGCTGGCTGAAGCGGCGCAATATTTTCGGCAAGCAACCAAAGCCGCAAAAATTACGCAGCTCACGTTCAAAAGCACAATCCAGGCACGTAAGGATGCCGAGGGGGTTGGCGCAGAAAAACTGGCGGGCGAAGAATGGCGCAAGGCAGAAGAACGCTTCCTGTTAGCCACACGCACACTCGAGACCGGCAATATGGCACGTGCAAAAACCCGAGCCAGCGATGCCGAAAAGATTTATCGGGATGCAGAATTAACGGCAATCAAGGGCAATTATTTAAATCAAACTCGTGCGATGATTGAAAAAGCCAACAAGATGAAGGTGAAGAAATTTGCCCCCGATACACTGGCACGCGCAACAGAGTTATTGGCTACAGCGGAAAAAGAATTGAGCGAAAACCGCTACGACACCGACTACCCACGCTCATTAGTGAAAGAAGCCTTTTATCAGGCCAAACATTCCATTTACCTCGCGCAGCAAATTCAGGCACTGGATGAAAGAGAAATCAGCGCTGAGCAGTTGATTTTAAAAATGGAACAGCCCGTCGCCAGTATCGCTGGCAACCTCGACCTGGTCGCGGAGTTTGACCAGGGTTTTGAAGCACCGGTGGCGGCTATAAACGAGAAAATTGAAGCGCTGCAAAATGATTCTTACGAGCTTGGCGAACTGAAAAACAAAATGTCAGCGCTTGAGCAAGACTACGCAATGCTGGAAAACAAGTTGGGCATTCAAAGCGAGCGCCTGCAAATGGAAGAGGAAGCTCGCGAGCGCATCCAGCGTATCACCGAGTATTTTGAGCGGGATGAAGCAATTGTGCTTCGCCAGGGGAATGATGTGTTGATTCGTGTTGTCGGTTTGAACTTCAACCCTGGCAGTGCACAGATCAACAGTGAAAATTTCGCCTTACTGAGTAAACTGGAGCAAGCCATTAACGCCTACCCCGATTACACCGTTGTGGTAGAGGGTCACACTGACAGTTTTGGTAGCGACGCCACCAACCAGGCATTGTCTCTCGACAGAGCGCGTGCGGTGCGACAATACTTTCTGGTAAATATGGATAACTTCTCTGCCAGCCGCAGTGAAGCCTTTGGTTACGGTGAATCCCGCCCCATTGCTAATAATGAAACACCAGAGGGACGCAAGCGTAACCGAAGAATTGATCTGCTTTTGAAAGCACCCTCTTCCTAGAAGACGTAAGAGCAATATATCAGGCAATAAAAAAGGGGGAACCATGCGGTTCCCCCTGTCACACATAGCCACGCTTAAGTGACTAGTCCTTCCCAAAATCGTTAGCAGTGCATTCGAGGTCGTCGTGAATGGAAGCCACCCTTAGGTGAGAGGCTTCTCCAAACTGTCGGCCGTCGCGTACTTCGTCGCTCGCCCTTCAAAGCTCGCGTTGCGAGGCCAAACACTGCCTGTCCAAGCATTCTCCACCAGCCCATACTTAAAGTCAAGTTAACTATAAGGATATTGTCAAAATAACTATTAAGCACACTGGCAAGCACCCGCTACACCTTCGCGATAGCAGCTCTCAGCTTCTGCTGAAGTGTTGCCCTGGAGAGCTTGTAAGGTCGCAATGATTGGGGCGAGGCACGTGGGAAAAACGGGAATAAAAAAAGGTGGGCATAGCCCACCTAATGGTTGCGACAAACCGGCCAATCGGCCAGAACGACAGAGTTCGCTTGGAGGAGAAAACCACAATGTGACCTCATTGTTATGCAGCCTGTGCACTGGGTCAAACTTTAGAAAAGGGAGCATGATCGCCGATTTATATGCCAATCAAAGGCTTGACCCAGTTAATATTTTGAAAGGAAATAAAAAAGCTTAATTTTTACTCAATTTTCAAAAAATAGTACTTTTTTTGGTACTTTTGATTAAAAAATTAATAATAAAGAATGAGATATAGCGGGTGTTTAATTCAAAATTTGTCTAAAAATAATAGTCTGTTAGAGCTAATTTTTGAGAGAAATTACCTGAAATCCGAGATAAGCAGGTTTCTGAGGCATTTTGATAGGAATCGTGGCCAGCTCGAAAGCCGGCCACGAATTGGGTAAGAATGAGGTTTACAGTTGGCTTGTCAGATCGATTTTATTTATAAATTGGTCGGCACCAATCACCAGTTTAATCGGCCCCTGATAAGCCTGGTGCTCGCCTGCTTCGTCGATATAACCGAGCTGCTTGTCCTCAATGGTAAAGCTCAAACGGGCGCTCTCGCCGGCCTTGAGGTGATGGCGCGTGAACGCGACTAATTCTTTCTGTGGAACATACGAAGGGGCATTCACCAGGCTCAGGTAGACCTGGGTCACCTGATCACTGTCCATCCCTCCCTGATTGCTCACCTCAACAGTCACACTCAGGCCTTTGTCCGATTTTTCTGCCGCCGGTTCGGTATAGGAGAATTTACTATACGTAAGGCCATGACCAAATGGGTAGAGGCTCCGGCCTTTATAGTACTTGTAGGTTCGGTTACCCACATCGTAATCCTTAAAGCCGGGCAAATCATCGATGCTGCGGTAGAAGGTCACAGGCAGCTTTCCTGCCGGGCTGTATTCCCCCCAAAGTAAATCCGCTACAGCCTTACCCGTCGCTTCTCCCGGATAAAACGCCTGTACAAGTGCATCGAGATTTTGATCCTGCCAATTCAGCGCGATGGCACTGCCACTGAAGTTGATCATCACCATGGGCTTGCCCAAGGCTTCCAACACCTCGATCACATCCTGCTGTGCTCCGGGCAGCTTGATATGTGTGCGGTCACCATAATCAAAACCGTCCAGGTCAACAGGCATTTCTTCACCCTCAAGGCGAGGAGAAATACCGCCCACGAAAATAATCACATCTGCCTGTTCCGCAGCGGCGACAGCGTCGGCAACGCGGTTGCGACTTTCATTGACCCAGCGTAAATCGATATTGGCCTCAAGCGGATTGCCCCACTCCGAGCGAACAAAGACACGAGACACTTTTAGATCGTAGCGCTTACCTGCTTCAAGCGTGATACTTTCCTCGATTTCTTCCCCATTGATCTCAACCTTACCAATCGTTTGAAAGCGATAAACACCACTTTCAACAGGTTTTAGAAGGCCCTCCCACTCGACAGCAAACTCATCAAAAACGCTGTCATCCAGAGGTGAACGTTGCCAATAGAAATCAATCACTTCTTCAACACGCTGAATCACCGGCTCACCGACTTTTTCGCCAGAAGTACGCCCATAACGATTCGGTGGGTTAAGCTTCGCTTCATAATAAGAGGCCTCTAAGCCTCGCTGTTCGCTTCCTTGCTCATCCGTGTGGAAAAAGTTATCCGCACCAACGACGGCATAGTGCCCGTAAATGTCTCCACTCAAACTGGAGCCCGCCGCATAGCTGACATTTTCTTCGCCGAGATAACTGCGAATGCCGTCCAGAACCGATACAGGTTTAATCGGGGTACCGTTGTAATTTCCGACGAGCACATCCGGGTTCGTCGCATTCGGCCCAATTACCGCGACTTTCTGACCTTTCTTTAAGGGTAATAAACCATTATTTTTGAGTAACACCAGCGATTTTCGTGCGGCTTCCTCTGTTAGCGCCAGGTGGCTTTCCTGACCAACGACATCCATCGGAATATTTGCAAATGCAACATCTTCTTTTGGATCAAACAAACCCAGTTTAAAACGCGTTGTAAACAAACGTTTCACTGCCTGGTCAATTTCTTCTTCGGTGATGAAGTTTCGTTGCACTGCAAAATGCAAATTAGCGAAGACACTGAGATGGCCGGTACCGCAATTCAAATCTGTACCGCTGCGAACAGCCCAGGCTGCTGCTGCAGAAGGTGCGCGAACAACATTGTGAGCACTGCGATCATAAAAATCGGATATCGCGCCACAGTCAGACACTACATGCCCCTTAAAACCCCATTTACCGCGCAACACATCCTTGAGCAAGTAGTCATTACCACAAGCTGGATCATCGTTAACACGATTGTAGGCACACATAATTGATTCAACGTTTGCTTCTTTTACTGCAGTTTCAAATGCAGGCAAATACGTTTCATAAAAATCGCGCGGTGAGGAGTGGTAATTATCAGAATGACGTGATTTTTCAGGCCCACTGTGTACCGCAAAATGTTTTGCCATTGCGGAGGTTTTTAAATATTTTTTGTCATCTCCTTGTAAGCCCTTGATAAATTGTACCGCTAGCTCGCCGGTGAGAAATGGATCTTCGCCATAGGTTTCCTGGCCCCGGCCCCAACGTGGGTCGCGAAAAATATTGATATTCGGCGACCAGAATGTGAGGCCTGTGTACTTGGCGACAACGCCATTATCAAAATAATAATGATGTTTTGCTCGCGCTTCATCGGAAATCACCGTCGCAATATCATGCATCATTTGTTCGTCGAACATGGCAGCCATGCCTATCGCTTGAGGAAACACAGTCGCTTTACCGGCGCGTGCAACGCCATGCAAAGCCTCATTCCACCAATTGTAAGCAGGCACACCCAAGCGCTCGATTGCAGGGGCTTCGTTATACATTTGAGAAATTTTTTCGGCGAGCGTCATCTCGTCGACAAGTGCATCAACTCGCTGCTCAAGGCTAAGAGTGGTATTGAACCAGGCTTGCTGGTTTTGATCAGACGTTTCCTGCTGTTGACAAGACGCAAGAATTAAACAGACGCATAAAAAAGGAATTAGTATTTTTTTCATAATAATGGGCTCGAAGTGTTACTCCGTGCCCATTATAGTCCAATTGACTAAAAGGCAGGTAAAATTAAGTGCTTACCAACAGTCAGGGTTTTCAGAACTTCCTGAATCGTAGGCTTTTTGTAGGCCTATGTGGTTGACCGTGAAAGTGGAGCAGTCGGAGTCACTCGTTTGAACTCCGGTGGCAGTTGCGGTTAAGAGGTAAGTTGTATTTCCACCTGACTGGGTCACGCTGATCGTATAGTGGCCATCCTTACTTGCATTGCCACCCAGCTCGCTGATATCTCCACTGTATCTATTACGTTGCAAGAATATTTTTTCCTGCATAGCTGCCGCGCTTAGCAAGGCTTCCTTACCGTCTGCGCGCCGGGTTTTCTGTACAGAGTTCTTGTACGATGGCCAGGCTATGCCAGCTAAAACAGCAATCAAGGCAACAACAATCAATAACTCAGTCAAACTAAAACCCAATTGTCTTCGAGTTTTCATAAATCAATTCACCTTTCAAATTTATCGGCAATTACATTAATTCAATTACCAGGTAATGGGCACTTCCCGCCATGATTGACGTTTCCCTCGACCAGTATCGCCCTCAATATGCTGATTAACAATTTCACCTGTCGATGTTTGCACAATCGCACGGCTCTTACCTTCTGCATCACGATATATTGTTGGAGCAGAGGGGTTACCGATACCCAGGCTCACACTCATGTTAACAAGCTCTGAACTACCAAAAGTCGTTGAGGAGTCTGTATCCAGAGGAGCAAAAGGTCCAGGTAAACCTGTTTGAAAACTTGGAGCATAAAGCTTACCTTCGCCGTCGGGGTCACAGGCTTGACCGGTCGGAGTATAAGTCGTAAAGACCAGTGATTCTTCCGAAAGCGCGGCCTTGGTCACACTGCGCTCCAAATTCGAAGAAAAATCAAAAAACCAACCATCTTCTTCAACCACTGCAGCCTGGATTTTATTGTAGCTATCGACAATCTGTCCGGTGTTTAAAGTGAAACTACTACTACCACTTCTGCGTACCGTACCGTTTGCAAAAACGTCTATGCCCGTCGTTTCTACAAGCTCACTATTGTGTATTACCGTAGTACCGCCACCCATCGCTGCTGCATCTGGATCTTTAATTCCGTAGTAGCTTTGTGTTGCGGTACTCAAGTTATCTTCAACTGTGTAAAAACGTCCGGTGCCGCTAAATACCCAAAAATTTCCAGAACGATCACGAGAAATTGTCGGTGCCGCACTAAAGGCCTGAGTCGTTACATCAACAACATTACTCATACTTAGTGGCGTACCCGTCAATGCGCCACCGGTGTTCCAGTTAAGTTTCGCTCGCATTAAGCGCCCTGAGGGGCTCGCTTCGGTACCACCAACCACACCAAAATAAATTGCATCATCTATGAAGTCATTGTTCCAATCTGCCGCCGTGATACCTCCAACAAAAGCGTTACTAATACCGGTATCAACAACAGACAAACTTCTATTTTTTAAATCATAGATAAATACTTTTGCGCTTTTTGTGCTTGTAGCATGATCAAGGGCATCTTTTCGTGTACTGGAACTTGTACCTGCGGGCCCTGAGCCAAAAACAAGATACCAGTTGTTGGTCGCGGGCGTCTCGTAAGTGCCTGTTACCGGATTGACGCTTCTGTGCTTGATTAACGTTGGGCGTGACACGGTGTAACCCAGATCCGCATGTGAAATCTCACCGATAATTTCAGGTGGGGATTCCGGATCGGTGACGTCCATAATAATAAAGGACGACCGCATAGTCAGGTCATCACTGGTATCCGCATCGATATCGCTGTCGGGGTCAACTTGTATTTCTCCCCCACCAAAACGCATACCGACGACGAGAATACTTCCCCAGCCTTCAGGGTGCGTTACGCCACTTCCAGCGGACCAAATATCATTGACTTCAAAAACCTGTGGCTCGCCGTCTACATAGTAAACATGTGGGTACGAAGGATCAGCCAGGTAGTTTAAATGCGGGAGCAGATTGTAGGGAACATACGCCCACATTTCGCTACCCAAAGGATGTGCGGTTTCAGTCCCGTTTGTTGTTTTGTAATTTTTCGTCGTAGGATCAAAAAAACCGCCATTGAATGCATGCAACATTCCGTCATTGGCACCGACATAAACAACTTGTCGACGATCGCTGACTTCATTGACAAAAGTCTTGTATGTTTTGTCATTGTAAGTAAGGTCATAGAAACTGGTTGGCCTGGTCAATACTGCAGGCGAGGAGTGAACGATATCGCCTAACAACCAGGGCTCTTCACCATTCAAGAGATTACCATCATATTCAATGGTTCGGTTTCTCATACCGCTCACAGTTTCATCGCCGCGAAGGAAATTAATCAGGTTACCAATCTCGGTGTCAGTGTCTGCATCCTCAAAACCCAATAGACGGAAATTATCTGTTCCTCCAGACTTCAAGAAAGTTGAACTCTCAAACGGCGTTATTTCATCCTGCTCAATCCACCCGGTACTGTCGTCATCAATACCGGTAAAGATATAACGGCCACCGGCTGCACTTGAACTGAAATTCAATCGATTAGAGGTCAGATTTGTTAAGCTCGATAATTGGTCTCGCGCGCTCCAGATAGGATCGATTTCGTCAATTTCAACCGGTGTTCCCAACGCAGTCGAGCGCTTACCATCCGTACCCACGTTATAACGTTGAATCATGGTTTTACCCAGAGCCGCATCGTAATAAATTGTGACAATTGGGTCGCTGTTTGTGAGTTCACCCGCAGACTCACCCGTCGGGACAATATCCTCACGCAATTCACCATAGCGATCGAGAAACAACGCATGAAGTGTTCCGACCCAGGTCACGCTTTGGTTACCGGTACCGGAATCAGAATCATATCGAGGATTATAGAGCGCCTGATAAACTGCACCCTCACCGGCACCTGTACTTGTTACAACCGAAGCCGCTGTACCGGAAGAGGTTCTCGCAAGAATATCGCGGATAACTGTTTGCAACTGCCCTTTTAATTCAGCGGGATCAATTGCAAGAAAGTAATTGTCTGGAACGCCATCTGAACCATAGGCACCCGTAGAATTATTTTTTACATCCCACTCACTGACATTATCCGGTATCGGTTCGTTGACAGTGGAATCTATTGTGCCGTCACTAACAAAACCGCCCCACTTGGCTGCATAGTACAGCGGCTGTTCGAGAAGAGACGCCGACGACGTGCCTATATTGTAGTCTTCGTCGGAAGCTGAGTGCCAATGCTGACAACCACCCGATACACTGGCACAACCAAAGCCGTTATAGCCGTGAATTCCAGAGTGAGCGTGGAAACCATCATCGTCAGTACCACCGAGAATATAACCAAAACCAACTGCATTCGGAGTCGATTCACCAACAATTTGCGTTTCAATTTCTATTTCAGTGGAACTGATCTCGTAACTTAAAACACCCGCCATATCCTGGTCGTAATCCCCACCTTGCTCCGAGTCTTCCCAGTTAACATAAAATGCACCTCTCGCTTTCGAGCCCGAGAGGGTATAGGGCACCAAAATTTTGAAGTCTACCAAACCGCAATTACCACCGACGGTGTTGTTGCGGCAAGCAGGAAGAATCGAAACGGTTTTACCGCTGGAACCAGGCACGGGTATTTTTACTTCAGGAATTGCAGGGGAAAGTGTTACACCGTAAGTTGTAACCAATTGGTCACCGGGTACACTCGGCGCAATATCGTTGACGTGTGCGTGATGCGCGATGCCCGCGACGTTGTAGGTACCGTCAAGGCGCGGAGCGTCGGAACAAGTCCCTTCTACTGTACCGAGATTATTTACAGTTTTTCCGGTACACAATTGATCTCCACTTCCCTCAGCTTCACCAACAAAGTAGTCATTTCCGGATATACCCTCGCCAATTCCTACTCTGTTGGTCGCTGCTGCAGCAGACGACGCGACTGTGGGATCGGAACTATCAACAATATCCGAGAAACCACTTAATCCATCACCATCGTAGGAAATTGTACTGGCGTTAAATGCGATAACATTTAATTTCGCACAAGCATTCGTAGAGGTGACTGGCCCACCAGATACCCAGGAAGGTGCGCTGAGCCCAGACAGGACTGAGGTATCCGATGTCGAGTAAGAGGTCGTTGCAGATTGCCCGCCGAAGTATCGGTAACACTCAAGCAAAATTTCTGCAAAGGGGTTACCCCAGTTTTTACAATCACCATTGGGAAAGGAGCTGCGGCCCCAGGTGCAATCATCGTAATTTCGATAGGTGCCGTGATTGCTATCGTCCCACCAATTCCAGAATTCATATCCAACGATTCTGAATGTGTCCAGGGTTTGTATGATGCCTGCTGCACTCTTGAAAGTACCATCGGTATCAATGTTCACCTCATCACTGATTGATCCGATATTTTTTCTCAAAATACCGCCGTCCTTGTTTCTCAGGAAACTGCCAGTCATCAGACCGAAATGAACACTATCGTCATCACCAAACTCTTGCAGTAGACCAACGGGTTTGTAATTCCCGCTGGGGTATTCTTTACAATCTTCTGTACCTAATAAAGAGGCCTGACAAACACTTACTCGAACGACATACTCGCCGATTCTTTCAGAAGAATTGGGACTATCACCATAGGCACGTAACAATGAACTCGGGCTATTACCATTTTCGCCCTTATTACCGTCCAGTCGACCATCATCGTTATAGGCGCACTGAAAGCGTTCGCTTGCAGCCCAAAGTGAATAATTGCCTTTTACAATTTTCATCAAGGGCGGATCATCCACTTGCTCGGACCGTCTCGGCTCCCCCGTTGAACGTGAGGCGTCTGTTGTATTACAAATTGTGATACCGCTGTTTGATGCATCAGCATTGATTGCATTGACATCAGAACCATTAAATTCAGTCAGCCTAAAAAGATCGCTACCGTTGTAGTATTTCGCAAAACTATGAGCGTCATTTGGCAAAAAGGCGCGCTCCAGAACCGTTCGGCTTGCAGTATCAGTTGACCTTTGACCGCCATATAAAACTTTTCGGATTTCATCCATACGGGTCATGCTTGCCCAGTTCAAAAAGTTACCACTCCATTCGCCTGAGACTCCATTACAATATTTATCAGTGGTCACTGCTTGAGGGTCAAAGCGCTGACTTGTAGCCAGGTAGGAATAACATTTGTAGGAATCAAAGTAACCCGCGTAATCAATTGAATGCGTATAGGTGATTTCAATAGTGCCATCACCATCCAGGTCATCCCAATCGGTATAGGCCTTGTAATAGAGCTGGTGATCATTGGGCATTGCCAACATAATCAGAGGAGTTGTTGTGTCGGACAACAGAGGTGGGCTTGCCGCAAAATCTGTAACGTCTGCTTTTGCAGAAAACGCAACAACAAAGCTCAATATCAAGTACGAATTTTTGAATATATTTTTCATATTGTTTACTCCGGCAGCACCATATAGGTCGACTGCAACATAACGCTCGCCTTCTCTCCATTCCCTTCAGCCAACGCAGTAACTCTAAACAAAGGCTCCCCCTCATAGGGATTTGACGAATCAAATACAGTCGCATCTTCGTCATCTACATAACAAAGAAATTCGACAATATATTTCACTTCAGCATCAAAACCAGCTACGGTAATCGTGCGATGCTTATTATTGTCATTCCAGACATCAAGTGTCGCATCACTCCAAAAATCGACAGTTGGTGTAGCACCGGAACTGTCACCGACGATACATTGCAGCTCCGTATCTGTAGCGGAATACTCGCCGTGAAAACATCTTCCACCCGCACAGGTAATTTCAAAACAGGACGTCGCGGGAGAACAGCTGTCTATCAACAGCGTATTTTCTTTCAAGGGTTGGTCATCCAGCCAATCTTCCGCTGCAGCGAGAGCTGCTTCTGCTGCGGCAAAAGCGGTATCCCGGTCTCGCTGGCTTGAAGCCATCTTCATTTCCATCGTTGAAGTTCGCATACTTGCTGTTCCAATCAAGGTAATCACCACCAGGATAATCAAGCATACAAGCAGTGCCGCTCCTCTCTGGGATTTAAGCCCATGATTTATAGTCGTTATTTGCATCTTAAGTATTCCTTAAGCGTATTGTCGTCGTCACAACCTGGCGAAGAATCTTATCTGTACTTAAGGTTTTGTCCACGCCGTCGATTTTTACTACTACATTTTGATTTTCCGAATAGACATCCACTGATGATCTAAAGGTCAAAGTAATTCTAACCGTGACTACCGACTCCCAATCGGGGTTACTATCCGAATCGTTATCAGGGATTGCATCTGCATCAAAAAATTGAATTTCCGAACCGTCCTGGTTGATGTCAACACCGTAGCTCACTTGCATGTCTTCAACACCGTGAGCAATTTCTTCAAGAATTGTTACAGCATTCCCCGATTCAGTGGAAAGCGCTCTTCTTTTCAAAGCAGGCATTCCCGCTACGACAGTTGATTCGCCAATGTAATAGGCATAAGCGCGGTAAGGCATAACAACACTTCCGCTAAAGTAATCCTGCCCAGTGAAACCCAATGTACCGCAACTACTAGCCGTACAGGTACTGCAATCCTGACTGGTTGCGTCACCCGTTTTTAAGACACTGGTGCAATTTCTGGATGCGTCAGCGGTATGATCAATTTCTGTTGAAGAACTGCCACTACCAACCGATTGAAACAAGCTGGTTGATCGACAATTTGAGTCGGTTGCCATGAGCGTTGTTCCCCGTGGAATTTCTTCCGCTTCCCACAGGAAAAATGTGTTTGCAGCATTACTGTGTGTTTTCACTTTATACTCGCGACCAGCATCAGCATATCGCACAATATAAGAATCCGTACCTGAAGCCACGTCGGCTTCATATGCGTCAGGGAAAGTCGTCGCGCCGGCATCAGCTTCATAACCTTGAATGCCATACTCCAGATTAATAAATCCGTCGAGGTCGTCTACGACCGCATTCACAAGGTTTGTATTTCCCGCTCCTGCACATCCCATAAAGCCAGCCGCCATCGTATCTCGTTTGAGCTGATCAATTACATAACGCGCATTATCCTGAATAAATGAAACTTCCTGGCCATCCATTGCGGATCGCTTTCCGCTTAGAGCAACCTGAACCACACCACCTAGAATGACAGAAGCAATTACTAGCGATACAAGCAGTTCAACAATAGAAAAGCCTTGTGCATACCCATATTTAAAATTAGCTATTTTCATCTAAATGTCCGCAACCATTGTGTATTCATATGTTTGTGGAGTGCCATCGTCCTCATAACCAAGCTCAAACTCAATACGAATAACATACTGCCCATCAACACTTTCTATTTCACTGCGGCCGCCAGGAAGAAGGGACTCAACATTATTTCGCCAATTATTCAGGTTCCAGCTAACCAAGGCCGAAGGTGTACAGGTTGAAGTTATGCAATTTGGCTTGGAAGGTGTTGGATCGTCATATAAAATTACGTAATTGTTTGCGTCATCTGGCGTAACCAACATCCCTTCATAAATATCATTCGCAAGAAAAGTCGCCTGAGAATATAAATGAGAGTTTTTATTATATTGAATTGATTTTACTTGCATCGAAAGAACACCGAGAACGCCAATTGCCAACACAAACAATGCGATGATTGTTTCGATCAACGATGCGCCGGTTTGAATATTTAGTCTTTTCATTAGCTGCAACTCAGATTACTGTTCAAATCAACTGTTCCGCTATCATTAACAAAGCGACTTTCATGAATTCCGTCATTATTGCTGTCTTGCGTCCGAATTAACCTACCAGTACCAATTAACAATAGGCCACGCGCAAGATTTGCATTGTTATCTTTATCACAGACTGTAATTAACACTCGACGGCTGGTTGCTTGACCCAAGTGAGCGGGACGGCCTCTTTCATTAAACGAAAGTGACGTTATAAGAGTATCGGTATCTGCATCTTCAACCTTGATGGAATTGGGTCCGTTATAATCAAAAGCGTTGATAACTTCTTCGGTACCGTTACGAATACCATCTCTTGATACACCGGAGCCCAGGCCTCCATCATCGAGAAAAATGATCCAGCCATCTTTCCAGCTGCCTCCGCAGTCAGCAGAATTCACACTAGGACAAATGACAACTGTCTTATTGCGGTTTAATGCCTCCGTACGTGCAGTATTAATCGCAACATTGATGTCCTGGCGGTGTGAAAAAACGTTGTTTGTCGCAAGATAATCTGAAAACGAAGGTGCTGCCAGTCCAGCGAGAATGGCGAGCATGGCGACAGCGATAAGCAGCTCCAATAATGTAAAGCCCTGCGCCATTTCTGTGTTTTTCCACTTATTCATCATTTTCTACCGTTTGTCTTCAACCAAAAGTTGTTCGCGAGGTACAAGCGAGACAACACAGGATTAAAAATTTAAAACCTGAATTAAATATAAACCGAGGAATTAAGAAAGCCGACTAACTAGAGACAATCGGAACGAAGTGAAGATAAGTGGATTCAGCTTAGCTGCTTGATATTAAAAGAGTTTATTGATGCAGGATGAGTGGTCGAATATCTGGTATTACCAGCAACTACTTCCAAGAGAGCCAGTAGCTGATTGAGTACCATTGTTATCCAGGGATAGCGTAGCGCAAGCAGAATCCTTCGTTTGAGCGTTCTGAGGTATCGCATTCAGCACAAAGGAGGTGGCGGAAGCGCCCGAAGCCAATTCAATTCTGTATACGGCATCTGCGGCGCTCGCGGCAGTCTCTCCGTTTCTTCTTACAAGGAATCCATTGGAGGCATATCCAAGTGACGTAAGGTCGGTTGCATAAACCTTGGAGTTTATAAAGTAGGTTTCCTGGCGAGCAAGCACCTTAAGCAATTCAGTTTTAGCCACACTGCGCGCATTTTTTCGTACACTTTCCTGGTAGGATGGATACGCAAATGCAGCCAGAATCGCGATTATCATTACTGCTATTAACAATTCAATGAGTGTAAAACCGCGTTGATTTTGCTTCATATTGTTTCGCCTTCCGCCACTACAAACTGTCAAAACCTGTGTGATGCCAATAAAGTATCCATAGAGACTTGTTATTAAACTGCAAGAGTTGAGCATTGCCACTTATATCAAGCCCGGGCGGAACACTATCCAGGCCATTCCCCGGCAACAACACCAAATCGCCGCTCAGCGCGATGGGAGAGGCTGGAATTCCCGGCCCAAGTTCAATACCGCGCGAGCCTGAATACAGCTCGGTTCCGTCATTCAGGTTACTGACATAAATTTTGCCACTGCCTTCTGCCGGCGCGCAGGAACTTACCAAGCCGCTATTAGGTACGTAGGTGGTATTAAATATCTTGCCCGCAGACACGAGTGGTGTGGACAAGCCCTTCTCACCACTGCTGCTAAATTGCAGTTTCCACCCTTTACTGTAGTCCAAACCTGTACAACTGGAAGCGCAGCCGGTGACATCCGCCAAATCAGTGTCATCTATGATCGACGACGGTGGCGAGCCACTGTTTATATTCGTATCCTTAATTACGTAAAGATAGTTTGTATCATCGCTCTCAAGCGGGTTCGCCCGATCACCAGAACTCAGTACGACTGCATCATAGTCATTACCCGCTGAGTCACTGGTCTGCACAAGTTCAGGTCGATGGAAAAAGCGAACATCTTCAGAGTCAGCAGCATCACTGAGATCTGCCAGTACCATCGCACTCCATCTATTCAAACGGTGGTTGGTTTCGCTGCTGAGATTCCCCTCGGGCACGTCGATTCGCCAAACGAGACCGCCTGTATCGCCCACGTAAATACGATCGATAATGCCATTTTGATTTGAGTCTAGCGTCGCGACCTCAGAGGGAATACTGTATTGCATGGCTGCGTGTGTGTAGGAGGTATTTGATACGCCGCCAGTGGATGCGCCATAGCTTACTTTCCAAATAAGTGCGCCGCTGTTGGCATCGACGATAAAGACTGCCCGGCCCTCGCTGTCTGCGCCACGGTTTCCATCCGGGTCAACGATGTCACCATCTTTATTGACGTCGTAACCACCTGCAAAGATCAACACATCGTACTCAAGCCCGCCAAAGCGCACTTTGCCGACCTTGGGCGTGGAGAAGGTCAAACCCAGCTCGCCAAAGCCTGACGTCGTTTTGCCAATTTTACTGATAAAGCTGATGTTATCCGGGTTGCTGATGTCCAATGCGTACACGCTTTTGCCGCCCCGACGCAAGCCAAAATAAATTTTGGCACTTTCACCCGCCAGGGGCTCCAGCGTACCGTCGGAGTCAAGATCTTTCACCAGGGCAACCGGCTCTCCATCGACACCGTAGGGATGGTCGCTGGTGACGTTATCCTTGAGCACTTTAAAGTTACCCAAAAGTTCGCGGGGAACAAAAGCAAAGGTCTCGGCACCCGATTCACTGCCATCCGCATTGGTGTTTTTAAAACTGTGGAAATAGCCATCATTGGTCCCCATGAACAAGCGAATATCGGGGTTTGTTTGGGTATAACTGCCACGCGCACCGTAGTTAATCGTAAGGGGACGTGAGTGAATTGCATCTCCCATAATCCAGCTGCGCGCTTCGCTAAAATCACCGTCGCCATCATCATCATCCGCATCCTGGCCGCGCGCCCAACGAATAACGTCTCTCGCCTCATTTACATCAGCTGCGCCGAGGGCAGCGGTTAAAGATGCCGCCTGACTGACATCAAAGGTAGCGAAGGTCGTGCCACTGGCAGGCTCCAGGTAGACCTGACGCGTCCCGGTGGTCGTACTGTCGCCAATACTGCCCGAGATAAAGCCCGGAATTTTCTGACCCGCTCCACCGCGTTCAACCGAACGGCCATCACGGTCGGCAACCTCACTTTTTTCAGGAATAGCAGGAGGTAATGCGCCTACATCCGTCCAGAACGACAGGGTTTCATATTTAATACGTCCATCAAGCGAACTGAATGCAGTTTGCCCGAGAGTATCCACAATTGTATCGGGCACCCCATCGAGGTCGCTGTCACTCAGTTTCAATTTTTTCAGGTTGCCCGGCCAACGCGCTGTCGCATTGGCTTCAAATAGTGCGATATAAAAATCGTCGAGTGTTTGAATACGGTTAAATACATTTACCGGCACCGAGGCCGCAACAAATGTTGTACTCACGCTCAAGGCTTCAACGAAGGCCGCCTCCAATTTCGCTTGCACGTCAAACAAATCGGCACCGCCACCGCCCACATTCATATACTGATCGTTGGTATCCGCAGCAATCGCCCAGTCATCGGTAAAAGTTGCGGCACTCCCCATCTGGATATACCAGGTTTTTAAGGATTGATCTCCAGGCACACTTGTGAGCACATCGTTGTAAGTCATATAACTCACCATCTCTTCATAGGAAGAGGCGCCGCCCATCGCAGAGGCAATCAAGCTATCCAGATCATCATCCGACCCCCCGGTATTGCCCGAGGTCGCATACACTTCATAAAGTTTCGTACATTCAAAGCTCGACGGTGTTGAAGCAAAGGGGGAGACGTAATTTCCACTGGAAATAATTGAAGCGTCGTAGGATGGTGTATTCGTTGATTGGAAGTTGTCGGCAGTCTGATCGCCATACTGTACTGCGAGCCCATTCACATAGCTGTACCATTCAGCATGTGTTTCTTTAGGTGCGGTATCGTGATACTGATTGCCCGTTGATGGCAACGGAATTGAACTTAAAATATTGATTAAATCGGCCTTGGCGCCGTTAGCATCACCCGCCTGAAATTCTTCATAGCCGCGCAATATTGTACCGCCATTGTCGTCGTTGGGAATCATTAAGCCAACATAAATTCCTTCGAATTTATCGAACACCACTTTTAAAACGGCGATCAACGCCTGCATATTGGTCGCGGCATTGCCAACACCCGCAACTGATTCGAGAGAAGCAAGCAAATCCGGGTGCGCGGATAATACATTCGAGCATTTATTGGCACCGTTTGCGCTACAGAATGTTGCGCTTAAATCAGAACGGTAGTCCATCATAAACATTAAATAAGGTGCGCCGCCTGAGGCTTTCGGATTCAGATAAATATCTGTATCGTCTGCCAGTACCGTATTTGAATAGAAAAATAAAAACAGGACTGCCCTGAGAGTAAAATTTTTCATGCTTTTCATAACGTCATACCCAATACAACAGAACTCAAGGAGCTCATTGGTGTGATGCCGCAACTTTTACAGCAACACCCTGCCAGACTTCATACATACCCAGGCGTTCATCACGGCCATCAAATTCCGCGACAACCTCGAAAAGAGCCACATCAAAATTATTTGCGCCTGACGCAACCGAATCAGACTCACGAAATGGGAGCGACGTTACGAGAGGCCCTTTTCTATCTACGTAAAAATTAAGTTCCGTATCTGTCGGCACGGTAGATATTTGTGAAGGGACACTCACCGAAGACACATTACATCCGCCTGCTGACACACCGCTTGCACAATTTCTGTAACCCACATCGCCGGCGACAATAAAGTTATTTTTGGACGAAGCAACAGCGGTTACCACAGAATCTACCCGCTGAAATGCCTCTTCTTTTAGCTGACTATTGGAAACCATTTTCACTTCGACAACACTGGTACGCATTACCGTCGAAGCGACAAGGCCCGTTAACAACATTAGAACCAGTGCCAATACCAGTACGGCACCCTCTTGCTTGATCAGTGAATTACCCATCGACACTACCCTAACTTCACATTACGCATTTTGATCGTTGTCGTAAAAACCTTACGGATATAGCCATCATTAAACGCTGCAATATTCTTCTGACCAAGACGATAGGTTTTTGTGTTTGTATAGCCTGGAACTTCGTTTACGCTGCGCGCTAATATATAGACGCGCACTGATTTAACATCCTCAAAATCTGCTGCGGTAGGGGCGTCTTTATAACGCTCAATAACATTGTCATTGTCTGCATCAAGCCCAACCTCAATCTGAATATCTTCAATACCTTCAATCAGGCACTGTGTTGTCATTGCATCGGCTATCAATGTAGATTGACATAAAGTCGGAATTCCATCGGTACTGACATCAGCATATTCGCGAATAAAAAATATTTTTGCGTAGTACTCCCAATAGTCGTAGGTGGAGCCTGCGGTCTTCTCGCCTGATGGGATCGCACTTGTTAAGTAACTCCAGCTGTATTCATTGAAGTCAAAACGCTTGAAATACCATTGATTAAAATCTTCCACGGTACCGGGAACGAGTGAACCATTGTTTACGGTCGGCCTGTCAGCGGTGCGTTTAACTGAAAAAACATCCGTGCCTGCCACAAGTTCTGAGGCGGTAATACAATTCCATGTTGTGCCATTTAAATTTACGAGCGCCGTTGCGCCATCCGTGTTATTTAAAAGCTCAAAAGAGTTGCTGGTATCCAGTGCCCAATTGGCGCCATTACCACAATCTGTTGTGATCGCGCTCGCCGCCAAACCGCTCGTGTCTTTTGCCCCGCCGAGAAAACCATTCAGCGAGAGCTCTCTTTTCAAAAAATCGAGAGTAAATCGTGCATTTTCCTGCAAGCGAGCCAGTTCCTCATCTTGCATGTAGCTGACTTTGCTCTCTACATACAAAGTAATCGCAGCTCCAGAAAGAACCGCTCCCAGAGCAATGGATATCAGTAATTCAACCAGCGTAAAGCCGCGCTGATGCATTCGTGTTCTCACTTATACATCCTCAATATAGGTCGTCACGAATATAATTTGTCTTTGTGTATCACTGGTACCGTAAAGACCCAAACCTTCGCCACAGGTTGATGCTGTTGGGTTGGCAATTTCCTGATACCCTTTCCAGGCAATTGCAACTGTGACAACCCCGGAATTGTGTGTGATACAAGCTCGTGGACTGACAAGGCCGCCAACTTTGACAGTTGACGAATCGATAATGAGTTCTTCGGTAGAACCGTCAATATTTTGTTCCCACTCCCACAAATCCCGCGCAGCTAATTGAGCCGAGGTGCAATCGCCACTGACACAATTGGGCGTCGGCTCGGTTGAGATTGAGCCATTACCAAGATTTGCAGTGACGTAACTGGTCAGCGCATTGGGGTTATTGCGCATGCGCTCAACGATATCGTGGACAAGTGCAGTCGCGATGGAACGCTGCATCGCGTCGTAACTCACCTTTTTTCCGGTGACTTGCATTGAAATTAGCCCAACAGAGCCGACCGAAACTATCAGCATGGAGATCAATACCTCAATCATGCCTGCTCCGATTTGTTTTTTTATTTTGTTAATACCAACTAGGGACATTCGGAAACACCATCTGAATAACGAGGTCTACCAGTAATATTGAGAATCAGGCTTTTGCCTTCTTCAAGGCTTGCATCAGGGCCACAAAGGCGGAACGTACCCACCTCCGATACCGCGCCACTCGGTAAAATTGTGACGCGATTTTCAAAAGCAGTACCGGTACGCAGCGTATAGTTCGCGTCGAGACTGGAATAACTGTTAATAATTGGGTCCGTAATATCCTTAACCCCGTCACCGGCAACATCAACATAGGTTAACCACCCTTGCTCCCAGGAATTGGTTGTGGCACAAAAAATTCCATTCGGGCTTTTACAGACAACCACATTTTGATTTCGTGAAACCGCTTCACTCCGCGCTGCAACAATTGTAGTAAAGAGAGATTGGTTTATGGCATCAATTCGATTGTTACGAATGATTTCCGACATGCTTGGCACCGCAATCCCCGTAATAATTGCGAGCACTGCAAGTGAAACAAGAAGTTCGAGTAGGCTAAAACCGCGAGTACGTTTAATTTTCATGCATTCAGTATTACCTGAAATGTAAAAAAGTGAACCCTGTCATGGATAATCGGCAAAAGGAAATTGATAAACGGAGAAATGAATTTTCAGAAAATTTTAGTTAAAACAGCTTGGTAAACTTTCGAATATAAATAAGAATATTTGAGTCTTAGCGATTAATTATTTTTATTTTTTCGGTCTATACTTTATAACAATGCAGCCTCGCATAAATTGTTATTTTTAACGCCAAACATTTAAAATAACGCTTTCTGATAGCGATCCGTTTTTTGAAAAAAAACTGTCTAAGCGAATTCGAATTCTTCACTATAATTGTTGTGCGCCATCAGCGGCGCACAACAAAACAACATTAAAAGACTAACGCAAACCGCCCGATATAAATCCCCCATGAGGCATGGTCACACCGTCGGCTGTTCCGAATACGGCGACCACCTCATTTGTATTTAAATCAATTTTGATGATGTAGGCCGATGCATAACTCACTACCATGGCAAAGCGTTCATCTGCCGACACTGAAATACCGTGCGCAACACGAAAATCTGCGGGCAGCTCAAGCCCTGGCGTCAAACGCGTTTGCAAAACCGGATTCTGGCGGTCACTGAAATCAAAAATGCTGATAAAACCGTCGTCCCCGAAGTTGTCGTCCAAAGTATCTTCTTCAGCCAGTATCAACTTTCCGGAGCCAAACTGAATATCGGATGGTGATCGTAAAACGCCATTTCCCGCAACGGAAAAGGTCGCGTCCAGGATTTTCTCGGCACTGCCCTCGTAAGTATCAATTAGCCATACACTCGGGGGAATCACATTACTGCCTCCCGGCGTAAGAGAGGTCGCAGCAAATTGCATACTCGCCGTCACTGCGAAACGTTCATCCAACCAGGTTACGTAGTGGGTAAAGGCCGCGTAATCGTCCCCTTCCTGTAAGGGAATGCTGAGTTCAAACTGTAAGTCGCCAGTCTGTTTATCAACGCGGTATAAATCGATATCGGCATTATCGTAGTAGTAGCCCGTTCCCAAAGCTCGCGTTCCTGATTTGTTAAAAAATACGCCGTGGGTATTGTTGCTTACGCTGGGAAAGCTCAGGGGTTCAACATCGGCCAGTCGGTTTTTATCGGTATCGACGACTCGGATCAGATCGTTAGTCCACTGCGTGAAGTACACAAAATTCGAATGGGGCAGGAGAGTTGGCCCATGCAGCTGTACATTTTGTGGTTGGGTCCAGGCTGCGATCGGCTGTGAAGGGTCGACTTGGGTCGGAACCAGAAAAGAGGATGTTGAACCCGCTGCAGCTACCGTGAGACTCTTTCTCACTTTTAACTTTAACTCCCCCGTTCCCCAATCGAGTTTTTTGATCTCCACTACGACTATACTGGAGGGAGCCTGGTCACTGGAGTCAGTAGTGATATACAGAACCTGTGCATCCGGCGTGATAACTGTGTGTTGCGGTGTCCCTCCCGGCCATCCAGGTAAACCGTCCAGCTTCGCCTGAATCATTTCATCGGTATCCAGGTTTATTAATATCAGCTCCTGCTCCATCATATCGACAGCGCTAAACACGTTTACGAGATCAACGCTGTGCGACTTTAAACTTCCTGCCTGGGCGACAAGCGAAAGGGACAACAACGTAAGGCCTAAAAAGTGCGTTAATGTATTCATATTGCTTTTTCCTTGCTTGGGGTTTCAAAATAACATCTATACTGGAAAATCAATTTGTATAGAATATTAGGGCATAAGTAATACAAAAAAACGGCAATGATTAACAGGCTTTATGCTGGTTATTGCCGGTTGCTCAGCTAGACTGTCGTGAGAAACATCCTATTTGGGAATGGAATGAGCAAAAACAAAAAAAAAATCGCTAACCAGAACAGCGGCCTGAGCATCGAGGAGGAGCTAAGGGACCTTCGCGAACGCTGTGCACTATACGAAGCCTGGCTACGCGCTCTTGATGAATACGTTGATTGCGATCTGTGGTTCAAGGATGCCGATAGTCACTATCTCTATGTCAACAAACGCTTCGAAAACATCATTGGCTTTAGTCGAGAACAACTTCTACACGCCCGCCCCGAAGATATATTTGATGAAGATCGCGCTCAACGCGTTCGCGCGCTCGATAAAAAGGTCATGGATGAAAACGGCCTCCGTCGTGTGGTTCCCTGTGGTACCGGGAGCCGTATCGAGATGCATGATGAATTGCGGTTCCCTGTAAAGAATGACGCTGACAAAATTATCGGTTTGGGCTGCCTCGCTTTTGAGGTCACCAAACAGAGTATCGCCGAGGAAGCCCTTGCACAGGCGCAATCTCTTGCACAGTTAGGGAATTGGCGCTGGTCCTTGCAGGATCGCTGCCTGATTTCCTGTTCTGAAGAATTCGCACAGATACTCGGCTGTGATATTCAGGACGCATTCGCAGTTATGCATAAACGCCTGGAAAAGGTCGTTCACCCCGATGACCGAGATCGCCTTGAACATTGCTTAAAGGATGCTAAACGGAAAGCGATAGGCTACAAAATCGAATACAGCATTATCCGTGCTGATGGCGAGGTTCGTCATGTTATGGAAATAGGCGAACCTCTTCTATCCTCGCAAGGTAACGTCGTTGAGTATATCGGCACCTTGCAAGACATTAGCGAACGCAAGCAAATCGAAGAAGAATTAATTTGCGCAAAACAAGACCTTGAGAAACGCGTAGAAGAGCGCACTGCCCACCTTAAATATATGGCGGCGCATGATAATTTAACGCAAGTCCTCAATCGTAAGGCTTTCACGGAGAATGTTCTCCACCGCTTAAAAACCAAAAGTGACGAACAATCACAAATTGCTTTAATTATTCTCGATTTAAATGGCTTTAAAGGTGTCAACGACTATTTTGGCCACGATGTTGGCGACAAGGTGCTACAAACTGTTGCAGCACGGATACAAAATGCGCTTCCGCTCGACGCCTACCTCTCTCGTATTGGTGGTGATGAATTTGCAATTTCCATTTTCGGAGAAAACGATCTAAGGTCAAGTTGCGAGCGACTCTGTGACAGAATGACCAATAGCATCCAGGATATGATCCATATCGATGGGCTGGAGCTTTTTATCGGGAGCAGTGCAGGTATTCATATCTCGGATAAAAATGAATTCGATTTGGAGACGGCATTAAAGTTTGCTGATATTGCACTCTATAAAACCAAACAAAACCGCGGTGTTCATTTTGCGTTTTTTGAAGATAAAATGGCAGCCGAAATTGAATATTACCGCACATTGGAAGGCGACTTACGCAAGGCACTTGCACAAAATGAAATTTACATTGTGTATCAACCTCAGGTGCTCAGCAGCAACTACGAAGTTGTGGCCTACGAAGCGCTAGCGCGATGGAACCACCCCAAGTATGGTACAATTTCTCCCGACATATTCATATCCATCGCTGAAGATCGCGGCCTAATACATGAGCTGGGTGAAATGGTCTTACACCAATGCTGTCTGGATTTACCCAAGCTACAAAAAATTAATTCTCGTGAAATTAAAATATCGGTAAACTTATCGCCATCGCAATTTCATATTCCGGAAATGGTCACTTCTTTTAAGACCACCTTTGAAAAAAACAAGGTTCCTGCTTCCAGTTTTATTATGGAAGTCACTGAGTCACTCTTTATTAAAAACCTTGAACACACACGCGCCACACTGGAAAAACTACGTGAAATGGGCGTTACTATCGCTCTCGATGATTTTGGCACGGGCTATTCGTCATTAAGCTACCTGAAAGAATTTAAAGTTGATTGCGTCAAGCTTGATAGAGCCTTTGTAAAAGATGTTGTGGATTCCAAGCCCGACCAACGCATTGTTGAGGGAATTGTGACTCTGGTGAAAAATCTCGGCCTGGAAGTTGTCGGCGAAGGAATCGAATCCGAAGAACAACTTGCCTACCTTCATTCAGTTGGCTGCCAAAAAATACAAGGCTTTTATACCGGGCGCCCCCAAAAGGTTGAAGATCTCGTCGCATTTGCGAAGTAAGTGAAAGCGTTTATTGTTTTGCAGGTTCTTGACAATCTTTCAATGAAAAGGTGTATTCACGGACTTGATCTTTATCATTTTTATAGCGAAATACGACTATAACGTTATTCTCTAGCAAGGTTTTTCTGTATGTGGTTTCACACATAGCCAGGTTAAACACGTGTTCGAGCTCTTGTTGACGCCCTTCAACTTCAACGCCTTCTCCTGCAATGAGATAATTAAAATAAATTGCCTTGCCTTCAGCCAGAACATTTTCGAGATACGTAAATTCATCAATAAAACGCGGCACATCCTTCTGCGCCGCGCTTACAAATGCATGAATGTCTTTTGCAACCCGACTCTTTACCTGAATGGCCCAATACAAACCCACTATCACTAATAGCAATACAGCAATCGCAGCCCAAAAGATTTTCTTTACCATTGTACAGGTCTCATTTCGTAGAAGGCCGCTATTCTAGCGCTATCGACGTCATGCGAACAGGGCGCAGCTGACAGTAGTAGCAACAAAAGGGACCACCCGGCTGTGAGAGATTATGCAAACTCCTTGCTACTTATCAAACTGCTATTCATTTGCTGCTTGATAAACGGCTTCTCTTGCCCTTTTTACATCCTCGGCCACCTCATGACGTATCAGGGCCCAGTGAAAAAGGTTGTCATCATTCGCCTCGAAGAAGTTATGATTATAGTGTGTCAGGCGCATATCCTTGTACAAGGGGCGAGTCAATGCCACCAATTCATCCCAGTAAGCCAGGCCATTTTGCAAATGGTTGATCGCATTGTCCTTGTCTGTCTGATTTCCCTGTAAACGATAAGCTTGAAGAGCAAGTGCACCGCGAATTTTTTCTGCCAGGTGCAGGCCCAATAAGGACCAGGCTTTTATATCAGCCACTTCATATTCTAATGCAACATTGCCACCTACTTTGATGTTTTCCACCAAGGTAAGGGCCCGTAGGCAGTCTCGTTCAAGATTCGCTGCCAGAATTGGCGGAGTCACCCTGTCGACTGAAAAGTCCTCGCCACGAATTTTACTGGCAACATAGTCTTCTACATTCACATATTCACTGGCCATCGTTGGCTGGGCAATTAAATCATCAACGGTAATGTAACGCATGTAATCACCCATTAACGCAAGCAAGCCCTCACTGTATATCGTGAAATCCCAACGGGAATCATACAAGGAAGCAAAACGCAGCTGTGTTGAAGACGCGAGGGAATAGGCATTCAATAAATTTTTTGCCTGCTCACCATAGCGGTGCACAAATTCGTTTTCAAAAACAGCGTCGGGCGTCTCCGGATTGTAGAGTAAGCGCCCCCACAATTTATAAAATAACCACTGGCGTTCAAAGGCCCAACGCCAACTTTTCTTTTTACCGTCCGCTGTAAAATAATCAAGCCCAGGAATATAGGTTTCAGACCCTATAAAATATCCCCCAACGTAAGCCGCTTTACCATTCAATGCAATATGTTGACGAATAAAACTCGGCACCCCCCAACGCAATGCGAAGAAATCTTCGTTACGAATTTGCCACACCACCTTGTAGTTTTCAGGGAGCGGATCAAAATAGGTATCCCCTAACTTCCCACCGTGAACCTTTTCCAGGTTCGGCGTGCTATGCCCATGCGACCAATTGAATTTCATTTCTACCCAAATGGGGCCTTCAAAACGGTCTTCCAACTTTTCCATTGCTGCACGCGTGACTTCTTCGACATTTTTACTGACACCCGGGTCAGACGATTTACCAGAGGAAAAGGGAACTCGATGAATAATTTTAACCGGCCTATCAGCTTCCAGCATCCCGGCAATCAAGACATCATCCATCCACTGCTGGCGTTCCAACGGCGTCATACCCGCCATACCTTCACCGTGGGATATGCCGATACCGTCCAGGTCGGGATACTCTTCGAGCGTTTGGCGAACACTTTCTCGTAAATATCGCCGAACCAATTCCGAAGTATCACCTTCAACATAGTAATGCGGATAATAATTTTGCCCGGCCAATTGATGCGCTTCCGAGAATTCTTTACTGAAGAAAATACTCCAGTGCACGATGTAAGTATCAAGCGCGCGCTCTTTCGCCATACGAAATATGTCGCGGTAAAGGGCTTGCCATTTTTTGTGCTCCCTCTCGGACCAGGGGCTTCCTTCCGGAAAATTACCGGCCTTGATCATATAGGTGTACGGGTTCATATTCCAAAGGCTTACAACATTAAAGCGATTCGCCACCATCATATCCAGAAAGGCTTCCCAATATTTTGGGTCGCGGGCAGTAGGAATGTGTTGATCCAACGCCGAACTGGGGCGATAGGTCTCCCACGGTAAATTGTATTTAATGCCACGGAAAGCCATAGCAGGCTTTTCTTCCTGCGCTTGAATAGCCGCAAGTTTGATGCCTTGCTCGACTTGCTCAACCAGTGCGAGAACGCCATAGATCATGCCTCGATTATCACCACCATAAATTGTAATAACACGACCTTGTGGAATAATCTGAAAGGCTTCTGCGCTCAAGCGTTCTGGATGAACAGAAAAACTCAGCATGAAATCGTAGTCGCTTGAGCTGCGCGAGAGTTGATACCCCTGTTGCAGGAGTGTTGCCGTCAGTTTTCTTGCTGCATAGCTCGCTTGTGCAGAGGCATTGTCATAGACAAGGCTCACTTTTTGTGCCCACACAACACTCCCCCACAAACCGAGTAATAACAATGCGGCGACATTCAAAATTTTTTTCTTATTGCCTGCTAACATTTTTCTCCCCTTCCTCAAATCCTGAAATTTCTTCTGTATCGTCAATTCTTATGTATTTTGTTTATTTCATTTCTGAAAAATCGCTTAAAACATTTTACAAGGCTTCCCAAAAAATCTTTTTTTCATTGCTCAAAATGGCACGCACTTTTGAGGGCACAGCAAATACCATCATCTCTTCGCTTGCCCGCGGCCAATGTGGTAGTGCCGAACTGTTTGGGTTACCCGTTTTGACAAAATTCGCCCAGTAATCAGACATCAGTTCGGCCAGCACTTTATCTTCATCCTGCCATTTCTTTGGACTGAGATGCAGATTATTAAAAACGTAGGGCAATTCGGATGAATGAAAAGCCGCATATTGCGGATATTCCGGCCACGGAGTCACACGCGCCATCAAGTAGGCATAATTGTTTTTAGCGCCCTGTGCGTTGCGAAGGCGAAGCCATCGCAGCATATCAAGGAGTCCTTGATCACGTGCAAGTTGCCGGCTCGCTTCACCCGCTTCTCGATCATTGGTCGCTGGATAGAGCTGCGAAAACCGCGGGTAATGCTTGCCGAATTTCTCTCGTGTAGAAGTCCCAAAGTCCTTCAGCGATTGTTTTCCATAATTCGGATTTGAACTGCCCTCGTCAGCCGTAATTCCTGTAAGTGCAGGAAGATTGTGTACCTGTCCTTGCGTGTAAAGCGCCTCAACAGATTCCGGCAAAAAATAGCCATCAATATTTGGAAGAAAGCGCCGGGAAAAATCCATATTCAGCGCCTGCAAGGTATCGGCAGGCATTGCGCGAAGCGCATCAAATGATTCAATCGCCCAAGCGTCCAGATAATCCTCGGTTAATTTTTCCGCCTGCGTCAAAGAAGCTGTCTCACTGCCCCCACGCCAGGGGCCACTTTGTGCAATCAATTGATGGAACAAGCCTTTCGCAAGCGGTGATACAGATAAATAATGAACCGAACGTGCCCCCGCTGACTGTCCCGCGATAGTGACTCGCGAAGGGTCACCGCCAAAAGCAGCAATATTTTTCTGCACCCACTGCAGCGCTGCAATATTGTCCAACAAACCGTAGTTTCCGGACTGCCCTTGTTCTTTGCTTAGCTGCTTGTGCGCCAGAAAACCAAAAACGCCAAGCCGATAGTTAACCGTCACAACCACCAGGCCTTTTTTTGCGAGGTTCTCGCCATCGTAAAGACTTACCTCACTACCACCGCCGGTGTACGCGCCGCCGTGTATATACACCAATACCGCATACTCCTTACCCTGCTGTCTAACGGGCGCCCAGACATTCAAGGTCAGGCAATCCTCGCTGACGCCATTACTGATCATGTATTCTTCAGTCCAGGGAAGGTAGCGTCGCGTCAAGGCCTGCATACAACTGGGGCCAAAGGAATGTGCCTTACGCACCCCCGGCCAGGCTTTAGCCGGCTGTGGCGCTTGCCAACGTAACGAATCAAGAGGTGGCGCGGCAAAAGGTATACCTTTATATGATTCGATACCAGACTCCAATCGGAGGCCTTCAATTAATCCACTTTCAATTTTGAGGGAGGAAGTTGTCTCGGCCTGCGTAAGGTTCACGCCCAAACCCCACGCGAGCAATAAAATGACAATATAGGGTACGATCGATTTTCTGGTAGACGCCTCGCACATAGGATTCCCTTTTTTATTAACTTTTTTCGGTCGGCTTATTGTGTCTGTTTCTCACATCTTTTTTAAGAGATGCTTTTAAGAGATGTGTTTAAGAGATATGCATCAGAAGACACCCTAGCAGGTAAAGGGTCACCAACCAGGCAAAATCCTGCGCTTGAATACTGATACACGTCAACAGTTTCACACTTTATTTGCATTCCGCCTGCTAGAGTAGCAGAAAAAGGAACAAATCATGTTTGCACAGTTTTCTACTCCCCTGCTATCCAGAAAAATCCTATTGCGAGTCCTACCGGCCATTTTTACGATCTGTGGAATTCAAGCCCTCGCGAACGATAATGACACCTTACACTCCATTCGGAATGCAACCATTGCCTTTTCCCAGGGGGAGTCTTACGAGTTTGATTCACAGCTCCTGAGTGTCAATGCTGAAATCAATTTACGCGCATGGCAGAAATGGAGAAAGCTGGCAACACGCCCGGAACATTTCCCGGACGACGTCCTAAAACAGTACCAAAGCAATAACATTACGCTAATCGCCGGGGGAACTGCCAGTGTCATTTTCCAGGATGAAACGACACCAGCGAATTTTCAGGATTGGGCAACGGTTGACGCCAAGGGTGAACGCGTCCCTCACGACTACATTGTCCCGGGAGCCCATCGCGCCTCAATGGCCAACCCTCACTATCGCCGACACTTGATAGAATTATTTCAACTTCAGATAGATGCCGGTGTTGACGGTGTGTTTATCGATGAAGTGAATGCCGGCGCTTACAACGGCGGACAGAAATGGGGATTTAACGGCAACGAAGGTTTCGATAACTATTTTCTTGCAGACTTTAACCGCTACCTTCTCGCGAAATATCCGGGCTTTACGAAAGAAAATTGGCAAGAACGATTCGCCATGCAAGCAAATAACTACCCAAGGAAAGATGTAGATCCTTCTGATTTAAAAAACAATTTTAACTATCGGCACTATCTCGAAGAACATGGATGGAGCGAGCAGCCGCTTAACCAGAACAACCCATTAATGAGGGAATGGGGCGTACTGGTACCTAATCGAACCTTCCCTTCAGCGATGAATTTCCGCGAGCAAGCATTAATAAGCTACTGGAAGGAAATTGTTGATACATTGAAAAGCTATGCAAGGGAAAAATACAACAAACAGCTACTTGTGACTTCGAATGGTATTTTCCCGTTTGTCGATTTCAATAGTGTCGGGCTCTATGAATACAACTTCGACGACTTTGATGGTAAAGGCTCTTATTTATCAGGCAAACAAGCCGAGTATGTCCCCGTAAAAAATGGCAAGCTAGACGGATCAAGATCCTTGCAAGCCATTTTCAGAAAATTATACAACTACAATCAAAAGGTCGCTGGCGACGTTCCGCTGGTGTTATTTATTGATTGGCCTACTGAAATGATGCGCAACTACAACAACCTCAACAAAAAACAGCGTGAAGACTATTGGCGATTGTATGTCGCTGATGCATACGCCCAAGGGCTACGTTTTGCCCACCATCTTAAAACGTCAATCCCCGGCGACCCAAGTGCGAAAGATAAAAATATGCTGTCATTTTTTCGTGAGCAGGGAAAATTTTATAAGCGTTATAGCCAACTCTGCAGCGCGACCAAACCGTTAACAGAGACCGCTCAAGCGCAAATTCATGTCAATCACAAGAATATCGATATTAGCTTGCACTCGAACCCCGACAAAAGCCGATATTGTTTACACTTGGTGAATCACAACTACAATAAAACGATAAACGAAAAAAATAACCTTAAGATCAACCTGAAACTTCGGGAAACAGTAAACCAGGTATTTGAAATTAGCCCTGATAACAACGCCGACTCAACGTCTGCTGAGGGAGAAACCGTTTTGAATTTCAGCACGAAAGGCGATCAAATCGAAATCGGATTGGAAAAATTACGCTATTCTTCCATCGTTATTCTGGATACAGGAGCTACAGACGACAACTAAGTTTCAAGTAAGTTACAAGTAAGTCACAAGGTGTCTGTGCGTGCGGCCATAATGACATCATTGCGATGCAGACCTTTAATCTTATGGGTCCACCAGGTGACTGTCGTTTTACCCCACTCCACCAGTATTGCAGGGTGATGATCTTCCGCTTCCGCAAGTTCCGCAACTTTATTGGCAAACGACATCGCATCAACGAAATTCCTGAACGTAAACTGACGTTGAAGTTGTGGGACATCGTCCTTCTCAATCACTTGCCACTCAGGAATTTGCGGAAGAAGGTTTTGTAATTCTTCGGCGCTCAATCGCGGCGCATCCACCCTGCAAGCTTCGCAACTTGATTCAGCCAAATCACTCATCACCTTCTCCTCTTTTGTCCAGACATGATAACGCTCATGAGCTAACGGATTTTTAATGCCCGTTCTTCTATTTTAGCCTGCCAGATTTTAGGGCCGCTCTGATGAACCGATTCACCGCGCGCATCCACCGCAACGGTAACGGGCATATCTTTTATTTCAAACTCGTAAATGGCTTCCATCCCCAAATCGGCGAAACCGACCACTCTGGATTTCACAATTGCTTTGGACACCAGATAAGCCGCCCCCCCCACTGCCATTAAATATACCGCCTGATTATCTTTAATTGCTTCAAGCGCAAGCGGATCGCGCTCTGCCTTCCCGACCATGCCAATCAAACCGGTTTGTTCGAGCACCTGACGAGTAAATTTATCCATGCGCGTAGCGGTGGTGGGGCCGGCCGGGCCAACCACTTCATCGCGCACCGGGTCCACTGGACCGACATAATAAATAAAGCGGTTTTTCAAATCGACGGGCAAGGCTTCGCCCTTATTGAGCATTTCAACGATGCGTTTGTGCGCGGCGTCGCGGCCAGTGAGAAGTTTTCCGGAAAGTAAAATGGTATCGCCGGGTTGCCACGCTTGAAGGTCTTCTTTGGTAACGGTATCCAGGTTAATACGGCGAACATTTTCATTCACCTCCCAGGTGATTTTCGGCCAATCATCCAATGAGGGCGGTGTTTGTAGTGCGGGGCCCGAGCCATCCAAAACAATATGGGCATGACGTGTGGCGGCGCAATTGGGAATAATGGCAATCGCTTTATTGGCGGCGTGACTTGGGTAGTCCTTCACTTTTACATCGAGCACCGTCGTTAAACCACCCAGCCCCTGCGCACCAATGCCCAGCGCATTCACTTTGTCTACCAACTCAAGGCGCAATTCTTCCGCGCGATTTTTTGCTCCGCGTTGACGCAATTCCTGAATATCAATGGGGTCCAACAATGACTCTTTGGCAAGTAACATGGCTTTTTCTGCCGTGCCGCCAATGCCGATTCCCAACATGCCTGGCGGACACCAACCCGCGCCCATTTGTGGAACCATTTTTAAAACCCAATCAACAACCGAATCTGAAGGGTTAAGCATGGCAAATTTGGATTTCGCTTCCGAGCCGCCACCCTTGGCTGCAACATGAATGTCAATCTTGTCGCCAGGCACCATTTTGTAATGAATGACCGCCGGTGTGTTATCACCAGTATTTTTTCGCGCGCCGTCAGGGTCTGCCAGAATGGACGCGCGCAAAACATTATCGACATTTTTATAAGCGCGACGCACACCCTCATTAATCATATCGTCAAAGCTCATATCGCCTTCAACTTTGACATTCATGCCAACATTCACAAAGGCCGTCACAATGCCGGTATCCTGACAAATGGGACGTTTTCCTTCAGCACACATGCGAGAGTTAATCAGAATTTGCGCCATCGCATCCTTCGCAGCCGGGTTTTCTTCTTTCTTCCACGCTTCGTGGACGGCGTCGATAAAATCTTTAGGATGATAGTAGGAAATAAATTGCAGTGCGTCTTCAACTGACGCAATGATGTCATCTTGCTTGATGCTAACCATGCCAGAGTACCGCTTTTAATTTGAGTTCAGAATGGAGATGGCGCGCGCTTCGTTTCATCTTGTAACTGGAATTTACACAACCCGCTACAAAACCAGACACAATACACGCGCCGGAATATCTTATTGGCCTTTTAACCGTAGAAGATCCTGGGTGACTTGTCTACGAAAGGCATCATTGGCTTCGATGGCCTGTTCCAGGTTTTGAATACGGCGCTGATATTCGGTTTTAACTGCTTCCAACTCCGTCACCTGGTCACTCAAGTTCTGGACCTGAGCCAGTTGCTGTTGATATTTTCTATCAAGCGCATCCAACGCGCCCTGTTGAGCTTCGACCACTTCATTCGCGAGTTTGGCTTCGGCAACAGCGGCATTAATTTTAGTTTGCAATTTACTTTCCAGGCCCGCATTCGCTTTTGCAATTTTCGCTATCTCATCATTATTGTCAGCGATTGCTTTTTTATTCACATTACGCGTTGCCCACAACTTATCGATCTCGGAAAAGTTGGTTTTAATGCTGGCTTGCAACACTGAAAGGGATTGCGTCGACTCATCATCCGACAGTGTCATACGCCCTTCCAATTCAGCCAGGCGGGCATCAGCCGACTCGAGTTCTTGTTGCGTCAGAGTCAACTGCCAGAACGCGTATGCCGCAAGGCCAATTCCCGCAAAAGCAAACAGGAGCGCAACCGGTGCTAATTTTGATTTCACCACGACCGGCGGACGGCTACTCGCAGGTGGGCGCCCGCCGGGAGGTGGCGGAGAACCGCCGCCTGCTCGCTGTTGGTGACGAGCAATTTCATCACGCTCGGGACGAATGCCGGAAATAACAGGTTCTCTTCTTTCGTTCATAGCACCTTCTTTCTTTGGTCTTTAAACAGGTATTTGTCTTTCGACCTTAAACGACTATTTTCTGCTTCAAGAAAACTGACTCACTATAAAAACAGTGTCAGTAAAAATAATACTGCGGTTAGCGCCAAACTCATGTGAACGACACCGCGAATGCTGGCAATAGGTCCTGGTTTACCCAAAATGGCATTGCCTTCCAGTGCAAATATCACCGCAATGGCAATCCACGCCCCCAAACTCAAACCATTGTTACTGACCAACGCACTGCCCGCGCCACTTAAATGCGGTGAAGCCAACATAAAAAAGGCCATAGGTCCGGAAAACAGGGTATTGGTGCGTGAAGCCAGAGCGGCTTTGGGTGCTGCGGCCGCGGAATCACCTTCGGCGAGCCCTAAAACAATTTTTTGATTGGGCCAGATAATCAACCAGACGTTTAAGTACATCAATGTCCCCAACAGGGCACCGAGTACTATATAGGTATCAATTCCCATCCCGCCATGCTGTAAGCCCCCCAATAAAATCAGGCCGGTTATAAAGGTAAACTTCGCTCCCCAGCGGAACCACCAAAGCGCGCGTGGAGCCAATTTGGCTTTGGCATCCGGCAGAGCTCCGGGGTCGGCCTCTTTAAAATACTCGGTTTGTACAAAGTTGAAGTAGTACAACATGCCGATCCAGGTTATTCCGAAAAGGACGTGTGCCCAGCGGAATAAAAAAATCACAATTTCTTTAGCTTCTATCATGTCGGTCTCGCCTTGGAATTCGTTTTTCTATTTATTTACTTTTGTTGTTAACTTAATAATTTATACCCGGCTTTATACCAGTGAAATCAGGGTAATTCAAAGAAAGACGGGGCCGAAGGCCCCGTTTTTGATAGTGATATTACGCGAAGTTTGCGTTAACAAATTCCCAATTCACCAGGGCCCAGAATGCGTCCATGTAGGCGGGGCGCGCATTGCGATAGTCAATGTAATAGGCGTGTTCCCAGAGATCGACTGTCAACAGGGGCACCACACTGCTGTCAGTCAGAGGGGTCGCGGCGTTAGAGGTGTTCACAATGGCAACACTGCCATCCGCCTTCTTGACCAACCAGGTCCAGGAAGAACCAAAGTTGTTGATCGCAGAGTTTGTAAACTCTTCCTTGAACTTGTCAAAAGATCCGAAAGCGCTGTTGATTGCGTCAGCAATCGCGCCGGTAGCAGCGCCACCGCCATTCGGACTTAAGCAGTTCCAGTAAAAAGTATGATTCCAGATTTGCGCTGCGTTATTGAATACACCGCCAGACGAACTTTTTACGATGTCTTCAAGGCTCTTACCTTCAAACTCGGAACCCGGCAACAACCCATTCAACTTGGTGACGTAGGTTTGGTGATGTTTACCGTAGTGGAACTCCAGAGTTTCTTCTGAGATATGCGGTGCGAGCGCGTCTTTTGCGTAGGGCAAGGGAGGAAGTTCAATGGCCATATGCAGCTTTCCTTTTTGCGTATATTGAGTTTGATTGCGGAACACAACAGCTTAGCCGTTGCAGGAATGTTGAAATTTTCGAGTGCCAGATGGAAAGAAAGCGGCCGTAGCCGCTTTCTCACGAGTTACAGGGGCTAGTTTACATCATGCCGCCCATGCCGCCCATGCCACCCATGTCTGGCATTGCAGGTGCAGCCGCTTTATCTTCCGGCTTGTCTGCAACCATGGCTTCGGTGGTAATCATTAAGCCAGCGATTGAGCCCGCTGCCTGTAATGCAGTACGCACCACTTTGGCGGGGTCGAGAATACCCATTTCGAGCATATCGCCATATTGACCAGTGGCCGCGTTAAAACCGTAGTTGCCGTCGCCTTGCTTCACTTTGTCAGCGACAACAGAGGCTTCTTCTCCAGCGTTAGTGACGATTTGACGCAGAGGCGCTTCCATCGCACGCAGGGCAATACCGATACCGGCTTGCTGGTCTTCGTTGTCACCCTTGAGTGCAGCAACGGCAGCCAGAGAGCGGATCAAGGCGGTACCACCACCAGGCACAACGCCTTCCTCTACTGCAGCACGGGTTGCGTGCAGAGCATCTTCAACGCGCGCCTTCTTCTCTTTCATTTCAACTTCAGTGGCCGCGCCAACTTTAATTACCGCAACACCGCCAGCCAATTTGGCAACACGCTCTTGCAGTTTTTCACGGTCGTAATCTGAAGAGGTTTCTTCGATTTGCGTACGGATTTGTCCAACACGGGCTTGAATGTCTTTAGCATCACCCGCACCATCAACGATAATGGTATTTTCCTTGGAAAGCGTTACACGCTTGGCAGAACCGAGATGCTCCAGAGTCGCACTTTCGAGATCCAGACCGACCTCTTCAGAGATCACAGTACCGCCAGTGAGGATGGCAATATCCTGCAACATGGCTTTACGGCGATCGCCGAAACCGGGCGCTTTACATGCAGCAACTTTAACAATACCGCGCATGTTGTTTACAACCAGAGTCGCCAGGGCTTCACCTTCAACATCTTCTGCAACAATAATCAGAGGCTTACCTGCTTTCGCAACGGCTTCCAGAACAGGTAACAATTCACGGATATTGGAGATTTTTTTGTCAACCAACAGAATGAAGGGGCTTTCGTGCTCGGCACTCATGCTGTCCTGATTGTTGATGAAGTAAGGAGACAGGTAACCGCGGTCGAATTGCATACCTTCTACCACGTCGAGTTCGTTTTCTAAACCGCTGCCTTCTTCAACAGTGATCACGCCCTCTTTGCCAACTTTTTCCATTGCTTCCGCGATGATGTCGCCAACGTGGCTATCGCTGTTCGCAGAAATGGTACCCACCTGAGCGATAGACTTGCTGTCTTCACAAGGTTGCGCGATGGATTTTACATTTTCAACGGCGGCGATTACGGCTTTATCAATTCCGCGCTTGAGGTCCATGGGGTTCATGCCTGCGGCAACGGATTTCAAGCCTTCGTTTACGATGGCTTGTGCCAAAACAGTTGCAGTGGTGGTACCGTCACCGGCATCGTCAGAGGCTTTGGAAGCCACTTCTTTCACCATCTGCGCACCCATGTTTTCGAACTTGTCTTCCAGTTCGATTTCCTTGGCAACAGATACACCGTCTTTAGTGACGGTGGGCGCACCGAAGGATTTGTCGAGTACTACATTGCGGCCTTTAGGGCCCAACGTGGTTTTTACGGCGTCGGCCAGGATGTTCACACCTGCCAACATTCTTTTGCGAGCGCTGTCGCCAAATTTTACGTCTTTAGCAGCCATAGTCGTATTCCTACTATTCAGATAAGTTGATGTTCTTTGAACTCAGCAGGGTTTACTCAACCACTGCCTTGATGTCGCTTTCGCTGAGGATAACCAGTTCTTCACCGTCAACCTCAATGGTGTCGCTACCCGCGTACTTTCCGAATACCACGGTGTCACCCACCTTTACGTCTACGGGACGAGTCTCGCCATTGTCCAGCACGCGGCCAGAGCCTACGGCTACGACTTCACCCTGATTGGGCTTTTCTTTTGCAGAGCCTGGCAGCACGATACCGCCAGCAGTTTTTTCTTCTTCTTCCTTGCGGCGAACCACAACACGATCGTGTAAAGGACGAATTTTCATTTACGTTTCTCCAAATAGCGTTTTTACACTTGAATGAACCCTGCCAGGCGACGAGGCCGGTCAGGCGTAAAGCGGCCTTTGGGGCCGGCAAATACTTGTGTGGTGCAATTTGGGTATGTTTTGGAAGATTTCAACACCCGGGCGGGAAATATTTGCGATTTTTTTTGGTGAAATGCTCTATTTGCGGTCTTCGCGTTTGAATTCGCCTTCAATCGTGGTGTGCTCACCCTTGTTATCGGTATTGTCGCCAGGTTGATAATCACCGCGATAACCATTCTGGAAGTGAGTGTTCACATGAATATTGGGCTGCATGCGCTTGAGCACCGAGGCAGCCAGCAGTTGTCGACTGCCAGGCAACAAGCAGGCAAAACCGATGGCATCGGTCACAAAACCCGGCGTGAGCAACAGTGCGCCACCAATGGCCAGAAGAATGCCCTCGGCCATTTCTCTCGCAGGAATTTGCCCTTCCGCCATTTTCTGGCGCGCGCGAAAAAGTGTTGAAAAACCTTGCTGGCGCAATAAGGTGATTCCGATTACTGCGGTTAGCATAACCAACGCAATTGTCGGCAGTGCACCGATTACGCTACCGACTTCAATAAGTAACCACATCTCGATAATGGGTGTGAGGACAAAAATTAAAAATACATAATTCACAATAGTGCCTTTCTCTTTTGAGCTTGGACCAAACGCTTTAGCTGGCAAAAAAAATCAATGATACAGTTGGGTATTAAAGTGAGTTAGCTGCGAACACGCAGCTTACAGGCGGTCTTGTTTTACAGTTCGATTTCAAAGGTCTGAGTATAATAACCACCATGCACAATAAAATGGACAAAAACAAGGAAGCCGTGATTCAGGTCGTCAACGCCATCCCGCCAGGCAAGGTTGCCACCTACGGGCAAGTTGCTGAACTCGCCGGTCTCGGTCGCGCCGCACGCTTTGTCGGCAGTACGATGAAAAAACTCCCGCGCGATACACGTCTCCCCTGGTTTCGTGTGATTAACGCTCAGGGGAAAATCGCCTTCCCCTTAGATAGTGAGGGCTACAAGCGGCAAAAACAACGTTTGGAAAAAGAAGGCATCGTGTTTTACAAGCAACGTATCGACCTTAAAACTTTTGGATGGCAAACACGGTGATCAATAACGCTACGCTTTACAAGGACAAACGTGTGATCAGCGTTTTTTTTATGGGCCTCGCCCAAGGCTTGCCCTGGGTGATGATTGGCTCCTCGCTCACTCTCTGGCTCAAGGAGGTGGGCATTAGCCGCAGCGAGATTGGTTTTGCCGGTTTGATTTTCGGGGTGTATTCGATCAACTTTTTCTGGTCACCCCTCGTTGATCAAGTGCGTTTGCCGGGCTACACACGGTTTGGTCAACGCAAGAACTGGATTCTGGCCTGCCAACTTGTTATCTGCGCAGCCTGCCTGGCAATGAGTCTGGGCGACCCCGCTGTTTCCGCAAAAGCCTTGGTGTTAACCGCATTGATCATCGCCGCCTTCTCCGCAACCCAGGATATCAGCATCGATGCCTACCGCATTGATAGCTTTGCGCCCTCCGAGACCGGGCATATTTCAGCGGCTGCAGGTGCGGCCACAGCCGGTTGGTGGACCGGTTATGCCGGCCTCGGGTATTTCCCCTTGATGCTTTCTGACCGCGATTGGTCCTGGCCACAACTGTATTTGCTGATGGCCGGACTGATGGCGACCATTGCGTTAATCACAGCCCTGTTGCCGAAACCGCGCTTCCATCAGGCCCGGCACAATGCGTTTTTTGATAAGTATTTACTGAGCGTACAGCAGCTCGAAAATGCGAGAAGAACTCGCCTTCTGCTCTCGCTGATACTGCCTTTGGCGCTGTGTTTCTGGGCCATCATTGGCAGCCCGGGGCTACCGGCCTCGATCTCTGGCCACCCGGCTTACCCTCTGGAAATCATCGCCATTGTCGGCCTGCTCGCCATCGTGATAGGCAAACAACTCAGCACAATTCATTACAGCTCACAGGCGCCTGATCTCGCGGGCTCAGGGTTACTGAGATCAAACTTTTCGATTAATCAGAAGCTGCTCGCCTGGCTGTTGAGTTCGGTCGTCGAGCCCATCCGGGAATTTCTCGGGCGTAACCCGATAAAACTGGCGCTGGCGATTCTCGGCTTTATTTTCCTCTTCAAAATCGGTGAGGCCTTTCTTGGCCGCATGTCCGTCGTGTTTTACAAAGAGGTGGGCTACAGCAACACCGACATAGCGAACTATTCGAAAATGCTCACTTGGTGGCTTACGATTATATTTTCGCTGCTCGGCGGGTTAGTAAATGCGCGCTTCGGCATTGTGAAAGGGCTGCTTGTCAGCGGTTGCGCCATGGCGGGCTCTAACCTCATGTTTGCCTGGATTGCCCAGGTGGGGCCGGATATTCCGCTTTATGTCGCCACTATCATCGTAGACGGCTTTGCTCAGGCCTGGTCGACCGTCGCACTGGTCTCCTTCGTCTCCATGCTTTGCAGCCACAGCTTCTCGGCCACCCAATACGCGCTGATGGCCTCACTGGCCAGCCTGGGGCGCAATACTCTGGCCTCTTCGAGCGGCTTGATTGTCGATTGGCTGGACGGAAATTGGAGCCTGTTCTTTATCCTTACTGTATTAATGGTTATTCCCAGCCTCATGCTGCTTTTGAGCATCAAGGACGATATTCACCGTATGGAAAACCAGTGGAAGAGCGTTAACAGCGCGTAAAACAATAGCGAAAATGGTTAGCGACAGGAAAGGAAAAAAGGTAAGGGAAAGAAAGGCTTACCGACCAACTAACGAATCAGCTCCAGGGGTTAGGTACTATATGCGCATCCATGCATAAAGGAGGAGAACTGTATGTTTGTACAGTTGGCCGGTAAGCAAGTTCATCATAGGACGGATGCCCCTGCGAGGTCAAGGAGTTCTTAAAAATAATTTGTGATAGCAAGCTTTCCGAACCTTATCACCCGGAAATAAGCACTCCAAAAGGTAGTGCGCACTTACAAACTCGCCGAGCAGCCAAGCTCCGATAAGAAGGCAATCGCAGCAACATAAATGTTATTTTTTACGCCAAATTGCGTTAATTGAACGCATTCATGCACGGCGATATTCGCGCCTTTTGACCTGGGTTTTTAGTTTGGGTTTTTGGTTTGAATTCAGGCTATGAGTTTCACTCAGAGCGCAGACCTAAGGCAACAGCGTCAACAGCGCAAGTGCCCCCAACCAGAACCACAGGGTACGTGCGTAGAGTCGGCCCAACATATTCAGCTCCTTACGTGTCACCTCACAGGTTTGCTCGGTATCTTCCGCCACTGAGAGCGCACCCAAAGCACTTCCACTCAAGATACTGTGGGTGGGACTGCGGAAGCAAAAAAGTAATTCGCGCCAACGCCCCCAACTGCCAACAAAGTTGCCAGTAAAACTGAAGGACAACGCGAGTAGTCTCGCTGGCACCCACTCCATGGCCCACAACAAATGTGCAGAGCGCACATCATCCGTTTTTCTCCGGCAGTACAGAAAAAGTAATCGATAGTACAGCGCACCGAGGGGGCCAAAAAATACAAACCAGAAAATCACCGCGAACATGCGTTCAAAGCCCCGATAACTGGCTTCTTCCAACACGCGCTCATGCAGGGCTGACCAATCCCCTTGCTCCAGGCCTTCTGTATTAACTTCAAGCGATTCCGCTCGTTCGAGCGAAGCGGACCAGTCTTCCACATAACAGGCCTTGGTATATTCGGCGACAATTTCAACAAATTCACCACGCCCTAAACTGTAAAGCAGAATAACGACACTGAATGCGAGGAATATCGCTCCCATCCACGATTGCGGACTGAAATAGCCATACATAATCAGTCCCAAGGGCGCAATAAAACACAGAGGAGCAATGATAAAAGCGAAGCCGCCGATGGTATTCCAGGCGCTCACTGCATCAACGCAGCGCGTGTAGAGGCCATCATAGTGAAGTGGGTTTTTCGCCCCCCAAACCTGGAGGAAGCCCAGAGCAATAACAATTGTGAGTAAGGACATGGCTTTAGTTGTGCAAGGCTGATTTATATTTTTCCCAGTCAAATGCAGGCCCGGGGTCCGTTTTTCGTCCAGGGGCGATGTGCTCATGCCCAACGATGTTGTCCATCGTTATTGCTGGATAATTACGCATGAGTGCATTCGTTAAAGCCACCAATTGCGCATACTGCTGTTCAGTGTAAGCAATTGTATCGCAGCCCTCCAGCTCTATACCGATAGAAAACCCATTGCAAGCTTCCCTTTCTTTCCAGCATGACACCCCGGCATGCCAAGCGATGTCATTGAAGGAAACAAACTGGGTACAGTGTCCAGTGCGGGCAATAAAGCAATGGGCTGAGACTCGGGTATCACGAATGTTTTCAAACCAGGGATGGGCGGTGATATCCAGTTGATTCAGGAAAAAATCCTTCACGTATGCCCCACCAAACTCACCGGGCGGCAGGCTGATATTGTGAATGACTAATAGATCGATTGCGTGTTCACGCGGTGAAAAGTTTGGCGAAGGCTGCCTATCAGCCGCTTGCCACCAACCCTCAACGATACCCTGCCCCATCAAGGCCTCCTCTTTGGGGTGATTGTAAGCCCGGTGAGTAAATTCAGCCAGAGAAACTCTGAGAGGTACAACGTGACCTGAGTGTATTGCTTGGCGCTTTCCTAAAGTTTGGGGTTTTTGCGCAGGCTGCTTACTACCGTTTCCAGCGCCCTATCGAATAACATGCTGTTATCCAGAGGCCGAATATTGCCTTGCTTGAGGGCAAGGGCGAGGTCTTGCTGAGAGTTTTCGGCGACTTTCATGCCGTTACGATTAACAAAAATATACTTTCCAGTGGGCCGAATATAGGCCGCCAGTCGACAACGTGTCATTTCATGAGCTTCAACGCGATACTCAAACCAGGCGCCCTGAACAAAGTTCTTCACCTGTTGCATGTGGACATCGTCGTCGGGCAACTGCTCAACAGGGGCTTCGGCGATAGATTCTTCCGAAACATGAACATTTTCAGCTTCCTCTTCGGGCGCGGCCTTCTCCAACGAGACTTTATGGGGCTCGGCAAGCGGTGTACTGAGAATGGGTGCCATCAACTCGGGAGCCAATTTCGTCCCGCGGATACAGGCCAGATGGACTTCTTCCAGAGATTTAAACAGCTTCGACATTTCAAAGGGATTGAAGGAAATGGTGTCGAAACCGGTTCTCAAGCGTTTTAAAAGATCCGGAACCAATTTTATGAGGGTTTTACGGTCTTCTGCTGTCTCAGGAGTGGCGACGCTCCAAAGAAGGTCATCCAGCGTATGCAGGGCCGTCTGCCATTCCCGTGAATCAAACCCGTGCTTGAGCGCAAGCACGAACATGACATTGCTCCAGGCTTCATCGATCAATTTAAGGGCTATCTTCGGTAAACGACGGTCAACAAGCCGCAATTCCACCTCGAGATTCACTGTCTTACGCGCCATTTCTGCCCGCGCTTTGCCATCTTCGGCATCCAGCGTACGGCGCTCCATCACTGCACTTCGACGACGTTCGTTCTCCATAAAGGCGGTAAAATCAGCCAATAGCTCTGAGAAAATACTGACATCAGAATCAAAATCATGCAGCAAACGCGTCACTATATGCTCGATCTTGTTGTACAGCGGATCTTGCTCGTTTTCCTTATCCCCCTGCCAACCGAGGGCTGCTGTCGCCATTTCGTTCAACAAGCGGCGCGCGGCATGCCCGCCCTTTGTGAAAAAAGTCTTATCAATCAAAGCCACTTTCACTATCGGAATTTGCAGGCGGCTGATTAGTGTCTTCATTGGCGCAGACAGGTTTTTATCCTGCAAGATAAACTCAAACAGCATATTCACGAGGTTTATCACCTCGTCATCCACTCGCCCGATATCCGCGCGAATGCCGCTCTGCTTCTCTATTTCACCTAACAACACCCGGACGTCACCCACAGCCTGAGTAGGCTGCCCGGGGTTAACAGGCGTTTGCACAACAGGCGCGCGTTGCGCTAGCGAGAGCAAGGCCATGAGTTCATTGCCCGCAATAATCTGCTCCTGCGGCGTCGCTTCGGCGACCAATCTCTCTCCAAACAACTGTTTAAGAACGTTTAGCACTTCTGTGTTTGCCTGGCCGCCAGCCTGTGCTCCCATAGGCTGACCGGGTACCCCCATAGACGGCGGATGCCCGGGTTGCACCGCGCCTTGCGATGGGGGCGTACTTGTCTGCGAAGCAAAAGTTGGAAGCACGTTATGGTCAATTAATAATCTATTTGCGCTGTCATAAACCTCTTTAAGGCCTGCTATAACCATACGATCAAAGAGCTTGAACAAAACCAATTTCACTTTGATATCGACGTCCAGCCCCTTTACCTGCTGCGTGAAAGCCCCGCACAACAGGCGCGGCCCCAAGGGGTTGTTTTTCTCATACACTTTCGAGGGCACCAGGCTATCGAGGCGCAGTGATAAATGTTGAATGGGTTCAGCAAGCTCGCGTGACGCGCGACTCACAGTCGAATCGACGGCAACCATCTCTTCGAGGTCTTCATTGCTAATGAGAGAAAGGGTGTTGGAGGTCAATGAATCTTCGGGTGCCGTTCCCGATCGCGAGGCCTCTGGCACCATAAGCGTCGCAAACGCTTCATCGATAGCGCGTGCGAACGCACGTTCCACGCCGCGGCGCTGCACGCGGATTTCACGCATGGAATCAAAATAAATGTTCTGATCCTGATTGTTACTCGCTTTATCAGCCAATTCGAAAAGGGAGTCATCCACCTCATCGAAAAAACGCGACAAACTCGCGGCGATGAGGAGCTTTCCCTTCTCATGCAGCGCATGCACGGGCGCTGGCAGTCTTGCCAAACCTGCCCGGATGGATTGATTACTGTCAGAATCCAAGTGCACTACCTTCGGAGTAACAGCGAGTTTCGGTTTTTCAGGCACTATGCCTCCAGGTTGATGAATTTATTACCAACTTCAGCCATCCATTACTCTGGCCATGGTGAGTATTCCCCCAGAAAACACTTCCTATATCTATATTTAAGTATAATGCTGAAAAACTGCTCGCCTATGGGCAGGTGCCGAGAGCGAGAAGCGGATCACAGCTGTACATACAAAGCGTGACGCAATTAGTATTTTACCAATTTCCATAAGAAAACTTTATGACAGACCAGCAAGAACAACCCGGCGCCCGCATGGGAAGGGGCATGCTCACCCTGATGTGGATAGGTTTGCTCGGAGGCCTGACGTTTTTCTTTGCGGGTTGGGAAAAAGACAAATACAACCCAAACTCTCAACTCGTTGGCAGTGAAAGCGGCGGCACGCGCAGCATAACGCTAAAACAAAATGAATGGGGGCATTACGTGGCCAGTGGCCGCATTAATGGCCAACCCGTTACTTTTATGCTCGACACTGGCGCAACGACCGTTGCGATACCTCAAAAACTCGCGCAGGAACTGAACCTCAAAGCCGGACCACGCTACACTGTATTAACAGCCAATGGCGAAGTGGAAGTGCGAGGCACCCGCCTCGACAAACTGGAACTCGGCAACATCGTTTTTTATGATGTGGCCGCCGCGATAAACCCCGGCATGTATGATGACGAAATATTACTCGGCATGTCTGCTTTACGGCATGTTGATTTTTCGCAATCCGGGCGCGAACTTACTATTACACAATATGCTGAACGCTGAGTTTCAAGGTGCTCCGGTATTAGAATTAAATAAATGAACATAGATCTTAAAGATTTAAGAAAAGATATTAACCGATCAGTCCGCATTGCTCTTGAAGAAGATATTGGCCCCGGCGATATCACCGCGGAACTTATTCCTGCCGAGCAAAAAGCAACGGCCACTGTTATAACAAGAGAGGATTGCGTTGTATGTGGCCAGGCCTGGTTCGATGAAACGTTTGAACAGCTCGGCGGGCTCGATGTAATTGAGTGGCATGTCAAAGATGGTGATTGTGTTAAAGCAGGAAAAGTACTTGTCACTTTAAAGGGGAACACGCGGCGACTACTCACAGGAGAGCGCACCGCATTAAACTTTCTGCAATTACTAAGCGGAACCGCAACCACTTCTGCTCAATATGCCGAATTGGTTAAAGGGACTGACACAATAGTATTAGATACTCGAAAAACAATCCCCGGCTTACGCACAGCACAAAAATATGCTGTTGCAGTAGGCGGATGTGCTAATCATCGTATTGGCTTATTTGATGCATTTTTAATAAAAGAGAACCATATTGAAGCTTGCGGAGGTATCGCAGAGGCAATAAGTAAAGCAAAAGCTCTCTATCCCGAAAAAACGATTGAAATCGAAGTCGAAAACCTTGATCAACTCGAGTTAGCTTTAAAAGCGAAGGCTAATATCATTATGCTTGACAACTTCTCAACTGAAATGCTGAACAAGGCCAAAAAATTAAAACCCGAAGAATCGCGATTTGAGATATCAGGAAACATGGACTTAAGCAAATTGGCGAACATACCAGACAAGCTAGTCGATTTTGCATCAGTCGGTAGACTAACTAAAGATCTCAAAGCCATCGACCTCTCTTTCAAACTGGCTAGCTGTTAGTGAACAACAGCACCAACAAAATAAAAGTCTCACATCTTTCAACTTTCGGCTTTCCGATACGAGGTTTAACGCCTTATTCCGATAGCTTGCTACGCAATTTAATTGCGTTAAACAATATTACCAATATCAAAGTTAATTATAGATCCAGACTTTTCGACAAACTTCACCCATCTTCACAACAAGACCAGCAAACCAATTCAGCTGGCGACCTGAAAATCGGTTTTCTTAACCCTTTTCGATGGAAAAACGCATTCAGAAAAAAAACTGACATTATTCACGCCCAGTACTGGTCAGTAATTCAGATCCCTTCTCTTTTAGGGGTATTGTTTTACGCAAAGCTAAAAAGAATAAAGATTGTAATCACCGTGCACAATGCAGCCCAGCATGAAGCCCTGTTTTTTACCCATTTCTTTGAAAAGAAAATTTACAATTTAGCCACAAAGCTAATAGTGCACACAAAAAATGGACTATCGCTAATCGAAAAAAAATATTTAATCCCAAAAGAAAAGTTATGTGTGATTCCGCATGGCGTAGATATCCAGGACACAAGTAACGTCAAAGCGACAAAATACGATTACCAGCTCCTGAACCTCAACTGCGATAAAAGCTATATCATTTTTTTTGGAAACATTCGAAACTACAAAGGCATTGACGTTTTGCTTGATGCGTGGAATATTGCCGCACAATCATTACCTAATTGTGAACTTGTTGTAGCAGGCAGGCTCTGGACAGGCAACACTCTCCTGAAACGCCTGAGCGGCGCCATACTCGGCACCAAGAAACTCGCAGATAAAATCCTGAATCTAAAAAACAAAAAACTCCCCAAACAAACGACTTATATCCTGAATTTCTTGAGCGAGGATCAGTGCACATCGCTATTTAGAATTGCAAATCTTGCGGTATTTCCCTACTTAAAATTTGAATCGCAATCCGGAGCTGCGCTAAAAGTCATCGCCTACCATGTGCCTGCAATTGTTTCAAACAAAGGTGGACTATCCGAAGTTGCGCTAGACGACTCCTACATACTCAATGAAAATTTCGATGCAACATCACTTGCCAAAGTCATTATTGAGAAAATGGCAATAGACAAAGAAACCGCAAATAAATCGCACTTCAATACACTAAAAGAAATTAGCTGGCATAACGTTGCTCAACTTCATGAGCGAGTTTATTCAAATCTATAATAAAAAAGCAAACAGCCAGACCAGCATGTACAATATATAAACAACTGAAAATACTCTCGCCAATTTCCCACTCATTTAACCCGGCTCCCACTTAGCCCTTATCCGAGACAGCCAGTTTCTTGTTCACAGACGTTGAAGCTAGTGCTTGCTTTCACAACCGAAAGCATTGTAGCATCAGCCTAATGTAGGGAAGCGTAGAATCTTAGCAAGGGAACTCACCGATTGCTCCCACACTTTTATTTAATATTGAATGCATCCAAGTTACCTGATGCCGCAATTAATTTGTTTGCGAGTTAATTGCTAATTTAACCAACCTTGCTGAGCCCGAAAAATATAAAACCATGGCAAAACGTGGCAAGCGCTAACGTTAGTAGCACATGTTATTGTTATGTTTTTTGTCATTTTGTGAATAAAAAATTACGGCTGGCAAATAAACAACCCAATAAACCCCAAGGAGATTGTATGAGGATTAGCTTTGCACTTTTCATTATACTAATTCTTAATTCAGGAAGCTCGTTCGCTAAAACATACTACAAGCCTCAGCTGGGAGGTGGCTGGCATGGGTCGGTCAAAGGCGCGTGCGATGCTCATACAAGTCGACAACAACAAATTACTGAAACGAATTCTCAATACAAATGTTTGAACGCATTCATTACCCCTGGTGGAGCAGCGCAATACACACTATACGCGTATTTTATGGAAGGCGGCGAGGAGCGCTGGGCAGGCTCCTATACCTATTCTGCAACACAGCTCGAATGTGCGGACAATGAAAAACCGGACTTCGCAACAGGCGCTTGTGTTGGCGGACAACAAAACGGCGGAGGAAGCTGTGATAAGGATACAGGGTCCGGCAACCCGATTAGCCACCTGGTGGGTAACAAAACTGAATCCCGTCATGATTTTTCTGGCTCAAGTGAATATACCATTCCATTTACACGCTACTACAACAGTAAGTACCCGGACGCAACACAATCATCAAACGGGATAGGCAGTTATTGGCGTCACGAATTTCAATATTATCTTATTGTAGACAATTCTAATGGAAATATTTGGGCTGAGCTGATAAGTAAAAATGCAAGATCTATACTGTTTACAGGCGCCAATGCGACTGAGTTTAACCCAAAAGCCGGGTATAAAATCGAACGCATTTACAATGAAGCCAGTGACCATACAGGCTGGTTAATTACAAAAGGCAACGAAACACTTTTATTTAACCTTGACGGTTATTTAACTGAAAAATCTGAACTCAATTCAATTAAGAGCCTGATATTTACTTACGACGACAAGAACAACCTGGTCGAAGCCCGGCAATCGGACAGCGTCTGGTTACAATTCGAATACGAAGAAGATACCGATGAACTAATTACAAAAGTGACCAGCTCAACGGGTGAATTCGTTGAGTATACATACGACGAATACAATAATTTAATTTCCGCCAGCTATGCTGATGATAGTAGCGAAATTTACCACTACGACTCACCGCATGGCGCTCGCTTACTCACGGGCATTACAGACCGCACAGGCCACAAATATGTAGAGTGGGATTACGATGACGACCGGCGCGCAACATCAAGTAAGTATTTGACACATGCAGGCAACCCGGTTGACCACTTCACACTTGATTATAGTTATCTAGAAGACCCCCTGGACCCACGCGTTATTCAAACCAACCCTTTAGGCAAGCAAACCATTTTCCACTGGGAAAAAGTGGATGGTATACGTCGAGTAAAAAGTGTAGAAGGCGTGGCCACTGCAAACTGTGTGGGTGCCAATCGAGCTTACACATACTACCCCAATGGAAAAATTGCCACAAAAACTGACTGGAAAGGCAATCTCACCAGTTACGAATATGATAGCGACGGGCGCGAAACTTTGCGCACTGTTGCTTCCGGTTCTTCAGTCGAAAAGCAAATTGCGACTGAATGGCACTCCGATTTCAGGAGCCCCCTAAAAATTACTGAGGGAGACAAAGTTACCGAGTACACCTATGACGACGAGGGCAGAATTTTAACAAAACGAATCGGCGAGTTAACACCATCAACTGATGATCAAATCTGGACCTGGACTTACACCACGCAAGGCAAAATTGAGACCATCGACGGCCCGCGAATTGACTTAAGCGATATCACAACCTACACCTATGACGCAAACGGAAATATAAGCACAATAAGTAATGCCTTAAGCCATACAACGGTATTTGCAAACCACGACGCAAAAGGCAGGGCAAGGTTAATCACAAATGAAAATGGCCTAAGCCAGGAACTTGTTTACAATAGCCTTGATAAACTTGAGAGCATAACGCAAATTCACCCAACAAATACCGAGTTAAATCAAGCCACACGCTTTACTTATGACGCAATAGGCCAACTCACCCTCATAGAATACCCGGATGGTAGTACCAGCCGATACGAATACGATGGCGCACGACGACTAACCGCTCTGGAAAATAACCTCGGTGATCGAATCGAATACACGCTCGATGCAGCGGGCAACACCACTAACGAAAACATTGTCGACGCAAGTGGTAATTTACATTACACACTTACAAGAAATTATGACGAACTGAACCGATTAATTGAGATTCAAGATGCCGATGCCACATCCAGTTTTAATTACGATCTCAACGATAACCTGACCAGCAATGTAAATGGCAGAAACTTTACCAAAAGTACAGAATACGATGCTCGCGACAGGTTAACGAAGTCGATAGACCCTTTACTCAACGAAACAGAATTTACCTACGATGAACAGGGCAACCTGGACTCGGTAAAAGATGCACGCGGCCTCACTACCTGGTACCAATACGACATCTACGGCAATCAAATTTTATTGGACAGCCCTGACACCGGCGTTGCAACATTTACTTATGACAATGCAGGAAACCGCCTTTCGGTGCTGGATAATAACGGTATTATTGCAACATACACCTATGACGCACTTAACCGCCTGCTTACAGTTAGCTATCCCGATGACCCCACTGAAAATATTCAATATGGCTATGATGATACAGCCGATAACAACTATGGCGTTGGGCGTTTAACCTCTATTACCGACAAAAGCGGCCAAATTCACTACAAGTACGATTACGCTGGGCAGCTACGCGAAAAGCACTATGACATAAACGGCCAGGCGTTCACCCAGTCCTACACTTATGACAACAAAGGCAGATTATCGACCCACACCTACCCCGGTGGACGGCAACTTCGCTATGGTTATGATGCACTGGGGCGTGTAACAAATTTATATACCCGCGAGAACTCAACAGCCGCGGAACAACTGGTTTTTAGTGGTGCTCAATATTACCCCTTTGGCCCGCTGGAAAGTTTTGTTTACGCAAACGGCATTCAACAACACTTTGAATACGATAGCCGATACCGCCCCACAAGCATTCAAAGCCAGGGGTTTGCAGCAGCAAACGTTTTTGAGCGAACCTACGACTACGACGAAAATGGCAATATCATATTCATCTCGAATGAATCAGGCTCCAGCTCAGACAAAACCTTAAATTACGATGCGCTGGACCGCCTGGAGTCAGCAGCTGATTTTACCAATAGCTATTTCTATAGTTACGATGCCGTCGGCAACCGCTTATCTCGTCAAAAAAACCTGGGCCCCCAGCAAACACTCGAGACCTACACCTATGAAAGCGAGAGTAATCGACTGGACAATATTGCAATCCAAAGCCCGATCGGTAACCAGGCCCGCAACTTTATTTACGACGACAATGGAAATGTCGTCGTCGATGCCCTGACAGGCGCATTGAATTCACAAACAACTATCGACTATGGCGAAAACAATCGTCCGGAGCTCGCCTCGGTGGACGGTCTCTCAATAAATTACGTGCACAATAGCTTGGGGCAGCGAACTGTAAAGAGTACAGCTTCAACAGTGGAAAAATACCACTACGACGAAAGCGGCCAATTAATCGCAGTATCAGATGCTGGCGGCAGCATGCAACAACAGTTTATCTATTTCGGCTCAATGCCAGTCGCCGTTTTAATTGAGAACCCAGGCGCAGCCAACCTGCCTATTGTTTCTATTGAGTCGCCCGAACCCAGCCAGGAACTGGAACAAACGGTGACAACAGTCTTCAGCGCTTATGCATTCGACGAAGTTGATGGCGATATAAGCAGCAGTATTGTTTGGGAGTCTTCTTTAGAAGGCATACTGGGCAGCGGACCCAGCATTAATATTGCTTCACTCACGCTTGGCGAACATTTAATTACTGCGCGAGTACAAAATTCTGCCGGGCTACATGGACTAAGCGCAATCAGCGTGAATTCCGTACCCTATGAAGAACCCGTAGGCGCCGAAGATGATAGCGACGGTGACGGTTTACTGGATGTATGGGAATTACAATATTTTGGCGTACTCGACTATACCGCTAGCGATGATGTCGACCTGGACGGCGCTACAAATATTGAAGAGTTTGCGCTGGAAACCGACCCCTCTCTGAGCGAGCCTTACAAAATGGCAGTTTTAGCGGATCTACCACTTGCGTATTGGCGCTTGAATGAAGAAGCCGGTTCAGAATTCAAGGATACAACACTGAACAATCACGATGCTGTAATCTCCGGCACCCCGCAACTCAATGTGGAAGGCGCATTGGCAGAAGAATCTGACCCCGCAGCACTTTTCAACCAAAGCAATGCGTATCTGGACGCAGGCGACTTACTCGGCGCACCCACCGAGCTTACTTTCGAAGTCTGGGCCTACTTGAACAGCTCAGGTTTGAACGCAATGATTACGCACCGCCATGCAAGCAATAATCTTATTCAACTTAAATTCCAGACCAACAATGAAATTCGGTATCAACTTCGAAGCAGTAGCTCTTCACTTATTACTCTGAGTCACACTGCTGCAGATTTTCGTAACCAGTGGCTACATATCACAGCCACTCTGGATGTAGCCAATAACATTCAAGAGCTGTATGTAAACGGGCAACTTGTCGATTCAAAATCAATACAATTTGCAGGTGATTTTTCCGCAAATACATTGCTGGTCGCAGCCTATGATGCCGGCTCCGGAATCGGCGGCCATTTTGGTGGGCGTCTCGATGAAGTCGCAATTTATCCACATAAATTATCGGCCGAGCAAATACAAAACCACTATCAAACCGGTATAGAAATACTGGACAGTGACGACGACGGCATGCCCAATTCCTGGGAATTGGAATTCACTCTCGACCCGACAGACGCGAGCGATGCAGCTGGCGACGAGGACAGCGATGGTTATACCAACCTCCAGGAGTATCAACGTGGCTCAAACCCAATATTCAATGAGGCTTATAAAAATACAATTCTCGACAGCACCCCACTTGCTTACTGGCAATTTAATGAAGATGCGGGCTCGCCCATCGCTGTAGACAGCAGTGGAAACGGAAACGACGCCATGTTCGAGAATTCGCCCAACCTGGAATTTACCGGCGGTATAAATGACCCCGGAAATACCGCTGTCGATTTAAACGGCACCTCACAATATATCGACGCGGGGAGCTTATTGGATAACCCTCAACAAGCCTCCTTTGAAGTATGGGTGAATTTAAGCGATGCGGGTCGCGGCATGTTACTGCAACACAGAAGTGACACAACCGAATTACTGCAACTCTACTTCTTTAGCGAAAGCGAAATTCGCATGGCTTTAAGAAGTAGTCAGGACCCAATAGTTGTATTGAGTCACCAGCAAAGTGATTTCCGCAACACCTGGCTTCATCTTGTAGCGGTCTTTGACAATATTAACAATGAGCATGTGCTCTATGTGAATGGCGTAGCCGTGGCAACAGACAATACCCAACTTAACGGCACATTCAACGCAACGCGATTTTTAATTGGCGATTATTACAATACCGGTAGCCTTTACCAATTAGGCGGGACACTCGACGAAGCAGCTGTATACGACAGGCCACTCACCGCACTGGAAGTACAAGCTCATTACCAGGCGGGGGTTGGAAACTGATGCGTACTCTAAAGAAATTAGCCTCTGGAACTAGCGCCATGCTTTGCCTAAACAGAACAATACCAAGCCTGTTAATTATGTTAACGTTTTTTTGTTGCAACGCATTTTCAGGCTCCGAACTGTATTTCATACATAACGACCATTTAAATACCCCGCAAGCACTCACTAATGGCAACCAGGACCTCACATGGAAAGTTGTCAATCAATCACCTTTTGGAGAACTTGAGATAAATGATGATGTTGACGGGAATGGAGAGCGTATTGAATTTAATATTCGCTTTCCTGGTCAGTATTTTGATGTGGAGAGTGGGACGAGTTATAACTACTATCGGACTTATGATCCCTCGCTGGGTAGATATGTTCAGAGCGACCCTATTGGGTTGGCTGGGGGGATAAATACATATGCCTATGTTGAAAATAATCCGTTGATTTATATTGATCCATTTGGGTTGGCTCCTTGCCCTCCAGGGATGGTTCCTCCTGGGACACCGTGCAGGATTAGTCGAGGAGGTGATGATCAGGATAGCCCCTTCTCCAAAAACTTTAATAATGGGGATTCTTCGGCTTTTCCCCCGGAACATAATGATGAGAACCAAAAAGAAATACGAGAATGCGCTATTGAAAAGGCTAAATCTGCTTGCCCCCCGAGCGTACCTGGGAGCATGCGTTTTATGCCTTTCGCAATAGTATCTAAAGTCGGATGTTACGAAGTTCAGAAACAAAAATGCAAAGAAGAACGTGAAAACAATTATTGTCCAGTAGATTAATTTTTTTAGTTCGAGCGTACGGTGAAAAACAGAATTTGGAAATGTAAGTGTTGTAATAGGAAAAATGATACTCGTTATTTTTGTGTTGAATGTCACTGTCCCAAACAAGCGACGCTTGATGAAGTAGTGGTATGGTTGGAAACTAATAGAAGGGAAAACCCAAAAATTCCGAAGCCAGAGTCAGCCGTATACCAAGACTATAGATGGTGGCTGCCGATAAACGAAACGGGTGAATGCCCCAACTGTGGGGAGCAAATGAATATCATAGATAGCCGCTGTCCATTTTGTAGCCACAATTTAACCAATGAACAAAAAGAGAAATTATATTCAGACCATTATTCACAGATTAAAAAATACTATTTAATTGGACTGGTAATGCTGGTTGTCATTATTGGGTTTGGTTATTGGCTCTGTTAACCAAAGGGTCAGTAACGAAAAAGGGGACTATTTATTTTCTCTGCTTTCGATTCAACGAACCCGGCTTGCCCGGGTTTTGTTTTTTATCCGCTACTGATTTGCGTAATCTGCTTTGTTTCATGTTTGAGGATAAGTCCTTCCAGTAAAGCCTTTACAACTTTTTTTCTTCACTATCGAAGCGGCTGATTCGCTCAAACTGAAGTTTGAGGTCATCCCCTGGGCCACGTTCATCTTCATCAAAGATCAGGGTATCGGCAGTCACACCCAGCGCGATAGCCAAGTTTTTAATCACTTCCAGGGTGGGCTGTGAACTGCCGTTTTCGTAGCGGCGAATTTGCAATACCTTGACTCCAGCCTGATCTGCCAGCATCTGCTGTGTCCAGCCCTTGCCTTTGCTCAGTTGTGCAATGCGTTGTGAAAAAGCCATATCAAGCAACATCAATAATGAACCTGACATGATTCTAACCCCCTGTTCTGAAATGATTGGTTTGACCGATTATAAATGATATGTAAAATATATGAGTCAATAGGGTCAGAGTCATTGATATTATGGTGTTGGGAGTTTAAATGGAACATTATTTTAGTTGTTAGAATCACAAAAGGTGTCAGATTTATTTCTCAAAGAAACAGACGATCATAAAATGGAAAAATTATTTTGACTATCTTAATATTTCGAAAAACCAAGATGTTGAAATGCCTGATAATCATACTAATGTTTTACTGTTACAATGCGCTTGCAGGCTCCGATCTGTACTTTATTCATAACGACCATCTAAACACCCCGCAAGCACTTTCAAATATTAACCAGAATATAGCCTGGGAAGTTACCCATCAATCGCCTTTTGGAGAACTTGAGGTAAATGATGATGTCGATGGGAATGGAGAGCGTATTGAATTTAATATTCGCTTTCCTGGTCAGTATTTTGATGTGGAGAGTGGGACGAGTTATAACTACTATCGGACTTATGATTCGACTCTTGGTAGATATATACAGAGCGATCCGATTGGATTGAACGGTGGCATCAATACATATGCATACGTCGAAGGCAGCCCGTTAAAGTACTCTGACCCTAAGGGTTTGTGTGGGCAGGGGTTATGTGTCGGCGTAGCGGCTGCAGCAGTAAGAACTTATTGCACAAGAAACCCGAAAAGCTGCGCTGCCGCAGTAGCAACTGCCTCTTCCGCAGCTGCCAGTTCTGCAATTAATCAATATTACAATAATATCTATCGCCAACCTTGGCCGGGTACCTATCCATATGATCATGCATATGGAAGTGACAATTATGGTGAAGAAGGATTGGCTGATGAGCCTGCTCCACATGACCACTGGGAGGAAGATGAAGCCAAAGACTATATTCCAAACCCTTTCGGCGGTGATGATGAATGCGAAAGGTTAAGATGGGCAATAAATGTTCTTAGAGCACAAATAGCCTAGAGGACTACAGATTTAAATCCGGCTTCTCCGAGTTATGCTGGGCATTTAGCAAGAATTGCAATTCTTGATGAAGCACTTAAAGATCTGGAAAGCGCATATAGAAATATTTGTGGAGGAGATTGCCCGTCGTGATATTAAAAAAAAATCAGTATTTTTCGGAAAAATTATCGAGAATTGACGGTTTTCTCAAAGGTGTTTCCGCACTTGACGGGAAAATAAGAGATTTCTCTGCATACGCATATCAAACAGCATGCGACGATGATAAGGTAGTTGAATCAATAAGGAAATATTATTCTGACCAAGCAGAGTTAATTGTCGACGAATTTATGAAGCTTGAAAATGGATTAAGGGATCTTGAAAAAAACATTAGATTTTTCTTCCTGAGAAATGTAAAAAAACATGAAAACTCAGAAAAAGAAATTGACAACAAGAGGAAGTATTTATCTCTAAGGCTAATAGAAATGTTGATAGATGTTTTAGACGGGAAAAAAAACATACCCGTATTTCAGCTCAAAGGGAATTTCAATAATTCTGATTCGAAGTGCGATTTTTTTATATTATGCCTTTACGGCAGTGCGATTATTTTACAGTTTAATGATGACAGACCGTTTAAATTAAACATTTAATTAAACTACCGAACAATATTAGACCCAAACCGCACCCGCATTTTAATAAAATGGCGCTCAATCCAATGATAACTGATTGCTGCTACAACAAAAGTAATTGCAAGGCAGGCAAGCCGAAGATCCCAGGGAACAGTGCTTCCAATATATTCGCGTATGGTAACGAGAATGGCCAAATGCCAAAGATATACGGAGTAACTTAAACGGCCAATATAAACCAGTAGACTTCCAGAAAGAAGTGATCGAAAAACACTTGCTGCCTCGTCAAAAAGTACGAAGTTAAAGGCAAGTATCAAACCCACTCCCACAAGAGTATAGCGGAACACATAAAGTAGGTAGGGCCTCAGCTCTTCTGAAATAATGGGGTTTACGCCAGAAGTAATACTTATCAGTATCAGCACTCCCCCTAAAACAAAGAACGTGTAATTTCGCAGAAAATTCATTAGCGCTGAAAACTTATCCAAGCTGACTGTTAACGCGAGAATTGCACCAAAGAGAATGGAGTCGAAACGACAATCGGTCGCTTTTTTCAGGTACTCTTGCGGAAGCGCAAGTGTTTCAGTTGATATCATAAGCTGAAGAGAAAAACGCCAACCTAAAGCGAGTATAACCATGCCTACAAGAATGAGTGTTAGTCTATTTAACTTCCCCAGCATCAACGACAATACCAGTGGATAAAAAATATAAAAGTGCTCCTCTACCGCTAATGACCACAAAACATTAAAAGGCGGATAATGTTCGGGGCCGTAAGCAAGCCGAAAATAATTAAACCAGTAAAATAGGGCAGCAAAAACAGCGTTCAAGTCATAGTGCTTAAAAAGCACGTACCACACCACAGAAGAAACCAACACAAAAACGACCAGTGCGGGCGCCAAACGCAAAATTCTTCGCAAATAAAAATTCGACAAACTCAACCTTCCAAGTCGGCCAGACTCTTCCAAAAGTAGGCGAGTAATCAAAAAGCCACTAATAAAGAAAAATACCGTTACGCCAAAACCTCCCGGCAGAATGGGGTAACCATAGTGAGACTCCAGAACAAATAAAATAGATATTCCACGCACTCCGTCCAATGCCGGAACATATTTTTTATCTACTTCATTATTTAAGGCCGAACCTTCACCCCAAAATAATTGGCGCAACATTCTTTTTCCATTGAGAAGTTTTAGTTTTTTTATGCAGCATTATAATTTAAACAATATATCTATCTTCGGATACTCTTACTAACCACTGTTTACACAGCCATTTTTGCCTCGAACAACCTCTCATACAAATCAACCAATAAACCCAGAACGGCTATAAGAATTTGTACTGATAAACTTGCAAAAGCATAGGCAAGCGCCACTTCAGGTGCAATTACATACAACCCAAATATGGAGATAAAAGCAGACTCCCTTATACCTAATCCCGCAATTGAAATAGGTACCTGCGTTAACACAAGAACGACCGACCTTACCCACGCAATAATAACAAAATCAAGTGTAATACCTAGAGCGTAAGCCAATAACCAGGCGCTAATCAGAAAGCATAGGTATTGACCAATTTGACTAACAATTAAAACGACCAAACCTCTACGACCACGCATATCCACTTGATGAATCGCTTCCGCGAGACGGTGAGTAAGCTCACTAAATTTCAAACTCAACTTCTCTGGCATCAAACCAAAGAAAAACAGTAGACTACGTCTCAGCGTCGCAGACCTGGATGATGCCAAAATCAAATAGACACTGAATGTAAATATCAGTAAAAACAAAAGGAATTTAAAACTAATCGGCATTTCAAAAAGGCAAAACAAAGCCCCGCCAATACCGGTAACCAACAAACCCAACAAGACTTCGAAAGACAAAATAACCAATGCCTGCTCAGACGACACAAATTTTTTATATTTATACCACCTCATTGCGGCAACCAGTGCCTTTGGAAAAATAATAGAGTAAAACCTAAGCACCAAATTGATTTTGACAACCTCTCGAAACCTTACCTCCCCCTTCCGAGAGAACAAATCCCAAACTAAGAGCGACTTAAATAACACCAAGCCTAGTGCCGCAATAAATGTCGATATCATAAACAGGGGCACATCTACCTGTAGAAGCACAGTAAGCAAGCCATCCATATCGACCAAGTAAAAACAATAACTTAGCAGCAGCACAGATATACATATTCTGAAGATAAAAGCGAAATTCACAAGCCTTCCCAATTACACCTCAAAGGTCAAATAGGTAATTATCAAACTAATCGCTAGACTTGTGACCATATCTGAAGAAAAATGGTTTTTATATATTTTCTCAGCGAAAAGGTCATTGATTAGACTTTTAATATAGCCCGATGATGCCGGTTTCTTCGCCATCAATTTGTTATAAATTTCTCTACTCATATCCTTTGCGATCCAGCTATCAATCGGCGAGCGAATTGCAGCTACTTTTTTCTGGCGAATCACTTCCATTGGTAATAAATTATATTTTTCGGCCATTTCCATTAGCAATTCCTTCCCTTCATCTGTGGCGGCCCTACCCTCCACCCTTAAGAATTCCTCGGGTATTGTCGCTGCATATTTTTTCATCCGTGGATGCATGTAGGGTGACTCAACATTCATACCTGTTGCACTGGAAGAGGCCAATAATTTTTGCCTATTCGGTGATATAAGCGATTTAGCATGATACATCTTTCGGTAATAGCTCAAACTTTCAAAATCCTTTTCGAGACGCGAGAACCACGCCGCATTTTCCATTGTGGAACCTGAGGGCGAAAACCCCAATTTCTCTAAGGATGAATCGTTAAACACCTGAAAGCTATGAAAAGGGCGATTTTTTTCATTTCGGGTAGAAGCATCCAACATCGAACGAAAAACCCTATACACATGACCAAACAACGCTTCCATCCCCAGGGAGTCAAATAGCTTTGTCATTACCGAAACAAACGTGTGATTCAATTCAGGTAACTTTTTATAAACACTTCCCCTTCTGTATGTACTTGGATAGCCCATAAACAAGGTATCGCAACCGTCACCACTAAAACAAGCCTCTACTCCGGCTGCCAACATTCTCTCACACAGCATTTTTGTTTGAATAATATAGCCCGGCCAAACCGTTGGCACATTGCAATATTTTGAATATTCAAACAAGGCGCGCTCAAATTCCACGACAGATATATCTACCCAATGGTGCTTAATACCCAAAAACTGACAAACTTCTTCAGCCAAAGGCTGATTAAAATGTTTTTCCTGGTAGGAGAAAGAAAACGCCTCGACATCAACACCAAGTCTCACAAGGTAGGCCGCAACTAAAGCTGAATCAAAACCACCCAGAAGTACCCCTACCTTTTTAGCTTGGCCGAGCTGCTCCCGAATAACACTTTGCATAATCTCATCCAGGCCCTGAATAGTGTCTTTACTTTCAATACCTGTTTCACCGCCTATATTTACGTGATTTAAATCACACTCAATGTTTTCGCGTGTCAATTCATAGACTTTTGCTGGATAAAGCTCAACAACTTGTTGATACAAAGACACTCCTTCCCTTAAATATGCGTAACGTAGCAAGAAATCACGCGCTTGCGAGTCCATCTCAAGATTTTCGTCAATGTCTTTAAAATCTGAGATTTGCGAACAGATTATCCACCCTCCCGCCGCACACTGTCTGACGAATACGCTTCTAACGCCCATCGGGTCTGTAAGAACACGTATACAATTATGCTGACCGAAATCAATGTTAATGGCACAGTACTGCCCATAGGGTGCAAGAAAGCTCTCCTTATTTCCGCTATTCTTACTAAAATCACCATTTTTTAATATCGTTCTCAGGTCAGTGTCTGTAATTGTGGTGCGACCTATTCTCAAATAGATTCCCGATGAATCCTGAATAAGACCTATGTACCCCGGCACACCTCCTTCCCGCTTAAAAATACCAGGGGTTGTGCCACCGATACACCTTTTAAAATCTTCGCTGCTCATCAACTCTACAAGGCTTGCAGGCTCAGCTAATTTTGGCGGAACATATAAACAGAAGCTATTAATTGTCATTGCGCGCACCCTCAAATACCGACTCAATCAAATCGATATTTTTCGTTGCTTCTACACGAACAGCGTTTAAACGCTTGCTATATTCAGACCCAAACATTTCAGGTTCGCCTAAAAGCTTTGCAAATGTAGTTTCGATATTTTTATAAAAATCTTCATCACAAGGTATTACAAGCTCTTCGATGCCAAGCTTTCCTGCCAGACCAATCGACTTATGAGAATAAGAAACCAGAACAGTGGGAACGCTTTGGTCGAGAGCAGCGATTGCAGCGTGCATTCTAAAGGCAACCATATAATCAAGCTTGCCGACCAGCTCTTTCATTGCGGCAGGCGATAGGTCATCACGAAGGACTGTACAATCGTTTGAGATGTCTGCGCTTATTTCAAGTGCGACATCAAAATCACTCTTTCCTTTTGGTACCGCTACATGAGGCACAAACACGATATAAAACCCTTCACTCACCAATTTTTTTAAGAACAAACGTAGTTGATCTGGTAATGAAGGTCCATCCGCCCATTTCGCAAACTTTACACCCAATAGCGCACTCGGCGATATACCTACAACTTTCCTACCCAGGGCTTTAAAGTAAGGCACATCAACATGTTTGTTGTCGGGCTTCAAAAGAAACCCAAGGTCTGAGACCTCAACAACATTGGAAACGGCTATGGAATGCAAATATCCCGCGGTAATACTTTCGCGCGCGCTCACAAATTGAGCTTTGTTCAGTAAATATCGGTATAACGGTTTTAAATATTTGAACTTGCCAATCGATTGTGCAACTACGCAATATTTCGACTGGAGCAATAATGGAAGTATCAGAGTAAAAGAATGCGACAATGCAATTAACGGCCCGTAATCCTCCGTAAGCATATCACCACTCAGGTCAATGACCAGGTCCGCTTCATCGATGATGTTTAACTCAGCAATTGAAGAAATTAACTTTTTCCTCAAAGACTTAAAGGGAATGAGCAGAATTAACAACACCACTAATATTGTAGAATAGGGAAGGTTTCTTCTACTTGCCTTCTCAACTTTAATACCCGAATACGCTGGCCTGTCCAAAGCAGGAAAAGGGCTCAACAAGCTTACCTTGCAAGATTTAAATCTCTGTCTTAATTGCTCGGCCATCACCTCTTGCATCAACCTATCACCCTTATTCAGGGAGCTATAGGTACCAACAAGAACAAATTTTAAGGGCCTGACTGCATTCACTTTTTATAGATTAAATTAGATATTTGTTCCGATATCAATCCCAGCAAAAAAATCATCAAGGACGTCGAGAAAAGTAACGCACTCATATTAGTAAACCTACCAAGGAAGGCAAAGGTATAGGCATAATATATTGAGCCCATTAGAAACAGGACCAGACTAATAGGAGTAAAAATTTTAAGAGGACTGTACAAAGTGCCAACTTTGAAAATAATAAGCAGGAATTTTGCACCATCTTTTAACAAGTTAATATGGCTCTCCCCTTTTCTTTTCCGTGCCACAATTGGTTCATAACAAACTGAATAACCCGCACGAAAGAATGCCATCGTGATTGTTGTGGGATAAGAAAACCCATTCGGCAGCAGGTACAAGTACTCCTTAAATTTTTCTGCGTTGACCACGCGGAACCCCGAAGTCAGATCCCTAACTCGAAAACCCACCATCCACGTAGCCAGTCGGTTGTAAATTTTGTTGGCAGCTAATCGACCGAGGCTGGCCTGGGATTTACTGTCCCTATTCCCCACCACCATATCGTAGCCTTCGTGATATTTTGCAAGCAACCGAGGAATATCGGCCGGATTATGCTGACCATCGCCATCCATAAAAATCAGGATATCGCCCGTCGCTTTACGTGCACCAGACTTGATTGCAGACCCATTACCTTTGGAATAAACATGATTAACCAGGGTCGCATCATTATTTTTTACAACTTCCGCAGTTCCATCACTGGAGCCATCATTAACAACGATAATCTCGTGAATAAGATCACCTAATTGATTGATTTCCTGCAATACCTCACCCAAATTTGCTTCTTCATTTTTTGCCGGTAGTATTACACTAATCCTGGTCATCCGCGCCTTCCTTCATTAACTCTTTTCTTCTATCCAGTTCACCTTCAAGAATTTCTATTAGATTTGACCTGTCTGATGCAAAAACCGATACTTTGCTATTTTGCTCTTTGGCTTTTTGAATAAATTCTTCTGCATACTCCAACATATTAAACTGTAAGGCAAATTCTACATTTCGCAATGCCGTATCTACAGTGGGTTGAATATTATAGAGGTCCAGCTTGTACTTCACGGATTTATCGTATCGCTTAACAAGCTCATAGTACTTCCCAATCGTCTCAATGACTTTTGCCTTGTACTTGGGTGTGTAAGCCAGAGTTTTCATCTCCTGAACACTTTCCAAAAAAGCATCGATATCGCTTTGTTGATAGCCATTTGGTAAACATTTCCCTTCGGCCCATAAGCGGGTCACCACGCCCAATTCGAAACTGACTTCCGAACTGTGCGTCATCGACTTCACTTTTTCAGGACGAATAAACTCACGATTCATTAATGCTTCTTCCGACAGAAAACAACCTGTTCGCCAATTGTACAAATAGACACCGAGCATATCGAACTTCTCGTACATTTCCCGGCTATTAGTGTTCGCGTAGTCCAACATACCATTTCTCTCCAGCTCGATAACGAAGTTAAATTGTGCCCTCTTTGAGTCTGGCTTGTAGAAAGCCCACTTGGAGAACATTGCATAGCTGTTACCCCATATCGCGCTTCGATAGACAAGAAAAATTGAAAAAACAAGAAAGGGTAAAACCAGGATTAACTTGGTTAATGGTAGTCCGGAAGAATCCAGTCTTTTATAGAGAAGTGCCACTAAGTACGCAATTACAATGTAAATTCCCGCAGACGGTGCATAGTTCCTGTGCTCAAACATTAATTCTATAGGTAAAATGGTAGACTCAATAATATGGGCACAATAAAACCAGGTTACACCTAGAAACACGAGCGAGTGCTTTTTTCTATATTTGATACTTAAAACGATAATAGAAATATGTAATACCCAAAAGAAACCACCCAGTAATAATTTATCCTGTATATTCCATTCATAGCTGTCGTGATAAAGCGACATATAACTCACAACTGGAATGAGAGACAAGCCGATATAGTCGGCAAGTATGCGACCCTCTACCAGCAAACGCTCTATCAGGCTAAAACTTCTTCTTTCGTAACTGCCTAATACAGAAAAAGCTTTATAGACAAAAGCCAGAATAAATAACGCGGCTAAAACTGAAACCAGAACAAACAAAAGGGAGTTTTTAGTTTGTGGGCGTTCTATTCCTCTGAGATAAACTTCCAACATCAGTGCCAATAACACAAACACCATGCCATTTTCCTTGGACAAAAAGGAAGCCGCCAGAAAAAAAGTGGCCAGAACTGCGTGAAGATACTTTGCGTCCTCTGACAAACGCCCCCGTAAATAGACCAATAAAAATAACATGCCAAACAAGGTGGAAAGTATAGTCATGCGCTGAACGACATAGAGCACGGTCGAAACTTGTAAGGGGCTTGCTAGCCAAAGTGCGACTCCAGCAAAAACCAATACTGACGGGTTTAAATCCCGGGCTTTAGGTAATTGTTTTAAAAATACATAAAAAACAACGCCCGTAATTAGGTGGAGTAATAAATTTACTAATTTAAAACCAAAGGGTTCAGCAGGCCATGCACCTGCATGCAATAGAAAGGAGGCAAAAGAGATTGGCCTGTTTAATAATTCGCCAGTATTGTTGAAAATTGCAAGCAACACACCATTGATAGTGCCATCAAGATATTCAAGGCGAACAAGGTTTGTAAAGTCATCAAGCAAAAACGGGCCGCCTAACCCAGGAACGTATAGCAGACCTACAGATAGTGCGAGGCCTGCCAGCAATGCATATTCCAATCTTTTTGTCATAACAATGTTAATTTTCCAAAAAAAAAGCCCCCTGTCGGGAGCTTTTCTATAAGACTAGCTAACCTTATCGACAGTTTGCTGGCAAATACTTATCTTCAATGGTTGTAACCGTATCGTCATTACATTCCCACCGAACACCATTTGATGAACCTACACCAATGTACGCCAAGTCACCTGCTGCTGGATCAAGGTTAGTAATTGTATAAGTAATAGTTGCTCGGCTTGTTGTAGCGGAATATGCAATGTTTGAAACATAAGTGCTTTGCCCAGCGTTAGTATTTACACCCGCAGAAGCATCTGTGGTCGCCATACGACCCATTGTTACATAGTATTCCGATACCGAAGTTTTAGCAGCAGCCGCCAAGCCAATCACTTCAGCCATCTTTGCGCGAACAGTGTAGTCCTGATAAGCAGGAAGTGCTACTGCTGCCAAAATACCGATGATTGCGACAACAATCATTAATTCAATCAATGTAAAACCGTGTTGCTTTTTCATGTTTAATGACCCTCAAAGGACAAATTCAATTCGTATAATCCTTATTCAAATAGAATGCCAACTCTGGTTAATCCGTGCACATCTTCTAAATACAGGGTCTCCAGGCACTTGCTAAAGACTTTTGCGCCACTCTTACATTTAAAAAGTGACGATATTTGTCAGTTTCACCCAGGTTTTGACAAGGTGTATTTATAGTCGATAAAACGCAATAAATCACACAAAACACTAAAAAATACAATAAGTTACTGGCGCTTTTTATCATAAATGTTAAAGTTGTGTTATACATTATGCATTTTGCTAACTTTGAGGCACCCCAGCAATGTTGAGCGGTTTAGCCAGAAGACTGGTTAGAGATAATTTAATTGACGAAGAAAGCGCCAACAAAGCGCTTGCTGCAGCGCAAAAAGAAAAAGTCCCACTCCCGTTTCAGCTGGTCAACGAAAAAAAACTGACCGGCCTTCAAATCGCTAACGCCGCTGCTGATGAATTTGGTACGCCCTTAATCGATCTCAAAGCACTCGCCAGTGACTGCTTTCCCAAGGGCGTTGTAGACCATAAACTCGTTCAGAAACACAATGCGCTTCCCTTGTTCAAGCGCGGTAACCGCCTATTTGTCGCCGTTGCCGACCCCACAAATCTGCATGCCCTGGATGAGATCAAGTTCAACACAGGCTTAACGACAGAGGCCTTGCTCGCCGAAGCCGATAAGCTGATCATCGCTATTGACAAGTATCTCAATGCCGAAGAGGAGTCCCTGGGCGATGCGCTTGGAGGGCTTGATGAAGAATCGCTGGACGAGCTCGATATTCAGGCTGTAGATGAGGACGGCCAAAAAGACAATGAAACATCAGAAGCCGATGAAGCCCCGATTGTACGTTTTGTAAACAAGGTCTTGCTGGATGCGATTAAAATCGGCGCATCAGATATACATTTTGAACCCTATGAAAAGGTGTACCGAGTTAGATATCGTACAGACGGGATACTCACTGAGGTTGCCAAGCCGCCAGTAAACCTCGGAATTCGGCTCGCCGCTCGATTGAAAGTGATGTCTCAGATGGACATTTCGGAACGCCGAATGCCACAAGACGGCCGGATCAAGATGAAAATCTCCAAAACGCGTGCTATCGATTTTCGTGTTAACACGCTACCAACACTTTTCGGCGAGAAAGTTGTACTCCGTATATTGGACCCCTCCAGCGCCAAGCTGGGAATCGATGCTTTGGGGTATGAGGATTTCCAGAAAAAAATGTATTTAGAGGCCCTGGCTCAGCCACAGGGAATGATTCTGGTTACCGGGCCAACGGGCTCCGGGAAGACAGTGTCTCTTTACACAGGTTTAAACATTCTAAATACAACTGAACGAAACATTTCAACAGCCGAAGACCCGGTTGAAATCAACCTGGAAGGTATCAATCAGGTTAATGTTAACAATAAAGTTGGGTTAACATTCGCCGAAGCCCTACGGTCATTTCTGCGTCAGGACCCCGACATCGTGATGGTTGGTGAGATTCGAGACCTTGAGACGGCTGAAATAGGCATTAAAGCTGCTCAAACCGGCCACTTGGTATTGTCAACACTCCACACCAATAGCGCAGCGGAAACCTTAACGCGACTTTTAAACATGGGGGTACCTACCTTTAATGTTGCAACCACCGTTAGCCTAATCATTGCCCAGCGACTCGCAAGACGACTCTGTGGTACATGTAAAAAGCCGGCAGATGACATTCCCGACGAAGTACTACAAGAGGAAGGGTTTTTCGACGACATTGGTGTAGACAAAAGTGAAATTACTCTGTTCCATCCAAATGGCTGTGACCAGTGTAACAATGGCTATAAAGGGCGAGTCGGGATATATGAAGTTGTTCGCATAACCCCTAAAATATCACGGATTATAATGAATGGCGGCAGCTCTATCGAAATAGCTGAAGCCGCAAAAGAAGCGGGCTTCTATAATTTAAGGGTTTCCGCGTTGCGCAAGGCAGCAAGTGGCGTAACCAGCCTGGAAGAGGCTAATCGAGTAACCAAGGATTAATCCATGGCATCAGTAAGCACTAACGAAATATTTGTTTATAAAGGCGTCGACAGAAAAGGAAACAAAGTCGAGGGTGAAGTTTCGAGTAGTAGCTCTGCAATTGCCAAGGCCCAGCTCGTTAAACAAGGCATTCGGGCACAATCGGTCAGGAAAAAGCCAAAACCTCTATTCGGAGGCGGCGGCAAAAAGATCAAGCCGATGGATATTGCTGTTTTTACTCGCCAGATGGCAACAATGATGAAGGCGGGTGTACCTCTCGTTCAAAGCTTCGATATCGTTGCAGATGGTTCAGAAAACCCAAACATATCCAAACTTATCAAGGCTATTCGTGAAGATGTCTCATCAGGCTCTGGTTTTGCTGCATCGCTAAGAAAACATCCAAAATATTTTGACGACTTATTTTGCAACCTGGTCGAATCAGGAGAACAGTCAGGTGCACTAGAGACCATGCTCGATAGAATTGCTACCTACAAGGAAAAAACCGAACAACTAAAAGCAAAAATCAAAAAAGCAATGACCTACCCTGCCGCGGTAGTCGTTGTTGCTATTGTGGTTACGGGTATTCTACTTGTAAAAGTTGTTCCCCAATTTGCCGAAACATTTAGTTCTTTTGGTGCTGACCTACCCGCCTTTACACTTTTCGTACTAAATCTTTCAGAGTTGGCCCAGGCATATTGGTACATAATCGGTGGAGGAATGATTGCGGGATTCCTGCTTTTCGGAAAAGCAAAAGAAAAAAGTGAAGCTTTTGCATCAATGGTAGACAAAGTATCATTAAAGTTACCAATTGTCGGCCCAATTGTTTACCAATCAATCCTTGCAAGATTTGCCCGAACTTTGTCGACAACCTTCGCGGCGGGTGTACCTTTAATTGACGCGCTACAGTCCGTGGCTGGTGCAGCTGGTAATTCTGTCTATCAAAAAGCAATTACAAAAATTCGCGAAGAAGTTGCAACCGGTACCCAACTCAACGTATCGATCAACAACACAAAAAAATTCCCTCCTCTGCTTATTCAAATGACCGCGATTGGTGAAGAATCCGGTGCGCTGGATGAAATGCTGGACAAAGTCGCGAATTACTACGAAGAAGCCGTTGACAACATGGTTGACAGTTTAACCTCCTTACTTGAGCCCATGATTATGGCCGTTTTGGGTGTTCTTGTAGGCGGATTGATGGTGGCAATGTACTTGCCAATCTTCAATATCGGTAAAGTCATCTAAGTACCGAGCAGTCAATTGGAAAGTTACTTTCTCGACTCTTCGTTCATTGCTATCGCTCTGATCCTCGGCCTTTTAGTAGGCAGCTTCCTCAACGTAGTCATTCTCCGCCTGCCCAAAATCATGTATTCAAGCTGGCGGCGCGAATGCGAAGAATTTCTTGAGGAAAATAAAAATAACCCGGATACGCAGGAAGAAGAAAAGTTTGGTTTGGCTTTTCCTAATTCCCACTGTCCAAAATGCAAAGCGCCAATTAAAGCCTGGCAAAATATTCCTGTTTTGAGCTATTTACTGCTCAAGGGGAAATGTGGCAGTTGTAAAGTCTCTATTCCGCTGCGTTATCCCATTATCGAATTAATCAGCGGCGTACTCACGGCATGGGCAGTCTGGTATTTTTCATTCAGTTACGAGGCAGGCTTGGCCATTATTTTTAGTTGGTGTTTACTGTCTCTGACCTTTATCGATGCCGACCACCAACTTTTGCCGGACTCGATAACCTTTCCGCTACTTTGGTTAGGTTTATTAGCCAATAGCTTTGGCTTATTCACGGATCTCAAAAGTGCTGTGTACGGCGCCGTTTTTGGTTACTTGTCACTTTGGTCGGTGTATTGGTTATTTAAGTTACTCACCAAAAAAGAAGGCATGGGCCACGGCGACTTCAAATTACTTGCTGCACTGGGTGCGTGGATGGGCGCAAAAATGCTACTGCCTATCATCGTCATGTCAGCTTTTGTAGGTGCTGTCCTGGGTATTGCAATGATCCTCATTTATGGGAGAGACAAAGCAAAGCCTATTCCCTTCGGCCCTTACCTCGCCATCGCGGGCTGGATCTGCTTTTACTGGGGCGAAGCCATTCTCGCCTGGTATTGGCAGTTGAGCGGTGTCAATCAAATCTAAAATGTATGTTGTCGGTTTAAGTGGCGGCATTGGATCGGGCAAATCAACCGTTGCCAATTTATTTGGCAAACTCGGCATTCACGTCGTTGATGCCGACCAACTTGCTCGCGATGCGGTTGCGCCGGGTTCTCTCGCATTAGAAAAAATTACGGAAAACTTTGGTGATGCCGTAATCAATGATGACGGCAGTTTAAACCGGGCTCAACTTCGCACAATGATATTCAACGATGAGTCGAGCAAAACCTGGCTGGAAAAACTATTACACCCTCTTATTCACCAAGCCGCCGACTCCGCACTAAAGCAAGCCACGTCCGAATACGCAATTTATATGGCCCCGCTCCTATTGGAAAACGGGTTACAACATTTTGTTGATCGCATTCTTATTGTAGATATTGACGAAGAGCAGCAGCTACAGCGTAGTACGCTACGTGACAATAGCACCAACGAAAAAATCAAAAAAATTATTGCCAGCCAATGGCCTCGCCAAAGAAAACTGGATGCCGCTGATGATATTATTGATAATACAGGAAGCCTCAACGACCTTGAGGCGCAGGTAAAAACCCTGCACAATCATTATCTACAACTCGCAAAAATAAAATCTGTTCACCATTAAACGGTAACGAAGCGTTAACTATTAGACCATGACTGTAAAAACTCTTTCTGTAGCCTGTCCAACCTGTCAAAAAGAAGTATTAATGACCAAGGACTTTCCGCATCGCCCTTTTTGTAGTCAACGTTGCAAGAGTATAGATTTTGGTGATTGGGTTTTGGAAAACCACAAAATAGAAGGAGAAGAAATGCTACCAAACAATGAAGACGATAATTATGAGTAGCCAGGCTACCAGAACGCGCTAATTGCAGCGATACCTTGCGCACCGTTATTTAGCGCGTCATCCAAATCGCTTTTTCGCATTCCTCCCAGGGCATAGACCGGCATTTGTGCTTGATGGCACAAGGCTGAAAAGCCAGACCACCCCAGCGACTCTGCTTCCGGGTGAGACAAAGTCGGTTTAACTGGCGAACAAAACACACAATCAAGCTTAAGCTCATTGGCCTTTGCCACTTCTATCTCGTTGTGAACTGACGCACTTATAAACTCAAACTTGCTGATTTCAGCAGCAATATTTTGCTGAGTTAACAATTGACTCGTCAGATGAATACTTTTCGGCCAGTCTGGCTTGAAATAATCCAAAGGGCAATTAAAGATTATTTGCGCATTCTTGAGTTGTTCCGAAAAACATGTCAAAACAGAATCTACTCGAGACTGGAACGCTGTTTTATTGAGGGTTTTGGCTCTGAATTGAACCAGTTTGATACCGCCAACCAGAGCGGAATCCAATTTAGTGAAAAAAACGGATTCACTCTCTTCCTCGCCAGTAATCAAGACTGTACGTGGAAGATTCAATGCTGCCAGAATCGGTTTGTTCGCCGGCGGGAACGCAAGCGTCGATAATTTTTGCTTTGCCACCCATTGAATTTCCTGGCCTTCATTACCCCTTGCTCGACCGGCATATTCAGCAACATGATGAACCTGCAGCTCAACTTTTTTATGGCCATAATTCCAACAGATTGTAATCAAGGGCGCGATTTTAAAATTTTCTGCGGAATCAAATGCAATTTCTTCCTGAAGTTCACGCATAAGTGCTGTGACGACATCTTCACGGTCTTCAATTTTTCCACCCGGGAATTCCCACAGTCCAGCAAGGTGTTGACCTTGCTGTCGACGCGCGACAAGAACCTCACCAAGGTTATTCTCAATAACGCCAACGGCGACTTTAACAACTGAACTCACTGGGGCCACTAAACCTGGAAAGAAGCTTACTCACGTTCGATATTCAGCGTTGATTCGCACATATTCGTGAGACAAATCGGATGTCCAAATACTCTCTTTCGCTTCGCCCCTGCCCAGATCAACAAGCACACGAATTTCGTCTTTTTGCATCTCCGCTTGCCCGGCTTCTTCGGTATAGCTTGCAGCACGTCCGCCCTCTTCCACAAGTGCAACATCATTCAACCAAACGTTCACTTTGTTGCTATCCAGCTCTTTGACATCCGCCTTCCCAATTGCCATAACCAAACGCCCCCAGTTCGCATCAGAGGCAAAAAAGGCCGTTTTTACCAAGGGAGAATGCGCAATTTCATAGGCAACGTTTAAACATTCTGCTTCAGTTGCGCCACCACGCACTTCCACCTCAACATATTTGCTCGCTCCTTCGCCATCACGCACAATAAACTGCGCTAAATTTTGACTGGCTTCGATAAAGGCTGTCTCAAAATTTCTATAGGCTTCAGAGTGAACATCATTGATTAAAGGCGCCTGACTTTTACCACTGGCCATCAGCATAAAAGCATCGTTAGTCGAGGTATCGCCATCGATAGTGATGCGATTAAAGCTTTTATCTGCAGCACGCTTACACAATATTTGAAGCAATTCGGGTGTAATCGCTGCGTCAGTGGCCATATAAGCGAGCATGGTTGCCATATCGGGTTTAATCATACCCGCGCCCTTTGCAATGCCATTGATCCTGACTTTAGCACCCGCCACAAAACACTCGATACTGACGCCTTTGGGTTGGGTGTCCGTCGTCATAATGCTGCGTGCTGCTCGTGCCCAGTTATCTTCGGATAAATTTTCTAACAAGACCGGTAAGACATGAATAATTTTGTCAGCGGGAAGCACTTCACCAATCACACCCGTTGAAAAAGGCAACACGCTGTGCGCACCAACCTGCTCCAAATCTGCGAGGGCGTCACAACACGCCTGTGCAGCATTCCAACCTGGTTGCCCGGTGCAGGCATTGGCGTTACCTGAATTGATAAGTAAATAGCGAGGCGAGCCGGCCGCCATATGCTTTTTACACATTTTTACAGGCTCTGCGCAAAAGGCATTTTTTGTAAATACACCCGCTACACTTGCACCTTCGCAAAGACGAAGAAGTAACACGTCGTCACGACCCGCTTTTTTTATTCCGGCTTGTGCCACGCCCAATTCAATGCCAGCAATCCCTGGCATATCTGGCCAATCAATATTTCCTACTGGCATTAATAATTCTTCTCTACACAATCATTTTATTGAGGGTTTGCTTTCTCTAGCCGATTTTCCCATGACAAGACTTATACTTCTTTCCACTACCGCAAGGGCATGGGTCGTTGCGGCCCACTTTCTTACCGTCGCGAACATAAGGTCTATCTGGCGTGACCTCTTTCATTTCTTCTTCAGACGCAAGTGCATTCACCTTGGCATGATGCGCCTGTAGCTTTTGCTTTTTGGCCTCTTCCTCACGTCGTCGGTCCATTTCCTCCATCTGTTCTTTGGTTACAGGCTGGAGGCGGAATAGTACTCGCGTGACATCGTGCTTGAGCGTTTCCAAAAGGCTTTCAAAAAGCGCAAAACTTTCGCGCTTGTATTCCTGTTTGGGGTTTTTCTGCGCGTAAGCCCGCAAGCCAATGCCTTGTCGTAAGCTATCCATATTCTGCAAATGTTCTTTCCAAAGGGTATCGAGTACTTCGAGAAAGATCTGCTTTTCAAGGGTATTCATTATGCTGCCAATTTCCTGGCTTTTCTTCTCGTAGTACGCATCAAATTCCTTGAGAATTTTTTCACGTAACTCATCTTCATGTAAGTTATCGTCTTCATCCAACCAACTTTGTACTGGCACACTCAAACCAAATTCTGATTCGATATAGGCTTGTAGCCCAGCGATATCCCACTGCTCTTCCAGGCTCTGGGGCGGAATATAATTATCGACAAAACCATTGACGACTTCTTCCCGAATCCCTGCAATTGCGTCATTAATATTATCCATATCCAGCAAGTCGTTTCGCTGGGCATAAATTACGCGGCGCTGATCGTTGGCAACGTCATCGTACTCAAGAATTTGTTTACGGTAATCAAAGTTTCGGCCTTCTACCTTGCGCTGAGCCTTTTCGATCGCGTTGGTCACCATCCGGTGCTCAATGGCTTCACCTTTTTCCATGCCAATCGAGCGCATAAAGTTTCGCATTCGCTCGGAGGCGAAAATTTTCATCAGATTGTCTTCAAGCGACAGGTAAAAACGCGATAAACCCGGGTCGCCCTGTCGACCAGCACGCCCCCGCAGCTGATTATCGATTCTTCGGCTTTCATGGCGTTCCGTACCTACGATATGAAGCCCTCCTGCTTCAATAACCTGATCGTGGCGTTTTTGCCACTCTTCTTTAATTTTTTTAATTTGTTCATCCGTCGGATTTTCCAGAGCATCAACTTCAACCTGCCAGTTACCGCCGAGAACAATATCGGTACCACGTCCTGCCATATTGGTGGCAATGGTGACAGCGCCCGGCCGCCCGGCTTGAGCAATAATTTCTGCTTCACGCTCGTGATATTTTGCGTTCAATACTTCATGCTTGATACCTGATTTTTTTAAACGCTTGGACATTTCTTCAGACGTTTCTACCGAGGCCGTTCCCACCAATATTGGTGCTCCCTTGGCAATAAATTCATTCACATCGTGAACAATCGCATCAAATTTATCCTCTATTGAAAGATAAATAAGATCATTCAAATCAACGCGTTTAATATCCCGGTTCGTGGGAATGACCACCACATCCAGACCGTAGATTTGACGAAATTCAAATGCTTCAGTATCCGCCGTACCGGTCATACCCGCGAGCTTGGGGAACAAGCGGAAGTAGTTCTGGAACGTTGTTGACGCCATTGTCTGGCTTTCCGCTTGAATCGCGACACCTTCTTTCGCCTCAAGCGCCTGGTGTAAACCTTCTGATAAACGTCGGCCCGCCATGGTGCGGCCGGTATGCTCATCAATGAGGACAACCTGATTGTTTTGTACGATGTATTCCACATCGCGGTGAAATAATTTGTGTGCACGCAGTGCCGAGTGCACATGATGCAAGAGCGTTAAGTTGCCTGCGGCGTATAAACTGTCATTGGGTTTTAACAAGCCGGATTTGATCAGCATGCCTTCAACCAATTCGTGACCGTCTTCCGTCAGTTCAATATGGCGGTTTTTCAAATCAATTTTATAGTGCCCGGCTTTTTCAACTTCACCTTCATCATTTTCAATGTGCTCTTCCAGACTGGGAATTAGCTTGTTCATGGCACGGTAGAGTTCAGAGCTGTCTTCTGCCGGGCCCGAGATAATTAAAGGTGTGCGCGCTTCGTCGATCAGGATGGAGTCAACCTCATCCACAATCGCAAAATTCAGGGGGCGCTGCATACGGTGTTCCTTGCTGCGAGCCATGTTGTCGCGCAAGTAATCGAAACCAAATTCGTTATTGGTACCGTAGGTTATGTCGCAACGATAGGCCTGATATTTTTCCTGTCCATCCTGCTGGGAATAGACCGAGCCCACGGACATTCCCAAGGCTTCGTAAAGCGGGCGCATCCAGTTGGCGTCCCGCTTGGCGAGATAGTCGTTTACCGTCACCACGTGCACACCTTTGCCCGAAATCGCATTCAGGTAGGCTGCGAGGGTAGCCACCAGGGTTTTACCTTCACCGGTACGCATTTCTGCGATGCGGCCTTCGTGCAAGGTGATACCCCCGATTAACTGCACATCAAAGTGACGCATCCCCATCGCCCGCGTACTGGCTTCACGCGCTGCAGCGAAGGCGTCGGGTAAAAGCTGCTCCAGCGTTTCACCCTTTTCAAGTCGTTCGCGAAATTCACCTGTCTTGTTTTTCAGGGCCTCATCACTGAGCGCACCGTATTCCTCGGCCAAACCGTTAATTTTCTTAACGAGTTTGCCCATGCGTTTGAGTTCGCGATCATTTTTTGAACCGAAAATGGCCCTGAGTACTTTGCCTAACATAATGTGTCCAATTTTTTACTGCCGGAGCGGCGATTTTTATCAATGTATTCTTTTGCTATGACGAAACGAGGATATTGCGCCTCTTGGGCACAATCACAAGGGGGAAGGAAGAAAATCTAACGGCTTGCGCGATGAATATAGGTGGAAGGGTCGACGGCACGCCCGTGTTTATAGACTTCAAAATGCACATGCGGGCCCGTAGAGCGACCGCTGCTGCCCATGGTGGCGACAACCTGGCCCTTTTTAACCACGTCACCCACTTTAACCAGCATCTCTTTACAATGCCCATAACGGGTCTTAAAACCATTGCCGTGGTTGATTTCGACCAAATTGCCATAGCCGTAACGTTCACCCGACCAGGTCACGACACCAGAGGCCACGGCGACAACGTCTGACCCTTCTTTTCCAGCAAAATCGACTCCGGCATGCCAGGCAACGTGCCCGCTAAAGGGATCCGTTCGACGGCCAAACCGCGATGACATCCACCCTCTTTTAATAGGGCGGCCTGCGAGGAAAACATCATTTTGTAATTTACGCTTGGCCATCAAGGCTTCAAGCGTTTCAAGCTGCTGCTGACGATCGTCGATCTGTAAACTCAACTGATCCAGCATTTGCTGAAAATCAGGTTCTTCAACGGCTTCGCCTTCAATATTCATTTCCGGACCACCGAGGGCTGGCATGCGGCTGAAATCAAATTCGCCATTGTCCAGTTTTGCCATGGTGGTAAGACGTTCACCCAGTGCATCCAGGCGCACCAAACGCGCTTGTAACTCAGCCACTCTCAGTGTCATGGCGGCGAGTTTTTGATCAACATCCTGACGGGTCTGGCTGAGTTGCTCTTCTTGCTGACTGAGCACTTCCTGCCAGGCTTGGGCAGAATCGGCATTGATGAGGTCTTGATCGGCTTTGGAGAAGTGCTGCCAGGCTAAAAATGCGCTGCCAACAGGGATACCAATTAAACAGGTGGAAAGCACAGCACGCGCCCAACCGCCCAAGCTGTAGCTGCGGGTGCCGCCATGTCGTTTACTCACAACGATAACTTTCATTGCCTGCTTCTTCGTATGCCCGGTTTGTTGCTTTTTTATCGAGTTCGTTTGAACAAAACTTAACCGCCATTTTGTTCAACACACTCAAACTCACCTAAACGTTAGTCTATGAGCGGCTTGTGACGCGAGCCAGGACTAACCTTTCTCTTATTAATGTTATACAGCACAGGTGATCTCGCAAGCTTCTTAATGAACTTATGTCGCGAGAGGTACGATTTTCGTCACAAGAGGCGAAACTATGGCACAAAAACCAACCACATTTCAATATTGTGATAGAAGATTCCCTAAAAATCAGGAGCTTGGCGCTTAAACCGCAAGTAGAGGTTTAATATAGGAGATGGGGGCAGTCTCTTCTTCGAAGGTCACGAATTCCCAGGCATCCTCGCGCTTAATCAGCTCACGCAGCGATTTATTGTTCAATCCATGACCAGACTTAAAGGCTTTGAACTCACCAATGAGGCTCGCGCCCAGCAAGTACAAATCGCCAATAGCGTCTAACACCTTATGCTTTACAAACTCGTCGTCGTAGCGCAAACCATCTTCGTTCAGGATGCGATACTTATCGACAACAATAGCATTGTCGACACTACCACCTTTTGCCAGGCCTTTTGAACGCATATATTCAATTTCGTGCATGAAGCCAAAAGTTCTGGCACGAGAGACTTCTTTTACAAATGAGGTGCTCGAAAAATCAACAGTTGCATCGAGTTTGCGACCTTTAAACACGGGATGATCAAAATCGATCCCGAATGACACTTTAAAGCCATTGAAAGGCAGGAATGAGGCTTTTTTGTCGCCATCCACCACTTCAACGGGTTTTTTGATTCGAATAAATCGTTTTGCCGCTTCCTGTTCCTGAATACCCGCACTTTGAATCAGGAAGACGAAGGGGCCTGCACTGCCATCCATAATCGGCACTTCATCGGCACTCACTTCAATAATGGCATTATCGATGCCCAGGCCTGCCATAGCAGATAGCAAGTGTTCTACCGTAGAAATACGGACATCACCCGCAACCAGGGTTGTTGACAGGGTGGTATCACCAACGTTTTCTGCTTTCGCTGGAATCTCGACAACCGGATTCAAATCTACACGTCGAAAAACGATGCCGGAATCTACTGGTGCAGGTCGCAGTGTGAGATACACTTTTCTGCCGGTGTGGAGGCCGACGCCGGTAGCACGAATTTCGTTTTTAAGGGTGCGTTGTTTAATCATTGCGGTAGTCATAGCTCATTAGGACACTTCGATCTGAAGCGCGCGCATCTTAGCAGAAAGCTCAAAGCATAACCAAATGCTTGTTTGCAGTTCAGTACCGTTATCGCACACTTTGTCATTTACTTTAGGACTCTTTTCTACAAAAGTTGTTCCGCTACCCAGCTTTTGAGGTTTTGCGCACAAAACGCATGGGGCACATCCTGTGCCCCGACTCACCAGGGGATAGCAAGTTGCGTTGCAACTACTATTAGTCCGCCTGTTTGCGCAAAAACGCGGGAATATCCAGATATTCAAGATCCTGGTCCGGCGAGGGCGCTGGTCGCGTTTTCGTGGCCTGCTCCTGTTTTGATGCACGCATCACCGCAGGTTTTTTCAGCGCGGCGTAATTTGGTTGACCATCAGAGGTACGCGTGTTGTCGACAACAACCTTGGTCGGTGCCGGTTCAGCCTTACGAACCGCATCACCCAAACCTGTGGCTACAACGGTTACACGTAACTCGTCACTCATCTCAGGATCGATCACCGTACCAACCACCACCGTGGCATCACCAGAGGCAAATTCTTCTACCACCTCACCGACTTCGGTAAATTCACCCAAAGCCAAATCCATTCCTGCAGTGATATTCACAAGAATACCTTTGGCGCCTTCAAGGTTAACGTCTTCCAGTAAGGGGCTGCGAATCGCAGCTTCAGCAGCTTCGCGTGCACGATTTTCACCGACAGATTTTCCACTGCCCATCATGGCCATACCCATTTCCGACATGACGGTGCGCACATCAGCAAAGTCGACATTGATCATACCGGGGCGAATAATGAGATCGGCAATACCTTGTACCGCTCCCAGCAACACATTATTGGCGGCCTTAAATGCATCCAACAAGGTCGTCGCTTTACCCAATACATCCAATAATTTTTCATTGGGAATGGTGATCAAGGAATCCACACGGTCCTGCAATTGTTTAATCCCTTCATCGGCAATCGCCATACGCTTGCGACCTTCAAAAGGAAACGGCTTGGTCACAACCGCAACTGTCAGGATCCCCATTTCACGTGCAATCTCGGCAACAACCGGCGCACCACCTGTTCCGGTTCCTCCGCCCATACCGGCGGTGATAAAAACCATGTCTGCACCTTCGAGTAAATCGGCAATGCGATCGCGATCTTCCATCGCAGCCTGGCGACCAATCTCGGGATTCGCACCGGCACCCAAACCTTTCGTGATACCGTTGCCCAACTGAATAACTGTACGGGCATCAATATCTTTTAACGCTTGTGCATCGGTATTCGCACAAATAAATTCAACGCCTTCAACAGCATTGCTAATCATGTGTTTAACGGCATTACCGCCACCGCCTCCCACACCTACTACTTTAATAACCGCGTTTTGCGGTACGTTATCGACTAGTTCAAACATAAGAGTTCCCCTCTTTTTTCCCCTGAAACAAAGTGATTAAAAATTCTTTTGGAAAAGTGTTTTCAATTTACTGAAAACACCTTCGCTACTACTACTTGCACTGAATCCTTCGCCTTGCTGCTGCTCCATTCCATAGAGCAACAATCCCACACCGGTTGAATAGATGGGGTTATTGACAATATCTTTTAATCCGCGAATATTTTGTGGCGAGCCCAAACGCACTGGCATATGGAAAATTTCTTCGGCCAGTTCTATGACGCCTTCCATTTTTGATGTTCCACCGCTTAAAACAATGCCGGCAGCGACCATATCTTCAAAGCCACTGCGACGCAGCTCGGCTTGTACCAAGGTAAACAATTCGTCGTAACGCGGCTCGACCACTTCGGCCAGAGCCTGACGACTTAAATCTCGTGCGGGCCTATCACCAACGCTCGGGACTTTTATTGTTTCCTCTGCACCGGTCAACTTAGCCAAAGCGCAGGCGTACTTGATTTTAATTTCTTCAGCGTATTGCGTTGGCGTTCGCAGCGCCATCGCAATATCATTAGTAACTTGATCACCTGCAATGGGAATCACGCCAGTGTGCCGAATAGCGCCCTCAGTAAATATTGCAATGTCTGTTGTGCCCCCGCCGATATCAACCAAACATACACCCAGTTCTTTTTCATCTTCTGTGAGCACTGAATAGCTGGACGCGAGTTGTTCCAAAATAATATCTTCTACTTCGAGTCCGCAGCGGCGAATACATTTCTCAATATTTTGTGCGGCATTCACGGCACACGTTACGAGGTGGACTTTCGCTTCGAGGCGAACGCCCGACATTCCCAACGGCTCCTTTACACCTTCCTGCTCATCAATTAAATATTCTTGCGGCAAGATGTGCAGAATGCGCTGATCTGCGGGAATCGCGACCGCCTGGGCTGCGTCAATCACACGATCCAAATCCTGTTGATACACTTCACGATCCTTGATCGCGACAATACCGTGCGAATTCAAACTGCGAATATGGCTACCCGCGATACCTGCGTACACAGAATGAATTTGGCAACCCGCCATTAATTCCGCTTCCTCCACCGCACGCTGAATACTTTGTACCGTCGACTCAATATTTACGACTACGCCTTTTTTAAGACCAACAGATTTATGTGAACCGATGCCCACAATAGAGAGATCACCCTCCGCCGAAATTTCCCCAACAATCGCCACCACCTTGGATGTTCCAATATCCAGGCCGACAATCATTCTTCCCCCGCTGGAATTCGCCATTTAGTTCACCTTTACAAGTAACTTGTCTGTTTGTGAATTTGCCAGTGATTCTCGCGGTGTTTTCCAACTCACCGCCAATCCACTTTTGTAACGCAAATCTATCTTTTCTATTTCATGTTCGTGATGCTGAAGCTTGAGCTTGTAGACATACAAAAAATTTCGTAGTTTTTGGATGACATCTTCCTTGCCCATTACCAGCTCAACACCTTCATTCAGGGCAAGTGTCCATGCACGCCTGTCGTCCTGCTGAAGTCCCCGAAGGTTAACGCCATTTGTGGCAAGTAACTCAGCGACTTCAATGTACGTCTCTGTAATTTCCCGGCTGAGGCTTTCATTGCCATAGAGCACAGGTAAATTTGCCAGCTCCTCAATTTGTTCTGTTTTAACAATTTCACCGTAGTGATTGATAAATCCTTCTCGACCCCAGCGCGCAATCGGTTTTTGTTCTTTCACTTTCACCAACAAGCCATCAGGCCATACACGCGTAACACTGGCCGCCTCAACCCAGGGGACTTCTTCAATACTGGTCTTCAGCTCTCGCAAATTGACTTTCACAAAATCATTTTCGCGAGAGGTTTGCACCAGCGTTTCAATTGTACTGCGTGCAATAAATTGAAAATCCCCTTGAATTTCGACATTTTGTATGGGCCTGTGCGTCGCACTTTTGGCTACCTTAATCACGCTCTGCCAGGGAACCTTGCTTGCCCCCCAAACCGTTACGCATAAAAACGACAGCAACAATACACTGCGAATAACAGGCAAACCTTTTTTCGGCGCTTCGCGCTGCGTTCGCACGGCACCTCGGCTGGCTTTTTGCCTGGTATTTTTTTTCGCTTTATGGGGCTTCATCGTCCTCGTTAAAATCCCTTACCAAATTTTTCCTGAGCTTGAAGCAGAATTTCTGCAACCAACTCTTCAAAACTCATACCTTCATACTTCGCTGCCATTGGCACCAAACTGTGGCTGGTCATACCGGGTACGGTATTAACTTCCAGCAAATAAAAATTCCCCTGTTCATCAGCCATTACATCCACACGCCCCCATCCTTCGCAACCAACTGCCACATAGGCTTGTTCACAAAGCTCTCGCAGTGCCAGTTCTTTTTCTTCACTTAAACCACAGGGGCAAAGGTATTCTGTTTCGTCGGATAAGTACTTGGCTTCGTAATCATAAAATTCATTTTTTGCCTGTAATTTAATCGGTGCCAGTGCTTTTTTACCGAGCAGGGGAACACTGTACTCTGCGCCGACAATACGACGTTCCACCAACACAGAGTCGTCATAACCTGCCGCCACCTCAAATGCTTTTGCAAACTCTTCAGCATTGCGAGCACAACTCATACCGATACTTGAACCTTCATGATCAGGCTTCACAAAGACTTCACCACCGAGCTCATTCAATACGGATTGCCAATTACTGTCCGCAGTAACAACACGGTATTCCGGTGTCGGCAAACCCTGGGTTTGCCAAACCTGTTTGGTTCGCAGTTTATCCATAGCCAAGGCGGAAGCTGCATGCCCACTTCCCGTGTAAGGCACTTTCAGATACTCCAAAAGCGCTTGCATTTTCCCATCTTCACCACCGGCCCCATGTAATGCGATAAACACCATGTCAGGTTGGTGTTTTTTTAATTCCTCTATTACATTGCCATCCGGGTCGAGGCCGACAGCACTCACGCCCAGGCTTGCTAACGCTTTTAATATGCGCTCACCGCTCATCAACGAGACTTCCCGCTCTGAACTCTGGCCACCGTATAACACAAGCACCTTGCCGAAGCCTTGTTCCTGGTTCTGATATTTTTTTACATACTTCTCTGGCATTTTATTTCAAGCGCCTTTTTGCTAATTCATTGGCAAGTAAACCCACGTTACCTGCACCCTGGGTAATCACGATATCTCCAGGTTGAACAATATCTTTTATGACAGCGGGCACGCCCTCGATACCTTCTACGAAAATTGGATCAACAACGCCGCGAGTACGAATACTGCGGCTAAGATGCCGGCTATCCGCTCCTGGTATCGCTTCTTCACCCGCTGAGTAAACCTCTAACAAAATCAATTGATCCACTTTTGAAAGCACATCAACAAAATCTTCGTATAAATCCCGTGTTCGCGAATAACGATGAGGTTGATAAATCATTACGAGTCGTCGTTCTGGCCAACTTGCACGCACCGCTGAAATTGTCGCGGCAACTTCTCGCGGGTGATGACCGTAATCATCCACCAGCATCGCAGGCTCACCTTCACCAACAAAATATTCGCCGTAAATTTGAAAGCGCCGCCCCACGCCGAGAAAACTGGCAAGACTATTTTGTATCGCTTCGTCGCTCACCCCTTCTTCGCTGGCAACTGCAATAGCCGCTGTCGCATTCAACACGTTATGGTGGCCAGGCATATTCAGGAATATTTCCAGATTTTTTTCACAACCGGGACGTTTTACTTCAAAACGTAACTTGCCGCCTTGTTGCTCAATGTTCAGTGCCTGATAGTCACATTCTTCATCGGTTCCATAGGTAATAACAGAACGTGGAATTTCCGGAATCACTTCGCGAACGATTGGGTCGTCGTAGCACATGACTGCCAGACCATAAAAAGGCAGGTTATGCAAAAAATCGATAAACGTTTGCTTCAATGTACCGAAGTCGCCGCCATAGGTATCCATATGGTCCGCATCGATATTCGTCACAATCGCAACCATCGGTTGCAAATGTAAAAACGACGCATCACTTTCATCCGCCTCGGCCACGATGTAACGACTTGCTCCCAATGCCGCGTTGGTGCCCGCACTATTTAACAAACCCCCAATCACAAAAGTCGGGTCCATTCCGCCTTCCGCCAGAATGCTGGCAACCAAACTCGTTGTTGTCGTTTTTCCATGTGTCCCTGCGACTGCGATACCATGACGAAAGCGCATCAATTCACCGAGCATTTCCGCCCGACGAACGATTGGAATACGTTGCGCTTTTGCTTCAATAATTTCAGGGTTTGCCATATTGATCGCTGTCGATACTACAACGACATCCACATTCGCGACGTTCGTTGCATGATGGCCAATCAGCACATTCGCACCTAACTTGCTTAAACGCTTGGTCGTTTCCGACTCCTTCAAATCGGAGCCAGAAATACAATAACCCTGATTCAGCAAGACTTCGGCGATACCACACATCCCTGCACCGCCAACACCAACAAAATGAATATTTTTAATGCGGCGCATTTCCGGAATCGACAAAGGCGTAGACATCACACTCATGCTACTTGCCCTCCGGTAGTCGTCGCGGGCAATAAACTTTCGCAAATATCCGCAATTTTTTTAGCGACCTGGTATTTTGCGACTGCGCGTGCAGCGCGAGCCATTTCCAACAAGCGTGAACGATTTGCTAGCAGCTCGTTAAGTAAAACCGCAAGTATTTCCGGGCTCAGCTCATTTTGCTGTCGAATTAAAGCAGCCCCGTTAGTTTCCAAAAATTTTGCGTTCGCCGTTTGATGATCATCAATCGCAAACGGAAATGGAATGAGCACACTGCCTACGCCCACTGCGCTCAACTCTGCAACCGTCAACGCGCCGGATCGGCAAATAACCAAATCTGCCCAAGCAAGGGCCTGCCCCACATCGTCAATAAAATCGTCCACCTTGTGCTGAATACCGAAAGCGGCATAAGCTTCATCTACGCTTTGCGTGCGATTCGCCCCACACTGGTGCCATACCAGGGCCTGATCACGAAAGCTGCTCTTACCGACTGCAGCAGGCACCAATTCATTCAAAGCTTGCGCCCCGCGACTTCCTCCCAGCACCAGTACACGCGGTGCCGCGTCACGATCGGCAAATCGCTCTTCCGGTGGGGCTAAATTTTCCAACTCTTCCCTCACAGGGTTGCCCACGTATTCAGACTTTTTCAAAGCCCCTTCGAATGCGCTAAGTCGTTTTTTCGCGAAGCGCGCGAGAATTTTATTGGTTGTACCCGCAATCGCATTTTGCTCGTGAACCACTAAAGGGATCTTCAAGGAACGCGCGGCCATACCGCCGGGCCCCGCGACAAATCCTCCCATTCCCAACACAAGGCTGGGCCGCAATTCCTTTAACTGTCGCTTCGCTGCCTGAATTGCCTTATAAATTCTGAAAGGCGCTGCAACCAAAGCAAAAACCCCTTTACCGCGAACACCACTGATCTCACTGAAATACAATGGAATATTTGCAGCCGGAACCAAACGGCTCTCGATACCTTTTTGGGTTCCCAACCACAACACCTCATGACCGCGATCTCGCAAAGCATTGGCTACCGCCAAACCGGGGAAGACATGCCCTCCAGTGCCGCCGGCAACAATTAAAATTCTTGTGTTTTTAGCGGACCCTGTATTGTTAGCGGACCCTGTGTTTTTAGCGGACATTGTTTTGCAACTCCCAATTCGCGCGCAAAACCAAAGCCAGCAATGCACAACTGATTAACAAACTACTTCCGCCGTAACTGATAAATGGCAGAGTCAAACCCTTGGTGGGCAATAAACCACCCGCTACCGCCATATTAATAAATGCCTGCACGCTAAAAAGAATGCCAATACCAAATACCAGATAGGAAGCAAAAAACTGTGAGTTTTGCCCGAGGGCCTTCGACAATCTCAGCAACTTACTAATGAAAAATAAATACAGGGCAACCAAACTCAAGGCACCGATCAAACCTGTCTCCTCGGCAACAATGGCAAACACGAAGTCCGTATGCGCTTCCGGAAGAAAAAATAATTTTTGAATACTGTTACCAAGACCAAGGCCGAACCATTCACCCCGCCCAAAGGCAATTAAACTCTGAACAAGCTGATAACCACTATCGTATTGCCGTGCCCAGGGATCCATAAATGCCAACAGGCGATCACTGCGCACAGGGTCAAGCTTGACGAACAACCAGAAAACCGAGGCTGCTGCAACTGCCAGTAAAATAAAACGAATCAGGGGTACGCCAGCCAGAAACATCATTGCCCCGACCGTCGCGCCCAACACCACACAGGAACCAAAGTCCGGCTCCAGCAAAAGCAACAAGGCAACCATCATCATAATGACAATAATTTTGAAAAAACCGGACCAGGCGTAGCGCAACTCGTGATTTTTTCTTGCCAGATAACTGGCAAAATAAATAATCAAACAAAATTTCGCGATCTCGGAGGCCTGCATCCCAATTGGCCCTAACATTAACCAACGTCGGCTGCCGTTCACCATTTTGCCAATACCAGGCACCAGTACTGCGGCTAACAACAGTAAAGCCAGCAGTAAAAATACCACCGCGTATTTCTCCCATATCGCCATGGGAACAGCAAATAGAATCAAGCCTCCGCAAAGCCCCATCACTAAAAAAACAAGTTGCTTGCGGGCGAAATACCAGGGGTCGTGATGTACAGCAGCAGCAAAGTCGATAGAACTACTTGCAACAAAAATGATTCCGACACTGAGTAGCGCAACAATGCTCACAACCAATGCCGTATCAAGGCTTTGTACACTGCGAAAATCAGGCAGAGGTAATTGCAGACTTATCATCCAGCCAACACCTCCTGTACGCTGTGAACAAAATCTTCACCGCGAGCTTCATAACCGCTGTACATATCAAAACTGGCACAGGCCGGCGACAACAGGACCAGCCCCACACCTTCGGCAATCTCAACGGCTAAACTGACCGCCGCCTTCATGTTCAACGCCCGATAAATCGTAAAATCTTCACCCACCGCCTGGGCGATATGATCAGCGTCACGTCCAATTAAAATCAGTGCACGCACATGCTCACGAATCACCTTTGCAAGGCTGGAGAAATCTGCACCTTTTGCATCGCCTCCCGCGATTAAATATATATTTTCGTAGTCTCCCTTCAAGCCAAGCAAGGCCGCTTCCGTCGCACCCACATTGGTTGCTTTGGAATCATTAACAAAGGTCAACTGCGCACGCTGTTCTCGTTTATCTTCAGCAACCCACTGGCAACGATGTGGCAAGCCGTTAAAACACAGCAACTTGCGAGCAACTGCATCGCTACTGATTTCGATAAAGTCACAGATCGCAAAAACCGCAAGTGCATTTGCAACGTTATGCAGACCTTTAATCCGCATATCACTGTAGGGCATCAAGAGTTTATTATTTTTGATCAGTTCGCGAGACCGGGTGTCGTACCAATATTGCGCCTCATTTTCTTCTGTTGGCTTACTCAATGCGAAACCTGCGCGTTTTACACGGTTAACTGCAGGCGGAATACTTAAACGATCATCCAGGTTATACACCACGCTTTTTGCACCAAAGTAAATGCGTTGCTTGGCCTTAAAATATGCTTCCATTGTGAGGTGGCGATCAATATGGTCGAGACTCACGTTTAAAATACATGCGACATCAAGATCCGCTTTTTTAATGTTTTCCAACTGAAAACTGGACAGCTCCAGAATGGCCAAGCTGTAATCCACATCAAGCAAATCGAGAACCGGTGTTCCTATGTTGCCCCCAACAATCACTTTAATTCCTTCTGCACGCGCAATTTCGCCCAGCAAGGTCACAACGGTGGATTTACCATTTGATCCGGTCACGCCAACAACTTTTCTGCTGTTTTCCTGCAAGAACATTTCTACATCGCTGGTAATTCGCACACCGGCTTCTACACATGCTGCAACGGCTTTTTCCCTGCGCGAGACACCCGGGCTCAAAACAACGGAGTAAGCGTTCAACAATATATCCTGATCGAACTCTCCAAGATAAAGCGGCACATCAGGAAAACCTTCTTTAAAACTTTTCAAGCCGGGGGGATTTTCACGTGAATCGAGCACGACAAAACGCAAGCCCTTGCGCTGCATATAACGCGCAACGGACAGCCCGGTCACTCCAAGACCGATCACTGCGTAATACTTATCTGAAACAATCGTGCTCACTATTATCACTTACCTTAACTTTAAGGTTGCCAATCCGGCTAAAACCAAAATCACGGTAATAATCCAGAACCGAACTATCACCCGCGGCTCAGGCCAGCCTTTTAATTCAAAATGATGATGCAAAGGAGCCATTCTAAAAATTCGTCGACCGGTTAATTTGAATGACGCCACCTGCAAAATCACCGAGACGGTTTCCATGACGAAAATACCGCTCATGATAAAAAACACAATTTCGTGACGAACAATTACCGCCATAACACCGAGGGCCGCACCCAAGGCAAGCGCGCCCACATCCCCCATAAACACTTGAGCGGGATAGGTGTTAAACCATAAAAAACCCAGGCCAGCACCGGCTAACGCACCGCAATACACAACCAGCTCACCAGCACCTGCGATATAAGCAATATGTAAATACGACGCAAATTTCACGTGCCCCACAAGGTAGGCAATAATGCCCAGCGCGGAGCCCACCATGACCGTCGGCATAATCGCCAAGCCATCGAGCCCATCGGTTAGGTTCACCGCATTGCTAAAACCCACCACCATGAAATAGGTCAACACGATGTAGCCGATGCCCAGCGGCAGCGCGACATTTTTCAAAAAGGGAAAATACAAGGTGGTGTCTGCGGGGGTTTCACGTGTTACAAATAATGCGTAGGCTACTACCACCGCTGAAATACTTTGCCAAAAATATTTCCACTTCGCGGGTAGACCTTTCGAGTTTTTTTCAATGACCTTGCGGTAGTCATCAACCCAACCAATTAGACCAAAAGTCACAGTGACAAATAGCACGGCCAATACGAAACGATTACTTAAATCACCCCATAGGAGCGTGGAAATCACAATTGCAAAAAGAATCAGCGTACCGCCCATGGTTGGTGTACCGCTCTTACTTAAATGCGATTCCGGGCCATCATCTCGAATAGACTGGCCTATTTGCAGGTGGTTTAACTTTTTTATCACCCACGGGCCGAGCACCATGGAAATCCCCAAAGCGGTTAACGCACCAAGAATTCCACGCAAGGTCAGATACTTGAATACGCCAAATGCGCTAAAGTAATTTTGTAGAAATTCCGCCAACCACACTAACATAGCAAATTAATTCCCGGTCTCAGCATAAGCAGTCTTACCTTCAGCGACTTCACTGCCAGCTTGACTTAGTGCATCAGCAATTTTATCCATGCGCATAAAGCGCGATCCTTTCACCAATACATGAGTTTGTTTTTCGAGCTGCATATCCAATTTTTCAAGCAACTCACTTTGAGTTTCACACCAGAGTGCTCCGACACCAAAAGCTGCCGCGGTTTCTGCGGCCAGCATGCCGGTTGTAAAAATCTTTTGTATGCCCGCCATGCGAGCGTATTCACCTATTTCACGATGCTTCTTGCCTGCTTGTTCGCCAAGCTCGCCCATGTCGCCAAAAACAAGACAATTTTTTTCGAACTGTCGTAAATAGTCGATCGCCGCCTTGGTGGATGCCGGGCTCGCGTTATACGTGTCGTCAATTACAGTTAAAGAACCTTTGCCTTTGCGAATTTGCATGCGGCGTACTTCTCCGGAATAATTTTCCAGCCCCGCGACCACCTGCTGAACACTGATATCCAACGCCAGGGTCGCAGCCGCAGCAGCTGCCGCATTCGCAGCATTGTGTTTTCCCGGCACTTGCAAACAGCAAGCATGGGACTTTCCCTGCCATGCAAGCTCAAAACTCGCAAGCCCCGCTGTATCAATCTGCACATTGTTCACTGTGAGACATTGATCAACGTCTGCCACTAAAGGGTTATCAGCATCCAGGGTAAAGCCAACGGTCTTTGCATGTATCGCCCGCGAAATAAAATACGCGGCTTGCGGATCGTCGAGATTAATCACCGCTGTCCCACCTATTTCCAACCCCGAGTACAACGCTGTTTTTTCTTCTGCTATTTTTTCGTTTGACCCAAAACCTTCAAAGTGTGTGCCCTGCACGTTATTCACTATCGCAACATGCGGTCGGATTATTTTTGCCAACACAGGAATTTCCCCTGGCTCGCTTGTACCAGCTTCGATAACGGCAAATTCCGTTGTTTCCTGTAAGCGTAACAATGTCAAAGGCACACCAATTTGATTATTCAAATTCTTCAAGGTCGCAATTGTCTCACCCACGCCAGCGCATATACTCTGTAACATACCTTTAACTGTTGTCTTGCCGCTGCTCCCTGTGACCGCGATAAGCTGCCCTCTATATTTATCTCTCGCCAGCACTGCCATTTCACTGAGCGCCTGATAGGTGTTACTGACGACCACTTGCGGAATAGGTAAATCCTGTCGCGAGTGAGTATCTTTTGATTCATTTTCCAAACTTGCAAAACCTGCTAGCTCAACAATTGCAGCAGAAGCACCCGCTTCGACGATGGCATCCAGGAATTTATGGCCATCAAAATTCGGCCCAACCAAGGCAACAAAAGTCTCTCCAGCTTGCAAACTTCGGCTGTCAATACTGACCTTGTTAATAACCGTATCGCTACCCAACAGCTTACCTCCGGTTCGCTGTGCAATTTCTGACAACTGCAAATTCATTGCACGCTCCTGGACGAACGCGCCTGCAAAGCCTGTTCGGCTATCAAGTAGTCATCAAAGGGTAAACGCGCCTCTCCAACGAGTTGATATTTTTCATGGCCTTTTCCCGCAATCAGTAAACAGGCATCTGCGGGTAAACGTTCGATACATTGTTTAATCGCGTCTTCGCGATCTTCAATAACTTCTGATTTACTGGATACAAGACCTTTTTGTATATCAGCAATAATCGCTTGTGGATCTTCGCTGCGCGGGTTGTCTGATGTCACTATCACTTTTTGCGCATGAGCACACGCCACTTCTGCCATCAAGGCGCGCTTACCTCTATCACGGTCGCCGCCACAACCAAAAATAACCCAGAGATTATGTGCACCGATTAATTGCAAACTTGTTAGTGCTTTTTGTAAGGCGTCCGGTGTATGCGCATAATCAACAAACACCGCTGGCATATTTTCGTCGTCACAAGGCACTTTCTGCATACGACCGTCGACGCCTTGTACACGCGCAAGTGCTTCAAGAATATCTTTAAAGTCGTACTCGAGGGCACCCAACATAGTGAGTGTCGCCAGCGCGTTACTTAAATTAAATTCGCCGATGAGTTCAGTTTTTAATTCACCCTCCCCCCAGGGGCTGTGAATCATTGCACGTACGCCGTGCAGATCAAAAATACTGCTCGAAACCCAAACACTCGCATCAGAGTGAACGAGCGACCAGGAAAAAACTTCTCGCCCACACAGCACTTCGCTATCAATCGTTTGCTTACCGAATTCGTCATCGTAATTCAGCGCAACAAAATCCATTGCGTAATCACGTAAAAAACTGAGTTTCACGTCTGCGTACTCTTCAAAACTCGCGTGATAATCCAGGTGATCCCGGCTAATGTTGGTAAACATTCCGCCACGAAAATTGACACCCGCGACCCGATGTTGAGCAACCGCATGAGATGACACCTCCATGGCTACCATGCTTTGGCCTGTTTTTTGTGCCTGCGATAAAATCCGCTGACAGCTGATCGCATCGGGCGTTGTCAGCCCGGTATCAATCAAGGCTTTTCCTGGCTTGCCATACCCAACGGTGCCCAATTGCCAGGCAGCGACGTCGAGCTGATTGGCGACCTGGGCGAGCAACGACACGCAAGTGCTCTTGCCATTGGTACCTGTCACACCCAATACATCCATATATCTTGAGGGCTCCGCAAAAAATTTACCCGCAAGTGCGCTCAATTTTGATTTTAATTGCGGGTAATAGATGCAAGGGAAACCATCTTCGAGGCTGACTGCCTGATCATTGCTTTCTATCAGAGCTGCGCAAGCACCTCGCGCTCTTGCATCAGCAATAAATGTTTTGCCATCGCTTTGCGCACCTTTCAAGGCAATAAATAATTCACCATTTTCAATTTTTCGACTATCAAGGCATAAACCCGCCACAAGCATATTCTCAAGGGTATAAGGCAACTCATAATTCTCTAGCAAATTAGCAAGCTTCATTGCGCCACCGCCGATAGGTATTGATCAACTTTAACTGGTGCTTCATTCAGAACTTGCAAGCTATCCTTGACGATATGAGCGAACACCGGCGCAGCGGCTTCCCCCCCATAGTATTGATTATCTGCGGGCTCATTGATGACGACTACGGTAACAATGGCTGGATTGTCCGCCGGTGCAAAACCGGCAAAGATCGCCATGTAGCGATCATCGGCATAGCCGTCCTCACCAATTTTATGGGCGGTTCCCGATTTACCCGCAACCGGATATTCATGAATTTGCGCGCGCGTTGCAGTCCCCCCTGGCAGGGCAACAGTTTTGAGCATGCGTGTAATTTCCTGCGAAATTCTTTTATCCAATACTTTTTGTTTGCCGGCACTCGCAGGAGAATTGGCAATTAAATTGACAGGTCGAAACTCCCCACCGGCCGCCAATACCGCATAGGCCTGAGCAAGCTGCAGTGCATTCACATTTAAACCGTAACCGAAAGCAAGGTTTGCGGTTTCGATATCCCGCCATCGCGCACGCTCCGGCAACACACCGATACTTTCTCCAGGGAAACCAATGCCAGTACTCTGGCCAAGCCCTGCGCGGAACATGAGATCCCGTATTGGTTGCGCACCGAGATCAAGCGCAATTTTACTGATGCCCACCTGGCTCGACTTGGTGATAATTTTGGTTAAATCCATCACGCCGTAATTCACTGGGTCGAGCAAGGTTTTACTGCCCACCTTCATATACCCCGGATGCGTATTAATTTCCTGCTGCGGCGTATAACGTCCACTTTCGAGTGCGGCAGCCATAGCAAAAGGTTTCATTGTCGAACCCGGTTCAAACACGTCTGTAACCGCCCGGTTACGCAACATCCAGGCTTTTAAATCTGCGCGATTATTCGGGTTGTAGGAAGGCTGATTCACCATCGCCAGCACATCGCCGCTGTCAACATCAAGCATGACAACAGAACCACCAATCGCATTTTGCTTTGCCACTGCGGCTTTTAATTCCCGGTAAGCCAGGTACTGCAAGCGCAGATCAATACTGAGCTGTAAATCCTTTCCGGCACGCGGCGATTTGGGAATTCCCAACTCTTTCACCACGTTACCCTTTAAATCTTCCAAAACAGTTTTGCGCCCTCGCTCGCCCGCAAGAATATGATCAAACGCGAGCTCAATCCCCTCCTGACCTCGATCTTCAACATTGGTAAAACCCACAACATGCGCTGCAACTTCACCTGCGGGATAAAATCGTTGATAACCCTCCTCAGCGGTGACACCACGAAACCCTTTTGCAAGAATGGCATTGGCTTCTTGCGGGCTAATGTGGCGTAGCAAATACATAAATTGCTTATTCGCATACGTAGTGAGCCGCTCACGCAATTCCTTTTCACTGATTCCAGCCATGTAGGCCAAAGACGGAATGTCTTCCGCACGAATTTGTTGCGGGTTCACGACAATCGACGGCGCTTCCGTACTCACCGCGAGCACCTCGCCATTGCGGTCGCTAATCACACCGCGATACGCATTGAGAACATGACTGCGCACGGTGCGGGCCTTACCCTGATCCTTTAAGAACTCAGGGCCTTTTTCGTCATCCGGTATCACTTGCAAATGCGCCAGTTGCCAGGCAAGCGCGAGTGGCATCGCGGCCAACAATGCAGAGGCGCACCAAAACCGCCAGCGAATAAAATCGCCAGCAGCAAAGCCAGTGCGCTTGTTTTGTCTCACGACTTTCTTCGCACTGTTTTTTACGCTTTTCTTCGCGCTGCTTTTTGCACCTGCTCGGGTGCCTTTATTTGCCAAGTGACTACCTCTATCGATACACCAAAACTGTTTTATCTGGCTCTGCGACACGCATATTTAATTCCTTTTCTGCGACCTCTTCCACGCGCGAATACGCCGCCCAGGAACTTTTCTCCAGCAACAATTGCCCGGATATAACTTGCAAGCCGTTTTCTTTTCGACGCAACTCCTCCAACTCCTGTGTCGCTTTACGCGATTGCCAGGTGGAATACACCACAGCAATTGCTGTAACCAAACACGCAAGCCACAACAACAAAGCCAAAACCGGCTTAATCCAGGTTGAACGACTTTTTTTACTTCCGCTATAGGCCTTCATCGTTACCTCCTTCACCTATATCCTTTACCTATGTCGTCCCCCGAGTTTTTTGACGAGCCCTTACTTAAAGCCAATAAACCCTTTCTCGTCATTGATCATCCCCTTCATTGAGAAAGCTTCTCCGCAACGCGCAATATGGCACTGCGCGAGCGAATATTTTCCTCTAACTCCCTGGCACTCGCCTTGATTGCTTTTCCGACGAGTTTTAATTCTTTCTCCAGCATCGCCTCTGTAACTGGCATGCCTGGCGGAAACATTTTTCCTTTACTTTTATCCCGAAAAAAACGCTTGACGATACGGTCTTCAAGAGAATGAAAACTGATTACCACCAAACGCCCTCCCGGTCGCAAAGCTTTTAACGCTTCCTGCAACACAATTTGCAAATCAGACAACTCGCGATTCACCACAATACGTATTGCCTGGAACGCCCGGGTTGCCGGGTGCTTGCCTTTTTCCCAGGCTGGATTGGCTTCGCTGATTACTTTTGCCAAATCTGCCGTTCTTGTAAAAGGCTGCTGCGCTCGCCGTTGCACGATTGCTCGCGCCATACGTTTGGCGAAACGCTCCTCACCAAATTCTTTTAAACTCGATACCAGTTCATCTTCAGCGACCGAATTCACCCAATCTGCGGCGCTTTGCCCACGACTGTTATCCATACGCATATCCAGCGGGCCGTCGTGTAAAAAACTGAAGCCCCGTTCAGCTTCATCGAGTTGCGGCGAAGACACACCCAGGTCCAATAAAATACCGTCCACCGCTGCAATATTTTTTTCTGCTAACGCCTTTTGCAACTCGGCAAAACTGCCGTGGTAAAACGTTAAACGAGCATCTTCAGCCGCTAATTTTTTTGCTTCCTCTATCGCCTGCGGATCTTTATCAAAAGCCAGCAAGCGAGCATTGTTATCCAGCGCGTTTAAAATCGCGCGACTGTGACCGCCGCGGCCGAATGTGCCATCAACGTACACACCCGAGCGCGGGCCGCCCGATCGTGGGCCGCCCAATCGCGGGCCGCATTGTTCAGCAAATAGCGCGGATACCGATTCCTCGAGAAGAACCGAATAGTGGGGCGAGCTGTCCATAGCGCGTTAAAGTGATAGCGACAACATTTCGTCCGGGAGTCCATCACCGGCATCTTGTTCGTCGATAGAACTCTGGAACGCATCCTCACTCCAGAGCTCAAACTTTTTACCTAACCCCACCAACATCAGCTTCTTCTCCAGGCCGGCGTAATCTCGCAAAGTCGGAGGAACAAGCACCCGACCATTGCCATCCAACTCCAGCGAACAGGCATAACCAATCAGCAAACGCTGCGCCCGCAAGGCGGCTTTATTGAAAGTGGGTAAGGCTTCAATCTTGGGTAGGATCTGTGCCCATTCGGTTTCCGGATAGATCAGCACGCATTTATCCTGGGTGTGCGCCGTCATGACGATGCGCCCCCCACAGTTGTCCGCGAGGCTTTCCCGGTATTTTGCCGGGACTGCGATACGCCCTTTCGCGTCCATATTGATTGCGTGACTGCCTTGAAACACTGTTTCCTCGATAGATTCCGAATTAAACTGCTACACAGATTTCCACTGTTTACCACTTGATTGCAATGTAGACCACTTTACTCCACAAAAAACCACTTTGCACCACCTTTGCACACTATAGCTGGTCCTCTGGCAAGTCAAGGAAATTAGGCGTGAAAAGCGTCATAACTTATTGAATTTTTTAGCTTTTTCCGGAATCGGGAGTGTTTTATCGGCAAATTTAATTTTAATTTTTTTCATTAAAATCAATGAGATAAGATTGTTAGTTTGAAAGCACTTTAAGTTAAAGATTAAATAGGCTTAAGAAGCTATTTTTAGACAATTTTGGCTTATATGCGGGATTTGACGCCATTTCAGCTGTTTTTCATCCTGAAATAACTTTTTTATAGACCTGAATGATCAATCAGGAAGGCCGGAGGACTCTCTTATCGCACACTGACTGTGTAACGAAAAGGAGTGAATTGTGATTAACAGTCATTGTCTTGCACATCAGAGCGATCCAACCGTCCGCTCAGCCCCCCTTCAACACGCCATCAGCCAAAACCTGGCCCCAAAAAGTGATAAACCCATCGAACGAATCCAGCAATACTATGCGGAAGCGAGTGAGGGTTACCGTGATTGGAGTAAGGCCTGGAACATGCATTTTGGGATTTATGAGCCGGGCTGCAATCCATTCAAGCTGGAAGCTATGTTGGAAAATACCAATCGCCATGTCCTGAGTCAGCTCCAGCTTTCCTCCAATCAAAATCATTTATTGGATATGGGCTGCGGCCTGGGTGCCACCGTGCGTTTCGCAGCCACACAACAAGAAGTTGCGCACATCAGCGGGGTAAGTATCGTTCACAATCAAGTTGAAGAGGCAAAAGCCATTAGCGCAAATCACCCCAATTTCAATAAAATGCGTTTCGTACTTGCAGACTATCACCACACCCCCTTTAGCAACGAACACTTTGACGGTGTCTTTGCTATCGAAAGCGCTTGCCACAGCGGCGAGAAAGACAAAAGCACCTTGCTCAAAGAGGCATTTCGGCTTTTAAAACCCGGAGCACGCTTTGTGATATGCGACGGTTTCATCAAGTCAGATGGCGGGATGAACAACTTCAGCCAACAATGCTATCGCAAAACTTGCGAACACTGGGCACTCGGACATTTCCCACACTTGAATAAACTCTGTTGCGCAATGCGTGACACCGGGTTTAGAAATATTACAGTGCAGGATTTGAGCTGGCGAATTTTACCGTCTGCATTGTATATTCCCTGGATGGTGTTGAAATACGGCGCGAAATTACTGTGGCGCAGAGATAAAAATCCCCAACACTGGCATCACTTACTTGCTCCCATTTGGGGTGCAGCCCTGGCACTCAATCGCAAACAATTTGGCTACTATATGGCGGTTGGCAAAAAACCCGACAACAAAAAATTACAACAAGTAAAATTCGGTAACTGCGCATGAAACCCTTCTTTAGTTTTTCTAACCCCTGGCTTTGGATCGTGATCGGCGCCGTGTACGGCATCAGTTTGCGTGTTTTGTTTGTTTGGGTTCCCTGGCGAATCGATGGAGCCATGTCTGCCGCTTTCTTATTGGCAACGCCTTTAGCGATCGGAGCTATCACTATTTACGGCTTGCGAAAACGCAAGCTCTCCATTCCGAATATGATTTTTTTTCCCTGGTTTACCGTCACCATGATGATGATTGGAACTGCGGTAAGTTTGCTGGAAGGCTCAATTTGTATCGCGCTGATGTCGCCACTGTTTTTAGGGCTCGCAAGCCTGGGTGGCTTAATCATGGGGCTGGTACTTCGCTACACACAAAAACAAAAAACGCCACTCGCCGCATTTGCACTCTTGCCATTTTTAGTCGCAGGCACGGAAAACCAATTGGTTCAAAACGCACATTTACTGGAAGTAAAACGCAGTATTGTAGTCAGCGCTTCGGCAGAGATTATATGGCAAGAAATAGTCAGCGCCAAACAAATTCATGCGCACGAACTTCCTTTCAGTCTGAGTCACAGCATCGGCGTTCCGAAACCGCTTGAAGGGATTAATAAACAGGTAGACGACAAGGAAATTCGTTATTCAGTTTGGGAACGGGGAGTCAATTTTGAAGCAGAAATACTGGAAAAAAACTATCCGAAAAATATTTACTGGCGCTATCGATTTAACGAAAACTCTTTTCCAAAAGGCTCAATGGATGATCATGTCGCTATAGGTGGAAAACATTTTAATTTGCTGGATACTCGCTTTGAACTCACGCCAATTGACAGGCAAACCACTCACCTAACATTAACCGCTCATTACCGCGTTAGTTCCAGTATTAATTTTTACGCCCTTCCCTTGTCAAGGGTACTGGGAATCGATTTTGTCGATACCATTCTGGGGCTATACAAATATCGAAGTGAAACAAACTCTTAAACGTTGAATAAAAATAATAGCGGATAGTCCGAGAATAAAGAGGTGTAGATATTTTGGAGATATAGAAAATGAAGTCGGCCTGTAAGCCGGGTTCTGTCGAGGACAATCATTCATCTGGGACTTGCGTCACCGCAAGCCTCAAGCGACCTACCCGAATCCAGCGCGGGCCACGCCAATGGATTCCTATTTGGTCTTGCTCCGAACGGGGTTTACCATCGCCACGCCTGTTGCCAGCCGCGCGGTGCGCTCTTACCGCACCTTTTCACCCTTACCGCTTCTTGCGAAACGGCGGTTTCCTTTCTGCTGCACTTTCCGTAGGCTCTCGCCTCCCAGGCGTTACCTGGCGTTCTGCCCTATGGAGCCCGGACTTTCCTCCCTTTGCCTGAACCGAAATTCAAACAAAAAGCGATTGTCCAGCCGACTTCGGCGCGCACTTTAGCGCTGCCGCTCAGGAAATACAATGTCTTGTTCAAAATAAGGAGGGGCCTGGATTACCCGGGCAATGGATCAGATTGAAAAGGAGGAACCACAACCACAAGTTGATGAGGCATTGGGGTTTTGCACGACGAAGCGCGAGCCTTGTAAGCCCTCTTCATAATCCAGATGCGCTCCGACGAGATAGGGGTAGCTCATGGCATCAACCACAACTGTAACCCCTTCTTTCTCGATACGGGCGTCGTCTTCGGCGCAGCTTTCCTCGAAAGCAAACCCGTATTGAAAGCCCGAACAGCCTCCGCCGGTGACAAAAACACGGAGTTTGAGCTCGGGGTTCCCTTCTTCTTCAACCAGACTTTTCACCTTTTTCAAGGCATTTTCGGTGACAATGAGGGGTTCAGGTGTGAATGTTTGCGGTGCGCTCATGGCTCTACATCGATTTGGGCGTGCTCAAATTATCAAATTAACCAGGTAAAAGAGTCAAGTATTCTTTAGGGAGGTCGAGTAGGGCCGCCGCCCTACTGCGAAGTTTTGTTACAGTTTGGAGGAAATACTCGCGAGCTTGAGTATTCCCACAAGGCCTTATTGGCCTTTAACTTCAGCACCTACGCTGCTCTTGGCGACAGCAATGGGCTCTACTCGCGCACTTTTCTGCTCTTCGGCGCTAATATGCATCAGGCTGCCATTCACTTCCGCACCTTTCACCATCTCAATAACGGCATAGTGAACATTGCCATTCACAACCGCTTTGGATGCCAACTCAAGGTGCTTGGTACAGTACACATCACCCGTAACATGGCCATTAATGATGACTTTGGGCGCGCGAATTTCGCCGTCCACTTCCCCCTTTACATTGACCTGGGCATCGCCGCTACTTTCAGCGATGATATTGCCGATAACCTTGCCCTCAATTTCCAGGGTACCGCCAAAGCGGATCTCGCCCTGAACTTCAACGGCGCGGGCGAGGAGCGTGGTACCGCCTGCCGCGAAATGATCTTTATCTTTTTTACCACCAATCATGTGCTTGTCTCCTCGACCAACCAACCAAAGCGCTTTTCAACCGTGACAGAGTTCCTGCCGGTTGATTGCGCAACCAATTCTATTCTTTCCGGATCAAACCCTTCGGGTAATTCCAGACGCCCTTCCACATTCTGAAAATATTTAAAACGCAGCTTCACCTCAGGTGTGCTCACTTGAGGAGACAGCTCATGCAATTCATAACTGGTATCGAAACCATTCAATTTACCGTAGACCGTAAATTTCAAACTGCCATTTAAAAGCTGGTGATTTGTCGCCAGTTGCTGCATCACAACCTTGTAACGGTAGTTACGCGCGACATCCGTATCTCCAATTTCAACAGAGCCGATACTTAAACCACGTTGGTTTTGCGTTGGCGCCATGAGATTGCGATAGAAGCTGTTATCTTCCTCCAGTTGTGCCAACTTTTCCTTGAGCGCAATCACTTCCTGGCGCACGTCTTCGTTAGATTGACGATCGACTTCCGCACCCAGTTTGATATTGGCCAATTGTTGTTGAAGGCTTTCTTTTTCCGCCTGGCTGGCATCGAGGTCTGCTGTCAGCCGGGCGACATCAGCAAGTGCGACTTCCTGGTCTGCCATGCCCCGCATCACACCGAAATGGTAACTGCCATAGACCCCGGCGGAAACAACACACATCACAAGCAAGGTGAACGACCACCATAGCAAAGGCCGGTATTTCACCACACGTAATTTGTATTGCTTACTGCCTTTTACTGCCGCCATATCTCTGCTGCCATATCTCTGCTGCCATCGTAGGAACTCGTTATTTGTATGTTGCTTTTTTATTTTAAGGAAGCAAGGCCGGTAGGTTCAGACCGGTATTTTCATCCAATCCTAACATGAGATTCATATTTTGCACGCCCTGGCCCGATGCCCCTTTTGCGAGGTTATCAATTACAGACATCACAACGACCGTACCACGCTCTAAAGGTTCCAATACAGAAATGCGGCACATATTCGAGGCTTTGACGCTTCGCGTTTGCGGAAACACGCCTGCAGGGAGCACATCGACAAAGGCTTCTTGTTTATAGCGCGCTTCAAAAACGCTTTGCAAATCGACTTTGGTAGTAAGTTTGGCGTAAACACTGCTGTGCATTCCGCGAATCATGGGCAACAAATGTGGCACAAAGGTCAGCCTGGCGTTTTGGTCCATTCCTTGTAAACACTGCTCAATCTCAGGCAAGTGGCGATGCCCCGCAACGCCATAAGCCTTGAAGGAATCGCTGGCTTCCGCCAATAAGTTATCGATCTTTGCCTGTCTTCCTGCACCGGAAATACCCGACGCCGAGCTGGCAATAATGGAAGACGCATCAATGGCCCCCGCTTCGAGTAAGGGCAGTAGCGCAAGAATAATTGAGGTGGGATAGCAGCCGGGACAGGCGATTAATTGCGCGCTCTTGATTTGCTCGCGATTTAACTCGGGCAAGCCGTAAACCGCTTGTTCAACCAAGTCGGGGCAAGCGTGTTTTTGCCCATACCAGTGCTCCCAAGTCTCAATATCCCGGATACGAAAATCTGCGGACAGATCGATGACACGTGCACCACCTTCAATCAGCGGCTTCATCATCGACTGCGCAACACCATGGGGCGTGGCAAAGAAGACGATATCGCATTTGAGTAAACTGCCAACATCGGGCTCGCTGAAGGCCAAATCGTAGTGACCGCGCAAGTTAGGATAAAGGTCTGCGACAGCGCGCCCGGCTTCGCCGCGCGAGGTAATCACGCTCACTTCAACTTGCGGATGCTGCGCTAAAAACCGCAACAATTCGACACCGGTGTAACCCGTGCCCCCTACGATACCGACTTTAATCACTGCTCTGCTCCACACGATAATTTACGAGGCGGGTATAATAGCTTAACGACAGAAAATTGAAATCTGTGCCTCGCACACATCAGGAACCTCTGAAAACTCGCTGTTTTGATGAGGAAATGTTCACGAGAAAATAGCGCTTTCGCATGCTCAAAGAAAAACTGCTTCTAAAAAGCTCCCAGGCGCTACAGAATTTTCGTCATTCTCTTGCCTACATTGACGCACTTCCCCAGTTAACAGTTCTCGGTCTTCTGATTGGCGCCTTCACAGGCTTGATTATCGTCGCCTTTCGCTTCCTCATCGATTGGCCACTGGGATTCATCCTGCCCGGCGACTCCGACAACTTTGAGGCGCTGTCACCGCTCACCCGCAGTGTGTGTATTTTTGCCGGCACCCTGAGCCTCGGAGTGATTCTTTTCTTGCTGGATAAAAATCGCCGTGATGTCGGCGTTGCTCACGTGCTGGATCGCTTGCACAACTTCCAGGGTTACATGCCACGCTCGAATTGGTTGTGGCAATTTTGCGGGGCGCTGATCTGTATGCTTTCAGGACAATCTGTTGGCCGTGAAGGACCCGCCGTGCACATGGGGGCAGGTGCCGCCAGCCAACTTGCTCAATGGCTACGCTTACCTCACAACAGCATGCCCACCATTATCGCCTGCGGCGTTGCTGCGGCGATTTCGGCCTGTTTCGACACGCCAATGGCCGGCGTGATTTTCGCAATGGAAGTCATTGTGCTCGAATACACCATTGTGGGTTTTGTTCCCGTCATTCTTGCTTCGGTTATGGGCACCGTTATCAGTCGCGCTTTACTGGGTGAGACCTTGCATTTTGATGTGCAAACGGCGAGCCTCGGCAGTTTACTGGAACTCGCTTACCTGATTCCGCTCGCCATTATTATTTCGCTTTGCTCTGCTTCGTATATCAAATTACACATTTTGACTTTTCGTTTTCGCAGCTTGCCAATATTTTTACGCTTGCAAATTGCAGGAGCCCTTACGGCGGCAGTCGCCTGGTTTGTCCCCCAGATCATGGGGCTCGGTTACGACACCATTGATCAGGCGGTTGCAGGACAATTGGCAGTCAGTATTTTATTGCTGATTGCTTTCAGTAAATTATTGGTCACCCCCATCGTGGTGGCGCTCGGGGTACCGGGCGGCATGATAGGCCCCTGTTTGATTATTGGTGCCTGCATCGGTGGTTCACTGGCAACCGCGCTGCACGGTTTCATGCCCGAAGCCAATATTAATATTGCCTTTTATGTGTTTATCGGGATGGTCGCCATGATGGCAGCAACCTTGAATGCGCCTCTCGCAGCTCTGGTTGCCGTGCTCGAACTCAGCTATAACCCGAACATTATTTTCCCGGCCATGCTGGTGATTGTGTTTGCCTGTGTTACAACCCGGCACGCCTTTAAATTGAAAAGTATTTTTGTTGAACAACTCGATCACACCAATCGCGCCCTCGATTTCAGGCAGACCGATCAGGCCCTTAAAAAGGTCGGTGTCCGCAGTTTAATGTCACGCAGCTTCGTTACCTGTGCACAATTCTGTGATTATGAGGAAGCAAAAAAAATCGTTGCCAAAAACCCCAAGTGGATTGTTGTTGAAGCACTGAACAATAAATATGCCCTGCCCGCAGCGGACCTGGCCGCCTATCTTGAGGAGGCCCCGGTAGAAATTCTCAGCCTTGAACAGGATATAGACCTAATGGAAATTCCCGCTCGCCGGCAAAACCTTGCGGCTGTTCACGAGCGCGCGAACTTATTGGAAGCCATTGATACATTAAAAACCAAAGGCACACAGATTCTTTATGTCACACGCAGTGGCGTCCCCTCATTGGGCGATGTTATCGGTATACTAACCAGTGACAACATCGAAAACTTTTATCAACCCAAGTATTTTTCAAATCGCTGAGGCCGCTTATGTTTTTGTGGGTTAAAACCTTCCATATCGTATCCGTCGTGTGTTGGTTTGCCGTCTTGTTTTATCTACCGCGGCTCTTTGTCTACCACTCCATGACCGAAGATGACATCGGCAAGGAGCGCTTCAAGGTGATGGAACGCAAGCTGCTGCGTGCAATCGGCAACCCGTCGATGATTGCCACCTATATTTTCGGAATCTGGATGGTGATATTGAATTGGGACTACTACAAAATGGAAACCTGGTTTTGGGTCAAAATGTTTATGGTCATTTTGCTTACTGGCTACCACCATATGTGTATCTACTATTTCAAAAAATTTCGCGACGATATCATGCCGGCGAATCACGTATTCTTTCGAGTGTTTAATGAACTGCCAGTATTTTTGTTGGTCGCTATTGTTGCGATGGTTGTGGTACGACCCTTTCATTGAACCCGGAGAAAGTGTGTCAACCTGTCGACAAGCGATGTGCTAAAATCCACACACATTAACCACTGCACCCCAAACAATGTACTCAACGAGCTCAAATCCGCCCATTATTCTGACATTTTCTGCCCTCGACCCCTCGGGGATAGGCGGTATTCAGGCGGACATTGAAACGGCTGCCAGTTTGGGCTGCCATTGCGCACCCATCATCACTGCAATGTGCACGGAGGGCTCTACACAAAATACCGAGACCCTCGCTGTCGATGCCCCCCTACTCATCGAGCAGGCACGCTCGGTTCTCGAAGGCATGAATGTCAGTGCAATTAAAATCGGTTTTCTGGGGTCCACGGCGAACGCCGAAGCCATTCACACTATTTTGCAAGACTATGCTGATATTCCAGTGGTGTCCCACCCTGCGCTTTGTTTGTGGAATGATGAGAATTTGGAACAGGCGGATTTGCCCGACGCGTTTTCCGCCCTGATTTTACCCAACTCAACCATCGCCAATTTTTCTTTGTATGAAGCCCGCGAAATTGCGCAAGAATCCGATACGATAGAAGCGACCGCCAACGCGCTGATTTCAACCGGTGTCGATTTTGCTTTTATCACAGGCACGGGCAAGGAATACCAACAGTTTCGCAACTCCCTGTTTGACGATAAGGGTTTGGTAAAACACTACGACTGGGAACAGGAATCTCCAACCGGTCACGGGTCAAACAGCACTCTGGCGACCAGCACTGCTGCGTATCTGGCACACGGCAGTGATTGTATTCAGGCTGTTGAGCAAGCACAAAATTTCACCTGGCAAACCATTCGCGCTTCTCGTGATCTCGGGTTTAATCGTCGTACTCCCCACCGCTTTTTTTGGGCGGATAAGAATATCGATACACCGGACAATCTTCCTTCCGCTGCTAACACCCATTAATGCCTTTCCCTGCGCTTTACGGCATTACCGATGCCCGTTTTTTTTCCGACAAGAATTTTCTCACGCGCTGTGAAACCGCTTTAAAAAATGGTCTCGGCATTTTGCAATATCGGGATAAAACTGCTGAGGTGAGTAAGCGTCTATCAGAAGCCAGGGCGCTTGCAGCTCTTTGTCACCGTTACAATGCCATTTTCATAGTCAATGATGATATTGATTTGGCCTGCGCGGTCAATGCGGATGGCGTACATTTGGGTCAGAATGATAGCGATCTCAAGGAAGCAAGAAAACGACTCGGACCCGATGCCATTATTGGCGCAACCTGCCACGACTCGCTGGTATTGGCTGAAGCAGCAGAATCAGCCGGCGCATCCTATCTCGCTTTTGGGCGCTTTTTCCCTTCACACACCAAAGAGCAGGCGAAAGCCGCAAATTTGGCGATTTTAAGCGCGGCGCGCAAACATTTTTCCCTCCCATTGGTGGCGATAGGCGGTATTAATCTGGATAATGCTGAGCGCGTTTATACAGCGGGCGCCGATTGTGTCGCCGTCTGCCATTCCCTGTTTTCTGCGCACGATATCGCACTGACCATTAACCGTTTTAAGCACCTTGGAGCCCAACATGACTGAAGCTGCATTCGAACAAGCCAAAAACTATATTCCGGGCGGTGTGAATTCACCTGTGCGTGCGTTTAAAGCTGTCGGTGGCGAACCGGTTTTTATCGAACGCGCAAAAGGGGCTTATCTTTTTGATATTCACGGCAAAAAATACATCGACTATGTACTTTCCTGGGGGCCGATGATTCTCGGTCATGCCGACGACGATGTTCTCGCGGCAGTGAAGGAAAAAATGGAAGCCGGTTTAAGTTTTGGTGCACCTACAGAAATTGAAACCGAATTGGCTGCCGCGCTTTGCAAGCACTTCAGCAGTATTGATTTGATTCGCTTTGTTAGTTCCGGCACCGAAGCAACCATGAGCGCGCTGCGCCTCGCTCGCGGCTATACCGGCCGAGACAAGATTATAAAGTTCGAAGGCTGTTATCACGGCCACTCGGATTCCTTGTTGATTAAAGCAGGCAGCGGTGCACTGACTTTAGGTGTACCCAGCTCTCCGGGCGTTCCCGCTTGCCTCGCGGAACACACCCTTACCCTGAATTACAATGACAGTGCGCAAGTTGAAGACACCTTTGCCAGGCTCGGTGACGAAATTGCTTGCGTTATTGTTGAACCGGTTGCCGGCAACATGAACTGTATTCCGCCTCTTCCCGGTTTTCTGGAATGCCTGCGCGAGCAATGTACACGCCATGGCGCCGTTCTGATTTTCGATGAAGTGATGACCGGTTTCCGTGTGAGCACAACCGGCGCCCAAGGTCATTTCAATATCGAACCGGATTTAACCACGCTTGGCAAGGTCATTGGTGGGGGTATGCCGGTCGGCGCTTTTGGTGGCAAGCGCGAAATTATGGAACAAATTGCTCCGCTCGGCCCTGTTTATCAAGCGGGGACTTTGTCAGGCAACCCCGTGGCAATGGCGGCCGGATTGGCGACCCTGAAAAAAATCCAGCATGCCGATTTCTACCCTCCGCTTTTCAAACAAACTGAAAAATTGTGTGTTGGCTTGGAGAATGCTGCTAAAAAACACGGTATACCGTTTATCACTAACCATATCGGTACGATGTGGGGTGGATTCTTTACCGAAGAAAAACAAATCAGTAATTATCAGCAGGTCATGGCGTGCAACAATGAACGCTTTAATCGATTTTTTCATGGCATGTTGAACGAAGGGGTTTATCTTGCGCCAGCATCCTATGAAGCGGGTTTTATGTCTGCTGTGCACAGCGATGATGATATTGCCGCAACAATTGCCGCTGCGGATAAGGTATTTTCACAGTTAAATTAAAGTCTGCGAGTTCAAGGCCACTAATTCAAAGCCCTTAATTGAAAGTCGCTAATTGAAAGCCACGAGTCAAGGCCAGAGTTTAAAAAAAACGCAAGGAAGAATGCGACAAACTGCAAATAGACTCTCGTTGGTTCGCGATCTTTAAAAATTAATCGCCAAGGGGAAAACGTTCGGTCAAATCGCGAATGGCAGAAACTCCCGCTTCGGACACATCCATAATATGAAAGCCGGCCCACAATTGTTCGCCTGTTCCTGTGTCACTGACCCACAAACACTCTGCGCCTACATTGATTTCTTCAACGCCATCAATGGGTGGTAGAGAAATAAATTTAAGCTGGAATACGGCACCTTCTTCAATATCCTGGCTGGTGATCAGGAGAAACCCGTCTTCGTGCAAGTTGACCAACTTGCCAAGCTCGACATCGTTCATGGTATTGACGACCAAAACCGCGCCGTTAATATAGATGCGTTCACGACTGCGCTTTTCTTCGTTTGCCATAGTGCTCCTTTAACACCTTGGTGTTGTCGGGATGCCGCAAAATTGCTTCGGCACTTTTCCGATTTGTGGTTCCGCTCAGTCTTTCGGTGCTGCTTTTCCTTTTGCTTCATCCGAAGCCGAGTCGGCTTTTTCGTTGAGTTTTTCCAGTATATTTTCCAGCGCCCGCTCGAAGAAAGGTTTCGAACTGCCGGAAATAATTTTTGCCTTACCCGATATCATTTGTCGAGCCATCATCAAGCCAGACATCATATCCACACGTTTCCCCATTTGATCCACTAACATGTAGTGCGAAGTACGCGCGTTATACCAGGCCACTTTCAATCGGCGCCCACCCTCGAATTCAAACCAGGTTCCAAATTCGATCATTTTCAGGCTTTCAACCATCTGCTCTTCTTCAGGCGTCCAACGCGTTTCCGACGTTTCCTTGGTGCCGGCTTTTTCAGCTGCAATTCGCTCGAGCTTGTTGCGCATCGGCGCGGGAGCTGGCTCGGCTTTTTTGCTTTGCAGGGCCAGCTTTATTAATGAAGATAGCGCATCTATCAGTTTTTTGCCTTTTTCCTGATCGTAACCGATGGTTTCGAAACCATTGGAAATGGCACTCACCACTTCGGAATGCAATTCCATTTGGCGGGATCGATCCTGTTCGTGCGTCTTGGGCTCAATACACCAAAGTACATCATCGACCAAAGCAACGGCTTTGATCCACTTATCCGATTTTTCGCCATAACGTAAAAGGGCAAAGGAAAGATAATCCGACCAGGGCTGCAACAGGAAAAGCAGGACGGCAGAAGGCAACTCTTTCTTTTCGGTTCGCGCACGAATTTCATCGTTCACACGCAGCTTCACTTCACGGAGCTTTTCTTCACCCTGAGCTTTTTCAGTGGCCCGCTTCTCCATCAACTCTTGTCGACGAATAATATTCTTGGTGTAGCTTTTAAACTCCAACAAGAGTTCGGTAATGATTTTAATATCGCTCTCAAAATCCTTGAGGATGCGGTTTACGATATCCTTGATCTTGTTGTAAATGTCGTATTGCGAGGTGCCGTCGTTGCCCACCCATTTTGAACCCGCTTCCGCGAGGCTGTTAAGCAGGACGCGTGCGGGGTGGTCTGCTTGTTCAAAAAAGCCGGGATCGATAAATGCAATTTTGAGAAAAGGCGTGTGCAGGTAGCTTAACAGCGCCTTGATACTATCGGGCAAATTCGCATCGTTCAGCATATATTCGAAAACCATACCCACAAGGTCAATGGTTTGCATATCATGCTGTTCAACTTCTGCATCCTGATTTTCTGAAGAAATTTCTTCCTTCAACCTGGAGATAACCTGACTGATATCCAGCGGGATAATTTGTTGATTGCCTTCGCCGCTGGGTAGGCCACCCCCTTGCACAGCCTGGCTTTGCAAATTCTGCAACGCCCCGACAAGTGAATCGCCCGAAACCAACACACCGTTTGGCGGCAAGCCCGCCTGCTGAGCGACTCCTGGCACGAGCATTTGATTTTGTAAATTTCGAATCGCTTGAACCAGATTACCCTGATATTCATTTGGGTCTTGCGTTTCTTCGCCTTCCGGCTGCCCCTGTGATGCCTGTGCAGCAGCAAGCTGATTGAGCACATCCTGGGTTTGCGTGCCGACAGTTGAGGCCGGCACCGACCCTGAGGGTGCCGCGTATTTCAGGTTGGGCAGAATTTCATTTTGCTTGAGGTAGCGATTCACCTCTTCAGAAATACCCTGCATGATATTAATCAGCTGATCGTCATACAGTTTGTAGGCGAGATTTTTGACCTTGGTATTCATTGGCACCAACTTCAAAGCCTTGCGCAACGATTCACAAAACTGAATAGGCGATGTTGGGTTGTTGGATTCGGTTACACGCTGACCACCATTTAAAACAGAAAAACGCTGATTCAAGGCCCACAGCGGTTCCGCAAAGTACTCATCTGCGCGCTGGGTAATGGAGGAAATGGCAATGGCTTCTTCCAGTTCGTCATTCCCAATCAGCGATAATTCTTCCGGGTTTGAGGTGTCTGCATTGACCGAAGTATTCAATTCTTTCTTTTTGAACTTCACGAACCCTTCGGAGAGATAACCGCAGAAGTAACGCTCCAGCTCAGCCTTACCCTGGCGCAATTGGCGCTGCACGTCCTGCAATTCCATCGATTCCTGGTTGGACTTGGCTTGACTGATTTCCAGCGTTAATGCGTCATCCAACACTTTAATGTATTGGCGGAATGCTTGTCGGGAATGCTCCGCAGCCAGACTTTGGCATGCTTTCAGGTGTGTCAGTACCGCAGAATTCGAGAGCGGAAGTTGCAAACCCGAGGATTGCCCCTGCTCTTGTTTGTTCTCTTCACTGTCACGAATCAATCTGGACATAGGACCTCTGTTCTTATCTTTTAACCCTAACGGCAGTACATCCCTGATAATTCAATTCTTTTCCTTGTGCTCTACTTTTGTCTCATGTGCGTGTGATACACGTCATTTTGTCGCATTGGCGTCAGCTCGACAGGGTAGACGCCCCAATCCTCTTACTTTAGCTCGAAATCATTGATTTATAACCCTATTTTTCCAGATTTTCAGGAAATTTGTCGCTGATTGTCGAAATTACAGACAATTATGAACATTTTTCCCTGGCTTGGCACTTCCAGGGCAAACAATTATTGCAAAAACATAGAGCTTATTAGCTTACTCGCGTTAGAATCTGCGCCCTTTGCAACACAATACCTTGTCAAATTGGGGAAAAAACATGGCGGAATACGACATCTACGGACTCGGAGCAGCTTTGGTTGACACAGAAATCGAAGTGACCGAAGTGGACTTGAAAGAACTCCAAATTGAAAAGGGCATCATGACCCTGGTAGATGAAAACCGACAATCAGAGCTGGTGCAAGCTCTAGAAGACCACATGAAAACCAGCAAACGCGCCAGTGGCGGCTCCGCGGCCAACAGCATCATTGCAGCCAGTTATTTTGGCGCCCGCACCTGGTATAGCTGCAAAGTGGCCGATGATGAAAACGGCCGTTTTTACCTCAAGGATCTCGCCGACGCCGGGGTGTCATTTCGAGAAAGTTACGCTGATGACGGCACCACCGGAAAATGCCTCGTGATGATTACTCCGGACGCCGAGCGCAGCATGAATACCTACCTCGGCATCAGTGAAACCTTATCTGTGGAAGATATCGATGAGTCCGCTCTCGCTGCTTCAAGTTTCGCCTACATCGAAGGCTACCTTGTCACTTCGCCCACCGGCCTGCCCGCCGCCGAGCGTTTAAAACACCTCGCAGACAAACATCAGGTTAAAACTGCCATTAGCCTCTCAGACCCTGCAATTGTTCAGTTCTTTCGCACCGGGCTACTTCAGATAATTGGCAGTGGTGTAGACCTGCTATTTTGCAATGAAGCCGAGGCGCTGAATTTTACAGAATCGGATAATCTTGAAGACGCAAAAAAAGCCTTGAGTACTTACGCTAAAACCTGGGCGATTACCCTCGGGGCCAAGGGCGCAGTCGTCTATGATGGAAACAAGGAAAGTACCATTGCAGCTACCCCCGTCAATGCCATCGATACCAATGGAGCAGGAGACATGTTCGCTGGCGCCTTCCTGTATTCACTGTCTCAGGGTAAAAGTTTTGAAGAAGCCGGATTGCTAGCCAGTAAAGCAGCAGCCAGGGTTGTATCCCAGTTTGGACCTCGGTTGGAGGCTGAACAGCATAAAGTTTTGCTCAATAATTGATTCACCCGGTTAGCCCCCCCAAGAAAACCCATAACGCGAAAAGTTACCAGGTCGCCGAACCCTCGTTCGGCCTTGCAAATCTTTTGTGTAATTTTTCGCGAAAAACTTCTTGTTTGTGAGACACCCTCTCTTCCACAGCAATAATTCTGTCTACTAATTCAAGTGTTGATTTTATTTGCGCTTCAGTAAATTGTTCCTTACTACCTTGTAAAAATTTATCGAGGTTTTCGCTCACCTTATCTTCATCCTTGATCAAAAAAGCATTGGAAGATAACAAATGCGTTGCATCCTGGCTATTCAGTTTAAAATCCTTCTCAAAAATTTCGAGCAGCAATGCCTTTTGTTCTGCCGAAATATCGCCTGAGAGTTTCGCGACGGTATAAAGCAGGCCTGCCGCAACTTCCACAGGGTTTTCCAGACTAAAAACCGGATCCACACTCACTTTACTTCGCCACTTTTGACGATGGTACCAATGAAAAGGGTTGAGCCAACCAATATCCAGGCCCAATCCTTTCAAGCGATGAAGCAAATAGAGTATGGTGACCAAGCCACCAAGGATAGCAATAATGAGATGCATTTAAATTCTCCCTGTTATTTTAATTATTCCAATTTCTTTTATTTTTTTGATACTAACCCTGAGCCAATAACTCTCGCAGGTCAATAATCGCGGCATTCGCGCGTGATATATAGGAGGCCATTACCAGAGAATGGTTGGTGAGAATGCCGAAACCACTGCCATTGAGAATGACCGGGCTGTATACCGGTTGTTGCGTTGCTTCAAGTTCACGGATAATTTGCTGCAAGCTGACCAGCGCTTCTTTTTTCTGGAGCACTCCGGCAAAGTCAATTTCTACCGCGCGTAAAAAATGGATCAGTGCCCAGGCGCTGCCGCGCGCCTCGTAAAATACGTCGTCAATTTCGTTCCAGGGTGTTTTTTGGTAAAACTCTTTATCCTTGGGCGTCGCTTGTGCGGCGCCGGGCTCACCCGCTAAATCGGTATTCAAGCGTTTTTGGCCGACGCTGGCACTTAAACGTTGAGATAGATTTCCGAGTCGAGTTTCTACAGTTGCAAGCCAATAACGCAAGTTATCGGCACGGGCATAAAATTGAGCTTGTTTTTGATTTTCATCGACCAGACGTGCCAAATACGCTTGCAGATGAACAATGCCTTCCTCATACATTCCTTTGGTGTCGGGCAAGATCCAACTGTCGTTACGAAAATTCAGGCGGGGCTCAGCGAGCACCAAATCTTCATCTGCAAGACTTTGCGATTGCGACAAGCTAAAAGCCTCTCTGAGGGCTTTAGCAAAATCTCGCGATTGCACCAGCACGCCGTATTCCCAGGAGGGGACATTGTCCAACCAGATGCCCGGAGGGGTCACATCGTTTGAGAGGTAACCACCAGGCTTGTTCAACATGGTGTCTACAACATGAATGAGTGTTGCAGTGGTGACAGCGCCGGTGACCAATCTATCCTCATCGTCTTTTAACTCAACCAGAGCTTGATCGCGCACGGAAAACAAATCCGGCTCGCTCATACTCCAGTAAATACCTAAAACGATGCAGAAGAGTAAATATATGCCAAAGATTCCAAGGCCCCATTTCACCCAGCCATTGGATTCCTCGACCTCGCTGCGCACGTCCCGCCAACGGGTTTGTGCGAAGTCTTCTACTTTTTCCTTTACACCGCTAAATACGCTGCCAAACATGTGAGTTCCCGCTCAGAATCCAGAATCTTTTCGAATACGACTAATGTAACGATCTTACCTCGGCTTTGCCAACGATAGCGTAGCCATTTTCAAATTCGAGACTAATGTCGAAGGTTTCGCCCGCCGCCGGGGCCTGTTCTATTCCCATCAACATCAAATGATATCCACCCGGCTCAAAATTCAGGGTTTTACCTGGGTCGATACTCAAGTGCTGCACTTGACGCATTTGCATCATACCCTGGTCATAAATAACACGGTGTACTTCAACATCTGCAGCAATGGGTGAATGCACATAGTTGAGCACGAGCGTTTTATCGGTATTGTTTTTCAATGTCATATACGCCGCTGCCGTACTCTGGCCTGGTGGTATTTGCATAATGTGCAGCTGCTCGATGGTAAGCGGTGCCTGTTCTTGTTGACTGCAGCCAAGCATCAAAAAGCCCAGCCAATACAACAGGGTAGATCGCTTGATTAAACAAAGGCGAAACAGACTACTTTTCAAAATTATGCTCCCCGAATATTAAAATCTTAAACAGTGTACCCTGCGCCGCTATTGAAGAATACTTTTCAACAGATTACCAAGTACCGACGCGCCTTTTACTTTTTCTTTCACTTTTTTACGAATTAGCCCTACATACTTTTCGCCACATTGCCGGGCTCTCATGATTCAAAAATTCGCTTATGCTTTTTACTGGTTATTTATTCTTCTTATTCTTCGTGCTACGGTTTCCCGTTGCTGCGGGGGGAACTCAGGCCAGGGGTTCCGGCCGCGCAAGCCAATAACCTTGTGCCGCATTGACACCTGCTGCGACGACTGCCTGCCATTGTGCTTCATTTTCAACGCCCTCGGCGATCACGTTCACATCACTGGCCCCTGCAAGTTGGCAGAGCAAGCGTAAATAATAAGTGTGTTGCTCATGATGATGAACAAATTGCTGATCGATTTTGACATAAGAGAGCGGCAATTTTTGCAGGCAGCCCAACGCTGAGGGCACCAGACCAAAATGATCAAGGCCGACCTCAACACCGTGCTGCTGCGTCACCCTCAATAGCGCTGCGAGATCCTCTTCGTGCATCCGTAGAATACGCTCCGGCAATTCAATATTCAGACGCTTAAGGTCGACTGATGATGCGCTCGTCAGGGTGCCATCCAACCACTGAATAAACGCGGCACTGCGCAGGGATTGCGGTGATACATTGACAGCAACAACGGGCAGGCTAATTTGGTCTTGCAATGTTTCTAAAGCGAGACTCAACATTTGCTTATCCAGCTCTTCTACCAGATGAAAGCGCTCAGCCAGGGGCCAAAAAACGCCCGCATTGACTCGCTCACCCTGCTCGCGCACGCGCGCAAGCATTTCATAGCCAATCGGTTCCTGCTTTTCATTAAAAACAGCCTGAAGGTCACACTCCAAACTGTTGTCCTGTTGAACTTGTTTAATTTTTTCCACCCACGCGCGCGCGGTCAAACACAATGCGTGGTGCTCGTCTGCTGAATCGTAAACCCAGCGCTCGTCTCCCTGGCTCGCTTGACGCAAGAGAGAATCAGCGGCACTGAGGATGACCGACATCGAGCCGATGGAAGCACTGCCCGCAGCAGCAAAATATATTTCTGCCTCTTCCATTTCAGTTTGGCTCAGCAGCTCTTCAATTTGTTGATCAAATTGTTTTACCCAGGTCTCGACTTCGTTCATTAAAAGGCCTGGAATAAAAATCGCAAAATCACTGCCACTTCTGCGTGACGCCATTGCCCGTGGCCATTGCCCCAAAGCCTGTCGCAGGCAGTCAGCCAAGCCATGGAGTAGGGTGTTGCTCGCATCCCTGCCATATTGCACGTTCAGGGCTTCAAGATTTTTCACATGCAATAAAATCAGTACTGCTGGCCCGGCACCTTCTTCTTTTTGCAGCCAGGCTTCACACTGACGATTGAACTCCTCCCTGTTCGGCAGTTGCGTGAGCGCGTCCATACTGGCGTCACGTCGTAACTGATCCGTCAAATCGACTTGCTGCTGAAAGAGGGTTTTCAGTTTGCGTACCATAGAGTTCATCGCGTGAACAATATTGGCAAGTTCTGGCGTCGCCGGAATTTTTTCGAGCGTCCTGAATTCCTTGCGACTAATCGCGTCTGCCTGATGTCGAATACTGTGCAGCGGCGATAGCAAATACTTCAAACCCAGGCCGGCCAAACCGTAACAAAACGTCGCGATGAAAATTAAAAATACCGTTTGCTCCTTGAGGATGCGCCAAAGCTCCCGGTAAAGATATCCCGGATGCGCAATAATGCTCACTTCCCCCTTGCGATACCAACCGGAAACCACTTCTGCCACACCGGCATAGCGCGGCAACTCCACGAGATTAATAAACCAGGCTGGCACACCTTCAATTTCAACGGTGCGGGAACGTGAGACAACAACCTCGTTGGCGGTATCAGTCACGACAATGCTCTGGTAATACCCGTGATCAAAAATCGCATCAACCATGGATTGCGCCAAGGCATCATCTTCTTTCAAATCCACACGTGAGAGACTAAAACCGAGCGAGGTGGCGGCGTCTTCTGCCAGGCTTTGCATTTGCTCGGAGAAGTATTGACGGGAATTGGACACGTTCAGCCATAGGTTGCCTGCCAGGATGCAAAGAACCAATAGCGTAACCGCCAAAATTAACTGTCGTGCGAGACTCAATACCCTCTCCTATTGTGCTGCCTGCGATCGCGCTTTAGGCATGTCACGCGAATTAGCAGTCTAAAGTACTGCCCCACCCATTGGGTGCATTCCTTTATTGTAGTGGAGGCAGAATACTTAGCCTGGGAGATCCCGCAATTCTTATGTCACCGCGCACCCGGTAGCCCGGCACGGCATCCTTAAGCTGTGCATAAATCCAGCGGCCCTCGGCGTCAGTGCGTGCATAGATCATGACGGTCTCATCCGTCTCTTGCAGTCTTTGTGCGATGCGAGCCAGATAATCGGTCACCACCTGAGATCGGCGACTCAAGGCGCCTGGCGGCAGCGGATATTCGGCACGCTGATTGTCTTCTGGTTTGTTTGCTAGCCAGGCGCGCTCGTTGCGCTCCCGCGCTTTCGCCATTTCCTTCTTGATGTCCATCAGGATTGGATGCGCCGGATAGTGCAACTCCACCTCTCGCAACATCTCACTGGCATGACGCGTTTGCCCGGTTTTCAAGGACTGACGAATCTCTTCCGCATAACTGATCAAAATCGCCTGCACCCCAGCGCGGGCAGTCGCATTGTTAGGATTCAACATCAAAACCGACTGAAAGCGGTCATAGGCATTGTCGTGAGCAGGTTCGAACAGTCGCCCCCCTCGAAATGCGATTTCAGCTTGTTCAAGGAACTTTCTCTCCAGTTGTTGGCGTGTGCTTTCAACAGGGCTTGGGCGCGATTGGCGAGCAGGCTCAGCCGGAGGGGCCGGCGTGTGAGCTTTGGGCGCCGCCACACTCGCTTTCGCAGCCTGTTTTGGCGCAGCACTCTGACAACCGGCAAGGATAAGGCCCATCACAAGTGCCAAATACAGCAAGGATTGATGAATTATTTGCGGGAGAGAAGGATTTCGACGCATGATTTTCCTGATTTGTGTTATACAAGACCTAAAATTGTTTAAGACAGCAAAATTAGCAGTAAATTAAAAAGGTAGGCATTTTGACAGCAGCAAGCCCTTCGATAAAACAACCATTTTCGCAATTTCTCATTTTTGTCCTTGCACTGGTGAGCGCATGCTCACTCCATGCCCAGGACTTTGGCAATGATGACGAATTCCTCCCGGTGGAAGAAGCTTACCAAGTATTAGTGGAGCACAGCGAAGACGGTATAGAAATGACCTGGAACATCGCCCCGGGTTACTACCTCTATCAGGAACGATTCAAAGTGGTGGCTCGCAATGCCGAAACCAGCGAGGAACTTCCCCTGGATCTGCAGGACGGTAAAGTCAAATACGATGAATACTTTGAGAAGGAACTCACCGTGTACTACTACAGCACCACGGTCAAAACACCTCTTCCTTCGCTCACTGCACCCTATGAGGTGGTGGTGCATTCCATGGGTTGCGCCGACGCCGGCCTGTGTTATCCGCCCAGACGACAATATTTTGATGCCTCCTCAACGGGGCTCTTGCCCGAAAGCCCACAAGCGATTTTCGACCCCTCTGCAAATGTCACATCCAGCGTGGATGAAGGCAACACCGAAGAATCACCCGTTCAGGAGAGCAGTGCCGGCACCCTGGGTTTTTTTACCAGTATCATTTTCGCGTTTCTCGGCGGGATTATTCTGAATTTGATGCCCTGTGTTTTTCCCGTACTGTCCCTTAAAGCGCTGAGTTTTGCCTCTTCCAAACTGAACCCTCACCAGCAACACTTGCATGGCTGGGCCTATACAGCCGGTGTTGTCGTATCATTTTTTCTGGTTGGATTGATTATCCTGGGAGGCGCACTCGCGATTGGCTGGGGTATGGGCACGGATGGCGCGGCTGCCACACCGGATATCGGCTACGGCTTCCAAATGCAAATTCCCGCGTTTGTGCTTGCCATGGTGTACCTCTTTTTCCTCATGGGGCTGAGTCTGTCAGGCATGTTCCAGATCGGCACCTCGCTGATGGGAACCGGCCAGTCTTTAACCACAGGGCACGGCTTCAAAGCGTCTTTCTTCACCGGTGTACTCGCCGCCGTTGTTGCCAGCCCCTGTACCGGCCCCCTTATGGCGCCTGCTGTCGGCGCGGCCCTGGCCTTTCCGCTCATACAGGGCTTGCTGGTATTTATTGCGCTGGGCCTCGGTTTAGCCGCCCCCTTCCTGTTGTTGAGTTACAACCCGAAGTTAGCGGAAAAATTGCCCCACCCCGGGCAGTGGATGGTGACACTGAAAGAATTCCTGGCTTATCCCATGTACGCCACTGCAATCTGGCTGCTTTGGGTATTTGGCAACCAAACCGGCACTGACGGCGCCATCCTCGGCGTGATAGGCGCCCTGCTTTTTTGCTTTGCCATATGGCTGTTCAAGCTGGATAGAAAACCTGGCTGGCTCAGCAAGGCCGTTATTGCCCTCGCCATTGCTGCCATCGTATTAGGCTTGTCCGCCGCACACAAAGCGACAGAAATGCAGAGCAGTTCAAACCGCGCAATGGGCGAAGGGGAAACCTGGATTCCCTACAGCCCGGACAAATTGGCTGAATTACGCGCTGAGGGCACACCGGTGTTCATTGATCTCACCGCCGACTGGTGCATTACCTGTAAATTTAATGAACGCGTTGCTTTAACTGAGGCCTTCGAGGAGCGCGCGCGCGAGCTTGGCGTGGTGTTAATGGTGGGGGACTGGACCAACTCAGATCCAGACATTACCGCGCTGCTGAAGAAATACAAACGCAGTGGTGTCCCGCTTTATCTTATGTACCCGAAAGACCAGAGTGAAGATGCAGAAATATTGCCGCAACTGCTCAACGAAAGCCTCGTCCTCGCAGCGCTCGAACGCACGCAATAAGCCCTGCAAACCCGGTGGTGACACGCGCCGGGTTTCACCTTACAAACACCTTAGTCCCCCTAAAACACTAAAGACACTGGCTCACGATAAACAGCGCAATTAGCGCGCCGTAAAGTAGCCAGTAAAGTAAATAGTGCCGTTGAACGCCCACCTCGCTACCTTTACACTTAGCGCTCGGATTTGCACTGCCTTTGCTATGGACCTATGCACATGACACTAATAAATAAAAAACTCCTCGCCATTTCTCTATTATTCAGCCTACTTTCCCTGGGCGCGTGCTCGGACAAGACCGAAGACAGTAGCAAGGCCGGAGGCTCAGATCGCCACCTCAGCAACAGTATCAACTACGCTAAACAAGGCCAGTACCGTGCTGCCATTCTCGAAGCGCGCAACTCCCTTTCAAAAAACCCGAGTGACAAAGCGGCCATCCACCTCGCCTCCTTGTACAAGGATTTGGGGCAGGTTCGCAGTGCGATTAATCTGCTGGAAAAAATCGAAAACAAAAATGACGCAATCAATTTAAAATTGACCGAAGCGTATCTGGACATACAAAAATATGCCTCCGCACAAGAAAGCCTGACAAAACTCTCTGAAGCAACTCACCAGTCTGCTGAATATTTGTTGTACAAGGCCGGCATTGCTGGTGGCTTAGGCAAAACGGATGAAGCCATCAAACTCTTCGACGAGGTCCTCACACTCGAACCACAAAATGAAAAAGCCTTGCAAAGCGCCTATGTATTGGCTTTGCGAACGGGCAACGACACGCGTGCAAAAAGCCTCCGCGCAACTCTGGAAGAAGCCTACAGCAGTTCACCGCGAAGCCTGCTGATTCTCGCCAATATCGAATACCAAACAGGCCAATATGAAGCCGCAGAAGAGTTGTTAATGAATGCGATTCACAACAGTCGCGAAACCGATGTGATGCTGCCTGAAAAAACGGCCACCCTGCAGCTGTTAATCAATACATTGACCCAGCAGGGGCGTTTTGCTGACGCTGTCCCCTTTAACAAATTACTTTCAGAATCGAACCCGGGCTTTCAGGAAAGTCAGGAAGCGCTGCAACAAATCGTTGCACAAATCCAGGGAGGCGATTGGCAAGCAGCAGAAAAGCTGCTGGAGAAATTCAAACAAGACTACCCCGGCAGCAGTGCCGCAGACCCGCTGCTCGGCCTGGTCAGCCTGCAAAAGGGTGAATTCGCAGATGCCGATGCCATACTCGAAACGGCGGTCGACCCCGAAACCGCTTCCCCCTTGATGGTCGGCGCATCCGTACTCAGTAAACTTAAAAACAATGAAAAGCTCGAGGCCCTGGCAATACTTGAGGACGCGCTGCGCACCAAACCCGACAACGGTAAATTACTCGCCATGTACGGCGCGCTCTCGCTCGAAATACCCGACAAAAAAGCTGCTGGCGAAGAAGCCATGCTAAAAGCATTAAAAGCGGACCCTGGCAACACGCGCGTATACGGTACGCTGGCGGAATACTATTTCCGAGAAGGAAAAAAAGCGCAGGCCATTGATACCACTCTGCAAGCACACGAATACAACCCGGGTATTAGCGGTTTGCAATACGCCATAGTGCGAAACCTGTACCGCTACGATGCCGCGAACGATGCAAAAAACTTCGTCGAAAAACTCAAGCAACAACAGCCACAAAGTGCGAGCACCTGGGGTGCCAGCGCATTAACCCGGATTCAGGAAAATAACTTCAAAGCCGCAGCTGCTGACCTGGAAAAAGCGCGTAAACTCGACAAGAATCATTACCCGGCCTGGGCCATGGCCGCGGCGATGGAAATCAAACTCGACAATATCGACAACGCATTAAAACTGCTGGAGGACGCCAGCAAAATCTTCCCCGACAGCGTCAACCTGCATTCTCAAAGTGCACAAATTTATCTGAGCAAAAACAACACGGCCAAAGCGAAAGAAAAAGTTGCAGCACTGGAAAAACTCGAAGCTTTCTCCGACGCCAACTTTGTACGTGCCAACATTCTGCATACCGAGGGCCGCACCGAAGAAGCGTACAACAAGTTAATGGAAGAGTGGCAAGCGCGCCCTCAACCGCGCACAGCCGTCGCCATCCTGCGTTACGCAAACCAAATTCAAAAACCGCTCGATGGTGCTTTCTTATCACAGTGGTCAGAACTCGCCGCAACCAATCCGCAAGCGCAATTGGCAATTGGCAACGCTTATCTCGGCTTGGGTGACAACGTGCGCGCACTGGCAAGTTTTGAGCGTGTTATTGATATCGACGCTAACAATATTATTGCTCTTAACAATGCTGCGTGGTTTCACCACGAGAATGGCAATATGAATCGCGCTCTGGAATTGGCGAATCACGTCTTAACACTTGCACCGGAAAGTGCCGCTGTTCTGGATACGGTTGGCTGGATTAAATTTAATGCCGGGGAAAAGGAAAGCGTGAAGATATTGGAAAAAGCCGTAAAACTTGCGCCTGAAGCGCAGGAGATTAAAGCGCATCTCGCAGAGGCAAAGAAAGTCTTTTCTAATGGATAATATCGTGCAATGGAGTTAATCATGAAAATGCGTGCCTGGCTGGCTTTTGCTCTGGCTTTTCTAACAGGGTGTGTCGAACGCGCCCCGGTTTCGGAAAAAGACGCTAACATTTATCAGAAAGCGGTTTTTTACAATTCAGATCGACCCTATTCAGACCGAAAACGCGACAAGGAAAGAAAACCCGCTGAAATTCTTGAATTCGCGGGTGTCAAACCCGGCGATAAGGTTATTGATTTGCTCGGTGGTGGTGGTTGGTATACCGAAATACTCAGCGATGTTGTCGGTGATGAAGGGCATGTCTACCTTGTGAATACGCCCTTATTCCTGCATATCGCTCAACAAGACATGGAAGAGCGATTACAGGGCAAGCGCTTTAACAACGTGACGCGTGTTGACTCGCCATGGGGCGATTTAAACTTGCCCACAGATATCGACGTAATCTGGATTGCCTTAAGCTTTCATGACATTTATGTGAAGCGCCCACCAAAAAACAAAGACTGGGAAGCCGACCCCGAACATTTTTTTGAACAACTCAGAAAATCCCTCAAACCCGGTGGACTTTTGTTGATCACAGACCATGCAGCGAGAGCCGAATCAAAACTTGAAGACATTAAACTGCACCGAATCGATGAGCAATTTGTCATTGATGAATTGCAAAGAGAAGGATTCACTCTACTCCGAAAAAGCCAGGCCTTGAGAAACCAGAACGACCAATACGAATTGGACATTTGGAAAAAGCAGGTAAGAAGAAATACGGATCGCTTTGTCCACTTATACCAAAAAAAATAATAAAACGGTGAAGGAAAAATTATGAAGCACGCCTACTGTTTTGTTTTTACCAATGTTGGCCACCCACCGGCAGGGCAAAAACAATACAACCTGAGCACAATCGCAGTCGTCCGCTCCCTTGGCAGACAAGGTATACCCGTCGTACTCCTTACCACCAGCAAGCAGGACGCAGCCACTCAATCCCGCTACGCCCGGCATGTTGAATTATGCCCACTCATGCTCGATTCAGAAGAAACTCTGCTTGAGCATCTTCTTAAACTTGCTGATAAATACCCTGGTGAAAAAGTGTTTTTACCGTCGGTAGATGAGTGCGCCTATTTTACCGGGAAATATCACGACGCCCTGTCGCAAAAATACGTCGTACCCGCGCCAGACAAAGCCTGTATTGAGAAAATCAACAACAAAAAATTCCAGTATGAAAGCGCCAGCAAACTGAATATCCCCATTCCGGAAACGTATTTCCCCGAAACACCCGAAGCCGTTGAAACGCTCGCAGAGCAACTCACTAATTACCCCTATGTGATTAAACCCAATGTTTCCTTTGAATGGAAAATGAAATCAAAGAAAAACAAATCGCAAGGTAAGAAAGGGTTTCAAGCCAACAATAAGGAAGAGCTTGTGCAGTTCACCAGGGATATTTATGTCCCAGGCTTTGACTTTATGGTCCAGGAAGTTATTGGGGGTCGTGATGAACGCCTGGTGACATTCCTTGGCTATTTCGGTCGCGATGCCAAAGCACATTCCTGGTTTATTCGACGTAAAAAACGTCAAAGCCCTATCGATTTCGGCTACTGCACCTTTACGGAATCCTGCCACAACGATCAGGTTTTTGATCAGTCTGTGCAGCTGCTTAAAGAGCTGCGTTACCATGGTATTGCTGGCGTAGAATGGAAACTGGACCCGGATACAGACACTTACAAACTCATCGAAATTAATGGCAGACCGGTCAATACCACAGGGTGCGCAATGGCCTCCGGCATTGATTTGCCAGCAATCGCTTACTTTGATGCGCTTGGCCAAAACCCCGCGCAAGCAAATACCTGGGAAGATGGCCAGAGTTGGTCATGGTTAGCAATGGATATCTGGGCTGCAAGCGAGTGGATAAAGCTCGGTAAATTAAGCTGGCGCGAATGGTTCGCGCAAACACGCGGAATAAAAGCCGATGCGGTTTTTGCGTGGGACGATATGTGTATGTCGCTCCGCTATTATTTCCCAATAAGCCTGAATGTCGTCAAAGCTTTATTTCTCAAATTACTCAAACGATAAAAATTGCGAGGTAGCGCGATGCAAAGCTTTGAACTGGACTGTTCAATTATTCGAGGTGGCACAACCAAAGGGGTTTTTCTTGATACACGCCAACTGCCCAACGACGATCTCCTGAGAGATAAAATTATCTTGTCCCTGTTTGGCAGCCCGGACCGAAGACAAATCAATGGTCTTGGCGGCGCTGATCCGCTTACCAGCAAAGTCGCATTAATTTCGCCATCCGATCATCCTGATGCAGATATTGATTACCGGAGCGGTGAAGTCGGCATCGACGAAGCAAGTATAAATTACAGCACAATGTGCGGAAACCTGGCATCGGGTGCTGCACTGTACGCGCGACATAAAGGTCTGATAAAAAAAGAGGCTGGGCAAGACTATATTCGTATCAGAAACATCAATACCGGTAAATTTTTGAGAGCCAACATGCCGTCAAATGACCCCATTCAATGCGAGGAAATCGATGGCGTTAGGGGTTGGGGTTTCGAAATAAACCTGGGCTTCCTCAAGCCTGAAGGCCCTATCAGTGGCAAGCTTTTGCCCACAGGTTCCGTTCGGGACCAAATTGAGAGCAAAATGGGTGTTATTGACGTATCCATCATAGACTGCGGTACCCTGTATTGTTTTATCAATGCAAAAGACTTTGGACTGAGCGGAGATGAAAGCCCCGAGCAAATAGACTTAAACCTGCCGGTTCGTGACGCGATTGAAACCTTGAGAGAAGATGTTGCCAAACGCGTAACGCAACTCCAAAACCAACAATTCACTCACAAACATATCAAAATGGCATTGATTTCAGCCGCGAGCGATGCCAATGAGTCTGATATTCGTGCTCGCGTCGTTAACCGCTACATGACACATAAGGCCTACCCTGTGACAGGTGCGATTTGTCTTAGCGCTGCAGCCTCCTTGCCAAAAAGCATTGTTAATTCTTTCTTGATTCGGCCAGCAAGCGGTTTCATCCGCATAGCACACCCCAGAGGAATTATCGAAACGCAATCCGAACTTGAGCACGGAGAAGAACTCAGCATTATCTGCACCAGTATTAAGCGCACAGCGCGGCTTTTAATGGAAGGTAAGACGCGTGTCTTTATTTAGCCTCTCCAAATACTGTCGAAATGTTTTACTTTCGTTGAACTGTTCCTGCAAAAAACCCCAGGGTATAATTTAGCGTCCTTGCAGGGAAATACGCACCCACTTATCAATCGGGAACATACATTGCGAATTCACAGCTTTAACGAACAGGAGTTTTCCCAAATTCGGGACGAATGGCAAAATTTGCTACAGGCTAGCGAAGCAAACCCGCTTTTCCTCTCATGGGACTGGATGCACAGCTGGTGGCAAACCTATCAACAGGCCAGCTTTAAACTTCAGCTTATTGGAATATTCGAAAACGATGAATTAATTGCGCTTGCCCCGCTTTATTCTCACCGCGTTAAAACAAAGAAAATTTTTAATAGCACAAGAGTCGAATTCATCGGAAGTTGCAGTAGCGGAGGCGCAGGGTTTCGTAGCGAATACATGCAGATCCTCCACAAAAAAGATTGTAACCACACGCACATTGAAGCAATTCTCGACCACGTCATTCAGAATACGTCTTGCCACGAACTCTATTTGAGCGACCTCGTTGTAGACTCACTGACTCACACTACGGTACTCAACAAAGCCAAAGAGCAGCGTTTTTATACGCGCGTACAGAGCAAAAGCACAACCTACGGCATTGCAATCGAAAATAGCTTTGACGAGTATGTAAAAAGCCTCGGAAAAAACTCACGCCTACAGCTTTTTAACAGAAGAAAGGTGCTAAATGAACTTGGTGACTTTAAAATTTACGACGTGACAAAAGACAATTTCGAATCAAGCCTCGACGAGCTAGGCAGATTTCATCTTGATCGCTGGGGTGAGCACATTAGCTATACGAAACACAAGGCCTTCGTAGGCGCCCTGATTAATGCGCGTGCTCACCTCAAAGAAACAGAAAAGACCAATGAAGCAGAAAGGACCTATGAAACAGACAGGGCCTATGAAACAAGAAGCCCGGACGAAATAAAAAACGTTTCCGGCATACAAGCCCATTTGGATGGCAAACTTATTGGTCTGACATTTGACATAGACTGCAAGGATGTTCGCTACAATTTTCAGCTTGGGTTTCAAGACAATATAGACAAGAAAATATCCATGGGTTCACTGACCCTTGGGTATGGCATTGAAGCCTGCTACCAAAACTCCAATATTAAGTACTACGATTTAATGGCCGGCGAAGGCAAACACAGCAATTACAAAACCCGTTTCGCAAAAGAAAATCAGCACTTTGAAAGTTTGCAAATAGTGCGCTCAGGCGTGTTTAAAATGCTGTACAAACTTAAAGACAGCAAATCAGATTAACGCTCAACCCAAAGAAATAAAGCGACGCATTTTTTCAAACACCTTACACCTCATTTCCTTTTTAGAAAGCCCGTGATCAGAGTCTTCCAGAGGGAATACCGTAACCATACCGCTGGCAATAGCTTGACGCGCCTTCGCCCCTGCCTTCTCAATGAATATTTCCCTGCCTGGGTCTCCGCTCGAAACAAAAAGCGCCACTTTGGTGCCGCGAGCACGCAAACCATCCAGATCATCTCGAACCCGATTTTTTGAAAAGACTTGCCCGGAATTAAATAGTGCGCCCAATCGCGCCAATAAGCTTTGCGAATAAATCGATAAAACATTGAAAATTATCGAGGGTTTATAGAGAAGTTTCAGCCAATATTTTGGCTGAAACGCGAGCCCTCTATATCGTGACCTTTCCCGGCTCACTGAAATCCGCTGATGTTCTTTCAGTGACTCACTCTCATCCCAATCAAACACCAAAGGATTAATCAGGACTGCTCTGCTTATTCTGAAACTTTTGAGCGCCGCGCTCGCCTTGAATGCATGATAAGCACCCGCACAGATTCCCGCGAGAATAAAATTATCCAGCCCTCGACTGTCTTGCAGAAACTGCAAACTTGATGCGATATCCTCCAACGCACAAGGCGAATAAGCGTAATTATCTGCGTTGTTTCCGCAGGCTTTACTGTCTCCGATTCCTTCAATATCGAAGCGGAAGCAACTGATCCCTCCGGCTGCAAGCGCGCGGCTAAAATCGGTATAGATTCGGTGTGGACCGACATGGTGTTCGGACCCGCAATTCAAAAAAACGACCGCTGTGCTCGAGTTTGATTGTTGCACTGGCTCTGCGAGCACACCAAACAGCAATTTTTCTGAAAACTGACAGCACGTTTCCACAAGGCTTTCAGTTTGCAGCTTTTGCGCCCCTTGAGAATACAGTCTTGTGTATGGGGCGGCAGGCTGGGCAACACGACTTTTCAACCATTCAACCTGAAAATCTATTGCATCGTTAGGGACACGCGTGTCTGTTGGTACATCAACAATGCCCTCATATCCCTCATACAATGCAAAAGTCACCGCGACATTGCTCGCGTGAAGATTGTCAGAATAAGCTTCAACAAGCCTGCTGCTTTGATTGCAATGTAGCAATACACGTTTTGCCAAAGGGGGTGACAGCTTATCTATCGAGAAATTTTCCAGCTCATGTTTAATGTCGGGGTTTAAAAAAATACCGGCAGCCTCAGCCACATTTGAAACTGACTCCCCACGTGCAAGTATTCCTGAAAGCGCAACCAGCTCTCTCATATACCGGCGCCCATGTGTTTTTGGCTCCCACAGAATCAGCCCATCAAGCTGCAGGTTTTCACTTGCAATCGCCGCAATACTTGCCCCAATCCCAAAGCCTGAGAGATAAAACGGGATATCAGGATTGTGAATCTTCAGGTCGTTTGCAAGTGCAAGAACAGAATTGACACACGAGGCAAGCGTCGTACTTTCAACGCTATCGCCTTCGGAATCACCATTGTTCGAATAATCGAAGCGGTAGGTTGCAAAACCCTCGCTGGCGAGACGCCAGGCGAGATGTCGAAGTGTGCGGTGGGTCGAGAAGTATTCATAACCAAGAGGTGCACATACCAGTACCATGCCACGAATCGGCTGGTTATCGGGCAAGTGCTCCCACACGAATAAACGCTTGCCACGCTCACCAATAAAGAATGGGAAACTTTCAAAGCCCACTAAACAAATCTCCTGGAAAACACCCGCCACTTGAAGACCAATCGGATACACCTGACAACGGTACGCCATCATAACGGAACAGGGGGTCCACTGACACGCTCCGATTATCCACTCAGTCAAATAGTATAGTGCTGATAGACGAATGGTGAGCACAGGGAATTGGAATGAATCAATCCAAATTCGTAATTATGGTAATATTCTGACCCTCGGAAAGGCGTATTCTTGCTACTTCGGGTTGACTTGGGCTAGCAGACAAAAATACATCTCTACTATCTGGCGTTAAGTGGCGTTGCGTGGTCTAGCGTTGAGAGACCTGGCATTGAGATATCTGGCATTGAGAGCCCTGGCGTCAAGAGGTCTAATGTTGTGAGTGATGCCTTCTGCGTTAAAGTGGATTAACTCCAGCGCCAGGAACCAAGAGCCAACAACCACAAGAGTCACGGCAATAACATACTATAATGAATTGATTCACAGGTTGTTATTACGGGAACTCATTAAAGGTACTTTCGCAGGAACTTTATACCGGAACTTTTCACAAGAATTTTTCATAAGAACTTTCACGGAAAATAGCTTAGCATGAATACAGAAGCGCTCCTTGACGATATTTTTCAAAGCATTTTTGAATGGGATTCTCTACCTGAGCGCGCGTCTATCACCAAGGCAAACCACGAAAAATGGGACTCCATGATGCAACTCAACCTGGTCTCAGCCCTGGAAAGCGAATTTGATATTGTTATCGAACTTGATGACGCTACTGCAATAGATTCCTACAGCAGCGCACTCAACACTGTGTCCAAATATCTATAGTTTTACGCACGATGAAGTTTTTGGAAGCAAAAAAAATCGTCGCTTCATTAACGCCCGATACTTGCCAGGAAATTGTCCTTGCGGCCAACAGCCAAACTGAAAACCTTTCCCCTTATCTTGAAGCACAAGCATCGCTACTAGGCTTACCCCTAAAAATAACGCGACTCGATTTTGGCACTCTTGAGCAATACTTGCTCACCCATGACAATCTGGATACATGTTTATTTCTGTTGTTCCCCTGGGACTTTTGTCGTTCTCTGGATTGGCGCACATTCTCTTCCGGTGAGCCACCAAAACCCGAACTTGCAAGGCGTGATGCAGAAAATTTCTACTCGACCCTAGGCCGAGGCCAAAACACTTCCATCAGAGGGGTGTATGTGGCAGCCCCGACACCACCTGCTCTTTCTTCGAGTAAGCAACAGCAAATACTCAACAAACATATTAGCTACCTGGCAGCAAATCTTGGATTGACTATCATTGAAGATAAGGTTTTTTCCCTGGCCCATTATTCGGAATACGGCACACCGATAGCGAATTCCAGCGCTGCCCCTATTGCCGCCGCTCTGGCAAAAGCCCTTCTCCCCCTAAAGAATCAAAAAAAAGTGTTAATCACTGACCTCGATAATACCGCCTGGAAAGGCATCGTCGGTGAACATGGCATTGACGGTCTGCATTGCACGAACAAGGGCGAAGGCCTCCCGCACTATCTTTACCAAACTTACCTCAAACGCTTGGTGACAAGCGGAGTGATTCTGGCAGCGGTGAGCAAAAATGACGAAGACCTTGCAAAAGCACCATTCGAATCGAATGACTTACCCTTGGCTTTAGCCGATTTCACCGCGTTTATGGCCAACTATGACAAGAAGTCAATTAACATACAGAAACTTGCCAGCGAGTTGAACTTACCCCTACAGAGTTTTGTTTTTATTGACGACAACCCTATTGAGCTTGCTGAAGTTCAGTCAGCATTGCCCGAAGTAAGCTGTATTCAGTTTCCGGCAATGAACAGCTCGGAAGGCCACCATAGCCTTGAACTTATGTTTAACTCACTTCAAACGCTTTTTAGTATTGAAGAAATGACGGTCGAAGACAGTCGTCGATCCGAGTTGTATCAAATCAGAAAACAGGCTCAAAATAGCCTGTCGCAAGCCGCGTCCTTTGAGGACTTTCTGAACGACCTGAGTATGCGGCTCACCATTCACGATCGCACTTTGGAAAACAAGGAGCGAGCAATTCAACTGATCAATAAGACCAATCAATTCAACCTCAATGGGCGTCGCTTTGAAAATGGGGACGTCGACAAACTGCTCAATGAGGGTGGAAAACTTTACAGCGCCTCGCTTCAGGATCGCTTTGGGGATCACGGCGAAATACTTGCCTGCCTGATAAGTCCCGACAATATTATTCACTCGCTTGTCATGTCCTGCCGTGTTTTACAACGCAATGTGGAATATACCTTCCTCAACTGGCTCATAAATGAACGCACTTTTGAAAAAGTTCGATTCATTTTTATAGAAACGCCGAGGAACAAGCCCTTTCAAAATTTTATTTATGGATTGGAGCCTACTTCTCTCAAGCAAGCCTGCTCAAAAGGCCTCAAAGACAATGACGAGAAACACATCTTAACGTTTATTGCTAAAAACCTGCGCGACAAACTGGACCGCGAAAGTCGCTTTATTAACATTGAGCCCTAAAATATGAATCTGGATTTGGATAGTTGGTCAGGCTGGATAAGCGATAATAACGATGCTGTTTATGTCCATGTATCGCCCGCAAGCGGTGAAATAAAACGTAATATAAATGTCATCATTGCCCACCCCCTCGGCCCGGAATCATCACACTGTTATAAAACCCAGAAAGCCCTTGCGGCACATTTGGCACAAGTGGGTTTTCAGGTCTTTCGTTTTCATTTCGCTGGTTATGGCAATAGCACGGGAGAGACCTTAAATCAGCTCAGCACAGCGACATGGCAAAAGAATATTCAACACGTTCTACAATTTGCAAGCCGGGCTTTTCCGGAAAATAAAAATTGCGTAATCGGTTTACGAAGCGGCTGCCTCCTTACCGGCGCGGCTCTGCAAAATGTGGAGAGCGATTTTGCAATCTTCTGGTACCCCTATACTAATGGCGCCGCCCTGGTACGGGATTTACAACTTATCGATCACAATCTCAAACTGAACACGCCCGATTGGGGTATTGAGGCGGGTGGCTACCCGTTGAGTAACGCAGATCTCGAAGCATGCAAGACCTTAAATCTATTGAAGTCTCACTTTAAGATAAATGACTCCAGCCTTGTGATCGAAAACGGCGAAACCCGCACCAATTCCCGATTTAGGGATCATCTATGCAGCTTTGGAAGTAATTGTGAACAACTCGATCTCCATGGGCTAAAAGGCATGATTCGACAGGCCGAATTATCGACGATCCCACAATCGAACGTCACCGCAATTCAGGATTGGCTGATAAGTAAAAGTCACGATTCCAGTTCAAACGGTCACTCACATATCAGTCACGCGAATACCCACTCAACCGAGGACTATGCAATACGACTCAAGCGGGCAGGTTTACAAAACGTTATTGATCTACAAAATCGGCAGGAAATGACGCTGCGCTGCCCGTCCAGCACCCAACCGCACAGACCCATTTACGCCATACTCAGTTTACCAAAAACAAAAACCACGCTAGCTGAGTGCAAACAGACATTACTGCTTGGCAATGCCGGTGCAAGCCCGCACACAGGCCCCAACCGTTTACATGTCGATTTGGCACAGCAGCTCGCTGACCAAAACGTGGCCAGTGTACGTTACGACCTGAAAAACCTTGGGGAAAGTGCCACGCTTGAATGTGATCCGCACCCCTACCCACCTACTGCGACGGAAGATATTTTAAATCTCTGTGCCTACTTCTCGAATGGAGGCGCAAGCCATTTGGCTTTGGGTGGTTTATGCTCTGGCGCCTTTCATGCGTTTCATGTCGCCTTGCGTTCTGTACAAACAAAAGAGGATACGGACTATACCTTCACAAACATTCACCTCATTAACCCCTTATTCTTTTATTGGAAAGAAGGTGATTCTATTTTTGGCACTGAAGTGACACAACACGCCGCAGATAAACAGTATTATTCAAACCAAATCACCAGCTGGCGCAATTGGTTAACATTGTTGTTGAGTCCTAAAAAATGGCCAACAATATTCAAGTTCATTTGGAAAATCGCACTCAAACTCCTGAAGAAAACCCTATCGCCAATCACACGCTTATTTATCAAACCAACACGCAGCCAACTCTCGCAAGATATCGCTTCGATTCTTGATTCCGATATTAAAATTCATCTCTATTTTGGGAGCAGCGAGCCGGGAGCAGAAATCTGGCGCAGCCAAACAGACAAGGGAATCAAACAATCCACCAAAGTTTCCATTCACTATTTTACAGAGTGTGATCACACCTTCTCTCGTAAGTCACAGCGTGAGGAACTGGCGCTTATGATCAGTCAAAAGGCGACATAAAGACTATTCATTTTAGAGACCATTCATTTTCATTCAAAGCTTGATTACCGGCGCATATTTTTTTATTTCGCTGATTTTCCTATCACGCATTTCCCTTTATAAACAGGCTATTCCTTTCGGTAGCGGCTCAGCAAGAACTTCCCCAAAGATATTCCGGGTTGTTCGATGTAGCGATAGCTAAAAAAAGCAATTGCTGCTGATACAGCAAGCAGGAAGGTAAACGCAACAAAAAAACCCATGTCGCCTTGAAACAAGATGCTTTTGGAAAACCAGGGCTTAAAGGTATCCAGAATGGCGAGATGCAAGAGATAGATACTAAAACTGACTTTACCCAGAAAGCGTGTTACCGGGTTGTTCAGCATACTCAATCTAACTTTGGACATAGACAAAACCAGGAATAGAAATGCCGCACCGAAGACAAAATGAGAAAAGGCATACTCGGCAAATGTTGAATATACGCCTAACAATAAGAACAGAACACAAAGTGCAATACACAATAAAGGATGCATCCACTTTAACTCCTTGTTCGAAAGCTCCATGCTCGGAACTTTCCTACCCGCGACGTCCCTGTTCATGATGAGATACAAAATCAACCCGAATTCAAACAGGGGCAGTTGAGAAAAAAACCAGGCAAAGGAGAAATGCTTAACCAGGTATTGCTGTTCTGAAGGGTAGCGCGCAGAAAAATACTCGGTCACCCATTCAGTCGATACAAGGGAAAAGGCCATCGATACCACAAGCAGTACACATGCTACTCTGATTTTTTTGACATATAGAAAAAGCAAGGGTGCAATCAGATAGAAAGACATCTCAATCGCTATCGACCACCCACCCGGTACAACAGCGTTAATCGTCGTCGGGCTCCAGCCATTTATAAACAAGGCTGAACTCAAATAGTGCCACCACCCAAGACCCTCCGGACACCAATAGCGAGGTTCCATCCACATATAGGAAAAATAAATTAATATCGAAAGGTAAAATAGCGGAGCAATGCGGAAGAATCGACGAACAAAAAATGCGAAATACGTATTTTTTTCTTGCCGTCTCGCACTTAGCGACATAAAAATCGTGAGTGCACTGACGACGTAAAACAACTGGACCCCCCGCGCGCCCATAGCGGCCAGGCTGCCTAAAAGAGGTGTTTTCGGGTAAACCCAGTAAGAGGCATGCACAAGTAAGACGCCGAGTATGGCAATACCTCTCAACGCATCAATATAGGCATAACGGGTTTCTGAATTGGGAGCTGAATCGGACGATTGAGTAAACAACTTAAAATCTACACCTTACTCTTTAAAAAAGAACTTATTTATAAATACGAACCAGACTGGTCAATTAAATATTTTTACCTGTTTAAAAATCACAGATCAAGCACCACCCTGAGATCTTCTGACATATTCACCGCATGCAGCATCGCTCTGATCTTCTTTACAGGTTTAAGCTTATCCGCACCAATGGACAGACTCACCCTAAAAGTATTGGGCTTCCCTGGCAGCAAGTGGAGCGGCCCATCAATGACGTGCATCGCTTCAGATTTTAAACTCACAAAATATAACGCACGGTCGACGCTGATACTGAACAAATGCTCGCTTTCATTTTGACGAACAAGTGCATAATCGGATTCAATAACATCAATCTGGCTTTCAAAGGGAATCAACAACGGGAAATCGGCATCTTGTGAAAGGCGTACGCCGTCATTGGCATAAAGTTCAGCCAGAACACAATCAAAAATCTCAGGGCCAAAACGATAGCAATACGTACTGTCGATGAATCCACCATTCAATTCCGTCAGAGAAATATGGCACTCAGCAAAAGCTTCAAGCTCAACGGCGCACTCCAGTTCCCTGATCACTTTTTGCTTGCCGAGTAGCGTCACTTTTAACTGCCCGACAAGATCATTCGGGGATTCGTTAATCACGCGTATACGATGTCCTTCAAGCCCCTTATTCTCGACACTGCATTGCTGTGCCTTTAAGGCCTGTTTAAGAATATTCATTGCAGGTTTTGATTCACCTGCTGAATCCATGAGCCCCCAACCCGCACCCGGCACAATGTCGTTATAGAACCAGGTTAATGCACCACCACATTGACTTTCAGCTGACCGCCAATAAAGAAAACTTTTCGACATCAAATAACCTGTCGTTACGGCGGCCAGAGAAAGGTACCTTTCGAGCTTACTGTAACGCAGTGAGATAGGGTCGATACCAAAAAGCTGTTTACAATAGTGATCGCGTATATCTTCAAAATCCCATCCTGCCGTGTTGTCTCTAGGCACCCCCGCCTTCCACTCCGGCGTATGCGTTGGAGGATTCAAGCTGTTATATTCTTGTCGCAATAATTTTTCTGAAGGAATATTCGAAAAAGCCAGGCATTCGCCAGCGAACTTGACCTTGCTATGCATCAAGTCCGATAGATCACGCTTGTAGGCACCGACACCAAAATAATGCGCAATACCCACAGAAGAATAAAAGGGCAAATCGCCTTCGCAAGGGCTTGAGCTAAAATAGGGAATCGCTTCATGAGCATCCTGACAAATCGATTTCAGTGTGACAGTAAAAAAATCATTGCGCCATTTCTCTGGCGGCATTGCCATCATTGCTGCCTGCTGCTCAAGCTCACTGCCACCGCAAAACACGGATAAGCTGGCAAAGCGCGCCAAGCGGCGAGCTTGAAACGTCGTTTCCTCTTTTGCCGACGCGAGAAAAGCTTCATCAGCAAAGGGATAATCCATATTCGCAAACATAAAATCTTGCCAAACCAGGATTCCCAGCTCGTCACAAAGCTCATAAAACTGATCATGCTCGTATAACATGGTGCCACCAATTCGCAGCATGTTCATATTCGCGCTTACGAATTTTTCCAGCTTGTTTTTTAAATGCTCTCTGCTTTCTGTCAGTTTGACAATATCACTGCACGTCCAACACGAACCTCGGCAAAATACGGACTTGCCATTGATTTTTATTCCGACTTCACCCTTTTCCCTGTTTAACTCAATGGATTTAAAGCCTATTTTTCCCTTCCGTGAGACACTATCGTTCCCGGAGAAAGAAAGAGACCACTCATATAACTGTGGCTTACCGTGAGTATGCGGCCACCAAAGCGCCACATTCTCAACCGCAAGATCAGCGGATAAGCGGATAAGCGTATTCTCACCTTTTTCAACACTCAGCGGAAAAGTCTGGCCTGCAATCTCCAGGTTTAAATTGAGTTCAAGCTCTTTCTCGTTGAGATCCGGCAATGACGTTTCTGCATAAAGCCTTATTCTGGTTTCATTATTTTTGAAATAAGGGCACAACGACACAGCAGAAAGTAATTTTTGCCTCCAGGTAATCAATGCCGCTTTTTGCCAGAAGCCAATGGGTTTAATATCCGGCGTCCAGGATGGGATGTAGCCTAACAACGTACTGCGCAACCAGCGTAAATTCTGATTTTCTACCAGGTTCGTTCGCCAGGCTGGTCGTGCCCGCTTTGTAGACAAAAAAGCGTGCACACTGCGAAATACGATTGTTAATTCGTTCCGCGCACTTAACAAAGGTTTCAGATCGAGGTGGTAAGGCAAAAACATATTGGAGAATTCAGCAATTTTTTCGCCGTTCAACCAGATCTCACCCATGCCAGCCAAACCGTCCAATGCCAAATACGCAAAGGCATTGATATTATCCTGAGCGGACGAAAGATCGCATTGATACCACCAGTCGTAATGGTCCAGCTGCGCAAGATTATCTTCGCCATTCACTCTCAAGCTATTCGCAAGCGTCGCAGGAATTTTAGCGGGAATGGCATTCTGCCAATTGGGGATTTCTGTTGGCGCAGCGTACTCCCCCGCGTGACTTTTTACGATTTTCCAGTCTGCGAGCGCGAATTGATTAGCCAAGGTATTTTTCCCTCAAGGCATCAATACTTTTCTGCCAACGCGCTGCCATTTCATCCAACATATTCAGATCCATGGATTTTTTTCGCGCCATCGCTCTCGCCAATTGAAACTGCAAGGCTTTCACTTGCTCTGCGATCCAGCAAAAATCTTGCTCGACTTCCAGTAACCCTTTTTCACCTTGTCGACTTAACCAACCAATGTAAGAGGATGCCAATTCGTAGCAAGCACCAAATTGCCTGAATGTTGCAAAGGAATATTTATGAAAGGCGGCAATGTCATTCTCAAGCAATTTTGGCAACACTCCTTCAAAACTTCGTTTGAAATTGTGGAAGGGGTTTTCGCCGGGAATTAACTGTAGTTGCCGACGCAAGGCAGTCAGCGAATTTGCATATTTGTTTTGCTCAGATGCCTCAACGGTTGAACGGAATTTCACATATTCAATATAAGGCGGCAACATACGTTCATGGACAAGCCCAGCCAGTTGAAATAAGGCTTCAAAGTCTTCTCCGCTCAGTGCGTAATAGCCCTGACCATGGAAATACCCCATTGTTCGCGCATCAATATCAATACTGTTGACGGCGACAGTCGATTTCACATGTTCCAATTGGTAGGCGGAACCTGCCGTATCCGGTAAAAAGTACGAATCGAGCTCGACCAACACTGGATAACCCCGGCTGACTTGTAACTGAACATGTTCAGCCAGATTTTGCCAGGGGTTCAATTCCTGAATATCAAAGCCATAAATATCCAGTAAATCCCCCAAGGGATATTTAAAAAATGTCCACTGATCTTCTTCAAAATCAATTGCAAGCGTAAACGGTAAGGCTGCAAAAGGGTCATAGCCGTGGGCATGAATCAATTCAATAAGCACGTCCACGTAGCAATTGGTTTCACTCCATATACGATCAGCACCGTGTATGGCGTGTCGAGTATATGTCGCTGGGTCCAGTTCCAGTATGCTAGCCATTAAAGTTCAAGTTCTTTCTTCACACTTGCTGGCCAGGCTTGCGGATTGAGCCCGTGTGTTTTAAACAAGGCAAGTGCAATGCGTTCGAGACCAAAACCAATACACGCGGTATGTGCCGGCTCGCCCTCTGCCGTTGTAATATCAAAGGCCAGACCGAAGTGATCAAGATGGTAGTTACACGATGTTATCGCAGTGGGTTTCTCTTCTGAGCAAATCGGTACAACGATTTCAAACTTTAACTCTTGCTCCAACTGGCTCGCTTTCATCATCTTTCCGGCGCGACCAAAAAAAGGATCGTTTGCTGCGACAACTTGCACATCGAGCCCCAGACTGCGGTGTATTTTCTCAGCCCGCTCCAACCACTCGTTACGATGTGACAAAGCCTGTTGAGGGTTGCCCAGGCGAACATATTCTCGCTGCCGAAAACTTTGCATGCGCGCGGGATCGACCGAGGGCTCATGGCGAAACACAAAGGTTTTTAGATCGACGAGACGCCCCTCTTTCGATAAGCGCCCTGTTGCTGCAGGGTACAAGGGGTAGCACGCCGCCGGCACCAACATCACATCAGTCGCACTCAGGGCCTCAACCCACTCGCCCTCTCCTGCATGCGCCTTTTCAACCATTTTTCTTTGCTCACGTTCATTCCCACAAAAAGAATGAACCGACCCCATCAAGTCCGGCATGTTTTCGATATGGTCTGTTTTTAAATAGGTTTGGCGGCTAACAATGGGAGGAAAGCGCATCACTTCTGGCTTGAAAGGCGCCCCTGCTTGCGTTACCAGCGCTTCGAAGCGCTGAATAATATCTTCGAAAAGCCCGCCTCGACCATAAACACCATCGACACCAGAGGGGATTAACAATCCGGCCTCTATTAATTCAGCGCGATAATTTAGATAGGCTTGTGACAGGGCGTCATGGTTTTCGCACATGACAGTTAACTCCGTTCGCGCATTGCGATTTGCATCGTCGCATTGTGCCCACGAATACGATCATTGTTAACCATAATGGCTGCACCATAGGCATCCCGAATATGGCGACCGAGACTCAAGGGTGAATCATTCTTGTAGCCCATAATGCCCACAATCATTAATGCACGCCCAACAATATCGACAAGCATTTCAGAACAACGCAATTTCACATTATTGGTCCGAATTGAAAACCCGAAATTACTGAAAGCATCCGGGTTCCCTTCTGCAAGTAGCGTTTTGTATTCCTCAATCTCGCGGTACAAGCCACTGCGCATGGAAAATAATTGTTCGTCCACTTCACTCAAACGCAAAGAGGACACTGGCGGTGCATTCGGGTTACGCTTGTGCGCATGACGCACCGCTTGCCGTGCACGGTGCACGGAATCAGAAGCCAATCCCGTCCACAAAGACCCCCAGGTCAAATGCGAAACCGGGTGCATTGTCTGGGCAAGAATATCAACAAAGGGCGCCGGTATAATTTGATCACAGTGGCCTTTGGATTTGAGTTCATACCCCGAACTGCAGGTACCGCGAAAACCCAGGGTATCCCAGCCTGCAATTTCTGCGAAAGAACAGTCTTCCTTTTTAACCAGAACATGTACCTGGTCACTCGCTGGAGCATCTGCATGCGCTCTGCAGGTGACCAGAATTGCATCCGCATCAAGCGCATAGGAAATCACCGGGGCCTGCTTATTTAAAACAAAAGAATCGCCGTTTTTTTCAATCGCGCAGACACTTGATCGCAGGTCTCCACCCACGCCAAGTTCGGTTGTCGCCGACGCAAGTAAAAATTGTTTCTCGACCAAATCCCGAAGGTACTGCTGAAACCAGGAACTGGTTTGACCGTGATGAACCAGGCACGCGACCTGAATCTGATGCATGGCGTAAATCATGGCAGTCGAGGCGCAATAAGCGCCCAGAATTTCGCAAAGCTTACATAATTCACTGATCGACAATCCGTGGCCGCCAAATTTTTCGGGTACATACGCGCTCAAAAGCTTGTTGGCTTTAAACGCCTCGAATGCCTCACTGGGGAAACGGGCTTTTTCATCCACATCACTTGCGTACTCGCTGACAACAGTCCGCCCAAGTTCCTCCACCAGAGCCTGCACATCAGCAAATACGCCGCTCATGAGGCTGTAAGCTCTTCAAGCGCTTCAACAAGCGCATCGATAGACTGGAATGTTTTGCGATTTAACATGCTATCTGCGAATTCCACGTCAAAGGTATCTTCAATTGCCAGCATCACGTTCACTGTCGCGAGCGAGGTTAAGCCCGCATCATAAAGATTGCTCGTATCTGTTAAGGTGTTGACATCCAGCGAGAGCTTTCCGTGCTGCGCCAAAATCTCTTTGATCTTGTCCGAATACATACTGCTTCCTGATTTAGTTACTGTTTCCTGAAAACCGTTGGCCCCTGAAAACCATTGGCTCCTGAAAACCACTGGCTCCTGAAAACCATTGACTCAAAGCCTGCATTCAAACGCGAATTAAATGCAAACCCGCCTGATATTGTAAATGTAGCTTTCCCACTAGTGTGAGGACAATGAGCGTGGCCTGCGACCACTCATCATGCCACTGCCGTCCCCACTGGAATCTGCTTTGCCTGGGCAAGCATTCCCTCAAGTATTTCAGCCGTCACCCCCTCGTGCAAAGGAAGCGAGCAAAAATGCGAAGCGAACTCCCTTGCGCCAGGACAAGCCGCTTGTTCACTGGCACCCGCTTGTGTGAGAGCTTCCGGCACACCTTCAATATCCACTAAAGGCCGTTGATACATCGTACTCGCCCCAGGCAGAGCCGCGAATTGGTTTTGAGTCTCGGTCAAAACCGGATAGCGCAAGAGCCGCCCCTTTCTGTAACGCAGGGTTTGCGCGAGATCAATCAGGCCCGGCAGCCCTTGTAATCCCGAACAGAGCGTTTGTTCACGCCAGCGAGATTGGCTCAAATACGCCCCCAGGTTAGAGGGCATGCAACTCAATTTGTCGGGCGAGACTTGCTCGACTGAATCAAGTGCATGAAAACGCGTACTCCCGACCCCCAGAAAAGGCAAGCGACTTGCAAGCCCAAAAACAAGTGGCGATAACAGTTGATTGAACACGCCCGCCTTGACTTTGTATGACAACGACGGCGTTCCCGCACGCTCACTGCCGGGCTTAAAACGCTCAAGTTCCGGCAATTGAGAAAGCCGCGATTCCGGGACGAGCAAAAGGCCACCACCGAGTAAATTAAGCGGCTTTCCTCGCCCGAAGGATGTCAACACAAAATCAGCAAGACTTGCAGTCGCCAAATAGTCCTCGGGAAACCACTGAGCACTGTCCTCAATAAGCAAGGTCCCCGCCGCCTGAGTCAAACGCCGAAGCTCAAGCATATTTTCCTTGATGCCGAGAAAATTTACCGCAACAACCGCACAGACTTCACCACTGGCAAGGACTTTTGACAGCGCATCCAGGTCATAGGCTGGGTCTTGTGGCTGAATATCAATCAGTAGGGGTTTCAACCCGGCAAACAGCGCCGCTGCAACCAAATCCGGACAGCCATAGGCAGGCAGAACAACCGACGCTCTTTTCGTATCACCCACTAAAGATTTAGCACACAGCATGGCTTGTGCGAGCGCCGCTGTACCCGATTGCAGGTAAAAACTGCTGAACCCCGGAAACTCCGGCAGACTACCACCACCAGTTGCACGCACTCGTGTGCCTACTGGAGGAAGCCGACCCAGGCTCATCGCGCAGAAGGCTTCCAGGTTGTCATTCTTTTCCCTGAAAGAAATTGGCAAGCGGCATCGAACAAAGCCACATTCACTTGCACAAAGAAATAAATAATTTTGATGGGGCCAATATCGCGCAAACTCGCATTAAAGTGTGCCGCTATAGCCAGGCCGTAAAATGCCAATTGCCCCAAAAAGGCCAGGGTATAAATCCCTCCGCGGGATGCAACCAGGGCATTCACAATAAATAACGCGATCAAAAACCAGGGCACCAACCAACGCATAAGCTTGTGGCTCCAAACCTGAAAAGCAAACAAACCAAACTTACCGGGGTTAAGCACATCAGCGTGCCGTGACAAACCCGTCATACCGCGAATCACGGTGCGCACTTTACGCGCATACTCCTTTGCAGGATCTTTTAAATCCTGGTAATAACCCAACACATCGGGCGCCGTCACCGCGCGCAAACCGGCACTTGCACAATTCAATGCGGTGTTAAAGTCGCTTGGTGAATGAATATCCCAGTCTTCACACACTTCCTTGCGAGCTGCGAAAAAAGATCCACTCAAACCCACCAGGCCTGCAAGCTGCGACTCCTGATTTCGCAACCACATTTCATATTTTACGTAAGCACCCTCTCCCGCCACGCTGCCGTCTTTCGAGATAAATCGATCTTCACTGGAAATCGCTCCCACACTTTCATCAGCAAAGTAACTCACCAGTGCATCGATAGAATCCGGGTTCATTTTCGTTGCAGTATCCGAGAAAACCAGAATGTCGCCCTTCGCTGCCTTGATTGCGGTGAGCTGCGCATTTTCTTTTCCGAGCCGCTCTTGTGCCCTGACCAGACGCACGCCTCGATCTTCATACTCGCGTACAATGTCGTCTGTGCCGTCATCCGAACAGTCTGACGCGACGATGAGTTCAAGCTCGCCTTTTCCGTAACTCAATTCCAGTACATTTTCGATTTTTTCCCGAATGCGGTCTTTCTCGTTATACGCTGTGACAATCAGCGAGACAGAAAAAGTGTCACCTCCATTTTCAGCGACTTGCGTTGCTCTTTTACCCTGCAAAATTTTGAGAACCAGCGGATAAATGAAATAGCTGTAGCTACCCAGAATTAACAACACCCAAAACAAAAAAATTAACATTCCTGACAGCCTCGAAAATGAGATAAACGCGTTTTAAACCACTCGACTTTATTTTTTCTCAACAACAAACAAGTGAACATCGGTAAGTAACTTATACAAAGGTGCGATGGGAATAATCTTGAATAAGCCTGTCCAGAACCTGTCCATTTTTACCGCCAGTTTGCCATCCGATATGACTTTGCCAGCAAGTCGGATTTTGCCAAAACTGAGTTGATGTTCTGCCAGAAGCGTCAAGTTGGTTTGCGCAAGCGCCTCTGCAACTTCTGCTGGCTTGATTGAACGACCAATTTCTTTTTCCCCGGAATCCCCTTTTACCCAGCGATAGGGAGTACACAACAAATACCAAAGCGCTTTAATAGGGTCCATCAAAACGGGGTTATAAAAATTTCTATAGCTGATTATGGCTTTTCCGCCTGGTTTCAAAACCCGTTCAATTTCAACCAGGGCATCCTTGATGGAGGTGGCATAACTGATAACACCAAGACAAACCACACAATCCTTATCATTATCGGGAGCAGGAATTTTCTCGACTTCGCCACGCGCCAGCAGGATTTCTTTATCCTCACCAATCACCTGACGAGCCCGCACCAACATATCGGCGGAGAAATCGATTCCGACGAGATGGTAGTCGCAATCCTTAAGAACGTTCAGCACGGGGCCAGCCCCACAACCCACATCGAGAATTGCACTGCCTTGCTCAATATTGTTAAGAACGTAGTCAACAGTATAATCGCGACGCCTCTTAAACGAGACAGACTCAACATCAACACCCGAGTCCAAATAAATATTCGCCCACTTATCCGCGTCTGCGCCCGCCGAAAATCTTTTTATTGTTTTCTGTTTCCAATCCATTTTTTATCCTGAAACATCGCCACTTGGTTAAATACACGTTATAGCGCCATTACTGGCGCTATTGACTGCTCAATGGGCTCTCAATTCAATGGCCACCCAATTCAATGGCTACTCAATAACGCCGTAACTCTTCATTTTTTGCAGGAGTTCAGCAACTAACGCAGACAAGCTGGTATTCGCCGTATCGATTTCAATTTCGGCATTCTCAGGACGCTCGTAAGGCGAATCGATACCGGTAAAGTTTCTAATTTCACCTTGACGCGCTTTTTTGTACAAACCTTTCGGGTCACGTTGTTCACACACTTCCAGGGAAGTATTAACAAACACCTCAAAGAACTCACCCGGTTCTACCATCTGTCGAACCATTTGTCGTTCACGCCTGAAGGGTGAAATAAACGATACCAGCACAATTTGACCAGCATCCACCATCAGCTTCGCCACTTCTCCCACTCGACGAATATTTTCAACGCGATCCCGGTCTGTAAAACCCAGGTCCGAACATAAACCGTGGCGAACATTATCACCGTCCAAAAGATAGGTGCTGTAGCCCATCGCAAATAGCTGTTTTTCCAACGCATTTGCCGTTGTAGATTTACCTGAACCCGACAAGCCTGTGAACCAGATAATCGCGGGCTTTTGTTTAAATCGATCGGCTCGTGTTTTCTTGGACACATCCATTGCGTGCCAAACAATATTTTCCTGACCGAGTGCCTCAACAACCATGCCGGCACCTACCGTGACATTGGTCAAACGGTCAATAAAAATAAGGTTGCCGGTTGCACGATGCTTCGAATACGTATCGACGGTGACAGGTTCGGTTAACACGAGTTTACAGCGGGCTATACCATTAAGCGGAATCGATTCTACTTTTTCTTGCCCCAAAGAATTCACATCAACCTGATACTCAATTTCACTGATATAACCGGTCACTTCAGCTGCCGCAAACTTGATGTAATAATTTTTGGAAATCTCAAGCGGGTTGTCATGCATCCAAACAAGATCAATAACCAGCACATTGGAGGGTGCGACTTGATCGTCTTCCCCAACAAGCATGTCGCCTCTGGAAATGTCAATTTCGTCTTCAAGCGTTACCGTAATGGCATCGCCTCCGTACGCGGAGGTGGCTTCCTTGTCTGCTATAAACACCTGCTTGATCGTGCTCACTTTACCTGAAGGCAAGGCTTTAACCTTTAAACCGGGCTTCGCTTCGCCAGATGCCAGGGTGCCACAAAAACCTCTAAAGTTCAGGTTGGGGCGGTTGACGTATTGCACCGGTAAACGGAATACATCCAGTTCTTCGTCTGTATTTAAGGGCAAGTTTTCAAGCCTTTCCAGCAAGGTCTCACCCTGATACCAGGGCATATTGCTGCCATGCTCTGCAACGTTCTCCCCCAAAAGGGCTGACATAGGCACGAACTGGATATTCGGAACATTTAAATTTTCGGAAAATTGCAAATAATCTTCGCAAATTTCTTTGTAACGGGCCTCGGAATAATCAACGAGATCCATTTTATTCACGGCAATAATGAAATTTTTAATACCGAGAAGCGAACAAATAAAGCTGTGTCGTCGCGTCTGCGTTTGCACGCCGTGGCGCGCATCAATTAATAAAATTGCCAATGCGACAGTCGATGCGCCGGTTGCCATATTGCGCGTGTACTGCTCGTGCCCCGGTGTATCTGCAATAATAAATTTGCGTTTATCCGTTGAGAAATAACGGTAGGCGACGTCGATTGTGATGCCCTGCTCACGCTCGGACTGTAAACCATCAACCAACAATGCAAGATCCACTTCTGAACCCGTGGTGCCGTGCGTTTTACTGTCTTTGGAAATGGCTGCGAGTTGATCTTCATAAATCATCTTGGTGTCGTGCAGCAAACGGCCAATAAGCGTTGACTTACCGTCATCCACACTTCCACAAGTAATAAAGCGCAATAGGTCTTTTTCCTCATGCTGTTTGAGGTACGCGTGAATATCGTCGGCGAGTAAATTTTGAGAATCTGACATAGTTGCACCTAAACCTTAAAAGTATCCTTCGCGTTTTTTCTTTTCCATTGACCCGGCTTCATCATGGTCAATTGCCCTACCGGATCGCTCCGACGTTTTGGTGAGGAGCATTTCCTGAATCACATCGGGCAGCGTTTGTGCCTTGGACTCCACGGCGCCAGTCAGCGGGTAACAGCCCAGCGTACGAAAACGCACCCATTTGTTTTCAGCCACCTCGCCTTCCCTCAGGGGCATGCGATCGTCATCCACCATTACCAGCATGCCATCACGCTCAACGATGGGTCGTGGCGCAGACAAGTAAAGCGGCACGATGGGGATCTGCTCAAGAAATATGTATTGCCAAATATCAAGCTCGGTCCAATTGGAGAGTGGGAACACCCGAATGGATTCGCCCTTATTTACACGGGAATTGTAAAGGTTCCACAGTTCGGGCCGCTGGTTCTTTGGGTCCCAGCGGTGGTATTTATCTCGAAAGGAATACACGCGCTCCTTGGCACGGGATTTTTCTTCATCCCTGCGCGCACCGCCAAAGGCTGCGTCAAAACCGTATTTATCCAGCGCCTGCTTAAGCGCAACGGTCTTCATAATATCGGTGTATTTCGCACTTCCGTGATCGAAGGGATTAATATTCGCTGCCCGCCCCTCTTCATTGGTATGAACCAATAGCTCCATACCCGCTTCCTTCGCCATGCGATTGCGAAACTCAATCATCTCCCGAAACTTCCAGGTGGTATCCACATGAAGAAGCGGAAAAGGTGGCACACCTGGCGCAAAGGCTTTCCTGGCCAAATGCAACATGACCGAAGAGTCTTTACCAATGGAATAAAGCATGACGGGGTTACTGAATTTGGCAGCGACCTCGCGAATAATGTGTATCGACTCCGCCTCCAGCTGTTTAAGGTGCGTACGACGACGATTCTGGTTGGACATAATAAATTCCTTAAGCTGCTAAATTGCTAGTCTTTGTGGTACCAAAGACTTGAAGGCTGAGAACAAACGATGAAAAAGGGGTTCAAGACCGACTCCTTGGTATTGTAACGAAGTGGCTCCAGGGTTTCCCAGTTCAATACCTGCCCGCCAGCCGCTTCCACAACCGCCTGTGCCGCTGCGGTATCCCATTCGCTGGTCAGCCCGAGTCGCGGGTATAGGTCTGCGCTACCGTCAGCAACTAAACACAGCTTCAAAGAACTGCCCATGGAAACGATATCGCTATTGGGAAACTGTTTTACAAACTCCCTGAATTCATCCGATTGATGAGAACGGCTACCTACAATTTTCCATTCAGCGCTCGCATCCGGCACTTCGGCGACCTTGATGGGCTGAGGCTCACCCTCGCCCTCCTGTTTGAACGCTCCCATTCCAAGCGCACCATAGAAAATGAGTGATTTATCCGGGGCATAAACGGAACCCAGCACCGGCTCGCCATTGCGAATCAGCGCAATATTGACGGTAAATTCACCATTACGCTTAATGAATTCCTTGGTGCCGTCCAGGGGGTCAACCAGCCAGTACTGTGTCCATGCTTGCCTTTCGCCCCAGGGGATATTGGCGTCTTCTTCTGACAACACCGGCCCTAAACCGAGGGTTTCAAGCGCATCGACAATAACACGATGAGCCGCACGGTCGGCCCGGGTAAGAGGAGAATCATCGTCTTTGTATTCAACAGCAAAGTCTGCTGACTGATAGATCTCGAGAATTGCACTTCCCGCTTCGCGCGAGATTTTATTGACTGCTTCAAGCACCGAAATGCTGATACTTTCATCCATATTCATTCTAAAACCTGAATTTTCCTGAATTCCTTACATTTAAACGCTCAGCGCAAGTCGAACTGCGCACAGCAAGGGGGTCTTGCATTGTATCGATGCGTCCCACAAAGGCAATAATCGAGCCACCCGCTCATGAAGGCGACCCAACCTTCCAGCAGTGCGCAAGACACAGCCATCTTTGGGAAGGCGTATTTTAAACAATATGGTGAGAATAACAGGGGTATTATTACCAAAACGATACGTATAGACTTTACGCCGAGCACTGCCGGGCTCCATAATGAGCCCTTCCCCACCACCCTGAATTGACCATGGAGCCTGAGATTGTCTGGGCAGTTAAGCGTTATTCACATTGCTTCCGGAGATCGTTGGGCAGGCGCTGAAGTGCAGGTGTATACCTTGTTGCACCAACTGAAAAGCCAAATAAACGTTGCCGCAATTATTCTGAATGAAGGCGAATTGAGCGCGAAACTCCGCGAAGCCGGCGTCAAAACCTGGGTTGTTGACGAAAGCAAACTCAGCGCAGCGCAGCAATTTATTGGAATATGTAAAATTTTTCGGCAGTTTAAACCCGATATAATTCACACCCACCGCCAAAAAGAGAATATTTTTGGCAGCATTGCAAATGTACTCACGCTGCGGCGACCGTGTGTGAGAACGGTTCATGGGGCGCCTGAATTCAAACCCTCTGGCATGGGAAAAGTGCAGTCCACTCTCGACAAATTTTGCGGTAATTACCTGCAGAAGGGCATCATTGCTGTCAGCGCGGATTTAAAGGAAAAACTATTGAAAACCTTTCCAAAAGGTCGCCTATACGTCATCAACAACGGAATTTCTCCGGGCGATGTCTCTCACGATATTGAACAACCCGACTTCAAACTCAACGACCCCGAAGCGGTACATATCGGCATAATCGGGCGACTCGACCCCGTGAAAAGGGTCGACCTTTTCATCGACATGGCGCATTTATTAGTCACCACACACAAAGATATAAAATGGCAATTTCATATTTTCGGTGAAGGCAAGCTAGAAACAGAAATGAAAATGCGGGCACAAGCAACGAAAGCTCCCATCATTTTTCACGGACACCGCATGGATATTCGCAACTGCATACATGGTCTACATGCTGTTGTTATGCCTTCTGACCATGAGGGCCTGCCGATGACCGCTCTTGAAAGCCTTGCGATTGGAACACGATTTATTTGTCATGATGTCGGCGGACTCAGTAAACTTTTTGAAAAACAACCTGAATTCCTGGTACAAACTCACTCCCCAGAAGGTTACGCAGAAAAAGTTATTCAAGCGATTGACGGCAACTCCACGCTTCCTGGTTTCCCCGAAGAATATACGATCACGTCTACTGCCGCTGAAACACTGGGGCTATATAATAATTTTTTTAAAAATTAACTAAATGACTAACTCCATGCAAAAAAATATTTGGATAATTGCTGCGAAATTTCCAAACACCATACAACCCTGGCTTGCAAACAGCGTTATACAGGCGGCCCTCCACGGAAACCATGTCCGGGTTATAAGCACACAGCCTGGGGATAAAATTTATGCAAGCAAGCTCGACGAATTGAATCTAACCGCAAATACAATTTATATCCCCTTAGGTGGAAAAGATCGAAAACGAAATATTTTTCGAAATTTTTTGGTCCCATCTTTTCTTATTCGCAGCCTTAAAGGCTTGATTCGCATACCAAAATACCTAAGCCAGTATCGCTCTGCCTCCACCAATATCGTGAGTAGCCTCAATCTTGCGCCATACATCACAGACCAAAACATCAGTTTAATCCACTGCCATTCCGAGCCCGCCGGTCACCAACTCTTGCCAATCATTCGTGCGCAAAAATGCCCGGTTGTCATTACATTTCACGGGCTTCCACCGGTTGGCGTCCGCCCACTCAGCGAACACCAACGTGCTGAGTACACAAATCTGGCTAATATCATTCTCGTAAACACTGAATTCGCCAAAAAACAGTATATTTCGCTCGGTGCCAGCTCTGACAAATTACGCATAATGCCCCAAGGCACAGACACAAACCGATTTGCCCTTGCAGAAAAGTCAGACCCCACCAGTGGCCCAATAAAAATACTGAGCGTTGGCCGCTTCCACCCTGACAAGGGGCATGAATACGCATTAACCGCAATCGCCCGATTGACACGAAAAGGCTTTGATCTTGACTACACTTTGGTTGGCTCTGGCCCAGAAAAAACCAGATTGGAAGCCTTCGCAAAAGAACAAGGCCTGAAAGATAAAGTTCACTTTCGCAGCGGCTTAAGTGAAGAAGAGCTAATTACGGAATACCAAAACGCGCACATTTTTCTTTTCCCCAGCGTAAAGTCAAAAGACGGCTTTCATGAAGAAACCCAGGGCGTCGCGATTCAGGAAGCACAAGCCTGCGGCGCTATTGTTATTAGCACCTTTACCGGCGGAATCCCTGAATGTGTAATCAATGGAGAAAACGCGTATTTAGTCGAAGATCGTAATAGTGATGCGATTGAGACTCAGCTAGGCTCGCTCATCGAGCAAGTTCATGAGTGGCCTGAGATCCGCTCGCGTGCAAGGCTTTGGGTAGAGGAAAATTATGACATTTCTGTGATTGGAAACCGAATGCAGTCTCTTTACGACGAGCTTATCCAGATAAAATGAGGGGCAATTGCAGATCTTCTTCAATTGAGCTTACCAACTAAACGGGGGGATTGTAATCGAACAAATCTATTATTAACCGCTCTCTCTCTGCAATCATTCTGACTGTCTCATCATCATGATAGTGACTCGGCGGCAATCGCGATGAAGTATTTGTTTTGTTCTCTTTCGCCTGCCTTAACTGGCCTTTTTGATCACTAGAAAGTGGACAACCCGCAAGATCCAACCCTTTAATCAAGTCTTCTTCAAGCTCTTCCATACGAATAAAAAAGCCATGGAGCTTATATTTGTCCCACACCTCAAAAAGCCCATTTCTGTCCGAGAGCTTAGCCTCTTTGTAAAGGTTTTCACCCAAACTGGTAAAAAACTTTAAAAACCTGTACCCAAGGATTCCACTCGATACTGCCACAGGGCTGAAGCCATAACCTTCGCGAACATCAAATCGTCGTTCAAAAGCAAACATCAATTTCAACCAACTTTTAAAACACTTCGGGTCTGATGAGTCTTTATATGCTGCTCTCCAAGGTTCTATATCCTTCACCAAATCTTCATAAAATTGACGGGCAAAGTTCTTGATGCCGACGCTACCGCCGCCCATTTCGCTTGGCAACTGCCTCCAATAATAAGCCACATTGACACGATCAAGACTTTGATGCCATACCGAACCTTTATTATCACAGCCATATCCCCATAGAGACACATACCAATCCCAAGGATTTCTGATAGAGCCCAATACAAACCTATCCCGCAAATGACTCGGTAGCACATTGTGCTTACCAATTTGTTGTCCATCAACAAATTGACTAATCCAGTGCCCAATATGAGTACATGCGGTCTTGTGCAGCTCCAAATAAACGAAATTTTTTGCTAAATACATTTCAATTTTCCGACTTTATCAAAAGTGTAACTCCCACAGCATGAGTCATGTACAATACCGTCGCAAGCGAGAGAGAAGCCATGCCCAACCTCAAAGACATATACAAAAAATACGTCCCCTCAGAAGCACGATTTTGGCTGTATAAGATGCGCCATTATAGCGAAGTAGAAAGCCTTAAACATACGGTTTTTCCTTCCGAGAAAGGCGACTTCTCGCTCCGAAGGTACTACCAAAACAAGGCCATATTTGTACACATAACGAAAGCTGCCGGTACATCTCTGGCATTGAGTCTCTTCGGAGAACTGCCTTACCACTACACTGCACAACAGTATCGGGTTATTTTTGGGCGCAAACACTTTAATAATTGCTTTAAATTTACATTTGTTCGCAACCCATGGGATAGATTATATTCTGCCTACTCATACCTTACTGGAGGCGGTTGGAATGAGGATGACGCGAACTGGGCCAGAATCAATTTATCCAATGTTAAAGATTTTAACGACTTTGTTATGAATTGGCTAACCGAAGAGAAACTAAACAGCCACATACACCTTCGACCGCAGCACAAATTCATTTGTGACCGAAAAAACAAGCCGATCATCGACTACATCGGATATTTCGAAACAATTCAAGAAGACTTTGACAATATTTCAAATAAGCTAGGACTAACAAACAAAAATTTAAAACACACAAACGCCTCCAAACGAGCGGGGTATCGCGAGATCTATACTCAAGATTCAATTAAAAAAGTTTACGATCTTTACAAATTTGATATTGTTTCATTAGGCTATCAGTTCGATGGATTACACCGGAAGACTGTACTAAACAGAAATTTCGTTGACTATGAGTAAATCAAACAAGGAAACGCTTCTCTGTGTAGCCAACTATGATTCAGCAGTGGGGTATGCGTGGTGGCTAATGGAAAGTTTTTGGGTCGCTATAGACAAAAAGTACTCGCACACATTCAACACCGCGCTAGCTTATCCCAGCATCAGCAAAATCCCGAAAAGTATTGAAGAGTCAAACTTACAAATACATCATTTTTCATTTTCAAATTCCAGCCGACTTTCCATAGTTCGCCAATTAAAATTCATCAAAAAACTTAAAGTTAAAACACTTTACTTTTCAGACTGGCCAACGTCGAGCTGGCGCTATATTTTTTATAGGGCCGCTGGCGTAAAGAGCATTATCATTCACGACCACACTCCCGGCTTACGCACCAAGCCTCGCGGACTAAAGAAAATCATAAAATCGTTAAGATCGCGTATTCCCGGCATAAATTGCGATGCTGCTATTGGTGCAACCGATTTTGTGTGCAACCGCCTACATGAAGTTGCCTGCTTACCTTTAAAAAAATGTTTCTCTGCCCAAAACGGCATCAACACAGTCAGCGATTTGGATACAATCGAAAAAAAATTACCAATTCGAGACAGCATCTCTTACACAACCTTACTTATCTCAACCGGGCGTGCCAACACCTATAAAGGTGTAGAATTCGCATTAAAAACCGTTCACGAATTGGTCATCAATAGAGGTTACACCGGTCTTCATTATTTATACTGTGGCGAAGGTCCACACCTTGAAATGTTCAGAGATCAATCTCGAAAAATGGGAATAGAAAACAATGTAAGCTTGCCAGGGCGTGTGAATAATATTCCACAAATATTGCCAATTTGCGATATCGCCTTTCACCCGAGCAAAGGCGAAGTTGGCTACTCTCTTTCGATTCTGGAGTACATGCAAGCGCAATTACCTGTTGTTGTGCCAGACAATCCCTCGGTTTGCGGCGCGACCACACACGATGAAACCGGATTGATTTACAAAGAAGATGATATTGAATCTGCTGCAAATCAGATAGAAAAACTGATAAAGGACCCCACCAAACGAATACAGCTCGGTAAAAAGGCGGAAGAAATACAGAAAGAATATTACCAATTACAACACACCCACGAGGCTCTTTTAAGAGTTTTTAGTAAAGTATTAGGCAAGTGAAAAAACAAACGCAGCCAAAACGCACATCCAAAGTGATCGCGATTTATACCGCAGGCACATTTATTCGACAACTTGTTGGTTTTGTCATGCTACCCATTTATACGAGCTACCTTGGGCCTGCAGACTATGGGATTATTTCTTTACTAACACTCTCGATATCAATCTTCGAACTCGTTATAGGTGCTCGTTTCGCTCAGGCGATACCGCGCTTTTACTATGAGCACGATGACGAAAATCTTCGAAAAACCGTTCTTTCTACGTCACTCATCATTACGGCTTTTTTTAGCTCAATTGGTTTTGTAATAATTTTTTCAGCACAAAAGCCGTTAGCACACCTTATTTTTGGCGACTCAACGCTGTCGATATACCTCGCAATATACGGGTTTTTACTTTTTGGTAGCGGCATTGAGTACTATGGAATGACTTACTTGCGCCTACTGGAAAGGCCCTATTTGTTCGTCTTTTCATCTATTGCTAAACTAGCAGTGCAATTAAGCTTGAACATATGGCTTATTGTTTTCCTTAACAAGGGAGTGATGGGCGCTATTGTAAGCAACATTACTGCTTCAGCACTTTTCACTGTGATCTTTTCCAGCTATATCTTGTACCAATGCGGCTTTAGAATAGATAAAACTCTAATAGTCAGGCTATTTCGCTTCTCATGGCCATTATGGTTAGCTGGGGCTGCGGCCCTCTACGCCACATCCTGCAATCGTTTTTTTATTCGGATTTACGCCGGATTGGACGATGTTGGGCTTTTTGAGCTTGCGAACCGTCTTGCAATGATAGTGGGTCTGGTAATCTGGCAACCGTTCTCTCAATGGTGGCAGACTGAACGATTCAAATTATTAAATAACTCAACGAATAAGAATTTTGAATTCCAACGAGTTTTTGATTTTATAGCAGGGTTTCTATTTTTTTCTGCAACCGGTGTAGGAATACTCGGCGATACAGTGATTAAAGTGATGGCAGATAGCGCTTTTCACTTGGCCGCTAAAGCCCTCTTACCCCTCACTTATGCCAGCGTATTCTACTGCCTGGGCCTGTTCTTTAATTTTTGGTTTCTCGCGTCGGATAAAACCATCAAAATAACGTACATTAAATATATCAACGCAATTTTACTTACAGCAATCTATTTGGCATTTATACCTAAAGGCGGCTTTGTTGGTGCTGCGTATGGACTATTAGCGGCCAACGTTGCCATCTACGGCGTTACTTATTTATGGAGCCGACATTATCTGGATATTAAAATCAGCACTGGGTTTATGTATAAAGCTTTGGGACTATCTGTGGCAGCATGTGCTATTGATATTTTCAGTGGATTATCTTCGCTCAGTCTTGGTTGGTCTGCTATCGCAAAAACTTCTCTTTGCACAATCTACACACTAACCCTTGCGCTTTTTTTCTACATGAACAAATCCACAAAAGAGAGCCTACAAAATCTAATTTTAAGGGTAAGATAGGAAAACCCGGAAACTAAGCCTCAACTGGTAAGATTTCATACCCAAAACGCTTTAACATCTCACCCGCCTTGCTATTTATGATTTCTATCTGTTTTGGGCTTAACCTATCGATGCTGATTTGATTTAGATCTTTTACTGACTCCTCCCGCTCATGAATAGAAAATTTTCCATCGGAATCAAAATTACTGAATTCGGATATTCCAACAAACTTACAGATATCATTTAAAACTTCTTGAGGATTAGCAGCGAGATCTTCGTACTTAATCCATTTTAGATTCTTTAAGTAAGGCTCATCCTCAAGCAATACTTCATTATTTCTTTTCCATTGCATTATAGAGTCTTCAATAGGCCAACTATTTACTAGATGCTTCGGATCTCCCTTTCTGGAAATACCCTCCGCAACTGCATACCCGTTCCTTACAATTGCAACGAAATAGGCATTAGAAAAGTGTTTCTGAAACCAGCGTGTCCGAGCACTATTTGGTGGCGATTTCTCTAAATAGACCGGCTTGCTGCGATCCAACCTCATTGCCCATTCTTTCTTAATTCTGACAGGGTCTGGACCTTCGTCGTTCTCGGTAAGACGAAACAGGTGCTCCCCCTTCCACCACATACGAGGAATACCAATATCATAATCCTTAACAAATTCATCAGTGATAAAGTGCCCCTCAGTCGGCAAAGCTCCAATTTCATCATGCTTTGACAGCAGCTCAGCCAATAGAGTTGTTCCTGAATTATAACAACCTACAAGAAACAACCATTTATCAGGTGACGCAGGAGGCGTTAAAGTCACCTTAATTTCACGAGCGATATTCCTGATACTTTCGTTGAAAACACGCCCCAGCTTGGACCCCTGCATATACAATCTACCTTACATTTCTCTAGTTTATTAACTGTTGATTATTTCTAAAAAAATTAAAACCTAATCACATCAACGAGACCACAGATTTAAATTTTCCATTTGCAGACCTTTCAATATCATTAACTAACGTTACAGTGAAATTAATCTTATCTGACGTTCTCTGCGCAAAATTTTTCAAAAGATCATCAATAATAAATAAGTCAGCATGCTCATCATCAAGAACAACCTTGATTTCTATTTCCGTTAAACTTTTCTGTATTACCTGAGAATATCTTACTCCTTGAATACCCTTAAAGCACGGATCTAGTCTACCAATTTTTCGCCCCTCCGGTGTAACCACCAAGTCATCAAGCCGGCCTTCTACTGCATTAAACTTGTATGGATTTCCCGGCTCCGAGAGTGATACAGTGTCACCGATATCATAACGAATAAGAGGCATTGCATAGTTGAACAGTCCCGTCGCAATAACCTTATAAATATTTTCCCCAACTGATACCAATTCAACTTTTGCGTACTTTGGATCAAGATAATAATCTCCTCCATCTGAAAAAGCCGAAATGGCCATCTCGGTACATCCATAATGATCAACAACAGGGCATCCAAAAAAGTTTTCGATTTTATTTCTTACCGCTTTGGTCAGCGTCTCCGAGCTTGTCAGAACAAACTTCGGTGAAAAGTTTAGTTTTAGATTTTTCTGCAAACACAAATCTACGAACTGGCCAATAATAGATGGATACGCATCAATAAACTTAGGCTTCCAGGAACAGATAGCATCAAAATAGCTATTAACAGATGTTTCAGATAAAAAATAGGATGAAAGGTATTGAGTGGAGTTATAATAATCATATCGCGAAACTCCATTAGTCAGATTTTTATACAAAACCCGGCCAGCAAATGTTGTACTTCTTTCCCGGTAGCTCGCACCAAATTCCTTTAACAAAAATTCATAATACCTATAATTGATTCTTCTAGCTTGTTTATTGGTCAATATCCGCAAAGGAGTTCCACTGCTCCCACTTGTGGAGAGAATAAAACTATCTTTCTTTGAGCCTTTGTCAATCGCAAAAAAACTCTGAGGATCACTTACGATATCTTGCTTACTTAATACGGGAAATATCTGCTCATAGTTTTTGCTGTTTACGTCTCCAAGGCTAAGCCCCCTCTCCTCAACACAACTCCTGTAAAAAGGGACATTTTTCACTGCATGAGCTAACAACTTATTCAGCAATAGCTCTTGAATTTCAAAATCATTTTCAGATGGCGAGCAACGTAATTGACCAAGCTTAGAATATTCCTTTGGTATTTCCCCAACAAATCTTTGGCGATACATTTGTATTCCGTAAAGAGTGAGCGCTATATTTTGGAGGAAAGATGGAAGTAATAAATATAATTTGTCCACGAGCAAGAATTTTCTCTTAAGGCCTTGCCTTGAAATTAACTATGTATTGAAAGCAGCCATATTGCAGAGAGTCTATTCAACCTTCGATGGACCTATTCACGAGGCTACTAGCGCTGATTTTAACACAGCTCGTTGAAAAAAAATTATTGGATACCCAAGCGATTGTGTAGGCAGGATGGTTTCTGGCAGGTTAGAAAATAAGGGAGCTGCCCAACAAAGCAGCCCCTTTCGAAGTCATGCAATAAAACTATGGTGTAGAATTAACTGAAAATCTCTCTGGAGAGTCTGGAGGAGAAGACGTGCTCGCCGCGACTTCATGCCCCAAGCGACCCAAGTGTCTCGTCCTATACACCCCTCTAAGTCTACCATCTGGCCCAACCACATCATCAAGAGATCTCAAAACAATATTTTCTACCCTGCCCTCAATCAGGGACTCATCCCATTTGGCCATATTGTCCACTTCGAAAACATTCCCTTCGACCACATAGGGCTCCGCCCCCAAAAATCTAATCCATACATTCCCGCCAACTATAGTATTTCTATAAATAAACGAGTTGTAGAATTTTCCGGTATTTTGTGTGTGCCCTGACCATAGCATCGAAGACGTATTTCCACCAGGGTTGGCTAACTTAACTTTGTTCCAACATACCTCATGGTCATGAGGCACAACACCGTCTTTATTACCATAGCCAATTTCAATTTGAGTGCCATTGACATTGTCCCAAGCCTCATTTGCTCGAATACTTACATAAGATGTCGACTCTTTTCCCCAGAATCCCGCATAGGTCCTACTGTTACGAACTACATTTTCCTCAATGAGCAGATAACTTACTGAATAAACATCTATATAAGCACCATTACTGCCACTGTTGTTGATATCTGTGTGTAAGTTATGCTTGTAAAGAACATGCTCTTTGAGATTGGACGGCCCAATAGAGGAAATAAAAACAGCTGCCGGGTTGTCGGTACCCTGCAAGCCACGGGGCAGATTGTCAAAATGGTTGCGCCACCACGTAGAACGAGAAACATCTCCAATAGCCCAGAAAAAATGTGCATTGTTCACGTCAGCCCGGGCATTGGTCCATTTTAAATCAGCAACAAATAAATCTCTAAGAGCATTATTATCGGTAAATATTTTTGCCCTCGAGCAATCAATTTCAGCCACCTCCCCAGGATAACCAATTAACGAGGGCGTTTTCGAACCCGAATTAAGCCGAACGTTATCATCTCTAGATGGGTCTCCGACCAAACTATAGTTACCAGACCTGAATACTATGACCTTATTGTGATACCGGTCATCATCTTCGTCATTTTGGTACCAATCTGAAATATCTTCCAAGGGGCTCGATATCGTACCCAACTTTTCGCCAGCCCATCCATCCTGGATGAATATGAATGCGGTTGCATCAATTTTTACGCTCCAATCAATCAGCAAGGTATTTCGATCCTGGTCTGTAACCCGAACTTGAAATCGTTCGTTTCCGCTACTAGCCGTAGGGGTCCAGGATATCACCCCGTAATTATCGTCTCCGTAATCCTGACCAATCGTTGCTCCAGAAGGAGATTCAATTATTTCATACCTGAAAGGCCAAGCCCCTCCCTGTACACCAATGGGGATTTCGTATGGCATTCCAGGATGTGCAAGACGGTGACGAGCGTGCGATTGAGTCTCGGAGTCAGGCCGCGGATATACCAGAGCCATTGGCATTTTCGCAGAAATGAAACTGCCTGCCGGCAAGGGGAAGTCTTGCGCCAAAGCAAACCCTGAAAGACAGACCAAAAAGAAAGTTAGAATAATTCTCCGCATCACAGTACCTCGTGTTTCAAAACTTAAATCTAAGCCGGATATTGCAATAATTATAGGGCTGAGAATGTGATAGCCTGATCAAGTATGAAGCCAATGATTAATTTCCCGCCATTTTTAGATTGATTTGCTGAGTGCTTCAAATCTTTAGCGGAAATATCATCCAGAGCAGGAAAACACTTTATAACTATTTGTTATATCGATTGATTAGTTTTTGAACCGCGAATCAACCTTTACAAACTTTTTAAACGAGCTCCACAGACCCAAAACCCGCCCCAACAGATAACTAAAGTCAATAAAATAAATCATCAAATACTCCCGAACCCTAAACCTGCGACCACTACACCGCAACAACCGTTTTAGGCTAAAAATTATGGGCACGCCCAACCATATAGCTAAGGCAATAATCGCTGGAAATACAAAACCGTATGCAAGCACTAAGATCAAAAAAAATACAAACCCAAACAAGAATAAATGAGTCAGAATGAAAGTTTTATCAATCAAAATAGCAGGTAATTTTTGATAAGCGTCACCAGAGTGCCATATTTGACGGCGAATGAAACTATACAAACTATCGGGAAAGCCCAAATGTATAACATTCAGGTCAGTGAAAATGTTAATTCTAAACCCTCTCTCCGAAAGACGTGATGTCAGATCTGAATCTTCTCCTGCCGCCAGCCTGGAATTAAATCCACCAACACTGTCAAACACATTTCTATGTATGAACAAGCAACCACCAACAAAAGTTTTCTGATATGCCTCACTATCGCTAGAGTTCTGGAGTATCCAATATTTTTCAACCCAACTGGGTGAATCTCTCAATAAATAGAGCCCGCCAACAGCACTCCAACCCTGATTTAAATGATCAACACCTCTCGAGATCCATTTTTTATCTGCTACACAATCGGAATCAAGGAATGCGATTATCTCCCCTTCAGCATGCTCCACACCATAATTTCTTACACCCCCAACTCTTACTCCGATTTTTTCTAGTATTTTGACTGGAAATTTCCGTGCGATTTCAATGCTTCGATCTGTGGAGCCATTGTCCACAACCAAAACCTCATAATCATCAAAATCCTGCCCATAGCATATAGAATCAAGGCATTCAGACAAATACCTCTCCTCATTGAAGACCGGAATCACAACAGTGACTTTCATAAATTATCCATCACCACATTAAGACACAAAGGAATACTATCGACCTTAGTCAATAAATAGTTATAAATTTCGATTAGGCTTTACATCTGCCATAAAAATGTCTACCCGACTTAAAGCCGAGCTGAACCAATAAAACCTAGTCTTCTTGATACCGTACAATTTTCTTTTTTTTGGTGATTTTAAAGACATTGCTGCCTGCAACAAGAAAAGACAAGCCAATCCATAAGAAAGGGTAATATGCAACGGTAACAAACTGCCCTGCCAACATAAACCCTAAAATACCATATGACATTCCAACACAACTACAACTAAGCAACCTGTTAGACTCATAGACCTCTTTTTTTGCCATCTTATATCCCACTACAAAGCAATAAACGATTAACAGGATAAATGGAATCAAACCAATAAATCCAGAATCAGTACCGACTTGAATGAAAATATTGTGAGGCAACTCGGCCTTGTCGTATAACATATCTGATGGATAGTGCGTCGCAAAATACCTTGAAAAATTAAAATAACCGACACCGAGAAAGGGATGAGACTTCATCATTTCCCAGCCACGCTCCCAATACAAGAGACGCTGCTGAGAAGTCCTGTCGTCACCGGAAGATCTAAACCTGTCCTTTTGCTCTTCAGGGAGAAAACTAAACAACGCGACCATAAATACGGCTGTGATTATCAACGGCTTTACCTTAAATACATTCTTCCTGAACATCATTAAGAGCAATACAGCCAGAGCCAGCTGCGAACCTCTGCTGCTAGCACCAAGAATAGTTAATATTGGCGTAATCCAAAAAAGTGACAACAAAAAAGATTCAATACGAGATATTTTATCTTTCAAAAACTCCCATAACTTAAAGGCAACCGGAAACAAAGTTAACATTAATATAGACAACTCTCCGGAGTTTTGAAAAAAACCCTTTGGCCCCATCAAGCCCCAACTTGTAAACCCAAAACCTCTCATAGCCCAGGACTTTGATGTCCCTATGGATATTTTTGCTGCACATAAGATAAAAATAATAAGGAACAGATAAAATCTTTTTTCTGTATTTACAATATTGATAATCAAGAAATAGATTACAAACCAACCGTAAAAGTCAATATAGTGCTCTTTTGACAAGTGGGGGTAGTATGCAGTTAGACTGGAAATATAAATTGCGATCGCCAGCCAAATCATAAAGAAATTCGCCGGGGTGTTTACCCACTTCACCGACTTATCAAGAAAGGCGCCTGCAATACTTCCCAACAAAAAGAGTTGGGTCCAGGGAAGAAAATTTATAACGGGAAAAATTGCCTGTGGCCGCGTGTATTCAAAAAAGAGATAACAACAGATCATCCAAAAGGATAAATGCTCACCCTTGAAGTACTGCCACATGGGCTTGATTTTAAGGAAATAAAATTCACTAGCTGAACCGCTAGACATTTTCAGTTAATTCCCTGGTTGCTTGCCACAACCGGCTTTCACACTGCTTAAAAAAATTCAGGCTGGATGAATAAGGATCATGTAAATACGCCGAAGTGGGGTCTGCCCATAGCGTCGCTATAGTGAGCTGACACTTGGCTTGAAGCTCTGCAGGTAAGCCTTCTATATGCTTTGGCTCCATTACAATCAAAAGATCGCTCTCTCCCGGCTGATAGTCCTTAATATTACGCGTGATATGATTTGTCATATCAAGCCCTACTGATTTCGCATAATCACGTGCTCGAGGGTCAGCCGGGTCCCCTCCTCGGCAGTGCAAGCCAAATGATTCCGCCCGCTTCCCAAAATGTTTTGCTACATATTCAGCAAAACAACTCCTGCAAATATTCCCGGAGCAAATAAATATCAATCTATCGACTTTTGCAAAATCTATTTTTTGATATTTCTTGTAATGCCCCAGCAATAATAGCATTTTAAATTTGACATAATTTAACGCGCCCTTTTTCGAGCCAAAATTATCGTTGATATAGTTTGTTAAAGCACTTAGCATTTCGCTTTCTTTCAATCAGTTGGTTTTACTACAATGGCTAGTTCGCCATACCGCATTCTGGTACTCGACGGAAATCAGCGCAGTGCGCTTGCTGTGACCCGCTCGCTCGGCAGCATAAATTCGCTGTTTATCGCGGCTGCCGATTCTACCACAAAGTGTATCGCGGGCAGTTCGCGCTTTTGTTCACTTGCTCTTACCTGTCCCGCACCGGATTCCGAACCTTCGGCCTTTCTGGAATGGCTTGAAAACGTCATCAAACAACATGATTTCCATGCCTTGTTTCCAACCACTGAAGTCACAAGCCAGCTTTTACAAATGAATGCATCGCGTTTCGAAGGCGTGATCATTCCTTATACGGATTACAAACAGATTATGTTGCTGGCGGATAAGGGCCAACTCCATAGCAAGGCGCTTGATATTGGTGTGAACGTACCGCAAGCGCAAATTTACCAGAGCGCTGCTGAAGTAGATGTAGATCAGTACACATCCTTTCCCATTGTGATCAAACCCTGCTTATCGCGGCTTTGGCTGGATGATCACTGGTTGAACACAACGGTGCAAATTGCCTATTCGAAAGAGGATTTGCAAAAGCACCTCGAAACGAGCACTTGGCTGCAGTCTCACGCCTTTATGCTTCAAGAGTTTATCCCCGGTCACGGAGCTGGTATTTTTGCAATCTACAACCGTGGCAAGTCTGTGGCATTTTTTGCCCACCGGCGCCTGCGTGAAAAGCCGCCCAGAGGTGGCGTCAGTGTGTTGAGCGAGAGCGCGAGCCTCAACCCCGCACAGCTGGAACAGGCTCAGCGGCTGCTCGACAACGCACAGTGGCACGGTGTCGCAATGGTGGAATTCCGCGTTGACCCGCAAGGCAAGCCCTGGCTCATGGAGGTCAATACGCGGTTTTGGGGATCCCTGCAGCTTGCTATCGATGCAGGTGTCGACTTCCCAAAATTACTTTGGCAAATCTCTACGGGAGAGACCCCTTGCGAACAGGCACCTTACAAAATCGGCAATCGACTGCGCTGGTTACTGGGTGACCTCGATTCTCTCTACCTCGTCCTCAAGGACAAGGAATTCTCCTCGCTGGAGAAAATACAGCGTATTGTCGATTTTCTTATACCCCGCCCCTTCCGTACACGGCACGAACTCAATCGCTGGGGCGACTTGAAACCGGCTTTAACTGAGTTTCGACAGTACCTGAAAAACCTCGGGCTCTAATTAATCTACATCTAACTGCATCAGCTACTCCACCTGAGCCTCCCCGGAAGGCTGCCGGGATAAAATAATCTTTTTAAGAATTTACAGGAGGTTAGGGGCTTAGCGCCTTATAAATCTGATCATAGTCGCGCAACATCGCTTCAATACCAAATGTCTCCGCAGCATGGCGCGAGCCCGCTTCAGCAAGCCTTTGCGCCAGATCTGGAGACGCCAGTAAGGCAAGCAGCCCCTTCGCTAACGCTTCTGGGCTATTTGCCTCAACCAGAAGCCCATTCTCGCCGTCGGTCAAAATCTCTTCCGGGCCTCCGCAACGCGTCGCCACCACGGGCAATTGACTCGCCAGCGCTTCGATTGTCGCAATCGAGAAGCCTTCTGACGATGACGACAACACGAAAATATCAACCTGCGCTAAAAAATCCGCGCAATCCGAGCAAAAGCCCAAAAAATGAAAGTGCTTTTCGACTCCGAGGCTTTGGGTCAACGTGTTTAGCTTTTCCATGAGAGAGGGCTTTTGGTGCCCAGCAATAACAAAATGTGCGTTGGGATAGCGCTCAATCACCCTGCTTCCCGCTTTAATCAGGTTGTCATAGGCCTTCGCCGGGCGGATATTACCGAGGCTACCAAAGACTATGGCCTCTTCTGGCAAGCCAAGGCGCGCCTTCAGATCATGCTGTTTAGCCTGACCATAGAGCGCAGTATCCACACCGTTATAAATCACTCTGGTTTTCCTCACATCGAGTAACCGTTGTTTCTCAATGTTTTCCATCAGGCTTGCGCTCACAGCGACATAGCGTTTAATTCCCCACTTCATTGCCTGGTGTTTGATAAACCTGAAGCGCTCATTCGGGTTAACATCAACCATTCCGTGGTAGGTTGCCACTACTGGCACGCCGCTGAGCAACCCGGCCATCGCGGCATATACGTTGGAGCCCAGCAAATGGGATTGAATTAAATCCACTTTTTCCTTTTTCAGGAGCCTTACAAGCTTCCATAAAAACCCAAAGGCAAAACTGCCCTTACTTGGCAAAATGATTGGAGACAGGCCGCGGCGTTCCAGCTCTTCTTGCACCCAACCCGGGCCACGTATAACGACAATAGAGCGATAATTTTGCGTGCGCAGCTTATCTGCCAACTGGATAAATACGGTTTCTGCTCCACCGGGGCCAGTGGTATCAATCAGATGCAAGATTGTTTTCACGGCTTTACAATGTCCTTCTTCTCAACTCGTTATCTAGTGATACAACAATGCATTTGCAAAGCGCCGCCAAAGACTTGATTCGTTTGCCCCTGCTGCTCTACCGCGCCAACTTCGGTCGACATGTCAAAAATACCGACGATGCGCAGTTATGGGTATTGATGTATCACCGCATTCTACCAAAAAATGATTCCCGTCATGCTTCCGAAGAACCGGGCATGATTGTTGAGCCAGATACATTTCGCATGCACCTTGAGTGGGTGAATCGCCTGTTTACACCTCTCAAACTGGGCGAATGGATACAGATGAAAAAAAACGGCGACCCCTTACCCGAAAAAGCCTGTGTGATTACCTTCGATGATGGCTGGCGCGATAACTATGAATACGCGTTTCCGATCTTAAAAGAAACCAATACGCCGGCAACCTTATTCGCTGTTTCGGACATGCTGGAAACCAACCGTATGTTTTGGCCCAACAGGCTCGCTCACATTGCAAACCATGTAGAACAAGAGCAGCTTGCACGCGAGCCCTTATTAGCAGAACAGGGGATAACGGGTAATTTGCGAGATAAGGAAACGCTCGCGCAGGCGATCGCAATATTAAAATCGTTATCCGATGAAGTGATCATTGAAGCGCTCAATCAAATGGAAGTACGCCTTGCCGTTCCTGAACCGGACGCCTCGCTCATGACCTGGGCTGAACTCAAGGAAATGTCTGACAGCGGCTTGGTTGAAATTGGCTCGCATACCCAAAATCACATGCGCTTAAAAGAAAATCTGAACGCAGAGACGCTAACGAAAGAAATTATTGAAAGTAGACAGCAACTTGAAAGTCATCTCGGAAAACCCGTTGAGCTTTTTTGTTATCCCAATGGCGATGTTTCCCCTCTCGCCCTCACAACGGTTCAAAAATGTTATCAAGCCGCTGTAACAACTCAAATGGGTATCAATACATCTGCAAACTTATCCAGCCATCAAATCAAGCGCATACCCTTGCACAACGATATCAGTAATAACGCCTTAAAATTTCGGGCTCGACTCGCTTAACGAAGCTTATTTTTCAAGGTTTCGATATAGCTCAGGTACTGAATGAAATCACTCAATTTCTCGGGCAAGGCAAATCGTGGCAGCGCTTGCATGTGGCTACCTTCTGACACGGCCACGGGCTCAGTAGAAACACTCCCCAGCATTCCGAGGCTTTCAAGATCCGTTTTCTCCCGCTCACCGAAATCACTTAAACGGCCCGTCGGGTAGGCAAAAACCTTGGAAGCTCCCGGAACATTTTCTTCAAGGCGTGCTATCGAGCCGGTGATTTCTGCATGCGAGTCTTCATCACTCAATGTCGATAATATTCTGTGATTACAGGTGTGAGCGCCGACGGCATGGCCGCGCGCAACAAATTGGTTGATCGCTTGCCAAGTGGCAGGCCGATAGTTAGCGGGGGGCAGTTCAGGCTGTTCCACCTCTGCCGTTCGATAGAAATCTGCGAGCCAGCTGTATATTTCCGCTTGGTCGTAAGCCTTAAGTTTATTGCGAACCTTTGTGCGCGCGCCCTCAAGACATGCACCGCCCTCTTTACTCAAAACCTCAGAACTGCCGTCCAGGTAGCTAAAATTGAGCGTCGACAAGGGGGTATTTTTAAGCACGTAGTGCACCTGATCATCCCAGGGCCATATGTTACCTTCAATAAAATTCGTGATGACAAAGCAGGTAAGCGGTACATCAAACTCGGAAAATAAATCCGCCGCTGTGCCAATTTGATCTTCAAAACCGTCGTCTATAGTAAACACCACGGCGCGCTCTGGCGGGCGACTATTTTCGCGCATATAGCGACAGAGCTGTTCCAGGCTAATCACATTGTAATTGTGCTTACGAACGTATTCGAGACAGGTCCTGATATGGTCGACATTGTGCCCATCAACGTCTTTCTCAGCGTCTGCAATTCGATGCAGGAGAAAAACGGGCGTGTGCCAACCCGCCAGTTTTCGAAGCGGCGTTCCGACAAACGACTCTGCGAAAAACTGAAGTAGGCGAGCACTCGCTGACATAGTAAAACCCTAGAAAACCAACCAATTTGTAGAGAGCAGGTACTTGCTCACATCACTACTATTTTCCTCTACATAGTCTTGCTCACGCTCACATAACCTGCGAGAACATTTCAATGTGTAAGTGAGCAGCGCTGCAGTGGTATTGCCTCTGAGGGCTTCGAAAAATTGCAGGATTTTCCCACTCAAAGCAGAGGGCGCAAATTGATTACCCACTCGATAGCTGAACACCACCAGGTAGTCAGCCCTTGCACCACGCACAACCCTGTATTGCAATGACCCCTCAGGCGCCTGCAAAGTCGACTGCCTGATAAGCTGATTTTCACTGGCAATTTTATTATCCGAATGAATCATTTCCTTTCCCTGCATCTGATAAAAATAAATGTAAGCAGTCATTTCAGCTAGTGGGTTGTCATTGTTGTACCAACTCAAACTCTTATCCCAACCAACATATCCAATATTAAATTCCGGATGTTCTATTTCACTCCAGTTATGCGTAAAATTATTCGACACATCCACTGCCGCATTCGAAAGATTTTGCTTGTTCTGCGCGACAAAAACAGGGAAGGCCAGAATACAAAACACGGCAGCATAGATAACGATAATTCGGTAGCATATGCCTTGCTCATCTCCCTTGAGCTTATTCTCGTTCGTATCGTTCACATCCGTCGCTTCCACTGTGCTCGAACTTACACTTAAACGTGTTAAACGAACGAAAAAGTCCATTTTTAATAGGAAGTGTACCGCGAAAAAGAAGAAAAACAACGCGATGGCAAATATTACCCAACCAAACATACCATGGTCGTAAACAATTCCGCTTTGCATTTCCGAATAATATCCAATAAGCACCAACAAGAAGACACGAATCCAATTAGCGATAATCGAAATTAAAAGTAAAAACAAAACAAGCGCAACTTTCAGCCACAGTGGCCCAGCCATTCGGCTAACGTAAATAAGGCCAATAACCAGGCCCATTAAGAAGAAGTTCAGCCCCGCACAACTCCCCGCGACCTTCAAGACGCCGTAGGGAAGCTCAATGGTAAAGCCATCAACAAAGGCGGGTATCCCAACCCAATAAATCCAGTGCTGAACAACTGTCGATGTCGCCAATCGCAAATAGGGCTGAAACACATCCCAAAACGGAATGGCCAAATAGAGAAAGAGAAATGCTCCTGAGGAATAAATAGCAGCACGCGTTCCAAATGCCGCAAGATAAAAGCAAAGCAGAACGAGAGGCAGTATGCCCTGTTGAAATATAAGTGTTTGAGTCGCCCAGCCGAAATACCAAATAAGCACGAGGGTAAACGCAAACATAATTGCAGGGTAACCGGGCTTGAGCTTCCTTCTTTCTTCCGTGACCAACCAATAAATAGCTATCAGCAGAATAAGATAGCCATGTGAGTAACTTTGGTTGAATGCAGCCCATTTAACGTGTAACGCAAGGAAGGCATCATGGAAAAGCAATAGAATCGAGACCAGCGCCATCGGCAACCAACCCCAACTCGCCAGATAATTTGCAATCCTCGACACCGAAACCCGCCTATTTCCGTCATTGAAAACTTATGCCTTATTTTTGCACGACTACCAGGCTTTGTCTCTTCCATATTCTAATTACAGCGCTTACAGGACCTGACCAACAAGTTATAATCATCCATTTTCATCTAAAGGGAATACCGGCGCTTATGCTAAATGCGATGACCATTGACGTTGAAGATTATTTTCAGGTTGCAGCCCTGTTTAGTGCCGTGAAATACGAAGATTGGGATAAGTGGCCAAGCCGGGTTGAAAACAATACTCTCCGGATTCTCGACCTTTTCGATGAATTCAAGACGAAAGGCACATTTTTTATCCTGGGCTGGGTTGCCGAACGCCATCCCAGCCTTGTTAAAAAAATTGTCGAGCGTGGCCATGAGATTGCATCCCATGGATATAGCCATCAATTGATATATACGCAAACCCCGAAGGTTTTCCGCGAGGAAACCGCACGCTCCAAGTCAATACTTGAAGACATCACGGGAATTCAGATAAAGGGGTATCGCGCGGCCAGTTATTCGGTGACAACTGACAGCCTATGGGCTATTGAAACCTTGATCGAACTGGGCTTTACGTGGGATTCCAGTATTTTCCCCATTCATCACGACAGGTACGGCATACCCGCAAGCCCCGACCTCCCCTACACAATCCGCAGCGAAAGCGGCTCAATCGTTGAATTCCCTCTCACAACCGCCAAGGTTGCAGGCCAATCGATTCCAGCGGCAGGCGGAGGCTATTTCCGCCAATACCCTTATTTTCTGTCGAAATGGCTATTTTCACGCGCAAGCGGTCAGGGAACCCGGCCCATGATTTTTTACCTTCACCCCTGGGAGATCGACCCTGACCAGCCAAGAGTTAAAAATATCAGTGCCTTCAGTCGATTCCGCCATTACACCAATCTTTCTCGTTGCGAGTCACGCCTCAAGCAAATGCTTACGGATTTCAGCTTTTGTACCGTAGGGCAAGTTCTTGATCAGACGGATTTCAGTAATGAAATCAAGTTGGAAGATTTGAAAAATAATGCTTAAAAACATTCTAAAAGACCCGCAGACGGCAATTCTCAACACCTGGGGCTCACTCGAAGCCTGCACCTGCGCAGAGGAGATTAATCGCATACTGTCTGAACTGCCCCGCGTAAAAAAGGATATAAAAAAAGTAAAATCTCAAAAGCAGGAAAAAGCCAGCTTATTCAAGGAAGTAAAAGGTGATCCCGCTGCACTGGAGAATCTGAAAAAGGAAATGCAGGCTGTTAGCCAGACACTGAACTCGCTTGAGGCCGAACGAAAACACCTGGAAAGCACGCTAGTCGATTTATTCACACCGACAAGCGCAGAGTTTCCCCCGAGATTTGATACCATTTCGAACCGCGACAACACCAATACGGGATTCAGTATTGAGGAAACACACACCGGGGAAGAATGGGACAAATACGTGCTCGCCCACCCGCAAGCCTCGGCTTACCACGCTTATGCCTGGAAGGGTTTGATTGAGCAAAGTTTTGGCCACCGCAGTGTTTATTTGCTCGCCCGGGATTCAGAAAAAAACTGTGTTGGCGTTCTTCCTTTAACCGCATTCGACAGTCGGTTATTCGGTTGTTTTGCCGTCTCTGTACCTTTTTTTAATTATGGCGGGCCCCTCACAGATTCTCCCGCAATTACCAAGGCCTTGTGCGAGCATGCTCGCGCCTTGATGCAGCGAGAAAACTGGCAACACATTGAGCTGCGCTGTACAGAAGAGCTACAAGATCTCCCTTCCGAATCGCGCAAGGCTTCCATGATTCTCAGCCTTCCTAAATCATTCCAACTCCTGGAGGATGCATTCGGGGCAAAGGTCCGCTCCCAATACAAGATTAGCGAAAAAATCAATCCGCACTGTTTCTTTGGCAAGACTGAGCTGCTGGATGATTTCTATCGGGTTTTTTCAAGAAACATGCGTGATCTCGGCACCCCCGTCTATGGCAAAACCTTCTTTAAAAACATACTGGATACCTTCCCCGATCAGGCAACACTTGTGGTTGTGAAAGCAAATAACAAAGCCTTAGGCGCAGCCTTCCTTTTTGGTTATAAAGACATGCTGGAAATTCCCTGGGCATCAACCGTCAAACAAGCCAATAAGTACAATATTAATATGTGGATGTATAAGAACATCCTCAATTTTGCTATTGAGAAAGACTACGGTTGGTTCGATTTTGGAAGATCAACTATCGATGCGGGAACATTCAAGTTTAAAAAACAGTGGGGAGCAAAACCGCTCGTACACTATTGGCATTACATATTGAATGAAGGTTCTGCACTTCCGCAGATGAACCCTGACAACCCGAAATACAAATTAGCGATTGCCGTTTGGAAACGTATACCCGTTTCAATAACAAAACTGATTGGGCCGCCACTCATCAAACATATCCCTTAAGGGCGATCGAAGTACAGGAAAAAAATAGAAAATACAGGGCAAGAAAAAATTAGGGAACCTCTGAAAAATGGAAATATTTTTTCTGTGGCAAGGAAGCACCGCGCGGAGAACCGGAGTTTACTCGAGTAAATGAGGATTCGAGCACGGAGCTGACGCCGCTACAGGGAAAATAGGCCATTTTTCAGAGGTTCCTTAGAAACGATAATCCAATATTAGACCGTATTGATTCTCTTCAGTAACATCCGCGGAAACATTGGTGTTTTCCCTTTCCTGTCTACTGGTAAACAGTCTGGATTCCATTCCATTGGACAAACTGAAGCGATAACTTATTTCAACCCGATCTAATGTAAAGTCTCGCTCAGGTGCGCCCTCAAATTCCCTCGTAGAATTTGAATACTGTAATCCAAGCGATTGATTAGTTCGGAACTGATAATTAAAACGTGCATTTGCGACAACTTGCTCATTATCAAGCTCGAGATTAACAGCATAAGCCTCTTCGGCAATGCGATAGGATAGCTGGATATTACAACGAAGACATAAAATACCACTCGTCCAGAGTATTTCTGATTCCGTTAATACAATTTGATCGACTTGATCGGCACCACCATCAAAAAACACATTGCCTTCTTCATCAAGAAATACTGTATTCATATTGCCGCTTGAGGTGTCCCGCAGCGCGCGCGACAAGGTCAAACCCAAAGTAGACGTTGGCAACGAGAAATTGAAATCAAGGTTATAGCTATTGTTGGAGAGCACATCCGTCTCTTCCCGCCCCAAGCTGATTTGATATTGCAACATACGCAATCTTGAAGCATAGCGAAGATTCACGGAGTCCAGCGTGTAATTTGCAGCAGGCTGGGATTCAAATTCTATGTCAGATCTGGAAACAGAAAGGTTAAACTCTCTAATACGACTAAACGAATGAAACCAATTCAGCGCCGCTGTGTCTCGCGTTGAATTCCTGAACTCTTGCTCTTCGTAATCAATTTTTTGGTGCGCACCGGAAACACGCAATCGGTCCACGGGACTCAAACGCAAGTTTAAAGCGGGCTCGACACCATAAATGTTTCGTTCCTGCAAATTTTCAAGTAATTGTGTTGCTGATGGGTCGGCCAGTGTCAGGACAACCGAGTGAGTCAATGCCAGATTCAAGTAATCGCTGGCCGCACCAAAATTCAATACGGTATTACCATTTTTTGCACTTCGATCTGGCTGACTCTCTTCAGAGAAAGTTGTTCTTGTGTAAACGTAATTCGAATTCAGGTTAATTCTTTCTGAATTATGAACGGCTGCAATACTGGCATTGAGACTGTAGCGGTTTTCTGAAATTGCCAAATCGTCGTTTGCGATTCGGGTCGCATTGTCAGAGTTAGTAACGCCGCCACCCAAACCAAAATCCAACTCCAAACCCATGGCCGGGCTCACTGCAATAGAGCTGACGATTGCAGAACAAGCCAATAACAGCGGAGCGAGATTGATGGTCGCTTGGGAATTTTTTAGCACTTCTCGAAACCTCGACTTTCCTAGTTAAGGATTTTCTGGAATACCACGGCAGAGTAGACAGCAAAGAACAAAACCAATACCGCCATAATGATCATTGCGTCCCGTTTGACAATCCGTTTTGTAATCGCCGTGGAGGTATGAGGCACTGAGGCAATAACCGGCAAGTCTTCATTAAATGCTTCAACCAATCGAGAGTAAGATCTTACACGTGGGTCGAGCATAATGTAGGCAATAGCCAAACCAATCGGCGTAAGCAATGCTAGAAAAGGTGCAACCACTGCAAAATGAATCGGTAACAAACCACTCGGCTTCAATGGGAAAATCGCTGGCTCATGAATACGATAAGTCACCCCCTGCCCTTCAATATCCAGAACCATTGACAAGCGAGCGCTTTCTTTTCTGCCAAGCATTTCTTCATACACTTCACGCGTCACATTGTAGTCGCGCGTAAGCTCGGCGAGCGAAGCCTCATTTTCAGCTACTTTTTGAGCGCGACCGTATTCCTGCTCCAATAGACGCTCAAGCGACATCATGCGCTGGTTTTGTGCCTTCAACTCAACTTCGGCAACCGAAAGCTGTTTTCTCAACTCTTCGTAAAGTGGGTTTTCACTGCCGCGCGATCCGCCGGCATTCAAGCCTTCAGACTCGTAGATTGCTTGCATTTGGTTATCGACTTCTGCAATCTGTGCTTTCAATGTCACAATATCGGGATAATTATCCTGATACACCAGGCGCAGCCCTTCAAGGTTATCGGTTAACGCTTTTTTTCTCGCCTGCAGCGCATCCAACCTTGAGCGCGCTTGTAAATAATCCGATTCGTTGCTTAATTGTGATTTAAACGTTGAAACCCGTGATTGGTTTTCTTCAATCGAAAGTCTCAGGGATTCTATTTCCGAACGTAAACTCGAAATTCTGCTGGACACAGACGCTTCCGTACCTTCTACATTAGCGGCTTTAAAATCCTTCAGGCGCAGCTCAGCTTCTTCCAGCTGCTTTTTATAAGCCTGAACTTGAGAGTCAATAAATTTGTAAGCCGAGTAACTCTCGTCTTTCTTTTGCTTTGACGTGTATTCAATAAAAGAATTAACGACAGTGTTTAAAATATTAAACGAACGATCCGGGTCGCTCGCGGCAAAACTAATACGAAAATAGTCTTTACTGACCGATTCAATTTTTACGGCGGATCGAATAAGAGACACGACTCGATCGATGCCTGCGTTGTCATTGGCATCTTTAGCCATGCCGACATCTATTGCGACATTTTCCGCGAATCTCCTCGTATAAATAACATCTTTTGCTGTTTGTGAGCGATCGACTTTGGTGACCTCTGCGCGACCACGCAACAATGGCTCAATAATGTTTGTTACATCGGCATAAAGCACCGCGCTCGTGCGATAGGTTTGCGGCCAAATTAATCCCAGAGCCAATACAACACTGGCAACGCCTACAAAAATGACAATGCACCATTCTTTATAGGTGACCAACTCAAGTCGCAATGCGACCAGTAGCTCCCTGATCTTTTGCGGATCCATTCTAGAATACCCTTTCTGGAACAGTAATAATGTCAGAGGGACTCAGTTCGTAGTTACTGTCCAGGCGGCCTTTTTTGAGAATATCATCCAGGAATATCGGATATACCTTCACCGCCCCACCAGAACCGCGATAGAGTTTGGCATTGTTGCCGGATGCAAATTCATTAAGCCCGCCAGCTTCCAGCACGAGATCCAGCACAGTCATACCATCGCGATAAGGCGTGGTGATTTGCGAATTCACCGCACCCGTCACACGCACACGATTGCGAAATTCTGCACTACCTGACGACGTCACAATAACAGTGACCTGTGGGTTTTTAATATATGAACCCAATGAGTTTGCAATATTGCCCGAAAGCTTTTCAGTGCTCACCCCTGCCGCCTGCACATCCCCCACCAGAGGCAAGGAAATTTTTCCATCAGGTCTAACAGGCACAGCCATGGATAAATCCGGGTTGCGCCAAACGCTTACCTGAAGCGCATCCCCTACCCCAATTTTGTATTCACTGATAATCTGCTTGTTTGAAGGCGGACGCTCCAGCTCCATTACCTGATTAGAGGAACACGCGCCCAAAATAAACAGCAGCGCTGAAAATACGAGTATCGTTAATTTATTCATCATTCTCTCCCTTTTGTTCCTAATGTACGCCCTTGCCCAGTAACACGACTTCAACGGTTTGGATCATAATCAGCACGTCCATCATCAAACTGTGATTTTTGGTGTAATACAAATCGTACTCTAATTTGTTTTTTGCATCTTCTTCCGAAGCGCCATAGGGGTACTTTAATTGTGCCCAACCCATCAAACCCGGCTTAACGGTATGACGAAGATCATAATACGGAATTTTTTTGCTTAATTCATCGACAAATTCGGGGCGTTCGGGTCGCGGCCCAACGAAGCTCATTTCGCCACGAATTACATTCAAAAGTTGGGGAAGCTCATCCAATCGTGTGTTTCGAATGAAGGCGCCCACCTTGGTAACACGGCTATCATTCTTTTTCGCCCAAACTGCTTTGCCGCCTTTTTCTGCATCCTGGCGCATACTTCGAAATTTATAAATGCGAAAACGACGCCCGTTGTAACCAACGCGTTCCTGGTGATAGAAAATGGGCCGCCCCGTTTCAAGAAACACCGCGAGCGCAGTCGGAATCATAAGCGGCGCCACTACCAGGAAAAGTAAAAAACTGACAATCAAATCGAACAAACGCTTGCCGTAGTCCCTTGATTTGGAATATTTAAAGCCATCGGAAAACAACATCCATGAGGTTTCCAGTAAGGGAAGTTCCAGTTTATTTTGTCCACGCTCGATAAAACTGGCGACCTCTGTGATATCAACGCCCTGAAGCTTGGCAAACAGCAGCTGGTTTAAAGGAACGCCGCCCCCTTCGCTTTTTCTGCGCTCGTCTTGAGCAATCACCACTTCGGATATTTTATTTTTCTTGAGAAACCGACTCCAATTTTCTGGCTCGTCCAGTAAAAGCGACTCGTCAACCAGCCCGTCGTGTCCATTGCTTTTTACACAACCGAAAAGTTCCACGTCGTGAAAGCCTTCTTCTCCGAGCGCTTCTACAATATCCACGGCTTTCTTCCCGGCACCATAAATTAAAACTTTACGTCGCAAGCGACGCATATCGAAAGTTGCGCCGAACACAATGCGAATGAGAACGGTCGCCACCAGGCTGGAAATTATCGACCAGAAAAGGACAAGCTGACCGGGAACAAAAGCGGGGAAAATCAAGCGTATTGCGACAAAACCAAGCATCGCAATCAAAAAGTAACTGACCAGGGTGCGCAGAAGCATGTTGGTCGCACTTTCCGACAAGAGTGCGTTATACACCCCCATTGCAAGCGTTGAGCAACTCAATAAAAGGGCATAGATCAAATAGATCGGCCACTGGGTTGCCAACGTAATGGCCGGCTCAACCTTGGCCACCAGCACGGTATCCAATAGCCAAACCACTGCAAAGTGACAACAAAACTCAATAACACCGAGAACAAGATGCGGAATATGGATATAGTGTTTACGAATACGTATGTATGACACGCTCTACTGCCTTTTTATACTTCCCTGGTTGTGCTTATACGGGTTCGACCCTGTGAGAGGCGCATTTTCGTGGATTGCCTCTGGTATTGCAAAGGTAATAATCCCTAATTTTGGCGACAGAGACTTAAGTCTTCCAGCAAGATTCGCCCAAAAATATGCCAACGCTACTTTTTTCGCCAATCTTCGGCAAACTCGCCAGAAACTTCGTCCAATTTCACTTATCTGCACAGTTTTCATAGACAGCGCCATTCAAAACCGGCAAAATCCGCTCTCATTTGCAGAATCATGCACAGAATAATCAGCACATATGGCGACCATACTCGTATTGCACGGCCCCAATCTCAACCTGCTCGGCAGCCGTGAGCCCGTCATTTATGGCCATGCCACGCTCGAAGATATCAACCAAAAACTTACCGCCCTCTGTATTGAGGCCGGCCACCACCTGCAAGTCCTCCAGAGTAACGCCGAATACGAACTCATTGAACGTATCCACGAGGCAAAAAATGAAGGTGTGAATTTTATCATCTTCAATCCGGCGGCTTTTACGCATACCAGCATCGCCCTGCGTGATGCCCTGGCTGCGGTTGATATTCCGTTTATTGAATGCCACTTATCCAACGTGCACAAACGTGAAGAGTTTCGCAAAACCAGTTATTTTTCTGACCTGGCCGCAGGTGTCATCTGCGGTTTTGGCCCCCAGAGTTACGAACTTGCCTTGCAAGCAGCAATCTCGCTGAGCAAGGACAAGTAAGTAGAACGAAGAAGTCTTACAACGATAAAAGCAGTTAAGTCTTAACTACAAGTTTTAACCACGAGGTTTCAATGGACATCCGCAAAATTAAAAAACTGATCGAACTACTCGAAGAATCCAACATTGAGGAATTAGAGATCAAGGAAGGCGAAGAATCTGTGCGCATTAGTCGAGGCGGCAAAACCGTTGCTGCGCCCTTGCAGACCATTGTGCAACCTGCCCCTGCTGTGGCACCAGCGCCTGTTGCGGCTCCCGCTACCGCGCCTGACGCCGCCGCTGCGCCTGCCGCAAGTGCGCCAGTTGTCAGTGGCCACCAGGTTACCTCGCCCATGGTTGGTACGTTCTACCGTTCTCCCAGCCCCGGCTCAGCACCCTTTATTGAAGTGGGCCAGTCCGTAAAAGCCGGAGATGTTATTTGCATCGTTGAGGCGATGAAAATGATGAACCAGATCGAGGCCGATAAAGCCGGTGTTGTCGAAGCCATTTTGGTTGATGACGGCGAGCCTGTGGAGTTTGATCAGCCGCTTGTCGTCATTGCCTGATAGCGGAGAACGCACACATGTTTGAAAAGGTTCTTATAGCCAACAGGGGCGAGATCGCATTACGCGTATTGCGTGCCTGTAAGGAATTAAATATTAAAACGGTTGCGGTGCACTCGGTGGTGGACCGTGAACTAAAACACGTTCGCCTCGCAGACGAGACTGTCTGTATAGGCCCCAACCCTTCCAAGAAAAGCTACCTCGATATTCCTGCCATTGTTGCCGCGATGGAAATTACTGATTCCACGGCCGTCCACCCCGGATACGGTTTTTTAGCGGAAAACGCAGACTTTGCCGAGCAGGTCCAGAAAAGTGGGTATGTGTTCATTGGCCCCGACCCGGATGTGATTCGTCTGATGGGCGACAAGGTAAGCGCCATTGAAGCAATGAAAAAAGCCGGTGTCCCCACCGTACCGGGCTCAGGTGGCCCCCTGCCCGCAGACGAAGAAGCCTGCCGAAGCATCGCCGCCAACATTGGTTACCCCGTTATCATTAAAGCGGCTGCCGGCGGTGGTGGACGTGGAATGCGCGTTGTCCACAATGAAGATGCCTTGTGGAAATCCGTTCAGGTCACTCAATCCGAAGCCGGTGCCGCTTTTGGCGATTCCACCGTGTATATGGAAAAGTATCTGCAAAACCCTAGACACGTTGAAATTCAGGTCATGGCCGATGGCCAGGGCCAGGCCGTTCACTTTTTTGACCGCGATTGTTCCATGCAACGTCGCCATCAAAAAGTGATCGAAGAAGCCCCCGCGCCGGGTATTCCGGACGATATTCGCCAGGCGGTGTACCAAAGTTGTGTCAATGCTTGTGTTGAAATCGGTTATCGCGGTGCGGGTACATTTGAATTTCTCTATGAAGACGGGCGTTTCTATTTCATTGAGATGAACACACGTATTCAGGTCGAACACCCGGTTACCGAAATGATTACCGGCGTGGATTTGATCAAGGAACAAATTCGCGTGTGTGCAGGCCACAGGCTTTCGTTTGACCAGTCCGATATCAAACTCAACGGTCACAGTTTCGAATGCCGCATTAACGCCGAAGACCCGAAAACCTTTATGCCTAGCCCCGGTAAAGTGAATAAGTTTCACGCCCCCGGTGGTTTGGGTGTGCGGGTGGATTCGCACCTTTATGGCGGCTATACCGTACCCCCTTACTACGATTCGATGATTGCCAAACTCATCACCCACGGAGAAGATCGCGCTACTGCGTTACGACGTATGCGTATCGCTTTGGATGAGCTGGTAGTCGATGGCATCAAAACCAATACTGCGCTACAGATCGACCTCGTGAACGACCCCGAGTTTTCCAAAGGCGGCGTCAACATTCACTACCTCGAAAAGAAACTCGGTCTGAGCTAAACGCTCAGTAACACTATTCAAGGGGGCGGTAGCCCCCTTTTTACTCTTTGACTTATGCCCTGGTTACAACTTCGCATTAACAGTTCCCGAGAGCTGGCAAACAATATCGAGAGCGAGCTCAGTCGCCTCGGCGCCCTCGCAGTCACGCTGCAGGACAACGCCGACCAACCGATATTCGAGCCCGAACTGGGCGAAACCCCACTTTGGCAAGAAACACGTATAACCGGTTTGTTTGAAGCCAGCGTCGATACCCAGGCCCTACTCCAACAGGTTCAACAACGCTGCCCCGAGGTTGACGATGCGCACTGGCATCAACTGGAAGATAAAGATTGGGAACGCGAATGGATGCAACATTTTCACCCCATTCAATGCGCAGATAATTTATGGATTTGCCCAAGTTGGCTGGAGCCGCCGGAGCCCGCAGCTGTCAATTTGAAACTGGACCCGGGTCTCGCCTTCGGCACCGGCACCCATCCGACCACTTTTTTATGTTTGCAATGGCTCTCACAACAGGACGTTGAGGGTAAGCAGCTCGTTGATTACGGTTGCGGCTCAGGCATACTCGGCGTGGCAGCCCTGCTACTCGGTGCCGAATCTGTCTGTGGTATCGATATCGATCCACAAGCGCTCCTGGCAACGCGTGACAACACCCTTCGCAATGGCTTGCCTGCCGAAAGCTTTCCTGTGTATTACCCGGGGAAATGCCCGCAAACCGAAGTCGATCTGGTGCTCGCGAACATTCTCGCTGGTCCTCTCGTCGACCTTGCTCCCACACTTTCAGCCCTCGTGCGCCCGGGCGGTCTGCTATGTTTATCAGGTATTCTGGCAACCCAGGGAGCAAGTGTAGAAGCCGCCTATGCAAACGATTTTGACATTGAACATCGCGCTGAACGCGAAGAGTGGTTGTGTCTTGCCGCACGCAAAAAATAATGACACTTCACGCTTACGCACGCAGCATATACACTTTCGCCCTCGGCCCGAAAAATCGGCAAACAACACAATTAAAGGATAAGCCTTAACAGGAAAGTCAGCTTCATGGCCAATAATGTCGCCAACAACAATGTCACCCGCTGCCCAAAATGCGATACCTCCTTTCGCGTGACCGATGCCCATTTGAATTCGGCCAAGGGCGCAGTGCGTTGTGGCTCCTGTTTGAATATTTTTAATGCCCGTGAACATCTGGTCGAGGACGAAAAGACACAAAAAGACGAGGACGACATTCTCATCAGTGATGACATGGATGAAGAAGAAGATCTCTACGCTTCTTCCGATATGGAAGGCAATGTCATTATGGCGTCCACTTTTGGCCCTTCTGAAAGCAATTTATTTGAGCGAGAGTTTAACGAGGACGAAGACGACGATGAGACCGACACCGACGAAAGTTGGGCTGAAAGTTTATTGGCCGATGATGACGACGAGCCTGCTGCCCTCAAAATAAAACGCGAAGCACCCGAAGAGCCAGAAGAAGTCGAGGCGCCCAAGCGGCAGCTATTTGAATCACGCGATGCCTCCTCTGGAGAAAGAGGTCAGTTTTACGGTGAAGAACCCCCCGCCCCGCCCGGCGCAAAGCTCAGCCCGGATCATTTCTCATTAATCGAAGACTTGAGAAAAAGTGAAGACGACGATCCCATTACCCATAAGCAGAGCAGCAAACAGCTCGAGGACGATACCGACCTCGACGAGAATCTGGATGATGACGCGTATTTCGAGGCACCCGATTATCACGAAGACGACGCGGACGACGAAGACTACATACAAACGGACTATGAGAACTTTGAAGCCGAGCCGGATATTGGCGATATCGACGAGATTGACGACTACGCCTACCAGGACCAATACGGTGCAACATCCAATAGTCGTTACATTCACGCCATCGAACCTGAACCCGTCGAGTTCAATGTCAGCACGCGCTACCCCATATGGCAATCCAAAGCCTTGTGGACAGGTTTAGCCGCAACCGCGGGTATTCTTCTCTTTGTGCAGCTCGCGATATTTCGTTTCGACGATCTCAGTACAATTCAGCCGTGGCGCAGCTACTATGGCGAGGTCTGCAGTTTTTTAAGTTGTGAGCTACCGCAACTGCGCGATCGCAGTAAAATAAAGGCAAGCAATCTGGTGGTACGCACTCACCCCGCTATTGAAGATGCGCTCATGGTCGACGCCATCATCAACAACACGGCACGCTTTCCGCAAAGCTTTCCCCCTCTGGATCTGGTGTTTGTTGATATTAAAAATAACCCGGTGGCAGCGCGTCGTTTTGAAGCCGCAGAATATCTCGGCGGTGAACTCGCCGGCCGTGATGCAATGCCAGTGAATCAACCCGTTCACATTGCCATTGAAATCAACGACCCGGGCCCCGACGCCGTCAGCTATTTCATTACCATTCCTGAATAAATAATTCAGGGATGTTAATTGAGCAAATTGATCAATTTGTGCTTTCCCTCTTCCGTCAACCTTAGGTATCATAGCCGCCCTTCCCGAGAAAAAGTCCTTCAACAAAACTCACAATTTTGGTGCGTTTTAACTGACTTTATTCGGGAAGCGCAGTTCTGCCAGTGAGCAACTCTTTGGGGGAAAAGTCCTTTGTTTTCGATCGGTGACTACACCATAGGGAGTCGAGCTTTGCTCGCACCCATGGCCGGTGTCACAGATTTGCCGTTTCGGCAACTCTGTCTGCGTTACGGTGCAGGTTTGGCCACCACCGAGATGCTAACCAGCGACACCTCTTTATGGCATAGCCGCAAAAGTACCAGCCGTTTGCGTATTGATACCAACAAAAGTGTACCCGTTTCCATGCAAATTGCCGGAAGCGAACCCGAGTTACTCGCTGCTGCAGCGAAACAATGTGTTGAACTCGGAGCACAAATTGTCGATATCAATATGGGCTGCCCGGCCAAGAAAGTGTGTAAAAAACTCGCCGGCTCCGCCCTTTTACGTGACGAAGATTTAGTTGCTGAAATTCTGCAAAAAACTGTCGCGGCAGTTGACGTGCCAGTCACGTTAAAAACCCGCACCGGTTGGGACACACAAAACAAAAATGCCGTGCGCATTGCACGCATGGCCGAGGACTGCGGTATTGCCGCCCTCACCTTACATGGACGAACCCGAGCTTGCCGTTTTAATGGTGATGCCGAGTATGAAACGATTGCCGATGTTGTGAATGCTGTCAGCATTCCGGTCATTGCCAATGGCGACATCACAAATTCGGAAAAAGCAAAAAAAGTTTTACAACAAACTGGCGCGCAAGCTGTTATGGTAGGCCGCGCCGCGCTGGGGCAACCCTGGTTGTTCCGGTCATTAAATCAGGAACTGGCAGAACATTTTGATTCAGCAAATCATCGCAAGGCAAGTGAACAAAAATCGCCAGACACGCATCCAAACAGTGAAGACATCAAATCAGTGATGATTGAACATGTTCAGCACTTACATCAGTTTTACGGCACCCACCAGGGTGTGCGCATTGCACGTAAGCATGTCGGCTGGTATTGCGAGCATATCGCTGAGGGTCAAACACTGAGAACCCGTTTTAACACGCTTGAAGGTTGCGACGAACAGATTCAAGCCATTGTTAAGCATTTTGAAACTATTAAACCCTACGAGGAAGAAGCAGCATGAACACAGCGGATACGCTCACAAACGAAAGGACCACGACCTTTTCCACGCAGAATACGGGGCCAGTACCAGCAGATCAAAGTTTGCGGGACTGTGTTGAAAAAGCAGTTAGCAACTATTTTCAACATTTGGACGGCCAGGACGTTACCGATGTTTATGACATGGTGCTCTCAGAAGTTGAAGCGCCCATGCTTGAAGTGGTAATGAAGTACACTCGTCACAATCAAACCAAAGCTGCGAACGTTCTCGGTTTGAACCGAGGTACATTGAGGAAAAAACTCAAGCAATACGGTTTACTTTAAAAATTTCGCGTGCGATGCGCGCATCTCAGGAAGGGAGCTATGTAGCGATGCGTAGTTCCCTTCGTCGTTAAAGGCAAGCATTAAATACATCAGGTAAACAGGAACTCAACATGCCCCAGGTTGCAGACCTTGTGAAAATTCGACGCGCATTGATCAGCGTCTCCGATAAAACCGGCGTACTCGAACTCGCCCAGGCACTGGAAGCGGAAGGTGTTGAATTACTTTCAACAGGCGGTACGTTTCGCTTGTTGAATGAAAACAACATTAAAGTCACAGAAATCTCTGACTACACCGGCTTCCCGGAAATGATGAGCGGTCGCGTTAAAACCCTGCACCCAAAAGTACACGGCGGCATACTCGCACGCCGCGGTACAGACGACGAGGTGATGGAAGAGCACGACATTCAGCCCATCGATATGGTGGTAGTGAATCTCTACCCCTTCCAGGAAACCATCGCCAAGCCAGGGTGTGAACTCGCCGACGCCATTGAAAATATTGATATCGGCGGCCCAACAATGGTACGCGCAGCAGCCAAAAACTTTAATCACGTGGCCATTGTTGTCAATGCCACAAGTTACGCTTCTGTTATTAACGAAATGCAATTGAATGATGGCTGTCTGAGTCGGGCAACACGTTTTGATTTAAGCGTTCAGGCTTTTGAACATACCGCTTCTTACGACGGCGCGATAGCCAATTATCTCGGTGGCAAAGTTCATCACGGCGATGCTAAATTTCCTCGCACCATGAATTTCCAATTTCAAAAACTGCAAAGCATGCGTTACGGCGAGAACCCTCACCAGGACGCCGCTTTTTATATTGAAAAGAATAACGAAGAAGCCAATGTTGCCAATGCCTTTCAACACCAGGGCAAAGAACTTTCTTTTAACAATGTTGCGGATACCGACGCGGCATTGGAAACGGTTAAACTTTTTGAAGAACCTGCCTGCGTAATTGTTAAACATGCCAACCCCTGTGGGGTCGCCGTTGCCTCAACAATTTTAGACGCTTACAAACTTGCCTATGCGACAGACCCTGAATCTGCTTTCGGCGGCATCATCGCATTTAATCGCGCCCTTGATAAAGAGACTGCTCAGGCGATCATCGATCAACAATTTGTTGAAGTGATCATCGCACCTGAAGTCAACCCCGGCGTAGGTGAAATTCTGGCAGCCAAAAAGAACGTTCGCCTCTTGAGTTGTGGACACTGGCAAAGTGATAAACGCGAAGCCTTTGATTTCAAAAAAGTATCTGGCGGCCTTCTGGTTCAGGATCTCGATACACACAGCATTGATCGTAATGCCTTGAACATCGTGAGCAAACGCACGCCGACAGAAGAAGAAATTCGCGATGCCCTGTTTGCCTGGAAAGTGGCAAAGATGGTGAAATCCAATGCGATTGTATACGCAAAAAATCAGCAGACCATTGGTGTCGGCGCCGGACAAATGAGCCGCGTAAACTCTGCACGTATTGCTGGCATCAAAGCCGAACACGCCGGGCTCGAAGTACCCGGCTCTGTCATGGCTTCAGATGCCTTCTTTCCTTTCCGGGACGGTATCGACAACGCCGCTGCCGCGGGTATCAGTGTTGTCATTCAACCCGGAGGCTCCATGCGAGACGAAGAAGTCATTGCTGCTGCTGACGAACACGATATGGCAATGATCTTTACTGGTGTGCGCCATTTCCGCCACTAAACAGCTTCATAGAAATACCTTCAGGGGCTAACAAGACAGTAAGTAAAAGGATAATAAAATGAATATTTTAATCGTTGGTTCTGGCGGTCGCGAACATGCACTTGCCTGGAAGGCCGCACAAAACCCGGATGTCTCCTGTGTTTATGTTGCCCCAGGCAATGCTGGAACAGCCACTGACAATAAATTGGAAAATGTTGCCATCAATGTCGATGAGTTTGAAAAACTCGCAAATTTTGCAAAAGACAAGCAGGTGGCGCTAACAATTGTTGGCCCAGAAGCCCCTCTGGTTGACGGGCTTGTTGATTTTTTTCAGGAACAAGGCCTTGCCTGTTTCGGCCCATCTAAAGGCGCAGCACAATTGGAAGGCTCCAAAGCGTTTACAAAAGATTTTCTCGCTCGCCACAATATCCCTACCGCCGATTATCAAAGTTTTACCGAAGTCGAACCCGCGCTCGCATACTTGCGCGAGAAAGGCGCTCCCATTGTTGTCAAAGCCGATGGCCTGGCAGCAGGTAAAGGTGTCATTGTTGCCGAAGATTTAACAACAGCAGAAAACGCCGTAACAGATATGTTGAGTGGCAATGCCTTTGGTGACGCAGGTTGTCGCGTCGTAATTGAAGAGTTTTTACAGGGCGAAGAAGCCAGTTTTATTGTCATTGCCGACGGCACGTCGGTTTTGCCCATGGCGACCAGTCAGGATCACAAACGTGCAGGTGAAGGCGACACCGGTTTAAATACGGGTGGGATGGGTGCCTACTCACCCGCGCCTGTTGTGACTGATGCGGTTTACCAACGTATTATGGACGAAGTGATTATGCCTACAATTCGGGGCATGGCTGCCGAAGGCAACACCTACACAGGGTTTCTGTACGCCGGGCTGATGATCACCGAAGACGGGACACCAAAAGTGATTGAATACAATTGCCGTTTTGGTGATCCAGAAACCCAACCCATTATGCTGCGCTTGCAATCTGATTTGGTTGCGCTTTGCCAAGCGGCACTCGATAAAAATCTTGCAAATTTGCAAACCGAATGGGACCCACGTCCGGCCGTTGGTGTTGTCCTCGCAGCAGGTGGTTACCCTGGCGCTTACAACAAGGGGGATGAAATTTCCGGGCTTGAGGGCATCGATACCAGTATCGCCAAGGTCTTTCATGCGGGCACAAAGCTCAATGAAGCCGGCAACGTCGTCACCAATGGGGGGCGAGTGTTGTGTGCAACAGCCCTCGGAGAGGATATTGCTGCCGCGCAAAAAGCGGCTTATGAACTCGCAGATAAAATTTCCTGGAAAGATGTCTATCTGCGCCGTGATATCGGCTGGCGGGCTTTAGAACGGTAAAAGTTTCACCTTTAATGCGCACAAAAAAAGGCGAAGCTCTCGCTTCGCCTTCAGAGCTCTACAGCTGCTCTTCAATTAGAAAATAACGCTACAAATAAAATTTGTCAGATTTACCATTTAGTTTGGCTCAAACCTGCATCGGATGGACTGGACGCTGAGCAAATATCAGCATTACAATCAGCACATCGGAGTGTAGCTCAGCCTGGTAGAGCACTGCCTTCGGGAGGCAGGGGTCGGAGGTTCGAATCCTCTCACTCCGACCAACTTATCTTAACCAGTTCCGGATTTTTTTCTTACTTCCTAATAGGTAAAAACCAATGTTACTGCAGTGGTGGTATCCGTTTTTTCCTTTTCGCTGGGAGGCTGAGTGTTATGGTTAATCAGATAGGAGAGTTTTAAAGCCATTGAGCCATTGATGGTTGCTGTCAGACTAGTCTCCGATTTAACACGAGTATTCTTGTCTGATTCTGTAGCCAAATCACTGCTCAATTTCTGAATAAACTTTGCATGGCTACTGATTTTATATTGAAAGGCGCCAGACAAACGTACCGCAAAGGTTTCCGTTTTTTCCGAAGGCGTTACAATGCCTTCATCATCGACAGTTTCTTCTGTTCTCGCAATCGCCATACCCGGACCGACGCTGTAATCCAACCACGACTTGGCATTCTCATAAAGCCGATCGGAATAACCCACAGCAATCGTCGATTGATAATCGAATCCACTGAATTTATCGTTTTCATAAGAAGCATAACCAAATATCCCCTGATGCTTGCTTCCCAATTTATAATCCGATTGAAAAGACGCGAAGATTTTGTCAGCCGTTGTTTGCGTAATTCTGGTGACGTCGCCAGCACCATCGTCAATGGTTAATTCGTCGTCCTTATAAAAAGCTTCAAGAACATAGTTATTCTTCCACTTTGTAAAATCCTGTTTTACATCCAGCTTTGCATTGGTTGCGCTGGATTCGGTATTACCGGAAGTAATTATCATTCCCAGTTCAGCTTCCGCAGAAATTGCGCGCTCTTCCTTGGTATCACCTGCGTCTTCCGCGAAGGTGTTAACCGCGAGGATCACGGCTAAAAGGGATACAAAATATTTCATTCATCACTCCACAAATTAGAATTAATTTTCAGGTTAATCAGGTGGGCTTTCAACAGTTCAGACCTGGAATCCAGTTGCCAGTCAGTACTTTTTTTGCGATGCAAATGGCTACATCAACTACCATACTTGCAAACCAGCTTGAATTGTATGCATCAAACCGACTCATTTTTAAAACAGATACTGGCACGTAAAACTCCTGTCTGAGTCAGCAAGACTCAAAACAACCCTGCCTATGAGAATTCACAGAGCAAGCAGTATAGACTGAATTAAATGACGACTTTTTGACGCTGGTAGCAAATTGAAGAAAGCCCGCGAATAACGGGCCTCTATTTTACAGTTTTAAAACTGAACTTGCCAAGTCCACGATGAAACTCTCGTTAAAAATAACGACGCAATTCAACCTGTAAATAATCATCGTTGCGAAGCTGGTATTCAAAAGTATCGTTTTCAGCTTGAGAAAAAATACGCGCTTCCAATTCCAGTTTCCAGTTGTCTGTGAGACGACGACTGAGCTCGACACTAAAAAAGCGATTATCCTTCTCCAGATCCTGGTTGACCAATGCCAGCACTTCTGAACCGTCCAGATCATTAAACGCCCAACGCGCGCCAAGGGCCAAATCATTCTGTGAGAGTGATTCGCGTAAACCACGGCGATCATCCCACTGATATTCCACCACAAGACCCAAATCACCATTACTTCCTGCCAGCGTAAACCAGGTATATTCGAAACCGAGCACCGCTGCAGAGTTGCGACCAACATCGCGCTCTTTTAGGGAGATCGCTTCCATTTTCAATAACCAGGCATCGACCGTCGCCTGTAGAGCAAGTCCACTTTGATCGACCTGGGGATAATAGGCCTGCAGTGCTACCCCGGAATCATTATCGAAACCATTCTCCTCAACAATGGGAAAAAAATAGGGGTCGCGATGTGTACCAGAGAAATGCGATAAGCTCATATCCCAAATTGAAAAATAATGACTCCAACGTACAGCCCAATCAATGTGCTTGTCTTTACGACGACTTTGATAGCGCGCTTCTTCTACTATTGGCAAGCCAGGTCGTAAGCGACCCGCCACACCCGGATACGACTTTTCTCGAAAACCCGGGAGGACAAAAAACTCAACCAGCCCCCAATCCCGCTGAGTTAAAACTTGCAGCATTGGCTGACCCAGCTTTTCTTCGCCATCCAGGTTTTCCAACAAATCATCCTGATTTATCACATCCACTAAATGCACAGATTCTGTCACGCCCCAAAAAATCTTACGCACACCTGCATACAGTTCAAATTCGTTAAAGCCCTTCCACCAATATAACTCGCGGATATCCATGTGACTTCGCTCATCGTCTTCATTGTCTGCCCGGCCAAAGAGACTCAAGGCGATACGCTGATCACCGTCTTCATTGTCTTGAAAATATTCGTACCAGCCAGCAAGCGAAATATTTTGTTGTTCCTGACCAGCATACAACGCGTCGTGCCAAAACAGACGCGTTTGCGCTGCGATATAGCCGCGTCCTTCGCCCGCAAATGCGGGGAAAGACGCACTGCTAATCGTCAATATCACAAGCAAAACACGATTAACGAGAAATATCCGATTTTTGATAAAAACAAGAAATTTACTGCTAAACATCCTCACGCCCTATTTTGCCCGAGACAAACTGTTTTTATTAAAATCGGATTCTGAAAAACCATTACGAAAAGTCCAGTTATTCATTTTTAATACGGTACTTTTCCCGGTTTGATGATTTTCCATGGTCCAGGTGTTCGCGCGCCAATATTTATCAAGATACGATTGATAGCCTGTCAGTGTCAGTGTTTTTTTATGTCGTCCTCCGCGATCGTAAAATTCCACTTTTAAAGGAATATAACGTTCCTGATCGACGAAAACGTCTATTTTCGAGTAGCCGGACTTAGGATCAACGGGATCGCTTTCATTCACAAACACCTTCCTGCCCTCAAATTCATCCTCTCGCAGAAATCGGTAGGTATATTTCTCTACTTCTTGTGAGGCAATATCCTCAAACGCGAACTCGCTATTCATAAACGCGCCCGCTTTATTACTCGACGAGATTTTTTTAATACGTTTCAGTGCTGGTAAAAATAACCATTGATCATCCGGACCTTCCTTATGTGTAAAAGAGAGAAACGCGGTTCCTTTTACATCGCCGGGATTATCAAAAATGATCATGGATTTATCACCATCTCCCTCTACCTCCATAATTTTGTTACGCATATTACGAGCACGCTCATTTCCCTGTTTATCACGAAGATACATGGTGATATCCACCGTTGCATCCTGAAACCCCGCATCGCGAACATCAACTTCTCTTGCAATAGCCAATCCTCGCTCCTCTGCGGATTGCGCACCAACGTAAGCGCTCGCAAGAAACGCTGTAACAAATACAAATTTATTTAGTTTGAACATAGTGTATGTATCCTTTTAATTAACCGGGAGAGGGTTTGACGTACCCTCCTGGGTGTCTAATTTTTTATTTTGCTCTTCTGAATTCTGATTGACTGCTGTTTGATATGCGTCTTTTTTATCCCACTTTAAAAGCAGAACAGGCAGGAGTAAAAAATCCAATACCAGCGCCAATATGATGGCTATCGCCGTGAGAATTGCCATATTTGAATTCATTCCAAAACTGCTTTGCGCGAGCACGCTAAAACCAATGACGAGAATAATGGAGGTAACAACGATCGCGACGCCTACCGAAGAGAATGCATAGCGCACCGCGCCTTCACGATCGAGTTTATTCTCGCGGCGTGCCCGCAAATATTTACTGAGAAAATGCACTGAGTCATCCACCACAATCCCCAGGGCCATACCGCTTACCATGGAGACCGCAACGTTCACCTCGCCGATTAACAGACCCCACAATCCGAAGGCAGAAGCCAGCGGCAGTAAATTAGGAATTAAACTGAGTGCACCCAAACGAATATTCCGCAAAGACAGGGTAATAAGAATACTGATAATGACGATGGCAACCGATGTGCCCAACAGCATACTTTTCATATTGGTATGCGAGATATAGGCAAACATAACAGCAGGGCCCACACCATAAGATTGAATACCGGCGTTTTCTTGCAACCACGCCGAACCGCGCTCTGAAACATCCGCTATCTGACTGGTGGGTAAATCCTTGATCGTCACAATCACCTGGGTCGCACTTTTACCAATATCAAACTGGTTGTTGAGATCCAGCCCTTCGGGTAAGGACAATTCGTAGAGTAAAAGATATTGTGAAGCCAACTCCTTATCTTCCGGTAAGCGATTCCAGGCGGGGTCATCCGCATGCATATTTTTGTTGATTCGCTTAAACGTATCGGTAAAAGTATTCACATGCAGCACTTCGGGCTGCTCGCGCATCCATGTAACGAAGCCATCAACTTGCCGAAGGAAATCGGGATCACTGACGCCATAGTCTTCTCCGGCAGGAATTGAATATTGAATCTGGTAAATCCCGGTTAGTTTTTCATTCACATAGTCTGCATCGGTTCGAAACTGAATACTTTCATCGAAATAATCAATGAAATTATCCTCAAACACATTTTTTGGAATTGCCGCAACAAGCAGCAAGGCCAGTAAAGCCGTACTCCAGAAAATAGGCGTTCTCCTGCGCAGGACAAAATCACTGAGGCCATCCATCCAGACAGAAAATCGACTTTGACTTGCACTGGCTTTCACGGGCAATACAGCCATCATTGCGGGCAAAAATACAACCGAGAGCACAAAAGCAACCATCACACCGAAGGCTGTAATATTGCCCAGGTCATGAAAAGGCGGCGCATCGCTGAAATTCATCGATAAAAACCCGACTGCAGTCGTGACAGAGGTTAAAAAGATCGGGCCAATATTCAGACGTAGGCTATATCGAATTGCATCATGTCGGCTCATGCCTTTACGCATGCCAACAAACATCGTGACCAGAAAGTGAATCGAATCAGCAACGGCTAGCGTCATAATAATTGTGGTTGCCGAGGTCGACGGTGGTGTCAGTTTGATACCCGCCCAACCTGCAGCCCCCATCGCCGCCAACATAGAAAAGAAAATAACCAGCACAGTGGCAAACGTCGCCCCGATTGAACGAACTAAAAATAACATCACCAGGATAATCACCAGATACATCGCCGGGATAAGCGTTGCCATATCCTGCATAGAGGCTTCAAAAAAGGCGTTGGACAACATCACAACACCACTCAAGTGTACCTTCACGGGATAGTTGGCTTCTATGCGGGTTTTCAACTCACGTACGGCGGCGGCCGCTCGCGGCGCTTCATCCATTTCCACTTGCGGCATCTGAAAAGTGACATTGACTGCGGTAACGGATGCGTCGTGATTTATGAGCTGCCCCAGCAACACCGGCTCGTTGAGTGCTCGCTGTTTTGCCTGTGCCAAATCCGCATCACTCAAGCTACGTGCATTCTCAATTAAATTACCGACAATCAGCTCGTCATCACTGGCTTCGGTAAATTGAAAATTACTGATTGAATCGACGCGCAAGGCGAACGGTAAGTACCAGGCTTCTGCCGTCACCTCTTCGACAGCGGCGAGCGTTTCTCGTGTAAAGACTTCACCCTTTTCAGGCGTGATTACAAATAAAATATTGTCATTTTTTGTATAGGTAAGCTGCTGTGCATCAAACGCTTGCAGATGTGGGTTATCGTCAGAAAAAAATACGCGGTATTCGTTGTTAAAACCCAAAAATCGCGCACCGCTAATTAAAAATAAACTGACAACAATACTCGTTGCGATCATCCACCAACGATAGCGAATGATGAAGTTTGCATATCGATTTATCGGCCCGTCCGGTTGCGCATTGGGCGCAGTTGTTGATCCATCCATAATTTTTACTCTCGTCATTGTTTACCCGCAGCACCGTGTGTGGTTTTCGTACTGCGCCAGTGTTTTAAATACAGTTATAAAAATTTAAGCCAGAAAAAAAACGGCATCTCACGATGCCGTTCATTTATTGCAAATTCTTTGAGAAAACGACGCCCCCCCAAACAAGAGAGCGGTCGCCATTCCCCGCTTTGATTTCCGACGAATGTGCACGCAACACGTAGCTAAAACGGTAGTGGTTCGCAAATGAATGCGTGTATCCCGCCCAGGCTTCAAGCAAAAAATGGCGCAGGTCGTTGCTGTTATAGGTGTGCGCACTGGAACGCGCTTGTCCTTGTAAAAAACTGTTATAGGCACGCGCCTTGACGGCAACACCACCCCAGACATAACGCTCGCGCACACTTGAATTTGCGTTCGATGCATTTTCGGCGTAAATCGTCAGCTCGGGATCGAACTCCCACCAGTGTGAATCGATCAAGCCTTGACGAAAGCCCAGGCTGTAACTGGCTTCTGTGATATAGCCGAGCGAGATTTGCCAGGTGCTCTTACTTTCCAGCCCCAATACCGGCGGCAGTAATCGTTGCTTACTGAGGGTGTAACGCGCAGTCAGTTCGCCACCCGCCGATATTTGATTGGCCCAGCCCATCGCTTCCTCACCGTCGACGCTGGCATGCAGGTTGTTTTGCAGACTGCCGACAAGATCCAGGCCCAGGACACCAAGGCTAAAACTGGAGCTCACGGCTTCCTGGCTGGGAACATCGAGCGTGGTTTGCGTACTGGCAGCGTAGACAAGGCTGGCATAAGGGCGATCATCTTCAATGACAGACTCCCGGGAAATGTCTTCCGGGGTAAAGCCGTAGAGCCCCAATTCCAGGCTATTACCCTGAATTTTCGCCGCCCCCGGACGGTGTAGTTTGAAGACCTTATCGATACCCGATCGAAAACGCGCGGGGTTGAGCACACCGTTTTGCGAACCGCCTTTTTGCGTGAAATTCAAGCCGTAAGTGAAATCCTTATCGCGTGCCCCACCGGCAAGCAGGTCATTATCAAAGGCGAGGGACCACCCCTGTTTAGGTGTGCCTGCCTTCATGCGTGAGGGCTGCAGTTCAGCGGCCTCAAGTGTGGCAATAGTAAGTACATACATACCCACAGCTCCAATAAAATTGATATACCTCGACATTGTTAACTCCATGGTCCAATGGCATAACGTTCAACTTTTGGTTGTAATATGACCGGTCGTCTTGCTTTTTGAACAAATTTTTTTTAGGGCTTCAGGATTAAAGCCGCGTGGCGTAACAACACATCAAAGGCTCGACGGGATCGATCGGCTTTCATCTTCAATAACGCCCCTTCCCAGGAGGCAAACAAGAATTCAGCCACTTCAAGCGCATTTAATTCGGTGTTAATTGAACCGTCTGCCTGACCCTCGCGGATCGCTTCGGCAAACACATTGATATGTTCGTCCATTAACTCACTGACTTTCTTACGGATAGGCTCACAGGTCTCCCCCATTTCCTGCACCAGGTTGCCCATCAAACAGCCAGCAAACATTTCTTCTTCCACGCAGTGGTCAATTTTGGCCACCATAAAATCCACAATGCGCTGCCCCGCAGGCTTTCCTTCGGCAAACAAGCCTTGCCGTAACTCCTGTATATGCTCAGCGGAAAGTCGATCCAATGCTTCCACTGCAAACTGCTCTTTACTCTCAAAATAGTTGTAGAATGAGCCCTTCGGCACACCCGCAGTATCGACAATGTCCTTCACACCGGTGCCGTTATACCCACGCGTATGGAAACACTCGAGGCCGGCATCAAGGATCTGGTTCTTTTTCAATGCTTTTGCATACATGCCGCTAATATATGACCGGTCGTCTTAAATTTCAATACACAATTTTGAAACACTGTGTTTCCCTGACTCACTGGCATCTGGCGCAGGCCTCTGCACCCCTCGCGCATATCGTTAGTTAATTGCACTTAGCCGCTCGTGTGAACCACCTATAACGTCAGTGTTCGGGGCTCAGGTGCTTGTCACCAAAAGTTCAAGCTTCTGTTACAAAAACGTCATACGGGGCCGCCAAACTTTGCGAAAACTGAGGAGCACCCCCTATGTCAGTTTCGCCTTGCGTCAATGCGCGCACCGTGTGGATTTCCGATATACATCTGGGCTTTAAAGACTGCAAAGCCGAATACCTCGACAACTTCCTGAGCAACCTGAAATGCGACACTCTGTTTCTGGTCGGCGATGTTGTGGATTTGTGGTCCTTGAAAAAACGCATTTTCTGGCCGGAAGAGCACTACCACATCCTCCTCAAACTCTATGAGTTAGCGGATAAAGGCACACGCGTTATTTATATTCCGGGCAATCACGATGACCCCTTTCGGCGTTTTGATGGCGAGAAGATCGGCCCTGTCGAAATCCACATGGAATATGATTACGAAACGGCTGAGGGTAAGAAATTCTTGATTTTTCATGGCGACGCCATGGACGCCTACATGAAATTCGATTGGCTCACCCGCTTTGCCGGTGATGTGCTGTATCACTTTCTTTTATTTATTAACCGCTGGGCAAACCGCTTCCGCAAATGGTTCGGCAAGCCTTACTTTTCACTCGCAGGCCAAATTAAAGAAAACGTCGCTGGCGCTCGCAAAGCAATAGAGCGCTACAAACAACAGTGTATCGCCGAAGCCAAACGTCGCCACTACGACGGTGTGGTATGCGGGCATATTCACGCTTGTGACCTGGACCACAAAGACGGTTTCACTTATTGCAACACCGGAGATTGGATTGAGAGTTGTACTGCTTTAGTGGAGGATCATGCGGGGCATTTGCGCATTATTCACTATGTGGAAGATGTCAAAGTGGTCGAGGAGAAAGAGCCGGAATCGGAAGCGGTTGTTGTGAACAATCGCGCGGCGTGATCACGCGGAATAAATTTCAGCTGGAATAAATACTATCGCCACCTAATACTTCAGTCATTTCAAAACCGCTGAGGTGGGGCGGAAAAAAGATATTATGAATCTTGACGCCCACGGTTTTGAAAAAGGCGATATGCCCGACATCCACAAACCCCATAAATTGTTGCGCTGCACGCACAACTTCTTCGGAATTGGTGTGTGCGGCGATATCGAGTAGCTGCACCAGCTCGTCGACACTTTCGTTAAACTCAATGGCTGGCCGCTCCACCTTGTCAATGATCTTTCTTAAAAGGTCGATGGCGAGCAATGCGTCTTCTGTAAAATTCATATCCACGATCTTCATGCTTTCAAAATAGGAGACTTGAGATGCCATCTCAAGAGGCGTCAGATAAAGTCGTTATTTAAGCGATAAGCGGATATAACCTAAAGTTTGGATATTTGCTAAAAAACAAACAGTTCGGTTTATTGCGACGACATCCTGTCCTATTGCCCCCCCCCAAAAAAAAGCCCCGCAGAATGCAGGGCTAGAGGAAGGTTCACGATATTGGAATTGAATCAGTGTTTCTTTTTCCAATGTTTCTTGTGCTTGGGCTTTTTATAGCCCGCTTTCTTGAGTAGATAAGTGAAATTGAAATCACTCATATTGGAGCAGGTACGCTCGTAGTGACGACGATAGCTATAACCACCAAAGTAGTGATGATTAATTCCGTATTTGTCACAGCGTGGTGGTACAACATCTTCAAGATCGAACAACCAAACTGCATCACCAAATCCTTCTGGATTCACTTCGATGTTGGTGCTATCCGGGTGTTGCACCGCAACGACAAATTGCGTGGGTTTAGCAGGGTTGAAAATCATACCCGTTGCTTCGGCACCGTCTGCCTGAATGCTGAGGAAGTGATAAATTGACTCTCCCTCACCGTCACCGTCAATATCGCGAACAAACCAGATATCGCCACCCACGTCTGAACTGTTGGGCGCATCTTCAATAATATAAATATTGCCGAGGGCATCCTGTGCGAGGTTATCCGGAGAGTTCATCACCGCTGTCGTTGCCGGGAAGCCCATATTTTTTGGCGTATTGGCATCACTGGCAAACTCGCGGACAATCGCTTTTTCGCTATTCAGAATTTCAATGGAATAAACCGTGCGCTCAGAAGTTGCAGCAACGTACAGCACTTCGTTGCCATTTGCGAGTCGTCCCACTTCAGTATCTTCCGGGCGACCATAAGGTGTACCACCTACTTCGTCAGCGGCAGAACGGCCGTTACCCTGACCAGCAGCAAATGGATCAGTTGCACTCAAGGGCGTACCGTTTTTATCTGTTAAAGGAAGCCAGGTCGCTAAACCCGTACGTTCACTGCTTGTAGCATTCCAGTTGCTGGATGCTTCACTACTATCAAAGGCATCAACTGCCAACACAAACGTTTGGCCCTGACTGTAATCACCTTTTTTCTTCATCACGAATTTGTAAATAGAACCAGAATTATTTTCGTCCACGTAATAGATTGTGCGTTTGTCTTGTTTGCTAAAGAAGATTCCTTCGTGGCTGACATTTGCAATGCTATGTACTTCGCGGATTTCAATATCAGCAGGGTCAGCAAAAGGGTTCACAACTTCAATCACTCGACCTTCACCAGACCATTCTTCACCTAACCATACTGTGCCATTTGGGGTAAAACGTGCGGGGTCGAAAGCACCGTAGTCGTTGCTCCAGTCTCCCGCAGGGCCTTGTTCATCACCGGAAAACAAGACAAGGTTGGTATCGTCTTCAATGCTGTAACGCGACAAGCCGGCACCCGAAACGGTTTCATGAGGAATGAAAAGAAATTTACCTGAAGGGTCGTAAGCGATCATGTCAAACATGGACTGACCGTTACCCGACCCTGTACGCACAACACTTTGTGTGAGATCGGCTTCGATTTCCGCCATGCTGGTCAAATTCACCTGGCTGATACCGGCGGGGGCAACCCAGGGTTGGGTCAATTCATTAATGTGGTTTGGCGAGGCCACTGCCGCACTTTGCGTCAATGGATTAAAAAATACGTCAGTTCCTGCAACAGCAGCTTGCGCGCAAAGTCCTGCTGTTGTGGCGGCCACGATTTTGGCCAAAGAGCTTTTTACTTTCATTGTTATCTCCCAAGTGGTTTGTAAAACTGCTGGGAGCATAACCGCCGCGCGTTTCAGTTATTTTTCGTTAATATGACAGGTGTATGATTTTTTTCGAAACCATTCTCATTCGTTATATTATTTTTTAACCAATCAAGGCGAATATCCCAAGCGTAGATTTTTTCTGCGGGTAAAGTCGGCGAGCTTTCATTGCTCACCTGGTCATAGACATTTTTTGGTGGCGCTACCGTTGCATCCCGGCCATAAATATAATCCTGCTGTTCAACAATTGTGCGGTAGGCTTTATTTAGCTGCATTGCCCGGCTTAGTGAAGGGGTAATTAATTCATACACGTCTTTGGCCGCGCGCACTTTGTCTTCATTCACCTCACCGTTCTCTTTAAACCAGCGTGCATACATTTCTTCATTGCTACGAAATTCACCACCGCCGCCAACGCGTCTTAAATACGTGAGTATCTCACCCTCCGTCTCACCTTTATTGGGCACATCGGGCATACCTTTCAAGTTGATATAGCCCCAACCTGCTGCGCCATCGGGTTTACGCGCAAAACTGAAGGTTTTATCAATGGTAGAACCAATACTGTTGTGACAGCCCATACAAAAAAAGTTTTCTTCGTGCGTCGCAATCCGCAAGCTGCCATCGCGCGCCTCGATAAAACCCTGTATTGCCCAGCCTGTGCCATTATCTAAACCGTGGTCGCCAATACGATTGTAGCCGGGCAAATGCCCCGCTTCTTTTTCATAGGCTTCCAATTGGTATTGGCGGGCATATACCGATTTAAGATAACTTCGCCACTTGCGCATGTAGCGCACTTCTTTCATACGCGTGGATATACCGATTTGATTTTTTTCATCTACACCGAGGTAGCGCACAGTGTGTAAAAATTCTGTTCCAGCCGGGTAAATGGTTTTTTCCAGCCATATTTTTTCTGCTTTTCCCACATAACGGTCGACAACTGTAATGTTTTCAATTACCTCAAGCTTACCGTCGGCATTGAGATCCTTGCCAATTTTTCGTTCATCAATAGGCAAGCTACTTATTTTGTTAAGGCTTTTTATACTGGCTTCAAGAATTGCCAGGTTGGCTTTATAAATATCCTCAACATACTCACCGTGTTCATTTACTCGAAAATCTTCAGCGAGACGGATCATCACGTCATCTGTTGAACCATTTGTTGGCCAGAAGGTGCTAGGTAACGGTTTATAGTTGAAGGCAACCCAGCCGCTGCCGTCTTTAGCGAAGCCTGCTTCATCAAAGGCCTTTTCAGCAAGATGCAACCCGTTTAAATCCGGTATCCAACCTTCAAATTTCGCTTCTTTCAAACGCGCAGTTAAATCGCTGTAATTATCTTGATTCACCCACTCCAGAATTTCATCATCACTGATTTTTTTTACTGCTTCACTGCGGTCTTCAAAAAGATTTTGCCAGTGGTTTACCAAGCCTTCGTCACTAAAACTATAGGCGACCTGCAAGCCACCGTCGTTCATCACGTTTTCGCGGCCCTCAATGGCGTTTTGGTGGCAAACATAGCAGGGGTTGTATTGCCCTTCTGTACGGGTGTAGCACTGAGGTGGAATAACTGCTTCCCGGTTAAATTGCGCTGCAACCGGGTGAACTTCCGGCTCGGGTGGACGCACGTCATTTGAGCTGCGCAACCCCGCGATAATTTTTTCGTGATGATCCAACTCACTTTGTGCCGCAACACTTGGTTGCGTCGCACAAAAAGTCGTGGCCAATAGTAGTGTTATTAACAGGCGTTTTTTTTTATCTTTCATGGAAATAAAACTTCGATTGCACTAGAGGGTTACACATCCGTGTGTAAATTGTTTGTCCCTAAAACATCCGTATCACGTTGTTCCGGATCACACAATAAGACACCCGGATGACGTTTTTATGAAAGCCTTAAACGAAAAAACCGCGCCGAAGCGCGGCTTTTATAGCTTTATTTATTAACGCTTTGAAGTGCGCTACTGGTCCAGGGTACCCGGTAAAATCCAGCCAGCCCACCAGGCTTCAGCCGCAGTGGTACCGGGCTCAACGGCACCGATGTAATCCGTTGCGTCGAACTCGAAATCTGAACCGTTGTCTTGTGCCGTTACTTCCACGGCAGCGTCGAGTTGACCAACAGCTTCAGCGATAGCCCATGCAGCATCCAGCGTAAAGGTTTGCGCACCCACTGTCCCCGACTCAGTATCAGCCGTTTCGTGTGTGTAGAAACCTGCATCACAGTTACCAATAACATTGTTAAAGGTAATATCAGACGCTTCAATAACATCACCCGCACCGGAACCGTCGATATCGGCATCGTCGATACGAACACAACCATTATCGAAGTCGATAATCGCGCTGTTATGAATCGCCGTGGTGACGGCGCCACGCAAACGCATGCCCCAGTTGCTGTCAGAAATATCTGAACCGATCAGGGTAATGTTTGACAGTACCGCCATAGTTTGTGGCACATAGTCTTCGTCGGAGCTGTTCGCTTCGATTCCGCGTGGGTCATTGGAACCTGTGGGATCCGCTTTGTTAGGATCCTTGCGGACGATAACGTGCTGGATGTTACCCTGGAAGCCTTCGTCGTAGTCGAGATCGTCATCATCGTTGTTCGTTAACACTGCGTACTTAACGTTAACAGTGCCGCCGAACCACTCGATGCCGTCGTCCTGGTTTCCGTGAACCTGCACATACTCAACGGTTGTTCCATGACCGACACCTTGCAGCGTCAAACCGTTCACTTCGTTGTCCGGGCCAGCAACCAGTCCGCCTTCCGCGATACGCACATAGCGAATCACACCACTGTTATCTGCCGGGTCGTTACCGCCGTAAACACCGATATCATCGCCGCCTTCACCATCTACGTTACAGGTCGTGCCTGCACCGTAACATGCTCCGGTATTACCCGCGCCGTATTGCGGTGCAAAACCTTGAACAACAAGACCACCCCATTCACCGATACCGTCGTAGTCTGCATCGGCAACCGAACTGAACGTGATCGGCGCGTATGACAGGCCTTCTGCCATAATTTTTGAACCGCGCGTGATGATAAGTTTGCCATCATCAAATGCGCCCACGCTAACACCGGGGTTAATGGTCAAGGTCACACCAGCATCGCGCAAGGCCGCGACGTCGTCATCGTTAGACACTGTCGTCGTGTTTCCGTTACCGACAGTCACAGTTCCGTCAATGCGCCATTCAACGCTGGGTACCAAAGTGTAGTCCTGTAAAATTGAACCCGTGATGGTGCAAACACTGTCTGCACACGTTACGAAGTCTGGCGTTTCGTCCGGGAGAACCACTTCTGCAACATCTGCCAACGTACCAGGCAAAGTCCAACCTGCCCACCAGGCATTTGCCGCATCTGTTCCCGGTGCAACTGCACCGATGTAATCAGTTGCATCAAAGGTGAAACCTGAGTTTCCTACCGCTGCAATTTCAACCGCAGAAGGCAAGGAGGCGGTCGCTTCAGTCACTGCGTAAGCCGCATCAAAAGTCACGGTTGTGCCAACAGCATTTTCGGCAACATCGGCATCACGCTTATCGTAGAAACCATCTGCACAATTTCCCAATACATTGTAAAGAGAGACTGTGGAGTCAACGATTTCTGTACCTGCACCTTCACCGTCGATGTCAGAATCGTCAATGCGGATACACCCTGTGTCAAAGCCTTCGACTACCGAGTTATACACTGTGGCCGTTAGCGAACCACGCAAACGCATACCAGGCTGCTCATTACCGTCAGCATTGTTTACCGGGCCACCGATAACCGTCACGTTGGCAAGAACCGCATTGGTTTGTGGAACGTAATCTTCGTCGGAACTGTTCGCTTCAATACCGCGAGGGTCATTGCTTCCAGTCGGTGCGATTTTCGTTTGGTTTTTCAACACAATAGCGTGTTGGATATTACCCACATAACCTTCATCGAAGTCGATATCGTCATCGTCGTTGTTCGTCAGAACCGCGTACTTAACGTTAACAGTTCCACCAAACCACTCGATACCATCATCGAGGTTGCCGTGAACCTGAACGTATTCAACCGTGGTGCCGTAACCGACGCCTTGCAAGGTTAATCCGTTCACTTCGTTATCCGGGCCAGCAACCAAACCGCCTTCAGCGATACGAACATAACGAATCACACCACTGTTATCTGCTTCGTCGTTGCCGCCGTAAACACCGATGTCGTCACCGCCTTCGCCGTCTACGTTACAGGTTGTTCCGCTTCCAAAACACGCGCCGGTGTTACCCGCACCGTATTGAGGCGCAAAACCTTGAACCACAATACCACCCCACTCGCCTTCGCCATCGAAGTCGGCATCTGCAACAGAGCTGAAAGTGATTGGCATTGCTGCGGTACCCGCTGCATTGATTGTTGAACCGCGAGTAACAATTAATTTCGCATCGTCATAAGCGCCGACGCTGACACCGGGCTCGATAACAAGCTCAACACCTGCCGCGCGAACTGCCGCCACGTCGTCATCATTATTGACTGTTGTGGTGTTACCTGTGCCCACTGTAACAGTGCCTTGTAAACGCCACTCTTTTGTTGCACTCATGTCGATGGTGAAATCTTCAGTAATTGCACCACTGATAGTATAAATATCTGCGGTGTCACCTTCTGTACACGCTACAAAAGACGGTAAATTTGTTTCACAGCTCGCGCTGCTACCACTGGAACTTGAGCTGGAACTGGAAGAGCCCGTTCCCGGACCTGAGCTTGATCCGCCGCAAGCCGCCAGAAACAATGACGCGCTGCCTAGCGCCAAAATAAGTTGTAGTTTATTCATAGCTATCTCTTATCTCTGGGTTTTCAAATAGTGTTGCTTAAGTAACAAAGTTCTATGACGCTTTTATTAAAGAAAACCGAATACGCTTGCCGCATCTGACGAACGTATTCGACTGCCATTAAAAATTATGCGTGTACTTTGCTGTGAATTCGGTACCTCTCGAGTATCCCTCAATAGTGTTGCCGTTTTGTGAGTACTCAACATTTTCATCCAATAAATTTTTAATTCTGAACGTTATTTTGGATGCATTTTCAAATTCCTTTTCATAACTGAGATCAAGCGAGGTCCGGCCTAACTCAATTTCATTTCCAAAGTCTGATCCGCGACCGACTTTGTACATTTTGTCATCGAAGGAATTAATCAATAAGGTGAAAGCTTGTCCCGTCGGAACGTGATCGATACCCACTTGCAAATTAACGAGAATGGGGCTCTGCCCCTGCAGTTCTCGACCTTGAGCATCATCGCCTTCAAGGCGAAGACTTTCTTCATCCAGATCGACAGAGGAATCGATATACGCAATGTTGCCACCGATCAAAACTGCCCAACTATTGCCATCGTAAATTTGCTTATTGAAATCCAGTTCAATACCGTCGAGGTCGGCACTCAGGGAGTTTCTAAAGGTGTAGGAGTTGCGCGCCGCGGACCCGGATGCATCGGGAACGGTTCGTTCTATTGGGTTATCGATGGTTTTGGTAAACCACGCAAAAGATGCGCTACCACCGTCACTGAAATAATATTCAATCCGCAAATCCAGGTTATCTATCTCAGCTGTGACCAGCTCCGGGTTACCAAAAATTTGTTCGTAGGTCACAGAATCGAAAGAAGATGAACGCGAACGCTCAATTAAACCCGGGCGCGAGACTGTTTGACTGAACGAGCCTCTGAATTTCCATGCATCATCCAGATCATAGGACAAGGAGAAAGCGGGCAGCGTGTGCGATTCATCAAGCACATCTTCAATAGGGCCAACCGAGTAAGGGTAAAGCAGGGCTTGCATGTTGTCTTCAACACGTAAACCGGCAACCAGGCTAACACCGTTATCAAAATGTGTAATGGTATTAACATAAAATGCGGTGGTTTCAACTTCTGCGGTATAGCTATCCGTATTGGTTGTGCTTTTAAATAATTGATAGTGCTGATCTTGTAAGGACGATGTGCTCAACTGAATTTCGGGGTCTGCACTGGTATCGTCAGGTATACCACCCTGGCCCTGACGGAAACTGAATCGCGCCAAATACCAGTCTCGCTCGCGGTTATTGAAGAGAAAACCTGAGCTGAAATCCATACTCGCAGAATCAGTAACATCGAAAGTAAAACCGTAGTCGAGGCCGATGTCTAATCCGTTTTCACTGAGCTCCGAAAAACGTCTTTCGGTTTGTGTTGGGATGAAAACATCACCAATATAAGTCCAGGTGCGACGGTCGGGTTCCAGCATGTTGGTTTCCGAGAAGCCCAGTCGCCATTTCAGGTCATGCTTACCAGCAAACAACTTATCGCCAGAAAATTGCTGTGCGATAAATTCCCGCTCAACCCAATGCAAGGTTGCGGTTTCGTAGTCATTTTCATCATCGACGTTAAACCCTGTTTCATAGCGCGTCGCATCATCCGACTGACGCAAGAAAATCGTTTTACTGACCCAATTTGCGTCGAAGTTATCCTCAAGTCCGATAACAAAATAACCGTTCATTGCAGCACTTTTCTTGCTCAGGCTGTAATTCGCGCTGACATTTTCATCTGCAATGTAAGCATCAATACGGTTACTGATTTTATTTCCGTAGGCGAAAGATCCGTAATAACCTAGCTCACCCGCCGATAGATCATGTACATTACCGAGCGCATAACCAAAATTGTATGGCAGTGAAGCGCTTTCGCTTTTCACGTTGTAAATAACCGGAAATTGTTGCGCAAGGCGTGCATTTTCTTCAAAGGTAATGTCACACCCCGTAATATTGCAGGTGTTGGGCGAATACACATTCGGGCCTACAAATGCCTGGAAGGTCTCATTGATTTCTGCAGGCAATTCCCGCAAGCCATCATCCCAGGTCAACCAATCGCTGTCACTGCCCTCGTAAGTGACAATATCTTCACCGGTCACACCGTCGAGATAACCCAGACCGACAGACAATTGATGCGTATAGCCATCTGGCACGTCCTTGGTGTTCATTCCCACGGAACCGCCCGTGGTATCACCGGGCATATCTACGGTGTAACTTTTCTGAATTTCGATACTCCCGATGATATTTGCGGAAAATAAATCCAACTGGACATCTCGACGCATCGGGTCTGTGGTCGGCATTAAATTTCCGTTAAGCGTCGAAGAAATGTAGCGCCCATCCAAACCACGCACGACTGCGTACTTGTCTTCGGCGATGGTCACACCAGCAATGCGCGCAATAGCCGATGCAACGGAACTGTCACCAAAACGTTTTAATTGCTCCGCATCAATCGCATCGACAATTGCATAAGACATACGCTCCATATCGGTTGTGGTTTCCGTCGGAACGAAGGTACCCAATACTTTGGTTTCTTCAATGATTGGCATCGTAGGCGCATCGATTTGAACGCGATTCAAAGGACGCGGATGCAAGGTGCTGGTGACCGCAACCCCAATATTGGAGACGACGCGAACATCTTCTTCCCTGTTAACCCGGTAATCCGGGTGCTCAATCAATAAAGTGTAGTAACCGCGCGGCAGTTCCAGAATATAGCCACCCAAACTGTTGGTTGTGGCACTTTCCCCGGTATCTTCAACCGTAATTATTGCGTTAGCGACACGCGCTTGTTGCTCATCAAGAACAACACCCTGAAGAATCCCGATTGCTCCACTTCCCTGCTCATCAAGCTTATATTTTTCAAAATTAATTTCGGGCTCTTCGCTTAATTCCGAAAATTTAAAGGCGATCTCAACATTTTGATCATCGTCAACACTAAATTCATATTCGGATATAACAACAAGGTCTTTCGAAATCTGCACCTTGTTTTTGCCCGGATTAACAGACGCTTCAATACTTCCGGATTCTGAAGTCGCGCCGACGTTCACACCGTTGACACTGACTTGCGCACCTTGAACCGGCCGCGCATTAAGAAAGACGTTGACCAACATTTCTGCTGAGAAAACATTAAAAGAAAAAAATAAAAGGGTGGCGACCAGAAGCGGTCGAAACTTATGGAACATTGTGACGGATCCCCAAACAATCAATTCACCGGGGAAATGTCACTTTATTCCCCCGAATTTAATGTTTGGGCATTCTGAGTTCTGAATATTTCAATATTGTTACAGAAAGATCATGAACCAGAATCCACACGAATATAAAATTGTTTTTTAAAACCAATGCATCCTGATTCATTCAAGCAGAACAAGCACTTAGCTAAAAAAGTTCAATTTTTTATAAATTTTTTCAGAAGAAAAATATTTTTGTGACATTTTTATTACATAAAATTAACACGAATGTGTCGTTTTTCTTGCAAATGACATCGGCATGACATTTTTATGTCCACGATAAAACACCCGGCCCAAGATCAAACACCCATTCGGAACAAGCATCCCCACTCCGCCAAAACGCCTTTCCGCTCCCTCACCATCAGCGTAGCAAGATGAAATAGTGTGAAATTTTGAAAGGTTTGAGACACCAAATTCATATTAGATAAAAGAGCATGACATGCCTGGGCCCCACGGGGCTTCCGGGCCAAAATGCTTTTTCTGCAACAGGCGTGCAGCTTCGGCCGACCTCTATGAGGTCGGCTTTTTTAATTTTGTCTAAAAATCAGGCGTTTTACTGGGAGTCAGGCTTTAGGAGCCTGAACGAGGGAGGCGAGAGACTGGCTGTTTTGCAGCTCCTCTATGCTTATATTTCGTACAATTGCGCGCTCATCACTCAGATCTATGGGCATATCCAATTCCTGCTGCAGCACGGCTTCAATGTTTTCCATGGTCATCGGCAAATGGACTTTCACTTCCCGATACTCGTCCTCACCCGCGTCAATCGCCGCTTGTGAGTTGGGTAAGTAGATGGTGCCTTGATGAAAATCTACTGCAAACGCAACCAAACCCGGTACAACCCATAACAACAGGCCAATCCCGTCAAGGAAAGCAACGGCCAAATCAATTTTGCCCCCCTTTTGCCCCTGACGCTCCGGGTAAAGGATGACCCCACAAGCCGTACTGGACAAAATGTAAGCAACAAGTGAAAAGGATACAACCAAGCGTTTAATTGCTGTTATTCGCATTCAAGTCCTCCTGATCCACGAAAAATTCGACACCCGCTAATTCAAGCACAAAGTTCAGGTTTTGCGTAGTTCCCAGCGCCAGATTAGTAGTGAACTGTGGCCTCACGCACACGACGCTTTTCAAACACCGTGTAGTACAGTCCTAAAATGGAACCGAGGACTGCACCACTGATGTGCGCAACATAATTAATACCAGACAGCTGGCCAAAACGGCGCATGTCGTAGATATCCCACCCGATGTACCACACCGCAAGAAAAATAGCCGGAATGGGAATGATCTTGACAATAATACCGATCCATAAAAGGCAATTAATGCGTGCATGGGGCAGCATCAAGGCCAAAGCAGCAACCATTGCCATCACGACCCCGGAAAGCCCTACCGTCGGCATGGCGTTCTCCACGTTCATTGTGGCGTAACTGTAAGCCAGACTCGTGGTCACAGTGGAAAGTAATATAAAAGCGGCAAAAACGAAGTGACCAATCACCAACTCAACGGAAGCCGCGAAGATATAGAAGAACAGTAAATTACCAGCGAGATGCAATAAATCGCCGTGAGAAAACGTGGCAGTAAACATTTTCCACACATTCGGGTTGCGCGGATCATAACTTAGATCCCGCGTTAGCAAACGCGGTACACGCCGGGTGAATTCGTTGTAGCCCTCTGATAAACGCAAAAAGACATAGGCAACATTGTCTTCCTTATCGGCAAACAAGCCTGTGTTCTCTGCCTGCTCTGCCAGGGATTTCATTTTCACCGCTGGTCGCTCTGCACTCCTGATTTCCTCGAAAACCTCCTCACAGTAGTTTCCAACCTGCTCGTGGCGTACAAGGCGCAAGGCTGTTAGCACGTCTTTTTCAATATCCTGATAGCAATAATGTTTGACACTCTGATAATAGGCACGGTCACGTGTGTATTGCTCCCAATACACCCCTAAACAGATCAGGCAGACCATCACGGTAAAGAGCGGAAGCCCTTTTATGCGGGAGTCTATTTTAAAGGGGAGGAAGAACATTGAGTACGGTGTTGTCCGTTAACCTGTAAGTCCACGCATTATAGCGGGCTACCGCTACTATAGCTCGTATTTTGTACAGTTTATATCGCTGCTTTTCGACTGTGCCTATATCAGGTCAGATTACTGAACAGGTTAACCAATTGCCTTAATTGAACGCCGCCTCGATTGAGTATACAGCAAATACAACCGCCCCCAAATTTTGCTAATCGTGATTAACTTTCAAAGCAAAGATTCCACTCCTTGTTGTGTTGGTGGTGAAAGATAAGAAACCTTATTCTACAGATTCTGAGGTGTTGTTGATAAAAAAAGCCGGTATTAACCGGCTTTTTGATTGATTGAATTTACTCAAAAGTAAAATTAATGCTCAATTATTCGAATCTTGGGATCCCGCTTTTCTCCTTGAGCATGTATATCGTATTTAATAATGACAGCTTTTACTGAACGTGATTCATCTTGATCCCGATCTTCAGTCTTCTCCAGAGATGCCAAAACTTCCTTATATTCTTTAGATATTCTTAATTTAATAACTCCCTTTTTTGAAGAATATTTCTTTGTTTTTCCATTTGGGTTTCCCGGGTCACGATTAAAGACCAATTCAAACTCTGGCAAGCCTTCAAAAATGACGACTTCGCCAGGATAGGTAGACAATTTTTCAATATTAACATTAGGTTTACCGTCCACATCCATAAACACTTTTACAAGTGCTGGACCAGGTATTTCACAATCACATTTAGTATAAGAAGCACAAGAACTCACTAAAAAAACCACCAAAAACAAAAATGCTATTTTTTTCATATCATCTCCTATCATTTTTCATAATTAAAAATAAATCTCTTATAAACCTCTTGCTTTCTCAACTCCTCCAAATCAGGATCTATGCGTATCAACTCAAGCGGATGCCCTTGATCAAGCAGCTGACGAATCACCCCCAATGCATTTTTATAACTTGCTTCAAAAATTAAAAATCTCAGCTTGGCATAGAGCACATCAGTATCGTCGCTATCAATCCCCTCAAGGTCCTCTAAGTACTGTCTTGAAGCCTCAACGTTGCCAACGTACAAACTGCTTATCACTAACACATAGTGTGCAACTATATCCTTTTTATTGATATTAATTTTTTCTTCGGCTAAATCTATAGATTTACTATAAGTTTCCAAATATAAATCTTTATTTTTTTGTTTCAGCCTTTGAACTTCAGCCAAATTCAAATAAATCAAAAAATCCCCGGGGGAAATTTCCAGGCCGCGCCTAAAATTTATCTCAGCCTTATCAAACTCACTGAGATAATAGAACATCACTCCCGAATTCAAATACCCCCAACTAGTTGGCATTACTTCTACTGCTTTTTCGAAAAAATTAGCTGCCTTTTTTATATCTCCTTTAAAATAATAACTTGAACCAATATTGCTTAACGCAACCGAATTGTCTGGCGTAATGTCAATAACATTTTTATATTGTTCAATTGCACTATCATATTTTTTTGATCGGAGGTACAAAAGACCTAGTATCTGATAGCCATGCCAATTTTTTGGTTGTTGCGCTATCAACTCCTGAACAATTTCTTCTGCTTTCTCATACTCACCAATCAGACCATATACTCGCGAAATTAGCCTAACAATTTCAACATCAAGATATTGATCCTTGTTTAAACTTAACAGAATTTTAAGCGCATTATTATAATCTCCTTTTTCTATATATAACGCACTGGCCGCAGTCAATATTTGAGTCGATTCGCCATTTAGCGCTACAGCTTTACTACAATTTTTTTCCGCTTGCTCGAAGTAATTTATTTCTTGTGAAAGGTAATATTTTGTTCTGTAGGCTCGGCACAAGCCCATAAACGCGAAAGGAAAACTTCGATCATGCACCAATGCTGTTGTAAAAAACTTTATAGCTTCATCCATGGCCTCTTGTGCTGACGGCATGGTTAACCACCTCATACCCCGCATGTAGTAGTCATAAGCCAACACATCCGAGGTCAGATCAATTTTCGCAGGCCGAAAATTCGGTAAGCCAAATTCTTCAGCCAAATATTTCGCAATCTCAGCTGTTACCCGATCCTGCAAAATAAAAATATCTTCGTAGACACCATCCAACTTACCGCCTGCAATTTGCACATTTCCTTTGCGACGAATCAGTTGATAGGCAATGCGCAGGTTATCCCCCACTTTCTGTACGCTGCCTTCCAGCATAATTGGTGCGAGAATACCTTCGCCGGTTTTAACCAGATATACGTCACGCACATCTGCCAACTGTGAGCGCACGGCTTCGGTAATTCCAGCACTGAGGTAGTCAACTTCACCTTCGGCGTTCATCAGGTTTTTGAAGTCGGCAATTTCCACGTAGTTGGCATCGTAACCTGGAACCAGCCAGCGTGGCACCCAATAAATCAGTGAAATAATCACCAATAGAACGGCGGCGGCAATGGGGTAACGGTAGGCGCCCAGCTTTTGGTTGAGCTTGCGGTTGGCGTAGTGCAGGCGTGTCTTGAAGGTGATACCCAACGGCCGTATGAGATAGGCCTTGATCCTGGTTTCGATATTTTTAAGCGGTTGTACACCCAATTTTAGTAGGGGTTCTTTAAGGTTTTCCTGAATTTCGTCGTAGACGGCATTGGAAATACAGATTCCATCCGCAACGGCTATAGGTTCGAGGCGCGCGGCGATATTCACGTCATCACCAAATACCGCATCGCCCTTTGTCATAACCTCACCGCTGTGCAGGCCAATTCGGGTTTGCAAGCGGGGTAGACTTTTGTCGCGGAAATGGTTGAAGGTAAACAGTTCTTTTTGAATGCCGATGGCCGCATCAACCGCAGACTGTGCGCTGTCAAAACGGGCGAAAACGGCATCGCCAATGAATTCGATTACGGTGCCCTGGTGCTTATCTATTTGCTCAACGAGAATACGACGATAGTCTTCAAGCATTGCAATCGTTTGCGCCTGGTCTCGGCCCATCAGGCGCGAGTAACCCACGATGTCGGTAAACATCAAGGTAAGTTTTTTTTGCTGGAGCGCTGCGTCATTCATGGCATGACTGTTCTTCTTGCTTCTTGCTTCTTGTGTGCGTAGTCGCTATTGGTGTGCGGTGGAAAGCGTTTTTAATACTTCGCCTTTAGACCGCCGGATGCTTTGGCGCCACTATACCACAGCAGTTCTTTTGAAAGCTGAGGAAGAACCGAGCTTTAGCTTCGCCTTATTGCACAAGCTGTTCTCCGCTTTTGGCGTATAGAAAGCGCCATTCTTGCTCATGGGTAATTTTTCACAGCCGTATTGTAACTTCGATCACAGCCCGAAACGGGGCATTCGACTAAAGTAAGCACCATACATTGATGACACTCTCTGGAGGGAACCAGATGAAATCTTTTCTCGTATCCGCTTTTTTTACTCTCGGTAGTTTCTCGCTTGGTGTAATTGGGCTAATTAGCGCAATTCAGGGCCTGTGAATTTCGTTTTAAAAGGACTTTAATATGAAACCTGTTAACTTTTTTAAATCCTTGAATTTGTTCTGGGCTGCCAGTCTATTTCTTTTAATTCTTTGGATAGAGATCGCTAAAGCCGGTGAGCCCGGGGCTGAGGTTCAAGCTGAGTTTTTGAGCCCGCCATTTGCCACGACTGATCGCAGCCTGGTGAGGGAGGGCCAAGGTACACGTGTCGCTCTCGACCTTTTGCTGCATTACTCGGAACAAGACATTCTCGATGCCCTGCGTGGCGACAGCCCGAACGGGACCATTTTTATGCGCTACGAAGATGATGCAGTTGTCCGTGCGGCTCGCCTGGCGCTGGCAAATTAACGTTTCAACTCTCCTCCATGGACTTTATCCTTTGTAGGATAGAGACAAACCTTTCCGGTTTGTCTCTTTTTTTAACTTGCTAGAGTTCATCTTCTGCTAGCACCACAAGACTATCTTCGCCCGTAAGGGTAAAGCGTTTGTCTTTTAGTGGAATAAGTTCTACACCATTATTTTCTTCCACCTCGTTTTCAAGCGCCTTGATTTTCACGCCGATACAAATTTCATTGCGCTGCTGAGCCAGATCAATCAAATCAGCAAAATTCACTTCAAGCGGAAAGTCCTGATAATACTGCGAGAGGGGTTTGAGGTAGATTTCGGAACCGTCTTCCTGAAAGATATCATCGTACACATCCTTGATATCGACATCTTCGGACACCTGAGCAATGATCATACTCACCAATTGATTGGATATAATAATGTCTTTCACACCCGCTTGAGCAACAATTGGCTGGTTTTGCGATTCCAGAATCTCAGTAATCAGTTTTGTTGAGGCCGCCTCTTCAGGATACGCTTCAAAAATATTACGCAACAACAGTAAGGTCACAATATTGGCCGAGTCAACTTGCTGCGCAAGCAGGTCATCGCCAGCACCAGCCAGAATAATAATATTGTTGTAATTAAAGGGATCAAGGCTCAGCAAATCATCACGATTCAGCGGGTTAAGCTCAACAAGATTGATTTTTATATTGTCGATATCTTCGTCCAGCTTTTTAATTTCCTTACGTTCAGCATCCGTTGGATGCTGCAGCATGATGTCGATCACACTGCCATCCATCACATAGTCTGCAAATTCACTGATAATAATCGGGGCCTTGTGGTTCCAGCCGATAATCAGCTCTTTTTCTGTTTGTTGTTCCTGAGTGCTATTGACCAGCTCCAAACCGACAGGCGTGACAACTTTCTCTGACCTGAATTCAATAGTGGAATCATCATCAGCGACAATAATAATTTCGTCACCGTAATTCATCACGTAGTCCGGATCAGTATTGAGTATTAACTCACCGCTGGAATTCCGGACACCCATCGGGACACCGTCCGGGAAAAAATAGGCGAGGTCACCAAAGCGTGTAGACCGCCAGTCATCCTCACCGTGAAAATACATTTCACAGCCATCAAAAGACAGGATTTCACTGTAAACCACTGACAAACCAACGGAGCGGGACGTTTGCACGAGTAATTTCGCCAGTATGTCGCTGGTATTGACGATAACCACGCGTGACGAAAAACTGTTTTCAATAATATCGCGGTAGGAGTCATTGAAAATTTCTGCAACGATGTTGACTTCGTCGTTGTGCGCCTTGCTGGATGCTGCAAGAACAGTTTGAATCACCGCTGCATCACTCTTGATTTTTTCCTCCGCGGCTGCCGTATCTTCACAAGTTCCAAGGATGACAATGGAACGACAATGTTCGATGGACACCATATCCAGGTTCGCCAGGGTAGAAACCCGGCCGCTACGCGTTACAATTCTTGATGTTTTCCTATCAGGAATTTGCAGGCGCAGAATATCGTCCATGGCTTCCTTGTCCATATCTGCAAGTATCACAATACAACCGTCATCCTCGCTTTCATTCGCGAGGATCAGTTCTCGAATGATTTCGACTATGCGCTGCTCGTTCCAGCCTAATATCAGGGTGTGATCCTGCTCAATCACCTTTGAGCGACCACGCTTTAACTCATTGAGTTTCTGGTCGAGCGCTGTGGTAATAAAGGCGATTAGTGCCGAGAGCAATACAACGCCCGCCAAACCTGCAAAAACAGCAAATAATTTGTACCATGGCGAAGACAAAATGTCCTGCGCCATATTTCCGGGATCGGTCAACTGCAGGAATGTGATATAGACGTTACCGAAAAAGTCCAGGCTTTCATATTGCAGCGCAGCTTCCGGGCTGAGGAAATGTAACAAACCGCGAAAACCCGCAATTAAAAAGAAAATTGACAGAAAAGCCGCTGTCAACGCTTTAAAGGAAGACGATCCCCCTTTCGCCATAAAGGTATCAACACGATATTTAAATACTTGCTTCCAGCTTACCTTGTGTTCGATCCTCGCAGGCTCTGGATCTTTGGTTACTCGTGGGGCCGTTGCAACATTTTTTTCCTGTGGGACAACTTGCTGTGCAACTTCTTGAAGCTCTTCTTGAGCATCAACCTCAGCCTGATGATCAGCCCGGGTTACCGGTTGGTCTGCAGACGGTTCGGGCGACATCCAAACAAGCGCTCCGGCTTTTTCAAGACGCGCACAGACTTTTTCAGCTTCCCCTTCGCTTTGACATTCTTTAATGGCTATTTTTTTACCACTAAATAAAGGGGCAAGCTGTTCAATATCCTTGCGAAAAAGTTTTGCGAGGTTTTGTTTGACCTCATCTAGTTCAAAATCATCAAGAATCTCTCCTTGAAAATATATTTTCACTGACATGCCTGACTCCTTTTACTTATTTTTTTACACTTGAAGGAAGAGGTTTGAAATCATCCGTTTTATCGAGCGCCCACAGTGCGTTACGTAAAACCTCAGGCGGAGCAATAAGTTTCCGCTCGGCCAAATCCAGCCAGCCCGCCATTGTACGGACCGTTGCCGATAATTGCTTATCCTGATTCAGAAAAGTATGGCTGAGATACATGCGGCTGGCATCGTCTGATAAACCCGCAACTTCGAAGTTGACGCTAAAGGTTTCCAGCAGGTTTAGTTCACGGAAATATTCGATTTCATCCTTGCGAACAACTGGCCCAAAATTCTGGATATGGAAATCACTGACAGAGTAACCATAGGAAACAAAATACATCAGGCGAACATCGGCAACACGCTCCACATAGGAGGTATTTCGCATATGTGAATTTGCATCCACGTCCACCCAACCCACTTGAAAATTCTTACTATACTCTGGCATCCCGGCCTCCCTTTCACGAAAGCCCGATCATACCACTGATTTTAGCAGCTGCGTGCGAATGCGGTCTTACAACCAACCTTTTTGCCGTGCTATGCGCGCCGCATCAACTCGATTGGTTGCATTTAATTTGGAGATCGCTTCTGAAAGGTAGTTGCGAACTGTCCCTTCGGACAGGAATAAAAGCTTTGCGATATCTGCGGTACTCTTGCCCTCTTCGGCCAGTTTCAATGCTTTACGCTCTTTGTCACTGAGTGGGTCAAGATCATCGAGCGCGGCAATGGCGAGCTCTGCATCTATCACTTTTTGTCCGGACATCACTTTTTTCAAAGCCGCAATTAACTTCTCCGAAGGGGCATCTTTCAGTAAAAAACCTTGCACACCGCAAGTCATCGCCCGTTTTACATAACCAGCGCGCCCAAAAGTCGTCACAACGACGACTTTTGCGGAAATGTTTTTCCGGGCGAGCTGCTCGGCAAGTTCAATACCGCTCATTTCGGGCATTTCAATATCAGTGACAACCACATCCACGTCCAGATTTTGCAGCTTGTCCAATGCTTGCTTACCATTTTCGACTTGTGCCACAACATCAAAATCCTGCTCCAGACCGATCAGTGCAGCCAAAGCCCCCCTGACCATGGCTTGATCCTCTGCAATAAGCACCTTGATCATTTAAAATTTTCCTCAGGAAGTTGAAATTCAAGGGTACAGCCTTCGTTCGTCAGAATACGAAATTGCCCGTGCAGTTCTTCGATACGTTCCTTGATTCCCGTTAATCCATTGCCCATTTTCAAGCTATTTGTTTCACCATTATCACGAATAACCAAACGAAATTGGCGGTCCGAATTTTCTGTGTAAATGGTGACCTCTGTCGCAAGGCTATGGCGAAGAATATTGGTCACTGCTTCGGTCAGCACCAGACTAATGGCTGCTTCGGCTTTTGCATTCAACCGCGAAAAATCGCAGGCGAGATCCACCAGTAAGCCCTTCTCATGTAACCGCCCTTGTAATTGCAACAGCCGGTCATCAATTGTCAATTTTTTGTACCCACTAATTGCTTCACGCACCTCACCGAGTGTTGCACTGCTAATATTGGCAACTTCTGCAATTTCTTTCCGGGCCGCTTGCACTTCGCCCGCACTGATTAGCTTATCCGCAAGTTGGGATTTGAGTGCAATTGAGGTTAAGGTATGACCGAGCACATCGTGTAAATCGCGGGCTATCCGTTCGCGTTCCGCGACAGCTGCCATTCGCTCCAGCTGCTCTTGTGACTGTGCCTGGGATTTTCTGAATCGACGTTCGCGCCGCTCTACTAGCCCACTGATAAACAAGACAGCCGTTGGAATACTCGTAGGCAAGAGGAAATACGCCCTGACAAGATCATAGGCATAGGCGGCCCAGACTATGCATGCGACAGTAAATACAAGCCCTACAAAAGGGTAGAATTTTCGGTGGTACAAGGCGAGATTAAAAATCGCAAACCCGTAAAATACATTGGTACCAACATAAAATTGTGTAAATAGCGTAGATAGAACAATCAACGCATAGGAAACAACAAGCCTGGTTCGAGGCGCCAATAGTGCCGTACTAACCAGCAGCCCCAGGAGAAAACAATAAAGCGAAAATATGCGCAATAGAAAACTGGCATCGACGTGTGGATAGAAAAATATAGGGAAAAAATAAAACAAGGTAAACAGCAGGGATACTATTTCCATGCCGTGTATATTTTTCTGTTTAGCGAACTCGAAAAGCTTTATTTCCATTCCCTACTTACCCAAAAACCATTGCAAGCAGTGTAGCGGGGCAATCGGGATAAAAAAAGAAGGTTTTGTCATTGCGGGGAGTGACAAATGTCACTTTTCCGATCTCGCCCAAACAGAAGCGGCCTCACCTGACACTTATTAACAGTCTGGAAGATTACCGGGCTCAGGCATGCAGGTGAGTTTGAGGTTTACGCACTCAGAGGGAGCTCAAAATAAAAACAGGAGCCACCGCCTTCATTATCAGCATAGTAAATACGCCCGTTGTGCGCATTGGCAATTTTACGGGCAATAGCCAAACCGAGACCGGTTTTCTTTTCTCCTCCTGTCGCTTGCGAACTCAGCACGGCATAGGCTTCGAACAAGTGGGCTTGCTCTTCCTTTTTTACACCTGGCCCATGATCAGCAACACAAAACACTGCCCGTTGGCCTTCCAACTTCAGGCTCAGACTGACCTCATTTTCCCTGGGAGAGTACTTAATAGCGTTCGTTATCAGGTTATCAACGAGTTGTTTAACCTTGATTTCGTCGGCTTTCAACGAGAGCGAAGGAACAATATGACTTTTTAATTCAAGTCGCTTGGCTTTGGCTTCCCCCTCGTAAAGCTCAATTCGCTCTTCAATCAATTGGCTTAAATCAACATCACTGTAGTTCAATTGTGTTTTACCGCCTTCGACTGCTGACATGTCCAAAAGCGTTTCCAACAATTCCAGCAATTGACCGCTGCTGCGCTCAATCATTTCAATCAATGTATTTTGCTTACTGGCTTGTAAATTGCGATTCAGTATTAACGAAGACGCGGTATGAATTGATCCCAGAGGCCCGCGAATATCATGGGCAGCCATTCCGATAATAGTGTTCTTGTCGTCGTTTAATTTTTTAAGTTCTCGAAACGCATCTATCCGCTCGGCACAACGATTAACACGGCAAAGTAATTCTTCAGGCAAAAATGGTTTCACCAAAAAATCATTTGCGCCGGCTTTAATAAATTGTGCCGACGTCGTTTTATCTCCGGCACCTGAGAGACCGATAATCTCAAGCTCTTTCGTGTTTCTAATGTCCCACAATTCTGCTGTCAGTGCGATGCCATCCATCCCATCCATATAACGATCTACCAGAGCAATGGTGATACCCGGATTTTCGCGCAATACCTCAAGCGCCTCTTCACCACTACTGGCACAATGAACAACGTAATTTTGAACTTTTAATGTATTTTTTATTACGAGTTGCGATGAAAGTGCATCATCTACAACAAGCACTTCAACATTTTTATTTTTATAGATTCGATCAATTATCCATAAAACATATTCCAGACTGTATGCTCCGGATTTGTGCGCATAGTCTGCGATTCCACGCACCCAGAGATTTTCCTTAACGGCTTTGTCATCCGAAGCAGTAAACACCACTGCGGGTATCTCTTGGGATACAACAAGATCAACGGCTTCGCCTTGCGGGGCATCGGGTAAATTCAGGTCAACTATCGCAACAAAATAGTCGCTATTCGCTGCAAGCAGTAACTCTGCTTCAGCGAATGAAGCCGCAACATCAACCTCAAACCCATAGGTGCCCGAAACAAGACGCTTCAAAATGGAAGAAAATGAGGCTGTGTCCTCAATAATTAATACTTTGGAACACATATTATTTTTCTGGCTGAAGATCGATACGGCATATATAAACTTTAGCCGATTACCAGAAAGGTTGATGCTGTAAATTACGCCAGAATTAGCGATTCAGATTGGTCAACGTGACGCCGAATAGCACCAACACACCCCCAATAATTAAACTTAGCCCTGGCGATTCCGACAAAAAAACCACACCCCATAAAATTCCAAATACTGGCGTCAGATAAGTGACAGATATCGCCCGCGAGACACCCACTTTTTTCAATAAATGGAAAAACAGGATCAGTGCCAGCGCGGTGCAGAAAACGGCTAACAAGATCGTACTTAGCCATGCGAGTGCAGACGGGTTTTGCTGTGGCCAATAATACAAACCAAATGGCAACAGACACAAAGCCGCACCCAGCTGCCCGCCGGCTGCGATCGTGGCGGCTCGAAAACCTGAGAAAAATTTGCGAGCGAAGCATGAGCCATAGGCATAACAGGCCGTTGCCAGCAGCGTGGCCAACACGGGCAAAACGCGGAATGCGAAGCCGCCCTTCTTGCTTGCAGAAATAACAAATACCCCAGCAAAGCCCAGCAAAACACCAACAACCGTATAACGCGTTATCGGCTCTTTCAACCAGAGCCAGGCAATCAACGCCCCGAACATGGGTGTTGTTGCATTGAGCAATGACGTGCTGCCCGCGTTAAGGTACAGGCTCGCGTAGGAAAACAGGGTAAAGGGTAACGCGACGGTGATTGCCCCCAACCATAGAAAGACGAGAGTGCTCCCCAGAACCTGTTTGAATTCCCCCTTGTAAAACAGGAAAGGGATCAGACACAGCGCGGCCACTCCTGTACGCACCAGCACTAATGCGAGCGGACCAAATTCCGGGGCGGCAATGCGCATAAAAAGAAAGGAGGCGCCCCATACCGCCCCCAACACCAGCAATTGTAAATACACCTCTAAAGCAACGCGTGTTTCAGGATTTTTAATTTTCAGATTCCTTATCTCCTGACAATGTCAGTTCCGGCAAAACATCATTCGAATCCGCTTTCTTCTTGTCAGACAGCACTAACAAAAGGAAGTAAACGGCCAACAATACACCCCCGCACAGAAATCCATATAAGTGTGCGTCGACGATAACGGCAGTCCCGATTTGTTCATGCATATAGAGCGCATCAAAACCCGGAAGCTGTTCCCAAATCACTTTCCCGGTGATAAAGATAAGAATCAAGCCATTCATCATCTTGCTCGCCGGAAAACTTTTGACCAGGCCCAATACCAGAATGCCATACATCACACCTGAAAGACCGACGTAGTTTTCCAGATTCGAATTCAGCAAGAAAAGTGCGAGGCTATTTGACAAACAAAGCGCAACAAAAAATAACAACCATGTGAGCAAAGAAAAGCAGCGACCATATAAATAAGCGGCAAAAGCAAATACCGACACATTCATTATCATATGTTGAAAATTATTGTGGACTAAATGCCCTGTCAGCAAGCGCCACCACTGAAACTGCAACAAAGCTCCCCGATCCCAGGACAAATATGGATTGACAATCTCGTGCGCTAGCCCTAACAAAAATATCAGAATAATAAAAATGAGAAAAAATCGTCGAATAAGGGGCATTCGTCGCGACTCAAGTGTGGCGTGAACTTAACAGGTGGATGAGGATCATAATACACCAAAATATCCTTTTCCCCAGCACTTTCTCAGCGTTAGAATAAAGCACAACTTCATTCATTGCAGGGTAAGCACATGGTTGGCGGCGGTATCAAAGCAATTAAAAGCGTATTGCGCTACTCAGCGAAAATAGGGCCCCTTCCCTTGCTGAGAACCCTGCGTTCAAAAAATGCCTGTAAGGCCTGTGCCTTTGGTACCGGCGGTCAAAATGGCGGCCTACAGAACGAGGCACGCAAGGGTATTGAGATTTGCAACAAGAATATTCAGGCGCACCTCAGCGATATTCGCGCGGGAATCCCGACATCGCTGTTCTTCGAAAAATCGATCGACGACCTCGCGCAATTAAGCGGCAAACAATTAGAAGACCTCGGTCGACTCACTGTGCCACTGTATAAAAAATCCGGAGATAAACATTACACCCCTATAGACTATCAACATGCTCTCGACATTCTGGCAGATCGCTTAAACAACTGCACACCCGATCAAAGTTTTTTCTATGCCTCAGGGCGCTCCTCAAATGAAGCGGCTTTCAGTTTGCAGTTACTTGCGCGCCTTTACGGCACAAATAACATCAACAACTGCTCCTACTATTGCCACCAGGCTTCCGGGGTCGGGCTGACGGAAACTATCGGGACGGGTACAGCAACCATTCGCTATGAAGACCTGGGTAAGGCCGATGTGATCTTCGTTTTCGGTGCAAACCCCGCCTCGAATCACCCCCGCTTTGTCAAAACACTGCTTCACTGCCGCCGCCGTGGTGGCCATGTGATCGTTGTGAACCCGGCAAAGGAACCCGGCATGCTGCGCTTCGCCTCACCCAGTGACTGGCGCTCCATGCTCAAACTCGGAGAGGAGGTTGCCAGCGATTATATTCAACCTCATCTGGGTGGCGACCTGGCCTTTATGCAGGGCATGATCAAGTCACTTATCGAAAATCAGCAACATGACCAGGCTTTCATTAACCAGCACACGGAAGGCTTTGACGAATTCATCAAAGCGCTGAATGCCCTTTCCTGGGACGACATTGTTGAAAATAGCGGGGTTGATAAAAACAGCATCGAAAAAATTGCAGGCATCTATGCCAAGTCAGAAAAATGTATTTTTTCCTGGAGTATGGGGCTAACCCACCACACTCACGGTGTCGGCAATATTGAAACACTCGTAGCCCTTGCGCTCACGCGCGGCATGATTGGCGGAGAGGGCAAAGGGCTTTTGCCTCTGCGTGGACACAGCAATATACAAGGCACCGGCACCATGGGGTTTACGCCGCAGTTAAAGGCCGCTGTTGAGCAGAAGCTTGAAGCACAGTTAGGTGAAAGCCTGCCCAAGTCTCTCGGCAAAAATACCATGGAGTGTATGCAGGCCGCTTACGATGGCAATATGCAAGTTGCGGTTATGCTTGGCGGAAACCTGTTGGCATCCAACCCTGATTTTCAGTTCGCCCGTAACGCGATGAATCGCTTGCCTTTTAAAGCTTTTATTAATTCGACTTTAAATATGAGCCATGTTCACGGTGTGGATGAAGAGGTGCTGATCCTACCCATACGCGTACGCGATGAAGAACGCCAGGCAACCACACAGGAATCCATGTTCAATTTTGTTCGTATGAGCGACGGTGGTATCGAACGATTTGCGCAACTGATGTCCGAAATAGAAATCATCTGTGCGCTCGGCAAAAAATTAATCCCCGCCACACGATTTGATTTTTCACTGTTTCTGGAGCACAAAAAAATTCGTGATTTTGTTGGAAACGTGATTCCCGGCTTTGACGCCATTCAAAACATGGATGAAAGCAAGGAAGAATTTCATATTGAAGGGCGGACTCTTCATCGCGCGAAATTCGCCACCGGGAGCGGGAAAGCACAATTTCGCTTCCACTCACTACCTCACTATGAAAACACTTTTCGCCTGGCAACCGTGCGTAGCGAAGGCCAGTTTAATTCCATTATTTTTGACGAACATGACAGCTATCGCGGCCAAACTGAACGCTGGGTTGTGATGATGAACCCACAAGACATAAAAGAAAAAAACCTGCAAGAAAATCAACTGGTGAGCCTGAAAACATCAACGGGCATGATGAAAGACCTTAAGGTCAAAGCCTTTGATGTCCGCCCCGGAAACCTGTTGTGCTACTACCCCGAGGCGAATATTCTGGTTCCCAAAGCTACCGACAACCGCAGCGGAACACCGTCATTTAAATCCATTGAAGTAGAAATCCTGGTCTGAACTGGGCAAAATACACCTCCCAACCAAGACAGGCTTATGGCGAACTTTCAATATCGCCGTACACGCCAGCGCAGCCTGTCGAACCCTGTTCAATATGTACGGAGAGTTTGTTTGTATGATTTCAGCCGATGAAGCCCTGAAGCAGTTAAAGGAAGGAAATGCACGCTTTGTTCAAGGTGAGAGCAGCATTTCCAGCCCCATCCAGCAGATTCAGGATAAGAACATTTCCGAGAGCCAGGCACCTTTTGCCATCATTCTGGGATGTTCGGACTCACGCGTACCCGCTGAAATCGTATTTGATCAAGGTTTGGGCGATCTTTTTGTGGTTCGCGTTGCGGGAAATATTGTTGCACCCTCGCAAATTGGCTCTGTGGAGTTTGCTGTCGAACAGTTTGGAACACCGCTCATTGTGGTGCTCGGCCATACGTATTGCGGTGCAATTAAGGCAACGCTTGACTCCTTTGAAAGCCCGCTCAAATCCGAACACTCTATTGGCAATATTCATTCGATTGTAAAACGTATTCGCCCAACACTTTCTCCACTTTATAATTCTGCGCTGAAAAACCAACCGGACGAGTTACTAAGAACAGCCATTCATGCAAACATTATGGCTTCAGTCATTCAACTTCGCAGCAGCTCACAAATTCTCGAACACTATCTCGCGGAAGGGAAAATTCAGATTGTTGGTGCTGAGTACGATATCAAAACGGGCGAAGTACGTTTTCTGGAAGATTAATCCCGGTTCTTTTAGTTACTGAACCCGATTGCCTCTGAACCGCGATTTTTATTGAACAAGCGTGCCCGATTCAGACTCCAGTTTTTCAGGAATCGGTGCGTTGTACCAATATTCCGGTTTATCTGGAAAGTATTGCAAACTGTCCAACTGGATCACAGTGCGCTCAGTCAGGTTCAAACTTTTGATCACTGCCGAAAAATGCTCTTCAAACAAACGATCAAAGCTGCCGTCCGCATGTGCTTTTTGCAGCCCCGTCTCTAACACGAAATGCAGCTCACGATTCTTTTTGTTGACAAAAAAATAGTAGGCTGCGGGATATCTCAGTACTAAATTCGATTCCAGACTGATACCCAAATCCTTGAAAATCTCCAATTCCCGTTGCGCTTCAACGACTGAACGCGGGAAATAATCAACACGGCCTGCTCCGAGCATACGAAACATCCCGTCCCAACTCGCAGATGTCTCTATCTGTAATTGATTAGCTTTCATGATTTGTGTATCCGGCCAATCGTGCCCCTGGATACCTTTGAGCGGCACCAGCCCTGACTTGTCGCGAATACCATCGAACCGGCCCTGGTTGCCCTGGGTGATCAGCAACACTCGCCAACCAATTAAACCTTTAAACAAGGGAACACGAACGGGTGCAAGCACACTTTCATGGTGAACATTGGAATTCAGCCAGTAGACGGAAAATCGGTTCTCGTCGATCATGCGATGAATCCTGGCTTCCGGCACAAGGGGAGATTCAATGCCCTGCAAGCTGTATGTTTCGCCCGACTTTGCCAAAGCCAGCTTCAGCATGGCAATAAAATACAAGTCGAATGCGCGCTCATAAGCGTCGGTAATTTGCGGGTATTTCACAATAACAGGCCCGGTATCACTGACTGCGCTAAAAACAACGCCCAGCGATAGACAACTCATCACAATGAAACGCGCAACCAAATTCATAAAATTCAAGGTTCAGGCCTATTTCATTGAGTTTAGCCGAAATATGATAATTTTAATGTCATTGTTATCTCAGGATTCGCTACAATAAGACTAGCAAGCTAGAAAAAAACTGAGCGCCCTGCGGAGATTTTCCATGCTTTTCTCTAAAAAAGACCGGCCCGCCATGCCCGAGATGGATGCTTTTACCCTGAGCCAACAAGGCGGCGGCAGTGACGAAAGTAATGCCAGAATAGCCCAACTTGAGGCTAAGGTTGAACGACTGACTGCGCTGACAGAATCCCTTTGGACTATCCTTATCGCCAAAAGCAACCTTACTGATAAACACTTGATGGCCCGCCTCGAAAAAATTATGGAATTACGTGAAAGCCGCAGCGCACCGCGAAACAGTTGTACCAAGTGCCAACAGAAAAACCCCATGAATAAAGCTGCCTGCCTCTACTGCGGAGCGCCACTCCCCAAGCCCACTGAAACACAGGAAAGCCCCTTTAATTTCTGAATCTGCTTTTACTATCAAGGAAACTCTATGGAACCAACGGGACTGGAGCGCCTAACTCACCCGCGCTTGAATAAAGGTACGGCCTTTACAGCCGAAGAACGGAAGCGCTATAAACTCGATGGCTTGTTGCCACACCGCATCAGTACCATGGAGCAACAACTGGATCGCAACCTCGCCAACTTTCGTAGCAAAGCCAACGATATCGAAAAATATATCTATCTCAATGCCTTGCATCGACGCAATGAGCGTCTGTATTTTCGCATGCTCATCGACAACATTGATGAACTCATGCCCATAGTCTACACCCCCACTGTTGGTCAGGCCTGCCAAAAGTTCGCAACCATTTTCCGTGAGACCAGTGGCTTTTATATTTCCCTTGAAGATCGCGGCAATATTAAGGCGCTTTTACAAAACTGGCCTGAACCTGATGTTCGATTAATTGTTGTCACTGACGGAGAACGCATCCTGGGGCTAGGTGATTTGGGTACCAACGGTATGGGCATTCCCATCGGAAAACTTGCCTTGTATTGTGCTTGCGCCGGCGTAAAACCCGAACATTGCCTGCCCATTATGCTGGATGTCGGAACCGAGAATGAAACCCTCCGCAACGACGCACTCTACCTTGGACTTCGTCAGGCGCGCGCGCGCGGCAACGAATACGCTGAGTTTGTTGATGAATTTATCCAGGCGGTAAAAGCACTTCACCCTGAAGCCCTTCTGCAATTCGAAGACTTTGCCACCCCGAATGCCATTTCGCTCCTTGACCGTTATCAAAATAAACTTCTTTGCTTTAACGACGATATTCAAGGAACCGCAGCAGTCGCACTTGCCGGTTTATTTGCGGCCACTCACCTCACGAAAATTCCTCTTGAAGACAAACGTTATTTGTTTGTAGGAGCAGGCTCCGCTGCAAGCGGTATTGGTAATTTATTGGAAGAAGCGCTGGTAAATACCGGGCAAACACGCGAAGCCGCACGCGAAGCAATCAGCTTTGTCGACTATGACGGTCTGGTAACAAACCAAAGGGAAAACCTACCGTTGCACGTTGAAGCTTATGCAAAAGATTCACCGCCTATGGATCTTCTCGACAGTGTAAAAAACCTGAAACCCCATGTCATTATTGGCGCAACGGGTGCCCCTGGGATCTTCAGCGCAGACGTCATTCAGACAATGGCGAAAAATCATGAGCGGCCTGTTATCTTCGCGTTGTCTAACCCGACAGCACACGCCGAATGCACCGCTGAAGACGCTTATCACCACAGTTCAGGGCGTGCAATTTTTGCCAGTGGCAGCCCCTTCGGGCCCGTTTTTGTTAACGGCGCTTATAAAATTCCCGGCCAAGGCAATAACGCGTATATTTTCCCGGGCCTGGGTCTTGGTGCTTTACTCGGCACGCTGACTGAAATCAACAATGATATTCTGATTTGCGCAGCACACGCACTTGCCAAACAGGTATCGGATAAACAATTAAAGCAAGGGTGTTTATATCCACCGTTATGCGAAATTCGCGATGTGTCTTTTGATATTGCCCTGGCTGTCGCTAAAAAAGGGCGTGAACTGGGCGTGTGTCGTGAGCAAAAAAGCGATGCTGCACTGAAAAAAGCCTTAAAGACCTACATATATGACCCGCGCTATTAAACGATAAACTCTCAAGCACGCACTGATGTCATTTTCTAGCGCGGTTTTTTATCTTTTATACCTATAAACGTTTCAGCAAATTCTTCAGCTTGTATGGGGCGCCCGTAGTAATAACCCTGAGCAAAACCACAACCGTATTCTTTTACAATTTCAGCTTGTTCCGCGCGCTCGACACCTTCAACGAGAGTTTTGAAACCCAAACTGGAGGTCATCGCCATTATCGCTTTCACAATATCCTTGTCAGCCTGATCCACTTCAATATCATCGATAAAACTTTTATCGATCTTGATCACATCGACATTGAACCGTTTTAAATAGGAGAGTGATGAATACCCTGTACCGAAATCGTCAATAGCCAAATGGAACCCTTGCTCGGCCAGCTTACTGAGTTGGCTGTCCATATTGAGGGATTCCTGTAAAAAGGTCCCTTCCGTAATTTCCAGTTGTACATTACCGGGGTTGATACGGGTTTTTTCTACAATCTCGCGTAAATCACAGCTGAATCGTGGCGATGCCAGTTGATGAGGCGATACATTGACAGATACATATTCAAGATCCGAATTAATCACTTGCCACAATTGAAACTGTTTGAACGCCGTATAATTTACCCAGGCACCCAGTTCGTAAATTAAGCCACAGGTTTCTGCAACACTGATAAATTCAGCGGGCGAAATAAATTTCCCTTCCTTGTCAATCCAGCGAATCAAGGCCTCACAACCCACTACCTGTAATGTTTTCAGGTCGATTATTGGCTGGTAGTAAAGTTGGAACTCTTCATCGCGCAAGGCTTCACGCAATTTATTTTCCATAGTAACTTTACGCTTAAGGGCAACAGCCATTTCCTTGTCGTACCAGGTTAAGCAATCACGGCCACTATCTTTGGAACGGTACATCGCGAGATCAGCAGTTTTAACCAGGTCAATCGCATCTTCGGCATCGTTGGGGTAACAACTCAGCCCAATGGAGGTTTTAATATTAATGGTAGCGCCACTGCTAATATAAAACGGCTCATCCAAAACCTTCTGAATTTCGAGTGCAAATTTTTCGCACTCCTCAACCCGAGGATTGCCCGTAATCAGAATTCCGAATTCATCTCCACTTAAACGCGAAAACAAATACGACGCATCCAACAAGGGTGTCACGCGATTCACAACTTCACAAAGAACCGAATCTCCCGTTGGGTGCCCAAAACTATCATTGATGTCCTTGAAGTTATCGAGGTCCATAACAAAGACAACAAAACTCGCGTTATTTTTTCGCGAACGTGCAATGACTTTATTGAGCTCGAAATTAAAGGCAACACGATTGGGTAATTGTGTGAGTTCATCCTGAAAGGCCATTTGCTGCAAACGTCGTTGGCCTTCAACTTCTTTGGTCACATCCCAATTGATGCCGACCGCTCGATAGACACGACCGGATTCATCCGTAATTCCGCGCGCTTGTGAACGCAGGTGGCGGGTTTTACCGTCTGGCAGGTTAACACTGAATTCTGCCGTATCGTAGAGTTTGCCTTCGCGTAAATTGTCGAGAACTTGTTGCACCTTGTCGCGATCTTCGGAATCGACCGTGCGCTCCCAAACCGACCTTACCGATAAATGTGTTTTCCCCTCAAAACCATAGAGGCCATACATGCGGTCGTCCCAAACCATTTTTTGTTCATCGATATACCAATCCCATATACCAATGTGCGCGCCGTCAAGCGCCAGATGTAAGCGGTCTGTGACTTTGTTAATTTCTTCCTGAATTTTTCTTTCAAGACTGATATCAACGATTGTACTCAGCACACCTACCGGCGTTTTGCTGTCTTCCTCAAACAACACTTCACAGTCGATACGCAGCCAGCGGCGGCTCCCCTTTATTGAGTCAATACCGAGCACAAAGCCCTGACGAGATATGCCACTTTGTAAACTCGGGAAGGCGGGAAAATCTTCCCAGCGCATGGATTCACCCAAGCCATCTACCGCTTGCCAGCTCTCACCGATACTGACTTTGTCCTGTAAGGTATCTTCGGGTAAACCAAGAATTTTTACGGCGGCTTTGTTGGCTATTTCAACTTCACCGTCAACAGTATGAAACAGCGCACCGCAACTCAGGTTTTCGAAGAGTTTTTGCAGGAAGGCTGAATGCAGGAAGGTGTCATGATGACGTACCATCACCTGTTCGCGCTTGGGGTGGTGTTGTGGAAGAGATGCCATAGGTCTACCGTTATTACGTCAATTTTAAGTGTAGACGCAATCTACAAGCTGGCGCTGGCGGATAAAAAAAAAGCCTCCAAATGGAGGCCTTTTTATGTAAAGCGGGGGGTATTTGACGTTTAATTTAACTTTTGGTGGTTTCCGACGCCGCACCATCGTCGTTTTGAGCCTGTTGTTTCATGTCATCCGGGATGCCATTGGCAACAAGCAGCTTCACCAGATTGTGGATGGACTCTAATGAATGCAGCTGCGCGTAACACCATGCGATCCAACCACGCTTTAACCAGTCAGCGGCTTCAGTGTCACTCAATTCGAGAATTTTTTTCTCATTGACAATAAACATTTCGCCAAAATTAATATTGCCCTGGCCAACTTTTACCCTCGGCGAGAATACTTGCAACATATCTTTCTCTTGCAAGGCCTTAACAAATTCATCAGTCGCCTTATAGCTCACCTGCAATTGTTCGAGGTAGCCGATGATGCCTTTCAGAGTTTCAGTCGGCTCACCGCCATCGGCAAACAGGTCTTCACCCTTTTCTTCGTTGAGTTGTGGCGCCTTGTTGTCGATAACCACTAAATTGTCCTCAGAGAGAACGAAGGGGTAACGGCGAATATAATTCGGCACATACAAATCTTCCCACTTGTCTCCGTATTCATGGGAGTCTTTGCGCAGGGAGAGCAACGCCAGAGGGATGTAGCCTTTTTCAGAGTTTTTCACAAACACAACGGGGAAGTGACGGCTGCACTTGAAGAATTCAACGCCAGCAACCGGCACGGCGTTCACGTTGGCTGCGTAACTGAAATCGCCACTGCGATCGAGCTTCAGCTTGGCATGCTTGTTTTTATCGAGGGGAGTGGGTTCTTGGTAGAAATGTAACTGGGCCATATGACTATTCTTTACTTATATCAATTATAAAAGGAATTCGGAATGGGCCCGGTCGCCGGGCCGCAAGGACCGGCGATAGTAGCAGGGAAGTTATCAGGACTCAACAAAGGCCCGTTCGATCACATAGTGGCCTAACTTGCCGCCACGGGCCTCCTTGAAGCCGCGATCATCGAGGATCTTGCAGGTATCTTTCAACATTGCAGGGCTGCCACAAATCATGAAGCGATCATCTTCGAGGTTAATCTCAGGCAGGCCGAGATCTGTAGCCAATTTCCCACTGTCTAACAAATCCGTGAGCCGACCCTGATTGCGATAGGTTTCGCGCGTCACTGTGGGGTAATAGAGCAATTTTTCACGCACTTCTTCGCCGAAAAACTCATTTTCAGGCAATTCCTTTTGAATGTAGTCCTGGTAGGCCAGTTCGCCCACAAAACGCACCCCGTGTGTCAAAATCACCTTGTCATACAGTTCGTAAACCTCAGGGTCCTTGATAATACTCATAAATGGCGCGAGGCCCGTGCCCGTGCTGATGAGCCACAGGTTCTTACCCGGAAGCAAGTTGGAGGATACCAGGGTGCCTGTCGACTTGCGGTTTATCAGGATCTCGTCACCCGGCTTAATGTGTTGCAATTGTGAGGTCAAAGGGCCATCCGGCACCTTGATACTGAAAAACTCCAGGCGGTCCTCATAGTTCGCACTGGTAATGCTGTATGCGCGAAGTAAGGGGCGGCCGTCTTCCTGTTCCAGACCCATCATCGTGAAGTGCCCATTGTGGAACCGAAAGGAGGGGTCGCGGGTGGTGCTGAAGCTAAAAAGGGTGTCGGTCCAATGATGGACATCCAGCACTTTTTCTCGCATCAAACTGCTCATGACACTTTCCTCGGAGGTAAATTGATAGGCCGCAAGCCTAAAGCAGCAATGCATAGCTGTATATCAGATAATATTTATATATATAATCGTTTTTTCCGATATAAAACAGAGTGAGAGAACAACGATGAAATACAGCTTGCGCCAGCTCGAAGTCTTCCTCGCCATTGCCCACCACCAGAATGTCAGCCGCGCTGCGCAGGCCCTCTCCATGTCCCAATCCGCGTGCAGTGGTGCCTTAAAAGAGCTGGAAAGCCAGTTTGACATCCAGCTTTTTGACCGCGTTGGCAAACGCCTGCAAACCAATGAGATGGGGAGACGTTTATGGCCACTGGCTGAATCCCTCATGCAGCGAGCACGTGAACTGGAAACTGAATTCACCGAACACCAGCATGGTGGTTTGTTGAAAATCGGGGCTACCCTGACCATTGGCAATTACCTTTGCGTCGGGCTCCTGCAACGCTACATGCAGCAGGAAAAAGCCCAGGCCAAGCTGGAGGTGGCCAATACGCGGGTCATCAGTCAGAAATTGCTCAATTTCGATATCGACATCGGGATGATAGAAGGCGAAATCAATCATCCCGACCTTGAGATGCTGCCCTGGCTCAACGATGAATTACTCTGTTTTTGCAGCCCGCAGCATCCCCTTGCAAGGAAGCGACAGCTTGAGGAACAGGATTTGACCGACGCAAGTTGGATATTGCGCGAAAGTGGATCGGGAACCCGACAAATTTTTGAACGCAGTATGGGTGAACGCTACCCCCGATTAAACGTTCTGCTCGAACTCGAGCACACCGAGGCAATCAAGCGCGCAGTGGAAGCACAGATGGGCATTTCCTGCCTGTCTAAAATCGCCCTGGAGGATGCTCTGAAGAGAAAACGTTTCGTCGCTTTGGATACGCCACTGAATTTTCAGCGAAAACTCTACCTCGTCATCCACAAAGCAAAATATCGCAGTGCCGGCATTCAACATTGGTTGGATATGTGTCTGGCGATGAACAAACAAAACCGCTAAGCCCTTAATTTTCACGTTTACAGTAGCAAATTTTTCACGATACAAGAGTGTCGAAACTGCACTTTTTCTTCTTAAATGGGGAGCCTTAACACAAAGGAGGGTTTTATCGGGCGATAACCAAACCCTGTTTCACCCTTTAAAAATAACCCTAATTAATTTGATTTATAAAACAAAAAGATTCAAGAGGTAAACATGAATATAAAATCCGGTATTTGGCCTTCCCTCACTTTTTCATTTTCCATTTTACTGCTGGCACCCGGTTCACACGCAGCAGAAGTAGACTTCGAATTCGTTCGTGGCCCCTTAAGCCAAAGCAATTTTGAACAGGCCGAAGTGGCGATCAATGACAACCACGCAAGAATTTCTGCGCTCGAAAGCCAGGTCAGTGCGTTGATCGCAATGAATCAAACCCTGCAAAATGAAAACGCCGCACTGCAATCGCAAGTGAACGATTTAACATCCGGAATTGTTGCGGGCCTCGGTGACTACGTTTCTGTCGGCGTCGATGACTACGGTAATCCTGCTGTTTTTTATGACGCCGTCAATGTGTATATCCGCAGCGGTCTGAATTCGTCAACACAAGCGAATGGTCTGGGAAACTTGCTTATTGGTTACAACAAGCCGATACATGATCTCGATAGCAGCTACGAGCGCGAGCCGCACTGCTCAGGAGACTACATCAATTTTATTTTGCAGCAACTGGAGGTCAATCAGGAAAACTGTGAGGCCGCAGGTTATGTATGGTCAGATTTTCACAAGAGTGGCTCGCACAATCTCGTGGTCGGCGACGGACACAATTATTCTGGAGCCAGCAGCATCGTAAGCGGCCAGAACAACGCCATTGCCGGGAACAATGTATTGGTCACGGGTGGACGCAGTTTTTCAGGTACCAATGGCGCCGTTGTCGCAGGCTGGGACAACGAAGTGAAGGCAGCGGGCTTTATTGCCAGCGGCTCCCACAACCGAACCCATCACTTGAATACCGCTATTCTCGGGGGCAATTCCAATACCGCTAACGGCAGCTCTTCTGCTCTCGTAGGTGGCCACAGCAACACGGCAAACGGCGTTAATGCCACTGTAATCGGGGGAGCGAACAATACCGCGGAGGGCAACTTTGATATTCTGATGGGTGAGATACTCGAGGACGACGAGCTCTAAGCGTTGGCAAACATAAGCAAGAAAACTCAAACTAAATAAGTACAAACCCGGCAAAAAGGCCCGCGTTAACCGCGGGCTTTTTTTATTTCTGTGAAACAGGTGTTTTAATTTAACAATATTTCATGCCAATTAAGTCTGGACAGAAAGATTCAGCGCTTTATGCTAAGGCCTGAATAATAATCAGACAACGGAGTGACTCAATCCATGGACACCCTGTATCCCAAAGGTCCCGCATCCGTACCACCCGATCTCACCCGCGCATCCAGCGCCTACAAACAACGCGCCTGGATGGCAATGGCCGGCCTCAGTTTATTTATCGGCCTTTACATTTTTTTAACCGCATGGTTTGCCTGGACAGCATGGCGCATGCTGAGTGGCCTCGGTCAGGGCGGTGATTTTCAGCTCGTAAGCATTGCTGCAGGTGCCGCTTCCGCGTTCATGTTTATCTTCATGGTGAAGGCTCTCTTTGCGGTCAAACACGGCAATGAAAGCCGGGACATCGAACTGCAAAGTCAAGACCACCCGCAACTTTTTGATTTTCTCAATCGGCTGGCCGATGACGCCGGCGCGCCGCGGCCCCATAAAGTGTTCGTTTCTCCACAGGTCAATGCCGCGGTCTTTTACGATCTCAGCTTATTAAATTTGATTTTTCCTTCGAAAAAGAATTTGTTGATTGGACTTGGTTTGGTCAATGTGCTCAATCTCGGTGAGTTCAAAGCCGTGCTCGCACACGAATTCGGTCATTTTGCTCAACGCTCCATGGCCGTGGGCCGCTGGGTTTATGTTGCCCAGCAGATCGCCGCTCACATTATTGCCAAGCGCGATGCGTTGGATAAATTTTTACAAGGTCTCTCGCGCGTCGATTTCCGTATCGCGTGGATCGGCTGGATCTTGTCTCTGGTTGTCTGGAGTATTCGCTCCCTGCTCGACTCCGTTTTCAGTATTGTCATATTGAGTGAACGCGCACTGTCGCGGCAGATGGAATTTCAAGCCGACCTTGTGGCCGTGTCCCTCACCGGCAGCGATGCGCTAGTGCACGCCCTGAACAAACTGCATGCGGGCGACGACGCCTGGAGCCGCACATTAAACTTTGCCAACCAGGAAATTGGCGAAGGTAGAAAAGTGCAGGACTTGTTTGCGGTACAAAGCCAGATTCTTTTACAGCTACGCAAAATTTACAGTGATCAGGACTACGGTTGTGTCCCCGACATTCCGCAGATAGACCCGGCCAAGCACCGGGTTTTTACCTCCAACATCGCGTCACCGCCGCAAATGTGGTCGACCCACCCTGAAAATACAGCGCGCGAAGACAATGCCAAAAACCTTTACATACCTTGCGATATTGACACGCGCGATGCGTGGGTCATTTTTAACAACAAGGATGCCCTGCGCGAAACAGTAAGCGCACACCTTTTCAGCGCGGTCGAAAAAGAACTTAAAGACGTTAGCCTTGAAGAAAGCTTGAAGAACCTGAACCGCAACTACAGTAAACCCTGGTTGCTGCCCTGTTATCGCGGCACCTATCTCGGCCGCTCCATCACACGAAAAAGTGCATCGTTCAGTGAATGTTTCAACAGTGATAATCCAGACCCCTCAATCAGTGATCTCGACGCGCTTTACCCGGAAGCCTTAACGGACAAACTGGAAAATTTACGCGAGCTCTATGAAGAGAAACATCACCTGGAAGCCCTGCGCGATAAAATTATGAAGGCCGCCGGCGGGATTATTCAATTTCGAGGCGACACCATTAAACACAAGGACTTACCCAAGGTTATCGCGGATGTTCAAAAAGAAATTGATGCGCTCGAAAATGATTTACACTCGCATGACAAACAAGTTCGCTCCGTGCATTTGGCAGCCGCCAACAAAGTCGGTGAAGGCTGGCACGACTATTTGAAAGGTTTACTCGCTTTGCTCCATTTTGCCGACCACAGCGAAGCCGACATTCAGGACGTCAATGGTTACGTAGTTAATGTATGGTCGGTGATTACGGCGGATGGCCGCATCAGCAACGCCGAAACCAAACGTTTAATTGAAGCGGTCTCCGATGCCCACAGCACCATGAACGTGATTTTTAGCAAAATCTGCGAAATCAATCTGGACGCGGGCCTATTAAAGAAACTGGAGACTGAAAAATTATCGGAGCTCATCGGCGACTATAATTTACCAGCTCCTCAACGAGACAATATCAACGAATGGATGAATGTTTATGATGGCTGGATTGCCGCTTTCTCTTACACCTTATCAAATTTAAAATTCGTTACCCTTGAAACACTCTTGCTCGCCGAAGCCAAAGTGGCCGGCGCCTTGCGTCAAAATAAAACGCTTGATCCTGCGCCTACTGCCCCCACAGTTCCCCAGGGTTATAAAACCTTACTGCCGGGGAGTGAACGACAGTTGCAGAAAAAACTGGATTTATGGGACAGCTTTTTTACGGCAACCGGCTTTTTTCCGGCAACTGCACGCTTTGTTGTCGCCACTTCCATTGTTGGCGCGGTGTTGTGGTTTGGGCAATCACTCGGCAATACGGCAATTACCGTTTACAACGGGCTTGATCGTTATGTACAAGTAGAAATAAATGGGAAGTCACGTCGTATTCAACCGCACGGCTCCGCCTCCCTGGAGCTTGCGCCAGGTAAGGATTTGAATGTGGTAACCAAAACCGATCAAGGCCACCTGATAGAAAACTTCACTCAAAAAAGCACATCCTCAAGTTATCAGCAAGCGGTCTACAACGTTGCTGGCGCAGCGCCGCTGGTAAAATGGTGGGCCGTGTATGGTGATGTGCGTGAACGTGAGAATGAATATCTGGGTGCGCCCAAATGGATAAATCATTCAGCCGACTATTATTTTTCTGAGCCACCGGACAATATTGAAACCAGTGGCAGCGGTGGTCATCGCAGCGTTCTTGGCGGCTATGGCGAGCTTTCACCTTATCGCCAGTTGAATATGATTGAAAACGGTCAGCAAGCACAACAGGTTATTGAAATGCATGCTCGCTGGGATAGAACAGATTCGCCTTTTATTTTGCACTGGCTGGCGTATTTAAGTCGCCAGCAAAATGCGAAAGACATTCTGCAAGCTCGACTGCAGGACAACCCCAACTCCGTTGTGCTATTGCGTATGGAACAGGAGTTGTATGAGGGCGAACAAAAAACCGCTTTGTGTGATCGCCATAAATCGCTCGCAAGCAATGCTCCCGACAACGCCGATTTTGCCTATCTCACGATTCGCTGCATGGAAGACGGCCCCGAGCAAGACAAGGCCTTTGAAGAGGGACTGGCACAATGGCCGAGCCATCCATGGTTCGCGCTCGCCAATGGCTACCGACATGCGCAGCAAGGCGATTGGCCCCTGGCAATGCAACACTACCAAACCGCAACCGGAAATTTTCCACCTCTCAAAGCCAGCCTCTCCAGCGAAATTGTACGGATGGCTCGGCTATTAAATTCTGATATCGATTACTATGAATTTGCCCAGCTCAACGATCAGGTTTATTACACTCTGGCACTTGAAGACGGCAGAGAATTTTCCGGGTCGCCGGCAGTCGCTTATAGCCATCTTTATCGCGGTGAATTGACCGAAGCCTTGCAAGTCGCTCAGGGTGACCCGGAGGTTTACAATGTGGTGTTAAGTTTTGCTGCCAGCAGCGACGGCGCTGATCCTGAATGGATAAATCAAGCACTGCAAATTGACCCCGAGGTTCTCAACTACGAAGCCAGTAGCTGGGCACTCTTTGCCTTGGCTCTTCGTGAAGAAAACGATGTCAGCCTTCACAAAGCGTTCCTTGAGAACAACAAGGAGGAATATGTTTCTCAACTCATGAACTTTATGGATGCGCTTAAAAAGAAGGCGTCCATTCAGCGTGCCGAAGAACATATTCAAAGCATTCCTCCTTATGCCCGTGGTCACGCTTATGCAATGGCTGCGATTTTCTTACAGGAAAACTGCCCAACGAATTGGCGACAACAAGCATCGGCACTGTTATTTGCAAACGAGAGGCCTTTTATAAAGATTTAAATATTGATTTATTCCAGGTTTTTCCAAAGTGCCACACGACCTGTGGCACTGACTTCATAAACTTTAGAAATTTTCGCGGCGGTTCATTGAGGGAGTAGTTCAACTTCTGAGCGGCACTTTGGCTGAATCGTCAGATTCAGCCAATTTTCAAACGGAACCCGTTTCACTGAGGCTCCGACTTCCGGCCAGGCAACCAATCGCTCAGTGATCGATCACTCTTTAATTTGTCCGGGCCCACTTCATACCAATCAATATTGCGAGTCAAAACCATCACTCCAGCCAGTACCAGGAAGAGTAACAAGGTCCCCATCAACATTGCTGTATCTTCCGAGCGAATAATCACGTAAAGCAGGCCATACAAAGTGGTATAAAGCAGCGCGAACAAGCCTGCATCTTTCCATGCGCCCAATACAAAACGTAAATAATAGGAAAGCAAGGTCACGCAAGCGATTGTTGCCAGTATGTAAGCCAGCGCATAAGGGATATGTTCGCTCAGGGAGACGAGCAATAAATAGAAAATTGTAATAGCCAAGCCAACCAGGGTGTATTGCACCGGGTGAATTCGCAACTTCTTAAGGGTTTCGTAAAGAAAAAAGGTCACAAAACTCAAGACGATAAATAGAATACCGTACTTGGCTGCTCGCGTTGCTTGCAGATAAATATCCACACCATCCAGAAATGTAACACCAAAACTCATATCAATGAGAGACGCACAGTTTTTTCGCTCGCAATCGTCCAGCTTGCCGACCACCCCGCTGCTAAATTCAGTGAGTTGCCAAAGCGCTGTAAAACCGTCGCTGCTAACATTACGCTCAACCGGCAAGCTTGAACCAACAAACGCCGGGTGTGCCCAGGGTGATTGCATGGCAACGTCCACTTCGAGAGCTACCGGCACAATCTGCATTGCCCGCATCCCGCGCAAACTGAATTGACTGTGCAGTTTGAGCGCTTCTACTTTATCGGGCAGTGTCACTCGCAACCCCTGATGTAGATCCTGAATTCCGGTACCCGATAACATTTTTTTGGTTTCGCCGTTCAGTGCCATTGAGGGTACGCCCATAAATCCACGCGGGTCCGATACGGCAATCACAATCGAGGCTCCCGTAAATTGGCTAAAGTCTGCCTTGTTTTGAATGCTATCGCGCAGCGCTTGCCACTCGGTTTTTTTCAAGTGCCCTTGCAGCTGCACCTTCGCGGTATATACAGGAAAACTGTAGATGCCCTTCTGGCGGCGCTCGGTTTCCACCTCAAGGTTTAATTTCACTTCACTCAGCGGAAGAAATCGTCGGTGATGCCCGTGTTTGATTTGCGAGACATAGTTCTGACTATTCTTGTCATAAACCTGAACAACGCTCTCACTCTTCCATGTTTGAAGTAAAAAAGGCGTGTACAGCCTTTGTTCGCCGGTCCAACTTCGGGCGATGCTGTCAGCGGCATGGTAGCGATAATTTTCACGCTCATGAATTTTATTTTCGATCATCCCCAATGGAATCAGCAGAAAAGCGGTAAGCACAACAATAACAATTGCTTTTAAATTCATAAATCCTGTCCCCGATAAATGTCATTGCAATACGCTCGCAGCTTATAAACTGAAAATGGCAAAGATCTAGCAAGAAAATGATCAATTGTGGTAACGTGAAATTTCTCGGGCCGTCTGCTTACAAGGCCTGGCCTTCGTGTTCTTACCTCCGAAAGGTATTGATAAAGACAGCATATTGATGAAGAGAAAATCAGGATTTGAACGGAATGCATTAAAGGTAAATGGAAAGTCGGCCTGGACCCATTGAATTCTGCTAAGCTTGGCGTCGCCTCTGCCTCGGCAATGCACTCTGGAAGTTCGATAAAGCCCCCTTTAAAGACCTGATAATGACTAATAATAAGAGAATGACTGATAATAAAGAGGCACTGCCGTTAGGCAAACAACGCGTTCAGCGCGATTAATGAAAAAATTGAACCACATGCAGCATCCTCAGACCTATTTGAGACCAGCCCTGCATGAACAGAATGATCAGAGGGAAATAGGGATAATGTATAAAAACCTGCGAAACAAACCCATTAGTAAAAGACAGTTTTTGATCGGTGCTTCAGCACTGGGTGCCAGTACGCTCGCCAGCGCACAAGATCCCGGTCGCTATTTAGCCGGGGCAGCGCCCATTCGCTACCCTGAACCCGATGTTCTCCCACTCGATCCAAGATTCACCTATAAGATTGGCAATGCCGCGATTGAGCGTATCTACACCGGCATGCGCTGGGCTGAGGGCCCGGCATGGAATGCTGTCGGCCGCTATCTGATCTGGAGTGACATCCCCAACGATGAACAATTGCGCTACACGGAGGAAAATGATCAGGTTTCCAGAAATTTCCGCAAGCCTTCTGGCAACAGCAACGGCAACACCTTCGATTTTCAGGGCCGTCAAATTGCCTGCCAACACAAAGAGCGTCGCGTTATTCGATTTGAACACGACGGCAGCACAACGGTTTTGGCCAGTGAATACAACAATAAAGGCTTTAACGCACCTAACGATGTTGTGGTTAACCCCAACGATGACAGCATCTGGTTTACCGATCCAGGTTACGGATCGCTAGGCTGGTACGAAGGCATCAAAGCACCGAACGACTCACCTCAACCTTACCAGAAGGAAGCGGTATACCGCATAGATGCACAAAACGGCAAAATTGAAAAAGTCACCGACGACATTTATAAGCCCAACGGTTTGTGTTTTTCTCCTGATTATAAAAAGCTTTATGTCTCGGACACCGGCTCTTCTCACTACTCTAAAGCCAAAGCGGTGATTAAGGTGTGGGATATTGATGGCAAAAAATTGAAAAATGGCCGGAATTTTTGTTCCATGACCTATAAGGGGAAAACCGGTGGTGCTGACGGTATCCGCTGCGATATTCACGGTAATATCTGGTCAAGTGCAGGCTGGGCGGGTGAAGGTTACGATGGTGTCCATATATTTGCACCCAATGGTGACCGCATCGGCGTGATCCTACTGCCAGAAATTTGTTCTAATCTGTGTTTTGGTGGCAAGCACCGCAACCGCCTGTTTATGTGTGCCAGCCAATCCATTTACTCGGTGTATGTCGAGACTCAGGGCGCACACATCACGTAAGAAAGAGTTATGAATAGACAATTTCCATCGACGCGTTTACGACGCAACCGGTATGCCGAATTTTCTCGTCGTCTCGTACGCGAGACGGAATTAAGCGCAGCAGATTTTATTTATCCTGTCTTTGTGCTTAACGGACAAAACAAACGCGAGGCCATCAGCAGCATGCCCGGCCAATATCGTTTGAGTATGGATGAGCTCGAAAGGGTTGCGGAACAGGCACTGACACTGGGCATTCCTGCACTCGCGCTTTTTCCCAATATCGACGGCAGCCTAAAAACCGTTAACGGCGACGAAGCCTGGAATGAAAATGGCCTGATTCCCCGCTGTGTTCGCCAACTGAAAAAACAATTTCCTGAACTGGGGATTATTTGTGATGGCGCGCTCGACCCTTATACGACACATGGTCAGGATGGCATTATTAATGCCGACGGCTATGTACTCAACGATGAGACTGTTGCGGCATTGCAAAAACAAGCACTGGTTTGTGCGGCGGCCGGTGCGGATGTCATCGCGCCCTCGGATATGATGGATGGCCGCGTCGCGGCAATTCGCAGCAGCCTTGATAATGCCAATTTTATCTACACGCAAATTCTCGCTTACGCTGCAAAATATGCTTCCTCCTACTACGGGCCCTTCAGGGATGCCGTCGGCTCTGCGGCCAATCTTGGCAAAGGCAACAAATTTACCTATCAAATGGACCCGGCCAATTCGGATGAAGCCTTGCATGAGGTCCGCCTCGACCTTGATGAAGGGGCTGATATGGTGATGGTGAAACCCGCCATGCCCTACCTGGATATCGTGAAACGGGTAAAAGAGGAATTTGGCGTACCAGTCTTCGCGTATCAAGTGAGCGGTGAATACAGCATGCACCAGCTTGCAATCCAACAGGGCGTTCTGAGTGATGCCGTTATGCTTGAATCCCTGCTTTGTATTAAACGTGCAGGTGCCGATGCCATCCTCAGCTATTTTGCACTTGAAGCGGCGGAAAAGTTACAGGCCCTAAAATAATTTCATCCTCTTGCACTGTGGCCCTGCCAGTTGGTGTCTGTCTGCTACGCTTATCAGATAGACCACGGTTGTTTTGGTACTGAAACATGATGAAATTTCTGATCCCTTGCTCTCTTGGCGCACAAGTGCTCGCCCTGATCCTTCTGCTACTGGACCAAAGCATGCTTACCCTACTCTGCATAATAGGTGGCCTGCTGAGTATTGCGCTCTATCAATACCAACTTAAGTCTGGAGAAGGCTTTGATGAAGAGCCAGAAGGTGTAGATCTCCCAAAAGAAGCTCGCCCGGTACACACCGATAGCGAAACCGAGCTTTTTGAACATGCGCTCGATACGATGAAAGCCCAATTTACCAACACCGAATCAGAACTCAACCAGCTTTATGGTGTTTTAAACAGCGCCACCCAAAACCTAAGCTCCACCGTCACGGGCGTCGATTCAAGCACCCAGAGTCAGCGCAAAGCGCTGCAAATACTGGTCGAGCAATTGCTTAAAGCAACCAGCGCAGAAAACTCAAGTGCACGGGATGAAAGGAACAATATTCAGGCATTTGCCACAAGTGCGTCGGAAACAGTCGATTTGCTGATGTCCCAAGTGGCCGAAATGCAGCAAGCGACATTAAAACTCCGCGATGATTTTGAGCAAATTTCTGCCGACTTCAAGGAAGTGACCGCTTACCTCAAGGATATCAATGACATTAACTCTCAAACCAACCTGCTTGCACTCAATGCGGCTATCGAAGCTGCACGAGCTGGTGAAGCCGGACGAGGTTTCAGTGTTGTCGCAGATGAAGTGCGCTCACTTTCCATGCGCACAGACGAATTTAATGAGCGAATTCGCAGTAAGATTTCGGAAACAGAAACCAGGCTGGAAGGCTCTATCACCACGCTTAAAAATTCTGCCAATATTGAATTTGAAAACGCTCAAAAATCCCAACGCGCAATGGACGAACTCTCCAACGAACTCAAAGGTATGCACAACATTGTGCTAAAACAATCCGAAGAAGTTGAAGAACTGTCTCATCAAATTCATAAAATTGTTCGCGATGGGGTGCTTTCTCTACAATTCGAAGATATAGCACGACAACTCATCGAACATATCAACAAACGCGTTACCACACTCGATCAGTTCATTCATGAATTACTGGGTGGGTATGTCGAATTTTGTAAGACACAAAATGAAAATACACGAGACAATTTAATGGCAATGCTTTGCAATCACCTCAACGCCAGCAGAGAACATTTTATACAACTGGAAAACAAAGCCGTACGCCAAAACAATATGTCGGAAGGCGATGTCGATTTATTCTAGGGAACCTCTGAAAAATGGAAATATTTTTTCTGTGGCAAGGAAGCACCGCACGGAGAACCGGAGTTTACTGGAGTAAATGAGGATTCGAGCACGGAGCTGACGCCGCCACAGGGAAAATAGGCCATTTTTAAGAGGTTCCCTAGGGAAGCTCTGAAAAAATTTACGATTTTCTGCAGGAGGCTTATTCGTTGTACCAACTGCCATCCTTGTTTCTTTTTATAAAAAGCTGCGAGTACCAATAAAATCGTCCGTTGCCGGAGTCAGCGGTACAATTATAACGACTTCGACCTGCCGACAGTTCGCGATTCGCCTGCACAACGATTGTCGACGATTGTACCCTGGTCGAAATTTTCCCCTGGCCGGAGGCAAAACATTGGAAATTCTTGACGTACGCAGCCAACGGCGTATTGATTCTAAGTACGGGCATGGTCACGCCCAGAGGTAATTCTGGATCGATAAATCGCCCATGACCTGAAGCTTCGGTCTCAACCGCGGTCACAGGCAAGGGGAGGCTAAACACCTTTGCTGAAAAATCATTGATATCGCCATAAGGTCCACCAAAGGGAAAACGCGGTAACACTTGCTTGTTGGAGCTACTGGCAATGGGTCCACTCTGTTGTCCAAATGCCAAATAATTTTTCTTTTTAAGTAAAGCCTCAAGGTCTTTGTTATGTTCGCCAAACGGCCAGGCAAAGTATTCCGGTTTATTGCCAATCATCTTTTTGATTCGCGCTGCGGCAAAATCGATTTCTTTTTCATTTCGCTGTAACCAACTGTGATGGTCCTCACCTCCCCTGCGACGAATCATATGGGAATGGCTGTCCGTATGATTGCCAATTGTTGCGCCGTTCTTACTCATTTCCTTGAGCTGCTCCCAACTGACAAAGCGCGGGTTCTTTTCATCATGAGGTTGAGTATTGATAAAAACGGTAAAGGGCCAGCCGCGTTTTTTTAAGCGCGGATAAGCTTCGCTGTAAATCGATCGATAGCCATCATCAAAGGTGATCACCACAGCGCCATCGGGTATGCCCTGCTTTCCTTCGAGCGCTTTCTTGAGCTCGGTGATGTCAATCACTCGAAAGTTATTCTTTTCCAGGAATTCAAGATGCGCTTCAAACAGTGCCGGGCTAATACTGGTCGCCGCAGGCGCATTGTCGGATATATGATGGTATTGCAATACCACCAGCGCAGCCACCGGCTGCACGAGCACAAAAGAAAGCGTTAGCGACAATACAACGCGTATCAACCCTTTAAACATGACCTCTCCTCACCAGGCAATGACTACGCTGATAGTAAACGAAAACCTGTTCGACCTGTAGCGACTGCGTTACAATAAGCATCCAATAATGCTAAACATTGTTGGGGGAAACATGGCAAGCAGCTTCCAATTCAAGTCTTCCTTGCTGTATCTCAATCCTTTCAGCCTGCGTTACTATGACTTTTTTGCCGGCCTCTTAAACCGCATCGCCTGGCGCTGCCCTCAGGAACGATTACGCGCCGACTACCACCACTACGTTGGCCCCAATCATCTCGAAGTGGGTGCCAAAACGGGCAAAATGCTGGACCAACTCAATCGAGACACACGTTCTTTACGTTTGAGCTTGATAGACCTTAATTTGTGGTCGTTAAAAGCTGCAAAAAAACGCCTCGCCCGTTACACACCCAATGTATACCAACTGAATATTTTTGCCGACGACACGCCTATTGCAGAACGCTTCGATAGCATCGCCTTGAATCGAGTTCTGCAAAATATTCCTCAGGGATTCTACGCAAAGGGCATTTTGTTCTACCACCTTCAAAAATTACTCAAACCCCATGGCGTGTTATTTGGCTCTACCGTCGTTGCCAAAGGCTGCCAACACAACCTGCTTTCACTCGCATTTCTAAAAATCTTTAACATGATTGGCTTACTGCAAAATCGGGAGGATAGCGTGCTTGAACTGGAAAAAGCACTCAAGGCCTATTTTCGCGACGTTAAGATAGATGTTGTCGGCAGCACTGTGCTCTTTTCCGCACAGCACAGCCGCATGTCATCGTAGCAGGCCCTCAAAGTACATACCGAAAAGGCAATCCGGGCTTAATTTGTCGCCTGTATCCTCAGTAAAAATATGTCCGCCCACAGCGACGACACTGCCCTATAAACGACTACACTTTAAGAAGTTGCTGCACGCATTGTTGCAGAAGTTGTTACGGAGGCGGTTTCAAACCCAACCCAGACATGCCGAGGTTATTAAAATCGTTTTTCATTGCTTTGATTGGCTACTATCTGATGGGCCGCTTCGGGCTGTATCTGGCGATTCCACCCGGCTTCGCCTCTGCGGTGTGGCCAGCCTCAGGATTTGCGCTCGCATGCATGTTAACAGGCCACCCAGGTGCTAGCGCCCTGGGAATACTTACCGGCTCTTTCCTTATAAACCTTGGGGTCGCAAGCAACAATTTTCAGGATATTCAACCCGTAGCCGCTGCAACTGCAATCGGCATTGCCTGTGGCGCGCTCATCCAGGCCTCTGTCGGGCGTATATTGTGGAAGCGTTACTTACCAACGCATTCAATATTGGATGCGCCCAGAGATATATTGGTATTCATTCTGCTCATCGCACCTCTGGGTTGTCTGACTGCGGCCATGATTGGTCCTCTGGTATTGTTGTTTTCGGGTTTTGTTTCTTCCGAGAATTTTATTTTTACCTGGTTCACCTGGTGGGTAGGCGACACTATCGGTGTACTTCTATTTGCACCGCTGACAATCACGCTATTCGAGAAACACTCGCTTTCAGTAAATAGAAAACTGCAAATCGCGCTTCCCACATTCCTGCTTTTCTTATCGGTGCTTATTCTTTTTCACTATTCAACCAAAGCCCGGGAAAGTTCAATTGCTAGCGAAATTGAAGAACGTGCCGAAACCTTAACCCACCATGTTGACGAGAGCCTACAAAATTCCGTAACACGGATCATGAGCTTTCGTGCTTTTCTCAAAAGTACGGCCGGATACGAACGAACATCTTTCGAAGAATACGCCAATGCCGTTGTCAGTCAGGACAAGGTTTTAAAGGCCATTGGCTGGACCCAAATAGTTTCTCACAAGCAACGTCCGAAAATGGAAGAGCATTTCAAAGCGCTTGGTTTTCCGGAATTTTCATTTACAGAATTTTCTGAGAATGGCAACCTGAAAAAAGCTACACCACGCGATATTTATTACCCGGTATTGCATATTACGCCCTTTACAGGAAATGAAGCCGCGTTTGGCCTAGACCTCGGTGCAAACCCTGCGCGCCTGCTTGCGCTAACAACCGCACATCAATCCGGCAAGCCTGTAAGTACCGAACCGATCACTCTCGCCCAGGAAACTGCAAACCAAAAAAGTTTTATCCTGTATCTACCGATTTTTAAACATGGAAGTGACGCCACCAATCCCGAGGATTTACTTGGCTTTGTCAGCGCTGTTTATCAAGCTGACACGCTTTTGGGCCCCATCATACTCGAAGCCAAAAATCAGAATTTTAAAATTAATGTGACTGACAAAACAGATCCAGACAATCCTCTTCCCTTGATAATAGACAATACTAAACCATTGGATAGAAATCACGCTGTCAGTTTACCCATCGAATTCGGTACGCGGAGCTTTGTTGTACAAATTGAACCTGAAAACCGCTTCAAGGTTGCCACCAAGGATTGGGCAAGTTGGATTCTTCTAACAATCGGCTTTTTTGTCATTGCCATGCTTCAAGCAATGTTACTTATCCTCACCGGTACAACAGAAAGAATTCGCGAAGAAGTGAAAACTAAAACGGCCGATTATTTAAGAGCCCGAAAACAGGCCGAAGATGCCAGTGAAGCAAAATCTGCTTTTCTCGCTAATATGAGCCACGAATTTCGCACGCCCTTAAACGCCATTATTGGTTTTACTTCGTTAACCTTAAAAACAAAAATTAATGAGACACAAAGGGACTACCTTAAAAAATCGCAATTGGCTTCAGAAACATTGTTGTCTTTAATCAGCCACATTCTCGACTTCTCCAGGATTGAAGCTGGCAAGCTGGTAATTGAAGTGCACGAATTCGACCTCCGTGATCTAATCCAGAAAATAGAGGCCATATTTTCGATTCAAGCTCAAAATAAAAAACTGAACTTCAATGTTGAAATAGCGGGCGACTTACCACGTTTTATAAAAAGTGACAGCCTTCGAATTGAACAAATATTGTTGAATCTTTGCAATAATGCCATAAAGTTTACCGACCATGGCGGCGTGGCATTAACCTTTCAAAAACAAGGCAACAAACTCGTTATTGTTGTCGCCGATAGCGGCATTGGAATCAGCGAAAAACAACAACAAAAACTTTTCCAGCCTTTCCAGCAAGCCGACAACTCCATGACCAGGAAGTTCGGCGGTAGCGGCCTCGGGCTAGCTATCTGCCGGGAAATTTGTGAGCAAATGGGGGGCAGTATTGAATTAAGCAGTGATGAAAATCAAGGCAGTATATTCTCGGTAACGCTGCCTCTGGTTCCGGTGGGAACAGCGCTAATAGACAGTTCTGAACTGACAAAGACTTTCGGCAGCCCGACGAACAATCCTTTCAAGGTTACCTCCAGCGAAAGCCTGAAAACGCTCGAGAATATGCACGTTTTGGTCGTGGAAGATTTGGCTATCAATCGCGAACTTGTCGAATGCATGCTGGAAGACTATGGAATAGGCGTTTCTGTTGCTGAAGACGGTTTGCAAGCTCTTGAATATTTCTCATCCGATACGCATTTTGACGCTGTACTCATGGATATCAATATGCCCAATATGGATGGTTTCGAGGCAACGCAAGCCATTCGCAAATTACCTGCATACCGCGCATTGCCGATTATTGCGATGACAGCCAATGTCGGAAGCACAGACATTCAGCGTTGTTTTGAGGCAGGGATGAATGCCCACCTCGCCAAACCACTCACCGAAGAAAATTTAATACAAACTCTTGCGCAATTCCAACGTTAAGCACACAAGAAACCAGGGAACCTCTGAAAAAAGGCCTATTTTTTTGTGGCAAGGAAGCACCGCGCGGAGAACAGACTGAGCCGGCACACCGGCACGGAGCTGACGCCGCCACAGGGAAAATAGGCCTTTTTTCAGAGGTTCCCTAAAACCAAATGTTTTTAATTTTTCAGCCAAACTCACAGTCCCATTTCACTCAAACTCGCATGCGATTCCGGACGGGGTTGTAAAGCTGGCCAATGAAAAAGTCGATCGGATTCAGCGATAACCAGGTCATTGATACTCGCGATACGCCGACTCATAAATCCTTGCCGATCAAACTCCCAATTTTCATTGCCATAAGAGCGGTACCACTGCCCGGAATCATCATGCCACTCATACGCAAAACGCACAGCAATACGGTTTTCGCCAAAAGCCCAGAGTTCCTTGCACAATCGGTAATCCAATTCACGCGACCATTTTCGATGAAGAAAGGCTTTAATTTGTTCACGCCCTTTTAAAAATTCGGATCGATTTCGCCATTCACTGCCTTCACTGTAAGCCAGCGAGACTTTTTCCGGATCTCTTGCATTCCAGGCGTCTTCAGCTTTCCTTACTTTAAGTAATGCCCCCTTCATATCGAAAGGGGGCAAAGGAGGACGTGGTGCATCAGTCATATCACCAACTCTTATACGGTAGAAATTTTCCATTCATTGTGAGTAATACGCGATCCCCTTTAGGGTTCTCTTCCTTGTCCACTTCCATGGAAAAATCAATTGCACTCATGATGCCATCGCCGAACTTTTCCTGAATGACTTCTTTCAGCGTTTCACCGTAAACACCCACAATTTCATACAAGCGATAAACCAGTGGATCAGTCGGCACTGTCTGCTCCCAGATTTTTGTTGGGAAATCTGCAAGTGCTGCGGCCACTTCAACATCAAGCCCCAGATAATCCGCAATCGCATCAGCTTTTTCCGTCGGCGCCGAGTTCATACCCAAACAAGCAGAACACAACCACACTGGCGACATACCCAAATCTGTACCCATCTTCTCCCAACTCAAGCCCTTTGCTTTTTTTGCTGAAAGAATTTCTTCGGTCATCGTTAACTTATCCATATATTGCTCCTCTTACATTAGCTTAGGCTTTTCACACGGTAATAAAATTTAAGAATTCGAAATCATTCATCCACTGACCTTAAACGATTTTTCCTGGCCAGGCGCACTGCGCAAGAGGTCGGATTGCGCCCCAGCATCAACGGGCGCATCGGCCGCAGGGTCGACTATACGTGTACCCGAACCACTATCTTCTTTGTCGCCTGCGCGTTTCACCAGGAAGTTCACAAGGTGGTTACGTATTTTGTAATAGCCAGGGTGTTCTATAATGCTGCTGCGGTCGCGCGGTCGTGGGATGGAAATACTGACGGATTCAGCGATACTGGCTCGCGGCCCATTGCTCATCAGCAACACACGGTCAGCCAACAAAATAGCTTCATCGACATCGTGCGTAATCATAAAAACGGTTTGCTTTGTTTCACTCCAGATTTTTAATAATTCATCCTGAATGTTTCCGCGAGTCAGCGCATCAAGTGCACCAAAGGGTTCATCAAGCAAGAGTAATTTCGGCTGGGTCGCAAACGCGCGGGCAATGCTTACCCGTTGGCGCATACCGCCAGAAAGTTGTGCCGGTTTGCGTTGCATGGCCTCTTCCAAACCCACAAGCTTTAAAAATTTTTCACTGTGCTCCTGAATCTGTTTTTTCGACCACTGTGGCCATCGCGAGCGCACACCGAAAATGACATTTTGCAAGGCACTTAACCACGGCAGCAAACTGTAATTCTGAAAGACGACACCACGTTCGAGGCTGGGGCCAGCCACTTCCCGACCATCCATAATAACCACGCCATCGGACGCGGAATCAAGGCCAGCCAAAATATTTAAAATGGTGGATTTACCGCAGCCTGAGTGTCCAATAATGCAAACAAATTCGCCCTGTTCAATTTTAAAATCAACATTTTCGAAGACCACCAAATCTTCGTTTTTACCACTCGCCGGGAAACTTTTGCTTAGACTTTCTACAGATAAAAATGATTTTGACATGCCTTACTCCTGGTACTGCACCAAGCGGGAAACTGCCGACAGCGCCAAATCAAGCAACATGCCAACAACGCCAATCATCAGGATGGAAAAAATCACTGAATTCAAATCCAGGTTATTCCATTCGTTCCACACGTAGTAACCAATGCCGGTCCCGCCCACTAACATTTCAGCGGCGACAATAACCAACCAGGCAATACCGATAGAAATACGCATACCCGTTAAAATTGTTGGCGCAGCCGCGGGCAGGATCACTCTAAAAGCTGTCGAAAGTGGGCCGAGTTCATGGGTTTTGGCAACACGCAGCCAATCTCCCCGAACATTGGCGACACCGAATGCGGTGTTTATAAGCATTGGCCAAATTGAACAAATAAAAATAACGAAGATGGCCGACTTTTCAGAGTCCTTGATAATGAATAGGGCCAACGGCATCCAGGCAAGCGGCGAGATGGGGCGTAAAACCTGGATAAAAGGGTTCAAGGCCTTATACATGAGTGGCGACATCCCAATCACAAAACCCAGAGGGATAGCGATGAGCGCCGCCGCCAAATAGCCCGTTAGCACGCGATAGAGCGAATAACCCAATTGAATACCGATGCCTTTATCGTTCGGACCCGCATCATAAAAAGGGTTGGATAATTCATCCCAGGCATGCCCCACCACTTTGGAGGGCGGTGGTACGCGCGCTTCCTGGTCTGCCCCACCCATTAGCAATTCAAATTCCGACAGGGCTTCAGTGGCTTCCGGCACCGGTGTGGCGCTCTCCCACAAGAGCAACCACACAAATAAAATCGCGACCGAAACCAACGCTGCTCGCATATTCAGCGGCATGGTCTAACTCCTTTTTATCGCAAAACTTTTGATGTATTCCTCGGGCTTGGTGTAATCAAACTCCTTACCCATGATGGTGTAGTTCTCATAGGTTTTGCTCGGCGGCTCGTAGCCAAGATCTTTCATGACCTTGCCGGTTTCCGTTGCCACATAAACCTGTTCGGCAATCGCTTTGTAGTCCACATCGCCTTCGATATAACCCCAGCGCTTCATTTGGGTAAGAATCCATACGGCCATGGAATGCCAGGGGAAGGGATCGAAATCAATTCGGTCAGGAACATCGTGAACTTTTTGTTCGAGCCCATCCACATAACGGCCCGTTAGAACTTGCTTGATGACAATTTCTGGTTGATTTAAATAGTTCGTCGGCGCAATGGCTTTTGAAATTTCATCGCGGTTTTCTGCCTTCGCAGAATAATGTGTCGCGTCGACAATGGCTTTAAACAGTGCGCCGTAAGTATTGGGCATTTCGGTAGCAAATTTTTGACTGCACGCAAACGCACAACAAGGGTGGCCTTCCCATATGTCTTTTGTGAGCGTATGAATAAAACCCACTTTTTCATACACCGCACGCTGATTAAATGGATCGGGAGAAAGGTAGCCATCGAGATTCCCTGCGCGCAAATTGGCAACCATTTCCGGTGGGGGTACCACCCGAATTTGAATATCCTGATCGGGGTCAATACCGAATTCAGCCACGTAGTAGCGCAGCAAAAAATTATGCATTGAATAATCAAATGGAACGCCAAATTTAAACCCTTTCCATTGTTTTGGATCGCGCTTGTCTTTGTGTTTAACGTGCAAGACAATTGCCTGGCCATTGATGTTTTCCACGGCAGGCATAATGTAGGGCGTTGCTGTTGATCCTGCTCCCATTGTCATTGCCAGGGGCATGGGCGTCAGCATGTGCGAGGCATCGTATTCGCCGTTGAGTGATTTATCGCGCGCAACCGCCCAACCGGCCGTTTTAATCACTTCAACATCGAGACCGTGCTTGGCATAAAACCCCATGGGGTGGGCCATAATAATCGGCGTTGCGCAGGTAATTGGCACAAAGCCTACTTTTAATTTTTTCTTTTCCAGGGGGCCCATGCTGTCCTTGGCAGCAGCTTTTACCTTGTCCAGCGGTACAATGCTGCCGAGTGCTGCAGCCAGCGAAGCCCCCCCGACCATCTGAAGAAAACGGCGGCGACTTGCATCATTGTGGCCGAAGATACCGCGCACAATTGCACTTTCAATTGCTCGATCCATCACATCTTCAGCATCACTGAATTCACTTTCCCGTGGGCGCGTATCACGCACCATTTTATCGGCCTGCGCTTCCAGCGCTTCGGTGTGGCTCTTTGTTCCCGGCTCAAATTGCTTACCTGTGCATTGCTCACAGCTGCAACGGCTATCGTGAATCAAACTGATTTTGGAATCGAAGGGATCCCCTAAACTTTTCATCGTCATACCCAGGTCCTCTTTAATATGTGTGTATTTGCATTGTTTCGGTGCGCGCTCACTAAAAATGCGCAAATTCTTATCCTCGCTATGCCCGCCGCAAGGGATGGCCGACACACAGCGATTATTCCGTTCGTTGTTTTTTCTATTTGCCCGAGGGTCGTTTTTTCTTATGGCAATGACAGTGCCAGGTTGATAATCCGGGCGACAGGCCGCGCCAATACTGGCACTTTAGTAAAACTCCCCACTGCCAACGAATTACGATAATTCGTAAATTACGAAATATCGAAACGCCAAATACGAAAATTCGTAATTCTGGCCTCAAAGTTGAATACCAAAAGATCAAAAACCTGGAATAAAACCGCAGGAAAAATAGGCGTTCACTCAAACCAACACCGTCTATCCAGGCCCTGGAGAAAAATAACCATGCAAACGCACCAACTCGCTTTTGATTTTTCGCCTGTTGCCCAGTTGATTTTTTGCCCTTTTACAGACGAGATCTATTCTGCCAACCGCAAGGCTCACAGCCTTTTTCATCAAACCAATCTCGTGGCCATGCGACCGAGTCAGCTTTTTGCAGAATGTTTTGATCAGCTGTTGGTGTTAACCGACCAGGCGCTGACCGAGGGCAGTGCGATATCTGAAAACCTGTTTTTCAGCCATGAGCGTTTGGTCGACCGCCACAGCCTGGAGACGCAGCTACAAAAAATTTTGATTGATCAGCGCTGCTTGCTCGTTATGGCTTTGCAAGACCTCAGTGAAATGCACCGCCGTCGCGATATCGCTGAAGCCAATCAGCACTACAACCAGGGTTTTTTCCATTGGACACGCACCGCCAAGGTCTTCCAGGAATTTGAACGTGAAAATCGCTTGTTGCTGGACGCAGCGGGTGAAGGCATTTACGGCGTCGATGCCAATGGATTAACAACCTTTTTAAACCCCGCTGCCGAACGCATACTCGGCTGGAAGGCTAAAGAATTGCAGGGAAAAAACATGCACTACACCATCCACGCGCATCATAAGGATGGCCACCACTACCCTGTTATGGAATGCCCGATCTACCGGGCATTTCGCGAAGGCGTGGTCAACTTTGTCGATGATGAAGTTTTCTGGAGTAAAGAGGGAACACCCATTAGCGTGGAATACACCAGCACCCCGATTAAAGATGGCAATGAAGTTGTGGGAGCGGTCATCATTTTTCGAGACGTCACGGAAAAAAAACTGGCGCAAAAGAAATTATTGGAAGCCTTGAATGAAGTCGATAATTTAAGGCAGCGCCTGGAAATGGAAAACGCCTACCTGCAAGAAGAGATTTCTTCGGAATTTAATAATCACCAATTTGTAGGAAAAAGCATCGCCGTCAGGAAGATCCATAAAAAAATTGAATTGGTTGCGCCCACAGAAGCGACGGTACTGATTAATGGCGAGTCTGGCACCGGGAAGGAATTAATTGCTCGCGCCATTCACGACCTCAGCGACCGCAGCCAACGCTCACTGATTCGAGTTAATTGCGCGGCCATACCCAATGAACTGTTTGAAAGCGAGTTTTTCGGGCATGTTAAGGGGGCTTTTACCGGCGCCAACAGTGATCGCCCCGGCCGTTTCGAACTTGCCGACGGAGGCACACTCTTTCTGGATGAAGTTGGCGAAATTCCTCTCGCACTGCAAGGGAAACTGCTACGCGTTTTACAAGAACAACAATTTGAGCGCGTCGGTGAAGCAAAAACCCGCAAGGTCGATGTGCGCATCATTGCAGCAACCAATCGCGATTTACCCCATTTAATTGAACGAGGTGAATTTCGTGAAGACTTGTATTTTCGTCTGAATGTCTTTCCGATTGAAAGCGTCCCCCTTCGAGAACGTATTGATGATATCCCATTACTCGCACAACATTTTCTGCGACGAGCCAGCACACGCGCGAAAAAAAGTGGATTGAAAATACCGCTTTCGCAAATTGAAGTATTAAGCCAATACCCCTGGCCGGGAAATGTGCGGGAGCTGGAAAATATAATTGAACGTCAAGTCATTCTCGCCCAGGGTTCGGTCTTACGCTTTGATGACCTCGGTGTCCGCGAGCAAGCCCCCAACCATTCAGCAAAACCCTCAGAAGCGACGATGACGGAAGAGCAACGTCGTGAGGCCGAACGCAACAATATTGTGCTCGCATTGAAAACCTGTGAGGGAAAAGTGTTTGGCGAAAATGGTGCGGCGGCGCTGTTAGGTATCAAGCCCACCACACTCGCATCGAGAATTAAACGCTTCGCAATTAAACCCGAGGTTTTTAAAAAATCGTTTGAGGCGAGTTAATTCACCATTGCGATCAATGCGGCAATGTAGTCAAGCGTAATATCCTGTTTACGTAAAACCAGATGGAGTTGTTTTTTCACTCCGCTTTCACCGAGACGAATCCCGTGTAACTTATAGTCGTGCTGGTATTTTGCCAACAGCCAATCTGGCAGCGTACACACACCTCGACCACTTGCCACCAGCTGCAACATCACTTCGATTGTTTCGACATGCACATGTTCGTGGGGCTCAATTTTTGCGGGCACTAAAAAATACGTAAACACATCAAGACGGGATTTTTCGACCGGAAAGGTGTAAAGCACTTGCTGCTGCAAGGCAACAGGCTTGATAAAACGCGGCGCCGCTTGCTGCTTGTCTCGTTTCGCTGCAAGCAATAACTCGTAATCGAGCACCGGAACATTCTCGAAATCCGGGCTGGCAATCGGGTCACTGGTAATCAGGGCATCAATTTGATGGTTCGCCAACGCGGCCAGGCCATCGAAACGAAACTGTTGAATCACATCCAGATCAACGTCCGGCCAGGCATTGAGGTAGGCCGGCACAATCGTCATTAACCATTCGTAACACGGGTGGCATTCCATACCAATTCGCAATTTCCCTTTTTTTCCCTGGCTAAAGGCCTTGAGTGCAAGCTCGCTCTCCAGAAACCGAGGCTCCAATTGCCGGGCAAGTTGCAAGAGGTAATTCCCCGCCTGTGTTAACCGCAGCTTTCGCCCTTCCTTTTCCCAAAGCCTCAAGCCCAGCTGCTGTTCAAGCTTACGCACACTGTGGGACAAGGCCGACTGGGTTAAATGCAGGGCCTCTGCCGCTGCGGTCAGGCTCCCCGCCTTTTCGAGGGCCAGGAGCAACTGCAGATGGTGCCGTTCAAGCATGGTCTTACCCTGTTGTGGATTCCAGAACACTTTCCAATACATGAATATTATTCATTAATAAGTGAGATATTACCATTTTAATTCATGGTTAGTGCTCGATAGGATGCCGCCATCTTGAATGGAGGATGCCATGAGCCGCATACACAACCTGGGATTTCCCAGAATTGGAAGCAACAGAGAACTGAAATTTGCCTGCGAAGCCTATTGGGCTGGAGAACAGACTGAGGCCGAGCTGCTGGCCGTCGCCCACAGGGTTAAAACCGAAAACTGGCAACGCCAGCTCTCGGCAGGTATCGATTTACTGCCGGTGGGGGATTTTTCGCTTTACGACCACATACTCGACACCAGTGCGCTTGTTGGTAACTTACCCACGCGTTTTCGCGAGCTCTCTGTGGGTGAAATCGACCGATATTTTGCCGCGGCTCGGGGCTTACAATCTGACACCCTTACCTTGCCAGCAAGCGAAATGACCAAGTGGTTTGATACCAACTATCACTATTTGGTGCCCGAGTTTGACGAGCAAACCTGCTTTAGCTTGCACCCTGAAAAACTGATAAACGACATTGAGGAAGCCAAATCACTTCATGCAGAACTCAAAGTTGTCCTGCCCGGACCGCTAACTTACTTGTGGCTCGGCAAGGAACGCAATGGTGGAGATAAACTCGCACGCCTTCCGCAGCTCATCGAAATTTACAACGAATTGTTCGAACTGTTGGTATCCAAAAATATTCGCTGGGTACAACTGGATGAACCCATCCTCGCCCTGGATTTACCGCTCAATTGGCAAAACAGTTTTGAATATTGCTATCACCGTTTGCAAAACAAACAGCTTTCAATTCTTCTCGCCAGTTACTTTGGTCCGCTCAAGGAAAATTACGGCATTGTAAATCGTTTACCTGTTGCTGGCTTACATCTGGATGCCGTCCGCGGTGCCAGTGATGTAAAACGGGTTATCGATTTATTTGCCCCCCATAAAATCCTGTCAATTGGTATCGTCGACGGCCGCAACATTTGGCGAAATGATTTCGAAAAATCGCTCACACTGTTGCGTGCTTGCCAGGATAAATTGGGCGATCGACTCTGGCTCGCACCGTCTTGCTCCTTATTGCATGTCCCCGTGGATCTCAACAATGAAAGCGACATCGACGAAGAGATTTACCATTGGCTGGCTTTCGCGCAACAAAAACTCGAAGAGCTTTCGATTTTAAAGCGTGCCCTGAATGGGGAACACAGCGACGAACTCAGTACGCGGCTGCAAGAAAATGCAGACGCACAAACTGCTCGCGCGCGTTCTCCAAAAGTGCACAATGCAGAGGTACTCGCTGACTTGAAAAAAGTCGACGAAAGCTTCACCCAACGACACTCTGCGTTTAAGCTGCGCGCAAAAATTCAACAGGATTTTCTCAAGCTCCCCGCCTACCCCACAACAACCATTGGCTCTTTTCCGCAAACAAAAGATATTCGCCAGGTACGACGCGCCTATAAACAAAACACCATCAGCGAAGCTGAATATCGAGAGCGTATTTGTAAGGAAATTGCTTATACCATTCAGGAACAGGAAAAACTCGGTTTGGATGTGCTCGTTCACGGCGAGGCTGAGCGCAATGACATGGTCGAATATTTTGGTGAGCAACTCGACGGTTATATTTTTACCGATAAAGGCTGGGTTCAAAGCTACGGCAGCCGGTGTGTTAAACCCCCGATTATTTATGGTGATGTCAGTCGCACACAAAGTATGACCGTAGACTGGATTCGCTATGCGCAATCATTAACAGAAAAACCGGTAAAAGGCATGCTTACCGGCCCTATCACCTTATTGCAATGGGCCTTTGTGCGCGATGACCAACCGAGATCTCGCACTGCACAACAAATCGCCCTGGCCCTGCGTGCAGAAGTTCAGGAACTGGAGCAAGCCGGTGTCAGCATTATTCAGGTTGATGAACCCGCCTTGCGTGAAGGCTTGCCCCTGCGTAAAGCAGATTGGTCCGCTTACCTGACATGGGCAGTACACGCTTTTAAACTCGCCACTTGCTGTGTCGAAGATAGCACCCAAATTCATACCCATATGTGCTACTCCGAATTCAATGACATTATTGAAAGCATTGCGGCCCTGGATGCCGATGTCATTACCATTGAAACCTCACGATCGAAAATGAAGTTACTGGAAGCCTTTGCTGATTTTAATTACCCCAATGGCATTGGGCCGGGCGTGTACGACATACACAGCCCCAACGTACCGAATGAAAACGACATGAGCCAACTGATTCTTCGCGCGCAAAAGCATCTGCCGTGGCAACAATTGTGGGTGAACCCGGATTGTGGATTAAAAACCCGAGGGTGGGAAGAAACGCGAAAGGCCTTACAAGAGATGGTGAATGCAAGCCAGAACCTTCGCAATCAACACCGCCAAAATTCTGCCTTTGCCTGACAACAAAAGGAGCCTTACGGCTCCTTTTTTCCTTCAGTATTCAGCATTCAGAGTATTAGGCAACACTCAAATGTTTGTTTTGCCTTAAAAAGTCTTCGCGCGCTCTCACAATCGCTTGCTGGCGGTTTTTGACGCCGAGTTTGCGATAAATATTTTTTGTGTGCGCAACCACAGTGTGTACTGAAATACCCAGGCGCTTCGCAACATCCTGCGCGGCCATGCCTTCGGAAAAGCAATCGAGAACCGATAATTCCCGTTCCGTTAATAATTTACAGTTTGCCCGGCCTTCATTGGCGACAAGTACACTCAAATTTTCGAGTAAATAAGGCGCAATAAAAGCGAGGGCGGCAGCCAAACCATTGGCAACACTCTCGTCCTTCGTTGAGCATTTAAGCAAACCAAAACTGCCCGATGCATGACGCCAGGGGCATACGCATATGCTCAATTCCGGCCCGGCACTTTTCTCGTCTGTCCAAATTTTACAGCGGCTGGAATTCAAGCCGTATTTAATGAAAGGATCGTGGTTCAGCTCGTCCAAAAATGCGGCTTGTAGATCGCTATCGGCAAACGCCTCGTCTTTTGTGCTCACGAAATGATGAATACGGTATTTACCAAGCCCCAGCGATTCAGCCACCATCGCATGCGTGTAATCCAGGTGGAAGGCCCGGCTAACCAATGGCCACAATGACAGTATTTCGTCTACGGAGCTCACATCGTATAAGGCCTGTGCAAGCAGCTCGGCATTCACCTGCTGATGACCTGGCAATACTTTTTCAATCGAGAACACCACTTTGTGTTCTACCGCTAATAAATTTAAATCGACTAATTCACCCTCACTCATTACTCCCTCCCGGATTTGGCTAACGTAAATCAGGTAAGCAATCTGAACGAATGCCTTTGAGGGAGCCTGAGCAGCTTTTGAATTCTTATGAGGCAAACCTGGGGACGCTTTATTGTGTGACACAGATCACACTTTTTACTTTAATCATCATATGATTAGAGCTTTCAACCTGAAAATATCGTCAGTTGAATACAAGTCGACAAGAAACCCTAAAAACATGCACGCCTATCCAGATAAATTAAAATTCGACGGTTTCACGCTGGATCGCAAGAGCAAACAGCTCTTGCAGGGGGACGAAATCATTTCCGAAGACGAGAAAGCCATTGCACTTATCGGCTTGCTCATCGAAAACTACCCCAACACCGTCAGCAAACAGCACATCATGCAAACCCTATGGCCGAACACGGTGGTCACGGAATGGTCTTTGTCCCGCCTCGTCGCAGATGTGCGGCAATTGTTGAAAGACACCGGCAAGAGCCAGAAGTATTTCAAAACCATACACGGCAAGGGCTTTCGCTTTAACCTTGATCTCACCCCCTCCACAAAAACCGAATCTGAAACGCAACCGGCGAACTGGAGAAAGCTTTCGCCACTCGCCATCACATTCGCTCTGGCGCTCTTCACTTTGGTGCTGCTCTTTAACAGATCCAGTGATGTCGAAGTTGCCCCCGAATCGCAAGGGGTGCGGATTGCGGTCTTACCGGTACAGAATTACAGCCGCGATGCCCAGGATGTCTGGGTCAATTTTGGTCTAATGTCTCTTCTCTCAGAGCGCCTCACGTACCACCAGCGCGCAGAAAGTGTTGAAACCTTTAAAACCATTGAGGCACTGCGCTCGCTTGGCTTTAACCCCAATAATATCGATGCCTTTTCTTCTGATAATGCGCGATTACTCTGTCGCAAATTAGCCTGCACCCATGTTGTTAGCAGCCAATATCAGATAAAAGACAGCAAGGCCCAGCTTTCCTACGTGCTGTTTTCGGAAAATACCGTCGTGCAAAAGGGCGATTTCCTGGCTGACGATATTCTCGGCGCGTCCAGGGGGCTGCTAAGCAAACTCTCCCTGACACTATTCGGTGAAGCGGTGAATCAGGATGCAATACAGCCTGCTTTTACACGGGATGCCATCGCCAGCCGCAATTATGCAATAGCCAAAAGTGACCAACTCGCCGGCGAATTAAGCTCCGCCGCAACATTTTTTGAATTGGCGCTGGTACGCGATCCGGGTTTTTTTAAAGCGCGTATCGACCTTGCACAAATTCGGATTAAACAAGGCCAATACAAAAATGCCGAAGCACTGATTACCGCCCTCGAAAATGAAAATTTCAGTGGTGAACACCACTTCCAGGTTTTGCAAGCGAAGGCGGATCTCTATCTTTATCAAGGGCGGCTCGAAGATTCCATCGCCCTCTCCGAAACCTTGATTCGACACTGGAACGAGAGCGGAGCCTGGTTAAAATTAGCGGACACCTTGAATAACCTCGGTGCCGCACATTCACACAAGGGGCTTTATCGCGAAGCACAAAACTTCTTTGAACGCTCCCTAAAAATTTCCGAGAAAATTAACGACTACGCTACCGCTGCGCGCTCGTGGTTATTTATCGGTTATACCTGGCTATTTCTGGAACAACCAGATAAATCCTTGCCCTACTTCGAGCTTGCTAAAGACAACGCGATTAAAGGCTTGAATACACGTCGCACTTTTACCGCACGCTCGGCAATCGCCGATATAAAAATGGAGTTAGGGAAATACCAAGGGTTGGAAGAAGAGTACATATCCTTACTCGGTGAATACGAAAAAATCGGAGACCGACCGAATTACTATGCCGCCAATACTGCCCGAGCGAAATTAAGTTTTTTGCGCGGTGATCAGGTTAGCGCAATCGCGCGTATTGAATATGCTATTGAGCAGCTGAGCAATACCGAACATACGACCTTGAAATGCTGGACCCATTCTCTCGCAACACGAATTTTTCTAAAGGAAGGCAACCTGAACAAAGCGGAATATCACTATCAACATTCCAGAAAAGGTGAATGGAATGATACCCGCAGCAGCGTTATTTTCCTCGGTGCCGACATCGCCCTGGCAAAAGGCGAATTATCCATTGCCCTCGAACGGCTGGAAGACGCGCGGGCAAGAAGTACACATAACTGGCTAAGCCAACACCAGACGAAATACGATGCATTAAAAAACGAGATCCTTCGAAAATCAGGATCGGGTTAAAATAAAGCGTCACCTTCCGTGAAAAAACCCCTTAAAGGTACAAAATTGCGTATTTCCCCTTGTTCGCTCACACTCGCTCAAGACTCCTCAGGAATTTTCGTCCAGGTTAAGGCGAAACGGTTAACCATATTCAGGGGGAAAAATGTACCAAAACGAAATCATCGATTTGCGGAGCCTGCCCGCACAACACTTCGTTAATATTTTCAAAGGCAAGGACAGCGCGGATCACAAGCCAGTAGAAGTAATGAGCATTGACAGCTGGTCGCTGGCATTCAGTTCTGCACAAGATATTCACCAACTACTGGAGCGTTGGTTAAAGTTCAGTGGCGCGTATGGCTTCGAGGATTACCACATTCTCATCGCGCACCAGGTGGGTTTAGGGGTACTAGAGGTCAATCATTTTCTGCCGGGAAGTCAAAACACCTACAGCAACTCATTGGGCAGTGCCATCCTTTTAGACAGCGCATTTAACGACCCGATTATCAAGCTGGGACTGAACTCCAGCTGTTGTCATATACGACCAGCAGAGAATTCGCACCCCGGTGGGAGCGTCGCCTGTGTGTGGCCCTGGCGACATCCTTCCGGGAGTTTCGGATTATTGAAGTGCATTGCTCGGGCACATTCCATGACACCCGATAAAGCAACGAATACGGCATTCATCACACCCTACCTTCTTGAACGAATGCGCACCTTGCAACAACGCAACAATCCTGCACCCAGCCATTCGCTGACACCACGCGAACTCGACGTTCTCGATTGTCTGGCAATGGGTTTATCAGCTGTAGACGCGTCAAGAAAGCTGAAAATATCGCGCAACACCTTTGACTCACACACAAAAAATATTTATCGCAAGCTGGGTGTTAAAAACCGTCAGCAGGCTATTATGAGAGCGCGTGAGGATTTATCTCGCAGGAGTGTTGCCTGAGGCAAGTTTCTCTCTGTTGGTGCCCCGTTGCGTTTTACTCTGCGTAGTTGCCCGAATTAAACTTTAGTCTTAATTTTCACCTATAAAAAAACGGGTATTTTTCTTCGCTAGGAAGAGAAATTTTAATGTGAAATAATTGCGCTCCAAATAAGAATAGAGTGCTCACACGTGATTGCTGCAAATATTGACGACTATCGCCTTTTGGCGCAACGCCGCCTTCCCAAATTTTTGTTTGAATATATCGACGGCGGCGCTTTTGATGAGGTGACATTGCGTGCGAATCGCCGGGATTTGCAAAAGCTTCGAGTGAAGCAACGTATTTTGCGAGACGTCAGCGAAATTAAGCTAAACAGCCAACTATTTCACCGCGATATTTCCCTCCCTCTCGTGCTCGCACCAGTTGGCATTGCAGGTTTGAATGCGCGCCGCGGTGAGTGCCTCGCTGCGCAAGTCGCCGAAGAAAAAGGCATTCCTTTTTGTTTGTCCACAGTTGGCACCTGCTCAATGGAAGAAGTACAACAGGCAACGTCGACAGACTTTTGGTATCAACTCTACGTCGCGCGGGATCGCGGTCTGGTCAAGGAGTTGCTGCAACGTTCTGAAAATCTCGGCTGTAAAACCTTAATCCTCACTGTTGATATGCAAGTGCCCTCTGCGCGCTATCGCGATGTGCGTTCAGGCCTCGCGGGTGGGTCCATGTTGCGTCGACAATTTGCGCGTATCACACAGTCGATGATCAAACCCGCCTGGGCCTGGGATGTCGGCATCATGGGGCGCCCGCATACCCTCGGCAACATTGCTCACATTCTCGGAAAAGGCGCGGGCATTGATGATTATTGGCAGTGGATGAAAGACAACTTCGACCCGACCGTAACCTGGAAAGATTTAGACTTCATTCGCGAAAATTGGTCTGGCGACATAATTGTTAAAGGCATCCTGGAAGCCGACGATGCACGCTCTGCACTTGCTGCCGGAGCAAGCGGGCTGGTGGTTTCCAATCACGGTGGCCGTCAGCTTGATGGCGCGCTATCTGCAATTCGTGCCTTACCTGCCATTGCAGACGCTGTTGGAGACGATATGGCGGTATTGATGGACGGCGGTGTCCGCACCGGCCTGGATGTGGTGCGAGCACTTTGTCTCGGCGCGAAAGCGGTATTGCTCGGCCGCGCCTGGGTATATGGACTCGCCGCACGCAAACAACAAGGTGTGCGTGAGGTGTTAAATATTTTCGAAAACGAAATCAAAGTGACGATGGCCTTGATGGGCTGCACAACACTCAAGGATCTCAATCGCGAACTATTGATCATTGATGATTAAAAAATAAAATAAATAGAGGCAAGCCATGTTAGGAAAGTCAACACAACGACTGCTTTGTATTTTAGTTTTAGGCATTTGCAGTCCCCTTCTATCCGCACTGGAATTACCCAAACTCATTACTGAACACATGGTAATTCAACGCGATAAACCCATTCCCATTTGGGGTTGGGCAAAAGCCGGTGAAAAAATCAGTGTAACGTTTACCGGCAAGAACCTAACGACGGAAGCGAATGACGAAGGTAAATGGCAGGTCAGTTTTCCCAAAAGTAAAGCGGGTGGGCCTTATCGACTGGAAATAGCAGGAGACAATAAAACCTTCAGCTTTGATGATATTTGGGTTGGCGATGTGTGGGTGCTGTCCGGCCAAAGTAATATGGAATGGCCACTGCGCTCATCTGACGGCGCAGAAAAAGAAATTGCCGACATCAATGACCCCGCAATTCGCCACTTTAAAGTACCGCAATCCTGGGCAAGTGAACCTGCAGATAAATTACAGGGCGGCAACTGGCAAGTAGCCTCCCCGGAAACACTTGGGGCTTTTAGTGCGGTCGGTTATTTTTTTGCTAAACGTGTTCGCGAAGACGTTGATGTTCCTATTGGGTTATTGAACGCAACCTGGGGCGGCAGCAATATCGAAAGCTGGATGGATGCCCCGCTGTTAAATCTCGACATTGAAAAACACCGTGCAGAACTCGCTGCAATGGAAGGCAAGGAAGAAGAAATTGCGGAACAAGTGCGCGCAAAAGTCAGCGCGTGGCCCGGCGCGTTGAGTGATAATTATGAACACGCCTCTGCCGATTGGCGAGCACAGGAATTGAATGAAAGCGACTGGATGGATATTGAAGTCCCTGCGCTGTGGGAAAACACTGTCTTCCCTGGCCTTGATGGCGTCGCCTGGTACCGCCGCAGTTTTCAACTGAACAAAGCGCAAGCCGAACAGGATCTTGAATTAGGTCTCGCACGCATCGACGATCACGACATCACTTATGTCAACGGTAACAAAGTGGGCGAAGAGGAAATCTATAACCGTGTACGTCGCTATGTTGTCCCTGCTAAATATTTAAAAGAAGGTAAAAACTCGCTAGCCATTCGTGTCCTCGATACCGGTGGTGGCGGAGGCATTTATTCGGAAGCCGACCTGCTTTATTTAAAAGGCCAGGGTGTCGATATCTCGCTTGCGGGCACCTGGAAATTTAAAGTTGACAAAGGTAGCGTCTCGCTTGCGTCCAATAAAAACCATACGCCAACCGCCCTTTACAACAAAATGCTGCATCCACTGTTTCATATCCCTGTTAAAGGGGTTTTGTGGTACCAGGGTGAATCCAATGCAAACAATGCAGAACAGGCCAGACATTATCGTGAACAATTTCCGGCGATGATTCAGGATTGGCGAAATAAATGGAAGCAATCCCGTCTGCCCTTTTACTGGGTACAACTCGCTAACTTTAATTCCGGAACCCGCGCCAAAAACGAAGAGCCCTGGGCCATTATTCGCGAATCACAAAGCGCTACCCTGAGTTTGCCGCGCACTGGGCAAGCAGTCATTATTGACGTTGGCGACCCGGACGATATTCACCCTCGCGACAAAACGACGGTGGGAAATCGTCTGGCTCTGCACGCCTTGAAAAATGATTACAAAAAAAGAAGAATTCACGCGTACAGCCCGTTCTTCAAAAAAGCCAAGGTGAAAAAGAGCACCGTCATCGTGAGCTTTAAAGCAAAAGGCAAGCTCCAGGCAAGTAACGGTGAAAATATTCAAGGTGTTGAACTTCAGGGCAGTGATGGTCAGTGGCATACAGCAAACGTCACGCTCAAACGGAAAACGTTGCGAGCCACGAGTGAAGATGTCGATACACCTGTAGCCATCCGATATGCATGGCGTGACAACCCGGAGACTGCGAACCTGACAGATAGCACTGGCCTGCCCGCAGATCCTTTTCGCTTTACATTTTAATTAGACAATCGACGCCTTGCGTGAGTAAGGCGTCTGCCTCAAATTCTGAAAAATCAGAATAGCCGACACACCAAACCGACCTCTTTAAGCTCGCGAGCTGCTGGCTCTAACTTTCTCGCTTTCACAAAAACATCAGCGACACACTGACGATTCATTTCTTTATAAATTGAATACACTTTTTTTGCGCCTATTACCCACAGTTTTCCCGAAATCCACTCGCCTTGCATATGCAAAACCATTCCACTAACATGCTGTGAGAAATTTTAAATATGCAAATATTTTTATATATTAAATATCTTATCCAGTCCTGACGATCCAGCACATAGGTTTTGCACATTTAACTTTCGATTGATGGCAGGGAAGCACGCATGCTCAACCGCTGTCGCCCCTTCAGGATAAGAAGCCGGGCAGGGTCGGATTTTTCACCCATAAAACGATAAAAATAAGGAGTCACTTATGACTTTGACATCATGTTTGCGCAAGCCGATTCAGCGCCTCGCCAAGGCGAGCCTGAGTCTCACACTTGCCTTTAGTCTCGGTAGCCAGGCGCTTACCGAGGAAGCTCACCACTGGGAAAATGTGCGCATCGACGGCGGCGGCTTTGTTCCCGGCATTATTTTTAACCAAAGCGAAGCAAATCTGATTTACGCGCGTACAGACATAGGCGGGGCCTATCGCTGGGACGAGGCCAACCAGGAATGGGACCCAATGCTGGATTGGGTCGGCTGGGATAACTGGGGCTGGAACGGCGTACTCAGTGTTGCCACCGACCCTCTCGACCCCGATCGTGTGTATGCCGCGCTCGGCATGTACACCAATGATTGGGACCCCAACAACGGTGCAATTGCCCGCTCCAGCGATCGCGGTGAAACCTGGCAGGTAACCGAAATGCCTTTCAAGATCGGCGGCAACATGGTCGGCCGAGGCATGGGTGAACGTTTACGCGTTGACCCGAACGATAGCAGCACACTGTATTTCGGTGCGGAGTTAGGTGAAGGCCTTTGGCGCTCGACCGACTATGGCGTCACCTGGCATGCAGTCAGTAATTTCCCCAACCCTGGCACCTACATTCAGGACCCCAACGATGAATGGGACTACCTGAACAAAATTCAGGGTGTTGTGTGGGTCACCTTCGACCCCAGCTCCGGCAGCCCTGGTAACGGTTCGGATCGCATCTTCGTCGGCGTCGCTGACTTGAATGAATCGCTCTATCAGAGCCTGGATGGTGGCACCACCTGGCAGGCCATTCCGGGGGCGCCCAGTGGTTACATTCCTCACAAGGGCGTGCTCGACCATGAAAACGGCCTCTTGTATATCGCCACAAGTGATACCGGCGGCCCCTATGACGGCGAAGCGGGTGAGGTTTGGAAATACGACATTCATTCCGGCGAGTGGACCGATATCACGCCGATGACCGTTGCCAGCGGTGAGCTGTATTTCGGCTATGGCGGCTTGACCATCGACCGTCAAAACCCTTCAACCATCATGGTCGCCTCGGTGAATTCCTGGTGGCCCGATATGATCCTGTTCCGCTCCACTGACAGTGGTGCCAACTGGAAACGGATCTGGGAATGGGCGGGTTACCCCTCACGCACCAAGCACTATGAGCAGGACATCAGTGAAACCCCCTGGCTCACTTTCGGCTCCAATCCACAACCCCCGGAAGAAGCGCTGAAGTTGGGCTGGATGAATGAATCTGTTGAAATTGACCCCTTCAATTCCGACCGTTTTATGTATGGCACCGGCGCCACAATTTATGGCTCCAATAATTTAACGGACTGGGACAATGGCGGCCTGGTTTCGATTCGCCCAATGGTGAAAGGCCTCGAAGAGACAGCGGTTCAGGATCTTGTCAGCCCACCGAGCGGTGCGCCGCTGTTTTCCGCGCTTGCCGATATCGGCGGCTTTAAACACGATGATCTGAGTGTGACACCGGATTTGATGTATCAGGCCCCCAACCACGGCACCACCACCAGTATCGATTTCGCCGAGCTGGACCCATCAATAATGGTACGGGTCGGCCACCCTGTTGGCGACGTGCCGGATAACTTCGTGTATATCGGTGTGTCCACGTCTGCTGGCAGTTCATGGTGGCAGGCCTCCAATGCGGGCACTCCCGAGACTGGCGGTACTGTCGCCCTAGCTGCAGATGGCGGTACCATTTTATGGAGCCCCGGTGGTTCCAGCGTACATTACTCCAGCACTTATGGCTCCTCGTGGACAGCCTCGGCTGGCGTACCGGCAGACGCAAAAGTGGAAGCCGATCGCGTGAACCCTTCGCGCTTTTACGCCTACAGCGGCGGAACGTTTTACTACTCCAACGACGGTGGCGCGAGTTTTACCGCTTCGGTTGCCAGTGGCTTGCCCTCCGCCGGGCATCTGCAATTTAAAGCCGTGCCCGGGCACGAAGGGCACATCTGGTTAGCCGGCGGTTATATAGATGACACCGACCCCACCGTGACCAGCAGCGGTTTATGGCATTCCAATGATGGCGGTGTGAGCTTCACGAAGATGCCACTGGTAGACGAAGGCGATAATGTTGGTTTCGGTAAAGGCCCAAGCGGCGGCAATTACCCTTCGATTTATTTAGTCGCACAAGTCGAGGGGATACGCGGCGTCTTCCGCTCAAATGATGTTGGCGCAAGTTGGGTACGCATTAATGACGATGCCCACCAATTTGGCAATATGGGCGAAGCCTTGACCGGTGACCCGAGGGTGTACGGGCGTGTTTATCTCGGTACCAATGGGCGTGGTATTTTGATGGCTGATTCACTGGCGGGAGACCCGGGAACATCCAGCTCTTCAAGCTCATCGTCCAGTTCATCATCTTCAAGCAGCACGTCTTCAAGCACGTCGTCTTCGGGAGGTTCAAGTTCATCCAGCAGCGCGTCTTCAAGCTCTTCTTCAAGTTCGTCCTCTTCCTCCAGCAGCTCCTCATCCAGTAGTTCTTCGTCCAGCAGCTCATCCGCCAGTTCTTCAGCGAGCAGCTCGGGTGGTCAATGCAGCGAACAATGCGTTTGGTGGAATGATGATCCACGCCCACTTTGCGAGAATAGCGATAGTTGGGGTTGGGAAAACAACCAAACCTGTATTGGTCGTGAACTGTGCGAAAGTGAACAAAATGGCGGTGCGGGTGTTGTCAGTGACTGCGGGTCGTCCAGCAGCTCTTCCAGTAGCAGTTCGAGTTCATCCAGTAGTAGTTCGAGCTCGTCTAGCAGCAGTTCGAATTCGTCTAGTACGTCGAGCAGCAGCGCCAGTTCTTCAAGCAGCAGTTCAAGCACTTCCAGCAGTAGCTCAAGTTCCTCGAGTAGCAGTGCAAGCTCTTCTTCTGGTGGCTCCAACGATATCATCGCCTCAGTTGATATCAATAACGACTGGGGAGGCGGTTACTGCGCGAACCTGTTGGTAACCAATAACAGCAACAGCGCGGTCACCTGGTCTGTGGAGCTGTCCATAGATGGCACCGTTGGCAGCCTCTGGAACGGCGAATGGAGCCAGAGCGGTAACTTGCTCAGCGTCGCAGGCATTGGTTGGAACAGCACGATTCAAGCCGGTCAAACAGATTCCTCTATCGGCTTCTGTGCCAATCGCTAAGACAAAACGTCGGGTTGCCACCCGGCACAGAATGACTTTTTCAAGTCCTTCCCCTTGACTCAAGGCCGCTTCGCGGCCTTTTTTTATTTCCACAACCCTCGGCGAATTTCACATACAAAACAGCCGCCCGACCCCGACGTCTCCATATTCACCTTGTGAATCCTCGATACCGCTTTAAAATAATTGAATCGAATAGCTGCGGTACATACTCAGGATGTGAAGTGGCTATGCCAGGAACGACCACTCACAACAAAAGGAATAATAATGAAATACCTCATTCTTATAGCGCTTGCCCTGGTTTCAGCCTGTACGACGCTCAAAGAAGTGGACATGTCAGGTTCGACTGCCGATACCGTTGCCCAACTGGATATTGGCGAGATTATTACCGTGCAAACGGTTAATAATGAGAAGTTCGAAATGAAAGTTGTCGAAATTACGACAGAAGAAATCGTCGGCAAGTATCGCACTGTCCCAATCGCCGAGGTGAGCCATATTTCCAAACGGGAATTGCAGGTTGGCCGTACTGTTGGCGCCGCGGCGGGGGGCGCTGTACTCACATACCTTGCCCTCGTGTTGTTAATTATTGTGTCCCTGTAATGCACTTTAAGGCCGTTCTCAATTTTTGGTTTGAAGAAATCGATTCTGCCTTATGGTAGGAAAAACACACCACTTTCGATAAACGTATTCGCGAACGCTTTTCTGATATCCATAATCAAACGAGCCCTTTTGAGCTTACCCAATCATTAACAGGTTAAACAGTTAAGCACCCACCTCAATTCCACTGAGTTACTGGCTTTTTATATCCGCACTTGTAACAAGTTGACGAAATTAGAAGGTAATCGCTATGCGTTAATTGAATTCAAGGGCAAAATCCCCTACATTGCAGCCTGGACATGTATACATGGTGAATAATAAATGAAATCTATAAAAGATGTCGCGCGCCTGGCTGGAGTATCCATTGCTACTGTATCGCGTTACATCAACTCGCCTGAGCAAGTACGCGCCCAAACAGCAAAAAAAGTGGCTGAAGCCATAGAGAAAACGGGTTACAAAACCAATTTTCTCGCCCGTAATTTTCGAATGGGTAAAACTCAACAAATCGTTGTTGTCCTCCCCTCTGTCGGCATTCCATTTTACGGCCCTATTTTAAAGGGGCTGCGTGATGTGGCTGAAGCTGCGGACTATCACATTCTGGTTATGGAGACGAACTATAACCTGATGGAGTTCGACGATGTCACTCGTTTGTTAATGAATAAAGCGGCCGACGGCATCATCCTGCTATCGACTTTTTCACCTTTTAAAGCTGAGGATGAGGAATCGGAAAAGCAGAAAGGCCATCCCCCTATTGTTATGGGCCTGGAAAGCATCTCCAAAGACCAGTCGCATTTACCCTGTATTTGTATAGACAACAAAAGTGCAGCGCGCGATGCAACAAATTATTTGATCGACCTTGGTCACAAGGACATAGGTTTTTTCTTTGGCAATATCGGATATTTCGATGGCAAGCCACGCCCGGAGCCACGCCTTACCAAGGAACGCGCAGACGGTTTTGAACTCGCCATGCAAGAGCGTGGATTAGAAGTGAATGCATCGTGGGTAATAAAAACCACGATCAGTGTTGAAGGTGGCCAGAAAGCAGCCCAGCAACTTCTCGCACAGGCGCAACGCCCCACCGCAATATTTTGTGCAAATGATGAAATGGCTCTCGGGGCCATGTTCGAATTCAAACGAGCAGGTCTACGTATTCCTGAAGATATATCTGTAATGGGTTTTGACAATATGCATTACGGGAAAATTTCTGATCCACCACTAACCACCGTTGAACAACCTGCGGAGCTGATAGGTGAACGGAGCATGCGCTGCCTACTGAAATTAATTGCTGGTGAAAAACTCGATAAGACCCAGGAATTTGTGCCTCACAGTATTATTAAGCGGGAAACCTGCCGACAACTTTAGTCAAGGCTTTACTACCAGGTTGATTAAAAAAGGCGAGCTTATGCTCGCCTTTTTCTGTTTCAATTACTCAAAATTAATCTGCCAACGATCAATAAAGCCAGTATCAAAACGCGCTCGATCCCTTACCCTTAATTGCCACTGACCACTTGAATCACGGGAACCAAAGTCAACAACATAGCTTTCGATAATGTTGTTGGCACTTCCTCCGCTACGGTTGTGCAATACCACGGTACTGCCATCGGGATGGATAACATCGACAATCAAATCACCGATATAGGTGTGAATGATTTCAACATCTATTGTCACAATGCCGCTGGCTCCACTGCGTGTAGATTGAATGGGGCTGCGTACACCGCTGTTGTTACGATCCGGAATTGCAAAGTCGGTGTTGTTCTGAAAACTTTCCGCGCCGCCTCCGCTTCCCGGCTCATCAAAACTCGCCACGAGGGTTACATTACTAAAACTACTGAACGCAACGACATTCACGTACCAGGTGCCAGCTTGCGGCGAAGCGAAGTTACAATTTTCATTATTGCCGTTCAGGTAGGGGCGGCAATCGTAATTATTCAAATCCGGTTCCGTCGCAAACTGCACATACAAATCTGCATCGCCAGATCCACCGCTCAGTTGAAAATCGAGATTGCTCGCACCTGCGGGCACAGAAATTTCAAATGACAAAACGTCATTGCTGGCCGCACTTAAACCACTGACAGCGACGCCATTTTGCAGAACCTCAGCGTCGCTGCCACCACCGCCGCCACTATTGTCACAGGGGTTCGCACTGAGAAAATTGCTCGCGGCCTCGCTTTGCACCAGACCAAAACCGGTTCGATTATCTCGCCCTCCCGTATCAAGATCGAGGGCTGTGGACGTAAGAGCACTTCGAATATCCGCTGCGGAACAATCGGGGTGCAAGCTCCAAACCAGCGCCGCGACACCAGTGACATGCGGTGTCGCCATGGACGTGCCGTTGTAATAGGCGTAGTCCGTTCCCAACTCTGTGGTTACCGAAACAAATTGACCCACCGAAGCAAGCAGGCTTTGGCCCAATGCGCGGCTGACACTGACAGTAGGAATATCAACATCATCACTCGCATCAACCAAAAACGGATTTTGCAAACCAGGCAATGCCGCATTTGAATAAACAATGGCCGCACTTGCCCCTGCATTCACGCAAGCCAACACCGGATCAATTTCCGGGTAGCCACTGCTGCTTTCATTTTCGAACCGTTCAGCCAAACAAATTTGGCCACTCATATTGCCGCAGGAATAATTACCATTGTTGGAAAGGCCACAGACAGCAAGCGGACCACTGGCACTGCCACCGACGTACTCATTGATAAAGCTTTGCCCCACTTGCACATAACGATTATGCGGCACGACGCGATCATCACCGAAAGTTTGTGTGCCCACAAAAATGGCACTTTGTTGACCATCACCAAGACCAACAGTGGAAAGCACTGCAACCCCCGGTCCGGCCAATTCAACCTGGTTGGTCGCTTGCGAAAATTCCGCATGGTCGTTGTTATCATCCACCGCCGCTACTGAAACCACACTGTTGTAGGAGGCCGGATACGAGTGGGCGGTTGTACCATCATTACCTGCTGCGGCAATCAACAGTACGCCGTTGTCCGCAATATTTTGCAAGGCATTTCGTTCAGTATTGGAGGAACTTGAACCACCCAAACTCATGTTCACAACATTCGCACCGTTGTTTGCGCAGGTTTGAATTGCCGCGACCAAATCCGAGGAATAACCCCAACCACTCGCATTAAACACCTTAACGATATGAAGATTGATATTGGTGTTTGGCAGTACACCAACAACACCGTCACTGTTATTCACCGCAGCAATGGTGCCCGCAACATGTGTTCCGTGTGAGCCACCTGGAATAAACCAACTGCCGGTTCCGGGGTCGTTACTCCCACTGTGCGTGTTCGCGCTAAGGTCGGGGTGATTAATTTCATAGCCGGAGTCGATGATACACACGGTGGTGTTCCCAGCCTGGCTATCGGACAACACATTCGCTTGAACCGCTGTAATGCCATAGGGGCTGGACTGAGCGAGGAAACGTCGCGGTTGATCCAGCTCGACATATTCAACGCTGGCATCCGCACGCAAGCGGCTCAGTTGTTGTGCGTTAACGACAACAGAAAGTGCATTGGCAATTTCCATACGTTTACGCACAACCAAACGATTCTGGCTTACTACACGATCTTGCTCAAACGCCTGAGTCTGGGCCGACTGTTGTGACGACAAACCTGGCGCATCGCGAAACTTTACGATGTAACGTGTCTCCAGATCCGGAATTTGTGCTGAAGGTGGGCTAAATGCAAAAACCCATTGAAAGGAAACAATGCTTAAAAAGGATACAACAAATAACAACGCTAACTTTTGGTTAAAAACGGATATTTTTTTCATAGGTCATTCCCTGTGTTGATGATATGCATGGGCTTTTGGCCCGAGGAAATCCTGGCATAAATCCAAACATTCGTTTAAATTAGTCTTCAACAATAAGATTTAAAGCGTCAGCTTTTTAAGGTTTTGTTAGCTGGCGCGCATTCCGGTCGCGCAGTTCAAACCGAAATGCGACCGCGAGTTTCTTAAATCGGGACATTTTTCAGTATCGAAAGTGGAATAGCCCTTTGGAGTAAGGGTCTTATCTACGAAAAAAAACAATAACGTCCTAATACTTTTTCCAATTACGTTAAAATCAATAGAAATAAAGACTGATAAAGGTGGCGGCAATGCCCAATTTATTTTGGTTTAGCCTGTTTGTATCCTTGAATGCGATTATTCTGGTTGCACTGGCAGCTAATGTTTCCGTATTGAGACTCCGCTTTAAAATCTCCTATGGCGATGGCGACAACAAAACCTTGTTAAGGGCGATACGTGTCCATGCAAATGGTATGGAACAGGTACCTGTATTTTCTCTGGTGCTACTGGCTTTGACTTTCGCTGAATTACATTCTGCCCTACTGGCAGTTCTAGTTATCAGCTTTACCCTCGCTCGCGTTGCTCATATAGGAATGCTATTTAGATTACATGCTTTTCGGCGAATCGGTGCCAGCCTGACCTATCTTCTGCAAATTATTGCAGCGTCCCTGTTACTTTATCTACTACTTAGCTAAAACAGCGAACCCGGCAGTTTATTCGTACACTGCTTAGAAACAACTAAGGAACCTCTGAAAATGGCCTATTTTCCCTGTGGCGGCGTCAGCTCCGTGCCGGTGTGCCGGCCCAGTCGATCCTCATTTACTCCAGTAAACCGGGGTGCCGGCTCAGTCTGTTCTCCGCGCGGTGCTTCCTTGCCACAGAAAAAATATTTCCATTTTTCAGAGGTTCCCTAAAGGATGCTGGCGCCAATTTTTTATCCCCCGTCGCAAACCCCAATAACCTTTCCACTGACCGTTTATGTACGCATTCTGCCACCCAGCACCGGAACTCCTTTAGTGATACGGAGTCGAATAAACTCAAAACAATTACCGGGTTATTGATTTCGAGGAATTTGCAATGAAGCCACTTATTGAACTGGTGCGCCAACACCGAAGCTTTATTCTCTTTCTCTTTCTAATGTTTGCCTTTCGCAGTGCCATCGCAGATTGGAATGACGTTCCAACTGGCTCAATGAAACCCACCATTATTGAAGGTGACCGAATTCTGGTAAACAAGCTCGCCTATGATTTACGCGTGCCTTTTAGTGATATCCGTTTGATCCATTTTGATGACCCGCAGCGCGGGGATATTGTTGTGTTTGACTCCGCTGCTGCTGACAAGCGATTAGTCAAACGTGTAATAGGCACCCCAGGTGATAGCGTCGCGATGATTGACAATCAAATTCACATCAATGGTTTGCCCTTGCAATACAAGATCGAAGAACGCGAGCATAATTTTGTCGATGCTCTTGAAATCTCCGGGACTTATCAACATAAAATTCGCCTGCACAAGACACATATTTCTGCAAGAAACTTTAACGAAGTTACTGTGCCTGATGATTACTATTTGGTGCTAGGCGACAATCGGGACCGCAGTGCCGACTCACGTGTCATTGGTTTTGTCCCCAGAGATGAGATTATAGGTCGCAGTCGGTATGTGGTACTTTCGCTGGACTATGACAATTTTTTTATGCCTCGAACAGCGCGTTTTTTTCATAGGCTGTAGTTATTTTACTCAATAGATTATTCAAATAATCACGCCAAAATATGAGACTTAAACCCCAATTAAATCTCCAGAAAAGCAATTTACCGCATTTGCGGGATTAAATAATTTTACGCCAATCACTATATTTCCCGGCACTTCTCAAAAGTACGCAGCGAACAAATCAACATCAGATTGATTCCGCCATTAACTGAACAACAAACCGTCATTAACTCCTTTTATTTAAAAAAAGGGGTGTGTGGTTGTTTTGATTAAAATTATGAGGAGATAAAATGAAAACACTCATCACTGGCATGCAGGGAATAACATTATTTTGTTCCCAATGTAAAAGCCACTTTATATTGTTCTGCTTTATTCTTTTATCTATTTTTTATTCACATACAGGTCTGGCACAGGAAAAATACTTCGGCTCGATACTGGGGCCAATAGACCGAAATAACGAAGGCTGGGATGTATTTTTCCCGGACGGTTTTGCGCAACAATTTACCCAGGTCACCGCTGAAAATGACGCAAAGTGGCAAGACATTGAACCGAATAGAGATGACATTAACGATACCAAGGCCCTTCAGATTTATAATTTCGCATTACAGAACAACCTGCAATATAAATTTCATACTTTGATGTGGGGTAAAGATCGTCATGATGAAACCTCATGGCGAGGAGAATTATCTGACCAGGAAATTTATGAAGAAGTGGTTGAATGGTTCGAATACGTTGCTGCAACCTATCCTGAAACGACCTATGTTGATGTCGTGAATGAAGTATTAAACGAGGAACTATCCTTTGCTGATGCATTTAACGGCCGCGTACAGCAGGATTTCGGTAAGCAATATACCAATACAATTTCCTTTGACTGTGATATCAACGAAAATACTGATGACCAGATATGCAATATTGAATGGGTACTCTGGTCCTTTCTTAAAGCAAGAGAAGTTTTCGGTTCTGATGTTCAGCTACTTATTAATGATTTTCAAATTATTAATAAACAACCTGGACAACAACGCACAAAGAACGCCACCTATAAAATGATTATTGAAATGCTCCAATCCTATGATTATGAAGGGCAACCCATAATCGACGGTATCGGTATTCAATCGCACACGTTCAATATTACTGAAAACGGCGGTCAAAACTCTGCAACCATCACCGAAGTATTGAATGACCTTGGCAGCACCGGTTTACCCATACATATTTCAGAATTGGATATCGCTCGCCTCGACGACACTGAACAAGCGAATGAATACGAGCGCGTACTCCCGCTACTTTGGCATCACCCTTCCGTCGTTGGCATTACCTTATGGGGCCACGCTGTGGGTAGAACCTGGCGCGAAGGGACTGGATTGATCGAATACGCCGACGACGGCAGCGTGATAAATGTACGCCCAGCCTGGGATGTCATCACGGATTTTTTCCACGACAACGACGAACCAGAAAATGATTTTGACACCGAGGTTGATCCACGTATTGTTACCGGGCGCACGGGCGACGATGGCGAACCCATTATCCACTGGCGTGAGTCTTTTACGATTACCGCCGCGGCCTGTGCCGACGGTATGGGGTCAGCCAGTTATTTTATGGATGTACAAGCAAGCGACCTGGAGATGCCCGCAGACACGCCTGCGCCACCCGCAACTGTTCAAGGTGAGATGGATCGCTTACCCGATGGTTCTTTTATCGCAGAAATTGACGAGCTTTGGCCCATACACGGCGCCCAGGAGTTTGTAATCAGTCGCACTTGTAATGGTATTTCTGAAGATGTTGTTGTGAATGTTTATATCGACCCAAGCGGCCAGGTGAAAACTCTGGAAGGCGAAGGCTTGATTGGTGCGACGGTCACCTTGTTCAGACAAAACGACGATAGCGGAGTGTGGGAACAAGTTCCCAGTGGCAGTGACATCATGGCCCCTTACAATCGCAGCAACCCGGATACCACGCGTGCGTATGGCGCCTTCGGGTGGGACGTTGTTACCGGCTTTTATAAAGTGCGTGCCGAACACCCCGCTTGCTTTGCACCCGGAAATCCAGGTCAGACTTTTGTCGAAACAGAGACGATGTTTATTCCCCCGGAAGTGACCGATCTCGATATTCGTTTGGAATGTCCGACGCTGTCTAACAAGCTTTCGGTTAGTCATACTAAATTTAACGAATGGGATTCAGGTTATTGTGCCAACTTAACCGTTACCAATAACACGCAGTCAGCACTTGTTTGGAATGCGGCCTTTCAATTGTCTGATGAGGTTTATCAAAGCTGGAATTTCAATTATTTCCAAAATGGCAATTTAGTCACGCTGCAAGGTGTTGATTGGAATCGAACATTACAACCAGGTGAAAGTACTTACAGCACGGGTTTCTGTGCAAACAAGGGAAGTGACATCTCCAGCTACCCCATCTCGGTACGCGCTCGCGGCACCAGCGGGCAGGAAAGGATTAATCTTACCGTGGGCGGAACAATTATCGCGAGCTGGACACTATCAAGAGAATTCAGAGAGTACGATTTCCAAACCAGTTTGGGTGGAGGCATCAATGTTGAATATATTAACGACGGCCCCGATCGCGATGTTGTACTGGACTACGTCAAAATCAATAACGTCACGCATCAAGCTGAAGAACAAACTGAAAATTCCGCGACCTGGAGCGGCAGCTGTGGAGCGGGTTCTTTCTCGGAGTGGATGCACTGCAACGGGTATATTGGTTTTAGCGCTTTTAAATAGTTCTGACGAAAACATCCCGAATTTTGAACAAAGCCCGCGTGAAGCGGGTTTTTTTATGCTGCCGTCGCGATGATGGGTTTACCTTCAGTGACAATAACTGTGTGTTCATACTGCACAGATAAGTTCCCTTGCTGCCCCACAAGTGTCCAACCATCATCAGCTTCGTGAACAATTGTACTGTGCGTTGATAAAAAAGGCTCAACCGCAACAACCTGCCCCTTTTTAAAACTGCGACGATCATGAGGATTAAAAAAACTGAGAATATCATCGGGCTGCTCATGCAAGCCACGACCCACACCATGACCCGCAAGGTTTTTAATGACTTTAAAACGGTGTTGTCGGGCAATATTTTGCACAGCCTTCCCTACCTGATTAATTGCACCGCCTGCACGCACCTGCTTCAAGGCTTCCTGTAAAGCGCGCTTTCCGGCATAACACAAACGTTTTTTTATTTCGTTTTCGAGTTGTACGACTATCGACCCACCCGTATCAGCAAAATAACCGCGATACTTTGCTGAAACGTCAACATTGACAATATCACCTGCCAGAATTTTCCGCTCACCGGGTACGCCGTGCGCGGCCTCCTCATTAATACTGATACAGGTTGCACCAGGAAAACCGTATACAAGCTCAGGTGCAGATTGGGCCCCTTGGGCTTCCAAATATTCACGGCCCAAAAAATCCAACTCACGGGTCGTCATGCCTACTTCAATTTTCCCCAGCATATACTGTAAGGTACTCGCGACAACTTTGCCCGCCGCCAGTATGCCTTTTAGATCATGGTCATTTTCAATGGTCATCGGTGTTGGTCTATCAAAATGGGGTTATTGTCCGGGTCAAACAACATAAAACTCGCCGGCCCGCGACTATTTTCATCGATCTGACCTTCTGGCTCTATTCCCGCCTTTTTCAGACTGCGATAAAGTTCACGAATATCGGTAAAGGATTCAAGATTATTGGCACAATTGTCCCAACCTGGATTAAACGTCAACATATTCCTGTCAAACATACCCTGAAACAAACCGACAACCTGGTCATCTTCATTTTTTAAAATAAGCCAATTTTCTTCTGCATTGCCTGCAAAGTATTCGAAGCCCAAAGCCTCATAGAAAGCTTGCGAGGCTTGTAAATCTTTTACTGCCAAACTGATAGAGAGTGCGCCAAGTTTCATGTAACCTCCTCCATGTGAGTCATTGCCCACATACTATACCCCCTCCCATTGATTACAAGCGCTTTTGATATGCGAGATACAGGGCCAAAAAATAAAATGCCTGAAGTCGGTAGACTTATTTTTCTGCCGCGCTAGTATGAGGCCTTCAGCCTGAATATTAAAAGAAGGACTCTGTATGGCTTTCACCCATGGCGTTAATCATATTGGACTCAGCGTAAATGATCTCAGTGCCACACGGGATTTCTTCGTAGAAGTGCTCGGCTGGTCAGAAAGCGGGTATGACCCAAATTATCCACGTACTGCTGTTTCGGACGGAACGGTCCGCTTAACGCTATGGCAAGTAGACCATAGCCTTACAGTGGGTGAATTTGATCGACGTGCGAATATTGGCTTACATCATCTTGCGCTGGAAGTTGGCAGTGAAGAGGAACTCAACGCGCTTTATCAACATATTAAAGACAAAGTCAGAATAGAATTCCCACCCGAGCCAGTCGGTACCGGCCCTCGTAAACATATGATGTGTTATGAACCGGGTGGCATTCGCCTTGAATTTATTTGGCCCGGAGCCTGAATGAGGAACAGCACTATGGAAAAAGTTTACACTCATGAAAATAAAATTCTGGTAGAGAATGCTAAAAACATTCTTGAACTTGAGGGCCTGCACTGTGAATTACGGAATGTTTATGCCGCAGGTGGCATTGGCGACCTGGCGCCTATAGAGGCCTGGCCAGAATTGTGGGTCACACGCGAACACAAAGCTCGCGCCTTATCGCTTTTGAGTGAACTCAAAGATGAAACACAAGCAAACTGGACTTGTGCGCAATGTGGTGAAGAAAATGAAGGGAGTTTTGCGCATTGCTGGCAATGCCAAACACCTGCGAATTAACTCCCACTAGCCACTTATTTCTTGTAAGCAACGACCGTTTGTTTTTGCGAACCGAGACCATCAATACCCAGTTCAACGATATCCCCCGGCTTTAAATATACGGGCGGCTTTTGTCCCATTCCCACTCCAGGCGGGGTACCCGTTGTGACGATGTCTCCGGCTTGCAAGCTCATAAATTGACTGAGGTAACTCAAAAGAAAGGCGGGCTTGAATACCATTGTACTGGTACTGCCGTCCTGAAAGGTTTTGCCATTAACCTTAAGCCACATATGAAGATTGCCGGGGTCATTGACTTCATCTTTTGTCACCAGCCAGGGGCCTATTGGCCCGAAGGAGTCACAGCCTTTACCCTTGTCCCAGGTACCGCAGCGCTCAAGTTGAAATTGGCGTTCACTCACGTCGTTAACAACGCAATACCCTGCAATATAGTCCATTGCGTCTTCTTCACTCACATAGCGTGCTTCCTTACCAACAATAAAGCCCAGTTCCACTTCCCAGTCCAGTTTGGTTGAATTCAGGGGTCGAATAATATTATCGTAAGGACCTGTTACTGCGCTGGTTGCTTTACTGAATAGAACCGGTTCAGCGGGAACTTCTGCACCAGTTTCTGCGGCGTGATCAGAATAGTTCAGTCCAATGCAGAGAAACTTTCCGGGTTTATGAATACATGCACCGATGCGTGGATTGCCTTCGACGATGGGCAAACTTTCCACATCAATGTTTTTCAGATCTTCGAGTAGCGCGCTGCTGAGCGTTTCGCTGCTCAAATCAGGGAGTTTTTTACTTAGATCACGAATATTTCCATTTGAATCCAGAAGCCCCGGTTTCTCTTGGCCTTTTTCACCGTATCTTAATAGTTTCACTTTATGTCTCTCTTTATGTCTCTCTTTATCTAGAATATTTAAAGTTTTGATTCGTGATGTCTTGTTGCATCGTGTGAGCATCGATCACGAAGCGTCCCTTTGTGAAAACGCAGTAAACACTTCCCTGTGGCTCCGACGCCGCGTCCTGCGGCGACGGTTTCACAAAGGGACGCTTCGCGCTCAATGCTCAGGGAAGTTCATACCTTATTCATCAATAAGAATAAACTACCCCTGGAATCTGTTTTTCTTTTTTAAACGAGTTTAATTTAAAATTTGTTGAGCCAGAACCAACTCAATACTGTGCATGAAGTTAAACTAATTGGTCCATCCGCCATCGATTATTTGTGCGGTGCCCGTCGTATAGGCCGAAACATCACTCGCCAAATACAGAGCTAATTGCGCGATTTCCTCGGCTTGACCCAGACGGCCCATTGGTTGCCTGGCTGTAAAATTTTTTAGTGCAGCATCATAGTCCCCGGTGGCCCGTAAGCGTTCTTCCAGTGAGGGGGTTTGTACGGTACCCGGGCATATTGCGTTGCAGCGAATACCGGATTTTACGTAATCTGTCGCAACCGATTTCGTTAGCCCGATGACTGCCGCTTTTGATACGCCGTAAACAAAACGGTTGGCAACACCCTTTATTGAACTTGCGACCGAGCTCATATTAATTATCGAGGCGTTGCCACTGGCTTTGAGCGCGGGCAAAAAGTGTTTAATGGTGCGAAACATGGTTGTGACGTTAAGCTCCATTGAGAAATGAAAATCTTCTTCACTACAGGCCTCAAGTGTCCCGTTGTGAACAAAGCCTGCGCAGTTGAACAGCACATCCAGTTTTTCTCTACCGTCCGGGAGTTTGGCGAGCTGAGCTTTATCGAGGAGATCGCATTCGATTATTTCGCAGGCGATGGTGTTCTGTAATACTTCGAGGGCTTCTCGATTTTTATCGACAGCGATTACCTGTGCACCGTTTTTAGCAAACAGTTCACAAGAGGCTCGACCAATACCTTGAGCGGCGCCTGTTACTAGCGCAATTTTATTTTCCAGCATCATTGTGTTTGCCATGTTGCGCTCTGGCTACCTCACCGACAGTGGAAGGCAAGCAGGCCCGATGGGGTCAAAGCTTTTATACGTAAGAATAAATTCCTGATGCCCCAGGGCTTCCGACACGCTTTGCTGACCTTGCACAACGTTTATAACGGTTTCATAGATTTCCTGTCCAAGTTCATCGAGGTTGGCTTCCCCTCGCAATACCTTACCTGCGTTGATGTCCATATCTTCTGCGAGACGATCGTAGGTTTCCGGGTTGGCACACACTTTAATGACCGGCGAAATGGCTGAACCGACGACGGAACCACGACCAGTCGTAAATAAAATCAAATGGCAACCGCAAGCAATCAGTTCGACAATTTCGGCATTATCAGAAATATTAGGAAAGCCAAAGCGCACTTCACCGTCGGGTATAACATCGACAAGGTAAAGGCCACCGCCTGGCGGTAAATCTCCGGGCTTTAATAGGCCAGAGATTTTTGAAGAACCGGATTTGGAGTACGCTCCCAGCGATTTTTCTTCCTGAGTACTCAGGCCGCCATCTGCATTGCCAGGTGCAAAGCTACCGAAGCCTAAAATACGGTAGTAATTTTTTGCTTTTTCAACGGCAGCGATTATTTCCTTCCCTAAATCCGAGGCAATGGCGCGCTCTGCCATAATATTCTCACAACCGATTAACTCGCCGGTTTCTTCGAATAAACACGCCGCACCTTCGGCAACCAGCGTATCGAAACAGCGTCCGACGCCGGGGTTCGCAGTAACACCGCTGGTACCATCAGAGCCACCGCAAATTGTTCCCACAATTAATTCATTGATATGCATTACAGTGCGTTCGCCTTTGTCAGCAAGTTGACGCATGTGCTTTAAGGATTGAATTCCCGCATCAATGGTTGCTCGCGTTCCACCCGCCTCCTGAATCACCAACAAATCCGCCGGGCGACCGCTTTCGGTAATTTCTTTTAGAAGCCAATCGCGATTCATACTTTCGCAACCGAGCGATACCAGCAGCGCTGCGCCTACATTCGGGTGCGTGCAAACGGCTTTGAGCATTTCACTGGCATATTCATTTGGAAAGCAACCGGGAAAGCCAATAAGGTGAACTTCACTGTCTCCACAGTGCTGAACGATTTTACGACTGACGTGATGAGCACATTCCACGAGGTATGCAACAACAATGACATTGCGTATACCCTTGCGTCCATCTTGCCGCAACCATGCGTGCTCTGTAATGACTTTATCTACACTCACTACCTCAACCTCTAAAACTCAGTTCCGTTATCCAAAGTTCGCTGCTATTTTGTGATACCTTCAATTGCTGACGGCTCCGTTTGGCTTGCTGACGGCTCCGCTCGCTGACACCCTATTCATTTTCTACGTTTCAAAAATTAACGTTCGCGTGTATTGCTGTCGATATAATCGCTTTTCAGGTTATGTATATGGACATGCTCACCTGCGCGAATGTCCGCTTTGGCCGACCCGATTGCAACGCCATGTTTAATAATTTTTTCACCCTGCTGAATCGATGCGATACAAATTTTGTGACCGACATCTATCGCACCCGGCATCGTATAATGTTGTCCTTCGAGCTCCAACACCTCACCTTGCTTAACAGGTTTTACACAGACAAGAATATTGTCATCTGCATGCAAGCGAATAAACGCAGGGGGTGTCACTTTGGTTTTTACTGCATCCGGCATACTACGCCGCACCTTCTTGCATTGTTTTTGGTAAATTTTCTTGTAAATCGTTGGCTTCTGAAATTAGCCCCTCGCGAATCAGGCTTTGCCAGAACGCTGAGGGAATTTTCTTTTCACGATACTGTAATACCTGGTTCACCTGTTCAGCATTGGCCATTCCCACTAGCACACTGGCAACGTGTTTATTCAAAAAAGGAAATTGCAATGCAGCTGTCGGGAGCGACACCGAATATTCGCTGCATACTTTTTCAATTTTTTCGACACGCGCCATTATCTCTGGTGAGGCAGGTGCATAGTTGTAGAAATGGTCTTTTTGATCACGCACACCTGTTGCCAATATGCCCGAATTAAATACGCCACCCAATATCACACAGATCTCTTTCTCTGCACACAAAGGAAACACCTTGTCGGCGGCGCTTTGGTCCAACAGGCTGTAGCGACCAGCCAATAAAATACAATCAAGATCTACTTCTCGAATGATTTGTTCGCACGCAGCACATTCATTTAGACCAATACCCAGCGCCGAAACACGCCCCGTGTCCTTGAGTTCACGCATCGCCTGATAGCCACCAGAAAAAAACTGACGCAAATGTTCCTCACTTCGTGGCCCGTGGGTTTCCTCGCCCAAATCATGAGCAAGCAAAACGTCAATGCGCTCAAGATTGAGCCGTTGCAAACTGGCCTCAAAAGATTGCATTACACCGTCATAGCTGTAATCAAAATACGGCTCATACGCTTCTTCACTAACAAAACCATATCGAAGGCTATTGTCCGCTGCAGCCAACGCCTTCAGACAGCGCCCAACCTTGGTAGAAATAATGATCTTGTCTGTTCTTTCAGCGGCATCATCAGTCGCTTCCGCCAGGATATTTCCCAAGCGTTTTTCGCTTAATCCAAAACCGTAGAAGGGCGCCGTATCGAAATAACGCACGCCCCCTTGCAATGCAGCCTGAACGGCCGCTTCGGCATCTTCGGTATTCACCTTGCGATAAAGATTGCCAATGGGTGCTGCACCAAATCCCAGAGAACTCAATCGTTCAGCCAGGGCGACACCATCAGGTTTTGAACTCAAGCTCACCAAAACTATCGCCCTTCAGCCTGCAAGAGTTCCGAGAGGTGCGCACACGTTTCGCGTAGCATTTTAAGGGTTTCATCGACATCCGTTTTTTCAGGAAAACAGCGCACGTAGGGAATGGTGAGCGCTGCGATAACACCTTTGCTTCCAATAATTGGCGCAGACAAATCGACAACACCATCCACAAAATCACTGGGGTTTTTCACGTAGGCATTTTGTCTTGCTCTATCGACTCGTGCACGAAAATTTTCGACCGTCATCGCTTCACCCACTGACTCCAATTCACGCAAACCCTGCTCGCGTTCTTCTTCCGGCATAAATGCATAAAGGACCACACCGGACGTAGAGTCCATAACCGGTCGCCGGTACCCGAGGCGAACAGAAAAACCGAGATCACGGGGGCTTTCAATTCGCGCGACGACCACGATCTGTTGATTACTCACAACAGTCATGTGGCAACTTTGTCCAATTTGGTCGGCAAGTGCTTTCATTTCCGGCGTTGCCAATTCGACCAGACTGCGCATGGGTGTTTGCGCCAGCCCCATCGAGAATAATTTGTTTGTGAGGCCATAACCTTCACGCCCGCGAGCCTGAACGATATAACCTCGGTCTTCAAGTGTGAGCACCATGCGAAAAAGTTCACTCACGGAACGCCCCAGTTTCGCAGCCATTTGCGGTGTATTGAGTGGCTCGCCTTCACGTGCCAACAGTTCAAGAATATCCAGACCTTTTTCCAAAGCTGGAGCGCGGTAACGGCGTTCTGTTTCCTCACCGTTGGTTTTCGCGGAATCACTTCCCATGGTTCTTCTCTTTCGTTGTTGTGTCATTGACTACTCTACCTATGAACATCCACTCGGCGTATTCGACTAAAGCCCATAAAAGCGCCGCGCATTAGCATCAAAAATTTTGGCTTGCGCGGCCTTATCCCGTTTAAGTTCATTCAGCAGCTTACAGCTTTCTGTATACCATTCTTGCCAACTCGACGCCAGATTAACAACGGGCCAATCGCTACCCCAAAGCACTCTGTCATCTGAAAAGCAATCCAGAATATGTTTAATCCAGGGTTTGAAATTTTCAAAATCGCTCAGCTGTGATTGCTTTGCTTCTGTAACCAAACCGGAAAGTTTGCAATAGACATTGTCGCATTCAGACAAGCGTTTTAATCCATCCGCCCAAAAAATAAAGTCTCCCGCTGCGATATCGGGTTTGGCTGCATGATCCACCACAATCCCTAAATCAGGGTATTTTTTTGCAAATTCAGTCAATGCTTTTAAATGTCTCGGCTGAATCAGTGCATCAAAACGCATTTCCTCCCGCACCATACACGCTATTGCAGGTTGTACACTCCGGTGATTTATCCAATCGGCATCGGTTATGGCCTGCAACATTGGCCGCAGCCCCCGCATTTTATTTTGCTTTGCCAAAAAGTGAATACGTTCGCAGGCATTTTTTGCTTCCAAATCTACCCAGCCTACAACTGCCAGTATTGTTTTGTATTCTGCTGACAGTGCAAGTAAGTAATCGGTATCACTATCACACGCCTGACTTTGTACTAGTACACTGCCCCGCATTGGTGCCCGCTCTACAGCGTGCAGATAATCAGACATGGAAAAGCTTCGATAAATCGCCGATAAATCCGACGTCGGCCAACGGCAGTCTTCGCGCTTGATATCCCAAAAGTGTTGGTGGGCATCAATCATGGTGCTTCCTGTTTCAGCTGCTCAGCTTTGGAGAACTGGCTCCACGAAAAAAGGGCAATAAAAACAAAACACATCGCAGGCACAAGCATGGCATAGTTCATCGCACTTACATCAGATATTTTTCCAATAAGCGCAGCAAATACCGCACCACCAATAATCGCCATCACCACAAAGGACGATCCCGCTTTGGTAAGCGAACCCAGGCCCCGCAAGGCCAATGCAAAAATGGTGGGAAACATGAGGGACATAAAAAAGCTGGTGCTTGCCAAAGCAAGAAGCCCAAGATGATTAACTGACATTACTGCCAGCGTACACAAAGCGATATTACACAGCGCAAACACAAACATAACTTTCGCCGCATCAATTTTATGCATCAGCGCCGTTGCGACAAAACGCCCTACAGTAAACGCCACAAGAGACCAAAACAAATAGTCCGCAAGCGATTTCTCTGTTTCGCCAGGCTGCGCCAATTGCCCGTAGCGAATCATAAAACTCCAGATCCCGACCTGGGCACCGACGTAAAAAAATTGGGCGGCGACACCAAAGAGAAAACTGCGATGTTGAAATAATTTAGCAAAATCCTTAAGTGAGGTTTTTTCAGCGTCATTCCTCAGGGGCTTAAGGGCAATAACAGGGAAACGTGCAAAAAAGACAAGCAGCGCCCAGATCACGACAATCGCAGCAATGACAAGATAGGGAAGCTGTACAGCTTCGAGTTCGCTTTGTCGGAAGGCCGCGTGCTCTACTGCGGTCATTGCTGCACGCTCCGCTTCACTCAAATCCACCTCGGATAAAATTAAAAGCTTGCCGACGGTAATGCCGGTAAGCACACCAAAAGGATTAAAAGCTTGTGCCAGATTCAAACGCCAGGCCGCGCGCGCAGGGTCTCCCATCACAACAATTAGCGGGTTGGCCGAGGTTTCCAGAAAGGCCAGACCACTGGCTATGACAAACAGTGCAAACAAAAACCAGGTGTACACCTGCGCTTCCGCAGCAGGATAAAAAAGCAGGGCACCGCTGGCATAGAGCAAAAGCCCGATAATGACTGCACTGCGGTAACCAAGGCGCTGCATAAAAATGGCAGCCGGAATAGAAAAACAAAAATAACCAAAATAAAACGCCGATTGTACCAAGCTCGATTGAAAATCCGTGAGATCAAAAGCTTTTTTAAATTGTGGTATCAGAATATCGTTGAGACTATTGGCCACCCCCCAAAGGAAAAACAGAGAGACGATGAGTATCAGGGCAAACCAGAAGGTTTGACCCGTGGCATTCGTACTTTTTTCGTTGCCTGAATTTTGCATTGTTGGGTACTCGGTTTTTTTAGCTTATCGTTATACCACTATTTTTATATACACACGCTTTCTGTATATGGATTTGTTACAGGGTCACGGGCGCTTTACGCTAAGTGCTTCACCTCTATAGCTTAAAGTGCTCTCAATAGCTTGATCAAAATCTGCTGCAGCCTCAACTTTACCACTGAGCCAGCGTAGCGATATTTTTCGCTCTTTTTTCATTCCGGGAAAACTGCCCTGACGCACACCAATCTGGAGCTCACCATTGGCCTCGTTATAAGAAAATGCAATGCGCGACCATTCTCCATTTTCGTACCCGTAAGATCGACCATCATCTTCGTACAATTCGAAATGGCCGTTTTCACCGGTATAGATGTTTAAGGTTAGATCCGCATTCATTGCGGCATCAGCAAATTGAATAGCCGGCCCCGTGGGAACAATAGAACCCGCTTTAACAAATAGCGGCATTCGCTCATACGGCGCTGCAGCGGTAATTCGCTGACCACCCTTATGTTTTTCGCCCGTATAAAAATCGTACCAGGTTGTTCCCGTCGGCAAGTAAACGTTGCGTTCGCGCGCGCCGAATTCGTAAACGGGGTTGACGAGAAAGGCTGGGCCAAACATATATTGGTCGTTAATATCTGCGGCAATGCGATCATTCGGAAAATCCATCGCCAGGCCACGCATCAAGGTGGCGTCCTTGTGGTACATATCGCCCGCCTGGGAATAGATATATGGCATCAAGCGATAGCGTAGCCGTGTGTAAGCCACCATGCTGTTATAGCTCGGGCTGCCCTGTTCGGAAATATTATAAATTTCCCGATAAGGGTTCTGACCATGCGACCGGAACATCGGCAAAAACGCACCGAATTGAAACCACCGTGTATTCAGCTCTTGCCACTCCTTTAAATGTGCAGGGTCCATTTTATTGGCGGGGCCAACAACTTCACCCTTGTAATAGCGATAGCGATCTTCCGGAGTAAAACCACCAATATCCAGGGTCCAGTTTGGCATACCCGCCATACCTGTGCCGATGCCTGCGGCGATTTGTTCTTTCATGTTCGACCAGCGAGACACAATATCACCGCTCCAAATGGTGGACGCGGTGCGCTGAATACCGGCAAAGCCCGATCTCGTTAGAATAAAGACGCGTGTGTCCGCTGCACTCGCACGATCATTTTCATAAACGGTTTCCGCATGGGGCAAGGCATAAGCATTAAACACCTCGGCTCCATTACCCAGATAATTGGGGGTCATAAGCCATTTGCGCTTGCTCCAACTCAAATTTGAATGAATATCGGGTTCTACTGCATCCAACCACCACGCATCGAAACCGTGGACATTAATTTTTTCGTGGAGCTGATCCCAATACATTTGACGCGCATCCGGATTGTAAGCATCGTAAAAGGCATTCAAATATCCGGGATAAATCCAGTCTTTGTTTTCCTCTTCAATATTGCGATTGAACATAAAGCCTTTTTCATTCATCGCCTTATAATTTTCTGTTGTCGGATAAAATTTTGGCCACACAGAAATCATAATTTGCGCGTTCAAATCGTGAACTTCATCAACCATCGCTTTGGGATCGGGAAAAAACGTTTCATCAAAATCGTGACTTCCCCATGCATCAACCGGCCAATAAGACCAGTCAAGTACAATATTGTCGATGGGAATTTCCAGCTCACGGTATTTTTTCAGCGCATCGAGCAATTCATCCTGGGATTTATAACGCTCACGACTTTGCCAAAAGCCGTAAACCCAACGCGGCAACATCACAGACTTACCTGTAAGAAAGCGATACCCTGCGATCAGTTCGTCCTTGTTCTCCCCGGTAACAATGTAATAATCAATGGCTTTGGCTGTTTCGGAACTCAAGGACATCAATTCACCGCGTGTTTCCGGAGCCGGATCGTGATGCAAGACACGCAGGTATCCACCTTGTGGAATCCAGCTTACTTTAAATTCCGCACGCTCTCCTTTTTTCAAGGGTATTTTGGTGGTATGAAACCAGGGGTTCCAGTTCATTCGCCAACGGTCTAATACCAGCTCCTGGTTTAAAAACAATTTGGCATAACCACTGGAGTACATAAGTAGTTCGTGTTCGCCGTTCGCTTTCGCTTCGATACTTCCCAACCACTCTATACGTAGATCTTTTGCATCTTTCGTTTCCACAGGCATCGGTACTTCACGAACGGAATTGTTATCGAGAAACTGATAGTTCATATCCGCCTCAACACGTTCCAACAAAAGTGACTCGCCATCGTAATACCGTGCGGTTAAGCCACCGGGCTTACCATTCACATCATAAAGTACCAACTCTTTTTGCAAAGGCGACGCCGGTGTCGTTTTTCCGTAAAGCGTTTCGGCATTGTTATCCCACAAAATTCCATAATGATTGGAAGATACTAGGAAAGGAATGCTGATCGCGAGGTTATGGGTTGTGAGATAAACATTTTCGTCGGCTAAATTTACCTGTCCGTTTTGATGTTGGCCCAATCCATAAAACGCTTCCCCCTCCGTACGTATAAAACTCTGAGAGATCGCATAAGAATCATCATCAACCGGTGACGGGTCACCACTCACCGCAGAAAATTTTCCAGAGTGGGCCGTTTTGACCAGACTACGTCCATCTGCATCCAACATCTGCAATTGTCCATTTTCGACATTCACTTCCGCAATCAGCGCGGGGGAACGCAAACGCAGCACCTTACCTTCCTCTTCAATCTGAAAATCGACCTTTTCTGCCCTGGCAACAACCATCAAGCTGTCGACAGTGTTGATGCTATCTGAGGGTGAGGCGCTGACACGAAGTACATCATCGCGCATAAATACCAGACGCAAGGTTTTTGCCTCGCCTTCAATGGGTTGAACAAGCACACCGCCTTGAATCTTTTCATAGTGACGCGTTTGCTTTTCGACCGCACCGTCTTTTTCAGCACAAGCGGTAGCTAGCAAGAGCATTGCAATAATCAAGAGTTTGCTCACATATCCATAATTTTTTATTTTCATATTCACTCCCCTTGTTCGGGTTTTCACCACGCGGGCATTGCGTTCTTTATGCGTTCCGGCCATTAAAAAATGCCCGCCTGAGGAACAGAGCGGGCCAGGTTTCTTCAACACGCCTGTAAAACTGTCGAAGGAGAAAACCACGCGCGATATATTTACTCAAAACTATCAATGCGAATTTCGTAATCTGTATTTTTACGGGTTCGAAAACTTAACCAACCCGCTTTGCAGGAAACCTTCACAGGTTTTTTATTTTTCGTCACGACCCGCAAATTGTCGCAGCCTTGCAAGGTTTCAATTTTAAGGTCACGCACAAACGCACTTTGTATTTTTGCGTGAATTAAACGGTTTTTCTGCCAACTCAGATTCACTGTAAATCCACCTCGTGCAAGCAAACCCTGCACTTCCCCGTCTGGCCAAGCCGCTGGCAGTGCCGGCAACAGTGCCAGTTCAACGCGATTTTTATCCGGTGCAAAGCGGCTTTGCAACAGAAGCTCGGCGACGCCTGCACTTGCGCCAAAATTTCCGTCAATTTGAAAAGGCGGATGGTTATCCCACAAATTAGGCAAGGTACTGTGTTTAATTTGCTCGGCAAACAAACGGTGCGCCCGATCGCCATCGCGCAACCGCGCCCACATATTAATTTTCCAGGCTTTGGACCACCCCGTTCCACCGTCACCGCGCGCGTTTAAACTGGTACGCGCTGCGGCTGCCAATTCAGGTGTTGTCGATGGGTTAATTGTCAGACCCGGGTGCAAGGCATAGAGATGAGAAACATGGCGGTGCTGATTTTCAGGATCATCGAGGTCTTCACGCCATTCCTGTAGCTGCCCCCAATGCCCGATACGTAAACCGCGATCCAGTTTTTTTAATTTAGCCTGAATCGCGTGCTGTAATTTTTTATCGCCAAATTTATCTGCAAGCAATGCGGTATTGTTCAACAGTTCACTGACGATTTGCTGGGACATGGCGGCACCAACACCGAAATCGCCATGTTCCGGTGAAAAACTGGGAACAACCAACCACTCACCGTTGGCATTTTGCCGTAAGGACGCCAGCCAATATTGAGTTGTACCTTTCATTAAAGGGTAGGCGCGTTCGCGCAGAAACTTTTCATCGCCCGTAAAAAGATAGTGGTCATACACCAGGCGACAAAGCCAGGCCGCCGCTTCGGGCTGCCAAAATGCAGTCGGCCATTCAATTAAACCCGTATAACCGTAAATATTGGTATTGAGAAATAAGGTCCAACCCTGGTTGATACCCATAATGCGCGCAGTATCTTCAGCGGAAGGGCGCAAGCTTTCGATAAACGCATAAAGTGGCTCAGCGGTTTCACTTAAATTTGTACTCAGGGCTGGCCAATAATTCATTTGTAAATTGATATTCACGTGGTAATCAGCATTCCACGGAGGGCGAGTCGAGTGATTCCACACCCCTTGTAGATTTGCTGGCAGGCTTCCCGCCCGCGAAGAGGCAATCAACAGGTAACGCCCGAACTGGAACAGCAAGGTTTCCAAATGGCGATCGAATTGCGCACTGCCTTTGCCGTAGGAGGCCAGTAATTTATCAACGCTTAACTCAGGGTTCTGACTTACCAAATCCAGCTTTACACGTTGAAACAGCGCCTGGTAATCCTGAAGGTGATTTTCGCGCAGTTTTTCGTAACCCAGCGCTAACGCACGTTCAATGGTTTTTTCAACTCTCGCTGCCGGGTGCGGACCGCGATAATGGGGATACTCAGGTGTGTAGTTTGTTCCCGCTGCGACGAAAATGTCCGCTGAATTGGCCTCACTCACCAGAATTTCATTATTTTTGATTTCAATTTTTCCACCCTCACTGAGAATGGCAATATCACTTTGAAATCTGAGCCCGTTATTGTTGAGAGCACCGCGCACACGGAGAATGCCGAGATTGTTTGCGCCCTGCTCTGTTTGAAATTCCAGGCTGCGATTTGGGTCTGCACTAAAACCAAGTTTAAAATTGATTTTCCCGGCTTCGCTCGCAGTAAATCGGTTTACGATCACTTGTTGCGGATAAGAAACAAAATATTCGCGTTGATACTGGACCTCACCCGCTCGAAAGCTGACCTGCGCAAGTGCGCTTTCCAAATCCAGCGAACGGCGATATTCGCTTACCGGGCCAGGGTTGTGAAACTCGACATCCAGATTGCCAAAACTTTGATAATGCCCATAACCGGTCATCGGCTGACCAAGCACACCCGCTACCGCTTCGGGTTTCATACTGCCTTTTTCCAGTAAGGTTTGCTGAATCGCCGCTAATTTTTGTGGGAAGTCATTCGCTGGGCGACCAAAGTGATAGCCCTCCTCTGCACCAGGACCGCCCTCCCACAAACTTTTCTCGTTAAATTGCAGACGGTCACGTTCCACACCACCCATAACGACAATACCCAACGCACCATTGCCGAGTGGCAAGCCCTCTCGCTCCCAATCGGAGGCAGGCTTATCGAAATAGAGCGTGAGCGCTGGCGGGTCTGCTTCCACAGCGTGTGCGGCACTGACAAACAGGAGCCCCATCGCGATGACGTGAAGCAGAGGCGGAACGTTTTTAATTCTTGAAATAGAAAACTGCATAGGTGTGACCTGATTTTTCTTTTTGTCTTTCTTCTTTTTTTGCTTTAACACCAAGCCCTTCTGTTTATTACTGTGTCTTTTCCAGTCGCTTAAGTACGGTAGCCATCGTCTGGTAACACAAAACCGAGCTTACGCGTATTGACGACAATAACAGCAAATCTTCGTCCAGACTTGTATTTCAAATATGGAATTATGCCTCTTAAGGGGCAACATGGTAGGCGATGAATTTCACCTGTGCAATAGATATTAAATATGAATACATCAAAAAGGCGGGTGTCACACCAGAAATTGTGCGAATCTCAGAGGCAAAAAAAAATGGCCCCTAAGGGCCATTTCATAAAGATTAATCTGCAAGCAAGGCTGCCAGCAAGTAAAGTAGCGGCGCGTTCCAGTTGATGGTGACCTCGTTGGTCGAATAGCTGCACCAGTCATCCAGATAGGATTTGGCGTTGTAATCAGAGGGGTAATTACATTCGTCTTGCTGCCCATTGTGGGGGCCACCGGCCAGAAAACCGGGCACCGGATCTGCAATGCCATCCGCTTCGGATTGACGATGATGAATGCCCATTGGTGGCTTATGGCCGAAGCCCGTGACAAATGAATAATCCGTCGGGTTGCGACCCAATAAGTAGGACACCACGCCCAGCGCCGCATCACGGTATTGGCTTTCACCAGTTTCGCGATAGGCTTGCATCAGAATCACGCCTTTATTGGCGGCACCCGAATTGCTGCCCCAATAGAAGTCGTTATTTGTCATGGGTACCTTGTATGCAGAACCCTGATAATCCTCAACGATACCGTCAGCAACAGCAATAAGCTGAGTGCGTAAGTTTCCAAGTTCGGTGTTACTCAGAGCTCCCTCTCCCCGGGCAACAAGCGAAATATAGGGCAAGGCGTGAACATTTGGCCAACCGGGCACATTGGGGTCGATACCTCGCTCGTTAAAAGCAGTGAAATAACTCATATCACCAGTGGTCAGGAAAAGCTCAGCGGCAGCCCAGGCAAACTCATCGCCAAAGAATCCATCCCCGTAGCCACCGGTTTGAACATCACTTGGTTGCTGATAGCTCACGTTATCGTTTGCTTGCGCCCAGGCCCAGGCGGCCTCAGCTTGCTCCAGCCATGCTGCCGCAGCCGTGGCATCAAAGGGCTGATAAATGCGGCTTGCCATTGCCATCATCGCAGCAAAATCCAGGGTAGGCGCAGTCGCTTTACCAATCACATAGCGTTGCGCGGTCCCATCGGCAGGCATCACCGCCCCGGCAAAGTTGAGCGTCGTCAGTTTGTGGTAAACACCGCCGTCTTCGTCCTGCATGGTCGCCAACCAATCCAGATTCCACCGGACCTCGTCGAGGATATCGGGCATATCATCACCCGACTCAGGAATGTTGACATCCCGGTTGGCATAGAAGGTTGGAAAGTGTTCGTATGCAGCTAGCATGGTAAACACAGAAATCCCCGAATTCACGGTGTACTTGCCGAAATCACCCGCGTCATACCAACCTTTAGGCGAGGAGATGATTGTACCCTCGGGGCGTGCGGTACTCGCGGCAGAGCTGTGTACACGCACCTCTGTGTCCGGGTGACCGGCTGGGCGCGCCCATTGGCCCGCATAACTTTCTTCCAATGCCGTGCTCGCGCGGTTGAAGTAATACGCTTTTAAAACCGCATCGTGGAGCGCACTGTACACATCATCACCTATGACAAAGGTGTCAGAATCACCAACACCTTCAACCTGAAGATAGTATTCGCCAGGCTGCGTAAACGATGAAAAATCAGCCTGCTTGCTTTGCTCGGGACCGGCAGGAAGCCAGCTCATCGCTGAGGACAAGTTGCCCGTGAATACCGACGAATCCGAGGCGGTCGCAATCAATTGAAATTCTGTGGCGCCGACATTGGGCACAATGGCGATTTTCTCGCCCTCAACCATATAGCCCACCTGATTGATTTTAATTTTTTCGTTCGTAAAACCACCTGAAGACGAACTGGAGCTGGCGGCGGGAAGCGGTGTGAAATCAGTCGAAGAACTGCCCGAGCCGCAGGCTGTGAGAAAAACACAGCTCAGAAAAATTACGATTGGGGAATATTTGAACATAGCGAATGCTTACCTTTTCTTATATTGGGATTTGAGGACCCGCGTATCTTAGTCGGACGATGTAAAGGCCCGGTCATTTTATTCAATGATGAATGGTGGTAATGTTACGCCCCGTTTTTGAGCGGCCCAAGAGGCTAGCCTCCAAAAAAATCCAAAATTTTTAAAAGAAAGCTTCCGGACTACCAAATGAAAGCATTATCAGATATTGGCCTGGTTGGCCTGGCCGTTATGGGCGAAAACCTCATCCTGAATATGGAAAGCAAGGGTTACACCGTAACCGCATACAATCGTTCTACAGAAAAAGTCGATAAATTTATTAACGGCCGTGCCGAAGGCAAAAATATCCGTGGAGCCTGGAGCATCGAAGAACTGGTGCAATCCCTGGAAAAACCGCGCAAAGTCATGCTGATGGTGAAGGCAGGCGCGGCGGTCGATGCCATGATTGAGCAACTTATTCCCCATCTTGAACCCGGCGATATCATCATCGACGGGGGTAATACCCACTACCCTGACACGAATCGCAGAACAGAATACCTCGAAAGCAAGGGCCTGTTGTTTATTGGTACCGGCGTTAGCGGTGGAGAAGAAGGTGCACTGACTGGGCCGTCCATCATGCCCGGTGGCTCCAAAGCGGCCTGGGAAATCGTGAAACCCATATTTCAGGGCATTTCCGCCAAGGTTGAAGACGGCTCGCCCTGTTGTGATTGGGTCGGTGAAGCCGGTGCCGGACACTTTGTCAAAATGGTCCACAACGGTATCGAATACGGCGATATGCAGTTGATCTGCGAAGCCTACCAAATCATGAAAGAACTGCTCGGTATGAGTGCAGATGAAATGCACGAGGTGTTTGCCGAGTGGAACGAAGGTGAACTCGACTCCTACCTCATCGAAATCACCCGTGACATTCTTGCCTATAAAGAAGATGGCCAACCCCTCGTAGAGAAAATCCTCGATACTGCCGGCCAAAAAGGCACCGGTAAATGGACGGGCGTTTCCGCGCTTGAACTGGGTATTCCTCTCACGCTGATCGGTGAAGCCGTATTTGCGCGCTGCCTCTCTGCCCAGAAAGAAGAGCGTGTTAAAGCCTCGGGCGTCATCAGCGGCCCCAGCCCCAAATTCACTGGCGACAAAAAAGCCTTTGTTGAAGATATTCGCCAGGCCCTGCTCGCATCGAAAATCGTGTCCTATGCCCAGGGCTATGTGTTGATGCGCGAAGCTGCAAAAGAAAATAACTGGGACCTGAACTACGGCGGCATCGCCCTTATGTGGCGCGGAGGCTGTATTATCCGCTCGACCTTCCTGGGCAAAATCAAGGAAGCCTTCGACGCAAACCCCGCCCTCGAAAACCTCTTGATCGACCCTTACTTTGTCGACAAGGTACAGAGCTGTCAGGCCGGCTGGCGCAATGTTGTTGCGACTGCGGCGGTAAATGGTGTACCTGCACCCACATTAAGCTCTGCCTTGAGTTACTTTGATGGCTATCGCTCAGCGCGCTTACCTGCAAATTTACTGCAAGCACAACGCGACTTTTTTGGCGCCCACACCTATGAGCGTATTGATCGTCCACGTGGTGAATTTTTCCATACCAATTGGACAGGTCGCGGCGGCGATACCGCCTCATCCACCTACAACGCTTAAACGCAGCCTCCTGAATAGCGGCACGATGCACTTACATCTGCCGCTTTCCTGCTATGCCATGTCCTTTTGGCGTCATAGATAAAACCATAAGCAGGCGATAGATTATTTTAATGGCGCTTGTATTGCGTAATTATTCGGGATAAATTTCAATTACGGTGCGTTTTACCACCATAAATTAGGCAGAGTATTTCTTGTTAGACCAGCTGCTTGGTATACAAGCAATCAGGCGCCACTGGCAACAGTGACGTCAACACAGAATAAAATTAGCGCCTTAAAACGTTTTTTTTACCGTCAATTTATGCAGTAACAGCGCACTCACATGTAGTAGTCCTTCACGCTAATCAGGGTTTCATGTTTTAGTGGTGTCGGTACATGTTTTTTGTTCGCTAACAAAAACAATAAAGCGATGCAGTCAAAAAGCAGGATTTCTTGCACTACTGGAATACCCAGAGGAAACGCCAATTTTGACGGCAAGTAGTTCACGGAAGAAAAGAAAGACTTAAATATAATTTAAACAGGAGATAATCATGTTTGCATCTAAGCTTCTTAGAAGTTCGGTTGCGCTCGCCATTCTGAGCGTATCCAGCCTGGCTTTCAGCCACGGTTATGTAGAAAGCCCACCTTCGCGCCAACAACATTGTGGTGTTGAAGTGAAGCCCGATAACCCCTCCAGCAGCAAATGTAACGAGCCCTTCGCTAACTATCTGGCAGCCGGCGGCCAAAACAGCCACTGGTACAGCTTTATGAGTGTTGTTGCTCACCACGGTGGCCGTAAAACTGAAGGTGATTCTACTCACGTTTGTGGCTTCGATGGCGAAACCTGGAACGGCGGTCCCTCTCCCTACGATACGCCTGCCAATTGGCCAACCACAAACATCAGCGCCGGTGTTCAGGACTTTGTTTGGGACATCAACTACGGCCCACACTTCAGCGACACTATGGAATTAGTGCATTACATCACCAAACCAGGTTTTGTTTTCGATCCTTCACGCGAATTGAGCTGGAGTGACTTCGAAGCCCAACCTTTCTGTGATGAGCAAATTGTTCCTGGCAACTTCGGCTCCAACCCGAACATGTCTGCGGACACTGGCGCTGGCCACATCAGCGCAAGATGTAACGTTCCATCTCGTTCAGGCCGTCACGTAATTTACGCAGAATGGGGCCGCGACCAGGCGACTCAGGAGCGTTTCTTCTCTTGTATTGACGTCGTGTTCGGCGGTGGAAACGGTTCAAGCTCTTCTTCAAGCAGCAGTTCATCCAGCAGCTCTTCCAGCAGTAGCAGCTCCTCTTCCAGCAGCTCGTCAAGCTCTTCTTCCAGCTCTTCAAGCTCCAGCAGCTCAAGTTCTGGCGGTCAGTGCACCGAGCAGTGTGTATGGTGGCAAGACGCTCCACGCCCACTTTGTTCAAACGATAATACCAGCTGGGGATTCGAAAATGGCCAGACCTGTATCGGCCGTAACCTGTGCGAAAGCAGCCAAAACGGCGGCGGTGGCGGTGTTGTAAGCAACTGTGGTTCATCAAGCAGTTCTTCCAGCAGCTCGTCAAGCTCTAGCTCTTCAAGCTCCAGTTCTTCCAGCAGTTCTTCAAGCTCCAGCTCGTCAAGCTCAAGTGCTTCAAGCAGCTCAAGCGGCGGAAGTGCAAGCTGTTCAGGTGTAAATGTTTACCCCAATTGGACAGCGAGAGATTGGGCTGGCGGTCCTTACAATCACGCAAATGCAGGTGACCGAATGGTTTATCAAAACACCCTGTATCAAGCGAATTGGTACACCACTTCCGTACCTGGAAGCAACGCATCCTGGTCTACTGTTGGTGCTTGTAACTAAGCTCTAACATCTTGCAATTTAAGTGGTAACACTAACCCAGCTTCGGCTGGGTTAGTTTTTATTCCCCAAAACATGAAGATGTGATGTATGTCTGAGTTAATAAAAAGAAATTGGGGCTTTGTCTTAATCGTTGTGGTCTTCCTTGCAGTAGCGAAATTTTTCTGGCCTGAGCAGGCTCAAGAACCGCTACCAAAACTCACCGAAACACCACCAAAAGCACCCCCGATAAAAGAAGAAAGTAAAATCACTTCCCCACCCGAAGCGCAACCTTCCGTGATTCAGAGTTCGCCTGCCGAAATCAACACTGTCGAAGCCGACTCTGAAGACGAAAACTACGTTGAGGACATTGAGGAAGAGGACATCGAAAACCGTAATTTTATTTTGTGTGAGCATATTATTTCCGGCGAAACACGTTACGAATTTACTGGCGAAATACGCTTGATCAATCGCGGCTTTAAAACCATCAATGGCTGGCAAGTACATTGGGAATATGAAGATGGATCGACAATCGTAGAAAGTTCCGATGTCGCGCTGTCCGGCAACAACCCTTACACCGGCGAATACCTGAGCTGGAACGCTGAAATTGCACCCAAAGAAACGATAACTTTTTCTTTTACTGGTATGAAAGCCGGCGATAGCGCGCCTATGGGCGTGAAAGTCAGCGGCCCTGACTGTATGTAAAAATTTGTGAATACGATGAAAAAAATTAAAAAAAACGAATCCCAAAATACTTCGGCTCGCAGTGATAGTTTTGTTTTTTACGGCACTGTAACCATCACCGGTGCTGCGGTCATGATGGTCGAACTCCTCGGTACAAGAATTATTGGCCCCTACTACGGGGTGAGCCTGATAGTCTGGTCTTCACTGCTTTCCGTTTCGCTGCTGGCGCTGTCGGTCGGCTATACCGTGGGTGGACGCTTCGCGGATAGAAAAGCACCTTTCCGTTTACCTCATGCTGTATTTTGTGCCGCCGCCACCATTGCTTTGCTCCCTCTGGTGAGCAAAGAGGTTCAACTCATGTTTAACGGTCTGGGTTTACGCTGGGGCGCGTTATCAAGTGCCTTTGTCCTGTTCACGCCCCCCTTGATTTGCCTGGGCATGGCTGGCCCCTTTGTTATCCGTATGGCAACAGACCGCCTCGAAAATGTCGGTTCGACTGCTGGAAACGTGTACGCAATCAGCACGGTTGGCAGTGTTCTGGGCACATTGATTCTCGGTTTTTATCTACTCCCCATTTTCGGGACCTTTGCCATTCTTTGGTCGCTTTCAATTGTATTGATGCTGCTCGCACTTGCGCTTGTTGTTTATGAAAAACGCCGGTTACAGCTCTCATTCTCTAAACCCGCATGGGCAATTGCCAGCCTTTTACTCAGCGTCATTCTCGCCGGCCAATGGCTCACTAAAAAAACACCCGCTGAAAATTACAGTGTTATTTTTGAACAAGAGACACACTACGGCTGGGTACGTGTTGTCGACCAACAGGAAAAAGGCATTCGTTGGTTAATGTCAGACGCCTCAACAATTGGTGCCGAACATCTCGAAACCGGCCGAGGCTTACTGGGTTATCAGAGCGTGGTTCGCATGCTGCCCTGGTTTAAACCAGAAGGGAAAAATGCCTTGCTTATCGGCCTCGGTGCGGGCCACCTCGTCAATGACCTTGCGAACTACGGTGTGCAAACCGATTCAATAGAAATCGACCCAGCCGTCGCCTTTGCTGCGCAAAACTATTTTAACTTTAAGCCTACCGGCAAAGTCATCGTCGGAGATGCGCGTTACCAGGTGCAGCAACTAGATGAACAATATGATCTGATTATTCACGACTGCTTTACCGGAGGCGCAGAACCTTTTCATCTCCTCAGCCAGGAAATGATGGTGGAGCTTAAGAACAAATTAAAACCGGGAGGCATTCTTGCGGTGAATTTTGTCGGTTTTACCGACAGTTCGCGACTAAAACCCGTGCAATCCGTTGCTCGAACACTCGACGCCGTCTTTGAACATCGTAAAGTCTATGTACCCAACCCTGGAGAAGTTTTTAGCGACTACATTTTTCTCGTGTCTTCTTCAGAGTTACGCTCGGATCAACACCCAAATTCAGCGGTTCCCCATCAGTGGCTGCAAGAACGCCTCGTCGAAATCAGTGCCGAAAATGGTGAGCTGATTAGTGACGATTACAACCCTTTGGAGTTCTTGCAAATTGCCAAGGCCGAGTACTATCGCGATGTTTTGGTTGACCGGGTCGGCGAAGCCATTTTGTTCCGCTAAGCCCTGGGTAACATCCTTATTCCAAATTCCGACTATTGCTTCAAATTCCTTGCGCGAATTGCATTGAGTTTGCGCATTTCAGCGGTAGTTCAAAATTTCAAGTCTGTTTTTCTCTATCGCCAATAGGCTAAGATAAGGCTCTTAGTGATATCGGCGTCAACCCTATCCCTGCATTCGCCCTAGGTGACAATTCATGAAACTTCTATACAGCACAACTTCACCCTACGTCCGCAAAGTTCGCATGTTTATACTCTATGCCGGCCTGCAAAACGATATTGAGGAAAGCCTGGTAAACCCTTTTGAAAGCAGCGATTTAAAAGACACCAATCCTCTGGGCAAGATTCCGGTTTTGATCGATGGAGATTTAACACTGTATGAAAGCGGCTTGATTTGTGAATATCTTGATGAGCGTTATGTGGCCAAAGGCAACAGCAGTTTGTTTCTAAAAAATACGCCAGACTACTTTCCCGTTCAAATGCTGCATGTCAAAGCGAACGGTATCATTGATGCCGCTGTCGCAACTTTACTGGAAAACCGCCGCGTTGATGCAGAACAATCCCGTAGCATGCTGGACAAATGGTACGGCATTATTCGCCGCTCTATTGAAACGCTGGATGCGAGCAATTTAATGCCTGCTGAGCACGCCAACATTGGCACCTTGTCTCTGGCGGCAGCACTTGGTTACCTTGATTTTCGATTCGACGAATACGGCTGGCGCAACTGGAACAAAGATCTCGAAGTCTGGTTCGCTGACTTCGATCAGTTCAGCTGGTTTACTGATACCAAACCTTTTATATGAGTATGTTAGACGTTTTTACATTAGAAAAAGAATTTTCGCCGGACGAAGTTAACGGCTTGTTGGTGCGCACGCGCAAACATGACGATGTTCGCGGAGCTTACACCTACGAATTTAAAACACCCAGGGGAAAAATTTTCGCTACTGCGATAAAAGGTAAACTTCAGGAAATTGCCTACTACTCGCCGAGCTTTTTCCCCTGGCAGCGCAAAAAAAAGCTGGCTTTTTTGTTAAGCGCCTATGCACAAGGCGAATGGAAAAACATACACAAAAACAAGGCGGAAAGGTTTTATCACAGTGCGGACGAGCAATATTACGCTTCTATTAGTGATAAAACCCGCTACTTTTGTTTCGGCACGATGTTATTTCACGATGAAAAATTTCGTGCGGTCACCTAAGTGATTTAACCGGTTTAATTGAGAATAGCCTGGGCGCCGAAGCGGTGCTCTGGTAAGCCAGGCACGTCGACACGAACTTTGAAGACCGAGCCTGAATGGGGGTAGGCAATCAATTCTTCGTCAGGCCGATTCCCCACGCTTGTAATGTACAGGGTCTTTAAATCCTGATCGCCAAAGGCGACCATTGTTGGGCATTTTGCGGGTACGGGAATTTCTTCAAGAATGTCGCCTTGTGGGCTCAAGCGAGCAATACGCCCGCCCTCATACAAGGCCGTCCAGTAACAGCCCTCGCTATCGACAGACGCGCCATCAGGGCGGCCATTACCATATTCGAACTGATGGAAAACTTCCGCCTTGCCGATGGTGCCATTTTCAAGGTTGTAGTCACAGCGAAAAATGACGTGCTTGGGTGTATTCGCAAAGTAGAAGGTACGGTTGTCCGGGCTAAAGGCCGCGCCATTCGACGTCAGCATACCGGGCACCAACAAACGCGCGCTCAAATCGGTATCCAGAGTCCAGAAATTTGCCCCATCCTTATCTTTTGGAGGATAAACTGTCCCGGCGATAAAACGGCCAGCGGCATCACAGCGTCCATCGTTAAAGCGGTTCGTTTCAATATCCGCTTCTGGATCACATATGGCTTTTAATTCGTCACCCCAATTCTCCATGAAATAAAAACCACTGCGCATCGCCAAAACGAACCCGCCATCGCGACGCAATACGAAACATCCAATTTCTTCACCAAAAGTCAGGCAGTCATCTTCACAGGTTAAAGGATTAAAACGGTGTAATTCGCAGGCATTGATATCTACCCAATACAACAATTGGCTTTGCTCATCCCAACGAGGGCATTCACCCAGATTTGCACGGGTCTTCAAGGCGACTTCGACATTTCTCATTTTTTATCCTTATAGCAGCACGCAGTTTTCATTCGAGCCCACTGGGGCCCTCTGGTCATGGTCTTGGCAGAAAGGGTGCAGTATAAGAAGCTTGGACTAAAGTTTAAAGCCAGCGTAGTTGGAAAATTGAGGACGCAAGTATTCCATCTGATCAACGCGAATACGTCGACTGTTAATTAAGGCCATATATTCATAGGGGTTGGGACGATAGGGCAAGGCGATCAGCTCCATATTTATCTCGTCCAGCAGGTGATTCCCCTTGTGTTGATTGCAACGTTTGCACGCGGCGACAACATTCTCCCATTTATCTTTTCCACCGCGCGAACTGGGTACGACATGGTCCCGTGATAATTCGTCGAAACTGAAATAATTACCGCAGTACATGCACTGGCAGTTGTCACGATAAAACAAGCCACTATTTGTGAGTGGCGGGTTTGTGCGAACGCGCGCAATTCGCTCTCCGTCACAGGCGACAATGGCGGGCAATTCGAGATAACTGCGTTCTCCGGTAAAACGGGAGCGACCTCCGCGCACTTTTTTAACGATTCCTCCCAGCGTCCATACGACAACGCCGCGCGCATGCAAACATACCGCTTCTCGCCAATGCAGCCACTCAACAGGCTGGCCGGAAATATTGAGTCTTAAAATTTTCGCATCCATGAATTAACACCAATTTTTGTTGTATCGCATGATGCTGGGTTCTGCGCGATAACTAAAACGCAGTACACCACCCGGATGGCTCACACGGGGTTGTTTGAAAAAGAGTGGGGAGTTTTTAAAAGGGCGAGAGGACCATGGAGCCCCATACCAGGGCTGTTGATGATGTCTATTGCGGCTGCTAGAACCTGCCGCTCGGTTGAAATAACTGAAGACTCAGCTCCTCACTTTGCAGTGCAGTTATTAACAATATTAATGCTGGTTTTGGGATATGTAAACAATTTATTGTGAAGGAGATATTGCAGGGGATTGTTTTGTTTGTCGTTGTCCTGGCGAATTAACCTTGACGCGAAAACACGGATTGCGGGACAGTCCCTTTTTATTGTTTGTCGCTTCCAATTCTGCAACGTGGGATCACATACACTTATCTTTTTTTTGATGGTGCTAAAGCGTGCTAAAACTTTACTTTGGTGTATCGAGTACGGTCTTTATTCGGATTCTGGTGCTGCCAGGTTTTGTTTGTTGTTTTTAATGGGAGGTTTTGCGAAGGGGTCAAATTCAAAAAAGAATAAACAAGAGGCAGGCAATTGCCTGAGTGGTTTTCATGAGCTTTGGTAGACGCCGCTCCTCGGCAACTGCTCCTGCGTTGCTCTACCTCCGGGGTGCCGGATCACTGCATCCATGCAGTCGTGCGCTTCCTGCGCCCGCGGCATACTCCAGATAACTTTACCTTCCTGGTATTTTTCCTTTTCATGAGCTTTGGTAGACGCCGCTCCTGCGCTTCCTGCGCCCGCGGCATACATTACGTCCCTGTAAATAAAAACGCCGCGACATCCGTCGCGGCGCACTCACAGGATTTCACCCGCTTCCTTCAGGTGGGTATGCGGCAACGCTTCCCTTCTCTCCCTGCCCACATCCATATGTTTCATCCTTAATGTCGAACATTTTAGTCCATCACCGGGAATAAACCAGACGCCAATTTCGTCAATGTTTGTAAGATATGTCTTACAAGAAACTCATACTTTAGGTATTACGGGCGCCAAAATTAGTACTTTCGTATGGTTTTTAGCTGCTGGCTTTGGGAGCGGACGATGTGTTGGATTAAATCCTCCTGATCGCCTTTGTTCATCCCGTAGAAGTCGATCCGCCAGAAGTACTCAGAACCATCACGGTCACAGCCCACCACGCGGCCATCAGTCACGATTCGTCGCTGCGAGGGGTAGAGTGTCATTTCAAGGCGTAACGCGGTGCTGACCTGGATTTTTTCGTCGCTTTTAAACGCAATGCCGCATGCGCTGATATTCACTTCTTTCATGCGGTTTGCCATGCGTGTGACCAAGCTATTTTCTACAACGAACTGGCTAAGCAGACGTTCCAGTTTTTGATTGAACAAGCTGAAGAGTTCAACCACTTTCGGGTTGTTATCTTCCAGTTCAACCAACAATTTTTCGATGCGATGGTCCTGCTGAGAGACCAGGCTATAAAGGTCAATCGGGTTTTGGATAAACCCTTCGCTGCCATCGAGGACATGCCAGGATATGCCCACCGTCTCATCGATTCTAAAAAAACGTCTTCTTTCCTGATCCATTTAAAAAATCTCTTCGGGTTCAAGGTCAAACAAGTATTCAGGTTCGAGGTTGAGCTCGCGCAATATATCGTCGCCCGCAGGGTCTTCTTTCAACATTTCCACGTCTTCCTCTTCCAACTCATCTTCCAGGCCCTGCTTAACAATAATTTCCACACGCCGATTAATCGCCCGATTTTCAGCAGAGTCGTTCGGTACCAGAGGAAGCGTTGATGCATAGCCGGCCACTTCAAAACGTGTTTCCGGAATGTCCCCTCCCTGCATTAATTCGTGCGCAACGGAGACGGCCCGCGCCGACGACAAATCCCAATTTGAACGAAAGCGGGAAGTTTTGATGGGAATATCATCGGTGTGCCCCTGGACAGAAATGTGGCCTTTTTTAAGTACCAGCACCGACTTGACCTCGCGCATGACATCTTTATACGACGGTGCCATTTCTGCTGAGCCACTAATAAACGATCCTTTTTCCCGAATGCGAATAATGATCAAACGCCCGCGCGTTTCAACTTCAACCTGCCCCGCTTCAATTTGCTCGCTAAGGGCACCAGCCAATTCAAAGGCGTCTTCCTCGGTCTCACTCAACAATTCCTCAAGCCGCTGTTTAAGGCGCACGCGTATGCCCGATTCCATTCCCTCATCACCTTGTTCGATGTCGTACTCCTCCGCCTCGCGGTTTTCGAGAGAGAGTTCGGTGATGTCTTCAGTGTGTTGCCACATTTCATTAATCGGTGTGGGTTCCGGACGACCGGGGCTGAATTCCTGGGCGATGATGCTGGTGCCCTTGGGGATGTCGGTCACATTCAATTTATTTTGCACCCCAAAAGCCTGAGCCATGGACCCGGCAAGACGCTTGAATTTCATGGCATCCATTTCAGAAAAAGACAACAGCAGAACGAAGAAGCACATCAACAGTGACATCAAATCTGCAAAGGTCCCCATCCACGCCGGAAGACCCGGCGGGGGACATTTACATTCTTCGTCGTCTGCACTCATATCCGTTCTCTATTGACTTCTAGTGCGCTGTATTAAGCGGATACGGGGGTCATGTTTCAGCTTCGGCCGCGCGCTTGCCCTCCGGCAGGTAGTTGCGCAGCATCGAATCAATTACACGTGGATTTTGCCCGCCCTGAATGGCCAGTAAGGCGTCAATAACCAAGGCTTTGATCATCCCTTCTTCGGCTGCACGCAATTTCAATTTATCTGCAATGGGAATACACAAAGCGTTAGCGATAATGGCTCCATAAAGCGTTGTAAGCAGTGCGACAGCCATCGCGGGACCAATGGCCTTGGGGTCGTCCATATTGGCGAGCATGGCAACGAGACCAATTAGCGTACCAATCATACCCATGGCCGGAGCCATATCTGCCATGGAAGAAAATATGGAGGCGCCCGTCGCGTGCCGTTCCACCGCTTTATTACGGTCGACACTCAACAGACTTTTCACCACATCAGGGTCGTGACCATCAACCAACAACTGTATCCCGCGCTGCAGGAAATCGCTGCTGACCTCTTTGCCTTCCAGAGACAGTAATCCGCCTTTGCGCGCCTCATCAGCAAGGGCCACAATCTCTGTAATTAACTCGTAGGGGTCTGGCATTTTATTTTTGAAGCTTTTGCCTGCGACTTTGACCGCACCAAGAAATTGCCCCAAACCAAACTTGGCCATAACCGCAAATAAGGTTCCCCCCACGACGATAACCACGGATGGGCCATTCACGAACATCATCAGCTCGCCACTCATCAGCATCGAAATGACAATGAGAGCCAAGGCGCCAATTAGACCAACCAGGGTCGCTAAATCCACGAAAACGTCCTCGTTCCTTGTAATTAATTGAAGTCTAGCAGTTGCATTGAAGACTGCTTTCTCACTCCTGTTTTCGGCCTGAAAGGCAAAATCTGAAGTCGGCTGAATTGACCGCCAGCACCGGCTTCGGTACTGTGTGCTCCCTCACACAGGAGATCGACCTTGGCCAAGAAAAACACCCCCGATTTTGAAGCCGCATTGGAGGAGCTGGAGACACTCGTCGCCAGCCTCGAAAAGGGCGATCTGAGCCTTGAAGAATCCCTATTGAAGTTTGAACAAGGCGTCAAACTCACGCGCAGTTGCCAGCTCGCCCTTAAGGAAGCCGAACAAAAAGTGCAGCTTCTGATCGAGAAAAACGGTGAGCCCAGTCTGGAGCCATTTGACCGGGACGACTGATGTCTGAGCTTGAAACCTTTCTCGCCTCCAGCCAGACGCGCTGTGAGGCTCACCTGAAATTGCTTTTGAACCATAGCGAACTCGCTGCAGAAGCGCTCAAGGAAGCCGTCGCTTACAGCCTACTCACGGGGGGCAAACGTGTGCGCCCAGCGCTGGTTTATGCCGCGGCTCAAGCCTGTGGCGGTATTACAGAAGTGAGTGACAACTTCGCCTGTGCCGTCGAAGCCATACACTGTTACAGCCTGATTCACGACGATTTACCCGCAATGGACAATGATGACTTACGCCGCGGTAAGCCGACCAACCACAAAGTGTACGGTGACGCGACGGCGATCCTTGCGGGCGATGTTTTACAGAGCCTGGCTTTCCAGTGGTTAGTGTTGGGCGCGAGCGAAGAAAAATCCGGAATCCATGTAGAGGCGGTTGCCAAACTTGCAGCGGCAGCATCGGCGATGGTGGCAGGTCAAACCCTGGATATTGCAGCAACCGAAAAATCGCTCAGCCTGGAAGCACTGCAAACCATGCATCGCAACAAGACCGGGGCACTTATCAGTGTCAGTTTAACCCTCGGTGCGCTTTCCGCCGGGGCAAACGCGAGTCAGCGAGAGGCTCTGGAAACCTACGGGCGGGCGATCGGGCTGGCTTTCCAGGTGAAGGATGACATCCTCGACGTTGAGGCAGATACGGCAACACTCGGTAAACAACAGGGGGCAGACGCCCATCACAACAAGCCTACTTACGTCAGCTTACTCGGCCTGCAAGGTGCAAAGTCCCATGCAAGCCAATTGCTGGAAGAAGCCACAACGGCGCTTGACGGGCTTCAGGGTAAGGGAAATATCCTCAAGCAACTGGCCAGCTACATCATCAACCGCCAATATTGAATTCTAGTTTTACAGCCCCCGGAAAGCGCGAAAGTATAATTCAGAGTTTGACTTTAAAATCCGCTAGAATGTCGGCCCTGCCAACCTTCTGCTGAATTCAGGTACGCAACAATGACCTATATCGAACAAGTGAAATGGGACGAACGAGGACTGGTTCCCGCCATCGCCCAGGACGCCAAAAGCGGCCAAATCCTGATGATGGCCTGGATGAACCACGAGGCCCTGCAGCAAACCGTGGAAACCGGGATTGCCGTATACTGGTCCCGCTCACGCAAATCCTTGTGGCGTAAGGGCGAAAGCTCGGGCCATACACAAACGGTCAAGGCGATTAAACTGGATTGCGATGGGGACACCGTCCTGCTGGAAGTTGAACAGCATGGCGTTGCCTGCCACACCGGCCGATTGTCGTGCTTTTATCGCACACTGGAAAATGAGGTCTGGAAGGAAACTGCCGACGTGCTTATCGACCCCAAGGAGATATACTCATGAATGAGGTTTTGGCAGAACTCACCAAGGTGCTGGAAGAACGCAAACAAAAAGGTGAGCCAGACAGTTCATACGTCGCCAGCTTGCACCACAAGGGCCTGAATAAAATCCTGGAAAAGGTGGGTGAAGAAGCGACGGAAACCATTATCGCAGCCAAGGATGCAGAACGTTCTGGCCGTACCGACTTGCTGGTGTGTGAAACAGCAGATCTTTGGTTCCACTCCATGGTGATGCTCTCACACCTCGGCAGTGGGCCGCAGGAAGTCCTAGACGAATTGGCGAGAAGATTTAATTTATCGGGTCTTGAAGAGAAAGCTTCGCGTCTTGATAAGAAATAGACCCGACCTTTGTTAACAAATACGTTGTTACACGAGTGTGGAAACTAAATTAGCTAAATAATCAAAAAAGGTAACAGTTATGGGTATTGGTGGTATCAGTATTTGGCAACTCGCGATCATTCTGGTGATTGTATTGCTGCTCTTTGGCACCAAAAAATTACGCGGCCTCGGCGGTGATCTTGGTGGCGCCATAAAAGGATTCAAAAAAGCCATGTCAGATGAAGATAAAGGCGAAAACAAGGACGCTGAAACAGGCAAAGTTGAAAACCAAAGTGCCGATTCGGAACACGCTGAAAGCGAAACAAGCGAAAACAAAGAAAAAACTGAAGCCAAGTAAAACTGATGTTTGATATCGGTTTTCTTGAAATTCTGGTGATCTTTATTCTGGGCCTGGTTGTAGTTGGCCCTGAACGACTGCCGGGCACAATTAAAACCTGCGCCATTTGGTTTTCGCGATTCAAGCGCTCCATTCAGGAAGCCCGCGCTGAATTTGAACAACAAATTGGTGCTGACGAAATTCGCCGTGAAATCCACAATCAACAAATCATGGATTCCATGCGTGACCTGGGCGACGCGCGTAAGTCTTTTGAAGACAAGGTTAACAGTTTAAAAGACGACCTCCTGGCAGAAGAAGAAAGTCAAAATGCCGCAGGCGAGGACCAGGAAACTAACGCGCTATCAGAGCAGGTCGAGCCAAGTGAAAAAAAAGCCATTCAGTCAGGGCCGCCTGAGCTCGCCTCAACAACGGCTAAAGCGGCAGAAGACGAACCCCATGAACCCATGATTCATGATGAAAGTGGCAATGATGCCAGTGCCATTCCCGGCCGCAAGCCAGTAAACGACGACTTAACGACAGAAGACAACGATAACAATGGCAAGCAGTAACACGCCTGAAAATGAAGACGCCCAACCGCTCGTTCAACATTTGATTGAATTACGTTCGCGGCTGCTGCACTGCGTTGCATCTGTTCTGATTATTTTTCTGATTCTGTTCGGCTTTGGTTTATCCAACGATATCTGGCACTTTATTGGCGCACCGCTACTGGAAGTGCTACCCAACAGCCACATGATCGCCACCAATATCACGTCGACCTTTTTAACCCCTTTTAAAATTACGTTATTGGCGGCAACTTTTATCGCCATGCCTTATATCCTTTGGCAAATCTGGTCATTTATTGCGCCTGCACTTTATGCCAATGAAAAACGCTTTGCACTACCGCTTTTTGTTTCAAGCATCTTTCTTTTTTACGCCGGCGTTGCCTTTGCGTATTACGTCATCTTCCCACTTATCTTTTTGTTTTTTACCACAACCGCACCGGAACAAGTGGCCGTCACACCAGACATTGCCACCCACCTGACACTGGTCATTAAATTGTTTTTTGCCTTTGGCCTGGCTTTTGAAATTCCGGTGGCCACTGTATTGATGATTTCGGCAGGTATAATTTCTGTTGAGGGTATGGCAAAGCAGCGGCGTTATGTCGTTGTTGGATGCTTTGTGATTGGCATGCTATTAACACCTCCCGACATAATCTCTCAAGCTTTGCTTGCGATCCCCATGTGGATACTCTTTGAGGCCGGCTTGTTTTTCGGGCGTATTGTTGTGCGCAAAAAAGAACAAAATGAAAAGGCGATGGATTAGCGTCCTGCCGCATTCCCTGTCAGCACAAATAGTCAGCACAAATAGTCAGCACAAATAAAAGTAACGAATTGTATTTCTGGTAAGCCTTTAGCGGCTCTCTCGTGGCCCTCTACCGAATCGACATTTCATCGCGAAAGACCTTGGAAAGAAATTCGTCCCTGGTCAGTCTGTTAAACCAACGACTAGTGATATTAATATAGTCTTCAATGCTTAGCCCATACTCCAGCAGCGCAGAATTAATTCCCCGCTCTTTGACGCATCTCATTATTCGATTATAGTCAGCAAGCTTTGGCAGGGGCTGGCCTGAAAAGATCTCGAAACCCAGCACTTCCTCTCTATAGAGGCTCTCCTTTTTTTCTTCTATCGCTTCCACCTCTGCCTCCGCATTAAATAATTGATTTACGCGAAAGCAAGCACAACAAACGCCTTCAACGATCCAGCACGCGACAGGGTAATTCAGCCGAAGTGGCTCCTTCAATATTCAAGCAAGCAAAACTGTCGTGACTAAAATTCACTAATAGGCGATGGAAAGAAATTACAGTTAATTTAAGATAGTGTCGTTTCGCAGAAAAGGTGAATAAACAAGGTTCCACGTTATGGTTCGGCGAAAGAATTGAGAGCAAAAAGGCAGGCCATTCAAAGCCTGACACCCTATTGACACCCCTTTACTTAATCCAACGCAATCCGGTATTCCATCGCTTTAAGTTTATAACTACTTGCAGTATCCAGATCGACATCCCTATTACCTGCCATATACTCCAAAAACAAGTGTTGAAGGGATTGATCACTTGCGAGCAACTTAAACCAACGGTTGGTCACTTTAAGAAAATCTTCAAGTTCCAGCGTGTTTTTAACCAGGGCACTTGCCATACCAAGTGCACGAACATCGTCGATAAGGCAAATATAATCAATCAAACGTGATACGGGTTCACCCCGAAAATAAATGACAGTTAATTGATCCATAACCGGGTTTTCATGCTCGGCATTTTGAGCAGAGGCGTTTTGTTTGTTTTCAGGACCAGACAACATTTAACAAACGCCTGTGTGAACACAGGATAAGCACCCCACCCAGTAAACCCGGGCTGGCAAGGTCCAAACAAGCCGCAACCTGAACAATTGAAGAAAAACGAAAATCTATACGAAGCTGAACTTAAATAACAGCGGCAAACACGGTGTTTTATTTTAACTCATCAGTTAAAAATCAGATTTGATTATCACACTCTGAGGCGTGGGCAGTTTTATAAGAACAGCCCCTAAAATTAACACTTGCTGTACTGAGGGCAAGTTACAACATGGTCATTAACCATGCCAACAGCTTGCATAAAGGCATAGACAATCGTGGGGCCTACAAATGAGAAACCGGCTTTTTTTAAAGCCTTGCTCATGGCTTCGGCTTCCGGCGTCACCGCGGGAACGTGTTTCATGCTGGGCCACTTGTTGCGAATGGGTGTGTGATTCACGAAGGACCACAGAAACCCGGAGAATTCGATACCCTGTTTTTCAAGGGCGACATAGGCTTTCGCGTTTTTTACCGCGCTTTGCACCTTGAGACGATTACGCACAATACCGGGGTCCTGTAATATTTTTTCTATGCGCTGTTCAGAAAAACGTGCCATCTTGTGGGGGTTCAAACCGGCAAACGCTTTGTAATAGCCCTCGCGTTTTCTAAGAATGGTTATCCATGCGAGGCCCGCTTGTGCGCCATCCAGTATCAACTTGGCGAAGAGATCCCTGGAGTCATAGATCGGTACGCCCCATTCTTCATCGTGATAGGCAACATAAAGTGGATCATCGCCACACCATGCGCATCGTTCTTTTTTTTTCGCCATTAGTTTGGTCCTGCCGGTGATTTATTTGCCTTGTTTTCTTGCTCGTCCCAACATCCTGAATAGGATTCATAACGTAGCCGTTGTAAATGTAAGTAGTGTTCAAGTGAACATTCCTTGCCGGTGCTAAAACCTTCCCCTGTAGGTTCAAACCGATCTATTCTGTCAAGACGAAAGACACGGTAGCCATTTCGCAATTCACACCAGGCAACCAGGGTCCATGCATTCCCCCAAAAAAATATTCCCAATGGCCACAGTCGTCGCTGGGTACTTTCACCTTTTACATCCGTGTAGTCAATGGCAATAATTTCAGATTTTTTTATCGCTTTTCGAATTTGTTCTCCAAACGGTGCGCGCGTATTTTGATCCTGAAAATCGGGCACCATAATTGCCGATGTTTCTTCTATGGCCCGCAAATCTTCAGGAAGAACCGATAAAATTTTATTCAATGCAGAGCTGGCAGACGCAGACAGTTGACGATCACTCCATGCCCGAATCATACGCGCCCCAAGTAGCAGCGCCTCGACTTCATCATGGTCAAACATTAAGGGAGGCAAATCAAAGTGTCGCTGCAAGCGGTAGCCCACACCAGCCTCACCTTCAACAGGGACTCCCGAAAGGCTCAGGGCCTGAATGTCACGATAAATTGTTCGTTCAGATACTTCGAGGTTTTCTGCGATCTCTTTCGCAGTCAGCACTCTACGACGATTTCGCAATAAATTCAGAATTTGAAAAAGTCGTTCTGCTTTTCTCATAAGTTAATGCACATTAAATTCAATATTTTCGATCGTTTAGTTCGTCAACGACAAGCCGGTGCTCATCATCAAAAACCCAGACTTCTTCATAGTCCACTTCAAATAAATAACCATTCGGGTCTTTAAAGTACCCTGCGATACCATAAGGTGTCCGCGTTGCAGGTTTTACTAAAGTGCCTCCTGCCTCAACAGCTTTTTGTAATATCAAGGACACCTCTTCCGCTGTTTTGGTGAGATAGACAAAGGCAACACCCTTGTACGATGATCTGTGATCCGAGACCTCACCGGCATCCTTCGCCAAATCGCTCGCCGGTAACAGGCATAAAGCGTACCCACCAAGATCAAATTTTTCAAAGCCCGCGTGGCCACTGGGTGAGCGCTGCCAACCGAGCGCTTCGTAAAACTTCCGTGTAGCCTGCACATCCTCAACACCTAAAAGCACCAAATGTAAACGCTGACTGGGGGCCAGACTTTTACCCGCCTCACTCATAAAAACATGGCCGACTTCATTTTCCAACATACTGGTTTTTTCCTTTTTTTTTAGCGTCGCCGCTTTTGCTGTCAGGCTTAACGTGATTAACAGGCATAAGCTCATCACATATAGCGTACAGTTCACTCTATTGTTCTGTGGCATAAGCATCAAACACTTCCTGACCTGTCATGGTACGGGTTTTATTGGCAAATTCGTAATATCCCGGTTTCTCCTCGATAAAGATTTGTGTCGTCATGGTTATTGATTCGTCAATATCAAAAAAACCGGCCGTAAAACTGTAGTGGTGTGCGTTTTTAAGGCGATAAAACAAATGCGTGCCGCAATGCTTACAAAATGCGCGCTGAGCCCACTCGGAAGAATCGTATAGTGTGAGATCCCCCTCGCCTTCAATTTTTATTTTCGACGCTGGCGTACTTTCAAGCCCCATAAATGGGCCACCAGACCACTTGCGACACCGCGAACAGTGACAGGGAACCAACTCGGGTTTGATATTTTCGCATTGAATGCTGACTGCGCCGCAGAGGCATTGGCCTTTCATTGTAATGAGCTTATCCATGGGCTCTCCTTTAGTTGCTTTTTACCTACTATTCAAATTCCTCTTCCTGATGAATTTGAATGTCGCCTTTATAAAACTTGCGAAGCTGCTGGTTTTAAAAAAGGCTCGCATTTGTGGGCACAAATGGCGGCACTTCCGTGTGCCGCCTGTGCATTGGACGAATTCCTGGTGCAAACGAAGGTCGCTGGCCGCAAAAATCGACTATAAATAAGTAAGATCATGCACTTTGGGATAAAGCCGGGCTCTCCATACCTGGATAAACGCTAGAATAGAGCGAGGCTTTACGGTTCTTGATACTTGCGCCTTCGATAAAACTGATGAATTCGTTAAATGTGGGCTCGCTATCCATGGCATCGGCTCTTTTCAGGTCTTCTTCACTATCCCAGAAGACGATATCCTGCCACTGGCCCTCCGTGATGCGCGTCAACGAACGGTAGTGAAAGCCTTTCACCGCAAGTAAAAGTTCATCCAGTTTGGCACTGGCGCGAATAAAATCTTGTTCATTCGCTGCCGATTTGAGGTCGAAGGTGTAAATTGAAACGATTTGCGTACTCATTGTCAGCTCCTTGTGATGAGGTAATGTTGAAACAACGAGTGCAGTCTAATGTCAGCCTACTGACAGCATTGTGTCAGTAGTGTTTAATGCCTGCGGGCGAAACAAAAAGGAAGTCTAAGGGAGTCATATGCAGCCGCTTTACCCGGATATTAAACCTTATACACGCCACAACCTGGCCGTTGATGATCGACATACACTGTACATAGATGAAAGTGGGAGCCCGGATGGCATTCCCGTAATATTTGTCCACGGTGGTCCCGGTGGCGGCTGTGGGCGCTATGACCGGCGCTTTTTTGACCCGGAAAAATATCGCATCATATTGTTTGACCAGCGTGGTGCCGGACGCTCAACCCCGCATGCTGAGCTCACAGACAACACTTCGCAACACCTCGTTGCTGATATCGAAGCCATTCGCGAGCACTTGAACATCGACCAATGGGTTCTCTTCGGTGGCTCCTGGGGCTCAACGCTGAGCTTACTTTACGCACAAACCTACCCCGATAAAGTCCTTGCGTTAATCTTACGGGGCATCTTTCTGTGCCGCGATGAGGACATTCAATGGTTCTACCAAAACGGTGCAAGCCGCATTTTTCCTGATTACTGGAAGGATTTTATCGCGCCGATTCCAGAGGAAGAGCGCGGCAATTTACTCTCCGCCTACTACCAACGCCTCACAGGCGAAAATGAATTGGCCAAGATGGCGGCAGCCAAAGCCTGGTCAACCTGGGAAGGCCGCTGCTCGACGCTTCGACCCAGTGTTCAGGTCGTGGATAGCTTCAGTGAGCCGCATCGCGCCCTATCCATCTCGCGCATTGAAGCGCATTATTTTATGAATAACTCCTTTCTTGAACAGAACCAATTGCTGCGCGACGCGTCCAAACTGGCAGACATACCAGGAATAATCGTTCACGGTCGTTATGATATGGTGTGTCCATTGGATGGCGCTTTGGCCTTGCACGACGCCTGGCCAAACTCAACCCTGCAAATCATACGTGATGCCGGCCACAGCGCGCAGGAACCGGGCATCGTCGATGCACTGGTACACGCCACCAATGATATTGCGAACATGCTTTCAGGTGAAGGTGACCAGCGCGGTTGAATCCGTGCCTGCATGATTGACTGAAGATTCAATCTTCAGTCAAAGTGAGTGCACTTAAGTTTAGGTGCAGCCGCATAATCGGCAATTACACAATTACACAATTACACAATTACACAATTACACAATTACACAATTACACAATTAAGAGACATTAAGAAAGCTTAAATGCGCTTATAAGTGACTTACGATTATTCTAAAATTATAAATTGAGCAACTCATTTTCAAGGTGGGACGACTTATGAAAATACGCAATCTATTATTGAGCTTGCTGGCAGCCTCCAGCATCGCTGTGGCTGCAAGTAGCCAGGCTCAGGAGACGGTTGAGAGCACTTTCGTGATGTGGAACAACGGTAGCTTTGACCGTTTTATCGTCGAGAAACACACTAACTACAATCAGTTTAATAAAGTCATCGTTTTACCCCTCAAGTACGATGAACTTGTTGTCGAAACCGGAAAAAGTAAAAAGCTTCGAAAAAACTGGGAAGGTTTCGCTGAGGAAGATATGCCCGCTCTCGCAACACGTTTTGCTGAATTAGCGGCGAATGAGTTTGAGAAAGATGAAGGCAGACTGGTGTTGACCGAAAACGGCGGCGAAGATGTGTTACTTATTTCCGTCAATTTGCTGCGACTGGAGCCCCTGGTCTACCGCGACTCGTCCATGGCCACCGTGGGTGAAGAAACATTTGAAGTGGTTGGCTTTCTCGACTACCAGGTCACTATTATGGATTCAAAAGGCGGTATTGTCGCCGGCTTGATCGAAGACAGCATCAAAGTCGCCTTGCGTCGTAAATCAAAAAATATTCGCGGCAATCACTTTCGTGCCTGGGTACGCACTTTTGAGCATATCCTCGAAAAATTCAATGACGATATGATGGTACTTTCGGCCAACAGCCCTATTGGTAATAGTTAACTCAATTCAGGTAGCGGTGAGACTCTAACACCGCTGCCTTTCTTGTTCTGACACCATGTCAATTCCTTTCAAGCCAATCTGATTACTGTGGCAAACACATTACAAAGCGCGCCCCGCCTGCTTTCCCCTTTTCGATGTGGATATGACCGCGATGCCATTGCACAATGCGTTTCACAATCGCCAGGCCCAAACCATAACCCTGACTATTTTCTTCTTTTTTATTCGCGAGCCTAACAAAACTCTGAAAAACCTTTTCCCTGTGTTCTTCAGCGATACCCGGCCCATCGTCTTCACAAATCAGCACGAACTCCTGTTCACTACGCTCAAGGCGGATTTCAATGCAGGACTGAGCAAAACGTTGAGCATTGAGCACAAGGTTGCTCACGACGCGCTCCATTAATTGCCAATCACACTCGACTCGCAGCGGGTCACTGAGCTTAAGCACCTTCACCTCGGCTTTTGCATGTGGCAAGGCTTCCACGATCGCAAGACAGAATGCATAAAAATCGCCTTCACTGGTTTCCAACTCTTGATAGTGTTGATCAAAGCTGGCGTAGGTCAGCAGCTCACTGACAAAACGGTCCAACGCATTCACGTCCTCGCGAACGCTTTCAATTTGCCTTTTAACTTTTTCACCATCCGGCTCTTCCTTTGCCATTTCCAGGGCAAATTTCATACGCGCTAAGGGTGTGCGCAATTCATGAGAGACGGCGTAGGTCATTTCCTTACGGGAAGCCAACAACTCCCGGATTCGTGCAGACATTGCATTGAACGAATCCGCCAAAGCCTGCACATGCGATCCACGCCGTAATTGCAGTTGGGCAACGGCACCGTCCTTGCCCACCAATTGGGTTTGCTTTTGCAAACGACCCAAATCCCGCGAAAGCGGCCAAACCCAAAAATAGATCACCAATGCGAGAATAAGATAGAACAGAATTAGAAAAACAAAATACAGCCCCGCGTTCTGGCCTTCAGTAATTTGCTGTTTGAGTGCAAGTACGCGATCTTGCGAATTGAGTTTCTTATAGAGTATTTCGTTGTTATCTTTATCACGTACGAAAACAACTTGTCCTTCAAGAATCTTTTCACCCAGGTCAGTTTGTGCCAGTTCGTCGAAATGGTAAAAATCCAATGACAGTGAAAAGGTCTGCTCTATGTGAGCCAGCTCCTTCTCAAGATCTGCGTCAGACAGATTCTGTATATGATTCTCCAACAAATATAAAAGAGCATGCTCATAAGGCTTGACTCCCGCATCCAGTTGATATTTTTCCCAGAGTTTATCCATACCCCAGCCCACCAATAAAATGGCGAACACAATCACGATATACAGGGAAATAAATGCGCGCTTCATTGATACCATTTTCCAAATTTCAATCCAATGAGCAGATTAACGTCGAGCTATTCAAACCCTACCAGGCTTCGGCAACAAACAAATAACCTTTACCCCAAATGGTTTTTATTTTTTCGGCCTGGCTCGCGTTATCACCAAGCTTTTTGCGCAACTGCGAGACACGTACGTCAATTGTGCGATCCAGACCGTCGTAAGGCCTATCATAGACAGTCGTAAATAGAAATTCACGACTCAGTACTTTACCCGCTTGACGTGCCAGGGCAAACAACAAATCAAATTCATGACTCGACAAATTGACTTCCCGGTCTGCAACAAGGGCTTTTCGTGCCCCCACCTCAATGCGTAAGTTACCGTAACTAATCACATCTTCTTTTTCATCTTCGACGTAGTTATAGCGACGTAACAAGGCGCGAATTCGTGCGAGTAGCACTCTCGGTTCTGCCGGTTTAATCACATAATCATCCGCACCAAATTCGAGACCGAGCACTTGATCCATATCGGCATTTCGCGCGGTTAACATCAGTATTGGGCCGGGGTATAGTGGTCGCAGCTCCTTACAAATACTCAAACCGTCTTTCCCCGGTAACATAATATCGAGAATAACAATATCCGGCTTCAGGTCTTTGACCTTGCGGACAACAGATGTCCCACCTTCCTCTACAACCACCGTATGACCGTGGTTGCCCAGATAATCTTTTACCAGCGCGGCAAGGCGCGTATCGTCTTCCGCTAGAAGGACAACACTCATTAGAAAAAGCTCCAGGGGTTGCGGCGTCGACGCCTGAAATTATCCGTACTTTGTACCACTTCAAATTCCTGGCTCACAAGTAAAATATCCTCCTGAATTTCCCGCAAATCAAATTGCACGTTGTTTGCTATGGCCAGGGCAAAACTATGATTTCCCGAGGTTTCGTTTTCCCAACAACGCAAGGGCAACTTTTTATCACTTTGAAATAAACACAGTGAGCGCGGCTCCCTCGAAGTCCAACTGATTTCCAATTGATCTTCACAGAACTCTTGCCCCTCCGATAAAACGCAAAGCCGGGGCTTAATTGAAAACTCAATATTCGGCGCATCCGCAGACGCTATCGCAGAAAAACCCAACAGTGCAACAAGCAACCCAACGCATGCGAAAGAGAAAGTGTGAACATTTTTGCGACTAAAAATGATAACTTCCTCCTATAAAAACAGTGCTGACCCCTGTGGAATCCACAATCGGACTGGACGATAACGAGGAAGGAAGTTTTCGGTATTGCACCGTAGTAAGTAAGGTCCATTTTTTACTGAGACGTCTTTCGTAAGTCATTTTCACAAATGACGTGAGACCACTCTCCATTTGGTAAGCTGGACTGCCCTCAGTGATTTCATTTTCATCGAGGCCATAGTAATAATCCAACAGCGCTTCACTTTGCCATGCGAGCCCCAGAGTCAGACTTGTGCGACTGTCCGCGCCTGCTAATACATAGCTGGAGGAGAGGCGAAACTCTTCACCTTTATGCACCCCGCTCAAATCATTCAACGCCTGCAGATTAAACTGCAGCGGGCCGCTAAAGTAGCTGTAATCCAGGCCGCCCAACAGGGCTATTTTTCTTTGCGATACATCATTGATATCAATGGCCTGCCCTTCACGTTCCTCAGATAAGCCATTGTCAATAAACTCGGGGGTTTGATCCTGGGCACCGCTAAACGCCCCGTTTTCGCTCAAACCGCTTCCGGTATTCAAGCTAAAGTTACCCAAGCCGATATCGTCAAAATAAATGTGATCGAAACTCAGCCCGGCTACCGCATTGAGCATATGCCTCGACTGGTCGACAAAGGTGTAGCCAACCTCGAAGTTTTGTAGAAAAAACTTTTCTCCATACCAGGAAATTTGCGGCACCAGCAAAATCAGCTGCTCATCGCCGCCCACCAAGGGGTTGCTCCTTGCTCCAAGGCCCATCGACACACTGACGTCCCAGGCGCCGATTGCCTGACAACTTGTGCGATCATCCGCACACGTATCCGCCTCTGCGAGCACCCTGGCGCTGCAACACACGAGGACAAGCAAAACGTAAAAAAACCGGGTTAAAGGCATAGGAAGCGACTTCAAAATATGTGACAGAAAAGAACGTGACCAAAAGAGTCATCGATTTCCAGTTATCTTACCGCGCACAAACGTGAGCCCTGCAGCAGTTTAACAAATCATTACATTTTGCTTACCGATCTTAACAACTCTCGCAGAGGAATGCCGTTAGTATTGGCTGCAATGATTCACCGACACTACACTCGACAGTCAGGGAGAATAAGTATGCGACTCAATCACTTGTTTGCCGGCACCGCCAGGCACGGCTTACAAACACCCCCAGAAAATAATGCCGTGAATAATGTTCACCTATCAAAGATTGATCTTTCAAAACCAGAGCAAAAAACAAAACCAGGACGCAAGCGGCCCTTCCTGATTTTGACCTGCGGTATTTTAGTGAGCGGGCTAATAACAGCTTGTGGTGGTTCCGACACGCCCAACACACCCCTGACTCGCATATCGCCAAACAACTACTCGTCGTTAAAAACGTCGCCAATCGAAACGCAACGACTCGAACCGGCAGACGAAGCAAGTTTGAGCCTTCATATTAAAAACGGTATTCGAATCAACCTTGGGGGCAATGATAATCGCAGCTTTACTGGCGGCGCGGCAAACAGTGCCGAAAGCGATCAATCCTCAGCAGCGTCTGACAATGGCGGATTTTCGTCAACCAATACGGTTGAGCAGGGTGTCGATGAAGCAGACTTTGTAAAATATGATGGCAGCTATCTATTCACGTCGACTAACCCTTACTGGCGTTGGGGTGAAACTACCCAGCGCGCCAGCGTGCGCATATTACAAACCGAGCCTGACAATGCCCAGGCGCAACTGATTAGTGAAATAGAACTGGATCAAAATAATGACATGGGTAGTGCGTCCGAGCTGTATCTCGTCAGCAATGAAGAAAGTGCAAGCAGCGGGCTGGTGACCTTAAGACGCAGTTGGAGTTACGCCAATTCCATTGAGCCCACCATCGACGTGATCGCCACGTCAGCCTCTTTATGTTTCGCGCCGCAAGAAAATATTATTGAGCTCGCCCACTATAATCTCGACAATATTGAAGAACCTGTTTTGGATTGGAATGTTCGTATTGATGGATTCTTACAAAGCAGCCGTAAAATTGACAACGTTTTGTATCTCTCCACCTATCACTCGCCCTACATTCCCGGTCTCCAGTATTTCGCCTCGGACAATAGCGTGCGGGAAAATAACGAAGATATTATTGCCAGTGCTGAACTTAAGCAGCTTATGCCCAGCATTAGTATTAACGGATCTGAACCGCAACCGCTCATGGATGCAGAAGACTGTTTACTGCCAGTAGACATTGACAACAACCACGGCTTTGCCGGTATCGCCAGCCTGGTTGCCATAGATCTCGAGAGTAAGGAAATTCTTTCAACGCGTTGCCTGAATGCAAACACCCAGGGGTTTTACGTCTCCCAAAATAACCTCTACATCGGCGCCTCGGAATGGCAGTCGGGGTGGTGGCCAACTGAAGGCAGCACAGTGATTCATAAATTCGCTCTCAACAACGGTGATATTAGCTACCGCTCCACCGGCACGGTGCCCGGTCAAATCGGTTGGGCTAGCGCAGCCTTTCGCATGCAAGAATTCAACAATACCTTACGCGTGGTCACCTCGTGGCGTGAGCAAAGTAATGATTGGAGACCCAAACACCGTCTCACTGTGCTCGAAGATTCCCCCACTACAGATCAAATGCTTGAAGTGGCCGCCCTGCCAAACAGTGAAAGACCGCAAACGATTGGCAAACCCAATGAAGATATTTATGCGGTGCGTTTTTATGAAGATCGCGCCTTTATTGTCACCTTCGAGCGCATTGATCCACTCTATGTGATCGACCTCAGTAATCAGGCTGACCCTTTTATTGCAGGGGAATTGGAAATCCCCGGCTTTTCAACTTATTTGCATCCTGTAGGAGAGAACTACCTTCTGGGCCTTGGGCAAGAAGGTGGCAATTTTCAGGATCACGTCAAGATCAGCCTCTTCGATGTCAGTGACCCCGGCAACCCAACAGAAGTTCGCTCCGTTCTTTTCGATGAATCCCCGTCGTATTCGGAAGCGGCTTACGATCATCACGCGATCACATTTCTGCAATCCAGCACTGACCAACTGCGTTTTACTTTGCCCGTCAATTTTTATTCTACGGTCGAGTACAACCCTCAAACCAGTTTGCAACTGTTTGAAATCAATGGGCTTGCCAGCGCGTCCGCCGACTTGATTTCGGTAGGCGCGATGCGACCGGACAACAATCGCGAGAACTACTGGTACGCCATCAGCCGCAGTGTTCTGCACGATGAAGCGGTTTACCACATCGTAGAAGGAGATGTGTATGCCGCATTCTGGTCCAGCCCTTCGTCAACCAACGGGCCCCATTAAACGTTAATCGAGAATCCCCTTCTTCACTTCGTCGGCTTGTAATTCACCACGTCACTGCCGACAATACTCCCCCTTCCAAGGGGGAGTTTTTTTGAAAGTACTCATTCAACGCGTCAGTCACGCATCCGTTGTTGTTAACGGCCAATGCCTCGGCGAGATCACTCAGGGCTTGCTGCTGTTTATCGGCATTGAGAAACAGGATAATCATGCGGTTTTAACGCGTATGGCAGAAAAAGTTCTGGCCTACCGTATCTTCAATGACGACCAGGGCAAGATGAATCTGAGTGTGAATGATATAGACGGGGGCGTGCTCGCCATTTCCCAATTCACACTCGCCGCCCAAACCCGCAAAGGGCTGCGACCGGGCTTTTCCGAGGCAGCACCGCCCGACCAGGCTAAAATGCTGTATGAGAACTTTCTGGAAGAGTTGCGAGCGCGCACCAAAACGGTAGAATGCGGCAGCTTCGGCGCCGATATGAAAGTCAGCTTGCTGAACGATGGCCCGGTGACTTTCCTTCTGGAAATGTGACTACTCCAACAGCAATTCCCTTGCCGGCCCGGCCCGCACGGTGCGAAAAAAGCGTTGGAAAGCATTAAATATAATTTGTTAAGTGTGAATAAGAGGAGCCTTAAATGGACAGTATTTCAGCCACCCTGATGACCTTCGGCATCATTCTTTTATTGGCCAGCTGGATCCAACTGCTGTTTGTATCCTTCAAAGATGATTTCAGCTGGGGCCTAAGCACCCTCTTCGTTCCGCCTCTGGCCTATGTCTACGGTTTATGCGCGATTGAAAAATCTGCAGCCGCCCTGTTTATGGCAGTTCTGGGCTGGATACTGATCTTTTTCGCGTTTTAATCTCAAGCGCACAGCGCTGGTGGTGAATGCATCACCAGCCAGTGGCTATGAAGATTAATTGTGATTTAGGGGAAGGCCTGCAGAACATTGATGCACAACTGCTTCCTCTCGTCGACCAGGCCAACATCGCCTGCGGCGCACATGCCGGAGATGAAGACAGCATTCGGCGTTGTCTGACACTCGCCAAACACCATCAAACCGAAGTCGGCATCCACCCTTCCTACCCTGACAGAAAGCACTTCGGACGCCGCTCACTCACGATCAGCAACACAGATCTGGAAGCCAGCCTTACGCAACAAATCGAAGTTTTTCTCGCAATAAGCAGGGAGGCCGACCTTCATCCAGGCTACATCAAGGCGCACGGTGCACTATACAATGACTTGATGCAGCGACCGGATCTCTGCGATTGGTTTTTCTCATTCATCGCCAGTACCCATCAAACGCACAACATTAAACTCGACATCATGCTATCTGCATCACGCTATAGCGATGAGATTCTCGCGCGCGCCAGTGCACTGGGATTGCAGCTGATTTTCGAGGCATTTGCAGATCGCGCCTATATGGCAAATGGCGCGTTGGTACCACGTAGTCAACATAATGCCGTACTTGATAAAGCAACAGACATTATTGCGCAGTACCGGCAACTTCAGCAGAACTCGGAAGTGATTTGCCAAAACGGTGACAAATTAAAATTGCACGTCGACAGTGTTTGCTTCCACGGGGACAACCCGGCCTCCGTCGACGCCATTCTCAGATTGCGCAAGTCAAATACCGATACCCTGCAATGACCCTGAACTCTGCCATTGAAATACACGCAGTCAATGAGCTGTCACTTCACCTGAAGTGCCACCACCCCATCACGCCAGAACTCGCACAACACCTGGCGAATTTGTGTAAGGACCTTGCCGCCCATTACCCACATACCCTTATCGATGCGGTTCCGTCCTACAATTCGATTTTGCTGACTTTTGACACCAGCAAGGAATCGATTTTTTATTTCAAACAACACGTGCAGGAATTGATTGCGCACTACCCGTTTCTTGAACAGGAACAACAACAGCGTCGCATTTTGCGTATTCCCGTGTATTACCACACTGATGTCGGCCCGGATTTAAGGAAAATCGCGGAACACAGTGGGCTTTCGATCGAGGACATAATCCAACTGCATTGCGAACGTACCTACACCGTCTACAGTTTGGGTTTTGCGCCCGGTTTCGCCTATATGGGCAATGTGGATGAGCGCATCGCCTTACCTCGTCTGGCGACACCACGCGAACGGGTTGCCAAAGGCAGTGTCGGCATCGCGGGGAAACAAACCGGAATCTATCCGCAAAGTTTACCTGGTGGCTGGAATATTATCGGCCAAACGCCTTGTGACTTGTTCCACCTGGATGGCAATGTTGTTGTCTGCCCTTTTAGCGCTGGCTGCCGCGTAAGGTTTTTCGCGATCAACCGCGAAGAGTTTGTGGACTTCACAGACAAGCCTTTCGACCTGGAAAACGCCCCATGAGTTTGCGTATTCTGAAAGCCGGGCCACAAAGTCTTCTGCAAGACAAAGGCAGACGCACTTGCCAACATCTTGGCTTATGCCAAAGCGGCGCGCTCGACACACACGCTTACTCCTGGGCAAATTACCTGCTGGGTAATGATGCTGCGGCGGCCTGCATTGAAATTACTCTGGGCCCATTTATCGCTGAATTTCAGGCAACAACGATGATCGCCCTGTGCGGTGCCGACATGCTCGCCCACTTGAATGATAAAGAAATTGCAATGTGGCAAAGCCATCGAGTGGAAAAAGGTGCGACGCTGACCTTGCGCCCAGGAAAATCAGGACTGCGAACGTATTTGGCCGTCAAAGGTGGCTTTGAGGGAACGGTTTTTTACCATTCCCGGAGCGAAGTCCCGCGTGAAAAATTATTGCCTTTACACATTCAGGAAAAGCGAACTGTAAGTTATACACCTTTCGATGCGCACAGCCAGAGAATCACCGGCGTCCCCGAACGCTATATCCCCGACTATCTCTCACCACTCACCTTGCGTTGCTATCCGGGATATCAGTATTCAGAGTTTAGCGATGCAGCGCGACACCAGTTTGTGAATCAATCCTTCAGGATTACACCCCGCGCTGACCGGATGGGTTATCGCTTGCAAGGTGATCCCATTCCCTGGGAGAAAGGCGGCATCGTATCGGAAGGCATTGCTCTCGGCAGTGTCCAGATTCCACCTGACGGTCAACCCATTGTGTTACTTAACGATCGTCAAACGCTCGGGGGTTACCCCAAAATTGCTTGTGTTAATGAAATGGATTGTTCGCAACTCGCACAGCGCCGCCCCGGCCAGGAAGTCAACTTTGCCTTCATTGAAATTCCTGACAAAAAACAAAGCTGGATGCTGGCAAAAAATCGCTGAAGACCGTTGGCTTCACGAAAATGCATCACGCAATTTTAAGTCCAAAATTCTCATGTATCGCAATTGGCTGAAGCCCGAGGTTTCAAATAACTTCGAATAGCACCCCCTATTTCACTGATAAAAATGAGCGGCGTGATAACGCAGTTTGCTATCAGGTTTTGCGCACTAATTTCCTTTTATTCCACCTGTTTCTCAAGTATTTGCTGGCTGAATATGCGACACTCGACCACCCGGTGTAACCGGATACATTTATCACAATAACAATCAACGCTGGAGGATCCTTCCATGCGCAATCATGTTGCGAAATTTGCTATTTCACTGGCAGTGCTCAGTTCGATACTGCTGTTTTCTTCTTTCACTCAAGCCCAGGTCCGCATTATGCCTCTGGGTGATTCCATTACGGGTAGTCCGGGTTGCTGGCGCGCTTACCTGTGGGACCAATTGATCGACGCGGGTTATAACGATATCGACTTCGTTGGCACCCTCGGGCCTCAGGGATGCGGCCTGGCTCACGACGGCGACAACGAAGGCCACGGTGGGATTCTCGCGACCAATATGGCAAACCAGAATCAACTCGCTGCCTGGCTGGCTTCGACTAACCCCGAGATGGTTCTCATGCACCTCGGTACGAATGATGTTTGGAGTAATCGCAGCACCCAAAGCATTCTCGACGCATTCAGCTCACTGTTGGCGTCGATGCGAGCCAACAACCCGTCAATGATTTTACTGGTCGCAAAAATTATTCCGATGGATTCGGCGCAATCCTGTAGCAACTGTGCCCAGGGTGTGATTAATCTAAACAACGCGCTGGATGCCTGGGCTGCAAGCCACAGCACTGCGGTATCACCGGTTGTCGTTGTGGATGTCTGGACAGGCTTTGATTCAATCGCTGATACCTATGACGGTGTCCACCCAACAGACGGCGGCTTCCAGAAAATGGCAGACGCCTGGTTCCCCGCAGTAGCCAATGCGCTTGATGGCATCTTTTCATCATCAAGCAGTTCGTCTTCCAGTAGCTCCTCATCCAGCAGTGCTTCCTCAAGCAGCAGCTCCTCGTCCAGCTCATCTTCTTCCAGTTCGAGCGCTTCCAGCTCCGGTGGCAATTGCAGTCAATATTGCGATTGGTACGGGTCTTCGCACCCGCTTTGCGTCAACCAGAACAGTGGCTGGGGTTGGGAAAACAATCAAAGCTGTATTGGCAGCGCGACCTGCGAGAGTCAATGGGGCGACGGCGGTGTACGTAGTGATTGCTCGGGCTCAAGTTCCTCTGGCAGTTCTTCGTCCAGTAGCTCATCTTCAAGTAGTTCATCCGCTAGCAGCTCCTCTTCCAGCAGCGCAAGCTCAAGCAGCAGTTCGTCTTCCAGTTCTGCAAGTTCCTCGTCCAGCTCTTCGTCCAGCAGCGCGAGCTCAAGCGCAAGTAGTTCAGGTGGTAGCAGTTCAGGTGGCAGTAGCTCAGGTGGCAGTCCCGGCGTAACTTGCGAACATTTAATTACCAATGCCTGGGGCAGCGGATTTCAGGGAGCGGTGCGTTTAACGAACAATGGCGCAAGTGCTGTGAACGGCTGGGAAGTCAGCTGGAGCTATACCGACGGCACAACAATTTCAAATGCCTGGAATGCCAATCTCTCTGGCGCTTACACTGCGAGTAACCTCGGATGGAACGGCACCATTAACCCTGGCGCGTCTGTTGAGTTTGGTTTTACCGCAAATGGCAGCGGCGCAGCTTCCGCTGTGACCGGGAATGTTTGCAGCGAATAAAATATTTTCTGAAACCTTGATGAAAGATCGCGGCAACATTGCCGCGATCCTTACTTGTTGCGTTTACTTTTGATTAAAAAGCATATTGGTATCCAAACATCAACATATCATCCATGTCCATTTGCACACCGTTTACCTTCTGACTGACGGGAATAAAATATTCGAGCGCAAACCGATGCCCGCGTAAACCTGCATTTTGACCAACAACATTTGCACCAAACGATAGCCAGCTGCGATCACCGCCATAATTTGCCGGGTCTGCAGTTTGCACCGGGGCCATAATTTCTGAATCGCGGCCATTAATTTCATCGCTGGATTCAAAACTGTAGCGCAAGGAAACACTCAAGGGTGTCGTAATCAAATACTGCATCCAGGTTGTCAGCTTTTGACTCTTACCCCAATCATAACCCTCATCATTTTCGTCCAATGGCAAAGCGAGCATAGCTTGTGCTCCCCAGGTGAGTTTTCCTGATTTCCCATTGTAGGTGACACCGGGCTCCAAATCGTAAGTCCCTCGCCCGAGCTGCATCGAGTAGGGCAAACGCATGTTCATACGCATATTCATTGGCGTGAGCACTTCACCGTCTTCATCCAAACTCCCCAAAGGCAAATTCAACCCCAGATTCAAATGCCATTTGTGTGTGTCTGAATGGGATAATTTAATCAAGGCAGAAAGTTTTGCATCACTCAAACCTGAAGTCGACGTTGAAAATTCACCGAGTGGATTCGTCCCCATCATGCCTTGATAAGTTGTTAAATTCATATCCTTACTAACGAAGTTCAACATGGCCATCAAGGTAAATTTATTGCTGGGTGCGTACATCATACCAAGCATGGTCATGGTCATATCCATTTTTTGTGGGACGACACGCAATGTCGGGGGCATATTCGGCATGGCTGAAAACGCATTAGGAACGCTCGTCACAATGTCGTCCGCGCTGATTTCATCACTGCCCTGCAAATTGCCCTGCATGGACATTGTCATGTGTCGCAGTGAGATCATCCACTCGCCTTGCTTGTGTAAGTGGTCCCCCATCACTCCGATGGGCGCATGGCTATCAGCCCGTATACCAGTATTTTGTTGGTGTTTTTTAGAATGATCAGGCGAATCGTTGTGGGCCTGAGCCGAAAAACTGGCGCAAAAAAGCAGCGCCAGAGAAAAAATATTCTTAAACATCATTTTCTCCGAACGTGAAAAAGCACCCGGGCTTTGCCCGGATGCAAAATTTAAACAGGATTGTTTGGTTCAGCAGAAAATCGAAGGTGGGGCGCGAGCCTGAATGCTATTCCGCAAACGTGAAGCGGTAAAAAAAGCCGTTATTGCAAGCGGCTCACGCTCAATAATTGAAACGAAAGCAACAGAGAGAAGAGGCTGACTTTCTACAAGAGCGAAGCCTAAAGACGCAAAGCCACAATGGTCACCAAGATGTTTTTCAAGTGTATTCTCATCTTCTGCCACATCGTGGTGGTGATGATTGTGATGGCTGTGATCGCCATCCTTTTGCATGCTTGATTGTTGTATACGCCTTAAAAAGTCGACACTTTTTGAGTCGCCGTAACAGTACTGGTATACCAAACCAGAACTGAGTTTCGCCGGCATAAAACCAGCCGGCACGATCGCATGCAAAAACAAATAAGATACACAGGCACACAGCAGCAACACGCGCGCACGTGGACTGATTCGCCGTCCATTTCTATAGCGGTAACGCTCTTGTGTTTTTAGTGTGTGAGGCATGGTGTTATAAATTGTAATTGCACGAACATAAACGCAGGCCTATTCCAAGCCGCTTATAATTTTTTAATCGCTTTACCGTCGAAGCTTATGCAATCTTCTCCGAACGCGTTCACGTTTTTTCAAACGTTATCAAAAAGATTTGTATCGCAGGTAAGCGCAAACATGATTTTGTTTTTTCAGCATGCTGCCACAGACAAGCCAGGGCAGCAAGGGTTTTTCATTCAATGCTTTTTGAGTATGGCAGCGGCCGATTTCCAGTTCGGCATATGACGTTCGACAATATCCCAAAAGCGGCGACTGTGATTCGCTTCAATGAGATGTGCGAGTTCATGTAAACACACGTAACGCAAACATTCTTCCGGGTGATGGACCAATTCCAGGTTCAACCAAATACGCGCATCGCTTGCATTACAACTCCCCCAACGCGTACGCATTTTTTTGATACCCCAGGCTTGCATGTGCACACCGAGTTCAGCCTGCCAAAAATCCAATAGAGGCAGCGCTTTTTCCTCAAGGACTTTGCGAAAAAAACGATCCAGATATTTCTCCCGTTGCTCAACCGTGCTTTCCATCGGCGCCTGCAGGACAAGGCTTTCCTCCAACAATTGCGTCTGCGCGCGGCGGCGATTACCTTCCTCGAGTACGAGCGGAAGATCCCGCCCCCAGAGTTTGACGGTTTCACCGCTGACAAATTCGGGCTTTTGAGGTTTCGGTAGCGATTGACACCAGCGCTGCTGGTCAGCAACCCAGGACATGCGTTCACGAATAAAACTCTCAATCTCCCGATTGCTCGCATGCCAGGGCGCCGAAACCCGCACCTCTCCTTCCGGTGGATGCACGGAAATCCTCAGGTATTTCATTCGCTTTCGGCGACTGATCAAGACTTCACAGTCATCAATTTGCCAAAGGGCACGTGCAGATCGCGGCATGAATGGGGGCTCAGAAAAAATAATGGCATCAAATATATCAAAATCAGGCGATTAGGAGGGGGAAACTAGCCAAAAGGCTGGGTTTTCATGGCATACTCGCCAGAAATAAAAGAACCCAAAGGCCACTGCGAGGGACCTTTGGGCGAGGCTTACTTGGATTTTAAGTCTCTATTTGGAACTAATAGCCCAAAAGAGCCGCAACTATAAAAACATTAGTCCTGAAATGCAATTAATCTTGGGTCCTATTTTATGTCAAATGAATCCCTCAACTGCTCGGTCGCCATCGCGTTGGATTTTCTGGGTGATAGCTGGTCTTTTCTTATTCTCCGTGACTTCATGGTGTTCGGCGGAACACGACGGTTTGAGCAACTCCGGGAAGGCCTGGGCATCTCCCGCAACGTCCTGACGGAGCGCCTCAAAACCTTGCTGGACCAGGAAATTATCCGCAAGCAACCCGTCGAAGAAGGGGGCCGCCGGATGCTCTACAAACTATCTCGCAAAGGCTGGGATCTCATCCCCATACTTGCTGGCATGAACCAGTGGTGCCTGCGTTATCGACCTGACCCCATTAACTCAGCGTTTGAGTTCATCGATGCGGAATACCGGAAGGAAATTGACGTTGTCACAGTTCGGTCGCAAGACGGACGTGTGCTTGGCCCACCGGATATTCGAGTCGTTCCTCGAAATGATGCTGCGCGTGGTTACTTTCAAAAGTTCGCAACTCCCGGTAAAACCGCTGTCGCCGAAACTTGATAAGCAGACAGACTCGTCACACATCAAAAATTTCGTTTCCAAACTCTCGGGCGGTAACGGAAAAGCGCGCACGACTGTAAAAAGCGGTTGAAATAATCCCTGGGCTAAGCGCACAATTCGCTCCCGCATTATCGACACCGGTTTTCGCGTTGTTTTCACTCAATGCGCTGTGAAAACGCACACGGTTTCGACCAATTTATACACGCAGCAACGTTATTTGGGCCTCTATGAAAATCACAAAAGATAAAGTCGTCAGCATTCACTATCGCCTGTCAGAGGAAGCTGGAAAGGAGTTGGAGAATAACCGTGACGGCTTACCCATGGCGTATTTGCATGGCCACAACAACTTACTTGAAGCACTCGAAACCCAATTGGAAGACCTTGAAAAAGGCGATCTTAAATCTGTCACGCTTCAGGCGCACGAGGCCTATGGAACACGTAAAGAGAATGCTGTTCAGCGTGTCCCCATCAAACATCTGGTGGGCAAATACAAACGCTTGTTACCGGGCATGGTTGTTAAGGTCAATACCGATCGCGGCGCAAAAAACGCCAGCATCATCAAAGCGGGAAAGTTCAACGTAGACCTGGACATGAATCACCCGCTAGCAGGTAAGACCCTGGTTTTCGATATCGAAGTCATGGATGTTCGCGACGCAACAGACGAGGAAGTCCAACACGGGCACGCACACGGCCCGGGTGGACATCATCATTAACTTTTAGCGATAGAGGTTAGAGGCAAAAAGCCCTGCTCGGGCCACTTTAGCGGCATAGACACCACTGACTTTTTCCACGCTCGCGTGGCGAATAAATGCCGCAACGCCGTTTTGCGCGGAGCCTCGGGTTACGAAGGGTCCCACTTCCTGACCTTCGCGCGTTGAAAAATACCATTGTCCATCGGACAAATAAATGCGATCCATGCGGAACCAGGTTTTTTCTGCTTTGTCGTCCTTTCGATACATCTCTCGTTTACCTATCAAGTTATTTCAGAACCCGGATCTCGCGTTTTCTTACGCGTCCGGATTCAGATAACCCACTTTTTCAAGCTAAGCAAAATTAGCGCCAAACTGTAATCAACAGGGCGAAAAAGGAGTGGACTGTCTGAAGGCCAGAAATACCAAGACTTTGTGACGGAGGTCACAAAAGTGGTGTGCACCAGCTCTAAGGTTTGGATCGAAAAATGTAAATTTATTCGACGTAGCTTTGTGCGCCAACCGGAGGTTTTTTCTGTTGGATATTCCACAGCTCCGCATACCGTCCCTTTGCGGCCAACAAAGCCTGATGATTACCCTCTTCCACTTTACGCCCCTTCTCCAACACAATGATGTGATCGGCATCCACGATGGTAGAAAGCCGATGAGCAATCACGAGGGTGGTTTGTTCGTGCGCGATATCCGCAATCGCTGCCAATATTTCCTTTTCGGATTCGCTATCGAGTGAAGACGTCGCCTCATCAAAGATCATAATGGGCGGCTGTTTGAGAATCGCCCGCGCGATAGCCACCCGTTGTTTTTCGCCTCCCGACAATTTCAAGCCTCGCTCACCCACCAGGGTATCCACACCCTCGGGTAATTGCGCAATAAAGTGTTCCAGGTGGGCCATTTTAAGCGCTTGCCTGACTTGCTCATCACTGGCATCGATACGCCCATAACGCACATTTTCGAGAATGGACGTATTGAAGAGCACGGCATCCTGGGGCACCACACCAATGGCCTTACGTAAACTCCGCTGATTGACGTCGCGAAGATCCTGGCCATCAATTTGAATCTGCCCGCGCGTCACATCGTAGAAACGAAATAAAAGTTTAAACAAGGTCGACTTTCCCGCACCACTGCCGCCCACAATCGCCACTTTACTTTTGGCTTTTACCTTGAAACTTAAATCCTGCAGAATTTGCCGCGAACTCTGGTAGGCAAAATCGACGTCTTTAAATTCAATCTCTCCTTTTTTTACAACCAGGTCCGGTGCGTCTTCGGCTTCTTCCACCGCCGGTTTTTCATTGAGCAGCGCAAACATTTTTTCGATGTTGGTCATCGAGCCCTTCATTTCGCGGTACACAAAACCAAGGAAGTTGAGGGGCATAAAAATCTGCATCATAAATGCATTAATCAACACAAAATCACCCAGCGTCATATTGCCGGCTTTCACTTCATAAGCGGCGAGAATCAGTGCCGCGCTCATTGCCGCTGAAATAATAAGCGCCTGCCCGCCATTCAGGGCAAACAGGGAAAGCCGATTTTTTCGCCTTGCACTTTCCCATGAAGCCAGATCACGATCATAGTTTTGCGCTTCATAATCTTCATTAGTGAAATATTTGACGGTCTCATAATTCAGTAAGCTATCCACTGCACGCGTACTGGTTTCCGATTCTGCCGTGTTGGCTTCACGAATAAAGCGTGTTCGCCACTCGGTTGTGAAAACGGAAAAGAGTACATAGAGCAGCACCGCTGCGAGAACAATCAACGCAAAGCCCGGTCGGTAATTCAGTAGCAGAACAACGACAACCATGCCCAATTCCAACAGCGTCGGTACAATATTGAAGACCATAAATCGCAGAATAAAACTGATTCCGGTCGTGCCGCGTTCAATATCTCGCGAGAGCCCCCCCGTGCGGCGATTGAGATGGAAATCGAGATCCAGTTTGTGCAGATGTTGGAAAACTTTTAAACCAATGCGCCGCATCGCCCGCTCAGTGACCCGACCAAACAAGGTATCGCGCAACTCACCAAAGAGTACGGTGGAAAAACGCACAAGCCCGTATGCGATCAACAGGGCGAGCGGAACTATGAGAAGATTGGCATCCAGGTTATCGACAATGTCCTTGAGCACAAAAGGCAAGCCAACACTCGCAAGTTTCGCCGCAATCAAACACAAAATTGCAAAGAAAATACGCCCTTTGAATTCAAGCAAATAAGGGAAGAGCTGACGCACCGCCGCCCAGTTCACCTCCGCAAAGGTGACATCGGTTTTTTGTCCGCGCACGCAGCCTAGTCTCGAAAATTATTGAATTGCAGAGGTTGCCCGAAGTCGTTTTCCTTGAGCAAGGCAATGGCTGCTTGCAAATCGTCACGCTTTTTACCCGTCACCCGGACTTGCTCACCTTGAATCGCTGCCTGCACTTTCAGCTTGCTGTCCTTGAGGGTTTTGACAATTTTTTTGGCAGTCGCTTGTTCAATACCTTGCTTGAACCCGACTTTCAGGCTGAAGGTTTTACCGGAATGCTCCGGCTTACCAATATCCATGGTCTGCGGATCCACATTGCGTTTCACCAGTTTATTGCGAAGGATATCCACCATTTGGTTGAGTTGAAAATCCGCTTCGGCACTCACCGTTGTTTCCTTTTCTTCCCAGCTAAAGCTGGCCTCAACGCCACGAAAGTCAAAACGAGTGCTCAATTCACGCGTGGCATTTTCCACCGCATTGCGGACTTCCTGATTGTCTATTTCAGATACGATATCGAATGATGGCATATGCCCCTCTCTGTCTGCGCTTGAATCAATGAATTTGAAGAGCGCATAGACTAACAGAGAGGGGAAGGATTTAGAATTTCAGATAGTTCTCAAGTTCAGGGTCGATCTCGATTTCTTCTACCTGTTTTGGTTCCTGTTGGCGCTCGGCTTTGCGTTGTGCGTAGTCAGAGGTCTTTTCCTTGATACGTTGCTGTAAGTCGGCAACGCGTGCACGCTCCTGCTGCACTTTTTCAGCAACATCGCGTGCAAAACGCGGCTCACTTTTTTCCTCAATGGGGTTCGCAGATACCAGTGCTTCCTCGCTCTGTACCGTTGGCTTGATCTCCAGCTTCGATTGGCGATCAATATACTCGTCGATCGAAATTTCCTCACGGCCGTCTTTATACACAAACGCGGGCTTGGATGGCTCAACATCTCGCGTCGCGGTAAATGCGGGCTTCGTCTTCGGGTGCCGTGATCGCCACACTAAAAATGCGGCAAATGCAGCACTACCGAAAACAAAGATACCACTCAGCCAACTCCAAAACGGTGACACCGGTTTTTTAATTCCACTGTCGAAACCGAGAGCCGGGCTCAACCCTGCTTTGGCGATGGGCAATTCGGCACTGCTGGAAACGGCCGCAGTAGCGACACGCGCTTGCAGATCTGCTCTTTCCAAACTTTGGCTTTGCGCTCGGTCAGGTTGGGCTTGCACTTGCTCTCCCAAAAACTTTTCAGCCGAGCTGATCAAACTGCCCGGCTTTTGTTCCTGCAGTTGTGCCCGCAGGTCTGCGATTTCACTTTGTTGTAGCGCAACCAACTGTTTTAGAGTGCTGAGATATTCAGAACTTTCAAGGTAGTTCAAGCGGTCTTTTAAATCACGATTTTCTTTTACGAGATAATCCAGTACGGCGCGATTAGTTTGCAGTTGTTCCTGAATATCCCCACTTTGTGCATTTCTGAGATCGGCAAGTTGCGCCTCACCTTCAACCTTAAGTGGTGCATCCAGGACAACACGCCCTTCGCGTTTTGTATTTGGCTGCGTGGACAGATTGCTTTGCGCTGGTGCCCGATTTGTTGCTGTGGCCAGTGACACTGCGCCTTGAGGTAAGTGTAATTCCGAACCCGCAATCAAACGATTCATATCACCGGCAACAAAAGCTTGAGGGTTATTATCGAAAATCCATTGCGCGGTGTTTGCCGTGCTTTCCTGAACATTCAAATTTTGTGCGATCCCGTAAAGCGTATCACCGCTGGCGACGCGATAGGCTTCACCCGAGCCACTTGCACGCAATGACGTTTGGGTTGGCGAGGATTTTTGTGTCGCGTCCGTTTTCGAAAAACGATTCGCTACACGCTTATCTGTTACAGAATTTTTAGCTTCCGCCTCACTTTCAGCCAACATTGGCGCAGGATCAAGAAACACCGTGTATTCCCGATACAGGGTGCCTTGTGGCCAAGCCAGCTCGATAAGGAAGTTGAGATAGGGCTCATTGATCGGTCGTTGTGATTGCAGGCTAATCTGATATTCGCCTTTTCCTGGGTCCACCTCAAAATCGAAACGGTGCCAGTTGGAAAGAATCTCGACACCCAACTTTTCAGCTTCAACACCTCCGACCTGACGAATTTTCAGGTTACTTCTGTCAATGTCCGCCGGTAAATTAACCAGATCAATTTCTGCCTTTAAGGGCTGACCGAGATAACTCTGGTAATGCATTTCACCCAGCCCCAGGGCCGAACACAACATCGGCACACCCGCCAACAAGGCTGTCGATGTGGCCAGTAGTTTGCGCGGGAAGGCCCGATATGCGGGCGCTTGCTGCGCATGTTTTTTAGTTTTGTACATCATTCATTCCCCTCTCGAATATAGCGCTACATTCGTCCCTGGTGAATGACGACACGGCCAACTTTGTAGTCATATTTTTTTCGTAGCCCATCATCGACTCAAATCAATGAGCCGCAATCGGCGCAATATTTTTGACATGTGCTCGTGTCGCTGCGACCACCTTTCGCAACCTGTAAGGTGGATCATCCTGAAATATCAGTAGTAAAAAGAGACGAGCAAATATTGCGCCAGCCCACTCGGGGCTGGGCAATCAGGAGGGGGGAATCGACTTAAGTCGTTTCCTCGAGCCAGCGATCAATTTCTGCCTCAAGAAGATTCAATGGCAGTGAACCGGCAGCGAGAATGCGTTCATGGAATTCGCGAATATCGAATTTGTCACCCAATGCGGCTTTTGATTTTTCTCGTAGTTCAAGAATCTTGATCATGCCCACTTTGTACGCGGTAGCCTGTGAAGGCATAACGATATAGCGGTCGATGGAGCGCTCCGAACGCACCAGAGCTGCGGGAGTATTGACCATCAGGTAATCAATCGCTTGCTGTCGTGTCCATTTATAATGGTGCAAGCCGGTATCAACAACCAGGCGGCAGGCTCGCCACAGTTCCATATTCAAACGGCCAAAATCCGAATACGGATCTTGATACAAACCAATCTCCTTGGGCAGCAATTCAGAATACAGACCCCAGCCTTCGATATAGGCGGTGTATCCTGTGTACTTGCGAAATTCAGGCAAGCCTTGAAGTTCGCGTGCAATACTGATCTGCATGTGGTGGCCCGGCAAGCCTTCGTGATACACCAACGCCGCCATTTCATACTTGGCTATCTCACGCATATCAGACAAATTTGCATAGAATATACCCGGGCGTGAACCGTCTGCTGCCCCCGCCTGATAAAACGCCATACCCGCCGATTTTTCGCGATAGGGTTCGACGCGCTTTACAAGCAGGTCTGTCGACGGCTCACTGATAAACAATTCCGGTAAACGCAGTTTAATTTCTGCAACCAGTGCGACGGCATCATCCAGATAAGCATTACGCCCCTCGTCCGTACCGGGATAATAAAATTGATCACTGCTGCGAATAAATTCAAAAAAGTCGGCTAGCTCTCCCTTGAACTTTACTTTTTTCATAATGCCGCGCATCTCATCGTGAATACGCGCCACCTCCGCCAATCCGGTTTGGTGGATTTGTTCAGCGGTCATATCCGTTGTTGTCGTCGCTTCAAGTGCTGCCTGATAGTAAGCCAGACCATCGGGAAATTTCCACGCCCCCGCACGGTCATCGGCACGCTTTTCAAGCGCTTGCCAACTCGCAATTAATTTTTTATACGCGGGGCCCACTTTCTTTTTCAAGGCTTTTTCTGCGCGCTTGATTAAATCTTTTTTGGTTTTGGCATCGCCTTCAAGGCCTTCCACTTTCGCGCGAAAGTCTGCCAGCAAAATCGAGTCGTCACCCTTTTCCATCGGCGCACCGGCAATAGCCCGTTCGCTTGCGGAGATAATTTTCTCGAACACAAACTTCGGCGGAATCACACCCAGGTCTGCACTTTTTTTCTGCTTTTCCAATAACTGATCAAACAGCACGGGCAAGCTATTCAAGCGCGCAATATAGGCCTCGGCATCGCTGACACTTTCAACCTTGTGCTCGTTAGTGAGTATGGAAATCACATAGGTGTGATAACCGCGCATCTGGTCAAAGGCATAGAGATGGTAGCGCCATTTGAAGTTATCCACGCGTGTGGAAATTTCGTCTTCGAGCAAACTCACGTTCAACTGGTTTGCCTGGCTGAGTTTGTTTTTATCCAGCGCACGCAACTTGCCCAGCAAACTCTTGTCGAGCCGGTGCCCCTGTTGTGCAAAAGCCTCGCTTTTGTCATCCCATTTGTCGTAGTCTGTTTTTACACCGATCGACGTCTGGAAAATGGGACTGCGCGCGAGCTTCTGTTGAAATATTTCCTCAAACAAGGCTTCCGCATTGGCATCCTCGCTCTCGGCAGCCACCAGCCCCAAAGGCAGAAGCAGGCAACTGGCTAGCAGTACTATTAATACTTGTTTCACTTTAACCCCCTGAATTTAAATAAATAAGGTGCATCGGCCCCGGATGGATAGCATGAGACCGCGAATTTCAGCTTATGGCTTCAATTCCTTTCATCTGGATGGCGTATTGCTAGACCATCCGGGTTTCCACAAAGCACCGGGGGCAGGTGAAACAGATCCTATCCGGGCTCTTCCTTCAGCGCAGTTATTATTCCGGGTGCCCTTGTCTTTGCGGAAAGTAGCGAGTTTAGTACAATTGCCGGCCTTTTAAAGTGGCCAAACAGAGTAAAAAGCATGGAATACAAGATCGATCAACAAGCCATTGGTGTCCGAATCATCGCTGGAGATGAGGCTCGCGCTCGACGCCATCTACTCAATGGCATGGTCGAGCTGGCCGAAGCTGCGGGCTACGAAGAAATCATCCTGCCCTGCGTTGAACCCGCAAGTGTCTATACAGACAAGGCAGGCCCGGAAATTCTGGGGCAAATGTATGTGTTTGAAGACAAGGGTGGCCGCGAACTGTGCTTACGCCCGGAAGGGACCGCAACCGTGCAATTGGTCGCCGACAAACACTTCAAACCCGGCCGTAACAAGGACAAGAAATTCTGGTATTTCCAGCGTTGCTGGCGTTATGAGAAACCGCAAAAAGGCCGTTATCGCGAATTTTTTCAGTTCGGTGTTGAAGTGATCAACCCGAGTTCCGAAGCCATCACGCGAGAATTAATCGATCTCGCAGAAGCCATGGTCAGCCTGAAAACCAAAGAATACGAAGTCTTTGAAAGCGTGAAACGCGGGCTTTCCTACTACGTGGAAGAAGGCTTCGAAATTTCCGTCCCCAAATTAGGGGCTCAGAAGCAGGTCGTAGGTGGTGGCCGTTACAAGCAAGGAATTGGCTTTGCCATTGGTTTTGACCGCTTGATGCTCGCTGACGCATAAGCTTCAAGCCTCCAATTCGCCCTTTTCACGGCTTCCTGCGCACTAGTCGATGTCCGGGGCCCGGATTTGCGCCCCATTTAGACTTGCAAGCTTGCCAAAGTCGGCCAGGCTTAAGGTATACATCCGATTTTGGAGTCAACCTTGGCCATTGAAGATTTTTGGGAAAGTAAGGACGTTTGTCGCACTGTTTATTCCGGCATTATTACGGGCCAGGAACTGATCGACTCCGCACTTGAAAAAAGTGGTGACGCCCGCTTCGACGATATTCGCTTTGTGCTCTCCGATTGGCGCCCGGCAATTAAAGTGCATATCTCGCCCGAAGACATTAAGCATCTCGTGGCCTGCCTGCGCTCCATTTCCAAACTTTGCCCACATGCCTACAACGCCAGCGTTCTCAACAAGGATGAAACCGGCGTTGCGCTCACAGCCTGGTACAAATATCTCGCAGACGATCTGAGTTGGCACGTTGAGTTGTTCTACGATATTGACGAAGCCCGCGCCTGGTACGACAAGCACAAGTCGAGCGAATAAACCCGCTTTCTTTTCTGCCCGAAATCAATTCCCAATGTGCACCAGAACTTTGCGTGTCGTCGACATACGACGGTGTTCCCACAAATAAATCCCCTGCCAGGTTCCAAGAGCAAGCTCTCCATTCATGATCGGAATCGATAAACTGGACGCCGTCAACGCGGCTTTAATATGCGCTGGCATATCGTCATCACCTTCCAGGGTATGGGTATAAAGCGGATCTCGCTCAGGCACCAGACGGTTCAGCCAATTTTCGAGATCGTGCTGCGCCGAAGGATCATAATTCTCCTGAATCAATAAACTCGCCGAGGTATGTTGAATAAAGAGTGTACACAAACCTTCATTAATATCGGCGTTGCGCACGAGCTGTTTCACTTTATCGCTAAACGCGTGTAAGCCCTGACGACGGACTGGAATAGATAATGTTGCAATCATGAAAACTTTCCACTGAACAAAAGTTTTAACCCGGAAGCTTCCGGTGATGTGCGATACTAGCGGTTTTCGTACTCTGCGTCCAAATAGCTTAAGAACCCCATGTTTTCGTTTTTTGAAAAACTGATCCAACCTTTCCCGCCGGAACACCCCAAACAAGCTCCCCGCTCCTTGTGGGCTTTTTGTCGCCACTACACCCGTGGTGCCGGCTGGCATCTTTTTCTTATGTCCATCCTCACGGGTGCAACCGCGGTATTGGAAGTTGCCCTTTTTAAATATTTGGGCTTGCTCGTGGATTTACTGCCGACCATCAGTGCCGAAAACATGTGGCAAGGTGAAAGTAAAAAACTTTTGTTGGAAGGTGCCTTCATTTTATTTGCCATTCCAATTGTGGTCTTCTTTCACGCCACTATTATTCACCAAACGCTGCTCGGTAATTTTCCCATGCGAATTCGCTGGCAAGGGCACCGCTATTTACTCGGGCAAAGCATCAGTTTTTATCAAAATGAATTCGCTGGACGCATTGCTACCAAATTAATGCAAACAGCCCTGGCTGTGCGTGAGACCGTCTTAAAACTTCTTGATGTGCTGTTATATGTCGTGGTCTATTTTGGCAGCATCGTCGCGTTGGTCGCAGCCCTGGATTGGCGTCTAACCCTGCCACTCCTCGCCTGGTTTGTGATTTATCTCGGCATACTCGGATATTTTTTACCGCGTCTTGGCAGTGTTGCTGCCCAACAAGCCGACGCACGTTCGGAAATGACAGGCCGCATTGTCGACACATACACCAATATCAGCACCGTCAAACTTTTCTCCCACAATAATCGCGAATCCGATTACGCCAAAGAAAGTATGGAGCAATTCCTGATAACGGTGTACCCGCAAATGCGCCTGGCAACACTGCTGCGAACCCTGGTGTGGTGTTTGAATGCCGCATTGATTTTTGTTGTGGTTGCAATGTCCTTGTGGTTGTGGTCCCTCAATATCCTGACTGCGGGAGCGATCGCTGCTGCGGTGGGTTTATTGTTGCGCATCAGCGGCATGTCGCAGTGGATTATGTGGGAAATATCTGCGCTGTTCGAAAATATTGGCGTGGTTCGGGACGGCTTGAACACCTTGAGCTTGCCGCAAGAAATTGTTGATAAACCCGCAGCGAAAAACCTGGAAGTTAATCGCGGAAAAATTGAATTCCAGAATGTGTGTTTTCACTACGGCAAGGGCCACGGAGTATTTGAAAAATTAAATCTGGATATACAAGCAGGCGAGAAAATCGGTTTGGTTGGTCGCTCTGGTGCCGGCAAGTCGACACTTGTCAATTTACTATTGCGTTTCCACGATGTCGAGCAAGGTCAAATCCTTATTGATGGACAAAATATTGCCGATGTTCGCCAGGAAAGTTTGCGTGAACAAATTGCCATGGTGACCCAGGATACCTCGCTACTGCATCGCTCTATTCGTGAAAATCTTTTGTACGGCAAACCCGATGCCAGCGATACCGCCATGTATGAAGCGGCCAAACAGGCACAGGCCAACGACTTTATTCTGGAGCTGAACGATGCAAAAGGCCAAAGCGGCTACGATGCGCAAGTCGGCGAACGGGGCGTTAAACTTTCCGGTGGTCAACGACAACGCATCGCCATTGCACGCGTATTATTAAAAGACGCGCCCATTTTAATTCTGGATGAAGCAACCTCGGCCCTCGATTCTGAAGTAGAGCAAGCCATTCAGGAAAATCTCTATACCTTGATGCAAGGTAAAACGGTCATCGCCATCGCGCACCGGCTTTCCACGATAGCCGCTCTGGATCGTTTAATTGTTTTGGATAACGGTGACATTGTTGAACAGGGTCGGCATGAAGATCTCATTCAGCAGGGCGGGCTCTATGCAAACCTGTGGGCACACCAGTCAGGTGGTTTTTTGTGAGCCCATTTTCAGAGATCACGATTTCAAATGGAATGCTGCTCACGCTTGTGCTTTTCTTCCAGTTCCCGGCGCTGAATATTTTTATTCACGAGGCGCCCGCCCAGTTTTCGCAACCACTCGAATATCAAGACAAACGCGACCAGGCCGAATACCGAAAAGAGTACGCCCATAAAACCCAACGAGTGGTATTCGTTGAAGCAGGTCCAGATAAATTGACCGAGACATAAAGTCGCGACCACCAACAAGGTAGATTTGCGCCCGAGATATTGAACAAAAAAAACACCCAAAGGCGCACCGAGCGCAACAATCGGCGCAGCGGCTAACCAATTTTCATACACTCCCGGCTGCCACGATGCGCTCAGCGTTTTTACTACCACACCCAGTACTGAATTAAATGCCATTAAAACGACAGAGGTTGGAATCGCAATTTTTAAATCTGCGCGGCACAAGAGCACCAGAGCAGCATAGATAAACATGTCAATGCCAACGCCGGTGACACTCACCACCAACACGCTGGCAATGATACCGAGTGTAAAACCCACGCGTTGATCCCAGCGCTCATCAAAATCTGTCATGCCGCTATGGCCAGCAATTTCGTTAATGCGATAGAGATGCAGCAAACCAAAACTGCCCCAAACCACGGCAAAAGCCACCTTTATCCACAAATCGGAAATAAGCGGGGCAAAAAATAAAATACCCAGCGGCAAGCCAATGAGCGACCCCAGGATTGCGCCCTTTAACATTGAACCCGCAAGTGGTTGACGCCGCGCAAAAATAAAAATACTCGCGCTCACCATACCAATAGCCTGCACCGCGAAACTGAAATCACGTCCGAGACTCGCGGGTTGATCAAACAGTAAAACCAGTACGGGGAAGCCGACGGTACCGCCTCCCATTGGGGTCGACCCGGCAGCGTATGACCCCAGGGCCATAGCGAGGGCAATGGGCCAGTGCGCGAGCGCGGTGGCAAATTCGTCATAGACGATGGCCAGCCAAACAAGGTAGAAACAGGCAAGCCACAGGAACCAAACCCACATTTTTTTCTCGGGGACTGCTTTGATGGACATAGGACCTGGCTAATGCTCGCAAATAAATGAAGGCGCAATATACGCGGACCCCAAGCGTTACTCAATAAACGGCTTTCGGCCAACTTTATTAATGCAATTAATAATTATTATCATTATAATTCGCAAATCATGTTTGTTTCTCTGCCATCGGTGTGTTCATTGTTATGTACGAAACGGATTACCAAGCCAAAGCCCGGGTCTTGCTCATTCACCTTGAATCGGCGCTGCGAACAGCACTTGGCCATTGTCTCGAACAGGCGGGCTACCATGTTCACCATTGCAACACGCTAGCCGCCGCCTTGCAGTCCCTGCAAGAGCACGCTGCGCACCTGCTCATTCTTGTTCAAAATCCCGGAACGGCACTTGAACAGAATCTGCAACATCTACGCAGCGCCAGCGACCTCCCCTTATTACTTTTTAGTGCCGACACCTCGGATGCGATGCGCTTGCGCGCTTTGCGCTGCGGCGCAGACGATTGCGTTTCTCTTGCAGTCGAACCCAAGGAATTGACCTTGCGTGTGGATGCGATGTTACGGCGCAACAACCCAGGCCAGCGATTAAAAAAGCAGCGTCGTGATGTTTTGAACTTTGACGATCTGACCCTTCACAAAAAACAGCGCAGTGCAAAACTCTTTGGTCAGCCCCTCGACCTGACACCCCTGCAATTTAACCTGCTGTGGTGCTTATTGAGTAAACGAGGGCACGCCATAAAACGTCGACAGCTCTATCGTGAGGGCCTCGAAAAACAGCTCAGCGCCTACGATCGCAGCCTCGACATGCACATTGTAAGGCTACGCAAAAAATTACAGGCCGTTGGCTTGCCTGCAGATTGCATTAGCACCGTACACGGCGAGGGCTATAAATTTTTGGAGGAGGAACATTTTGTTCCAGATCATTTTGTCTCAGAGTAAGTCCACGATTTTTTCCGGTCCCTTATTTCCTGTTTTTATCCGCTTCACGCTCCCTTCAACACTTGGCTTGCTCGCACTCACAACCGCGAGCCTGGTTGACGGTTTTTTTGTCGGCCACTATGTCGGCCCGGACGCGCTCGCCAGCGTGAACTTACTGATCCCCCTACTCACCTTTTATTTTGCGCTTGCCTTGATGTTGGCTATCGGTGGGTCTGTCAAAGCGGGCGAACTGGTTGGTGCAGGCCAGTTTCAGAAAGCCCACGCCTTATTCAGCATGCAAATTGCCTGCGCCCTGCTGCTAAGTGTGGTAATCGGCGTGCTCGCCTGGTTAAACCAGGAATACTTATTTCGTTTGCTCGGTGCTCCAGAAAGTTTGTGGTCAAATTTGCGGCCCTATTTCAGCTTGCTCTTACTCGGATTGCCTTTCCAGTTTTGCGCTGTGGTGCTCTATTATTTTTTGCGCGCAGCCGATCAACCCAGGCTTGCCAGTCGTGGACTGATACTCGGTGCGGCTAGTAATATTCTGCTCGATATTCTGCTGGTCGGCGTTTATGACTTTGGTTTGCGGGGCGCAGCGTGGGCCACGGTATGCGCACAAGCAATTCAGTGTCTGCTGTTAATATTTTTTGCTTATCGCCATAGCGAACTGGGATTCTCCCTACGCAAACTGCCCTGCGTATTACTCCCCCATGCCCTGGCAAATGGCCTCTCTGAATTTATCAATGAAATTTCTGCAGGTCTGTTAATTGGCGCAATCAACTGGTTAGTGATGCTCTCTCTCGGTGTGCAAGGCGTGGCTGCTTACGCCGTGATTAATTATTTACAGTTTGCCTTTCTCATGGTGTGTTATGGCTTTGTCGATTCCCTGCATGTACTGGTCAGTCAGAATCGCGGCGCCCGAAATTTTCAACGTGCCCGACATTTCTATAGTCTGGCACTCATCTGTATTTTTAGCTTGAGTTTATTACTGCTGGCGGTGCTGTATTTTGCTTTTGAATCCATTGTTCAAACCTTCCTGCCAACCTTTTCCCGACAAGAATTGATTCTCGCGAAAGACTTGCTCGCGACAATCTGGCCGCTTTACCTGGTTCTCGGTTTGAACATCGCCAGTTGCGCATTTCTTACCGCCAGCGGTCGCGCCTTGCCCTCTGCGATTTTCAGTAGTCTGCGCAGCTTACTCGTTCCACTGAGTTTGCTTTTACTCTTTTCTCTTTTCTTGCAATGGGAAAATTTCTTGCTGGCACTGCCTCTCGCAGAGTGGCTGATCTTCGTGCTACTCGGCAGTTTTGTCATCAAAAAAGTGGTTTTGGATACCCGCAATTGTAACGATTGTAACAATGCATGAAGATGAGAACGCTTCTCATTTAAGATTCGCATTCAAAATTGATTGCGGATATTTTTATGCCAAGCGACAAGCCAGTTTCTCTTCGTGCACAAGCCGAGTTTGCCTCTTTCCAGGCTTTTATCGCGTGTTATCTACGTGAAGTTCAGGCAGGGCAATGGTGGACTAAAAGTGAATGGCTTGCGCAGCACGACATGGTGCCCGAGGGTGACCATATCATCTTGCTCAGTGTCGCCAACCCGCATACCGAACTTGCTCTGGATGTTGGTTATCGCTCCGTCTGTGGTCGCCACTCTATTGTGCGCGCATTCCGTAAACAGGGAAAACACTGGCAAATCGAAAGTCTCTGGAGTGTACTTTTATTTCTGGTGCGCGACCTGTACAAACACCAGTCTCACAAACGCAAACAACTGGAGCTCACCTGGCGCCTCTCCGACAGCTTTCAAAATATTGAGCGCTACCTGAGCTACTGGCAAACACGTGAACACGACAAAACGGTTAATGATTTTCTCTTGAGTGAACAGGCCCTCCCGTTTGGCCATTGGATGCACCCTACACCGAAGAGTCGCCAGGGCTGTACCGACTGGCAACAGGCACAGTACTCACCAGAATTTCAGGGGTGTTTTCAATTACATTTGTTTCTCATTGAGCGCAGCCTGATCAGTCAGGATTCTGCCCTCGAAAAAAATTGTGAACACATTCTTGCAGAATTATTTTCTCGCCCTGTGGGCAAATCGTTTTGCCTCATTCCCGTTCACCCCTTACAAGCACAATGGTTACTTGCACAAAATACAATGCAACACTTGATTGCAACCGGAAAAATCAAAAATCTCGGACTTGATGGGCCACACTTTTTTGCGACCTCTTCCATGCGGACGGTGTATCACCCGGCCCTGCCGTGGATGCTGAAATTATCCATTCCGGTCAAACTCACCAATTCCCTGCGCCAAAACAAGCTGCATGAACTTGAGGCCGGTGTTGCAGTATCGCAACTTTTTTCGCACTTGAATCCGGAAAAAGCGTTTCCCCGCTTGCGATTTATTCATGATCCGGCCTATATCAATCTGACAACGGACAGCGAAGAAAGTGGTTTTGAATGTATCGTAAGGAAAAATCCTTTTGTCGGAGATGACGGCAAGGTCTACGCCATCGCCAAACTTACGCAAGCGCCGATGCATGCCAATCACAATTCGACACTACGTGTACTGATCGAAGCATTTGTGCAAGACAGTAAGTTTAATTTGCGGGAAGCCGGACTCTATTGGTTTAACCAATACTGGGACTGCTGCATAGAGACCTGTATAAACCTCTTCGATCGCTATGGCATTGCCCTGGAAGCGCACCAACAAAACATCCTCCTGAAAATTGAACACGCCCTGCCAGCACTCGCCTGGTTTCGCGACAATCAAGGGTATTACCTGTGTGAAGAAAATAAAAAATCATTTTGTCACTGGGCTCCCAAGCTGACGCATGTTCGCGAAGTCTTTTTTCCCAGCGAACATGTGATCGAACGTTTTTGTTATTACCTGATTATTAATCAACTGTTTGCCGTCATAAATCGTATGGGAGCCGATGATATTGTCGACGAAGCAACGCTCTTGCGTTTTGCTGTGAATCGTTTGCGTGACCATCAAGGGCGCTGTAGTGAACGCGGGCGTGCCCTGTGCGACTACCTCTTACACAGCCCCACTTTGGCAAGTAAAGCAAACCTTCTCACGCGCGTGAATGATATCGACGAACTCGAAGCGGAACACGAACTCGCGATTTACGCAAAAATCGCTAATCCAATCGCCGCTGTTTGTAACCAGATAGACAACAGCCTCACGCAAAGTGTGGAGCGTGAATATGCCTGCTAAGTCTCTCGCTGTGCTTGCGTCTGAAAGGGCTGTAATCCTCGAAGATAAACTGCCACCTTCCTTGCAAGCTGCAGTAGAGAGTCCCCTGCAACGCGCCGTCCGCCAACTGTTGGAAGCCCTTATCTACGAAAAGATTCTGGATTGCATCAGTGCAAATAAAGCGCTGTACAAACCAAATACGTTTTACTTTAACGTGCAGGGCCGTAACTATTTCTGCAAAGGGCGTTTACGCGCTTTCGATCGCCCCCACTTGAATATCGCTAGCCTTCATCTCCTGGAGAACAGTCAAACACACTGCCTTAAGCACAATGAATACCCGGCGCTTATTTCGGTTCTAGTGAATAGCCTTTGTGAAAACTGCCAACAAGCACGAAAGCTTATAGATGAAATTCAACAAAGTGTGCATTGGAGCCAGTGGAACAAAACCTACCGCTTCGACAAGCATTTTCACCAACTCGATTTCCATAACAAAGAGCACTATCTCAATTCGGGCCACCCTTATCATCCGTGTTTCAAGGCTCGTAGCGGTTTTACGGAAACAGATTATCAGGCTTACAGTTCAGAATGCGGCCAGGTTTTTCAACTGCATTGGTTGGCAGTGCATTCAAGCCGGGTTGAATCGACATTTTTTTCAGAGAAAGACAAATTTTATCAGGCGGAATTTGGTGAAGGTGTTTATCAGGAATTGTGTGCACGCTTACGCCCGCACGAAGTCGAAACCTTTTATTTTTTCCCGGTTCACCCCTGGCAATGGCAAAATTATTTAAAGAATGCCTTCCAGCAGGAGATCAAGGAACAGCGCGTTATTTATCTTGGCGAGCTAGGCGAGTACTACAGCGCATCACAATCTCAAAGAACACTCTTGAATAACACGCGTCTCAAGGCCGCCAATATAAAGCTTCCTTTGAATATCGTTTGTACTTCATCCCTACGCTGCCTGCAAACACACAGTGTCCTCAGCGCACCCCTGTTGAGCAACTGGCTACACCAACGCGTTAGCACGGATGATTTTTTCAAAACGCACCCTTTGCGAATATTACGTGAGTACGCAGGCCTGGTTTATCAAACCAATACGGGTAATGTTCCGTCAGCTGGCGATGACAATCAGGACACTCACCTTGCCTGCCTCTGGCGTGAAAGTATTGAAAGTCAATTAAACCCCGGCGAGCAAGCGCTTCCTTTCTCTGCGCTTTATGCACTTGATCACGACAACCATCTGCCTTTAATCCAAACCTGGATTATGAAATTCGGCTGCGAGGCCTGGCTCAATCAACTTTTCAAGGTCCTTGTTCTTCCCCTTTGGCACTTACTGGTGAAGCACGGATTGGCGCTGGAAGCCCACGCGCAAAACAGTATTTTAATTGTCCGTGATGGCTGGCCTCTTGCACTGGCGATGCGCGATTTTCACGAAAGCCTTGAGTACGTAGAGGACTTTCTCGGAGAACCAGAACGCTGCCCTCCATTTAAAACCTTGCAAGCCTGTTATGCCAACGCCAAACCCAATCAATATTATTGGATGGATTCCGTCGAAGCCTTACGCGAACTGTTTATGGATACCGTTTTCGTTTTTCACCTGTCAGAACTGGCTTTGTGCTGCGAAAAATACTTTGGCTTTGCTGAAGATAAATTCTGGAAAAACATTGCCAATCTGCTTGACGCTTACAGGAATTCCCAGCCAGAACTCCTTGCGCGCTGCGATCAAATACAGCACCAGCGTGAATACATTGCTGTTGAAGCACTGCTTCGCAAGAAAATGGACACGAGCGCAAGCGAATTTCGCCATACCGTGCGCAACCCCTTTTTTATTCCAGCTTCAAGCGATGAGCAGCAAACAGAACAAGGTGATCAAACCAATTAAACCAGGCACAACATTCTATGATACACATCGATAAACAGACACATACGCCTCAGGAACTCGAACAAGCGATAGCAAAAATTGCCAAACTCGCGCAACAAGGCCAGTGGCAAAACCGGCGTATTGCAGTCTGTACCCGTAATATTTTTAGTTGGCTGAGCCTGCTTTTATACTGCAAGGACAACGGTATTTCTGTAGCGCCTTTACACCCGGATACGCCGCTGCAAACTGCACGAGAACGAGCAGCAAAATTTTCCTGTGACCTTTTATTGTGGCAGGAGCTCGAAAACGCGCTTCCTGTTGAAACCGAAAAAGGCAAGGCGCAGACCTTCAATGACGCTGTGTTGATTCAAAGCAGCTCGGGCACCACGGGCGAGCCGAAAATCATTGAGCGTAGCTGGAAAAATATTGATACGGAAATTCAAGCGTACAACCGCAGCGTGATTACCGCGTTTGAAATGACACCGGTAATTGCCTGCCCCGTCACTCACGCTTACGGCATGATTTGCGGATTTCTCGCGAGCTATGCACGTAAACAGGATCTGCATATTGTCACCAGCCTCAATACGCGTTTTGTGCTGGAAACACTGACACAGTATCGGCAAACCCTGTTGTATTCATCGCCACCTTTTATTGAAGCGCTTATCGATTTGCTCCCGGCATCACAGCGTTTATTTGCCGTCATGAGTTCAGGTACGGCAATTAGCGGCCAACAAATCGAAAAATTTCGCGCTCACGTTCACCACCTTTTTCAACAATACGGTTGTTCGGAAGCGGGCTGTTTAAGTATCGCCTACCAACCCGAAAGTGGTTCCTGTCTCGGGCGCCCACTGAGCACCTGGCGCATTCTTGCCGGCGATGATGTCAATCAGGCGGAAGAAATTATTGCAGAACAAAACAAGCTATCTATTCACACGCAGGATTTAGGGTATTTCGATGAGCGAGGACAATTGCATTTTGTATCGCGCATGGACGACACCATTGTTGTTTCGGGTTACAACGTTTACCCCGCGGAAGTCGAAGACATTTTATTACGCCACCCACTTATTCATGACGCTATTGTCTTCAAGTTAACAGAAAATGGCGCTGAGCGTGTGGCCGCAATTTATTGCGCTGACGCAGCGCTCTCGGGTAAGGATCTGCGGCGCTGGTATAACGACCACCTTCCTCCCCATCAGTGGCCGACCACAATTGAATACATTGACACTATACCCCGCTTGCCGAACGGCAAAGTCAATCGAAAAAATCTTGCTGCGCTACTACAGGATTTACGCGCTCGAAAAACCGCCGTTGCTGCCGTCGGGAGCGTGTAGATGTCTGAATTAAGTTACCAACAAGTCCTGCCTGCACTCATGACCGAACTCCGTTGCCGCATCGATGAAGCAGACCTCGCCTGGTTAAATGAAGATGCAGACTTATTACTCGATCTTGGTCTCGACTCCGTTCAGATAATGCAAATCCTGGTGGCGATGGAAACGCGTTACCACATTACGGTACCCGCCGAAGCCCTGCAACGTGATGAAATATCGACCGTTTCCCGCCTGGCAAAATTATTGGCTCGCCAACACGTCGACAATAGTCAAATCGGCGAACCGGAATTGGATATTAAAGTCCATTGTCTGAGTTCCTGTCTCTGCGAGTGTTTCCGCTTAAACCCGGATATCGACCACCGGCCTTTTTATTTTGCTGTGTGGGATGCAGAAATTTTTATGAATCACAATAAAAAACTGAGTTACCACAGTGACAAGGTGAATCACCGTTTCTTTATTGACTGGTTTAGTCGCTTGTATGGTTGCAAGGTCGAAAGTTGGTACCAGCACTCAAAAAGTAAACACGCCAATCTCGACACCTTGATTCAGCTTTTGAATAACCGCCGCGAGGACGAGCAAATCCTGGTCATGCTCGACCTCTATCAATTACCTGAGCGTGAAAACCGTTTTAGTAGTAATCCCTTCCCTCACTATGTCTTACTGGAAAACCGGCCCGACCCTGAAAAGATCTGGATGTGGGACCCCGACTTCCGCTGGGAAGGTGAACTGGATAAACAACGCGTCTTCAACGCCATCCTTCAAGACAGTGTGGCAGGTGGCTACCGATTTTTCGCAAATGCGCTTCAGCCACCCAAGGCTGCCGACATCGATGCCTTTTTTCATGCTTGCATGCTCAAGAAAAATTTACTCTGCACAGCCTGCGAAGACATTGTTCACTGGCATAGACAGCAACAGAAATTGCCCCTACTGAGCGACGCCTTGCGTGAACTTCCCGTCCTTGCCATGCGCAAATATGCGTACGAACACGCCTTCGCGTTTTATTGGCGAGAATTGCACTTACCAGAACAGGACTTTGAGCACTGGTGCGAAGAAATAGAAACACTGGTACGCAATTTCGAGAAAATACAATTTCTCGCAGCCATTTACGCCGACAGGGAAGAAGAAACACATTGGCAAACATTATTGGCTGCACTGGCACAACAACAAAAAAATGAAACCCGCATTAAATTCGCCCTCGCGACGCAACACGAAAATTGGCTTACTCAGCGGCAGCTGACCTTAAGTCGAGAAGGACTGGCCGTGTCATGATAGAACTTTCCCTTTGCACCATCAGCTTTCGTCACCAACTTATTTCACTGCCGGAACTTGCACAGTGGGCAAGCCTGAACCATTTTCAGGGGATCGAACTTTGGGGCGCGCACGCACGCAATATGCACAACAGCCACAGTTTGAACGCCCAGTGGCTGCAACGTTATTCCCTGCATATTTCCATGCTCAGTGACTATTTACCTATGGCAGGCAAAGATGAAGATGCCAGCACTTACTGCCATCAACTTTGTCGCCTTGCGCACCACTGGCATACACACAAAATCCGTACCTTCGCCGGGCAACAAGGCAGTTCGAGTTTTTCAGAAAATCAATTCGATATGATGGTCGCGCGCCTGCAATTGTATTGCGACATTCTCCAGGCTTACGACTGCACCTTATTGATAGAAACCCACCCGAATACCTATGCGGATTGTAGCGGCGCAACCCAAAAACTGATTGACGCTGTCGGCCGGCAAAACCTCGCCATCAACTTTGACGTTTTGCATATCTGGGAAGCCCGGGAGTGCCCGCTCAAGGCCTGGCAACAACTCGAAAAGCATATTCGCCATATGCATCTAAAAAATATTCGTTCACGCGAACACCTTGCCGTTTTTGAGCCCAACAATATTTATGCCGCTGCGGGAACGCGTGAAGGTATCGTACCGACGTTTGAAGGCGCTTTTGATTATCACCATTTTCTTGGAGCCCTTCCGAAGGATCGAGACTATGCCATGTCACTGGAATGGTTTGGCCACCCCACCCTCGACACGCTGGCGCAGGACAGCAGAATGATTGCCGCACTCAATCATTGCAATCCACGCACACGAGAAGAAAACACCCTGGCAGACAGCGCTTGATACCGCATACCAAAAGCAGATATCGGACGTTCAGCCTCCGCCACTGCCCTTTATCCCTAATTTGCACAAAAAACGGACAAAGCCTTGAGGCCCCTGTATAATCGCCGCCCTTTTACACCCCGCGCTATACAGCCCTCAGGATTTCAATGACAAACGCTTTTGAAGAACTCGGCCTCAACAAGGCCCTGCTTTCCGCACTCAGTGACGTCGGTTACGAACAACCTTCGCCCATTCAAGCCCAGGCCATCCCTATTGTGTTGCAAGGTCGCGACATTCTCGGTCAGGCACAAACCGGTACCGGTAAAACGGCCGCCTTTGCTTTGCCACTTTTACAATTACTGGAGACAGGGGAAAAGTTACCGCAAGTGCTGGTTCTCACCCCCACCCGCGAACTTGCCATCCAGGTAGCCGAAGCCTTCCAAAGCTACGCGCACTATTTAAAGAAATTCCATGTTCTGCCAATCTACGGCGGCCAGGGCTATGAAAGTCAGATTCGAGCACTCAAGCGCGGAGTCCAGGTGATTGTCGGCACACCCGGCCGCGTCATGGACCACATGCGTAAGGGCACGCTCAAACTCGACAATCTCAAACATCTCGTGCTCGATGAAGCCGATGAAATGCTGCGCATGGGTTTTATTGACGACGTGGAGTGGGTGTTGTCACACACGCCCGAGAATCGCCAAATCTGTTTGTTCTCCGCAACCATGCCGCCGGAAATCGCCAAGGTTGCCAACACCTATCTGAAAAACCCCGAACACATTCAGATCAAGGTCAAAACCGCCACTGCCGATACGATTCGCCAGCGCTACTGGCCGGTCAATGGCTTGCACAAGCTGGACGCCGCCACACGTATCCTCGAAGCAGAAGACTTCGATGCGATGATTATTTTTGTGCGCACGAAAACAACAACCGTTGAACTGGCAGATAAGCTGTGCGCCCGCGGTTACAGTGCCGCTGCACTGAACGGCGACATTTCGCAAAATTTACGCGAACGCACGGTCACGAAATTAAAGAAAGGCCAAATTGACATCCTCGTTGCGACCGATGTCGCGGCACGCGGCCTCGATGTGGATCGCATCAGCCACGTACTGAACTACGATATTCCCTACGACAGCGAAGCCTATGTGCACCGCATCGGCCGCACCGGGCGTGCAGGTCGAACAGGTGAAGCCATTCTGTTTGTTGCCAAACGCGAAATGCGTATGCTGCGTACCATTGAAAAAGCGACCGGCAAAAGTATTGATGTAATGGACTTGCCTTCGGCTGCCACCATCAACGAACAGCGCATCAATCGCTTCAAGGAGAAAATTGATGCGGCCCTGGCAGATGAAAATATTGAAGCCTTTCGTAAATTAATTGACGACTATCAACGCGAACGGGAAGTTGCACCTCAGGATATTGCTGTGGCGCTCGCGTATCTTGCGCAGGGCGCACAACCGCTCTTCCTCAAGGAAAACACCAAAAAAGAAAAAAGCCGTCGGGACATAAACCACCAGGACAAGAATCACGAGGACAAGAGTCACGAGGACTTTAATTACCAGGATAAGAATCACCAGGATAAGAATCGCCGGGACAAGCCCGACCGCGAAAAGCCCAAAAAGGACAGACAAAAGCGCAGCAAAAAAGACGACGACTTCGACAACGAAAATCTTGCTATGGACCTTTACCGCATTGATGTCGGCCAACGCGATGGTGTCAAGCCGGGCTCAATCGTCGGCGCCATTGCTAACGAAGCGGACCTCGACAGCCGCTATATTGGCGATATCAAAATTTTCGACAATTACAGTACCGTGCAATTGCCCGAAGGCATGCCGCGTGGCCTGTTAAAAATATTGAAACGTGTTTGGGTTTGTCAGCGCCAATTAAACATGCGCCTGATGGAAGATTCTGCTCCCGACAAGGTTCCAGCGGGTAGGGGCCAACCCAGGAAATCCCCCAAAAGCAGTAGCAAACGCCCTAAAACGAAAAAACGCTCCTAGAACCCCCGAAACGTTGCTGTCTGGCAGGTATTCCCGGCCGCGCCAGATAGCTTACCCTCAATCAAATCCTCCACCCTAAAAACAGCCTTCTTGACCGTAGTGGCGCCAAAATCACTTTTTTGTGACGCTTGCGGCTTGCTCGGGCTGCGACTACAATGTATTTTCAGTTATTTCTGAAAATTCAAAATATTCGTAAAGTTGATATTGAAAGCATCAATAGGACACCACTACAGGATTATTCGCATGAAAATGAGCCCTCTCGTTGAAACCTTTGTCCTCCACTTCGGTGAAATGGGCGGCCGCTGGGGTGTAAACCGCACGGTTGGCCAACTCTATGCCCTGTTAGTGCTCTCAAGGGAACCCATGAATGCCGACGATCTGGCAAGCTACCTCGGTATTTCCCGGGGCAATGTCAGCATGGGGTTGAAGGAATTACAGTCATGGCAGTTAATCAAGCGTGTCCATATCCAGGGCGATCGCAAGGAATATTTCAGTGCGGCCGGCGATTTTTGGGATATGGGCCGCAAAGTCATAGAAGAACGACGCAAGCGGGAAATCGACCCTACACTCACAGTTTTGCGCGATATTCTGCTCGACACTCCCAGCAATGAACATGACATTTTTGCTCAGGAAAAAATTCGCGAAATTCACGACTTGCTTGAGCTCGTGACTGATTGGTCCGAAGAACTCCAAAAGATGCAACCGGAAAAAGTGCGCACCTTAATGAAATTGGGCTCCGGCGTAAGCAAGGTGCTCGATATAAAAGAAAAGTTACTCCACCAAAACAAACGGAGCGAGTAATGGAAACCTTGATTTTATCCCGCATTCAGTTTGCGGCGAACATCAGCTTTCATATTTTATTTCCCACCATCACCATCGCACTTGCCTGGATTCTGTTTTATTTTAAATTGCGCTTCGATTTTTCCGGCTCACCCGTGTGGATGCGAGCCTATCGTTTCTGGATAAAAATTTTTGCACTGTCGTTTGCTCTCGGCGTAGTCAGTGGAATTACCATGTCTTTCCAATTCGGCACCAACTGGCCAGGCTATATGGAAACGGTTGGAAATATCGCAGGCCCACTTCTCGGCTATGAAGTATTGACAGCATTTTTTATGGAAGCGACTTTTCTTGGCATTATGCTGTTTGGCACCCGGCGCGTTCCCAATTGGCTGCACACTTTGTCGGTTTTCCTGGTTGCATTTGGCACAACACTCTCTGCGTTCTGGATTATCGCGCTTAACTCCTGGATGCATACCCCTGCCGGCTTTGAATTACGCGATGGTATTGCCTACCCAAACGATTGGCTCGAAATAATTTTTAATCCCAGCATGTTACCGCGTCTTGCGCATGTTCTCGGCTCTTCGGCTCTTACTGCCAGCTTTCTGATCGCCGGTTTATCCGCCTACCGCATACTTAAGGGCGACGACAAAAAAGCACCGCGTCTCGCGCTTAAAACGGCTGTGATACTCGCGGGCGTTATTGCACCACTGCAATTATTTTTGGGTGATTTACATGGATTGAACACCTTTGAGAACCAACCGCAAAAAATTGCAGCAATGGAAGGTGTATGGGAAACAGAACGCGGCGCACCTTTGCTCTTGTTTGCTATTCCCAATGAAGAAAAACAGCAAAACGATTTTGCTGTTGCAATTCCCAAGCTCGCCAGCTTCATTCTCACACACGAGTTCGACGGCGAGATTCCCGGAATAAAACAATTTGGCGAAAACCGCCCACCGATGGCACCCGTTTTCTTTGCATTTAGGGTTATGGTTGCAATTGGCATGTTGATGATCGTTGCCGCCTGGTTCGGCTGTTGGCAGCTTTGGCGCTACAAAAAATTGAATACTTTCGGCTTGAAAGTTTTTTATTTCATGACCTTTTCAGGGTGGATTGCCACGCTCGCGGGTTGGTATGTCACCGAAATTGGTCGACAGCCCTGGTTGGTAACCGGTGTTTTAAGCACGCAGGATGCCGTGACCAGCACACCGAGTGGCAACGTCGCCTTATCATTGGCAATTTATCTCGCGCTCTACGCATTTTTAATTATGGCCTACCTTAAAACGCTTTTTTATATGTCACAGCGCGCAGTTGAAGTTGAGGAATTTGAAATTCCCAATGCACTTTCGCAAGAACTTATGCAAAAAGAAAAGGCCGCAGTATGATAGACAACATTGATCTCACTCGCGCCGAGTACTGGCTCCCCCTTGCTTTTATATTTTTGATGGGACTTGCCATTATTATCTATGCCATTCTCGATGGGTATGATCTTGGCGTTGGTATTTTATTGCCACTGGACAGTGATGCTGAGAGCGATCGCGATACCATGATTGCCTCCATCGGCCCATTTTGGGATGCGAACGAAACCTGGCTAGTGCTTGCTGTCGGTTTATTGTTGATTGCCTTTCCTGCCGCCCACGGCATCATCATGGGGGAATTCTATCTACCCGTCACACTCTTGCTTATTGCGCTCATTTTGCGAGGCGTTGCTTTTGACTTTCGTGCAAAAGCGCCCACGAATAACAAGTTTGCCTGGGATAAAGCCTTCAAAGCGGGTTCAATACTCGCCGCACTCTCGCAAGGCTATATGTTAGGAAAATACGTTGTAGGCTTCGATTCGAGTTTAAGTGCAACAGTTTTTTGCCTGCTCTCTGCTTTGGGTGTTACCGTTGCCTACGCATTTATCGGCGGTGCATGGTTGGTTATGAAAACTGAAGGGGAATTACAAAAAAAGATAGCGTGGTGGACCCGGCGCGCCGCCTGGTTAACAGCGTTTGGATGCCTGCTAGTGAGCACCGTTAACCCCTTGATGAACGACGCAATTTTTAAGAAATGGTTTGCCCTTCCACAGCTTATCCTAATGCTTCCCTACCCTCTGGTTTGTCTCGGTTTATTTGTCATCAATGATCGTTACTTAAAGTCCATGCCACATCATCGGGATTTCGGTTGCTGGATACCTTTTGTTACCGCCGCCAGTATTTTCTTTATGCTTTCTCAAGGCCTGGCTTACAGCTTTTTCCCTTTCATTGTTCCAGAGCAATTGACAATCTGGGAAGCAGCAGCTGCAACAGAATCTTTAATGTTTATTTTTATCGGCACTATGATTGTTGTTCCCGCAATACTGGCTTACACACTTTTCTCTTATCGGGTTTTTTGGGGAAAAGCAACCGAACTAAAATATTATTGACATTCAGACTAACAAAAGATGAAAAAGACGGAACAAACGATCAAGGTTTACTACAATAGCGCTTGCCCCGTTTGTAGAGCGGGGGCCGACTACATGAAAGGCTCTTTACAATGCAAGGAAGAATGGAATGATGTTCATCAGAACAATAGCCTGGCCCTGGATGTAAACAATGATCTCGAATCGGTAAGAGAGCGGCTGCACGTAATCGACGAGAACGGCAAAACCCGTATCGGCTTCGAAGCCTTTCTTGTCATTTGGCACAACAGCAAAAGTCGAAGTGACCGCGCAAAATCCTGGTTTTTCGGTTTACCTGTACTTCGGCAAATCTCAAACGTAATTTATAATGTGCTTGCGCGCGTTTTGTACAATTGGAACCGTTGGAAGAAACACTGGTAAATTCAAGGTTTCTTCGCTTTGCATTGCGTTGCCTTGCTAACGAATATATCGCCCACTTCAATCGCACCCTCTTTGCCATCGGGCAAGTAGAAAGTGACTTTATCGCCCTTACGGGTCACGCCATCAAATTCATCGGCGCTTTTCAAACCGTCAATATTCAAAATACGCACATCGGTTTTAAGCACTTCCTTGCCGACTCGATAGGCTTTATACATTTCTTCGTTGCCAATACAGCCTTCAAGCACGGTACCTGTCATTGCCAAGCCTTTTAAAATCAGACCTTGCAAGAGCTCAACTTTTTCGACACGCATTTTAAAATCATTGGCAAATACCGGCGTGGAGACAAACATGATAAGAATAAGTATTTTTTTCATGGCTATTTTTCAGTAAGTGTTTTTTTCGGGTTAATTTTTTAGGAAATTACCAGGGTCTTATTTTGTGACTTTACAAAAATATTCTTTAAAGCCCCATTGCGGAACCGGAATCGTGTAGCAGCCATCTTCAAAAACCAGCTGTCTTTCAACTTGCTGCTGACGCTCCTCATTGAAATAACGTAGCACAACAGTGTTCCCGGAAAGAACTTCTATATTCGCTTTAACAAATTCAGGATTTTCCGGTTTCTGGTCATAGAAATACGTGGTAAATGAATCGTGACGAATCTCATTCACCAAACGGCCGTAAAAATTTTTCTTGAAAATATTTTGTGCTTCTGGAGGGATACCCTCAACACTGGCCATACTGGCAAGCGTCCGGGCTTCATCGGACTGAAAGGTGCCAACATAAAATAACTTTTGCTGCGCCTGTGCCAACAGGGCAAAGAACAAACTCAAACAAATCAACGTTTTAAAAAGAAGCAACCTTGTGGATACTCGCTTCATACTTCCACCTCAACTTAATTCAAATTTCGGGGGCCTGAGCTGGCCTCGCAAACACGGTATTCGGCATCCCTGTTCGGGGATATCGCTTTTTTTATTTTGTGGCAACTGGCTATTTTCTCCAGTTATTATTATTTGAGGCCAGGACAATGTATCTTGCCTGTCTCAGCTTTCTGCCACCTATTTTGGGAAAGATGGATTACGTAAAAGTTCCGCTAACGGGTCGTTCTGTCGAATCCGGATACAATTTTGACGCGAAGACCCGCGCTATTCAAGCGACCAAACACAGAACCGAGTGATGAATAGTAAGGCTTTTTACAGAAGATTGAAAACTGATGCGGATTGAGTGAGTGCGCGCGGCGCTTAAGGCCGCGCGGAATGAGGGCTTATTTCTTTTTCTTTTTGGCTTTGGGCTCAACGGGCTTGGGGTTCCATTTGAAAACCACAAAGCTAAGCGGTGTATCGCCGGTATTCTTGATACCGTGCAGATCCCAGGGGGCTGCATACAGCACATCGCCCGCCTGCGCAGGGAAATCACTGTCATTCACCGTCCAGGTGCCATTGCCTTCCAGTACCATCAGATACTCTTCTTCTGAGTGATCGTGTGGTGGGTGGATTTCCATGCCGGGGTTGATAATGGCCACAGCGGTCAGCGAGTCCTTGGTGGAATAGCTGTCACCCGAGTAATAAGTCATCAACTGACCCCACTCGAAGGTTTCGACCTTGGCGTCCTTGGCAGCCACAACGGCTGTTTTAATAGAGTACTTGTCCCCCGCAGCAGCAGTGGTCGCCAGACCCAATACCGCCGTTAAAATAAGAAGGATTTTGATTGTTTTCATTGCGATCTCCGTCGGTTCTTTATCCCAGTATAAAGCGGCGGGGGTGAATTTTAGTTGTTCTTGGCGTTCTTCGCTCGCTTTCGCTCATTCTCGGTCAACAACTTCTTGCGCAAACGAATACTCTGCGGCGTCACCTCTACAAGTTCGTCGTCTTCAATAAATTCCAGGGCCTGTTCCAGGGTATGTTTGATCGGCGGTGTTAACGTCAGGGCTTCGTCGGTGCCCGCCGCGCGAATGTTGGTGAGCTGCTTCGCTTTCGTTGGGTTCACAACCAGGTCATTACTGCGAGAGTGCAGGCCGACAATTTGGCCTTCGTAGACATCGATACCGTGGCCCAGGAACAGGCGCCCGCGGTCCTGCAAACTGAACAAGGCATAAGCCAGCGTTTTGCCTTTCACCATACTCACCAGTACGCCGTTTTGGCGACTGCTCACTTCACCTTCTTTAACCGGGCCGTAGTGATCAAAAATACTGGTCATGATGCCGGAGCCAGATGTCAGTGTAAGAAATTGTCCGCGGAATCCAATCAGGCCGCGAGAAGGCACAAGGAACTCCAGTTTTACACGGCCTTTGCCGTCGGGCTCCATATTCGTGAGCTCCGCCTTGCGCAAGCCCAGTTCTTCCATAATTGCGCCTTGATGTTTTTCTTCAACATCAATGACCACTTGCTCGAAGGGCTCATGAATTTCGCCATTCACTTCTTTCTGAATAACTTCCGGGCGTGACACACCCAATTCAAAACCTTCGCGGCGCATGTTTTCAATCAGGACCGACAAGTGCAATTCACCTCGGCCGGATACAACAAATTTATCCGCGCTGTCGCCTTGTTTAACCCGCAAGGCTACGTTGTGAATCAACTCCTGATCCAATCGCTCCTTGATATTGCGCGAAGTCACGAACTTACCTTCAAGGCCCGCAAAAGGCGAATCATTCACCTGAAAGGTCATGCTGACCGTGGGCTCGTCCACGCTCAGTGCAGGCAAGGCTTCAACCGCATTGGGGTCACACAATGTGTCGGATATACCAAGTTCTGCGATACCTGTGATACACACAATATCGCCTGCCGCAGCCTTTTCTGTTTCAACACGCTCAAGGCCGTGATACCCCATCACCTGCAAGACTTTTGCCTTGCGCTTTTTGCCTTCGTGATCAATCACAACCACCTGTTGATTAGGCGCAAGACTACCTCGAGTGATGCGGCCAACACCGATAACACCAACGTAGGAGTTGTAGTCGAGGGCAGAAATTTGCATCTGGAAAGGGCCGTCGAGATCGACATCGGGGGCAGGCACCTTGTCTACAATCATTTCAAAAAGGGGCTGCATGTCATCAGCGAGCTGATCCACCTCCGGGCCAGCAATACCGTTCAAGGCCGAGGCGTAAATGATCGGAAAATCGAGCTGTTCATCGGTTGCACCGAGGCGGTCGAAGAGGTCAAAAACCTGATCAATGACCCAGTCGGGGCGGGCGCCGGGTCTATCGACCTTGTTCACCACAACTATCGGATTCAAGCCCTTTTCAAAGGCTTTACTGGTTACAAAGCGGGTTTGTGGCATAGGGCCATCAACGGCATCCACCAACAGCAAAACGCTGTCGACCATGCTCAATACACGCTCTACCTCACCACCAAAATCGGCGTGCCCTGGTGTGTCGACTATATTTATACGGTAATCATTCCAACGAATTGCCGTATTTTTTGCCAGAATAGTGATGCCACGTTCGCGTTCCTGGTCATTGGAATCCATGATACGCTCAGCCCCTTCGTCTTTTCGGTCCAGGGTACCGGACTGCTTGAGGAGTTTGTCGACAAGGGTGGTTTTACCGTGGTCAACGTGGGCAATGATGGCAATATTACGAAGTTTTTCGATACGACTGGACACACTTACAATCTCGGAGGTGGCTTAAAAGCGCGCGATTATAAGTGTTCTTCCAGGGGATAAACAGCGAAATTAGCACCGATAATACAAATGACAATACGCTTCCTGAACAGTCATCACAGTACGCTCTATTACCTGCTTGCAATGGCATTCACTCTTGTTCTGGTATTCGTTTACGATTATTTGCCAGAAAAACGCTACACCTTCATGCCCGGTCCGCTGGAATCCATTTTTTCCAATGACGATCGCTTGGGTGGAGGCAGCAATTCCAATGCCGGCTGGCACGGCAATGCTCTCTGGCGCTGTACCGTCGAGGCCAATATTTATGGGGCTGGCTGCGCCTTCGGTGTCTCCTTCTCCAAAAACCCCGATGACTGGACCCAGGGCAACGATTTTTCCAATTACGATGCCATCATGGTGGACATGGATTACAAGGGGCCAGCCCGCCTTCTGCGTTTCCACATGCGTAACTTTGATGAGAATATTTCGAGTAAGGAAGATTACAACAGCCCAAAGTTCAACAAGATTAATATTCGCGCTTCCGACCTTAAAGAAATCATCCGCATCGAGCTGAACGAATTTCAGCTAGCCGACTGGTGGATTGAAGATTACGACATTCCGCGAAAATGGGGCCAGGCAAGCTTCGACCGGGTCACCTCTTTCGGCGTCGATCTCGGTTCAGCACCCCCACCCGGCACGCACGAAATCCGCATTCACCGCATTGAATTTATCGGTCGCCACTTATCCCGCAGCGCTTGGTATCTTTGTATTCTGGGTACATGGATGGCAATCATTCTGCTGAGTTTGTTGCTACAAAATCATGCAATCAGTCGGCGTTCACTGATGAACAAATTGCGCCTGAAAGAAATGAATGCCTATGCTGAGGGCAAAAAGGGCCCGAACAACGAGGACTTTGAATATAAAAACCAGATTGACCAACTCACTTCCACCTACAATCGCTTCGGTTTGCAGAATATTACCGAAGCGATTTTTACACGCCGACGTAAATCCGATCGCATAAGCCTGATATTGGTGGACCTCGATCATTTCAAGAAAGTGAATGAACAATTTGGCTATGCCATGGGTGATGAAGCACTCAAGGAAATTGCCAAGGTTTTTCTTCGCAATACGCGCAGCTTTGATTCTGTTTCCCGCTGGGATGATGAGGAGTTCGTTATTCTTTGCCCGCAAAGCTCGTTGGACGAAGCCTATTCTCTCGCCGAAAAGTTGCGTTTAAAAATAAAAAGTCTGACCTTTCCTGGCCACCCCCACCTGCACCTCAGCGCCACCTTTGGCATTATCGAAGTGACCGAGAACGAGCGCTTTGACGACGCCATGGAGCGCGCCAATGTTGCGCTCTTTTCTGGAAAAAGCGCAGGCCGCGACTGCTGTATTCGCGAAGAATAAACACTGTGGAAATTGATAAGTACCGTCAGTTGTTAGCAAACAAACTCGAAAGTTTGCAGAGCAACAGTGAACAGCTGGAGCGCGCTGCCGAAACCGTTGTGCTCGACCAAAGTAAAGTCGGACGCTTATCGCGCATGGATGCCATGCAACAACAAGCGATGTCACAGGAACAGCTAAGACGGCGAGCAAGACAAATTAAAGACATTCAGGCCGCGTTACAACGCCTTGACGAAGGCGACTACGGTTTTTGTCTCGATTGCGGGGAGGACATCAACCCCAAAAGATTAGAGATTGACCCCGCCACCCCTTACTGCATTGAGTGCGCAGACGCGCACTGAGATTTGCCAGGCCAATCTGTGTAAAAAATTTTGTTAACGCGCTATTTTCTCGGCGTGTTCACTCAAAATATCGAGCGTACTTTTATCTGTCGCAAACACAGAATTCAAACCCTGCGGTTCCTGTGGCGGATCACCCACAAAGGTTTTATCGCCTTCACGCCAGACAAAATCGTCGTGCATCGCCTTGCCGTATCCACCCCAGGCCCAGAAATTGGTACCTACCAGCGGGCCGCCTTTATTGACACTGGCTTCGACTTTGGAAAATACAAATTGGTAGTATTGATCTCGATACTGAACCGGCGAATCAGGGCTAAACAAGCCTTTATCGCGCTCCAATCCAAACTCTTCCAGCACTGCAGGCATATTCAATTGCTGCGCAATAGTGACATGGCGATCGATATAGGCATTGGCTTTGGTAATGGCAGCCACATAGGTTTCCTGCGGGTTCTGTACATCAAACCACCCCCAGTTTTTTAACCACATATGAAAAGTAAAATAATCAATGCCCGTTCCCGCATGAGCATTTATGACACACTCATTCAGCTCAAGGCAGCCCATGGTGCCCTCACTGCCAATTGACACTAACTGATCAGGCGCAAACGATTTTATAAAGGCCGTGGTATCTTTTATCCACGCGTAATATCCGGGCAAGTTGCCGTCGCTTTGACGACCATCTCCTGGCCGTGGTTCATTCGCCAATTGCCAGGCCATAATAGTAGGATCCTCGACATAGGCTTTACCGGTAATACTGTTAGTACGCTCCAACAGCGTTTGCATGTATTTTCTGTAGAGCTTATTGGCTTCTTCATTTTCATAAAATTGCGCTGAAAATAATGCAAATGCTGGCCAGGGTTTTTCCGGGTCTGCCATGTCGACAATTTCACCGCCGTTCACCCAACTCAGGTAGGTTGCCATTCCGCCGGACCATTCCCAGAAATTATTGAGAAAAATAACGGCTTTCATATCCCGCTTTGCCATTTCCGCCAGCGCAAAGTCGAGACCGACGAGAATATCTTCCGCTTCAACATCACCTTTATACTGAATCGCTGGGCGCATTGAATCGCGTAAAGGCGATCGTTCGGAACTGCCCAAAATGCGTAAATTCGTGACGCCCAGGGATTTTAGTAAATCAAGTTCTCGCACGAGGCGATCACGGTCGCCATAGACGGGGTTTTCAGAACCCAGGTAAGCCGCAAACCACATGTTAGTGCCAACGAATTGGTAAGGCTTACCGCGCAAATAAAATTGTGTGCCATTAACGCTCACAAATTGTTTCAGCCTTTTTTTCTCTGCACGATCTGCACAGGAAAAAATCAGAGTACAGCCCACTAGCAGCACCAAAATTTTCAATAGAGATTTATTCATTTTCGCTTTCTCTCGCTCCATTGCCCCATAATTGATTTACGGCTTGGCGCACAACTTGATCGCTTCCATCATTGCGCGGCCATTGTGATAAGGCGCCTTCCAAAAACCCATTTTATAATCACCGCGATGTGGCGCATCCAGAGTCGCCAGCCAATGCCACTCACCACCTTTGTCATCTTTTTGATAGCGTTTTATAAATTGCCAAACATCTTCGGCAGCCCTTTTAAATTTTTCGTCTCGCGTTAGATGCCAGGCCGTGTAAAAACCGACAAGGGCTTCCGCCTGCACCCACCATACCCGCTCTTCACTGAGCACATCGTCTTTATAGTTGTAGGCGTCCAACACTTCGTGATGTTCACCAACTGCTTGTTGCAAACAGGTATTTGCCATTTTTATAACTAGTGGCTTCCAACGTTTTTTTAAATCCGATTCGCCGAGGCTTTCCAGGGCTTCCCAAATAAGCCAACTACTTTCAATATCGTGCCCGTAGGAAATGGAATTGGATTGGTCTTCCCACGCCATTGATTGAAACATGCGTAAATGGGCATTGTCGTGATCAATAATAAAACGGTCAAAATAATCCAGGCAGCGCTTAATGGCATCGCCAACCTGACGATGCTTATCAGCGACATACAAATTTGTATACGCTTCAAGCACATGCAAATGCGTATTCATGGATTTGGGTGAATTCAAATCCTTCGGGCTTAAACGAAAATCGTCCAACTCTGACCAATCACCATTGAAAGCTTCAATATACCCTTCATACTTTTTATCAAGTGCATGCATTTCAATCAGTTCAAACAATTTATACGCAAGATTCAAGGCGTTTTCATCGCCGGTTAATTTGAAATAACTTGCCAGTGCGTAGATCGCAAAGGCCTGCGCATAAATTTGTTTACGGCTGTTAAGCAGTTTGCCGTGTGCATCCAATTCCCAATACACACCGCCATGCTGCTCATCGACAAAATGATTAAGTAAATAGTCATAGGCCCGCTGCGCATGGCTTGCATAAGCGGCGTGCTGCTCAGCGCCTTTGGTAAAAATCGCGGCCTCACTAAAAAACCAGAGAATACGCGTATTGAGAATAATGCCTTTATTGGCTTCTGGTCGTACTTCGTTATCGTTGGTAATTTCGCCAACAAAACCACCGTGTTTTTCATCCACGGTGTTTTTGATCCACCAATGTGCAATGTGATGCAGCTCCTGGCGGAACTCCGTTTCCAAACTGTGGCTCATTGAGAAAGTCCCAGGTCTTCCATTATTTTTAAATTACCGTCAATCAATTGGTTGCGCACTTCTACACTGCTGGCGGAACGCAAACCATCTTCCGGGGTATTCATGACATAGTCCAGTAATTGGTCCACACTACTGGTCGCGACATGCATACGCGTATCCGAGGATGCGTAATAGATATAGACTTTGTTGCTCTCGTCTACAATCCAGCCGTTGGTAAAAACCACGTTGGACACATCACCAATACGCTCACGCCCTTTGGGCGCAATAAAATGGCCGCCGGGGCGATGACTGACAACCCAGGGGCGCTCCAGTTCTGTCATAAACATATAAAGTACGTAGCGCAAACCGGCGGCGGTGTTGCGCACGCCATGCGCCAAATGCAACCAGCCTTTTTCCGTTTTAATGGGCGCCGGGCCCTGACCATTCTTGATTTCCTTGATGGTGTGATACACCTTGCCATCAACAATCACTTCTTCTTTTACTTCGGCCGCCTCCATCGAATCACATAAACCCCAACCAATACCGCCACCGGATCCGACACTGATAAACCCGTCTTGCGGCCGAGTGTAGAGCGCATATTTGCCATCAACAAATTCGGGGTGAAGAACAACGTTGCGTTGTTGACCTGAATAGGTCACCAAATCGGGCAAGCGTTCCCAGGTAAGCATGTCGCGTGTGCGCGCAATCCCGCATTGGGCTTCTGCCGCACTGGTATCATTGGGTTGGTTTTCATCCTTGCGTTCGGTACAAAACAAGCCGTAAATGTAACCATCTTCATGTTGTACTACACGCATATCGTACACGTTGGTATCCGGCCTATCGGTTTCTGGCAAAGTGATTGGCTTGGGCCAGAATTTAAAATTGTCGACACCGTTGGGGCTTTCTGCCACAGCAAAAAAAGACTTGCGGTCATGGCCTTCAACACGCACGACCAACAGGAATTTTCCGTTCAGGTATATGGCCCCGGAGTTGAATGCGGCATTCACACCCAAGCGCTCTTGCAAGCGGGGGTTGGTCACTTCGTTTAAGTCATATCGCCAGTAAACAGGCGCATGATCGGCTGTCAAAATCGGATTTAACCAGCGCTGATACACGCCATTACTTTCGCCCGGTTCATTGGTTCGCGTACTAAGGGCTTCGTGGCGAGCAAAAAGTTGTTGTACGCCCTGCTTAAATTCACTGCTCATGCAATCACCTGTAAATCTGGAATTCGGTTGCAAAATTATTGTCGTTTGTTGTGGAAGGACCATCGCAAGCGCTCAGGAGTGTATAGGCTTTGTCTGGCAATTGGGAGACTTCCGGGTCAGCTCCGCAAAAACGGCCGCACAATGTAATCGGTTACACCGCGGAAATCAAGTCAAAATAAGATTGCCTAAGCTGCCCCTAACAAAGTAACAGTTACATAAAAAATGCGTATTTCCCTGAAACATGTTACATATAGCCTTCGCGCCAATTGTGGCGCCACGGCCCAAAGGGGAAGAAAACATGTCAAATATCCGCGAAGTTGCGCGCCGTGCAGGCGTTTCTGTTGCAACTGTTTCACGCAGCCTCAGCCACCCGGAGAAGGTTTCACCCGCAACCATTGAAAAAGTGAAAAAAGCCATCGACGAAGTGAATTACCGGCCCAATATGTTGGCTCGCAATTTTCGTTCGGCGCGCTCCTACTCCATCGTGGTGCTGGTACCGGATATCTCCAACCCTTTTTTCTCCGAGGTCATCAGCAGTATTGAAATGCATGCACATAAGCGAGGTTATGCGGTGTTACTCGGTGATACCCAGGACGATGAAGAACGCGAAAAACGTTACATTCGTATGGTGGAAACACGCCTGGCCGACGGCATTATTCAAATGCGTCCGCACTCCGTCCACAACCCGGTAGAAAGCAACAACGATCTCCCCTACATCAATCTCTGCGGAACAGAAGGCACCCTCGGCTGCTGCATTCGCGTCGACAATGCCGCTGCAACCAAACACATGGTGGATTACCTCGTTTCCCTGAACCATCGCCGTATTGGATTGATCGCTGGCCTCCGGGGCAACCCACACACCATCGACCGCCTGAAAGGTTACAAACAAGGCCTTGAAGAGGCTGGTCTCGAATTTGATAAAAGTATTGTGGCGGAAGGCGAATACACAATTTGGTCTGGCGTGAATGCGGCCAACCATATGATGGACACCGCTGCGGAATTACCCACCGCCATTGTGTGTATGAACGACCAAATGGCTATCGGCGCCATGCAGGCCTTGCGCTCGCGCAATATTAAAGTGCCTGAGGATATTTCCATTGTCGGCTTCGACGATATTGATTACGCCCGTTACTGCGACCCACCCTTAACCACCATCGCCCAACCCCGTGATGATATGGCGCAGGTTGCAGTCGAATATTTATTGCGGCGCATCGACGGGGACAACTCTGTTCCCATCGACACACATTTTGTACGGCCTTACGATTTTGTTTTGCGAAAAAGCTGCGCGCCTGCAAAGAAACATCAGGTGAAATAAAACCCCAAGAGAAAAGAAACGGTAGATTAAAAGAACGAAAAAAGGCTAGGGAACCTCTGAAAAATGGAAATATTTTTTCTTTGGCAAGGAAGCACCCCGCGGAGAACCGACTGAGCCGGCACCCCGGTTTACTGAAGTAAATGAGGATCGACTGGGCCGGCACACCGGCAAGGAACTGACGCCGCCACAGGGAAAATAGGCCATTTTTCAGAGATTCCCTAGTTAACTTTTTTACTGACAGAAGGTGTATAAACAGAAGGGCCACCATCCGGGCGGTAGCGAAAGCGCTTTATGCTCCACCAATAAGCGGCTGGCTCTTCTCGTACAATTTGTTCGATCGCATCGTTGACTGTTTGCGTATCCTTTTTCTCATCACCCTCGGGGAAAGCCTCCAACGGTGGATAGAATTTCAAACTGTAATATCCTTTCGCTTCCCGCTTGTGTCGGTAAGGTAAAACCAGTGCACCACTGCTTTGTGCAAGCTTGCCAATGGCCGAAGGCGTTGCGGCATCGACACCCATAAATTTTACAAATACACGGCCTTTCTTCGAGGTTTCAATATCGGGCGCATACCAGACAATACCGCCTTTTTTTAATACTCGACTGATACCCAATAAATTGCTTACAGGAAAAAAGAAATCAGCAAATGCAGCGCGCGCCCAAACTAAAAATCTATCAGCGAAGTTGTTTGAAGGCTGGCGATACGTGAAGGCAAACTCTTTTCTTTTTAAGCCCTCATTTTCTTTTGAGTTCGCGTTTTGCGTGAGCAATTGATAAAGCAAGGCCACATTCATATCGAGGCTACCGGAATGGCAAGACAAGACGATTATGCCCCTGTTCTGCGCGACGGCATTACGCCAATACTCTTCGCCTTCAATCTTACTGATACGCTGTTTTAAAAGACGATTGCCGTCGGTAAACCAGAGATAAAGCGTTTCAGCAATACTCAACCCTAATTCCTTGATACTCGCGTTTGCTACTGCGTGTTGTTGATCGTTATCACTCTCAGGAAAACACAAGCGAATATTCACTTTCGTCACATGCCTGATTTTTCCAGATAACTTAAATAGCCATGCAAACACATAGCCCAATGCACGAAACATTCTGAAGGGCAACAAGCACAGAATATATAAGGGGAAGAGCAGCAAGGCCAGGGGCCAGTGCTGCGGCGCGCGAAAACAGGAAAAAGGGAATTTGCGAATCATGGCAGAGCTCATCGCATTCGCGTTAGGCGTTCCCGGTATAGGCATTCAGCTCCGCGGCAGCAACTATCAAGTGGTAAAGCGTGCTGGCGGGCGCAACATCGGCAATCACCTTGTTGTCCGCATCAAGCTGATCGATATAGGCACCGGGCGTTTCCACCGCGAGATAGCGCGCGCGCAATACTTGCAGGGCAGATAGCGCCACGTCTTCCGCTTGCACAAAACCGGCTCGGGCTTGTGCAATACTGGCTTTAATCAATTCCGTCATAGGCCAGCACCGTTTACTCGCTTTTTTAACGCTGCCATCGAGAAATAATTCATCGTATAGCAAGCCTTCCTCGCTGAGCCCTTTCTGCAACGCACATTCGTATAAGGCATTTGCATAGGCGTTGACGTTCTCACCACTGAGGCGACTGTAATTACGCAACAGCCACACCCATTCCATCATATGGCCGGGCTCTATAATTCGCCCCGCATCGCCTTCGAGCGCTTGCCAGGTATCCGTAAAATATTCCAAAAGGCCACATTGTTCTGCATCGTAAAAATGTTTTTCAAACAGCGCGAACATCGCACTTGCGCGCTGTAACCATTGTTCGTCCTGGGTCGCTTCGTAACCTGCGATAAATGCTTCGAATAAATGCATGTGCGGATTTTGTCGCCGACAAACATAAGCGTAATCGCCCTCGATCCACCCTCCGTGTTCCGAGGCAAAATTTTTATCGAGGAAATGCACAATATTTTCAGCTTCTTCCAGCGCGGCGTCATCTTTGAATACACGATAGCGCCATAGCGACGCCAATAAATGAAAGGCATGGTCATAAAGATCCTGCCGGGCATCAATAACCTGATTATTGGCATCCAGCAAATGGACGTAGCCGTGGCCACTGTGGTGACGGCCATAACGTTGAACAAACTCATTCATATGGCTGACCAATTTTTCAGTGTTCGGCATCCAACCCAATTCCTGAGCCAGACAAAACACGAAAAGTTGTCGCGCCTGCACACGCACGCGCACGTTGCATTGGGTATCGGGTTGACCGCTACTCAACAAACGCTCATAACTTGCACCGGTATCGCTACAAATTGCGCGCGAACTCCAAAGGGGCAAGGCATCTTGAATAAACCAGTTTTTAAAATCGCGGCTAGCCGCCTGAAGTGACGTTGTCATATTGTTATTTAAGGGAAGTGTGAAGATGGAGCGACAATAAAGGAAATAGCCGGAAAATGCTACTTCGGCCAACCGAATGCGTTTGTCGATTTCTCGCGCACAGCATCCGTCGTTTCATCGAGTTCTTCAAATATTTCGAATTTATTAACGCGCCCACTTGAGGCTTTAACGAAGCAGTTTATGTAATGGACTGCGCCGTGCTTTTTCTCCGGTGTCGCCATTATCAAGTTGAAAAAAATCTTATAGGTAAATTGCTTGTCGTCGTAGCGGCTACTGTGATTATCCACAACCAGGGATTTTATTGCTTTTTTGTAGCGCTGTTTGACTTCGCCTTCACAAGTGAGCACCGCATCAGTGAAGGTGACATTCTGATAACCCCTGTCGTCCCCATTTCCGGCAATGCCGCTTTTTTTTATTACCCAAAACGAGGCACCGCCGGCGCAGGCCAGAAACAGGCCAAAAAAGAACACTACAACCAGGCGCTGCTTTCGCGTTTCCATGGGGCTATCTATCAAATCTCTTGCTATCAAATCTCTTGCTAATAAATCTCTTGGTTTCAGCGATTAAATCACTTTATCCAAGGGTTGAATCAAGGCCGGTAAACCGCAACATTGGCACAGCCGGCATCAAGCAGGTGCGCCGCGTGGAGTTTACTCATCACCCCCTTATCACAGTAAAGCAGATATTCGCGAGAAGGATCGAGATTTACAAATTCAGAGGACAATTTATAGAAGGGAATTGTGATGACCTCCGCATCCGCTGGCGCACAGAACTGCCGCAACTCACGCTCATTCTGGTGGCGAATATCAATCACCACTTGCCCGGGCTGCAGCGCGCTGTAGACTTGCGGGCCGGGTCTTTCACGCTGCCGGTCTTCCATCACCTGATCGATACTTTGAACCGTCACACCCGCCAGCGCCTGCTCCATTGCTGCAGCATCCATAAGCGCCTCCTGGTCGTGTACCTCTTCTCTCTTGACTCTGGCGGAGGGTTTCACGGAAATCACGCCACAATATTCCGGGATTGCTGCCGAAAATTCCTCAGCACCAATCTGGCGTGAAATATCGATAATATCGCGCTTGTCCATGGTGATCAGTGGGCGCAAAACCAATTTGTCGCAGACTTCATCAATCACCGCCAGATTAGGCAGGGTTTGGCTACTGACCTGAGCAATGGCTTCGCCCGTGACCAAAGCGTCGATATTTCCGCGCTCAGCAATGCGCTGTGCAGCCCGTAACATCATACGTTTGAGTACAACACCCATATTCGCGGGTTCGACTTTTTGCAGAATTTCCGTCACAACCGGTTCAAACGGCACCGAGATAAATTTCACCCGGTGCGAGGAAGCAAAACGATTCCATAAATAAAATGCGACTTCTTTAACCGCGGTTTCGTGCTCGTCACCGCCAAGGTTAAAAAAACAGAAATGGGTTTTTAGGCCGCGCTTAAGTGTGAGAAAACTGGCTACCGTTGAATCAAAACCGCCCGAAATCAGCGACAAAACATCTTCCTGTGTTCCCACCGGAAAGCCGCCCAAGCCAGAGAAACGTTGCTCAACAATATCAACAAACTGACCCTTGATTTCGAGGTTGAGTGTAAGATCCGGGTTCTTCATGCGAACCCCGGCACTGGGATTGTGTTGATTCAGGCCGCCACCGATATAGCGCTCTGCATCGGTGGAGCTAAAAGTGTGTTTGCCACTGCGCTTTACTCGCACGCAAAAAGTATGACCGGCTAATTGTGCACCCCAGGCCGCTTGCGCCAATTGATAGAGGTCGTCCATGCTTTCAAAGCTGTGGCGCCGCACCTGGAAAAAATGTGCAATGCCGGGTGTACAAGCCAGAATATCAATAATCTCGCGCGCCAGCGCCGGGTTTTCCTCGGCGACCTCAATATCAATTTTGTCCCAATCGCGCTCGACCCTGGTGCTTGCATGCACACGCTTGAGACGCACCCGCAAACTCTCGGTTAGCAATTTCGTCAGGCGTTTGCGGACAGGAGCACTTTTAATGGTAATTTCAGGGAAAAGGCGAACAACAAATTTCATAACCGGGTTTTTAGTTGAGCATTACAGATCGGGGGCGTTATTTTGCCTGCATTTTAACGCGCTTGCAGGTTTTACTCGAATTTGGGTGCGACCTGCAATGGTGCGGCCTGCATGGGTGCGGCCTGCAATAGCGCGGCCCGCAACTGAGGCGGTAGAAGCCCTGAACTTAATCTTCGCCCGCGATCACCGATAAAAAACCCTCAAGGTGCTTCTCCCGAAATTCCTCGTTGCTCCAGGGCTCATTTGATAGCGCACTGTGGTATTCCGTTTTAAAAACATAGGTCATACACTGCTCAAATTCACCATTGGGCAACTCAACCTGCACATTTTCCCTGATGTACTGCGGCCCCTCATAATCATCCAGACAACGTAAATCACTTGCACTCAGATTAACAAGCAGCGCACCTGCGACGTCGCCGTCTTCATGCGGCCGAATTACCGGGTAGTGCTCACCCACCACCTTTACGCGCGTGTAAGCCTTCAGGCGTGCGGGGGTTTGCACGGGAACGTGACCGAGAACAATATTGAGCACTTCGTCATTCAAGAGTGTGCCGTACACAAAAATCTTGCTCATTGTTTTTTAATTCGCAATTGTCGGCCGGTATTTTTTATTACTCGCAAGCCTCTACCCTCTGATTCAATCTCACACCCCATTTTTTCCCAAGTATCTCCTGCTGTCTTTTCTGAAGCGCTTCGAGTTTCTCCTCCATTGACACCAATTTTCCCTCGTTCAATTGTAAACGGCGATTAATGTCGTTATAACTGCGTTCTATTTGTCGACACTGATTGTAGGCTTGCGTGTAGCGGCCCATCCATCTATTCCAGTTTTGACTGCAAGAATAGTACGCCTCCTCTACACATAAATAGGTATTGGCCACACCCGCAAGCGCATCTACCACAAGTTGCTCATCGCCAACAGGACGACGGCCTATCAACTCTTCAACCATTGAATTGGTCACCACGCTCACGAAAGCAGATCGCAGCAAACTCCACCAACTGGTGGATTGGCTATACGCACGGTCAACCGCTACAGAACAGGAACCTTGAATAAAAAGCGACACCGCTTCATCAAAGTCATCCGTTGTCGTGGGTGTGCCTTGTGAAAGGTAAGAGGCAAGTTTGCCACCCGCAACACCACAGGAAAAATTACTGTTGACGCAATACTCAGTAAACATCGTTCTGGCTTCATTACGGCTGCGACACACATTGGCGGGGCGCGGACCCGCATCCGGAACACGGCATCGCCCCTCGGAAAATGCAGCGTGTGCGTGCAACTGTTGTTCAACTTGCTCTTTGGCTTGCCTATCGCCATTGATACGGCCGATGTCACGTTGCAGTGAGGGAATTGCATAATTGTTGAGCACAATATATTCCAATACGGGAATTTTGAACGTTGTGCTACTCCCGACAATACCGGATCGCACTGCAAGAAAGCTGTCATCCGGCTTGCGTATTCGCATGCAGCTTCCCGCCGAATCAGCCGACAGTCGTCGCGGATCTGTGCGCAACCAAAAAGCATTTTTGGCAAAAGGCTGGCGGCTATTGCCATAAGGCGCAAACTCGGTTTCCGCAAGCCGCTCGCCCGAGCTTGTTTCCAGAATATATTTACCTGCGGGATTACTGGCAGGCATGGTGATACGGATATTCTCCCGTTCAACATACATTTCGGTGGGTGACATCTGGTCTTGAACAACCGCACAACCAGAAAGGAGGATTGATAATAGAGCGCCAAGTCGTGTTGCAATAGTCCGTTTCATAACACTTCCCCAATGATGGTCCAAAATGAGCTCAGATCTGATGCGCTAACTTTACCGCATTTGCGCTGGAATAAAAAAACCAATAGGCAAGATCGAACAAGAGAGGGACCAGGGACTTTAGGGTGAATAACGACTGGAATTCAACACACTTTGTGAACGACGAAAGTAAAAAGGCCAAGCCTGAAATGCATTTTCAGACATGGCCCTTTTCGATTTGAAAAACTTATTAACCCTTACGGATCAAATGTAACTGACACGTTGTTGATTAAAATCGTTTCCACACTGCCACTGTCTTGCATACCAGCGAACTGGATCGCAACACGCTCAATCACTTCGAGGTTATTGTTGGCGTCATCCACCGGTACATAGGTAAAGGTGTTTTCGCCCGCAACAAGTGTTTGATATTCACCCTCAATGCGCGTCCAGCTTTGGGGCTGGCCGGTTTGCACAACACCTCGCACCATTAAACCTGCTGTCGCCTGAGCTTCACTAACGGTTACGGTGTACTCAAGACTCGAACCCGTAAAGTTCAGTGGCGAATTAGGGACAAAAACAATCAGGAATTGCGAACCCTGAGTCCAATCCGGTGTCACTTCCGCTGCTTGCGCATCGGCATTGTGTGCAACCGTAAACTCTTCTGTTGAACCGAAGTCCACTCGCCAACCTTGCAGATTGTTTTCAAAGTTATAGGTAATGGGCGGTGGTGGCTCAATGAACACTTCGCCGGGCACAAGAAACTCCAGTCGCGCCAACATACTGGTATATATTCCCGCTTTCGCCTGAACATAAATTATGTTTTCACCGGAAAGCAAAGGCTCTTGTACTGTAATCACACCGGTTTGCGGGTCAATAACATAGGGGTCTGCGCGCTCACCACCAAGGATGGACCACTCAATGTCACCACCAGCCGGTGCCGTTGCGCTCATGGTCACAATTTCGGTACCAACGGGTGTTTCTTCCGCTAACTCTTCGCCACTACCGATATCACCGGTATCTGCGATAACGGGCGAGCGACCATTGACGTAACCGCGCATCCAGGTCAATGCAGGTTTTTCTACGCCGTTTTCATCCGCGAGATGTGCACCCTGATTTTGTCTCCAATGGCCTGGCAAATAACCCCACACCGTAATTCCTTTTACCGCCTCATGCTCCCAAAACATGGGGAAGATGCGTTGGTAATCAATTAACTGTACGAGGTCTGTTGGGCCATCAATATCCAGTTCGGTCACAAACAAATCGAGACCCGCCGTCGCCAAACGGTCCATATTGTTAATCATATTTTCATTGGGGCCGCCAGTTGAAAACGCGTGGCCTTGAAAACCGATAGCATCGATTAATTGGCGTTCAAGCAGCAGATCTACAATTTCCAGGTATTTGGTGGTACGTGAATCCGTGTTAATCACACTGTATTCATTCAGCATCAACTTCACAGAATCCGGGAATGTGTCGCGCGCCATTTGAAAGGAATTAATAATCCAGTCGTACTCGGCTGCCCGCTCTGCGGCCGCAGCTTCCTCTTCACCGCCGGCGACAAATTGCGCAATTAACTCGTCCGTCGTTTCCGGATCAGCAAGACGAAGTGCGTCAATATAGCCAGGACCATTGTTTGCGCTATTGGGTGGATCATTATCAAATTCGTTGACCACCTCGATGTAATCAAATTCCGGATAACGTTCGGCAACCAGCGTAAACCACTCCTGGATTTCTTCTAACTGCTCTGCGGGAGGTAAGGCTCCAATCCAACCAGGCTGCTGATTTCCCCACACCAGTACATGCATTTTTACGGAGTAACCGTTGTCTTTACCCATTGCATACACTTCATCGAGAGGCGCCCAATTATATTCATCGCGCGTGCCTTCAACCGAACCCCATTTACCGGCGTTTTCAGGCGTAACCTGGTTCCAATAACGGGTAAAGTTTGGTGCCTGTTGACCACAACACACACCGCCGAGGAATTTCTCCTGGCCTTCAGCAATTGGCCCCAGGCCATCAGCATCGTGCGTTGTTACCGAAAACGTGGCTGAAACGCCGCCAACAGTGAGTACGGCTTCGCTGGTTGCCTCCAGGTCTGACGCGGTAGTCAAGCGAAGGCTTACCGATTGATTGTTGTTAATCGTTCCGGCATCGCTAGTGAAATCACCACCATCAATCGCATATTCACCGCCCGTCACAGTGACACTTGCGGCTGCATCGATTCCGGTAATCGTGACACTGTCTGTTTCCACCACTACAAACAAATCCGCATCCATCACGGCATCAAAGCTAAAGGTATCGGGGGTTGTATCCGCAGGTTCGGGTTCCGGCTCCGGTTCTTTATCGTCACCACCGCAACCCGCCAGCATCGCTAAAACGCCGATGCTTGCGAATAAAAGCAAGATCTTTCTTAAAAGGTTTGAGTTAACGTGCATTCTTCCAGGCTCCTAATGAGTTATTTTTGTAATTCTTTGATTTAAGCGCCATATTTTTTATGGCTCTCTCATTGTACTTGCCCAAAGTAGTTTGTTTGTGAATTGCGACAAACAGCAAAAAAAAAAAACGTTACACATTTACTTTATTTTTACTCAACAGAAATAAAACGAAGATAGATATGACACCAGACTCAAAAGAAAACGGTTTCACTGTGCGCCGCTTCAAAAAGTCAGGTTTTCATTACCTGTAGAAAATTTTTCCAGAAAACAAACCCAAGGCAAGCAACAGCGCCCACTATACACCTTGCGCTGCTGCTCAAAGGCCTAAAGAGATTTTCTCTTTCAGATTAAACAGCAGTACGAATTGCACGACGCCGGAAAAAAAGTGCCAACAAGCCCAACGACAACAACCCCAGGGATGCAGGCTCCGGGACTTCCACAAACTCATCGTAGGTATAACTCACCGAAACATTACCGGAAAAAGTCGAAGAGGCGTTGGTATAGCACTCATCTTCAGTATCCGGGCAATTTTCAGACCTCACATACAAGTTGTTATATGTACGCATGGTCACCGAGGTATCAATAAAATTTGCAATTATGGACAGTTGCGTTGAAGAAAACAGTTCACCATTCCAGTCATTTCGGTTCTGATTATTGAAACTGTCGCAATAACCGTCATCATCGCTACAGCTCAAACCGAATCCAAGATTAATCCCAGCGTCATAACCAATAACCTCTGGAGAATAAAGATCAAATATGTACGAAGACGATACCGACCCGGAGCCCGAAACATCATCCTCGCAAAATACCGCACAATCTGTAGGGTCTCTCACCAGGAATCCCCCTGAGAGATTAACTTCTGCGCTGTAGGAAACACTCACACCAGTAAGTGTACCCAGTGATGAATCAAAGCCAGCCAGATTGGTAAAATTGTTATGACCGCCAGAAACTTGTCTGAAGCCGGTATTCCAGCCAGTGCTTGCGAACACCACGTTATTACTAAAATATTCGGTATGTGTAATGACTAATGCATTCACTACTCCCGAAAAACACAATAAGCCCAGCAGCCCTCCAAGGTATTTAAACGCCCTCAATGGTATGCACATTTCGTAAAACTCCCTGATTTGATTTTTTCTATATCTATAAGAAGCAGGAAGTCACCATTTTTATGCCAACGATTTTTTATTATCATTCAAATCAACTCACCGGGGCCGATCCTGTACCCGGATTAGAGAGAGATGCCTCTTTCGTACGCCTATGAAACCGACCTTATTAGAATCCCCTTAAGTTGACTACTGAACAGAACCCTCGCCGTTTTAATCAATCGCTCCTTGAGTCGGGATGCTTGATTAAAACAATAAATACCAGCTTCTCACTAAGGCAAATAGAATCATTGTTCTGTGAGATATACATCACCCGTCTGGAATTCAAAGATCGACCCATCACTCAAGCTTATCGAAATCGTAAAGTTGTGCCGCTCAAATTCAGGTTGTTGTAAAAGGTCCAAAAATATTTGCCTGGGCGAAACTGGATCGATAACAAGATATTCAGGTATTGTTTCGTAATTATTTACCAGACGATGTACGGTATAAACTGGTCTAAAAAATACCGATATATTTGTGCCAGCCGGGTAATCTTCAGAAAAATCATTATCACTTGTCACTGTAAATGCTGTGACAGTTTGTGTGGTTTGCGGCAGCCCCGGGCTACAAGCATAGGCTGAAGGGAATAACTCGAGGCGCCCCTTTCGTTTCTCAGGAGAGGCGTCAGCAGTAAAAAATCTTTCTACACCTATGACATGTATACCATAGGTCGTCCAACTTACCTCTTCACTATTATCAAGCACATCGAATTCGGGTCTGAGGTATCCTTCGGGCTCCAATTCTACATACCTGATAGATTGGGCTGAATAACCCTCTACAACATAATTTTGACTTGAAGGATTGCAAGAATCGCCGCTGCAACCAGAGAGAAAAATAAACAAAAAAATCAATGCGCTAACAGATAAAAAGCGAGATAGGTGCAAGGTATAGGAATTTCGCATTCGAGGCCTCCTCAAAATCTGGTAAAACAGGGAACTCCACTACCGAGATTCTACCAAGCCCCACTTAAAAAAGTATTTAGCTTTGTAAATGGATAAAAAAAATGCTTCGCCGTTATAAAAGGCGAAGCATTTATCGTTTCACATTAAACTTTCATTAGTTTGACTCAAACAAACTTCCGGCCGCCCAATTCTCTGCGTTGGGCGCTTGCCGAGTATAACCGCCACTGACACTGCTATTTGTTCCACTTGCTGTGTTGGAATTGCCACCACTGACACTGCTGTTATTACCGCTTGCGGTATTTCCAAGGCCACCGGTGACACTGCTTCTTTCGCCACTTGCTGTTCCAAACACGCCGCCACTCACACTACTGGACGAACCATTCGCGACATTACTCACACCGCCACCCACTCGACTATAAATGCCACTTGCGGTATTCCCGACACCGCCGCTGACATTACTGGAATTGCCGCTTGCGGTGTTCCCATTGCCACCGCTAACACTGCTGTAATCGCCACTTGCTGTGTTGTCCTGCCCACCATTTACGGAAGCGAAATCACTGTTGACGATATTTCGATAACCGGCGACAAATCCCCCGCTACGGCTGTAGTTATGTCTCGGCCCAATAACGACATTGTGAGAACCGCTCTTGTGACTCATGGACCACAGTTCACCATTTTCCTCACACGAGGCTTGATCTGTGAATTCGCCATATGAACAAACCTCGGAGAAAAAGTTTGTCTCTTCATCATAGCCTACAATTAAATTACCCAGGCCATTAATCAAAGCGGTGTCACCCGAACCGTTATTCACGTGAACATTCACTGCACTGAATACCACTGAGGGGTTACCCTGTTTATCCACTTCGATACTGAGGTAGTCCGGCAAATCTTCAATAATGTCGCCTTCGACATCCGCTACACGCGACTCCATTGAAGCAATATCACTTAGAACACTGGTAAACGCCGTTTCAATTAAACCAATATCCTCTTCTACCCCGAAAATGCGCTCGTCCAGCGAAGCGAGTGACGTATTTTGCTCTGCACTACTTGTCTGTAATTCTGTAATTAATGCTTGTTGCGCATTGATAAGCGTTTGTTGCTCATCAATCGTCGCCTGCATTGCTTGAACCGCTGTGTTTAACGCCTCTATTTGTGAAATGGCATTTTCAAGCTGAGTAAAGTTGTCGTTAACTGCTGTTTCTGTCGCAGTAAAATTGGCATTCACTTCAGAAGCGAGCGCAGGTGTTCCTGACGAAAATTGATTGGGGATGTCCAATTCACTGGCCTGAATATTCATGGCCATGAAAACCGCCGATAAAATTACCGTGAATCGGGTTTTAGGTAGAGAGAAATTCATTTTATATCACCTGTTTAAAGCGAATAACCGTTAGAAGTGGAAAACGTTTTTATTGCCATTCTGCCTCGTCCCAATTGCTTTGCCCCCAAGTGGCGACTTCGGGCTGGGGCTCTGGCTGAGGCTCGGGTTCTGGCTGAGGCTCCGGTGTATTAATGCCTCCACCTCCGCCGCCAACATTGTTTGCACCAGAACCGCCGCCCCCGCAACCCGAGAGCAATATTCCAAAGCAAATCACAGCGATTGCAATTTTCCGCTTACTGTTCACTAACGTAGAGAACACACGAACAACGTGGTGATGCATTTCACCTCCATCAGAAAAACCAATTAAAAGTTTATTGACCGATTGTATTGAGTGTTTTTCGCAGAGGCTTGGACTGGGCGGCGTTGCGTGTTGGACTCAGCGGCACGCCCTTTTAAGGAGCACGTTTTTTATAAAGCCGTGTTTTCTATGATTCAATGGCGCGCGGGCGAATGTCTGAAGGCGTACAGGAGAATCGCCGCTTGAAAACACGACAAAAATACGAGAGATCACCAAAACCACATCCGAAGGCAATGGCACTGATGGGTTGATGAAGATAACGCAGATCTGTGAGGAGTTGGTAACTTTGCTGGAGGCGCAAGTCCAGCACCAGGCGACTGAAATTAGTTTGCTCATCGGCTAACAAGTCCCGCAAATAGCGGCTACTAATCCCTTCACGGGCGGCAATCCAGGCCGGTGACAAGCCTGGTTTTTGCAAGTTGTTTTGAATATCCGCTTTTATCCTGGCCAAACGCGCGGCGCGCACACTTTGCTGTTGATCAATCTGTTCGCCCGCAATGAAAGCGTGGTCGGCGCTCAGTGCCATGCAAGCCAATTCACGAAGATGCGTGGCCGCTTTGTTAACGGTATTGTCATTGAGACTGCCCCACAGCTTTAAAGTATTGCGCGCGTAATCAATCAACAACTGCAATTCACCCGAACCATTGACGATACCGCGATCAAGGCTTTGATCAATATCGATTCCACGCAGACTACTGGCAGGAAGGTTGAACATGATTGCCGAATAGTCGTCGTCCACACGGCACTGGGTACTTTGGTCGGCCATCCAAACATGGGCTTCGCCCGGTAAATAAGTTGCTTCTGCGCCTGATCGCGAGACACGAACATTGGCTGAAAACGCAATGCAAAGCATCACATCCTGCGAAGCATCAGCCGCTTGTGCCACGCTTCGAGTCATTGAGGAACAACTACCGGAGAATAAGGACATCCCGATACCAGGGAGTTGGAGGCTTTGCGTGTTAAAAAAGCATTGCTGGCGATCACGGAGATCGATATCCATCAGGAATTGCTCAGACCACACCTTCTCAATATCATCAGCCTTGGTGTAGGCGAGTGGTGCGAGTTGCCGATTCTGTGTCATAACCGCTATTCCTCAGGCAGCAGGAATAGACATTCTTATATGTTCTCGGCCACAACGCAAACGGCCATCTCCGGCCCCAAGGCAAGGCTGCGAGGACAACGAAGCGAACCGATAGAACAGTCGCTAAAACACAATGAAATAGGGCGTTTCAGACTGCCTAGTCAATCAAGCCCATTTTACGAGCCTCGTAGATTGCCTCCGCGCGGCTATTAACCTGAAGTTTCTCATAAATATTTTTAATGTGGGTGGTCACGGTGTAGTAGGAAATACCAAGCTTCTCTGCTATCTCTCTGGAAGTAAAACCCTGGCTAACATAGAGCAAAATATCCTGTTGTTTTTCGGTTAGCGGTTCAATGTCAAAGGCCTTAACTTCCGGTGCCTTGAATTTTTTGAGCATCAAGCGCGCGATAATCGGGCTTATCGGTGCACCGCCCTGCAGAATATAGTCGATGGCATCAATGATTTTGTCATCTTCTTCCAGTTTATAGACATAACCCTGCGCACCGGCTTCCAGCGCTTTAAAAACATTGTGCTCGTCCTGAAAGCCCGAAATAACAAGGGCCCGGCCTTCAATGCCAACATCAATGTCTATTTGGGAATAAGCACCACAACAACTGACTAATAAGCAGAGCCCGAGCAGCACTCGACCTGCAAAACACCCCATTTATATGCCCTCAATCCCTTTAATTATCGGAAATACAGTTATCCAGATTATTTTGATTGAGGCTCATGGTATCGGCATCGACAACATCGCACATACCTGGTTCTTGGTAGTTACATTTGTCGATCAACAGGGTGTGGGGGCCGATACGATCTGCCCGAAGCCAGGCAATCCGCGAGGTAGATACCGATTTAGTACGGGAGGAGACGCTTTTGGTGTGTTTTTAGCAAGGCAGGTTTTAATTCATATTTGTGAATGTTCAACAGATTCCGCTACTTTTTTTATCTCAAGAAGGTCCTTCGAGACCTTCTTTTTGCTTACCAGTGAAATTAGCGGAGACAATAAGCTTAAAATAAATCCGGAAGGCCGCCATTTGATATTTTGTTCCAGTTCAACGCCGCCTGACTTCTGCGTAAGCGCCTGGGTAATTATCATGGGAGACGCACCAAGGTTTCCCCCTTCCAGCGCAATACTTAGCTTACGGCCTTCTTCAAACTCAAGCACTGCACTTTGGTAATCATTTCTTTTTCCGTTTTCTTCGAGCGTAATAATTGACTTGAAACCCACACCAGGCAGCGCTCCCTCAACAAGAGGAGTTTCATGAATAAAACACGGGTTCCATTTTTTTATTTTGTCTGGCTCTGTCAAGCAATGCCAAACAACCTGAATATCATTGTCAATTTGTATGCTTTCCGTAATATTCATCGCGACTCCTCGCAAATTGGCGCTAAAAATCCAGTGATCTGTCCGTAAACATTGTTGGCTACGATATTAAAAGTGAAACCTAAAATCACCTATATATAAGTCAAACCCCTTGCGATAGTCTCTAATTAAACCTTGCCGAATACAATATCGCCAATTTTAACTAGGGACCCTCACTCCAGAAAAACATACTTGATTGCTTCTCAAGGATTTGAAGTTCAAAAACCTGATTACATGCCCTGCCCGCCAGACCGCTGCATACATGCAAGGGCAACAAATGTTCCTCTCTGGGGTGACAATAACGCGCTCCCGGTGCCTTTTCCCATTCAAAGAGCCGCTGCATTCTCGTCTCTTCAGAAAGGGCGGGGTTGGAGCACGTTTCCTTCAACCAGGCTTCGAATGAAGCATTCATCAGTTTGGCATCTTCCGTTTCAGGAGAGAAAAATGCCCTCAGATTATGAAAAGAAAAGCCCGACCCAATTACCATCAAATTCTCAAAGTCCAAGGCCCGAAGTGCCTCACCGATACGAACATGTAAAACCGGATCGAGATTGTTTACAAGCGATAACTGAATACAAGGAATATCGGCTTCCGGAAAGAGGATTTTTAAGGGAACAAAAAGTCCATGATCAAACCCTCGTTTATCGTCGAGTTGTGACCTGATGCCCGCGAGCGCAAGCTGCTCTTGTACACTCTCAGCCAGGAGAGGCTCGCCCTGACAGGGATACGCAATGTGATAAGACTCTTCGGGAAACCCATAGTAATCGTATATCAACGAAGGATTGGGGCCTGACGTCACTGTCGGCATGCTCTCTTCCCAGTGAGCACTGACCACCAGAATTGCCGAAGGCTTCTGTACAGAAGCCGCGAGGTTTTTTAAACAGCGGACCATCGCAGAATGAGACGGGTCGCCCAGTAGTGGCAGTGGGCCGCCGCCATGTGATAAAAATAAAATTTGTTGGTTTTTATTCATACCTACGGATATCAACAGATCCTGATCCTTTATCTTTTTACTGGTTAGCGACCATAGCCAGGCTTCCAATCTTCCTTTTGCACGACCTCGATTTTCCCCTCCGCCAAGCAGCGCCATAGCGATAGGGTTTTTTCTTTTGATACATTTTTCATATGTACTGACTCACCCTCACCAGCAACATTTTCAAGAACGAGCAAGCCAGACGAAAAAGCCGCTAAACTCCATTCAGTCTCGTGTGTAAGTGACACATCCGTATGCTCCTGATTCGCGCCACTTAGCTCATCATATAACGCTGCGAGAGAATCCAGGGGATATTCGATATCAGAATGGCCCGCCAAATGATTGACCCAATATGTCACATAACCTCCTTATATATTGTTTAGCTGCCTAACTTTAAACACACTGTATTCAATTACACGCCGCTCAAATGCATTTGAGCCTGGTAAAGCGCCCCGGCCCGCTCTTTTGTTAGTTGATCTGCATCTTCGTTTTCAGCGACCGACTTAAGTAGTAACAAATATTTCATCCTACTCTTTTGGCCATCTGGCGCGTTGAGTATTCGACTTAACATAAAAACCGTAAGGCTCGTCGGTTTATTTTCCAGAGACTGGACAAGGCGGGGTTCATAATTCGGGTAGTACTTTTCCAACAAATGTACGAGCGGACCGGGAGACCCAAAGTCCGCGCGCGGGTGAGACTCAATGAAAGAAAAGATTGGATCAAAAGCGTCAGATATACCTGAAACGCCATCCAGGAGGGAAGCAACATCATAGAGGTGACCAACAAAATCATCAGATTTTGCATCGAGCCTAAATAGTGCTTCACAAAATTGTGTTACTTTTTCTTTCATATCGCGTTTTTTCAATCGCAGTTTTCCAAAAGAACTATTTAGAGCGTATCGCGTAAGCGTAGAAAAGTGTCTTTCCCTCTATTTGGGCTTTCACTTAGCATGTGAATGGGCGATTCGCCCTTACTAAAATCCTCATACCCCAACATTATCGTTTCCAGCGCACTGTCATCCAGCAGTTTAAACGCCATTGACCATTCCGCAAACGCTCTGGCTTCAATTTCACCTTCATAAAATACTTCAACACTGGTATGGCGATCGTCGGCCTGAATTGTTTGGAATAACTCTTTGACTATATCCTTCTCACCTTCGAGAATTTGCATGATCTCACGTTTGTGGTATACCAACATGCCGGTTATACCGAGCTTTTGGTTTTTTACACGAGCTTCCTTCAGAACATTCATCAGCTCTGACTCAGACAAGCCTTGAGGAGCAACACTAATATAGAGCAATTCATACATGATTATTTCCCAAATTTAGTGCCAACAATTAATCTTGATAGCAAACGCTTATACCTTATTCACGTTTAAATATTTACCTTAACCTGTCCAAATCAATCGCATCATCAGAAATCCCTATTTTCCGTATTTATAAATATAGCCTAAGCCTGGCTTGCCGATAACAACAGCACTTTATCTACATCTTTGTAAAGCTTTCTCCAGATTTTTCTCATTTCCTTATTTTGTTGACACCTCAACCACCTTTTGTAGCAACTCAATCGCCTTGTGAATTACCGGCGCAGCCATGGTTTCTTTTTGCATTAGATGCATTGGCCCCTCACCAAAATAGAGGCCGTCCGATACTAGAAAACTCAAGCGAATATTGCCGCGCGCTGGCGATGGCAACCTGCTTTCATCCCATGGGCCGATTTTTTTAATGACAGGAATCGAAGCCTCGACCAAGGCCTTCGCCAAATTTTCTATTTCAGCCGAAGCGCCAAGCTCGACGACTGATAGCTTTTCTATTTGGTTAATATATCTGACCCTGCCATCCGCATACGCAGCAAGCACATCCAACCCATTCTCCAAAGGCACTTCAACAACGACGCCGAGCAAGGCGCCTTTTTCTACCGGCTTGTGATTTTTTCTAAGCCAATTAAACGCAAGAGCTCTTACTCGACTTTCTTCATTTTCGTTATCAGCAATTTCACGTATTTTTATTTCGTCCTGATCACTAAATAGCGCTTTCTCCCAATAACTCGGTTGCTCACTTTTATTTTTATTAAATAACGATGGTTCGTCACAAAAAAGTAAGTTGTACATGAAATTCATCGCTTCATTCGCATAAGGTGCAGGCAATTCATTCGTTTTAGCTGACTCCCTCGAGGCACGCCCAACTCCAATAGATTTTAAAATTTTACCTAACATATCAACGTTCCCTTTACGTTTATTTGAATTTACCAAAGAAGCGTTTTTGTATTAATATGCACCTTCCGGCGGCTCCCAAAGTTCAACCTTATTCCCTTCCGGATCCATTACCCAACCAAACTTTCCATATTCTGATTCTTCAGTCTTTTCCAAAACCTGACACCCCTCTGCGCGGAGTACAGTTAAAAGCGCATTGAGATCCATAACTCGATAATTCACCATAAACGGTGATTCGCTTGGAGAAAAATTCTCGCCATCCCCAATCATCCAGGCCGTTGTTCCGGCATAGGGATTACCGCTGTCATCCACCCAGCGAAATGACGCTCCACCCCAAACCTGTACATCTATACCCAAGCGCTCTTTATACCAACTTTGAAGCGCTTTCGGGTCACGCGCTTTAATAAAAATACCGCCTATACCAGTAACTCTTTTCACTAAAATATTCTCCCGATAACGATCATGTGAAATAAAATTATAAATACTTCTTTTCGAACATCGTTTTTCCTGCCTAATCCTACAATACAGCGTGCTTACCAACTCAACAGGACTTTTTGCACCCATACAATAAACAGAAAAACACTACCGATTAATCTCATAGAAAAGGCAGGCACAAAACGGTACGGAAGCCTAAATACCTGTCCTTGATTACTTTTTTATATACCCCTATTATCAAAAGCCCAACAACGGTAAGTGTTTGATTTTGTGATAACGCAGACACATTGAAATGCACACCTTAAGCTCATCTTTTGCAAGCGGCTTAGATACATCGAAACGTATTTCCCTTTTCCCTTCATATTGAAAGACATCAGGATAGATCTCCCTGAACGTTTCAATCAGTTTTGTATTACAGTTGAAGTACATGGAATAGCTTTCAGGTAATTTCGGTTTCCAGTCTATTCTCAGGGCACTTCCATTTTTGACCGAATAGCCCGGCTCACCCCACTTCAAGGTTTCAGTGAGCTCTCCCAGGTTTTCTTCCCTCACCACTTCGAGAATCAATTCCCGTAGAACGACCAGTTTATCCCTCACAAAATCTGGATATGATGAAAATTTTTTATTTACCTCGATATCCATACAACCTCTGATTGACTCCTGATTCCCCTTGAATCAGCACACTGGTTTGCTAGCTATTTTTTATCCAGCCAATGCTAAGAACATAACGACTACCTTTAATAACTTTACTTACAGAGTGCTCAGATATATCAGAGCGAAAGTACTTGATTCGCTTGCTTTCGTAAATTGGAGTTTTACATATAAAATCGCCGCCTTCTTTCGCGGACTTTAACACGATATTTAATCGATAGTGCTCTCCATCCTGCGAGGGGTCAACATGAGGAGGTATTTCTTGCCCATGGCGAAAACGCAAAACGTAAATATCAAATGGATTGGGCCAGAGGCCACCGCCAATTAGCATTTTGTCGTAGCCAGTATTTTGCCGACCCTTTTTCCACCGAAATAAACTTGAGAAAAACTCCTTTTTATCCAATATGCTCAACCTCTGGAAACTGAATAAATAAACCTGGCACCCTTTGGCTGCAACTTGTTATGTGTTTTAACTTTCGCTATCCGTATCTTTTGCACTTGAAGATTCTGCTTCTGCAATTTTTCTCTCTTTTATTCTCTTCAATTTCTTCCGAATAATTTCAAGCCGCTTCTTTCTAAATTTTACTTCCCCAGGGTATATTACAAGGGCCCAAAAAATTACGGCTAAAGTTATTCCAAGCAAGAATCCATATCCATACATAATGCAACCCAATAGATGGTATTAAAAATGTCTATTCCCAAGCCAGCCTTGAGCGGCTTAGATATTGCATCCACTTTTACCTCGCTGAGTCGTTTTGATATGTTACGAGAGCGGTTTGTCTGGATGCTTTTTGAACCCACTGACTTTTTTCCTTTTTTTATTCTCTATCATGATCCCTTGCAAATTACACTTAAACATTATTCAACCAAAGCGAATCTTTAGGCGTTCCTGTTAACCGGAGGGCAACGCTTGCCTGGTTGATTGACCGCTTAGTTTTTTAATCACAATCCATATAGAACCTATCTTTGCCACAGCCCCTGCACTTAAATTTATAGAGGTTCATGCGCCGAAGGCACCCCAAACCGGAGCGAAACCCAAAATATCTTTTTGAGGGCCTCGTTATGAGTTTTGTAATTTATTACAAATCTCTCCAACGAGGCCATTAAAAGATTCGGGGTTGAAGCTATAGCCAACAAATACCATTGCCAGAATTAATAACATAACACTAGGTATGGTGCTTGATTGAATTATATAGGATTTCCTCGGATTCTTAGGGCTATACCATACTGTTTGTAACGATCCATCAGTAATCATTAATATATCGTTCATTCTTGGCGGAGCAAGAGGTGCGGAGAAAATATTATGCCCCTCATATCTATTTCCATTGACTTCATATTCATATCTTAATTTTGGCTTGTACCATTTAAATGAATATGTGTTTAATGGCTTCTGCTTTGATCGTACGTTGTGAAATGTATCGATCTCGAGTTCTGCTGTAGATTGTGTAACTCTACCACTAGTGCTGAGCCAATTTTTCCTTACATTTATTTTAATTAAATTTAAAATGCTGATAATCGCTAAAAATATTCCTGCATACGGCAAGATTACTTTAAAAACATCCATTTATCTTATTCCTTCTATTTTGCAAAACACATAACGACCTACTTATCGGCAGACCTGCACTTGACCGGCCTGTTATGGTGATACACGTTTTAAAGTGCTCATATTTTTCTTAACCAGGTCCAAGCTTTTGGGTTCTTTACAGCCATATTGAACTAACATTACGTACTTGCCGTTGTATAGAAGCCAACTATATTTAGTTTCGCCTGTTACAAGATCAATTTTATTAGACTCTGAACCATAAAACTCGCCCCATTTTTTGAAGTCTTGCGGATCATTTTTTCCATGGATCTGCTCTATAGTGGGTTCTTCCGGAGCCTGCATTACATAAAATTTAAGATTTTCTTCTTTCGATAAATTGATCTCTGCACCTGATGACGTTGTCTGAAAATCCCAAGTGTCTTCAACATTTATCACGATATCATAGAACTGAAATTCGCCTGCTATCGTAATACTGGACACTAAAAGAAGAATAAAAACAAGCAGCACTCTCAATTTGTTTTCTCCATAACGTTCGCAACTGAGGTGAGCAGAAGTAAAGCTTTTACGAGCCCAAACCGCGAAGTGGCTGACCTGATTACGCTTGTTAACGCTAAAACCCGAACAACGCGACGACAAAGCCAACCAAAACGAGGACAACACCTATTGATAGCGCATGTTTTGCAAATAACGCTCGATGAAGCGACCGCTTACCAATAGCATTTACTTCGTTACTTTGGGAGCTTTCAAAGCCGTGCTCCAGGACCCAGCTATACACACCAATTGTTTTTGAAAAAGCATGCGCAGAGGGACTCCCTAATAAAATCCACTGCGGATGATCGTTTTTCTTTAAGCTACAAATCAATTCAGGAAACCTGATTGAAACGGCTCCGAATAAAATAAGGACCAAACCAGTTGCAACTAATATCATTTAAATTTCTCCTTTAATCTATTGAATAGGTTTAACGCTTTGAGTATGTTTTTCTGATATTTCCTTTAGTTTACTGAGAAAGTTACCCCACATTTGTGCTGTACTCTCCTGGAACTCAACGGATTCCCTTTTTGCCTTCATAGAATTTTCGCCCTCCCCAGACCATGTATACCGGCGGCTCATAGTTAATAGAACTTGAGTCTCCGATCCACAAGCCACAAGGTTGATAACCGCAATTCCTGTGGAACGCTCACCATTAAATTCAGAAGGGAGGTTTGCTATGGTAAGAAGCTTATTTTTTATCTTTCCAGTAATTTGAATATAAAATTCCTGGTTCGGATACAACAGAAGCACCTCTCCAACTTCCCCGCTTGTTCCTGAATAATGCGACAATTCAAAGGCGTACATCCAGGATTTCAAATTCTCTAGATTTTTCCATGCTGTTTCAGGTGTACTCTTAATAGTTATTTCATAGTTCGAAACAAAATTATATCTATTCTTTTCAGTTTCCAGGCTTATAAAATCTTCCGCAATTACTCTAAAAGATATTATTAAACCCAGCAGAGAAACTTAGATATATTTCATGCTCTTCCTTTTACTTTAAATACAAGGTCGTTGTAAATTGGAGTTTTTGAGGTGCCCGTTTGCGTCATTACGCACAAACCGAGCAACGGAGAAACTATCAATTTGACAATTTTTTGGGCATTTTTTCTCCGCTCATAATGACTGACAAAAAAACTCTTGAACTCTTTCCAGCTTTCATCCGATTCAAAACTGCTTCTTGGTATTACAAATGAGTCAGCGCCAGAGTGAAGAAAATAAAGACCGCTTGATTTGAAAGAAACTTTTTGAATAGATGGCCAGTAAATCTCCGAACGATTATAGTCGGTTGATTCAATCATACCTTTTTCATTTATTTCAATTTTGTGAAGACCAACTCTACCTTTCCTCCACTTTGGATTAGCCACAAGCGATAGAATAGTTAAGCCCAACCCAACAAAAAACAATCCAAAAATCCATATAAGAAAATCGCCCGCAACAGAGATGCTTTCTTGGAGCGGCCAGTCCATAGCCCATAAGCCTACAATACCTATACCATTGATAAGCACAGATGGAACTATACACATTGCCCAAATAGCTTTGTTTCGTACTTGAGCATATACGATAGCTTTTACTAAATCTGCATTACCCAAATTAACTTCGAATTCCATTTATGCCTCTATTTATATTGGAATGCCTGATGCTTTAAGCAGAGGCGCTGCTTGCTGCGTCCTGTTAGCTTAACCTGTTAAATGCCAACTGCACAGCTGACATTGTTGATTCGTCGTATTCCCACAGCTCAACACACTCTGGAATTAGATGACTATAAGTGCGGATATAGTATTCAGCTAATGTTTCTTTACGTTTTTCGCTGTAGTCACGGAGTACGAACATAACTTTACGATACTCAGTAGGTGACACTAAAAAATAATACATAGCTTCGTTCCAAACAGTTAGCTTTGCACTTGGAACATTATCATTTGGTTCAGTCCATTTGTGTGACTTGCACTCGATCAACACCTTCTGATCTAGACACCCAAGGTCGAAAGCATGGTCTTTTTTTATTTCACCAACCCCAACAGGCAATTTTACATTCAGGTTGAGTGGTATCCCTTCTTTTGAAAAGAAGTCCTTAGCGGCCATCTCGAAATCTCTTCCCACATGAGAATTCGATTTTGATCCAATTCTTTGGTGAGGCTTATCCATAACTTGCCTTGGCATCTAACGCCCCAATTACGGGCCGGAGCGGAGTGGATTGCGTTGTGCTATTGAAGCACATAAGCAAGCCACGCAGTGTAGGTCCGCGCAATGCATAGCATTGCAACAGTACATTGGATTGTTATGTGTGACTAATGCTGCCAATTTATTTTTCCTGTGACTTTAGCCTCCGCTGCTAACATTGCTTTTTCTATTGTTTGGAAGCCTTGAGAATCCGGACTAAACCGAAGATCTTTTTCTAAAGCGCTTTGAAAGCGAACGTAATAAAGCTTTCCTTCGGGACCCATTTTCTCAGGCTCATCACCGGGATCAAGAAAGCCATCAGCCTCGTATAGCTTATACCAATAGTCATAATCCAATGCTATAACATCAACGGGCTTTTCAACCAAGTTATCGTATAGCCAAAAACCGATCTTAACTATTTTTGCTTTCATACTGGCTTACACATAACAATTTAATTAAAGAGATCCAAAATTTAAACAACATGTCCAGATTCAGACAAAAATGTCTTAACCTATACAAAAATGATCGAATATAGAGATGTCCACATCTCGACAACCTAAAACACAAAGAGACCAAAAATAAAAAAATCCCTCTCTATTGCATGACACTTAATTCAACAAGCAATCTCATAAGAATTTACCCCGCCTCTCCCAACAAACCCCAACAATACGCCGACAATCCACTCAAGCCAAGCCCCAATCCTCAGCCGAAAGCTCCGGCAAATATGCTACTATTTTTCCCTTCACCCCCACTCACGCACCCTGCCAGCGTTAAGGCAAATATCAGCAATAAGGAGTACCCAACATGCTCGAATTTCCTCAACCCAAAGAGGGAGATTCCCGGCTCTATATTGAAGAGACGGATATGGCACTGCCGGAGACGCTGAACCCGCAAACGCGTTATGCCTTTTTTGCAACGATAGCCAAGGGCGGGAAATCACTGATTAAGTCGTGCCGTGATCTGCATTTGCGGCGAACGGTGTGTTACAAAACGCTGCGCCCCGAATTTGTGAATGACCCGATTGAAAACAAACGTTTGCTACGCGAAGCGCGTATTTCGGCGATGTTGCAGCACCCCAATACCATTCCCACGTATGAATTAGGGCGGGACAATCGCGGCAATTATTACTTTACGATGAAGCTGGTACACGGCTACACCTTGCGCGAGGTTCTGAATTATCGTGAGCGTTACGACCTCGGCCAATTAATGGATGTAATTGTGCAAGTTGCACGCGCTCTTGCTTACGCACATTCTCGCGGTGTGGTGCATCGCGATATTAAGCCAGACAATATTCTTATTGGCCCCTATGGTGAGGTGTTGTTGTTGGACTGGGGGCTCGCAAAGGTGTGGCACAAGGATAAGGCGCAAATTGATGATGAATCTAAAATCGATGAAGCCGATACCGGCCCCGGCATGACGGGCGAAGGCAAACTTCAGGGCACGGTGATGTATATGTCGCCAGAGCAGATTGATCGCGATCCAAATATTGATCACCGCTCGGATATTTACAGCCTCGGTTCGGTGCTTTATGAAATTCTCGCGGGCGTAACGCCTTTTCAGGGAGACAAAATTTATCAGTTACTCGATCAAATTCGCGGTGACACACCAGAAGACCCACGCAAAATGAGCAAGGTTAAAATTCCAAATGTTCTCGCGGATTTAACCATGAAGTGTTTGCGCAAGGAACCGCAGACGCGACCGGATTCCATGGACGAAATGCTGCGCATTATTCGCGAATATTCCAATTAGGTGTGCCAGGAATGCAGACTCCTCATTCTCTTTATTAAAAACAAAAATAATTATGGCTTATATCGATCATAAACAACTTGCCCAACTTGAAATTGAAGATACCTCTGCGCCGACCATTACCTGGCACAGCGCGGCCCGCAGTCACGCTGGCCGTGTGCGCGAGGCCAATGAAGATGCTTTTTTTAATTCTGCTGAACAGGGCCTGTGGGCTGTTGCCGATGGCATGGGGGGACGCGCGCGAGGTGATTATGCGAGCGGTGTGGTGGCCGAGGCTTTTGTGCATTTTGTTAGCCAACCTACTTTAACCAAAAACATTGTGAATCTTGAGGCTCGCCTCGCCGATGCACACCACAATTGTCGCCACACCTTTAAGGGTGAAAAAATCGGTTCGACTGTGGCTGCGATGTTTGCTTTTGGCAGTTACTGTTTTTTCTTGTGGGCCGGTGATAGCCGCGTGTATCGCTTACGCGAAAATGTGCTTGAGCAAATGACGGTCGACCATACGCTCGCCCAACAAAAAGTGGCCCGCGGTGAATTGCGGCCGGGGCAGGTGGCGTACCACCCTTCTGCCCATGTGTTAACGCGCGCCGTGGGTGTGCATCAAACCCTGCATCTGGATTTGCATTCTGAGCGTGTTGAAGCGGGGGATCGCTTCTTACTGTGCAGTGATGGGCTGACCAAGGAGTTGTCGGACGCGGATATTCGCGAACACCTGCAAAATGGCCCTGTTGAGCAGGTAGCCGATGCTCTGATAGAGCGCGCACTGGATAAAGGTGGGCGGGATAATGTCACTGCCATTGTGGTTGAAGTCGAGGCGCTTGAAGGCAGAACTTGACTTCAAATTGGTATCTCGGGATATACTCCTGCCTCGTTTGTGTTCAGCCAGCCTTTAAGCCGAATAAACGGGCGACAATTCGTCGAATAATAAGCTGCCTTAATCAACGGCCCTCCTTGATTGCACCAAAATAATGCACTCATGCTACGAGAGCCCCAATATAGTGCGCACTCTATTAAGGGAAATACGCACTGGTGATGGGCGCCTGGAACCACCAGCAGGCTTTCTACGGTGAATATCGTGCCTATGCGCTGTTACGGGGCGTGGACCCACTGCATAAACAAGAGGTTGACCAAACTGGAATAAATTCTGCACGGCAATCAACCTTTATTAAGACAGGCCAAGCCCTGGAAACTCAAAAAAACCAATCGGAGTGAAACTCAACATGAAAAGTAAGTTGGAATACATCTGGCTTGACGGTTATACGCCAACACAAAGCCTTCGTAGTAAAACTATGGTTCGCAATGACTTTGGCGGGACCCTGGAAGAATGCCCAATGTGGGTGTTCGACGGTAGCTCGACCGAGCAAGCGGAAGGTAACTCTTCTGACTGTCTCCTGAAGCCTGTCATGATCATTCCCGATCCAGATCGCACCAACTCTTACCTTGTCATGACTGAAGTATTGAACGCTGATGGCACGCCTCACGTTTCAAACGGCCGTGCAACCATTGAAGAAGGTGATGACGACGAAGATTTCTGGTTCGGTTTCGAGCAAGAATACTTCCTGTGGGACACTGCAACTGATCGTCCACCCGGCTTCCCTGCTGGCGGCTTCCCTGACCCACAAGGCCCTTACTACTGTTCAGTGGGTGCCAAGAACGCGTTCGGTCGTGAAATCATCGAAGAGCACCTGGACCTGTGTCTGGAAGCTGGCCTGAACGTTGAAGGTATCAACGCAGAAGTGGCCGCTGGCCAATGGGAATTCCAGATCTTCGCTAAAGGTGCCAAGCGCGCGGGCGACGAAATCTGGTTAGCTCGCTACATTCTTGAGCGCACTGCTGAGAAATACGGTTTGTCTATTAACTGGCATCCGAAGCCTCTGGGCGACACTGACTGGAACGGTTCCGGTATGCACGCTAACTTCTCTAACGCTGCAATGCGTGAGTCTGGCAAGCAAGACACGTTCACTAAAGTGTGTGAAGAGTTCGGTAAAAATATTGAGCGTCATATCAGCGTTTACGGTGCTGACAACCACCAGCGTTTGACTGGCCGTCACGAGACTCAATCTATCGACGAATTCAGCTACGGTGTTTCTGACCGTGGTGCATCTATCCGTATTCCCGTTAGCACTGTGGAAGATGGCTGGATAGGTCGTTTGGAAGACCGTCGTCCTGCGTCTAACGCTGACCCCTATAAGGTTGCTGCTGCTATCGTTAAAACGACCAAGGAATCTGGCGTATAAGACTTCGCCAGCCCTTTGTGGCTGACACGTGAATCAAAAAGCCGGGCGTAATGCCCGGTTTTTTTTGGCCTGCGTTTTTTGTCTTCGCCCTGAACACAGGCCAACACGCACTTGAATCTTATTCCCAGGTACAAGCCCTCAGCAACCTTGCGGTTTAACAAAAACCCTTTAACATGACGCTATCGCGCCACGCGAAATACAATCATAAAGTCTCATCCCCTTTATTTTTTTACCTATAACAACAATGGCCCGGCCATCACTCTGGAGGCAAGCTCATGTCAGAGAAGACTCTGAAACTTATTACCGATAACGAAGCGCGTTGGGTAGACCTGCGTTTCACCGATACCAAGGGCAAGGAACAACACGTTTCTATCCCCAGCACGGAAGTCGACGTCGACTTTTTTGAAGAAGGAAAAATGTTTGATGGCTCGTCCATCGCAGGCTGGAAAGGTATTAACGAATCCGACATGATCCTGATGCCTGATGACGACACCTGTATTCTCGACCCGTTTACCGACGAGCCCACCGTTATTTTGCGCTGCAACGTGGTTGAACCCACAACCGGCCAGGGTTATGAACGTGACCCCCGTTCCATTGCGCAACGCGCCGAAGCGTATTTGAAATCAACCGGCTTGGGTGACACGGCTTTCTTCGGCCCGGAACCGGAATTTTTTGTTTTTGATGATATCAAGTGGGGCGCAGATATGAGCGGCGCGTTCTACAAAATTTCTTCAGAAGAAGCGGCCTGGTCTTCAGAGGCCACGTATGCAGATGGCAATATGGGCCACCGCCCCGGTGTGAAAGGCGGTTACTTTCCCGTTCCGCCCGTTGATTCCCTGCACGACATTCGTGCGGCAATGTGTAACGCCATGGAGCAAATGGGTTTGGTAATTGAAGTGCACCACCACGAAGTAGGTACAGCGGGCCAGTGTGAAATCGGTGTGGGTGCCAACACGCTCACCAAAAAAGCCGACGAAGTTCAGGTGTTGAAATACTGTGTTCACAATGTGGCTCACGCCTACGGCAAAACTGCCACGTTTATGCCCAAGCCTCTGGTGGGCGATAACGGTAACGGCATGCACGTACACCAAAGTTTTACCAAAGACGGCGTGAATCAATTTGCCGGTGATGCTTACCACGGCCTGAGCGAAACCGCGCTGTTTTATATCGGCGGAATTATCAAGCATGCCAAAGCCTTGAATGCTTTTTGTAATGCCTCCACCAACTCATACAAGCGTTTGGTGCCGGGTTTTGAAGCACCGGTCATTCTCGCTTACTCCGCGCGCAACCGTTCCGCCTCTATTCGTATTCCCTATGTGGCTTCCGCCAAGGGTAAGCGCATCGAAACCCGTTTTCCGGATTCCACCGCAAACCCTTACCTCTGCTTCTCTGCCTTGTTGATGGCAGGACTCGACGGCATCAAAAACAAGATTCACCCCGGCGATGCCGCAGACAAGGATTTATACGATCTGGAACCCGAAGAATTGGCGGAATACCCGACTGTGTGCTCCACCTTCAGTGAAGCCCTCGCTGCACTCGACGCAGACCGCGACTTCCTGAAAGAAGGCGGCGTATTCAGTGATGATATGATCGATGCTTATATCTCCCTCAAAGCTCAGGAGATTGAAACATTGAACATGACCACCCACCCGGTTGAGTTTGAAATGTATTATTCCGTTTAATTTCGGGTTTATGCTTTCTTGACTATTTTTCATGAATTATTTTTTCATGAACTATTTTTCTTAGAAAAAGGCCCGTTGTTTAAACCAAACAATGGGCTTTTTAGTTTTTCCTTTTGGGGCAGTGACTTTTAAAAACTGAAAAAAAGGGGGAGTTATGGATTTATCGCAATTAAATTTTCTCGCAATTATTGTTGCCGCAGTCTCAGCTTTCTTTCTCGGCGGCTTTTGGTATTCCAGGGCCTGCTTCGGCAAAATCTGGATGGCTGAAACCGGCATTACCGAAGACAAAGCTGCGCAAGCAAACATGGCCAAAACTTTCGGCTTTGCATTTCTTGCCAGCCTGATTATTACTTTTAATCTCGCAATGTTTTTAGGGCCACACAGCACATTCGCCACCGGTGCATTTTACGGTTTCCTCGCTGGCTTCGGCTGGGTTGCAATGGCCTTTGGCATTAATGATTTATTCGAGCAGCGCTCGCTCAAACTTTTCCTGGTGAATGCTGGATACCACACGGTAAGCTTTACCCTTATCGGCGCAATTGTGGGTGGTTGGCATTAAGGTATTTTTATGAGTTCTATTTACGAGTCACCAAACGCTAACCTTGAAGTAAAACCTCAAGGTGATTTCAATCTTTATAAAATTTCCGGCGTCGGCATTGCCACTTTTTTCGGTACGATGTTCGCAGGTGGTATTTTGATGGCGATAAACTTCAAGCGCTTGGGAAATGATGTTGCCGCAAAAAAAGCACTCATTTTTTCTGCACTGGCGACTTTTGTTATTTTCCTCATCATTTTTCTTATTCCCGAGGCGGTTGATGTTCCCGATGCCGTTTTCACACTGCCGCAACTTTTTGCCATGGTGCAAATTGCAAAGAAATATCAACAAGACGACATCGACACCCACGCGGCCAACAATGGCGGCCTCGCCTCCAACTGGAAGGCATTCGGTATTGGTTTCCTGACGATGGCGGTGCTTTTGGCTGTCATTGTTGTTCTTAGCATACTCTTCCTGGTATAGCTGCTTTCCATTTGAATACTTGCTGAACACCCTCGTGAGGGCCTTATTGAAATAGGGTTCACCCTGGATTTGGTGTAATAAAGTGCTTTACTTTAACTAATAACAACGCAAGTGATCGAGAGTCCCGCATTTTCACATGCAAGGTCAATTCCGTGGCGGGTAATGGAGGATAAAAACTTGAAATATTATTTCCGTATTAGTGCTTTGGTGCTACTGGCAGCCCAGGTTCTGGCGGCCTGCACGCCCGGCCAAACCCGCACAGGCTCGGATGGCCACGCGATGTCAGGCCCTGACCCGAGCGACATTGTAAAGTACAAAGCGTATACACAGCGCTTCGACAATGCGACAACGCTGACACAAAATCACGCTACCGGCCATGTTGAAGATTTATTCTTCACGCACTGGAAAGACGGCGGGAACACAACCCTGAACCTGGATGCAGAAGGCAATTTCAGTGTCAGCTGGCAAGGTGGTGGTTACAACTATGTGGGTGGACCGGGCTGGCACTATGGCGACAAGGATAGAGTGATTGGCTATCGCTTTAATGAAGACGGCGGTGCCAGTTACATCACCCTGTACGGCTGGGGTTACGACAAAACCATGCCAACTTCCGACCCGGCCCACCTTGTGGAGTACTACATATTGCAGCGCTGGAGCTACGACCCGAGTAAGGATGGTGTTTTTGGCAAGACTTTCGTTAGCGACGGCGTGGAATATTCCACGTATCGCTCGGTACGGACAGAAAAACCCTCCATTAATAGCACCTCGACTTTCTATCAGTACTGGAGCAAACCCGCGACGCAACGCGAGCTGGGGAAAGACTACAAAATCATATTTGCAGACCACGTAAAAGCCTGGGCGGATACCGGCTGGATTATTCCCAACATGAATAACTTTGATGCCAGCAATGACCCCACTTACCAGGTGATGGCTGTCGAGGTCTTTAACCCACGGAAAGACGGGACCGCATCTGGAAAAATGTGGGATGCAAGCTCGAAATAATTTCACTTGATCAATACAAAACAGTCGCAAGTATGCGACTGCCCCTCTGAACAACACCAGCCACCACACTTTTTATTATTCGGGATTCACCGGTAAATCTGTTATCGTTCTCCTTTCTGTTAATGGCTGCGTCTCAAGGCCAACACCGGCCATTACACTCGATTACAAAACCTGACTAAAAAGTCCGATCAAAAAGATAAAACACATACCGGGAAATTGTATCCATGCAAGAGAATGGTAAGAATCCTGACTCCCACACAACCCTGGACCGTATTTTAGGGGCGATTGCGGGTTTTCTCGTTTTAGCGGTTTTCGGTGCAATCGTAGGCCTTTTCAAGGGCAATGTTGCCCTCTTCAGTTCCGAAGCCTCCTTTGGGGGCATGGTGCCTTATATTTTAGGGTTTGGTCTCGCTGGTGGGGTTTTCAGCTATTTTTTTCCAAGACCTGTCGCAATATTTTTGGCGATAGTGACCTTCACCGATTTTCACAAATAGGCTTCATTGGTTTTCACACATAGAAAAGGAGGCTGCATGCATTCCTGGCAACTCACCAGCATTTTTCTTGTTTTTCTGGTTTTTTTCATGGCGTGGATCGCCAGACGCTTGTATTTACAAATTGTATTTTGGCGCAAGGCTTTTACCACCGTAGTGAATGAAGCCTTTTCCGTTCTTACCAAAATTAATGAGGCCAGCAATGAATTGGCAAAAAATTGCAAGATAGATCAAAAACATTTCGATCCCCTCTTGCTTGACCCTGCAATCATTGACAGTATTTATACCGACAACGCTAACAAGCCGCTTTCCAGCCACCAGGAAATTAAAAAAACGCTCTCAGAGCTCGAAGCCAAATGTAAAGCACGGAATTTCTTGTGGCTTGATAAAAAGGACTTCGAGCCTTTTCGATAAAGTGTTGTTGTCATTGGCCATTGCAAACAGAGCATGGAGCAAGATATGGATTTTACTATTCGTGAATATCAGGACGCCGACTACACCAGCTGCGAAGCTCTGGTCAATGAAGCTTGGGGCTTTGATGACATTTTTGCACCACCCGCCTTCGCCGATCTCGCAAAATGCCTCTATGCCAAAGGTGCCGCACTGGGTAGCAACTACAAACGTATTGTTGAGCTTGATGGTGAAGTTGGCGGCTTGATCTTTGGACTCAATCAACACCTTAAAAAACCCGGACTCAGTTTAGGTTTTCGGTTGAGCATGCTGTTCAGAATACTGCGCGTAAAATGTGAAAAGCCGCCGACCAAGGCAGAGTTTATAAACGCCATTGAAAACCACGAGCTAAACCGACGCAAGCTTATCAATAAAACTCGCAATGAAATTGTGCTTTTTGTTGTCGGAAAAAAATTTAAGGGTAAGGGTTTAGGTACAGCACTGTGGTCAACCTTTCTGAAAGATTTCAAGGAAAGCGGCATTGAAACAATCGTTGTTGAGACGAATAAACTGGGTGCCAGCAGCTTTTACGAACAACTGGGTTTCCAGCATCTCGGTGATTTTGATTCCCCCCTACATGCATTTGCCACACCAGGCGGCCAGCCTTGCATCTATACTTACGAATGCTGAAAAGTCTCCACCTTCAAAAGTGGGAACTCAGCCATTGCAGATTTTTGAGATTTATTATGAATTTTTTTCGTTTTACACTGCTAACCACTGCCCTCGCAATTTCACCACCTCTTATGGCTGATGAGATTTACAAGTGGGTGGATGAAAACGGCAAGGTCCACTTCAGCGATACCAAACCGGAAAGTGAAGCCGTCGAGAAAATTGATATTCAGGTTAACACCTACACCAATGTCAGCTTTGACTCATCCATCTTTGATGTTGGGCCCGAGGTGGTGATGTATTCCACCACCTGGTGTGGTTACTGCAAAAAAGCGAAGCGCTATTTTGAAAAAAATAATATCGCCTATAAGGAACTGGATATCGAAAAAAGTTCGGCGGCCGCAGCCGCCTACAAAAAATTGGGTGCACGTGGCGTACCGGTCATTCTCGTTGGCGATAAACGTATGAATGGCTTTTCCGAACAAGGTTTTAAAAAAATCTATACGCAACAATAAGTGCGTGTGCAAGCCCAAATAAAGAAAGTCGGGCTTCGCCCGACTTTACCGAAGCAGTGCTACGGATCGAGAAGTTTTTTCACACGTGATGCATATTCCTCATCTGCTTTTCCGTATTGCGCCAACATTCTCGCTTGCGCACTCGCCGATGCCTGTTTGAGCCCTCCTGCGATATTTTCCGCAAGCTGTTGGCGCTGATCTTCATTCATTACGCGATAGAGGTCACCCGCTTGTGAATAGTAATCCTCTTCGTCCTGACTGTAGGGTTTGATCCACGCATCTTCTTCCAATGGCATGGGCGGTTCAGCCACCCCAGGTACCGGCGCAGGCGCGCCCTCGTTAACCCGATCATTGGGATAGAAATTAACGGACGCATCCTGGTTGGCCACTTTGCCTGTTACCGGGCACATGCCCGCCATGGCACCGTCGCGCTGATAGTGATTCACCGGGCATTTCGGTGCGTTCACTGGCAATTGGCTCGAGTTTACGCCGACGCGATAACGATGTGCATCCTGATAGGCAAACAAGCGCGCCTGCAACATTTTATCGGGCGAGGCGCCTACACCGGGAACAAGATTGCTCGGCGCAAAGGTCGCTTGTTCGGTTTCCGCAAAATAATTTTCGACGTTGCGGTTTAGTTCCAGTTCGCCCACCTTCATGAGCGGCGCTTCCTTGTATGGCCACACTTTGGTGAGATCGAAAGGGTTGACCGACAGTTTGCGCGCAGATTCTTCGCTCAGAATTTGTAATTCAACACTCCAGCGCGGGTAATCGCCGCGATCAATGGCGTCAACCAAATCCTGTTGTGCGCCGTGAGGCGGGTAGGTGTGAGCTTCATTTGCGCGCACATTTTTAATGCCCTGGCAGGTTTTTAAATGCCACTTCACCCAGAAACGCTCACCGTCCTTGTTCCAGAAACTCAATGTGTGAGAACCGAAGCCGTGCATATGGCGATAACTCAGGGGAATGCCTCTGTCCGACATCAGGATTGTGGCTTGATGCAAGGATTGCGGATGGTTGGCCCAAAACTCAAACATGGCTGCGGCATCCGGCGTGTTGGTGCGCGGGTTTTTCTTTTGCGAATGCACAAAGTCGGGAAACTTCATGGGGTCATTCAAAAAGAAGACCGGCGTATTGTTACCGACCAGGTCGAAGTTGCCCTGCCGGGTATAAAACTTCACGGCAAAACCGCGGGGGTCGCGCGCGTAATCACTGGAATCCTGTCCGCCGCCCACTGTGGAAAAACGCACGAAAACCTCGGTTTTTGTTCCGGGCTTTTGCAGAAAATCCGCAATGGTATAGGCGCTGAGATCACTGTTTAGTGTGAAGGTACCGTAGGCACCACTACCGCGTGCGTGCACCACTCGCTCGGGAATGCGCTCGCGGTTAAAGTGCGCCAGCTTTTCCATGAGCCGAAAATTATCAAAAGTTAACGAGCCGCGTCGGCCCGCAGAAATACTGTTGTTGTCATCCGCTACCGGGGCACCGTTTGCGGTTGTTAGGGGCGTTTTGTTCATGGCGGTTTCTCTCGGGTTTCGATTTATCTTCCACCAGTCTAGGCACTTTCATTCCTCGCTTAAATTTAAAAATCTGGATGGCCACAATCCATAAAACTGTTCAAGGATTTCTGATTGATCAGTTTTTGCGATCACTACCAACAGCAAAATCAAATTTAAATAGTAATGAGAGTCATTATTATTTATGCAAGAGAAAGCTGAGAGGTGACACAATGAAAACCGGAATGAAGACCCTGACTTTTGCAATCACACATTTCTGTGTGGCGTTTACAGTTGCATGGCTCCTGACAGGAAGCTTTGTTATCGGGGGCTTGCTCGCGATGATTGAGCCCGCAGTGAACACGGTCGCTTATGCAATCCACGAAAGAATCTGGGAGCGGCGTGGCCGCGTGCTGATGGCTTGATATATAACAAGCCGGATTTGAACGCCATTTACTCCAGGCTTTGCATTTTTGCCTGCCATTTTTTCGCAATTGCACTAATATAGTGCAATTGCGGGCCATTTTAAGGTGCATCCAGCGCCGTTTTTGACCTCTGGTTTCACATACAGCCTGAATGCACACGTCAAGCACCCCCGTGGCGAGTGCTTTTTGTGTGCAATATTGATCAAAATGCACGCTTTTTAGCGCCCTTTCACTCCACAATCGGTGCATTTGGAGATTTTGTTCCAATATGAAGCAAAACCTCTGTTTTTCTGTGCCATTTGGTTTATTTCTTGCAAACGCTGGTTAAAACAAGAGAACAATTCATGGTAGTTGATCCAAAATTTCAGCAGATCCTCGATAACCTGATTACTGCAATTGTTGTACTGGACGCTGATCTCACCATCGACTCCATGAACGCCTCGGCGGAAATGCTATTGGGAGTGAGTGGCGAACAGATGCAAGGTCGAGAGATTAATGCCTGTTTTTCAGAGAGTGACGGGGCTTTTGCCAGCCTGCGTCAGGCTTTGATTGAAAACCGCAATTACACCAAGCGGCGCGCCAGCTGGATACTGCACAGCCAGGAAGAAATAACGGTCGATTATTCGGTCACCCCCAGCCCCGAGATGGGCAAGATCATGCTGGAGATCCAGCCGCTCGACAGATTGATTCGTATCAGCCGTGAAGAAGCCATGATCTCTTCGCAGGAAACGTCACGCAATTTTATTCGCAGTATGGCCCACGAAATTAAAAATCCGCTGGGCGGCATTCGCGGCGCGGCGCAATTGCTTTCAAAAGAATTGGAAGACTACGATTTGCTGGAATACACCAGCATCATTATTGACGAAACAGACCGTCTGCGAAATCTTGTGGACCGCATGCTCGGCCCGCGCAGGCCAGCAGAGTTTAGTCATCTTAATATTCATGAAGTGCTTGAGCACGTTGCTGCGGTTATAAAAATTGAAGCGGGCGACCAGGTTCGTTTACTCAGGGATTACGACCCGAGTATTCCCGATCTGGTTGGAGACCGCGAGCAACTTATCCAGGCTTTTTTGAATATTGCCCGCAATGCCTTGCAAGCTTTGGTAGAGAACGACAACAACGAAGAAGGCAGGCGCATTACATTTAAAACCCGTGTACAGCGCCGCTATACCATTGGCCGCACGCACTACCCTCTGGTGGCGCGCTTAAGTATCAGCGACAACGGGCCGGGCATTCCGCCAGAAATTTTTGAGGATATATTTTTTCCAATGATCACCGGACGCCCAGAAGGCACCGGGCTGGGGCTTTCGATTGCGCAAAACCTGATTAATCAACACCACGGTTTTATCGAGTGCGAAAGCAAAAAGAACTTCACCGAGTTTGTAATTTTTTTACCGTTAGGAAAAACAGATGCATAAGCCGAATCTTGTTTGGATTATTGACGACGACCGTTCAATTCGCTGGGTACTGGAAAAAGCCCTGCAACAGTCCGGCATTAATACCAACTGCTTTGAGTCAGGCGACAAAGCCATTAACCAATTAAAAACCGAAACGCCGGATGCCATCATCAGCGATGTACGTATGCCGGGTATGGATGGCCTCAGTTTACTGAACGCCATGCAACGCGAACATCCATCGCTGCCCATTATTATTATGACGGCGCATTCGGATCTCGACAGCGCCGTTTCCGCATACCAGGGCGGTGCGTTCGAGTATTTACCGAAACCGTTTGACGTTGACGAGGCGGTTGCCGTGACCCAACGTGCGCTGGCGCATGCCAATGAGCAGGAAGCGAGCGAACCGGAAGCTAGCAACGGCGCAATTGATACAGAAATTATTGGCGAAGCGCCCGCAATGCAGGAAGTGTTTCGCGCGATCGGCCGCTTATCGCAATCCAACATTACGGTGTTAATTAATGGTGAATCCGGTACCGGTAAAGAATTGGTCGCGCGCGCTTTGCACAAACACAGCCCGCGTAAGGAAGGCCCCTTTATTGCGCTCAACATGGCCGCAATTCCGCGCGATTTGATTGAGTCTGAATTATTCGGTCACGAAAAAGGCGCGTTTACCGGTGCCGCTGCACAACGTCAGGGTCGCTTCCAGCAAGCCGACGGTGGAACTTTATTTCTCGACGAAATTGGCGATATGCCGCCGGAAACACAAACACGTTTATTGCGCGTACTTGCCGACGGTGAGTTCTATCGCGTTGGCGGCCACACGGCAATTAAAGTCAACGTGCGCATTATTGCGGCGACTCACCAAAACCTGGAAACCCTGGTGGAAGAAGGCCGCTTTCGTGAAGATTTATTTCACCGCTTGAATGTCATTCGTATTCACCTGCCACGCATGAGTGAACGCCGCGAAGATATTCCCAAACTCGCGCAACATTTTTTACGGCGTGCCGCCAGCGAGTTGGATGTCGAACCCAAAGTACTCAGCATCGATGCCGAAAAATACATGAGTAATTTAAGTTGGCCCGGTAACGTGCGTCAGTTGGAAAACACCTGCCGCTGGATTACGGTTATGGCGTCCGGCCGCGAAGTGCATGTCGAGGATTTGCCACCAGAATTAATGGAAACTCGCACTGCCGATACACCGAGTGGCGATTGGGACAAGGCCTTGCGCCATTGGGCCGACCAGGCCCTCGCCTGCGGTCAAAAAGAAATTTTGGCGGAAGCAGTGCCGACTTTCGAGCGCGCCTTGATTGAAATTGCCTTAAAGCATACCGCTGGCCGTAAACGCGACGCCGCTAATTTGCTGGGCTGGGGCCGGAATACCCTCACGCGTAAGCTCAAGGAACTCGGCATGGCAATGGGGCCGGAAGAAGAAAGCGCCTAAGGCACTAAAAATACAAACAACTTAAAGCACAAACAAAAAACGCACCCTTGGGTGCGTTTTTTATTTTTCTTTATATAAAAAAATGATCAAGCGTTGCCTTCAGTTGGCGCAGCCTCGGCAGCGCGTGCCTGTGCTTCTGCCGTTGCTTTGGCAACAATTGCATCAAAATTTAGCGGTGGCAACACCAGCGGAGGGAATCCAGCCTTCACGACAACCGAGTCAATGGCTTCGCGAATATAAGGGTAAAGAATTGTCGGGCACTGTGCTGTCAAAACGTGCTTGAGGTGCGCAGAAGGGAAACCGGCAATTTCAAAAATACCGCTTTGATGCACTTCAATTAAGTATGCAACTTTATCTTCATCCGATTTTACGGTCACGGTCATTTTCAATGTCACCATAAAATGGCTGTCATCGATGTTGTTAATTTCTGTGTTGAGATCCTGGGCAACCTTGGGGGCCGCTTTGAGCGCAAAGGCTTCCAGGCCTTCGGGCATCTCGAAAGAAAGGTCGCGAACAAAAATACGTTTAATTGCAAAAGTCGGCACACTGGCGTTGGCTTCGCTTGCTGCCGCGCTGGAGTTTTCTTCAGTCATAATCTTGCCTGTTACTATGGGGTTTTGCGGGGGGCTATTTCACCAAAGGCAGGTTTTGCCCGGCCCATTCACTGATGCCGCCTTGTAAACGCGCAACATCAAAGCCTTTGTCTTTGAGAATCTTGCCAGCTGAACCGGCGTGTTGGCCGATCTTATCGACAACAACAACCGTGCGCGCCTTGTGCTTTTCCAGCTCTGACGCGCGGTCATTAAGTTTGGCATAGGGAATGTTGATGGAATCGACGATGTGGCCTGTTCCAAATTCCTTGGCGTCGCGCACATCCAGCACGATGGCTTCACCGGCATTGAGCATGCGAGTGACTTCGTGATGGCTTAAGGCCTTACCGCCCTTGCGGGTCTCTGTCCAAAGGAAGGCAGCAATAAGCACAGCCCAGATACTGACCAATACCCATTGTTCTGCAAGAAATTCTGTAAAACCCACGCTAAAATCCGCTTAAATTACCTGTTCTCGATTGCTCCCGGCCATGCGGGAGCGCGCGAGTATACACGATTCAACCCCTACCCCAAAGAGCGTCCTGATAGAGGTTCCCAAACTTCCTTATTTAGCCTTACCCTGGTTTGCCACCGCATCCATCATGGCTTTTACGGCTTCCGGATCGCCAAGGTATTCGCTCTTGATCGGACGCATATTTTCATCAAGCTCATAAACCAGCGGCATACCGGTGGGGATGTTCAATTCGAGAATTTGCTCTGCAGTCAGGTCATCGAGGTATTTCACCAGGGCACGCAGGCTGTTGCCGTGGGCCGCAATAATGACGCGCTTACCACTTTGAATGCAGGGGGTAATCACATCGTGCCAATAAGGGAGAACGCGGTCGATGGTTAGGGCCAGACTCTCTGCACGAGGCAAAACGCGGGGGTCGATACCCTTGTAACGCGGGTCGTGTGCCGGGAAATGTTGGCTGTCGGTGTCGACTTCGGGCGGCGGCACATCGAAGCTGCGACGCCAGATCTTGACTTGCTCATCGCCGTGCTTGGCTGCGGTCTCGGCTTTATCGAGGCCGGTGAGCGCCCCGTAGTGGCGCTCGTTCAGTCGCCAGTGACGCTGAACCGGGAGCCAGAGTTGGTCCATTTCGTCTAAAACGAGATTGAGAGTGCGTACGGCTCGCGTGAGGACCGAGGTAAAAGCTTGATCAAACTGAAAGCCTGCCTCTTTCAACATGCGCCCGCCTGAACGTGCTTGTTGAATTCCGGTATCGGTTAAATCGACATCGTGCCAACCGGTAAAACGGTTTTCGAGATTCCACTGGCTCTCGCCGTGACGTATCAAGACCAATTTATACATAGTGCTGCCCCCATAAACTCTCTGAATTTTGGGGCGCAATGATCCCGGATTAGGTCTGAAAAATCCAGCGCTAATGCGGTAAACTAGGCAATCTGTCGAACCTGCCCACTAAAGGTGCAAACTGAGCCAGGGAGATGTTCAGGACCATGCGTATTAAAATTTCTGTTGTAGTTTACTGTGCATTATTGTCGTTGGCATTTGTGCCTGCGCACGCCGACGAAGCGGCCGATCGCGCCCGCCTCGAAGAGTTGCGCAAGTCCATCGCCGAGTTACAAAAGGAATTGGAAGCCACACGCAGTTCGCGCGATGAATTGCAAAAGTCTCTGCAAAGCAGTGAGAAAACCATCGGTGAACTCAGCGAAAAAGCGCGGCAAATTCAGAAACAGCTGGATGATGGCAAAGTAAAATTAAAGAACCTGAACGACGAGCGCAGCGAACTGCAAATAAAAAAAAAATCCCAACAGAAATTTGTTAGCCAGCATCTGAAATCAGCCTGGCAACTTGGCCAGCAAAGCAGTGTGCGCCTGTTGCTCAATCAACAGGAGCCTGCGCGTGTTGCTCGCAATCTCAAATACTACGACTACATCATCCAGGCCCGCGCCGAAAAAATTACGGCCTACATGGGGACGATTGAACGCTTGAATAAAATCGAGCCGGAAATCACCTACGAAACAGAAAAGTTACAAAGTAATTTCAGCCGCTTGCAGAATCAAAGGCAGGCGTTGCAGTCTGAACAAAGCCAACGCAAGAAAACCCTCGATAAACTTTTAGCCGACCTTCGCAGCGGCGATGCCAGACTCAAAAACCTGCAAAACGATCGTACCCGCTTACAGCGAATTTTGACGAATGTGAAACAATTTCTCAGTGAAGACGATCTACAGAGTAACGCGGAGAGTTTCGCCTCGCTCAAGGGCAAACTGCCCTGGCCCACAAACGGGCGGATTCTGCACAATTACGGGAGTGCACGGGTCGGTAACCGGCTGCGCTGGGAAGGGATGTTGATTGGTGCCACGACTGGCAACCCTGTCGTCGCCGTCCACCATGGCCGCGTGGTGTATTCCGATTATCTGCGCGGACACGGTCTTTTACTCATCGTTGACCACGGTGGCGGTTACATGACGCTTTACGCCCACAATGAAGTCCTTTATAAGGAACTTGGCGAATGGGTGAACCGGGGAGAGACCATCGCCACCGTTGGAACCAGTGGCGGCCAGGAACGCGCAGCCCTGTATTTTGAACTGCGCCACAAAGGCGAACCAACGAACCCCCGCAGCTGGTTTAAACCTGCTTAACTTACAGTTCTGGCGCTGGAAAACGCCGGCAAGTGCGAAGTAACCAATGCGTGTTGAAAAACGCCTATTACAAAGTATAAATAGGATAGATAGACAGATACATCGGCTACACAGGTAGATAGTTACACAGGCTGCATAGATAAATAGTTATGCAGATAGCAACCTGGTAAGAAACACACAAACAGAATATAACGATTCAGACAGATCATTATGAATGTAAAAGCCTCCAAATTGTCAGGCCTGTCGGCCCTAATCCCGCTCGTTTTATGCCTCGGGTTGAGCGCTCAGGTTTTCGGCCAGACAGAAGCGGCAACAGCTGCGCCTACCGAAGAGCATGAACCCACCAGCGTGTTGCCACTCGAAGACCTGCGCATGTTTACCAAAGCCTACGAACATATCCGTCAGGCCTATATCGAGGAAATTGATGATAAAACCCTCCTCGAATACGCCATCCGCGGCATGCTCTCGGAATTGGACCCACATTCCTCTTACCTGGATGCATCCACCTTTGATGATCTTCAGGTCAATACACGCGGTGAGTTTGGTGGCCTCGGTATCGAAGTGGGTATGGAAGATGGATTTGTGAAAGTTATTTCGCCGATCGATGACACCCCTGCGGCGCGTGCTGGTGTCGAAGCAGGCGATTTAATTATTAAACTCGATGATGAAACGGTGAAAGGCCTTACCCTGAACGAAGCGGTAGAGAAAATGCGAGGCCCGAAAGGCAGCGATATCAAGATTACCGTTGTGCGCGATGGAGTCGAGCAACCCTTCGATCTCACGCTGACTCGCGACATCATTACCGTGCGCAGTGTCCGTTCCGACATGCTGGAAGACAGTATTGGCTACTTGCGAATTGCACAGTTCCAATTGAATACAGCACGTGATGCGAAGAAAGAAATTGAAAAACTGTTGACACTCAAACCGGATATGCACGGTTTAATTCTGGATTTACGTAATAATCCGGGGGGCGTACTCAACGCTTCCGTGCAGTTGGCTGATCTGTTTCTGGATGGCGGACTGGTGGTTTATACCGAAGGGCGCTTGAACGATTCCAGTACAGAATTTCATGCGCAGCCCGGCGATATACTGCAAGGGTTGCCCATCGTTGTATTGATTAATGACGGCTCTGCATCGGCTTCAGAAATTGTTGCGGGTGCGCTGCAAGATCAAAAACGGGCGATTCTTCTCGGTATTCGCAGTTTTGGTAAAGGCTCCGTGCAATCAGTGATTCCGGTTACCAATGATCGTGCAATTAAATTAACAACTGCACTTTACTACACACCCAGTGGGCGCTCGATACAAGCTCAAGGCATCGCGCCGGATATTGAAGTTGAACGCGTTCGCGTCACGGCAGTGCGCCCGCGCAATCAGGTAACTGAAGCCGACTTGAGCGGGCATATTGAAAACGCGAACGGCAACGGCGATGTGAAATCCAGTGATCGCCTGCCAGCAGCAAATCGCGAACTTCAGGATCGCGACAGCCAGCTTTACGAAGCCTTGAATCTGATTAAAGGTTTGCACTTGCTCAAACGCCCACCGCAACCTTTAATGAGTAAACCGGACAAAAACAGCAGCGAGAGTTCCGCCGACGAGCGCAGTTAATATGCCAGCATTTTTGGCCTTTATTCTTATTTTCCTTCCCCCCAGTGAGAGGCTCATCGATGAAGCCTCTCTTTCGCACCAGGCCGACGGGCCGCGCATTGCGATCATCATTGATGATCTAGGTTATCGCTTGCGTGAAGGCCAGCAAAGTATCGCGCTGGAGGCACCACTCACCGTTGCGATTATCCCAGGCAGCCCCCACGCGGAACGCCTTGCACAAGCCGCTGAAAAAACCGGTACCAAGGAAATCCTCGTTCATCTCCCCATGGCGCCCAGCCGGAAAATTTCCTGGGAAAGCGGCCTCACGACGGCGATGGAAAAAGACGAATTTGAATCTCACGCGCGCAAGCTGCTCACTTCCATTCCGCAGGCAATTGGTGTGAATAACCATGGGGGTAGCTTGCTCACCCAGGACCGCGAACGCATGTCCTGGCTGATGAGTATTTTGCTCGAAAAAAACCTGTTTTTTATTGATAGCCGTACCACCGCAAAAAGCGTGGCTGGCGAGATTGCGGCTCAGGCACTGGTACCCCACTCCAGCCGCGATGTCTTTCTCGACAACCAACGCGAGGTTGAGGCCATAGAAACCCAGCTGGATAAGCTGTTAGCACATGCCACACAACACGGAGAAGCCGTAGCCATTGGCCACCCTTACCCGGAAACTCTGGCTGTGCTTGAAGCGCGATTGCCGGAGATACAAAAGCAGGGCTTCACGCTGGTTGGAATCTCGCAATTATTGAATGCCATGCAGGTAAAACAGCCTCAAAATCGCGTTCGTGGCGCTCAAAACATCAGCGCTTTGACCATAAATTCACCTTAATCCGACCAGTTATCCTTTTTTACATCCCGCTTGTCGCAATACTCACTCCCTCTGTGACAGGGTTCGCACAAGATTTGACCTAAAAGCCCACTTTTTGACGTCTATATCTTTGGATTTAGCAATAATGCATTGTTTCTTGTGCATTTTGAGTAAAAAACGTGCACAATGCGCCACCTTGGCCACGTGCGCAATTTATTAAAAATAGGTTACACTGGCTATTGGAACAGCATAAAGCCGGACCAAGAGACGGCAAATGTTAATGGAGTGGTAACGTAGACAGAGGATTGATACATGAACAGAACAGGTGAAAACGGCAACGTACCAGGACGATCCAATCGTTTCTTTCAAAAAGGCGATTACTGGTATTACAGCACTCGAGAAGGCGTAGATATCGGCCCCTTCGACACCTTCCAGGAAGCGGAAACTGGCGCGAGTGATTTTATTGACTTCATCATTCACGCAGAGCCCTCAGTAGTAGAAACCCTGGAAAAATACGGCCGCGCTGCAGCCTGATAGATCCTGGCAGGAGAGCCCCCGGCTCTTCTGCCTCTCCTTTCGGAAAGCCAGGTTCACAACCTGACTTCTATGCCCCTCTCCCTCATAAATTCCTTGGCCTGCGGCACTGAATATTCACCAAAGTGAAAAATACTGGCTGCCAATACTGCGTCCGCGCCGCCTTTGATCACACCGTCGACAAGATGTTGTAAATTCCCGACCCCACCCGACGCGATCACCGGCACCGGCACCGCCTCTGAGATAGCACGCGTCACGCCGAGGTCAAAACCATTTTTGGTTCCATCCCGATCCATACTGGTGAGCAATATTTCTCCTGCACCATAGTCCGTCATGCGCACTGCCCACTCAACGGCATCGATGCCGGTAGATTTGCGGCCGCCGTGGGTGAAGATCTCCCAGCGTGGCGTTTCCCCTTCGGCGCTTACACACTTCGCATCTATGGCTACCACAATGCATTGCGCACCAAACTTGTCGGCGGCAGCTTTAACAAACTCGGGCTCTTTCACGGCCGCTGAATTGATACTGACTTTGTCGGCACCCGCATTTAACATTTTGCGAATGTCCGCCAGCTCGCGAATTCCCCCACCAACGGTGAGCGGGATAAACACTTCCGCTGCGATTTTTTCAACGGTATGGACTGTGGTCGCGCGATCTTCGTGGCTGGCGGTAATATCGAGAAATGTAATTTCATCCGCGCCCTGCTCGTTGTATCGACGCGACACTTCTACCGGATCACCCGCATCGCGAATATCAACAAATTGCACGCCTTTAACGACTCGGCCCTGATCGACATCCAGGCAGGGAATAATGCGTTTTGCGAGTGGCATGTGTCCGGCCTCCGGCTTGTTTTAACTACGTGTTTTGAGTGCTTGTATCGAGTCTGATTAAGGCTGTTCCTGCTCGTCCAGCCAGCTTTGCGCTTTGGCGAGATCCAGGGTGCCTTCGTATATCGCGCGGCCTGTAATCGCCCCAACAATACCGGCATCGGCAACCTGATGAAGGGCTTCGATATCCTGCATATTGGTGACACCGCCCGACGCAATGATCGGTAAACCACTTTCTTCGGCGAGCGCAACCGTCGCCTCGATGTTAACGCCTTGCATCATGCCATCACGTGCAATATCGGTGTAGACCACCGAACTGACGCCGTCATCGGCAAATTGTTTCGCCAAATCCACAGCGCGCACTTCCGATACTTCTGCCCAACCGTCAGTTGCAACCAAACCGTTTTTTGCATCGAGACCCACAATAATATGACCGGGAAATTGCGCACACATCGCTTTCACAAATTCAGGTTCTTTTACTGCCTTGGTGCCAATAATGACGTAATTCACTCCCGCCTTCAGGTAGTGCTCGATGGTTTCTGCCGAGCGAATACCGCCACCAATCTGAATGGGTAAATCCGGCCAGCGTTTGGCAATCTCGGTGACCACTTCACCGTTTACCGGTTCGCCCGCAAACGCGCCATTGAGATCAACCAGGTGTAAGCGACGCGCGCCCTGCTCCACCCATTGCGCGGCCATCGCAACCGGGTCGTCGGAAAAAACCGTGGAATCATCCATCAAGCCCTGGCGTAAACGCACACACTTGCCGTCTTTTAAATCAATAGCGGGAATAATTAACATTGAGCTCACTTCTTTTTTTAAATCAGAATTGGCCGTTCCAGCGCACAAAGTTGCTGAGTAATTGCAGGCCATTACTGTGGCTTTTTTCAGGGTGAAATTGCGCGGCGAAAACATTTTTTTGCGCAAGTGCGACACAAAAATCGATACCGTAATGCGCCCGCCCGGCCACCAGACTCTCATCTTGCGGCTGCACATAATAGCTGTGCACAAAATAAAAGCGCCCACCGTTTTCGATTCCCTGCCAAAGCGGGTGATCGATGGCGTGCTGCACCTGATTCCAACCCATGTGCGGTACCTTGAGGTGCTCGCCAGAACTGCTGCCTTCATCGCGCGCAGCCTGAAATTGTGGGTTTGAAGAAAAGAATTCAACGCTACCCTGAAAATGGCCAAGACAATCGACTCCGCCATTTTCTTCACTGCGTTGCATTAAGGCCTGCATGCCTATGCAAATACACAGAACGGGTTTACCGGATTCCATCTCTTGCGCAACCGCCTTGTCGAAACCCAAACGCCGAATTTCACCCACACAATCGCGAATGGCGCCAACACCGGGAAAGACCACCCTGTCGGCACTGGCAATCGCTGCCTTATCAGCCGTGACCAGAACCTCAGCATCGGGCGCAACATGGCGCAGGGCAGACGCTGCGGAATGCAGGTTGCCCATGCCGTAATCAATTACTGCAATGCGTTGTTTGGACATGTCGATTCGTCAGTCTGGATTAAAGCGCGCCCTTGGTGGAAGGCAGTTGATCTCCCATGCGGGTATCGGCTTCGAGCGCCATGCGCAAGGCGCGGCCGAATGCCTTGAAGACCGTTTCAATCTGGTGGTGCGCGTTGTGGCCTCGCAAACAATCAATGTGCAAGGTGACTTGCGCATGGTTCACAAAACCCTGGAAGAATTCGTAGAACAATTCCGTATCAAAGGTGCCGATACGCTTTTGCGTAAAGTCGACATTCATCACCAAACCGGGGCGACCGGAAAAGTCGATGACCACGCGAGAAAGCGCTTCATCCAAAGGCACATAGGCGTGGCCGTAGCGACGTATACCACGCTTGTCGCCCACCGCCTGAGTCATCGCCTGGCCAATGCTGATACCAATATCTTCAACACTGTGGTGGTCGTCGATGTGCGTATCGCCCTTGCACGAGACTGTAAGATCCATCATGCCGTGACGACCAATCTGATCCATCATGTGCTCCAGGAAGGGCACGCCGGTGTCGAATGAAGTTTTACCGTCGCCGTCAAGATTGAGGTCTACGGTGATTTGCGTTTCCAGGGTGTTGCGGCTGATGCTAGCCTTTCTTACGGACATAGGGCGCTCTTGGCGAGAAAAAGGCGGATTATAGCGGCAAGCGTGCCGCTTATAAACTCCAGACATACGGCTTATAAATTCATTTTCAGAATCCGCCCTGAAGCATGAATTACCCGGGGCCAATCTGATTGAGACAACACGAGAAAATTGTATGAGTAATGACAACCGTGAGCCAACACATTCGAGCCCCCAGCCTGCAGGGCTCCTGAAAAATTCCTGGTTCCGTTGGGGCCTCACAGCGATTTTCATCCTCGCTGTGTACTTCGTCTATGTCGAAATCCAGACTCGGCTTGGGGAGAAAGCCTTGCACGCAACCGGCCTGCAGCTTATTAGCCTGGACGACGCACTCCAACAGGCTCAGGCCGAAAACAAGGATGTGCTGGTCGATGTTTCCGCGATCTGGTGCCCGACGTGTCGCCGACTGGATAAAGACATCTTCAGCAATTCCGATGTCAAAGCCGCCATGCAAGCGAACTATGTGTTTACTCGCCTGGAATATGAGTCCGAAGGAACGGCAGAGTTTATGAAACGTCATGGTGTCAGCGGCTTCCCCACCTTGCTCATCCTCGATAACCAGGGCAACAAAATCCGCAAACTCAAGCTGACCTTTGATCCTCAAGGTTTTATCGCACAATTGTGATTTAATGGAAACAAGCCTGATAAACGCCTGGCTCATACTTGGGTTCTTACCTGGTTATATATAGTCAGGTTTTAGCAAAGCTGACAATGCCTGGCCGTTCAATCGCGCGTGTCACGCACGCCGTTTTTCACGAACACCCACCCTTGAGTAAACATTCGCCCCCAAACAAACTACAATCCGTGATCAAATAATCGTTTTTTCGAGTAAATCAATTCCCTTGAATAAAGCACTCAGCTCAGAACGCCAACTCCGTATCGCCCTTCTCGGCTACCGTAGCCATCCCCATGTCGGTGGCCAGGGAATCTATCTGCATTATTTAAGCAAGGCTCTGGTCGCTTTGGGGCATCAGGTGTGTGTGTTCTCGGGGCCACCCTATCCGGAGTTGGTCGCGGGCGTCGAACTGGTAAAGATTCCCGGCCTTGATCTTTATTCCAAAGAAAAACCCTTGCGCAGTATCGGGATGAAAAATTTACTGAATCGCTTTGATCGTCGCGAATGGCTTTCAAAGCTTAGCGGAGGCTTCGCCGAACCTGAGTTATTTTGTGCGCGACTACTGGATCAGTATACACAGCGTTTGGCACAATTCGATATTATCCACGACAATCAAAGTTTAGGCTTTGCCCTGCTCAATTTGTTGAATGGGCCGGCAAAATTAATTGTAACGATTCATCATCCGATCCACCGCGACCTGCACTTTGCGCTTTCTGAAGCCAAAGACTGGTTCCACCGTTTACTCTTGAAACGCTGGTATCGCTTTTTATCCATGCAGGAAAAAGTTGCAGAAAGGCTGCCGCATATTATTACCGTCTCTCAACAAAGCCGTGCAGATATCATCAAGCATTTTCCCGTCGACGAAAAAAATATTGAAATCATCGCAAATGGCATTGATACACAACGTTTTAAACCTTTGGATGTGAAAAAAAATCCCTTCCGCATAATAACGACCGCCTCGTCTGACCAAACATTAAAAGGGTTACACACCTTGCTGGATGCTGTTGCAATCACCCGCAAGTCGTTGCCCGATATTCAATTGCGTGTTATTGGAAAACTCAAGCATAACAGTCTGGCCCACAAACGCCTGCACGAACTCAAGCTGAGCGAATCAGTGAACTTTAAATCGGGCATTTCAACAGAAGAATTAGTACACGAATACAATCAAGCGAGCCTCGCTGTCTGCCCTTCCTTGTATGAAGGTTTTGGCATACCCGCCCTTGAGGCAATGGCTTGCGGTTTGCCGTTAATTTCCAGCGACGGCGGTGCGCTGCCCGAAGTGGTCGGCGACGCAGCCCTGATATTTAACGCGGGCGATGAGCAGGAACTCGCACGAATGATTTTGAATGTTTTGACGAACAAGCCACTGGCAACAGATTTGTCCAAACGCGCGCTGGACCGTGTACAACAATCCTATGATTGGCTTGGCATTGGCCGAGCCTACACAACATTTTACCAACATTGCCTTGCACAAGATGCTTACATTGAACCCTGATTATTTCCCGCTACGCAATGGCGATGTGATTCTCGACCTGGGCTGTGGCGAGGGTCGACATGTGAGTGGCTTGCTGGAAAAAAACCGTGAGACCACCCTAATTGGTGTGGATTTAAACCTTAAGGATCTTAAACAGGCAAAAGAGAAAATCGATACCTGGTTTGCACCCCAGAAAAAACAGAGCCGCTTTATTCAAGCAAATGCTTTAACGCTGCCGTTTAAGGATCACAGCTTTGACCATATTATTTGCTCAGAAGTCCTCGAACATTTACCCGACTACCAAAGCGTACTGGAAGAAATTCACCGCCTGCTAAAACCCGGCGGCCAATTGTGTGTTAGCGTTCCTCGACGTTGGCCAGAGAAAATATGCTGGGCCTTAAGTAGTGCCTACCATCAGGTTGAAGGCGGCCATGTGCGAATATTTCGTGCGCGTGAATTAAAAAGCGAAGTAACCACTCTGGGATTTTCCTCCTATAAAAAACATTGGGCACATGCACTCCACTCACCGTACTGGTGGTTGAAATGTATGTTTTGGGAAAAAGATAATTTTTTACTGCGTCTGTATCACAAGTTGCTGGTTTGGGATTTAATGGAAAAACCCTGGCTGACACGCAAGCTGGAGCTTTTACTGAACCCCTTGATGGGAAAATCCGTGGTGTTTTATTTCAGGAAAACGGATTAAAACGAAATGAAGTGGGTGGATATTCATGAGGGCAAACACAGTCGACCAAAATGCTCTTGTGTTTACCCTCGTTGTAAAACGGTCTGGTGTCGATAAACCCGAGACTAGAACGTTAAGGTGACACCAAGGGAAATCATGTGAAGATCATCAAAATCGTCATAATCAAACGCTTCGTATTCGGCGCGCACAGTGATCGACGATAACGCGACTTTTGCACCCAACCCCCAGGTTGTCGCTGAATCAGATCCGCTCACACTCACATCATCAATAATTGAATCGATGTCGCCATCGCTGTAGCCGTACTTAACAAACAGCCCGCCCGGCCCAAAGTTAAAGCCAAATATGCCGTAGAGGTCAAAACTGGTCATATCGGTTTCAACTAATCCATCAGCGTATTCGAAGGAACCAAAATCGCGATAATCCAACTCGACGGCGAAATCCATTGTCGGCACCCAACCGAAATTGAAACCGCCGATGAGTTTATAGCCCGCACCGCTGTCTTTGGCGTCGAATTCAGTATTGGAAATATCCAGTGAGGAATTACCGATACTGCCACCCCAGTAAAAACCGCTGTCCGTTCCTGCGTGGGCACTTAGAGCGGTCAAAAAAATCGCAATAGCGAACAGTAATTTGAACGATTGTTTCATAACTTTCTCCTCATAACCTTTTGAGATTCTTCATTCAGGTTGTGTTCATTTAAGTATTGTTTGTTTTACCGTACTGCTGTTTTACCTTACGGCTTTCCAGGCTTTTAACATACTTTGGTGAAAACTTGAATGTGAGGTTAGTGCAAATTACTGTTTTTTGCTATTACTCAAAGCACATATTTCCCATTCCTATTTAATTCCGCTTTAAGGTATCCTTTAAGGCTCAACCGCGGATTAGACACATTGAGCAGCTCTCTACTTAAGACATCTTTAAGAAAGCTCGAAAAGGCGCAAGCAAATGCTGTGCGTTACATTCTCGCCTGCCAGAAAGACACGGGCGCGCTCCCCTGGTTTGCAAATGGCAAACTCGACCCCTGGGATCACTGTGAATCCCTTATGGCGCTTACGCTCGGTGGCCACCATCAACATTGGCAAAAAGGCTTTGAGTGGCTGCAACAACAGCAACTTGCCAATGGCAGTTGGTACGCATCCTACTTCAATACAAATAACGACAATGATGCACGCAAGATAGAAAGTAATTTTGTTGCTTACCCGGCAACCGCACTTTGGCATCACTATTTGTGTACCGGTGAGCGGAATAGCCTGCAGCAATTTTTTCCGCTGGTTCAAAAAGCAATACATTATGTATGCAGTCAGCAAAGTGCAGAAGGTGACATCCAATGGGCCGTCTCAGAATGTGAAACCCTGCCCAGGGATGCCTTATTGACAGCCTGCTCATCAATTCTCCGCAGTCTTGAGTGTGCCATCCACTGCGCTGAAACGCTGGATATTCCATGCGAAGATTGGCGGCAAGCTTACCGCAAACTTTACGACACCCTGAAAAACAAACCCTGGCGTTTTGATCGCAGCTGGGAGAGCAAGGAACGTTTTTCCATGGATTGGTTTTATCCCATTCTTGCGGGTATTTATTCCCCTGAAGAAGCGCGTATTCGCTTGCACAAGCGCTGGGATATCTTTGTAGAGAACGGCGTGGGTTGCCGCTGTGTGAGCGATGAGCCCTGGATGACCGTCGCCGAGAGCTCAGAGCTGTGCCTTGCGTTAATCGCGAGCGAACAGCAAGACAAAGCAACAGAAATTTTATTGCAATTGGTGCGCTGGCAAGATGACGACGGCGGCTTTTGGACGGGCTACAATTTTCGCGATGACAATATCTGGCCGCGAGAAAAAACATCGTGGACAGCAGCAGCGTTTGTTCTCGCTTGCGATGCCCTGTTTCAGAAAAGCCCGGCCACTGATTTATTTACACGTGTAAGTGCGATTGTTTAGGGAAGCTCAGTGTTTTTTTGTAAAATCACCAACGATTTCACCTGAGCTACTTTCTGCCAACAGCCTTGCTCAACTACGCTTTGCATGGCCAAACGCGGCGCTTGACCCCCTTCTTCCGGCGTCTCATAAATATCATGAATTGCCAGGTAACCCCCTTCGGCGACATGACGCGACCAATTTTGGCAATCATAAAACGCTTGCGCTTCACTGTGGCCACCATCAATAAACACCATTCCCAGCACTTGGTGCCAATGTGGCGCAAGGGTTTGTGATGCACAGACCAGAGGAACCACACAATTCTCAACTCCTGCTAAACGCAGCGTATGCAAAAACGCAGGAAAACTGTTCATTCGTTCAGAACCAGCATCAAACAATTCGCTGTCGTGGTAGCCTTCTCCGGGTTGGTGTTCTTCCGAGCCCTGGTGGTGATCAAGCGCAAAGAGAATGGAGCCGTTTTGCTTACAGGCGGATGCGATATAAACACTGGACTTGCCACAATAACTGCCCACCTCCAGGCAGGGACCAAGCTGCGCCACTTTTTTCGCATAGCCATGCAGTAACATGCCTTCGTCGTGTGCGAGAAAGCCTTTTATTTTTTGTGTTTGAAAAAAATTGTCGAGGTTCATTGCGCTATTTTAACGTATTATGTTTAGCTTATTATGCTTTTTCTATTCGATATCAATAACGGTTTCTACAGATGAGAAAAGAAAACCGGCCGCTATTCTATTTACGCTTGTGCCGTTGGCTCAATCAATTTTATATCAAACACAAAATTCGTCCGCAATTTGACGCGCTGGGCAAGGAAGCGGTTATTGCCAAACCGTGCAGCCTGCAAATCTTTGGCAAGCACATCTCGGCCGGTGACTACTTGCACATCGTCAGCTCAAAACAAAAACCCGTGAGTTTTACAACCTGGTCCAGCAAACAGCAACAAGGGCACATTGCAATTGGAAGCTTCTGTTTATTTGCGCCGGGCGTGTCGCTGAATTCTGCTGTCTCAATACGCATAGACGACGCGTGTATGTTGGCTGCAGATGTGATTGTCAGTGACAGTGATTGGCACGGAGTGTACAACCGCACGCGGCCTTTCCGCTGCTCGCAAGCGGTTCATTTAAAGCGCAATAGCTGGATCGGCTTACGGGCCATTATTGGCAAAGGCGTGACCGTGGGTGAAAACAGTATCGTAGCTGCGGGCTCAGTTGTTGTGGAAGATGTTCCAGACAATTGCATTGTCGGTGGCAACCCGGCCAAGCCCATAAAATGGCTAAACCCGGAACGTAGAATGCTTACCCGCGAATTTTTATTTTCGAAAGGCAGCGACTATTGGAAAAATCAGGAGGAGGTTGAAGCGTTTTTATTCGCTGACAATTCGATCAGTAATTGGTTACGGGCCAGTCTTCGACCAAACCGCTCCGACTGAATAACGAACTTACGAACCTTAACGCAATGCCTGGCGATCAATTGGCATCAAAAATTCAGTTGATAAATATTCGGCAATTTGCAACGAGAGCACATTTATACCCGCGTTCAACGCTGCCACATAGTCATTGTATGAATCCGAACCGGATTGAATTGCAATCTCAAGTGTCGCTTGCTTGATCACAGTGCGCCCTTCGCGGTCCAACAGCATCCATCGGACTCGGGTTTGAACTTCACCACCACGCACACCGGATAAATTTTCAAATTCGAGACGCAACTGATAGTGCGGCCTGTTGCGCGCGTCCCAGGGAAAAGCGTAAATTTCCTGATGTTCCAATGTTTTAGAAAGGTTGCTGGCAACAACACGGCTGATATTGGTTTTTAAATCACCTGCCCAGGCGTTGTAACCTGATACGTGAATGCGGTTGCCCTCTCCCAGGCTCACAATGCCGGGGTGCTCGAGAAATTCCGGTATTTTAACCGGCCCAACGCCAAGCGAAAAATTAGCCTGCTCAAAATCAAGAAGCTCAACAGAGGCTTGTGGCAACAATGCGTAATATTTTGTTGCAGGCCCGCTTGAGGTGCATGCCTGTAGCAATACACTGAGAAAGACCAGAGCAAGCCAACTGAGTTTATTCATCTTTTTCAGCCCCACTAATCAACGCATTTGGATGGCGATTAAGTTCATCTACAAAAAGTTGCACTGAATCCGCGGCATCGCCAACGGCTTTCAGCATTTCGGTCAACTCATACTTTAATTCGGAATCAGGTGAAATTGCATGATCAATGCTTTCCATCGTCAGGTTGAGCTGGCTCAAGGCCGAAGTCGCCGCAGTGAGCGTTTTCTCCAACTCACCGAAGGTGCCATCCAGTTTTGCTGCCGTATTTTCATTTTCAAGTGTGGAAAGAATCGTGTTCAAACTGGCGAGACTACCCGCAAGGTCTCGACCGATATCATCAAAGGGAATTTGACTGATTTTATCGAGCACTTCGCTCGCTTGATCGGCGAGGGCATCTGCCGGATCGACAACAGTGGGGATATCGGAATAATTTTCAGAGCGTACAAAAAGTGATTCTTCGCTGGTGGGTAACGATTCATCCACAAATATGAGATCGATAAACTTTGACCCTGTAATTAAACTCGATGTACGCATCTGCGCTCTGAGCCCCTGATTCACCAGGTCTTCCACTCGGCTGTCCACTATCTCCCGTGTTGGGTTTTCGTGTGACTCCAGCCGCTGCGGCTCCAGTGCAATATACACTTGCAACACATTATCCAGGTTATCCGCAGATACGAGTACAACATCAACGACTTCACCGACTCGAATGCCTCGAAATTCAACCGGCGCCCCGATTGTTAAACCCCGTACCGAACCGGAAAATTGCAGGCGATAATAATACTTAATGTCAAAACGGCCTTCGAGGACGGATTCGCGGTCTGCATATAAATAAAATGAAGAGCCGGGTTCTGCGAGTGTCACTTCTTCAAAACCCGCCGTATTGTCAAAAGCAATACCGCCACTGATTAGCGAAGCGACTGACGCCATGCGCGCTTTCATCCCCTCTGCATCAATTGAAAAACCAAAGCCGCTGACATTCCAGAAACGGCTGCGCGTCTGCACCAATTCATCGTAGGGCGCGCGTACAAAAATATTGATATCAACCTGTTCACGTGTCGAAGATAATTTGTAGCCCGTTACTTCACCCACGCGAATCTGGCGATAATAAATAGGGGATGCAATATCAATTGAACCCAACTCTGCGGCTTGCAAGACATAAGACGTGCCGGGCTCGTCCGACTCAAACAAGGGGGATTCGGACAAGCCATTAAACTCGGTTTCGTAACTGCCTGATTCGCCGGGATCCATCACGATATACACACCGGAAATAAGCGTTTCAAGGTTACTGACTCCGGCTGCACTAATTCGTGGGGTGACGACCCAAAAGCGGGTATTGACAGAAAGGTGGCTCGACACTTCGCGATCAATTTCGGCGTAAACACGCACTGATTTTAGATCGCTACTCAATTTAATATCTTTTACCAAACCGACTTTGACATCGTTCAAACGAATTTGCGTTTGCCCTGGTTTGATGTCCATCGCGCTATCAAAATCAATCACAATATTTGCGCCATGTTCGAGCCTGGCCTGTACCGCCAACCAGAGCGCAATAATCAGCGCAACCACGGGCACAATCCAAATGGGTGATATTCCGCCCACTTTTTGCACCATTGCACTGTTAATTATTCTCATCCTTTAATCCTTCGCGTCTTCTGCTTCTGTGCGTTTTTCCGCTTTTTGTGATTCGAGAGCACGTGCAACAATTTCTGCCTCAGCTTCATCCTTTGCATCCCATAACAGACGCGGATCAAACGTTTCCACCGCTATCATGGTTAAAACCACCACCGCGCCAAATGCAATAATGGCGCTGCCGGGTTCAACGGTATAAATAAAACCGAACTGCACTAGCGCGACCAGCAGGGTGACGACAAACACATCCACCATAGACCAGCGGCCAATAATTTCACTGATGCGATACAGGGCTGCGCGGTGGCGCGCGCCGATGCGTATTTTCGCATGCACAGCCCAAAGCAGGTAATACATAATCACCAGTTTTGCGATGGGGACAACAATACTGGCAATAAAGACAACGGTGGCAATCCACCACAAATCGGCAGCAATCAGTTCAATCACACCGGAAAAGATCGTATCTGATTCAGTTACGCCCAGAGAAGTATAGGTCATCATGGGCAGTAAATTCGCCGGAATATACAAAATGGTGGCCGCTAAAATGAGGGCAAAGGTCTTTTGCATGCTTTGAGGAATACGACGATGCAACTCAGACTCACAGCGAGGGCAACTCTTGTATTCATCAACAATGGATTCACCCACAAGGGCCTGACAGATATGGCAGTCATAGGCGTATTCATTTTCCACAGTGTGGTAATAGTTGTTGGTGTTCATCCATGCCCAGAGTTTTCTGCGGTCCAACTTTGCGTAGGCCAACATCAACATACCGACCAGTACAAAAAACGCGTAAGCGCCCGGCTCCAGGTACAACTCTGCCATATCCGTCAGCTTGACCGAGGTGACCACAACACTGAGCATAAAAATTTCCAGCATGCTCCAATCCTGAGCACGAATCATCATGCGCAATACGTGGTGCTGACCTGGCAAACGTTTGTTCATGGAGTAAGGAATGAGCAAATATAAATAGGCGGCAATTTCAAACAGGGGAAATAAAAAAATTGTTGTAAAAACCAAACCCGCCAATAGCCATTGGTTGCGTTCTATCAGTGCACCAACACCATCGAGAATGGTCGCTGTTTGAGCCTGGCCACCCACTTCCAGGGTTAAGAACGGAAAGAAGTTACTGATAAAAAATAAAATTAGCGAGGCCACAACAACAGCTGTGGCGGTGTTTAACCACTTCCCGTGGCCCGAGTGCAATAAAGAATTGCAGTTGTAGCACACGAGCGAATGATCTGGCGACAGCGCGACAATGGTTTGAAATTCACCACAATTGTGGCAAATCAACCAGTCCTTTCGATGTTCGAGAATTTCACTCATGCCTTCGTTCCTGAAGCCGCCCGACTACACTGCATCAACCACTGGCAAGCCGTGCTATCTGATTTTTTAACCAGGATTGTTGATTAAAAAAATGCATCCCGGTATTGCGAAGCCAACGCAGATCGGGCCGCTGACTGGCAAATAAATGTTTAAACCCTTCCATTGTTGCCATTGCCAACAAATTGTGGGATTGCCGACGGCGCTCATAGCGCTGCAGGATAGAGAAGTCATGCAAGGGAATATTTTTTTTCTGCGCGCGCCCAACTTCTTCAGCCAGAACCTGAATATCGTACAAACCTAAATTGACCCCCTGCCCCGCTAAAGGGTGAATACTGTGCGCAGCATCGCCAACCAGCGCGACGCCGGGCTGTACATAGGATTCCGCATGGCGTTGTTGCAACGGAATTTTATAGCGTGTATCAACCTTCAGCACTTCGCCCAATTGAAACTCAAACGCCTGAGCGAGTTTTGACCGAAAGGTTTCGTCATCGTATTGCATCAGTTCCGCCGCAATCGCGTTATCGGCTGACCACACCAACGAACAATAATGATGATCCGCTTTTCCCGGCAATTTGCCGAGCGGTAAAAATGCAATGGGGCCATGTGCCGTGAAGCGCTGCCAGGCAATATCACGATGAGGGTTTTCTGTTTGAACTGTGGTAACAATGGCACTTTGCCCGTAATCCCATTCTTTAACACGGAATTGCATTCGCTCTCGAATTTGCGAGCGGGCGCCATCGGCAGCAATCACAAGCTCACTGGTAAGCGTGTGCTTTTGCCCGTTTGCCGTCAAGGTTAAACGTTGCGTACGTTCCAATGTTTCCAGCTCTTCAAGCTGAGCACCGCGAAACAGGTCGACCTGAGGCAAAGATTCGAGTTTTTGCCAAAGAGCCTGCACAATCAACGCATTTTCTACGATATGACCCAGGTGATTTTCGCGGATATCGCCCGCATTAAATTCAACCTTGGCGGTACCCTCGCCATCCCAGACATACATGCCAGAATAGGCCTTACCGCGCTCAGTTTGTATGCTTTGCCAAACTCCCGCTTGCTCAAAAAGCGCCACGGCCTTATTGGAAAGCGCCACAACCCGCGCATCAAATGATTCCTCAGAAATTGCAGGCCCTTGCTCACTCGCCTCGATCACTGCGATGCGCGTATGCGGCGCCAGCGCGCCCAAGAGACAGGCTAAACTCGCGCCGACCATGCCGCCGCCAACTATCGCAAGATCATAATGCGCAAGATCATAGTGGGATTGTTCGTGCATATTGGCATTCTGGATGATGAATGGTGCGGCCCACCAGGGGCCCAATGGGGCATTTTGCTAAACAATGCCTGTGGCTTTAATTCTAGCCTGGATCAACTAGCCTGTGCACACAAGCTGTCGCAGTTGGTTACTTAAACGATGGGCATGACGGGTAGGTTCGAGAATTCGGTACTTGCCACCTGCTTGTTGTGCAATATTCAAACAGTCTTGCAAACTCATCCCGGTGCCGGGCGAGATATACACGGGTTTTACGCCGCTACGACTGCGATAGGCAAATCCTCGCTCCTCGTTATCAACAGTGATGATCGTGTGGCTACCTTTTTGTTGATGTGGCATTTTGAACTCACCGACAAAGGGTTTTTTCGCGCAGCCCAGGGTTGCCACCCCCGCTTCAAGCCCAAAGTGGCAGGCCAGACCGAAGCGTCGTGGATGAATAATGCCATGCCCATCCAGCATCACGATTTCGGGTTTATTTCTCAGGCTCTCCCAGGCCTTCAACAGTGGCGGCACCTCCCGAAAAGAGAGATAGCCTGGCACATAGGGAAAACTGACCTCTTCAATTGCCGAACTGTGATCAACAATGCGCTCTTGTTCACAGTCCCACACAGCCAGTACGGCGTAGACAATATTCTCTTTTAAATTAAATGAAATATCCGCCCCGGCAATAATACGGGCATTCCCTTTGAAAGGCTTCAAAGACACTTTTTTGGCCAATTGCCGTTGCAAGGCTTTGGCTTTTTCAAATTTTTCGCTTGCCATATAGGGTTGGTATTCGAATCTTTCTTCAAAGAATACTACACACTTCAAGAAAACACATTGTGCTCAATACGGTTCTATTTTTTTTGAATTGCTAGCGGGGAGAATAAAAAAATCTGCTCGCGTTGAAAGCGAGCAGATTCGGTTGTATTTTGTTAAAAATTATTGTCGTAATAATGTTTAGTCAAAGTTGTCAGAGACATTTCCGAAACCAATAACGCCATTGCAATGCAGCCATTGCGTTCGGGTTCCACCTCCACACTGACCATTAGCCCAGGCACCGGTGTTGTAATCCATGTTTTCAGCCTGTCGTGGGTTTTGTTTGTCCACTTTTACCCAATCAATAATGACATCGCGCTGACCACCATCATTGTCAAAGGCAACGTTGATATCGCCATCACCGGTGACCGTCGCACTATATTCCGCATACTGTGTTCCCAACCACCAGTCTTTCACGGCCTGACCATCAACTAATAATTTAATGTGTTCTCCACCGGCGTTGCCACGCGCGCGAATTACAATGGTGTGTGTGCTATCGAATTCACCGAAGTTCACACTGCCATCACAGTGCAGCCATTCGGTGTAAGCACCACCACCGCAGACGCCGTTTTCATAGGCTGCATTATTTTGTGTCATCGCCTCGGTTTCTCGACGCTGGCCGTCAACTTCGATATAGTCAAGACGCACATCACGTCCGTTTGCAAGTCCATCATCATTCACAAATTCCACGCCAACTTCACCTTCGCCCACAAAGTCCCCTGTGTACACCGCATATTGGTTTGTCAGCACATGGCTTGCCATCGGAATATTGTTCAAAGTGATATTTATTTTTTCACCACCTATGCGACCTTGCGCCGCAACTTGATACACCCTGTTGGCAACATTGGAACACGCATCGCCACGTACAACGACGTGAGCGGTATCCCAAAACTCTCCGTTAGGGCCATAGAGTGTCATGTCAGCAGAACCTTCACAGGCACCTACCATAAACTGATAGGTCAACTGCCCGCCTACATCAAGAACGGAGGGGTTGTTTGACTCAACAGAAATATCCGGGAAAGAATTACCTTCGTGCATTACAAAAGTGGCAACCGGCGGAAATTGTTCCAGGTCAGGGTCATATTGGTCGATGACATAAACCTCCTGACCAAAAGTCACCGGTGAATTGTTTGAGACCGTCACTTCCAATTCAGAAAAAGATGTCGACCCCCCTGCGGAACGGGAATCGTCATAACCTTCTACTTTCATCATCACTTCGTGCAGGCCACCCATATTGACATTTCTTTCGTTTTCCCAGTGATCAAAATGCGCAGTGACATTTATTGTTCCGCTGCTGCGGGTTTGTCGACGAATGCTGAAGTATTGGTAGAAATTATCACAACTTCCATTACAACGAATAGAAGGCTGGCTGACACGATTGTAAAGATAGGCATCGTAAGTCGAACCGTCTACGGAAAAATTTCCAAGCCCTACAACACCATCTTGATTAGCAGGCGTCCAACCACAATGATTTTCGATAATGTAGTACTCAACCAGGGCTTCTTTATAAGGCTCTGGAAAGCCGGGTGGGTTGTTTATATCTGAAGGTTGATTCGCTTGTTCTTTAGCAAAATCACGCGACCAACCGTACACACTTAAAAAGGAAATGCCACTTTCACCACTGTTACAACCGGGATTGTAACTCGCCGTATATTCAACTGTGATATCACCGCGTTCACTGTGTGTCATTGGTGAACCGTCAAACCCCAAGCCCCGACGTGCCAGATAATTAAATGTGTTATCCCAACGAGCACTAAAAGTCGTCGACTCCAGATTCGGTGTCATACATGCTGTCCCTTGCGCCTGACCACTATCACTGAATTGATTCCACAATTCGTAGGTGTAACCATTTTCTGTGATATCTCTGATCTGGTCCCCCGTTTGTTGTGTTATGCACTCCTCCTGAGAAAAAGCATTGTGCTGCACAAAGAAAACCAACGTGCCAACACCCAAAATACTACGAACAATTTGATAGAACTGAATTCGTCTCATGTACTACGCTCCTCATTTTTATTTTATTTACCATTGCCCAACTTGACGAAATGTCTCAACGTTTCAAGTAAATGCAACAGAGTTATATTCAACTTAACTATAAGTTGAATGAGCGCACACACTACAAAAATAAATATCAGAGGAATATCACATGTTTTTGTGAAATTTTATCGGGTATAAGGTCTCACCGAATACAGAAAGCGCTGCACTAAATAGTCACATTTCTTCGCGCCAGGGGAAATGTTAAGGCGTGTTATCGCTTCTATCTTGGCGGGTCGACGCGACCATTTATCGACGCATTTACTCTAAACCAACCTGCAATCGAATAGCGATCGCGCAAAGCAGGCAGTACTTCATGTGGAAAATCTTCACTTAAAAAAAGTGCAATTGTGCCAAGCAAGGGGGTCACTTTAATTCCCTGCTGGTCGTGATCATTTTGATAAAGAACCAATTCCCCCGCATCATCCTGAGTCCATCCCGGATTTAAATAAGTGACCATGGAAAGCACACGGTTTGCTTCGCCTTTAAAGGCATCAACATGTCGTTTATAGAAGTCTCCGGGGCGGTAATGCGCGAAATGACTTTCGAAAGAAAAGAGGCCCAAATAAAGTTGTCTGTTTAGAAATTGCCGTAACTGCTCTGCCCAGGCCAGCCAGGCGCGACCGGCTTCACTTTCACCATTGATCCAACAGATTTCATCTTTACGCACAAACTGGCTAACAGTGAGTTCGTCACCTCGGCCGATACCCGCCTGGCTGAATTGTGCTGCTTGCATGGCTTGCAAATGGGCTTGCAGTTGAATACTGAGAGCAAGGGGAAGTGCCGCTGGCTTGATGCTGTAGCCCTGGTTTTGCAGGTCTTCGGCCATTGACTCGAACAAGAGGCTTGAATCCTCACAGCTCGAACCCTCTCTGCCTGCAATTTCCTGGCCCGATACCGGCAAACTCAAAACACCATTGCCTAAAGCAAGTTCAGAAATCGAAATGGACACGTCAAAAAGCTCCCCGCCACAGGCAAAACGCGCTATTTAAAGTAAAACCCGCTTAAGAGCAAGAAATATTAACCTGAGCATGGTTGTCATATGCGACTAATATCAAATACATGCTTTCACTTAAATTTTACGGCAACGATTTAGCTTTACGGCATAACACAATAAGGACGACCACGAATGCCCTTCCAAAAACACTTGATGGCGACAGCCTGCATTTTATTATCAATCACACTGATTAAAGCCTGCAGCCCGCCACCCAAATCCACACTCAAATCCACCCCACCGCCAGTGCCGCCGGAAGAAACCTGGACACGCGTTGAACTGCCCGAGGGTGCGGATCTTGAAAGCGATTACTGGAAAGGGGTCGACCTCTCCCCCAAGCCACCGGTCTTGCCCTTGCCGGTCGACTTGCAACAGGAGAAATTCATTCTACCGCCGGGCTATAAATTGGACGCGGTTCTGACTGAACCTGACATTCAACAACCGGGCGCCATTACCTTCGATGCCAATGGCCGGATGTATGTGCTTGAACTGCGTTCCTATATGTTAACTGTCGATTCTGAAGGCACGCTCGAACCTGTGAGCGGAATTTCGCGCTGGGAAGATAAGGACAATGACGGCGTCTATGAAAGCGGCGGCATGTTTGTCGACAAACTGGTATTTCCCCGCTTTGTTTTGCCCCTTGGGCCAAACAGTATTTTGACCATGGAGTCCAACGCCGACGATGTGTTTATGTACACCGATACCGACGGTGACGGCAAAGCGGATAAAAAAGAATTTTTTACCAGTAACTTCGGCCGGGCAGGCAACGTTGAGCATCAACAAGCGTTTTTGTATTGGGGCATGGATAACTGGTTGTACAGTACGGTAAACCCCTTTCGCGTTCGCTGGACACCGAATGGTGTTGTTCGTGAAGCAACGGCGTCGAACCATTCACAATGGGGTATCACTCACGACGACGACGGCAGGCTCTGGTTTCAGGGAGGCGCGAGCGGATTACCCGGTTATTTCCAATTCCCGGTGCACTACGGCGACTACGTTGTAAAAGACAGTTTTGCCGAAGGCTTTGAAGTCCCTTGGGGCGCACCGGTGCTCGTAGCCGATATGCAAGGCGGGATGCGTGCAGTACGCATGCCGGAAGGCACACTCAACCGTGTGACCGGTGCTGCAGGCAACGATGTTTTTCGCGGTCATCGCCTGCCCGAAGAACTCATTGGACAATATTTTTACGGCGAACCGGTCGCCCGTATCGTGCGCCAGGTTAACGAAGTGCGCGAAGAAGGTTTGTCTGTTTTACACAACGTTTATCAGGATCAACAAGCAGAATTTATTCGCTCCACTGACCCGCTTTTTCGCCCCGTGGATATGGCCACCGCACCTGACGGTACGATGTACATTGTCGATATGTACCACGGCATAATTCAGGAAGGGCAATGGACACCCGTCGGCTCCTACATTCGCGCCAAGATTCAACAGTATCAATTGGACAAGGTGGTCAGCCTCGGACGCATCTGGCGCTTAACGCACGACGATTTTGAAAGAGATAAAACCCAACCACGGATGTATGACGAAAGCTCACTTGAAGTCCTCCAACACCTGAAACATAAAAATGGTTGGTGGCGTGACCTCGCGCAGCAAGTGCTGGTTCAACGCCGCGATACCTCGATTACACCCGAGCTGACAAAAATTATTCGTGAAGGCGACAACCTGCTCGCAAAATTTCACGCGCTTTGGGTACTCGAAGGCATCGGTACGCTCGACGCCGCGCTGGTAAGGGAGCTCATGGCCGACCCCAATCCGCGCATGCGCATTCAAGCTTTATGGGTCAGCGAAACCTTGTATAAAGCGGGTGATAAATCTTTCGAAAAAGATTACCTGAAAATGATGACGGACAGTGATACCGACGTCATGATGCGCGCAATGATGACCGGGCGCATGTTAAAAATTCCTGGCACGCTCGACGCTGTGAAAAAAGCGATGGCCATGAACCCGGCTGCCGGTGTGCAATTGGTTGGCAATCAAATCATCGAACCTCCTGTTGTAAATGCTTTTTTCGGTCGCCGCAATCCGAACTATTCCGAAGAACAACAAGCCTTGCTCGATAAAGGCCAGGCTATTTACAACGATTTTTGTTCGACTTGCCATGGACGATTGGGCGGTGGCACACCCGCCGGTGACGGTTTAATGGCCCCGTCTGTCATTGCCTCCGAACGTATTCAATCTCACCCCGATTACATCATCAAAACCTTGTTACACGGTTTAACTGGTGAACTCGATGGCGAACACTATAGCGGTGTAATGATGGCGCCGATGCGGGCAAACGATGATGAATGGATAGCCGCCATATCCTCCTTTATACGTGTGAATTTTGAAAACGAATCGTCTTTTGTTACCCCCGAAGAAGTCGCCCGCGTGCGCGCAGCAACGATCGATCAAACACAGCCCTACACGCTTGAACGTTTACGCGCGTCCATTCCAAAACGTTTGCCACTACAAGAAAATTGGAAGGTAAGTGCAAGCCACAGCGCCGATACGCGCAAAGGCAGCACGTCTTCGCCACTCGGTGCCTTTAATTTTGAAGGTTGGACAAGTGGCGGCAATCAGCAAGCAGGTATGTGGTTTCAAATTGAATTGCCGGAAGCACAACGCCTGGCAGAAATTAAATTTGAATCGCCGGTTGTGGGCCGTGGTTGGAGAGAAGGGTCGCCGCCGCCTTTGCAAACCTCCCCAAAAGGTTACACCCTGAGTGTTTCCAATGATGGTGAGAACTGGACGACCATTATTCGCGATGGCGCCAGCCCGGATTCCCCCACGCGAATAACTTTTGAACCTGTAGAAGCGAGGTTTTTACGCATTACGCTTACGCAATCAGAACAAAGTGTGCCGGGAACACGAAGAGGAAAACCGCATATTTATGAGGTGCCCTGGAATATGCGCGAATTTGAATTGTACGCGCTGTAATTTTTCTTCCGGCTTGTTAATTTGGCGTTGTGTTGGCTGTTGAGCTGGCCAGAATAACACCCACTGATTTTTGCACTCGCTAAGGCGGTTTATGTCCGCCCTAGCGCCACAACAAAACAATCACTCAAGTACTTGAACTACTCAATCACACCCAGGCCTGTCGCCGCCCAATAGATCCCGCCGTAAATGTGATCCAGAAACCATTGATCTTCATACACCCCCGGTAAGTGCCCAAGCGTTGTGTAAAACGAGCGACCGCCATCGAATTCCTGGTACCAGGCAATGGGGTGATACTCGCCCATCGCGGTGCGGCGATTGTCATCCCCCCAGGTGCGATCCGGGTCGTAAGTGCGCTCGTCAACGGTAATTAAATCTTTAAGGTTTTTCGTCAGTGGCTCACCCCAGGAATACCACTCTTCGGTCCAAATCCATTTATCAGGTAAGTGCATGGTCGCCGGAAAATTTTTATCAATAACATGCATCACCGCAGTTTGTTCTTCAGGGTGATCCTTGAGAATACGGCCAACGAGTTTTTTGTACCAATCGTTTTGTCGTCGCGCGGCAGAACTCGCATGGATGCCCACAAAACCACCGCCGTTCTGAATAAAGGTTTTAAAACTTTGCATCTGCGCGTCATCAAGTTCGTAGCCACGTGAATGCAAAAAAACAATGGCATGGTATTTCTTGAGATTCTCGTCATTAAAATTTTTCGGGTTTTGTGTCCAGTCCAGCCCGAAGGTGTGCTTCTCGGCCATTTTGTGGAACTCGGTCATTGCCAGCGGGAGGGATTTGTCGTGCCATCGATCCGGGCTTGTGTAAATCAACACATTAAACTGGTCGATCATATCGGCGTGAACGGGGCCCGCCAACCAGGCGAACAGGCTTATCACAAGGACTGAAAGCGATTTTTTCATTGTATTTCTCCGCAGGGTGTTGAGGTATCGGAAAGTTCGCCAAGTTTGGCATAAGCTGACCCGCGGGTTTTGACCTTGTTCTAACTGCGATAGTTCTAACCGAGATAGTTTTAACGGCAATAGCTTTAACGGCAACAGCATTAACACCAATAAATGCGCCTGAAAAGCGCTTATAGGCCCTCGCGCATAAGGGTAAAGTCAAACTCCGCCTGTCTTGATGGGGTAAGATGGGCCGCTCACACAGACTTAAAATAAAACCAGAGGGGAGTGTGTTAAATGTTGACCATAAAGTCTCAAGCCAATCATACGAATTCCACGAAGTGGGTGCCTCTGCTCCTGCTGTTTTCCGTTTTACTCGCTGGGTGTAACACCGGGGAGCGCGCTGAAGAAAATAACGCCTCAGCTCAAAGCACTCTTACAAATCAAACAGGTACAAATCAAGCGGGTGAAAATCCAGCAGATACAAACGCTATCGCAGTTGAAAACAGCGGCGCAAACTGCAGCATTCCGGAACTGCCAACCTACGAACAACTCCCGGAAATTGCGCATCTGCCCGACCCTTTTTTAAAGATCAATGGCGAACGCATACAATCACAAGAAGAATGGCGCTGCCGCCGCGCTGAAATTGCGGCGCAATTTGAAAAATACGAACTTGGAAGCAAGCCCGCCAATCCCGACAGTGTGAGCGGCGAGTTCAATGGTGATGGCTTTACAGTAAACGTTAGCGACAAAGGGAAGCATATCAACTTCCTGTCGGAAATTATCTTGCCTGCCAAGGGCGAAGCCCCTTACCCGGCAATAATTGGTATTGGCCGTTCCTCTCTCGACAATACGCTACTGAGTGAACTCGGTGTTGCAGTGATTAATTTCCCCAACGGCGATGTCGGTGAACAATTAAATGGCGGTTCGCGCGGCAAAGGGAAATTCTTTGAACTCTACGGCGCCGACCACAGTGCCAGCGCCATGATGGCCTGGGCCTGGGGTGTAAGCCGCTTGATAGATGCCCTCGAAAATTCCGACACGCCAATTGATGTTACTCGCCTCGGCGTTACCGGCTGTTCGCGTAATGGCAAAGGTGCACTGGTTGTTGGTGCCTTCGATGAACGCATCGCTTTAACCATTCCCCAGGAAAGTGGTTCCGGTGGCTCTGCGAGTTGGCGGGTTTCCGATGCACAAAAAGCCAATGGGCAAAACGTGCAAACACTCAGTCAAATCGTAACTGAAAATGTTTGGCTGACAGAATCCTTTAAACAATTTAGCCACACGGCAACAAAATTACCTGTCGACCACCATGAGTTAATGGGCCTGGTTGCACCGCGCGCCCTGCTCGTTGTCGAAAACACCTCAATGGAATGGCTCGGGAATATCAGCACCTACACAACCGGCGTGGTCGCCCACACTGTTTGGCAAGCACTCGGTAAACCCGATGCCATGGGAATGACGCAAATGGGCGGACACAATCACTGCCAATACCCCGAATATCAGCGAGACGCATTAAAGGCCTATGTAGAAAAATTTTTAGTGGGCGGCGGCGCAGCGGATACCCGTGTGATGGTAAGCGATGGCGATTTTGCGGTGGACATTGAGCGCTGGGTTCAATGGGACGTTCCCGCGTTAGCTGAATAAAAAGCTTTCGTAGAACACTCAATTTTTCACATTAATACCGAGGTAATCCTTCTCGGAAACAGGCTCAAGCCATTTGGTAGCTTCGTTTCCTGTAATCGCGAGATAGGTTACCCCTGATTCCGGTGTCGCAGCATGCCAGTGCTCGACACCTCCTGACTTCGCCGGGTAAATTTTGCAACACCCAGCCCTGGTCATAAAATCCTGCAAATAAATTTACACACTCACTTAGGCGTTATCTTTTAAATAATTGCGCCAGTCATGCTCTTCCTTGAAGCCCAATACCTCGCGAATTTTTCGATTGGAAAACAAGGCTTCATTTTCATCCAATTCATATTTTAAGGGCGCATTGGGAAAGAAGCGCTTGATTAGCTCGCTATTCGGCAGATTCATCCCATTGGTATCATTACCCGCATTAAAAACCTGATAACCCAATCCGTCTTTTAGTACACAACGATCAACAATCTGCCCCAGGTCGCGCGCATCAATATAACAAAAGGCGTTGCGACGGCGCACTTCCGGATTGGAAAAATACCCAGGAAAGAGTTCTGCATACTCATGCGGCTCGATGACATTACCAATCCGTAATGCATAAATATCAAAACCCGAGCGACGCTGAAAACTGCGCGCCGTCTCTTCATTGACCACCTTGGATAAACCATAGCTATCCATGGGGTTGACGGGATAGTCTTCATCCAATGGCAAGTACTCGGGGTCAGTTAAACCGTCAGAAAAGCAAATACCGTAAGTGGTTTCTGATGAGGCGACAACAATCTTCTTCACACCCATTTTTACTGCGGCTTCAACCACGTTGTAGGTGCCGATGGTATTAATACGAAAGGTTTCGTTGTCCGGCTTTAACAAAATGCGAGCGACCGCTGCGAAATGCACCACTGCATCAAATTTTGGCGTACCCGTGCCTGCCTCCAACTCACCCTGATTGGCATAGCTGTGCATCAAATCAAACATTTGGCCGGAATCACAAATATCGGCTTGGATATTATCGACACCCGGATAATCAAGGGGCTGCAAGTCAACGTTTAGTACCTTGTAACCCTTGTTAATTAAATAGGGAATCACGTGGCGACCTGCCTTGCCACTTCCACCAGTAAATAAAATACGTTTATGTTTCATTTTGACCTCAAAATTTTTTTAAGCGATACAGTCATTTCTGCACCGTAGTGTAATCTGAATCGAGTAAATTTTGGTAAAGGGCTATTTTTTTAATCTTCAAACTGCACTGCCGCATGGGAAGCGACAATCGGCTCGCTTAACTCGGCCATAAATTTTAAATGCTCGGGATGTGTCATATAGTGTTCAAAATCCTGCCTACTAGAAAAACGGGCAACCAATGCGTAGTCAAAGTTTGAGCCCGGCAAGCCCCTATTTTTTCCGAAGCGGTATTCCTTAATTTCGGGTATCTTTTCTGGTAGGCGGGAGAAACCCTGCTCAACTGCAGCGATTTGTTCCAAACGGGTGCCGCTTTTCCAATTTAACAGAACAACATGATTCCACATTTGGTGACCCCATTTTTTATATCAATGAAGTTTGTATCAATGAAATTTGCATCAATGAAGTAAGCACACAGACAGTCTAACTTGCGCGATACATATTCAGAGCGGGACGAGAAACACTCTCACCCATCATACGCTGAAAAACATTTCGCTTAAGGCCATCGAAAAGTTCCAGCATGATCAAACCGCTATTGCGTGATAGCTGCTTTATTTTATTGTTGTTGGAAAAAAGTGTATTAAAACTGTTACTGATCATCGCGGTAAGTTGTTGATCGCGTTCTTGCAAGCTCAAATACTGTTGCAATACAGAGAGTTCCCCGTAGTGAGCGTCTTGCTTGTTTTGTTTTGCGAGATAGGCTGGCTTGAGCACGCTGAGCAGTTGGGCAACGTCACGCAGGGCAAGGTTTAAACCCTGACCGGCAACAGGATGTAAAAAATGTGCCGCATTGCCAATTAACACAACGGAACGGCGAACTTGTTCGCTGGCGAATGAATAAGATAACGGATAGTGAAAACGCTGGCCAACGCGCGTTAATTTTCCCAGTTGATAACCAAAACGTTCTTGAATACTTTCGAGAAATGCCTCATCGCTTTGTGCGAGTGTGGCCGCAAGTTTGTCTTCGGGCCGGGTGTACACCAGTGCGCACTGACGACTTTCGGGATCGCTGCCGCGCGGTAGCAACGCAAGCGGGCCTTCGTCGGTAAAACGTTCAAACGCGCGCCCTGAATGCGCTACGCTGCATTCAATATTGGCAATCACCGCAGATTGCTGAAAATCCTTGATCTCTGTGTCCATGCCTAGCTGGTGTGCCAATGAAGACGAGGCCCCATCGGCGATAACAAGCAATTCCGCATCAATCTGGTTTATCCCAACATTTTGCGTGTCACTCTGCTGGAGATCCTTGATATGAAGCCGCCCTCCCGCTGCCAGCAGCTCAATCCTCTCAACGGATGCCGGTGCGATCAATTCCAGGTTATTGTGATTTTGACACAGCGCTAACAAACTTTGACCCAGCCAGGCATTTTCAACAACGTATCCCAGCGCCGAGCTTGGCTTATTGAAAACATCCTGATCTTTTTCAGGCATATTTTGAGCAACTTCAGAATAATGCGCGCGACCAAAATGGCCTTTGTCGGATACCTGAACCTCGCAAATCGCGCTTGCATGAAGAGCGAGGCCTTCACTAAAACCGAGCGCTTGGTAAATTTCGACGCTGCCGCGAGAGAGCGCCGAACTGCGTGCATCAAAGTCGACTTGTGTTTTTTTTAGCTGCTGAAAAGGCTTGCGTTCGACCAGACACACGCGCGCGGCGGGCATTTCTTTGGCCAACATGGCGGCCATACTGAGACCGACAAGGCCGCCGCCGAGGATTGCAATATCAAAAGTTTGGTTCACTTTTTCCTGGCCATCAGCTTTTCAATGTCCTGCGCTTTATTGGGGACTTCATCTGTGAGTACGCGGTTGCCGTCTTTGGTAACCAGCACATCATCTTCGATACGAATACCGATGCCGCGCCATTTTTTCGCAACATTGGTGTTATCCGGCGAAACATAAATACCCGGTTCAACCGTCATCACCATGCCCGGCTCGAGTACGCGCCATTCACCGCCGACTTTGTAGTCACCCACGTCGTGCACATCCATCCCAATCCAGTGGCCGATGCGGTGCATATAAAAATCGCGATAGGCGTGTTCTTCAATCAGTTTATCGACTTCGCCTTTTAGTAAACCCAGTTCGACCAGGCCTTCAGTAATCACCCGCACACTGACATCATGCGGATCGTTCCAATGGTTGCCCGGCACAACTTTTTCGATTGCCGCGGCTTGCGCATCGAGAACAATGTCGTAGAGCGCGCGCTGCTCCTTGGAAAATTTTCCGTTTACCGGAAACGTTCGGGTGATATCCGAGGCGTAGTATTCGTATTCGCAGCCCGCATCGATCAATACCAGGTCGCCATCTTTTAATTTGTCATTGTTTTCGTTGTAGTGCAGAACACAGCCGTTTTTGCCACTGCCAACAATGGCGTTATAGGCTTGAAAGCGAGCACCTTCACGGGCGCATTGGTAAGTGATTTCGGCTTCGAGTTCGTATTCGTAATCCGCCTTCTTGCAGATTTGCATGGCCTTGGCGTGGGCGCGCGCAGAGATACTGCCGGCTTTTTCCATCAAGCGAATTTCAGCGGCGCTTTTGTAGAGGCGCATGTCGTGCAAGAAGTGATCGAGATCGAGAAACTCACCCGGCGGTGTCGCACCGGCGCGCACTTTCGCGCGAATACTGTTCACCCAGGACATCACCTTGCGATCGAATTCGGTGTCACGCCCCATGGCATAGTAGACACGTTCACGGCCTTCCAGCAGTCCGGGCAAAATCTCATTCATGTCGCTGATAGGAAACGCATCGTCCGCGCCAAAATCCTTGCACGCCCCTTCCGGGCCTGAACGGTAGCCGTCCCAGATTTCCTTTTCCTTATCTTTCTCGCGACAAAAGAGAATGTATTCCCCGTGCTCGCGCTCGGGGACCAATACCAGCACAGCTTCAGGCTCCTCAAAACCCGTGAGGTAGTAAAAATCACTGCTGGGCCGGAAAGGATAGTTGGTATCACGGCTGCGTATTTTTTCGTCTGCCGTGGGCAAGATCACAATACTATTAGGCTCCATCATTCCCATCAGGGTTTGACGGCGACGAGCGAATTCCTGTTTGCTAATGGACACGATGTTTTTCTACTCCGCATTCCTGATCAATGGTTAACACTGCCACTTTGACGTATTCCACAAGGTTTTCCCAGTCGTCTTCCAGGGTTTCAATTTCATCTTCCATCTCTGCCTGGGAAATTTTCGCGAGGTCGCGCAGCGCTTCAGCGGTTTCGGCGCTGAGCTGGTCCTGCGCTTGTAAACCCGAGGAACCCAAGCCATAGAGAAAGCCGCGACACCAGGCCGCCAATTCCTCTGTACGGCGTTGCAAACTGGCCTCGTCCTCGGGCAATAAGGGACGAAAGCCGAGGCTGTCATCCTTCAGGGCGTCGTGCGTGAAGCGATAGAGTTCTACCAGCAGTACGGCCTGTTCATCACTCAATTTGAGGAATTCGAGATCCATATACGCCTGAACCTGTTCCAACCAGCTATCGGGCAATTCATCCGGCACCTCGGCACAGACACTCATCTTGCCGCAAAGGTAGCCCTGCAGTTCTGACGCTGATGAAATGGCGCCCATGTTCAAGAGGGCTTCGTTGTAATACAAAAAGCTGTTTTCGACTGACATTTTCACACCTTGTTTCCGGCGCTCATCCTACCATAGTCCAGTCGGGGCGGGCTTTTGGGGGATTTTAGGTGTTTTTCTTCTCAAAGGCGGTGGCAATGCGTTGACCACCACCCCCTCGCACAAATATAGTAAAGAGGCTGAATTTTCGGGAGCACGCTACAATAACAATTATGTCCAGAAAGCTATTACTTGATCTTGAAACCAAACTCGACGAGCTGATAAGCCAGTGCACCTCCCTCGAGAAGGAAAACGCACGCCTGAAAGCACGTGAAGACACCTGGCAACAGGAGCGCACACGCCTGATGGAAAAAAATGAAATTGCCCGCAGCCGCGTAGAAGCCATGATTTCGCGCCTGAAAGGGCTGGGACAACAAAGCTAAGGAGCGCCGTTTGGCTGACAACAAAACCGTTATCGTCAACATTCTGGATAAGGAATACCAGATTGCTTGCCCGCCCGAAGAACGCGAAGCCCTGCACAATGCCGCGGCCGAACTCGACGAGCGCATGCGCAACATACGCAACACCGGTTCGGTGATTGGCCTCGACCGTATTGCGGTGATGGCTGCACTGAATTTATGCCACGAACTGCAACAAATTCAGGGCACCAGCGGCGGCGAAATGTCGCTTGATAAAGACACGCTAACGCGTATTCAGAAAAAAATTGATAAGGCCCTTCAGTCGTTTTAATCCTCACCTTTTCAACGAAAGCCAAAGAAAAAAAAGTCAAGACTAGCATCGCGATTTTTCGGTGTTATACTCAATACATGCCTGGGATGTTTGCCAGTGGATGATTCCCTTGAGCCGATAATCCTTTATCCGGAGGCGACTCGCTTTGCTGTGTGCACGTCCGCTTGACGGAAAGCCTGATGTTGAGCAGTTTCTTCCCCCTTGAACTTCACGGTTCAAGGCCCAATTCACAGCGGCATTTTCGGGCTACCTTTCTTTATGGATGTGATGGATAAAGTCCAGCTAACAGTCCAACTACAAATGCAGCAGAAAACGCAGCAAAAAGTGCAGCAGAAAGCGCAACAAAAAGCCCAGCTGCGCCTTGCTTTGCGCACAGCCCGTGCTGCAATAACGCCCTGCAAACGTCAATTTTATGCCTATAAATTAGGCCAAAAACTGCATGCACTTGATTTTTTTTCGCGCGGCAAACGTTTAGCCTTTTATCTCGCTAATGATGGTGAAATTGATCCTGCAATGGCAATAAAACTTGCAAGAAAATTTTCCTGTGTCATTTATTTACCCTGCATACATGACAAACAACTCACATTTAAAAAATTCGGTTTGGGGACACAACAAAAACTGAACCGCTTTGGCATCGCCGAGCCTATCGGCAATACCGTTCCTCTGCACGAACTGGATGTTATTTTTCTCCCGCTCGTTGGATTTGATGCAAAGGGACAACGCATTGGAATGGGCGGCGGTTTTTATGATCGCACGCTCGAAAAATTTGCAAATAGCCCGACGCGCCCCTTACTTGTCGGGCTCGCTTATGATGTGCAGGAAGTTCAACAAGTCCCCGCCGACAGTTGGGATATTCCGCTGGATTCCATTGTCACACCGACACGCATAATTCAGAGTGCATCGCAATAAGCTCGCCAATATCTGACACAGGAGGGGAAATAAAGAGAAAGTAAAATGGGTGAAAGTAGAGAAGGTACTGAGGCAGTCCGTCGCCTCCGGTCTTGTTATTTTTATCAACTGATCTTTATTTACAAATTAAATGTTTACATCCAAGGTTCTTTATTTGGTCGCTACTCCCTGCTGAAGTGCCGCAGGCGGGGCTTCTTCGTCAGCCTTGAATACCTCTGTAAGACCGAAGCCACTCACCAGGATCCCCACCACGAAGATCACTACGGCCAGTGTCAAAACATCAGCTTTCATGGTGCTACCCTCGTAACTTCATTATTTTTGAATTTCTGAAAGGGGACAGTTGTTATACCGAAAGGCGCGCCACTATTCAATGCTTATACCTCTTAAAGCTTGGGTTAACTATGTGTATAGCAGCAGACAGCCTTGAGTTGGATCGCGGGCACCCATGTTGTTTACTGGATCACAGTACGAGTGAGCACTCACATTTAAATGAGAATTACTTCTCCCTTGTGTGGATAAAAAAAACGGCAGCTCTGTCACCTAAATTAACATCACCGAGCTCTGATCCGAAGCATATGCGAAGCGTTGCGTTGAAACTGATAGTCAACGGCCTCAATTCGGCAATCAAAACCGTAATTCGACATAGCCGACATCAAGGGAAGCAAATGGGGGGATGATTGATTTTGAAGGTCAACCAGGGGGTAAATACGGACTTCTTCGGCGACACGGCAAAGCTCATTCACCGCTTTGATATGATCTGTCTCCTCCAGCTTATCCGAATACAAAAACAAGTAGTGAGACACCAGGGCCAACCTGAATTGTTGCGGTTCAAAGGGTAAAAAGGGCAAAGACGCACCGAGATATCGCCCCGCGTCAATACCGGATTCGTAATCGTCGAGAAAACGCTGCATTGATCGCATGCGAGCCAGCCCAAGGGACTCAACATCGATAAAATCATCCCAGATAAAATCATCCTGATTTGCACTCAACTCATTCATTACAATCGGATACACCGCTGCAATGCGCGCTTCAATTTCCTTGCGACTGAATTGGTAGATGGGATCAGCGGATACAACCTGCCCGCCTCTGGCCGTCAACTCGGCGTTAAAGCTCGCCGGCCCATCGGCACAACCGAGAATGGTCGTTTGCAGGTCTTCGTCTTCCAGTTTGAACATGCGGCAGTATTCATCAAAAGAACGCCCCCAGGGAACGACGGTTTCCAACTTCATATTTCGCCCTCTGAAATCTTATTGATCCTCTGCTTGCACCTTGCTGGCAATAAGGGCTTCCAGAGTCGGCCAGACATTTTCCAGCATCTGTGGCTGCCCCTCTGCGGTGGGATGAATACCGTCGCTTTGCATCAGGCCAGGCACAGTTGCGACGCCCTCAAGGAGAAAGGGCACATATGCGAGCTGATACTCCTCCGCCAGCTGCGCAAAATTCTGAAAGAATGGCTCGGTATAGCGGCTTCCTAAATTAGGCGGCAGGCGCATGCCAACCAGGAGTACCTCAGCTTCATGTTGCTCTGAAAGCACAATCAATTTGCGCAGATTTTCCTTTATCAGGGAAACAGGTTTTCCCTGCAGCCCATCATTACCGCCCATCTCCAGGATAACAATCTGCGGCTTAAATTCTTTCAGCACCGCAGGCAAGGTTTGCAAACCCGCTGCCGTTGTTGCGCCACTGATCGAAGCATTCCGTAACTCGACATTGTCATCCGGAAAGCGCTGCTGCAAGCGCTCACCCAATAAGGAAACCCAACCACTTTCCAAAGGAATATAGTAAGCTGCGCTCAAACTGTCGCCCATGACGGCGATGCGAATTTCATTGTTTTTCCGCAATTCCGAACCTTGAAGCGACCTGTCATCTGCTAAGGTAATTGTTGCGTATGTACAAAACAGTAAGTAATACAGTAGAAAAAAACGAGTTTTAACAGCATTAATGATCATTACACGTCAACTTTGTCAGCGGGTTCCGGTTGTCGATGGACAGCTTGATATCCTGAAAGGAATTAATCTGGAAATCAAGCAAGGTGAATCGGTTGCCATTGTGGGCAGCTCAGGTTCGGGGAAAACGACCTTGCTCGGTATGCTTGCCGGTCTCGACCTGCCCTCCTCCGGTGAAATTCTTTTGGATAATACCGAACTCACTCAACTGGATGAGGAAGCACGTGCAAAAGTGCGCGGCAAACTTGTGTCTTTCGTCTTTCAGGACTTCCAATTGTTGGGGAGTTTGACCGCATTGGAGAATGTTTTACTCCCGCTTGAAGTGCGCGGCCAGGAAAACGTCGAAGCGCTCGCTGAGCGCTACCTTGAGCGCGTAGGGCTGGCACAACGCCATCACCACTACCCGAAACAACTTTCCGGCGGCGAACAACAGCGCGTTGCGCTTGCGCGTGCCTTCGCCTGTGAAGCACCGCTGCTATTTGCCGACGAACCCACCGGTAACCTCGATACCGCGACAGGTAAAAAAATAGCCGACCTGCTTTTTTCCATGAATGAAGAAGCTGGCACAACTTTGATTCTGGTGACCCACGATATGGAATTGGCAAAACGCTGCCAGCGTCAACTGGTAATGGAAGCTGGCGAGCTGCGAGAAATCTAATGCAATCTGCTCTGCGTTTATTGTGGCGAGACTGGCGAGGGGGTGAACTAACGCTTCTCCTTTTTTCATTGATATTGGCAACGGCAACGATCACCAGTATCAGTTTATTTGTCAGCCGCATTCAAAACTCCATCCTCGATGAAGCCTCACACTTTCTTGCGGCCGATGCCCAAGTTCGTGGTTCTTTAGCGATTTCACAAGAATGGCAAGACCAGGCCAAAACACGCGATTTGCAAACGGCGACGGCACTCGGCTTTCGCGGTATGGTGTTTTCTGACAAGGGCATGCATCTCGGCCGCGTTAAAGCGGTCACCGACAGTTACCCGCTTAAAGGTGAGATGCAACTCAGCTTGCAGCCTTTTGGCACGATAGATGAAATCGGCAACGCTCCCGCGCGCGGCGAAGTCTGGCTGGCATCGCGCCTCTTTGGTTTATTGAATATCGAACCGGGTGACCGTGTGCAATTGGGCGAAGCGTATTTTATCGCGAGTCGCGCAATCATTAAGGAACCGGATAGCCCACAAAGTTTTTTCGGCGTCGCACCGCGTGTGATCATGCATATTGACGACGTCGAAAGTACACACGTGGTTAAAACAGGTAGCCGCATTAACTACACCTGGATGCTTGCGGGAAACAGTGAAAATATCGAAGCCTTTAAAACCTGGATCGAGCCACTTTTAGGTGAACATCATCGATGGGTGGGCATTAAAGAGGGCAACCGCGGTATTGAAGGCGCGTTAAATCGTGCGGAACGTTTTCTTTTGCTGGCCGGAAGTTTGTGTGTCGTATTGTCCGGTTTAGCAATTGCCATTTCCGCACGCCGTTACGCTGATCGCCAAAGTGCGCACGTCGCTCTCTTAAAAACCTTTGGCTTGCGACCGACAGATATTAATCGGCTTTATGCAATTAACCTCGCTGTACTGGGTTTACTGGGTGTCGGTTTTGGTATTCTCGGTGGCTGGTTTTTACATACGGCCATGTTAAGTATTGTGTCGGCTTTTTTACCCAAGGCCCTGGTCGCACCTTCACTATCTTCCTGGCTTGTGGGTGCGCTTTCCTGTTTTATTGCCTTACTTGCCTTTGCTGCCCCCCCCATTCTTGCGCTGCGACAAGTTCCTCCTGCAAGAGTCTTAAGAAAAACCGGGAATGACACGCTTATTTCAAAAATGCGCGCAGGCACTATCGGTTGTGTCGCGGTACTTTTTTTAATTTTCTGGTACAGCCGCAGCATCAGTATGACCGTCATCCTCGCACTCGGCGGCCTACTCTGCTTGCTCGGCGTGTGGGTTTTTGCACAGGTTCTGGTTGCACTCAGCCGAAAATTATCGGGCTCACTGAATAAAAACTGGCGTCTGGGCCTCGCAAATTTACAGCGTCACAAACAAAGCAATGCGCTGCAAATCGTGATTTTCTCGGTATTGTTTATGTTGCTTTTTGTGATGTCGATTGTACGTACAGGCTTACTCGCACAATGGGAGCAACAAATTCCCGAGAAAGCGCCCAATCACTTTGCCTTCAATATTTTTCCAAATGAAAAACCGGCACTGGATACCTTGCTCGCACAAGAAGGGATTGAACGACAGCCTTTTTATCCCATGGTACGCGGCCGCGTCATAAAAATTAATGACGACCTCATGAAAGATCGACGTGAAAATGCCGAAAACAACATGAACTATGTGCGTGAACTTAACCTTACCTGGTCAGACACACTCGGCAGTGACAACAAAATTCTGGAAGGCAATTGGTGGCAAGAAAGTAATAACGAAGAGCTGTTGGTCAGCGCGGAAACAGAATACGCCAAAGGTTTGAAGCTCCAATTGGGCGATACCCTGGTGTTCAGTATTGCGGGCCAGGAAGTCAGCGCTAAAGTGGCGAGCTTTCGCAGCGTACAGTGGGACTCCATGAACCCCAACTTTTTTATGATTTTTAATCGTCCCCTGCTTGATGGCAATACCGCTAACTGGTTAACCAGCTTTTACTTACCCGGCGATAAAAAATTACTGTTAAATCAACTCGCCCGCGACTTCCCCACCATTTCTGTGGTGGAACTCGATCAAATGCTCGATCAGGTCAGAAGTATTATTCAGCAGGTCAGTTTAGGTATCGAATTTATTCTGGTGCTGATACTCAGTGCGGGCTTTTTGGTGTTGATCACCAGTGTGCAAGCCACGCTCGACACGCGCATGCAGGAAAGCGCAATCTTACGCACACTCGGTGCCAATAAAAAATTGGTGAGCATGACGCTCGTGATTGAGTTTGCAAGCCTCGGTTTTCTTTCTGGCTTGCTGGCAGTGATTGGCGCGGAAGCGATGCTGTACATCTTGCAGACGCGCACTTTTGAATTGGGTTGGACCCCGCATTTTATTCTTTGGCTCAGTGGCCCAGTGATTGCAGCGCTGCTTATTGGTTTAATCGGTTGGCTTTCCACGAAAAAAGTGGTCAGCACGCCGCCATTAAAAACCTTGAGAGCATACTAGCAAGCTATTTAAAATAATTACTTTGAAAAAATAGTTACTTTGAAAAAATAGTTACTTTGAAAAAATAGTTACTTTAAAAAAAATAGTTACTTTGAAAATAATGATTGCTGGACTAACGCTCGCCATCACCCAATAAATGCCCTAACTTCCCTTTCTTGGTGTCGAGATAATTAAAGTTATGGGGGTTGCGACCGGTTTCGTGGGGAATACGTTCTACAACATCAATACCTTGCGCTTTCAGGGCATCCATTTTCCTGGGGTTATTCGTCATTAAACGCACTTTTTTGATACCGAGTTTTTCCATCATCGGTTTCAGAATGCTGTAGTCGCGCATATCGGCACCGAAGCCGAGCTTTTCATTCGCTTCAACGGTATCTGCGCCTTTATCCTGCAAATGATAGGCCTTGATTTTATTGAGCAAGCCAATGCCACGGCCTTCCTGACGCAAGTAAAAAATCGCCCCCACACCTTCAAGGGCAACGTTATGCATAGCCGCTTGTAATTGTGCACCGCAGTCGCAACGCAAACTAAAAAGTGCATCACCGGTTAGACACTCCGAATGAATCCGTACCAATACGGGTGTGTTTTCATCCCATTGGCCCATTGAAAGTACCAGGTGTTCTTTGTCTGTCTCGACTTCTTCGAAGCCGTGCATCTCGAACATGCCCCACGACGTGGGCAATTTAGAAGATTCAATATATTGAATAGTCACACTCAAACCTTATTAAAATCGCGCTTCCAGCACGAGCACACCGTTATCTACATCCATATCAACTTTTTCAAGAAAAGTATTCCCCAATAAAATCACTTGTGGGTATTCTCCTGGTAAAATCACCGCGTCGATATTGTAAACCGTGATCGCACCGAGGGTGACGCTCGTTAGCTGAACCTTGTAGGCGAGATCTGTGCCCGATGCCGTATCAACAGGAATACGATCTGCACCCAAATAGCGAATACCCAGCAGCTTTGCATCTTTTTCACTGATCGCAATCGTACTCGCTCCGGTATCCACAATAAAATTCGCGGAACGATTATTTACCAAACCTGTGGCATAGAAATGCCCATTGTTACCGCGCGGAATTCGAATTTCTCTGGACGCTGTTTCAGTTGGACGAATGCCAGCATGTTCACTCATTCCCAAGGTGCGACGCTGCCCCGCCACTTCAAACACCGCTTCACGGCTGTTTGAACTAATCAGCTTTACGCCTTCCGGGCTGGTTTTCCCGACTTTTAACATGCGCCGTTGACCATTGATTTCAACCACCACTGCATTTTTCATTAAACCACGCACAGCGAGATCAATATTGGCCTGGGCCATTGCGACAACACTGAATACAAGCAGACTCATCAGGAGAATAAGTTTATTGCTTCTACTCATACCAATACCCCATAACTCACAAGTGTATATAAACACGCCCAGGCGGCGACACCCGCGAGAATGTCGTCAAACATAATACCGAAACCGCCATGCAGATATTTATCTGCAAGGCTGATGGGCCAGGGTTTTAGCATATCGAAGAAGCGAAACAACACAAAACCCACGAGCACCGTCTTCCAGTTTAGCGGAATGGCTAACATGGTGAGCCAATATCCGACGAATTCATCCCAGACAATGCCAGAATGGTCGTGAACACCGAGTTTTTTCGAGGCATAAGCACAGAGCCACACACCGAAAACAAAAGCCCCGATAACGACAAGTGTGTAAAACACCAGGTCGAGCTTCGCCAGCAATAAATAAAAAGGCAAAGCCGCGAGAGTTCCCATTGTGCCAGGCATAATACGTGACAAACCCGAGCCCAGACCAAAAGCCAGTAACATGGCCGGGTCGCTGAAAACGGCTTTACTGAGCCCAGGAATGGAACGCGTTTTTTGTTTCGCGTTCTTTTCAGTTATTTCGCTATCAGTCAACTTGTTGTCAGTCAAAATGCTGGAAACCTGTTTTGTTTTGTTCGACCCACTCACCCTGTTTAAACACCTGCACACCTTGCCCTTCAACAATGCGACCAATTTCAGTCGCATCCAGCGTGCCGCTGAGTGTCATCTCATCAATTTTATTTTTATTTTGTTGGCTTACGGTAAAACATAATTCATAGTCATCGCCACCACTCAGCGCCCACTGTTCCACCTGGCCTTGCTGCGCTTGCGAAGCGTTTCGTGCTGCCCAGGTTAGCAAAACCTCAGACACAGGCAGGCTCTGTAATTCCAATTCAGCACCAACAGCACTTTGTTTACAAATATGTCCAAGATCGGCAAGTAGGCCGTCTGAAATATCAATGGCCGATCGACTCAAACCCGAGATTTTTTTGGCTTCGTAAAAACGCGGAGCGGGGCGATAAAATCGCTCTAACAGATACGCACGTTCCTTTTCCGTAAAAAGCGCTTTTTCATTCAATGCCATTAACGCAGCGGCCGCATCTCCCAATGAACCCGTGACATAAATACTGTCACCCACACAAGCCGCACTGCGCTTGAGTGCCCATTTTTCGCTGACTTCACCCATTACTTGCAGGCTGAGTGTTAAAGGGCCTCGCGTTGTGTCGCCACCTACCAATGCACAAGAAAATTCCTGAGCACAATCACTGAGCTGGGCCGAAAACGCCTCTAACCACGATTCTTCCACGTCCGGCAGTGTCAGCGCGAGTGTAAACCAGCGCGCTTGTGCACCCATTGCTGCGAGATCACTGAGGCACACACGCAAGGCGCGTTGCGCAATATCACCGGGGGCAGCATCTTTCGGGAAATGCACCTCACTGACCAATGTATCGACCGAAACAGCAAGCTGGGCACTCGGGGCAGGCTTGAGCAACGCGCAGTCATCCCCGATTCCTTCCACGACGCCTTGCGCATTCAAGGGCGTTTTAAAAAAACGTGCGATTAGCTCGAACTCGGTCATGCTTTCGTTGGGTTTTTATTGTTGCTGAATTTGCTGTTGCACTTCCAGCTGACGCAAATCCTTGGCAAGCTTATCCAGAACACCATTGATAAATTTATGGCTTTCTTCTGCGCCAAACTTTTTAGCAAGATTCACGGCTTCGTTGATGACAACTTTGTAAGGTACATCGATGCGCTCACCAAATTCGAAGGCGGCCAACCTCAAAACTGCAAGCGTCACAGGGTCGAGCTCTTGCAGTTTTTTATCTTTTAAATACGGCGCAAATTGTTCATCAAGTTTTTCCGCATCATTCGCCGCGCCTTGAAAGGCCGCTGAAAAATACTCGACATCCACCTTGCTCATATCGTTGTCGCTGTGGAATTCAGCCTCGATAAGTTCCGGTGTTTTTTTTGTCATTTGCCATTGATATAGCGCTTGCATTGCATAATGGCGGGCACGACTGCGTGTCGCGGCGGTTACTTTCATTAAAGACTCCGAATGTGTTTCATGAGGGTGACCATTTCCATTGCCGTTTCGGCAAATTCGCCACCCTTATTCATACGATCTGTGAATGCACGATCTTGTGCCTGTTCAAGCGTGTTAACTGTTAGCACCCCAAAAATAATGGGCAAGCCGGTATCGAGGCTGACACGGGTAATACCACTCGCGCATTCACCGGCAACGTAATCGAAGTGCGGCGTATCACCGCGTATAACTGCACCCAAGGTAATAATTGCATCGAACTTGCCACTTTCAGCAAGCGCTTTACAACTTACAGGAAACTCATAAGCGCCAGGCGCATAGAAAAGTTGCTGCTGATTTTCTGCTACACCGTGCGCGCTGAAGGCAGTTTTTACACCTTTGAGCAATTCATCGACCAGAGCGCTGTTCCAGCGACTGGCAAGGATGGCATAGCGTCCTTCCGCATGTTCAATTTTGCTTTGATATTCTTTCATAGTCCTGTTATTGATAACTCACATATTCCACCACTTCCAGATTAAAACCGGAAATGGCATTAAATTTTAAGGGCGCACTCATCAAACGCATTTTGCGAATGCCGAGATCTTTTAGAATTTGCGAGCCGGCTCCCACTTGTTTGTAACCGACATCGGCACTTGGGCGATGTTTACCCGTTAACAACCAGTCGATACTTTCCTCAACCTCCTGGGTTGTTTCATTATGACAAATCAGCACCAGCACACCTTCGCCTTCTTCATCGACTTTTTTCATGGCCGCCTGAAAATTCCAGGCTTTGTCTTCTCGATGCGCACTTTGGATAGTCAAGATATCGCGTGTTGTGCTGCCAACATGGACACGCACCAAAACTGGTTTATCTTCTCTAATCTCGCCGCGTATCAAGGCAAAATGATATTCATTGCGCGCGTTATCGAAATAGGTTTTCAGCAAGAATTCGCCGTATTCTGTTTTCACCTGTCTTTCATTCACACAGTTCAGGGTTTTTTCAGTCACCGAACGGTATTGAATCAAATCAGAAATGGTGCCGATTTTAAGATCGTATTTTTTTGCAAATTTTTCCAGGTCTTCGCGCCGCGCCATGCTGCCATCTTCATTCATAATTTCGACAATAGCTGCCGCCGGCTCATACCCCGCCAAACGCGCCAGATCACATCCGGCTTCGGTATGCCCCGCGCGCGTCAACACACCACCGCGCTGCGCCTTCAAAGGAAAAATATGGCCGGGCTGTACGATATCTCCAGGCACTGCATTTTTGGCAACAGCGGCGCGAATGGTGCGCGCCCGGTCTGCTGCAGAAATCCCGGTGGTCACACCCTCAGCCGCTTCAATCGATACCGTAAAATTGGTGGAGTGTGCAGCGTGGTTGTCGCGCACCATCAAGGGTAAGGCAAGCTGTTTGCAGCGTTCTTCAGTGAGCGTTAAACAGATCAGCCCGCGCGCATGTGTTGCCATAAAATTGATATCTTCCGGGCGCACCTGCTCGGCTGCCATAATTAAATCGCCTTCATTTTCGCGATCTTCATCATCCATCAGAACGATCATGCGTCCCTGACGAATATCATCAATCAATTCTTCGGGTGTATTTAATGTCATATCACTCACTTTAATCTGTCGATTTTTGTGCGGCTTTATCGCCCAACATGAGTCGCTCCATATAGCGCGCAAGCACATCCACTTCGAGATTCACTTGCGTTCCTTTTTTATAGTTGCCGATGACAGTCACGGCAAGCGTGTGCGGCACAATATTAATATCGAATTCATTGCCATTCACGGCATTGACAGTGAGGCTCGTTCCATCAATGGTGATCGACCCTTTGTGCGCAATATATTTCGCCAGGTTATCGGGCACACGAATAAGAAAACGCTCTGAACGCGCCTCACTTTTTCGCTCAAGGACCTCGCCGATCCCATCGACATGCCCACTGACGATGTGCCCTCCCAAACGCGAAGAGGGCGTGAGCGCACGTTCGAGATTCACTTTGTCACCAGGCTGCCAAAGGCCCACCGTTGTTAAACTTAAGGTCTCCTTTGATACGTCGGCAAAATAGCCTTGATCACTTTTTTCTATCACGGTCAGGCAGACACCGTTGGTTGCGATTGAATCGCCAATAGCTACGGTCTCCCAGTCCATCGCCTCAGCGCGTATCCCCAGACGCAAATCGCCTTCGCGCGCTTCTGCAACAGTGACTTCACCCTGGGTTTCTACAATGCCTGTGAACATACGTGTCTCGTCTCTTTAATTTTCCGGGAAATTAACTTTCAATATCCGGTTCAGCGGTAATGCGCCAATCATCGCCAACAGCGCGTACATCTTTAATATTCAAGGCCAATTGCGCCGCCATGGTGTGAATCGATAAATCGAAGAGCGGCCGCGCTTCGCGGCCCATTAATTTTGCAGCCATATACACAACGATTTCATCCACCAGCCCTGCCGCTAAAAACGCACCATTTAACACGGCACCGGCTTCAATCATCACTTCATTGCTTTGTTGTTCTGCCACTAATTTCTTAAGCAGCGCCCGCAAATCAACACGTCCGTTTTGTGCGCCGCACTGCCACAGCTCGGCATTCGCAATCGCGATTGATGAAGATGTTTGTGTGTGCGCAATAATGACTTTTTCGCCAGTCGAAAAAATTTCTGACTGTGCGGGTGTACGCAATTTACTGTCGAGAATAATCCGTTGCGGTTGGCGTTCTACTTGCGGCAAACGTACATTTAAAAGCGGATTGTCATGAATGACAGTCTCGACACCGGTAACAATGGCACAACTGCGTGCACGCAATTGTTGCACATCGGCGCGCGCTGCGGGCCCGGTAATCCACTGGCTTTTACCGTCGGCCATCGCCGTACGCCCATCCAGACTCATCGCTAATTTACAGCGGACAAAAGGCAAGCCTTGAGTCATACGCTTGATAAACCCGGGGTTCAAAGCGCGCGCACTGTCTTCCATGATGGGGCCGACAACGTCAATACCGGCTTCCCGCAACATATTCAAGCCCTTGCCCGCCACAAGCGGGTTGGGGTCTTCCATACCGTAAACAACACGTTGAATACCGGCGTGAATCAGCGCCTCGGCACAGGGGCCCGTTCGCCCTTTGTGGGCACAGGGCTCAAGCGTCACATAGACCGTAGCACCAGCAACAGGCTCCACTGCCGCTTTCAAGGCCACAATTTCCGCGTGATCTTCACCGGCTGCGCGATGAAAGCCTTCGCCAATAACACTTTCACCAGTAAGATTTTCACCAGCAAGACTGTTGTCGCGTGTAATCACACAACCAACGCGAGGATTCGGGCTGGTGCTATACAGCCCCTGCTCTGCAAGCTGCAGAGCACGCGCCATCATTTGCTGATCAAATTTGCTCACTGCAGTTTCTTAGTCGACCCGGCTCTGCAGGCGATCAATTTCCTGCTGAAACTCACTGAGATCCTGGAAGCTGCGGTAAACCGAGGCAAAACGCACATAAGCCACCTGGTCCAGTTTACGTAATTCTTCCATCACCTTTTCGCCAATGACCAGGCTTTGCACCTCGCGCTCTCCGAGGGCCTGTAAGCTGTGCTTCACGCTGTTTATCGCGGCTTCAATCGCTTCTACCGACACCGGCCGTTTTTCCAGTGCGCGCTGCAGGCCAGCACGTAATTTATCTTCATCGAAGGGTTGGCGGCTGCCATCGGTTTTGATGACCTTCGGCATTAAAAGCTCCGCCATTTCGTAGGTGGTGAAACGTTCCCTGCAGTGGAGGCATTCGCGACGGCGGCGAACCTGGCCACCTTCAGCCACGAGGCGAGAATCAATGACTTTGGTATCGTCAGTATTACAAAAGGGGCAGTGCATGTGGCGCTCTGGTTTGAGGATGAAAAGAGCGCGAATTTTAGCACATGGGTGCCGTCAGCACGGCACCCGACATGGAATTACCAGATTTTTACACGTTCTTCCGGCGGCAGGTAAAGCGCATCGCCCTCCTGCACCTCAAACGCTTCGTAAAACTCGGGGATATTGCGTACGACACCGTTCACCCGGTAGCGCGCAGGCGAATGCACATTGGTTTTGATGTAGGTGCGCAGTGCTTCATCGCGCTCTTTAGCCAGCCATACCTGAGCCCAGCCGATAAATACGCGCTGTGTGCCGCTAAAGCCATCAAGTACGGGGGCCTCATCGCCTGCCAGAGACATGTGATACGCCAGCAAGGCAATACTCAAGCCGCCAAGATCGCCGATATTTTCACCCAGCGTGAATTCGCCATTCACCGCCAAATCATCAAAGGGTTTAAACGCCGAGTACTGCTCAACCAGCCTGTTTGTGCGAGCATCGAATTCACTGCGATCGGTCTCCGTCCACCAGTCTCGCAAAACACCATCGCCATCGAAGGTGCTGCCTTTATCGTCAAAGCCGTGACCAATTTCATGGCCGATCACAGCGCCAATCGCGCCGTAATTGACGGCGTCTTCCACCTGCATATTGAAATAAGGTGGCTGTAAAATCGCTGCGGGGAACACGATTTCATTCAAGGGCGGATTGTAATAGGCATTCACCGTTTGTGGGTTCATCGCCCACTCGCTGCGATCCACCTTGTGGTGTTGGCGCTCAATCATATATTGATATTCAAACACCGCAGCGCGTTGCAAATTGCCAAAGAGATCATCACCTTTGATGGTGAGCCCTTCGTAGCTACGCCACTTATCCGGATACCCTATTTTCGGCGTAAATTTTGATAATTTTTCCAGCGCCTCTTCGCGTGTGTCTTCGCTCATCCAATCGAGTTCATTGATACTCTTTTCATAGGCTTTGATCAGGTTGTTAACCAACTCCAACATGCGCGCTTTTGCTTCGGGTGGGAAATGTTTTTTCACATAAATTTTGCCGACGACTTCCCCCAGATTACTGTTAACAACCGCGACCGCGCGCTTCCATGCCGGCAAGGGTTGCTCAACACCCTGCAAAACCCTGGAGTTAAAATGAAAGTGTTGTGCGTAGATATCACTGCTTAATGCGGTTGCGTAACTTTCCAACCATTTCCATTTTAGAAAAAGCTGCCAATCCGCCATTGAGACATCGACAATGATATCGTCGAGAGCACGCATATACTCCAGCTGGGTGACCACGAGTCCATCAATGTCCGCAACACCTGCAACCGTTAAATAAATATCCCAGGAGAACTCCGGCATCAACTCCGAGAGTTTATTCAAAGGCACCTTGTTATACAGCGCGCGCATGTCTCGCGTGTCTTCCTTTTTCATATGTTGTGCAGCGATGCGGGTTTCCAAGGCCATGATTTTTTCCGCTGCTTTTTGTGCATCACTGATAGCAATAAGCTCCAACATTTTTTGCACATGCTCCAGATAGGCGCTTCGTACTTCGACAGACTTTTCATCGTCGGCAAAATAATATTCGCGCTCCGGCATACCCAAACCACCTTGCCAGGTGTAGATCATGTAGGTATCGGGGTTTTTGAAATCGACATACTGCGATAAATTAAAAGGCAGGTTAACGCCGTACTTGTTGGCCTCCGCAAGATATACTGCTAATTCGCTGTAGCTTTTTAATGCGGCAATTTTTTTGAACTCAGCGTCAAGCGGCGAGAACCCCAGCGCATCGCGCTGCTCCTGATTCATGTACGAAGCAAATAAGGCACCGACTTTTTGTTCATTGCTACCCTCGGCAAATTCACTGTTCGCTGCTTCCTGAATAATAACGTTAACGTCGCTAATTGATTGTTCACGCAAATCCAGCATGATGCTGGTGTAGGGGCGGTCAGGCGGGATACTGGCATTGTTAATCCAGGTGCCATTCACGAACATATTGAAATCATCGCCCGGTTTAACACCGGGGTCCATATTCTCCAGCAAAATACCGGAGCGGGATGGCGCAGGCTCCGGCGCTTTGGTGTCGGCGGTTTTCTGACAAGCGGCAATAACAAGAAAAGTGAAGAGATAAACAGCAAGCTTCAGCATTTGACTATACCAACGAAGAAGAGTGTCTGCGAATCATAACGTATTTTTCACAGTTCTCGACAGCAATTCGATCAATAAACAGGAAGGAGATATTTGAGAAATAAATGAAGGCATTTTCGAACGGGGATGGGTGGACGCACTAAAAAGTCCACCCCGGACTGCTTTACTGCACTACTGATGCACCGCTTTAATTTCAATTTTTTCCAGCACAACATTGTCATCAAGCCGCCAGACTTTCAAACGCTGCTCGCCAGCGCCTTCGACTGAAAACGCTGTTGTGACATCATAGGTGTTGGTGATAACCGCATCATACCAATACTGTTGTTCTGGCCGTTGAACGGCGCCCGCAGTGGGAATCAAATGCACTAGGAGAACAGTTGGTGGACCACCATTCAAGGATACGCCAACTCGCATTCCTTTTTCACCGTGCGTATCCAGTGTGGGCGAGAGTTGTAAACGTACTTGAATCTCGCCTTCTGTGCGCCATTCAAATTGGTATTCCAGCGCAACATTGTCCTGGATTTCTGTGGCAGGTTGACCCTGCGGCAAGGCCAGCATCGCCGCGGAGGCTTTGCCCAAATTGGGAATCGCGGTCCAGGTCAAACCCTTGCCGTTATACGCTCTGCTATAGTCCTCTGCACCCAGCTCAAGCGATATCTGATTTTCAGCTTTCGCGACAAAAACAGGAGCTTTATGACGTTCACTCAAGGGCGTATCTGCAGCCACATAAATTAACGGCGGAGGGTTTTGTGTAATCGGTGTGTTCCAGTGAACATAATTCATATGAACCTGATTCATCATGCCATTCCATTTTCCCTTATTAATAGCATGGTATTTTTCAGTTAGCGCGATGTCGCGCGCCCAGGCCGCTTGCGCTGGCTTGATGAAGTAGTTCGCTCTGGCATCATGAAAGCGCGAAAGGTATTGGTTCCAGGCCGTTGCATAATAAAGTTCATAAAGGTTGGCCAGCGCGGAAATCGGGTGTTCAATACTCTGAAAAAACGCGCTGTGATACTCGCGAGGCAAAGCCGTTTTTACGCTTAGCATGTGCTCGTGTAATTTTCGCCAGCGTTTTATCAGAAAAGTCAATTCGCCTTCTATTAAAGCCTCACGCGTTCGGCCGCCCACTGCGAAAGTATTTTCATTAATGAGTTCGGGTTTGCGGAAGGCAGCGTACTGACTGTAGCGGGTAATCAACTCGGCGATGTCTTCAGCGTGTTCTTCAGGAAACCACTGCGCGGCCCATTTTTCCGGAAAAGTTTGCAGCGCGTTGACTGACATACGTTCGGGTTGCCACGCCATTTTCATAAAAAAATCCAGCGGATATTCCATGGGCTTTATGTCACCGACATTCACCACCCACAAGCTGCGCGCACCGCGCTCGTAAGCCAGATTCATTTGCTGCCAGACTTTTTCTATCTGTACCGTATTCAGCCACTTATAGTTGCGCGGCCCTCCAACATAGTCAAAATGGTAGTACACACCAAAGCCACCTTTTCTTTTGATATTGGTCGTAGGCAAGCGGCGGATCTGCCCCCAATTATCATCAGCAAAAAGCAGGATCACGTCGTCCGGTACAGTCATGCCCTTGTCATAATAGTCCTGCACTTCCTTGTACAAGGCCCAGACCTGAGGAACCTCTTCAGCTTGTTTTCCTGTCACTTCTTCAATCAGACGACGTTGCGTAGCAACAATGGATTCCAGTAACTCAATGGCCGTGCCTTCCGACATCGGCTCGTCACCGTCACCGCGCATCCCGATGGTGAGCAGGTTTTCATACGCCTCACCATTTGCGGCCTGTTCATTCATCATTCGCTCAAGCCCTTCACGCCAGAAGGCTTCAAGGTTTTCTGCATTGGTTTCGTAATTCCAGGCCCCACCAAAACGTTCATCTTCGCTGCGATGCCACTCTGATTGCGCGCGGGTTAAGGGCTCGTGATGCGAGGTTCCCATGACAACACCCATTGCATCCGCCAACACACGGTTTTGGGGGTCATCCAAATGAAAGGCCTTCGGCGACCACATTGCAGGCCAGATATAATTGCCTTTCATACGCAACAATAATTCAAAGACATGTTCGTACATTGCCGCGTTGACGCCACCGAATTTTTTTTGCGCCCAACCACTTAAAGCAGGGTCTTCATCATTGATAAAAAAGCCGCGATAGCGTACCGCAGGTTTGTCGATGCGCACTCCCGGCGTGATAAAAACATTTTTTTGTTTTTTTACGGGGACATCGGCAAACCAATACCAGGGCGACACACCCATTTCTTCAGCGAGCGTATACGTACCGTAGACGGCACCGCGACGATCAGAGCCGACAACAACCAGTGCCTTCTCAACGCCTGGCCAGGGTTGCTCCACAACGGTAATCTGGAATGCTTCCCACGCATTTTCGAGCGCATCAAGATTTAATTTATTTTCTGCAACGAGGCCGTCAACAAGCGCGCTTTTCCCGTATTCTGCGATGAGTACAACAGGCTTTTTGAATCTGGCTTCCGCTGATACAAGCTTCGCCTTGCGGCCACTGACTCGCTGTAAATCCTCTGCAAAACTTTTCACTGCATACTGAATCGCGGAATCCGCACCGGCATCCAGCACGAGCATCGCGGGTTTACCATTGGCTACCAGCGGAAAAGCGGGATCATTTTTTTCGAAACAAACTACAGCGGCACCCGTGCAGGCCGCGGCATGCACACTTACGTTCAACAAATAGAAAAAAACACATGTACAAATTAGGGGTTTCACGAGTTGCTTCACAGGGCTGGTTTCCTTGTTACTTTTTTATTTACAACCTGATTCATTCATACCTTATCAATCACCGGGCTATTTGATAGCACACGTCCATTGCAAGGTTAGCCACAACGGTAATTACCCGGAGAATCATTCCCGGGGGCCTCTCAAGCCGTGCAGCGCCGTCTTGTATACAAGAACGCAAGATTAGCACAGGACACTGTGAATTGCAGAATTTTCGGAATGTTTGGGGAGAGGGAGCGTATGCCTTTAGGAGCAGAATAAAAAAATGCCATCACTTGCAGAGCAAGTGATGGCATTTTTTGTCGCGTTGGTTAGCGGTTTTTTACGACGCGTAAACCGGAAACTTCTTACACACTTCCAGTACTTTCGCTTTCACTTCTGCGATGACTTGTTCAGAGTTGCCCTTTTCAAGCGATTCCAGCACATCAACAATCCAGTGCGTCAACTGCACGGTTTCGTCGATACCAAAACCGCGTGTAGTGATGGCCGGTGTTCCCACACGCAAACCACTGGTAACAAAGGGTGAACGCGGATCATTGGGCACCGCATTTTTATTGACGGTAATATACGCCGCACCGAGTGCTTCATCAGCATCTTTACCGGTGTAGTCCTTGCCGATCAAATCCACCAACATTAAATGGTTCTCAGTGCCGCCACTGACAATTTTTATACCACGCTCATTAAAGGTCGCAGCCATGGCTTTCGCATTGGCGACCACTTGTTTTTGATAGCTCACGAATTCGTCCGTCATCGCTTCCTTGAAGCTGACGGCCTTTGCCGCGATCACATGCATCAAGGGACCACCCTGACCACCGGGGAAGACCGCTGAATTTAACTTCTTCTCAATTTCCTCATTGGCTTTCGCGAGGATGATACCGCCACGGGGACCGCGCAGGGTTTTGTGGGTGGTGGAGGTGGTGACATCGGCAATTTGTACGGGAGAGGGGTACACACCTGCTGCAACCAAACCGGCAACGTGCGCCATATCCACCAGTAAGAACGCCCCGACTTCATCGGCGATATCGCGGAATTTTTGCCAATCCATAATCTGGCTATAAGCGGAAAAACCGGCGACGATCATTTTGGGTTTGTGCTCGCGCGCGAGGGCCGCAATCTCGTCGTAGTCGACACAGCCCGTCTCGGGGTTCAATCCGTACTGTACGGAGTTGTATATTTTGCCCGAGAAATTCACTTTGGCACCGTGTGTTAAGTGGCCGCCGTGGGCGAGGCTCATACCCAGAACGGTATCACCCGGGTTACAGAGCGCAGCATACACCGCCGTGTTAGCTTGAGAACCCGAGTGCGGTTGCACGTTTGCGTAGTCGGCGCCGAACAGGGCTTTGGCGCGCTCAATGGCAAGCTCTTCGGCCTTATCGACATACTCACAACCACCGTAATAACGCTTGTTAGGATAACCCTCGGCATATTTGTTGGTGAGCTTGGTCCCTTGCGCAGCGATCACCAGCGGACTGGTGTAGTTTTCCGATGCGATCAGTTCAATGTGCTCTTCCTGGCGACGGCTTTCACTTTCGATGCTTTGCCAGATCTCTGGGTCGTAGGATTGCAGGGTCAGTTTGGGATCAAACATGTTGTCCTCCTTTTGCTCGGATACGCTGCGGTGGCCACTCTCACCTTGCCCTTTTGGGGCAGCGAGAAAAAAGGCGGGATTGTACCCTAATGTTAATCGTTTCTCATGGGAAATTTAGCGCCGCGAATAAATTTGAATCTGCCCTCCAGCACGCTAGACTAGCAAGCTGTTGAAAAAGCTCATCCATGGCTTTTTCAACCCGCAAGAGCGGCACATGTCCGCTTTTGCTTCACGATAAATCCAGCACTTAGGTGCTTGATTTACGGCCCGAACATCGGTGTCCGGGCTAGCAGACCTTAAATTTGCCCTTATTCCACCTTTAAAGGACAGCTCTCAACATGGCGCAATACGTTTATACGATGAATGGCGTGGGTAAGATCGTGCCCCCCAAACGTGAAATCCTGAAGAATATTTCCCTCTCCTTTTTCCCCGGCGCCAAGATTGGTGTGCTGGGCTTGAATGGCGCCGGTAAATCCACCCTGCTGAAAATTATGGCCGGTGTCGACACGGACTATAATGGCGAAGCGCGCCCCATGCCGGATATCAAAGTCGGCTACCTGCCCCAGGAACCCCAGCTCAACCCGGAAAAAAATGTGCGCGGCAATGTGGAAGAGGGTGTGCAGGAAGCGGTGGATGCGCTGGCGGAACTCGACAAGGTCTACGCAGCATATGCAGAGGAAGGCGCAGACTTTGATGCCCTGGCCAAAAAACAGGGTCAGCTTGAAAATATTATTCAGGCCTGGGACGCCCACAACCTCGAACACACTCTGGAAGTTGCCGCCGACGCCTTGCGTCTTCCGCCCTGGGATGCCGATGTCACCAAGCTCAGCGGGGGTGAAAAGCGCCGTGTTGCACTTTGCCGCCTGCTGCTTTCGCGCCCGGACATGTTGCTGCTGGACGAACCGACTAACCACCTCGATGCCGAATCGGTATTCTGGCTCGAGCGCTTTTTGCAGAATTTTAATGGCACAGTGGTCGCGATTACGCACGACCGTTACTTCCTCGATAACGCGGCAGGCTGGATTCTGGAACTCGACCGCGGCTACGGCATTCCTTACGAGGGCAACTACTCCACCTGGCTGGAGCAAAAAGAAGCGCGTTTAGCGCAGGAAGAAAAAACCGAAGCCGCGCGCGAAAAAGCCATTAAAGCGGAATTGGAATGGGTACGCCAAAACCCCAAAGGCCGGCACGCAAAAAACAAGGCGCGCCTCGCACGTTTTGATGAAATGCAAAGTCAGGAGTTTCAGGCACGTAACGAAACCAACGAAATTTATATTCCACCCGGCGAGCGCCTCGGCGACAAAGTGATCGAATTCAAAAATGTCAGCAAGGGTTTTGGCGATCAACTGCTGATCGACGGCTTGAATTTCGCCCTTCCCAAAGGCGCTATTGTCGGGATCGTTGGGGGTAACGGTGCGGGTAAATCCACCCTGTTCCGCATGATTACCGGCAGCGAAAAACCCGATAGTGGCGAAATAGAAATCGGTGAAACCGTTAATATTGCCTGGGTCGATCAAAGCCGCGAAGACCTCGATGATAGCAAAACCGTGTGGGAGGAAATTTCTGACGGCCAGGACATTTTGAAAATCGGCAATTACGAAATTGGCTCCCGCGCTTATGTCGGCCGCTTTAACTTCAAAGGTACGGACCAGCAAAAACGGGTTGGTGATTTATCGGGTGGTGAACGCGGGCGCCTGCATTTAGCCAACACCCTGAAACAGGGCGCTAATGTTCTGCTGCTGGATGAGCCCTCAAATGACCTCGACGTGGAAACCCTGCGCGCCCTCGAAGAAGCCATCCAAACCTTCCCCGGTTGCGCCTTGATAATTTCGCATGACCGCTGGTTTCTTGACCGCGTGGCAACGCATATTTTGGCTTATGAAGGCAACAGTGAAGTGGTCTTTTTTGAAGGCAATTACACGGACTATCATGAAGATTTCGTCAAGCGCAAAGGTGAGAACGCACAGCCCAAGCGTATGAAATACAAGCCGTTGAAATAAACATTCAACACGCTTTCGAGAAAAGCAACGCTCACAGGGATGTGAGACTCCAGGACGAAAAAATATGCTCATCCGTGAGCATAAGGAACGTTCCATCATGTCTTCATCCCTGAAGGTACAAGTCTTCCTAATCAATGGGGAGCTTCATGCTCCCGGACAAATGACTCTGATTTAACGCACCTCGTTACCAGTGAACGCTAAATTAAATTCGTTTAGTCCGTAAGGGGGAATTGCCACCTGGAAATCCCTGGCCATCATCCATTTCAGCCTTCCACATTGACCAGTCCACTGGCGCGACAATTCCGACGCTTCGGATATAGCAGGGACCGTGCCAAATTATTTTTTTGTTAATTATCAACAAGTTAAATGATCATGCTTATGGCGTGTAAAAATACCTCGACATGATTCATGCGCCATTTTGTTGCTTTTGGCGCCACAACCCCCATTTTTAGTGCATACAACCCCTTCAGCAGGCTGGTAAATTCTCCGGCAGGATTTACGCGCCAAAATTGGCTGCGTGTCTTCGCCTTTCTCACTGGCGCCCTTGGGTCGGCGCGCTGGCTTGACCTCAAATACCGTACAATGCCGCTTTTCCCAAATTTATGCTGACTTCACTCTCTGCCGATCTCTTTTCCACCTCTTACCTGATCTTACTGCTCTCCGCCCTGTGCATCGGGATGGCTAAAGCCGGAGTCCATGGCATCGGTACGGCAACCATTCCACTTCTCGCTATTTATTTTGGTGGCAAAGCCTCAGCCGGTTTAGCTCTTCCCCTTTTAATTGCCGCCGATATTCTGGCTGTTCTCTACTATCATCGTCATGCCAATTGGAGTTTGTTGTGGCGACTTTTTCCCTGGGCAGCGATCGGTGTCGTGATTGGCACCGCAGTCGGCAATCATATTGACGATCAGTTTTTTCGCCGAATTATGGGCGCGATTATTTTTCTGAGTTTTGCCTTAATGCTGTGGATGGAAAAAACCAACAAGGAAAATATTCCTGCGAATAAATCTTTCACTTACAGTATCGGTGTCATTGCGGGTTTTACGACGATGGTTGGAAACCTGGCGGGCCCGGTAATGGCTCTGTACTTATTGAGCGCGCGCTTGCCCAAGTACGCCTACATCGGTACCACTGCCTGGTTTTTTCTGGTCATCAATATTTTTAAAGTCCCCTTCCATGTGGAGTTTTGGGAAACCATCAATTGGCATACTTTGCTCTTGAATGTTTTTGCTATTCCGTTGGTTGCGCTTGGCGCAGCTCTCGGTATTTGGGTTGTGAAAAAAATTCCAGAAACCATTTACCGCTGGTTTATTATTTCGACGACTGTCGTGGCCGCGCTCACCATGGTGATATCCGCGTAACAAGCATTTCCGGCTTTTTAGAAAATATTTTGTTCGATGTTATTAACTGAAAAAAAGTGATTTCACGCCTTTTTTCCTGAACATCCAATTGTGGGCATTTTCCAAAAGCCCGCGCGGAATATTACTGGAAGGGACACCTTTGCGGATATAGACCTGATCGTCTTCACCTTCACGGCGATCAGTGTAAGACAGGTCCAGGACCTGGAGCTTTTCGATGATGTTGCCGTGTGCGCTAATTATCGGGATCACGTCGGCACGCAAACGCTTTTCATAATTTTGCGAGAAGACAACACCTTTTTGACCATCGCTCAACTCGACAAGGGTACCCGTAGGATAAATGCCAATCGCCTTGATAAATTCTTCAACCAACGACACTTCAAACTGCTGCCCTTTACAGCGATTCAAAAAAACCACCGCATTCGCCGGCGAAATTGCCCGAGAAGCGTCGTAGGGGTTAATGAGTAATTCATAGGTCTCTATCAAGCCGGACAAACGGGCGAGAAAAGGAATCGCTGCGTCGCGCTTATGCTCCGGGAAACCACTGCCATCAATGCGTTCACAATAGTTACCAATGATTTGCACAACATCTGCCGAGTGGTAGCGCATCTGGTCAAGTTGATACAAGGTCTCGTGCAAATGTTTTTGATAATCGAGCGTCGTCTTTGTGGGGCAATACCCGGCAAGTGCCTTTTCGCTAATATGACTCTTACCAATGCCAGTCATCAATAGTGCAGCGCACAGTTGTGTTAGCGCTGTTCGATTCATGCCAAGTTGCCGACCGACAATACCACCCCACACTGCAAGCCTTATTGTGTGCATATAAATGGGTTTGCGTGTATCGCGTATTCGACAAAGCCAGGCCAGGGCATCGGGATTACGAATAACGCTTTCAACAATTTGGGCGGTGGAGTCCACCATGGCCTCGACATTTGTTCGTCGACAGCGCATCGTGTGCTCACACATGGTAGAAATCTGTTTTTCCAGCTTTCCAAAAATTTCATTCGAAGAACGCATTTCTTTCTGAATGGTTTTTTCAATTTTATAATTTTCTTTGCAGTGTTTTTTCTTCCAACTCGCTTTTTGAGTCTTCTTCTTGAGCTGCGCTCGCACATTAACCGCACGCTCTTTTACGGCGGTATTGATCCGATGGTTTTGCAAACGAAGTTCGGGCTGGGATTTTTCCTCATCTATAAGTACGAATTGACTGTAATTAGAGATAGCTTCAATGTCCTGCAAGTTGCGAATTAAAATACCTTGAATTGGAAAGTGCGTACGTTCCCAGGGAATATCAAGGCGCGACACATACATGCCGAGCTTCAACTGGCTAACGGGGATACCCTGGTACTCTAATTCAAGCATTCTCAACCACTTTACGATCGCAAGGAGAAGAATAAAGAAGGGGAAGGCAGAAGGTGCACGCTCAAAAAAACGCGAAAACTCAATTCTTCTGGCAATCCCGCTGCCTTAGGCTGCACCCTTAGACCGGTAATTTTGCGTACTGCGCTTTCGCAACAGCTTGCCTTTTACAGAAACATTTCAATTCAGGAATCAACTCGCCTGCGGATAAAACTGCAAACTAAAGTCTTGTTTTAAAAATATCACATAGCCTGAAAATGTGAAGCAATTCAATATTCATACTTTCGTAATTTTTATAACAAAAGCTATTTTTTTCAATAAACCGAATTCCCTCTTTTCTTTTTTTATCAATAGCTTAGGGGGCAATATTCATCCCGGTTGAATTTTTCTGGTTATTAAACTGGTGTTTTTAGAAGAAAGAAATCTGGAACCGTAACAGCAAAAACTGGAGGAGCAATCCGGAAAGCCCAAATTGAATTCGTTTACAAGACGCCAGCCCGTTTGATTTCCAAATAGCTGTTGGCAACGCGAACCGCTAATTCTCCCGCCAAACAATCAATGATATAGATGCCATTGTTGCGAATTTTTTGCTGCACGTCGCTACGGGTTTGTAAATACTGATTCACGCCACTGTAGGTTAGGGCGTCGTCCAGATTCCGAATCTCCTTGTCCTGCAATTGATCGAGAATGTTTTCGCGAATATTGGCCAACAACACAACATGATTTTTTCTGAGCAAGTTGGCTGCCAGTAATAATTCGTCGACTTCTTCATCCCGTGTATTGGTGACAAGGATGACCAGGCTACGTTTCTTTTGCAGGCTCGCCAATTTTTCCGCTGCACCGACGTAATCGGGGGCGCAGTTTTCCGCTTGCAGGTCGTACATGGCATTGAGAATGGCTTTCACCGATGCCTTGCCTTTCTGCGGAGGCACCCACCGTTGCTCCTTGCCAAAACTTAACACGCTTACCGAGTCGCCCTGGTTCAAGGCGATATGACTCACTAATAAGAGTGCGTTAAGCGAATGATCAAAGTGACTCAAGCTTTCGTCTATTGCGCGCATTCGACGGCCGGCATCAATCAACAGAATTATTTGTTGATCGCGCTCATCCTGATATTCACGTGAGATGAGTTTTTGCCTGCGAGAGCTTGCTTTCCAATCGACTTGCCTGAAGGAATCGCCGCGGCGGTATTCGCGCAATTGCAAAAATTCCAACCCTTCTCCTCGCCGTGGTTTACGTTTAATACCAATCTGGCTGACATGATTATCAGTAGCCAGAATGGTGTAGGCAGAAATCGCCGAGAAATCCGGATAGACCTTGATTTCATCTGTTACAGCCAGGCGATATTGCGTATTCCAGAGGCCGAGCGGGCTGGGCTGACGCACATCACAAGCGGCAATTTCCATGGGCCCTCGCTGTAATGCGCGAACTTGATAGTACTGAATGCTGGCTTTATTGGCTTGTAATCTGGTGGTCGCAGGCATGCCACTGACTTCCAGACCAGGCGGTAGGATATCGTAAAGCTGAACGGGTAGGCCGACGAGATAATTATGCGTCACTCGCAATTCAATTCGTTTCCAGCGATTTACCGCCATACTGCCCGCTAGCTTGCGCTCAAGCTCGATGGGAGATCGTCGCAAACCTGCCAACAGATCCAGCAAGGCAAGCCCTAAAACACTGAAAGCAAGGGCAAGTGAAAAGGTGCGATAGCGATCCGGTAAATCCACGCCCATCATCACCTGAAAATGAAACACCACCAGACTTTCCACAACCGCAAAGAGGATAAATACCGCTATGAGTCGCCGGGAGGGTAAAAATTTTTTATTGGCGAGGCGCATCAATATTTCTCAAAATATCCCGCAAGACATCGTCGGTTTCAACACCTTCAATATCCAGTTCAGCGGCGAGCAAAATACGATGACGCAACACCGGTAGCGCAATACTTTTTACATCATCCGGGGTGACAAAACTATTGTTGTTAATCAAGGCCAGCGCTCGTGAAGCGGCCATTAAGGCAATACTTGCGCGGGGCCCGGCTCCGCGTGCTATCCCCGCCCAATCGCGCGTCGCTCTAACAATATTAACAATGTATTTGATAACTTCGATATCGATAGTAATTTTTAGTGCGTATTTTTGCAGAGCAATCACTTGTTGTGCTTTGATCAGAGTACGTAAATTATCGAGATTAAAACCACTCGGCGAACTTCCGGCACTGATTTTTTCCAGCATATTTTGTTCGTCGTCCTGACTGGGATAGTCAATCAATACTTTCAACATAAATCGGTCAAGCTCTGCTTCCGGCAAGGGGTAGGTCCCTTCCTGCTCGACCGGATTCTGGGTCGCCAATACCATAAAGGGCTCACCCGTTTTAAAGGGCTCCCCTTCAATGGTAATTTGCCTTTCCTGCATCACCTCCAGGAGCGCCGCCTGGGTTTTTGCAGGCGCCCGGTTTATCTCGTCAGCCAAAAGCAAATTGGTAAATACCGGCCCTTTGCGAATTTCAAATTCCTGTTTACCCATATTGAACATGGCATGTCCGGTGACATCACTCGGCATGAGGTCGGGCGTAAACTGAACACGTGAAAAATCGCCGCCAAAACATTTGGCAAGCGCCCGAACAAGGAGAGTTTTACCGAGCCCCGGGACACCTTCAATCAACACATGACCACAAGCGATCAAGGCAACAAGCACCTGGTCGATAACTTCATCCTGGCCGATCAATACCTTTTTAATTTCATTGCGAATCGCCCCCGCCAATGCAGATGCTTGCGATAAGCCGCTATTCTCTTCATTTTCTTCACTCATAGCTGTTCCTTAAGTGCTTTCAAAATTTTAACCATTAATACAAATTCTTTTCTGCTCACACTATCCACTGGGCCTGCAAAAGCGAATTCAATCTCTTTTGTTTTCAAGTCACAGTGATTCTCGAGCGCCTGTATTTGTTGCTGCACGCTCAACTCATCAAAGTGTGGATTCTTTCTCTGCATTTTCCGCGCAATTTGCACACGCAAGTTGGTGATTAATTCATAATGTATTCCTACACGGTAAAGAAACCCTGCGGCAGCGCGAATATGTTCAGAAAAATGCCGACGCTCAATACGGGAATCCGGATACACGGGACCAAATCGCACCAACGCTCGCCACAACATAAATACCAACGCAAGCGCGAAAGTGACTATGGCCAAAGGCACGCCCTTCCAAACCAGATTAAATAAAGAAGGTGATTCGCTGTTGACAACAAACCAGACATGCTTTGCATCACCAAGCAAAAGCTTTAGAAACCTCGCATGATCCAGACACGCGATATTTCTGTTATTCCAGATTTTATTGTTCCCGTTGATGACAATGCTGCCCTCACCAACCGCAAAACGTGCAAACGCATAGCCCTCTTCCGTACTGGCTGCATGTGTGGCTTCATAGTTGCCAGCCAACTCGAATCTATTTCCCCAGGCCGCTTTCAATGCCAGCTCTTCGTTTTCCACACCTAAACGTTCAACATAAACATTTGCTTTAAAACAGTTATAGGAGAAAAAATCCAGGTAGCTGGGCGGCATTGGCGTCTCTTCATTGTCCGCTTTGTCACCGATTTTTTTATCGGCTTTGTTGTTATCCGTACTGTTTTCTTCAAAGGGGTATACTTCGTCAGCATCTTCATCAAAATAGGAACGGAAAGACCAGTGATCACCAGAAATACCGAGCTCCTTGAACAAGGCATCTTCATCATGCCCCTCACCAAAATACGGATTTACAACCGAAGAAATGAGTGTTCCACCCTGCTCTATCCAGGGCCAAAGCACATCAAATCGTTTTTGATGAATCACTCCCCTCCCGTGAATAAGTACAATGGCATCATCTGACGCTATTGCCTGATCATCCACCTGCAATTTTTCCAGTACGGTATTGCTGTAGAGAATCGTGCTTTCTACGCCATTTTTTTGCAAATATTTTTGCGCCGCATAGTAAGGGTTGGCTCGCGCTTCCCGCACCGGCCCTTTATTGATGTAATAGTCTTCGGGAACCATAAAATAAAAATAGACCCACAGATATACCAAGCCCGCGACCAAACACGCTATCCCGATGAGTAACTCCATCGGTTCTATCTGTCGGTTTCTGATTTTCATCACAACTCTCCACCCTGAGTTGTCGTGTTGTCTTCCGGTGTATTTTGTTGAACTTGCCAGGAGGCTGACCATTGATCACATAACAGCAACACAGTATTTTCGTCAGCTTGCAGATGACCATAGGCCATATTGCGCCAGAGCCCTGTCAAACGGCTAAAGTAATCTTGAGCATCCGTATTAAGCTGCAATCGCCCAGCGTATTTTTTACTGGCTCTCAAGCATTCAAGTTCGGTGTCACCATCGCGCAATTCCAGACCACGTTGCAACAACTGCGCGAGGCAGGCCCGATAAAGCAATGCCAGGGCATCGCGCTGCTGACCCTGCAGCCAAAGTCGCCGAGCACTCGCGCCGACATCATCGGGAAGTGATGCTTCTGTAATTGGCAACCCGAACAGCGTTTCCGGCGTTTGTCTTTGTAGCCGATGACGTTCGGGAAGTAATTCACCTAACCAGAAGCGATAACGGTAAATGAGAAAAAAGATAACCGAGATTACCAACGTCCAGAGTAAGACTTCAGCGAGTGATGCAATATTGTCGAACAGCTTCTCCAGCCCGCGAAAAAATTCCTCATCGCCCTCTACCTCCTCATTTTCCTTGTCTTCATCGAAAGGGAAACGGCGACGCGTCTTTTTTTCGTATTGGTTGAAGTCTTCACCGTCGAGAATGGCCTTGATATCCGCACGCGCTTGAATCTGGGCGGAACTCATTACCCTCTCTTTCTCGATCTCCTGATCCTGCTCTAACTGCCAGTCTATTTCTTCGTGCTCTCCTTCTTCGTGCTCTCTTTCCCGGGACGCACTTGTCTCGAATTCATTTTCTCCGCTATCGGTCTCATCGTTATAGGCGGCATTTTCTTCGGCAAGCGCATCTTCAGTTGATGCTGCAAAAGCAGGCTCAAAATTTACTAATGCGAAAAAACTTCCGACAAACAAGACAAGTAGCAACGCGTGTGATGCCTGGCGTTTTTGTACGATTTTCTTGAATTCAATCTCCACATCCCAGGCTTCCAAACGAATGCGTCGATTTAGATAAAGCGCAAAACCCGCTGCAACATAGAACGGTGTAACCAGCACCAACCCGACATAGAGCAAGTGATAAATAATATTGCCCGCCCACTCACTGAAGAAGAAAGACCAGCTGGTATCGTGCGCAAATTCCCACCAAGGCGTATCAAAAAATTGACTGATGAATTGAACCAGCACAAGAAACAGTGTTAGCGCAATCGCTGGTATACACAACAAACTAATAAAAGACATCCAGGTCGCCGGACTGGCGTCTTCCCGGTGTAGCACACTTAAGCGCGCCGAGCGGCGTTTGCCGTTTAGCCCTTCCAGTACAGTTACGGCCATATCCATCGAGCGACTTGGGCTGAGTCGACGCCAGCTAACGCTCGAAAAAGACTGGGGCCACATGAGTGTGAAACTTTTCTGCATGACGGCGCGCACAGTCAACAAATCATTGAATACCGCCTGGCTTAGAAAATAGAGCAGCGGCCGCTCCAGCAGGGGTAAAAATAACCAGAACGCCAACAACTTCCAATACCAATACTTCTGATCAACGAAACTGATCGCAACCCATAAAGGCAAACTGAGTAAAATAAAAATCAGGGTCAACGGCCACCACCAACGCTGAGCCATTCGGATTCCCAAATCGACTGCTTCCCAGGGGCGGCGCGGCCGAATTTCGATGGTGAGTTGATCAAGATTCAAGGATTGAACTCCGTTTTATCAGGAAGCTCAGCTTGTTTTCCCGCGAATGCAAGATAAATGAATACCACTGCCCACAACACGGCGCCCACCAGATATTTTTGCCATGCCAAAAACAGGTTATTGGAAGACCAGAAGGCTTCAATAAAGGCAGCAATAACCAACATGGCGATAACACCAAACATCAATTTAATTGCAATGCTCGCAGCGCGTTTTAGCGCCTCCAGGCGCGAATAGTTACCCGGCGCAATGAGGGCGTAACCCATCTTCAATCCCGCAGCACCTGAAAGGACAATTGCGGTCAATTCAAAACTTCCATGACCGATTACGAAAGTGAAAAAAGTCTCGCTGTAGTCAACATTCACCATATGGCCCGAAACAGAACCCAGGAGCAAACTATTAAAAACCAGGAAGAAAATTGACCCCAGACACCATACAAACCCGGATGCAAAACAGTTGAAGGCCACGCTAATGTTATTGCGTATGTAAAAACCGAACATATGCCAATTGGTAGCGGCTTCTCGCGCCTCTCCAACCAGGCGATTTTCCGGGTTATACATCGACTCAAGCTGTATCACAGTCATCGGGTCGAGAAAGCCGTAAACCAATTCCGGCTTGAGTAACACGACGATAAAATAAATGAGGGCGGGAACATAAAACAAGGCCGTTGCAACCCAGAAAAACCGCGCTTCTTTGCGGACAAGGCAAGGAAAGTCCGCAAGAAAAAATTGAATCATTTTCTGGCGATAATCTGTTTTCCGTTTATAGAGTTGTTGATGACCGCGAACAATTAACTCTCCGAGCTTATCAACCATGTAACTGCTATAGCGGCGCTCTTTCGCCAGCGAATGAAAATGGCAAACCTTGCGATAAAGTTGCGCGAATTCCTTTAACTCAAGCGGATTGAGAGGGCGCGAAAGCTCGGCTTCTTGCAGCAATACTTCAAAACGGTTCCAGCGTTCGGCATAGAGGTTTTCAAATTGCTGTTGCTTCATTATTTTATTCCTTTACCCACCTGGCTCATTGTGCCGTGCACCGCTTTCATTCTCTCCCTCCAACCAGTGTGTTTGCCATTTGCTTAATGGTTTTAATCGGATCTTTCACCTTAAGAACAGGCATCAACACGTCTGCCAATTCTTTTTGCCTGTCAGGAGATAAGTTCTCACTGCGCTCAGCAAAGGCAATCAAGGCGCGCTGCTCTTCAAGATTAAAGTCCGTGGGAACACTGGCTTTACCCGGCTCGGATATGTGGGGGCGCGCTTGTTGTGCTTGTGCATAAATCACCATTGTTGCAGCAGCAAGATCACCGAGGCGCTGGAATCTTTTATTGCACAAACAACACACCAGAGCGGGAACATAAAATATTACGGGAAAGGAATCGACAAAGCGCAGCAAGTTGCGAATCAGCGAGCTGGAAAAACTCACCGGTGAGCCGTCAACATTGACGACAAGAATGCCCATGGCTTTTTTACCTGGCGTTGCCCCCCCTCGCCAGACTTCGAAATATACAGGGTAGAACCAGTCTATAAGGAAATAACAAATTAGCAGCAGCCCTTCTCCCAGCTTATCCGCATAGGCCAGCACCATGGACAGCAAGACAACCACCCCAACACGAATGAGGAAATCAATCAGGTAAGCTGCGATTCTTACGCCAACGCCAGCCGGATCCATGGGAAGGTCTGCACCTTCGGGGGTTTCCACATAAACCCGGGTATCGGTAATCCCTGTTGTCACGCTTCGTTATTTTTCCTTTTGGATGCTCGGCACGTCAGACTACCTCAAGCCGCCAGCCTTTTGAAGACACCTGCGCGCTTACAGCCTTTTGGGAAACACTTCCGTAACAGCCTGCTAGACTTAAAGCAGAGTCTACTATTGCACGAAAACGGATATATGAGGGGCCACCATGGTCAACGCCAAGCAGGAACGCCGCCGCTACTCCCGTGTGAACTTTCACACGGAAGTGCAGTTGAGCCAAAACGATCAGCATTTTCGCAGTGAGGTTGTCGACCTCTCGCTCAATGGTATACTGATCGATACGCCGCAAGATTATGTAATACGCGCCGATCAGCCAATAAATGCACTGATTCTTTTGGCTGATGAAACGGAAATTCGTATGCAGCTGGTGTTAGTGCATAGCAGTTCTGATGTATTGGGTTTTAAATGCGAAAGCATCGATGTAGACAGCATTGCTCATCTCCGTCGCCTGGTCGAACTCAATCTAAACGACCCTAATGCCGCTGAGCGTGTTCTTCACGAACTTGTCGCTCCCAAAACCTGATAACAACGAAAATACTGCTACGCCATGAAAGAATATCGAGAATCGGATCGCATTCCATTACGTGCACACGCCCACTTAACTGGCGATACCAACAGCTTCCCTGCCCATTTGTTAAATGTCTCGCGCGATGGTGTACTGATCGCGATTACCGAGGATCACACGCTCAGCCCTGGCCAGCAGGTCGCGCTTTGTATCGAAATTAATGATGAGGAAAAGCTGGATTTTGAAGGCACGGTAGCGCACGTGAAAGAACACTATATCGGCCTGGAATGCCGCGCGAACGAAGCTTGCAGTTTGTCGCTGTCCTATCTTCTGGATAAGCTGGAAAAGGACAACGATCTCAAAGTGGATTACTGAAATCGGGGTTGCCCCCCTTGTTGCCGCACCACCAGGTTCGCGCCACCTACCTGGCCTGTACCGCTTATCTAGTCCGCACCAATGGCCGCCAGCGCCTGAGATAAATTTTTTACGCCGACGATATCAATGCCCTTGATTTTTTCCTTGGGTACATTATTCAAGGGCACGATAGCGCGCTTAAACCCATGCTTACCTGCTTCCCGCAGGCGTTCCTGGCCACTGGGCACCGGGCGAATTTCGCCAGCAAGGCCGACTTCACCAAACACCACCAGGTCGGTTGCCAGCGGGCGATCGCGAAAGCTCGACACCAGCGCGAGCAAGAGCGCCAAATCGGCCGAGGTTTCCATAATTTTGACCCCGCCGACGACGTTCACAAACACATCCTGATCGCCCACCATCAAACCACCATGGCGATGCAAAATGGCTAACAACATCGCGAGACGGTTTTGCTCCAGCCCTACCGCAACACGGCGAGGGTTGCCGAGATTGGAGCTGTCAACGAGCGCCTGAATTTCAACAAGCAAGGGGCGTGTGCCTTCCCAGGTCGCCATCACAACTGAGCCGGAGGACACTTCATCAGAACGCTGTAAAAAGATCGCGGAGGGATTACTGACTTCTTTCAAACCCTGCTCTGTCATCGCAAAAACACCAAGCTCATTGACGGCACCAAAGCGGTTTTTAGTCCCGCGCAAAGTGCGAAAGCGAGAATCGTGTGAGCCTTCGAGCATGATCGAACAATCGATAATATGTTCCAGCACCTTGGGGCCTGCGAGACTGCCATCTTTGGTGACATGCCCCACCATAATCAACACGGTGCCACTTTGTTTGGCAAAACGCGTTAATTCTGCGGCGCACTCCCTGACCTGACTCACCGAACCCGGCGCTGAACTGATCTCACTTTGGTGCATCACCTGAATCGAGTCCACCACCATAATTTTTGGTTTGCTCTCTTCGGCGGCAACGATAATAGCTTCAACATCCGTTGCGCTTAACATTTGCAGCTTACCCATGGGAAGGTGCAAACGCTGCGCACGCATGGCCACCTGTTGCAGACTCTCCTCGCCGGTCACATACAGCGCGGGATAAGTCTCAGCGAGACGACACAATGTTTGTAATAACACGGTTGATTTGCCCGCACCGGGATGCCCACCAATCAATACCACCGAGCCGGGCACAAACCCACCCCCAAGCACGCGATCGAACTCTTCGAGCCCGGAGCTTAAACGCGGGAGTTCCGCCAGATCGACATCGGCGAGCAAGGTCGGTTTTTGACTTAGCGCCCCGGCATAACCTTGTGAACGACGCGCTGTTGATTTTGTCGCACTCGCGCCAAGACGCACTTCACTCAGCGTATTCCAGGCACCGCATTCTGTGCACTGGCCCTGCCACTTACTGAAGTCAGCTCCACAATCATTACAGACAAAGGCGGTTTTATTTTTTGCCACGTTTAACTAGCCCTAATCGTTTTGCTGATCAGCGGAACTGTCCAGACTTGTGCTTTCGTCTTCACGGATTTTTTTGCGCACATCCATCCAAACCTTGCCCAACATATTCAAACCGCGCTGATCACGACCGAGCCCCCAATAGTGATCGTAAGCCGAGGTTTCCAGCAACATTTCCTCGCCAGTCTCCAGCAGAGCTTGCTTTACTTCCGGGTACATCATGGCCTGGGTGTAAAGTGCACGTGTCATCAACACACGGCGTAATTTCTTCCAGTTATCGCGTTTACGGCGATACCACACATTCCCCAATTTATAGGCTGCCTTGCCGTCGGCCGCCGCCTTGATTTTCTCCGCCCAGGTCGGCGAGCGCGCAAGACTGGCTTGCAGGTAGTGCTCGGCGGAAGGCCAGGATTGATCTTCCAATTGAATTTGACGGGTCGTGGTAGAAAAAGGACTGTCGGCATCGAAGCGCGAAAACTTCAGCGCATCTTCTTTACTGGGGTCGTGGGCAAATAACATGAGTGCAATCGAGCTTAAAAAAGGAGGCTCATACTAACAGAATCACAGCGCTTGCAAATCGCAAACCCCACCGTAGGCAATCACCGGCCCGACAAATAACATCTTCACTTCCACCTGAAAATGGTAGCGTCCATCCTTTGCGTATTCGTAGGCATCAATTTGAGGCCCCAGAAATTGTGGAATAGGCAGAAAAAACAGGGCTGTGTGCTGAAAATCATAACGCAAGCCTCCTTCCTGCTCCCGCGCTACAAACCTGAAACGCAAGGGCCCGAGCTTTTCCCTGATCCACCGCCCGGACAAATGAAAGTGCGAGACCATTTCATGCCCACCAAAAAAGCGTTGCCAATGCATGGTGTCGGGGCTGTGCCGGCAATCCACTCTTAATGGCAGGTTTTGGCCCTCGGGCGGGAAGCGGAATAGTTTGCAGATCAGGCGTGCAAGCCCCCCGCCATGACGCACCTCTACCCGACCCTCCAGCCGAATATTCCCGCTGTGAACCCGCTGCAGAACCGGCGCCAACCGATAAAACGCCTGCCCCATGTGCCTTTCGATAATATCAGCCAAGCCCCTTCCTTATATCCATTTCTGGAGATGAACGTATCGTTTGCCCGGCCCAAATGGTAACCTAGCGGCAAGCTTGAAAGATACCAGAGGCCCGTTCTTCTTTTGGCGCCAGCACCTGGCAAACACCGAGTGTGAGGGCGCCCCTTGCGAAACCGTCACCGCATGGATGCGGTGTCGGAGCTACAGGGATGTATTCACCGCGTTTTCGCAAGGGGCGCCCTTGCAATCGGTGTTTCGCGACGAATTCGCTTCCAAAAGAAAATGGTATTTTTCAAAAGCCCGATAACCAGAGGTACCATGAAAAGTTCTTTAATTCCCGAAAAGCCAATATTAATTTACCCCTCGCTGGCAGCAACAGTTGGCCTTGAGGAGGCCTGTTTGCTGTCTGTTCTCAATGAGCTTAGCCAAGCGCACTCGCCACAATGGCGCAATGGTTTTGGCTGGTACAGTTTGCCTTGTCAATTGATTACCGAGGCGCTGCCCTTCTTTAGTAATCACGACATTCAACGCGTTTGTCAGAGCTTACGTGACAAGGGTATCTTGCTGATTGGCGCAACCTGGTTTGGACAGGATACCAATTTCCTTTTTGCCTTTAATGAAAAAGCTGCGCAAAAAACGGAAAGCCACGCTCATGCCTCTTCGTCTTCTTCGTCCGCGTCGGCCAGTGCCCATGCCTCTGCGGGGAACGCAACGGCCAAGGCGCAGTCGCCACAGGCCTGGCGAGAAGAAAACGGGAGTATTTTCGGTAAGAATTTTATTGCGCCCAATTGGCAGCCTGACGAGGACACCCTGGCACAGTTGCATCAACACAATATTCCCTCCGCTTTCGCTTTGCAGCATGTGCCAGCTTTTGTGACCTATTGGCGTGAGCGCAATGAGGCGCAGCGCTCCTGGGGTTCGGTGTTTTTGAAACATGTTTTGCATCAGTGGCGAAAATTTGAAGCGGAGAGTCACGCCCGCAGCCAGGAAACCCACATGCACATGAGCTGGCGACCTTCTGCGGATGCCTTGCAGGTGTTGCGTGAGCAAGCCTGTGTGAGCATGGAGTTTATTGAAGATGCCATTCCAGAGTTTATTTTATATTGGCAGGAGCGCGGCGATAAACTTTCTACCTGGAACAGCAAGTTTATTCAACATGTCAAATTGCAGTGGCATAAATATCAAAACTCTTTAGAGAGTGGCTCGCAACCTTTACCGATTGCCGCCAATTGGCAGCCTTCAGAAGAAGTGTATGATGTTCTACGGCTCGCTAATATTGATATACAATTTGCACGCTCACTGCTTGCCGAATTTGTGATGTACTGGCGCGAAAGTGGCCAGGTTCACACGTCCTGGAATACACGATTTTTACAATATGTGAAAAAACAGTGGGCCAAGCGGCATGCATTAAGTCACTCGGCAAGTGCTCATGCCAGTGTACACTCATCCGCAGCGAGTCAGACACGATCAACACGGGAGATAAGCCTTGAAGAAGAACTTGGCGACCGAAGCTGGGCCAATTAATAACGACAAGGTCGATGCCATCAATCAGGTATTCGCGATTTTTCGGCGCAATTATCACAATCAGTATTTCAAAGCGTTTCCCGATGAAAAGGAATTAAATATCACCAAACGCCTTTGGCTGGATTCGCTCAAACGTTTTTCACCCGAAGTGATTTTGCAGGCGACTAAAAATATCATAGAGAGTCGTGAGTTCTTACCAACCTTGCATTCCATGTTAAGTGCCTGCGAGAAAATATCTCTACAGGCCTTGCCCGATGCGCATAATGCCTATCTTGAGGCTTGCCGCGCGCCCTCCCCTAAAGCCAATGCAAAGTGGTCACATTTAGCCGTCTATTATGCGGGCCGAGCCAGTGACTGGTATTTTTTACAAAACAACCCAGAAAGTATTGCCTTCCCTGTATTTAAGGAAAAATACCAGGAAATTTGCCAGCGGGTGAACCTCGGTGAAAAGCTCGAACGCCCGCAACCGGAAGCTCTGCCAGACAATAGTTACCAAGCGGTTGATCGCAAGACCAATATTGAAAAATTACAATCTCTCAGGGACGCATTGGATTTAAACTAGATGAATATAAAAAAAGCAATTGCCTGGTTATTTACAGGCTATTTTATTTTCATTCTACTTTTACTCATTCTTATTATCGTCAATAGCAGCTCTGACATTCTTGATTCGCATACCCCGCTACCGGACATGTCGCAATACGAGCAAGTTGATGAGAAAAAAGCGGCTTTTTTTTCGCTGCTTCGTCCACTTGTTCAGAAAACAAATGCTCAAATTTTGCAAGATCGCCAAAAACTAAAAAGCATTCAGAATACCTACAAAAAGAAAACCCGCCTGAGTTCACGTGAACACCGGCAACTCGCGCAGTTGCGCAGTAAATATGAGGTGGATGCCAGCCTGCCACTCGAAGAGCAATTAAGTCTACTGGATTTACGCATACATATCGTGCCGGAATCCTTGACGCTCGCGCAAGCCGCCATTGAATCAGCCTGGGGCAACTCACGCTTTGCAAAGGAAGCCAATAATTTATTTGGGCAGTGGTGCTTCTCAGAGGGCTGCGGTCTGGTTCCACGCAAACGCCCCAAAGGCGCCATCCATGAAGTTCAAAAATTCGAGAGCCTGGAAGAGGCTGTCGATGGCTACATGAACAATATCAATACTCATCAGGCATATCGCCCGTTGCGACTTGCAAGAAAAAAGCTACTTGAAAAAAACATGGATTTAAGTGGGACTGAGCTTGCAAATTATCTGGGCAAATACTCAGAGCGAGGGGAACACTATATAGAAGAAGTAAAAATAATGATAAAACGCAATGATCTGGAACCCATTGATTCCGAGGGCGGACCTAAATAAATTCCAGACCAACACCATCCTGCGTTAAACGGATCACACGCAAATAGCCGTCATAGACGGCATCCCCTTCGGAATACAGTTTTGCTGCAACTTCCTCCCCAACAGAAATACAGTGAATCAAATCCCTGTGGGCAATAAAGACACCAGTTTCAGAAATATTTTTGGTTTCTGCAAAGATATCGCCTAACTCATTGTGCGAAATCGTAATTGAACATCGCACTGCCTTACGGCCATGCTTACGAAATTCAGACATAGTCTTCGTGCGCTCTTGGTTCTGAGTACCTCGTTAATCTCATCGCTCGTTGCGTAATCTTCACATTCCGGTTGCCAGGGCAGTTAAGCCCTACACAAGGGATGACAACCTGCACCGGCCGCCTGAAAGGACAACACATCGAACGAAACCGAACCCGTTTCTTGTATTTAGAATTTCAAGATGCTTATATATTATTTTTATTCTATTTTTTATGACGACAAAGACGACCACAAGCGAACAGGACCCTCACTCGACGTCATTTTATATACTACATACTTTTACTGATTACATTTAATTACTGCCCGTAATTACTACAAATGCTTTGATAAACAGGCGGGCGTCACGCGAATAACATTTTATTATTTTAAGTTTTGTTTTTAGAACTCTGGTTTTTTAGAACCTTTGTTTTTATCTTTATTGGTTTCTTTACTATTGCATTCTTTAACGTTTTTTCTATTCTTTTCTTTATTCCAAAGTTCGCTTTGTCTCTTTATCTAAACATCAAAACATCAAAATATCAGAAAACCCGGAGCCAACTTTATAATATGTTTGCGTTTCATATCGGAAGGATCAATGAAACCGCTTCAAAAGACGCTGTAAATCTCAAGGGTTTTTCCAAATTAATAGCCAAGTTTGTCAAAACCGAGGAGCGGGATCAAGCTTTTTTTAATTTTACTGTAATAATCAATGGCGATTATTCACCAGCAATTAACTCCACATGATCAACATTCTGGAAACCTCGAGGAAGCTTGTTTCCACGACGCCCGCGCTCACCCATATAATGTTCCAGATCCTTGAATTTTAAACTGAGGTGGCGTTTTCCAGAGACGATTTTCACGCTGTCTTTTTCAGTTATCACCAGGAGTGCAAGTACATACTCCTCACGTGCCGCTGCTTTTGCCGATGGAATATTGATTATTTTATTGCCCTTGCCCTTTGACATCTCCGGTAACTCACTCACTTTAAACGCCAACATTCGGCCCTCGGAACTGATCGCTGCCAACCAACTTTTATTAACATCGTTAACATATTGAGGTGGCAAGGCGCGGCAATTTTTAGGCACGCTCAAGGTCGCTTTACCGGCGCGATTTTTGGTTTGCATATCCGCGAGAGAACCCACAAAACCATAACCCGCATCTGAAGCCAGCAATACTTTTTGCGAATCTGCACCCATGACCACGCCTTCAAAGTTCGCCCCGGCTGGCGGGTTTAATTTCCCGGTTGCCGGTTCGCCCTGACCGCGTGCAGACGGCAAGGTATGCGTTGCCATCACGTAGGAGCGCCCACTTGAGTCGAGTAAAATCGTCGGCTGATTACTTTTACCCCGCGCGGCGGCCTTAAAACTGTCACCCGATTTGTAATTCAATGTTGCCGGATCGATCTCATGCCCTTTTGCAGCACGAATCCAACCTTTTTGCGATAACACTACAGTCACCGGGTCTGCAGTTAACAATTCTGTTTCATCAAATGCCTGCGCTTCAGCGCGCTCAACGATGGGCGAACGGCGCGCATCACCAAAATCCTCAACAACTTGCTGCAGTTCTTTTTTTATTAACGATTTGAGTCGACGCGCGGACCCCAGTATCCCCTCAAGATCCTTGCGCTCTTTTTCCAACGCTTCCTGTTCGCTGCGAATTTTCATTTCTTCGAGGCGAGCCAGTTGACGCAGGCGGGTATCGAGAATGTAATCCGCCTGATCTTCAGATAATTTAAAGCGGCGCATTAATTCCTTTTTCGGCTCGTCGTGGGTGCGAATAATATCGATGACTTCATCGAGGTTGAGAAACGCGATTAACAAGCCTTCCAACAAATGCAATCGACGTTCTACCCAGTCGAGACGGTGCTGCAAGCGGCGACGTACAGTCACCATGCGAAAACTCAGCCATTCACTCAACATTTTCGCCAGCGGTTTAACAGCCGGTTTACCATCAATGCCAATGACATTGAGGTTGATGCGATAATTTCTTTCGAGGTCGGTGGTGGCAAACAGGTGGTTCATGACGGCATCACAATCGATGCGATTGGAGCGCGGTGTCACCACAAGGCGTACCGGATTTTCGTGATCCGATTCGTCACGTAAATCTTCCACCATGGGCAATTTTTTCGCCTGCATTTGCGCCGCAATTTGCTCAAGAATTTTCGCTCCGCTGACCTGATGCGGAAGCGCGGTAATCACAATATCGCCTTCTTCCTTTATCCAGGTTGCGCGCATTTTTATACTGCCGCGACCGCTTTCATATACCTGTTGAATTTCTTTTTTCGGTGTAATGATCTCTGCATCCGTTGGCATATCCGGACCGAGAATGAATTTGCATAGGTCTGCCGTTGTCGCCTTGGGGTTTTCCAATAAATAAATCGTCGCATCCACCACTTCTGTTAAATTGTGTGGCGGAATATCGGTTGCCATTCCCACGGCAATACCGGTGGTGCCGTTTAATAAAACATTGGGAACCCGTGCGGGCAGTATTTTGGGTTCATCGAGCGTGCCGTCGAAATTGGGAATCCACTCAACCGTGCCCTGGCCCAACTCACTCAGTAGCACTTCACTGTATTTTGCAAGACGCGCTTCGGTATAACGCATTGCTGCAAAGGATTTGGGATCATCCTGCGAACCCCAGTTTCCCTGACCATCCACAAGGGGATAGCGGTAGGAAAAAGGCTGCGCCATCAACACCATGGCTTCGTAAGACGCACTGTCACCATGAGGGTGAAACTTACCAATCACATCACCGACAGTGCGCGCTGATTTTTTATATTTTGCGCTGGCTTTTAAACCCAATTCACTCATTGCATAAACAATCCGCCGTTGCACCGGTTTCAAACCGTCGCCTACGTGCGGCAGTGCGCGATCCAGAATCACGTACATGGAGTAATCGAGGTAGGCTTTTTCGGTGAATTGTTTTAGAGGGAGTTGTTCGTCGGCTTCGGGCGTTAAAATCTCGGACATTGAAAGCTGTTCCACATTTTCGGTTTGAGGGATTCTAGCAGGCTGCTTTATATTTTTCTCTTTACTACCTTCATTTTTTATTTATCTGTTAATCGTGGGTCAAGGTGAGAATAGCGGCCCAGGTTATGCAAACTTCGAACTGTATCGGGAGCAAGCTGAAGAAATTACTCTGCAAGTTCCTTCTCAAAATCTTCAAGCATGTCCAGAGGTTCCATTTCCAGGCCTTCCAGCGCCGTATTCCAGTTTGGGCCAAGCATCAATACATCTTCATGCATACCCGGCAGCCAATCATCCAGGAGTTCTTCCAGGGAAATAGGTATCACCTTGTAGTTTGCCCATTCTTCCACACAATGTTGTTGGGCAAATTCTGGCTGCGACCACAGTGGCATCACATCAACGTCATCACTGGCCTCCGAAGGGCAGAGCGCCCAGCCATCGTCACTTTCAAGGCCCCATAGACAGCCTGTTTCAATCGCATCCCCAAGGAAAATTGCATAGTTCTCATCAAAATCGTCGCTGAGTGCGAGAAGGTCTTTCTTATCCATAATTCGGGTCTGCTACAAATGGGTTACTTTGTTTCTCACGGCCGAAGGTTGAGAGCGGGCCGTGACCGGGTATAAAGGTAATATCGTCGCCGAGCGGCCACAACTTGTTGCGTATGGCGTCCAGCAGCTGCTGGTGATTGCCGCGCGGAAAGTCAGTGCGGCCAATAGAGCCCTGGAAGAGCACATCACCAACAAAGGCAATACCGGCATCGGCATGATAAAAAACCACGTGTCCCGGAGTGTGCCCCGGGCAGTGGATAACCTCGAACTGCGTGTTGGCAGCCTCCACAACATCGCCATCTTTTAACCAGGTAGTGGGCTCAAAGACTTCAGCGGGCGGCATACCCATCATGGTGGCTTGCTGGTCCAGCGCGTCAATCCAGAATTTATCGTCTCTATGTGGGCCAATAATCGGGAGCTGCAGAGCTTTTGCCAACGCCGATGTTCCACCCACATGGTCCATGTGACCGTGGGTCAAGAGGATTTTCTCCAGCTGAATTTGGTGCTGTTCGCAAAAGGTCAGCAGCTTGTCAATCTCGCCCCCAGGGTCGATCACCGCGCCAACGCGCGTGGCTTCGTCCCAGATGATTGAACAGTTTTGCTGGTAGTGAGTAACAGGAATAACTTGATAACGCATACGCCGAAAAAAAATAAAGCGGATTTCCAGCATTTTAACGGCTGCCTACTAGAATAGGTAATACACCCCGAAAAAGATTTTACCTTTGCGCCTGGTTTATGACTCAAAGTCTGGAATTTACAGAGGAATACCGCGACTGCCTGCAGGAAGTGACTAACGTCGCCATGGGCCAGGCGGGTGATTTGCTGGCGAAAGTGCTGGATACCTTTGTCGTTCTCTCCATTCCTCACATTGAAGTGATGAAACCCCAGGATGTCAGCATGGCCTTGCAGGCCGTTGATAGCTCTTCTTCGGTTTCTGCTGTTTGCCAGGGCTTTATTGGTGGCGGTATTGCGGGTGAAGCGATGTTGCTGTTTAACGACACCAGTTTTCAGGACCTGGCAAAGTTATTGAACTATGACGATGAGCTCGACAGGCAAGCCGAGTGCGAGCTGTTGATGGATACCACAAATATTTTATTTGGCGCCTGCCTAAACGGTATTGCTGAGCAAATAGACATGCAATTCAGTTTCGGCTCGCCCATGGTACTCGGCCAGCACCAGCAACTCGCCGATATCTTTAATACCAAAAGCCTGAACTGGGATCACGCTTTGGTCACCGAGATTAATTACCAACTCGAAGGCTACGACGTGAATTGTGACTTGCTGATCATCATGACCGGTGACTCAATTAAACGTCTGCTCGCAAAACTCAACTACTTAGTGAATTAACTAACTGAAAAAAGCATGACCAAGGATTTTCTCAACGATTTTCACTGGCTGATGGACGTGCTGAATAATATCGACGTCGGCCTTGTTATCCTTGATAAAGATTACAACATCCAACTGTGGAACAGCTTTATGCAGAACCACAGCGCGCGCACGCCTTCAGACATCCTGGGCCGCAATATTTTTGAGTCCTTTCCCGAGCTGCCACCGGCCTGGTTTAAACGGAAAGTGGAGTCGGTGCTGGTATTGCGAAACTCGGCATTTACCACGTGGGAGCAACGCCCTTATTTATTCCGCTTTAAAAACTATCGGCCTATTACCGGTGTCGCCGAATTTATGTATCAGAATTGCACCATCATTCCTCTAAAAGATACCCAGGGCAAGGTTGAGCATATTTGCCTGATTGTCTACGACGTAACCGAAATTGCAGTAAACCGCCTGCAGTTGCAAACTGCCAACGAAAAACTTCACCAATTAAGCCGAACTGACGGACTAACCGGTTTGTTGAATCGCAAAACCTGGGAGATCGAACTGGACAAGGAATTCAAGCGCTACCATCGCCATCAACAGCCCTGCTCCATGCTGATGTTTGACATTGATCACTTTAAAAGTATCAACGACAACTACGGCCATCCGGCAGGAGACGAAGTCATTCGGCACACCGCCGCAGCGGTTAGGGAAAGTATCCGGGAAACCGATATCGCCGGCCGCTACGGCGGCGAAGAGTTTGCCGTGATTCTTGTCAATTCGGGTGGACAAGACGCCAAACTGGTGGCAGAACGGCTCCGTCAAAAAATTGAACAATCTACCGTTTGCTATGAAGACATGTCCATAAACTACACGATTAGCATTGGCATCTGTGAACTTGGCCCCAACTTGAAGGGCCCTGTCGCTTGGATTGATGCTGCCGACAAAGGTCTCTACGAAGCCAAGCACAATGGACGCAACAATTCTGTCCTCGTCCCCAAGACCTGAGCAGTCAGCCTGTTTCCGACCATTTTCACGATTGAGCTTTCATCCTCTATTTCTTGATCTACACTTAAATTAAGGTAGTGACACCGGAGTCCTCGCCACCGCTACGTCGCGGACTTTCGAGTGTGTGAACGCAAGCACAACAGGTTCAGGTAGAACGAATGATTAAACGATCTCTTTCCACGAAATTTATCGCCGCTATAACAATCACAATGTGTGTGGTATCAACCCTGATTTTGTTTATTAATTACCAAGCGGCAAAAAGCTATCAGGAAAATCGTTTTCAGGAAGATATCAATGCACAGATAGAATTGATTAATTCGTCCATGGCTGAATCTGTTTTTGCCTACGACTTTCAACAAATCGAAGCCATTGCAAAATCCCTTGTTAACACTGCGCTTATCTCTCATATTCGCTTGATGGATCATCGCGGAAAAGATCTCGCGACCGCAACCAAGAACTCCGAAGATTCCGCTGAAAAAGTCCAGCGAAGTGGTGTTGAAATTAAACGCGGAGATGAAGTTATCGGCAAGTACGACATCAGTTTTTCAAAATCGACTATGGAAGCGCTGCTAGCCGCAAAAGTTCGCCTCAGTGCATACATCGTGCTCGGGCTCCTGATCTGCATTCTGATCACCATCTTTTTGCTTACTCGCTCCATGATTGTTGCACCGGTGCGCGGCGTTAGTCATTCTCTCGCCGAGATTGCTGCTGGTGGTGGCGATTTAACAAAACGCTTGCCAGACCACGGCGGTGATGAAGTTGCCGAACTGGCGATGAATTTCAACCGGGTAATGGAACAAATCGCATCGATCATTAAAAACGTGATCGTGGTGACAGGAAAAGTTGGCGACAACGTCCGCAATATGTCTACCGCAACTGACAACACTGTAAATTCAACCGCGCAACAATTACGTGAGCTCGAACAGGTTGCTGCTGCCTTGAATGAACTCTCAGCCTCAGCGACTGAAGTTGCCCGTTCCGCAGGGCAGACGGCTGAAAAAACCAATGAAGCAAGTCGCGCAGCCGATGAAGGTTCGGAAACCGTGCGCTCCTCCCAACAAACCATTCAACGTTTGACTGGGCAAATTGAAGCGACGGCCGAAAAAATTCAGGTATTAAAAGATAACTCCGAGAACATTGGTTCCGTTATGGAAGTTATCCGTTCGATAGCGGAACAAACCAACCTGCTTGCCCTCAATGCCGCTATCGAAGCCGCTCGTGCAGGTGAACAGGGTCGAGGTTTTGCGGTGGTTGCCGATGAGGTGCGCTCACTGGCACAAAAAACCCAAACCTCTACGGAAGAAATCGAATCCATCATCACGCAATTGCAAAAAGCAGCGGATGAAGCACATATATCAATGAATACCAGTATGTCGTCAGTGCAGGAAACCATCGACACCGCAGCAAAAGTCGACGAAGCATTGAAACGTATTCAGGAAAATGTTGGCACCATTAATGACATGAATCATCACATTGCGACAGCTTCAACAGAGCAAAGCACTGTTGCCGATGAAGTCAGTAAAAATATTTCTGCTATTTATTCACTCTCCGAACGTGTTTCTGAAAACGCGCATATCGTGAGTGAGAATGCGAATCAACTGGAATCAGAAAGCTCTGAACTTAAAATCGCCATGAGTAATTTCCGCCTGTAGGGAACCTCTGAATAATGGATATATTTTTTCTGTGGCAAGAAAGCACCGCGCGGAGAACGGACTGAGCCGGCACCCCGGTTTACTGAAGTAAATGAGGATCGACTGGGCCGGCACACCGGCACGGAGCTGACGCCGCCACAGGGAAAATAGGCCATTTTTCAGAGGTTCCGTAGGTTACTTTATTCAACTTGGGGAGCAAGTGCCTTCGCGTTAAAATAGGGGCATGACCGTAACGCTCCCTTCTCTTCCTGCTGAACAAAAAGACGCGTTTCTACGTTTGCAACGCGCTTCCCACTGGTGCGCGGAATTACTTCAATCCCGGCCAAGCATTTCAACCTTGCTTTTCGACGTAAATTCTACGCTGAATATTTTCCGGACACCCACTTACACGGACTTAGCCCATTTTCTCGATACCCACATTGCGAAATCCAACAATTTTGACCAGGCCTTGCGCGAAGCTCGCCAGATTTTTATGTGCCAGGTGATTTGGCGCGATGCCAATGGCTTGCTCTCTGTGCCGGAGTGCTGCGAGGTGCTCAGTTTTTTCGCTGAATTATGCATTCAGGCTTGCCTGAAAAAACACAGTGACGCGCTGTATGCTCGTTACGGCAAGCCTCGCAATAAGCAGGGTGAATTGCAAGGCATGTTGGTACTTGGAATGGGCAAGCTCGGCGCATGGGAATTGAACCTGAGCTCAGACATCGACCTGGTTTTTTGCTACCCGGAAAACGGCGAAACCGATGCCTTGGTCGAGCAAATAAGTGAAGAGCAAAAAAGTGATGAGCAAATAAGTGAAGAGGTAAAAAGTGACGAGAAAAAAACGGACAAAAAAAGCCTCAGCAACCAGGCCTTTTTTGTTCGCCTCGGGCAAAAAATTATTCAGAGTCTTGACACTATTACGGCTGATGGTCGCGTCTTTCGTGTGGATATGCGGCTGCGCCCTTACGGCGGAAGCGGCGAACTTGTCAGTAATTTTGCCGCCCTTGAGGATTACTACCAAACTCAGGGCCGCGAATGGGAGCGCTACGCCATGGTCAAGGCCCGTGTCGTTGCCTGCACCGCAAACGCTGATCACAGCCAACAATTGATGCACTTGTTGCGCAATTTTACCTATCGCAAGTATGTCGATTTCTCAGCAATTGCTGCCCTGCGAAAACTCAAGGACTTGATCAACCAGGAAGTCAAAAGGCGTCAACTCGACAACAATATAAAACTCGGCCCGGGCGGCATTCGCGAAATTGAATTTATCGCCCAGGTATTTCAGCTGATTCGCGGCGGCCGCGATACCGAACTTCAGGACAACCGCTTGCGCATCATTCTGCCAGAGCTTGAAGCCATGGAATGCTTACCCAAAGATATGGCTAACGACCTCTGGCAAGCCTACGAATTTTTACGACGCTGTGAGCACGCCTTACAAGCCTGGAAAGACGAACAAACCCATGAGCTACCACGCGATCCCGAAGCCCAATTGCGGCTCGCAACTGTGCTCGGGTTTACAACCTGGGAGGATTTCTTTTTACAACTTGAAGCCCACCGTCATCTGGTGCACGCAGAATTTCAGGAAGTGATTTCACCGCCGGCTGATAATGCCCGCGGGGGCGAAAATCATTTTTCTGAATGGCACGCTCTCTGGTTGGGACAGCTCGATGACGAAGCCAGTCTGGCCTTACTCTCGGCACACATGCACGAAAACAGTGAGCGCAGTCTGCAAATCCTTGAAGCGCTGCGCCAGTCCTCAACCATTGCAAAACTCCATGCTTCCGGGCGCGAACGCCTGGATGACTTTATGCCTCGCCTGTTAGCGGCTATCGCCGAAACAGCTAGCCCAACAGAAACGCTCTTTCGTATCAGCAAACTGGTACAGGCAATTGTGCGCCGCAGCGCCTATTTGGTGCTGTTGGTAGAAAACCCCAAAGCTCTCGCGCAATTGGTGACACTGAGTGTCGCCAGCCCATGGATACCCGAACAACTCACCAGGCACCCTGCCTTACTGGATGAGTTGCTCGACCCACGCACGCTCTACCACGCCCCTGATCTCGACGAATTAGGTGCTGAATTACGACAACACATGCTGCGGGTGCCAGAGGACGATCTGGAAGCACAGATGGAAGCCTTGCGGTATTTCCGCTCTGCACATGCGCTGCGCGTCGCCGCCTGTGAGATCAGTGAAACCCTGCCACTGATGAAGGTAAGTGACTACCTTAGCTGGCTTGCAGAAGTCATCCTGCAATATGTCTATAACTGGGTGAAGACAGACATGGCCCTGCGTTACGGCACACCGGATGGCAAAGACGAGCTGGATTTCATTATCGTCGCTTACGGCAAACTTGGGGGGATCGAACTCGGCCACGGTTCGGACCTCGACCTGGTGTTTATTTACGACGCCGACCCGAATGGCCAAAGCAGCGGAAATCAGGCAAACGGAAATACAGAAACCGGAAAGAATGATGGGAAACGCCAACTCGACAACGCGGTTTACTGCATGCGTCTCGGCCAGAAAATCATTCATCTACTTAACACAAACACGGCTGGCGGCCAGCTTTATGAGGTGGATATGCGGCTGCGACCTTCGGGCAATTCCGGCCTGCTGGTCAGTAGCTTGCGAGCATTCGAGAAATATCAGGAAAACAGCGCATGGACCTGGGAACACCAGGCACTGGTGCGTGCCCGTGTGGTCGCTGGAAGTGACAAGCTCAGCGCACAATTTATGACACTGCGTGAGCAGATATTGCGTCGCCAGCGGAATCTGGACAGGTTGCGTGAAGAGGTGGTCGCCATGCGGCAGAAAATGCGCGACCAGCTTGGCAGTGACAAGCTTGATGATGGCAGCCAGCCCTTCCACCTGAAGCAGGACGCAGGCGGCATTGTGGATATTGAATTTCTAGTGCAATTTGCTGTGCTCGCCTGGTCACACACGCACCCTGAATTGTGCCGCTATACCGATAATATCCGAATTTTGGAGCAGCTCGCGGCCACACAATGCCTCTCCACGGAAGGTGTTGAAACTCTCACTCGGGCCTATAAAACCTACCGCGCCCTGGGCCACCGATTGACCTTGCAACAAAAGGACAATTTACTCGATGCCGGGGCGTTTTTAGCGGAGCGCCAAGCGGTAAAAACACTGTGGCAAAAAGTGCTCTTGTAATTTCCGTTGCCCCCCGATTTATGTTTCAATACGCGCATCTCACGCGAGAAGCCTACAAAGCCTTTCGTCCCCGTGGTGACGGCACCCTGCAACAACAGGCCAGCTTACCAAGGGCTTGTCTCCCGGCAGGACAGCGACAAACTGTTGAAGCAATTTTGCCTATCCAGCATAAAGTCGGGATTTCAATCGAATTTTGCTTAAACCCTCGGGTCCGGAACCCGAATGAATTGTACTGGAGTTAAAAAAGATGTCTTTCGCCGATCGCGATGGAGTTATTTGGTTTGATGGAGAACTGGTGGACTGGCGCGATGCCAAGGTCCATGTCCTCACCCACACCCTGCACTATGGCATGGGTGTTTTTGAAGGTGTCCGTGCTTATGACGCAGGCAAATACGGCACCAGCATTTTCCGTTTGAAAGAACACACTGACCGCCTGTTCCGCTCCGCACATATCATGAATATGAGTATGCCCTGGAGCAAGGACGACTTGAACGCGGCGCAAAAACAAGTGGTGCGAGAAAATGATCTGCACGAAGCCTACTTACGCCCCATGGTATTTTACGGGGCCGAAGGAATGGGCTTACGCGCCGACAATTTAAAAACCCACGTGATTGTCGCTGCCTGGCACTGGCCTTCTTATATGTCACCCGAAGCAAAAGAGCGCGGCATTAAGGTTCGCACCTCAAGCTATACTCGGCACCACGTCAATATCAGCATGTGCAAGGCAAAAGCGAATGGCCACTACATCAACTCGATGCTGGCTTTGAAAGAAGCCCTGGATTGCGGCTGCGAAGAAGCCCTGCTGTTGGACAACGAAGGCTACGTGGCTGAAGGCAGTGGTGAAAATATCTTTATCGTTCGCGATGGTTTGATTTTCACCCCCGAACTGACCTCCTGCCTCGACGGCATCACGCGCAATACCATTTTTCAATTAGCCAATGATTGCGGCTATGACATTATCGAAAAGCGCATTACCCGTGACGAAGTCTACGTTGCCGATGAAGCCTTCTTTACGGGCACCGCCGCCGAAGTGCTGCCCATCCGCGAACTGGATGGCCGCATCATCGGAGAAGGCAAACGCGGGCCTGTGAGTGAAAAACTGCAGACACTGTATTTCGAAGCCGTGCGCGGCGGCCTCGATAAACACGCAGATTGGTTAGCCCCGGTCAGCAAATAAAGAATGGAAACAAAACAGCCTGCCAAGCATGTGGACAAAAAACTCCAGGGCGAAGAGCACCTGGACAAGGAGCAAAGCAGTACCCGGCTCTACACACGCTTGCAGGCTTACGCCTTTCGCTACAAAGCCTGGTTTGCACTAAGCATACTGGGCTTTACACTTTTCGCCCTCGCGCAAGCAGCCTTTGTCAAACTGATCGAATTTTTTATCGCTGCCCTGGATACTGACAAACCTAATGAAGTTTTAAGCTTTCTCCCGAGCGAACTGACGGAGTCCATTTTATTTGTTCCGCTTGCGGTTGTCGTTGCGGCTTTTGTCTACGGCATCGGTTCATTTATTGGCAACTTCTTCATGGGCAAGCTCGGATTGTGTGTCGTGAACAATCTACGAAAAGATGTTTTCGATCGTATGGCTTTATTACCTCAAGCTTTTTACGACAAAAACAACAGTGGCGAGCTTGTCTCCATCATTATTTATAATATTGAACAAGTTACTGGCTCTGTGACAAACGCGTCTAAAATTCTGTTCCGTGACGGCCTTGCTTTTATCGCGTTTTTTGCCCTTCTGATTTATTACAGTTGGAAACTTACTCTGATCTTTTTTCTTATCGCACCGGTTCTCGCTTTACTGGTGTATTTAGCAGCGCGTTATTTTCGTAAAACCAGCGCCCGCATTCAAAAAACAGTGGGGCGTATTACTCATATTGCCACGGAAACCTTTCAAGGTATCAAACTCGTCAAAAGTTACGGCGGAGAAAAATACGAGCGCGAACGCTTTGCCAAAGCGGCCGATGAAAGTCTCGATTACGGCACCCGCTTTGAACGTGTAAGTGCTCTGCAAACGCCGATTTTACATTTTGTTATTTCACTCGCACTGGCGGTGATTTTTTTGCTCATTCTTCTTTTTTGGGATGGCACGCCGGAAGCAGCTGTCATGTATGTCACCACCGCTGGCTTTCTCACCAAGCCTTTTCGACAACTGAGCAATTTGAATTCAGTCATTCAGAAAGGGCTCGCGGCATCAAAAACCATTTTCGACATTATTGATCTCCCGCCTGAAGAAAATAAAGGGCGCCTAACGCTTGATAAAATCGAGGGCGACGTCAACTTTAAACAGGTGAGTTTCTCCTACCACTCTGACGAACACAAGCAAGCTGAGTTAGCGTTAAGCAATATCAGCTTTGATTTGAGGCCCGGCCAAACCCTGGCGCTTGTCGGCGGTTCCGGCAGCGGTAAAACAACCATTGCCAGCTTGCTCTTACGCTTTTACAACAATCAAAGCGGCGAGATTCTGATTGATGGTCACAACATCCGGGAGTTTGAACTTCAGAACTTGCGTTCGCATATCGCATTGGTCAATCAACAAACGATTTTATTTAATGACAGCATCAGCGCGAATATCGCGTACGGCAGCGACACTGTCGACAAAACACGGATTGAACACGCTGCGCGCGCAGCCAATGCACACGACTTTATTTGTGAACTCAGTGAAGGTTATCAAACGCTGGTGGGTGAAGACGGTGCTTTACTGTCGGGTGGTCAGCGGCAACGCATTGCCATTGCCCGCGCGCTCTATAAAAACGCGCCCATTCTGATTCTCGACGAAGCCACTTCGGCCCTCGACAATGAATCCGAAAAACTGATTCAGGATGCACTTGAACGCTTAAAGAAAGATCGTGCTACCTTAATTATCGCACATCGCCTTTCCACTATTGAAAATGCCGATATGATACTGGTGCTCAACCAGGGCAAAATCGTTGAAAGCGGCAGGCACGCCCAACTTCTTCAACAAAATGGCTATTATTCCTCACTTTATCAGGGAGCTTTGCAGGAAGAACATGTCGATGGATAGACAGACAACCGAATCACTGGAATTTTCTTTTGCTCACTTTATTTATTCCATTTTTCTTCTCATAGCCTTACCCATAGCACTTCTGAGGTTACGTTTTCGCGGAATAAAACTCCCCGCTTATCGCAAACGATGGCGTGAGCGTTTTGGCCTTTTCAAAACGCCGCAATTTTCAAAACCCGTTGTATGGATGCATACCGTATCGGTGGGTGAATTCATCACAGCAAAACCCATTATCAACCATATTCTCGACCGGGGTGATTACGACGTTGTGGTGACAACAACAACGCCGACAGCCTCAGAACAAGTAACCAAAACGTACGGCAATAAAATTTTTCATGTTTATTCCCCTTACGATCTGACATTGTTTGTCCATTTCTTTCTTAAACGTATTCAACCAAAAATCTATATCATTCTGGAAACCGAGTTATGGCCTAACACGATTGCCTGCTGTCATAAAAACCGTGTTCCGGTTCTTGTGGTAAATGGGCGCCTTTCAGAAAAGTCGGCAGACGGTTATAGAAGGATTTCCTGGATATTTTTACCGATGATTCGTCAGGTCAGCCATGTGGCGGTGCAAGGGCAAGCCGATGCTGCTCGCTTCCAGGCCCTGGGGCTCGATGCCTCAAGAACGACTATTACCGGCAGCATCAAATTCGATGTCAAAATCACCGGCGAAATGGCTGCGCGGGCAAAAAAACTAAAACAAAAATTCAGCATGAATGGCAAGAGAAAAATCCTCGTCGCCGCCAGTACGCACAAGGGCGAAGACAAGGTTATTCTGGATGCTTTCGTCAGCATACGTGAAAGACACCCTGACACCTTACTGTTATTGGCACCACGCCACCCTGATCGCTTTAACGATGTATTCCAACTCTGTCGCTCGCGCAATTTTCAGCTCGCGCGACGTAGCAATGACGCCTCACCCGAGGCGGATGACGATATTTTGCTTTGCGACACCATGGGCGAACTCTTTTTTATGTACGGCTCTGCGGACATTGCGATCGTCGGCGGGAGTTTTGTCAATAATGGCGGCCACAACTATATTGAAGCCGCTGCCTGGGGCGTGCCCGTTTTTAGCGGCCCTTCAACTTTTAACTTTGCCCGGGTAAGCCAATTGTTGATTGAAGCAGGCGGAATGGCAATCGCACACGACCACAAGGAACTGGCTGCAGCGATTTGCCCCTTACTCAGCGATGAAAACACGCGGCAAGCGCGCGGTGACGCGGCTCTAAAAGTCACTCTCGGCAACCGCGGCGCAACAAGCAAAACCACACAGCTTATCGACCACTGGCTCGACCATCATACCCAAACTTAACCTGAACTTGTTAGAATGCGCGCCGCTTGAACTCCGCGTTTTTAAATTCCATTCCGGTGATTTTTCTACATGACTGAAACCGCTGCCCAAAAGAAAGGCTTGTGGGGCATGACCCAGCCTTTGCTCGTTGAACAGGCCCTGCAACTGAGCATTCCGGTATTGGATACCTTCTTTCTCAGTCGCGTCAGTGATGCTTCCGCGGCGGCGGCAGGCGCAATGACGCCGGTCATGTATTTTTGTATCAATATTTTATGGGTCACTGTTTTTGCTGGAAGCAGCGTCGCCAGCCAACGGCTTGGAGCGGGCAATGCTGCTCGTGCGGCGTCTACGGTTGCGACCTATAGCTGCTGGAGCGTGCTGCTTGGGTCTATCCTCGCGCTTGCCGTATATTTTTTGGCACCCGTGATTACCCAACTTATGGGCTTACCCGAGCAAGTACGAACCGAGGCCAATATTTATATGAGCATCATGTGCCTGATGCTGGTCGTATGGTCGGGAAAGTCTGTTGTACAAAGCATCTTGAACATTTACGGCCAACCCAAATGGAATATGTACGCCAACATACTTTTCTTTTGCAGTAATGTGCTCGGGAATGCGATTGTTGTTTTTGGCTTGTTTGGCTTTCCCAAATTGGGAATCGTCGGAGTTGCCTGGGCGAGTGTCCTCGCATCCGTGCTTGCGGTCGTTTTCAGTGCAATTGTGATTTTCTTTTTGATTAAACTGGAAGTGCAGTGGCAGCACTTTATCAAGGAGTTTCGCTCTGCCTCGACCAATACCTTTAAAATTGCTTTACCCGGCATGATCGAGCCACTTTCATTCGATTTTAATATGATGGTACTAAATGGCTTCGCTGCGAGTCTCGGTACCGTCGCGCTCGCCGCCAAGGTCTACACTTTCAATACTTTCCTTTTGGGCTTGATTATCACCATTGCGATTGCAACGGCGACGCAAGTACTCATTTCGCAATATGTCGGCTTCGGCAATTACGTCAAAGCCAGCGAACAAATGCGCAAGAGTCTGAAAGCCGCGCTTTGGGGCGCAGGAGTGGTGATGGTTATACTCGTTGCAGCCAGCCACCCGATTATGTCCATCTACAGTGATAACGATATTTTGTTGGGCAGTGCGTTCTGGTTATTTTTATTGGCTGCGTTGTCCGAGCCCGGCCGGGTCGTCAATATTATTGTTGGTTTCAGTTTGCGTGCAACCGGTGATGGCTTTTTAATTTCTGTCATTGGCCCTTTGTTTACCTGGCTTGTCGCCATCCCTATCGCTTACCTGTGCGCTTTTGTTCTCGGCTGGGGCATTTACGGCATATTATTTTCAGCCATTCTGGATGAAAGTTGCCGCTCCATTATGTACTGGATGCGCTGGCGAACAAATCGTTGGCAGCACACCCATGTTCATGCACGAGAACAGGCTAAACTCAACAAGGGTTAGACCGGTTACGTAAAAATACTGACTCGCTTCCCCGTTAATTTGGGTAAAGCGCCAGAGACGAAGCCGTTTTATCCTGTTTATAAACCGCATCCCGAAACACTTTATGCAGCGGCACTTTCCCAAAGGGTCGATACTGGGTAAACAGAACTGCCGTTAATTCATTTTCAGGGTCCACCCAAAATAAAGTATTCGCCGCACCATCCCAGTAAAACTCACCCACTTCGCCGGAGGCTTCCTCGCGACTTGCCGGCTTGGCAATCCGTACAGCGAAATCCACACCAAAGCCTACTTGCCCCTTACCTGCCAACCACGAAATATCCTTCACAGTCGAAGGCAGCGCATCTGTTGCCATTAATTTAACGGTCTTCGATTTGAGGATGCGGTGGCCTTTGTTTTTCCCTGTCGAAACCACACCGTCATTAAGTAACATTTCGGCAAAAAGGGAGTAGTCGTCGAGCGAGCTGATTAAACCCCAACTGCCATGTTTTAATGGCCAGTCTCTACTGTAGTACGCGAGGGATTCATTGTCCGCTTTTCGCGTCATGCTCCCGTCTTCGGCACGCTCATACAGTGCCGCAATACGATCTTTTTTTGCTTCGGGAATCACCCAAAACGTGTCTTGCATACCCAGGGGTTTAAAGATCGTTTTTTTAACATAGTCGTCAAACTTCTCTCCGGATAGCGTCTCGACCAAAGCCGCTTGCACATCCACGGATGGACCATAAAGCCACTGCGTACCGGGTTCGTGCATTAAAGGAACTTTGGCAAGCGTTTTCGAGAAATCCCGCAAGGTATTTTGCCAATTCCCCGGGTTTAATTTATTTTGATATTCCACCAAGGGCGACGCACCCGCATGTGAGGAAGCGAAGCCTGCTGTGTGGCGAAGCACGTCATATACAGTCGGTTCGCGTTGCGGCTTGCCCAAAATGAATTCGCCTTTTTCATCAAGGCCTTTGAACAAAGTCAGGTTTTTGTATTCAGGTAGATACTGCGATAAAGGTGCCTGCAGATCCAATTTCCCTTGATCATACAGCGTCATGAGCGCGACACCGGTCACCGGCTTGGTCATCGAAAATATTTGTACCAGCGTATCCCGCTGCATGGACTTTTTCGCTTCGCGATCCGCGTCGCCAAAAGCGCCGAAGTAGATTTCCTTGCCTTTGTGCTTCACCAGTGCAGAGACACCAACCAACTGCTTATTTTTAATCAAGCCTGAAAGTGATTGATCAACCACAGCAGTATCAAGCTCAAAAGAATAGCTTGCCTGTACGAGCAGGAGCAAAACCATTGTCAATGTCATTTTGCTTTTCATTGTTCTTCCCCTATAAATTAACTCTTTTTGGGGAATGCTAATCCATTCCACCCTGGCTTAAGGTCAAGAACTTGAGCATGAGTTCTTTGCTTTTGATTACACATCTGTTCTCAACATATAATTTTTCACTTTGATACCATGCTTTACTGGCTAAGCTATCCTACTGCTTATACAGTCTTACAGACATGTAATGACTGCTCGATCACCTCTAAACCGACGATCAAAGCGTATGAACACACTACAATCTTCGCTGTATGCCATAGCAATCGCATTCTGCCTATTAGGCGCGACCCAATTAGGCTCTCTGGCACCACGATTGCGGGTGCGGTTCTTTACCTTATATCTGTGCTTGTCAGCCGGTGGTTTTTTATTGGAATGGCTGTTATTACACCCCGGCATTTCAGCCAAGCCTTTCGTGCTTGTGCTATTGATGAATGTGTCCCTGCTTGTCTCACCCTGCCTTTATTTATGTGTTCGAGAAGTCTGTGATACTCAAAGGCCAAACTGGCGTGCTATTCCCGCAAACCATCGTTGGCTTCTATTGCTTGCGGCACTGCTTACGCTACCGCTTCTTTCAGTTATTTTCGGTGTGCATGTTACTGCTACCTATTCTTTCGTTATTCACAGCACGATGTTGCTTTGTATCGTTATCTTTACAGTACAGCTGCCTTATTTTTGTTTTGAGAGCCTTAGCCGTATACAAAAGAAACGCAGCACAATGCAGGATTTATTTTCCAGCATCGACGATAGTGTACTGAATGCACTGCGTTTACTGTGGTTAGCGCTCGCAATAAAGTGCCTGGTAATTTTATTTCGAACTCTCTATTGCATGCGTTTTGGTAACGAGAGTGGTTGGGGTTTGAACCTGGTATATACCCTGGATATTACTGCCCTATTGTGGGTTCTCTATATTATTTTTCGACACAACCCGAACGCTTCATCTGCACAATGTTTTGAAAAACGCTATCTAGCCAATGAGCCGGAACAGAAATACCGGAATTCTGGCTTGAGTCAGGAAGACAGCGAAAGAATCGCCATCAAACTCCAAAAATTAATGGAGACGGACCACGCCTATAAAGAGGCTTCCCTGAGCCTGAGTGATTTAAGTACGCGTCTTGGCGAACGCCCCCACTACCTTTCACAAGTTATCAACACACAGCTCGGCATGTCCTTTTATGACTGGGTAAATTACCACCGGGTACAGGCTGCCAGGACGCTGTTGCGAAACTCTACCAGTACCATCCTCGAGATTGCCGAACACACAGGCTTCAACTCCAAATCCACGTTTAATACCGCTTTTAAAAAACATTGCGGGTTAACTCCCAGCCAATATCGCTTACAAGCCCAACAAGAAAGCGTGACAAGCTAAGCCTCTGTACATACACCTGCTCATCTCACGACCTCAGTTGCAGACTTCCCGTAGTTGGGGATTTTTCATGACCGAACCGATCGGGCCGGACGCTATTTTCATTTACCAAAGGCACCCTTAGGACTTCTAAGTTATCAGGGGTCAAAACGATGCGTAACACTTTACTTTTACTGAGCCTGTTATTGGTAGTCAGCCAGACTGCCCACTCCCGGAGCGAAGTGCTCGAATATGTCATCCATTCCAAAAGCCTTGCCAGTAATATTCTTGGTATTGATCCAGCACGTAAGGTCCTGGTCTATTTACCACCGTCTTATAATCAGAATAACAGGCCTTATCCCGTTATTTATTTCTTTCATAACAACAACTGGAGTAATGTACAGACCTTTCAAGAAGACAACGGCAACAACTTCAAAGGCCTGCTGGATGAGCAAATCGCATTGGGGGCATTTCCGGAAGCCATCGTCGTCGCGGGTGATTTTACTGCACCCACATTCGGCGCTTTTTATGAAAACAATGCGACCAGCGGGCGCTGGTTGGACCATATTCGAAACGAACTCATACCCTGGGCCGACAACGAATTTCGCACTCTTGCAAACAGGAATTCACGTGCCGCGATTGGTGACTTTTTTGGTGGCTACGCAGTGTTGAAACTCGCTATGTATTATCCCGAGCTTTTCAGCGTGGTGTATTCCATGCATCCAGTGGCAACCTCGACCGGGGAAACCCGTATGATTTCGCGACCGGATTGGCGTGTCATGAATACTGCAAAAACATGGGAGGAACTTGATACCAATCCCTACTCCCGTGTGTTTATGCGAATGGCTCAATCTTATCTACCGAACCCGAATAAACCACCGTTTTACGCCGACCTGATGGTGGAATTAAAAAATGATAAGCTGGTGATCAACAGCAAGCATGTACATAAATTGCGAAGTCATTTTTTACTTGATGAACAAATTCCTCTATATGCGGAAAATCTTCGAAAGCTCAGCGCCTTAAAAATTGATTGGGGGCGATTTGATGAAAACCCCGATCACGTCTACGCAAATCAAAAATTTGTTCGCTTACTTTTAGACTACGGTGTTGAACATGAAGCTGAAGAGTACAATGGAAACGCATGGAACCAATACTGGATTGAAAACGGTAGAGTAAAAACAGAGGTTTTGCCTTTTATAAAACAACACCTCGTTTTTGAATAAGCTTACTTAAAATGGCATCTTCAGCGTCAGGATACTTCCGCCAAATCCCCTTTCGTTTCCAGCCATTCCTTACGGTCGCTTGCACGTTTTTTAGCGAGCAGCATATCCATAATCTGGTGGGTATCATCACCCCCTTCCATAACAAGTTGTACGAGACGACGTGTGTCTTTCGCCATCGTAGTTTCTCGCAATTGCATGGGGTTCATTTCACCCAATCCCTTGAAACGCTGCACGTTTACCTTGCCGCGTTTTTTCTCAGCTTGAATTCGATCAAGAATGCCTTGTTTTTCTGCATCATCCAGCGCGTAATACACATCCTGACCGATATCAATCCGATACAAGGGCGGCATAGCAACAAAGACATGACCATTTCGAACCAAAGCCGGAAAATGACGAACGAAGAGTGCACATAACAGTGTCGCGATATGTAAGCCGTCGGAATCCGCGTCAGCAAGGATGCACACTTTGTGATAACGCAAGTTTTGTAAGTTATCGACACCGGGGTCGATACCCAGGGCAACAGAAATATCGTGCACCTCCTGAGAAGCCAACACTTCAGCACTGTCCACTTCCCAGGTGTTTAAAATTTTTCCGCGCAGCGGCATGATGGCCTGGTACTCTCGATCACGTGCCTGTTTGGCTGAGCCTCCTGCTGAGTCACCTTCAACCAAAAACAACTCACCCATAGCGGGATCACCGGTAGAACAATCAGCCAGTTTTCCGGGCAATGCCGGGCCTTGTGTAATTTTTTTGCGCGCAACTTTTTTACTGGAACGCACACGCTTCTGTGCATTGCTAATGCAGAATTCAGCAAGCTTATCGCCTTCGGCGGTATTCTGGTTTAACCATAAACTGAACGCATCCTTGGCAACACCGGACACAAACGCGGCGGCTTCGCGTGACGATAAACGCTCCTTGGTTTGCCCGGAAAACTGCGGGTCGCTGAGTTTGGAGCTGAGCACATAACAACAATTGGTCCAGATATCGTCCGGTGCCAATTTCACACCACGCGGTATTAAATTACGAATTTCGCAATACTCGCGCATGGCATCCATAAGGCCAGTGCGCAAACCATTGACATGCGTCCCCCCTTGCGCAGTGGGAATCAAATTGACATAACTTTCCTGCGTAAGTTCGCCACCTTCTGTGAGCCATTGCACCGCCCAATCTGCGGCTTCGCTCGCGCCACTGAAACTGCCGATAAAGGGTTCAACGGGCAAGCTTTCCCAACCGTGGGTGGCTTGCGTTAAATAATCTTTCAGGCCGTCTTCAAAAAGCCAGGTTTCACTTTCCTTGTTCTGCTCATCGTTAAAGACCACTTCAAGGCCGGGGCATAACACCGCTTTCGCGCGCAGTACATGGCGCAAACGTGGAATGGAGAATTTATTGGAATCAAAATACTTCGGGTCGGCAAGAAAACGCACTGCGGTGCCGGTATTGCGTTTACCGCAGGTATCAATCTCTTCAAGGTCTGATGCCTTGTCGCCATTTTTAAAACCGATGCGATAGACTTTGCCATCGCGTTTGATGGTTACCTCAAGAATTTTCGAGAGGGCATTTACTACCGAAATACCAACGCCGTGCAAGCCACCCGAAAATTGATAATTTTTATTGGAAAACTTCCCACCCGCATGCAAGGTCGAAAGAATCACTTCAACACCCGGACGTTTCAGTTCCGGATGTAAATCCACTGGCATACCACGACCATCATCACTGACCGTGATACTGTGATCCTTGTGCAAGGTCACTTCGATCTTTTTGGCAAAACCGGCGAGCGCCTCATCCACACTGTTATCAATCACTTCCTGTGCGAGGTGATTGGGGCGTTGCGTATCGGTGTACATGCCGGGACGCTTTTTTACCGGGTCGAGGCCGGTAAGGACTTCAATATCTTCTGCGGAATAATTTGCCATAGGACTTCGGTTAATACTTATTGGAGTGAGCGAATTATAGACCTATCAGGGTCGTCATTCATCTTTAAAAAACTGATAAATCGCGGGCAGATGCTGGTCGTAATCCACAAAGCTGTGATCACCGCCCTCTTCAACTAATAAGCGACAGCCCTGGTAATATTTTTCAGCAAAGCGGTAATCGAGAATTTCATCTTCTTTCTGCAGAAGTACCCAATAATTCTCCAGCTTTGTTGGGTTATCGAGGCTACACGCTTCAAGCGCATCCAGATCGTCGTTGTTAATGGTATAACGTTCATTGGAATAGTAGTGTTGGAACGTTTCGCCCAGGGATAAACGAAAACGGCGATAGGGTTTCACCGCAGGGTTGATCAACACCGCTTTATCGGCAAGCCCTTGCTCCAGGGCCCAGGTTGACCAAAAACCGCCAAGGGAACTGCCAATCAGAAACTTTTTACCCTCGATCTTTTCGAGCGTCGCCACAATGGTTTGTTGCGCTATCCGTGTATGCGGAGAGAGTAACGGGCAAACAAAATTCCAATCGGGATGATGTTGGCGCAACCACGCGGCAGTTTGCTGTGCTTTTTTGGATTGCGGTGCACTGAGAAAGCCATGAAGGTAAATAACTGTCGACATGAGAGGATTATAAGGGAGCGCAGCTTATTGTGCACAAGGAAGAGCAACAACCCTGTTCGTTTTAATAGCCCGTGGAGGCAAAATCGATAGTGTAGACCTTATCCTTAATGCGTTTAACGTTTGTCGTGAAACGCCCATTCGGGTAAAGATCAATAACCCGGTAACCCGGCATCAACCGGTCGACTTTAAATTTATTTTCTTGCGGTGCAAATTGTACGCACGTTGATGGCGTTGCGAATAATTTAACGCCCTTGCGTTCGCCTTCAAACTCCTGGTGCACATGCCCCCAGCAAACGGCCTTAACATTATCAAACTGATCAATAACATCAAAAAAGGCATCGGCATTTTTCAGCACATAACCATCCAACCACTCACTGCCGACAGGCACGGGTTGGTGATGCAGAAAAATCATGGTCGCTTTGTCTTTATGCAAGCTAAGTTCGCGCTGCAAACGCTTTAATTCGGCGTCTTCAAGTGCGCCACCGTCTTCCATTGGAATACGTGAGTCCAGAAAGATCAGATTCCAGTCGCCGAGTTGATAGTGCGCCTCTATCGGCAAGTTAGTCACCATGTCCATGTTCATCGGGTCATCGTGATTGCCGGGCAACCAGGCGAGAGGAGTGTTGGGAAAATATTTGTGAACGATTTGCGTAAAGCGCTCGTAGGAGGCGGCACCGCCATCATTAGAAATATCGCCCGTCGCCAGCAACATATCAGGCGCTTCTTGCGCCTGGATCATGTCCAGCACATCATAAAGACTTTGGTCGGTATTCATCCCCAGCAATACTTCTCCGGGATGGTTTCCCAAATGACAATCCGTTATCTGTAACAGGCGTAGTGGCTTCATAGACTTACATTAACACTTCCATTCATCCTAGTTTGGTCCCTCGTACGCAAAATTGCTCGTTGCTATTTTCCGTAGACGAGAACCTGTTCACAATTATTGAAGCTTATAAATCCCTGTTTCCTGCAAAAGGCTAACCAGTCGCCGAGAAACCGATTTAACTCAAGTTTTTCATCGGGATGGTACATCTGTTTGTTGGGATACCGATAAGAAGGTAGCCAATTTCTGTGGCTATTCCAACAAATGATTTCCGCCATTTTGACGTCGTTGTAAAGTCTTACAATTAACTTCGCTTGTTGAGGTAAGGTGTCACCAAAAGTACTGTTCTTGTTGTTTTGCAGTATTTCCACCGTCGTGGTGTATGGCGCACGGTCTATTATTTTTATATCAACACTCGCCGGTAATTTTTGCGCGTGTTGTTTGCCACCAAACTGATAAGCCCAGTGGCTTATGCCATTGCGATAACCCGGCATAAGTTTTTCCATACGAAAGAAATTCATTTCGCACAAGGCGTGATGACCTTTAATATCCACTTTAAATGTGCGTTCTTTCATTTGCATCATCCAACGGGTTGGAAAATTTTTTACCGTATTCAGCTTGCTGCTATCTGCCTGCTACTGCCCGCTTTTTCCAGCAGCATATTCCTCACGTAAACGTGGATGATGGAACTGTAGCCATTGCAAACCCAGTAAAGTCGCGGCATTGTTGGTACGACCGTTAAGCATCGACTCAAAAACTTCATCAGCCTGGAAAACATGGAAGTAAATATCCTCATTTTCCTGCTCAAGGCCAAACAGCCCTTCTGCCTCGTTCAAATCTGCCAAGGCACAATATAGGTGAATTTTCTCGTTACAGCCACCGGGTGTGGAATAGTAGTCCGAGATATGAATCAAGTGAGCCTCCTTGATTCCAGCTTCTTCTTCCAATTCACGGCGAATCAGGTCTTCGATCTCTTCACCGTCTTCCACCATACCAGCGACAACCTCAAGACACCAGGGGCCGAGAGGTGCATCGAGTGCACCTATGCGAAATTGTTCTATCAAACCAATAAGGTGGCGTCCGGGGTCATAAACAACGGCCGCCGCCGCATGCCCTCGGTGGAAGAGTTCGCGCGAGATTTCATCGGTCCAATCCCCCGCAAAACGCCGGTGCCGCAAACGCATTTTGTACATTTTGAAAAAACCGTTCCACACGGTTTCTTCCTGTTTAATCTCAAAATCCTCAGGGCCGAGATTGGCTGCATTCAGATCCTTGCAGATGAGTTTTTTCGACATGAACTGACAACCTTCACCTAGACCTTCGAATAAATCTCACTGCCCTGCTCGCGAAACTCTGCCGATTTCTTTTGCATTTCTGCTTCGACATCCAGCAGTTTCACAGTTTGCTCTTCCTCTGTCTGTGCGATATTCACACCCTGGCTGGCGGCGTAATCGCGTACCTCCTGAGTGATTTTCATGGAACAGAACTTGGGACCACACATGGAACAGAAGTGCGCGACCTTGGCACTTTCCTTGGGCAGGGTTTCGTCGTGGTAGGCGCGCGCAGTATCCGGGTCGAGACCGAGGTTGAATTGGTCCTCCCAGCGAAACTCAAAGCGCGCCTTCGACAGGGCATTGTCCCGAATCTGGGCGCCCGGATGCCCCTTTGCCAAATCCGCAGCATGGGCGGCAATCTTGTAGGTGATGATGCCCTCTTTCACATCGTCCTTATTCGGCAAGCCGAGGTGCTCCTTCGGCGTGACGTAGCAAAGCATGGCACAGCCATACCAGCCGATCATAGCGGCACCGATACCGGAGGTGATGTGGTCGTAGCCAGGTGCGATGTCTGTGGTCAAGGGGCCGAGCGTATAGAAAGGCGCTTCGCCACATTCGCGTAATTGCTTGTCCATGTTTTCTTTAATCAGGTGCATGGGCACATGGCCAGGGCCTTCAATCATGGTTTGCACATCGTGCTTCCAGGCAATTTGCGTGAGCTCGCCGAGCGTTTCCAATTCGCCAAATTGTGCTTCGTCGTTGGCATCCGCGATGGAACCGGGGCGTAAACCATCACCCAAAGAAAAACTCACATCGTAAGCTTTCATAATTTCGCAGATATCGTCGAAATGTGTGTACAGAAAATTTTCTTTGTGGTGAGCCAAACACCACTTCGCCATAATTGAACCGCCGCGCGAAACAATCCCTGTTACACGCTTGGCTGTGAGGGGAACGTAACGCAAAAGCACACCCGCATGTATCGTAAAATAATCCACGCCTTGCTCAGCTTGTTCTATCAAGGTATCGCGGAAAATCTCCCAGGTCAGGTCTTCTGCTATGCCACCCACTTTTTCGAGCGCCTGATAGATAGGCACGGTGCCAATAGGGACAGATGAATTACGAATAATCCATTCGCGTGTTTCGTGAATATTTTTGCCGGTGGATAAATCCATAATGGTATCGGCACCCCAACGCGTTCCCCAGGTCAGCTTCGCCACTTCCTCCTCGATGGAGGAACCCAGGGCACTGTTGCCGATATTGCCGTTAATTTTTACGAGAAAGTTGCGGCCAATAATCATCGGCTCCAATTCCGTATGATTAATATTCGCAGGGATAATTGCACGGCCACGCGCCACTTCCGAACGCACAAATTCCGGAGTAATTTCATCGGGAATCGCTGCACCAAAGGCTTCACCGGCATGCTGCTCATTCAACACACCCTGCTCTTTGGCCTGTTGCAAGCTCATATTTTCGCGAATCGCGATATATTCCATTTCCGGCGTGATAATGCCTTGTTTTGCGTAATGCATTTGCGACACATTTTTTCCCGCCAGGGCACGACGCGGTGGTCGCATATGCGCAAAACGTAAACTGGCAAGCTTGGGGTCATTTAAACGGTCGCGCGTAAAGTTTGAAGAATTGCCGTGCAACAATTCGGTATCCTGCCTTTCTTCAATCCAGGCTGAACGCACATCCGGCAAGCCCGTACGCAAATCAATTTTTGCTTGAGGGTCCGTGTAAGGGCCCGAGGTATCGTAAACACGCACGGCAGGATTGCTCTCACCGCCAAAATCCGTCGGCGTATCGGTCAGGGTAATTTCCCGCATGGGCACACGGATATCCGCTCGTGAACCTTCTATATAGATTTTTTTGGAAGCTGGAAAAGGCGCAACAGACAGTGCGTCTACTTCGACTTTTTCATTGTTAAATTGCGTAATGTTTTCAGCGTTGTCGCTATTCGCTGTCATAGTGCCTTCTCTGTTTTTCGGTTAACTGATTGTTGTTGATCCTAAAGATCATCACGTCGTTTGAAATGCAAAAGTGGCCCATTTGTTTCTACAAAGGGCTGTTGTTTTGCCTGTTCAATTGCATTGAGAATTGCTTGCCGCACAAAACTGCGCGCATCCTTAATCGCCTCAACCAGGCTTTTTCTTTTCGCTAGCCCCACTGCAATTGCTGTTGCCAGGGTGCAGCCACTGCCGTGCGTGTGTGGCGTGCACAGTTTTTCATCCTCGTAAAATGTTTCGCCCTCGTCACTCACCAGTACATCCACCACCTTGCCACCGCTGAGGTGCCCCCCTTTAAGTAACACCGCCTTGAATCCGAGGGCTCGCAGGCTGCGCGCTTGTTCGCACATTTCGGTGGGTGACCGCGCCTCTGCTTTTCCCAATATGGCTGCCGCCTCGGGCAGGTTGGGCGTCAGCAAGGTTATGGAGGCAGTGAGGTATTCTACCAGAGCCGGGGCCAAAGCCCGCGCACCCAGTTCAGCCCCACTGCTCGCCTTCATAACGGTATCGACAACCATGGGCAAGTGATAACGGTTTTGAAGTGTTGCCAGGCTTCTGATTTGATCCTCGCTCGCCAACATGCCCACTTTCAGAACTTGCGGAGCCAGGTTCTTCGCTTCATTTTCCAGCGCCATAATTGCCGAGATTTGCGCTTCCAGTATTGCGGTATCAAGAGGAAATACGGCTGTCACCGCCAAGGGGGTTTGTGCAGTCACTGCTGTAAGCACGGTATGACACCAGGCACCCATCGCCGCTGCTGTCTTCAGGTCTGCCTGTATACCCGCTCCAGCACTGGAATCACTGCCTCCGATGCAGAGCACAACAGGACTGGAATTTCGGGGAGACATGTCGGCCGCGTACTCCGGGGTGGGCAGGCAGTCTAGTGTAGGGAAGGGGCTCCAGGCTGTAAAGTTTGCCCTGGTTTCACTAAATGGCGTCAAAAAATGCGAAACAGGCCTTAGAGTTTTCGGTTATATGTTGTTTTAAATGTCACTTTTGCCGTTATAATCCGGGACAGATCATTAGGGGGATCTACACTTTGAGCATGGAACTTAACCTCCATTCTACAAGCAGCTTGCCGCAACCCGCTGAATCGCGAAGCGATCAATGGCAGGTGGCTGCAGTTGCGCGCAAAGAACGCGAGGCCGTGCGCGCGCAACAGCCCGGCACCGCAGAACGCGTCATCGAAGCTTACAAGGTAGAACGACTCAACCACAAAAACGAAGCGCGTGAGCTTCGTCCTATCACTTATGACAATTCTCACTTGAACAAAGTGCGCTCTTTCCTTACTGTTGCGCAGAACGGAATGCAAGCGCGCTATATTGATGTATACGCCTGAGAATCCAGGTTAAACATTCCTCTTTATTTGAATTTTCTCGCTGCCCACCACTCTGAAGAGAGGTCTGCACAGCAAAGAGCGCGTGCTTGACATTTATTTGCCCATTCCCAGGGCTAAATTGGGGCTAAAATCTGCGACGACTTCATCCTCGTTGATCAGCGCACACTTCAAGGAACGCCGTAAAAGAGAAATGCTCATGAAATTAAAACCCACACTGATTAACATTTGCTCGATATTGTCTTTTTGTTCTCTCGCGAGTTTAAGTTCAGCAGAAACGCTGGAAGAAATTTACCAACAAGCGCTGGAAAACGATCACCAATACCGTGCAGCAAAAGCGGGCTACGATGCAGGCAAGGAAGCGCTTAACCTGGGTCGTTCAGGCTTACTGCCCAGCGTCAACGCCTCTGCTTCAATAACTGAATCAGAAAGGGAAACAACAGTTAACGGCACTGTCATTCCTGACCAGGGTTGGGACTCGAGCACAACGGGCTACAGTATTTCTCTGGAACAAGTGTTGTTTAGCATGAATGCCTGGCACAGCTATAAAAGCGGTGCCGCCAACACGAAAGCCGCAGAAGCCAATTTAAAAAGTGCGGAACAGGATTTAATGATTCGCACAGCGACAGCTTACTTTGATGCCTTGAAAGCGGTTGACGATCTCACAACCGCGACTGCGGAAGAAGAAGCACTTAAACACCAACTGGAACAAACACGTCAACGCTTTCAAGTGGGCTTGACCGCAATCACAGAGGTCCATGAAGCACAGGCCGCCTACGACTCATCACGGGTTAATCGCCTGAATGCCGAAGGCCAATTAGGAATTGCCTTCGAAGCACTCGAAGTGATTACTGGCCGCCCCTACAACAATCTCTCGCCCTTGAAAGAAGCCTTTCCTGTTGTCGATCCGGCGCCCGCCAAGCGCGAGGATTGGGTGGACTTCGCGATGAAAAATAACCATCGCCTCGCCGCAGCGCTTTTTCGCTCCGAAGCAGCAGAACAGGTGGCCAAGGCTAGCAAAGCGGGCCACTACCCTACTGTTCGCGCCAGCGCCAGTTACGGGAATGACACGGTCGGAGACAACACCAATTTCTCGCCAGATGTCGACAGGGAAGACACCTCATTTTCAATTCGTTTAAGCATGCCCTTATTCGCTGGCGGCGGTACCGCAGCGAGCAGCCGACGTGAAAAAGCCAACGCGGTGCAGGCACGCGAAAATTATTTACAAACCCAGAGAGACGTTGTCCAACAAACACGCTCCCTGCATCTTGCTGTTGTCACCGGTGCTGCGTCTGTAAAAGCACGCGAACAAGCGATTACTTCCAGCCAAAGCGCTCTGGATGCAACCCAGGCCGGTTACGAAGTCGGTACGCGGGATTTGGTTGACGTACTCAATGCGCAGCGAAATTTGTTCGGTGCACAACGTGATTATTCCGCTGCGCTCTATCAATACGTGATTACGACACTGCAATTGAAGGAAGCAGCAGGCACGCTGGCACCCACGGACATCACTGAATTGAGCAATTGGTTAAATAAAGAAAAAACGGTAAGCCGTTACCCGAAAGGTTAGTTTTTTTAGTACGGTTTTTATCGCCTGCTTATATACTACAAACTTTATACTACGAAGCCGGTCAGGATGACCGGCTCATCCTCAAAAGCCCTCTTCTTAGTCGTCTTCAATAGTTGAAATTTTTTGCCAGATTTTTCGGCTTAAACTGGTACACAACTCTTCAATTTCATTTGCTGCAGTGACCACTTCCGGGTCCGGCAATTTTTCCGAATACAGCGCCGCCAGCTTTCCGATTAAGGAAAGTAATTCCGAGCAATAATCGAGATAGCGTTTTAATTGAAAGCCACTTAAATCGCGTTTAGGCGAACTTTTTACCGCGAGTGATTGATCAACCATGGAGGGATCTTTGGTTAACTGGTGCATGTCGACCACATGCGCGAGGCTGCGTAATTGATGCAAGGCTTTAAGGGTACGCGCGCGTTTGATGCGATTTTCCAGAGAAAAAAGAAAAAACAAGGCCGCCCCTATCAACAAGACTTCATTGATAATCACTTCTGAAAGCTGCACCCATTCCGTGAGTTTAGGCTTTGCAACTCTGAATTCGAGACTCTGAATACTGAGCCAGGCGGTAACAAAGGCAAGCACAATCACTGCAGCAACCGAAAAACGAATGGGAAGATTCGGTTTAACAATCCACCTGATTTGTGGGCGACTGCGCGCGGCGAACCCATGAAATTCATTGCACACCTGACGCAGACTCGACGACGGAAAACGCTCACCGATACGCACTTCAAGCCGCTCTATTGTTAACAAGAGGTGTTGAAAGTCGAGTTCAAGATACATCAATATTTTTCCGGCGGTGGTGCAACTCTCAACACTTCAGAAATGGTGGTCATACCCGCGGCCACTTTCTGCGCGCCAGACAAACGCAAGGTTCGCATACCATCACGCATCGCCGTTTGCTTCAAGGCATTCAGGTCACAATTGTCTGTGATGTGACTCTGCACTTTTTCACTGAGCATCAAAATTTCATAAATTCCCTGACGCCCCAGGTAGCCAGTATTCCGACATTCCAGACACCCTTCCGGCTCATAGATTTTAGTTGGCTTGGCAACTTTCCAGGGCTTCACCAAACTCTCCCAATCCTTTTCGTTTATCTGGCCTTCTTTTTTGCAGTGCGGACATAAAGTTCTGACCAAACGCTGCGCCATTATGCCGAGCACCGTGCTTTTTAATAGATACCCGGGAATACCCAGATCCAATAAACGCGTGATCGCAGTCGGCGAATCATTAGTGTGTAAAGTGGATAAGACAAGGTGACCTGTGAGCGCCGCTTGCACAGCCATTTTTGCGGTTTCCAGATCGCGAATTTCGCCAACCATAATAATGTCCGGGTCCTGACGCATTAAGGTGCGCACCCCCGCAGCAAAATCAAAATCGATATTGTGTTGTACCTGGCTCTGGTTGAATGCGTCTTCCACCATTTCGATAGGATCTTCAATGGTAGACACGTTGACTTCGTCAGTCGCCAGCGCACGCAAGGAGGAATACAGGGTGGTTGTTTTACCGGAACCGGTAGGCCCGGTAACCAATAAAATACCGTGTGGTTTTTTTACCATCGATTGCCAACGGTTGTAGTCGTCACCGGCCAAACCAAGTTCATCGAACGTTTTTAACAAAACGTCAGGATCAAAAATCCGCATGACCAGTTTTTCGCCGAAAGCGGTTGGCATGGTGGAAAGACGCAATTCCGCTTCACTGCCATCGGGCCGTTTGGTTTTTACACGTCCATCTTGCGGCTTTCGTTTTTCCGCCACATTCATGCGGCCAAGGATTTTCAAACGGCTGATAATCGCCGTGGCGACCGTTGCCGGAAATTCATAGATACTGTGCAGCACACCGTCGATGCGAAATCGCATGCGTGAAATTTCGCGGCGCGGCTCGATATGAATATCACTGGCACGCTGGTCAAAGGCATATTGCAACAACCAGTCAACAATATTTACGATATGTTGATCATTGGCTTCCGGGTCTTTAAGCGAACCCAATTCCAACAATTGTTCAAAATTACCCACACCCGACGACTTGGTGCCGCCACTTTCTGCGCGTGACACCGAAGACGCAAGCGAATAAAACTCAACGCGATATTTTTCGATATCCGAGGGAACACAGACAACCGTCTTGATCACCTGGCGGACGGTTTGTGCCAACTGATTTTCCCAGTCGCGCACCCAGGGTTGCGTCACTGCAATGGTCACAGCCTCGCGATTAACACCCACACAGAGTAAGCCGTGGCGCTTGGCAAATTGATAGCCCATCACTTCCGAGGCTTCCGCCACCGGCACTTTCATTGGATCGATGTGAAACAGCGGCAATTTTGACTTCTCCGCCATCCAATCAGTGAGCATCAGTTCATCAAGGTGTTTACCGGGCAATTTGCGGTTCGGCAATTTTTGCTGCCCAATGTAGGTGAGTGGGTGTAGCAGGGATTCTTCGCGACTGCGATTACTGCCCAGCACCAAATTGGCATCTTCCTGACTGATCAATCCATCGCGGGCGAGATCCGTCACAACGGTGCGTAAATCCAATATCCTGTCGACACTCATAGCGGGTCCAAATTCTTTTTATCTGCTTGTCGGATTGTAGTCGTTTGCGGTGTAGACTCAACTCCTACACCCTTTGGACTGTGAGTCATTCTATGGAATTACACTTTTATCATGTTACCGCCTTTGCCGACCAGCCCTTTAAAGGCAATCCGGCCGCTGTCATCATTCTTGATGAGTGGCTGGAAGAAAGTGTAATGCAAAGTATTGCTGCAGAGTTCAATCTCTCTGAAACCGTGTTTTGTGTGCAACACCGTGATCACACACACCCACCCACTTACGGTATACGTTGGTTCACACCCGAAGTCGAAATCCCCTTGTGTGGACACGCCACAATTGCCGCAAGCCACGTTTTATATGAACATTTAAAGGCTTTCACGCAAGGCGTGGCTTTCTCTTCAGCAAGCGGCCAACTCGGCTGCACCAAGGCAAATGGCCTTTACACGCTGGACTTCCCGGCGAATGTCCCCACGCCTGTTGACACACCAGCCGAACTGGAAGCAATTCTCGGCTGCGCCGTGCGCCACTGTTTGGCCATCGCGAACAAGTTGTTGGTGATCGTTGACAACGAAAAACAACTCGCGCAAATTCGGCCGGATTTTAATCGTATGCAAACACTGGAGGCGCAAGGCGTCATTGTCAGTGCTCTGGCTGATTCCGTTGACCTCGATTTTGTCAGTCGTTTTTTTGCGCCGCGCGCAGGCATTAATGAAGATCCGGTAACCGGCTCGGCCCATGCCGTGTTGGTGCCTTACTACGCGCAAGCATTGCAAAAAAACGTATTGCGGGCGCGGCAAATATCCAAAAGGGGTGGCGATCTGGAACTCGAATATGCGGGCGACCGCGTTTTTATCGGCGGCAAGGCACACACAGTAATGCAGGGGCAATTGTATGTCTGATCATTTTTCCAGCAAATTATTTGAAGCGCGTTTGCAGCAACTTGTGGCAAACGCCTCCGTCAGTTGCACCGACCCGGATTTCGATATGAGCAACCGCAGCGTCATCGAACTGCTCGATGTTTGGCTGCGCGATCTCGGTTTTCAGACAGAAATCCAGGCACTCGACGGCTTTGATGGCAAATACAATTTGATTGCCAGCTATGGTCAGGGTGCGGGTGGCCTTGTACTGTCGGGTCATACCGATACCGTGCCCTTCGATGAGTCTCGCTGGCAGCAGGACCCTTTCAAACTCAAGGATGCGAATGAGCGTTTCTATGGTTTGGGCGCAACCGATATGAAAGGCTTCTTTCCCACTGTATTCGCTGCTCTCGAAACCATCGACTTGAACAAACTGAAGAAGCCCTTAATCCTGATTTTTACCGCCGATGAGGAATCATCCATGTGCGGCGCTCGCGCGCTCGGCGAACAACACCGCGGGCAACGCTACGCCATTATTGGCGAACCGACAGGCCTCAAGCCCATACGCATGCACAAGGGCATTATGATGGAAAGTGTGCGTATTCAGGGCCTGGCGGGGCATTCTTCCAACCCTGCGCTTGGCAAAAGCGCGCTCGAGTCCATGCATCAAGTGTTGGCAGCCTTGCTGGATTATCGCCAATCCATGCAGGCGAAATACCAGAACCCAGGGTTCAGTATTCAGGTGCCCACTCTTAATCTTGGCTGTATTCACGGTGGTGACAATCCCAATCGAATTTGTGGGCATTGTGAATTGCAGTTTGATTTACGCCCCTTACCGGGTATGGATATCGCCGCTTTGCACGATGACATCGAAAGGCTGTTAAAACCCATCGGTGATGCCACTGGCACTGAGCTGACGCTTACCCCCTTATTTCCGGGTATCAGCGCATATGAGGAACCCCGAAGCAGTGAGCTGGTTGCCATCACAGAGCGGCTCACCGGCTTTAGCGCCGAAAGTGTCTCCTTTGCTACCGAAGCGCCCTTTCTCCAGAATCTCGGCATGCAGACACTGGTGATGGGACCGGGATCGATTGATCAAGCTCACCAACCCAATGAATATATCGAGAAAAGCCAGATTCCACCTGCGGTAAAAGTGCTGCGGCAATTGATCGGCGAATTGTGCTTATAACGGGCTTGGCCCTATACTTTGCGACCGGCTTTTTGCTCTTGGCTGCCAAAAGCCAACAATGAATGACTTGAATGATCAGGAAAAAAATAAGCGTGGAACGACGCCTTAAGGAAACACTGTGAACGACGATTACGTAACCTGGTTTCGCCATTCATCACCTTATATCAATGCCCACCGAGGCAAGACGTTTGTGGTGATGCTGCCCGGCGACAGTATAGAAACCGAAGACTTTCATAACATCGTAAGTGATCTCACTCTCTTGAACAGCCTAGGCATCCGCCTGGTTGTGGTTCACGGTGCACGCACACAGATTGAAAAACAATTGGCACTTGCGGAAGTGAACAGCGAAATTCACAAGGGCATGCGCATTACCCGCCGCGAGCACCTTGATGAGGTCCTGAAAGCCATCGGTGAGACGCGCGTAAAGCTCGAGGCGGCCTTCAGTTGTGGTTTACCTGGCTCACCGATGCACGGTGCGCGCGTACGTGTGCGCAGTGGCAATGTAGTCAGCGCAATGCCCATCGGCGTTATCGATGGCATTGATTTTCAGCTTACCGGAAAAGTCAGGTCGGTCGATGGGCCAGCTATCAGTGCTCTGTTAAACGATGGCAACATAGTGCTCTTGTCACCGCTGGGCTATTCCCTGACTGGCGAAATTTTTAATGTTTCTTTTGCCGACGTGGCCATACAAGTCGCGAAAGCCATTGGTGCTGATAAATTAATTGCCTTTAATGACGACGGCCCGATCAAGGATAAGACAGGCCAGCAGTATCGCGAGATGACGCTACTCAAGTGCGAGAAATTTCTTGTCGAAAGCGCACGCCACAATCAGGACAACAGTTATTTCAGCCTTCGCGCCTGCCAAAAAGCCTGCGACGCCGGCGTGGCGCGCGCTCACGTTATTTCCTCGCATGAAGACGGTGCATTGTTGCGCGAACTGTTCACCCGCGACGGCTCCGGCACCATGGTGTATCGCGACTCTTACGAAACGATTCGTCGAGCCCGTTTCGACGATGTGGTGGGCATTCTGAATTTAATCTCCCCTCTGGAAGAGGAAGGTGTCCTGGTGAAACGCTCTCGGGAACGCCTGGAAACCGAGCTGGATTGTTTTATCGTAATGGAAAAAGACAATCTGATTATCGGCTGTGCGGCGCTCTACCCGATCAGTGATTCCCGCTCTGCGGAACTGGCTTGCGTGGCAATTCACCCCGAATACCGCAGCAACGGGCGCGCAAGTAAATTGCTGGCGCATCTGGAAAAGCAGGCTTCCAAACTCAAGCTGGAACGGCTTTTCGTCCTGACAACGCAAACAGCCCATTGGTTTCTGGAACAAGGTTTTGTTGAAAGTAACATAGAGATGCTGCCGGAACAGAAAAAGGGGCTTTACAATTTCCAGCGCAATTCCAAGATTTTCTGCAAAACCCTTAACTAGGGAACCTCTGAAAAATGGAAATATTTTTTCTGTGGCAAGGAAGCACCGCGCGGAGAACGGACTGAGCCGGCACCCCGGTTTACTGGAGTAAATGAGGATCGACTGGGCCGGCACACCGGCACGGAGCTGACGCTGCCACAGGGAAAAGAGGCCATTTTTTAGAGGTTCCCTGGAAGTCCCGAGATAGTACAACGCGGCCATATTTAAGGTCAGGCAAGCGCGCCCTTTCTCTCCTACACTTAAGGCGAAGCCCTTGAGAATGGAAAATGAGCGTCAACTTTAATCAGGCCAGCGACAGCGAAATCAAACAAATTGATATCGTGAAGGTCTATGCCGGCAAAAAATGCCTGATAATCGATGATTTCCCCCAGATTCGTGGCAGCTTGTCGCGCACAATGAAAACCTTTGGTTGCCCTCACGTCGATACAGCTGCCACAGGTGAAGAAGCGATAAAGCTCTGTAGTCATAAAAAGTATGACATTGTAATTTGTGACTATAACCTGGGCGCCGGCAAGGATGGCCAGCAAATTCTCGAAGAAGTGCGTTTTCTACGCGTGTTGCTGATGACCAGTTTGTTCATCATGGTAACCGGAGAGTCATCACGCGAAATGGTACTCGGTGCGCTGGAGTGCCAACCCGACGATTATATTACCAAGCCGTACACGCAAGCATCCCTGCAAAAACGTTTGAATCGTTCTGTCATTCGACATGAAGCGCTGATGCCCATAAAAGTTCATGTATCCAACGGCGACTATCGCTCTGCTCTCGATACATGCAATACCATGATCGATGAAGGAAGCCGTTACGCCAATGACTGTTTAAAACTAAAAGGGCACCTTCACTTTTTACTCAAACAACTTAAACAAGCCAGGAGCGTTTACGAAAGCGTATTGAGTAAACGGCCTCTTGTTTGGGCAAAGTTGGGCATGGCAAAAACACAAATGGCGCTCGGCAACTTCGATGCTGCAAAAATTATGTGCCAGGAAATTATTGATGAAGACGAACGCTATATCGAAGCACATGACTTATTGGCTGACATACATCTTGAAGAAAAAAATTCCGTCGCCGCGCAAAAATCGGTTGAACACGCAACACGTATTTCTCCAAAAGCCGTATTGCGTCATCGCAAATTAGCCGATATTGCAGCAATCAATCGTGATGACGATCTCGCCCTTAAATCACATCAACAAGCCATCAAATGGGGTAGCAACTCCTGCCACGAATCAGACCAGGACTATTTCAATTATTCACGTAAAGTCTCTGAGATGATTCGCGGCGACAACGGGGAGGAAGCAAAAAAACTTCTTCGCCAGGCGCAGTCATACATGGACCGTGCACGAAAGCGTTACGCAAATAAACCTGAAGTCTCGATTCAGGCGGGGCTCGTTGAAACCCAACTCTATGTTGCAAGTGGCGATGAAAAAGCGGCGCAATCTTCATTAAAAAAAGCAAGAGAGGCGTATAAAGAACTGGCAACACCTGAAATAGAAACCGGACTTGAATTTGCTCGTGCACTACATTCCTTACATGAGGAAGACGAAGCACGAAGCGTGCTGCAACGTATTGCAGCACAGAATGCGGATAATAGCGAACTCATGAAGGTTATCGATGGCATTACCGGTGAACCTATCAGCGAGTCCGGCAAAGAGGCTGCCGCGGTGCTCACTAAAAGTGGAATCGATTCCTACGATAAAAAGGTTTTCAACCAGGCAATCGCTGTTTTTCTGGAAGCTCTCAACGCCTATCCAAAACACATTGGTTTACACTTGAACCTTGTACAGGCAATTTGTGCAGATACGGGTGCAAATGGCTACAAACAGAAAAATGCGGACTTGTGTGAAAGAAGTATGAAAACCGTGGGTCACCTCCCGCCGACACACAAACAATACCAACGCTTTCAATTTCTCTGCCGGCAGGTTGCAAAACTCTTTCCAGAAATTCGTTATTAACCAATTTCCTTTTACTGCGCATTCAGACGAGAGGTTGGCTGTGTTATCCTTCGCCCTCCTTGAAATTCAGTGAATACTCCTATGCCGCAATACCGATCCCGAACGACTACCGCTGGACGCAACATGGCCGGTGCTCGCGCACTTTGGCGTGCAACCGGAATGAAAGACGACGACTTTCAAAAGCCCATCATTGCGGTCGTTAACTCCTTTACGCAATTTGTGCCTGGCCATGTCCATTTGAAGGATATGGGTCAATTGGTTGCCCGCGAAATTGAAGCATCAGGTGGCGTAGCCAAGGAGTTCAATACGATTGCCGTGGATGATGGTATCGCCATGGGGCATGACGGCATGCTCTACAGCCTGCCTAGCCGCGATCTCATCGCTGACTCTGTCGAGTACATGGTAAACGCGCACTGCGCTGATGCTATGGTCTGCATTTCCAACTGCGACAAGATCACCCCCGGCATGTTAATGGCCGCCATGCGATTGAATATCCCTGTGATTTTTGTCTCGGGTGGCCCGATGGAAGCAGGCAAAACCAAACTTGCTGATCATGGTCTCGATCTTGTCGACGCCATGGTTATCGCCGCGGATTCGTCAGCGTCCGACGAAATGGTCGCCGAATATGAGCGTTCTGCCTGCCCAACCTGCGGTTCCTGCTCCGGCATGTTTACGGCCAACTCCATGAACTGTTTGACCGAGGCATTGGGGCTGAGTTTGCCCGGCAATGGCACAGTGGTTGCCACCCATGCCGATCGCAAGCAGCTTTTCCTGAGAGCGGGACAAAGCATCGTTGGGCTCGCCAAACGCTATTACGAACAAGACGACGCCTCGGTGCTTCCTCGCAGTATTTGTAACAAGTCTGCTTTTGAAAATGCCATGGCTCTCGACATTGCGATGGGCGGCTCCACAAACACCATTTTGCATATTCTCGCCATTGCGCTTGAGGGTGAAGTGGATTTCACGCTGCAAGACATTGATCGACTTAGTCGCATTGTTCCACAGCTTTGTAAAGTCGCGCCCAATACGCAGAAATACCATATCGAAGATGTTCACCGCGCAGGCGGCATTATGGGCATACTCGGTGAATTACAACGCGCCGGGCTGTTACAGGACGAAGCCCATACTGTGCACGCAGCTAACCTTAAAGCAGCCCTTGCCGAGTGGGATATTCAACAGAGTGGCAATGCCGATGTAGCCGAATTTTATCGCGCCGGTCCTGCCGGAATTCCAACGCAAACTGCATTCAGTCAGGACACGCGCTGGAAAAGCCTGGATGGCGATAGAGAAGCCGGTTGCATTCGCTCACTTGATTTCGCTTACAGCAAAGAGGGCGGCCTTGCAGTGCTCTTTGGGAATATCGCCGAAGATGGCTGTGTTGTAAAAACCGCCGGTGTAGACGAAAGCATTCTGGTATTTGAAGGCCCGGCCCATATCACCGAATCACAGGATGAAGCGGTTCAACATATTCTCGACGATAAGGTTAGCGAAGGTTCTGTGGTGATTGTGCGTTACGAAGGTCCGAAAGGTGGCCCCGGCATGCAGGAAATGCTTTACCCCACGTCTTATTTAAAATCCAAAGGCCTCGGCAAGTCCTGTGCACTCTTAACAGATGGCCGGTTCTCCGGCGGGACTTCCGGTCTCTCAATAGGCCACGTATCGCCTGAAGCAGCAGCAGGAGGAGCGATTGGTTTGGTGCGCAATGGCGACCGGATTCGTATTGATATTCCGAATCGCAGCATCGACGTTTTGCTCAGCGAAGAAGAATTGGCGGCGCGCAGAGCCGAGCAGGATAAACAGGGGTGGCAGCCCGTAAAACCCCGGCAGCGCAAGGTGTCCACTGCGCTTAAAGCCTACGCACTATTGGCAACCAGTGCAGACAAGGGAGCGGTGCGCGATACCGCCAGGCTAGAAGACTAAATCGCGGCAAAAACCTTAACAACAAAAAAGGGCTCGAAAGAGCCCTTTTTATTATGCCTGTTGTGCAAGCTTATCTTGAAAGCGACATGCGAATCAGGTATTCCCCATCGCTTCGGCCAAGCGTCGTTCACGATCCCACTCGCTTTCCGCATGACGCTGCCAGTTCGCAGCAAGACGCGCAGTAGAATCGTATTCTTTCGCTTTCTTGAATGCTTTCACCGCAGATTCAAACTTTTTCTGTTCGAAATATGCGATACCCATATTCAAGTGAACTTCACCGGGGCGACGCAGGTTTTTCTTTTCAATCGCCTTGTTTCCGGAAGAAATTGCTTTATCGAAATTATCCTTGTTCAAGTACAAAGCAACCAACTGACCGTAAAGGTCGCCGTTGTCAGCACTTGCAGCGGCTTTTTCCATTACCGGAATCGACTTGTCAATTTCTTGCGCTGCCGCATAGGCTTGTGCAAGAGTCCGTAAATTTTGTGAGCTCTCTTTTACGATTTTCTTGTCGAGACCTTCCTGAAGCAGCTTGGCCGCTTTCCATGGATAATCAGCACCGAGGTAAAGATACGCCAAGTTCACGAATTGATTTTCCTTGGTAAATCCATCCATCGCATACAAGGCATCCAAGGCAGAGCGTTGATTCTCTTCCTGTTCGAGTATGCCGTAAATGCTGGCCAACTGATCCCATGCAGCAATTTTCGGATAATGACGAACCAGCTTCACCAGAATAGGCAGTGATGCGCGGTAATCTTCCTTATCCAGCAACAGGGCTTTCTGCAAGGTCCACCAGGCTTCTTTAGGCACTTTGCCCGCAGCTTCTTCCATGCTGACTGCCTTGGTGATGTCCTTGAGTGCATTGACCTTGTCGTTGCGGAAGTAATGAATGTTGGATCGTAGCTGAAACATTTCAGCATCTTCCTTACAGGACGCTTCCATCCACATATTGATGTACTTCAAGGAATCGTTGTAGCGCTCTTCCTGCAAATTCAACTTAGCCAAAGTGGACAAGGTTTGCAGTTCAAGGCCGTGAGGAATTTCCGGAGCCTGCTTCACCAACATGGAGTAATACTTGATGGAATTATTAATATCTTCCGTCGCGTAGTACACCCAGCCAAAGTAGTTGTAAATGGAAGCCTTCTCGTACTTATTACACGAATCGCCCTCACACTTGCGTTCAACCGCTTGAAGAATTTTCAAGGCGCTGGCGAAATCCGGTTCCGGGGCAGGCTTACCCTCTTCAGCTTCAGGCGAAGCAAACTCAGCGGCCTTACCCAATTCCTTATAGACCTTTTCACTCATCGCCGGGGTACGGCGCGGCTGACTGGAATCACACTCCGGACGTTTTTGCGCCTGGGTTTGTGCTGCAGACAAGACCAACAACGAGGAAGTCAGAACTGCAGAAACCAGTTTGGTATTTTTTAGCAAGTTCAACATAGTTACTCCTTCGCCATCTCAAAGATGAAACGGTTTTGCACGCGTGGCACTTCGATGGGTTCGCCATCAACAACACGTGGCTTGTACTTAAACTTCTCGGCTGCACGAATTGATGCACGTGCAAAAACAGATTCCGGACAATCCACAACGGAGATATCACGGGTTTCACCTGTTTTCGTCACAGTGTATTCAACTGTACAGTAGCCTTCGATGCCGCGGGAAAGCGCACGACTGGGGTATTTCGCCTGCACCTTCACGATAGGCAGGAATTCCCCGTCTGACGAAAAGCCACCGATACCACCGATGTTTGCACGGGTATCGATATTGGGTGAAATCGCGATCTCATTGTTGAGATCCGGGCTTTCAAACTCAGGCTCGGGCAGCTCGGGTGGCGGCTCCTCGGGCTCGTCGGGCTTATCAGGTTTCGACGTATCGTATTTGGTTTCAATTTGACGATCGGGCATCACAATTTCCGGCAGAGTAAATTCATCTTCCTCTTTCGGCTCTGTCATGTTCGTCAAAATCAAAATGTGCATAAGGGACAACAGGCCACCTGTCACAAACAGCGCAGGAACCAGGGCAGATATAAAACGTCCGATAGACATAATTACCCCTCCTCCGCTGCAATGGCGACTTTCTCAATACCTAACTCACGTGCGGCTTGTGCAACTTGCGTGAGGGTTTTGATATTGGCTCCGCTATCCGCCTGAATAACCACACCACTCTTGGGATTTTCAGCTCGTAACAACTGGATTTGTTTCTTAACCTGGCGCTCGTCGAACTTGGCCTTGTTAATCCAGATCTCATTTTTAGAGTTGACTGCCACAAGAATGTTGGCTTTGTCGGGCGTGGCTGTATTCGCATCAGGTCGATTCACTTCAATGCCCGGCTCTTTAATAAAAGTGGCCGTAACAATGAAGAAAATCAACATAATGAAAACCACGTCGAGCATCGGAGTCAGGTCGATGGCTCCGGCTTCTTCTTCCGCATTAGCGCTTCTTCTTGCCATGGTTTATCTCTTAAATTAACTATCTAATTACAGACGGTTCACCTTAGTGGTCCATCGTCAGATGATCTTCTAACAACTGATTTTCGCGTTGAGCAGTTCTGTTTACGAGTGTGCTGCCAAATACGCCGGAAAGCGCTGCAACCATTCCCGCCATAGTGGGAATTGTGGCTTTGGATACACCCGCCGCAAGCGCCTTGGCATCGCCCCCGCCGGTTGCGGCCAGAGTCCCAAACACCTCGATCATTCCGTATACCGTTCCCAAGAGTCCAAGTAATGGACAAAGGGCAACACAGGTACCAAGAAGGTCAAGGTTCTGGTTGATGCGTTCGCTTACGCGAGAAATCATGGCAAAGCGTATTTGTCTGGCATTCCAGGACTTGCGCTCAGCACGCGCTTCCCAGGCATCCAGGGTACCACTTACCATCTTGTTCAGCGCACCTTTGTAGAACCAGATGCGCTCGAAAATCAGGGTCCACATGATAAAGGTGAGGCCGGCGATAAATAACAGGATGGGCCCGCCTTTCGCGATGAATTCGAGCACACCACCCAATGCTTCTGTTATTACCAGCATTCCTTTATCTCCTTACTTACGCTCTGCTTTTTCAGCGATCAGTCCAGCACTCTGTTCTTCAAGAATATGGACAACAGATTTGGCTTTGCTGTTCAACAAAGTGTGCAGAAGTACAGTAGGAATCGCCACACAGAGACCGAGTACCGTGGTCACAAGCGCACCAGAGATACCGCCCGCCATGGCCTTCGGATCGCCCGCACCAAACACGGTGATGGCCTGGAAGGTAATGATCATACCGACAACGGTACCGAGGAGACCGAGCAGCGGCGCGACCATGGAAATGATCTTGATGAGCTGCAAGTAGTTCTCAATATTGGGGCGCTCTTTGAGAATCGCTTCTTCCAATTTCAGTTCCAGAGACTCGCCATCGATACCGGGGTTGTCTTCTGCCACTTTCAGGATGCGGCCCAATGGGTTGTTTGGATTCGCGTTGTTGGCTTTCAGCTGACGGCGAATCTTGCCACCGATACCGGCGAGCACGAAGAAGCGCCAGATCGCAATCAAGACACCGACAATACCCACTCCGATAATGACTTTACCAACGATACCACCTTGCTCGATACGCTCTTGCAAGCCAGGCAGGTTGATCAGGGCTTTCAGGAGGGTGCCACCAGCAGGACCGGTTGGGTCGATACCCACTTGCGTAAAGCCAATGCTGGCATTTTGCAAGGCAGCGGCGCCGGAGGTGTGCTTACCTTCTGGCTGGCGCGCCAACTCAGTCAGATTGCCGTCGTCGTAGCTGAGGTATTTGCCTTCAGAGACGAGGTTGTAGTTACCAATACGCACCACTTCACGCGTTGAGGTGTTACCTGTTGGGTCAGCAACATCCGCGGTGAACTTGGTCACACGGCCGCTTTCAACCGTTTCACGCTGCAGCTCGTACCACAGTCTTTCAATTTCTGCGATGGTTGGAAGCTTGGTTTCAGAGTTCATTTTGTCGATGAGTTCATCGAGGAATTCTGAACGGTTCGGTAATTGTGCACTGACGATAGACGCATCAATGTTGGAACGTAAATCACCGGCCGTTGAAGTCAGGTGACCAAAGAGTTCCTTCAAGGAACCCAGGCGCTCTTCAAGTTGTTGACGCTTGGCCTTAACCTGAACTTCCTGCTCTTCGTATTGTGCTTCCAAACGCGCGGAGCGTGCTTCTTCAGCCGCTTTAGTTTGTTCGGCGCGACGCAATTCCGCAGCCTGATTGGCCTTGTTTTGACGGAAGCGTGCTTCACGCTCACGGTGCTCTTTGGATTCAGAAACCTTACCTTGCTGCATCATGCGCAAGAGCTCATCCAGGTTGGCGGCCTTATCAGACTGGGCACTGACTGAAACGCTCAGCATACCCGCCGCAATTAGGGTGAAGATCTTGGTACTTATTTTCATTGTGCAGCCTCCGGAGCCAGAACTGGCAAGCTCATAATGTCGTATGTCGCTTGTTTCTTGGCAATTTTAATCCCCTTCTGAACTGCAGATCGGTATTGACCGGCTGGCAGTTCAACCCATGCGCGCTGGGATTGATCCCAAGCGCCGGTGTATTTCAAATCAGTTGTTTGATACATCAAAGCCACACGGCCGACACCGAGAATGTTTACCTGACGATCCTGACCACCCACTGGCAATGTCTGGGTGTAAGTAAACAAGCTGCGGCCGTATTCCGCTTCAATGCTGTATGCCTCAAGAACCTGGCGGAATTTCTCAGCAACAGTGATATCCGCACGATCCTGGTTTGCCCGTAAGTCGGCAATACGCTCGTTGCGCTCTTCAACATAGAAAGGCATATCCAGTTCAACAAACTGCTCGAGACCATCGAGCATTTTAAGAATCAATGGCTGGATTTGACGTTCAATAACAGTCACGTTATCGATAGATTCTTCCAGCTCGGAAATAACTTTGCGTTGGTTTTCGAGTTGACGTTCCAGCTGCGCGTTATAAACCCGCAAACCTTCGATCTCTTTGTTAACCACCTTGAACTGACCAAGCAAGTCATTGGTTTCTGACTGTAACTTTTCAATTCGTTTTTGAGATTCCTGTCCCGCTGCAGTTTTGGTTTTGCCAACTTGCAGGATTTGGTTCAGAGTTTGATCTTGCGCCTGGACTGCACTTCCAAATAGTGCGCCGGCAATAAGGACTGCAGACAGAGCCGCAGAACTGAGTCGCTGCATCTTCATATTTCCCCCAACTCGGGTGCTAAAGTGTAAAAGTTAAGACCGGGTTAGCCACAGCAGGCTAACTACCCAGCGAATTAATATTAGAGTCTTGGATGTGGGCAACCGCTCCAGAGTTGCGCATTTTAATAAGACCCTCAAACAACATTCAATTACAAAAGTCGATGCTCTTTATTAGAGCAAGCAAAGATAACCAAAAGTAACACTTTGCCAGCTCGCTACCACAAAGCGGTAACACATGGGTAACACGAGTTCACAATTTGCCCTTGGCACCAAAAGTGATTCCTCACGTGTGACCCATTGCTGCAACTAAGGTGACAAAAAGTCTAGCACTTAGACAGGTTTCTGCCGCTCATATATGACGAACGCGTAGCCGAGCCCCCCTTTTTCGCTTTTATAGGGCCCCGAGCGCGCCTGCTCCCGCCATTGTTCTTTTTCAAGTTCGGGAAACCAGGCATCGCCATCGACTTCAGACTGAATTTCGGTCGCATACAGTACATCCAGCAGGGGCAAGGCTTGGTGATAGATTTTGGCTCCGCCAATCACCATAATTTCATCCACGGCTTCTGCCTCAGCCAAACCTTCAGCAATTTCAAAGGCCTGCTCGAGGCTGTGAGCGGTATGCACACCGGGATATGACCAATGGGGCTGACGAGTGATGACAATATGGGGGCGACCGGGAAGGGGCTTGCCCAGGGAGTCAAAGGTGAGACGACCCATGATAAGGGGTTTGCCCATAGTGTGTGTTTTGAAGTGTTTAAGGTCTTCGGGGAGATGCCAGGGTAACGTGTTGTTGTTACCAATCGTACGGTTTTGCGCGTAGGCGACAATGGCCGATTTTTTTATCATCTTTGCTTCCGCTTGTTATTGAGAACGCTGCGTTGCTTACACTGAAATTGGCGCGGGGATATGTGGGTGCGCCTGATAATTGCGCAGCTCAAAATCCTCAAATTTGAACGCGAAGATATCTTTGACTTCCGGGTTGATCCACATTTCCGGCAACGGCAGTGGGTCGCGGCTGAGTTGTTCTTCAACTTGTTCGAGGTGGTTGAGATAGAGGTGTGCATCGCCGAAGGTGTGAACAAAATCGCCAGGCTCAAGGCCGCACACCTGGGCAACCATCATCGTCAACAGCGCGTAGGAGGCGATATTAAAGGGCACGCCCAGAAAGATATCGGCACTGCGCTGGTAGAGCTGGCAGCTCAACTTACCGTCAGCGACATAGAACTGAAACAGGGTATGACAGGGTGGCAGGGCCATTAGACCTTTTTTAACATTTTCCTGAGGCGAAATGCTTTCGTCAGGCAACAATGCAGGATTCCAAGCGGAGAGGATGAGGCGGCGGGAATCCGGTTTATTTTTGATTTGCTGTATGAGCTGTGCAACCTGGTCGAGGCTTTCACCGTTGGGCAGAGGCCAGTTCCGCCATTGCACGCCATAAACCGGGCCAAGTTCCCCTTCTTCGGTCGCCCATTCGTTCCAGATACGCACACCATTCTCAGTGAGGTATTGGATATTGGATTCACCTTTCAGGAACCATAACAATTCGTGAATGATGGATTTAAGATGGCATTTTTTCGTAGTGACAAGGGGAAAGCCGTCGGCCAGATTAAAGCGCATTTGATAGCCGAAAACACTGATTGTGCCGGTGCCAGTACGATCTTCTTTTCGTGTACCTGTGTCGCGAACATGACGCATTAAATCGAGATACTGTTTCACGCTTACCCTCTTTACAAAGCTGTATAAAACTTGTTTAAAACACTGTCTGAATATTTCTTAACGTTTACTTGTGCAAACTTAGTGTTCTTTCATTCACATAACTTTTCATCGCACTATTTTGTTACCGCCAGCAACAAGGTGGCTATTTATTTTTTTTCTTTCTGTTTTTCTTTTCTTTATCTTTTGTCTCTTTATTCTCTTTTGTCTCTTTTTTCTCCTTCGCCTCCACCTTGTCATTATTTTTTTCTTCGACTTCGGCAGGTGCAAACCTGGGGTGCGTATAACCCCAATAAATTAGCAGGCCGCCAAAAATAATCATCGGCAGCGACAGTTGTTGGCCGCGCGTCATCCATTCAAAGGCGACAAATTGTAAGTGCGCGTCCGGTTCGCGAACAAACTCAACAATGAAACGGCCCAAGCCATAAATCACCAAAAACAAGCCGGAAATCACACCGCGCGGTCGAGGCTTGCGGGAAAACCACCACAGCACCGAGAACAAGACAATACCTTCCAGAAAAACCTGATAAAGCTGTGAAGGGTGACGAGCCAGCGCTTCCGGGTCTTTGGGAAATACCATGCCCCAGCTCACATCGGTTTCGCGCCCCCAGAGTTCCTGACCAATAAAATTTCCAAAACGGCCAAAGCCCATACCGAGCGGTGCCAGCACCACACCAAAATCCATAATATCGACAAAGTTTTTATTGAGCTTACGGCAGTAGTAAGCCATTGCGACCATGACGCCGATCATGCCGCCATGAAAAGACATACCGCCGTCCCACAGTTTGAACAGCCAAAGCGGGTCTTCAAGAAAATCACTGAAACCGTAAAAAAGGACATAACCGAGACGGCCACCGGCGACAACACCAATCGCGGCATAAAAAATCATGTCTTCAATTTGTCGGCGAACGACGGGTGTCCAGCTTTGCTTTGCGCGGTACATACCTAATATCCACGCAGCGGAAAAGCCGCAAAGGTACATAATGCCGTACCAGTGCACGTTGATTGGGCCAATATCCAAACCCAGCAGACTGAACTCGGGGATTGAGAGAGCAACAGGGTCGAAATTGGGATGCGTCAACATAAGGGCTACTTATAAAAGGCTAATTAATCAGGGCCGTATTGTCTGCACCGCCGGTGCAGCATCACTACGCTTTAAGTCGAAATCACTGCAGCAGCAGTTTGTCGGCGCGGGGCATCATACCATTTTTAGATTGCTGGAATGCGTCAAGCTTCGGCTTTTTCCGGCCCAAGCAAACGTGTTAGACCTGCCTGACGGAACGCGAGATCCAGGCAGTGATTGATCGATTCAGCATCGGGCATCACCATCACCTCCTGCAATAATTTTTCGGCATCCGCCAGAGTGATCGAGCGAATGGCAGACTTTACCCTGAGTAGGTTGGTCGCACTCATGGACAACACATCGTAACCCATGGCAACAAGCAGCAACGAAGCCAGAGGGTCACCCGCAAGCTCGCCGCAAATACTGACGGGAATTCCTTCGAGGTGAGAGTCTTCCGCAATTTTTTTCAGGGCGCGCAACACGGCGGGATGCAAGGAATGGTACAAGTCGGCCACCCGCGGATTGTTGCGGTCAACGGCCAACAAATACTGTGTTAAATCGTTGGACCCCACGGACAGAAAATCCACACGCGCAGCAAATTCACGGGCCTGATAAACCGCAGCCGGAACCTCAATCATCACCCCCACCGGCGGGAACTGCACCTTGTAGCCTTCTTCCAATAATTCCTGATACGCGCGCCGAATCAGCATCTGCGCAATTTCCAGTTCCGATATATTGCTCACCATCGGCAACATTATGCGTAAATTATCCAGGCCTTCACTGGCTTTGAGCATCGCCCGCACCTGGCCGAGAAAAATTTCCGGGTGGTCGAGGGTGATTCTAATCCCGCGCCAACCGAGGAAGGGGTTATCTTCCTCAATGGGAAAATACGGTAGCGCCTTATCCCCGCCAATATCGAGTGTACGCATCGTGACCGGGTGCGGCGCAAAGGCTTCGAGCTGGCCGCGGTAAGTCACACGCTGCTCCTCTTCCGAGGGAAAACGCTCACGCAACATAAACGGGACTTCCGTGCGAAACAAGCCCACCCCTTCGGCGCCCCGCTCCAACGACAGCATGGCATCGGCCATTAAACCGGTATTGACCCATAAGGCAACGCGATGATGATCCTGAGTCTCCGAAGGCAAAGCTTTAACGGACTCCAGGCTGGCAACCAACTGTTTGTCTTCATCGACAATATTCTGGTACTGCGCGCGCACCTCCGCTCCCGGATCGCTGTACACCGAGCCACGGTAACCATCAACAATCAGATCACGTCCATTCAAACGTGTATAGGGAAGGTCCACCGCGCCCATCACCGTCGGGATGCCCAGCGAGCGCGCGAGAATCGCAATATGAGAGTTACTTGAGCCTTTGACAGACACGATACCGACCACACGTTCCAGCGGCACCTCGGCGAGCATCGCCGCCGTCAAATCCTCACCCACCAGAACAGTCTGCTCCGGGTATTCAATTTCATCCACAGTGTATTGCTGCAAATAAGCCAACACTCGCGAACCGAGGTCGCGCACATCCGATGCGCGCTCACGTAAATATGGGTCGGACATACTGGAGAATGTTTTTACATGCTCGAGAATAACCTCACTCCAGGCATAGGATGCTGACAAACCCCCACGAATACGTTCGCTCACTTCCTTACCCAATGAGGCGTCGTCCAACATACCGACATAGGCATCAAAGAGCACTTGCTCTTCCTTGTTTAAGCGACTCGCCAGTTCATTGCCAAGGCCACGCACATCATCGCGAACAGCAGCGAGTGACGCGTGAAAAAATTCCAATTCCGCTTCAATAGATTCACAAGTTTGGTAGGGCACCGAACTTAAATCTGCAGGTTGCGACAACACCACACAGCGGCCGATACCCACACCATTTGAACCGGGAACACCTAAAAAACGCGCTTCACTGCGCTGCCCGATTGTTCGCAACACTCCCGTTGCTTCTGCATGCGCAATCGCACCGGCAAGTTGTGCAGACATCGTGACCAAAAACGCTTCTTCGCTTTCATCAAAGCGACGTTTAACTTTTTGCTGTACAACAAGTACACCCAGCACTTGCCGTTGATGCACAATTGGCGCACCAAGAAAGGAAGAAAATTTTTCTTCGCCAGTTTCCGGAAAATATTGGTAGGCGGGATGCGATTCCGCTTCATCGAGGTTAATCGGCTCCTCTCTCGTTACCACCAAACCCACAAGGCCTTCGTGACGAGAGAGAATGACATTACCCACGGAAGTTTGATTCAAACCGTCCGTGCACATCAATACATATTCGCCGGCTGGATTACGCAAATAGATGGAACACACTTCGGTTTCCATCGCAGCTTTTACCCGCGCCACAATAATTTCCAGAATGCTCTGCAAATCAGCAGCCGCATTCACTTCCTGGACGATTTGGCGCAACGAAGCCAGCATTACACGGCCGACCTCTCGACGAGATTTCGATTATAGGAAGGCAGCAGTTCTTTCAACGCCCGCCGATAGACATCGCGCTTGAAAGACACCACTTGCCCAAGAGGAAACCAATAACTGACCCAGGCGAGGTCGTCAAATTCGGGCGTGCCGGCTTTATCAAAACGAATACGGGATTTATCACCGAGTAAGCGCAGCAGAAACCATTTTTGTTTTTGTCCGATACAGCGCGGTTCCTGATCCCGAATCAAACGCTTGGGAAGGCGATATCGCAACCAGCCACGCGTCACTCCCAGGATTTCAACATCGTCTTTTTTCAGCCCAATTTCTTCATTCATTTCACGGTAAAGTGCCACTTCGGGAGCCTCGTCTGCTTTTATCCCCCCCTGTGGAAACTGCCACGCATCATGCGTACCCACGCGTCGCGCCCACAACAATTTACCGTCTTCATCGGCTAAAATTATGCCCACATTGGGCCGAAATCCTTCTTCATCAACCACTCTAACCTCACTCTTGGCTACATTCTTCTTGTTATAATCACCCCATTGTTTCACAGGTGCTTAAGGTTCATCAATCTGCAATAGTGTGCCTCGACGCCAATTTAGTTCCGCATTCCCCTGGAAGATCTGCTTTTGAAACTCGCTATTTTCGATCTCGACAACACCCTGCTCGCTGGTGACAGCGATCACGCCTGGGGTGAATACCTGATTAGCCAAAACCTGGTAGACCCGGACGATTACCGTCAAAAAAATGATGCCTTTTATGAAGATTACAAGCGCGGCGAGCTGGATATGATCGCCTATCAGGAATTCGTTCTTGGCGCGCTTAAAGGGTTTTCTGCCGACCAGCTCAAGGAATTACATCAAGGCTTCATGCAGACTGTGGTCGACAGCATGCACTTGCCAAAAGCTCAGGCTCTGGTGGATGAGCACCGTCGACAAGGCCATACCTTGATCGTGATTACCGCGACCAATCGCTTTATTACCGAAGACATTGTCCGCAGTTTTGGTATTCCCCACTTGCTGTGCACAGAGCCCGAATATATTGATGGCAAATTGAGTGGGAAAATCAGCGGCATACCCTGTTACCAGGCCGGGAAAATTAAAAAACTGGAAAGCTGGCTTAAAGAAAATCGCGTTACGCCAGAATACGCGTGGTTTTACAGTGATTCCTTCAACGACATTCCACTAATGGAAAAAGTTGACGAAGCCATTGCCGTCGATGCCGATGACACCCTGAAGCAACATGCAAAAAATCATGGCTGGGCAAGTATTTCTTTAAGAGACTAAGGAACCCAGGCTTAACGACACGGATTTACGGATGAAAAACCCAAACCCCAAAGTACTTTTTTTGTGCCTGTTTTCTGCGTGTGTTTTTTCAGCTTGCTCCAAAAAAGAAGAAGCGCCCTCACAGCAAATTGAAACAGAAACAAAAAAAGAAACACAGGTCGAACTCTCGCTTGACGAAGCCGCCGCCGACGCATGGTTTGCAACAGGAGAAGCCATACTAACCAGCAGCCTCGAACATGCTCGCGTATTGCAAAGTGATATCGCCCGTTTTTTGGAAACGCCCAATCAAACAGGCTTAACAACAGCACAAAACACCTGGGCCCAGCTCGCACAAAACTACGCGCAATTTTACCCTTGGCACCTCCTGGCTGACGGTGACCCGGCTAATTTTAAATTCCTGAACGAACTGCACTTTCGCATCGCCAGTTTACCCATACAACCCGGCTCTCTGGATTATTTTGGTGAATATCTGTATTCCGGTTTAGTGCACGAAGTGGGTAACCCGCTTACCATGCAAAACCTGTTAGACCTGCACGGCCAGGTCGACAGCGAAAATGCCACACTTGGGCTCTATGCCCTTGGCTTTATGTTATTTGGAGAAGAGGGAAAACGACCGGCAGGTGATTACACTGCACTCACAAACGTGAGTGCCGAATACAAAGAGCGTGGTTTTAGCAAAACAGCAGAACTGCCCAACAATCGCAGACGACTCTTATTGAGTTTGCAGAGCGGCATCCTGGTCGATGACCTGTCACTTTTGCTCAGCTTGTGGGGGCCAACTGCAAACAACTCACAAACTGCCGCGTGGCGCAACCAAAGTCGCTTGCAAAAACAACAGTTACTCGAAGGCAGCCTTGAGCGCGGTATCACCTCCCTGATTGTGATCGAAGACTACACGGCTGACAAAAACCAATTACAAGCGCGTTTGTCTGGCTTACGCCGTTTGCCTGCGATTCTTCAACATCCCCGCCTTCAGGAAATGAATACGGCCTTTGAGGAAATCGCTACACTCATTGCTTCGATGGATTCAGATACGAACGCCACAGACGCGACAACAGAAGTACAAGAGCCCGGCATTGAAACTCAAAGCCCGGTCGCAGACGCTTCCAATGACGAAACATCAAATAATAAAGGGAATGAATCGATAGACGAGGAGCAATCGGCGGAAATCTCAGCACTAAGCCAACAATTGAGCCGCCTGCACAAATTGCTGGATGCAAGCGAAGAAGAAAACGCAAGTTTGTAATTTTTTGAGTCGGCTCGGGCGTCTTTGTTGTTCGATATCCAGGCGTCGTTGCACACCCGCCGACGTCCATTTTATTTTTAAGTTCTCGCACCCGCGCACGCGTATTATCTGAAAACGAAATTGCTATTTACGAAAAATGGTGTTGAAACGACGCAGCCTCCAACACCATTTTCATTCAAAAACCTATTCGTCAATTTGCGCCTTATACGCTTCGGCATCCATCGCGTTTTCCAACTCCTGCACATTGTCTGGCTGCACCTTGAAAAACCAGCCATCGTCGTAAGGTGAGTTGTTCACAGTCTCTGGCGCATCTTCCAATTGTTCATTCACAGCAATCACTTCACCGCTAACCGGAGAGAAAATATCAGACGCCGCTTTAACCGATTCCACAACACCGGCCTCTTCCCCCATCGTCACGGTAGAGCCCACTTCGGGCACTTCAACATACACCACATCGCCGAGAGCCGCCTGTGCATGATCCGTGATACCGATGGTCACTGTGCCGTCGTCTTCCAGGCGTGCCCATTCGTGACTGCTTAAATATTTCAGTTCTTCTCTCAATTCACTCATCGTTTATCTCACTTATGCTCTGCTTTTCGCATTTACTCTTTGTCTATTTGCTCTTTGTACATTAACTTTGTGTACATTTACTTTGTGTACCTGGTCCTGCTGTTTGCCGCCGGCTATTCACATAAAACCGTAAAATGCCAACCTCACGCAAGCCTGACGCACCCGTTTATCCAACGTTACAGCACTTTACCCCGGCGAACAAAACAAGGGGCCTGGACACGCGCGTTTAATAATTTATTGCGGATTTCCACCTGGCAGTGCTCAGCAATATCACTCGGCACACGTGCAAGCGCAATCGATTTTCCAAGTGTTGGCGAAAAACTCCCGCTGGTAACAATACCCTGCTTGCCATTCACATGCACAGTCTGGCCAGCTCGCAATACACCCTTGCCTTCCAATATCAGGCCAACCAGCGTCTCTTTAAGGCCCGCTTTTTTTTGCGCTAACAACGCATCCTTGCCAATAAACACTCTGTCGCCTTCCAGTGCGAGTGTCCAGCCCATATTCGCCACCCAGGGCGAGACCGTCTCATCCATTTCATGGCCATACAGGTTCAAGCCCGCCTCCAGCCGCAAGGTATCGCGCGCTCCCAAACCACATGCCTCTACACCTTCCTCAGCGAGGCGCTCCCAAAAATCGCCAGCCTGTGTTGCCGGCAGGATGACCTCATAACCGTCTTCACCGGTATATCCCGTGCGGGCAACAAAAAAATCACCGGCTTCTGCAGCACTGAAACTGCTTAAGTTCGTACACGCTGGCAACTGATAATCGGCCAAAACCGCATCTGCTTTTGAACGAGCCTCAGGCCCCTGCACGGCAATAATTGCAAGGTCATCCCGTGCTCGAATCTCCACGTCGAATCCGCCGACCTGTTTTTGCATCCACGCCAAATCCTTTTCACGTGTTGCGCAATTCACAACCAGACGATAACCCCATGGCAGGCGATAAACAATCAAATCGTCAAGCACACCGCCCTGCTCGTTCAACATCGCAGTGTACAAAGCTTTACCAGGCGCATTTAATTTATCGACATCGTTAGCCAATAAATAGTGTAGATAGGCTTTGGCCTCCTTCCCTTGCATATCCACAACCGTCATATGACTGACATCAAACATGCCCGCCTGGCGGCGCACATGATGGTGCTCCTCCATTTGCGAACCGTAGTGCAAGGGCATAGACCAGCCGCCAAAATCCACGAGCTTCGCGCCCATATTTTGGTGCTGGGTAACAAGAGGTGTGTGTTTTAACATGATCAGAGAGACAGGCTATAAAAAGGCGTATTGTAGAGACCCTTTTGGGAAATTACATCCGTCTTTGCCGAGGGGCACTATTTTGAGAATGGAATTTTTTAGAAAAATACAAAAATTTATAAAAATACAGAAAGCAATGCGACAGCCCGGCTATTGCTCATCGATAAACATCAGCCCCAGGCCATCGGATTCCGTTCGAACGATTTTCATATTCAGCATTGGGGGATCGTCGACCATCCCTTGAACCTGGCCCTTTACCATCTCGCCCACATCCGGCATCACTGTAGGTTCAACGATAAGAAACAAACCTCCATCAGAGACATTGCGGGTTTTTATTACTTTTTCGCCAATATCCGGATGCGAGATACGGACATCAACGGTAAGAGGAAAGCGTGGGTGTTTACGGCGATTTTCTGTCATATATTCAGCGTAGACAGCACTTTCGCGTTCAACAAGTATGATCCCTGCACAAAAGCCACCAATACGCTGGCAAACAACCTGAATTCAAGCCAGCGGCCCGTTACAATACCCGGCTTTTCAATGACGTCATTCTGTTTCTATGAGCGCTAAAAATTACGCTTTTGCAAACCAGGTATTTCGCTGGTTTGATAAACACGGTCGTAAAAACCTCCCCTGGCAACATGAAATTACGCCCTATCGCGTCTGGCTATCTGAAATCATGTTGCAACAAACCCAGGTGGAAACCGTTATCCCTTACTTCAATCGCTTCCTCACTCAGTTTCCACACGTCGACGATCTGGCCGCAGCCCCCCTCGATGAGGTTCTGCACCTGTGGACGGGCCTGGGCTACTATGCGCGCGCACGCAACCTGCACAAATGCGCACAAGAGGTAGTAAGCACTTACAACGGTGACTTTCCCAATACCGTCGAGGGGCTTGCAGCCCTCCCGGGCATAGGCCGCTCGACCGCCGGCGCCATCTGCAGTATTGCCTTTGGCAAACGCGCGCCCATTCTGGATGGCAACGTAAAACGTGTACTCGCCCGCTATCACGCTGTAGAAGGTTGGCCAGGCAACAAACCCGTTGAAAACCAGCTTTGGGAATATGCCGAACACCATCTGCCAGAGCAGCGCAATGCCGACTACAGTCAGGCCATGATGGACCTGGGAGCGACCCTGTGCACACGCACTAAACCGCGTTGTTCCGATTGCCCCTTGAAACAGAACTGCCGCGCTCAGGCACAAGGCAATTGGCAAGATTACCCCGGCAAAAAGCCCCGCAAGGCCCTGCCGGAAAAACAAATTCAACTGCTGCTGATCGAAAACCCGGATGGTGAAATATTGCTGGAAAAACGCCCAGCTCAAGGCATTTGGGGTGGCCTGTGGAGCCTACCCGAACTGGATTCAAGCCTGGATGCGCAGGAACACACCCAGCACCACTTCGGCGACCTGGAATCGCACACCAGCCTCCCGCCTTTCAGGCACACTTTCAGCCACTACCACCTTGATATCCATGCACAGAGACTGCGTCTCAAATCCACACTTTTAAAAATCATGGAGCCATCCGAGCAGCTCTGGTATAACCCCCAAAACCCGGAAAAACTCGGCCTTGCCGCGCCCGTGAAAAAACTGCTGGACTCCCTGACAAAAACAGGATCAACACCATGAGCCGAACCGTAAACTGCAAAAAATACAAACAAGCACTACCGGGCCTGACACAGCCACCCCTGCCCGGCCCCAAAGGCCTCGAAATATATGAACAGGTCTCGGCAAAAGCATGGCAGGCCTGGCTAAGCCACCAAACCATGCTCATCAATGAAAAACATCTAAGCCTCATGGACCCGGAAGCCCGCCGCTACCTCAGCGAACAAATGGATAAATTCCTCAGCGGTGAAGCCTTCGACCAGGCAGAAGGTTACGTACCACCAGAATAAAGAGAAGAAGTATGGTGCCCAGAGGCGGAATCGAACCACCGACACGGGGATTTTCAGTCCCCTGCTCTACCGACTGAGCTATCTGGGCAATGGAATGGCCACCAGAGGGCCAATGCAAAGAGGCGCGTATTAAACCCGTTGATACTCAGAGAGTCAAGAGCCGCAAGCCCAGGAAAGCACAGAAAAATCTGCAATAAAGAAAAGTGCCTTACAGATGAATTCAAAGGCTCAAAAGCCATGGGGTAGCTCGCAGTACACCCACAGAGTCACGCCCAACATATCGGCGTCCTAGTCCTCCGGTAGGGATTCAAATTCAGCTTTGCGCGACTCATACCAGGCACCCATGGCCGCTGGGTCCTTCATAAGACTTTGCATTTTCTGCATAGCGTCCAAATGAGCCGCATCTTGAGACTTAAACATTTCCATCCCATGTTGCTTGCTCTGCTCAGCAATTTCTTCAAAGGTATTCGCGCTGAACGCCTTATCGCAAGCACCGCCCAATTGGCTACAAGTCATTGTTTTCATTTCGATCTTCCTATAAATATCGGTGACAAAATTTATTCGTAAATCTTTCCGGTATACACAACCTGGTGAAACCACACAAACCATCGCAATGTAATAGTACAGCCAACTTTAAACCAAAGTACCCAAGTTACCCAAAATGGACAAAAGCACAAGCAAAGAAGACCAAAAGAAAATCTTATGTCTCGACCGACTATTCCTGAATCTCCGACCAATTTGAAACAGGCCAACCACCAATAGTGGAAAGAAAATAACCTGCCCGGCTACATAACCGACACTATAACCAATACTATGCACATTTGGGCCAGCGATTAAACTCGAAACAGTAAAACTTAAGAAAGCGTTCACCATTAAAATAACCACAACCAAACCAATCAAAACAGGCCCCGGCTTTGGCCTGGATAGCGCAATGTCATCGCTATTTATCTCTAAACTTTTAGGCGACTCGTAAGGGCTTTCCTTCATCTCTCTATTCTCAACACTATAAATTTTTTAAAAAATATGAACCGTACGACAATTGATAAAGCTCTCTCCGTATTTTTCCAAGTAAATTCAACCACCTTACTCGAAACACTAAGCCAAAAAGCATTTATTGAGAAAAGAAGCTAAAAACACTCTTGACTGTAGCGCTTTGCTAGCTGTTGAGTTCAGTAATATGCCAAAGCTCACCTGACGGCCCCCACAAATAGAAAACCTTACCCCAACCCTCATGCTTGATTTCGCTATATTCTATACCAACAACATCAATTCCCGATGCCAGCTCGTGAGCATTTTTTATATCTTCCACTACAAGCTGAAACATAAGATTTTTAGCGAACTCTTCGCTGTAATAGTGCCTTTGTAGGAAAAACGTACATCCGTCTTTCTCGAATATAGTAAGCTCTGCTCCAGCGCCTTCACTTACAAATCCCAGCGACTCATAAAATAATTTTGATTGATCGTAATTTTTACATGGAATAAATGGACGAATTTCATTTATATTCATATTCTGGTTCGTTTTTTTTAGTCAATATTAATCCATCGGGCATTTGCTGCACATTATAACTTAGGAGCAACGTGGCGAAGTCATAGCCAATCGGAAAAAATGCCAAAATGTCTCTACTTGTTTGTTTCGTTTAGCCGAACTCTACTTGCCTGTATATTCATATTCGTATATTGGAAGCTCATCTTTAATAAGACACCAATTCGGTTTTTCACTTACCCACATATGACCGGTTACGGTTACTTTGGGCTCGCCATCAATAAGCCCCAAGCGCACACGTAAAAAACTTAACTCATTATTGGTTGTTACATATATAGGTGAAAAGCAGTTTGGACAATAATACCTATTTTTCCCGGGACGAGATTCATATGAGATTAAGCTCTCTTTTCCTTGAGTGATATTGAATTTACAGCTATCGACCCGTGCTACCGAGGAATAATCGCCACCGCTTAACTTTCTGCAAGTTTCACAATAGCAATATCTTACGCTTAACTCTTCCTCAGCGATTTCAAACTCAACTTTTTTACAGTGACACGATCCTTTAACCATTGAGATCCCTATCGTATCTATAAGCGCCGCATTTTGAGTAGTGATTTTGAATTAAAATAGCGCAGCCATTCCAAAATTGAACGCAACAAAATGTGTCACTCCATGATAGCTCATTAGGCATGCTTAACTCCCGTAGCCTTCTGGGTGTCGTTTTCCTGAATGACCAATAACCTCCCATGATGCCTTTGACTCTACATATAGATGATGTGCCACCTTGAGCCCTTCGTGGCCGGAGATCAATGTACCGACAGGGATATAGGTTTGTGATTCATCATTTTTCCCAGGTAGAGACGAGCCACATACACTACAAAAACTCGTATGCCAATCATGACCGGGCTTGGACCAATAAGTTATTGAGTCACCGCCTTTAACCCAGCAAAAATCACTCGTTTTAACAATAACAACAGCAATTCCACCGCTTCCTGTGGAGGATCGACAAATTGAACAATGGCAAAGAAAAATATCTGAAACCTCTGCATCGGCTTTGAATTCAACTGTTTCACAGTTACATTTTCCGATTAACAAACTTCATCTCCCTTGGTGACCTAACGACTCAATAATCGGTTCAGCTTAGATACGTCCAACGACGTAGACGCGTAGTTAATTGATTTGTTAAAAGCCTTTCTTCATAATCTGACGAATTCTAGCCTTTACAGACGCAGCTTCATCCCTCATAGCCAAATCGAAGAACTGTAATACTTCGGGCTTGTGCTCAGGATACTGACAAGCCAATACATAAAAGCCATTGTAGGCCCACGCTCGCACAAATTTGTTTGCATCTTTTATACATTTACGAAGGAATAACTCAATTGCGCTTTGTTGAGATTCATCTATAGCAAGAAAGGGTAAACACTGCAGAAAATGTAATCTGGATTCCCAATGTTCGAACTGCGGAACCAACTCAACTAGCTCAGAAACATCATATGGATCGATCTTTTTACCGTTTTCCAAGTAACGCTTTAACACCCAAGTAGTACCCTTTTGAAGTTCCGTTTTGCGGGAAAGTCGTATAAGCACTTTGGGCAAAACATCATTATTACAATGACGATTATAAACCTCGGCAATATCCGATGACGATTTTCCATCCCAACTTATAATTTCTTGTTCAATGCTCATAATTTAATTCGGTTTTTAGCGCCCTGGTAACTCGGCGGAACGGAGTAGCTTGTTTTGTGCTACTAAAGCACAAAACAGGCTGCGCAGTGGAGGTCGAGTTGACCAGTTTGTTAGCACTTTACTACCTAGCCTCTTGTTCAAAATATACCGGTAAATCGGATAATTTTGAATTTAGTACTCCAATTTTACCCTCAAAATACAATTTAAATGCCTGCTCTACCCATTCGGCTTGTTCAAAGACGTAGGCGCTCACCCAAAGTACCTCTTTTTCTTTTCCGAAGCCTAATAATGTTTTTACCTTTTTAGGCTGAACTATGCCAACTAAATAGGCGTATTCATCCGAACTGCCAATGACTGAGACCCATAGATCTATGTTCGATTGTTGGTTCTTTACTGAAATAGTTGGTTCGGAGCCACCATTGCTTTTCCCAACCTGGGCTTTCCATGGAAATTCTCGGAATTCTTTGACAAAAATTTCGTAATTGGCATTGCCTTTCAAATCATATTGATCAAAATCGTAACCTGCATACTGGATATCATAGGTAAAGGGATTCGCCATAATTGAACTACAAAAGGTTACGAGAATGAATAAAATTGGTAGATTTTTCATATGAGTGCTAACGCCCGGCTAAGCCGCCGGAACGGAGTTGTTTGTTTTGTGCCAGCGTAGCTGAAAAGCACAAAATGAGCAACGCAGTGGAGGTCGGTTTGAGCCGATTGTTAGGCAAACTATGCACCATTACTCTCAGGTTTCATTGCTTGTCGTGCTTTAGATATACGCTTTTCGCTCGGAGGATTATCTTCCTTAATTTGTGGTGCTTGACACAATAGTGTCTCTCTATGAATATTGGCTAAAATACCTAAACAAGACGCAGTGAAATGGTTCCTTGGTCTAGTGTCTTTTTCGTGATATGTAAAAGAAAGCTCTCTACACTGATTGCTAATTTTCTCATTTTCAAAGGTAATTGCATCAGCGCTATGAGCAAATTCATTACGGATTTTTCGTAATAAATCAAGATCACGCCTTTCTATCTTAGATATTTTGCCAAGATAAAAGCAAAACTTAATTCGAGCTGAAAATTGGGCCAAAGGTGCATTTCCCTCAAATAAATCCTTTTCTATATTCTTATCATAAGCTAAGGCGCAATAAAGCAAATCAGATAAAGCTTTATCTAAATAAGAAGTTGCGTAAAGAGCACACCCTCGATCACTTTCGGTGGTCAAAATTGATCTGAAAGCCTTCACATCATGGATTTGTTTTTTAATAAAATCTTCAGGCTTCAAATTATATTTCCTAGGTGTCTACTTTTTTTGGGGAACTTGGAAAGCTAACGCCCCGCTAAGGGGCAGTTTTGGAGTTGGACCTTTTGTGGTAACAACCACAAAAGGAACGACGGAAAAACTGTCCCTGACTTGAGCGGTTTGTTATGCGTTTGTTTATGGTACAATTGCAACACGAACTTTCTCACCATTATTTTTCGCAGATACAACTTTTGATAAACAGTCTTCCAGTTCCTCAATAATTTCCGGTTCGTTTTTAAGCTTTTCACTCCGTCCATTTTTAATTGCAAATATCAAAGAAGTTAATACTTTCTCGAGTTCACAAGGGTCAGTAAATAGGGGTTCGATTTCACCTCCGAATTCCTCTGCCAAAATGGAATTGTCATAAAAATCGCTGATCTTCGCTACGCCAATTTCTTTTGAGAGTTTGTTCAATGACTTTTCAAAATTGAGTAGAAGCGTGTGATCCCAATTATCAGAATCTTGACTATCACTCAAAATCCAAACTGTATTTCCCATAATGCTATTCCAGTTTTAAGCATAACGCCCCAGTAACGGGCCGTAACGGAGTGGATTGCGTTGTGCTATTAAAGCACATAAGCAAACTACGCAGTGTAGGTCCGAGGCAGCTTGCTGCCGGGCGTTGACTGGCTTGTTATATTTAACCTCCACCGATACTACCTAATACAGCTACTATAAGTAGAACTACAAGTAATGCCATTGCGTACATAGCAATAAACTGAAATGCGATAGCACTTATACCCAAAACTGCCGCACAACCTGAAACCCGTTTGGGCTCACGACCAATGAAACTAAACACTGCCAAGATTATTGCAGCTACTGAAATTATTGGAATTATTAGATCAATAACTCTATCTATATTCCAAGCACGTTTATTGGATGTTTTATCAATTTCTTTACCCGCTAAGGCATCAACAGCAGCTTTGCGAAGAGATGCTGCTTTTTCTGCGATAGTAGCTTCAAGTGTAGGTTGAGGTGAAAATGGCCCACCCCAAAAGTGGATAAGCGCAAGAAGTAGTGCTCCGGAACCCAAGAATATTCCTGCAACTCCTATTTTTGATTTTGCAAGTTCCATAAACTCTCCTTAAATATAACGCCTCGCTAAGGGGCATATTGGCTGCAGTGGAGTTTTGTGCAAAATGCCGTAGGCATGCACTAAACGGAAAGGAAGCCAAAATGTCCCTGCCTTGAGCGATTTGTTAAGTGTTTTCGAAGTCATTTATTGCAACACCAGTTTTACCGTTGATTTTTACTGCTGGAAAATTGTTTCTATTTTTCTTTAGTAGATTTACGCTATTAGTAACATAGTAGTTTTCAGAATCATAGAGTATTACTTGCTCAAGCTTTGAAGCACATGGCTTAATGATATTGGTAGTTTGCATTGCAATTATATGTGCTTCAACAACGGAAATTGTAAACCCATTTGGAATTTTTGCTTTAGACAATGTGGAGTTTACTTCAGTACATTCTAACGGTATAGATAACAAAAGCTCTGGCTCAGATTGAACATAAACTGAAATAAGCATCATCGAAAACACCAAGAACCTTTTCATATTTTCACTTAACGTTCCGGTAACGGGCCGGAATGGAGTGGTTTGCGTTGTGCTATTAAAGCACAAAAGCAAACCACGCAGTGGAGGTCCGGGGCAGCTTGCTGCCTTAAGTTCACCGGCTTGTTATGTTTTAGCTGTACATAGCTAACGTGAATACGACGACAACCGGAATATCACCCCTGAAAACGATAAATCCTTTTTCGCCTATACCGTGTCCGGTTTTATCAAAATAATAGATCGTATCGCCTTCTGTATATAAGCTTGCCAAACATTCCTGTTGGGAGAAGTCATCGTATTTCCCAAGAGCCTTAACTACAACTGCATAACTAACAACATTCTCGTTATCTCTCTTAAAATAGAAACGTCTTTTTACCTCTTCTGGGTAGAACACACAAGAATATACTGACTCATATTTTACGAGACCCAACTCGTTAATGGTGTCTTCATCTTCATAAACGTGAGCTGATGAGGCACTAGATATAAATAATATGAATAGAAGGTATTTTTTCATACTTAAACATAACACTAAGCCAAGGGGCATTTGTTGTGTAGTGTAGCTTTGGAGTAAAGTGGCGTAGCCACTCCAAAGCGAAACGAAGCAGCAAATGTCCCGCGGAGGCCACGCAGTGGCCGGAGTAACTTGGGCGCCTTGTTATGCGTTTTTTTGTGCATTGATTTGTTTTAATAATCCAGGGTCTGAATTTACCAAATTTTCTATTATTTTTTGGCATTTAGCTATATCAGTCTCTTTATAGTAACTTTCACCTAGAAGTATTAGGCCAAAGAATGAAGCTACAAGTGAAATGTAAACGTCAATGTTAGGATAAAATTGGAACAACGAATTCAATAAGCAACCTAATATAAAAACCAGCCAAATGAATGGAGCGTATTTGATTCTTTTTGTTAGTTTTAAATAAAATTCTATTTCCTTTTTACTCATAATAATTCCTTGCACGCATAACGCTTTAAGCAGAGGCGCCGCTTGCGGCGTCCTGCTGGCTTAACTTGTTATGAGTAATTTTGGCTACACGCAGCCAGATAAACATTGAGGGAAGTAGCAAAACCAGCCCAATTATTGTGAGCAGCAATGACAAACCTAAAGCATTATTGATGACAGAGGTAGCGCTTGATGCTCCTGCGTAATACCAGAACACACACGATACGATGAATGATGCCAACCATACCGTTAGTGCATTTAGATAAACCCACTTTCTGGTTGAGAAATTTGGCTGTAACTTCATTGCAATGAGAGGGAAAGCCACCACAGCACAAGCCAGAGCGCTTAACATGGCTAAAAATATGAAAGCAAAACCTTGAACCGCACCAGAATCATTTGTATCCCATTCGGGCGATTGCATTTCAACGTAACCCATCAATAGGAAAGCAACCGGTACAACCAAATAAATTCCTGATGCCCAAGCTGTAGCTTTCAAATATTGGCTCATACTTTATTACTCATAACGCCCCAAACACGGGTGAGCGAAACAACGTGTAGCGAGTCCGTGCCGCGTATTTAGCGGCAATAAGTGCTTTGGCTTGTTAGCTGTCATCTATAACAGGGAATATATATATTCCACCATCATCTGTGGTCATACCAGCCATATCTAATTTTGGTAATTCGCCTGCAATGACTGGAATATGTACCTTTAAACAATAATTTTCATTATTCTCAAGATAAACAACAGCTTGACGATTTTCGAAGTCGGGGTAAACAATGCAAGCAGCTACAAAATCGCTATCTATCACCTTAGATTTCATTTCGTCTTGGAGATAGTTAAGATACTCGGATAGAGTGTCACCCACATCTACTGCAAGCAGAACTTCAACGTTGCTGTTTTTCTCAAGGAGAATTCCCATGGGATAGAATTTCCCAGACTCTTTGAGTGATTTATTACACCTCGCATATACTTGGGCTAACAATTCATTGAATTGGTCTTCTGAAGAACTCAATTATTTTCCTCCATTTTTTTTGAACAGCTAACGCCCCAAACACGGGCGAGCGAAACAACGTGTAGCGAGTCCGCGCCGCGCTTTTCGCGGCGAATAGTGCTTTGGTTTGTTAGGTGACTTATTGAATTTTAATATATGAATATTCAATTTTCTTTCGCCTAAGTGACCATTTGGTTTTATAGTAAAACTCTAGAGTTGAATTTGAAGAAGGTATGCAGCTGTATATTAATGAATATTTAGCTCTAGACTTCGCTGGAACATTTAATGGTAGAGTTAAGTTTACGTCGTAGCCTTTTTTTATTTTCCCTTTTTCGTTTTCTTGTATGTTAAATGCATAGAACTTTACTATCTTATCCTTGTCAAGTGTATTCTCGATTGTAACTGAAGAACCGCAACGAGACGCGTAGAGATTATTACAAAGGAAACATAGTGAAAAAAACAAAATCAGTTTCATTTTGAATGTGCACCTAACGTTCCGGTAACGGGCCGGAACGGAGTGGTTTGCGTTGTGCTATTAAAGCACTTAAGCGAACCACGCAGTGGAGGTCCGAGGCAGCTTGCTGCCGGGCGTTAACTGGTTTGTTATGTGGTTTTATTTTGTTATACATTTATTCTTAATGCACTTTAACTTCGGCTCACCAATACACTCATATATACACCTCGGACAGGAATTATACTTTTTATGATGCTTGTCTATGAGAAGCTGAAGATTTTCCTTTTCTAGTTGATTTATTGCGTTAAAGCAACCAAACGGACAGCTAAAACTTACCGCTACACAATCAGATTGTACGTTGCAATAGCTTGCTTCTTTAATTTTAGTAAGTATTGTCTGCTCTGATTTTTCTTTACCTTCGTCGGCACATTCCTCTCCAACTGAATATACACCTGTAGCCAATAAGAATATAAATATAAGCGTTTTCATCGTGCTTACCACATAACGCCTTTAATTAGGGGCTCGCCGCCAGGCGAGTCCCGCCCAGACTGCAAAGCAGGCTGGGCTCCTAGATTAAATTGCTATGTGGCGGCACATGATTTTTTTACATACCAGTTGTGAGCCGATGAGGCGAACCTGAACTAAAAAATAGCGACACCACAAAGCGTGATTTAAATTCTTGCTAATTACTAAAACAATGGGAGAAGAATAACGCGATGAACTCCCTTTGCCAATAACACTTTCCAACCGCTGACCACGTTAAGAATATGAAGCAATACCCCTTGAGGGTGAAAACGAATTCTCTTACAGCCGACAGGTACAACCGGGAAAACATGGAAACACGAAGCGAGTAATTTCGACCGATTGTTTATTGCCTGGAACAAACTACATTATTATTGCCTGGAACAAACTACATTATTTATGAAAAAATATTCTATACCGCCTCATAGTACCCCGGTAAGGGGCAATTTTGGAGTTGATTCTTTTGTGTTAACAAACACAAAAGAAGCGACGGAAAAATTGTCCCGTCCTTGACCGGTTTGTTATGCATTTAGTCCAATTTTACATAAATATATTTTTGGCCGACATCACTATATGCTTCAAAACCTTGTGCCCATGCGATTGGGGCAGCCCATTTAATTATTAATTCTCGACTACTGCTATCTTCTGGCAATTCTACGATAAGCTCACCAGTATTTTTACCACTACTGGGAATTTCCTCGATTTCAATGCCAAAAATATTTTTGGCGCCATAATCGTATGCCGGATTTACAAGACCTACTGATTCTTTGTTATTTTGAAGCTCTCCCAGAGTGCTTACGCCATCAAATAACCAGTGTCGCAATTCTATAGGATTTCCATTCTTTAGCAGATCTCTACAGAAATCATCCGGATTCTCCATAGTAAAATTATTGGATTCACAGGACATAAAAATTAACGTGATTAGGCATATTAGTAATTTATTCATACGTGATGCATAACGCTCCGCTTAGGGGCAGCCTTGTAGTTGATTGTGTTGCGCTAGCGTAGCGAAAAGCGCATAAGCAAGCAACGGAACGGCTGTCCCAGCGCCAAAGGCGCGATTACAGCGGTTTGTTATGTGTAATTTTTAGCTCCATAGAAAAGAGCTGCCATACTTTTTATTACCTTGTTCATCATCTAACTGGATTGAATATGGAAATCCTGATGCTGTTAGTGATATAGACAAATCCCCAAGTAAAACCCACGCTTCTTCCACAGGCATTTCCAACCAACCAGTTGCAACAAGCAGATCTGAATCTGTTGGGTCCATATTCCATTCTAGAGCGGAGCTATCTTTACTCCGCAATATTACCTGACCGTTAAAATTGGATTTATATGGCACTACGGGGAGCCTACAATTTCCAAGATGTTTTTCTATGCCATCCAATCCATTTGGAGCTTTTACTTCTATAAAAAAATTACATTGCTCGTTCATTGGGTTACACATAACGCCGCGAGTAACGGGCATTTTGGCTGGATTGGAGTTTTGGGTAAAGTGGCGAAGCCACCCAAAACGGAAAGGAAGCCAAAATGTCCCTGTTCACCGCTTTGTTATGTGGATGTTTACATATTAATAGATAATGCATAAAGGTATAAAATTATTGGTATTCCAACAAACCAAGATAAAAAACAATAAATACCAGCCCTTATAGTATTTTTCCTATATTCTTTTGCAACGTAATCATCTTCTTTTTCAAAGCTCGCTGTTAAGAAAGTATAATACACACCATAAGTTCTTTTATAATGAATCTGTCCTTTGATAATCAGATACGTACACCAAGCCCAAGGTACAACCATAGCTAAAATTATTACTACTAATAAGTAAAAAATTCTATAAATCTCCAATCAGCTTCTACACCCACATAACGCCTTTAATTAGGGGCTCGCCGCCAGGCGAGTCCCGCCCAGACTGCAAAGTAGACTGGGCTCCTAAATTAAATTGCTATGTGGCGGCACATGATTTTTTTACATACCAGTTGTGAGCCGATGAGGCGAACTTGAACTAAAAAATAGCGACACCACAAAGCGTGATTTAAATTCTTGCTAATTACTAAAACAATGGGAGAAGAATAACGCGATGAACTCCCTTTGCCAACAAAACCTTCCAACCACTGACCACATTAAGAATATGAACCAATACCCCTTGAGGGTGAAAACAAATTCTCTTACTGCTAACAGGAACAACCAGGAAAACATGAAATATTAAAACGTGTAATCTCGACCGATTGTTTATTGCCTGGAACCAACTACATTATTTATGAAAGAATATTCTATGCCGCATCATAGCGCCTTTGATTAGGGGCTCGCCGCCAGGCGAGTCCCGCCCAGACTGCAAAGCAGTCTGGGCTCCTAAATTAAATTGCTATGTGGCGGCACATGATGACTCTACTTGCCAGTTGTGAACCGATGAGGCGAACCTGAACTATAAAAGCACGAAACCACAAAGCATGATTTAAATTCTTGCTGATAACTTAAATAATGGGAGAAGAATAACGCGATGTACTCCCCTTGCCAACAAAACCTTCCGATCGCTAACCACGTTAAGAATTTGAACTTTTGCCCCTTGAGGGTGAAAGCCAATTCTCTTACTACCAACAGGAACAACCGGGAAAACATGAAATATTTAAACGTGTAATTTCGACCGATTGTTTATTGCCTGGAACAGGCTACATTGTTTATGAAAAAATATTCTATACCGCCACATAGCGCCCCAATTACGGGCCGGAACGGAGTGGTTTGCGTTGTGCTATTAAAGCACAAAAGCGAACCACGCAGTGTAGGTCCGCGCAATGCGCAGCATTGCAACAGTACATTGGTTTGTTATGTGCTACCACTCTTCAACACCGGATTCATTTTTTATCACGTAGCCTTTAGATTTAAGAGACTTCAACATGGCTTGATAGTATTTTTGAGTTAAATTGGCTTCGAAATCCCCATATAAATTTAAGGAGCCTAACTCAAATACTTCATCTATTGTACAAAAATTCTCTGTAGATTCCTCTTCTTCGTTCATTGCCTCTTGATAGGCAGATTCCCATAAATCTAAACGTTGATCTAATAAGTATTTAGGCATTTTGATGAGAACAGCAAGCATTTGTTCCTGATGAGTTGTCAGGTTCTCCATTTGAGATTTAAGCTGTGCTGCAATATTTGAAACAGATTCTGAAATTGACATATTCAAAACACATAACGCCCCGGTAAGGGGCAGTTTTGGAGTTGATTCTTTTGTGTTAACAAACACAAAAGAAGCGACGGAAAAGCTGTCCCTGCCTTGACCGGTTTGTTATATGGTTTCTTCATATTTGCTTAATACCCTATAGAGTATTAGCCACTCATTGTGTAATGGGTATTTACAATGAGTGCCATGTTTCTTTATAGAAGCTTCAGTACATTCTTCTATATCCATTTCATTTGAAGGCAAAACGGCAGTAATAAAGCAAAGTTTATTATTACATTCATAAGGGCCGCCTTCGTAATTGTGCTCAATAAAAAGCCCATTATCGTTTTTAAGGTATCTTAGCTCGTCCGGCAGATACTTAAGGTATTTTTCACTTTGTCCATTTATAAAATCTTCTGTCGGATCTTTCAACGTAAATTCCATTTCTGACCTAAACCAATAATCTGACTTTTGCCCATCTTTTTCTAGCCGATCATTTAGTTTATTCAAATTACTTTCATTGAATTCAATTAAAGATTTCCATCTTTTATAGTTTGGAAATGTCTCTCCAGCACAACTCACCAAAAACACTATTGAAAATACTACAATTATTCTCCTCAATACTCGCTCCATATAACGCCGCACATAAGGGGCATTTTGGCTGGATTGTAGCTTTGGGGTAAACTGGCGAAGCCACCCCAAAGCGGAAAGGAAGCCAAAATGTCCCTGCTTAATGGCTTTGTTATGTGAATTACTTTCCATTTTGATTTTTGATGTTGATATTTTTGGGCTTAGGTCCTGTTTCTTTGAAATTTGGATGTATTTTTAAACCAACACCAATAAGCTCCACATAAGACAGAGCTATGTAAACACAACCCAGAATTACAATTGCAGATATACCGTTTATTATTCCATTTAAAAAAGAGATTATTAATATTAAAAAGACTAAACCACTGTAACAAAGAACATATACAAATATTCGAGTTAAAATCCTGTTTGTCCATAGATACTCTTCACAACCCGGGCATTTCATAGGTTCCGAAAACCTACAGGTTAACAGCTCTCGCATATTAAATCTTTTATTCTTACAGTTAGGGCAGAAAATCATATTTCACATAACGCTTCGGTAAGGGGCAGTTTTGGAGTTGGGCCTTTTGTGGTAACCACCACAAAAGGAACGACGGATAAACTGTCCCTGACTTGACCGGTTTGTTATGAGTCTGGCTTCTTGACTTCGTCAAACACAATCTCAGTAAAATACTCATGTGATATACCCAAAGTAAACAAACCATACTCTGCTTGTGTATTTTCATTTTTCTCTATCCACAAACGATCTGCATTAAGAATTTCGCATAAATTATCAGTTTCACGAACACCGATTAATTTAACACCGATAACTTCATCGGCAGAATTGAATTCGAAGAAAACCGTGAACGAATCATCAGTGCGTCGAACTTTGAACTCGTTAATCACTACATTGATATATGTTTTTCCTATTTCCATGAACTAACTCTTTGGTGGCTCATAACGCCGCGAGTAAGCGGACCCTTTTGTGGAGTGGAGTTTTGCGGTAAAGTTGCCGAAGGCAACCGCAAAACGGAGCGGAGCAAATGGGGTCCGCTTGACCGCTTTGTTAGAGTGATTCTTTCCATTGTTCAGTTTTTTCATTTAATTTGATTAGCGCACTTTCATTTTGAAATATAGCCAAAAGAAAAACCCCAATATTAATATAATATTGATTTCGTAGCTTAAGCAAGCTTACGGTTTCCTCATCGGAGTAGTTCGGTTCGATAGAATTAGCAGTAATTCTTCTTGAAACATGTTCCATGCCTCCATGGGTAAGGTCATGGAAAACTGAGATATTTTTATCGTTAATACCCTTTATCCACACTCCAGCCGACTCGGGCTCGCTGCCAATTAGACTAGTAAGTTTATTTAAGGTAGGGCATACACCTTTTTCGAAATTGTCTAGCTGATTGTTATCAGCGTGCTCTAAAAGCCATACTCCCCTTACATAGCATTCATGAAGTGATCTAACGAGAGTCCAAGCTACACCGGGCAAATTCTGTTCAATCAAAACAATAATCCCATCGGCGATATCCAATGCATGTTGAAATACAGCTAAAGCCAATCCAGGTTTTCTATCGAATTGTATTTGGCTATTATTGGTGTTTTCGTGTACCCACAAGCCAATTTCCTTTGAGATTTTTAAAGTCATCGATTTGTTCATTGATTCACTCTAACGCCTTTAATTAGGAGCTCGCCGCCAGGCGAGTCCCGCCCAGACTGCAAAGCAGACTGGGCTCCTAAATTAAATTGCTATGTGGCGGCACATGATGATTCTACTCGCTAGTTGTGAGCCGATGAGGCGAACCTGAACTATAAAAGCACGACACCACAAAGCATGATTTAAATTCGTGTTTACAACTTAAACAATGGGAGAAGAATAACGCGATGAACTCTCTTTGCCAACAAAACCTTCCAATCGCTGACCACGTTAAGAATTTGAACTGTTGCCCCTTGAGGGTGAAAGCCAATTCTCTTACTACCAACAGGAAAAACCGGGAAAACATGAAATATTAAAACGTGTAATTTCGACCGATTGTTTATTGCCTGGAACAAACTACATTATTTTAAAAAAAATTCTATACCGCCACATAGCGCCGCACATAAGGGGCATTTTGGCTGGATTGTAGCATTGGGGTAAAGTGGCGAAGCCACCCCAATGCGGAAAGGAAGCCAAAATGTCCCTGCTTAATGGCATTGTTAGCTGTTGCAAAAAAAGTCACTTAACAGCCCTATAAATACCAAGATAACACTCACAGCAGCTATTGTAATTACACCAATTACTATTAATGGTCGATTTCTAAAGTCATTTTGAACTCGTTCGAGAAGAGTTTTCCCCAAAGATTGCTCAAACTCATGGACAGTAGTTTTTACTAATACAGACAGTTCACTCTTGCGTAATTCAAACACTCCGTCCAGGCTAGTATATTCATTAATTAGATTCTTATTCTGGAGGCTTTCAAGAACTACCTTCATGGCTTGAATATATACCGCCTCTAACTTAGGTTTTCTTTCCTCCAATATATTTGCAGCTCTTCCTTCAAAAGTTATTGCCGCACTTCTTGATTTTTCTCCGATCAACTTTTCACGGAACGCTTCATTAATTGCAATTGAATTCTTTTTCAACTCTTCAATAAGCAAGTCGTGTCCTTTCTTTATTGTGGCTCCCGAAAGCAGAAGTCCTCGCCCATTCATTTCCTGCTTAAGAACCGTTAAAGACTCCAAAAACGTAGAATCCATTACTTTGAATTTTAATTGTAATCTTTCTTCAGGTTCCATGATTTATTTCCAGCTAACGCTAAGCCAAGGGGCATTTGCTGTGTAGTGTAGCTTTGGAGTAATGTGGCGCAGCCACTCCAAAGCGAAACGAAGCAGAAAATGTCCCGCGGAGGCCACGCAGTGGCCGGAGTAACTTGGGCGCATTGTTATATTTTTTTCTGTATAGCTTCAATATAATTTTGTGCATCTTCTTTCCATGTTGGCTCATGCTCTAATATGTACTCAAATTTTTCTAATGCTTTCTTATATTGTTGAGTTCTGAACAATATTTCAGCCTGAAACCAAAGCAATTGACTATCATATGGTTTATTAATCAGGCAAGATTCACATAATTCTATAGCCTTAGCAAAGTTTCCCTTGCTTATATCTCTTCTGATTTTATCGTATATTCCTTTTCCACTAACGATAAAATCATTATATGAACGAATGGTTTTGCTAATGACATTTAAGGCTATCATCGCAATAAGAATATATAAGATTAAATCAATTTTCTCCATCGGATTTTATTCTCGTTTTAAAATATAACATTGAGTTAAGGGGCTTTTGTTGCGTAGTGGAGTTTTGGGGTAAAGTGCCGCAGGCACCCCAAAACGGAACGAAGCAGCAAATGTCCCTGCCTTAAACGCCTTGTTATGTTTTGATAACTTTCTAATTGAACCAAAACCCGTTTCGCAAGCTTTGATATTCCACCTTGGCAGCAAAGGAAACCATATTTGAAATTGCTCCATTTGCCTCGCCATGATCCAAATGCGTAAGAAATAGCTCAACTTCTGACTTTGGTGCATGGAGTATAATATCCAGATATTTTCTTTGTTCATCTGCGGTAAGAGCCGTCCGTCTAAGTTGAAACGGATGATGCATCGCGGCCTGTAACAATGTCGCTCGCCATTCGTCAGTAGCGATAACTTCAAAATCACGCTTATTCAAAGGAACCACGACACTAAAATCGACAAATCCGCTATCAACTGAAATATTTAACGAGTATTTCCTGTCTTTTTTTAGCGCGGTCATACGTAGGTTATGAAACTTAATTTCTTTTTCCATTTTCCTAGTTTGGGTCTCGATCATAAGGAAACATAACGCCAAGATTAACGCGCATTTACTGCGTAGAGTAGTTTTGCGGTATAGTAGCCGAAGGCTGCCGCAAAACGAAGCGAAGTAGTAAATGTCGCGTTGAACTTTTTGTTAGGATTGTGCATGTAATTTCCTAATAACTCTATCTTTGTGAATATGGATTAATGCAGCTAAAACAGATACACCGATTACAAACATCAATTTTATTCTATTGCTCATAAGCGTCTCACCGATTTCATTTTTATCTTTTATATATGAAACCACTTCTTCTGGGGAGTTAAAGACTTTTTTCTCTCCGTCAATGGGGCTATCCATTTCCAGCATGTCACTCAGGAAACGTCCATATACCAGTTCACCTGACATATGCAGCAACCCTTTATCAATATCACCTTCAAGCATCGAGAATACTTGTGAAATTGATTCAAAGTTTTCTTTAATAGAGAAAGGGTCAGTACGGTGTGCCAGATTGTTTCTGAGCTTTCTAAGTTTATGAATGCTTTCGACGACATCCTTTGGTAGTATATTGCACACATAGGCTATGTTAGTTTTCGCTGATAAAGTTCCAAACGGGCCGTTCAAATCAAATATTTCTTTAATTTTTTTATTGCTAGTATCTTTAGGTATTAAGCTTTTAAATAGCTTATTTAGCTCATCATCAAGCATAGATACTCCCAATAAAATACACCCGCGATCTGCTTTTTTCATCAATAACGATAGCCCCTTACTTAAAAATTCAGTTGCTTCTGGGCCATCAAAAAGAGATTTCACTGGATATTTCCTTTTAAATCCTAACGCCTTTGATTAGGGGCTCGCCGCCAGGCGAGTCCCGCCCAGACTGCAAAGCAGTCTGGGCTCCTAAATTAAATTGCTATGTGGCGGCACATGATTTTTTTACATACCAGTTGTGAGCCGATGAGGCGAACCTGAACTATAAAAGCACGAAACCACAAAGCATGATTTAAATTCTTGCTGATAACTTAAATAATGGGAGAAGAATAACGCGATGTACTCCCCTTGCCAACAAAACCTTCCGATCGCTAACCACGTTAAGAATTTGAACTTTTGCCCCTTGAGGGTGAAAGCCAATTCTCTTACTACCAACAGGAACAACCGGGAAAACATGAAATATGTAAACGTGTAATTTCGACCGATTGTTTATTGCCTGGAACAGGCTACATTGTTTATGAAAAAATATTCTATACCGCCACATAGCGCCTTTAATTAGGGGCTCGCCGCCAGGCGAGTCCCGCCCAGACTGCAAAGCAGACTGGGCTCCTAGATTAAATTGCTATGTGGCGGCACATGATAATGCTACTTGCGAGTTGTGAGCCGAAGAGGCGAACCTGAACTATAAAAGTACGACACCACAAAGCATGATTTGAATTCTTGTTTACAACTTAAACAATGGGAGAAGAATAACGCGATGAACTCCCTTTGCCAATAAAACCTTCCAACCGCTGACCACGTTAAGAATTTTATCCACTGCCCCTTGAGGGCTATACTCTCTTACTGCCGACAGGAACAACCGGGAAAACATGTGATATTAAAACGTGTATTTTCGACCGATTTTTTATTGCCTGGAACCAACTCAATTATATATAAAAAAATATACTATACCGCCTCATAGCGCTGAGCTGAGTTGCACTTTGGTTGTAGCAGAGTTTTGTGCGAATATGGCCGAAGGCCATGCACAAAATGGAGCGAAGACCAAAGTGTCAACTTTAGGGATTTGTTAGGGTGATTTTTGTAGCACTTCAGGGTTTCTGACATGCCAAACTCCACTCAGATTAAATAAAACTACCTTTTCTGCTAGTTTAAAAATACCCCCTCCACACGGTTTAACTAAAGCTGTTAAACGGGTTTTATTTTTGCCCTTGATTGTACTGAATACTTTAAGTGTTATTATTTTCTCAGGTTGACTCGTGTAAATAACTTCTTGCATGGGATTTTCAGTATCTTCGTACTGAAATTCCTCTGGTAATTCAATTGCAATAATTCTACCAACATAAATTTCACTAGAGTTTTCTTCATAAAACTCACTAGTAGGCTCAACAAACCTACAAGCAAAGGCATTAAGACTTAATACCACTAACGTAATTGTTAATAGATATACTTGCAATCTCATTTTCACCCTAACGCGAAGCCAAGGGGCATTTGCTGTGTAGTGTAGCTTTGGAGTAAAGTGGCGTAGCCACTCCAAAGAGAAACGTAGCAGCAAATGTCCCGCGGAGGCCACGAAGTGGCCGGAGTAACTTGGGCGCTTTGTTATGCGCTTACTCGATAGAAGCAAATTCATATAACTTCTCTATGACTCGACGCACTTTTTCTCTTATTTTATTTTCATCCAGACCTTTAATGTCAACTTGCTGCGAAATACCCGATATGTCTGCAAATTGTAAATTTAACCTACTTTCATATTTGGTAAAAATAGAGCATGCTTCATCGAATTTTGGAATTTTCGATTTTGGTATATAAGGTCGATATTTTAAAATTGCTTTATTGTATGTACTTAGGTTATTCGTTAAAACCCTGATTATTAAACCATGCTCATCACTTTTTGCTCTGGTTTTGCATAGGTCTAGCTCATTTAAAAATGTATTTCGAAATTCCTCAGCGGCCTCTGTTCTACGTTTGTAATTATAGAATTTTTTGGCAAAAAGGAAGCTTATATATGCACCTACTAACGCCAATCCTATTTTAGGTAGTAAATTTTCCATAAATCTCACTTTTCGTTAAATTTAGGAGCTGCGCATAACGCCCGAGGTAACGGGCATTTTGGCTGGAATGGAGTTTTGGGTAAAGTGGCGCAGCCACCCAAAACGGAAAGGAAGCCAAAATGTCCGTGTTCACCCGTTTGTTATGTTTATTCATTTTTAGTACGCACCCATTCCGAATCTATAGACTTCCTGTGAGCGCTCCAGCCTGAAGGTAAGTCTGCTATTGAGTAAAGTGTTGGGTCAATATCGACTAATTCACCCATTCCGACCACCATAAGATCCTCGGATTTGTTTGTTGTACCACATGTAAACGCCCATGAATCATCATCTTTGTAATGCACTACTGCAAGAATTGGAAAGGAACCCTTCACTACTTGCTTTGTAGTTATAGCTGCTACGTTACGACTTTGATCGAAAGGCCAATTCATTTGATTCTCTCCATTTCCTTGCAGAGGAAAAACTATGGCAAATAGTAGAAATATATTTCTCATTGGCACTTAAACATAACGCCCCAATAACGGGCCGGAACGGAGTGGTTTGCGTTGTGCTATTAAAGCACATAAGCGAACCACGCAGTGGAGGTCCGAGCCAGCTTGCAGGCGGGCGTTGATTGGCTTGTTATGTGTTTTCGTCACTGTACAGCGCCGCAAGAAACTCGTTGAATGAAGGTGCTAACTTAATCATGTTTTCTTCCCATGGCTCCCCTCCATAGTTCGCCATTTCATGATCCCAATAATATACAGCGCCCAAATCCTCTGCCTTCAAGGAAAGACAGTACACATCCCCTCCTGGGCTCTCGCCAAAGGGAAGGTAATGAGGAAGTATATATTGATTGTACTCTTCAACATTTCTAAAAATATCATCGCTGTATGTGTTAAATCTGGCAGCGTAGAAAAATGAAACGTAGTCGAAATATTCTCCCTCGTACCTTACCGTATCGGGTACAGGTTTCCCTCCATTATTCTTCAAAAGGAATTCTCGATACTCCCTAGGAAGAGTTAATTCCAGTCTTTCTTCGATCTTTTTAATATCATTTTCATTGAGAGAAGTATACGAATCGACTATTTCCATGCTCCGATCTCTTCTTACACATAACGTTCCGGTAACGGGCCGGAATGGAGTGGTTTGCGTTGTGCTATTAAAGCACATAAGCGAACCACGCAGTGGAGGTCCGGGGCAGCTTGCTGCCTGAAGTTCACCGGCTTGTTATACATTTACACTTAGCCGAATCGATGCAGGACTAGAAATAACTTCGATTTTTGGAACATCAGCGGTTACAACCTCTAGAATATTATCGCCTCCAAAGATAATGAAGTGCTTAAGCTTATTTTTATCAGTTACATAATCTTCATAACTCCGTACACTCGGAGAAGTGTTCCATATTAGAGAACAAACTTTAGGCCCATTTCGCACAAGTAATTCATATCCTCTTTCAGGAGAAAATGCCTCTTCATAGTACTTTACTTCAACCGAATTTCTCCCATAACTAATCAGGTACTTTGGGTATCGATCAATACCATCTGGGGCCACAATTGCAAACACCTCGTCCACTTCATTTTCATGCATATTAATAAACATGCCCACACTAGGGTATTCTGTGTCTTTAAATGGCGTGTTCCAAACTTCCATTAACTTGATCTTCTGTTGTATAACGCCCAAAGCAGCGGCGAGCGTTAGCGAGTCCAGCCCACGCGCTTTTTGCGTGGGCGATGCTGCCTTTTCTTGTTAGAAGGTTTTTGTTAATTTGTAGTTCCCTCTTTCAATTCTATCCGATACAACAGAGGCTATTTCACCCCAAGAGTCGCTCTTAAGTTTTTTGAGCACTGTTAATGTAGCATTTTTGTGCCGTGCAACACTCATACGAACTGAATCGCTTGTATCAGATGCTAACTCAAGAAGAAGTGGTTCCTTAAGTTTATTTTTCATTGCTACCATTGAACGAACGCGTTCTTCTTCATGATGTGATAGAACTTCCAGTAGCTCGTACGGCACAGTTTTGTTTTGAGCCACCCAAAAAGCCATATCTGGATAATTCTCAAGAAGGGCATTCCACACTTCAATTGGAGCTTCGTCATGTGCCGCGCGAGTATATTCTTCTTGAATCTCGCTGTTCCTCAGCCTAACGAATTCTTCCGCGCTTTCAATCATGGTTGCCTTCTAACGCTCCGCTTAGGGGCAGCCTTGTAGTTGATTGTGTTGCGCTAGCGTAGCGAAAAGCGCATAAGCAAGCAACGGAAAGGCTGTCCCAGCGCCATAGGCGCGATTACAGCGGTTTGTTATGTTAGGACTCACACTTCTTACTGTTTCTCACTATTGGCTAACTTTTTTTGATTTTTAATTAGCCATAGAGCAAGCTTACACAACCCCACAATAAGAAGACCAACAGCAAGAGAGAGCAACCCCGCTTCATTCTGGCTTAAATTTTCGGGCTGTCTTTTAAAAACGCCGTCTGCTGAAAATATAGCCACTAACCCAAATAGGATGAATATACCACCAAGAAAATAGTAAAAACCCGGTTTAAATATGAGCATAGTACCTACCGAAAACTTTGTGGCATTCTCCAAAGCCTTACGGTTACTCTCTGGTTCAAGATCTAATTTCATTTAGGGTGAAACATAACGCCTTTAATTAGGGGCTCGCCGCCAGGCGAGTCCCGCCCAGACTGCACAGCAGACTGGGCTCCTAGATTAAATTGCTATGTGGCGGCACATGATGTTTCTACTTGCCAGTTGTGAGCCGATGAGGCGAACCTGAACCAGAAAATAGCGACACCACAAAGCGTGATTTAAATTCTTGCTAATTACTAAAAAAATGGGAGAAGAATAACGCGATGAACTCCCTTTGCCAATAACACTTTCCAACCACTAACCATATTAAGAATTTGAAATATTACCCCTTGAGGGTGAAAACCAATTCTCTTATTGCCTACAGGAACAACCGGGAAAACATGCAATATCAATACGTGTAATTTCGACCGATTGTTAATTGCCTGGAACAAACCACATTGTTAATGAAAAAATATTCTATACCGCCTCATAGCGCTTGTTATGAAACGCACTTTGGCTGGAGCGTAATGTTGTGCAAAAATGAGCAAAGCGAATGCACAACATGGCGCGTAAGCCAAAGTGTCGTTTTGATAACTTTGCTATGCGGCGACACATGATACCTCTGGTACGAGTTGTGAGCCCATAAGGCGAACCTCAGCCAGAAAACCGCGACACAACAAAGCATGATTTAAAATCTTGATAAAACTTGAATAATGGGAGAAGAATAACGCTATGCACTCCCTTTGCCAATACACTTTCCAACCACTAACCACAACAAGAATTTGAACTATTGCCCCTTGAGGGTGAAAACGAATTCTCTTACTGCCGACAGGAACAACCGGGAAAACATGAAATATTAAAACGTGTAATTTCGACCGATTGTTAATTGCCTGGAACCAACTCAATTATTTATGAAAAAATATTCTATACCGCCACATAGCGCCTTTAATTAGGGGCTCGCCGCCAGGCGAGTCCCGCCCAGACTGCAGAGCAGACTGGGCTCCTAGATTAATTTGCTATGTGGCGGCACATGATTTTTCTACTTGCGAGTTGTGAGCCGAAGAGGCGAACCTGAACTACAAAATAGCGACACCACAAAGCATGATTTATATTCTTGCTAATTACTAAAACAATGGGTGAAGAATAACGCGATGCACTCCCTTTGCCAATAAGCCTACCAACCGCTAACCACATAAAGAATTTGAGATGTTACCCCTTGAGGGTAAAAACCAATTCTCTTATTGCCTACAGGAACAACCGGTAAAACATGGATAAATTCAGCGTGTAAATTCGACCGATTGTTTATTGCCTGGAACAAACTACTTTATTTATGAAAAAATATTCTATACCGCCACATAGCGCCTTTAATTAGGGGCTCGCCGCCAGGCGAGTCCCGCCCAGACTGCAGAGCAGACTGGGCTCCTAGATTAAATTGCTATGTGGCGGCACATGATTTCGCTACCTGCCAGTTGTGAGCCGATGAGGCGAACCTGAACTATAAAATTGCGATACCACAAAGCGTGATTTAAATTCTTGGTAACTACTAAAACAATGGGAGAAGAATAACGCGATGAACTACCTTTGCCAATAATACCTTCCAACTGCTTGCCACATAAAGAATTTGAAATATTACCCCTTGAGGGTGAATAGGAATTATCTTACTGCCGGCAGGAACAACCGGGAAAACATGTGATATTAAAACGTGTAATTTCGACCAATTGTTTATTGCTTGGAACCAAGTCAGTTATTTATGAAAAAATATTCTATACCGCCACATAGCACTAAGCCAAGGGGCATTTGTTGCGTAGTGTAGCTTTGGAGCACAATGGCGCAGCCATTCCAAAGCGAAACGAAGCAGCAAATGTCCCGCGGAGGCCGCACCGCGGCCGGAGTATATTCGGCGTTTTGTTATGTGTTTTAGCTATTTCCCACATACTCTACAACCATCTTCAATTGGAGGGCTATTTCGCCAACTTGCAAAATAAAGTTCTTTGCAAGTTGGACACTTAATAAACGGCCATGAAAAAGATAAAATAATGAAAATTAAGATAAATATGAAAAACAGGATGCTAGCTAGCGAATAGGCAAAGCTATTTTTATCAAGCAAATACAAAGCAAAAAGAAACAAAGGGCCAAACTGCAAAAGCCGTTCAGCTGCTGCCTTTCTTTTTAACGCATTCTGTACCTTTATATTCATCGTACTAACACATAACGTCTTTAATTAGGGGCTCGCCGCCAGGCGAGTCCCGCCCAGACTACGCAGTGGGCTGGGCTCCTAGATTAAATTGCTATGTGGCGGCACATGATTCTTTTACTTGCCAGTTGTGAGCCGATAAGGCGAACCTGAGCTATAAAAGCACGACACCACAATGCATGAATTAAATTCTTGTTGATAACTTAAACAATGGGAGAAGAATAACGCGATGAACTCCCTTTGCCAATAACACTTTCCAACCGCTGACCACGTTAAGAATATGAAGCAATACCCCTTGAGGGTGAAAACGAAATCTCTTACAACCGACAGGAACAATCAGGAAAATATGGAAACACGAAGCGGGTATTTTCGACCGATTGTTTATTGCCTGGAACAAACTACATTATTTATGAAAAAATATTCTATACCGCCACATAGCGCCTTTAATTAGGGGCTCGCCGCCAGGCGAGTCCCGCCCAGACTGCGTAGCTGACTGGGCTCCTAGATTAATTTGCTATGTGGCGGCACATGATGTTTCTACCTGCGAGTTGTGAGCCGAAGAGGCGAACCTGAACTAAAAAATAGCGACACCACAAAGCGTGATTTAAATTCTTGCTAATTACTAAAACAATGGGAGAAGAATAACGCGATGAACTCCCTTTGCCAATAAAACCTTCCAACTGCTTACCACATAAAGAATTTGAAATATTACCCCTTGAGGGTGAATACGAATTATCTTACTACCGACAGGAACAACCGGGAAAACATGAAATATTAAAACGTGTAATTTCGACCGATTGTTAATTGCCTGGAACCAAGTCAGTTATTTATGAAAAAATATTCTATACCGCCACATAGCACTAAGCCAAGGGGCATTTGCTGTGTAGTGTAGCTTTGGAACAAAATGGCGCAGCCAGTCCAAAGCGAAACGAAGCAGCAAATGTCCCGCGGAGGCCGCGCAGCGGCCGGAGTAAATTAGGCGCTTTGTTATGTGTATATAAGTTGTTTAACCGCACCGACACTCCATATAACCAACCAAAGCACCATGAAAGAATTAACTATTATTACCATTTTAAAAGCTACAGGGTCTTCGTTGTAATGCTTCCCTAGCTGCCACATATAAGTAAGCCGACGTTTGGTTTTTAGTTGTACAACAAGAGGAGCAATACCTCCTATCGGAACGACGGCAGCAAGTAAAAACAATAGCAACGCTGCTTCAAATATAAAAGTTAGTAGAATAATTAAAGCGGTAGTCAATGCCCATAATACGAATATCCATATATAGCTTGTTCCTTTATCTGACTTCATATCCAATTACACATAACGCCGGTATAACCGGCGAATTGTAGTTGATTGGATTTTTGTGCTATTCAAGCACAAAAACCAAGCGACGGAAATGGAGTCCGGTTGATACATTTGTTATGTTTTGGTTTCATTAAATACGTAGTGGTACAACGATTCAATATTGAAGGGCCTACCACCGTGAATGTTGTAATATTTTAAAACTACAACTTTATCGCCATTTTCGTGAATAACTGGTGTTAATTTTTTCCAGGGGCCACCCGAACTCTGCCATACATCTTTATTACTTGTAACGGCGTAACAACAGAAGATATCGTCATCGTACGCTTCTAAGGGATGGACAAAATCTTTTTGATCGAGGTTTATTGCCGATTTAGGTATTTCTTTAAATACCACACCCTCAATATTTGGAAAATTACGCTTTCTCATGGTTTAGTTGAAACATAACGCCCCGGTAAGGGGCAGTTTTGGAGTTGGGCCTTTTGTATTAATAAACACAAAAGGAACGACGGAAAAACTGTCCCTAGCTTAACCGGATTGTTATGCACTTTTCTCGACTTCTCGATAATAATTCCTAGCACTAGATAACAGCAAAACTGACGCTCCTAGAATAGGTATAAACTGCCCATAAAAAACTACACTGGCATGCATGGAAGCAGTAGAGATATTTTCGATAAATAATGTCCAGTAAGTTAAAATGTGTTTAAAGGGTACAACAAGGCCAAACAGAAAAATTACTGCAAGTATATGTCTTTTCTTTTTAGTAAGAAAAAATATACTCATGCCGTAAATTGCGATTAAAATCCCTATTTTAACCAATCTTTCTACATCAATATTTTCCTGACCATGAATCCTCCCATGAAATATAAGAAAGTTTACGAACGCATATATTAAGAAAGACACGTAGCATGCAACGATCTTATACCGATATTTTAAAGGTATCTCTTCAAGCATTTTATTACCTATAGTGCATAACGCTTTGCTCTGCTGAATTTTTGGAGTGTAGGCTTTTGTGCTATTAAGCACAAAAGACGAAACGGAAAAAATTTCAGCAGGAGCAACTTGTTAGTATTTTGCGATTTAGTCATCTGGATACTCAGATAAGTACAATTTCATACCAAGCCTTGACATAATTGACATTGCTTTTACCGATAGAATAGCACCGCCTCCGCATGCATTTTTACGCATAGAAAACCCAATGTCTGCAACGTAATTACCTGGCGCGATCACTGAGTCGTTTTCATTTAACCAATTTTCCAGCGATTCTATTTGGGCCGGCAATTCCCACTCTTCCTTTGCTAAGTGAGCAATTTCTTCGTTGCTCTCTTGATTTCTTATATAAATAGACAAATTTTCTCCAGAGAGTACTAACAATATTAATAGACGGCTAAAATCCAAGTTTAACCCGTCAAAATGACTATTAATTCTGATCATTTTATAACACCCCTCCAAAAGCACAACAAGTACACATTCCTGAGCAGGCCGATATTTAAACAAGGTCAAACAAAGCATTTTCCTGCTAGTTGCAACTATATGGATGCACCCCTATACTGTATAGATGTACAGCATAACGGATTAATCATGTCAAAATCACAATATCTATCGTCGATTGAAGAGTTTATGTTCAAACGAAGCTACTCAAAAAGAACAATTGACTCTTACTTATATTGGATTCGCTATTTTATTCGCTTTCATAATAAGACTCATCCCAACGCACTTTCTGAGCAAGATGTTGAGCAGTTTCTTAATTACTTGTCAGTTGATCGCAAAGTTTCACCTAAAACCCAAGCGATGGCTTTAAATTCATTGGCCTTCTTGTATAAAAATATTGTGAGGCGCCCTTTAGACCTTAAGCTCAATTTTATTAAAAGCCACTCTCCACGGAAAATTCCCGTAGTACTCACCGAAGGTGAAGTAAGGGCCTTCTTCTCAAAAATCCCGCCTAAACAGTACCTCGTCACCGCTTTAATGTATGGCTCAGGGTTACGATTAATGGAAGCTATTCGTCTTCGCGTTCAGGATATAGACTTTGATTATCGTTGTATTCGTGTATTCAACGGGAAAGGCGGTAAACACCGAACAGTGACCCTCGCCAATGAGTTGTTACCATTATTACGCAATCAAATTAATACTGTGACGGATTATTTGAATATCGATTTACGTAACCCGGATTTCGACGGGGTGTATATGCCCTATGCATTAAGACGTAAATGGCAAAATGAAAATAAAATGCTACGTTGGCAGTACTTATTTCCTTCGCATAATTTAAGTAAAGATCCTGAAGATGAGTCTCTCAGACGCCATCACATTGATGAAAGCGGCGTTCAGCGAGCCATTCGTAAAGCTGCGCGTGAAGCGGGAATAAAAAAACAGGTTACTGCGCACACTTTACGCCACTCTTTTGCAACGCATCTTTTAGCACGTGGCGCGGATATTAGAACAGTACAAGACCAGTTAGGCCATGCCGATTTACGCACTACGCAAATTTATACGCATGTTTTACAAATGGGTGGCAATGCGGTAGTGAGTCCTTTCGACAACATTAAAGAGAAATCACGTGTATACGAAATATCCCGCACTGAACCCATCATGCTTTATGATCAAGCGTGCTAATTTATTTTTATAAAAACGTGCTGTATGTAGATATAAAAAAAACCGCACATAGTGCGGCTTTTTAATGAGCTTACCTTTTTGATTTATCCTGGTAGGAAGTCAAACGAGTAATTCAATGTCGTTTGCGAGACGTTTCGTGTTCCAAAATTAATTAAGCGAATTCTGGACATAAGTTTGCGTTCAAGATCCGCATCGTTCAAATCAGATGACACAATACTTACAGCGCTCACACGTCCATTCGGTTCAATAACAATTTTGAAAACCACTTTGCCTTCCAGGCTGGGGTTTTTACGCAGTGCCCGGTTGTAAACACTGAAAATAGCGGCTTTGTTCTGGTCCATCACTTTACGGATATCTTCACTGCTGCGTGCAGAGCCTGGTCCGCTATTTGCGCCGCCATCTTCATCGCCTACACCCGTGGCTGTGGCCAATTTGCTTTCAACCTTGGTGTCTTGCTTGCCACTAAGCGCAACGCCACCGGTATTACGACTCATGTTTGAGGTATTAATACCGCCGCTTCCCGCAGACGCTTGTTTACCGATAATAGCGCGATCGATTTCTGCAGCTTCGCCAGTTCCCTGAGTCAGGTCATTGGCATTCACGTCGCTGAGGTCGAATGACTCGCGCATGTCAGTCAGCGCATCGGCGAATTGATTAATTTCCGCTTCGGCCGCTTCTCTCGCCTGTTCTACTAACTGCACAGGTTCCGGTTCTGGTTCGGGCTCAGGCTCGGGTTCCGGCTCGGGCTCAGGTTCCGGCTCGGGCTCCGGTTCATCTTCAGGTTCGGGCTCGGGTTCCGGTTCGGGCTCAGGTGGAGGTGGTGGCGGAATCTCCTGTTCTTCAAGTACCACTCGGGCGAGCTGTGGTGGCAGTTCTTCAAGTTCTTCCCGGGTCGGTTCCGGTACTTTAATAAACGGAATAATGATGCTGACTACCAAAAAAGGAATCAGCAGAATAAAAAAGATTTTCCAGTAGCGCTTGTCGTCTTCTCGCGTCGACGACCAGGGTAACTGCAGGTTTGGAGGTGAAATAAAAGCCACTATTCACCTCCTATGCTTGCTTCAAGCGCGGAAGCTGAATCATCAGGCACCTGACTGACCGCAAGTGAAATATTGCGGTATTCCGTTTTTGCGCAGGTGGTCATGATTTTTTTCAGGAGCGCATAGGGAATTCCGTGGTCACCCATAATTGTAATATCACGACCAAGCTCTTCCTCTTCCTTACTGCGGAAAGGTTTACGCGAAGCGCGGTATTCCAACTCTTTAATCAGCGGCTCAATATCTGCATCGTTAGAATCCAGAATCGCTTGCACATCGGCAATTTTTCTGCCGCCGATCATGACCGCTTCGTTACTAACCATCACAATCAAGTTGTCTTCCGGTTTTTTCTCAGCAACCGATTCCGGCAGTTTGATGTCTTTGTTGTTTTGTAACACTTCAACATCAGATGAGTTCACTAGCAGGAAGAAAACCAGGATGGTAAAAATATCCATGAGCGATACGAGGTTCAATTTGGAACCTTGATTCAGTCGCTTGTGATGACGCGCCATACGTTTAGCGTGGATGGACTGTTTCATTATCGTGCCCCTCCATCGTCAACGGGTGCATCACCCAGGGAGATAACCGGGAACAGTTCTGCATCGACCACCGAAGCCGCCACAACCGCTTTGAAACTGCGAACGGTATCCATCGCTCTAACAATGGTTTGGTAATCCGTGTTTGGTTGTGAAAGGATGAGGATATCGTCTTTGTCGATATCTTTATCTTTTAACAAGCGCTTCACTTCCTGCAAAACTTTGGAAAGCATGGTCCAGTCGTATACGTCGACCCCACTTTCCTCGTCGGTAATTTTCGGGATACGTCGTAAGGGCGCACCCGCGGGATAATTAATTAGAAGCTGGTCATTCTCGATCACCAATTCCAACACTTCTTTTTTCGGATCATCATTTGGTGTTGAACTGGAGGATATATCCGGCAGTGTTAAATCGAGTACGGTGATGTGGGAAAACACCATGCTCATTAACAGTACCGGCACCAGAATGATCATCAAATTCATAAACGAAGTGATGTCGAGTTCCGCTTCCTGTTTTTTGTATCGTCTTTTTCTCATAGCAGCCGCCGAGCTATAGATTTAATTCAGTTTGATTCGCCTTATTTATCAGATGTGCGCGTTTTCGCTGCGAAAGCATTTGCGGCGCTCATAATATTCAAGCATTTCACGCCAGCCATTTCGAGACTGTCCACAATTTCTGTGGTTTTGTTTTGCAACATGGCGTGTGCGAGTAACAAGGGAATGGCTGACATCAAACCAAAGGCCGTGGTGTTCATCGCAACGGAAATACTTTGCGAGAGCAAGGTGGCTTTTTCTGAAGGGTCCGCATTGGCCACAGCGGTAAACGCCGCGATCAAACCCATAATGGTGCCGAGAAGCCCCAACAGCGTTGCAATATTTGCCAACGTTGCGAGGTAGGATGTGCGTTTTTCCAAACGCGGCACCGCTTCCATCACACCTTCTTCCATGGCGTATTCAATTTCATCCCGACGCGGGGTTTGCTGCAAACGTGCGACACCCGCGGCAACAATGCGGCCAATAGGTGCCCGGGAACTGCGTGCCAAATCCACAACGCCACCGAAATCTTTTTTACGCAAGAGCGGCAAGATGCGATCAAAAGCGCGACGGTTGGATGCTTTTGCCGCCGTCAGGAAAACCCAACGTTCGATAGCGAGGGCGACACCCACTACCAATACCACGGCGATGGGGTACATAAAGGTGCCCCCGTTTTGAAAGAAACTTACGATGTTGTTCATAAAGCAAGGCCTCCAGATAATTTGCTTTTAATGTAAGTAAAGTTAGCAGTGAGCAGAATTACAAGCGAGTGCTGCATCGGCGCTTATTCCATCTCACTGAGAAATTCAATTTCACGTTGATGTTCACTGCGTTCAACGTGGCCAAAAATACTGTCAGAAGTATTCCTGTTAAGCGCTTGATATAACAGGGTATTGTCATCTGCTTCCTGCCAGGGAACGATATACAAAACCTTGGGCTGTTCCTGGTTACCGGTAACGGTTGTACTGAGCGTCACCACTGGGCCGTCTTGTGCAAGCGCCGCAGTGGCTGAAAGCGAGACAGTTACGCCAACAAGTAAACTGAAAACTGATTTTTTCATTTCAATTCCTGAGTAATGGGTCTCGCCTGTTTCGGTACTCAATTCTGACAAGCATCTTACCCTCTGTTAATTCGTTGGAATCCGACGTTCCAGGTCGGCAATCCAGCCGCGGACTTTTTTGTCGGGTTCCGGCAACAAGCGCTGGGAAAAGCGATAATTCGCGAGGGCTTCTGTAAGTCTGCCCATATACAAGTCGTAGAGCATGCCTAAATTCAAAACGCTTTCGCGATGGTGCGGCCAAACTTGCAAGGCCGCTTTATACGTTTGTTCAGCCTCTTCAAAACGCCCCAATTCACGATACAACACACCGAGCTGGGTGTAAGCATCCATGTTGTAGGGGTTGGTTTGAATCGCAAATTTAAATGCATTTTCAGCTTCTTCTTCGTTACCGAGATGCCAATTAGCAATCCCGAGATTGACATAAGGTCCACTTAATTTTGGATAGGTCTCGGTCATCAACGTCCAGAGGCCTACCGCCTGTTCATATTTTTTCGCTTTCATCAAAGCCTGCGCGCGCGCAAATTCTGATTTTGCCTGGGCGGGAACGGACACCGGGTTTGCGAGGTAAGGATTGGGAATAAGCTCAATGGGTGTCAGTTCTTCTTCGCTTGCTGCCGCAACAGTCTCTTCGGGTTTCTCCGCTTTTTTTGCTGCCGGTTTTGTAGGAGACCCACCACATGCCGTCAATGCCGCCACCCCAAGTAGCAGCAGTACGCACAGTACGTTTTGTTTAGTAGATCGCATCGCTGCTTTCCAACCTCGTTTCTTTTTTGCCGTAGCGTGCCGGCAAAAGTTTTGCTAATTCTTCAAAACTGCGTTTAACCCAATCGTCATAAATACCGCTTTGTGACCGCGCTGAGTTGGCCTCAAGCAGTTCAATGGCTTTTTCCTCAAAGGGGTAAGCCTGTTCTTCTAACAAAATTTCATATTGTTCCAGCGCGAGATCATCCAGACCTTTGGGTCGCTGAGAGTTCATTAAATCCTTACTCAACTGGGCGTAGATTGTTCCAATTCGATGATTCGCTTCAGTCGAAAATTCTGCTACGCCGAAATCGAGTACATTTTTATAGGACGCCAGCGTTTTATCGAGCGCAGACTTTTTCTTCTTCAAACTGTTTTTCAGCGGCAAGGTCAATTTAATCGCGCTGTAGCGAGAAAAATCGTCATTCGCAAATTTGATACTGGCAGAGGCTGCGAGGTAACGAGACCGAGGTGTACTTTTTGAGCCCGCGCGCTTATCTTCATCGATAAGTTTTTGTAACCAATAATTGCGTTTGCTGCTGTCCCCGGTTTTGCCGTAAAGCTCAACCAATTTTGCCCGTGCTTCGGTGGCAATATCAAAAGGTTCTGGATAATTGTTGGCATAATCCCGATATTGTGCAATGGCATCCGCTGTGCGGCCGGACTTTTCATACAGTTCTGCGGATAAATATTTGGATTGACGGCGCATGTTGGGGTCGCTGCTATTCGCCGCCATATCTTCGAGCACACCTGCGGCTTTGCCCCATTGCTCGCTTTCCTGGTAGATTACCGCCAATTTTGCCGGGATGGTGGCAACGAGTTTGTTATCCGGGTAGCGTTTACGAAAATCAAGCAAGGTCAATTCCGCCTGCTGCCATTGTTTGAGTTCCATCATGTAATTGGCAGCGTCGTATTGACCACTGATTGCCGCTTCACTACCCGGCGAGATATCGCGAATGGCCAACAAACGCGTAATGGCACCGGCTTTGTCGCCACCAGCTATTTGTTGTTCGGAAGAGCGATACATACTGGCTGCAATGCGTTCGACAACCTGCTCGCGGTCCGGGTCATTCGCTTCCATATACTCAAGTACTTTGCGATAGGAAATTTCCGCTGCGTCGTATTCTTTCAAATCAAACCGGCTGTGCGCCAGAATGAGCCAGGACGTTTTCAATAAACTGTTTTCCGGTACAGGCTGCCACTCGGTCATGCGCGTTGCAATGGTCACTGCGCGCGGAATATCGCCTTGCTGGAAAATATCCTGAGCGGCTTTGGTGAGTACAGCGGGGGCCTCTTTGTGATGAGGATAATAATCCGCGAAACTGATTCCGCTATTAATATGGCGCGTTTGCCAGGCCAGGCGCTGCTCTTCAGGCAAGGTCGGCATTAATTTCTGCATGGTGAGAATCGCCGCATAGCCCGCTTCGGCACCGTACTTTTTATCAAGATAGGTATAAGCCACTTTTTCGTAAGCATTCACGGCGGAATCGAGTTTGCCTGCAGAGTAAAACGCTTCTGCCATCAAGAAGGTCATTTCCGGTGTACGTGCATCTTGCGGGAAGGTACGCGTGTACTGTTCGTAAAGTTCTGCTGCGGTCAGATACACAGTGACCGGGTTTTCTGTCGGTTCTTCGGCACTTTCCAGCGCCTGTGCTTTGGCGTGGTAGTAGCTGCTTAATTCATCGAGATAAATTTTCAAGGTCGGGCGAATAATCGCGTGCGCAGAATTATCACGCATGGCCCAGAATTGGCTGTTGATGCCGTAAGTACGTACGTATTCTTCTTTTGCAGGCAAAATCAAGCTGGGGAAATTGCCTTCGTTATACACTTCGATGGCTTTGGAACTGAAAGACGGTGCCTGATCGGTGGTCGGAAAATGTTTTACATAGTGGCGATAGGTATCCGCACTGTCGCGATAACGCTTTTTCTCCAAATACAAATCACCCAGGCTCATGTACAACATAAATTGGTAATGACGTTGTCCACCTTCCACAAGTGGTGAAGCGGCAAACATTTGCGTGATACTTTCAGCACCGTCGAGATAGGAAAAAGCAATACTGCTAACACGCAAGGTATCGGCAACAAGGTTGCGTTGGCTGTTGGAAAGGTCTTCGAGGTTTTGACCTTTTATCAGTGTTGTATCGAGCACTTCCACAAAAGAATAAATGGCTTCTTCGTAGCGCGCTAATTTAAAACGCGCCCAACCCTTCATATACACCGCATTCATATGGAAAGGCGTACCCGCGCCCTTCATCGCCACTTCACCGTAGAGTTTTTCAGCCAGCGCATAGTTGCCGTCGCTGAAGGCTTGTTCTGCTCGGCGGAATTCGGCTTCGGCGGCAAAATTGGAACCGGGGAATTTGCCAACAAGTTGATCCAACACTTCGTTGGATTTTCGTAAATCACCCCCGAGTGCATAGGCTTTCGAAAGCTGATAGAGCAGGCGCTCGTTGTTGGGTAAGCCGTCTTCACCTGCGTTAGCTGCATTTAACTGTACGAGCTCTTCATACATGGTGATGGCGTCTTTGAAATAGTCACCTTGCTCGGTGGCTTCAAGCTGGCGGTTTTCACTGCGCGCCATTTCAATATCCGCAAGGCGAACAAGAATGCGCTGACGCGTATCCGGGTCGTTGGCAACGGCAAGTGCGGCGCGATAACTGTCTTCAATCACGTCAAGCGGGACTTGCGGCACCGGCATGGGATCATCGGGAATTTCAGCCTCTTCGAGGTCCGCGAGGCTGGGCCCGTAACTTGGGCCACGCGGTTGATAAAACCCGCAACTGGCAACCAAAAGGCTTAATAAAATAACAACTAACAGGGGCAGCGTTTTCATTCTTCTGCCTCCGTTTGTGTTTCACTTGCATTGTTATTTTCTGCGGGTGCCTGTTCTTGAGGGTTTTGTTCACTGACGGATGAGTCAGTGTTTGTTGCTTCACCGGCTTCTGATTCTGCTTCGGTGTTTTGATTCGCTGCCTGTTCAGCGGCTTGCGCGGCTTCCTGTTCCGCCTGTAACGCTTCAGCTTGTTTTTGCAGATGCTCTACGCGCGCCTTGTCGTAAATGCGCGCAATCGAAAGGCGACTTTGTGACAGGTAATGATTCAAGCGGTTACGCTGTGCAACCAGCACACCCGCTACCTGATTACGCAAATCTGTTTTGGCTTTTTCAACCGCGTTATCCGTCGCGAGTATTTGTTGATCGAGTTTTGTATTGGCTTCGGCAATGCGACGACGGTAGCCATTCATATCCGGCGCATCGTTAAGAATGTTGATCACGCTTTGGTGATTACGACGTAGCTCGCCGATGGTGGCATCCAATTGTTCCAGGTTTTTTACAATGCGCCACAGTCGCACGGAATAGGCCTCTGCCGCATCCCACATTAACAAGCCTTTGTAGCGACGGATCGATTCTTCGTATTCATCGATAAAAGGATCACTTGCACGCAAGGCTTCAATGCTGGTTTCCGAACGCTGCACACGGTCATACAAGTCTTGCTGTTCCTCTGAAAGCAGAGAGAAATAATCCTTTTCACGCGTGATGCTATCGATTTTTTCAGCCGTGGCTGCGCGCAAGTCTTCCATTTCAGAAATTTTTTCCTTGAGCGCGGTTTCTGCCAAATATTCATTTTTGGTCACGCGGCTGAATTCACGCTCGTCTAACATGTCGAGATAAAAACCCAACTTCTCTCGCCAGTCATACAACATGGTTTGCGTGGCCAACAAATCGCGCAATTCCTGGATGGAACTCTGGAAGCGTTCCTGCGAAAACAGTTTGATTAAATAACTCAGTTGCGGCGCAAGCTGATTTTCTTCGGCATAACGCAACCAATTCAAGCCTTCACTTTCCTCGATTTGCAGCGCTTCGAGAATGCTGTCACCTTCAATATTCGCAATCACTTCTTCAAGGACAAAAACTTCTTCAACAAAACGCGCTTCCGCGATTTTAAAATTTTCGAGTGCGAGATTTTCAGCCCCGAGTTTTTCGTAGGCATAGGGAACAGCAACGAGAGATTCAAGGCTGTTTTCGTCAACCAGCGAGCTGCGCGCAAGAAAAGACCAGGGCTTGAGTGCAGTTTTATAATCTTCCTGATCTGCTGCCGCCCAACCATAACCTAACAAGGCGCGTGTAGCGTGTTTGCTATCGCGGCGCACATAGGAAAAATGTTCGATGGCTTTTTCGGGTTGTTTGTTAAAAAGGTAGGCGTAGCCCGTTGCTGTCATGGCTTTATCAAACAGGGCTATGTGCTCTTTTTTGATGAAATCTTCTTCCTTGAAATATTTGTAGTAATCCAGCGCTTCTTCATAGCGCTCTTCGCGCGCCAGTGCGGAAGCCATATTAAACACCACGTAAGGCACCCAGGCTTCATCAATTTCTTCATCGCGCATCAATTCTTCTGCTTCGTCCAAGCGGTTTTGTTTGATTGCCTGATGAATACGCAGCACGGTCAACTCATTGCGGATTTTTTCTTTGGGTTCATCACTGATATGTGAGAAGGCTTCATCTACACCCGCAAAATCTTCCTGGTAGTAGCGCAGGCGCGCGATAAAAAACCAGGCCGCATCGCGCGCTTCTTCTGATCGATTGTTTTCGAGCAAACGATCAAAAATATCGCCGGCGTGTTTTTCAAGACCGTAGGCGAGTGCAAAGCCGCCTTCCATAATCTCCGGGTTATCGCCGTGCCCTTGAATGCCGCCGCGCTCCTTGGCAACCATTAATTCGGTCAAGGCATCGAGGTAGGCTTCCTGGTAGTAGTGATAGAGTGCGACCCCGTAGCGCAAATCTGCAACGGTTGTGCGAGGCTCGTCCTTTTTCTTTTTTGCGAAGGCAGTCTTTTTAGCCAGCGCCGACGGCGCAGCCAAAAGCAAAACTGCCAGGCTGACAAAGGTGAATCTCAGGAAACCTGTAGAAAAAGAGACCATGCTTCAGCGATTTCCTACAGCTGCCATTCTTCGAAATCGAAATCGGGTTGCATGTTGGCAGTGGAATCCTTGATGCGTAATTCCAGCATTTTGGGGTTGTCGTCTTTATCCAACACCATGGTGGCACCGCGCTTGTAATTTCGGTTATCGGGGCCTTCACCTGTGAAAATCGCTGTGATTTCATGGCTGCCCGTTTTGAGGTTACCAACATAGAGTCGCTGAATGCCACCGCGGATCAAGGCGTCGTTTTGGCGAGAGGTGTACAAATGACTGGCCACCAATTTGTCATCGATTGACAACTTAACCGCATCGAGGCGGAAGTATTCACCAACATCCAATGACAGAAAGACCATGATCTGGGTATTGGCGGGAAAGAGTAATTCTTCTTCGAGGATCAACAGGTCACGATTCAGTTCGAGTGCCGCTTTTTTCAGATCTTCCACTTCATCAGAAAGGGGTGTGCGGGCTTCTTCACTGGCCAGGGCTTCGTCGTCTGGAATAATGTCGTCCTGTGCGCTCACAGGCAGTGCCAGTGAACCCGCTAGCACTAGCAAGCCCAATACGCTTGACGCGTTTGACGCCCGAAAAACACTCAAGATCATACTCAAGCTCTTTGCCAAAAATTGGCACAATTTAACGCTCACAGTCACTCTCCGTTAACATGTTAATTAAGTGTAGCCTCGTCCTCGCCAGCCCACGAATTCAAATTCACAGTCCAGTAAGTTTGCGAATAAATGTCGCGTAATGTGACCTGTGTCAAAAATTTAAACGGATTATTTTATCGCTTTCTGACAGTCGATTATTTATTCGCCTATTTCTCAGGCTCTGGCGGTGTTAATCCCGTGCTGTAGTGCACCTTTCCGCTGGCATCGATAATAATGCAATCCACCCCTTGCAAACCGTTGACCAGGTTCAACCCTTTTTCAACACCGAGTACAAAGACCGTAGTCGAAAGTGGATCTGCATCGAGACCTTTATCCGCTAATACAGTGACGCTAATTACCCCGCTTGCGGATTCACCTGTTTTTGGATTAATGATGTGGTGCACACGTTTCCCGCTACTTTTGTCGATAAAATAGCGTTCATAGTCACCGGATGTGGAAACCGCTGTGTCTTCCAGCGGCAAATAGATAACAGGTTCAGTATTTTTTTCTTCGGCTTGTGCGCGCGGATTTTTAATCCCCACTAACCAGGGGCGCCCACGTTTATCCCCCAAAACACGGCTGTCACCACCGGCGCTCACCATTGCGTGTTTTATGCCGAGTTGTTGCAAAAGTGTGATGCTGTTATCAACTGCGTAACCTTTTGCAATGCCACCGAGGTCGACGCGAATATCAGGGTGCGCATACTTCAGACTTTTTGTTTGTTTATCGAGCAATAAGCCCCGGTAATTGACGGCGGGCAGCAGACGTTTTAAGTCTTCTTCAGAAGGCTGCTGTTCCTTGCGGTAGTCATAGTGCCAACCAACCGAAGCAAAGGTGATATCGAAGGCACCCTGACTGACCTGACTGACCCACATACTTTTGCTGATCAGCAGCCACATTTCCTCTGAAAGCACCACGGGCGCCTTTGCAGCCGTCGCATTCAGTTGCGCGAGCTCACTGCTCTCAATCCAGGGAGAAAAATGCTGATTGATACGTTGCATTTCATTGAGGACGGCATCGATACCCTGCTGCACAACAGCGTCATCTTCATGCCAGAGTGTGACCGCAATGCGCGTGCCCATGGTTTCTGCCTGGGCATAGGTCCACCCTTCGTGCTGCCAGGAGGCGAAGCTGTTATCGCGGGCGGCCTGGCTTTGTGAAGCAAAACCAAACAGACTCAGAATGAAAACTGTGGCAGCACTGGCCTTGGCAAGCCGTGAAAAAATGGACTTAAAAAACACATTCTGAAACAAAATTTTCTCGCTTTATCAGGTGATCAAATACGTTTACAGGATCGTCTGGGAATTCTACGGGACTCACTCCTTCGTCGCTATGACCTTTGTAAACATTTCACCTTGAAAAAAGTTCAAGAAAACAGGACGGGTGCTTCCAGGCAGCAAGCCCAAGAAGCCCTTACTGTGAGAACTGCGCCACGGCTGAAAGAACAGCATCCCAGGTTGCCTGAGGCAAATTCACGCCATTGAGATCATGTTCAGCACGCACCCGTGAAAGCGATTTACCCGGCCAACGCACGGCATGTTTTTCCAGGTCCAGCACCAGGTTCCCAATGCGTTCGCGATAGCTCTCTCCCCAAAATTGTTTAGGGTCGATGCAGATAAATATTTGTGAAATATTCTGTTCACCTGGCTTGCGACCAATTTCCAGAACAGATTGGCCGCCTGCAAGCAAGGCTGCAATCAGGTCAAGCATGACGGATAAACCTGAACCTTTCCACCACCCTATTGCTGATGAAGAGAGTTGCTCACTGATGGCTTGCGGGTCACAACTGGCTTCGCCTTTGTCGTAACCGCCGGCAAAAGGCAAGGCTTCGCCGCGCTCGGTATAGTGTTCCATTTTGCCGTAGGAAAATTGTGAAAGCGCGCTATCAAAAATAATTGGCTTATCTTCAGTTGTATGTTCTGGTATATCTTCGGTTTTAGACGCGTTTGGAATGCCAATGGCCAGTGGATTATTGCCAATATTCGCGAGCGGATTTTTAAGCACGTCTGCATGTGCAACCATGTTGGGCATGGTATTGGTCCAACACAAGAGCATGGTTTCGGCCTGGGTTGCCAGCCTTGCATAATAACCGGGGCGCAACCAGTGATTGGTATTGCGCACGGCCACCAAAGCCAACCCGTTTTGTTGCGCTTTGTCGATGGCTTTCAGGGTAGCGTTGCGCGCGGTGAGCGGCCCCGGTGCTGCGTGCCCATCCAATATGAGAAAAGCGGCCTGATCCTTCAGGGTTTCATATTTTGCATCAATATCAATCCAGCCCTGCTGAATTTCGTCCAACATGCGCGGAAGACGTTTTAGCCCGTGCGTATGCACACCGTCAAATTCAGCTTCGCAAAATATTTCTGCCATTATGCGAGCGTCATGTTTCGGAAACACATTCTGCAGTAGCGTTTCGAGCGTATTAAACAATTCTGTGTACTGCGAGGGCGGAGTAGCGAGCATGGTGAAAGAGCTTCCAGAAGATGTGAAAAGAATTCGACGCGAAAGTCTTAAAGGCTAATCTAAAACTGTTGAAATAAATAGGGAAAGAAAGCTTAAAACACTTTCTTTCCCCTTTTTTTAGCTACTTTTTTGTTTAGTTAATTTTTTTAGTTATTTTTAAACGTGTTTTTTAAACGCGCTTTCTGGAGATAGCTTATTTGTTTGTTTTGTTTGTTTTGTTTGTTTATTTTGAATTTGCGCTTGACTTCAGTTCTCTTGAATCGCGTTTACTTATCAAGGCAATAGCGTCGTTGCCATAACACTAACATAAATAGCGCAAACAAAATGTAAGTATCGAGCGAACCCGAGCCCGAATCGCTATCACTACCGGAGTTGTCATTATTATTGTTGTCGTTATTACCTTGCTCACCCCCCTCGGAATCTGCATCGTCTGAATTACCATTTCCTGAACCATCATTACTTCCATTACCGCTGTCATCATCCTGATTGGAATCCTGTTCTTCAGCACCCAGCATGACGGTCTCATCATCTTCCGGCGCAGAGCGGCGATCCAGTTGTTGTAAAAAGGCAAGCAGTTGTGTTTTTTCCTGTTCGCTGCGGTTTCTCACACGCGTGTGAACATCGGCCGCGTGTAAATCCGCAGGTGTGCTGATGGTCATATCATCCACGATAAGTGCCGCCCCACTCTCCCAGGAAAGCGTGAGGGTATTCACTCCAGTGTTAAACGGCACCTCGACACGTATTTCGCTGAATGCCGTGGCAACACCTTCAAGCTGTGGGTGTGCTGCAATGTTTTGCAGGGAATCCACACCGTTCACACTCACAATGATTTGTGTTTGCTGGTTGTTTCCGCCGACACGTAAACGCAGGATGCCTGTGCCGGTTTCAGTGGCGTCGATGCCGTGTGCAAGAAATTGGCCTTCGCCAAGCATCACGCCCGCACCGCTACGCAAGTAGGAAAATTCACTTTGCTCAAGGTATTCTGCATTGCCTTGCAGCGCTTCTGCTTGCACAACGCTGCCGCCTACCGTCGAAAAGACACTCAACAAGTCCGCTGCGCTGCCATCGTGCAAATACGGTGGGGTTTCAAATACACCTAACAGTGAAGGCGTTTTAATGGCTTCCAATGCCTCGTTCAAGCGCTGCCCGGAGTAGCTTCGCAAGGTACCAACATTGTGCGCAACACCATCGGTAAACGCGTTTCCACGGTGGCAACGGCTGCAATCCAGGTCGTTAAAAAGTTGTTCACCGGCTTGTGCTGCCGGGCTCATTTCACCATTGAATTGCCGATGTGGACTGCGCGGCAGTGATGCTTTATTCAGGCTGGAAACATAGGCGGCGAGCGCGTCCAGGTCTGCACTGCGTCCGGCCTTGGTATTGCCAAGTGGCGCGGCGGTTTCGGAAAAATCCTGGTCGCTCATGAGTCCGCTGCCGAGGAAGGCATTGCGGATATCATTTTCAAAATCCTGAATTTCATCGAAGTTGGCCGACCAATGCACATTCCCAAAGCGCACGCCGCCGCGACCTTTTAAGGAAATATTATTGCGCAAGCCTTCGCCGCGACCACTGAAATCATAAGTACGGCCATCATCACCGCCGTCGATGTGACAACTCGCACAGCTGATGTAACCTTCGGCACTAATCAAGCCCGCACTGTCATCGTCATCCTGCACGCCCTCGGCCGCATGGTAGAAAAGTTGTTTGCCACGCAGGACTTGCGCACTCAAGGTTTCATTCGCCACGGTGCTCGTGTGTTGAATTTCTGGATTAATGTCTCCACTGATTAAAAAGTTTTGCAGTTCAATGGCGCTAATGCTGCGCGACATGAAATTTTTAACAAAAAGGGTTGCCGTCTCGCGGTCCATCACCAGCCCTTGCGGGGCTGATTGCACCTTAAACTGGCTGGCAATGCTTGTGAGGCGGCCACTTTCACTGTCGAGTTCAACCGCAAAAACCTGGTTGCGCCCTTGCATGGCAACCAATAAGTAATTGCCATTGGGCACCACCATGGCTGCAGAGGGGGAGTCCGTATTATCAAAATCCAGCCTTTGCGCGCGCAGTTCTTCGCCGGTGTTTAAATCGAGTGTCATGGCGAGAGTGCGCACAGTATTATCATCATCAAGGTCGTCGTTGCCGTTTATTAATCCACGATCAATATTGTCTTTTTTGGCCACTACGTAGGCGCGTTCACCGTTGTGCGAAAGGGCAATGGCGGAAAGATAGTTTGGCAAACCGCGACCATTCTCAAGATCATCATTTTCAAGGTGCGGGTACAAACGGTAATCCCTGGTGAGTTGAAAATCTTCAAGATCAATGTCAAACACTTCAGCGTAATGCGGGCCGGAAATAAAACGGGCTGCCAGTAAACGTGAGCCATCCGCGGAAATGGCCAGTGCTTTGACTGTGCGTGCAAGTTGAATGCGAGAATTTGATTCAGCGCGACTGGCGGTATCAATAACGGCAAGTTCACCACTGCCGTATAGCGCTGCGTAAATTTTATCGCCCTCGGGATTTCGCACCAGGCCTTGCGGTGCAGCGCCGTAACCAAGAGAAAGCGTGTGCAGTAGCCCGCCGTTTTGATCATAAACCTGCAAGGTATCGGCACCATAATGGCTAACCCAGACATTGCCATCGCTATCGACCACCACACTGCGTGGATCATCGTTAACGCTAATTTCAAAATCGACATTGCCGCTGGCGGCGTCAACACGCGTAAGACTGTCGTTGTCGGGGTTCACCGTCCACACTTTTGCCCGCGCGCTGTCGAAATACATTGGGCCACTGCTCATCGCCAAGGGTTCGTCACTATCAATCACTTCCGCGATGACACTGACGTTTCGCAGGGCTGCCACCGGGGTATTCACACCGTCTCTTACCTGCGCGTTAATACTGAAATTGCCGGTTTCATTGAAGGTGTATTGAAAGCTGTTGTTGCTGGACCAGGCACTGTAGTCACTTTGCCCCTGAATGCGAAAACGGTATTCGAGCGCATCGTCATCCAGATCACTTGCCAGCAAAATGAATTGCGCAGTTTGGCCTTGTTCGAGCACACCATTCGGGCTGATTTGTAGCTCGGAAATTTGCGGTGTGCTGTTGGGTTCTGGCTCTGGTTCTGGTTCTGGTTCTGGTTCGGGTTCTGGTTCGGGTTCTGGTTCAGGTTCTGGCTCGGGCTCTTCTTCGTCGCAGCCTGCTGCAATTGTTGAACCGGTTGAGAAACAAAAACGGTAAGGTGCCATCGGGTTGTGCATCGCATCTTCAATGCCCGACACTTCAACAACATAGGTTGTGTTTGCTTGTAAGGTGTTGTCAGGGTTCAGGGTTAACATGCCTGTATGTGAGAGCAAATAATCAAAGGCGATCGCATCACCTTCGTATTCCGAAATCTGTATGGTGTCGCCAACAAGGAGTGTTTCGGAGCGCAGGGTTTCTGGAATCATTAAGGAAATAGGCGCAACCCGCGGATACTGCGTATGGTTTCTTTTGGGGATGTGATAGGCCACATACGGCGCACGCGTATCGGGTTCAGCCTGATGCACCCAGATGCCCATACCGGCGGGATTGGAATCAATCATCCAATTGCCAATACCGCCCGTAATCACCAGGTTACCCACGGGCCGACTGTATTGACTGGTTTCAACTTTATTCGCTAATTCATCCAGTGCGAGTTCAAGTTCGCAGTCCTCAATATTCAGTTTAAAACGCTCGGAAAAAACGTATTCGTCTTGCACGCCAACATACATCGGGTCGCCGTATTCGCCCGCACCCGCGTTGTCCGGTGTTAACGCCCATTCAGGGTCTTTGAGTAAGAACTCACAGTGCATGCGAAGGTTGGCAGGATCACTGAAATCAACCACTTGAATGCCCGGGTTACTCCCACGACGCGCGAAAACCATGTAGTGGTGACTGATTTCATTCCAGTAACCCCCTATACCCCATGCTGCCGGATTTCGATCCCAGGGGTTATCAACAATAGAGGGGTGAACATCGGGCTGATTGAACACATCGAGCAAGCTTGGGCTCGCAGGGTTGGAAACATCATACGTGGCAATGCCGCTATTGCTTTGGTCTGAACCGTAGACCATCAGGTTACCCATAAACGAGGGAAAGCCAATGACACCTGTCAGGCCCAGATGGTCCCAATCTGCCATGCGCTCGCCATTGAGGTTGAGCCAGCCCATGCCCCCGACATCGCCGTAACTCCACCAATCTGCCGCAGCCCAGGGGTGATGCATACCGCTTTTATTCCAGTGCGTGTCCGGGCCAGTCCATTGTGTAAGACTGAGGCTCCCATCTTCATTTAATTCAATGGCATTGTCGGGCCAACCGCCAATCCATAATTGGTTGCCGTGTTTCATCGTGCCGTGTGCACGAAAGGGGTGGCGTGTTTCACCAAAGCGACCGACTTCAACCGGATTGCGCGGATCAGAGATATCCCAGGCGCGTATCAAAAAATCACTGTCTGGTGGGCTGGACGGCATTTCGGGAATGGTAATGACATAATCACCGAGGATTTCAATCACTGCGAGGCGCCCCATTTCCGGGCTGGTGTGACTGAGCAATTCACCGGGTGTACCGGCTTGCGAGGGAAAGTCAGCGTAAGCCCGGAAACTGAAAACAAGGCTCACGATTAAAATACACAAACCATTCAGGCGGATGTAAAAACCCATCTTGCCTTTCGCAAGACGCTCTTGAATAAAAAACATTGCTGCTCTCTCGACGGTGTCTTTTAAATATTTGCAAGTATTTGCGAGTATTTACCAGTCGTTGCGATCAGTTATCACGATAAATGCGATACCGACTATTTTTCTGAGACTCACCTTTAATTGGCTACTCGCTAAAATTGGTTACGAGCAAGCAAGCTTAAAAGTCGAACACTGAAGACAATGTCAACCGCGTCTCAAGAGAACAGGTTTTTTGCTATTTTGTGCTTAGGGTCACACTCCACTTTTGCAGTGGATAAAATGTTTAGGGGAAGGATAATTTATAAGAGCCTTCTGTTTCTTCGCCCAGAAACTTCAAGCCTTCAACATACTCTGCTGGTGTTATCTCTGTTGGCGTCACCAGTCCACTTACTGTCCACCCCGCCTGGGCAGACCAATACGCTTTCATATCAACTTTAAACGGCGCCTGCATATCAAAAATATCGGCCTCAACGCCACCGCTTTCGCCCGCTTTAAATTTTGCTGCGAGCGAACCTAAATTCACCCACTGTTCCATAATTAATACCCGTGCATTATGCCAGGTGAGCGATGCTTGCAAGGCTTTCACACGCTGTTGGCTGAATTCCGCTTTCTGAACTTCCAGTGATGCACGACCTTTTAAGTCTGTCCCTACCAAGCCGTTGACCAGTGCCATCGACGAATCCATCGAAACATTGTGAACGGATGAGGTCCCCCCCAGGCTATGGCAGAGCTCACCACTGATATTTTGCCCTTTCTGCGTTGTTTGAAATTTTACACACGGATTCAAGGCTAAAAGCGACCAGGGGTTCAGTTCCCAGGTCAACCTTCCCAAGGGCAAGGCAAAGGGTTGAACATCCACTTGAGCGGCGCCCGCGCTGCCTTTCCAGATACTGCCTTCGACACTGTTCAACCACACGACAGGAACTTGTTTATGGATTGCCGACGCAAGTAAACGCGCAGGAATATTGGCAATAACAATAAATAAAAAGTACAGCACAAGGACTGCAATTAGAAGAATCTTTCCGGATTTTGTGCTCATTATTGTATAAATTCTTTTTCGTGTGTGAGGCGGCTTTTTAAAAAACTACTGGATCAGCGTCACAGTGATAGACACTGTTCCTTTGTTTGAGCCCGTTGTGATTGAGGAATCTTTAATTTTAATTCCCTGATTGACTTCCATCTCGTGCAACCACGCAATAATGCTGGTGTAGGGCATTTGCTCCATACGCAAGCGCACAGCGCCATTTGCCTGCGGCTGCATGGAAGACAATTTTAAATTGAATTCACCCAAACTGCTGTTCACACGTTCTGTCATATTGCTGCTCCCTGCGGTTGTTGTACTCGACGAACGCGCGAGCAACTCGGAGGACATTTCGCGCACCTGATTCAGTGACGCCGTCACACGCTTATTGTTTTCTATTTGTTGTGTGTATTGTCCATGAGACCCACTGACAATCGCATAAAGAATAAATAAACAGAACGCGACGCCCAGAATAAACATTGCCAATTGGTCTCGCGGTGTATTTTGTTTCCACCAATCCATTACTGCATTCATGAGGTGGCTCCTGTTTGAGAGATTTTTATACGCGCTTGAAAGTTATCATCGCGTGCCGCTGCGCGCAGGGTTTCCGCTTTAAAACCCAGTTTTTCGATGTCACTGCGAATTTTTTCCACGTCAGAAAAATTGCCCACTTCAAAACTGACAATGAGTTCGCGTTGATCACCGCTGTAACGCAAGCTGCCAAGATTAACATTTTCCATTGCGCCCATGGTTTTCGCAATGCTTTCCATCAAAGCCATAAAGTTGGTGCCGCCGCTGTCGGCAGTCCCTTCTCCCAGGCGCGCGCGCAATTCGCGCTCCGGCGTTTGCCAGCGACCATTGGGCACGGCTTTTAAAAATATTTCCTTACGCGCTTCCAGAATTTCGCGGTACTCACCTTTGGCTTCCAGGAACATGGCGTAATTTACGGCAACGGAAAAAACAACAGCGGCGGCTGCAAAATACACTGGCACTTGCCAGGTTTGCCACCAGCGCTGTAAGGGCAATTGCCGCGCGAACTGGCCGCTGCGTAAATTAATCTCTCCGGCATTTTCACCGGCTGGAATGCAATCCCAAAAGCCGCCTTCGCGGGTAACAATTTCCGGGCCTTCATAAAGGCTCGAAGGCAACCAACTCATCAATTCATCGCAGGCTTCACTGCTGGCTGCAACCAGTGTAATTTTTTGAATCTGTTCGGGTGTAAGTTCCAACTGCTTTAAATACAGTTGACCGATATCAGTCTGCACGGCAAAACCCTGATGATTGCCGTAGCGCGCAAGCACTTCATCTTCATCCCAAATGACCAGTAATTCATTTTCCGGGCATTCAACAAGCAAATAGTCCGGCAAACAGAGTTCAACATCGCAATCAATGCCTGCAAACAGGCCGATCACGTCTTCAACCATATCGGCCCGGGTGTAGACCAAAGGCACTTTCATGTCTTCGATCTCGCCAAACGCGAAGTGCAACTCATCGATCGGATCAATAATGTCGTCTTCGAGTTCGTAGGGCAGCAATTTAGCCAATGTGCGACGGTTTTTGGTTTCGGCAACTTCCAGCAAGCTGACGCAGTTGGCGCCACGCAGCAATGCGTATATTGGCAAGTCGCTACGGCCTTCCAGAGAAGTGCGCAGAGCTTCGATATCGCCGGTGAAATAGCCGTCGTTAAGCCAGCCCTGCTTGCCTTGCAATCGCCACTGCCACAAACCGTTTTCCATCTGGCGGGCGAAGATTCTTTCAATCACGTGTTTAACCTATTGTTGTCTTTTTGTTGTCTGTTAAAAATTCGCATCTGTGCGGCGTATGGTGACCACGTCCTGGTCTGTTCGCATCAACATGCTCTTACTGTACTGCATGTGTTCGCCGACCAGGGTTTCGCCGACAAAGATAAAAAAGCTGCTCTGGGTCGAAAGGCCATCGGAATCAAAACCTACCGACGAATTCTGATTGCCTGCGTCGGGATTGTCCAGATCGAACATGGCCACCACGTCCGGGTAGCCGAGAAAATCCTCAATATTTTCAAAGCCTTCGACACCCCGTGCATCCAATAATAGCTGGGCATCTTCCAGCGAGAGCGGCTGCGGCATATTGCGGCCGTTGAGCATCCGCAACAATGGCGTTTGCACGGTATTAATGTTCATCGGCACATCCTTGGGTAGCGCAATCACCAACGGTAACAGGGCTTGGTAGAGTTCGGGCGTGACGCCTTTCACCAAACTCAACTCACTGATACTGGCCATCTCCCGGTTGGCAATGGTCATGGGCGGTTCGAGACGGGAATAGTGATCCCCCTCTGCGCCGCCAAAACCCGTAGGCTCGGAGTCCGGGTCCAGCCAATCAATCACCGCGTCACAGATTGCTTCAGCTGTGGATTGATCGACCAGTGTCCCCTCTTCTATTTGCAGGGTTTGCAGCAAACGAATAAAACGGCGTTGTGCCGGGGTATAACGCTTGTGCCAATCCGTCGCAAAATTATTATTCGGGTTTTCCACCTTGTTCTGCAGCGAGTTAATGTTGAAACGCGCTTGTGCATCACGCAGATAACCGCCAACGTAGCCGAGATCTGTTTCAAAAGGCGGCTGCTGTTGAGCCCACATTTCATTGAGGGTGTCGACCTTGTTTTCCTGCATATCCACTTTCAGCATATAGCGCGCGAAATCCTCAAGAGCATCGAGATAAGCGCGCCCTTGCACGCCGCCAACCCGGCTGGCATGACGACTGAGGCCGAGATTAAAATGCCAATAGATTTCCACACTCAGCACCGTGACCAGCGCGAGAATCATAATTGCAACCACAAGTGCGACACCGCGCTGTTTGCGTGGCGGCGTACAAGAACGAGTTAGCGATCTGCTTATACGCACATTAAATTCCTGGCACCAGCGCAAAAAGCCGCGTCATTTCACCGCCTTCTTCCAGGGTAATGGTTATTTCCAGGGCTCGCGGTAAGGCCGCCAACGCTTGTGGCGGAGGCCAGTCGTCAACCCAGGGACCACTTTGCACCGAACCCGCGCCGGGCGGCAAAACACGCACTTCAATTTCTTCTATTCCATCCAACAGCTTGGTGACATGGGCGAGATCTTCATCCATTTGTGCCGGGTCGTTCCATAAACGGCGGCTTAACACACCGTCTTCTACGTAATACTGCACACGCCCCAGTTCACTGCGATAAAAGTGCAGCGGGTTTGCCCGTCCGCCCCGTAAAAAAGTGAGCCATTCTTCGGCGGTTTCATCAATTAACATCGCGGGAATCGCATCGCCGTAGGCGCCGTGAATAATTTTGCCAAGGGCGTTACGCAAATCCGTTTCCAGGCTGAGCCAGGCGCGATCAAGGCGCTGCATTTTTTGTAAATTCGCTTTGGTACGTTGCTGTGCGACATCTGCACTGTTAAACGCATAGGCCGCCATACTCGCAATAATTGCGGTGACCGCAATTGCGATAAGCACTTCGATTAAAGTGAAGCCCGCTTGTTTATTTTTTTTGGTGGAATGAACAAAAAATCGCATGCGCTATTCCCCGATAAATCCGGAAAGTACTGCAAGCCATTCGCCGTCATCCGCATCCTTTTCGCCGACCTTGATATCGAAGCGATACACTTTACCAACCAGGGTTTCCTGCTCGGTCACATCAATTAACCAATCCCATTCCTGGCCAGCGTATTCAATCGTGTCGCGTTGACGTGTTTTCGGCACCTGGTTTTGTAGCTCTTTAGTCAGCCGCAATTCCACCAATTGGTTTTGCGCAATCCAACCGGCATACAATTGTTTTTGCATGCGCGACGTATTGTCGACAACTGAACTGATTGAACCAATTAACGCGGGTAACGCCAGGCCGACTATGACAAGCGCAACAAGCACTTCAACCAGGGTAAATGCTCGCTGACGTTTTAAGCGATAGCGCGTGAACATTAAAACGTCTCCCGAAACATTTCTGCTTCTTCTTCGGCTTCCGCGCGCTCTTGCCAAACAATATCACCCCAGGCATTCACACCAATGTGCTGAGGTTCCGTCGACAATTCCTGATGAGAAATTTCCACTTCAAAGGGCGTGATATCCCCGCCGGGGAAAAAACCAATTATCGGCACCATGGCAATGGGCTCTTCTTCATACACCCACTCCTGGCCTTCAATACTCACAACCAGATCAACGCCGGGCGCAAATTCTTCCGAACCAAAGGCTTCAACATCGACCCAGCCACCGTTACCCAAACGCTGCCAACGGTATCGCCAACCCTGCGTGAGCGGATCTTCCCGCCAGGCGGGCGGCTCCAGAATCAAACCGTAAGCCTCACTGTCGACACTCGCCATTTCCGACGCGTATTGGCTTAACAGGGTAAAGCGCTCAATGGCTTTAATAAGTTTGCGCTCTTCGTCTTTATCACTGAAGAGAAAAATAGACAGGCCGAAGGCCAGTGATACAACAAACACCACCGCCATCATTTCGATAAGGGAAAAGCCCCGCTGCTGACTCACAGCGGTCGAAAACATCGACCATTTTGCTTGAGTTTGCATGCGTTGCTTCCCATAAAAGAAGAGGCCTTAAAAAAAGAGGCCATGTGTAAAAAGGCCACAAATAAAAAGCCAATAAAAAAAGCTGTCGCTTTATTTTTCAGCTTCATCCCAAATACTGAGATCCGCACTTTCATCATCCCCACCTTCGAGGCCATCGGCGCCGAGGGTGTAGATATCATAAGGGCGGCCATCACCAGGGCTCAGGTAAATGTAATCAAACTGCCAGGGATCTTTCGGCAAGCGCGGCATATACCCTTCAGAAGGATACGAACGCGGCTCGGGCGAACCAGAGGGCTTGCCAACCAAGGCATCCAGGCCTTGTTCGGTTGTTGGATAAAAGCCATTGTCCATTTTGTACATTTTGAGTGCGGTTTCGATATTTTTAAAATCCGCCTGTACTTTTCGGTCCTTACCTTTGCCGAGTGCTTCCATAACATTGGGCGCGACAATCGCTGCCAGCAATCCCATAATGGCCAGTACGACCATGATTTCGATAAGGCTAAAGCCTTTTTGTTGAACGTGTGATTTCATTTTTCCACCTACTTTAATTTTGTGTTTTTTCTTTTACTGTTTTACACAAATGTTTTTAAATTTCGCTTCTCACTTAACACAAATTTTTTGTTCTGATTTCCTGCCTGACGCATTTAGCGAAGGTATCGCGGGATCGCTGATCACAAGGTAAGGCCTACCGAAAACGCATGAATACGTCCCTGTAGCTCCGTCACCGGTACGCCGGCCGCTTCATCCCTGAAGTGACGGTTTCGGTAGGCCTTACCTTGCACTCAGCGATCTGCTATATCACGCAAGATTTCATAAAAAATCTGTTCAAACTGTTTGGTTTCTAAAAGCTTGAATATGAAATTCCCCACCCGTTTGTTGGCTAGAGAATCTCGCATGTTCTTGCTGTCGCTGAGGAGCGGGTGGTACTTATTGAAACCGTCGCCGCAGGAAGCGTGGGCCGCATCCGGACGTCGGAGCTACAGGGATGTATTTACTGCGTTTTCAATAAGTACCACCCGCTCCTCAGCGACTTGCGATAAAACCAAACCTACTAAGCACCAATCAACTGATTCATCTGGAATATCGGCAACAAAATCGCGATCACAATAAACATCACCATGCCCGCCATCACCAGAACCATCATCGGCTCCAACAAACTCAAACCCGTGTTCACCGAAAATTCCAATTCGCGCTGCTGATTCCGCGCAGCGTGCAACAACTGATCTGCCAGCTGACCATTCGCCTCACCACTGGCCGCCATTTGCACCAGCAAAGGCGGAAAAATTTCAGCCTGATCCAACGCGCGCGATAAACTTGTTCCCTCTTGCACCGACACGGCCACTTCGGCACTCGCGCGTTGCAATTCTTTATTGGTTAACACTTGCGAAGCAATACGCAAGGCTTCCAATAAAGGCACACCGGAATTGACCAGCAAACCCAACGTATTAGCGTAGCGTGCCGATTCCGCTGATAAAATAAAACCCCCAATGCCTGGCATGCGCAGCAACATGCGATGCCACACCTGGCGACGTTTTTCCGAGCGCAATAACCACTGCGCTGTAACGATAAGTCCTGCCACTCCGACCACAAGAAGCAAACCGTAGTTCACCAAAAAGTCGCTCATAAAAATCAGCACTTTCGTTATAGTCGGTAATTCTGCATTGCTATTACTGAAAAGTTCTAACAATTTGGGCACAACTTTTACCATCAAAATGCCGACAACGAGGAAGCTGACGACCACCATAACGATGGGGTAGATCATTGCGCTTTGCAACTTTTGTTTGGTTTCCTGGGCGCGCTCGGTGTAGTCCGCCAATTGTTCGAGTACCGGCCCTAAAAAACCGGCCGATTCTCCAGCGCGCACCATGGAGCGATAGAGATTGTCGAAAACGCGCGGCACTTCGGCCATGGCTTGCGCCAGACTCAAACCTTCGAGTACGCGGGCGCGCACTTGCAAGATAATGGCTTTAACTTGTGGTTTACGGCTTTGTTTGGCGGTGGCCTGCAACACTTCGTCAAGCGGCAAACCACTTTGAACAAGGGAGGCCAATTGCCGCGTAATTAAGGAGACTTCACGAATTTTTAAACGCGGGCCGCCGAAACTGAAGCCGAGACCTTTGCTCGCACTGGCAGTGCTTTCGGTTTTATTTTTTGAACGTGTGGATTTAACGTCAAGGGGTTTTAAGGAACGTGAACGCAATTGGCTGCGTACATGACGTTCGGAATCGCCTTCAAGTATGCCTTTGACTTTTTTGCCTTTGGCATCCAGCGCCTGATATGCATATGCACCCATGCCAACACCTAGCTAGTGGCGGTAACCCGCAACACTTCCTCTACGCTGGTGCGACCTTCGAGCACTTTTGCACGACCGTCGTCATCAATGGCCAGTGAGCTTTTGCGCGCGTGTGCCAGCATGTGTTGTTCGCCAGCACCTTCGTGAATGAGTTGGCGTAAAGCATCGTCGACGGGAATCAATTCATAAATACCGGTTCGCCCGCGATAACCTGTGTGATGACATTTTTCACAACCGGTACCGCGATAAACCGTTGAGCCTTCGGGAATGCGCAGGCGCGCCGCTTCAGACGCCGTCGCTGCATGAGGCTCTTTGCAGTTTTCACACAGTAAACGCACCAGACGCTGCGCCATTAAACCTTCGAGACTGGAGGAAAGCAGGAAGGGTTCGACACCCATGTCCTGCAAGCGCGTGACCGCACCAATCGCAGTGTTGGTGTGCAGGGTAGAGAGTACCAGGTGGCCCGTTAAACTTGCTTGCACGGCAATCGCCGCTGTTTCGCGGTCACGGATCTCACCGACCATCACGATGTCCGGGTCCTGACGCAAAATCGCACGCAAGCCCCGTGCAAAAGTCATGTCGACTTTGGCGTTCACTTGCGTTTGGCCAATGCCGGGCAACAAATATTCAATCGGGTCTTCAATCGTTAATATATTGCGCGAACGATTATTCAAAAAACTTAAGCCCGCGTAGAGGCTGGTGGTTTTACCGGAACCGGTTGGCCCTGTTACAAGAATAATTCCGTGTGGTTTACGCAATGCGGCTTCAAAATTTTCGCGCACGTCTTTGGGCATGTTGAGTTGTTGCAAGCCTAACTGTCCGGCAGCCTGATCCAGCAAACGCATCACCACGCGTTCGCCGTGTGCCGAAGGAATTGTCGACACACGAATATCCACTGCATGGCCCGCAAGTTTTACGGTAATACGGCCGTCCTGGGGTATACGCTTTTCGGCAATGTCCAAACGCGCCATAACTTTTAAACGGCTGACAAGAATGGGCGCGAGCACAGGTTTGGGCGAAAGCACTTCACTGAGCACACCGTCGACACGAAAACGGATCGACACGCGATCTTCGTAAGGTTCGACGTGAATGTCCGAAACTTTTTCGCGCACGGCTTGCGACAATACTGCGTTGATCAAGCGAATGACCGGCGCATCACCATCGCCGCTCAGCAATTCGCCATCATCGGGAATATCATCCGCAAGGGCGTCGAGATCAAATTCTGCGCCCATGTCTTCGGCAGCTTGCTGCGCCTCGCCATCGCTACTTTGATAAAGTTTGGTGAGGTGGGCTTTAAAGCTGTCTTTATCAAGACATTTTAATTCGAGCGGACGACCAAAGTGGCGCCGCACTTCCAGCAAAGCAGACGCTTTGACGTCCGGAGTATGCAGCACATAACCGTCTTCCAATACGACGCCGTTTGCCGACGCATACGCGTAAGGCAGACGGTAATTAACGACGGCGAGTTCGCCTTCGTTAAGTACGTTCTGATCGGCTTCGAGAGATTGAAGTTCGCTATCCACTTTACTGCCTATTCGTCGTCGTTCGCACTCTCTTCATAGAGCTCTTCGATTGTAATGTCAGGCAAAATTGGCAGACGATCGTCACGCATGATGGACAGGCCTTTTTCGCGTTGTGAGGTTTGCAATTCTTGCATGTATTGATATTTTTCTGCGGTCGCACCGTACATAGTGTTGTCGTCACGAATAATTTGTGCGCGCAGGAAAACCATTAAATTTTCACGGCGGTTTTCCGTTCGGGTCGATTTAAATAAATGTCCCAATACGGGAATGCTGCCCAGCACAGGCACTTTCACAACCGATTCAGTGACGTTGTCTTCAATCAAGCCGCCGAGCACAATAATTTGACCGTCATTGGCAAGAATTTGCGTATTAATTTTGCTTTGGTCGGTAATGGGCTGCCCACGCGCATCGGTTCCGGCAACACTGGACACTTCCTGCGCGACCGTAAGCAACACTTTATTGCCTTCATTAATTTGCGGCGTCACCGTTAGCAAAATACCCACTTCTTCACGGGCCGACGTAGTGAAGGGGCTGTTGATGCCACCGCCGCCAGTCACTGAAGAATAGGAGCCTGTCGCAATCGAAATTTCCTGACCGACAGAGATACTGGCTTCATTGTTGTCCATGGTGACCAGCGAAGGCGTAGAAAGAATATTGGCATTGCTGTCGTTTTCAATCGCCTTAAGCAACACACCAAATTTTTGTGTGCTGTCAGACAGGGCGCCAATTAAACCGAGACTCATGCCTGGCGAACCCGCCAACGCCTGGCCAATCGCTGCCGCGCCTTCATCGCCACCGGTCAACGCACCGCCTGCTATCGTTGCGAGTGTGCCACCGTTGCGCCCGATGATGGAACCAATCGCGCCGCTTTCTTCATCCAACGCGAGGTAATCCATACCGAGTTCATTGTCTTTATTAATATCCACTTTTACGATAATGGCTTCAATTAACACTTGCGCACGACGCACATCCAATTTGTCGATCACAACCATCAAGGAGTTCAAGGTATCGCCCGAACCGGTAATCAAAAGCGCGTTGGTATCTTCATCCGCTTCAACGGTAATACCGGATTCATTTGCGCCTTTCTTTTCACCGCCAGGCACAGACTTCTGCATGTTCTGCACAACTTTGCTTAACACCGCCGCGACATCTTTGGCGTTCGCATAGTCCAGGTAAATCACGCGAACGCTACCACTCTGGTCCTGGGGACGATCGAGCCGCTTGATTAACGCCTTGGCACGCGTACGTTGCATGTCTTCACCACTTAACAAAATCGCGTTGTTACGCTTGTCAGCAATAATTTGCAGCTGGTTGGATGAAGGTGTTTGCTTGGCTTCTTTTTGATAAAGCTTGGTTAAGGTAGACACCAGATCTTCCGCATCGGCATAACGCAATTGAATCACTTCGGTTTCCGGCAAAGCGCTTTGGTCAATTTTTTCGATGACCTTCATCAAACGACGAATATTTGGTGCGGTATCGGAGACCACAATACTGTTACTGAAGGTGTCTGCCGCCATGTGAGAGTGCTGGGGAATCAGTGGACGCAAGACCGGCAGAATTTTTGAGGCGTCCACATTTTTTAACTGGTAGACCTCGGTTACGTAACCGCGGTCATCGGGCTCCCCCACAGGGATCGGCGCCGACCTCGCATCTTTCAGCGGAATGACACGTGTTACTTTGCCCACTTCCACCACCGCGAAATCATGCACTTCGAGAATATCGCGAAATAAATTGTAGAGTTCGCGTTTGTTAACCGGCTCCTGGGAAATTACTTTCACTCGGCCCTTAACGCGCGGGTCCATCACAATTGTGCGACCGGTGATATCGGCAACAAATTTGATGACCTCCTCAATATCGGCATCCTTGAAATTCACCATCCAGGTTTGTTCGGGTTGATTGGAATCCTGGGCCCAGGTCGGGGAAAAGGCCAGCGCAACGCTCAACACCAACGCCGCTGAAACCTGACTTAGTCTAAACACCTTCGTACTCGCTGCTTTTTTGTTATTCACTTGAATCCAACGTTATGCTAATTGGAATGATGGAGCCATCCCTGTTCACTTCCAGTTGCGCCTCAGTTGCCGTGCGCATTGTTCGGTACATCTCCCGCAATTGGCTGCGGTCAGTCACGGCGATACCATTCACCGTGGTCACAATATCGTTATTTTGTAAGCCTAACTGCTCAAAAGTTTCACGATCACGTCCCGGACGAATGCGGTAACCCATCACCTGACCATTCTCCTGGTGCAAACTGAAACGCACCACCTCGTTAATCGACTTGGCCTTCAGCTTATCGCGAGAAATCGAACCGCTAACCGGTTCATCCTCGTCTTCCTTATCATCGTCCTCATCCGGCGCCTTGCTCACATCCATCTCACGCGGACGCGGCACATTCACCGGGCCACTGGCACGGACGACATTGGTTGAACCTTTGAAATCATCTTCGTTGTAAAGATAAAGCGCTTCAAACTTGCCACTGTTATCAAGAATCACACGGTCGGCCATCACCTTCGCAAGTTTGACATTACGCCCCTGCGGCAACTTCTCACCCACCTGATACAAAGCCTGCTTACTGCCATCAGCAATAATCGCCTTGCCCTTGTTCTCATCACTTGAAGCAACAACACCCTGCAGCTTCAAATTGAGCTTGGTCTCTTCGAAATCCTCACCGGTAACAACACTTTCCTCAACGACCTCTTCCGAAACCGCGGGCGCCTCTTCTGTACCACCAAGATTCAAGGCCTGTAAAAGCTGCAAATCCACACCGGAACTGCCACCGGCCCCTTCATCCACCAAAGGCTGCGCAATCGTCGTCGGCTGGGGTAAAACGGGAACGGGGTAAAGCACCCAAAACAGCTTGGCGGCACTGTGCACCAACCAAAACAGGGCAAACACAATCAAAGCCTTACGCCAAACATCAAGGGGCACACGGCGCAGCACCTGGGCACCAGCCTTAAAGCGAGCATTTGCGGCCTGCGCAAACGCATTGTCGGCAAGTTGAGCCGTCACGCTGAATCCTCTTTGAAATTGGCAAACATGGTCATCTGAACCCGATTTATTATTACTCACTATTCACGGGGCCGCCTAGTTTATACAGACTTCCCCCGAATTGGTATGTTCCCCGCCACATCACTGGGAAATACATCAAAATTTACCAACGAATTATTTAAGCCTTAGCCACTAAAAACCTCACAAAACCCTAAAGGTTCCTTTTTCGCCTGTTTTCCCAAGTTAAAACCAGCTTTGGCCTGCTTTTTTCTTACTCGCTATGAACGTGCAGTCGCAGTGTACGGGTGCCCCTTGTTGAAACCGTCGCCGCAGGGAGCGTGGGCCGCATCCGGACGTCGGAGCTACAGGGACGTATTTACTGCGTTTTCAACAAGGGGCACCCCTACACTGCGACCTCGCGACTGACCAAAAAAGAAAGAGAAAAGCAGGCCAAAGCTGTTTTTACCTTGACCTGTTTTACGTTATGCTTCGCGCAGCATTTTCTCCGTCCAGGATTTCAGAGAGACATGAGCGAGTTATACCTACTTTGCGATCAAAATGATCACTTCCTAACAAAAGAAGGCCAGTGGCTCCCGCTGGAAGAAGCACGAAGCCACACAAGCAGCCTCTTTCGCACCGCCCACAAAGACGAAGCCATCAACCAAAAAGTCGAGACCATCGTCAAAAACCCCGAATTGCGCATCGCCCTGAAAAGTGTCCCCATCGACGCCAAAGGCCTGCCGCAACTCATCATTGAAGAAGCCCTTATTTAATGTCGGTTGAGCTTGAAGAACAGGTTGCCCCCTCGCTTCTTGCCAAACTTGCCAAACCCCGACACGCGGCCCTGCTAACCGGCATCCTGCGCGGTGCCGAGCGCGAAGCCCTGCGTGTTGATAGCGATGGCAAACTTGCACTCAGCGCACACCCCCCGAGTTTGGGGTCGGCCCTGACACACCCGCAAATCACCACCGACTTCAGCGAAGCCCTGCTGGAATTTATCACCCCGCCTTCGCACCCACGCGAAGAAATCTTCGGGCAACTGGACCTGATTCAGCGTTTCGTCGCGCAGGAAATGCACGACGAACTCCTGTGGACTGCCAGCATGCCCTGCGTACTTGGCACAGATAACACCATCCCCGTTGCCCACTACGGCTCCGCCAACAATGCGCGCATGAAAACCATCTACCGCCTTGGCCTCGGGGAGCGCTATGGCCGCGCCATGCAAACCATCGCCGGCGTGCACTACAACTTCTCCCTGCCCGACGCCTTCTGGGCCTGGATGCGCACCCGTGAGAACAGCCTTGAAGACCTCCAGGACTACAAAGACCGAAAATACTTCGACCTCATTCGTAATTTTCGGCGCTACTTCTGGTTGCTGATCTACCTCTTTGGCGCCTCCCCCGCCAGCTGTAAAAGCTTCGTTGCCAACCGCAACCACGACCTGCTGAGCATGCCGCACAAACCCACAACACTTTACAAACCCTACGCTACCTCGCTGCGTATGGGTGACCTCGGCTACCAAAGCACCGCCCAGGAAAGCTTGTATGTGTGTTACAACCGTAAGGACACTTACATCAGCACACTCTGCCACGCGATTACCACGCCCTACCCGGACTACGAAAACATTGGCGTAAAGAATCCGGACGGCGCTTACAAACAGCTCAACACCGGCATACTGCAAATCGAAAACGAGTTCTACAGCAGCATTCGCCCCAAACGCACCTCCAAGACTGGCGAAACCGCCTTACTCGCCCTGTGCAATCGCGGCGTCGAATATATTGAAGTACGCTGTCTGGATATCGACCCTTTTAACCCCCTCGGTTTTCACCGCGAGCAAATCCGCTTCCTCGACAACTTCTTGCTCTGGTGCTGCATGCTACCCAGCCCGCAATGCGACCAGGCAGAAGCGGACATCATGTTGAAAAACCAGAAAAGCGTCGTCAACGAAGGCCGCGATCCAAACCTGCAATTACTCGACTTTAACGGCCAACCCAAAGCCCTGCGCAGCTGGGCCAATGAATTACTCAAAGACATGCAAAACCTCGCTGAAGTCCTCGACATGGCCTTCAGCGCAAGCAACGGCGACGGCCCTGGATTTCAGGAAAGCCTCGAAGCCCAAATCGCCAAAGTCAACAACGCCAGTCTCACCCCCTCGGCGCGTTTGCTGCACGCCCTAGAAAGCGAAAACCTAAGCTACCCCGAATACGCTCTCAAACTCTCCAAAACCCATACCGAAGCCCTGCGAGCGGACACACTCCCGAAAAAAATCCACGAGCGCTTTAAAAAAATCAGCGAGCTTTCATTACAAAAACAGAAACAACTGGAAGCACAGGAACAAATGGATTTTGATCTCTACCTCGAAAAATACTATGCGCAATATGGGCGCTGTTGCGCTAGTTAGTTCTTTTTAGGTCGACGCGTAAATCACTTCACTCCCTTCGGACCCTTTAAATTTTAAATGCGATGAGCGTGCGGGGCGTGCCTTCCAAACCATCCTGTGAATACATCCCTGTTCGTTTTGGGTTTGACGTGTAAGTCACTTCACTCCCTCCTGACCCTTTAAATTTTAAATACGATGAGCGTGCGGGGACGTGCCTTCCGAACCATCCTGTGAATACATCCCTGTTCGTTTTGGATTTGACGTGTATGTCACTTCACTCCCTCCTGACCCGTTAAATTTTTAATACGATGAGTGCACGGGAAGTGCCTTCCGAAACACGCTGTGAATACACCCCTGTACGCTCGACGTCGGCTTCCTGCCTCCGACGGTTTCGGAAGGCACTTCCCGTGCACTCATCAACAAATTTAACGGGTCAGGAGGGAGTGAAGTGACAGCGAGATCATGAAATCTGAACCATGCAGGTGAGTTAGAAAAACAACCGGGTATTTAATTAATTATTTTCCGCGAATTTTTTGCTGACCGTTCTGGGTCAAAAGTGCTGGTACAAATACTTTTACGGAAAAATTATGCTGGCATCGATTGCAGGGTGGGCCTTATTGAAACCGTCGCGTCATGGAGACGCGTCGGAGCTCCAGGGATGGATTTATGCGTTTTCAATAAGGCCCACCCTGTGATCGATGCCTTACGCGGAGAACCCAATAAAGTATTTGTACCAGCACTTTTGACCCAGAACGGTCTTACGTGACTAATCCCAAAAAATTTCAGGAAAAACTAGTTCTGCACAATAAAAGTATTGAAATACACATCGAGCACACCCTCAATGCCGTCTTCTTCCTTGATAACCTCCTGCAAAGCCAACAACGCATCCTGTCGCAACAACTCCCGTCCCTCCTGCGAATTAATACTCTCCTCCGTCTGCCGCGCAAACAACATCACCAGCTTATGGCGTAAATACGGCATATGATGTCGAACCGAATTTGCGGCATCCGTACTTGCGAGGCGAACAGACAACTCCGTCTTCAAATAACGCAAACGCCCCTTACCGCCATAATTGACAACAAAGGCCGGTTTCAAGGGCAAATAAATCGCTGGCATGGCAGCGCTTTCTCCCTCACCTTCGGCATCACTTTTTTCGCCCTCTTCGGCGACCTCTTCCTCGCTTTTTTCACCTTCTTCCTGGGCCTGCGCAACCACAATAAAGACACTCAAGAAAAACGCGACAAACAGACGAAATAACCGGGAACTATTCATGTGACAGACATCCAAATAACGCTTTGTTTAAGCATAGACCAGCATTATTGGTTAGAGCGCGGGTAACTCTGTTATTCTTGCGCCCCCAGCCATTCACTCTGAGAACATTAAGGAGTCAACGTGCCCCTCTTAAGTATTCGCAATGTTAATGCCCTCATTGTGCTGGGCTGTGCCAGCATGATGTTAATTGCCTGGCTGTATTTTCAGAATTTCCTCAAGCTTGCGCCCTGCCCTTTGTGTATGACTCAACGCGGCTTTGTTGTGCTAGTCGGGATATTTGCGGCGCTGGCCTGGTTACAAAACCCCAAAGGTCTGGGTCGACGAATTTATGCGGGGCTCGGCATTGTGAGCGGAGTATTGGGTGCCATCGTCGCGGGTCGCCACACCTGGTTACAAACCTTACCGGAAGACCAACAACCTGCTTGCGGCCCGAGCCTTGAATACATGTTTGATGTGCTGCCATTTATGGAGGCGCTGCAGTTGCTTTTCCAGGGGGATGGCAATTGTGCTGACATTCAATGGTCACTGCTCGGCTTAAGCATACCCGGCTGGACTCTGGTCGCGTTTATTGGGCTTATCGCAATAAATTGTTGGCAGCTGGTCCGACGGGACTTGCCCTGGCATTAATCCTCACCTATTTTTAGACATACCGTCGGGAAATTTAATTAGCGGTGGCGTAGGGATACGTCGCAGTATTTTTTATAACATTTGATAAGCGGTGCAATGTCAGAAATCTGACCCCGCACTGAACATGCAGCGAATAGATCGGGACAGTCAACTTCGCGCTTACGTCATTGAGAACAACAATCAGGAAGGGCATATGCTGGAGAACTGTCAGTCTGCACAGGAAAAATGGGGTGGTGTCAGCGAGATCATCGATCGTTGGTTGAAGGAAAGACAGGAGCTGCTTGTGCTCTACTGTAATCTTTCCGATATCGCCTCTGAGCACGACAAGGTTGAACGCGGTAATGAACTGAAGCGTTTGTGTCAGATTATGGTGGACTATGTGTCTGCCGGGCATTTCGAAGTTTATAACCAGCTCCTTGAAGAAGGCCGCGAGTTTAATGATACCGACGGCCTGCGCACTGCGAGCCAGCTTTATAAAGAGATCGATAAAACCACAGAATTTGTTCTCGATTTTAACGACAAGTATCAGGAAACAGACGACCTCGAAACCATCGAAACTGATTTGTCGCGTCTCGGCGAGACACTGGTAAACCGTTTCGAATCCGAGGATCGCATGATTGAAGTGCTGCACACTGCCCACAAGGACAAGGTCGCCTGATTCGTAAAAAACTACGCCAGAGTGTGGAGTGGTCTATAACTAGAAATAGACCTTAACCAAATAACACGGATATGTTTTATCGCACTCTGGCACTCAGCGCTCTCCTCAGCCTGGGAGCCTGCCAAAAATCTCCTCCGCCTCAGCAAAGCACCGAAGTGGCCGTGCAAGGCTTGCACGCCGCTGCGCTTAACGACGAAGGGACCTTTGCCGTCATATCCTCCATCAACCACCAATCCAGTTTGTGGCGCATTGAGGACGGTGAACGGCTCTTCAATTGGCAGCATTCCGATAATGAATTTATGTCGGTTATCGCCGCAGATTTTGATCCACAAAAGCGCTTTGTCCTGACCGCAGAACCCAACACACTGGTTTTGTGGGATGTACAAAGCGGCAAAGGTGAGCGCTTTTGGACGGCCCCCGGCGAAGTGCTTGATGTAGCGCTCGCACCGAATGCTGGCTTTGCCCTGCTCGGTATGGACACACATCAAGCTATTATTTTTGATGTCCAGCGCGGCGGCATTTTGCACAGTTTGAATCACAGTAATCGCGTGCGCAGCGTCGACCTCAGTGCGGATGGCACACGTGCCGTCAGCGGTTCTGAAGATTACACCGCGATGTGCTGGAATACCCGTAAAGGGCAAGCTCTGCAAAAGTATCAGCACCAGGACGACGTTCAACTGGTGCGCATCTCTGCGGACGGCAGCCTTGTACTCAGTGTCAGCAAGTACGATAAAGCCGTGGTGTGGCAATGCGAAACTGGCGAAGTTGTCGGTGAAATTGCCCTGGAAGCTCAGCGTATTAAGCGTGGTGTACGCTTCACAGCAGCACGCTTCAGTAACGACAACCGGCATTTACTGACAGGCCGACCGGATCAATGGCTCGAACTTTGGTCCCTCGACACCATGAAAGTACTTGCACGCTGGCAAGTTCCCAAACGGGAAAAATGGAAGCCGACAGGCGCGGCAATTCTGGATGTCACGTTTACTGAAAGTGGTGACTATCTCGCTGTGGCGTCTAACGGATTTATTCACCGCTTTCGCAAAGAACCGAATTAGCCCCCAATAAAAAAGGGCTCTGAATAGAGCCCTTTTTGCATACAACAACGGAAATCGCTGACCTTACAGCGCTTTTCCTGGCAGCTTAGCACTTAGCCTTCGCTGCTCTCTTCCGTTTCTTCTTTCTTCAAGACTTCCAGCAATTCCATCTCAAAGATCAGTACTGAATTGGGTGGAATCTTGTGCGTGCCACCGGGGCCATAACCGAGGGCCGAAGGCACGTAGATTTCGTATTTGTCGCCTTCTTTCATCAGCTGTAATGCTTCCACCCAGCCTGGAATCAGGTTACCAACAACGAACTCGACGGGCTCATTGCGTTTGAAAGAGCTATCGAACTCGGTACCATCCAACAGAGTGCCACGGTAGTGGACCTTCACACGGTCAGTTGCAGATGGACTCGCGCCTTCACCTTGTTGCAATACCTTGTACTGCAAACCACTTTCGGTCGTGGTGACCCCTTCTTTTTGCGCATTTTCAGCGAGGAAGGTTTCACCTTTCGCCTGATTTTCTTCTTGCTCTTTCAGGCGTTTCGCTTGTGCTCGCTCACGCTCTTCTGCACGCCAGGCTTTGATGTGTGCCTGAATTTCTTCTTCAGTAAAACGTGGCTCTGCACCGGCCTGGGTTTCCTTGATTGCTTGCGCCAGAACATCGGCATCCAATTCGAAATCGCTCTGCATGGTTTGACGTGCAACGTTATAACCAAAGATGTAGCTGATTTTCTTTTCCATGGTATCCAGCTCCAATTCTTTTGTCGCTGGCTCTGCTGCTTCCTTATTACAGCCGCTAACCAATACTATCAATGAGGCTGCCACTGCAAGGCTCAGTTGTTTTTTCATGTTCTCTCCGCTTTCGGTGAAGGTGATGCGGTTATAGCATTATTACTATTCCCTGAGCACAGCCCAGGCTATTTCGCAGCTCTGTATAACGTCTTTACTCAATACTTTCCGTCTCAACCAATCCGGGCGACATCTCACAGCGACTTCGCGCTCTGCCTCGTTCGGCCAATCCACAGCTTGCTATTGTTATGATGCGCTGCCTGCTTTTCCGCGGGTTTTGTGGGCCTGTGACTATACACAGAGTCGATGAACGCAGCAACGGGTAGCACCAATAAATGCGCTGCTGGAGTGTGCGTTTGCACACAGCTTTCAGGAGAGGGCTTGTGACACTCTACAGTTTCCAGAAAAGCGCGAAAATTCCCGGTAAATTAGACTAAATAATATTTGAAATCTGGAGAAAAAAAGTTAAGCTTTTTTGCGCTAGCGGTAGGAAAGCGAATCAAGGTAAAAAAACCAGATAAACGCATTTTTGAATCCCCTTTAATTTAACCGAATATCCAGGAATATCTCATGGCTGCAAAGAAAAAAACTGACCCCGTTGCGGAGCTGGAAAAACAAGTTGCCAAGGTCACTGCACAACTCGATAAAGCACGTGATAAAAAACTGAGCGATGCCCAGAAAGCTGTGAAAGCAGCCTCGAGCAAATCCAGCAAAGCAAAAAGTAAATTAAGCACATTACAAGCCGCTGCGAAGAAAGCCGCTGCCGCTGCAAAAGGCAAAAAAGCCGCGAGTGCAAAAGCACGCGTTGCAAAAGCCAAAGATGCCGTTGCAAAGCAGAAGCTTGAGGTTGCTGCTGCAACTGATGCACTGTCTGCTGCCAATGCTGAATTGGCAGAAGCAAAAGCAGCTGTGGCGCTCGCGAAAGAATTGAGCCAAGCTGCAGCTAAAGCGGCCAAACCCGCCAAAAAGAAAAAGGCAAAAAAGAAAGCCGTCGCAAAGAAAGAAGTAAAATCTGAAAAAGCACCGGCGAAAAAGAAAGCCGCGAAGTCCAAGGCAAAAGCTAAAAAAGCACCTGCGGCAAAAAAGGCCCCCGCCGCCAAGGCCAAAGCAGGAAAAAAAGCCCCGGCCAGTAAGCCCGCAAAAAAACCAGCCAAGGCTAAAGCTGCGGAAGCGCCAAAGCCCGCTGAAGTGAAAAAACCCGCTGCACCAAAACCTGCTGAAGCGCCCAAACCCCCAGCAGCCAAACCTGTAGAAGCGAAACCGGCTGCCACCCCAACACCGGCTGTTGAGAAAAAGCCTTTAGCAGATAAAAAGCCTTTAGCGGAGAAGAAGCCCTTAGCAGATAAAAAGCCTTTAGCGGATAAAAAGCCCTTAACGGAAAATAAAAAGCCCGAAGCACCAAAAGAAAGTAAACCCGTAGAGAGCAAGCCAGCACCAGCGGCCACAGAGAAAAAAGACGCTCCAGCTACAGCTGCACCGGCTCCGATTACACCAAGTGCACCCCCTTCAGGAAGCTTGTTCGATAATCAGGACTAAAATGCCTATGGTTGTGTTCGCCGACACAACAACAGCATGTGCGTTTTGACTTTCCAAAAAAAAGCCCGGAAATCCGGGCTTTTTTGTCTTTATTCTTACAGGCCTTTGCGGCCGGATTTTCTAGGCCAGCGTGTTGCTGCGACAAGCCTCGCGAAATTGCATCGCTTCCTGCTCGGCATCCTGCAAATTCAAACGTTTCAGATAATCCAGCAGGGAAACCGGTTGGACTTTATCCGGCATGACTTCCATAAATTTCAGGGTCATGTCCTGTAGGCGGTGCAGCAGTACTTTTTCGATAGCCAGCTCAGCATTAAGAATCAATTTACTGATCATTTGGCTCTGAACTTTAGTGAAGTTATCCATTTCCTTGATATCGCGACGTACCATGCGTAATCGATTGACCGTGACAAGGCTCACAGCTTCGACGGTTGCAATAACATCATCCAACACCTCAAGTGAAAGCTGAATATTCTCTTCCTGTAACCAAACCGCCCACAAGAGAATATTCACGTTGGCATTGTGCCTGTCTTGCAAACCCAGGCTCAGACTTTCGACCTGAGGCTGGCTGTAAACTGCGGTGGCAAAATCCCACAAAGAGGCCTGCCAAGGTGCGTCATTTGTCATTCTTCTCGCCCTTCGTTGATGTATTTATTATTTTACGCGACGTTTCTTACAAGAATTGTGAAGCCGTACGGATTTTAAACACTTGTTTTAGGCTTGTGAACTTTGTTAGGCAGCGAAAGCAGACCTTAGGATAGGGTTTTTGTAAATATCAGGTCCCAAACACCGTGGCCAAGGTTTTCCCCGCGCTTTTCAAATTTTGTGAGCGGGCGATAGTCAGGTTTATCAGAGAAAAGATAATCCCCGGCCTTGTTTTCCATTCCTTCAGCCAGGCTTAAGACCTCCATAATATGGTCCGCATAGTTTTCCCAGTCGGTCGCGATATGCAAACAGGCACCCGGCTTTAATTTTCTTCTCACCAATTGCACAAACTCGGGCTGCACAATGCGACGTTTATTGTGCTTTTTCTTGTGCCAAGGGTCGGGGAAATAGAGTTGCAGACGCGCAAGGCTGTTATCGGGAATACAGTCTTCCAATACATCCAGCGCATCGGCCATATAGACTTTAAGATTTTTCAATCCCGCCTTGCCTGCATTGTTAATCAGTCGGCCAACACCCGGCGGGTGTACTTCGATACCAATAAAGTTTTCATTCAAGCCCTCCGCCATGGCGAAGAGGGAATCCCCCATCCCGAAACCGATTTCAACCACCAATGGCTGGTTCGCGGGAAATTGGGTGGCAGGCTCAAGTAAGCCGTCATGCAGGCTCAGCCCATAGTGTGGCCACCACTGATCAAACGCTTTCTTTTGGCCATCAGTAATGCGCCCGCCGCGAATCACGTAACTGCGGATGGCTTTTTTCTTGTATTCAATTTGCATAAGGGGGAGAGAATATCGGGCTGATCTGGAAATAAAAAAGTTATATAAAACAGTGATTTAAAAGAAAAGCCGCTGAAAAGCGGCTTTTTCGACAACTGGCAAGATATTGAAAATCAGGCTTCCATATAGGTCCGGACTTTCTTCATTGCGTTCTTTTCTAACTGGCGAATGCGCTCTGCAGAGACGCCGTATTTGGCAGCGAGATCGTGCAGTGTGCTTTTGTTTTCGTCATCCAACCAACGCTGCTCCAGAATATCGCGGCTGCGATCATCCAGCTGCTCAATCGCCGCTTCAAGGCTATTGGCATTGGTTTCAGCCCAATCGGCATTTTCCAGCATGGTTGAAGGGTCGTAACGACTGTCTTCCAGATAGTTGGAAGGCGCTTGCCAAGCGCTTTCATCGTCGTCATCGGCACCGGCATCGAAGGCGGAATCATAAGCTGAGAGCCGGCCTTCCATTTCGCGGACGTTTTTCACATCCACATTCAAATCTTCAGCGACTGCGGCAGCCTCGTCGTTGGTTAGCCAGGCAAGGCGCTTTTTCTGGCCCCGCAGATTAAAAAACAACTTGCGCTGTGCTTTGGTGGTGGCCACTTTCACAATGCGCCAGTTGCGCAGGATGAATTCGTGGATTTCCGCCTTGATCCAGTGCACTGCAAAGGATACGAGGCGCACACCTTTTTCGGGGTTGAAGCGCTTTACGGCCTTCATGAGGCCGACATTGCCTTCCTGAATCAGGTCGCCTTGCGAGAGGCCATAACCGGCATAGGATTTGGCAATGTGCACAACAAAGCGCAGGTGCGCCATAACCATACGGCGAGCGGCGTCGAGATCCTCTCTGTAGTAAAGGTCTTCGGCGAGTTTCTGCTCTTCTTCGGCACTCAGGACGGCAAAGCCGTTCACAGCTTGTATATAGGCGTTGAGGTTTTGCCCCGGTGCCAATACGTCAATGCGCTGTAAATCTGTTCCCATGGTGGTCTCCAATTCGTTAGCCGACGGATTTTAGCAGCTCTCTAAGCGCTTTCCAACGGCCGAGGTTTGAAAGAATATTAGTGCGGCACCGCCGCTTTTCAAGGCCTTGGACAGAATTTTTTTGTAATAGTTTTGGTGGCTATGCGCGCCAATTCTGTATAGAAAACAGCCTTTTATTTACTGCCCGTTCTCTTTTCCCAATATTTGGGGGTATATACGAAATTTACCGTGGAGAGGTTCTTATTTTCGGGGCTGGCGTTTTCAGGGCCTCATGGTGTTTCGAGGCCCTGGGTTTAAACTCTGGATTTAGATTCCGGGTTTTAGCCCTCGGTCTTAACCCCGGGGTTTTAGCCCCGGGGTCTTACAACCTTGTGGCCGCACACTGAGTGAGAGCAAGTCAGATCTTTACACAACAAGAAAAAATACTTGCCGATTTTTCGGTTGTTATAAAACTAGCCAGCATGCGAGCATGAAACCTTTCAATTATGGTCTCGACTTTGGTTTCAACTTTGATTTCAACTCTGGTTTCAAGACATGCAAGTAACCCACCCAAAAACCATCGACCGCTACTACCAGGCCCTGGTTGAGAAAAACCCCTCTTTCACAGGGGTATTTTTTGCTGCAGTGAAAACCACCTCCGTCTTTTGCATTGCGACCTGTCGTGCCCGCAAGCCCCTCAAACAGAATGTTGATTTTTACAAAGACTTTAAAGCGGCCCTGCATGCAGGTTATCGGCCTTGCAAGATCTGCAAACCCACGGAAAATGCGAACGAAGCTCCACTAGAAGTGCAAACTGCAATCGCTCGAATCCAGTCTTCACCAAAAAAACGCGTCAGTGATGGGGAATTGCTGCAAGCCGGTTTAAACCCGGAGCGAATTCGCCGTTGGTTTCAGAAACAGTACGGTATGACTTTTCAATGCTACCAGCGCATGTATCGCATCAATACGGCAATGCTGGAACTTGGCAAAGGCAGCAACAGTCTGGAAACCGCCTATGAACTGGGTTATGAGAGCTTGAGTGGTTTTGCTTACACCTACAAAAAAATTACCGGCCATTCACCTGGCGAGGGTAAGTATTCCGCGATATTGATCAACCGCTTTACTACGCCACTCGGGCCCATGTTCGCTTGTGCAACGGCAAAAGGCTTGTGTTTATTGGAATTTGTCGACAGACGCATGCTGGAAACCGAATTTCGTGATCTTCAGCGGCGACTTCAATGCCCCATCGTCACGGGAGAAAATGCGCATATCGCGCAAGCGAAAAATGAGATCGCAGAGTATTTTCGAGGCCAGCGCCAGCATTTTAGTGTTGCTTTGGATATGCCAGGCAGCGAATTTCAACAACAGGTCTGGCAGGGTTTGTGTTCCATTCCTTTTGGCGAAACGCGCAGTTATCAGCAACAAGCCGAGGCACTCGGCCGCAAGCAAGCAGTGCGCGCGGTGGCGAACGCGAATGGCCACAATCGCATCAGTATCATTGTGCCTTGTCACAGGGTAATCGGAAAAAATGGCAATTTAACGGGTTATGGCGGTGGACTTGAGCGCAAGCGTTGGTTACTCGAACACGAGAAACAGTATGAATGCAGCATCATACCCTCTGGTAAAAATCACTGATCGAAGTCACTGATATTTACGTAAAAGTCTTCATGATGAAGGTTGGCTATGCCCCGTGGACGCTTAAACCTGAACGATGGAATTGAGGCAAAATACTCTGGAGTCGCCATTTTTATGCGGTCACGTCTTACTTTTCTTTTCATATTGTTTGTTTTTAGCCTCGCTGCAAATCACGGTGTTATTAGCCAGACAATCACCGAACATGGCAACCTGCTCGTAAAAACCGGACTTGAAAATCGCCTTCAGGTATTGGCCGATGTTCAGCTCTCTATTATCGCGCGCGATGGCAACGCGACGCGTGTTCGCACCAATGAAAAGGGGGAAGCGCGTATCGGCAATCTCTCTCCCGGCCTTTACGAATTGCGCGCTCAAAAAAGCGGCTACTTACGGATACAAGAGCCGAGTGTTCGCATCACCCCCGGTAAAACAACAGAGCTGAAATTACAACTCAGTGCCTTGCCGAACTCACTTGAAGAGACGCTCGTCGTCGCACGCGCGCGCCCCGCGCAATTAGAGGAGGGCATTGCATTTCGTCGCAAGGATCGCGAAGCCCTGCGCAGTGCGCCCGGTTCCGGTAGCGACGTCTTGCGCGCGCTCGATGGCCTACCCGGTCTGGTTTCTACCGGCGATTTCGCGAGCTTCACTGTCCGCGGACGCGGCCCCAAAGACAACCTTATCCTTGTCGACGGCATCCCCTTTGAGAATGTGGTCCACTTCAACCAATCACTCGGGGAATCTGAAGATATCGCAGGCGGCGGCCGCTATTCGATATTTGCACCGAACTTGATTGAAGGTGCTGACTTTCAGCCCGGCGGGTGGAGTGCGCGTTATGCAGGACGCTCGGGTTCACTGCTGAATTTGCAAGTGGCAGAGGCCTCTCTGGATTCTGCGCGGCTGAGTACCCGCCTGGATGTTGCGGGGCTCGAAGTCACTTATGAAGGGCCGAGTGCGGTTTACGACAATACATCATTGTTGTTCTCTGCCCGGCAACTCGATTTTGGTCGGTTTTTTAAAAGTATTGGTATTGAAGACATCGGCTCACCGAAATTAACGGACGTGATTCTCAAAACCAACACCGGAGTGAACGCGCACAACACCTTCAATCTTTTACTGATCCACGCACCCGAAACTTACGTGCGCGATATGGACAACGTACTCGCCGGTGACGACGGCATTATTTCTGATTACTCCCTCGCTGAAGCCGAACAAGACAATGATCTTTTCTCGCTCACCTGGGAAAGCGCTGTTGGCGACAATAGCAAGCTGAATCAAAAACTCTATTACCGACGCACTGATAAAACCAGCGCCGAGGGAGAAGCCTTTCTCGACAATTTACCGCCTGATGTATCGCCAGAAGAGGTTCCGCGGCGCGAGCGGATCATCACACTTGAAGAAGAAAACCGCGAGCTGGGTTATCGCCTTGACTACGCGCAATTTAACCGTTGGGGTGAATTTCGTGGCGGCCTTGAAATCACCAATATCGATCTACGCTACCAAACAACACTTCAGGATGATTGGATACGTTTTACCTATGATTTACGCGATGCAGTCGCAAACCCGACACAACGTTACATTGTACTAGAACCGGAAAATGTCAACGCGGCTTTCAGTAACCAGACGCAAAATTATGGGCTCTATGGCGAACACATTATTAACTGGGGCGATTGGCAGGCACGCGGCGGTATGCGCTATGACCGCAATGCACTTTCAAGTGAGAACCTGCTCTCGCCGCGTTTTGGATTAACATGGTTTGTGCTCCCTGATTTTAGTCTTGCCGCTACAGCCGGTTATTACTACCAGGCTCCCCTGTTTCTCGATCGCGCTCGCTCGCAAGATAACAACGAACTGGAAAGTGAAAAAACTACGCAATATAGCTTCGGTTTCAACTGGCAAGTTACAGAAAACTGGAATTTGCTTTCAGAAATGTATGTTCAAAAACTCGATCAGCTCGTCACACCGCCTGCACGCACCTCTGGATTTATGAGCAATGCCGGTAGTGGCGAATCCTATGGTTTTGATCTCGTCGCTAATAAAACGTTTGCCGAAAGCTGGTCACTTAATATCAGTTATTCCTTCAACAAGGCCACAGTAAACATGCAAGATGGCCTTGGTGAGCGTGATGCTGACTTTCATCGGCCACATGTATTTAGTATAGGCGGCGTATGGGAGATTAATGATCGCTGGAAATTATCCAGCCGCTGGAAGTACCTCGACGGCATGCCCACCGATGCCTATGTGATTTACGAGGACGTGCTCGCCCCCGATGGTCCTTTGCGTTTTAGCCAGGCGTATACACAAATAAACAGCGAACGCGAAGACGCTTACCACACGTTAAACTTTCGTGTTGATTATCGGCGTTCACTGGCTTTTGCCGATGTTGTGGCTTTCCTCGACGTGATTAACGCGCTCGGCAATGTGAACCCCGGCGCGCAAGATTTTGATTCGCGCACCGGTAGGTTTGGCGAAGAAGATGGCGACATTTTTCCCCTTATCGGCTTTCGACTGGAGTTCTAATGCTGGCAACCAAGCCATCGCTATCACGCTGGAGACAATGGCGGAAAACTCGCTAAAATCGCCACTGCAAACCCAGATCCACAAATCGAATGTCTTCTTCCTGAAACTTGAATTCCTTGTACGCGAGTTTGGTACTGAGTTTGTCGTTAATTGCGTAACTCAAACCCAAGCCAAAATAGGTATCATCGCCAGATCGCTTTGTGCTCTCCCGGCCAAATGAGACAAATTCGCCCTCTTCCAATTCCGGAAAAACGCTTGTCAACCTCAGCTCATCAGATTGCCAGCCTAACTCCGCAAAGACTTTTATCTGATCGTTGAGCGGGATACTCGGCACCACTGCGAGGGTATAGGCCTCGGCAGACCAATCCAAATGTCCATTCGGCCCTTCGTAGCCTGGCAATGCGCTGTCCAATCGTGATTCATAACGAGCCTTGCCGAGATCAACATACCCGGCCTTAAGGGCAAACCAGGATGAAAAGTGATAACTCAATGCGATGCTGTACGCCGTGTCCTTGATTTTTCCATTTCCAAGTGCACTCGAGTTAATGTTGGGAAAAGTACTTTGGCCCAGACTGGCCTCCACTGAAAACCCTTTGTCTTCCACTTCAGTGCCAAGCGAAAGTAAGGTACCTATGACTGCGACTGCATAATGCATTTTTGTACTCCATCATGTTTGGTGTTTTAAGTGGTTAGCACGATAAAAAATCAGGCGCGTACAAACATGACCCAAACGGACTAAATGTGCTTTAGCGTTGAAAACATTGGATAGCGCGCAAGCGAGCATACGCGCTCGAAAGTGAAACCAATGCGCGATTGTTACCGATGCCAACGACCACATCGCATCAGTCAGGAAACACTCTACTTTGACCTAAGGACGCCAAACGGTAATAAAGGTCGGGAAAATAGCGGTATTAATTCACGATCTTATTGTGCATTTTTTAACTGCGTTTAGCTTGTCGCTGCCTTACTTTAAGGAACAAGCCGTAAAAACCGTGAACGAATTTAAATTCAAGCGCCAAAGGGGATTTGGGTATGGATACTTTAATTTGTAAGCCGAAAATGTTGCTTTGTAACAAGGCGGTACTCAAGAAGTGCCTGGTTGGGTTAGCGGTGTTGTGGTTTTCCATCGTGCTTTCCGGTTGCAAGGAAGTGGAGGAGTGCGAGGATTCTGGAGTACTGGCTGATGGGGTGACTTACCACCGCTGTATAGGTGTGATAACAAACCTGAATCAAACTGACATCTGGGCAATATCACCTTCGGAAACAGAAGACATCGATTTAGTCATATCATGTACCGTGCAACCGTGGAATGTCAGTTTAAAAGGGACATTAATTGATACTTACGGCACTATCGTGGCCGAAGATTCTACGTTTTCGTCAATCGATGTTTTCGATTACCCCATGCCAGCATCCGAAGATGGGTACCTGTTTTTTCACGTTACGCCAACCGAAGAGCCCATCAGCCCTAACCCGGCTCAAACCTTACCCGGGGTGTACTCCTGCTATTTTATCAAGCACGAACAAGTGTAATGGTGGGCGCATTGGAAAAAGCGTCTTCCGATCTGCATGCCACGAAAGAGAAAAATAATTTGGGAGAATAGTTAGCGCGGTTCAATTTGAGATAGGTGACGACTAACAGCCAGCCAGGCACCAAGTAAGCCAATTAATGTTGCGAGGCCAATGAGGGTTAAGTTACCTTCAATGCCCAAGGCTTGTAATCGAAAACCGCTGTTGTAGAGGTCCGCCAAACGCTGCACACTCTGGTTGATACTCATATAACCCAGACCGACAATCACCGCAGCGAGCAGCCCGCCGAATAGGCCGTACCACAGCCCGGTATACAGAAAGGGGCGGCGAACAAAGCCGTCGGTGCCGCCCACTAATTTTGCAACGATAATTTCATCTTTGCGGTTTTCAATGGCAAGGCGAATGGTATTGCCCACGGCCAACAAGACTCCCAAACTCAGCAAGGCCGCCAGCGCAATCACAATTTTTTTCCCCAGGATCATGATCTCGCGCAGACGGCGAACCCATTCCATATCCAGGCTCACATCATCGATCAGTGCTTCCTGCAACATGCGATCACCGAGACGCTTCAAGGTATCCGGGTCACTGGCCGCCTTTGTGGGTGAGAGAATCAAGGTGGGCGGCAAGGGGTTTTCATCCAACTCGCTGAGTGTTTCGCCAAAACCGGAACGCAGTTGAAAATCCCTGAGCGCATCGTCGGCACTGAGGTATTCCACGTCGTTGATTTCATTGTAGCCGCGCAGTTTTTCAATAAATTCCTGGATCGCTTCTTCTTTCGCACGCGGATTTAGATAGGCAGAAATTTTTGGATTGGCATCCCAACTGTCGCCGAGTTGTTGCACATTGTTCAAGGCGATATAAAGTGTTGCCGGCAGTGCAAGAGCAATGGCGACAACCAGTGATGTCATCAAGGTTTGTACCGGTGCACCGAGGAGACGTGAGCACGCACTGATAAACGAACTGCGGTGGTGTGCCCAATACGAGCGCGATTTATCGCCAATGCTGGTTTTCGCTTGCACTGCACCGGGGCCGTTGTTTTTTTCCGGCGCTGGGCGTTCTACTCTGCGGGCGCCGGATTTAGCCATGTTGATCGCCCTTCGGCAAAAAGCCGTCATGAATGATCTGCCCTTTGTGCAGGGTTAACACGCGATAATCCAAACGCGTAATCAAATCGATGTCGTGACTGGCGATCATCACCGTGACACCCACAGCATTGAATTGCGCGAATAAATTCATAATCTCCGCAGAGAGTTCCGGGTCCAGGTTACCTGTTGGCTCATCCGCAAGTAAAACCGGCGGTTTGTTTACGACGGCGCGCGCAATACCCACGCGCTGCTGCTCCCCGCCTGATAAGGTGATGGGATTGTGTTTTTCTTTTTCCAACAGGCCGACTTTATCCAGCGCCGCACGCACCCGGCGCCCGACTTCGCGACTTTGGTAACCGGCGATTTGCAAGGGCAACGCAACATTTTCAAAAACACTGCGATCAAAAAGCAATTGGTGATTTTGAAAAACCACGCCGACTTGTCGACGGTGATAGGGAATCTGACTTTTGCGAATACGGCTGAGATTACGGCCACCAACCAAAACCTGGCCTGTGGTGGGGCGTTCCATCAGCATAATTAATTTCATCAGTGTGCTTTTTCCCGCACCGGAATGGCCGGTGAGGAAAACCAACTCCCCCGCATCAATATCAAACGAAATGCCACCGAGCGCTTCCTGCCCGCTTTCATAGCGTTTACTGACGGTACTGAAATTAATCATGCCTAATGGTCGTTATAGATTTATGTTTTTTTAAAATTAAAATAATTGGGCTCTGACAGTTAGCTGTAATGCCCGGGCTATTTTGTTTTGCTTACCGTTTTTCCAGCAAGCCTTTTTCTGCCAAGTGTTTCTTTACTAAAAGTTAATTGGTGTAACGTCGCCCAGCTAAAAAAGCGCTTCCATAAACTCTCGTGCTTTAAAGACCTGCAGATCTTCAACACCTTCACCCACACCCACAAAGCGCACCGGAACCTGTTGTTTTTTACTCAACGCGAAGATCACTCCCCCTTTCGCGGTGCCGTCCAGCTTGGTCAGCGCCAAACCGGTCACATTCACGGCTTTGCCAAATTGCTCAAGCTGACTCAGGGCATTTTGACCGGTACCGGCATCCAGCACCAATAGCACCTCATGCGGTGCTTGCGGGTCCACTTTTTTTATCACGCGAACCACTTTTTCCAATTCGTCCATCAAATTACTTTTGTTGTGCAAGCGACCGGCAGTATCCGCAATCACCACGTCAATATTTTTCGCTTTCGCCGATTGCACCGCATCAAAGATGACAGACGCGCTGTCTGCACCTGTGTGCTGGGCAACAACAGGCACATTGTTGCGCTCACCCCAAACCTGTAATTGCTCAACCGCCGCTGCACGGAAGGTATCGCCCGCCGCCAACATTACGTTCTTGCCTTCGTTCATAAAGCGGCGAGCCATTTTGCCAATGGTGGTCGTTTTACCCACACCGTTTACGCCCACGACCAAAAGAACAAAAGGCGTTTTTTCTACAGCGAGCGTGTCCGATTCGGGATTGTCCGTGGAAATCACCAGCGGCGCTTCCACTTTTTCCAGTAAGGCGTGCAGATGAGATTTTAAGGCGGCGAATAGCGCCTCGGAATCGGCAAGCTGCTTACGCGCGACCTGGTCGGTGAGGGCATCAATAATTTCCGTCGTGGCTTCGAGGCCAACATCGGCGGTGAGCAAAAGGGTTTCAATTTCTTCGAGCAATTCATCATCAATGCTCTTTTTCCCCAGCAGTAAATTGCCGAGGCCACCGGACAGTTGATTACCTGTGCGCGCGAGACCGCGACGCATGCGCGCCAACAAGCCCTCGGGTTTAGCATTTTCCGGTTGGGCGACGGGCTCGGCCGTCGACTCGGAAACGACCTGGCCGTCCCCGTTTTTGTCTTTTTTACGTTTAAAAAACATCGGTGTGTCCGCGTGCGCTTTCTACTACAATGCGGCCCGTATCCTACCACACGTTAAGGGCTGAAATATGGTTGCCGCGTCTCCAAAATCCGCTGGCAAGTTGCGCATTATTGCGGGGCAGTGGCGAGGGCGGAAGTTGGCAGTGGCCGATGTGGACGGTTTGCGCCCAACCGGCGACCGGATACGCGAAACGCTCTTTAACTGGTTGCAGGCAGATATCTACGGTGCCCGCTGCCTTGACCTCTTTGCCGGCAGCGGCGCGCTCGGGTTCGAAGCCCTCTCGCGCGGTGCCGCCGCCGTGGATTTTGTCGAGCCGCACCCGAAAGCCGCAAAACAATTGCGTGAAAATTGCAAACTTCTGTCTGCTGAAGCCAGCATCCACGAACAAGAGGCTGACCAGTTTTTGCGCAAAACCCGAACGCCCTACTCGTTGGTGTTTATTGATCCCCCTTTCAGTTTGAAAGTATGGGAAGCCAGTTTCCGGGCTCTCGAAGAAGGCCAATTGCTCACCGAGGATGCGATGATCTATATTGAAAGCCCAGTGGGGAGCGAAATAGTAACTCCTGCAAGCTGGGAAAAAAGCAAAAGCAAGGCCAGTGGCAGGGTACAATTCGCGCTATACCAGAAAAAAACGCAGGAAAAGGCGCAGTCGCTCGATAACAACAGCTAAAAAACAACCGCCAGATAACAATAATTCGAAATCAACGACAAAAACGATCCAAAGGAAACACCATGAAAAAAGTCGTCTACCCCGGCACCTTCGACCCCATCACCAATGGCCATGTGGATCTGGTGCAACGCGCCTGCCATTTGTTCGACTTTGTTGTGGTTGCCGTCGCTGCCAGCAATAAAAAGAAGCCGCTTTTTTCTCTTGAGGAACGGGTCGAGCTGTGTAAAAGCGTGTTGAGTGAGCACGAAAATATTGAGGTGGTCGGCTTTGATTGCCTCTTGAAAGACATTGTTGAGCAACACGGTGCCTATGGTGTGGTGCGTGGCCTGCGGGCGGTGTCGGATTTTGAATACGAATTTCAGCTGGCAAACATGAATCGCGCCCTGGCACCTTCGATGGAGAGTTTGTTTTTAACGCCTGCTGAGCACCTTTCCTATATCTCGTCTTCGCTGGTGCGCGAGATTGCCTCGCTGGGGGGCGATGTTGACCAGTTTGTGCCTGCCGAAGTGGCTTTGGCCCTGCAACAAAAGTTTAGCTAGCCATTATCATTAAGCACACAATTAGCGATACAATAAAAGCGTGACATAAAAGCGTGACATAGTCACACGCTTTTAGAATCAAATGTCATATCGATTGGCGTTTGTTATAGCACCACTTCACTGATCCACTGCTAGTATCAAGATAAGCTTGGTGTAATGGTAAGTCAGTTCCCGGCCAGGAAGCCCAAGCCTTTTTCTTGTTGTGGTGTAGTAATAGGTGGCTCAAGCTCGCAATCATCCTCTGCCAATTGCCGACAGTCTGGACCGGCAAAACCTGGCAACCCTGCGCAAACGGTTCCTTGCGATTAACGAGGACAGGCTTGCGCGCACGCGTTCTGCGATGAATGACCGCCAACAACTTTTCCTCGATTTATTGCCACTCCTGTTTCACAGCAACCACTTGATGATGCCAGGCTATGTCTCGCGCCAGACGCCCTGTCGAATTAGCCAGTACAAACCTGACGATAAAGAAATCTCACGCGCAAAAAGTATTGCCAAAAGTTACACCCTGCAAATCGAACCGGGAACGCAAGAATCCATCTACGGGATATACGTGATGGGGTCGGCGGGGACAATTGCACAAAGCAGTAATTCCGACCTGGATATCTGGCTGTGCTACCGGCCGGATTTGGGTCAACCTGAAAAACATTCGCTGGCAATGAAATGTAAAAAAGTGCAGGAGTGGGCTGAATCCTTGCGCCTCGAAGTGCATTTCTTTTTGATGAATCACGAAGAGTTTAAACAGGGCTATTCACCTGAATTAAAAGGTGAAAGTTCCGGCTCCGCGCAGAAATTTTTATTGCTGGATGAATTTTATCGTTCTGCTTTGTACATCGCAGGGCGCATGCCTCTGTGGTGGTTTGTACCTCCACAGGAAGAGCAGGCCTATGACGATTTCAGTTCAACCTTGCTTTATCAGAAATATATTCACGATAACAGCGTTCTCGATTTTGGCGATGTCGCGTCAGTTCCGCCAGGTGAATTTATAGGTGCCGCAATCTGGCAACTCTACAAGGCGATTGATTCCCCTTATAAGTCCACCTTGAAATTATTATTGCTGGAAGCTTACGTGGGGGGCGATGAACAGTTAGAACCGCTTTCACTTGAATACAAACGCCGTGTATTTCGCGGAGAAAATAACCTCGATGAACTCGACTCTTACGTCATGGTGTATCGACGTATTGAACGCTACCTTCGCAGCAAGCAACAAGCAGATCGTCTGGAGCTCGCTCGAAGATGTTTTTATTTTAAGGTTAATCAAAAATTATCAAAACCTTTAGGTGGGCAACGCAGTTGGCAGCGACGCGCCATGGAAAATTTTGCCGATGAATGGAATTGGTCTTTCGAGCACACGGCGATACTCGACAATCGTGCAAACTGGAAATCAAATAAAGTCAATTTTGAGCGCAGTCTGCTTGTTAGCGAATTAAACAACAGCTACCAGTTTCTATTGCAATACAGCAAGGCCAACAAAAATACTCGAGCGATTTCCAGTGATGAACTCACTGTATTGGGCCGGCGCCTGCAAGCCGTGTTTGAGAGACGCCCTGGGAAAATTGAATGGATAAACCCCGGAATTTCTAGAAATATTTATGAAGATGCCGTGCAAATATCTGATTTCTACGACAAGTATTCGAAGACTCAGGTATGGGCCGCCTTTACATCTGACCCCTCACAACCCGCCAAACGGACACCGATAAAATCGGCTTCTTCGCTAATGGAGATTATTTTGTGGGTGTATATCAATGAGATTTGTGATCACAACACGCATTTTGATTTGCAAGAAGTTCCTTCCCTTAACCAATTAGAAGTCAAGAAGATATTCAGTCATTTACAGAACTGGCTGCCGCTGCCATTGCAGGCTCTGCCGCACTCCAGCTTTCAACAAAGTGCGCAACATCAGGAGGTGTTATTGTTGCTCAACGTGGGCAGCACTCCAAATACACCAACCAATGAACGCGGTGTACAGCGACTGGGCAATAACCTCGACAACATGGGGTATAGCGGCTTCAAGGAAAATCTTATCGCCTCGGTTGATATGGTCATCCGTAACAACTGGAATGAAATTCAAACTCGTCGATTTGAAGGCGATGACTGCCTCTTACATCTGCTCGAAGAGTATCTACAACTTTGTTTGCCAGGCACCCATCAATCCCCTCCGAAATTGACTATTGAATGCATTGGCAGCTCTCATAATGGCACCATTCAACGACGCGTAGATGGCTGGTTAAAAGCGATCATAGACTGTTTCTACAGCGGTAAAAATCCGCCGCACACTCGTTATATTTTTAATATGCGCGGCCAGTGGTACAGCTTGCAGTTTGTTGGTTTACGCTTGCGTGTTCAAAATTTTAGCAAGGAGCAAGCCCTAATTAAGCATCTTGGCGAAGACCAGAGTAAGACCAGTCCTTTTGTGGTAGATGTTGAAGCAAGGCCTTTACACCCCCTTCATTTATTGAGCAAACTTCATCAGCAGGAAAGTATTTCCGTCTTCTATCGCCGTTTTGATATCGGCATGGAGATTTTTGTTATTGATGAAAGAGGGTCGCTTTCACATTTTGTGCTTCGCGGCCGCCGTGACTACAACCCGCTCATTCCCCTGCATCGTTTTTTAAGGACAGTCGCTCTGCGTCAAAGCCATTTGTACCCCAACCCGCAATCAGACTTTGGCGTTTTTCCGGTAAATTTCTTTGAACTACAAAAGGATGATCTCGGCTTATTTTACGCAAACAAAAAACGCGTTCCCGCTGATTTTAAAGACGACAAACTGGATGTAAAAGCTGTCGCACACTTTGATGATAAGGACTCAATGAATTTTGATTTTTATTGTGAAAACCAGGAGTTCGCATCCGTCGCCTTTGAAGATCAACTGGACATCGTGGTTGCGCAATATATTCTTAAACATCGTAAGAATGATGAAAATTATCCTGTGTATATCAGTGACCTTGATCTCAGTCTTGTTGCTGAAAAAGTTGCTGATAAAGGGCATTTACAAACTGCACACTACATAAGAATAAAAAACATTCTTGAAGTACGTTTGAATCAGGCTATTGGCATTCTGGTTCGTGCTTGATCTTTAGTTTTTCACAGGGTCGTCAGGCGCGAGTCGCCCAGACACTTTCGGAACACACTGTAAATACGTCCCTGTACGCTCGACGTCGGCATCCTGCCTCCGACGGTTCCGAAAGTGTCTGGGCGACTCACGCCTGACGATCGGGAATGCTTACCGTTGACGGTGTGTTTGTCAGTAGTCTGATTTATTTTGCAATGTTATATTTTCGATTTTATCGGATATTTGAATTCGATTTCACCCCTACTTTGATTGATAAAAGGAATTAAACATGATTGCAAAAGGTCGTTTTGAGGTTGTTCTGGATCCACAGGACGATGGCGAATTTTCAGCTGGGCGCATGACAATTGATAAGCTTTACAGCGGTGATATCGAAGGTACCGGGCGGGGACAAATGTTAAGCAAACGTACTGAAGGGGTCTCAGTGTATTCTGCTATCGAGGAGTTTCGAGGGCGTGTGCACGGCAAGGAAGGGTCATTTACGCTATTTCATGCAGGCCGTATGACAGCAAGTGAACAGCTCCTACAGATTTATATCGTGCAAGGTTCCGCAGCTGGTGCGCTCGAGACCATTCAGGGTGAAATGGATATAAAAATAATCGACGGTAAGCATTTTTACGAGTTCAATTACACCTTGTAGAGCCAGAAAACCTGTAAGGCGCTTTACTCTTGTGACCTCTGTTACATAATATAAAACCCGATCGGAACAAAAAGGGTCTCTATGTGCGATCCGTATTGATCCCTGTGTAATCCTTCCTGTTCCGGTCCGGCTATTTACATCACTAAAGGAAAATCATGAACCGTCCTCTCAGTCTGATTCTTATCCTCGCCCTGCTTTGCAGTGCCTGCGGCCAAATGGGCCCGCTACAACTTCCACAGGACGATAAGCAGGAAAAAGACAAAAAGGAAGAAGCCAGTCAATAAAGCTGGTACCCTTGCGCCCTTTGTTTTAACGCCAATGGACCCCCTGAAATGTCAGCCTTTCAATACCGCAACGGCGAGCTCTACGTCGAGGATCTCGCGCTAAATACCCTTGCCGATAACTACGGCACCCCCGCTTATGTGTACAGCAAAGCCGCTATTAGCGAAAGCTACCTGGCTTACGCTCAGGCACTCGGTGAACGCGGTAAGATTTGTTATGCGGTGAAGGCCAACTCCAATCTGGCTGTTTTGCAGTTGTTGGCGTCCCTCGGCGCAGGGTTCGACATTGTGTCACTGGGTGAGCTTGAACGCGTTCTGTTAGCGGGGGGCGAACCCGGGAAAATCATTTTTTCCGGTGTGGGAAAAACTGCTGCTGAAATGCGCCGTGCGTTGGAGGTGGGTATAGCCTGTTTTAACGTCGAATCTGCCGCAGAGCTGGAGGTTCTCGCCAGTGTTGCCGCTGATATGGGCGTGCAAGCATCCATTTCGTTGCGAGTGAATCCGGATGTGGACGCACAAACGCACCCCTATATCTCCACGGGTTTAAAAGAAAACAAGTTTGGTATTGAATTCCAAAGTGCGCTTGCGGTGTATGAACGCGCGGCAAGCCTTGCCAGCCTGAAGGTCGTCGGGGTCGATTGCCATATTGGCTCTCAGCTCACCAAGGCCTCGCCCTTTCTGGATGCGCTTGATCGTCTGTTGGTGCTGATTGACCAACTCGCTGCAAAAGGCATCGTGATTGAACATCTGGATTTAGGCGGTGGCCTGGGTGTGGATTATCAAGGTGAACAGCCTCCCGCAATCGCAGATTACGTCAACATGGTGCTGCAAAAACTTGCCGACCGCCCACAGTCGCTGATTTTTGAGCCCGGCCGCTCTATCGTGGCCAATGCCGGTGTTTTGTTAACAGAAGTCATTTATTTAAAGCCTGCTGAAGCCCATAATTTTGCAATTGTCGACGCCGCAATGAATGACAATATTCGCCCTTCGCTTTACCAGGCCTGGCAAAAGGTTTTGCCTTTACAGGAAAACATTGAGGCGGAGGAACGCGTCTGGGATATCGTTGGTCCAATCTGTGAAACCGGTGATTTTCTCGCGAAGAAACGCGAGCTCAAATTGCAAACCGGCTCGCGCCTTGCCTTGATGTCCAGCGGTGCTTATGGCTTTGTCATGAGCTCCAATTACAATAGCCGAGGCCGCGTCTGTGAAATTCTGGTTGACGGTGAGCAAGCGCATCTTGTGCGCGAACGCGAAACCTTTGCCGATGTTATTCGTGCAGAAAAACTGATTAAAAATTAAAGCTTAAAAAGTTAGAGCGATTCATAAACCATGCGTCTACGATTCACCAAAATGCATGGCATCGGCAATGACTTTGTCATGATCGATGCCATCAGCCAAAAAGTTAACCTTACCGGTGACGATGCGCGCAAGCTCGCCGACCGGCATTTTGGCGTGGGCTGTGATCAAGTACTGGTAGTCGAAACGCCGCGGAATCCGGATATGGATTTTCGCTACCGCATTTTCAACCATGACGGTTCTGAAGTCGAAAATTGTGGCAATGGCGCGCGCTGTTTTGCGGTTTTTGTTCGCCAACGCGGGCTCACAGCAAAATCGACAATAAAAGTTGAAACCCTCGGCGGCCCCATGACCCTGACTGTGCGTGACGACAGCCAGGTAACCGTTGATATGGGTGTTCCGCGCTTGCAGCCGGATCAAATTCCCTTTGAAGCAGACACGCAGGCAAACGTGTATTCCCTGCAAGTTAAGAAAAAAGACTTTGAGATTTCGGCCGTCTCAATGGGCAACCCACATGCTGTGTGCATCGTCAATGATCTCGCGCACTACCCCGTAGAAAAATATGGCCCTCGAATCGAATCCCACCCGCGCTTTCCAAATCGCGTAAACGCAGGTTTTATGGAAGTGCTTTCGCGCTCGGAAATTTCTCTGCGGGTTTACGAACGCGGTGCTGGTGAAACCATTGCTTGTGGCACCGGTGCATGCGCTGCTGTGGTGAGCGGTATTCTACGCGGCGAACTCGACAAACACGTTTTGGTGAATCTGCGTGGCGGCCAACTGGAGATTGAATGGGAGGGAGCGGGAAAGCCTGTTATCATGACCGGGCCCGTTAAGACCGTGTTTCACGGACAAACCCGAATTTAAAAAATGAAAGCGCCACTATGTCGGATTCCAGCATTAAAACGGACAGCCAAAAACTCACACCGGACGCTGTAGCAAGTTTTTTGCGCAAGCACCCGACTTTTTTTAATGACTACCCCGACCTGATTGGTGATCTTTACATCAACCACGACAGTGGCAAAGCGGTGTCACTGGTAGAAAGGCAAGTTGCTATCCTGCGCGAACGCAATATTGAGATGCGCCAACGCCTCAGTAACCTGTTGGATACCGCGCGTGAGAATGATCAACTCTTCGCCAAAACGCGTCGCCTGGTGTTGGCGCTTCTTGAGAGTAACGATCTCGGTGATATGGTTGATGCACTCTACTACAGCTTTCAGAAAGAATTTAATGTGCACTACACGCGCCTGATTTTATTTGGCAGTGTGCCGCCCTCAACCGCTCGCGTAGAAAGTATTAACAATGCGCGCGATTACATAGGCAAACGTTTGAAGGCACCCCAGGCAGTGAGTGGGGGCATCGATGTGCGTGAGTGTGAATTTTTGTTTGATGAAGATGCGCCGAACGTGGGTTCGGCGGCTTTAGCTGTACTGTCCTACGGCAACCCACTGGGTGTGTTGGCCATTGGCAATCAGGATCCGAACTACTATCGCTCCAGTATGGGCACGCTCTTTCTCGGCTATGTGGCCGAAGTGCTGAATCGCGTGCTCCCCACTTTGCTACGCCCCTGATTTAGATAGGTTGACCACCGTAGTTGGATTCCGGCTTCTTCGGTGGGTCTGCGCGCACATTCGCAGGAATGTGGCGAATTTGCCCGCCGCTCGCCAGAAAGGCTTCTACTTCATTTTGCAAGCGTAAACGCTCGCGTATCTTCTCGTCCGCATTCGCGTGCGCCAAATCCTCATTGGAGGCGCTTTCCGCTAGCTCGTCCGCAGTCATTTCTTCATCGCTCATTTGCGTTCCCTATTAATAAAAACCAAAGAATCATTTGTCAGGTGGGTAATGTATAGTCCAAGCCTGAATGTCCGTCAGCTTGTAAGCAGGAAAATTATTAGTCTTTTTTGTTCTAGAACTCAGCGATGCAAACTTGCAAAGTTATTGGAGTTTTTGTGATTTTGGTCGGTGGGTCGGCGTTGTTGAATCAGTCCGTTAGTGAATACTGACACACAAATGGCGGGAAGGGTGGCGCGACCCTGATGGTTCGCGCCAGGGGTTAAATCTTAAACAGCGTCGACGCCGGTCTCGCCTGTGCGAATACGAATCACTTCTTCGCAAGGTGTAATAAAAATCTTGCCGTCGCCAATTTTACCTGTCTGTGCTGACTTGCTGATGGCATCAACAGCTGAGTCAACCTGGTCGTCGCCCAATACCAGTTCCAACTTCACTTTCGGTAAGAAATCGATGACGTATTCCGCACCGCGATACAGCTCGGTGTGGCCTTTTTGGCGGCCAAAGCCCTTCACTTCGGTTACGGTCATGCCCTGAACCCCAATTTCAGAAAGCGCGTTTCTGACGTCGTCCAGTTTGAATGGTTTGATCACTGCGGTAATTAATTTCATAGGCCACCTTTTTGCACCATGGGTTTTATTGTTATCAAGGGTTTTATATAAGGGGGCTAAATTTACACGCTACGACGGGGAATTACAAAGGGCGGTGCACAATGAGGGGGCGGGCATCACGCCGCCGTGCCACTGATAGACACCAAGCCAGCTTATTTAACAGCTTCTGGAGAGTAATGAATCGGCAGAATAAAGAAGGGGCCCGAAGGGCCCCAAGTAAGCGTCTGACTTGTGAGAGTCATCCAAGGAAAACCTAGTTGGAACCGCCAGCAGTAAATTCGGGGTAGGCTTCCATTCCACACTCGGAAATGTCCACACCGTCGAATTCTTCTTCTTCACTGACGCGCACGCCCATAATGGCTTTAAGCGCGAACCAAACAATCAGGCTGGTAACGAATACCCAAACAAAGATAACGAGGGTTCCCACCAACTGACCGCCGAATGTTGCATCGGAGTCGGAGAGCAATACTGCGAAGATACCCCAGATACCGACGACACCGTGTACGGAAATCGCACCAACAGGGTCATCAATTTTCAGTTTGTCGAGCAAGATAATGCTGAAGACAACGATCACACCACCGATTGCACCAATGATGGTTGACAGCAAGGCACTCGGATCCGCTGGCTCAGCAGTGATTGCAACCAGACCTGCGAGCGCACCGTTGATGGCCATAGTGAGGTCAGCTTTGCCGAACATGATGCGAGCCACAATCAGTGCAGCAATCAAACCACCGGAAGCCGCTGCATTGGTGTTCATGAAGACATTAGCCACTTCGTTAGCCACTGCGATACCGCCCAACTTCAAGGTGGAGCCACCGTTAAAGCCGAACCATCCCAACCACAGGATGAACATACCGAGTGTGGCCAATGGCAAGTTTGCACCTGGGATCGCATTCACTTCGCCGTTGGGGCCATATTTGCCTTTACGCGCGCCGAGAACCAACACACCTGCCAAAGCAGCTGCGGCACCCGCCAAGTGAACAATACCGGAACCCGCATAGTCGCTGTAGCTCAGTGCGCCGATGCCAGGAACTTCTTTACCGCCCCAGGTCCATCCACCTTCGATTGGATAAATGAAGCCTGTCATGACGATCGCGAAAATCAGGAATGCCCAAAGCTTCATACGCTCTGCAACGGCACCCGATACGATAGACATTGCTGTTGCAACAAACACAACCTGGAAGAAAAAGTCTGATGCGCCGGAATAAACCGAATCGCCATCGAATCCTGCTTCAGCTGAGTCAGCCAGTACTGCAGCAATCGCAGCATCGTCCATGCCTGCAACAGTGGTTACGCCGGAAAGAAACCAGCCACCGTCGTACATGAAGTTGTATCCACACACCATGTACATGGTGCATGCAATCGCAAACAATGCGACGTTTTTAGTTAAAATTTCAGTTGTGTTTTTAGCGCGGACGAGACCGGATTCGAGCATTGCGAAGCCAGCAGCCATCCACATTACCAGTGCGCCACAGACAAGAAAATAAAACGTGTCCATTGCGTACTGCAATTCAAAAATATTGTTTTCCATAGCAGTTCTCCGGGATTAAGGATTCTACTTATTTTTAGAGCGCGTCATCGCCGGTTTCACCGGTGCGAATACGTACCACTTGTTCCAGTGAGGAAACGAAAATTTTTCCATCACCAATTTTGCCGCTGTGAGCCGCTTTGCTGATTGTGTCTACGACAGAATCAACCTGGTCATCTGCAATGGCGACTTCCAATTTTGTTTTTGGAAGAAAATCCACGACATATTCCGCACCGCGATAAAGCTCAGTGTGTCCTTTCTGACGGCCGAATCCTTTAACTTCCGTAACAGTAATGCCCTGTACACCGATTTCCGATAACGCTTCGCGCACGGCATCCAGTTTGAAAGGCTTGATAACAGCAGTAATTAATTTCATCTGGCTGCTCCTTTATTGATTTTATTGAGGGTTAAGAAAGCTGAAGCCGAAGCTTCAGCTTTTAATTCTTCTTACTCGATAGTGATGCTGTAAGACACGGCAACGTTGGTATCATCGTCAAACGCACCGTCATCATCGTCGACAACCTGGCTCAAAGTGATTGCGAGGCTATCAGTGATGGAGTAGCCGAAGTCGATGTGAGACATGGAGTCTTTGTGCTTACCGTAAGTGATGCTGAATGCGTCGAAAGAAGCACCAACAGTCAGGTAGTAATACTCATCAAGATCTTGTAAACCGTGGTAGTAAGTCACTGCAACAGGACCGTAACCCAGGCTGATAACCGCTTCCATCAGATCGCCGATGTCGTTGGAAATGTCTACACCTGTGTCCTTGTCAATTGCAGTTGGGTACTGATAAGACCACAAGCTTAAGTCGTAAGTGAAGTCACCGGCTTCGCCGCCGTAACCAAGGTACAAGTCGTATTCAGTACCCAGTGTGTTATCACCTGATCCACTCCAGATACCTGCGTAGAAACCACCTTCGCTAAAATCAAGTGAGCCATTTACAGAAGGCGTACCGTCACCTGCACTCAGGTCAATACCACGCCAAAGGTAAATGTTGCCGATACCCATTGAGCCACTGACTTCTGCTTGCGCAGCAGGAGCAATCGCGCCTACTGACATTACGGTAGCAGCGACAGCACCAGCGAGTAATTTCTTAGAAGTTTTCATATGCGTCCTCCAATTGAGATTTTTTGTCTTTTTACAGCCTGTTACTTTTGTATCAGAACGAGCTTGCCTTCATTTAGCACTTTCCACGCCAAGAATGAAAACTCATTTAAAAACAACAAGATAGTGTACTATTGCTGCATTAATAAACGGTTTCAAACCCCTAAACGCACCAAAAAGATGCATCTATTCCAAAATGGGACACAAGCGTCGCACCAGAATATTGCAGCAGGATTTAAGTGGCTGAACGCGGTAATTCAGGCCGGAAAAGGCGAGATCAAATGGAAGGAAAAGGAGCGCAGATGCGCTCCAGATCGGGGGCTACTAAATCAGGAGACCGGAGGTTAAACAGTGAGGTAGGAGCGGACTTTTTGCTCGTCCATCTCGGCAACGCGGCCACTGACCGTGACGACACCGCGGTCCATTACGGAATAGCAATCACCCAGATCACGCGCGAATTCAAAATATTGCTCGACGAGAATAATGGCCATATCGCCTTGTTCGCGCAAATAGGTAATGACTTTGTGTATGTCTTTGATGATGGAGGGCTGGATGCCTTCGGTGGGTTCATCGAGAATCAGTATTTTTGGTTGCGTGACGAGTGCGCGGGCAATGGAGAGTTGTTGTTGCTGGCCACCGGATAAGTCGCCGCCGCGCCGGCGCAACATTTTTCGCAACACGGGAAAGAGATCGTATATTTCGTCTTTTATTTTTCTTTCGCCGCGCGGTAAAGTCGCGAAACCGCTTTGCATATTTTCCAATACGGTAAGTTGAGAAAATATTTGTCGCCCTTGTGGGACGTAGGCGATGCCCATGCGCGCGCGTTCTGCGGCGGGCAGTTTGGTGATGTCTTTGCCATCCCATACGACGCTGCCTTCGGTAACGGGGTGTCGGCCAGTGATCGCTTGCATGAGTGAGGTTTTGCCCACACCATTGCGGCCGAGGATGCAGGTGATTTCACCTTGTTTTGCTTCGAGGTTCACTTCGCTTAAGGCTTGGCTCGCGCCGTAGAATAAATCGATGTTTTTTGCTGTTAACATTTTTTTAGTTCATCTCGTTTAAGGCGCGCAGCACTTACGAAGAGGTATTTGAAACGCGCCGTGAACCCATCCCTGGGGGCTCGACACCGGCATCCCTGCCGGTGACGGTTTCAAATACCTCTTCGCAAGCGCTCCGCTCATATCATTCTTCGTAAATTTTAGCGCTGCAAAAAATAGTATTCGAAACTCATTAAAACTTTCATCAATGTAATTTTCTGCAACCCGCTAACGGAAACTCGGAAGTATGTCGCATGGTTGGTGGGAGGACGGCCTTTCAAAACCGTCACCGGCAGGGATGCCGGTGTCGAGCCCCCAGGGATGGGTTCACGGCGTGTTTTGAAAGGCCGTCCTCCCACCAACCACACAACAAACTACCTACCCAAATACACTTCGATCACTTGCTGATTGCTACTCACTTTATCAAGCGAACCTTCAGCCAGCACCGAGCCTTCGTGTAACACAGTGACGCGACAATCCAGCGCGCGAACAAAATCCATATCGTGTTCGACTACGATCACGGAATGATGCTCGCTGATCTCTTTTAACAGGCGCGCCGTTTCCATGGTTTCGTAATCCGTCATACCGCCTGCGGGTTCGTCGACCAATAACACTTCGGGCTCCTGGATGATGAGCATGCCGATTTCCAGCCATTGCTTTTGTCCGTGGCTGAGGTTTTTTGCGAGCGCGTCGCGTTTTTCGCTTAAACCGATCAGGGTCATGATTTCATCAATGCGTTCGTGTTGTGCTTTTTTGAGTTTAAAAAACAGGGTTTGCCACACATTGCGGTTGCCTGCAAGTGCAAGGTCCAGGTTTTCCCAAACACTTAAGCTTTCAATGACCGTCGGTTTTTGAAATTTTCGGCCAATGCCCATGTTGGCGATATCGGCTTCGTCGTGACGTGTGAGGTCGATGTTGTCCTTGAAGCGCACTTCACCTTTGTCCGGTTTGGTTTTGCCTGTGATGATGTCCATCATCGTGCTTTTACCCGCGCCGTTAGGGCCGATAATTGCGCGCAGTTCGCCGGGCGCAATATCCAGGGACAAATTGTTTATCGCTTTGAAGCCGTCAAAGGATTTGGTTACACCATTCAGGTACAAAATACTTTTTATTTCAGGTGAGGCGTTGGTCACGGTCATGATTTTGCCTCCTCTGTGTGTGGCGCCTGATTGAGATTGGTAAACCAATTTGTTGCAGCTATTCTGGATTTCGCCAGGTCATAGAGGCGATCAAAATAAATGGCTGAAGAAAAGAGCACAGCGTAAACCACGGCCAATAAAATAAATTGGTAGAAGTCTTCACTGATTGCTTGTGCGAGCGGCTGGAATATTGTCATCGCAATAACTGAAAGTATCACGCCGACGATGACGCCCTTGTTGGCATAAATGGTCGAAATAATAAATATACCGCCTAAAACAAAGAGCCACATTTCCGGCATGGCGCCGGTGTAAAAACTTTTGGTGTAGTTAACTACCAGACCACCAATAATGGCACCGTAAAGTGTGCCACGGCCACCCAGTGCAACCCAGATAACAACTTCAATAGAGAATACCGGTTCAAACTGGGTTGGATTGATAATCCCTGCCTGCGGAACAAAGAGGGCGCCAGCAATACCCGCTAACATGGCCGAAAGAACAAAAACAAACAGCTTGTAGTGCTCTACGCGGTAACCTAAAAATCGTGCGCGACTTTCGGCATCGCGGATGCTCACTAGCACGCGGCCCATTTTGCTTTCGGTCACAAACTTACATAAGAAATAGGCGCCGATTAAAAACAAACCGGAAGCGACAAAGAGTGCAATACGTGTTGCATCACTTTGTACGTCCGCGCCGAAAATATCCTTAAAGTCGGTAAAACCGTTGTTGCCGCCGAAGCCAAAATCATTGAGCAGGAAGGCTTGCATTAACACGTAGGTCAGGGCTTGCGTCATGATACTCAGGTACACACCCGTGACACGTGAACGGAAGGCCAGCCAACCGAAAACAAACGCGAGTAAACCAGGAACAAGCAAGACCATGAGCATGGCAAAGAAGCCATTATCAAAACCGTACCAGTACCAGGGCAATTCATTCCAATTGAGGAAAACCATGAAATCCGGCAACAAGGGATTGCCGTAGACGCCACGGTCACCAATTTGCCGCATTAAATACATGCCCATGGCATAGCCACCCAACGCAAAAAAAGCGCCGTGGCCCAGGCTTAAAATTCCGCAGTAGCCCCACACTAAATCCAGTGCTAAAGCTAACAAGGCGTAACACAAGTATTTACCCAATACCGTGACGGTAAAGGTCGGTACATGTAAAAACGAGCTTTCCGGTACAAACAAATTTAAAATAGGAACGAGCACAATTGCCGCTGCCAAAATACTAATCAGGGTCGTGCCGTGACTCGTTTGCAATACTTTTAGAAGGATTGAACGATGCTGCATGATTAATCCTCCACAAATCGACCTTTAAGCGCGAACAAGCCGCGAGGTCGCCATTGAATAAATAGAATAATAAAAATCAGAACCAGAATTTTACCGACGACAGCGCCGAAGCTCGGTTCCAGTAACTTATTGATTACGCCCAACCCGAAGGCGCCAAAGAAAGTGCCAATAAGACTGCCCACTCCACCAAACACAACCACCATAAACGAGTCGATTATGTAGGCACTGCCGAGGTTAGGCCCGACATTGGTGATTTGGCTTAAGGCAACACCGGCGATACCCGCAATGCCCGACCCCAAACCAAAGGTCAAGGCATCGACACGATTCTGACGAATACCCATCGAGCTGGCCATCGGGCGGTTTTGTGTAACCGCACGCATTTGCAAACCAAAGAGCGTTTTCTTTAATAACAGCGCCAATGAAAAAAGGACAACCAGCGCAAAAAACAAAATATAAATTCGGTTGTAATTAAATGATATTGCGCCATTCGGTGCCCAGGCGGAACTCATCCACGAAGGCGTAATCACCGGCACATTGTTTGAGTTATAGGTTCTGGCCGCTTGCTGCAGAATCAAGCCCACACCAAAGGTCGCCAACAAAGTATCGAGGGGGCGGCCGTACAAATGCCGGATAATCGTCCTTTCAATCAAGACACCCACTGCCCCTGAAACCAGAAACGCCAGCGGAATGGCGACAAATAGTGAAGCCTCGATTAAATTCGGCATGGCTTGCTGCACAAAGAAGGTGGTGTAAGCGCCGATCATAATCATCTCGCCGTGGGCCATATTAATCACGCCCATCACACCAAAGGTAATTGCAAGGCCAATGGCCGCAAGCAGGAATACCGAGCCGAGACTCAAACCAAAAAAGATATTTTCGGTAGCACGGTACATGGCGAGCTTGGTCTCTACCGATTTTAATTTCGCGTCTGCCAACTCGGCGACTTTCAAATCCGCTTCGATATAGGTGCCCGCTTCATCCACTTCGGCGAGCTTACGTACTACATTCACCGCTTCGGGTTCAACGGATGAACTTAAAACTTCAACAGCTTGCAATCGCACTTTCTGGTCGTCGCTGTCTATTTTGATAAGTGCAATCGCAACCTCTAATAAATGTTTGATAGAAGCCACATCTTCTAGTTCGGCTCGCTCTTCGAGCAAGCTTAATAAATTTTTATCGGGGCTTTTTAACAGGTTCTGTGCACTTTGGAGACGAATGTGTTTTTCATCCGCGCCCAACTCGAGTACCGCAATGGCACTTTTTAGTACATTGCGAACCTTGTTATTGATACCGATTTTTCTTGCGTCGCGCTTGCCGACAACACCAAGATCTTCTCCCGTTAAGACATCCGTTAACTGCAGCCCGTCTTCGACTTCTTCGACAGTAACAATGGTGTCATCACTTTTACGATAATACAGGCCCTGGTCCTTATCGAGCATGGCTTTGAGGATGGGGAGTACACGAGGGTCCTTGCTTTCACTGAGTGTCTCAATGGCTTTGATTTTTGCGTTGAACGAACGCCCATTCAGAGCCTGCACCCGTTCAGCAAATTTGTTGGGCGGCTGGTTTTCTGCTGTTTCTTCAGTTTGCTCTGTGCTTTGCGCAAAGCTCACCAAGGTAAACAACAAGCCTATCCCCAATGCGGTGATTCTTATAAGGGCTTTCATTGTTATCCGCTTTTTTCGTTTGTGCGTAATAAAAAGGCCTTGCTTTACTGCTCACAAGGCCTTTTTTCCTTCATGGCTTCCTTGCCAAACTTCCTGAATGTTTAACTCTTCTTATGGTCGACTTATATTTTGTCAACTCAATCGTGTTTTCAAGTGATTAGTAGTTTTGTCCTGAACACTTTTTGGTTTCGGTATTGTAGTTACCGCAGTTAATTTTTGGATCTTTCCAATCTGAAATGATTTTTGCAGATTCTGGCAGGAAGTCAGTCCAGGCATCTCCTGGTACTTCGCCGTCTGTTTGCCAAACAATTTCAAATTGACCATCAGACTGAATTTCACCAATCAATACTGGCTTGGTAAAGTGATGGTTAGAAAGTACTTCAGCCGTACCGCCGGTCAAGTTAGGCACTTTAATGCCGTACATTGCAGAGCGTACTTTGTCGACGTCAGTCGTTTTGGCTTTCTCAACCGCTTTTGCCCAGGCTTTGAAACCAATGTAAGTCGCTTCCATTGGGTCGTTAGTGACGCGGTCCTTGTTTTTAATGAACTTGTGCCACTTGGCGATGAATTCGTCATTGGCTTTATCATCAACACTCATGAAGTAGTTCCAGGCAGCGAGGTGGCCCACGAGAGGAGACGTATCAAAACCACTCAACTCTTCTTCACCGACTGAGAATGCCACGACAGGAATATCTTCTGCAGAAATACCGGCGTTACCCAACTCTTTGTAGAAAGGCACGTTAGCGTCACCGTTGATGGTAGAAACCACGGCAGTTTTCTTGCCAGCAGAACCGAACTTCTTGATTTCTGCTACACGGGTTTGCCAATCAGAATGACCGAAGGGCGTGTAGTTGATAGAAATATCTTCCGGCTTCACACCTTTGCTTAACAGGTATTGCTCAAGAATCTTGTTGGTAGTACGTGGGTAAACATAGTCGGTGCCTTCCAGTACCCAACGCTTAACAGAACCACCGTCTTCACTCATCAGGTAGTCAACCGCAGGAATCGCTTGTTGGTTAGGTGCCGCACCGGTGTAGAAAACATTTTTCGAAGATTCTTCACCTTCATATTGAACAGGGTAGAACAGCAGGCCGTTCAACTCTTCGATCACTGGCAACACGGACTTACGTGATACCGACGTCCAGCATCCGAAAATGACATCCACTTTTTCTTTTTCCAACAGCTCTTTGGTTTTTTCAGCAAAGAGTGGCCAGTTGGAAGCGGGGTCAACAACAACAGCTTCAAGTTTCTTGCCGAGCAAACCGCCCTTCGCGTTTTGATCTTCGATCATCATCAAAACAGTGTCTTTCAGTGTGGTTTCACTAATGGCCATAGTCCCGGAAAGAGAATGCAATACCCCAACCTTGATAGTGTCAGCTGCTTGAGCGAAGTAAGCCGTGGTGCTGATCACCGCTGCGCTCACCAGCATCGCAGTTTTTTTAATCATATTTTTCATTCTTGATTGTCTCCTCTGACTTTGCAGATTATTTTTTGGGCAGCAACACGGGCTTTTCATCAAGGTCCACATGTCGCGCTACGTGCTGAAAAGGCAGAAATGATGCCAACCCGGATTTGCAAAGCGTCTTCAGAGAAAATTAAAAACTAAGCCTTTGATTTTTATGCTTTTTTTTGGTGCTCGATTTTTACACAAACAACATAAGAGCGAATAAGATATTTTATGCGCACTCTTTTGATACACAAAGCCGCACCAATCAAAAGTGATGGCACCAACTTAGTGCGAGCAAAAAATTTAAAGGCCCGAGACGAGTAAATAGAGGCCAAAAGCGAGAGAAAAACTGGCCAAAGCGAGCTGTGCGAAGCGCAACCATAGGGCATGGTGCTGGCTGAGTTGGCGAAAACCGTAAGCGAGGACGTGCCCGAATGCACTCATTGCCATCAACACGCCCAGACTAAAAAACAGCACATAAAACACACCTACGGCAGGTTGCGATAATTGCGCGAGCGGGATAAGTGCAAGCAGTGGTGCCGAACCTGCCGTCCCGTGAAGTAAGCCCACAACGGGCGCAGCGAATTGGTGGCGATGTGTTTCGTGTTGTTTTGCAATGCGATAAAACGCGACCAGGGCAATCAATATCAGCACGAGCCCAACAGAACGCTCTGCCAAACTTGAGAGTGTTTCCGGGACTGCAGCGCCCAGTACGAATACAGCGAGCGCAACCAGGATCAGTGCGCTGCCGTGGCCGAGTGACCAATGCAAGGAGAAGATCCACAGCGGTTTCGCTTTTGAGTTGTGGGATGCGCTCATGCCACCCACTGCCGCGATGTGATCGGGATCAAAAGCGTGAAGCACTCCCAGACCGAGGCCCAGTGCCAAAAATGCGAATAGGTTGCCGAGTTCCAGTATCACGCCATCTGCCCCTTTTTACTTTACGCTGTAAGCATGCCTTGTTTTTCGATAAATGTAACGATGTCTTCCACGCCGGTGCCGTCTTTTAAATTCGAAAACACGAAGGGTTTGTCGCCGCGCATTTTTTTTGCATCGCGATCCATCACGCTGAGGTCGGCACCAACGAGGGGTGCAAGGTCAATTTTGTTGATGATGAGCAGGTCCGATTTGGTTATGCCAGGGCCGCCTTTGCGTGGAATTTTGTCGCCAGCGCTGACGTCGATGACGTAGAGAGTCAGGTCGCTGAGTTCCGGGCTGAAGGTGGCTGCGAGGTTGTCACCACCACTTTCAATGAGTATCACATCGAGGCCTTCGAAGCGGCTTTGCAGTTCTGCGACCGCCGATAAATTCATGGAGGCGTCTTCGCGTATGGCGGTGTGGGGGCAGCCGCCGGTTTCGACGCCCATAATGCGGTCGTTGTCGAGTACTTCATGACGCATGAGAAATTCGGCATCTTCTCTTGTGTAGATGTCGTTGGTGATGACGGCGATGTTGTATTTTTCTTTTAGGATTTTTGACAAGGTTAATACGAGTGCGGTTTTGCCTGAGCCTACCGGGCCTCCGATGCCTAATCTTAATGTGGGTTTATGCATTTTTTTCTCTTTCGGCTTTTTTGAATTTGGGTGTTTGTTTTTTGGGTTTTGGTATGTCGCGTAGGATCGCCGAGTGCGAGGGGCGACCTTTCGAAAACGCAGTGAACACATCCCTGTGGCTCCGACGCGGCTTCCCTGCCGCGACGGTTTCGAAAGGCCGCCCCTCGCACTCGGCGATCATCATTCTCAAATTTTTATCGCTAATAGTTAATTTTTCTTTCCGCTTTTGTTAAATCCAGCCAATGAGTGTTCACGAGCGGAATAAGCGTGAATATTGTCTTTCATGCAAGCTTGATGCAATGGCGAGGGCGGGCAGGCCGAGGCCGATATTTTCGTCTTCAATTGTATTGGCTTTTTCGCATACGCCAGGGACGTCTTGCATGAGTTCTTTTAGTAATTTTTGTGCTTGCGTTTGGCCCAGTGGGACAATTTTTGTCGCGGCGGCGATTTGGTTTTCCAGCCAGCTCCAGACAAAGCCTTGTTGCAGTTCTTCCAATGGAATAGACCATTCCACACCGGCGAGTGCGAACATCGTGACGAAGCTTGCCGGGCTTTCCAGTTTTTTTTCTGCGTGTTTGACCTCGAGTGATAACAACAAACGTTGTAAGGCCTGGCCGAGTTGTTCGTCTTCCAAAAGGAGTTCGCTGGTTTCGCGATTTGCGCGAAGCAGGTTGTTCCAGCTATTGACCTCGCTTAAATCCTGTTTGTGCCAGGCTTGGTAAAGGCGTTTTAGTAGCGGCACGTCCAGGTAAACCAAACTGTGTTGCATCACACCGCGTACCCATTCTGCGATGTCGGCATCGGTTATTAGCCAGCCACAATCCACGGCATATTCCTGGCCATTGGAATAGGCATAAGCACCTACCGGCAAAGCCGGGCTCACAAGGTGCATTAATTTCAACAGCGCAAGGTTTTGCATAAGCCTGTATTGAATAATGGATTAATGAACAATTAAATTTAATGATCGTGGTGGTGGTGATGACCGCCGGAACCATGATACGCGCCGTTTTCCGGATGAAAACCTTTGCAAGCGTTCGTCACTTCCAGGCCCAAACCCCGCACCATATCATCCAGCACATGATCGTGTTGATAACGCAAAAAGCCTTCACCGATTTGCAAAGGCACATGACGATTCCCCAAGTGATAAGCTGCACGCATCAAAGCAAAAGCATCATCCGACACCACCTCACTCACAGCCTCCTCGGCCGCACACACCTGCACCAGTGTCCCGTCGTTACACTCAAGCACCTCACCGTCTTCCAACACGTGCCCGCGCTCAAGAAACCAACCTAAATCCTTCCCACTTTGAGTTGCAGTACGATGCCGACTCTTTTTACGCTCTTCGTAAGTCAACACCACCGCCTCACTCGCTTGAACATCTGTTTTTAAAAATTTAAACGCTTCTAACATAAAAAAAATCTTACTAACTAAATACTTATTTTCGGCGAACTAACACGAGTAAATCGAACAAGAACACAGAGCACAAGGTAAGCCCTTGTGAAACCGTCGCCGCAGGGACGCGGCGTCGGAGCTACAGGGATGTATTCACCGCGTTTTCACAAGGGCTTACCTTGTGCTCTGTGTTCCCGCGACCAACTCTCTGCTAAAAAAACTAAAAAAGAAAATACCGTTGCGCTAGAGGCAACACCTCAGCCGGTTCGCAAACCAGTAACTCCCCATCAGCCCTAACCTCATAAGTCTCAGGGTCAACCTCCATCACCGGCTGATAACTGTTATGCACCATATGTTGCTTACGCACAGAACGACAATTTTTCACTGCAACCAGGGAACGTTGCAAACCCAACGAAGCCGCGATATTGGCATCAAGCGCCGCCTGACTCACAAAATTTACCGAGGTCATCGCGGCGGCTCGCCCAAAGGCACCGAACATCGGTCGATAATGTACCGGCTGTGGTGTGGGAATGGAGGCATTCGGGTCACCCATCGGCGCGGCCGCAATCGCCCCCCCTTTAATAATCAAGGATGGCTTCGCGCCAAAGAACGCGGGCTTCCACAAAACCAGATCCGCAAGTTTGCCCACCTCAATCGAACCCACTTCATGAGCAATACCGTGCGCAAGTGCCGGATTAATGGTGTACTTGGCGACATATCTTTTCGCGCGAAAATTATCTACACCGTTTCTATCTTCCGCGAGTGTGCCGCGCTGCACTTTCATTTTGTGCGCAGTTTGCCAGGTGCGACAAATCACTTCACCCACACGCCCCATCGCTTGCGAATCCGATGCAATCATGGAGAACGCGCCGAGGTCGTGAAGAATATCTTCCGCAGCGATGGTTTCCTTGCGAATGCGCGAATCGGCAAAGGCCACATCTTCGGGAATGTTGGGGTCCAAATGGTGACACACCATCAGCATGTCCAAATGTTCATCCACGGTGTTAATCGTGTAGGGGCGCGTTGGGTTGGTCGATGACGGCAAAACATTATCACTGCCACAGGCTTTGATAATGTCGGGCGCATGGCCACCGCCCGCACCTTCGGTGTGGTAGGTGTGAATTGTGCGGCCTTTAAACGCGGCGAGCGTGTCTTCCACAAAACCGCTTTCATTCAAAGTATCGGTGTGAATTGCCACTTGCACATCGTAGTTTTCCGCCACGCTTAAACAATTGTCGATCGCGGCAGGTGTGGTGCCCCAGTCTTCGTGAAGTTTTAAACCGAGTGCACCCGCTTCCAATTGTTCATTAAGCGGCGCCGCTAAACTTGCATTGCCTTTGCCGAGAAACCCGAGGTTCATGGCAAAACTGTCAGCAGCCTGAAGCATTTTTCCAATGTGCCAGGGGCCGGGCGTACAGGTAGTGGCATTGGTGCCCGTCGCCGGGCCGGTGCCACCGCCAATCATGGTGGTGATCCCACTCATGAGTGCTTCTTCAATTTGTTGCGGGCAAATAAAATGAATGTGCGCATCAATCGCGCCCGCCGTTAATATTTGACCCTCGCCCGCAATGGCTTCCGTACCGGGGCCAATTTCTATGGTGACGTCGGGTTGAATATCCGGGTTGCCCGCTTTACCAATGGCAGAGATACGGCCATTTTTAATTGCGACGTCGGCTTTCACAATGCCCCAGTGATCAAGAATCAAGGCATTGGTAATAATCGTATCCGGCACATCTTTACTGACGGCCTGGCTTTGGCCCATGCCGTCGCGAATCACCTTGCCACCACCAAATTTCACTTCTTCGCCGTAGGTGGTGTAATCCTTTTCGACTTCGATCCACAATTCGGTATCGCCGAGTCGCACTTTATCGCCCACTGTGGGGCCAAACATATCGGCGTAGGCGCGCTTATCAATTTTACTCATTCGCTTTTCTCCTAAAAGTCAGCTGGCTAGTCATCTGCTTTCATTCAAAACCAGTCAGCCTCAAAGTTCGCCCATCACATCGCCGCGAAAACCATACACCTTGCGTTTGCCCGCAAGCTCAACCAATTCCACTTCCCGCCCCTGGCCCGGTTCAAAACGCACCGCAGTGCCAGCGGGGATATTCAAACGAAAACCGCGCGCGGCTTCACGATCAAATTTCAACGCGGGGTTGGTTTCATAGAAGTGATAGTGCGAGCCCACTTGAATCGGTCGGTCGCCCGTATTTTCAATCGTTAAATTTAATGTCTTACGCCCGGCATTTAATTCTAATTCGCCATCCGCAATCTGGTATTCACCTGGAATCATGTTTCCTCCTGCAAGGGCTTAAACGATGGGGTTGTGCACGGTCACCAACTTGGTGCCATCCGGGAAAGTCGCTTCAACTTGTACTTCGTGAATTAATTCGGCAATGCCGTCCATCACGTCGTCTTTACTGAGCAGGGTGCGGCCGTAATTCATTAATTCTGCAACCGTTCTCCCTTCGCGTGCACCTTCCATAATTTCTGCACTGATATAGGCCATCGCTTCGGGGTAATTTAATTTCAAGCCTTTGGCTTTTCTGCGTTCCGCTAACAAGGCGGCTGTAAAAAGGAGTAATTTATCTTTCTCGCGTGGACTCAGTTCCATTTCATTTCTACCTGTTTAGCGAAGTTGTTAAGTGTTCCAGATTCTCGGCCGCATGGCTTCACTGCCATTAAAGTGTGTACGTGTCGCCTGCCAAAGGAACTCGAAGCCAGCGCGACAGGAGCTAATATTGTCGCCGAGATAGCGCGCAATAAATACATCCTGTTTTTGCGTTAAACCCCACAAGCCCTCATAGCCCTTGAGTTTTTCATACAGCTGGTCAATGGCATCGCGCGTGAGTTGCATGCTGGCGACCAAAGTACCGGTGGTGTTTTGCGCTTGCAAGCCCCAAACCGCATTTTGCAAATCTTCTCCTGCGACAATGCGGTTTTTTTCCATAAATAGCGGGCGGTCATCGCGCCAGAGCTCAATGGTTTGCAGACACCGACCCGCTGTAAAGTGCTCGCCGCTGGCGATACGCCCTAAACGGGCAATATCCCATGCAAAGATTTTTCCATCACCTTCAAGTTCAATGCGGGTTGTCAACTGTGCCTGCGCCGTATTAAAAATAATGGTTTCCTGAGGTAGCCATTCCAGGCAGGCACCACGCTCGATGCGAAAGCGAATATTTTGTTTTTGCGCATCCCGGCGGTTTTTAGCTCCGTAGACTTTACCCGCTGAAGGTGTGGTCAATAAGGCCTTTGCCTTCTCGCGAACGTCCACACCGAGTGTCAGTTCATCGCCAATAACCAAGCCGCCGGGGGGGTGCAATATGTAGAGGTGACAACAGCCGTTGCACTCGGGAAAGAAAGGCCGCTGCACGCGCAGTGGGCCCTCGTGCATGGAAGACAACAACACACTTTTGTCTCCACGATCAGCAATCTCCAGATTCAGGCTCGCTCGCCATTGCCGCTTGAGAGCGTGCTCGGGTGTACTCAGGCTATTCATGCTTGATTGCGGCTCAACTGTCGATTAAATGTCCAAATGGGCGCCTATTATAGCCTTCGACGCCATTCTTGTAATTTTTTGCTATTTTTAAAGAGACCCAAACTTTCAGGAAAGAGTCTCATGCGTTGGCTTGTCTGCTTTTTTGTACTCAGCTGCTTGCACTGCGTCTTGCCAACAGAGCAACCCCAGGCAATGGAGAGCATCCCGGCAACAGAAATTCGACAGTGGGCGAGTTTCGCACCGGGGATGCACGCTTATGAGCGCGAATTAATTGCGCTTGCACTAAAAGCGAGCGAGGCCAGTTATGGCGAATACAGCCACGCCTATGTACACGATAGTGTTTCATGGCGAAGAGTGCTGCATGACATCGACCAGGGAGGCAATGTCCACATCGCCTTCAGTGTTGGGCCCCGCGACCAGGAAAATTTCCCGGGCATCGACCAATACGTTTTGCCTGATTACAGAAATTTATTGGGCTTTCGACAGCTCATTGTGCGCCGTGAAGACCAGGCAAAGTATGCAGAGCCTTTGTCGTTAAAACAATTCAGCAAGCTCCGCCCCGGACAAGGCGAAACCTGGCGCGAAGTGTTTATCTATCGCAACGCTGGCCTGCCTTTGGTCACAGCAACGAATTATGACCAACTGTTCCCCATGCTGAACCACAAGCGCTTTGACTATATCGCACTTGGCTTGCTGGAAATGGAGCCCGCTCGACAGTTGATTAAACTCCAGTACCCAAAACTTACTTTAAACGATACTATCTATATCTACTATCCACTCAAAACCTATATATTTATTTCCTCAAAGATCCCCAATTTACGTGACCGTTTATTCGACGGCCTCGACAAAATTTTCTCAGACGGTTCAGAAGAAGAACTATTTCTACAACTCTTTGCCGACAGTTTTACAATCGCACAAAAGAAAACGAAACAAATTTTTGTATTGGACGACCCCGCCTACCCTGAGCCAGAAAACCACGACCGGACTCAGTTATTTCTTGAGCACCACGGGCTCGCTGAAAAAGCCATTTACCTCCATTAAAAAGCCCGCGATACAAGCGTCAAAATTGTGAAGCACTGCCAGTTCGTTTAAGGATTGCGCACTATAGTGCACATACTTTGTATTGAGTTGTTGCGAAGCCTGAACACATTCCCATTGCGAACCGTGACAGGGAATAAAAAATTAGCACATTCGATTTTTCTGTGTACGCTGTATAAGTAAAAACTAAAACCTATTCGCAGGGTTTTAATGATAAATAAAATTCATCAAGCAAAAAATGAAAGGAGCAAGACATGCATATTACACGCACACTCTCTGTATTAGCGCTCATTGCATTACCACTTTTCAGTCACGCTGGCCAAGGTGATTTCTCTGCCGGGCTTAAATTCGGCATGATGGACATTGACGGTGGCGATTCGGAAACCGCTCTCGGTGTTCAACTGGGTTACCGGGCAACGCCGCGTGTCGCCGCTGAAGTCGAGATTTTACAAGCTGAATTTGGCAATGTTGATGTCGACAGTTTTGCGGTTTACGGCACTTACCGCTCGCAGGGTGATATGTACTTTCTAGGAAAAATCGGTATCGCCTCGCTCGACGGCGGTGGAGATGATGAAACCGGTTTAAGCTTTGGACTCGGTGGCGGCATGGCTTTGGGTAATAATGTTTCCATTGAAGCCGAATACACTGTGCTGGATTCTGACGTCACCTTTTTTGGCTTAACCGGTAAACTCACCTTTAACTAAGTTGTCATTGTCGTGATCAAGCCCGGGTTAAGTCCGGGCTTTTTTATTTGAGCCTGTTTTACAGTCGCAACGTTGGACACTACAAAAGCCACCCGGAAAACGCTAAACTAGCCCAATGATAGATCAGCTCGCCAAACAACTTGTTCAAGATATTCAGGGTTTTCTCAACGCAGGAGAAAAACCGGAAGCAGATAAAATTAAAAGCCTGTTGGAAGCCAAATTGCGCCAGCTTGATTTGGTCACACGTGAAGAATTTGATGCTCAGGTCGCCGTGCTTGCACGCACGCGAAAGTTACTTGAAGACCTTGAAAAAGAAATATCCGAGTTAAGCGACTCAGCCGATACGCCGTAAATCCATTCCCCTAAAACAACCCTGCTTTTACGGCACACCCTCAAATACGCCCAGCCCTTTTTCGATATATTTTTAAATTCCCGCATGGCCTTGCGAGACTTTACGCGACATTGCCGGGTCAAATTGGTCTTTGGTTTCCGCATAAGGTAGACTTGCGATTTCAGGAAGAAAACTCGTACAAGGACAGGATATGTCGCTCGCTCACGTCTACACGCGCGCCCAATTGGGCATTGACGCCCCACTCATCAGTGTTGAAACCCATCTTTCAAACGGATTGCCCGGCTTTACCATCGTCGGTTTGCCCGAAACAGCAGTGAAAGAAGCACGCGACCGCGTTCGCAGCGCTCTGCTGAATAGCCATTTCGAGTTTCCGCAGCGGCGCATTACCGTTAATCTCGCCCCCGCTGACCTGCCCAAAGAGGGTGGTCGCTACGACCTCGCTATCGCACTCGGAATCCTCGCTGCGTCAGAGCAAATCCCCAAAGAAAAACTGCAGGATTTCGAATTCATTGGCGAATTGGCTTTATCCGGAAACCTGCGAGGTGTACGCGGCGGCATTGCTGCGGCAATGGCGTGCAAAGAAGTGAAACGCAGTCTGATTTTGCCAGAGGTCAATGCCAATGAAGCGGCACTGGTAAAACAAGCCGACATATTTTCAGCAAAAAACTTACTCAGTGTTTGCGCACATTTACACGGTCGCGAGAGCCTGCCACAGGCAGTGTTTAAAGATGAATTGCTCGACATCATCGCGCGCGATCTCGCCGAAGTAAAAGGTCAGAGTCAGGCAAAACGTGCGCTCGAAATCGCTGCGAGCGGCGGCCACAATTTACTGTTCTATGGCCCACCCGGCACGGGTAAATCCATGTTGGCTTCACGCTTGCCCGGCATTCTGCCGCCCATGCTGGAACACGAGAGTCTCGAGTTAGCAGCGATTCGCTCGATATCCAATGATCAACATTTACATACATGGCAGCAACGTCCCTTCCGCTCACCGCATCACACCGCCTCTGCTGTATCGATGGTGGGTGGTGGCTCTAAATGCAAGCCTGGAGAAATTTCGCTCGCGCATCGCGGTGTATTATTTCTGGATGAATTCCCGGAGTTTTCCCGTCAAGTACTGGAAACGCTTCGTGAACCTCTGGAGACTGGCCACATCAGTATTGCGCGCGCGAACCACCGTGTAAGTTACCCGGCAAATTTCCAATTAATCGCTGCCATGAACCCTTGCCCATGCGGTTTTCTTAACGACGGTACTGACCGCTGTATCTGCACCCCCCAACAAATTTTTCGCTACCGCGACAAAATCAGTGGCCCTTTATTGGACCGCATCGATTTGCAAATTCATGTAAACAGCATCGCCGTGGATGAACTTCAAAACCTGCAAGCAGGAGAAAGCAGCGCAAGCGTGCGCGAACGCGTTATCGCTGCACGCACAATACAAATACAACGCCAGCAAAAGGCGAATGCAGATTTGCAAGGCAAGGAGATAAATGAAATTTGCTCGCTTGGCCAGAGCGAACGCAAACTGTTAGCGGATGCCATAACGCGTTTGAATTTGTCAGCACGTGTTTACGACCGTACTTTGCGTGTGGCTCGCACCATTGCCGATCTCGCCAATAGTGAGCAGATTAGCGCCGCACATATCAGCGAGGCGCTTGGTTACCGAAACCTTGATCGACGTGCCACTCTGGCAGTGAGTGCGTAAACACATGACAAACATTAAAACGTTTTTTTGTTCCGGCCATTTTCATAGTTCATTAAACGGTTGCAGAAACTGACTGTTGAACTTGCGCACGTAACTCCTGCTCAAGCCCCGGCGGCAATTGCAAAGCCCGCGCAAGGTTACTTAAGTGGGCATATTCTGCAGTGTCGTCAAGCTCAATCACCAGACAGGAGGCCAAGTACATCTCGGCTTTCTGTTCCGTTGTTTGCGCATCAGCAACAAACTCTTCAATCGCAACCGGTCTGATAAACAATTCAAGTAATTCGCGCTTACTATTTTCATCAAAAGCGGCAGATTGAATTGCATCAGAAATTTTTTTCTGCTCTGCTGCATCAATACTGCCATCTGCTCTAGCGGATGCAATCATGGCTTTCACCAACGCAATGTTAAATCGCTCGCTGCCTTCCTCGCCCGCGAGATGCCCAAGCGCTTCTTTTTCATAACCACGAATTTCGTGTTTGCCATTGGCTAATACACTACCCTCGTATCCCGACGCAGTATCGGCAGCTTGCGTTTTATTTTGTTGCCAGCTCTTGTACGCCTTGTACGCCAGCCCACCCAAGAGTGCCGTGCCGCCATATTTGGCAACCGTACCTGCCGTTTTGCGTGCCGACTTACTCGACAGCAACATTGCAACCATACCGCCGGCCACGGCGCCACCGGCGAGCCCACCGGGGAGCTTGCTTTGTATGTCCTTGAGCGTATTGCCAGACTGACCCACAAGGCCATTCAGTACATTTGAAAAATTCATTGCGCTACTCTCCACTAGTGAAACCCAGCACATGCAAGAGGCTGGTGAACAGATTATAAATTGCAACATAAAGCGTGACGGTTGCCATGATGTAATTGGTTTCGCCGCCGTGAATAATGTTACTCGTTTCAAAAAGGATTAACCCTGCCATCAGCAAAATAAACATGGATGAAACGGCCAGCGCCAAACCCGGCAAGTTCAGAAACACAGCCGCCAGACCCGCGATAAAAGCTACAAGAATACCGACAAATAAAAAGTTTCCAATAAAACTGAAATTCTTTTTGGTCACGAGCACAAAGGCGGACAAACCGGAGAACACCAAGGCGGTACCACTTAGAGCCATTAAAACAATTTGGCCACCGTTGGCGAGCTTGAGATAGGCATTAATAATCGGCCCAAGGGTGTAGCCCATAAAACCGGTGAGGGCAAAGACACAGAGCAGACCAATTGCGGAATCCCGGAACTTCGTCGTCAGAAAAAGCAAGCCAAAGTAGCCTGCCAGAGTGATGAGTAAGCCCGGGTGTGGCAGGTTGAATGCTAGCGATATTCCAGCAGTCAGCGCACTGAAAAAAAGCGTCATGGCTAACAACGCATAGGTATTTTTTAATACCTTGTTTGTCGATAGCTCGCTCGTCGCAGACCCTCCTGTGGAATGGTCGCTCGTTGTATAACGAGTTGTGTGATTGTCACTGTGCGACTGCTCGTGACTTTTAACTGTCTCACTTTTCACTGTTTCGCTTCTCACTGTTTCAGTAGCCATAACGCACCTCGCGTTTTAACGTTGATATCTATTTCAAAACCCTCGGCACTTGCAATATGCAAGCACCGAACACTTTTCCTGACTCTAATCACTCGCCACTTCCTCAAGGCTAGCCGTGTTGAATCGAATTGTGCTTAAGGAAACCGGTCAGTCACAGGGAAAGAGTTTTTTCGACGCCAGATACACGGCGTTCACGCCTGCTGCAGACACTTGTTGGCCTTTCAGGTAGTCAATAATATCTGCACTCACCTTGTTCAGATCCAACGGCTCTGGCAAGCAAAAGCGTGCCAGATAGGTTGCAGGAGGCGATTGCCCAAAGCGATGTCCTCGCGTTTTGTAAACACGCTCGAGAAAGCCCGAATCACTGCCTTCTATGTTCTCCAAAATAGCGGCATCAGTTTGCAATGCGCCTTCAAGAAAGCCCATTATGTAACTCGTGCAAGCCGCTTCCGATGCTTCCAGTGCTGGTCCGCTGCAAGGATGCGCGTTGCTACTGGCGTAACCCTTGTGCGCTGCGGCCACGCACATTAATAGAATTGCATAGCTAAATTTCTTCACTGATAAGGTCATTAGTAACTTCATTGATACACTCCATAACTTCGGTCAAGTTCAAATTGACGACGCTGTTTACGCCGTTGCTCCAGCTTTCTACCCACCGCGCGGCGTGCCCGTGTGGCACAACTTGCAATCGCCGCATAGAGATCGCTGTGTGTATCCTGTATTACGATAGAATCGATTTTTTCGATCTTTACCTGCACGCGGCAACGCTTGTCCAAGCCGCCTCGTGGCCCATTTATGTCGCTTAAGGTGACATCGATTCGCGAAATATTTTCACCGTATCGCGCCAGCACCATCATCATGTTGTCTTCCACAAAATTTTTGAGCGCGCGCGTCAAACTGAAACCTCGACTGTGGATTTTCACTAGCATGTTTAGTCATCCCCTCTTTCGTTCATACCTTCAGTAAGCTCACACTAGCGAAATAACTTATTAAGAAAAAATCGTTTATTATTGATCTGACACTTCGTTTTTTTCGAATATAGAAATAGTAAGGATTGATAGAATTAATCTATTCGGCTTATCACACTCAGGAGCAGGTTTATGAACGTGAATCTAAACTACAAGCACCTCCACTATTTCTGGACGGTTGCGCACGAAGGCAGTATTGCCAAAGCCAGCAAGATTCTGCATATCACGCCGCAAACCATCAGCGGCCAGTTATCGGTGCTGGAAGATCGCGTGGGCAGCGCGCTTTTTGAAAAAGCCGGGCGCGGCCTCAACCTGACTGAAACCGGCCGCCTTGTATTGCGCTATGCCGATGAAATTTTTGAGCTGGGGCGTGAGCTGAGTGATGTATTGCGCGGGGCGCCATCCATTGGGGCCTCAGAATTCATTGTCAGTTCGGCGAGCGCCTTACCCAAAACCATTGTCTACAAAATGATAGAGCCCGCCTTACACCTACCTCATGAAATTAGCCTAATAAGTAAAGAAGGCCCGGTTGAATCGATACTTGCCGAGTTGGCGATACACAAGGTCGATATGGTTTTAAGTGATACGCCTCTTTCGGGTGCCCTAAATATCAAGGCCTATAATCACTACCTCGGTGCATCGAATTTAATGGTGTTCGCGACGCCTAATCGAGTGCGCTCCTACAAAAAAAATTTCCCGCACTCGCTACACAACGCACCGATGTTACTCCCCACATCGCAATATGCGGTGCGCGCTGATCTCGACAACTGGTTTCGGGAAATGGATATTTTCCCGGTTATACGCGGGCAATTTGATGACAGCGCGCTAATTAAATCCTTTGGCCAAACGGGCCTCGGATTGTTTTTTATGCCCTCGGTTATCTGTGATGAAGTCTGCAAAAACTTTAACGTGCGGCCCGTAGGCGAGATAAACGATGTAAGCCAAAAGTTTTATGCCATTTCAGCAGAGCGCAAGGTTCGACACCCCGCTGTTGCCGCGATATGCGACAATGCCCGCACTACGCTCTTCGATTAAATTCATGTTCTTGTGATCAACAAATCTACAAACTGTTCCAGCTAACATCGAATAAATCGATGTATTAACCCATAAATATCTGTTTTTTCTTTGTTTCGGAATATGGAAAACTGCTTGTGGGGTCTGCTAGTAAAACCGGAATGCTGATCGCAACGTATCAGTAGGACAACCAAACTCAGTATTAAAAAACGGAACTTAACACTATGACTAAAGCCTTACGCCAAATGGTACAACACGATGCGGCTGGCGGGATTCTGCTTATTGTCTTCGCTGCTGCAGCGATGTTAATCGCAAACAGCCCCCTGAAAGACTTGTACGAATCCTTTTTAAACCTGCCCGTGCAAGTGCGCTTCGGTGAATTTGAAATCGACAAGGCATTGCTTTACTGGGTCAACGACGGTTTGATGGCCTTGTTCTTTTTCCTTATCGGGCTGGAAGTCAAACGCGAAGTGCTTATCGGTAAATTGCGCTCCAAAGAGCAAATTGTGCTCCCCGGCATTGCAGCCGTTGCCGGTATTGTTTTTCCCGCGTTAATTTATGTTGTGCTGAACTACGACGACGCTCTCGGTATGCGCGGCTGGGCTGTGCCATCGGCAACCGATATTGCCTTCGCATTGGGCGTGTTCAGCTTGTTCGGTCGCAGTTTGCCCATTTCCTTGAAGCTCTTTCTTCTAAGTGTCGCTATCTTCGACGATATCGGCGCAATCATCATTATCGCATTGTTCTACTCAAACGAATTGTCCACGCTGTCGTTAAGCGTTGCGTTTATTGGGCTCAGCGTTTTGTTTTTGTTTAACTACTTCAAGTTGCGTTTTTTCGCTGCTTACGTGTTGGTTGGCCTGGTTGTTTGGGCCTCGGTGTTGAAAAGTGGTGTGCATGCAACACTCGCCGGCTTTTTGGTCGCGTGGTTTATTCCACTTGGTATAAAAACTGAGCACGACGATTCCATGCTGGAATCTGCCGAACATGGTTTACAGCCCTGGGTTGCGTTTTTTGTGTTGCCGCTTTTTGCATTTGCCAATACCGGTATTAACCTGAACGGTATTTCCTGGAGCCATTTGATAGAACCTATCACGCTCGGCATTACACTCGGCTTATTCGTAGGTAAACAAATCGGTGTTTTTGGTGTGAGCTGGCTCATCGTTAAAATGCGTTGGGCGAAGTTGCCTGAGGATGCAACGTGGATGCAGTTCTACGGCGTATCTCTGCTTTGTGGTATTGGCTTCACCATGAGTTTGTTTATTGGTCGCCTCGCTTATGAAACTGCCTCATCGGAAATTCTCAACCAGGTGAAACTGGGCGTGTTGCTTGGCACCTTGCTATCAGCAGTTGTCGGTGCTCTGGTCATTCGCCATTGCAACACCCTGACCAAGGCAATTAAAACCGCCGTAGAAGAGGTAAAACCTTCGTGATTATTGACTACAAAACCGTCATGATTTTAATGGGCTCGCAGTCAGATTGGCCCTGCATGAAGCACGCCACCACGGTGCTTGAGGCGCTCGGCATTGGCTACAAAGCCACGGTAGTTTCCGCCCATCGTACGCCGGAACGCTTGTACGAAGTTGCGCGCGAAGCTGAAAACAGTGGAACCAAAGTTATTATCGCCGGTGCCGGAGGCTCGGCGCATCTGCCCGGCATGCTGGCGGCAATTAGCCATTTACCGGTGATCGGTGTTCCCGTGAAATCAAAATTTAATGATGGTCTCGACAGCCTCTTGTCAATAGTGCAAATGCCGCGCGGAGTCGCCGTCGCTACTCAGGGCGTGGGCGATATGGGTGCCTACAACGCGGGCGTACTCGCAGCACAAATTCTCGCAACTGGCGACGAGGCGCTATTTAAATCATTCGCCGCGTGGCGCGCGTCCGCACGTGCGCAAGTGCAGCTTGAGGTGGGAGAATGAGAATTGCCATTTATGGCTGCGGCCAGTTAGCGATGATGTTGGCGCAAGCCGCCAAAAAATTAAAGTTAACCGTCAGTTTTATCGCTGAACAACATGAAGATACGCGCTGCGTTCAGGGCTTGGGAAAAATAGTTCGCTACACGCACGATCTCTCCGTCGCGCGACTATTCCAACTACTTGAGCGCCCCCATGTGATTACAGTTGAGCGCGAACAAGTCGACATTAATTTGCTGAGCGCGCTTGCTCAATTTACCGAGGTCGCCCCCCACCCTGACGCGATTGCTGTAACCCAAAACCGCTTGCTTGAAAAAAATTTGCTAAAGGACTTTCATATTCCGCTAGCACCCTTTGAGGCAATACGTCATCGATCTGATCTCAATCAGATTTCGCAGCATTTTTCACCACCATTTTTTATCAAGCACCCAACCCAGGGCTATGATGGTAAATCCCAGTGGCGTATTGACCAGGCACAACAACTCGCAGATTTAAATATTGATGACGCCGCCTTTCCGCTGGTAGTGGAAACAAAAATAAATTTTAATTTTGAGGCTTCTGTTATTGGCGTGCGCGGCCTGGATGGTGATATTCGTTTCTACGCACCTACAGTTAATGAACATGTCGATGGTGTTTTATTGAAATCACAAACACTGACACAGGAATACATGAGCCCCCTGTTCATGCCCGCAAAGCATATCCTCAGCGTGTTGTTTCACCATTGGAACTACGTCGGCGTACTCAGCCTCGAATTATTCGTCACCGATGCGGGCCTCATCGTAAATGAACTTGCGCCGCGTGTTCACAACAGTGGCCATTGGACCATGAACGCTTGCCATACCTCGCAATTTGAAAATCATATCCGTGCAATTTGCGGTTTAAGCCTCGGAGACACTCGTGCAATAAAGCCTGCGGGCATGGTCAACCTTTTAGGCATCGCTAGCGCGCCGCGCGACATCGATGCAAATAGTTTTTTATATTGGTACAAGAAAACACCCAAAGCGCGACGCAAAATGGGCCACATTAATTTGTTTGATGACGACCCCCTGCAGCTCGAAAAAAGACAAAACTTACTCATTGACCAACTCTACCCGCAATACGATAACGATCGAAAATCGGCGTGACGAGTATGAGCAAAGCCCTGTTCTTTAACGACTTTAACCTCAAACAATTACGCTGTGATTTTATGGGAGGCATTACTGCCGCCATTGTATCCCTGCCACTTGCGCTGGCCTTCGGCGCAGCATCCGGCGCGGGCCCGGAAGCGGGTTTATATGGGGCGATTATTGTCGGTTTGTTTGCCGCGCTTTTCGGTGGCACTCCCACTCTAATATCCGAACCTACCGGCCCTATGACTGTGGTCATGACGGCGGTAGTTGCTTCCATGATTGCGGCCAACCCGGAAAACGGCTTGGCGATGGCCTTTACCGTTGTCATGATCGCCGGCGCCGTGCAAATTTTGCTTGGCAGTTTGCGCCTCGGGCATTACCTCACACTCATGCCATACAGCGTGATTTCCGGTTTTATGTCCGGCATCGGCGTTATATTAATTGTGATGCAGTTACCCACCTTTCTCGGTAATGAAAATGTCAAAGGAAACGTAGCGGAAATCATTTTTCAATTCCCTGCTCTTTTTAGTGACATTCATTTGAGTGAAATGACACTTGGCTTACTAGCGTTGGCCATCCTGTTTTTTACCCCCACACGTATTAAATCTATTTTACCTGCGCAGTTAATCGCGTTGGTCGTGGCCACACTTATTTCGCTCTGGTTTTTTTCCTCTGCCGATCTTAAGCGTATCGGCAGTATCTCTTTTGGTTTACCCTCGCTGCATTTGCCCACGTTTACCACGAGCGAATTACAAACCATGTTAGTCAACGGCTTAATGCTGGGCGCACTTGGCTGTATCGATTCGCTTTTAACGGCGGTGATTTCTGATAGCCTGACGCGGCAACAGCATCGCTCAGACAAGGAACTGATCGGCCAGGGGATTGCCAATACACTTTCCGGGCTATTTGGTGGACTGCCGGGCGCTGGCGCCACCATGGGAACCGTAGTTAACATTCAGGCTGGCGCACGCAGTGCCTGGTCCGGCGTTATAAGGGCACTCAGTCTTCTTGTTTTTGCTTTCGGCGCAAGCCAACTCGTTCAACATATTCCGATGGCTGTGCTCGCTGCAATAGCACTTTATGTTGGTATTAACATTCTCGATTGGAGTTTCGTTAAACGCGCACACCGCATATCCAAACCTGCCACCTTTATTATGTATAGCGTGTTACTGCTCACCGTTTTCGTTGATCTCATCGTTGCCGTTGGTATTGGCATGTTTATCGCCAACCTCATTACCGTAGAAAAATTGAGTAATTTACAGAAAAACAATATTCAACTTATCAGCGATACCGACGACAAGATTCCACTTAAGCCAGACGAAAAAATATTATTCGAAAAAATTATCCAGATTCGTAAAACTCTGCTGGTTTATCTAAGTGGCCCGATGATCTTCGGCGTGTCCAACGCTCTTCGCCGCGAGGCTCAGGCGATCGACAAAGCGGAAGCCCTGATCGTTGACCTGAGTGATGTGTCTTTTATGGATGCCACCATGTCTCTCGCCATCGAAAACATGCTCGACGCCGCAATCGAAAAGCATGTTCCTGTTGTAGTCATTTTCCCCGAGCATTGCCGCAAACGCGAACTCGCGAATTTTAATGCTATTGCGGCACAAAAAGTCTGTATCGTTGGAACACGCCAAGCCGCTTTTCAAGAGGTTCTGGATTGGCAAGCATCTTTGGCCGATCAGCCCATCCTAAAAGTCGCCTAATAAAATAGCGCGTGAAAAAGCGCCGTAAAGTTTGCTAGACTGCACCCCCGTTTTATCCAAGCCAAGGTGTCGTCGTGGCCTCCCTGAATGCCCGCCAACGTGAAGCAGTAAAGTACATTGATGGGCCCTGTCTGGTGCTGGCCGGTGCCGGTAGCGGCAAGACCAGTGTTATCACTCAGAAAATCGCCTGGTTGATCAGCGATTGTGGGTTGTCGGCGCGCCATATTGCTGCTGTAACCTTTACCAATAAAGCCGCGCGTGAAATGAAGGAGCGTGTCGGCAAGCTGGTTAAGGGCAAAGCGGCACATGGCTTAACGGTTTCCACCTTCCATAATCTCGGCTTGAATATTATTCGCCGCGAATATCGCCATCTTGGTTATAAAAGTAATTTCACTATTTTTGACGCCGAAGATGCACGCTCACTCATCAAGGAAATTATGTTGAAGGACGGTGATTTAAGTACCGACCTTCTCGACAGCGTTGCCAATCAAATATCCAATTGGAAAAGCGCGATGACCTCGCCAGAGGACGCCCTCGCACAAGCACAGAGCCCCGGTGAGCAAACCTGGGCGCTGGTGTACGAACGCTATAACCAGGCTTTGCGAGCCTACAATGCCGTGGACTTTGATGACCTCATCGGTTTGCCGACACAACTCTTTCAAAACAACACTGAGGTCTTGCAAAAGTGGCAACAGCGCATTCGCTACTTACTGGTTGACGAATATCAGGACACCAATACCAGCCAATATATTCTGGTGAAACTATTGGTGGGTGCCAAAGCTGCGCTCACCGTGGTGGGTGATGACGATCAAAGTATTTATGCGTGGCGCGGCGCTCGCCCGGAAAATCTTTCACTTTTACGTCAGGATTTTCCCAGCTTGCATGTAATTAAACTGGAACAAAATTACCGTTCGACCGCGCGTATTCTTAAAGCTGCAAACCAGTTAATCAGTAACAATCCCCACGAGTTTGAAAAAAGTCTATGGAGTGAATTGGGCATTGGTGAACCCTTGGCTTTATTGCGTTGTAAAAACGAAGAGGTTGAAGCCGAACGTGTCGCCACGGAGATATTGACGCAACGAATTCGTCGCAACGCAAAATTTCGGGATTTTGCCGTTTTATATCGCGGCAACCATCAGGCACGCTTGCTCGAAATGAAATTGCAGCATCATCAAATCCCCTACAACATTAGCGGTGGAACAAGCTTTTTTTCGCGCACTGAAGTCAAGGACGTTATGGCTTATTTGCGCATTGTGGTTAACCCCGACGATGACAATGCGTTTTTGCGTATCGTTAACACACCGCGCCGACAAATCGGAACCGGCACACTGGAAGCGCTCAGTCGCTATGCAACTGAACGTGAAATCAGTTTACTCAACGCCTGCGATGAAGTTGGGCTGCAAAGCGTGCTCCCCAAGAACGGCCTTGAGCGTTTACGCAAATTTGTCAGTTGGTTGCATGCCGTACGCACAAACTGCCACGATAATGAACCGATAGCAGCAATCCGCGAAATGCTCAGCGACATGGATTACGAGGGCTGGCTGCATCAGAATGCAAGTGCCGCCTCAGTCGCTGAGCGCCGCTGGGAAAATGTTAATTTCCTTGTCGACTCGATTAACAATTCACTCAAACGAAAACAGGAAAATGAATTTGGCGATGAATTCGTTGAAGAAGAACTCGACAACGAAGAACAATTAAAACGCGCCCTGAGTAAATTGTTGTTACAGGATCTCCTTGAACGCCAGGAAGAAGAAGATTTAACCGACCGTGTACAATTGATGACCTTGCATGCATCCAAAGGTCTGGAGTTTCCCTTTGTGTTTCTAGTCGGCATGGAAGAGAATTTATTACCCCATCGCAGCAGTATCGAAGAAGACAATATCGAAGAAGAACGCCGCTTGGCCTATGTCGGTATTACCCGCGCACAGCGCAAACTCACCATGACACTGGCAGCCTCACGTAAACAGTTCGGCGAAAAAATTGAAACGGAAGCCAGTCGTTTTATCGAGGAATTGCCTCAGGAGGACGTCGAACGCGAAGGCTTTAGCGAGGCCTCTAAAGAACAAATTGCACAAAAAGGTGAAGAAACGATAACTACATTGATGAATCTCTTCGATTAGTCTGTCTATACTTTTCGTAATGCGTCCGTTTTTATCGCGGGAAATTCAATGTTGTCATTCAGGTTTGCACCCTATTCTCTGCTTGTTTTCAGTTTATTTTTAGCCTCGTGCGGCGGCGGTGGCGACGATAGCGGTGGTTCGTCGTCTTCCTCAAGTTCGGCATCCAGTGCAACATCAAGCAGCAGCGCCTCAAGCGCTTCCAGCAGTAGTTCAAGCAGCAGTTCCAGCTCCAGCGCCAGTTCAAGCTCCGGCGGGGCCGATACAACCGCACCCAGCGGATATGAACTGACGCCGGAGAACGCCGTGGTGAGCGAGAGCAACCAAAGCAGCTTTGATGTGACGCTCACAGGTCTGGAAGTCGGTGCGACCTACACCTTGAGCTGGAGCGACAGCGCTACAGGCACAGCGTCCAATAACGCCGTCGTGACTTCAGCAGAAATCACCGAAACCCTCGATCTCAGTAGTTTTGCCGAGGGCCAGATACAAATCGCCCTACAGCTCGCCGACAGCGCGGGCAATGTCGGCCAGACTATTGTTTCCAACGTAAGCAAAGTACTGACGGGGAGCAGTGTGGCCATTTCCGGCACCATCACCTTTGATTTGGTCCCACACAATGAATTCACCAATGGTTTGAACTACAACGCCACCATCGAAGCGCCAGCGCGCGGTATTGTGGTTGAAGCCTTGAATGCGTCCGACCAGGTTCTTGCGTCTACTGTGACTGACAGCGCGGGGGCCTACAGCGTGATTGTTGATGCCGAAACCAATGTGCGTATTCGCGCTTATGCGTCCATGCAAAGTGATAGCCCCGCCTGGGATATCGAAGTTGGCGACAATACCGACGGCAATGCCCTTTATGCGATTCAAGGCACACTCGCGTCCTCGGGCACTGAAAATTCCGAACGACACTTGCACGCCAGTTCCGGCTGGAACGGGGTCAATGCCTATACAGGTACACGCTCTGCCGCGCCTTTCGCCATCCTGGATGCCGTCTACGAAAGCCTGAGTATTATTCAGCAAGCAGATCCGGATATCGTATTGCCCGCGATGGATATTTTCTGGAGCCCGAATAACCGCGCAACGCCGGGCGCGAATGCCGATGGTGATATCGGCAACAGTCACTTTTTCAGTGGTGACAACGCCATTTACCTCCTCGGCTCCGCCAACAACGACACCGATGAATATGATCGCCACGTTGTTACGCATGAGTTTGGCCACTACCTGGATTACAACGTTTTCCGCTCCGATTCCATTGGCGGCACGCACACACTGTCAGAAGAGTTGGATATGCGGGTGGCCTTTGGTGAGGGTTATGCCAATGCCTTTGCTGCGATGTCATTGAATGATCCTGAATACCGGGATTCATCCGGAAGTTCCCAGTCAGTGGGCTTCGTTTTCGATGTGTCTGAAGGCAGTAACGCCAACCCCGGCTGGTTTAATGAAGCCTCAGTGCATGCCTTTGTGTACGCCATTCACCAGGCCGGCGCGAATAATTTTGCTGCGATGTTTAATACCCTGGCGAGCGATGACTACGTGAACACAGCCGCACTCACCAGTGTTCACACATTCGGTTCAATTCTAAAAGCGCAAAATACCGGCCTCGTATCTGTCGTCGATCAACTTGCCAGTGAACATGGTTTTACGCTCAGCGATATTTATGGCAGCAGCGAAAGCAACGATGGCGGAGTGAGCATTGCCCTCCCGATCTACCACAGCCTGACTGTCGATGGTGCCGCGACAACCGTTTGCAGCACCAACACTGGAGGCGAGTACAACAAATTGGGGAATGCCAATTACATTCGCGTCGATGTTCCCAGTCTTGGCAGTTACGACATTAATGTCGTGCGCAGTTCCGGCATGACAGGTTCCGATCCGGATTTTTGGTTCATGCAAGAAGGTGCCCTTTTCGGTATCGCCGATGGTTCACAGCAAAATAATGAAGAGTTGACCCGTGTGTATAACGCCGGCCCGGGTTTAATTATTGTGTGGGAAGCCAGCAACTACGACAACGAAAGTGGCGGTGGCAACGTTTGCTTTAATGTCAGCATGAGCAGCAACTAGGTCAAGCGGAGAATACAGATGAAAAACGTCAAATCCCTATCCGCACATTTTTCAAAGGCAACATTAAGTTTCGCCCTGATCGTCAGCGCCTGGTTTGTCCACGCCCACGATGAAGGCCGCATGGAAAAGCCCGGTGCAAATGTAGCGTTCAGCCACAACTACGATGGCCGGAGTGACATCGGCGAGCTCGAACAGCTGTTACTGACATTTCGGAAAGCCGAGGACATCCTGAAATTCGATGTGAAAATCCATACACCTGCAGGCCTGCAAATACAGAAAGGTGACTTCGACGCACATACATCCAGTCTGCCACTGCAAGTGACTGCGGTACAAAATGGTAAACACTATATCGGAATCCATGTCTCCACTGTTGATACCAGTGGCCGTGAGCTCCGGCGTGTTTTCGAATTACCCATTCAGGTTGGGCCCGTTCAGGTTGGGCTCATTCAGGCTGGAAAGACACTTGCGCAACAAAAAACGCAAAAGCACCACAGCGAACGCCAAGGCAGGAAAGTTGTTATTCTTGAGAGCAGCGAACGGCAATAATTTTCTTGCTACCAACTGCTCGTTGTTACCACCCCATAGGTCATAGCCTTTGAATTCGCATTGCTGACTGTTATTCTGCCTTTTCCGTGTTCTACCTACGTTTGGTAGATAATTAAAACTGCATAACAATAATTCAGGTTCGCCAGTGAAAATATTTTCCTCTCTCGCCACAGCGTTGCTGTTGGTAGCGTGCACGCAAACAGACTCGAATTCCACCAACGAAAATTCAGCTGCGGTTACAGACCAGACATCAGCTCCCGACCCCAGCCGTTTTCAAGTCAAGGTTCTGGCAAACAATCTCAATGAGCCACTCGAATTCGATATCTTGCCCGATGGGCGCATTCTGTTTATAGAGCGCACTGGCAGGCTTCGCTTACTCGATCCAAAAATTCAAAAAATAAAGACCATTCATAGCCTTGACGTGAACACAACACTTGTCGACGGCGGCGGCTCCGAAGACGGACTCCTCGGCCTCGCGCTAGACCCGAACTTTGCCACTAACGGCTGGTTGTATTTGTATTATTCACTGGCAGGCGATAAACCCGTTAACGTCCTAACGCGCTGGACATTTAAAAACGATGCCTTGCAAGCAGGCTCCGGAAAACGTGTTTTGGAAGTCCCCGTGCAACGCGAGCAGTGTTGCCATACCGGCGGCGCGATAGAATTCGACCGTGAAGGCCACCTGTATCTATCAACGGGTGACAATACCAACCCACACGCCTCGCACTACGCCCCCATTGATGAACGCCCCGGGCGCTCACCCTGGGATGCACAAAAAAGCTCAGCCAACACCAATGATTTACGTGGAAAAATTCTGCGCATATTGCCACTCGCTGACGGCAGCTACGCCATTCCAGAAGGTAATCTTTTCCCTCCTGGAACCGCCAATACCCGCCCGGAAATTTACGCAATGGGTGTGCGCAACCCCTATCGCATTTCAATCGACCCCGTTACATCCTATCTGTATTGGGGCGATGTCGGCCCGGATGCGAGCCGCCTAATAAAAGAAAAGGGACCTATAGGTTACGATGAAATCAATCAATTACGCGAACCCGGTTTTTTTGGCTGGCCCTATTTTATTGGCGACAATCAGGCCTATGCAGAATTTGATTTTGCAACAAAAAAATCCCTTGGAAATTTTAATCCACACACACCAATAAACAATTCACCGAATAACACCGGCTTGCAAAGCTTGCCACCGGCACAAGGTGCGTTTATCTGGTATTCCTATGCGAAATCATCTTCCTTCCCCGAGCTAGGCAAAGGTGGCCGTACCGCAATGGCAGGGCCGGTCTATCGTCATCAGTTTTATGCAGACCAGCCCTCGCCCTTTCCCGCCTGGTTCGACAATAAATTATTTATTTACGAATGGATGCGCGGCTGGGTCAATACTGTCACGCTAAGTGAAAGTGGTGACTACGTTTCCATGCAACGTTTTTTGCCGGAGATGTCTTTCAGTGCACCGGTCGATATGTTATTCGGCCCCGACGGCAGCCTTTATATTCTTGAGTACGGTCGTGCCTGGTTTCAGCCAAATGCCGATGCGCGTATCGTGCGCGTCGACTACATTCAAGGTAATCGCAACCCCGTGGCGCGCGCGACGCTGGCTGCGCAACACGGCGCCCTCCCTTTTGAGGTGTCCTTAAGTGCTGAAGGCAGTACCGACCCCGATGGCGATCAACTGAGCTATCTCTGGCAAATTAAAAACGCAGAAGGCCAAGCCATTGCCGAAAGCAGCGAAAAAGATTTTCACTATCGTCTGACACAAGCCGGACAGTATCAAGCCTTGCTCACCGTGACAGATCAGCATGCAGCACATAGTCAAACAAGTTTTGAACTGTTAGCGGGGAACAGCCCACCGGAAGTGCATCTTGATATTGTTGAGGGCAACAGTATGTTCTTTTTCCCGAATACCCCCATTCGTTATCAAGCGCGTGTGAGTGATAGTGAAGACGGTGACGTAAAAGCAGAGGACGTTGCACTCACGCTCGATTTTCTTCCTGTCGGTTTCGATAAGGTTGATATTCAACAAGGGCATCTTGCAGCAGAAAACGCAGCCAATATGTCTGCCGGAGAAAAAGTCATAAGCCAAAGCGACTGCACCGCGTGCCACAAAAAACACGGGGCGTCGATTGGGCCAAGCTATGTGGATATTGCGCGCTACTACAAAGAGAACAACGATAAAAACACGCTCAACGCCCAGGCCCACCTGGTCGATAAAATTATTCAGGGTGGCAGCGGTGTGTGGGGCGAAACGGCGATGCCGCCCCATCAGGATATGAGCGTCGTTGAGGCCCGCCTTGCAGTGAAATATATTCTCGCAGTAGATGAAGAAAAAATCGGTATCCCTCTTCCCTTAGCGGGCGAATACACCATTAAGCAAGAAGACATTATTGCACGCGATGGCACAGTCATTTTACGCGCTGCGTATGAAGACAAGGGTGCCGGGGACTTACCTTCAATTAAAACAGAAAAAACCCTGACACTGGACAACCCCTACATTGATGCAAATGAAATCATTGCCGAAAAGGAAATTAATTTCCTTACAGTATCTGACCCACCTATTTCACTTAAAGTGGGGCTTAAAGATGGCGCTTTTCTACAATTCCCGGAAATGGATTTAAACGGTGTAAGCGGATTACACATTCACGGTAATGCTGACCCGGAATTTACTGTGGGGGGGTATATTGAACTTCGACTTGGTGATGAACACGGCACACTACTCGGCAAGACGGCGTACTTTGATGCGAAGGATATTGCTGGCAGAGGCTTCAGTAAAACCATTGCGATTAATCAACAACAAGGCCAACACAAACTCACCTTTATTTTCAGAAACGATGATAAAAATGCCGACAAAGCGCTGTTTATTATCACCGGCTTTACTTTGCTTTCCGGTAATGAGCACAACTAGGGAACCTCTGAAAATAAATCGAAAAAGCAAAATAAAAAGCAACAATAAATGATAGGGGGAAGCACATGACAAATTCTTTTAAACTCCACCTGTATTGCTGTTCCCTGGCAATGCTTTTACTGCTTGGTGCGTGTACCAACGATAACGCGCCAACAGAAAAAGACACCGCAGCCACACAATGGCTCGCTACCTGGAGCACCGGGCCCCAACTGGTTGAGCCTCACAACATGCCACCCGAGCCCGGCCTCAGCAACAATACCTTGCGCAGTATCGTTCGCGTTACGCAAGGTGGAGATCACATCCGCTTGCGCTTTTCAAATGCCTTCAGCAGTGAGCCCGTGACACTACAAAAAGTCAGTATCGCGCAACATCGACACGCCGGTGAGATTGATCCACAAACAGCGAGACCCGTTTTATTTTCGGGTGCGGAAGCCATTACGATGGCTCCCGGTAGTGAGCACGTATCAGACCCTTTGGATTTTAATCTCCAAGCTGGTTCAACCGTTGCAATTAATATTTATTTCGCTGAAACCTCAAAAGATGTTACCGGCCACCCCGGCTCCCGCACAACGTCTTATATTGCTGAGGGTAATCAACTCAATGCTGCGGATTTGAGTACGCAGGTTACGGCAGACCGCTGGTATGTTGTAACGGGTATTGAAGTGCAAGCGCCGGAAAATGCAGCGGCCGTGGTCGTGCTCGGTGATTCAATTACCGATGGACGCGGATCGGGCACAAACAAACAAAATCGTTGGCCCGATATTTTTGCCGAAAAATTACGCGCGAATGCGAACACACAAAACATTGCGGTCATTAATCAGGGAATTGGTGGCAACTGCGTTACCCGCGCTTGTCTGGGGCCTTCGGCACTGGACCGCTTCGAGCGCGATGTGCTGAATCAGGCAGGTGTGAAATGGCTGATTATTTTTGAAGGCATAAATGATATCGGCCAGGCAAAAAATGCCGAAGACGCCGAAAAAATTGCTGATGCGTTAATTGCCGCCTATCAAAGTATGATCAACCAGGCGCATGCTGCCAACATCAAGGTTTATGGCGCAACCCTGTTGCCCTTTGCCACCTCCTTTTACGATACACCTGAACGACTCGACGCCTGGCGCACGGTCAATAGCTGGATTCGAAACAGTGGCGAGTTTGATGCAGTGATCGATTTCGAAGCCGTTATGACCGACCCCGAACAACCCGGTTTACTGCGGGCGGATGGTGATACCGGTGATCATTTGCACCCGAATGAAAATGGCTACGTCATTATGGGAAGTGCCGTAGACCTCACACTCTTCCAGTAAAGACGAAAACAGAGACCTCAAAAACAAAAACGGGGGCCAAGGCCCCCGTTTGCAATTCATCTGACACGTTACGCTTATTTGGAGTTTTCCACCATATAATCAACGGATGCCTTCAGCTCGTCGTCAGAACAGTCAAAACACATACCTTTCGCAGGCATCCCGTTCAAACCCTTGATCGCGCTGGTGTACAGCACATCAATACCTTTCTCGATGCGAGGCGCCCATGCCGCCACATCACCCAACTTGGGTGCGCCGGCAATACCTGCTGCGTGACAGGTTGTACACGCTTTCTTATACACATCTTCACCACTACGAGGGCCGTCAGCCGCAGCCAACTGTATTGCGCCCGAAGCACAATCATCGCCTGCCATACAGACAGAACCCACTGGCTTGATACGATCTTCAACCGTTTCCGCCGAGGCAAATGACGCCAAAGCCACAACTGCTAGCGCCAACCAGGACACTTTTTTCATGTAATTCACCTTAAGAATCAGTCAGTTCAAAATTTGTGGCTGAATTATAGCGGCAAATGCTGCCGCTAGCAGTAACCAGGGGCAAAATCGCCCGCAAATACCAGTGAATGCGCGTTTCGGCCACCCTTTAACACCGTATGGAGCCAGGACAACTGGCTTAGGCTCATAAAAGTATACGGAGGCATAACAAAAATGGATGTCTTTCAAGGTGGACGCACAAACAGCGCACAGGCAAGACCTAGCCAATTGATAACGAGAAACATTCGCAACCGGCAGAGTACGGTTCAGATTCCTTGTCGATTTTTATCGCGCTGAAAATTTATAAACCGTTGTCGATTCAAATTTTTCACCTGGCCTTAAAATCGTATCGGGAAACAAGGGCTGGTTGGGTGAATCCGGGTAGTGCTGCGCTTCCAAACACACACCGCCATACTGCACGTAGGGCACACCACTTTTACCCACTAATTGATCATTCAACCAATTCCCGGTGTAGAGTTGCAAGCCAGGCTCGGTTGTCCACACTTCCATTTTGCGCCCACTTTTTTCTTCCGCCAGGGTCGCCACGTGCGCAAGCTCATCGCCGACCTTATCGAAAATATAAAAATCATTGTAACCTCTTCGTGCTTCCAGGCTCGGGTCGAGAATACGCTTTCCAATCAATGTGGGGCGTCGAAAATCCAGCACACTGCCTTCTATATTTTTAATCTCGCCTGTCGGAAAAACATTGAGCGTGGCAGGCGTTTTTGAAGCAAAAATTTGTAGGCTGTGATCAAAAATATTGCCCTTGCCCTCCCCCTTTAAATTGAAATAACTGTGATGGGTGGGGTTGTAGGGTGTCGGCTTATCGCTGGTGGCGGAATACTGTATTTTTAGAGCATTGTCTTCCGTAAAGGTATAACTGACATAAGCAATCAAGTTACCGGGAAAACCCATTTCACCATCTGCACTTTCATAGCGCAATGTCAGTGTTGCACCTTCGCTGGTATAACTTTGCTCCGTCATATGCCACATCACTTTATCAAAACCTTGCGGGCCACCGTGAAGTGTATGCTCACCCAAATTTTTCGGTAGTTGATAACGTTTGCCGTCCAATTCAAATTGCGCATTCGCAATGCGCCCGGCAACGCGTCCAATGGTGGAGCCAAAATTGTGACTGCGCTGTTCATAGTCCGGCATGTTGTCGTAGCCTATTACCACGTCGGCCAAGTTCCCCTTACGGTCGGGAACAAAAAGCGAAACTACTGTTGCGCCGTAATCAATGATATTGACCTGGCTACCTTGTTTGTTGGTGAGGCTGTATTGCGTGACCATTTCGCCAGCTTCATTTAAACCAAAAGTTTCACTGTGGATGCCGAAGGTTTTTGTTTTTTCTTTTTCTTTTCCTTTTATTTGGGCATGGGCTGTGTTTTCACTCGCACTATCACTCTTCGCGTCTTCGCTATAACGTGCTGAAACAATACGCCGAATACGTCCGTCATCTTTTGTCAGTATAAAAAGTTCGCCTTTAGCTGCATCGTAAGCAAGGCGTAAATGCGCCCGTTCAACTTGCGACATTTCACGTACACTGGTGAGCTGGCCCTTTTGTTGTATTTGTATTTCGTAAATCGTTTTGTCCCTCACACCGGCAAATTGATGCGCATCCATATTCATATAAAACAATCGGCCATTGACGATATCGCCAAAAATATATTTTCCCTGCAATGCTTTGAGTGGGCCACGGTAAATATAGCCCCCCGTAATGGCCGTGCCATCGTTGTGATCATATTGCCCGTAGGGCGATAAATGTTGACGCAAAAGTTCAGCACTCGCTGGTGAAACCTGTGTCGGGTCTTTTATGGGGTCGATGGCCATAGTTCCTTCAAGGCCGCCCTGCCCCCAACCATAATTACCACCGGCTTTAATAATATTGATCTCTTCAATATTGGATTCACCAATATCAATCGCAATCATCGGTTTGTATTTTTTGGCATCCCAGGAAAAACGATGAGGGTTGCGAAAACCGTAGGCCCAGATTTCCTTGTGCACCATCGGGTCTTCACTGTTTGCAAAAGGGTTGTCTTCAGGAATGCCATAACCACCGCCTTTACCATTGGTGCCGGCGGGATCAATACGCATAATCGTGCCCAGAAGGGTATGCGGATGGCCTGCCATATCAGGGCGTTTTAGATTAATTGCACCACCGTCACCACAAGCGATGTAAAGCATGCCGTAATCCGGATGATGTGGGTCACGCACGGGCGAAAATTTAATTTCCTGGGCGCCGTGCGCAGTGGTTGGCGTCACAAAACGCAACACTTCTCGTCGGCTGCCTTCAAAGTGCGGTGCAGCGGGTTGCTTTAAAGTCCATTCACTTAGCACCCACTCAAGGGGGGGCGATTCATGTTCAGGCACATCTGCGGGTATATCGTCTTCATTGATGGCGGGCGAGCCGCGACGAATTTCCGAGTGCGTGGTATAAAAAATTCCGTTTTCTTTAAAGTTGGGGTGCATCGCAAAACTACCGAGCCCACTGGCCACGCCCGGTTCATACATAAATTTCGGGAAGTGGGGCCGCAAATCCAGAAAAACTGCATGCTTGCCCTTCCTTACAGAATACAAAATCCCCATAAGTTCATTAACGAAATACGCTGATTTTCTGCGTGGGTCCACACGCATGGAGGTAATGCCTTTATAGGCAGGGCGATTTTCCAGGGTCGGGAGGCGAGCAAACTCTTCCAGCTCGACCACAATGCCCGACTGCACCACCGGCGGGAGAAGGCGCTTGTGGCTGCCTGTATTTAAAATGGCGTCCAGTGTGAGAGCTGCAATTTCACGTTTGTTGGATTGCAGGTGAATGTAGGCCAGAATTGCCTGGATTTCTTGCTGCTTAAGCTGATCAAACCCCGGCATCATGACTTTGTAGCGCTGCATTAACGCTGAGGCACGTGGATTCCCGGAGGCCATGATCGAGGCCGGGTTGCGAATAAAATCGTGCAGGTCCTCTGTTGACACTACCTGGGTAACGCCGCCCAATTGCGGACCAAAACTTTCGCCCTCAAGTAAGTGACAACTTGCACAATAGCGGCCGTAGAGGCGTTCTCCTGCCGAAATGACCACTTCGTCCTGGGTATACTGGTCAGGGCTCGTTTCAACAAAGGACGCGCCAAAACAGGGGTGCATACCCACGCTGCATACAACAAGTATCAGGCCACTCCTGAATAAAGATCTAAATAACGTTTTAAATAAAAAATGCCTAAGTGAAGAATACCCAAACGAAGAGTTCATCATGAAATCACTTTTTTTTAGCTATTGTTTGTCTGTATTGTCGGTTTTATTTTTCAGCAATACATCACTTGCACGCACCATGGTATACGTTTCCAATGCAGATGACGGTGAAATTGCTGCCTACAACATGGACAAAGAAACGGGCAAACTTCATTTAGCGCAACGCGTTAAAGCAGGCGATTCCGTTATGCCCCTCGCGGTAAGCCCCGATAAAAAAACCCTCTACGCCGCCATTCGTTCTACGCCTTATTCCATCGTATCATTTTCAATACAGTCCACTAACGGCGAACTGACCGAGCAATCGCAAGCCGTGCTTCCCCACGATATTTGCTTTGTACACGCCGATACTTCCGGAAAAAATGTATTAACAACCTCTTATGGCAGTTCCGCATTGATGGTTAACAGGCTCGATGACAAGCGCCTCGTACAGGAAGCAAGTGTGAGTGTGTACCCCACGGGGCTCTATGCGCACTCACTCTTGCTTGATAGCAGCAACCAATTTCTTTTTGTTGCCAACAAGGGCAGCGACCAGGTCATGCAATTTAAATTCGATGCCAGTACAGGAAAAGTGAGCCCGAACTCTCCTGCCAGCATTAAAACAGCTAAGGAGTCAGGCCCCCGCCATATACGCTTTTCACCAGATCAAAAATTTGTGTACCTACTTAACGAGCTGGATGGCACAGTCAATGTTTATGCCTTCGATAAGGCCCGCGGTGTACTCACCGAGAAACAATCGATTCTCATGGCAAAGAAACCCTTCAAGGAAAAACCCTCAGCAGCGGAAATTCAGATTACACCGAATGGAAAGTTTGTTTACACCTCTGAGCGCCGCACAAATACAATCAATGTTTTTCAGCGAGACCAACAAAGCGGTCTCCTGACCTTGATTGAAAGCGTTCCCACCGAAACCAAACCCCGAAGTTTTACCTTAAGCCCTGATGGAAAGTTCTTACTATCAGCGGGACAGCTCTCAAACCATCTGAGCGTATACAAAATTGATCAATCCAGTGGCCAACTCACTCATTTGGCTCGTTACGCTGTTGGCAAAAATCCAAGCTGGGTGGAAGTGGTTGATCTGCCCTAAAGCAACTCGTCATAAAAGGCGAAAGCCAACCAGGTATTTTCGAGGTTCGTTTGGGATTCAGCCATCACATGTTTTTTCAAGAAGCCTTACTCAGAAACAATGATTTGTGCACATTCTTCAGGATTGGATTGCAATATAAAATGTGGTCCATCCACCCTTTTTAGCTCTAAATTATGTGCAAGCTTCTCTACCAGGCCAAAACATTTTTTAGGAACTAATACATCGTTTGTCGCTTGGATATAGATTACTGGCACTTTTATAGATGCTACTCCACACTCAAATGAAGACGCCACGCGCAAGCGTTGCGCTAAAATTTCCGATGGAACACTAGCAATGGAGCTTAGAAATTTTTCCAGGACTTCTTTAGACGTGTTAAATCCCAGGAATAGTGTTCGCGACACTAGCATCGAAAAAGGTAAGCGCAAAAGCCCCTTCATGGGAAGTAATGAACAAATTCTCGATAAAAGGGGTTTTGGTGGGGCGGCAAAAGTTGCAACAAGTACAAGCCTCGTCATTATTCCAATATCGCTTTCAGCCAGCTTGATACCTATGGGACCTGAAAAGGATTCAGCAACCAAAATGTAAGGTTCCTTTGGCATCTTTGCTTGGCAATATTCAACTAAGGCTTCGTATGTTTGTTCACCTGTATCCGGTAATGCAATAACTTCTACATCCTCTGCAGGTAAGAACCTTATTAACGAATCAAATAAATTACCTGTACCGTCTAGCCCTGGTAGGAGAACGATTTTCATAAGCTTCTATCGCTTTGTGAGTTGCGTTTTGACTGGGGTGCATGGGCCACAGAGGCGCTGGATAGCCATTCATAGCGCTGTGAGAACAAGCTCTATAGACTCAAACCTTCATAACTCGAGCATATAGGCTGCTGATAGCGTAAGCCATGGCCCCAAGTATGAACTTTCTCTTCTTTAGATTAAATTTCATTTACTGCTGCCAAAAACGAAAAAGCTAATAAAGAAATTAAGAGTCTATCATGTTAAACCAACGCTACAAATCGCACCCATTGTCAATGGGCAGGCGAAATAAGTGTTTCCGCAAACAAAAAAAATACTTATAAAACAATAGCATGGGTTCTACTTCAGCAATATTTGGTGAAATCACAATGTATGGCCTTGTTTCCACCGAGTCTTAACCATAAGGGTGATAACCTCGTGAGAACTACTTACGCTTCACGGCCACAAAAGTGAACCAACTATTTCACTAATCGTGGTCTCAATAACTCCATTATCTCTTAGATAGCAGACCAGGGTTAAAAATCAAAAAAGGTAACAATAATGATAAATAAAGCTAAAGGCTTGCTAAGCCTCATCTGTATGTTGTCTGTTTATTCAGTTCAAGCTGAACCAAAGTGGATTGTATTATTTGATGGACAGGATACAAGTTTATTGCGTGGTTACCGGATGGAGACGTTTCCAGCGAACGCATGGGCGATCGAGGACGGTACACTGGCGACACTTTCGGATGTAGACAACGTAGACATCGTAACGCGAGATACATTTGAAAGTTTTGAACTGGTTTACGATTGGAAGGTATCAAAAGCAGGAAACAGCGGGCTATTTTTTCATGTTAAAGAACTTAACGATATGGAATCAGGAAATGGCAATAGCCCCAATTGGCTAAATGATTTCGAAATACAGATTCAGGATGATGTAAATTTCTATGATAAAGACCCAGAACGCTCTGCAGGTTCTTTATATGATCTGATCGCTCCTGCAAGTCGTGCTGTCCGGCCCTGGGGTGAGTTTAACGAGGCTCGCTTGGTAGTTGATAACGGACGGGTAACACATTATTTGAATGGCGTTAAAGTTCTGGATTTTACTATTGGCAGTGATGAATTAAAAAGAAAAATTAAAGACAGTAAATTCAAAGATAACCCCATCTTCGGCCAGTCTCGCGAAGGGCATATCATGTTTCAACATCATGGGGAAAAGGTCTGGTTTCGTAATATAAAAGTGCGTCGTCTTTAGTCAAGAATGACGCAGCGTAGGTTTGGCCGTTTGCGTGGAGCCGTTTGTTATGGCTTTTTCTCTTTTTTTGGAAATACTGTATACCAAACAGGCCAACCTAAAAGCCAAATGAGCAACAACCAAAATAAGTGTGAGAACCACTGAACCAAGGCCTCAGTCCTTTCAGAATTATCAATATAAAGTATTGCAATGCTTAGCAGTATTACAGCTACAGCGCACGCTAATAGCCCATTAAACCACTCAAACCACTCGTATTTAGCATATGACCAACCATAGACTTGGCTTTTAGGGTTCTTGCCAGAATAGAATTTATAAGATACATAACTATCCGCCCATCTAATAACCCTATTTCCGTACACCACTGTAAAGCCTAAATATACCGCAGCTAATCCATGTGCAAACTCTGCTGATGCTCCATTATTGAGATCTATAGCAGTTGCTACGAGAAGCATGAGGTCTAAAAGCGGTACGCATAGTAAAATATATTTACTTAGAACATGTAATTTCAGTACAAATCTAACAAATAGGCCTAATACAAGAACTACCCAAAAACCAACCTCGCAAGCAATAATAAACCAAATTAGCATTAGCTAAATATCTCTCGTTTAGTGAGGGCCATAACACCTCAATAACCGTCAACCGGAACAGAGCAAAGCGGCGTGCAGGCTGTCCGGCGCCAAAGGCTCTAAGTTAATTGACTTGCCAAGAGCTTTATACCAATATATACCAATATTTGGTACTACTGGTGGTGAATTATGGCTAAAAACACGAGCATAACCCTTGGGGAGCACTTTGAGGATTTTATTGCCCAGCAAATTGAGTCCGGACGGTATGGCTCTGCTAGTGAAGTGGTGAGAGCCGGATTGAGAATGTTGGAAGATACCGAATCTAAGCTTGGGACCTTGAGACGCTTGCTTAATGAAGGGGAAGAAAGTGGTTTTGTAGATTACAGCCTTGAAGGTTTGATATCTGAGTTGGACGAAGACAGCCATTAAAATGATTCCTTTCAAGCTTACGGCCAAAGCTAAAGCAGACCTAAAGAATATTGCAATTTACACTGAAGAAGAGTGGGGTCGAAACCAACGAAACATATACCTAAAACAATTAGATGAAATTTTTCATGCTTTAGCTGAATCTCCTGACCTCGGCGCTAAGTGCGATTACATTTTGCCAGGATATAAAAAATTTCCTCAAGGAAGCCATGTTATTTTTTATAAAGATGGCTCCGGCTCTCACATTGAAATAATTCGCATTCTTCACAAGCGAATGGACGTCGCGAGAAATCTCAAAAACTCTTAACGTCGCAGTAACCTGCGTTGCGTGTGGAGAGAAGCTTTGGAGTAAAATGGCGTAGCCATCCCAAAGCTGAACGTAGCACGCGGCGTCAGGTTGACTGCCTTGTTAGCTTTGTGTAACGCTTTGTGTGGATACTTGTGTGCCAAGAGGTGTGAGCATGGCTACCAACCTTTCAATTGATACTGAACTATTAAATGAAGCCCTCATAATTAGTGGGCTCTCCACGAAAAAAGACACTGCAAATCAAGCACTTATGGAGTTCGTACAGCGCCGCAAACAACGAGAAATAACTTCTCTATTTGGCAGCCTACCCCAAGATACTGATTATGACTACAAAAAGGGCCGCAAATGAGCGGGGTACTTGTAGATACTTGCGTTTGGTCCCTAGCGTTACGAGGCAGCACCCCCAAAGAGACCTCTATAGCGACCCAGCTATCCCAGATAATAGATGACAACCAAGTAAGGAAATTGGACCGATACGCCAAGAGTTGCTCTCTGGGTACTCTGATAAAAACAAGTACTATAAGCTCAGACAAAAACTCCAGTATTTTCCCAATGAGCCAGTGTTAGACGCTGATTATGAATGTGCTGCTGAGTATTCAAATTTTTGCCGTGCGAAAGGCGTTCAGGGTTCACATACAGATTTTCTAATTTGCGCCGTATCTGTGCGCCTTAGATTAAATATTTTTACTACCGATAAAGACTTCATTAGTTACGCGAAACATTTGCAGATTAAATTACTCGAAACATAACGTTCCGGTAACGGGCCGGAATGGAGTTGTTTCCGTTGTGCTATTAAAGCACATAAGCGAACCACGCGGTGGAGGTCCGGGGCAGCTTGCTGCCTGTAGTTCACCGGCTTGTTAAGGCATTTTCCCGGAAAGCTTAAGCACTTTCTCAATATCCTTTGCATATGTTATATCTGCTCTGTCTGTGTAAACGAATAATTCCTCTAAATCAATTTCTCCTGGGTTTATTTCAAGTATTTTTGAGCATACATCAATATAGTTTTTACCATCACTGAAGTAGATTGAGTTCATTCCAACCGTAGTTCCTGCCCAAGAAAGTGACTCGTATGATTTGGTTGTAATTTCTGCTTTCGGATTGCCTTTAAATACTTCTTTAACTTTTATTGTTATTTCAATTAGTTCTGGGTCACTGCTTTCAATTAACTTCGAAGAAACAACCCTGCCAAGAAACACTTCGATGGACTTATCCCAAAATCCATTTAGATCGAGCTTATCCGACTCAGGGCATTCAATGGCATGAACATTTAGAGAAAACAAAAACAGTGTACTTGTTATTAATTTTTTCATAGTGAGCCTTAACGCCCCAAACACGGGCGAGCGAAACAACGTGTAGCGAGTCCGCGCCGCGCTTTTTGCGGCGAATAGTGCTTTGGCTTGTTAAGGCATGTAGAATTTATTCTATCCATGTGACTGGTTCATTTGCTTCCCATCCAGACTCAGTTTTTCGAAGATAGTAGCTGGGGCCCGCTTTTCCGGCTTGGTTCTTATTTGGAATGCCAACATGAGTCCTAATAACTACATAACTTGTGACAGTTGATACATTCATAATATATTCATTTTCATCAATGATTGTTTGAACAAAGCTAACTGCGCTTTCTGCTTCACCTAAATCTAGGCCATCGTAAACAGGAATGTTATAGGGCTTGCCATAGAATTCCCTTGCCACGAAATATCCGTTATTAAACGCGCAGCTTGATATAAATATGCAGAAAAGTAGTGCTTTCTTCATTAGGTAGCCTTAACAGTTAATTAATAAGCCAAGAGGCCACATAACACCTCGCCTTATAACTCGGCTAATGAAATCTTGAAATTAAAAAATTCCTATTTAAATTCAATAACATAGGTTTGTCTATGACTTTAACAGCTCAGAATTAACAAGCCAAGCGATCTACGGGGAATTAATTTCAGGGGTCCCTTGAACAAATTCAAAAGTTAAATCAAATCAGTAACTTAACTCTAAGCATTTCGAATTATATTGCCGCAGGACAATTGAAAATGGAATATAGGTTTCTATGCCAATAACATTTATGTAAGGGCTGGAAAAGGAAACAAGGATCGTACAACGATACTTCCACAAAAACTTGTTCCAGATTTGAAAGAACAAATTAAAAAAGCTGAGCGCTTACACCGTAAAGATATTAGCAATGGCTTTGGCAGTGTTTATTTACCGGATGCCCTTGAAAGGAAGTACCCGAGTGCTTCACGCGAAACTGCCTGGCAATTTCTTTTTCCATCTTCCCGCATAGGGCCTGACCCCAGGAATGGTGAACTCCGACGACATCATCTACACGCAAGCGCACTGAGCAAGCAAATTCGAAAGGCGCTAAAAGCAGCGAAAATTCATAAACCTGCCAAGGCTCATGGTTTCCGACATAGTTTTGCTACGCACCTACTCGAGTCTGGCTATGATCTCCGTACTATTCAGGAATTGTTAGGGCACGCTGATATTTCTACAACAGAAATCTATACACATGTCGTGAATAGAGGGGGTAAAGGTGTATTGAGCCCCGCAGATTGTTTGCAGTAGGCCCTGGAATCAAAAACCCCTGCATTTCTGCAGGGGTTTTGATCTGGTGCAACCGGAGAGATGGACTCGCCACCTCCCTGTGGCTCGGGCTTCGCCCGCCCTTTGGGCGCCCAAATTTGATCCTGTCAAATTTGTCGAACTGAGGAGTTTTCATCTTCCAGGACCACCAAATAAAAAAACCCCTGCATTTCTGCAGGGGTTTTTTTATTTGGCGCACCCGGAGAGATTCGAACTCCCGACCAAGTGGTTCGAAGCCACCTACTCTATCCAGCTGAGCTACGGGTGCGGTGCGGCACGAATGATACCTGGCCTTAGGCCATTATTGCAACCAGTCAAAACACGCTATACAATCGCGCACCCTTTAATCAACGAGGAAAGGCAAATGAAACTAGTAAAGAAGACCGCCGAGTACGCCATTTTCGAGCGCAATGACAAGCGTTACGCGATTCGTGCTGCTGGCAGAAAGTGGATCAATGGCGAAGAGAAAGTCGCAATTCTGCAAAAAGAAGGCCTGCTGAAGAAGCCAGAGCCCAAGCCAGAACCTGAACCCGAAGCCGCGGCTGAAGAAGAAGTTGCAGCTGAAGCGGAAGCTTCTGAAGGCGACGCTGAGTAAGATTACCAGGGGCTTGTTTCACAAGCCCTTTTTCATTTCCCCGCCACGCTCTGTTAGCGCAGTTCCAATTGAATATGGAAGGTGGTTCCGATTTCCAGGTCGGAGGTCACTGACATACGCCCTCCGTGGTCTTCCGTGATAATAAAGTAGGAAAACGACAATCGATTTTCAACGTTTTCGTCCGGATTCTGCTCGCTTTGAAAAAAGGGCTCGAAAATGACCTGCTGTTCTTCGCCGCTCAAACCGCGTCCGTTGTGTTGGACTTTGATCCAGAGTGAATCATAGAACATGCTTAAATCAACGGTGATAGTCGGCTCGATATTGGCTTTTTCACCGCGATCAAAAGTTTGAAAAGCGTGGCGAAATAAACTCAGGAACACTTGCTGCAAGCCCACAGCAAAACAGGGTACTTGAGGTAAGTCGGGTGAATAATTTTTTATGATTTTTATTTCCTTGAATCGCAAACCCGATGAGGAACTGAAAAGTGATTCAGCCAAGTCAAGCGAATGATCAATAAGCTCGGGCAAAGCGGCTTTTTGTTTTTTATCATCCAGGCTGCGAGAGAAATGCAATAAATTGTTAATAATGGCTGAAGCTTGTTTACCGTGTTCTACTGCATCAATTAAAACGGGTGCTATTGTGCCTTTGCTGAGTGCTTCTCCTTCACTGCCAATTTGATTTTGCAATAAATCCAGGCCGCTTAAAATCGCACGCAAGGGTGGTAAAAGATCGTAGCCCATGGTGGAGGTTAATTCACCAATCGCAGACATTTTATCGCGTTGTATTGCGAGGTTTTCAGTTTTGGTTTGCTGTGTAACATCGTCAACAAGAATCACCATGCCTTTGCCGCGCGATGTTTTGAGCGCATACAGTGTGATATCGAAATAGAACATGCCGCGTTGGCCCTGACGAATGTTCACAGGTTTTTTCTCTTCCATCGCTTCTTTTACCTGGTCGGGCATGATGCTGATGGTGGGGTAGGCATCCCATAAATACTGGCCCAATACTTTCTCGCTATTTACACCAGAAATTTTTTCAGCGCTGGCATTCCATTGGGTGATCTTTAATTCACTGTCCAGGCCGATAAGCATCAGCGGCATCGAATCAAGAATACTCTTCAGGTAGGCCTCGGACATTTCGAGGTCATCCATTGATTTTTGCAAGAGGCGATTGGATTCATTTAAATTCGCAGTGCGCTCATCAACCATACGCTGGAGGTTTTTACGAATCTCACGAAGTGCCCGGTTGGAACGACGTAATTTAAAAGAATTCACCAGCAGGGCCAGAGCGGTGATGGTCAGCAAGACAATCAACACCGACCCTGTGAAGTTCGCGACGTATTGCCACTTGGTTTCGCCCTCTTCGTCTTTGAAATAATCAATAAAGCCGGCGTGGGCGGTGGGGATGTAAATCAATGTGCTTACGATAAACGTCGCAATCAGGCTTAAATATCTGGAGTTCATGCTAGTCCGAAATGTACAACTGGAAGCGGAAGGCCCTTAGGGCCTTCCTGTAAAAAACCGCTATTATAGCAGGGCTCGACACGTGACGCTGCGCTTTAGGGGCCGGGTAGCGGGCGGTGTGTTCAGCCCTGCGGTAGAAACACACGCCTACCCGAACGCCTTATGCTCTGCCCTGGTTAGGGACGAAGTTTTTTGAATTCACTGCCTTCGCTCCAGGCAGGCCAATTATCACCATCAACAATCAAGCGCGAAGTACGGTAATACAGTTCAAGGTCACGCAAGGCGCCACGTAAATCCCAGTCTTCACGGTATTCATCAGACACTTGGTGGTATTCATTTTCTGAATAGGCTTGCGACATTTCCTTGCCATATTCCGGCCCCTTTTCCAAATGATTGATACCGCCACGAGCATAAATCATGGGCACGCCTTTTTTTGCTAATTCAAAATGGTCCGAGCGAAAGTAGTAACCATTTTGCGGTTTATCATCCGGTAATATTTCGCGGTCTAATTGCACTGCCGCATCTTTGAGGTAGTTGTCCAAATCACTAAAACCGTAACCCATCACAACCACATCCTTTACAGGGCCTATCGCTCTCAAGGCATCCATATTTAAACCCGCGACGGTTTTTTCGATTGGAAACAAGGGGAATTCCGCATAGTAGTTCGACCCTAATAGCCCTTGTTCCTCTGCCGTCACAGCAAGGAAGAGCACACTGCGTTTCGGCGGTGTTTTATCATTTTTATACGCGGCAGCCAGCTCCAGAAGTGCAGCCGTTCCGGTGGCATTGTCGATAGCGCCATTGTAAATTTGGTCACCTTCCAACTGCGGGTTTACACCAAGGTGATCCCAGTGTGCGGTAAAAATAAAGACTTCATCGGGTTTTTCGCTGCCTTCAATATAAGCGGCAATATTATTGGAAGCGGTGTGCTCAATTGCCATTTCCAATTCAGTCTGCGCGCGTAAATTCAAATTCACTGCGCGAAACCCTGGCTGTTGTGCAGCAAGTTTCAGTTTATTGAAGTCCATCCCGGCCATGCCGAACACCTGTTGCGCGGTGTCAATATTTATCCAGGCTTCAGCCTTTAACAGGTTTTTACCACCGTCTTCGCGTTGAATATCAAATTGTTTACCCGACCAACTTCCCGTGACCACAGACCAGGGGTAGGAAGCTGGCGCCGTTTCGTGAACAATGATTGCCGCTGCAGCACCTTGCCTCGCCGCTTCTTCATATTTATAAGTCCAACGGCCGTAGTAGGTCATTGCATTGCCATTGAAGATGGCGGGGTCCTGGGTCGCAAAGCCCGGATCGTTCACCAACACGATCACGGTTTTACCTTTTACATCCAGGCCCTCGTAATCGTTCCAATTGCGCTCCGGTGCATTAATGCCATACCCGACAAAAACCAGTTCAGAGTCCAGGCCTATACGCGCTTGCTGTTGAAATGACGCGACCATAAAGTCTTGTTGGTAAGCATATTCGGCGTGTTCACCCTGGCCATGGATTTTAAGTACAGGTTTATTCGTGACTTCCAAAGATGTGAGGGGAACGCCTTGAGTATAAGAACCGTTATTTGCACCTGGTATGCCCAGTGCTGCAAATTGTTCAGAGAGATAGTTTATGGTTTTAACTTCGCCTGCCGACGCTGGTGCGCGCCCCTCGAATTCATCTGATGCAAGCACTTTAATATGCTCACGATAGCGATCTTCATTAAAGAGTTCAGCGTCCCTGGTGCTGCAGGAAATTAAAAGAACTGTGCCGATTAGCCCGAAAAGTAAGCGCATATGGCCTCCATGACAAAGTGCAGGAAATTTGGGAGGGCACTTTATACCAAAAAAACCGCTTTTAGGGGGGAAAGGGCGTTTGAAATGCCAACTCGCCACGCTATGCAAGTAGGCATAGACTGCGGCTGTTTGATCGGCGTCTGAGCGCTGTTATGCCTGTACTATCGAATATACAGGGGCTGCACGAATATACAAGGCCCGCATTTGCCCGTTTGATGAGGGCCCTGTTTTATCAACGTTCAGCAATTCTCGAAGGTATAGCCGGGTACACCCATCCCACGCTTGATTTTTATATACACTTCTTCACGATGAACGGGCAGTTCCTTTGGTGCGGCGATTCCGATACGGACATGGCCACCGCGCATGCCCAACACGGTTACAGCAGTATCATCGCCGATCATGACGGTTTCGCCGATTTTTCGAGTTAACACTAACATTGCGTACATCCTTTTGTTGGAAAGTCCTGAATCTATACGCAAAATGAAAGGAGAAAGTTGCGTGACGGCATTCACAATCGCAAACCCTCTCAAAATGAACACCGGGATCAGAAATAAGTGTTCTGGATTTGTTTGATTCTAGCCTGCATTTCCTCAGTCAGCTCTTGTTGGTTCAATCGACCGATAATCGCTTGCAAAACACGCTTTTCGTTATCATCAACAACACCATCGCGTAGCGCGATGCTGATTAAACTATCCAACTCCTGAACATCGAGCTTGCCATCGTCGGCAAAGCAATTGATCGAACGAAAGGTTAACTCCAGATAGTCTCTTGCTTCAGTCATAATCACTCCCCTTAAAACTTGATATTGATATAGTGTTTTATCTGCCCCAGTTTCGGATGCTTGTCGAGCCACTCTTTAAATGTTTTTACTTTTAAAAAATCTTCTTCTCCAATTTCTTGTTCATAGTGTTTTTCCAGGCTTTGACGTTCTTTTTGTTTACGAATATTGCGCTGCCAAGCCTCGGTAAAAACAGAAGGCAATTGATTGTGTAAATCCAATTGTTTGAGCAATTGCCATTCCCCCTTGTCAAGCCAGGCCTCATCGCAATGACCGCAAAGATCTATACGGTGGCGAGTTCCAGCCCCCAAGCGATATTTAGTCATCATTTTTTGGCACTTTGGGCACAGCAAGGCATTTTCACTTTCCTTGATTGGCCCCTCCTCCAAAGGTTTAAGTTCCTTGTCATCATGATGATCGACCCAATAGCGGTACTGTATCAATGATAAAAGTGCGCCTTCGCAAGATTGACACACTGCGCCTACCAGTCCACGTTCAAGTTCTCTGGGCTCCAGATCGGGTTCTTTACATACCGGGCAATGCATTATCGTCTCCCCTCTTTGGAAAATTGAGTCCACAGTCTAGCAAACTCTCTTTGAAATTCAGCAACAAGCTGCGGTTGGCGGTGGACCACGATATTCTCGTGGTTTCGAAGGCTTGCACTTCGCGTCCAATTGAAACTGCCATTTATAAGTACGTCGTTATCAAAAATCGCAAATTTGTGATGCATATGATCCGGGCTCGCATCTTCTCTTACTGCGATGCCCGCGTTTTTTAGCGCATTAATATCGGATCCCCGATCTTCCTTTTTTTCATTGTCGGTAATAATTTTTAGGTCTATACCCTTTTCAAAAGCTTGCAATAGTGCTTCACTTATTACGTTGTCTGAAATGGTAAACACGCAAATCTGTATTTTCTCTCGGGCGTTTTTTATTTCATGTACGATGGCCTGCCGGCACGTTTCACCTGGCGAAAAATAGACCCGTGGTTTCGCCAAATGATTTTGCGGAAGCGCTAGTGCCTTTACGCAACGCTCAAGCCACGAATAAGCATCAGCAGCATCTTCAAAATGATTTAAATGCTCCCTGAAAATAGCAAAAGCCCGATTCTTGAGAAAACGACGCTCCTCTTCCGAGCATTCAGTCACAAGCTTCTGCAACTCATATTTTTCCAGCTTGGATAAACGCAGATCTTCGAATGTGATTAGAAGTTTTTGTTCAAGCTCTTTTAATCTGGACATATCTTTTTCTTAATAAGCAAGTATAAATCGATTAACAGGGATATCCCTATAAGGGTACCGGCAACGATAAAAAACCAGAACAATCCCCATATTTTATGTTCGATTCCATACCATGCGACTCCACCAACAATCATCAATAAAACAAGGTTGATTGCGATTGTCTCTTCATTACTATTAAAATTTACATCTATTGCTTTTGCTGCATAATGATTGACTTTTACTGAAAATTTCCTTTTCATTTTTTCTCCTTTCCTTTTTGTAACTCTCCTTTGTTAAAAAAATTGCTCTGAGGTGTATGTTTACCGTATTTTTCGTGTTCTGCTATTTGCAGCACATAGAATGCCTGCGAAGGCGCCCGCCAGGTGCGCTTCAAATGAAATCGCTTTATCCGCTGGCAGTACGCCGTATATCATCCCGCCATAAAAAAATAGAACAAGCACCGCTATAGCGAAGTTGATAAAGCTTTTTTGGTACCAGGCAAGAGCAATACTTAAACTCCACAAGCCAAATATCCATCCACTCGCACCGATGTGTATTGCTGGCCGACCAAACGCCCATACCAGTAGCCCACCGACTACAATAATAAAGAGGCTGGCGTTAATGAAATATCGGCGACCGCGCAAAAGACAAAGCGAACCAAAAATTACAAGGCCGAAGAGGTTGTTAAATAAATGCGCCCAGGACCCATGAATAAATACGGTGGTGAATATAAAAGGCAGGCTAGTGGGTTCCCGCGGTAAAATGCCGAATTGCAGTAAATAGCCTTGTAGAAACACATTCGCTGCATGAACCAGAATCAGAAACATGCATAAGCTGAACAGCAATTTTACGCGCGCAACTATACTCTCGCTGGCCATAGATCAGGACTGACCTTTTTCAAAACTACCTGTACGAACTTCCTTTTCCAGTTCTCTGAGTTGGTTCGAAACTTCAGACATTTTTTCATGGGTTCGCAGGTCGATTTCCAGCTTCTTATCCATACTGCGAACCAGTGGAAAGATTGTTCCTTCGATAGTTTTTGCCAACACTCTCAATATTTTATCAACGCCAGGTACGGGTTGATTGATAACTTCAACCTTGGGAGGTGGCGTATTTTTTGTTGTTGATTCAATTTTCTCGATTACGGATTTTAAGGCGAGTAATGCGTCCGCCACTCTTGAATCCATAGCAGCATGATCACGACTTTTGTCTGTTTTACTCACCGCCTTACCAAAATCCTTGCCCGCTCGCTGGGTAGCCACAGCAATGCTATTCAAGCTTTCACCCAACACGCCGAGCTGCGTTATGATTTTGGTTCCGGTATCTGCGTCGTCTCCACCAAGAGATTTAACGCGCAAGAAATCTTTCTTAATGGCTTGCCAACGTTGCGCTTTTTCACCTTGAAGAACGCCGCGCAATTCCATCAGTTTCAACAGGTTTTCTTCGGCACCTGTTGTTAATAACTGTGCTTCACCGAGGTAATGATCTTCAATAAGTTGTTGAAGTTCTTTTTCATTCATGATGGCAGAAACCTTTTCTGCCATTTTATTCATGTTGCGATAGCTACCTTGCAGTTTAAAGGGCGGCTCTACGCGATACTTGTCCGCTTGTGCTGCGGAGGCGATGTATTGTTGATTAATTTTCAACACGACATCGCGAATCATGAAAAGTTTTTTCAGGACATCGACAATTTCACCGATTTCTGCCGCTGAATACTGATGGCTCAGATCTGTGGTCGCGACATCTTCACCTTGTGCCATGCGCGCAAAAAGGTACACGTCTTTCAAATCCCGAGTCGCGAGAGGCGCGAGCACGGAGTTTGATGTTAGGCTGTTCTCCACATAACTGAGTGCGAACGCCTCATCCATGCCGCCCAGAATATCACCAAGATTATAAATGTCGGCGCGGTTAGCCAACATGTCCGGAATTTTGAACACTTCCCCAGACTCGGTGTAGGGGTTACCGGCCATAACAACGCAGAATTTTTTGCCACGCATATCGTAGGTTTTTGTTTGACCGTCCCATACCCCTTCTATACGGCGCGTACCATCGCAAAGAGAAATAAATTTTTGCAGAAATTCCGGATGAGTATGTTGAATATCATCCAGATACAGCATGACATTGTTGCCCATTTCAAGACCCAGATTGAGTTTGTTCAACTCCTGAGCCGCCGTTGCGTTTGGCGCTTGTTGTGGGTCCAGTGATAGCACATCATGTCCAAGGGCCGGGCAATTTATTTTCATGAATATCAATCCCAGGCGGCTCGCCACATATTCCATTAATGTGGTTTTACCGTAGCCGGGAGGCGAGATCATCATTAATAAGCCCATCAAATCCGTGCGCTTACTGTCGCCGACCGTTCCCATTTGTTTTGCCAGGTTGTCGCCAATAATAGGCAGGTAGGCTTCGTTAATCAGTTTGTTGCGTACGAACGAGCTCAAGGGCCTGGCTTTGAATTCCTGCAAGCGCAAGCGGGCCTTTTGTTCATCGGCAATGCGCTGACGCAAGTGATGAAAGCGCTGGTAGGATGGAATAAATTCATTGCGATGTTTGTGCATACGCAAAAGGAATTCATCGACGCCTAGTTGCAAACATTGGTTCTGGATACGTTTGTGATCCCCAAGGAGCTTTTCAACATTTAATTCCAAATCCACTTCCGAGGGGCGTCGTTCGATCCGTTCGTCTGCATTGATCAGTGCTGCCGCTTCGGGGACATAGCGCATCAAGGATTCCAGGTTCCGCTCCTTGACCATCGCTTTCAACCAGGCACAACTGAGCTTCCAACGTTCTGCTGGCCAACCCTGCATTTTCTTCAGTGCGGTTTGAAATTGCCGCCAGCTTTCATCATTCAATGAGCGTTTTAATTCATCTGCCAGTGTTCTCGCATATTTTGAGCCAACAAATTGCGGTCGGTCCTCGCCCAACTCAGCCACAAGATAATCAGCAGCACGTTTTAACTCCAGTTCGCTGAGGTCAAAGGGGTGATAGGCGATAAACTCCTGCATTGCTGCAAACACTTCTTCTGCGAGCAATTCAGCGGCGTCGCGGCTTTGTAGCTGAGCTTGCATCTGATGTGCTGATTGCGCGCGCTCAACCCAGGTCTCAAACGTGAGGCGTTTGTTCTTTAGTTCTGCCGAAATTCTTTCAATGTTTGCCCAAAATACCTGAGCAAAACCCCGGCATTGCGGATCAAAACGCAGCAAGTCTGCACTTTCCATTGCAGGAATAAGAGCAGAAAGAATCCGCGCAGCATCGTGGTCGTGTATGCCTTTTTCATAGCCTTCCTTGTAGCGTGGCGCGGCAAAATTTCGGCAAAGTTTATTCAACGCTTTGTCGTCTGAGCTGGCAAGACGCAAGGTCTCCATATCCAGATCATCGCGCCGGGATTGGGCTGCCCACAAAATACTGGCAGCCAGATATTCTGCGCGATACACCTCGTCGCTTTCTGATTCCAGATTGACATGCCACCAGGGTTTTAACGCGTTGAGCTCTTCATGCTCAATGCGCTGGTAGTAATCTGTTCCCGATAAATGAATAAAGAGTGCATCTTTGCGGGGTATGATGGTGAGATCCAGCTCCTGGGTATTCACCGAAAATTTATGACGCGGCCCCAACTTGATAACCGCACCGCCCTCTTCGTAAATATCACTTTTATCACGCAAAATTCGGATGCTTTGTTCTTTCAGGGCTTTAAAACGGGCATCGATGTCTTCAGCGCTTACACTGGCATCCAGTTTGTGCAATTGCGCAACGAATTCACGTACCTTGAGCACCAGAGCATCAGAAGCAAAATAGGTATTGAGCTCATCCTGGTCGGTAAATTTTTGGCTGCGCCGCTGAATACTGCTCAGAACCCTGTCTGCCGCATCAGCAATGCCTTGCGCGCGCCGCTGACAATCGTCTAACAATTTTTGCTTGTGACTTTCAAAGGTTTCGTAAATTTCCTCGCGCTTTTCCATAATATCTGCGAGGAATTGTTCGTATTCACTGAATTGGCTTTCAAGTTCTTCCAGCTGAATGAGCAAGCGCGACATTTGCTCGTCGCAAGCTTCCGGGCTTGTTGCCAAACCCAAGGCATTGGTAATGCTTTGTGAGAACAACTTAAATTGCGCGGCAAATTGTGCGATGGCCTCTTCGGAGCCAAGATTTTTTTGCTTGTGTTGTGCTTGCGCCTTACTCTGGTTCAGCTTCGCATACACTTCAGAGATGCTGTCGACGATGCGGGTGCGTACTGTGGTATCACCAACTTGTAAGCTCGCAAGTAATTCCGACAGCAAGTCCAGACCAGAGGCAATGTTTTCGATCTGCTCAACCAAGGGGGTTAGCGTTGCAATCGTTTCTGCTTCTTGCACCTCACTGTCGATGCCACTGATTTTTTCCAGGTAGGGCGCTAGCGCATCGCCAGCGCTCAGAAATTCTATCGTTTTAACACCAAGCTGCTCCTGGACTTCAGCAATTTCTTCATCCAGCGCGCCGATTTTTTCGAGATCGATATAACGGTAATCTTTAATTGTTGCCAGACGACCACGCTGGTGGCGACATTCATCGAGCGCTTTCACATAGTCTTCTGCATTTTCCCAACTCGCTGTGCGAATGCGCGATACCAGCGCCTTCTGTTTGCTATCCGCTTCTCTTAGTGCCTGTGCACTTTGTTTTTGAATGCTTTTGACTTTCTCAAATTCATCAATTGCAAGATTGGCGCTCGAAGCAATGTCTTTGAGCTGTGCCTGAATTTCCGCACATTCATCTTCCGCTAACCAATAGTGATCATCAAACACCTTGAGCGAGGCTCTGGCCATTTCTTCGTAAAGCCGCGAGCTAACACTCTGGTTTTTAATCATGCGGACAACAGACAGAACGTCAGATATGCCTCGGACCAGAGCAGCGTTACCAATACGGCCATAGTAACTTTGACTCGCGGGCTGGGTGCTCGCGTACTCGTCACTGAAATAGGGTGTTTCCCAAATTTGCATGGGGTGAACACGTGTCGCCTCTTTTTCGGCTGAAAATATGATGAGCTTGCCGTCGTTTCTGAGCGCGTAGCCATGCCCGTAAATCGGGTTTTGCAAGCTCTTATTGATCATGTTGTAAGCAAACAGGCCGCAAATACCCTTTTCAGGCTCGTAGAAAACGTAAAGTACATCTTCGCCGTTGGGCGATTTCAATACCCGTTTGAAACGAAGGTTTTCGCTATTGCTATCGAAGGTTTTGTATTCACCACTTTGCAAGTAATAACCACCTGGAAAAACCACGCCGTGATCTTCCGGGAGCTGCACACAAGAACCGCCAATGGCATCAAGCCGGCGGATATCATTCGTTAGGGTATTAAAAATAAAATAACGGAAGTGATCTTCTTTGTAGGGTAAGATTTTTAAAAGAATCAAATCCCCCAGTGCAGCGTAATAATATTCAGCGTCGTCTATGGATTGGTTTGGTTCTTCGACCGCTTCGCTGTAAATACCCAATCCACTTTCAGTATTGTTTTCAATTTTGATGGTAAGATCGCCGCGTGTTGTTTCAACAAAAACCTTGTCGAGCACATTCACATGCGCGTGTTTGCCATGTACGGTATCGTCACGGCCGAGTTTCAACCATTCAAAATCATAGGAAGGTGGCAACGCGATATCACGCTCACCGCGATTATCAATGTATTCCAGTTGTGTGCCGTCTGGAGAAAATGCCCAACGGAAAACACGCTGGTCTTCCAGGCGCTCGCCGATTTGAAAGCCCATCAATAATTTGCCGTCCTTGACAGTGAGCTCCAGCAATTTGGTTTGGCTGTAATAATGATAAAGTTCTTTAAAGTCTTTGCGGAAGGCCTTGTTTGCCAGGAAGCAGTTTTCTGCTTTGACCTCTTCAAGCGTCAGGTCCTTTCCCTCACCCTTTAGTGAAAAAACAGAAAAAACATCCTCTACGCGTGTTTCTTTTTTTAAACCGATAAAAACGTTGTAACCAAAAAGAAGCAAAGGGCCAACCTGGACAATGTCACGCGCTACACAATTGTTCTCCGTGCGGATACGAACCCGCGCGCAGACTTCCATATCTGACGAACCAAATTCATCCAGCCGTGCTGTATTGAGCGCTTTGATCGCAGTCTCCAGCGCTGTACCCTGCTCAAGCAAGCGCTTGCGCAGAACCTCGTATGCGCCACCTTCAGCAACGGCTTGATCGACTTGTGCGCTTTCCCGTTCTATTGACACCTGAGCTTCCTTTTTCTGTTGACTTTATTTCGCTTGCAGTTCGGCAGACATTTCCTGCGATAAAGCCTGGATTTTAGGCATCATTGCTTGTGCAAGTTGTTGACCCACCATCATGCTTTCCTGCATGACCTGGGGCATTTTTTTCAACATCGCAGAACCTGCCGGTGTTTCGTAGAATTCATTCATGGCTTTTATTTCTTCAAGACTGAAAGCGCGAATGTAGACCTGCATCATTGGTTCTTTCATTTTTTCCCAGCTCATGTCTTCACGCATTATGGCTTCGAGTCTCTCAAAATATTTTTTAGTGACACCCGCTTTGTCAGCAGGAATATTTTGCTGCGCCGCCATTTGTTGCCACATATTCCCAATTTGGGCGTACATTTGATCGACCATTGCAGTCATATTCGTTAGTTCGAACATTTTATCCAGTTCGGCGCGTGCGGCCTTTTCGTTATCTGCAGCAAATACCGGCACTGACAGAATGAGTAAAAGGCTAATTTTCACTAGAGTTTTCATGCTAATTCCTTACGAGGTTTTGAGTTAATTTTTATTGGGTTTCCAAATCGGAGCTTTTCGTAGCCTGCGCACCCGCAGAGAAGGCCATCACTTTTTCCAACAAAGTCGAAATCGTGCTGCTCTTGTTGGCCAACCCGTCGACCGCTTTACCAATGGAAAGCGATTTCGCAAAGTTATCGAAGAAGTGATCTTCTCCACCGACAATATCGATCTTCGCTTTTTGCAGCGCTGTGGCCAGCACTTCGGCATTTTCCTTCGCGATTTCCTTACCCGCTTCAATCGAGGCCAGCGCTTCCTTGAGAGCTGTTTCCAGCGCCATACGGAATTCTTCGTGATTACGCGCCTGATCACTCATAGTGCCCATCGCTTCGAATTTATCTACAAGGCCGTCCGCTTCCGCTTTGAACTTCTGACGAATAACTTCAGCACCCGCAAGACCTGTTTCTTTCGTAGCACGCGCCTCGGCATCGCCTTTCGCAGCAATCACTTCCGCTTCGCTCTGACCTTTTGATGCAATCACTTTCGCTTCAGCAAGGCCTTCTTTCTCTAGCGCATCCGCTTTAGCTTCCTGCACTTTGGCATCCGCAAGCCCCGGCGCTGCACGTTCAGCCTGTACACCTTCTGCAAGTTTCTTCTTGGCATCGGCTTCTTTCGCAGCCGCTTCGAGATCGGCCTGCGCGATAGTGGTGACCTCAACCGCTTTATGCTTCGCTGCAATCTCTTCAGCTTCCGCTTCTTTCACACGTTTAACTTTCTCTTCTTCCGCTTTAGCTTCTGCTGCCAATACCTGGGTTTGCTTCAGGCGATCTGCTTCAGACACTTCACGCACTTCCTTGATACGCTCTTCTTCAATCGCAACCGTTTTATCAACCGCAACACGTTCCCGAATGACATTGGCAATTTCTTTCTTCTCAACTTCAACTGCTTTTTCTGCATCAATACGTTGCAGTTCGACCTCGCGTTCACGGGCGACAATTTCAAGATCTCGTGCGCGCGTGACTTTTTCGACCTCAATAACCACTGCACGTTGGCGATTTTGTTCGGCCACTTCGATTTCACGCTGTTGATTTTCTTTTTGTACGGCGAGATCCTGGTCAACCTGGATGGTTGCTGAAGAGGATTTTTTGCGTTCTTCTTCCTGAACTTTAATGGTTTCCGCTTCTTCTCGCGCTTGAATGGTGGCAATTTCACGTTGCTGTTTGGCTTCCGCATCTGCCTGCTGGCGTTCGAGTTCCAGCATCGCTTCAACGGTTTCTACGTTTTTCTTCTTAATTGCGAGCTCTTCGTCACGCTCATAATTATTGGTTTGTACATTTTGAGTCGCTGTCAGTTCAGTGATCTTGCGAATACCCTCTGCATCAAGAATATTGCTTGGGTCCAGTGAGACTTTTGGCGTTTGCTCCAGATAATCAATTGCAACGTCTTCCAGTACGTAACCGTTCAAGTCGTTGCCGATAACTTCGATGATCGCGTCGCGAAACTCCTGACGATTTTCAAAAAGGTTCACAAAGTCAAAGCGCTTACCCACTGTTTTCAACGCCTCAGAAAATTTGGCATTGAAGAGTTCATTTACGGCATCTTTATTTGATGCGCGACTGGAGCCGAGTGACTTGGCGACTTTGAGTACATCTTCAGGTGTTTCATTGACTCGCAGGTAAAACGCAACCGTGATATCCGCCCGCATATTGTCCTTACAGATCAAGCCATCTTTACCTCGCCGATCGACCTCCATGGTAATCAAGGAGATACGCATTAATTCCTTTTTATGGATGACAGGAATAATCCAGGCACCAGTAAAAAACACTTTTGGACGAGTGCTAAGGTCGTTTTTAATTAACGCGGTGCCCTGCTCAACCTTTACATAGAAAGATTTAAACAGCGCAGCCACAACCACGAGAAATATAAAGATGGCAAAAACCGCCACCATTATGCCTCCCAATGCGCCAATATATTCTGACATTTCTTTTCTCCTTTTAAGAATCGCTAAATTCTTGTTCTGATATCACTTTATAAATATTTTCTTCCCGTACGTGTTCCAGTAATACAACACGGTCGCCGCGCGTAAAGGTTTGTTTTTTGTACGGCCTTACCTTCACTATGAGACCTGCACCCCCATCTTCCACAACCGCTTCACCAAAATCTGCATCCACTCTTGCTGTACGAACAATGGCAACTTTTCCCAGGATGGTTTTCTGAACTTCCTGATTGGCAGCTCGAAATATAGACTTGAGTGGCTTAATGATTTTCCCGGTAATTAACGCACTGAAATAAAACGTTGCTATAAGAATGGGTATACCGACCAGAAACTCGAGTACACTGCCCGGCACAAGCGGAAAAATAAAGTACACCGCGTAGTAGCAGATTAGCCAGCCAATAATGGTTATGATAGAAAAAACAATGGGAAAGGGAACACCGTTTAAGCCCAACCTTAACAGCAAGCCCGCCAGCACATTCACGTTTTCGAGGCTATCGTTTCCACCCAGGTCAATATCATCGGACGGCAAATCGAAATCAAGAAAATCAAAGTCGATCAAACCAATGACGGCAACCAACCAATAGAGAAAACAAAACAAAAGTAAAACGGTGAAAACGACCGTGGGGAAGCTGGTAATGTTTCCGTAGAACACATCCATTTTGTCAGTGACGAGAATTGCAAACATAAATTTCCCTTTTGGTCTTTAGAGCAACCGCTGCGCGGCTGCTCCTGTAATTGTTAGCGTGGTTTTCTTAAGTCAATCATCGGGATGTTTTCTCCGCCTGCGTATACTGGCAGAACGCCATTCCATTGCTCAACACGCTTTAATTCAATGTAGTTAGGTGATTTCGCCAGGGTTTCGTTAATCACCTTGATTTTGTAGGCTTCAGCATCAGCTAACTCCTTGATTTTCTGAGCTTCAAGCTTCGCAGCTTTTAACTCTGATTCGGCTTGTTTCACTTTCTGATCTTGCTCTGTCGCGAAACGCTCCAATTCTGCTTGCTGCTTTAATACTTCCTGTTCACGTTTTTTGGTTTCGGTAATCGCCGTGCGAATCACTTCTGGCAGTTGCACTTCACGAATAAGCACAGTCTCAACCTGAATACCTTTATCCGCAAGAAAATCCGCCAAGCCAACTTGTAAACTCTCTTGTAGCTGTCTTTGAATCGACTCCTTGAAAAAATCCTGTGACATCGGCACTCCTTTACCCTGCTCTCTCAAGATTGAACGCAACTTGGGAATCATATGAACCTGGATAAGTGATTCTGTCGTACCGGTGTTTCTCAGTATGTCTGGTGCCATGCTACCGATAGTTCGATATTGCACAGACACATCCATACGGGTAATCAACTTATCCTCAGCAGGAATGCCTGCCGTTTCTTTATGCGTTTTTTGGCGGAGGTCAAATACCGTAAAGTCGAGTAGCGGATTGACGACATGAAACCCTTCTTTATAGGTATTATCAAGTACTTTACCAAAGAGCGTAGCCACTTTGACGTGGCCTGCAGGCACGGTCATCACACAGCTGAATGCCAACCACACTGTCGCTGCTGCCAGACCTAAATAGCCTCCGTATCTAAACACGGGTGCGGCTTCTTTTTCCTGTACAGCGCTCGCTATTTTCGTCACGCTAAGCACTGACAATACAAATAATATAAAAATTAGAATGAGATTAAACATGGGATGCTCCTGTATCTGTCATTACTTAGCTATGGAAGCTTAAGCCAGCAAACTTAATTTAATTTTACAGCTGTTCCATAGGCTAGAAGTTCCGCCGCGCCTTGTAGAACCGGCGACGTCGTAAAACGTAAACATACAATCGCGTCAGCACCTAACTTCCTTGCTTCTTCCGTCATGCGGTCAATGGCCTGTTCACGCGCTTCCGCCAGCATTTTGGTGTATTCACTGATTTCACCACCGACGATAGTGCGCAGCCCCGCGAGAATATCCTTACCAATGTGCCTTGCCCGAATTGTATTTCCCCGAACAAGACCGAGCGTTTCAACGATTTCTTTTTCTTCAATGCGATCCTGGGTGGTGATAATCATGCTATTTCTCCACGTGCTTATCGTAATAATCGTCTTCCTTGCTATTCATGCGCTCACACAGCACTTTGATAAAGAGCAAGCCAAAAGCCACCATTGCAGCCAGACCAAGCAGACCGAAAGGGAAAGCGGCCATCATGCCAACAATCAAAGCGAGCCCGTATAAGACGGCGAGAATAAAGAGAATGCTGTAGGCAATTTTTTCAAAACGATCCATATCACTTTCCTTTTCTACAGCCCAGATCAGGCGGGTTGTTTAAGTGCGCTCATCCTTGAGCCAATCGCTTCATCCATGGATCACGTCCTGTGATACATTTCCTAATCATTAGGCCTCTTCCATGTCGGTCCTTCGTGTACCTGCTTTGCAGTCAGGCCCAACGTCCGTGTAACAGCTGTTTTGCTATTTCTTTTTCAGTCGGTCCAGCACCTCTTGTGCTTTTTTACCCGTCGGTGCGATCCCGGCTTCTTCCAGTTTTGTTTGCAGGCTGTCATCACCTTTTTCACGTGACATTTCAGCAGCCGCTTTTATTTGCGCATCTTTAAGTGCTTGCTTTTCCTTAATGCGCTCCAGTGAATCCATCGCCGTGCGCATTTTTGAATTGGAACCACTGTGCCTTTCGGCAACCGCCGTTTGTGCTTTTTGCACACTTTCCTTGGCTTTGACTGTATCGATTTGCTGCTTGATACGTTTGATATTGCTCTCTGCCTGCTTGATAGCGGAACGTAAATCCTTCGCACTGTCAGCAAAACCCGCAGCCGCATCATTTTCAGTTTGCAATTGGTTCTCCAGGTCGGCAATTTTCTGCGCGACTTCAAGCGCAAGCGCGTCGTCACCTTTTTCCAGCGCCTGGGTGGCATAGCCTTCGTATTCACCAATTTGTTTTTTTAAACTTGCCGCTTTTTCTTCGGCCAGTTTTTGGCGAGCCAAAATTGCCGCCAAACCATCCCTGGATTGCTCAAGCTCATCCGTAGCCTCACGGACTTCCTGGTCCAAAATGCGCAAGGCTTGCGTGTCGACGATGGCTTCGCCGGCTTCGTTAATGCCTCCGCGCAAAGCGGTCATCATTTTCGCCCAGATATTCATTTCTATCTCCTCAGCACTAAGCTTCTTTGGCGGGGTTTAACAGATCGCTGTAGGCTTCCGTTGCCTGAATCACATTGGCAGCGAGTGTTTCAATTTCAAAAATCACGTTCGGCAAAATCGAGGCGGAGCTCAAGGCGCCAAACATGTGGTAGTAATCCTTGCCGTCGCCCAGAGTGTCCAGGCTTATGGTGGACAGCGGAAAATACTTGTGTGTTCGCAGCACAGCATCATTAAATTTCGCAAGATCGCTGACTTCCTCTGTTGACCACAGTACGGCTTCAACGACAAGCTGCTCCCCGGCTACGGTCATAAAAAGGGGTAAATCCCCGTACTCATGCATCACGATATGCAAGGTTGGATGCACGCCACCTATAAGTTCTACCGAGGCCTGCCCACTGAGAATCAACTCTTCATCTTTCATGGCCTCGTAGAGAGAGTCTGTCGTCCAACATTTCAAGTCTGTCATTGTGTGCTCTCCTTTACGCAACAGTTTGTTAGGGTCCAGCGGTGTCTCGATGACATCACGCAGGATTTTTTCGAATACGGCCAGCTGCTTCGCGTTTTCAGGGCGAATCCAGACTTCCTTTTTCACAAGGCCCTGCTCGCGCAAACGACGACGATATTCTCTTTGGTAATGCGCTGAAGACTTCGCTTTCATGAGGCCCACTTTAATCTATTACATGTGATATGTAAAGCGTTTTACATGTAACAAAAACAAATTTATTACATGTAACAGGATTTTGAAATTTAATGCCTTGATTATTAAGGAAAAAGTTAAAAAACAAGCGCATTTAGATCTCTCTTATCATCTTCTTCGTATATGACTTTGGCGAACCGCAGGGCTGGCCTATAATCTGCACTGCACTCACTTGGGACAAGAAGTCGTGAAATATTCCGGACGCAGTCAGTTTGATCACAGTGAACCTCCCCGAATCGGGGTCCTCATCACCAACCTCGGCACACCCGATGCCCCCACTGCCCCGGCCCTTCGGCGCTACCTGAAGGAATTCCTTTCAGATCCCCGCGTGATTGAGGTCAACCGGCTTCTGTGGTGGTTTATCTTGCGCATTATTCTTATTTTTCGTCCCGCGCGTTCCGCCAAGGCCTACCAGAGTATTTGGTCAGAAGATGCCGCTCTGGGCTCACCTCTCGCGGAGAATACACGCAAGCAGGCAGATGCTCTCCGTGCTGAATTCGGTGAAAGTGTTCTGATCGACTGGGGTATGCGTTATGGAAAACCGGCCATTGCCGAGCGCATTGACGCCATGCTCGAACAAGGTGTTCGTAAATTATTGGTTTTGCCCCTGTATCCTCAGTATTCCGCAAGCACAACAGCCTCTACTTTTGACGCCGTGGCCAAGGATTTTGTTTCACGTCGCTGGCTGCCTGCCTTACGTTTTGTAGACAGCTACCACACACACCCAGCATATATCGCAGCGCTGTGTTCAAGCATTGAGCAACATTGGCAAAGCCACAGCCGCGCTGAAAAATTAGTATTCACCTACCATGGTGTACCCTTGCGCTATCTGCACGCCGGTGATCCCTACCACTGTCAATGCTTGCGCACGACACGCATGGTTGCTGAAAAACTAGGCCTGAAAAAAGAGGAATATATAACAACTTTTCAATCGCGCTTCGGCCGTGAAGCCTGGTTGCAACCTTATACAGATGAAACGTTAAAAACCCTGGCTTCAGAGGGCTGCAAATCTGTACAGCTAATTTGCCCGGGTTTTTCTGCCGACTGCCTGGAAACCATTGAAGAAATTGGTGAAGAGAATCGAGACTATTTTATTGAAGCCGGCGGTGAGAGCTATGAATATATTGCCGCATTGAATGATCGCCCCGAACACATTGCTTTTCTAAAATCCTTGATAGAAGAAAATCTTCAAGGATGGTCTACTGACAATAAAACTGTGAGCGAAAAACAAAAACAACTCGCAGACGAATATCCACATAATCGAATAAATTAACCGCAGGAGAAAGGGATAATGAAAACACGTGCAGCCGTCGCATTCGGAGCAGGCAAACCTTTGGAAATAGCCGACGTTGATTTGGAAGGCCCCAAAGCCGGGGAAGTGCTGGTTGAAATCAAGGCAACGGGGGTCTGTCACACTGACGCGTTCACGCTGAGTGGCGATGACCCCGAAGGTGCTTTTCCCGCGATTCTCGGCCACGAAGGCGCTGGCATCGTGCAGGAAGTGGGGCCGGGCGTGAAATCCCTGAAACCCGGTGATCACGTTATCCCTTTATATACGCCTGAATGCCGTGAATGTAATTTTTGTCTCCACCCTAAAACCAACCTTTGCCAAGCGATTCGTTCAACACAAGGGCAAGGTTTGATGCCGGATGGCAGCAGTCGATTTTCCCTCGACGGCAAACCGATTTTGCACTACATGGGCTGCTCCACCTTTTCTAACCACACTGTGCTTCCTGAAATTGCATTGGCCAAAATTCGCAAAGACGCACCCTTTGAAAAAGTCTGTTATATCGGTTGTGGCGTCACGACGGGCATCGGTGCCGTTGTTTTTACCATGAAGGTTGAAACGGGTTCGACTGTCGCAGTGTTCGGCCTGGGTGGCATCGGTTTGAACGTCATTCAAGGCGCTAAAATGGTTGGCGCGTCCCGTATTATTGGTGTTGATACGAACCCCTCTAAAAAAGCTCTGGCAGAAAAATTCGGGATGACTGATTTTGTGAATCCAAAAGAGGTCGATGATGTGACTGCAGCCATTATTGATTTAACCGGAGGTGGCGTTGATTATAGTTTTGAATGTATCGGCAATGTGAATGTTATGCGTCAGGCGCTGGAGTGCTGCCACAAAGGTTGGGGTCAAAGTTGTATTATTGGTGTGGCCGGTGCAGGCCAGGAAATTTCGACTCGACCCTTCCAGCTCGTCACAGGGAGAAGTTGGCGTGGTACCGCATTTGGTGGCGCGCGCGGCCGTACAGATGTCCCAAAAATTGTTGATTGGTACATGGATGGCAAAATCAATATCGATGATTTAATTACTCACACGATGCCGCTTGATGACATCAATAAGGCCTTTGATTTAATGCACTCTGGTGAATCTATCCGCTCAGTTGTTTTGTATTAATCGTATAAAGGCGTCGTAAAGGGACAACAAATGGAACAGCTTTCAAATAATCTTTGTTTTGGTGGTCAGCAGCTGCGTTTTAAACATCAGGCATCAACAACAGCCTGTGAAATGCATTTTTCTTTATACCTGCCACCGCAGGCGTCTGCCGAACAACCCGTTCCATTAATTTACTGGCTGTCCGGCTTGACCTGTACAGATGAAAATTTTGTGCAAAAAGCCGGCGCACAAAAATTTGCAGCCGAACATTATGTCGCCATTTTATGCCCCGATACCAGCCCACGGGGCGAGACCGTGCCTGACGACCCTGACGGTGCCTGGGACTTTGGTCTCGGCGCCGGCTTTTATGTCGATGCAACAGCAACACCCTGGTCAGAGCACTACAAAATGTATTCCTATATTACCGAAGAGTTGCCCGCTCTCGTTGCAGCGAATTTTCCGCAAATTCTTGATCGCCAGTCCATCATGGGGCACTCGATGGGTGGCCACGGTGCGTTGACAATTGCATTGAAAAACCCGGAGCGCTTTAGTTCCATTTCTGCCTTTGCACCAATTTGCTCGCCCCTCAATTGCCCCTGGGGCCATAAGGCCCTCGGACTTTATTTAGGGGATGATCGCGAACAGTGGTCGGAGTACGACAGCTGCGCACTTCTGCAAACACGTGGTTGTCATTTACCCATTCTGGTTGATCAAGGTGAAGCAGATAATTTTTTTGCTGAGCAACTTAAACCTGAGCTACTTGAGCAAGCGGCCTCTAATGCAGGTGTTGAACTGACTCTGCGACGCCACACAGGCTATGACCACAGCTACTTCTTCATTGCGAGTTTTATAGAAGATCACATTCGCTTTCACGCAAATGCCTTACAGACTAAATGATAGTTTGTGCACATCTATGAAGCGGAACCTGCTTATCTGAAGCGCGACAAACCAAAAAGCCTTCCAAATTACTGCGCAAGTTTTTAACATAGGCGCTTTTTGCACACACTCGCAATGGACGCCATGACCAACAAGGCAAATAAGGCAAAGCAGGCCGCCATGATGACGAATGCCGAGGCTGCTTGTTTCAAGGCTGCTCGCGCATTGCAACGCGAGGACGTGCTGGACGGCTTGAAAGCCGCATTGGTGCCCAAACTGCCTCTCTATCGCGTTGCAATGCAACACAACGTATTAACGCGCTTTGTCTATTTCATAATTATGCTGGTTGGGCTGCCACTTATACTTTTGTTCTGGCTCGCGAAGTTGGGTTTTCGTGTGCTTATTTTTCCCTGGCGTTACTATTCAACCTATTACCTGCCACCCGGCTTCCGCCCACCTGGCGAACGCAACATTCAAGGTATGCACTCCGCTTTTTCCAAATACGTGAATTTATCGACAGTACGGTATTTAAAGTGCATTAATATCTGGGCAAAAATACTCTACGGAAAGGAGGCGGCCAACAAGCACCGCATTGAAAATTATTTTGATATGAATTTACTCAAGCACACATACTCGACGGGTACAGACGCTAACCATATGCGTAACTCACTGCGACTCGCGAGAGAAACCGTTTCTAAAAAACTCGGGCATTATTAACCAGGTAAACACCCGATTCCTTTTTTTAGAGGATATCCCACTTACATTCTTTTAAAGCAGGCTAGCGTTTCAACATGAGGGGTTTGCGGGAATAAATCCAATGGTTGCAATTCCTGCATTTCGAAACCCGCTTCTAACAGCGCTCGCGTATCCCTACAAAAACTAGCCAAATCGCAGCTTATATAAAACACAGTTTCAAGCCGGGGCAGATTCTTTAACAAGGCCGCCATAAGTTTAAAACCATCACGTGGCGGGTCCAACACCAGAATATTGGTATTTTTTATTTCCGGGACCAATTGTTCAATCGCTGCTTCGTCAAATAAATTTCCAGTTAACGCTTTGACTCCTGCCAATTGCCGTGCGTTCAGGGCAGATACGGCACGCTCGTCCAGCTCAATGGCTCGAATGCACGCTTTCGCGTTTGCACTAATAACGTCTGTAAAGTTACCTGACCCACAAAAAAGCTCAAGAATTTCCTGTGTTGCGTCCAGTGTGAGCAAGTGATCTCGCAACCATTCTTGCATATAGCTATTTTGCGCCGTGTTTGCCTGCTGGAAAGGCAAACGCTGATTTACACTCACCTCACCGATATCAAGACTTTCATCAATATCCAGCGTCGTCCATTTCTTTCGGGAGAACTTTACTCGCCCGTTGGACCTAACTTTTTGCCGCGTTTTGTGATGTTTGCCTTTTGGTTGCCATTCTTTATTCGGCAATCGTGTTAGAAGTGATTGCAGGTGTTTACGATTTTTGTCACTCAGTACCAAACAATCCGTAATCTCAATAAGTGCATGACTTTGAGAGGCTTCGAAGCCAAGGACCTGCCCATCGCTTTTCAATTGCGCACGATTACGATAAGCCCATTCCTCGGGCGATGCCTTGATTTGCTTTATGGGAGCATTTTCAATAATACGCGCAATTTGTTGTTCAATGCGCTGCTGCTTGGCCTCAAGCTGAGCGTCATACGAGACAAATTGCCAGGCACAACCACCACAATAGCGTTGCCCGTGGCCATGATAACGACAGGGCGCATCACGGCGTGCATCGCTGGCTTCAATCACGTCAAGCAGTTTCGCCTCCGCGACTTTGGATTTTTTCAGGCGCTTTTCGACATATACCGTTTCGCCTCTCCAAACGCCCGCGACAAAACAACTTTCACCCTCAGGCGACACAACAATACCACGCCCGTCACTCGCTAGATCACGGACTTGAGCTTCAAACTTCAACTAAATTGCCTCGATATACCTTTGATCAGACTCTATTGCTGTAATAATTTTTGTTATCCTCACCGCTTCCAGCTCTCGTTCATTTGCGGCCTTTAATCCTTTTTTACACATTTTTTGTGCTTTCTTTTTTTCTCCCACGGCATAATATAAAGTTGCTGCCGTTTCATAGTAAGAAAGGCTATCAGGGTAATCTTTCTCATTTACTTTCTCGAAGAAGGACTTCGCTAAAGATAACTCTTTTGGATTCAATTCTGTTTTAGTACTCACAATTAGTCCAAAGCGTAAACTTGCATGATCATAGCCTTTGTCGGCTGCTTTCTTGATAAGATCGAGCCCTTTAACAGGGTCTTTAGTAGTTCTTACTCCGGAAAGATATTCCAACCCCAACATGAGCTGCGCTTCAGCCAAGCCTTGCTCGGCTGCTTGTTCCAACCAGAAAAAAGCTTTGTTTGTATCTACCGCACAGTATTTACCATAGGCCAATCGCTTACCCAATTCATATTTCGCGGGGCTGAATCCGTCCTGGGCGGCTTTTGAAAACCAGGAGTTCGGGTTATCGAGCTGCAAACTATTTTCTTCATCCATGTAATTGCCCATAGTCAATACCATAGAAACAGTGTAAGCATATTGGTATTTATCGCTACCACCTCCAGTCTCAGCTTTTTCTTTTAAAGGATTAAATATTTTTTCAACTTTTTTATAATTTATTTCAGCACCCTCCATATTAAATACAAACCTCATACGACGGCCATATTCGTGGACAGGTTTACCATCGAGCATCGCAGGCTCATAGCGGTTTTTTAAAATTGCCGTAATAGAAGCATCAGAAAATGCAGCATTGGTAGAAGCAAGCACCGAGGGATATCGAACTGTACCATCTTTATCAATCATGAACTCGACATCAACCGCGCCCGAAAAGCCTCGATTTAGCATTCTACTGGGATATCGCGCTTGTACTGATAAAATTTTACGTGCTGTCTTGAAACTACTGGATTCAGTTGCTTCGTTTTGGGGTAAATACCGCTGAGCTATTGCTTCGTTACTATGACTTTCCCGTAATTGTTCGAATCGCTGAATAGCTTTCGTTTTATTCTGGTCTGTCATTTTGCTTTCAAGCAAGTTAATAATTTTCTGAACATCATCTCCCTGATTCATTTCGGTCAACTTGAACCAGGCCCAGGATTCGGCAAAATCCGTCTCAACATGTTCTCCACGAGCATACATTACACCAATATTAAATTGAGCTTTTGTGTTACCAATCGCTGCCAGTTCCTGAAATGCTTTATAAGCTTCAGAGAATTTTCCTTCTTGATAGTTAAAGAGAGCAATTTCAATAGTAGTAGCGCGAAGAGGGAGAGAACATCCGAGAATAATAAATAATATAAGTGCCCTCATGACTCTTTCTCCATTTTTTCAACACTTAAATCAAAAACTTCGGCTTTACCCGAACCATGCAAAGCCATCTGCTTAATTTTTTTATAGGTAAAAATATCTTTAGATTCACCATTAACCGTTAACGTGTGATGAAATCCTTTCTTGCTTTTTCTATTGGCTTCGAGTTTCAATTCGATTGCCTCAGGCCAAGGAACTTTTAATTCAAAATAATGAGTGATTAATTTATTTTTATCCTGCCTGAAACTAACCATCACCTCATACTCTCCAGTGCATTGTTCATCCGATACACTAAGCTTAAAAAGGTTATGCCTGTAGTTACCGTTGCTCTCCAGAAAAAATTTGGGTACGGTATCTTCCGAAACCGGCATCTCGAGCACCAAGTCAAAGCTTAAACGAGAAGGCCCCCAAAGTAGTTTTTTCTCGATTAATCCTTCGTTAGCGGAATCCAGAACAAAATCTTCTGCACTTGCCAGATTTGTCAGTGACGATGTAAGCACAATAGCAATCAATAATATCCTTTTCATTTATTCCTCCTGGCAATATCATTTCGTATTGACGAAGAGGATAACATGAGCCGCTATGTGCCAACAGCCTCTCTTTATTTCCGTGTCGAATACTGCTGGTGGTTCTCAACCAGGTTAGTACTTACTCCATAAGATTTAAACGTCATAAAAATACCAAAGGCAAGCGTCAGTAGCACAAAGCTCAGCCATGCAATGCCTTCAAGTGGCACTTTGCGGCGCTCTCGTAATTTTTCCAGGTTCGGGGGTTGGGGTGTATTCATAGCCTATTCCTCCCTCTTAATGACGTTATTAGAGCGAGAAAAAAGGGCCGCGCGAGGGCAGGAACGGCGCACTTTACTGATTAATTATGGCGAATTGTGTTTTTCACGCAGGAGCCAGTAGATGGAAATGCCTAACATTAGCAAACAAGGGGGCGCACACATCCACACCTGTTTTTCCCAGCCCAATTGAAAAAGCACCCAACCGGCACTGAGAGAAGCGAGGGCCTGGCTACTGAATACGGCAAAATCATTCACCGCCTGAACCTTAAAACGCTCGCTGTGCCGATAACTTTGTGGCAGCAAACTGGTTCCACTGATGAACAGGAAATTCCAGGCCAGACCTAATAAAACAAGAGACCACCAGTAATGCATCAGTGCATGCCCTTGCAGGGCCACGATCAAAACGGCAATAAACAACAAACTACCTGTCACCAGAATGGAGGCGAGACCAAAGCGCTGGATTAGAAAGCCAGTAATCAATGATGGCGCAAACATGGCGGCAAGGTGGCTTTGGATTACCCATTTGGAATCAACCAAACTGTGGCCGTGCATCGCCGTCATACTGATGGGCGTTGACGTCATTAAAAAACTCATCACGGCGTATCCAATGAGAGACGCACTGAGTGCAATGAAGAAAACGGGTTGCTTGATGATCACACTGAGCGGACGCGCTTTCCCTTCGTCCTGCTGCGCGACAACAACGGGGTTGCTAAAACGTGTCCATACCAGCATTGCGATAATGGTGACGCAAGCCATCAACAAAAACGAGCCCGCATAATGTGCTTGTGGAATTAAATCTCGACCTCGCTCACCAATTTCCGGACCAATAAAACCCGCGATAACACTACAAAGTAAAATCATGGAAATGGCCGGACCCGTGTCTTCCTTGTATTGCAGACTTTCAATCGCAGCAAATCGAAACTGCTGAAAAACAGCCGAACTAGTCCCAATGAAAAACGCGCCAATCAACAAAAAAGTGAAACTGCCGACGAAGGTCGAAAATGCACAGAGTAAACTCCCACAAAACGAAAGCGTTAAACCCGTAAAGCCGGTCGCTTTGCGACCAATACGTTTCGCAAGCAATGCTGCCGGTATACTTGAAACCGCCACCCCAATTACATTTAATGCAAGGGGCAAGGTCGCCATTTCTTTTACCGGTGCTAACTCAGCTGCAAGCAAGCCGCTGATTAAAACCAGTAAAGGCACGCCGGAAAAAGCCAAGGATAAACTTAAAGCAATAATCCAGACATTGGCAGGCAGACGACTAAGTGTGGTAAACATATACAACCTTTCACTGTGCTCGGGTACACTTCACCTCCTTAAGGAGTAAAAAGCCCCCTCACAAAAAATCAGGAGAGAATAATGCGACTCAAGATCCTATTAATTTTCTGCGGTCTTAGTATGGTAGCCGCTTGCGGAAAAAGTACTGAGCCAACAGAAAGCGCTACACAGAATGCAGAGAAAAAACCCGAAGCGCAAGCACCCGCGGTAAACAAAACCGATGGCCCTCGAAAACTCGATATTGTTCTGGATTCACAGCCAGATGACGTAAAAGCGCGCTATCAATTTCGCCACCCTAATGAAACTTTAACTTTCTTTGGCATTGAACCTGGCATGACAGTTGTTGAAGCGCTTCCAGGTGGTGGCTGGTACACGAAAATTTTACTGCCCCTACTCGGCGAGGAAGGCACGCTGGTTGGAGCGAATTACGACTATGAAGTGTGGCCCAAGTTTGGCTTCTTTAATGACGAAACGCTCGCCAAAATGAAAACCTGGACAAATGATTGGCCCAACGAGGTCGCTGGATGGGGAATCGAAGGTACGGCGCCGGTAAAAGCGTATGAGTTGAGCAGCTTGCCTGCCGAACTTGAAGGCACGGCTGATGCCGTTTTGTTTATTCGTGCCCTGCATAACCTGGCAAGATTCAACGTCGATGGCGGTTATCTGGATTCTGCGTTAGCCACCACTTATAAAGTATTAAAACCCGGCGGAATTGTGGGCATCGTGCAGCACGAAGCGCGTGAAAACATGCCCGACCAATGGGCGGGTGGCCAAAATGGCTACCTGAAGAAAAGTTTTGTGATTGCGAAAATGCAGGAAGCAGGCTTTGAATTAATTGGTGAAAGCGCAATGAATGAAAACCCCTTGGACAAGCCTACCGAATCCGATGTTGTCTGGCGCTTGCCCCCTGGCCTTTACACCAGCCAGGATAATCCGGAGTTGCGTGAAAAATTGCGCAAATTGGGTGAGTCTAACCGTATGACCCTGAAGTTCAAAAAGCCTGAATAAAAGACCAACTAAAAATCAAAAAATTTTAGGGTGCCTCATCGGGCTCTGTAAACACGCGTTTACAGAGCCCGATTTCTAATAGGCTTTCGATCGCCATATTCTCCCGAAACCCTCTATTTTCCTATTTTCCCTTTCACGCACCTTTCTTAAATAGTCAGAGACACATGACAGCTTATATACAATGAGACGTATTCACTGTATTATATTATTATCATATTATATTATGATACTAGCTGTATTAATTTTCTCACTCGCTTAGTCCAAATAGGTCCCGTCTGCCTGGAGAATGCAACAGGGCTAATTCAGGATACCGCTGCATTGCAGCGGTTTTTTTTGCCAAGCGAATTCGAACGCTTACTGAAACTCGATAAACATATTGGCCGTCAGACGACCCGTTGCTGGATCTGCATTGATATCCGTGTCTGGATTCACGAGTGTTGAATGCAGGAGAAAGCCCGGAAACAGGATAAGCCGATTCGGCTTATAGTCGATGATTTTGTAACATTCGTACTCGTCATGGTCGGCGGTACAGTAACCGGGGACCTGGTCTCGAACCGTGTGCAGATGTTTTTCAATTTCCCCAAAGTACCTGTCTTTACGCGACTCATCGATATATTCAAATTGGCTGACTTTATGTCGAAAAAAGCCCGTTCCGCCGTACTCCCCTTCATTTAAATAGTGAATCGCTGCAATAAGAAAAGGGTTCAGCGTATCAAAATGTGGCAGTGATTGGACTGGCGCAAGATCTTCTGGTTTGGTGGTGATAAGTGAATAATAATTGTCCTTCGGTATCGGTTTCAGATCCTGGGGAATTTTATAAACAGAGTACAAACGTTGAATAAACGGCCTTAGGCACGCTATGACATAGGCTTTTGGTAAGGGAGATCTGATTCCAGGGTAATAGGTATGTCGATCAGGGCTGAATGTGCATTGATTCACTGCATTGCCAATAATATTTGCCGTACTCTCAGCATAATTATCGACAACAATGATTGGTGTTTTTCTTTCTCCAATAAACTCCAGTTCAGGTTTGCTGATTATATTTTTCAAACTTCACTTACCTTGATGCTCTTAGAAGGACAATAATTTTTAATGAACTCCAAGTGATTTGGTAAACTGTCCACCCTGCGTGCAATTGAATTTTTGATTTTATCCAAAAATGCTTTTAATTCAGCTTCGCCCATCATATCTACTATCGGGTGGTAACGCTCAGGCATGATTCCCTGACCAAGCATGACCTGAATCCAGGAAGCTGTGCCAAATAACTCTTCGTCTGTCTTATATGCCTGTGAATTTTGTTTAAACAAATCGATACGCGCTTGCAAAGACTCCGGGATAGGCATACTTTTACAATAGCGCCAAAATTCACTGTCTTTTCGTTCCGTCACATGATAATGCAGGACAATAAAGTCACGAATATTATTTAATTCAAACTGCATTTTTTCATTGAATCGATCGACATTCGCTTGCTCGATTTTTTTTGATGGTAATAAAAGCATTAGCCTGATAATGCTTTGTTGAATAAGATGAATGCTGGTCGATTCCAAAGGTTCGACAAAACCGCTAGCGAGACCCAGGGCAACACAATTTTTATTCCAGTGTTTTCTTCTCGTGCCTGTTCTAAACTTGATAACTCTGGGCTCATTGATTAACTTTCCGCTCACGCTACTCAGTAATTGTTCTTTCGCAGCGTCGTCCGATAAATATTTGCTGCAATAAACATTGCCATTACCCATTCTATTTTGTAAGGGAATTCGCCATTGCCAACCATTTTGATGTGCAATTGAGCGTGTATAGGGAACAGCGGGAGTCACTTGTTCTGTTTGTACGGCAATTGCTCTATCGCAAGACAGCCAGTGGCTCCAATCTTCAAAGCCGGTATGAAGAGCTTGTTCAATTAACAAACCGCGAAAGCCTGTGCAATCGATAAATAGGTCCCCTTCACAGGTTTGACCATTCTCAAGAGTCAATGATTTTATATAGCCATTGTTTTCATCCAGATTAACCGAAGCAATTTTACCTTCCACTCTGCGTGTACCATACTGTTCAGCAAGATTTCGTAAAAACCTTGCATAAAGACCGGCGTCAATATGAAAAGCGTGGTTTCGGTCTTCTCCCGGGAAAACAGCAAATTTCTCCTTTCTGCAAGCGACATGCTCATGGACATAATCACCAATTTCGCTTGCTGATCCATTTTGAAAACCTCGCAACCAGAAATGCTGAAAATCTGCTGCCCAACATCCCTGGCCTAAAAAGCCAAAGGAATGGATATAATCCTGATTTATGTTACGCCAATTTTCGAAAGAGATTCCCAGCTTGAAACTCGCATTTGTAGAAGCCATAAAGTCAGCTTCTCTAATTTTGAGTAAATCATTAAAAATATGTAGCGTAGGGATCGTAGCCTCACCAACACCAATAGTTGGAATAAGATCCGATTCAATTAAAGTGACATTTAAATTCTTACCAAGGAGCTTCGAAAAAGCCGCTGCTGCCATCCAACCAGCGGTACCACCCCCTGCTATCACAACATTTTTTATTACATCTGAATTCATTTTATCTGTAACCTGATTTGTACAAATTGCCTGGGCCTATCGTCTCAACTTATTTTGTAATTCTGCACGTAATTTTCGTGCTGTAAGTTCACTCATCGGGCTTGCTAAATAACCTTTGGCATTATCGGGAATATGTTCGAAATTCTCTGCTTGATAATCAAAAACATAGTGTTTAAAAATCGCCTGCCAGGCATCTCGCTGCGCCTTGGGCAAGTCACGCAAACTTAACATGGCAAGTAGCAACGCATTTGTTGGGCGCCCCATAAACGCTGCGGAATCACGCCACCAACGGGTTATCAACACATTAAATTCATCCAGGCCTTCAACATGGTGCCACCACATACTCGGCAAAACCAGGGCATCTCCTGGCGCTAATTCAGCAACCTGTGCCACAGCAAGGGCCTGTTTGAATTTTGGATAACGGTCAAAATCGGGATTCCTGAAGTCAACCGTGCTGATTTCTTGCCCTCCGGGCGCTTTATCAAGTGGACCAACATAAAGGTTTTTACCTTGTTCCGGTGGAAAAAGTGTAAATCGCCGATGGCCTACTACTGAGCAAGCAAGATTTTGTGCAAAATCATAATGCGCTGCGATTCGACTTTGGTTACCAAGCCAGATATTAACCAATAAATCATTAGTTAAATTAGTAACTGCTGTTTGCTCTGCTAAGCCAGGAAAGAAATGGTGAAGGCTTGTAGATGCGACATAGATACCCGCTGGTTCAGGTAAATTTTTCTGAGAAAAAATATCTACAAGGATATGAGCCAGGGTTAACTCCTTATTTGTAAAATTAAATCCACTCATGTCACTATTATAGAAAACCCGTCCCTGGGCCTCTGGTGGCAAGTAACTCGCTTTCAACTTTTTCCCTTGGTCAAAACCCATTAGGTAATTTGCCGCTTTACGCGCGGAATTTTTACCTTCCTCAACAATTTGCCAGTTAGCACAAAAATCTTTTAGTACTAGCGGCATGGCAGACGACAATATTTCTGCGGGAATATTTTCTGGACTAAACCCGTCCAGAACCGGCACAGTGTGACTGGCATTTAACATTTACATCGGCCCGGAAACATTGCGGTTTTTTCTCTCAACCAAATCCTGAAAGTGTACTTGAGAGGCCAACATCAAATAAGCAGCCTGCAAGTAGCCCGCCCGATGCAACTCAACAAGCTTATCGTCACTTAAATTATTTAAGGCATCTTCATTGATAGTAGAAAAACCCATTAATTGATTATTACTGCCATCATGTAACTGAACTTTAAGTGTAAATGATTCAATCAAGTTTAGAGATTCCAGTGCTTTGCAGAAAGCAGCATTTCCCTGTAAACCGTGATGCAGGGTTTCCAGAATATTTGCCATTTCTTCGAGATATTGACTATTTCCACCAAACTCCAAAAACAGATCAATGCCTTTTTCTTTACTGACCCTGGGCGAATCCAAATCTATACTGATGACTCTCTGATTTTCACTAGCACCATAAGAATCAGATTCCTGAAAACCAATGTAAAAAGGCAAACGTTTCACGGATAGGGGAATATAGTGAGCGTCCCAGCGCTTGTTTTTTAAAAAAAGGTTTTCTTCATTTTTAAAACCAAATAATGCAACCGGAAAATATTCGTCATTTTCAGGGTTTTTCTGAAATACAATCGGATAGTGCGCTTGAACATGTTTGAATTCTTGAATAAATGTCTGCGCATACCATAGGTTGTCACCATACTCGGCTGATCGTTCTGTCACTATCTTTATATCTTTATGGTCGATGCTATTCAGTAGTACATGATTTGTCATATTCAATTCCAAAATTACAAGGCTTGCCCTATCCGGTGATACTGCTTGAGTTTATTTACTAAACCCCTGTTCGTTGGAAGAACAGCCATGAGTTGCTTTGTGTGCTGTATATTTTCTTCAATTAGTTTATTTGCTAAATCACGACTATCCTTTCTTTTCACTCTTTCCGGAAGTTCAGGTATAAACCCCATACCATAAAGAACATACTGGAAACTTGCAGAGGGGAATAGCTCTTCCAATTGAGGGAAGTCGTATTTATTCGGTGATTGATAGCGCCACAAGGCAAGCATGTCCTGTAAGCTATCAGGGACTGTATTTAATTTGCGATTATCGAGCCAATAGTCACTGTCTGATCGCTGACTTAGTACATAGTGGAGTTTTAAAAACTCTACTATCTTTTGCCAACGATATAAAAATTTCTCGTTAAATCGCCTGGCTACAATATCCATTGCGCGTCTATCTGCGGGCAATTGATCACTGACCATCTTTGCCGAGAGTTCAATCAGTGCGAGTGCCGATGCTTCCAGAGGCTCAATGAAACCCGCTGACACACCAATCGCTACACAATTTTTATACCAGAATTGCTCACGGTGTCCGGGCTCAAAGGATAATTTTCTGACAAGGATTTCATCCTTGTTTTGTACGCCCATAGACGGCGTGGGTGAGATGTATTTGCGCAGTATATTTTCAGCCTGCTCGTCAGTGGTATGTGCACTTGAATAGGTATAGCCAATCCCTCTTCGCGACTGCAGCCCAATATCCCATATCCAACCTGCTGTTTGCGCTGTAGACACTGTAAAGGATGCAATAGGACTCTCAGGTGAATCGTAGGGAGCCTGCGCGGCAAGCGCAGTATCATTAAATAAGACATCTTTTTTACTCAGGAAAGGCACTTTAAAATGCTTACCCAGTAGTACTGATGCCGCACCGCTACAATCAATAAAAAGATCACCAGTAATATCACCGTTTTCCTTGGTGGTAAGAGAGGCTATATCCCCTGTGCTCGTGCTGTTTACCGCGGTAACGTGATCGACAACATGTTTAACACCCAGCCTCTCGACGCAATGTTCACGTAACAGCACCGCGAATTTTCCTGCGTCCAAATGGTAGGCGTAATTTGCATTGAACGCATATTCTCCGCTGGAAATCAGCTTTGGTGCCAAATTTTTATCACCTAGCCTGGACTGAACGCAAACTGCATCCGCAAAACTTATTTTTTCGTGATAGGGGAGCCAGAAAGGTGCGATGTCCAGCTTTTCGTGCCCTACGGGTAAGCTGAACGGGTGGTAATAGTAGTCATTGTGATTATTTATCCACGCTTGAAATCTCGAACCTTGCTTGAAACTGGCATCGCATTCAAGAATAAATTCTGTCTCGGAAATACCCATTTTTTTTAAGGTCGCGCGCATTGAAGGCCAGGTACCCTCACCGACACCCAAAGGTGCAATATCGCTAGACTCGATGAGAGTCACTTCGATACCGGATTTTTCATTAACCAGGTGTTCCGCTGCAATAATTCCAGCGCTCAACCAGCCAGCTGAACCACCACCGAGTATTGTTATTTTTCTAAGTACGCTGTTCATACAGCTACATAACCAGGATAAAAAAATTAAAAAGGGCCACGTGAATTGTAATAAATCCAGTGGCCCAAACTATTTTTTATTAACTACGTGAAGCGCTAATTAAAATCGATAGCGAGCTCCGATTGCATAGCGCGCACCAGACTGCGTGAGCTGATAAACAAGTCTATCGTCACGACCATGAGTCTTAATATATTCATCAGTAATGTTGATACCTTCAAGGAATACGTTTAAGCCCTCAAGTGCTGGAATGTCATAGCTAACATTGAAGTCAATTTGTGAATAGGCTTCTGTGTAGATAGGTGCAGTTAAATCTGCATTAACTCGACGCTCGCTCAGGAATTCGTCACGCCAGTTATACGCAATTCGTGCTTCCCATCCGTTTTTGTCATAGAAGAACACCAGGTTACTGGTATCACTCAAACCAATCAATGCTTCGGTGTCTCCCAGCGACGATTTGTCGTACTCCAGATCAGTGTCGACCATGGTGTAGTTAAATACCGTACCAAAACCGGACTCACCAAATAAATGCTGGACATTAAATTCAATACCATCAATGGTATGTTCTCTATCTCCATTCACTGGTACTTCAATGTCAAAGACGACAATATTGTCCGTGGCAGGGTCACCAATAATTGTTCCACCGTTAACTGAATCATCCGGCAATACGTAGGGGTCGTCTGCATAGTTTTCAAAAATGTATGCCCTTATCAACTGATTAGACGCATTCTCGCCAAGTGCGGCAACCGCCGCATCAAACTTCTCTCCGTCAAATGGGTTAGGTAGTTCGTAAATCGTTGACTCTACCGTACCGACAGAAATCCAGTTTTTGACATCTTTCCTGAAGTAACCCAACGACGCGTAACTCCCTTCGTCGTAATACCACTCCACAGACAAGTCAAAGTTGGTTGATTCAAGGGGTTCAAGACCAGGGTTACCTGAATTACCCTGATAGCCACTTAAAGTACCTGTGGTGTTCAGAGTTGTACCACCCAACAAGTCGAGATAACTCGCGCGGGAAATTGTTTTGCTAATCGCCGTGCGAACAGTTACATCGTCCGTTGCTTCAATGTTGAAATTGAAGTTAGGTAAAAAGACACTGTAATCAGCACTTTGACTGAGTGTTTCGATATCAGTCACTCCCGTCAATGCTGTGGCCGTTCCTTCTGTCCACACTACGCTGCTGTAGCCAGATGCCGAAGCCGACGAGAAGACATCCGTCGTTTCATGCCGTAAACCCAAGTGCATACTGTAGGGTTTGTCAGAGATTTCACCGGCATAATTAAATTTAACGAACAGCGCGGTGGTTTCCTCTTCGGTAAATTCGTTACGGTTTCCGTCCCAATTGGTATTCGGACAAAATTGCCCTTCACCGTTAGGGCCTGCTGCTGCGCCCGGTGCTGCTTGACAGTCTCCAAACACTCCCCCGGTTGGGTTCGCTTCAGGGTCAGCAAGTTCCGCTGCGGCAACGATTTCGTCAAAATCAGCGAACCAGATTCGATCAAACAAGTCGTATTCAGACTGCGATGCAACACCGGAAAAATCTGACGGCGATTCCTGGAAATGATTCAGAATTGTATCTTCTCTCCAGTCAATGCCATCAGCAAAGTCACCCACTACACCAACACCACCCCAGTCGGCGCGTTCTACGTTGGTAAAGCGAAAGCGATTGTTGACGGTATTAACAGAAAGGCCAAAATCAATACTTGCTTCTTCGCTAAACTCAAACTTACCCGAGAGTTGTGCCTGATCGACTTCAGAGGTGTACCAGCTGTTCTGGAACCAACTTCCAGACAACCTCATGGTAGAGGGATTGAATTGTTCAATATTGCTGGTGGCAATACCAGGTAATGCACCCCGCAAATCCAGACCGGTTCGTGTACGTGTGTAGGAAGGCAACTGAATATTGTTGCGAGTACCGTGACGAGGATCAGTTGCCGTTAATTCTGCTTCAGAACTGTGAATATCCAAAACAAAACTTAATTCTTCTGTGGCCTGCCAATCTAGATTTAAACCAAGAGAATCAATGGTTTCTTCCTGGCCCCACGCACCTACGGTTAACGATGTATCCCGTAAATCTGAAGGCTCACCATTTTGCGGATAAATTTCAGAATAAATCAGTGGTACCGCATTGGGTTCACCATCCCAAACTGATTCACTGCGATCACCTGCATAGTTAAACCATACCGAGGCGTCAGTGTGCTGTTCTTCCGTGGTGTTTTGAACCATGGTGTAATCAAAGGTCGCAGTGAAATCTTCAACAGGTTGGTACTGCAAAACCAACTGCCCATTAATACGTTCACGTTGACGCTCTTCAAATGAATAACGTGGTTGTTGCGGGTTTGAATAGATACCGGAAGTTGGACGATTGGTACCACCCGCAGCACCTGCAGGAACACCACCCCAACCGGTATTTGTATAATCGCTAGCACGATAGCCCTGGCTATCAATAAATTCCTGCGTTCCGCTTTCGCGCTCCTGAAAACTCGCTGAGATAGACACACCAAAGGTATCGTCAGCAAAAGTTTGAGAATATAAACCGCTAAGCTCCGGTGTAATTCCACCTTCGTTAGTGGATTGGTCATCCAAAAGCTTGCCGCCGACGGTCGCTTTCAAGCCGGGGCTATCAAGTGGTTTATGCGTTTTTAAATTGATTGTTGCCCCGATACCTCCCGAGGTTACGCCGGCATCAGAGGTTTTGTAGACCTCAACTGCGGTAACACTCTCCGAAGCGATATTGCCAAACTCAAAGGTTCTATCACCTGTTGTGGTTGGTAATTGACGTCCATTTAAGGTGATCAAATTATTGGCGGCACCGAAGCCTCGAACGGTGACTTTGCTGCCCTCGCCGTTTGAACGGTCTATCGAAACACCCGTGATACGCTGCAGTGATTCCGCAAGGTTAGTATCTGGAAACTTACCGATATCTTCCGCCGAGATCGCGTCAACAACGCCAGTAGAAGATCTTTTGATGTCCATTGCGCGCTCTAAACTGCTTCGAATACCAGTAACAACAACTTCTTCCAATGAAACCGGATTGTCAGATTGCGCCTGAGCCGTCGTGCAAACCCCGGCCGACCCCATCGCAGCGAGTATCGCTCGCGTCAGTATCTTTTGCTTAAACATTTGGAACTCCTCCCAATTATCATTATTTTTAGCTAGAACCAATTTGGATATAGAACAGAACGGAGAATAAAATATTATTATATTATCATTGATGGATGATATCATATGATGATTGGCTTGCAAATACACCCGCAGCCCCCTATTTAAGTGCCGCTCAGGCGAAATCCAATGGCCGTCTGGTAATGAAGAATTGCTGGATTGGGGAGTTAGCGGAAGCCAGTTCCACTGCGCGGTTGGCGGGAATGGGGAGGTTTTACGCTCACTAAACCAGGCTGCGAATGCCAGGACTGCTACAACCTCGTACTGCTAACCGTTAACAATGGGCAAATGCGAATAAGCTGAATTTCCTACTCAATGCCGACCCTTACCTATTGGGTATTCAGGCACGATTTAAGGTTTTCCAGTACACTTCCCCCTCCAGGAAGAAAAATAACGCTTGGTTCCTCAAGTCGATGCGCGAAATTAAATCGAAAGAATTCACTGCAGACGTACGCGAACGTATTGTTGTTGCGGATGCCTTACGCGGTTTTGCCCTCATGGGGCTTTTTATTGTCCATATGGTGGAGTACTTTGAACTCTACTGGTACAAACCTGAGCCAGGCTGGATTCACAATCTGATCTTCTTTATTTTCGGTGGCAAGGCTTACGGCTTGTTTGCTCTGCTTTTCGGGTTGAGTTTTTTTATTATTCTCGACAATTACCGGCAGCGCGGTGTTGATTTCCGCGGGCGCTTTCTCTGGCGAATTACGCTGCTTTTAGTTTTTGGCTATCTCCACAGTTTGCTCTACGCCGGTGACATTCTTCAGCTCCTGGCCTTGTGTGGCATTCTTCTGGTGCTGTGTTATCGCTTGCCGGTTTGGGCGATTAGCGGCTTATGCTTGTTTTTCCTGCTACAAGTGCCACAAATTCTTATTATTTTCTACCACAGTGTTTTTCCGTCAGAGGCTTACGAGCAACCAGCATTTTGGGAATTAATGGGTAATAACTTTCGGATGTTTGCGCATGGCAGTTTGCCCGAGCTCATTCACTACAATGCGTTTAATGGGCAAAAAGGAAAATGGGCCTTTTTTATTGAAACAGGGCGCTTATGGAATATTATTGGACTCATGTTTTGTGGGTACTTACTCGGGCGTTTTGCGTTTTTCGAAAAAGTACACAAAAAGTCCGTCTTATTGATTATTGCCAGTGCAGCCGCCCTCCTGTTTTTCATTCTAAAGTTTACCGCTACCCCCTTCGCCGCACTTTTTTCTCAGAAAATGGCCGCATGGGCCGCAAATGAACTGTTTAACTACTATTTGAACTCTTGTGTGATTGTGGTTGAACTCATGCTCTTTGTGATTTTTTTCCAGACACATTTAGGCGGCAAAATACTTTCTGCTTTTGCACCCGCGGGGAAAATGACTTTGAGCTTTTATATCGCCCAAAGCGTGATATTCGTGCCGCTTTACTATGGTTTTGGGTTGGCCTGGTACGACAGCCTTGGGCAAGCGTGGAGTTTACTGCTCGGCATACTTTGCTGGCTTGTCCAAATGTTTATCGCCATGTGGTACGTGCAGCACCGGCGCTATGGACCTCTCGAATGGGTTTGGCGTAAATTAACGTTTATCGGTTTTCAATCCGGCAAGTAATGATGCAACCCTTTTAATTGGGTCGACCGCGATTCACAAGCCCTGTTGCCACTCATGCAGTTTCACTTCTATCGCCGCGCCCACAGAAATTTGTGGGAGTGATGCATCGCTGTCGGGGAAGTCACGTGCTTCCCATTCGGCAACCAATTTTTCTGCTCGGTGGAAAGCGGCGATAAAGTCACCACTCTTGTCCAGCGCTTCTTCGAAATAGGCGCGCGCAAAATAGGTCATCGTGCTGTCATCACTGCAACCGAAAGATTTACGGTCTTTGCGGGCCGCGGTCATTACCAGGTGATGCTCATTTTCCAATTCCGGAATAAAGCCCCCTGAGTAACAGGCTGAAATCATGATGACTTTCCATTTTATTGGGCTTTGTTCAAGGCTCGCAGCGAGGTCTTTTGCAGAAATATCCCGCAGTTTTACACCTTGTAGTTCAATACTGAATTCATGATTTTCACTGCCGTGGCTGGTGAGATAGAGAAAAAGGATATCTTCATCCAGGTTCATTTTGCCGGCAATATTTTCCAAGGCGATATTCAGTGACGTTTGTGTTGCCAACGGAAATTGGTCGATAGCGCGGTAATGATTGACCAATTGAAAATTTCTGTTGGTTGAAAATTGATGTTCATTCATCAGTTCAGCAATACGTGTTGTCTCTTCAAGAAAGACTTTTTGTCTCCCATAACCCGCGACGCTTAGAAAAAATAATTCCGCTTTTCCTGCTTGTCCTTCTTGAACCGATTGCGCTTGTTGCTCAAGAAGTTCCGGTTGCTGATAAAGTGCCTTTTCAAATTTTGATAAATATTCCCCGGATTCCTTTTTATTTCGTGAACCTTGTTGTATTTCACCAAAACGCCAGGTACCACTCAGAACTTTGGGTTCATCGTTATCGGTTTTGGTGTAGTAGCTGCCTTTACCATCAAACTCACCAAAGTTAAATTCACCTTCGTAATAATCACCATTTGCAAGCTCAAGTTTACCCATGCCTGAATAATAAAAATCCTGAAACTCGCCTTTATAATACTCTCCAGTGACAGCACGGTGTTCACCTTCACCTTGCAAAACGCCATCCACAAAATTACCGGTATATTCGTCGCCCGAGGGGTTACGAAAACTCCCTGAACCATTCAGTATCCAGTTTTTAAATTGACCTTCAAATTCGTTTCCAGACTGGTCAAGCATTGTTCCGTTGACAAAATCGTTGTTCTCAAAATGACCACTATAACTTACGCCGTTTACTGTGAACACACCTTCGCCATCAAAGTAATTGCGTTTAAATTCACCGTCGTAACGGCCTAAAGCATGACTTTCGAGGGTTCCCACCCCCTGAAAAAGACCTTTTTCAAATTCACCTTCATACCAATCACCGTTGGCATATTCCAAGCGACCGTGACCTTGAAACATGCCTTGAACGAATCCTCCCGTGTAGTGACCACCATCGGCAAGCGCTAGCTCCCCGTCACCTTCGATTAAACCGTCGACAAAATTACCGCTAAGTCGCGCGCCGTTCGTCCAGTGCAACTCGCCCTTGCCGTGTAAAACACCGTCTTTAAGTTCACCGTAGTAGCGGCTACCATCCGGCAACAGCGCATCAGCACTGCTCAACCTGGGCATGCGTTGAAATTCGGTTTCCAGATAAAAGAAATACGCAATAAAGCCTATTAAGAGTACGATGACAAAGTTTCTAAACATAATCGTTCAAAACCCTTCTAATTCAGCAATGTTATTAACGGCTATCCGATGTGGTGTTTCAATAAGACGATCCATGTTCATAAGCAAATGACACCGCCTTGAGTCAGAAATAAAAGCCACGATCATACGCTTCGACCAAAAAGCACAAGCAGACCCCACGTTGACATTAGCATAAACATCCCCTACATTGCCCGCGTTTACAGGTGCTTGCCGCAAAGATGCTGGGCAAGGTAAACGGGAAGTTGGTGACCCAATCTTCAGTTCGAGTTAACTGATCAAACATTGTCATTCCAACGCTGCCCCCGCAACGGTGATGTGCCGAACGCAGTTCTGGTACTAAGCCCGATACCGGCCTGTGAATATCACACTTAATACGATGGAGCGGAGGGCTACCATCCAGACTTGTTTCCTGCATTTGCAGTCTCGTCTTCTTTTGCCTCCCTCGATCCCAATGCAATACTAAACGGGGTTGAACCTTGAAGAACTTACCTTTTACACACTTAGCAATTTCTCGTTGTATCACGTGCAGTATGGTCGCTTTATTTGCGTCATTCGCGCAGGCTGAAGATCAGGCCAGTGCCCTGCAAGAACAGACTGTCACTGTGGCTTCGCGCAGTGAGCAAGCGCTTCGCGAGCTGACGACATCGGTGTCCTTACTCACAGAAGCGGAACTACAGAAGCTTGGTTATCTTAGCGTCAGCGAAGCCTTAGCGACCCTGCCTTCGACAACAGTGTCCAACAACGGCGGGCGTGGCAAAGCCACATCGGTCAGTATCCGTGGCGAAGCGGGCTTTCGAACCTTGATTCTTCTGGACGGTATTGACCTTGCGGACCCTTCTGCACCGCAAGCGGTCGCGTCTACTGAACACATTTTAAGTAGCGGACTTTCGCGGATTGAAGTGCTGCGCGGGCCGCATGGACTTGCCTACGGTGCCGATGCCGGCGGCGTGATAAATATCAAAACCCGACGCCCTGAAGAAGAAGGCTTGAGCGCCGGAATTGAAGCACAAACCGGAAGTTATGCAACACAACTGCTTGCCGGGGACCTCGCCTACAATCATGAAAAAATTGGCTTCTATATCCAGGCGAACCAATTTGAAACTGATGGGTTTAACACCCTTGTGGTTGACGACACCAGGGATGACGACGGTTATGACAATACCACGATCCACTCTCGCGTGAGTGTTCAAATTCTTGAGCAGCTCTCAGCGGAAGCCACGTATCGCCATGTCGAAGGTGAAAGTGAATATGACGGGTGCTACACCACAACAACGTTTGCTTTTATTCACAATTGCCTCTCTGACTATGAGCAGGATAGCCAGCGCCTTGCATTGAACTACAACGGTTTCGGCACTCACGAACTTTCCTATAGTCGCAATGAAATTGAACGCAATAATTTTTCTGAGGGCGAATTTTCTTTTGGCGCCAAAGGAAGCATAGACACCCTCGCCTACAAGGGCCGCGCCAATCTCGGTAAGCACAGTGTGATTTTCGGCTTTGATGATAAAACAGAGGATATCGATTCGATCAGCGGTGAAGACCAGTATGAAAGAGGGCAACAAGGCGTATATGTTGAATTGCTTGGAGAATTCACTCACGACATTTTTGTGAATGCCGGTTTGCGCCGTGACGACAACGACGATTTTGGAAGCCACAACAGCTATCGCCTGGGTGCGGCAAAATTAATCTCTCTTAATCAGGATGACGAATTAAAATTCAAGGCGAGCTACGGTACCGGTTTTCGCGCACCCTCTGTTTATGAAGAGTATTTAAATAATGCCTTTGGCCCTGTAGACATGCCCGCACTTGAAGAAGAGCAGAGCAGCGGCTTCGATCTCGGTGTGGAATATTTTGGCAGTGAGGGTTTGCACCTTGAGGCAATCTATTTTTCGCAAACTGTGGAAAATGAAATTTACTACGACTTGTTGAGTTACACCGGCTATTTACAGGGCGACGGTGACAGCAAAGCCAGCGGTTTTGAGCTCATCGCCGATGTTCCTCTCTCAACCACCTGGTCTTATCGCTTGAATTACAGTTACACAGATACAGAACAAAGCGATGGTAGTGTTCGTTCCCGTATTCCCAAACACAGTGCCGCCTTGAGTGTTTTGGCAAACCTGTTGAACGAGCGTCTACAACTTGCGTTGCACCTGCGTGCGAACGCCGATATTTACGACGTCGCTTCGCTTGGTGAACAGGAAAATTATTCTGTGCTCGATGCCTCTATCTCCTACGCATTTAACGATAACCTTGACTTCTATCTGCGCATGGAAAATATCGCAGATGAAGCCTACCAAAGTGTTCCCGGCTACTACGCCGCAGAAGCGTCGGCCTACGGCGGGCTTAAATACCGTTTTTAACGCAGACTTCAACGTTAATCACAATTTCAGAACGGCGGTAAAGAATGGACAAAAACAGTAAACATAAAAAAGCGATGGAAAAACAAAAGGCCGCGGTTGACGCTGCCATTTTGGATGCCGACAGTGAACAAAGTGTTGTACTGTTATTAACGGGCGAAGGTAAAGGAAAGTCTTCTTCGGCCTTTGGAATGGTGTTGCGCGCCCTGGGCTATGAGCAGAAAGTTGCCGTGATTCAATTTATAAAAGGGAAGCAGTTATCGGGCGAAGAGATCTATATCAAGCAACATCTTCCCGCAATTCCCTTTTACCAAATGGCAACCGGGTTTACCTGGGATACCCAGGACAGGGAAAAAGACACTGCCGCCGCTGTACGCACCTGGTCTGAAGCAGAAAAACATTTACAAGATAAGCAACTGGATTTGCTCATACTGGATGAATTAACTTACATGCTTGCCTACCAATACCTGGACGAGGAGCAAGTCATAGAAGCCATACGCAAACGCAGTCCGCAACTCAGCGTGGTGATCACCGGCCGTGGTGGTGGTAGCGCGCTACGCGCACTCGCCGATACGGTTTCAGAAATTAAAAACAGTAAACACGCTTATGAAGCCGGTATCAAAGCACGCAAAGGCGTGGACTACTAGGCCTTTAGACCGATGAGCGAAGCATTAGTGTCTGCCTTCACACACAAGCGTTTTCCTGTGGTTAAGGTGTTTTCATTTTTGTTTGCCATATTGTTATTTTGTTTACTGGCTGCATGCTTTTTTGGAGCCGTTGCTCTGCCCTTTGGCGATTTCAATGTTCAACATGAACTAATCTTTTTTGAATTGCGCTTGCCACGTGCCTTACTCGCCGCGCTGGTAGGTGCGAATCTCGCGTTTTGTGGCACGCTTTCCCAAGGTCTGTTTCGCAATGCATTGGCAGACCCTTCGCTTATTGGTGTTACTGCGGGCGCTTCACTCGGTGCAAGCCTGGTGATTGTCGGTATTTTGCAACTTGCGCCTGCCAGTTGGCATTTGGGCTTGTCCTTGTCGCACAGCGGTGCCAGTTTAGTCTCACTCGGCGCTTTTTTCGGGGGGCTTATCGCCGTTGTGTTTGTTTACAAGCTTGCACAACAACTTCAACCGGGGTCGGTGTTAACCATGTTATTGGTGGGTATCGCCCTCACTGCCTTTACGTCCGCGATCAATGGCTTACTGGATTTTTATGCGGACAGTGAACAACTGCGCCGTATGAGTTTGTGGCGAATGGGTGGCCTTCAGGGAGCGGATTATTTCTCGGTGTATATTGCCGCTTTCGTCTTATTCATACTGTTTTTGGCTTACCGCTTTTATGCTTTGCCGCTCAATGCTTTTTTGCTCGGAGAATCTGAAGCCCGTCACCTCGGTATTGAAGTCGAAAAGATCAAAAAACATCTTATTATTTTTATCGCCCTGGGCACTGGTACCGCTGTTGCGCTCGCAGGCACTATCGCTTTTATTGGTTTGATCGTACCGCATGTACTGCGCATACTAGTCGGTCCGAATCACCGCGTTCTCTTACCCGCTTCGGCGCTGGGGGGAGCAATCTTGCTCAGCCTTGCGGATACATTTTCACGCAGTATTTTTGCGCCGACTGAATTACCAGTAGGCCTCCTTACCGCGCTGCTCGGGGCACCCTTTTTCATATTGTTGTTGCGGCGGGGTCATCATGCCTGATTCCCTACTCTGTGTTGAACAACTCAGTCTCAAGCTGGGACAACACTGCGTCCTCGATGCAATTAATTTACACCTCAACAGCGGTGAGCTTTGCGCAATCATCGGCCCCAACGGCGCCGGCAAAAGCAGCTTGTTGCGTTGTATAAGTGGTGAAATAGCCGTGAGTTCCCGAATTTATTTTCAACAGACCGAAATAAAAGAGTGGTCTCCGGAATTGCGCGCACGGCAACTCGCAGTCCTACCACAACACAGCGTGCTGGCTTTTCCCTATACCGTGCGAGAAGTCGTCACCCTTGGCCGCTACCCACATGCAAGTGGCTTTGGTAAGGATGTCGCTATTGTAGATGAAGCGCTCGACGCGATGGATATGACACACCAGGCAGACATGTTCTATACCGAACTGTCTGGCGGAGAAAAGCAGCGCTGCCAACTTGCGCGCGTACTCGCACAAATATGGCCCGGAGACGGCCCAAATTCGCTTTTGCTTCTCGACGAACCTTGCAGCGCGCTCGACCCTGGGCACGCGCTGATGTTATTTCGATTGCTGGAGAATTTTTGTGCGCGAGGGTTGAGCGTAATATTTATCGTTCACGACGTGAATATCGCTTCGCGCTATGCAAAGCGCATTATCGCTTTAAAGCAAGGTCGCACCGTCATTGATGGCAGCCCGGAGGCTGTATTCAAGGAGGACGTGCTCAACCCACTATACGACACAACCGGCAAGGTATTTTCACACCCAGTGGACCGCTATCCTGTCTATCTATAGGTTAAAAAGAGTCCGGCACCCTAACAATGGCTAAACATTTATTAACACTATTAATTTCATCACTTCTTGCCGTTTCCCTGTTTGCCGACGTTCTTGCAAACCCGCAATTTTGTGTGAAGGATTATGAAGATAACAATGTCTGCTTACAGAAAGCCGCACAGCGCATAGTTGCTCTCGCACCCCACATTACGGAAAACCTTTTTAGTATTGGTGCCGGTAAACGCATCATTGCTACCGTCGATTACGCAGACTTTCCCAGCGCTGCTCAATCTTTACCTCGTGTCGGTGGCTACAATATCAGCAGTATCGAAACAATTGTGGCTCACGAACCTGACCTCGTTGTTTTTTGGGGTAGCGGAAATTCACGCAAGGTATTGCAACAGTTACAACGACTAAAAATCCCTGTTTATATCGACGAACCTGGTACCCTTGCTGACATTGCCCGTTCACTAAAAGCACTCGGGACACTCACCGGGCATTCACAAGAAGCCGACATGCTTGCTGAAGATTTTCTTAACAAACTCAAGCGACTTGAACAGAAACAAAAGCGCGAACAACCGCTTGAAGTGTTTTATCAAATCTGGAATGACCCGCTCCAAACCCTGAATGGGACACATATCACGTCTAATTTGATTTCTTTGTGCGGTGGTAAGAATATTTTCGCTGAAGAAAAATCCATTGCGCCCGTCGTAAGTCGTGAAGCGATCTTTTCCTACAACCCCGAGGTGATCCTCGCCAGCGGCGTTAAGGATGAGCGCCCCGTTTGGCTGGATGATTGGAAACACTACCCACAGCTACGCGCTGTTAAGAATAATCAACTTCTGGTTTTGTCTGCAGATTTAAGCCAGCGACACAGCTTGCGCATTCTCGAAGGGGCTGAACTGCTTTGTGAGATGTTTTCGCAGGTTCAATAGTATGATGTCTCTCTAAAATATTTTTCTTTTAGCGCGAGAATCTTTACCTACACAGAGCGCAAGGCGCCTCTTTGCACGCAGTGTTACCGCAATTAATTACTTTCCAAAAGAAATTAATCAAATATCAGTACGAAGCAATTCGACTGAATAACACTCAACTATATCTCCGGCATTTTTATTACCGATACTCTTATTGAGCTGTACGTTGCGCGACTTAAAATTAAAAATACCTTTGTAATCCGTATAATGTCTGACCTTGGCAGTGGCCAGCACCTCCCCCGGTGAAGCAACCGATTCCAGGCGTGCGGCCATACTCACCGCCGTGCCCTCTAAATCGGAAATTTCGGTCACTTCGTTGTGTACCACCGCGACTTCACCCAATTCCACGCCGATACGCACTTCAAAACCTGCACCGTAAAGTACGCGGCTCATCATACAGGCGCAGGAAAGACCCGCTGTCGCATTGCGGAAAGTCACCCGTAGCGAATCACCTTCCATATTCGGAAAACCCGCTTGCCATTTATTGAGGATGGGCTTTAAGAGGCCACGGAAAAGCGCGAGTTTTTCTGACATTTCGCTGCCCTTCCAGGTGGTAAAGCCTTTAAGGTCCATAAACACAACGGTGAGGTTACGAATTTGCTCGCGCTCATGCTCCGCCGCTAATTCCAGAAAGCGTGGCCAATACTGGTCCTTTACACCCGCGAGTGCTTCTTTTAACTCTTTTTGCAATTCCGTGTTATTTCGCACCGCGAGCTGCGCCATTTGTATCCGTGCCGCTTCGTCTTCCAGCTCCTGTTTCACTTCAGACGGATTGTGCTTGCCTGTTTCTTCGACAATGATGCTGACCAGCGCCCCGCCTGCAATATCGGAAATAGATTTCAAACGAAGAATGGTTCCCCATTGAGAAGCTTGTAAATGTTCAAGGAGGATGGGTAGCGTAGCTAACTCGAGATTAGTTAAACGTTGAGGATATTTTAATTCAATGGTGATGGCTTCACGGTAGATTCGCTCAAATTCATTGATGCGGTAACTGGTTTTATCGCGACCAGATTTATCCCAATAGGCATATTCACATTTAATACGGGAAATATCCCAACCATGGCTTTGAATCCGCCAAAGTTTTGCGCCGGTAATATCGGCATTGGCAAGATGTGCGTTTTGTAAATTGGCTTCGCGTAAATCGCTGTTGCGCAAATTTACACCAGTGAGATCCAGGCCTTGCAAGTTTGCCTTGTTGAAATCGACATACTCCAGATTGGCATCGCGAAACTGTACGCCCTGCATCTTGGTTTTAAACAGGCGCGCATGCGTAAGTTTTGCACCGCTTAAATTCGCATAGCTGAGATCAGCGTTTTCCAGGTTGGCGTCTGTGAAATCAATATTGCTCAAATCAGTTTTTGCGAGGTTTTGGTGCGTAAGATTACAACCAATCAGTGAGGTATCACGTAAATCGAGGCCGCCAAGATCATGCCCTCGAAAATCAACTCGATCGAGACGCGCACCGCGCACGCCGGCAGTCAGGATACTGGCATTGTTTAATATGCACTCGCTGAGATCGGCTTTTTTTAAACACGCTGCGATAAGCTTCGCACCGGTCAAATCGTTTTTTGCGAGATTGGAGTTTTCAAAGTTTGCTGAAATCAGGTTTGCTCTTTTTAAACTGCACCCTGTTACCGTTGCACCTTGCATACTGATCGCTGAAAAATCAATGCCATCAAGATCGAGGTTTTTTAAGCTAAAACCGTCAAGATTTAACGCAGCTCCGGGATGATTCTTGCGCCACTTGTTCCAGGCTTCTGCCCCTGCCTTGAGGAGTTGGTGTATTTCTTCCTGATTCATTTTTCGCCAACGTCGCGTACTGAAATTCGCAAGGCATATTAGCATGCCGTTTTTATTTTGGCATCCCGCTATACCCGCGCCTTAAATGTTAAGTGCCTTACGCGCTGCCTTCTTAAACTTTTTATTTTTACTGTTTTCCGCAATGTCATTTACAAGGCTTGTGTACTTACCAAATTCCGGGTGAGCCATTAAATACTCCAGGCTCAAACTCAGGAACTCCAATCGCGCTTCTTCTATTTCGCTTGCTGGTACTGCTGCCTGCAATTGCTCCTCAACAAGAATAATAAAATCGAGATTGTACTCATTGAAGGTTTTAGCCTGCTCAATGGCGTATTGCGCAATATCCCACTCACTACTGGCAACCATACGCATCCACAGCGCGTTATTTTTGCTGCGCCCGGCTTGTTCATAGTCATTACTGTAAATGACGGGGTTCCAACGTTGAAATTTGTCCAGCTCCACGAGTGCGAGTTCGGCATTTTTTCGCAGTTTACGTTTTTTGGTCGTCTCTGCGATCTGCTTAAAGACACTTTCATAGGTATTAATTCCTGAGCTGGCCAGTGCTGGCATACAGGCAATAAGGGCTTTCTGCTCTTCACGATTTGGTTTTTCTTTCGCTGCAAGCTCAAGAAGGTTCAATTTAAGCTGGTCAAAAATCGCCGGGTTTCTTATCCCCGAAAAATCGTGGATTTTTTCGCAGGTTTTTATTTGGAGAGACAGCGAACCGTTTTTGAGGTTTTCAAGATACGCGTCAGCATAGGGATTATTGCCTAAACTTGCTTGTGCGCTGACAGCAAGCATCAAAAACAAGCCCGGTCTAATTAATTTTTGTATCATCATAATTTGGCTCACCATTTTTCATTCAGATTGTTTCCAGGTGAAGCGACCTGAATTCATATTGTGACATACTCATCCCTCGGAAAATGAATTATTACATTCAAGCCCACACGTTTGCGCGAGTATGACTTTTCTGGACTTTTCGCCAGTCAGAAAATCCCTGAAAGACAGGCTTATCGCTTCCAGGGTTTGTAGCTCAAGCGCGAGGCTCGCGATATAGGAACTGTTTTCCTGCCAACTTATCAGCGCGCGCTGACGTTGGAAAGGATACTCATACCGCGCATTGAGAAAGAAATCGAAATGCGTGCGTTCCGAGAATACCGAACTGTCTTCGAGCTTAACAATGGCTTCAATCGCGGTCCAATAAAGCGCTGCAACCTTGCCAGCATTGTCCCGCGTCGCCAGGTCGTCTACAAGTGCAGGAGAAAAGAAACGTGGATTGGTCAGCAAAGCCGACGAAAAGCGCTGTTCACTCTCCAGGTCAACGCCCAGTTTTCTATCGGCCAGCGCGACCAACACATGCCCCTGAGCATGGCTTATGCTGAAATACCATTCCCCTTTTTCATCTTCAAGACTCGGCTTTCCATTGTCGCTTATTTTTAATCGGATGGTTTCCGGAGAACAGCCCAGGGTTTCAGCAAGTGCTGTTTTTACCAGTAAACGTCCAGCCAGGAATGGCAGGGCACGTTTTTCCTGCCGGAATTGCTTATATCTCGACATTTCATTTTTATCGAGAACGGCCAACGCTCGCGCTTTGATATCCGCGCTGTCTACGCTGTTAAAATTGAGATCCAGACTGTTAACTGAAATTGTCAGCATGTTGGAGAAATTATGAATGGTCGCATCGTTGATGGTCAGGCGCGTAGCGGGTTTAAGTTACACGCTACCAGACTAACGATTCAGGGTTTATCCGCAATTATACAACGATTCCGGCCCTGGTTTTTTGCCTGGTAGAGCGCGGCATCGGCACGCGCAAATCCACCTTCAACTTCCTCATCGTCCATAAATTGCGCAATTCCAAAAGACGCACTGATTTTTACCGGTTCATCTTTAAACCGGAACGCAGACTGGCTTACCGTTTTGCGAATTTTTTCCAATACTGCCTGCGCCTGTTCAGCCGTCGTTTCGGGCAGAAGAATTACAAATTCTTCGCCTCCGTAGCGGGCAACAAAATCAACCTGACGTAAACGTTTGCTAAGTAAGCCTGCAAACAGTTTTAACACTTTGTCACCTATTTGGTGGCCAAAGTTATCATTTATTTTTTTGAAATGGTCGATATCGCAGACCGCCAGGCTTAGCGGCCGGTTATAACGCTTGAATCGCTGGTACTCCTGCCACACACGTTCATTGTAGGCTTCCCGATTCGGCAGTTGTGTCAGTGCATCGTGGGTTGCCTTGTAACGCTCTTCTTCAAGGAGAATTTGAGTTTTTTGGGACTCGGTTTCGATTGATTTAACCTGCTCAAGTAGACCCTGTAACTGTTCGCTTAAACTGGAACTTTGTGTTTGTTGCTGGCGAAAGGCTGCCAGGGCTTTTTGTATTTCCTCAATCTGCGTTTCGATTTCGTTTTTTAAGACATCGACCGAACCTTCCCGGTTTAAACTGTTACGCATGTTATTTACATGCTGGTCAACGGCATTCGTTAATGCGGAAACAGCCTGGTTCTGCCCTTCTTCAGTAGAGTGCGCAAGACCCAGTTTCTCACGAATATTGTTGAGGTCGTCATTAACTTTTTTAAGATAATCGCCAAACTCTTTGTCAGCACGCAAGTAGCGTTGCATAAGGATATCGCGAATATCTTCCAGGGTGACCGCCAATGCAAACCAGTCCAGGCCTCTACTTATGCGCGACTGGACAATATCGACTTTGTGTTTTACCAGGTCATTCACTTCAATGTTGTCGACCAGTCCACTAAGTGTACGATTAATTCTTTTTGCAACCTGTTCGTAGCTGTCTTCATTTTCCGGCGATTCGAAGCGTTGCTCGGGCGGCAAAGTTGGCGGTGGTTCCGTAGGGTTTTTCTTGTCCGCGCTTTGGCTTTGTAGTTTTTTACCGCCTTTTAAGCGTTGTAAGAATCCTTCATCCGGTTTCATAGCGGCATCAAGAGCCAGCTTTTGAATGGCGTGGAGTTCGCTGATGAGTTCAGGATAAGCACGCCAACTATCGAGACGGGCTCCCAGACTTTTTTGATACGTTAGTAATTTTTTACGGAGTTCCGCCGGGAGTTTAAGTGCCTGGAGTTGACTGACGAGGGTACTGAATTGAGTCAGCGCAGTCGCGTTGTGTTGTTCCCGTTCACGCTCAAAACGAACAACACTTTGCTGGACTTTTTCCATTTGTGCGACAACTTGCTCACCACTGGCGCCCCGCATTTTGTCCTTGAGTAAGCGCAAATCCCTGTCCAGTTCTGCATCCAAGCCCTGCGCCGCAGCAGCGAGGTGCGTCAATGTTTTCCGCATAAAATCGAGCTGCGCGGCGTGTTGACGTTCCAGCTTCTGCTGTTCCGCCTCAGCAGCCAGGTATTTGTTTTTCATTTGCCTTCCTCGGCAAGGGCTCTCCTTCAGTATAGTCAGGCCTCAATAGGTGGGCACAAAAAAGGGGGCCAAGGCCCCCTTTTCATGCGGCGTGTAGCCTTATATCTTCTTATCCCGAATTTGCTGGATGAGGTAATCCGCGACGCGCAACATCCCTGCCTGACCCCCTGCTTTCTTGGCAGTAATGCGAAAGCGACCGTCAACTATCAACTCCGGCGTTCCAGAGATTTTGAAGCTGCGAGCACGAGCACCAGACTGTTGTGCCTGACTGGTTATGGAAAACGAAGTGAAGGTCTTGTCGAATTTTTCCTGATCAACACCAAATTGTTTGAAGAATTCGGCAATTTCGTTTTGCGAGGTCAAGGTTTTTCGCTGATGATGCATGGCTTCGAAAATCTTGCTGTGCGCTTTATCGAGCACGCCCAGGGCTTTTGCAGTGTAGTAAACGCGTGCATGCGTTTCCATCTGGGCGCTCCAGATGGCAGGTGATTTGACGAGTTCAACATCGTCCGGCAGGTCTTCTGCCCAACGATTTAGAGCGGGTTCGAAAGAAAAGCAGTGACTGCAGCCATACCAAAAAACTTCGGTCACTTCGATTTTTCCAGGTGTGATAGTTTTCACTGCCTGATCCAACACATCAAAGTGCACACCCGCCTCATAAGTGGCAGCACTTTGTTCTTCCTGGGCGCAGGCGACCAGGCTGATAAATAAACTGAATATTACTGCTAAAATTCGCATTTTTGTCTCCCGTAGTGCGCTACGTTTTTTGTTATACCGTGGGCCCTGGTTCTGCCCTGTTTGCAAACATCGTTAAGTGTGTGTGGCCATCCGTGGGAAATGACTGTCCCTTTCTTGTCCCTGAAGAACGTAGTATCCAGTCTTTAATATGAATTCTGGATGAATTTTCTTGCGATTGATTGTCGCTTATCCAAGGGCAAAATTACTTGAAGAGTCGCCCGCTATGCGGGCGACGGGGGAAGTGTTAGTCAGTCAAACCCGCAATATAGTTCGCTACCGCTGCAATTTCGGAAGCGTGCATTTTGCCCGCGATGTCGCGCATGACCGCGGCATCGTCGTTAGTGCGCTCGCCAGCCTGAAAGGCTTCGAGTTGCTTTTGAATGTATTCAGCATATTGGCCGCCAAGACGCGGATACGCGGCAGGTGCATTACCGGCACCATTGGGCGCATGACATGCCGTACATGCTGCGACGCCTGTTTCCGCATTGCCTGCCCGGTAGATTTTTTCTCCCAGTGCAAGGCTCTCTTTCGGGCTTAATACCACTCCCGAATTAAGCTTCACTTCAATCTCTTTGGCACCAGCCAATTGTATGTTCTTGCTGGCATAGAACGCTGCAATGTTACGCAGATCATCATCGGACATTCCATCGAGCATCCCGGTCATCTCAACGATACTACGGGTGGGCTTTTTGGGGTCTTTATTCGCGATGGCTTTGAGTTGTTTATATATGTAGTTTTCGCCTAGTCCAGCCAATTTGGGGAAGGCGGAAGACGGGCTATTCCCATCACTGCCATGACAAGCTGCACATACCGCAACCAGTTTTTCTCCCGCTTGGGCGTCGCCGCCGGCAGAAACAAAGGGGCTAAGAACGAACAGGCCAAGGCACGTAAAGGTACCTGCAATAAGCTTCTTCATGAATATTTCCGTTTTTTGATCTTTGTGTGTGCTGTGCGCATTTCCAGTTTAGCAAGTTTTTGCTGCTAGAATGCGCGCTTTGCGCGAAGCGCGCATTATATACCCCGCACCCCACCAGGCAAGGCTTGAACATGCTCGAAATTAATTTCAGACGCGCGCAATTCCTGATCAGCGCGCCCACTTTGCACCAGTGTCCACCCGAGCTGGGCAATGAAGTCGCTTTCGCGGGGCGCTCCAACGCGGGAAAGTCCAGCGCGATCAACACCCTGACAGCCAATGGCAAGCTGGCTCGCACCAGTAAAACCCCCGGACGCACGCAGTTAATTAATTTTTTCAGCCTGGGTCAGCCGGAATTACGTCTGGTGGATTTGCCGGGCTATGGCTTCGCAAAAGTCCCCAAAAAGGTCAAGGAAGAGTGGCAGCGCCACCTCTCTGATTACTTGTATGAACGCCGCAGCCTTCGAGGCCTCGTGCTGGTTATGGATATCCGCCACCCCCTGCAGGAGTTTGATACCTTGCTTATCAATTGGGCGGTCGAACGCGAACTGCCTGTCCATCTCTTACTCACCAAGGCCGATAAATTAAAAAGTGGTGCAATGAAAAATACGGTACTTGCCGCGCGTAAACACATGAAAGACGCTGGCGTTGAAGACCTGGTGAGCGTTCAACACTTTTCAGCCCTGAAAAAGGTTGGCGTTGATGTTCTGGAGGAAAGGCTCACCGAATGGCTGCAGCGCGAACCTGAAAAAGCCCCGGAAGCCGAACCCCAGGAACCGAATTTGCCCGACGAAGGGCCATAAAAAAACCCGGAGGCCTTGGGGAATCCTCCGGGTTCAATGGCGATGTTCGACTTCTTGGAACATCTAAGGGCAGTACTGTGACTGCAGCCCCAAGACTTTGTTCTATCCCCATGAGTTTTTGACGTTTGCTTCCACAATTGGCGTTTAAATCTGTGGATTGATCGGCACATGTTCCTGAATTGAGCGCTCTGTTTGTTTTTTAACCGGAAGTAACTGAAAAACATAAAAAAAGCCCCGGATTCAGAGAATTCGGGGCCATTGCAATTAATTCTTTTCAATCAAGTAAGTTGAGTTGGAGAAAAAACCATACTTCTGTGCTCGCTCAGAGGTTCTGACAGGGCGTTTTCAGCAAAGTTCAGTCTGTCATAAAAAATTAATGCGCTTCTTCCCAATTTTTTCCCCGGCCTGCCTCAACCAGGAGTGGCACAGACAGTTCAGCCGCTGCCGACATGCGCTCGCAGAGCGCGTCACTGATGGCATCTACCTCATTTTCAGCCACTTCAAGCACCAATTCATCGTGAACTTGCATGATCATGCGGGCATCAACTTTTTCAGCTTCCAACCAGGCATCAACCTTGATCATGGCCAATTTGATGATATCGGCCGCAGTTCCCTGCATGGGCGCATTAATAGCCACACGTTCCGCGGCTTTGCGACGGATAGCGTTACGGCTATTGATATCCGGCAGGTATAAACGGCGGCCCATCAAGGTTTCAACGTAGCCTTGCTCTGCCGCTTTCAGGCGAATATTGGTCATATAGTCCGCCACACCGGGATAACGAGCGAAATAACGATCGATATAGCGCTGCGCATCGTTGCGGCCGATACCCAACTGTTTCGCAAGACCGAACGCTGACATGCCGTAAATCAAACCAAAGTTAATGGCTTTGGCAGAGCGACGTTGTTCGGGGCTCACTTTATCAAGTGGCGTATCGAATACTTCCGCTGCTGTGGCTTTGTGCACATCGAGATTGGCCGCAAAGGCTTCCTGCAATCCCGCGTCGCTGCTTAAATGCGCCATGATGCGCAATTCAATTTGCGAATAATCGGCCGCGACGATCTTATAACCCTTGGGAGCGATAAAAGCTTGCCGCACACGGCGGCCAGCTTCCGTTTTAATAGGAATGTTTTGTAAATTCGGGTCCGTTGATGACAAACGCCCGGTGCTGGCAACCGCTTGTTGGTAGGAGGTGTGTACCCGGCCCGTTTGTGGGTTGATTAACAGCGGTAATTTTTCGGTGTAAGTGGAAACCAGTTTTGACAATCCACGATATTCCAGAATAACTTTTGGAAGGGGATAGTCGAGCGCAAGCTCTTGCAGGATATCTTCCGCAGTAGAAACCGCACCCGTTTTGGTTTTCTTTTTAACTGGCAATTGCAGTTTTTCAAAAAGGATTTTCCCCAGTTGTTTCGGTGAGCCGATATTGAATTCTTCGCCCGCAAGTTCATAGGCTTTTTGTTCTAGCTTTTTAATATTTTCTTTGTGCTCTTCTGTTTGTTTTTGCAGTATGCCCGCATCGATCAGCGTGCCTTGACGCTCTATTTTTGCAAGCACGGGCATCAAGGGAATTTCGATATCCTGTAAAACGTTTTTCAAGCCTTTTTCTTCAGCAATTTTCGGCCACAAGGTATTGTGCAAACGCAAAGTGATATCCGCATCTTCCGCCGCATAGGGCCCGGCTTGCTGTAAATCGATTTGATTAAAGGTTAATTGTTTACTGCCTTTGCCTGCGATATCTTCAAAATGAATGGTATTCACACCAAGATAAGCCAGTGCCAGCGAATCCATGTCGTGGCGCGATGCCGTGCTATTAAACACATAGGATTCAAGCATGGTATCGAAGTCCATACCGCGCATTTTTATCGCGTAATTTGCCAGTACATTCGCATCGTATTTCAAATTTTGTCCGACCTTGGCAATGCTGGCATCTTCGAGAATGGGTTTTAATTTTGCAAGCAGGGTTTCGCGTGAAATTTGTTGCGGCGCTCCGAGATAGTCGTGCGCACACGGTACATAAGCCGCCTTGCCGGGTTCACACGCAAAGCTGACACCGATCAACTCCGCTTGCATATAGTTCAAGCTGTTAGTTTCAGTATCAAAGGCAAACAGGTCAGCTGCGACAAGTTTTTTTAACCAGGCATCCAGCTCAGCTTCATCAAAAATCGTTTCGTAGTGTGTTTCAATTTTCTCTGCGGTAACGGGAGCGGCATCTGTATTTTCACTCAACTCAGCCACCCAGGCTTTGAATTCAAAATCGACAAAATATTTCATCAAACTGTCGTTGTCTGCTTCCCTATAGTGGAGATCTTCAATTTTGAAATCCAGATCGACATCAAGCTTGATGGTCGCCAATTCATAAGAAAGATCGGCCTTATCTTTATTTTCTTCCAGTTTAGGTGCGAGCGTTTTGGCGCCGCGAAAACTCAGCGTTGCAACTTTATCGAGGTTTGCATAAATGTCGTCGAGCCCACCGAGCCCTTGTAACAATCCGAGTGCGGTTTTCTCACCCACACCGGGCACGCCGGGAATGTTGTCGGAGGAATCGCCCATCAGCGCTAGAAAGTCGATAATTAATTCGGGCGGAATGCCAAATTTATTTTTTACACCTTCCACGTCAAGCACCGTGTTTTTCATCGTGTCGATAAGACGCACATGCTCATTGACGAGTTGCGCCAAATCTTTATCCCCTGTCGACACAACAACATTGATTTTTTTCTCTACGGCACGCTGGCACAAGGTGCCAATCACATCATCCGCTTCCACACCGGGAACAACGATCAGCGGCACTCCCATGGCCTCAATGATTTTGTGGATCGGTTCGACTTGCTCCCGTAAATCATCAGGCATGGGGGGGCGGGTGGCCTTGTACTCGGGGTAAATGTCATCGCGAAAGGTTTTGCCCTTTGCGTCAAAAATAACTGCGACCACACTGTCGGGGTAATCCTTTTGGAGTTTCTTGATCATGCTAATGATGATTTTGGTCGCCCCGGTCGGTTGCCCCTTGGAGTTATGAAGCCGTTGAGTTGAGCTTTGTGAGGCGTAATAGGCGCGATACAGGTAAGACGAGCCGTCTACCAGCACCAGAGGGTTGTCTTTCTTAGCCATGGGATCCTAATGCGTTGAGCGTTTGCGGCTGCCTAGGATAACGCAAATGAATGTAACGGCGTGAAATGGAACTGCCGCTCTTGAATATCGCGAGAAGTAATAGTCCTTATTGTGAATTATTTGTTACCGAAGTACCCGATTTTTAGCATATCCAGGAGGAAGTGTGGCCTCATACCCTGGATATGGACATAGGTACTGATTTTATTGGCCTACAGCTGCAAAGTGTTACCTCGATCACAGAAAAAAAACTTGCACAATGCCGAACAAGTGTTACCATACGTAACGCAAAGTAACACTTTGCACGGAAGTCAGCCACAAGCCGACATTCGGTATCAACTTAACTAACTGGAGAAACTTATGAAGAACGTAGTATTGGCAATGTTTCTTGCCCTTGCTTCAAGTGTTGCTCTGGCCAGTGACGAAGTTGGTGCCTTTAATCCTCAATTAGCAGGTTCTGCATCATCCATACTGGACGTTGCGATTGCGGATACAGGTGCCAGCGACAGCTGGGCAGTAGTGCCTTACAACACTCAAGCTAACGTGCACCAAATGGCAGACCTGAAGTCTCGCACTGAGACTATCAATCAAAGCATGAATACTGTGCTGGAGACTGTTTTGGAGCGCAAGCTGCTCAACAGCCTTGAGTACTAAAGGGCTAATGTGACTGGCGTTACACGCCTTTCCCCGCGCCGTTCTCTCCTCCCTTTCTTTTGAAATTGGCGCGGGGAATTTTTTAGCTCGCTTTATTTCTGTTTTGAACAGCCATGAATTGCGTCGCCAAGCGCGTCGTAATAGTCCCACCAGCTTTGTTTATTTACCGCCATCAAATCCATTACCACCAACGGTAAGTCCATCTGCTGCGCGTAGGGTTTTGCGCTCGGCACTTCCTGAATATCTGCAATTAAACAGCTATAACTCGCTGCATATCGCTTGAGCTCTACAAGATGGGCTGCACTGATACTCGCTTCTGTGCCTTCAAAAATGGCTTTGACCTCGGGAAGTTTGTAAGCACTTACGTAGTGCTTGAGCGAGTTGTGGTAGGTTATAAAAGCTTGTCTGACCCCATCCATACGCTCTGTTGTACGCGCTTTTTGTTCAGCAAGCTGCGAAAGTAATTCCGCTTCCCTCGCTTGCAGTGTGGCTTTTTCATACGGTAACACTGCCTGTAGTGTTGTGCTCAAAGCCTTTACGAGGCGCATAACATTATCGAGGTCTAGCCACACATGCGGGTCCAGCACCTGTCCATGCATACCATGCTCTATTTCCAGACGGTTCAGCCCTGACAAGCAGGAGAAACAAAGGGAATTTTTGTTCTTCAGGGGCTTGCTTAAAAAGGGCTCTAATTCTGGGCCAACCCACAACACGATGTCAGCCCGTTTCAGCTTTGTCAGCTGTGACACCTTGAGGCTCAGGTGATGGGGTGATTGTTCCGGTGCGAGCAAGGTGTCACTCACAACCGGCAAATCAACAGTATAGGCCTCAACTATTAAAGACAGGGGCTTAATAGAGGAAAGTACGCGAATTTCTGTGGTAAAGGCAGGCTGAGCCAACACGATCAGAAACACAAAAGACAGGAATTTCATTCAAGAACACTTACAGCAGGGTAATTTTGTTATATGATAACATATCTTTTTGGCCGCAAAGCCACGAGAAATCAGTATTTTAGTAACGAAGCATATTGCCAATAGCAAATCAGTCAGTGCGACCACTATGAACAAAATCAAACTGAATGCTGCCCACGATCACGATGCTTGCATCCGCAGTGCGCTCACCCGTGCGGAATCCCTTTGTCAAAAACGCGGTGTGCGCTTGACCCGCCTGCGAAAAAAAATTCTCGAATTGATTTGGCAGAGCCATTCGCCCCTTGGCGCTTATGATTTAATGGATCTTCTACAGGCCAGCTCAGATCGCGAGCGCGTCGCACCGCCGACAGTTTACCGCAGTCTGGATTTTCTGTTGGAAAATGATTTGATCCACAAGGTGCACTCTTTGAATGCCTTTGTCGGTTGCAATAACCCCTTGCACAAACACAGTGATGCGCTGTTTATTTGCTCGAATTGCGGCTTCACCGACGAGGTGCACAGTGCCACGATTCAACAGGCTATCAACCTGAGTGCCTCGCAAAACCGCTTTTCAGTAAAAAGCCAGGTGCTGGAAGTCCTTGGGCTTTGTGAGAATTGTCGGTGAACCGTTCGGCGATGAACAACTTAACGAACAACAGCTTACTCGAAGTCCACAACCTGAGTTTTGTTGATCAGGGGCGCGAGATTATTCGCAACATTTCCCTGACCATCGCCGAACGCGAAATCACCACCGTCATTGGGCCCAATGGCGCTGGCAAAAGCACGCTAATGAAAATTATTTGCGGTCTGTTGACCCCTTCGAGTGGGCATATACATAAAAAACCGCAACTGCGCATTGGTTACATGCCGCAACGTTTGCAACTGGCAAGTAGCATGCCCTTGAAAGTCTCGCGCTTTTTAAGCCTTGCCGATTCCAACAAAAAAGCGCGCCAGGCGGCCCTCGAAAAAACCGGGGTGGCACATTTAAACGGCGCGTCAATGCAGACTCTTAGCGGCGGTGAACTTCAACGCGTGTTACTCGCTCGCGCCCTGCTACGGAAACCGGATTTACTGGTCCTCGACGAACCTTTGCAAGGTGTTGATATCAATGGCCAGGCCGCCCTCTACCGCTTGATCGCCGCCTTGCGCGACGAACAGGATTGCGCAGTATTAATGGTCAGCCACGATTTGCATCTGGTTATGGCGCAAACAGATAAAGTCTTGTGTTTGAATCAACACATTTGTTGCCACGGCGAGCCGGAAAGTGTGAGTAAACACCCGGAGTATTTAAAACTCTTTGGCAAACAAGTCGCAGAAGATGTGGCGGTATACACCCATCACCACGATCACCATCACGATATGCACGGCGATGTCGTGCACTGTGACGCGGGGTGTAAACACGATGATTGACTTACTTCTGCTTCCTGCGCTCGTTGGCATTCTGGTTGCCCTGGTCGCCGGCCCTCTCGGTTCTTTTACTGTTTGGCGTGGCATGGCCTACCTCGGCGATACGCTTGCTCATTCTGCGTTACTGGGTGTCGCTGCGGCCTTAATGTTTCACTGGAATATACAAATCGGCATTCTTTTCTGTTGTATTGTCATCGCGCTTTTGCTTCTCGCTTTGCAAAGTAACACGCGAATGAGCAGCGACAGTTTACTCGGCATCCTCTCGCACTCTTCTTTAGCTTTGGGTCTCGTTGTTGTGAGTGTGCTGCCCAGCCAGCGCGTCGATCTCTACGCGTATTTATTTGGCGACTTGTTGATGGTGAATCTGCAAGATGTGTTCGTTATCGCTGCACTTGTGTTATTGAGCCTCGGCTTGTTGATCTTTTTCTGGCGAAAATTATTAATGATTTCAATCGACGAAGAGCTGGCGCAAGCAGAAGGTTTGAATGTCAGAGCACTGAAAATTGTGTTAATTATTCTCCTGGCCACCGTGATTGCCGTGGCAATGAAAACGGTAGGGATACTACTCATTACTGCTTTACTAATCATTCCCGCCGCGGCGGCGCAACAACTGACACGGTCGCCAGAAGCGATGGCCTTGTTTGCCAGTTTCTGCGGGATACTGTGTGTTATTGGTGGTTTACTCGCTTCCGCCTGGTTAGACACACCAACAGGGCCGTCGATCGTTTTGTGCGCGGCGATGCTTTTTAGCGGGGCGTTTATTTTAAAATCATTGGCCCGGAACAAAAATAAATTTTAGTCAAAAATAAAACCCGCTTGACGGGCTTTCAACACCACCTGTGTCCGGTTTTCACAATCGAATACTTCCAATAATCGAGACACATGTTCACGGGCTGTCACCGGCGATATTTTCAGGGCCGTCGCAATTTCCTTGTTGGTCATACCCCGAGAAAGCAGGCCAAGCGCTTCTATTTGACGCGACGTTAAAATTTGCGAATCAACATGTTCCTGCCCGTGAACAATTACCTGTTCACCGGCAACAATATTTCTCAAGGCTTCAACCATCGCGGCTTTACCACTGGTTTTAGAGATAAAACCATCAGCACCCAGCTGTAACATTTGTTGAATACTGAATTGACTATCAACAATGGAAACAATAACAACCGGCAAGGCTGGCCATGTTTGTTTGATTTTGCTTAAACCCTCCAGTCCACTGGTGCCCGGAATATGAATATCAAGAAGAAGCAAGGCAACATCCCGATGTTTTTTCAATAAAGACACACTGCCAGGAAAATCTCCCGCCTCGAGAATATTAATGTCCTCGAAGGCTTCCTGAAGCAGTAAACGCAGCCCGTCCCGGTAGAGCTCGTGGTCCTCGGTAATTAATACTTTCATTCTGTCATCACACTGTTTAAACGGCGGTAGGCAAGATTTAATAACGCTCGAAGTTGCGCTGGTGGCAACGCCGTGGAGAGGGTAATCCAATTTTCTGGCAGATTCTCATCGGCTTCACAGAGGCACGCAGCAATAAATTTCTTTTCCAGGTCGAGTGCATACTTTTGCGAAAAAAGCTCACGGCTGGCACAAGGGTAATCACACAATAATATAAAGACCTTCTCGCCGGAGGCCTCGCTGGCAATTTGATTTATCGCAACCCTCGATTCAACGGTCGCGACTGCGCAGCCCCATTTTGTAAAATGATCTGCAATTCCATTTCTAATTTCATCGTTTTCAATTAATAGCAGAACCGAAGGTGCTTCCAGTCCGGGAAGTAAATTATCACCCGCCTTTCCGGCAGTGTGTCCTTCGGCCAAGGGCACAGTAATACTGAATTGGCTTCCCTTACCTGGGTGTGAAGTCAGATTCAGGGAATGGCCCAACAAATCGCAAATCTGTTTCACAATTGATAACCCGACACCAATGCCCGCGCTATGGCTTTGTTGCTCGGTGGAGCGTTTGTAAATATCAAAAATCTCATTCTGGCTTTCAGGATCAATCCCACAACCTGTATCCAGCACCTGAACAATGAGCTGTCCCTTCTTTCTTCGACAACCCAACACCACTTTGCCCTCCCTGGTGTAATGAATGGCATTGGCCAGTAAATTTCGCAGGATTCTTTCCAACAAAGCGGGATCACTAAGCACCCAGGCACTACTCATATGGACATGCAATGCAATGGGTTTGGCACGCGCCAAAACCTGAAACTCATGCTGCAGTTTTATAAACAATTGCTCCATTGATACCGCCCGCATGTTGACGTTCAAGGCACCCGCTTCGAGACGACTCATATCGAGCATATTGTTAAAAGAATCCTGCATATGTTGTTGGGCTTTCTTCAAATGCTCAAAAATTGTCAGGGCTTTCTCCCCCTGAATATGCGGATATAAATATTCCAGAAACAAATTCATCGAACTGAGCGGCTGTCGCAAATCATGACTGCTTTGTGCAATAAAACGCGACTTGGCCTGGCTGAGGTATTCAGCATGAGCTTTTTCGTCACGCATCGATTTAACACGCGAAATCAGTGCCGTTGCGTGTATAACCATATGTAAAATTTGCACGTAAAGTACATGAATGAGCTTGTATGAGACTTCAACATGATCGGTTTGTTGGGGAAACAAAAGAACATAGATCACATGAAAGATAGACAAAACAATAGGCAGCCAACCACAAATATACAGCACATAAAACCGGCCATGGGAGCGTAAACGGGCAATACCGGAAAATAAGATAAAGCCCCACACTACCAGGTAATTAAGGGCAAATAAAATACTCGCCGTTCTGAATGAAAGAAAATAGCTTGCCAAGAGTACTGCCACTGAACTTGCCAACGCGGCAACATAAAAGCGGTACCAAATTTTGTCCTTTTGATTAAGTTGCAAAAACGCGGCAGCGAAAAGTGTTTGTGACATCAAGGTCGAGGTAATCAGCAACCAAATCAAAAATGTTTTTTCATAGGTCGATTGCCAAAAAATGGCAGGTAAACTGCTGTGCTCCAGGTAGTAGAAAAGCATCAACAGGGAAGACAGTCCGCCCCATAAAAACACTTTTTCCGACATTAAAAGCCAACACATAAAGGCAATAAGAATCAGCCCCAGAATAATGCCTATTGCCAACTTGTAGGCGAAATCCATTCGCGTTTTCCATCCGTCGTAATACTCCTCGCTCATCAAGCCAATGTAGGGGTGCCAAACAACATTGTCCGCCCGTAACTCAACAAGCAAAAAATACGAAACACCCGGTTCCAATGTAATCGTGCTTGCCCGCCCAATGGTGTTGATTTCGGCACTCAGGTCTTTGACGACCGGTGTAAATTGATCGGCTGCATGCTCTGCATTGATTACCCGGACCTTTGGATTTTTAAAACCAAAATTGCTGATGTGAAGCACCCATTCGTGCTGGCTTGTGTTGTTTACCACCTCGGCGAACAAAAAGTAGCGGTCATGGTGTTCAAAGTTCGGATTTAAACCATGAAAAATATAGGGTTTTTTGCAGCAGCTAAAATTGGCAAGATTTTCATTTTCCCCTACGGGGAAAAAACCGGAAGAGTGGTTTTGCGATGCCAATGCATACATATAGTCTGCTCGGGCGAGGTTGAGAGGCTCAGCCGAAGAGAACGGTGCCAGCAATAATATGAGTGCGCTAAATAGCGCAACGCCTCGCGAGACCTTTGCTAGACAGCGATTTGTCGTGTTCGTTATTGGCTGAATCATGTAAATTCAAACAGGCTGCAGGTTCCGCACCCTACATTTGTAGGGTAACCGGAATTCCAAGGGGCACTTATACTTTTTGCGTTCCGTACACACACCTCTGGATTTCGCCTCGGTCGGGTCAACAGATTCGACGCTTGGTAATAATTATTATGACAATAAGCATCAAAACACTGGGTGAGTTTTCATTGTATCACCAGGATAAAGCCTTGGCCCTGCCAAAATCAAAACGCACCAGAGCGCTACTGGCTTATCTGGCAATCACCGCAAAACCTCACCGGCGTGATCGCTTGTGTGAACTGATCTGGGATGCACCCAGTGACCCCCGTGGCGCTCTGCGCTGGGCGCTCAGTAAAATTCGTAACTTGATGAACGCCGCCGCTTCCGAAGGTCTGGTGGCCACGCGCGAACATATCAGTCTTGAAAAAAAATCTATTGAAATTGATATTGATCGCTTCGATCAGATTATCAGTAATATCACTGAACTCTCGGTCGACGAGCTTGAAAAAATTTTTCAGGTTTTACGCGAGCCTTTTCTGGAAGGGATCGATCTACCGGACCAGGATTTGTTTCAGCAATGGTTGATGTTCGAACGCAATAAAACCAAAAAAATGTGCGGTATGGTTTTATCGCGACTGGCTAAGCACCCCACACTTAGCCAGCAGGAACAACTGGATTGGAGTCGAATCTGGTTCGAACACGAACCCTACAGCACCTCGGCAGCAAATACCTTATTGCTACATCTACAACGGATGGGATTTACTGATGAATTCAAGAAGGTATTTCAAAATGTTGAACAGCGCTTTCGCAATGCCTGTATCAGCTGGGCATTTTCAGAAAGCAATACGGTAGAGCTCAAGCCCCAGGTTGATAAAAAACCTTTTAGCGATGAGGATATTCTCTCGTGCCAGAAAATCCGGTTTTGTAAAACGGGTGACGGTGTCAACATTGCGTACTCCGCGATTGGTAAAGGATACCCCATTGTTAAAGCGGCAAACTGGTTGAGCCATTTGAAGCACGATTGGAATGCCCCGATTTGGAGTCCCCTTTTTCGGGATCTCGCTACCGATCATACTTTTTTGCGTTACGACGAACGTGGCAACGGCTTATCCGACTGGAACGTTGACGATCTCTCTTTTAATGCGTTTGTTGAAGACCTGGAAACTGTCGTCGCCAGTACGGATCTGGAAAAATTTGCCCTTCTCGGTATCTCGCAAGGTGCGTCCGTGTCTATTGAATACGCGATCAGGCACCCGGAAAGGGTGAGTCATCTCATTCTTTTCGGCGGTTATGCTGCCGGATGGCGAATTGATGCCAGTGAGGAATTGATCAGGGAGCGCGAGGCAATTATGACCTTGACAGCGACGGGCTGGGGCAATAACAACCCGGCCTATCGACAAATTTTTTCGTCCACCTTTTTACCCAGCGCAAACCAACAGGAACTCGATTGGTTTAATGAATTTCAAAGGCTTACAACATCACCGGAAAATGCCGTGCGTTTTTTATCGGTTTTTGGGGATATCGATGTACGACACCAATTGGAAAAAGTGACGGTACCGACGTTGGTGATGCATTCCCTTGGGGATCAACGCATTCCTATCAAAGCCGCGCGTGATATTGCCTCAGCCATACCGAATGCAGAATTTGTTGGTTTGGAAAGCGATGGGCATTTGTTGTTGGGGCGTGAACCTGCCTCCAGGGTTTTCGTTGATACCGTTCGCGCTTTTATAAAAAGTAACCCTTAAGAAGAAGCAAAAAAAACACTAACCTGGTACATGACCAGATTAGTGTCGCAAGGGACTTGCATACGTAAATCAGTCAGAACGTTTATTCAACCAGTCCACCATCGTTAATCGTCCATCCAAAGTCATTGATGAGGGTATTTCTGGCGTCTTGCGCATCGGGGCTAAATTCGCTGGTACCTGCGTCAAATACGACATTGGGTTGTACACTTCCCGTCGCCCATTGCAAAAGTAGCGCATCATAGTTCTCCGTAGACAAACCGGCGGTAAACATCGTTGACATATCACTGACATTTTCAATATTCCAGGCAGCGATGTTTTGATTAAATTGACTATTTCCGGAAAACAAACCTGCCATGTTCGTTACTTTCCCCACATTCCATTGGCCAATGTCCTGATTAAAGCTCATGTTTGCAAACATTCTGTTCATTGCCGTTACATTGGATACATCCCATTGGCCAATGTCAGTATTAAAAGAATCTGAACCGGCAAACATATTTTGCATTGTGGTCACTTTCGAGACATTCCAGGTTTCCATGTTGCCTTCAAGGTTATCTGCATTGCGAAACATGCTGTCCATATTTTTTACAAGGCTCAAGTCCGGATTTTCCGTATCGTTAATCACCACATTCATGCAGTTATAGAACGCTTGTTCCATAGATAACCAGTTGCGTGCACCCCATTGATCGACCGATAACAATTTTGCTGCGTCGGTGAAATTGGTATCAAAGGTGTTAATGAACCAGGGTTGCGGAAACTCACCGGTAATCGACACTTGGTACTCTCCGGGCGTTGAATAGGTGTGCGTAATTTCTCCTGTCACGTTGTCATCAACATTGCCGTCTCCCCAATCCACACTGAAGTTGTAATCAAATTCAGGGGAAGTCATCAACGTGATTTGGTTATCGTCACTCATACCCGGGTTGTCCGTTTTCCAGGTTGTGACAAAAGCCGTCTCTTCGAGTACTGCTAACTCAAGGCTTGCATCACTGCTTCCGAGGTTATTACTCGCGGTGACCGTTATCGGTGTGGTGCTTTGCAACACAGTGGGCACACCGACAATTTCGCAGGTATTCCCACTCTCGGAAACTTGTACTAGCAAACCCTCGGGTAAGCTGTCTGCGACACAACTGTTCGGACTCCCGCCCGAATTTTCCAAAGCAATACGCACGGCATTGTTGGTATAAACATTCACTGCATCCCCTTGCAATTCAGGCAAAGCAACGAAACCCCCATCGATAATCGTCCAGCCAAAGGAGTCTGTCAGTATTGCCCTCGCAGCGACTGCGGCTTCCGTAAATTGGGTGTTACCTGCACTGAAGGTTCGCCCTTCCTGCACGTCTTGCGCCGCCCAACCGTTAAGCAGGGCATCGTAATTTTCGATGGACAATCCATTGTTTATGAACATCGCGGTGAAATCTGACACTTGCGCGACCTGCCAAGCCCCCAGGTTTTGATCAAAACTGCGCGCGTTATTAAAGGTTGTTCTCATATTAATAACATTCGACACATCCCAGCCGCTGATGTCCTGATTAAAGGCGCGCGCGTTTTCAAATGTTTTCCGCAGATTGATGACGTTCGATACATCCCAGCCAGAAATATCTGCGTTAAACACGGTCGCTTCCATAAACATTTCTTGAATGTTTGTTGTATTTCTCACATCCCATTTACTGAGATCCTGATTGAAAGCATTGGCCGCTCTGAAGGTGCGTTGCATGTTGCGCACATTGGAGACATCCCAATTGCTGATGTCACTGTTAAAATTGCGGGCCTGGAAAAACATGCCCTCGAAATCGGTAACACGCGAAAGGTTCGGGCTCGCAGGATCATTAATCACCAGATTGCTCGCTGAGAAAAATGCCCGTCTCATTGATAACCAGGGTCGGTTACCCCACTGCTCTACACTCAAGAGTTTTTCAGCATCCGATGCCGATTGCGGGAAAAAGGGCTGCGGATACTTACCTGTAATTGTCACAGTGTAAATACCGGGTTCCGCATAGGTGTGGGTAATAGAGGACGTGACATTGCTGTCGCTGCTGTCATCACCCCAGTCCACGGTAAATTCATACTCACTTCCGGGTGCGACATCCAGCGTGATTTGATCATCGTTACTGGCACCCGGGTTGTCAGTTTTCCAGGTGGTGACGTAGGCAGTGGCGGGCTCAACAACATAGCTAAAGAGCGTGGTCGAGACACCTGCGGCATTGCTTGCACTCAGGTTTAGATCAATCGGCAATTCCGTTAAGGCATCCACCTCACCCACGATTTCACAGCTCGACGAATCGTCCGTGGGCGTAATAGTCAGGCCAAGCGGCATATCACCCAGACACTCGGTAATATCAAATCCACCGTTGTTTTCGAGTTTAATGTTGACCAACTGGCCGATAACAAACGCGAGATTTATCGGGTTTTGCAGATTGGGTGGCGCGAGTTCTACCGCAATGCTGATCGACGCGCTGCTTGATCCCGCAGCATTTTCAGCGGTAATGGTGTATTCGATATCGTCCTGAATATCCGTCGGTATCCCACTCAGAACACACAGGGTTCCGTCCTCAGACACCGAGACTGCGAGACCTGTCGGCAAGGCATCAGCAAAACAGCTTGTTAACGCATCACCACCCGAATTTTCGATTGCGACGGCTTCAATTGCGGTATTCGTCAAAAATACTTGTGAGCCGGGCCCGATAAGCACAGGGGGCAACAGCGCAGATCCGCTACTGCTGCTCGCGCTTGAACTACTCGAACTGCTACTGCTTGCGCTGCTACTTGAGCTATTGCTCGAGCTGCTGCTGGCGCTGCTACTTGAACTACTGCTCGCGCTACTACTGCTGCTGGAACTGGAACCGGTGCTTGAGCTGCTATTCGAACTACTACTGCTACCTGTATCGCCGCCTGAACTACTGGCACTGCTTGCACTTGAACTGCTGCTGGAACTGGCTGTCGAGTTGCTGCTTGCGCTGCTACTCGAACTGCTGCTGGAACTACTGCTCGAGCTACTGGAACTGCCCGTCGAGCTCCCACCCGAACTGCTGCTTGAGCTACTGCTTGAATTGCTGCTGCTGGCAGAACTGCTGCTGCCGTTATTGTCGTTGCCGTTACTGCCGCCGCCTCCGCCACCGCATGCGGTCAACACAAACAAACAAAAAACCAATGGGAGAGTGAAAAATAACTTGAACTGTTTCATAAACGCCCCTGCCTGAATGCCGCTGAGAGAGCGACACCCATCTTATTCCTAATGAATGAATGACTTTGGGCACAACATAAACCCCAAGCGTTTGCAGAAGCGTGGTAACGACCGTGGTAACAAGCGTGGAAATTGAAAAATCAGGGAGGGGATGGCTTACTCAGGCCTGAATGCTAGACTTTTGTCGGACATTGTAAGGTGATGAAGGGGTTTAATGTACTCTTTACTTGCCTTTCGATACAAGGCTTCTATTCGCCTTTTTATTCACGTCCCTATGCTTAAATGCTCGCGACTGCAAACAGGAGAGTATGCATGATAAACAATCCATTCGGCCCCCTTTTTGTTTTTGTTTCAATTTTATTGAGTTTTGCCTCAAGCCATTGTTTTTCTCAAGACAAGGATTTTTCGAAAGTCGAAATCGAGACCATTCAAGTCGATACACAAATATTTATGCTCAAGGGCGACGGTGGCAACATTGGCGTTTTCACCGGCGATGATGGCGTTGTACTTGTTGATAATCAGTATGCGCCACTATCAGAAAAAATCAAATCTGCAGTTGCCAGTCTCTCCAAAAAACCGATTGAGTTTGTCATCAACACCCATGCCCACGGTGACCACGTTGGTGGCAACGCACATTTCAGTGCCGCAGGCGCATATATTGTTTCGCATGAGAATACACGAAAGCACATTGTCCATGCTGACCCGACTAAGGAAGGTTTTCAACCCAAGCTTACCTTTAGTGATTCAATCCAATTTCATTACAACAATGAGATGGTCACAGTTTTTTATGTGTCGCACGGTCACACCGATGGCGATGCCATTGTGCACTTTAAAAAGGCCAATGTCTTTCATATGGGTGATACCTTTGTTCGTTATGGTTTTCCTTATATTGATCGAGATCGCGGTGGCAATACAGTGGGCCTGATTCGTGTTTTGGATGCAGTGATTGCCATGGCAGACGACAATACAAAATTTATCCCCGGTCACGGTGAGTTAGCCAGCAAAGCTGATGTGATTGCCTTCAGGGATATGTTAAATACCGTTTATATACGTGTGAAAAAAGGTATGGATGCCGGCAAATCGCTCGCGCAAATCCTGCAAGCAAAACCGCTCGAAGGTTTCGAGAAACGGGGCGTAAAAGAAGAAGATTTTATTACTGTTTTATACGAGAGTATTCAACAGTAGCTGGCGCAATCCGGAGGCTCACATCTGCACCAGAGACAAGACGCTGGATTTCAAGCGTGCCAATTCAAAAGGCGGCTTGATAAAACCCTGATAGTGGCCCTCCGGATTGACCAAAACTATATTCCCGCTGTGGTCCACTGTGTAATCGTCCCCTGTGACTACTTTATTAAACACAACATTAACATTGCGAGAAAAACTGAGAATATCCATAAACTCTCCCGTTACTCCAGTAAAATCCGGATGAAAAAAGGGAACGTATTCGGCGAGTTTTTCAACGCTATCACGTGCGGGGTCAACACTCACCATCACAACGTGCAATTTGCTTAAGGTTTTTTCGTCGAGGCCCTTGGTCAATTGTGCGAGCTTGGCCAATGTGGTTGGACAGATATCGGGGCAGTGAGTAAAACCAAAAAACATCAAGGTCCACTTTCCTTCGAGATCACTTTTAGTAAAATTTTCACCGCGATGATCAACAAGCGAAAACTCTTTAATAATTCGTGGTGGGTCGAAAAGAATCACACCATTAACACGCAGCTCTTCCGCTGACAGGATACGTGGCGTTAGCATCTTGTTGAGAAAACCAAGCAAAATCGCACACATGATGATGACAAGGACAATAACCGTTTTAATAATGCCTCGCTTTTGCGTTGCTGTTGCACTCATAGTTTTACTCAGTTTTCAGAATATAATTCAGGCCAAACCAGATAAGGGAGAGATTGTCAGGGACAACCATCAAGCCGGCAGCGGCATTACGTAGTGGTCAACCAACATCACGGCAAATAAAGCCATCAGATAAATGATGGAATACCAAAAAGCATCCATACCGGCACTTTTCTTTTTACCGAACATCAGCACCAGTGCGTAATACAAATACCCGGCACCGAGAATCAAGGCACCGAAAAGATAAATCACATTCAACATGCGTGTCACAAAGGGCAGGAGCGTGACAACAATCAACATCAGGGTATAGAGCAGGATATGTAACTTGGTATAACCCTCGCCATGCGTGACCGGCAACATCGGAATTTCGGCATTGGCATATTCTTCCTTACGATGAACCGCAAGGGCCCAGAAATGCGGTGGCGTCCAGGCAAAAATAATCAACACTAATAACAGGGAATGGGGATGAATTTCACCCGTGACAGCCACCCAGCCCAACAAGGGCGGCGCGGCACCCGCAAGGCCGCCGATCACAATATTTTGCGGCGTCGCCCGTTTCAAGAAGAAGGTATAGATAAAGGCGTAACCCACCAACGACGCCAGTGTGAGCCAGGCAGTGAGCGCATTCACCCATAAGAGCAGGATTAACATTCCGGTCAGGCCCAATGCAAAGGAAAACATCACCGCCTTGCGAGGCTCAATTCGCCCTTTGGCGACCGGCCGGTTAAAAGTACGTGCCATTTTCAAATCGATGTGGCGATCAACCAGGTGGTTTATCGTCGCGGCAGAGCCTGCACACAATGCGATGCCAAGATTGCCCAGAATCAGAATATCGATTGGCACCATACCGGGTACCGCCAGCAACATACCGATTACCGAAGTCAGTAACATCAAGAGCACCACATTGGGCTTTGTGAGCTCGTAGTAATCCCGCCAGGTTGCGGCTGTGTGCAATTGTTCGCTTGAGCCTTCAGACATCAGAATTTTCCTGTTGGGTTTCGCCTAAATAGTGGTGAGTACGCTGTAAAAGCGTAATGATACAAAGTAACAAAACTGCCCCGCCCGCATTATGGGCGACGGCGACAGCCAGGGGCAAGCCCGCCATGACATTGGTAATACCCAAAGCAATTTGCGCTGCCAAAACAGCGCTAATCACGCCAGCATAGCGTTGCAAGATGGCTTGTTTACTCAAGAAAAGTCGAAAAATCAGGACGAGGCCGCTCAGCAAAACCAGTAAAGCGCCGATCCGATGACTGAGATGGATGGCCGTGCGCGCATAATTATCCAGTTGCCCGCCCAGGTAATTAGGGCCAACGTGCTGCAGGACATTAAAACCCTGCTTGAAATCGGCGTGCGGCCACCACTCGGCATGACAGGTAGGAAAGTCAGGGCACGCCAACGCAGCGTAATTAGAGGTTGTCCAACCCCCCAATGCGATCTGCACCACGACCAGCGCGAAAAACAACCACATCAAGGGCTTAAGCCGCGCAATTTGCGGTCGACTTTCGGTGTCTGCCTGCCATTTCCAGCCGGATGTACGCTGGAACACCAGCCATAACAAGCTGAGTGTCGTGAAGCCGCCAAGCAGATGCACTGTCACGACTTGCGGCCAAAGATTCAGGGTCACTGTCCACATCCCAAACCAACCTTGCAGGATCACCAAGCCGGCGAGCAAAGCGACAAGTTTGTAGGGTTCCGGCGAGCTGGGCTCACGTTTGGCCAGCCAGGCGAGCCAACCAAAATAGCCTGCAGCAAGGGCAAGCAGGGGAAAATCGAAGGCGTGGCCAATAATAATGCGCAAGATTGTGCCCAACACCAGCAGGGAAAGTAGCACAGTAGTCGCCTTCCAGGGACGAGCACGCTGTATGCGGGCACGTGTCGCCAGCGCAAAAATCGCCAGAATCATTACCCCGAGTGATGAGGCAAAAATCCGGTGGATCTGCTCAGGCCAGGTTTTATCCGTTTCAACGGGGGCATGCTCAAATGCTTCATTCGCCCGCGCAATATCAGCTTCGCTGGTGGGCACCCACAAATGGCCGTAGCAGGTCGGCCAATCCGGGCATCCGAGGCCAGCATCAACAAGACGGGTATAAGCACCAAGCACAACAACAACGATGGCCATTACAAAGGCCACTAAAGACAGGCTCTTCAATTCTATTCCAATCAGGGAGTTAAAGCGGGCGACGATTCTACCATTTTGCCGCCACAGGTTAAATTCCCGGCAGGCGATCTATTGTTGAGTACATCCTGCTTGACCCAAATCAATTCGCACGGCTGCCTCCCAGGCTTTAATGAGATCAACAATGATAATTAAGGCCTCCCCTATGGAAGAAAGCCAAAGCCGCAAGCAGGAACTCCGGCTTTTTCTGTTTATAACCGTCATCCTGTTCCCACTGCTCTCAGTCATTCTCGTCGGCGGCTACGGGTTTTTAATCTGGATAAGCCAAATAATCTTTGGCCCGCCAGGAGTCTGAAATGACAGATATCTATACCACCAGCCTGTTATTGCGCACCCGACCTGCCGAAACCGAAAAACTTCGCGTTCAATTTGAGAGCTGGCCACACACAGAGATCGGTTACAGCGACGCCAGCGGTAAAATGATTGCCCTCCTCGAAACTGAAAACTGTCGCGCTATCCAAAACTGGATTAGTAAAGCGGAAAAACTTCCGGGTGTTTTCAGTGTTTTTATGATCTATCACCATCTCGAACCTGCGCACGCATTAAATGAGGTCCTCCAATGAGTCTAACCCGTAGGGATTTTATTCGTGGACAAGCCCTGTCCACCGCTGCTGCGGCAGCAGGTGTCGCACTGCCCAGCGAGGCAAGCAATTTAATTACCTCGATCGACGAAACACGCTTGACCTGGTCAAAAGCGCCTTGCCGTTTTTGCGGCACCGGTTGCAGTGTGAATGTGGCAACCAAAGAAGGAAAAGTGGTCGCGACCCACGGCGATATCAATTCACCGGTCAATCGTGGTTTGAGTTGTGTAAAAGGCTATTTCCTTTCGAAAATCATGTACGGTTCCGACCGTTTGCAAACACCCTTGCTGCGCAAAAAAAATGGTGTGTATGACAAACATGGTGAATTTACGCCGGTCTCCTGGGATGAAGCCTTCGACATCATGGCGGAAAAAACCAAAGCCGCGTTAAAAAAGAAAGGCCCTTCGTCTATCGGTATGTTTGGCTCAGGGCAGTGGACCGTTTGGGAAGGTTACGCGGCTGTTAAATTGATGAAAGCGGGATTCCGCTCAAATAATATTGAACCGAATGCGCGCCACTGTATGGCGTCGGCCGTCGCCGGTTCTATGCGAACCTTTGGCATCGACGAACCCATGGGTTGCTACGATGACTTCGAACACGCGGATGCTTTTGTGCTTTGGGGCAGCAACATGGCGGAAATGCATCCTATTTTGTGGACACGCATTACCGACACCCGTTTAAGTCGCCCTGACACCAAAGTGGCCGTGTTGTCGACCTATGAACATCGCTGCTTTGATCTCGTCGATCAGAAAATCATTTTTACCCCACAAAGTGACTTGGCCATCGCGAACTTTATCGCGAATTATATTATTCAAAATAAAAAGGTGAATAAGGCGTTCATCAACAAGCACACGAATTTTCGCTTGGGGAATGACGATATTGGTTACGGTTTACGGCCTGAGCACCCGAAAGAAAAGGCGGCAAAAAATGCAGATAAAGCGGGCGGCTCCAGTGAAATCAGCTTTGAGGAATACACTAAATTCGTCAGTGAATACACTGTCGAGAAAGCCAGTAAAATCAGTGGCGTCGCAAAAGAAAAATTAATTGAACTCGCCCGGCTTTATGCCGACCCAAAAACCAAAGTGATGTCACTTTGGACAATGGGCGTTAACCAACATACCCGCGGCGTGTGGATGAATAATTTGATTTATAACCTCCACCTGCTCACCGGGAAAATTTCACAGCCAGGGAATAGCCCATTCTCCCTGACTGGCCAACCTTCCGCGTGCGGGACTGCACGCGAGGTTGGCACCTTTGCGCATCGTCTTCCGGCTGACATGGTGGTGGCCAATCCTGAGCACCGTGCGTACGCAGAAAAAATCTGGAAATTACCGGAAGGCACCATTCCAGACAAACCGGGTGCGCATGCGGTATTACACAACCGCAAGCTCAAGGACGGCGAAATAAATGTGTATTGGGTGCAAGTGAATAACAATATGCAAGCTGCAGCGAATATGAATGAGGAAGGCTTGCCCGGTTATCGCAACCCGGAAAATTTTATAATCGTTTCCGATGCTTATCCTACCGTCACCGCGCAAGCTGCGGATTTAGTATTGCCGACTGCGATGTGGGTAGAAAAAGAAGGAGCCTACGGGAATGCGGAGCGGCGCACGCAGTTCTGGCACCAATTGGTGGATGCACCCGGAGAAAGTCGATCCGACCTCTGGCAATTAATGGAATTTTCCAAACGTTTTAAAGTGGAAGACGTTTGGCCGGAAGAACTCATTGCCAAAAAACCCACTTATCGCAATCTGAGTCTGTTTGATGTGCTGTTTAAAAATGGCAACGTCGATAAGTTCCCCTTGTCCGACATGAATGCCGCTTACAACAACCACGAGTCAAAAGACTTTGGTTTCTATGTCCAGAAAGGTTTATTTGAAGAATATGCGATTTTTGGCCGCGGACATGGCCACGACCTCGCCGACTTCGATGTGTATCACAATACACGCGGCTTGCGTTGGCCTGTTGTGAATGGTCAGGAAACGCTGTGGCGTTATCGTGAAGAAAGCGACCCTTACGTAGAAAAAGGCAAAGGCTTTCAGTTTTATGGGAAACCCGATGGCCGGGCCATTATTTTCGCCCTACCCTACGAATCCCCCGCTGAAGCGCCCGATGAGGAATATCCCTTCTGGTTATGTACCGGTCGTGTATTAGAGCACTGGCACTCAGGCTCTATGACACAACGTGTCCCCGAGCTGTATTTGTCTTTCCCCAACGCCTTGGTGTATCTACATCCTGACGATGCACGCAAACTGAATCTGCGACGCGGAGACAAGGTACGTGTTCGATCTCGCCGCGGCGAAATTATTTCTCGTGTCGAAACCCGCGGTCGCAACAAAATGCCCCGAGATCTTGTGTTCGTTCCCTGGTTCGATTCTCGGCAATTGATCAATAAAGTCACGCTGGATGCCACCGATCCGATTTCCAAGCAAACAGACTTTAAAAAATGTGCTGTGCAGATCGTAAAAGCCTAGGAGACGACAATGACAATCAATATTAAAACCAGGGCGTGCTACAAGGTCTTCATCTCGCCAGTCCTACCGGCCTTTATACTGTTAAGCCTCCTTAGTATGACGGTTGCTTTCGTCGAAGCTGCGGATTTGGTTGACGATACCAAGCAAATTGCGACCTTACGTAAAGGGACACAACTCTCGACCGAAGCCGAAGAACCCGAACCGTTATTGAACGAAAGTAACAAGGATAAAAAGCGCGAACGTGGTTACCCCATGCAACCGCCAACGATTCCGCATGCGATAGATAAATACCAGGTCGACACACGCGCAAATCAATGCCTGGCTTGCCATGCACGTACACGTATACCTGAAAGTCAGGCACCGATGATCAGCGTCACGCATTTTATGGACCGCGATGGAAACTTTTTAGCCGATGTCTCGCCGCGCCGTTATTTCTGTACCCAATGTCATGTCACTCAGGTTGACGCGACACCCCTGGTTGAAAACACCTTTATACCTATCGATCAATTACTGAAAAAAGAAAAGAAATAAGGTAGCGTCCTGTGAAGAAATTACTTTTACATTACTGGAAGCTTACCAATAAACCCAGTGTGCATTTTAGTATTGGCTTTCTCACCCTCGGCGGTTTTCTGGCCGGAATCCTATTTTGGGGTGGATTTAATACGGCTCTGGAAGCGACCAACACAGAAGCATTTTGTATTTCCTGTCATGAAATGGAAAATAATGTCTACCAGGAATTACAAACTACCATACACTTCAGTAATCGTTCCGGTGTACGCGCAACCTGCCCCGATTGTCATGTGCCGCATGAATGGACAGATAAAATTGCGCGGAAAACTCAAGCGTCCAAAGAAGTGTGGGGCAAAATTTTTGGCACCATCAGCACACGCGAAAAATTCGAGGACAAACGTTTGGAATTGGCGCAACACGAGTGGGCGCGCTTAAAAGCAAATGACTCACTTGAATGCCGCAATTGCCATAATTTTGATTACATGGATTTTACACGCCAGAGCCCACGTGCCTCGGTACAACACAGTACGGCATTGGCCTCAGGTGAAAAGACTTGTATTGATTGCCATAAAGGCATTGCGCATCAATTACCTGATATGTCTGAGGTGGAAGGCTGGCAATAGCAGATTAATTTCTGGTTTTTAAATAGATAAATAATAAAATAATGATCCCCAAGGGAAATATCATCCAAATTCGAAAGCGTACGGTGGACGGTTGACCAGAAGGAATTGGTTCGCTCACAGCGAATTGTGCGGCACCAAAACCCTTATCAAGTTTTGCGTTTGAATTATTTTCTGGTGACATTTCTGCTAGTGTTACTTTTCTCTCAATGTCTCCATTACTTCCCTTACCTACACTTGCTTCGCTTTCAACATTTTCTTTGCGAGCTTGTAGTTCTTCTTGCATGTTCGGTGATTCACGGCTTTTGTCAGGTGTCTCTCTCGCTCTTATCAATTCGCCTTTCGATTGTTTACTTTCAGTATTTTCACGCACCTCTCGCTTTGGGGAAAAATTATCCCAACGTTCATCGCCATTGTTTTCAAACAACGGGCGAATTTTTCGTTTCGCTTCTTTCAAGCTCTCTGCTGTACTTAGGCGAGATTGAAAAGGATAATTAATTCTTTTAGTTAAAATATTATCAGTCGCTTCCTTCGGCGCTTGTTCGTTGTTTTCCAAGCGCGACTCGATGAGATAGAGCATTTCGTCGTAGTCTTCATCACGGAGAAGGGCAACGGTTTCTTCGAATTCCAACCAACCTAAACCCAGATAGTAGTTCCGGATTTGTCCGGGACCGGCGATGATTATGTGATAATCAGCTTCCCCATATGAGCCATGCGCCTCGAATTTATCCGCGTACTTGAGGATCATAGCGTATAAAAGAACACCATAGTTGAGATGTTCAGAATTAAAAGGCGGCCAAAAAAATAACCCCTGACCCTCTTTATTCAAAACCACTGTTGTTGTAGTGGCCGAATAATCAAAGTCATAGGAATTACCAAAAGGGTTCAGCTCCTGCGCCTGTAGATTGAGGGCGCAGGATACAATAATGATTAAGCAGTGTGAGAGGAAGAATTTACTGGTAATCGATGGAATGCTTAAGCGCACGTTTTAAATCCTTTAATAAATCCCCTCCTTTTACATGCTCGTCGTACAGCATCATGGCAAAACCTTCCTGATCTACTAACACATAGTAGGGTTGAACTTCCGGGTCAACCTCCTGTTGCACACCTTTCATAAAATCGCGCCAAGCCTGTTTGTCCACAGCAATGCCTTTCAGAAGAGGATGCTCTTGTTTGAGTGTTTGCATCGTCTCTTCCAGCGTAGACTCACCGAGGTATACAAAAGTTCGATCTACACGCACACTTTTTTCACCTAAGCGAATATGTACCTGGCGTGTGACATAAAGGTTTTGTTCGCACGCTTCGTTGCAAGTGTCGCCCACGGGCAAAAACAAATGCCATTTTTTATCCTGCAACATCTGCTGGTAATATTCCGCATTATGACTCGCCATTAGTGGCTCGATATTTCTTGCAGGGTTAATGATACGTCCGTAGCTGGATGTCGAATCCGGCACACCGACGCCTGTGAAAAAACTGAAATACGCCAGGGCGATAGGCGCAATACTAACGATTAAAATAATATACAGCGTACGTTTATTGCTTTTTATATTTTTCGCTTTTTGTTCTTCAGTCAGTGTGTCGTTCACTCGGAAACCTCTTTATTTCTAATAAGCTGGACGATATTTGTCGATGCGACATACCAGAGAATACATAGCGCAAACGCCAATGAAAACCACTGGAAAGCATAGGCGCGATGTCGCTCCGGTGTCATATTCACTGGCGCTGCCGGATTGACGGCTAAGGCCCCACGGGATTCAGGCGCAAGTTGAAACACTCGATAATGCAGAGGCTTACCGTAGTCTTCTGCCATCTTTTGCATACGAATCTCAAGAGCGTAACGCGGCCAACTTGCATTTTGATTGGTGACGTCGTCCAGAAGATCAAATTCCGTGGGTATTTTTAAATGGCCTATAATACTCACCTCGCCGTTGGGCGTTTCAAATTTCGGGAGCACATCACGATACGCTGTCGCTGAAACCCAGCCGCGGTTAACCAGCAACCAGTCTCCGTTTTTGTTTTGAAAAGGCATAAGCACGTCAAAGCCCAAATGCCCTTCATAAAAGCGGCCTTCGTAAAGCCAATAATGTGAGTTGTCGAATTGTCCCTGGGTGCTGAGTGGTCGCACACTTTCTGCGTCATTGACATTCGCCATATCAATGGGCGCTTGTGCTTGCTGAGTTTGCCACTGTTCGAGTATGGTGTGCTTTTGCTGGGCGCGTGCAAGTTGCCACAGACCCAGGCTTATCAACAGCGGCAGAAAAAGCGCGCTGGCCAGCGTAATTTTCCAATTAAGCGTGAATTGTATTTTCATAGCGCCGTAATTTCACCGAAAGGCAGAACCTATGCTACTAAAAATATTGATTGTTGTTTTATTTATCGGCGTGATTGCCAGCCTGACAAGCGCCTTGAATTTTTTAATCAGGGATATGGAGGTCAAGGGCTCAAAACGCACAGCGATTTTGTTGGGAGTCCGCATCAGCCTGGCCGCTACATTGCTGTTAGTGATCGCCTATGGCATCTATTCAGGACAGTTGGGAAATACCGCGCCCTGGGGTGACCATCGAAGTGTCAGTGAGGAGGCCTCTGAATAATCAGAGGCCTCGAAGGAATTAACCCAGGATATATACAAAGATAAAGAGACCCAACCACACAACGTCAACGAAGTGCCAATACCAGCTGGACGCCTCAAAACCAAAGCAATCATCGTGTGTGAAGTGGCCCTTGGTCACCGAACGCAACCACTGCACCAGCAGCATAAACGTACCCATAAAGACGTGCATACCGTGGAAACCGGTGAGCATAAAGAAGGTGAAACCGTACGCGCCGGAATGCAACTTAATGCCGTAGTGATGAACCGCTTCGTAGTATTCGAATGCCTGGAAGCCGAGGAAGATAATACCCAACGCAACCGTAATACCTAACCAAAGGTTAAACGTCTTTTTGTTGTTCTTCAGCAGCGCAACGTGTGCAATATGCACCGTCACACTGGATGTGAGCAGGATAACCGTGTTCCAGAATGGCAACCATTTGGCCACGTGACCCCAGCCGGCCCAACCCATGCCTTTATCGGGCGCAACGAAAGATGCGCTATCACCATTAACTATTTGATCAGGCGTTTGTGCTGGCGGCCATTCAACTTCAATATTGCCGTTATACAAAATATCGTTGGTAGATGCATCGGCCAAATGAGGGAAAGAAATATTTCTCAAGTACCAAAGAGCACCAAAGAAGGCAGAGAAAAACATCACTTCCGAGAAAATAAACCAGCCCATGCCCCAAACATAAGAACGCTTCAATTGTGCACTGTTGAGGCCGCGAATGTTTTCGTCAATCGCCTGACCAAACCAGGTGTAGAGCACAAAACAGAACATAATGAAGCCGCAGATCACAAAATAAATACCATCGTGACCAAACATGCCCAGCGGTGCCAGTGAAGAGTCAGCCAGCATGGCTTTCTTGTGTGCTGAAATACTATTAAATAGATTCGCCAAACCAAACACTGTGAGGAACAGTGAGATCGACGCCCAGAGCGGTAACTTGCTTTGCTCTGGTACGTAATAGGCTTCGTGCTTAGTTTCCATTGTTATCTTACCCCGCCTTATAAATTCTTAAGCTGTTGCGGATGAGCTGCCCTTAAAGCTGCCCGACAGTTAATTTTTCCGTTGTTTGCGTGTTTTCTTTCGCACTCAACTCCAATTTTTTTTGTTCAACCACTTCAGGCATTTTTTCGGTGACATCAAAAAGGGTGTAGGAAAGCACAATGCTTTTTACCCCTTTGGGAATATCCTGGTCGACAATAAACTGTAAACCCAATTCCGCATCTTCTTTTGGTGCCAGCGCCTGCTGGTTAAAACAAAAACATTCTGTTTTGTGAAAATAATCCGTGGCGTTGTGCGGCACCATACTCGGTACGGCTTGCCCGACCATGATGTAATCAGCCGGATTTTTCACGTAAAAATGTGTCGTCACTGCCTGGCCGGGATGCACCAGGAGTTTTTCCTCCGTGGGCCGAAATTCCCAAGCCATGCCTTCGTTGTTGATACTCACAAAACTGACTTCGACCGTTCTGCTGGTATCCACCTTTACTTCAACTGCATTCGATTGGCTGGCTGTTTTTCCATTAAGGCCAGTCACCTCACAAAACAGATCATAAAGAGGAGGCAACACCGTTAAACAAAACAAAAACATGGCGGCAGCAAAAACACTTAAATACAGGCTGGTTTTCTTTACCTGTTTTTGTTCGCTTTTCTCAACCATGAACCTCGTTACCTCTTTGCTCAACCATGCCCTTTTCAACCATGCTCTGCGACGAACACAACATCATTTGGCCCGGCATTCTTTAAGGAACCCGAGCCAAATGGAAACTTACTTCACTTCCGGTGGTGTACTGAAGGTATGGTACGGTGCGGGCGATGGCACTGACCACTCCAGACCCGTTGCGCCTTCCCAAACCTGGTCGGTCGCTTTCTTACCGGAAACGATGGTGCGAATGATGATATACAGGAACAAGACTTGCGCCGCGCCAAACAGGAAGGCGCCGACGGAAGAAATCATGTTCCAGTTCGCGAAGGCCACGTTGTAATCCGGAATACGACGTGGCATGTACGCGAGGCCGCTGAAGTGCATCGGGAAGAAGGTAATGTTCAAACCCGCAAACGCCAACCAGAAGTGGGTTTTACCCAAGGTCTCGTCGTACATTTTTCCGCACCACTTGGGCAACCAGTAGTAAACCGCAGCGGTGATCGAGAAGATTGCACCCGGTACCAGTACGTAGTGGAAGTGTGCCACCACGAAATAGGTATCGTGGTATTGGAAATCCACTGGCGCGATGGCGAGCATCAAGCCGGAGAAACCACCGATGGTAAACAGGATCACGAAGGCAATCGAAAACAACATTGGCGTTTCGAAAGTCATCGCCCCTTTCCACATGGTGGTGACCCAGTTAAAGACTTTTACGCCCGTCGGTACTGCAATCAACATGGTCGCGTACATAAAGAACAATTCACCGAGCAAGGGGATACCCACAGTAAACATGTGGTGCGCCCAAACAATAAAGCTCAGGAAGGCGATGGAGGCTGTTGCGTAAACCATTGAGCTGTAGCCAAAGAGTGGCTTGCGCGCAAAGGTAGGAATAATCGCTGATACCACACCGAAAGCGGGCAGAATCATGATGTACACCTCAGGGTGACCGAAGAACCAGAATACGTGCTGGAACAGAACCGGGTCACCGCCACCTGCCGCGTCAAAGAAGCTGGTGCCGAAGTGAATATCCATTAGCATCATGGTCACCACACCGGCGAGAACAGGCATAACCGCAATCAGCAGGTAGGCCGTAATCAACCAGGTCCATACGAACAGGGGCATTTTCATCAGGGTCATACCCGGTGCACGCATATTCAGGATGGTGGCGATAATGTTGATGGAACCCATGATGGAGGACGCCCCCATGATGTGTACCGCAAAAATAAAGAAGGTGACCGATGCCGGCGCGTAGGTAGTGGACAGCGGCGCGTAGAACGTCCAACCAAAGTTGGGCGCACCCCCTTCCATAAAGAGCGTGGATGCCAACATTGCAAAAGCAAAAGGCAGAATCCAGAAACTCCAGTTGTTCATACGCGGCAAGGCCATATCAGGTGCGCCGATCATCATCGGAACCATCCAGTTCGCGAGGCCCACAAAGGCCGGCATGACGGCACCGAAAACCATGACCAGACCGTGCATGGTGGTCATCTGGTTAAAGAAGTTCGGGTCGACGATTTGCATACCCGGTTGGAATAATTCCGCGCGAATCACCAGGGCGAAAATACCGCCGAGGAAAAACATCGCGAAGCTGAACCACAAGTACATGCTACCGATGTCTTTGTGGTTTGTGGTGTATAGCCAGCGGCTAAAACCTTTCGCAGGACCATGTGCCATAATTCGACCCCCCTATTGGCCTTGCTGGTATTGAACAACATCCACAGGCTGAACGATGTCGCCCATGTTGTTGCCAAACGCATTACGTTGATAAGTGATAACGGCGGCAGATTGCACCGGCGTAAGTTGCTCGCCGAAAGGTGGCATACCGACCCCACCGTTGAGAACGCGATCCATGTGAAGGCCCACATCTCCCATTGCAATGGGGCTGCCAGCAATCGCCGGGAAAGCTCCGGGAACACCTTGGCCATTCGCTTGGTGACACGCAGCACAGTAGGTGTCGTAGACAACCTTACCTTCTTCCAGTAATTGATCGATGGTGAAGGTTTGCTTGGCGGCTTCGGCAATTGCTGCAGCTTCAGCGCGCTTCTCGCCTAACCAGCTTTCAAATTCTTCCGGGCTCACAACCTTGACTTCGATGGGCATAAAGCCGTGGTCTTTACCGCAAAGCTCAGCACACTGGCCAACAAAATGACCGGGCTCATCCACTTTGGTCCAGGCTTCATTGATGTAGCCGGGAATTGCATCGCGCTTAACCGCCAACTCGGGCACCCACCAGCTGTGGATCACGTCGGCAGCAGTAACCAAAAAGCGCACTTTCGTGCCGGTTGGAATCACAAGCGGATTGTCGACATCCAGCAGGTAGTCATCACTTTTCGCGTCAGCACTGTAAATCTGGTCTTTGGATTTCTGGCTGAGGTTGGAGAAGAAGCTGACACCCTCACCACGATATTCGTACTGCCACTTCCATTGGTGGCCGGTCACGATAATGTCGAGCTCTGCATTATCGGTATCGTAGATTTCCATCAGGGACTTGGTTGCCGGAAAAGCCATTCCGATCAGAATCAGCGCGGGCACAATGGTCCATACCAATTCGAGTTTCACACTTTCATGAAACTGGGATGCTTCGACCCCGCGTGACTTCCGGTGTAAGTACATACTTACAAACATGGCGCCGAAAACAATCACGCCGATGATGCAGCATATATAGAAGATGAACATGTGCAGGCCGTAAACATTCTGGCTGACGGAGGTCACTCCTTCAGTCAGATTGTATTGCCATGGGTCAATCTCTGCCGCAACAGGCAAAGACGCCGCCAATAGCAACGCGAGCGACCGCTTGAAAATACTTAACATCGCCCCTTCTCCATTTGTAGAGTTGAGAATTAATTAGTTGTTTTAGATTGTGCTGCCTGGGTGCTGCATGAAAAGACGAGACAAATTCACTTTTACAACATAGACCATAGGCTCAAAAAGTGCGACAGTGCGCCGCAGGCGCGATTATACCGGTCGGTCAAGATAAAGTAAGCCTTGCACTGCTATGAGGCGCAATTTCCTGAGGCATTTTCGTAAACTTTTTCAAGTGACGCCTGTTTTTGCATGATTATGTTCGTTTTTTAAGCAAATGTTGAACACCCTCCCCCACCGCCGCGCCTGGCAAATCGCCTGGCCCATGATTTTGAGCAATATTTCTGTTCCATTGATGGGTCTCGCGGACACCGCCATGCTCGGCCACCTCGATAGCCCTGCCTACCTTGGCGCAGTCGCCCTCGGCGCCAACTTGATCGCCCTGCTCTACTGGATGTTTGCCTTTCTTCGCATGGGCACCACTGCACTCACTGGCCAGGCCTATGGTGCGGGGAGTGCGCTGGGTATTTCCCTGCAGTTTGTGCAGGCCTCTGCCCTTGCCCTGATACTTGCCCTGGTTTTAGTACTCCTCAAACCCTGGGTCATTCCCCTGGGTCTGGCTTACATGGTCGATGACGCGAGCCTGCGCACCCTCAGCCAGGCATATTGTGACATCCGTATTTTCTCGGCACCGGCGGTGTTTCTGAACTATGTCATTCTCGGCTGGCTTATTGGCCTGCAAAACGCGCGCATTCCTCTTGTTATCACTGTTCTTGCTAATCTGCTAAATCTCTTGCTCGACTACATTTTTATCGTCGAATTAGGCTGGGCACATCAGGGCGCGGCGCTCGCCACACTGATTGCTGAATACACCTCCCTTGTCCTCGGTGTCGCCAGCTTGTTTCTCTACTATCGAAAGTATTTTAATTTTCGCTGGCAAGTCATTTTCTCTGCCCTCAAACCGTTGCAAACACTTACTTTAAATGCGGATCTTTTTGTGCGTACGACCTTATTGCTTTTAGTTTTTAATTTTCTGATGAAGCAAAGTGCTGCTCAGGGCGAGGTCGTGTTAGCAGTCAATGCCATCATTCTCCAACTCATGCTCTTTGTTGCTTTTGCGCTCGACGGTTATGCGCATGCTGCTGAAAGTATGGTCGCCGAAGCAAAAGGAGCGAAACATGTCCGACAGTTGCACCGCGCCAGCCTTGCAGCAAGTTTACCGGCTATCGTTATTGCGGCGGGTCTCTCACTATTATTTTTGTTTGCCGCCCAACCCTTGTTAAGCATCATGACAGATCAACTTGAGATTCGTGCCGAAGCTTTAAAATATTTTTATTGGTTGAGCCTGCTACCCCTGGTGAGTGTTGGTTGCTACATGCTTGATGGAATTTTCATCGGCGCCAGCCAAACGCGAATCATGCTTTACCTCATGTTGATTTCAACTCTATTAGTCTTCTTCCCTTTCTGGTGGTTGTTAAGTGGCTACAATAATCATGGTTTATGGGCAGCATTCACACTTTTCAATTTTTCCAGAACGACTATGATGACAATGGCGTATTATTTCCTTTCACGATTTGATCATTGGATATAAAACCCTTCCTCGTTAGTACGTTGTTATCTAACCCCTTGTAATCCTGGAATTTTGGATTATTTTCTAAAGCATGGTAGCCGCAGTATGAGCGATCGCAGAACAGTGCAAATTCGCGAATCAATATCAGCAGCGCAGCGTCTGGAAGAAAAAAATCAGGCGCTACGCAATTTCGTTAGTGCAAAGATTAGTGCTTTGCATCACCTCGTTGCGCTACCTGAAAAAAACCCCGAAGAAGAATTATTACAATTTATTACAAATTATATTAAGCACGTTCCAGATTTTATCGATGCCCTGGAAGAGCTCACACAAAGTGCCGGGATTTACGATTACGCCGAACGTTTTCTCGCGATGGCGGAAGATTATTTTATTAACCCTCTCGAACTCGTTAACGATCATACCGGGATGTTGCAATTGATAGATGATGCGTATCTCGCCCACCGTTTAATCGAAGAAATCAACGACCGGGTCACGATGACTCACGGAGTCCCTCTCGCACCGATGGATATGACCATGTCAAATATCATCGTTCACGAGCTGTTGGGAGAAGATTTTGCCAATCAGTTGGATTTAGCCGTGCATTACGCGATCGAAAGTTTCTTCAATTTTGAAGAGTTTGCCAGTAACCCGGCGTTTGAACGTTATGTGGCAATGCGACAGCAAAATGGCTGGCAAGACGCCCTCGAAAAGTGGCCTTGCCTGGCGGGGGATTCGGCCATCTCGCTCGACCTTGAGCATCAATTCCCGACACATCTATCCCACTGAACGATCGCGAAAACCTGACCGACTTGAACAAGCGCTTAATTTTGAAGTTTCAATCCGTCTCGCCTGGCAATTTGATCACCTGAACGCCGGTATTTTTTTGAGTTTCACTGTCCATCTCCTCTTTGTAACCACAACTTACACATTCACTGTGATACACACGGCCTTCCCACCAACATTGAATTTTATCGAGCTGTTCACAGGCGGGGCAGCGCGCACCGGCAATAAAGCGTTTGGGGCTAGCAGTGGGCTTATTCATCTCAAGAGCTGGTTTTCATCGGGCAGTACTTAAAGGCAAAGAAGAAATATCATTCTGGAAAGACTATAGTAAGCCAAAAGCAGAAGACATCGAAAGCCATGAGCGCACTCAGACCCTATAAAGGACACTTCCCCAAAATTGCAGAAAATGTATACATTGACGAATCCGCAATAGTTATTGGTGATGTTGAACTCGCCAGTGACGTCAACGTTTGGCCTTGTGCCGTCATTCGCGGTGATATGCATTACATTCGAGTAGGGGCTCGCACAAGCGTGCAAGACAATGCCGTCCTTCATATCACGCATGCCAGTGACTACAACCCGGGAGGTTGGCCATTGGTCATCGGCGAAGACGTGACCATTGGCCACGGCGCCTGCTTGCATGGCTGCACAGTCGGAAATCGCGTACTTGTCGGTATTGGGGCAACCGTTCTGGATGGTGCCGTGGTCGAAGACGAAGTGATGATTGGAGCCGGAACTCTGGTACCACCCGGCAAGGTCCTGAAAAGTGGGAATCTCTATGTGGGTAGCCCCTGCAAACTGGCTCGACCTTTAAAAGACAGTGAACGCGCATTTTTTCGTTACTCTGCAGAAAATTATGTCAAACTCAAAAATGACTACCTGGAATCAATCTGATTGACTTGCTGCCCGCAAAGGACGTTAAAAATCCCTTGAATCACCTTGCGGGATGCTCACAAAAAGTTTGTAAGATTCATGTGTAATTAAAGTTACAAAAAATCTAGATAGTCAGTCGAATGTTTTAACAAGGAAGAAACTATGGAAAACAATCCCTATTCCGCACCCGAATCCGACGTCAATATCGAAAGTAGCGTTGGAACTGTGCACCCGCCACGCCGTGTCCCAACCGGCAATGGTATTCAATGGATCAGTGACGGATTTAAATTATTTACTCAAGACCCCGGCAACTGGATCATCATTTGTATTGTTGGTTTCGTAATTATGATGGCCTTCAGTTTTATGGGCGATTTGATCAATACCGTTTGGTCGCTAACGACCGCCATCTGGACCGGAGGCTTGATGATGGGGTGTCGCGCACAGGATGAAGGCCGGTCTTTGTCCATTAATCATTTATTCGCGGGTTTTGTGACTCGCCCGGTGCCTCTGTTTCTTTCTTCATTGATTGTGTTTGTTTTGAGCTTTGCCATTATTATGATGGTCGGTGCGGCAGTAGCCATCTTGTTTACAGTCAATATCGACCTGGACAACCCTCTGCAGTGGTTTGAGCCGGAGACACGCCTTTATGTCATTCTTGCTTTTCTTATTATCACTGCCTTGACCTTACCTATTATTGCAATGGCCTGGTTTGCACCGCCATTAATTGTGCTCGACGATATTGCATTTACTCAAGCGTTTGCGATGAGCTTTAAAGCCTGTTTCAAAAATTTTCTCCCTTTTCTTGTTTACAGTATTGTTTTATTACTGATTTTTATCGTCGCCGTGCTCCCCATTGGCCTCGGCTTGCTGGTTGCGATGCCCATTTTTTACGGTTCGCTTTACGCCGCATATAAAGATATTTTTATCGAATAGAACATTCGTCGAAAATTGGAATGGCTTTTTCAGGAAACGCCGCGCTGTTGTATTAGTCCATTTTATCCAGAATCAATTCTGCTTTTTCCTGATCGAGGTGAAAGCGGAATTGACTGAGTACATTCATACCCAGCAAACCATCAATGTCGTCACCAAACGATTGTGGCAGTACCGCTACGTCCATATTTTTTAATTCGAACGCCCCGATAAGGAGAGAAGGCACCCTCATGACTTCGCCCCGAACCACACCATTTGCAGTATTAAACATACGATCGGGAACGAAGGAATAGCCGGAAAGACCCAGTTTTTCAATTTGGGTTTCTTTGGAAATAACGGAAAGTGTTGCACCGGTATCCAGAATCAAACGCAAGCGAACATTCCCAGGAAAACTGACATTAGCAAGATAATGATGACCGTGGCGTTCCAGTTTGAGGTTTTGCGAGTTGACGCTCAATAGCGGTCGATTTTCATATTCGCCGCTTTCAATGAGAGCAAGTAACTGTTCCGCTTTATCACGAAAACGCGGGTTGCCTATCACTCGCTGCGCAGCCCAGATTGCGTCACTAAATTGACCGTTATGTACGTAAATTTCAGCCAGTCGAAAAAGCATATTGTCATTTGCCAGGCCTACCTGTTCGACCATTTCATAAAAATTTTGCAACTCAAACCAGGCTTGGCGAGTAAGCAGTACTGCGTCGCGTTGATGAACAAAACTGATAAATGCGCTTTGCACTTTTGCCTGATCGCCATCACGGTCACTGTAACTAAAAAGCAATTGGTAAATACTGATTGCCTCACCGTAATAGGCTTGTAAGCCATTGTATTCAGCCAAAAGTAAAAGCACATCGAGATCTTTAAAATACGTATTCAACCAGGCTTCGGTCATGCCCAGAAAGGCGCGATGCTCACCACTTTTTAATTGATGATCGAGAAACTTCAATAATTCCCGTTTAAACGTGGCACGCAGCGGCGAGTCTTCGCGTTCTTTTTCCTGATAGTAATCCACCGCTTCGGTATAACGCGCACTCAGGATAAGGTTTTGAAATTTTTCGAGCGCCGACGCGGCGATGTCTTGCATGTTTGCACTGTCGGCATCGCCGGTTGTATCGGTATTACTTGATTCTCCGGATCGCTTTACCCGACTGAGTGGGGCGATATTCTCAGAAACCGGACGAGAGGATAGGAATGGTGATGAATTCAGTGTCTTTGGAGCTTCTTCATTGCGCGCAGGTTCTACTGGCTTATGCGATGCGTCATTGACCAACCAACCCGCAGCAAAGCCAATAGCAAGAAAAGCAAAAGCGAAAATAAGACGCGCCATTGCCTCTCTCCCCCTTTTTAAAGCCGACGGAGTTCGTCGATCACAGGCTGCACAGCCGGGCGAAAGGTCCGCCAGATTGCAAAGCTCTCCGCAGCCTGGCCTACCAGCATGCCCAGCCCATCGAGCAATTCCCGCGCACCCTGTTGTTGACACCAATGCATAAATGGGGTGCCTTGATTGGCATACACCATATCGTAGACCCTGCAATTTTCATGAATAACGTCAGTGGGTACGGGTGGCAATTCTCCGCCCAAACTGGCTGACGTGGCATTGATAATAAGATCCACTTTTTGACCGCCAAGTTCCTTAAACTCACAAGCTTCAATTGGCCCGTAAGGCGCAAATAGTGTTTGTAATTCGTGAGCGCGCACAAGCGTGCGGTTAGCAACTAACAACCTTGCAGGCGCTTGTTCGAGCAGAGGCAAAATCACTCCTCGCGCCGCACCGCCAGCCCCCAACATCACAACGTTTTTATTTTTGAGTAGCCAATTGTTTGCAAGTAAATCATTCACCAGCCCGGCGCCATCCGTGTTATCACCGCAAAGTTTCCCGTCCTCGCTCATCCAAAGCGTATTCACCGCGCCCGCTAATTCTGCGCGCTGTGTTCTTTGTTCTGCGAGTGTCCAGGCTTCCTGTTTAAACGGCACAGTAATGTTGAGGCCTTTGCCTCCCGCGGCAAAAAATTCGTTAACCGCTGCTTCAAAACCATCGAGTTCAATCAGGCTTTTGCTGTACGCAATGTCCTGCTGACATTGTGCGGCAAACTGCTGATGAATTTGTGGAGAAAGGGAATGCGCAATGGGGTTGCCAAAAACGCTGTATCTATCCATCTTGCTCTCGTATTTTTCAGTTTAAATTTTATTTTTATTGTGCGTTCAACCAATCGCGTGCCGGTAGATAATCCGTATACAATTTATCTTCGTCACTGCCCGCTTCCGGCTGCCAATTGTATTCCCAGCGCACCAGGGGTGGCAGAGACATCAAAATACTTTCTGTGCGTCCACCGGTTTGCAAACCAAACAGCGTTCCACGATCAAAAACCAGATTAAACTCCACATAGCGGCCACGACGATAAAGTTGAAAATGCTTTTGCTTTTCACTCCACGGGTGGTTTTTACGTTTCTCCATAATGGGACAATACGCTGCGCAATAACTGTCTCCTACTGCTCGCATAAAAGCAAAGGCGTGATCAAAGCCACCTTCATTAAAATCATCAAAAAATAAACCACCCACACCGCGTGCTTCACCCCGGTGCTTTAAATAAAAATAGTCGTCGCACCAGTTTTTGAATTTAGCGTAATAAGATGCATCGAATGCATCGCAAGCCTCTTTTGCTGTGCGGTGCCAATGCACACAGTCTTCCACATTACCGTAATACGGCGTGAGGTCGTAACCTCCACCAAACCACCAAACCGGATCCGCGCCTTCTTTTTCTGCAATAAAAAATCGCACATTCGCATGACTGGTCGGCACATAGGGGTTTAAGGGGTGGATAACCAGAGACACGCCCATGGCTTCAAAGCTGCGGCCAGCCAATTCCGGCCGGTGTGCGGTCGCTGACGCGGGCATAGCATCGCCACTCACATGCGAGAAATTCACCCCACCCTTTTCAATCACCTGGCCATCCGTTAAAACGCGTGAGCGACCACCGCCGCCTTCTGCACGCTCCCACGCATCTTCAACAAACTGCACATCGGGTTCAAAGGTTTGCAGGCTTTGACAGATTTCATCCTGAAGATTCAGTAGATAATTTTTTACCGCTTGCTTATCAACACTCATCGCAATTGTTTTCCACTGACGAGATCAAAAATTTTAGAGGGTGCCGCTTCAGTTGCCGGCGCGCTCGGTGCAATCACAATATCGTTTTTAAAATAACAACGCACTTTCAATGCTGAACGCGCTGGCGGCTTCCCCTGTGGGTTGGCCGACGTGCTCACAATTGGCCCACCGTATAACTGACACAGTGCGTTGACAAGTGGGTGCGCGCTGACACGTAAGGCTATGGTAGAGAATTTACCACTGAGCTGGGCAGGAATGCGTCGTTGATGCGGCACCAACCAAGTGGTGTGACCGGGCCAGCTCGCTTGCAGTTTTGCATATTGTTCGCGAGAGAGGTCGTGAAGTAGAAAATCGAATTGCGAAATATCTGCGGCGACCAGGATCAAGCCTTTGTCGGCATCCCGCTTTTTAATCGCAATAATCTGATTGACCGCGAGTTGATTGAAGGGGTCGCAACCCAAGCCCCACACCGCTTCTGTCGGGTAAGCCAGCACCGCACCCTGCGCCAGCGCTTGAGCACACTGGCGCAAACGGGGGTGCCGTAACCAATTCATTAGCTCTTGAGTTTGGCTTGCAGTGCTGCGTCTTTCTCGATAACTGCTTTAGCGTTGTCTGCGCGCTCGTCGATCAATTTCTGGTGCAGATCGGCATCACTGGTGCCGAGGATTTGTGCCGCAAGATAGGCTGCATTTTTGGCACCGGCTTTACCGATAGCCAGAGTCCCCACGGGGATGCCACCGGGCATTTGCACTGTCGACAAGAGTGCGTCCAGACCATCCAGTGATGAATTAATGGGCACACCCAATACTGGCTTCAGTGTGGTCGCAGACACCGCACCTGCCAGGTGCGCCGCCATACCTGCCGCACAGATAAATACTGCGCAACCGCGTTTGTCGGCATCGGTCACATAGTCGTGTGTGGCTTTTGGTGTGCGGTGGGCAGATGTCACTTTCGCTTCGAAGGGAATGCCCAACTTCTTAAAAACATCAAACGAGGCTTCCATGATAGGAAGATCAGAATCAGAGCCCATAAGTACGGCGACAAAAGGTTTGCTCATAGTGTTCTCCAATGCGTTGTGCCCAGAGGTTTGGGCCTAGAGGAAAAAACGCGCAACATTACTGTAGCTCACCCAAAAGAACAAGACCCTCCAAAAGTATTTGGATTCCTTGTCAGCCGCACTCGTAATCAGGTAACAAGCTTTCGCCTTGTTCATGAAACCCGCGAGTAGCCCTTACCCGTTGCGCACACCAAACCCTTGAGTTCCATCGTCAGCAGGGTCGCCATTACATCGCCCACCGGCAAACCGCTGCGCTCCGTGAGGTAATCGATGCTGGTCGCATCAAAATCCAGGTGTTTGAGTACTTCGCCTTCCATTTCGCTGGGGCGCTCTGCCTTATTGGGAATTTGGTCGCCCTGATCACGTCCACCAAAGAGCTGCAATTGCTCAGAGGACAAACTCAGGAAGCCTTGCAGTTCTTCAACAATATCCTCCGAACACTCCACCAATTTCGCACCGTCCTTTATCAGGGCGTGGCAACCCCGGGCAAGGGGATTATTGATGGACCCCGGCACGGCAAAGACTTCTCGATCCTGCTGCACCGCATAGCGAGCGGTAATCAGGGAGCCACTGCGTAAGGCCGCTTCGACCACCAACACCCCCGCACTCAAACCACTGATAATGCGATTGCGTTGCGGAAAATTACTGGCTGTAGGCGCGGTACCAATGGGGAATTCAGAGACAAGTGCACCGTCATTTTCAAGAATTTGTTGTGCAAGTTTGCGGTTGCGGGCAGGGTAAACCTTATCAATGCCGGTTCCCATAACGGCGATACTGCGGCCTCCAACTTCCACTGCGCCCTCATGTGCCGCTGTATCGACGCCGAGCGCCAGACCGCTGGTAATTGTAAAACCCGCTCGAGCCAGATCCCTCGCAAAGTGCGTGGCTGCACGCACCCCGGTGGGTGTCGGCTTTCGCGACCCTACCATGGCAATTTGCGGCAAACTCAAACACTCAACATTGCCTTGTACATAAAGTACAGGCGGGCTGCGTTTAATCTGACGCAGAACCTCCGGGTAATGTTCATGATCAAGGCCCAGAATATGCACTTTGTGAGCTTCTGCCCACGCAAGATCCTGCTCAACCCTGGACTGAATTTCGCTGCTGCCACCTTGCGCTCTATGTTCCTGCAAAGCCTTAAGGCTTTGCTCGGGTAATAATTGTTCCAGCTGTTCCAAGGGTGCTTGAAGCGCGAGCTTTAGAGAGGGGAAATAATCCACTAATTTCCAATAGTGGCCGGTACCAACACCGGGGAGTCTCAGAAAAAACAGGGTTTGTGCCGTAGTGGTGTTTAACATCCTTCATCCTTGAATACTGTTAAGGTGGCAGATATCAGTTAGCTAATATCATGCGTTTTTCAAATACTTTTTAGTGGGGAATCTGGCGGCGCCTGTTAAAAACAAACGCCGCTAAGAGAGAGATTGTAAGGAAAGCGTTTAGGGATTGCGAATCTTATCGTTAACCGCAAGGCCCTGATCGGCTTCGAGCACCAGACCGAGGCTGACTTTCTCGAAAGCGCGGAAAACCATCAATAAGCCGGCGCGTTCATCTGGCAATTGCACGCGACCACCACCGATACGGTCGCGAATTCTTGCACCGCGCTTGTACACCGCGAAAACATTACCTGGCACAACGCCTTCACGTGCACCACGGTTAATGACGACCACGTCCATCTTACCGACCTGGGTCAAACCGCCTTCAACAACCAGAATCACGCCTTCGATTTCGCCCGCAGGGGGTGAGGGAAAGAAGGTTGAATCAATGGGTCGTTCTTCCTGACGCAATAGGCGGTCGCCAACGCGGATTTCCTCGCGAGACCGTGTCGCCTTCAAGGTACCCACTTCACCAGTAACGGTGCGCAGCTCACTGGAACCGATGTCCAGCGCTTGAATACCCAGACGCTCGCGCGTTTCCGGGTCTCGATATTCTTCGCCTTCGCGATAAATACCGTACACGGCTTCTTCAACACTGAATTGGCCGCGCGCATAAAAATTATCTCCGGCGCCCACAATCAAATGGTCATCGCCGCCCGCGACAACATAAGGTGCGGCCTCCAGCTCTTCCTTGGTCACCACACGAGAACGGGAGAGGAAGCTGTTAATTCTGTCCAGAGGGATGGTTTCGATAGACTCCGCTGCTGTGAGTACGCGCGCATTGGGTGTCAATTTCATCACGGGGCCCTGACGGTTGGTCACCGTCAAACGGGGCTGTCCGTCGAGATAGATCAAGCGAATCACATCCCCTGGGTAGATCAGGTGGGGATTTTCAATTTGTGTATTGACGTGCCAGATTTCCGGCCACATCCAGGGGTTTTGTAGAAACGTTGCCGAAATGTCCCAAAGCGTATCGCCACGGACTACGGTGTAGGTATCAGGCACATCAGCCCGTAAGCGCGGTTCGCTCTGTGAAAAAGCCAGATTGGCCACAAACAAAGCCAGGCTCAAAGCGATAAAATATTTTTTCATCGTAAAAATCCTGTTAAATCCGGCAAGGCGTTATAATAGTTTTAGCACTATGTTGCCGCCGAGGCCTGTTGCGCCTCTTTTTATAACTGGCCATCTGGCCCTGCATTTGGTGTCCACTTTAAATTCGAAACTTTGGCCTTACACTTAGGTGTAGATAAGCCGAGTGTATCGCCGCTTTAAGGTGCTCACCCATCGACAATGTTTCGCCGACTTGTTTCGCTATGTTCGATCAACGACTTTCGCGAGCCTGAAATGCACCAACGAGAGCGTTTGAAAAGAGTATAACTCCTTTTCGATCATAATGTTAGCAACGAAACTTAGCTTATTACTGGAAGTTTGTCACGTCTTTAGCCAACTATCTTGAGCAAACACAGACAAACTTGAATATGAAGTCAAAGGTAAAGTAATACATGGCCTTATTGCCCATACTCGAATTTCCGGATCCCCGCTTGCGGACTATCGCCAAGCCCGTTGAGACAGTGGACAACAGTATCCGCCAACTCGTCGACGACATGTTTGAAACCATGTACGAAGCGCCGGGTATCGGCCTCGCCGCAACCCAGGTTAACGTGCACAAGCAAGTTATAGTGATGGACTTGAGCGAAAGCAAGGATCAGCCCCTGGTTTTCATCAATCCTGAGATAAGCATTCTGGATGAGACCCTGTTCGAATATGAGGAAGGCTGCCTATCCGTACCCGGTTTTTTTGAAGGGGTTGAACGCCCGCGCAAGGTGCTTATCAAGGCATTGAATCGCGAAGGTCAGGCCTTCGAAAACGAGGCTGAAGGCTTGCTCGCAGTCTGCATTCAACACGAGATGGACCATTTGAACGGTAAGCTCTTTGTGGACTACCTCTCCAACATTAAACGCCAGCGTATTCGCAAGAAGCTGGAAAAACAGCACGCAGCCGCAGCCCGCGCCTGATTTTTACGATAAAAAACCATGACTCTTCGTGTGATATTCGCCGGCACGCCGGAATTTGCTGCCGCGCATTTACAAGCCCTGATTGCTTCAGAACATCAGGTCGTGGCGGTGTATACCCAACCGGATCGACCTTCTGGCCGCGGCAAGACCTTGAGCCCAAGCCCGGTCAAAGTACTGGCCGAGCAACATGCACTTCCCGTATTTCAGCCAACGAGCCTTAAAAACCCCGAGGAACAGCAGCAACTCGCCGCGCTCAACGCGGATGTCATGGTTGTCGTTGCCTATGGCTTGCTCTTGCCGCTCGCTATTTTGCAGGCGCCTCGTTTTGGTTGCCTCAATGTGCATGCCTCCCTGCTGCCCCGTTGGCGGGGTGCAGCGCCAATTCAACGGGCAATTGAAGCAGGTGATACCGAAAGTGGCGTCACAATTATGCAAATGGATGAAGGCCTCGATACAGGTGCTATGCTCTACAAATCCCGCTGCCCGATATCCGGAGACGATACAGCGGGTGACTTGCACGACCGCCTACTCACCCTCGGGCCACCCGCCCTATTGAAGGTGCTGACGCAACTATGCGAGGGCAGTATTCAGGCTGAAGAACAGGACGAAACGCAAACGTGTTACGCCCGCAAATTCAGCAAGCAGGACGCCAAAATCGACTGGCAACAAAGCGCACAACAGATACAACAAAAAATTCGCGCTTTTAATCCTGTACCCGTTTGTTTTACCGAAATTGCAGATAAACGCCTACGAATATACAAGGCTGAGGTTCTACCCAAGTGTGAGTCCGTGCCGGGCGAAGTTGTGGCGGTTAGTTACCAGGGTATTGATGTTGCCTGCGGCGAAAACAGCGCCATTCGTATTCAAAATGTGCAACTTCCGGGCAAAAAGTTGATGGACATTAAAGAGTTTTTAAATGGCTACGCTAAGCTGATAGAAGCTGGAACTGCACTTCAGTAAGTGCGGATAAGGACACATGAATACACGCGCAATTGCAGCAAGTACCCTCGCACCCGTATTGGGCGGAAAGGCCTCACTTTCCAGTGGTTTTAATTTACAAATTCAACAAATCGAGCCCAGGGAAAAAGCCTTTTTCCAGGAATTGTGCTTTGGCAGTTTGCGCACCTTTCACCAATTGGATCGCCTTGCCACGACCTTGATAGACAAGCCCCTGCGTAGCAAGGACCAGGATGTCTATGCCCTGATTATTCTCGGTTTGTATCAATTGCGTGAACTGCGTGTACCGGATCATGCCGCCATATCAGAATGTGTGGAAGCCGCAAAAAAAATTAAAAAGCCCTGGGCCAGTAAGTTGGTGAATGCCGTTCTGAGACATTATCAAAGACGCAACAAGGAATTGGAGGCGCAACTCGCCGAAGACAATTCATTTTATTGGTCACATCCCGATTGGTTGATTGATGAAATCCAGCGCGCATGGCCCGAGCAATGGCAGACAATTCTCTCCGCGAACAACTCGCGCCCGCCGTTAACAATTCGCATCAACCCCTTGAAAACGGATCGCGCAACCTATCGTAAATGCCTGCAGAATGCCGGTCACGAATTCAAGGAAACGGAAGCTTCTCACAATGGTATTCAATTACTTGGCCAGGCAGTGGTAAGCGATTTGCCCGGCTATGAAAACGGTTTGTTCAGTGTCCAGGATGAAGGGGCGCAACTTGCTGCCCATCTTCTGTCGCTTGCACCAGGCTCGCGTGTTCTGGATGCCTGTTGCGCGCCCGGCGGTAAGGCGGCTCACATACTGGAGATTGACCCTCAAATTGGCGAGCTGGTTTGTATCGACATTGATGAAACGCGCATGCAACGTGTTGAAGAAAATTTCAATCGCCTCGGCCTGGAGGCGACGCTCAAGGTTGGCGATGCCGCACAGCCGCAAGATTGGTGGGACGGCCGTCACTTCGATGGCATTTTGCTTGATGTGCCGTGTTCAGCCAGCGGCGTTATTCGGCGGCATCCGGATATCAAGCTTTTGCGACAATCCGGGGATCTCCAGCAACTGGCTTCCTTACAAGCGCGCATTTTGCGATCTGTTTGGGATTGTCTGTCGCCCGGCGGTATTCTCGTGTACGCAACCTGTTCGATTTTCCCACAAGAAAACGAGAAAGTGGTGCTCGACTTTTTAAACAGCCACGACAATGCCTTGCACGACCCCATCGCCGCGAAATGGGGAGAAGAACGCACAGTGGGACGGCAACTTTTGCCACAGAAAGATGGCCACGACGGCTTTTACTACGCGCGTTTAATTAAAAAACATCACTAATTCCCGCCGAACTTTTGTTAAGCTTGCCCCGATTGCGCCAGGCAAAGGGCGCATTTATGGTCTAATAAGAATGAATACGGCCAGCATGCAGGAATTTCCATTACCAAGGCCCCGCTATGAAAATTATTATCCTCGGAGCAGGCAGAGTCGGCGGAACGCTCGCAGCCAATCTTTCGAGTGAAGCAAATGATATTACGGTAGTCGATAGCGATGAAGCGAGCTTGCAGGAGTTGCGCAATCGCATCGATATCGGAGTGGTAGTGGGTCACGCTTCGCATCCGGGTGTACTGCTACAAGCGGGCATCGAAGATGCAGACATGTTAATCGCCGTTACCGGGGTCGATGAAATCAACATGGTCGCCTGCCAAATTGCTCACAGCCTCTTTCGCACCCCCACTAAAATCGCCCGCATCCGCGCGCAGGAATACGCCTCTTACGAAGGCTTGTTCCACAACGACGCCGTGCCCGTGGATGTGATCATCAGCCCGGAACAATTGGTCTCTGATTATATTTTCAAACTGATCGAACAACCCGGTGCCCTGCAGGTTCTCGACTTTGCCGGGGGCCGTGCGCAACTGGTTGCTGTAAAGGCCTATTATGGTGGCCCCCTGGTCGGTCAGGAATTGCGTTACTTAAGTAAACACATGCCGAAAGTAGAAACGCGTGTCGCGGCGATTTATCGACGCAATCGTCCAATTCAGCCAAGCGGCTCTACCGTCATTGAAGCCGACGACGAAGTCTTTTTTATTGCGGCAAAATCCAATATTCGCGCTGTGATGAGTGAGCTACGCCGACTTGATCGCCCTTATAAACGCATCATCATCGCCGGCGGTGGCAACATCGGCTTGCGGCTTGCAAAGCTTCTCGAGAAAAAATATTCCGTAAAGATAATCGAAGCCTCCGCAACACGCTGTGCATTCCTGAATGAACAATTGAACCACAGTATTATTTTGCTCGGCAGCGCCACCAGCCAGGAACTCTTGCTGGAAGAAAATATTGAAGATACCGATGTATTTTTATCCGTTACCAATTCGGATGAAGCCAATGTGATGTCCTCCATGCTCGCCAAACGCATGGGCACAAAAAAAGTGATGACCTTGATTACCAATCCCGCTTATGTGGATCTGGTTCAAGGCGGTGAAATCGATATTGCGATTTCACCACAACTCACCACCATCGGCAGTTTACTGACCCATGTTCGCCGCGGCGATATTGTGAATGTTCATAGCCTGCGTCGCGGAGCTGCGGAAGCCATTGAAGTGATCGCGCACGGCGATGAACGAACGTCGAAAGTTGTTGGTAAATGTATTGAAGATATTGATTTGCCCGAAGGCGCAAATATTGGAGCCATAGTTCGCGAAATTCACAAAGAGGCTGTTGCCGATGTCGCACGCGGCCATGAACTTGCACCAGGCTCAACGCATGTTAAAGGAGAGACCACTGTCGAATACGAAGTGATCATCGCGCATGACGATGTCATTATTCAGTCCGGTGACCATGTGATTGTCTTCCTCGTAGACAAACGATTCACCAAGGACGTCGAGCGTTTATTCCAGGTCGGTTTTACTTTCTTCTAATGCACTTCACCATCATTTCAAAAGTTTTGGGTTTGTTGCTAATGTTATTTAGCTTGACCCTCCTGCCACCTATTCTGGTTTCCCTATATTATCAGGATGCCACCTACGGGAGTTTTATCACTGCATTTGGCATTACCTTTATCACCGGCTTATTAATCTGGTTGCCGGTTTATCGTGTGAAAAAAGATTTACGTACACGCGATGGTTTTTTGGTAACGGCTTTATTCTGGATTGTACTGGCTGCTTTTGGTGCCCTGCCTCTTTACCTGGCAGATGCCACGCAACTCACTCTGGTGGATGCCGTGTTTGAATCACTCAGTGGTTTAACCACCACAGGGGCAACGGTACTCACCGGTCTCGACAATTTGCCGCGCGCAATTTTGTACTACCGACAGCAATTGCAGTGGTTAGGTGGAATCGGAATTATTGTTATCGCCGTGGCGGTATTGCCGATGCTAGGTATCGGCGGCATGCAACTTTATCGAGCTGAAACACCCGGGCCGGTAAAAGACAGTAAACTCACACCACGCATAACGGAAACAGCGAAAGTGTTATTCACCATTTATCTGGTATTAACCATCGCCTGCACATTTTCGTATTGGGCTGCGGGCATGTCGCTTTTCGATGCGATTGGCCATGCCTTTTCTACCGTTGCCATCGGTGGATTTTCAACACACGATCAAAGCATTGGTTATTTTGATAGTCCGCTTATCATGCTTATCTGCATGGTTTTTATGATTCTGTCGGGCGTTAATTTTGCGCTGCATTTTTTCGCCTGGCACGCGCGCGGTATTAAACATTATTTCAAGGACCCGGAATTTCGTTTTTACGGTTCGATGATCATTCTGGGTCTTGTCACAACCTGTTCCTATTTATATTTCTCCGGGATATACCCCGCAAAAACGGCGTTATTAAATGGCGGTTTTGAACTGGTTTCGATTTTGACAACAACCGGTTTTGGTGTAACAGACTTTTCTGCCTGGCCCACATTTTTGCCCGTATTTATTTTTATGTTTGCCTTTATGGGGGGCTGTGCAGGCTCAACCGGTGGCGGCATAAAAATGATTCGCGTCTTGCTAATAATCAAGCAGGGTGTGAGGGAAATTCACCGCTTGATTCACCCCAATGCCGTTTTCCCTATCAAGTTAGGCCCTAAAACGGTTTCCGATCGAATCGTCGAAGCGGTGTGGGGTTTCTTTGCCATTTATGTTGTTGCTTATTTAACAATGACGGTCCTCTTGCTCGCCACTGGCCTCGACTTTCTCACCGCGTTTACTGCTGTCGGTGCGTGTATCAACAATCTGGGCCCAGGCCTCGGCGATGTCGCCGCCCACTACGGCAGTATCAATGATGCCGCCAAATGGATTCTCTGCTTTGCCATGCTATTGGGAAGGCTGGAAGTTTTTACCTTGCTAGTCCTTTTTTCTCCCCTGTTTTGGAAAAAATAAGGCTCAGACTGTATTCTTTGGTGCCGCACATCCCCGCCTGTCGAAATCCCCCACCCTGGCGCGATTGTCCACCATGCAAGCTGCAGAATTTCATCTAAAGTTATAAGAAAGCCCCTCAAACCTTACGGATAACTGCAGTGAAGTACTCTTCCTCTATTTTTTTGTTGGTACTTGTTTTCCTTTCCGGCGCGGTAGATGCACGTAAAATTCGTGTAAATCAAACCGAACACCCCCTGGATGCCTATGCCGTTGGCGCTCTGCGTGTCGCTCTTGCCAACATGCCTGGAGACTATGAGGTTGTCATCAATCGCGAGCCCATTACCCAAACTCGCGCAATTGAAGAACTTCAGAAAAACAACATGGATTTGATGTGGCTGGCCTCCAATGCAGACGCCGAGGAAATGCTTCGGCCGATTCGCTTCCCTTTACTAAAAGGTTTGCTCGGCCACCGAATTTGCATCATAAACCCCGAAAATCAACGCAAGTTCACCGACGTTCGCAACCTCGATGATTTAAAAAAACTTACCCTCGGGCAGGGCCAGGGTTGGCCAGACGTGGAGATTTTGCGCGAAAATGGCCTGCAAGTGATCACCACCAGTAAATATGACAACCTGTTTTACATGGTTGAGGGTGGCCGCTTCGACGGTTTTCCAAGAGGCGCTAACGAACCCTTCACTGAAATTGCAGCGCGCGCAGATCTGGGCCTTACTGTTGATACCGATTTGGTTTTGATCTATCGCCTGCCTTTTTACCTCTTTGTGCGGCAAGAAGATCAAGCCCTGGCAGAAGCCATACACCAGGGCTTCGAGACCGCTTTGGCAAACGGTCAATTCAACACCTATTTCTACAATGATCCGATGGTAAAAGACGCACTTGAACGCTCTAACATGAAAGCTCGCCGCGCATTCAGCCTTGTAAATCCCAACCTGCATCCTCAAACACCGCTGGAACGCGAAGATTACTGGCTGAATCTAAAAGAATTGTGATCAGGCGCTGTAGGGGTTGATCCCGTTGGGTTGTTTTTTAAAGCGCTTGTATTCCCACTGATATTGCTCTCTTGCAATTGCGATCACTGACGCGATGGAACGATTCAAGGCATCCACACTGCGCTGCTGATCTTCTGCGTATATGTCCGGGTCCGCTTCAAAATAATGCACTTCAAAACCCTCTTTCACACGCTTGGCTGCGCCCATGATCACCTTACAGCCTGTGCGCTGAACAAAACCATGAATCAGTGTCATGCTGTAGGCTTGCATACCGAGAAAAGGACTATAAATACCACTTTCTTCTGCGGGTACCTGATCTGGCAATATCGCAACAATGCCGCCTTCCTTCAACGCTTTTAATTGTGCTGCAACACCACGTGCGTTAGTCGGCACCAGGCGCATCTTTAAACTCTCGCGTTTTTCTTTGACTAATTTTTCCAACCAGGGTTTTTTAGGCGGCTGATACATCGCGGTTGTCGGCGCATAGTGGTCGAGATGTGCTCCAAGAAATTCCCAATTACCGAAATGCGGCACCGCAACAACAACACCCCGTCCGTGTTTTACCGCACTTTTCAGCACCTCTTCGTTATGAATTTTCAAGGTGCGCTTGAGAGCCCACTCGGGGCCGCGCTGCCAAACGATAAAACTTTCACCAGCAACCTTGTAGGTTTCCCGCAAGCTTTTTTTAGCGAGCGCGGCACGCTCTTGCTTGCCTAATTCGGGAAAACAAAAATGTAAATTATCGAGCGTGACACGCGCACCGCGGTCCTTGAATAACCAACTCAAGCGCCCCAAAAAACTGCCGATACCCTGGGAAACGCCCAGCGGCATCACACCAATGGTTGCAATAGACACGCGTGCGAGTCGCGCTCGAAAATTTTTCATTAGTTCAATCGTGCAGTAACTTGAATTTCAACTTTCATTGCCTCGTCCAATAAACCGGCTTCAAACATGGTTGCCGCAGGGCGCACCTCACCAAGGTATTTTTCGAGAACAGGCCAACAGGGCTCAAAATCTTTTTTATCGGGATAAATATAGGTGATACGCACGACCTGCTCCAGCGACGAACCGGCTTGTTCAAGGGCCTTGGCAATATTTTTCAACGCTTGTTCACACTGCGCCACAACATCGTCTGAAATACTCATCGTGTCATAATTGAAACCCGTGGTACCGGAAACAAATACGTAGTCACCATCGACCACTGCGCGCGAGTACCCGATTTTCTTTTCAAACTCTGAACCGCTGGAGATTAATTTTCTAGTCATTCTGACGTCCTTCGACCAAATAAAAAAATGGGGCGGAATTGTAGGCCTAAAAGAGAGCTTATTTCACTTAAATTTGTTCAGGTCAGTTCGGCAGCGGCCAAAATTGTCTGTTTTTTAAGCGCCCCATAAAAATGGTTAAACCGCTGCACGTGCAGCAAAGCCCAGCATCCTCAAGCAAGCATGGAGCCTGGGCTCGCCTACCGGTATAATTGCGGCCCTTTGCACGCCTCCTAACATCTAAAAAGAGTAAGTACTGTGGCAAAACCAGACGTTTCCACCTTTCAGGGCCTGATTCTGGCTCTACAACAATATTGGGCCGATCAAGGCTGCGTCGTCCTCCAGCCTTTGGATATGGAGGTGGGTGCAGGCACTTTCCACCCCGCAACCTTCCTGCGCGCTATCGGACCTGAAACCTGGAATACCGCCTATGTTCAGCCTTGCCGACGCCCCACTGATGGCCGTTTCGGCGAAAATCCCAACCGTTTGCAGCATTACTATCAATATCAGGTCATTTTAAAACCCTCGCCAGACAATATTCAGGAGTTATATCTGGGCTCTCTCGAACATCTGGGTATTGATACCAAGGTGCACGATATCCGCTTCGTGGAAGATAACTGGGAATCCCCCACACTGGGTGCCTGGGGCCTGGGTTGGGAAGTCTGGCTCAATGGCATGGAAGTCACACAATTTACCTATTTCCAGCAAGTGGGTGGCCTCGAGTGTTATCCCGTCAGTGGCGAAATTACCTACGGCCTTGAGCGTATCGCGATGTATTTGCAAAACAAGGAGAGTATTTACGACCTGGTGTGGACCACCTACCCCAGCGGCGAAATCGTCACCTACGGTGATGTCTTCCACCAAAACGAAGTGGAAATGTCGCAATTTAACTTCCATGAAGCCAATGTGGAATTTCTGTTCAAGACTTTTGATGTGTGCGAAGAGGAGTCCACCAAGCTTATCGAACGAGGCTTGCCTCTTCCCGCTTACGAAATGGTGATGAAAGCCTCGCATGCGTTTAATTTACTGGATGCGCGCCAGGCCATTTCGGTTACCGAACGCCAACGCTTTATTTTGCGCGTGCGCACCCTGGCCCGAAACGTGGCCCAGGCCTACTTTGATGCCCGTCTGAAACTCGGTTTTCCCCTTGCAGATAAAAACCTGCGGGAAGAAGTGATCAATCGCGTTGAGGAAGAAAAAGCCGCCGAAGAAAAGAAAGCAAACAAAGCCAATAAAAAAAGCGCAAAGAATAAAAAGGAGAGCGAATAATGCCCCAGGATTTTCTTTTTGAATTGGGCACGGAAGAACTCCCTCCCACGTCCCTGTTAACGCTTTCCAACGAATTGACCCAACATTTACAAGCGTCGCTGGCCGATGCGAAATTGGCTTATCAATCCTGTCAGGCTTTCGCGACACCGCGTCGTCTTGCCGTGCTCATTACCGCACTCGACGAGCAAGCACCGGAAGAAGCCCTGGAAATTTTCGGGCCCCCTGCCAAAATCGCTTTTGATGCAGAGGGCAAGCCTACCAAGGCAGCCGAAGCCTTTGCCAACAAGAATGGAATTTCTGTGGGTGATTTGGAAACAGATGATGCCACTGGCAAGCTGGTTTTTCGGACGCTTGCCAAAGGCGCAGTGGCCGCTGACGTACTGCCGGCATTTATTGTCAAAGCCCTCGATGCTCTGCCCATTGCAAAACGAATGCGTTGGGGAGCAACACGGGCAGAGTTTGTCCGCCCGGTTAAATGGGTGGTGTTGCTGCTCGGCGACAAAACCATCGACGCTGAAATTTACGGTGTAACATCAGGCAATACAACACGCGGACACCGTTTTCATTCGCAAGGCGAACTCACGCTAGCTAAACCTGCAGACTACGAGACAAGTTTAAAACAGGCTTACGTGATTGCCGATTTTCACGCACGCCAACGTCTGGTACGCAAGCAAGTGGAAGATGCGGCGAAATCGCTCGGTGGTACCGCGGTCATTTCCGATGACTTGCTCGATGAAGTCACTGCACTCGTTGAATGGCCCGTTGCGCTTTCCGGGCAATTTGAAAAAGAATTTTTGCGGGTACCACAAGAAGCCTTGATCTCATCGATGAAAGAGCATCAAAAATACTTTCATGTTGTTGACGCAAAAGGCGCACTTTTGCCCAGCTTTATTACTCTGTCTAATCTACAAAGCCAGGACCCTGCCCAGGTCATTGACGGCAATGAAAAAGTGATTCGTCCGCGTCTTGCCGATGCCGCATTCTTTTTCGATCAGGATAAACAAACTCGCCTTGATGAGCGCCGGGAAAAATTAAAGTCCGTCGTGTTTCAAGCCAGGCTTGGAAGTATTTTTGATAAAACCGAACGCATTGAAAAACTGGCGGGCTTCGTTGCGGAAAAACTCTCCCTCGATCCGCAAGCATGCACACAGGTCGCCCGCGCAGCACAACTTTGTAAGAGCGACCTCGTCAGTAACATGGTTTATGAATTTCCGGACATGCAAGGTATCGCCGGCTATCACTACGCCCTTAACGACGGTGAAGATGACATTGTCGCCACGGCCTTGAACGAACACTATCAGCCTCGCTTTGCCGGTGACACGCTACCGGAGAGTGATGTCGCGGCTTTGATCGCGCTGGCTGACCGTCTCGACACCATTGTCGGCATTTTCGGTATCGGACAAATTCCAACGGGCTCCAAAGATCCCTTTGCCCTGCGCCGCGCCTCCCTGGGTGCCCTGCGTATTTTGGTTGAGAAAGAATACGATCTCGATTTAAAGCCCCTGCTGGAAAAAGCCGCTGCCTTGCATGCCAACTTACCGCAGGCAAATCGTGTCGTCGACGATGTGTTGAACTACATGCTGGAGCGTTTCCGCGCCTGGTACGAAGAAGCCAATATTCCTGCGGAAGTGTTTCTCGCTGTCAGCGCGAAAAAATTAAGCTGCCCCCTCGATATTAATAAACGCGTCTATGCTGTAGCAGAATTTAGCAAGCTTTCTGAAGCTGCGGCGCTTGCAAGTGCGAACAAGCGTGTATCGAATATCCTCGCTAAACTCGAGAACGACGTAACTGGCGAATTAAACAAGGATTTGTTGCAAGAGGATGCCGAACGCAAACTCGCCGAAGCACTGGCAAGCCTTTCTGCCAGGGTGCAACCTTTGTTTGCAGCTAACAATTATACCGAGGCACTCTCAACCCTGGCGGCCTTGCGGGAAAGTGTCGATACCTTCTTTGATAAAGTCATGGTGATGTGTGACGACGAGGCTTTGAAAAACAACCGTCTCGTGTTGTTGCAGCAATTACGCGCCTTGTTTTTGGAGGTTGCAGATATTTCCCTGCTCGCTGTAAAAAATTAAGGGCCCTTAACCATGCCATGGATTATCCTCGATCGGGACGGCGTCATTAATTATGACTCGGACGATTACATAAAATCGGCTGAAGAATGGCGAGCCCTGCCCGGTAGCATCGAAGCGATCTGTGCTCTCAAAAAGGCCGGTTACAACGTAGCTGTCGCGACCAATCAAAGCGGCCTCGCGCGCGGTCTTTTTGATCTGGATGATCTCGAGGCCATGCACAGCAAGTTGCAGCGTTTGCTGGCGGAGTACGATGCCAATACTGTTTACGCCATCGACGCCATATTTTATTGCCCGCATTTACCCGAAGATGACTGCGCGTGTCGCAAGCCCAAAACCGGCCTGCTTGATGCACTGGAAAAAGAATTTGAGGTCTCGCTTGCGGGGAGCTGGCTGGTGGGAGACCATGTTAAAGATATCGAACTCGCTCTGGCAAAGCAGTGCAAACCGGCGCTGGTATTAACCGGTAAAGGTAAAACATGCGCTAAACTGCTTGCTGAAAACCCTCCTCTTAGTAACACACCTGTCTTCAACGATCTGCTGGCTTTTACCACAGAACTATTAACCAAGGACCAGCTCAACACAGAGACATTCACCACGGCCCCATTAAAAGGAAAAATCTCTTGAACGCACTTCGTTCAACCCTGTTTTCGCTCGGGTATTTTCTCTCCGGCATTTTTTACGGCACGATTTCATTACTGTCCTGGTTGCTGCCGCCGCTGTCGCGGCATCGTTTTGTCATAGGCTGGACCTATTTCAGTGTCGCCTGGTTGCGATTTTGTTGCGGTATTCGCTACGAAGTCCACGGCAGGGATAACATTAAAAATATTGAACGCCCGATTATTATTCTTTCCAAACATCAAAGCACCTGGGAAACATTATTTTTGCAGGGTTTACTTTTCCCGGCGGTAACCGTTCTCAAAAAAGAATTATTGAATATTCCTTTTTTTGGTTGGGGTTTACGCGCACTCCTCCCCATTGCCATTGATCGCACCAACCCGCGCGAAGCGCTGCGAACAGTAAAACAAAAAGGCTTAAAGCGCTTACAACAAGGTTACAACCTGGTGTTATTTCCCGAAGGCACACGCTCCGTTCCCGGTAAAAAACATAAATATGCTCGCAGTGGTGCCGATATTGCCGTGCAAGCCGGCGTGCCCGTGATACCGGTTGCGGTAAATTCAGGGCGTTTTTGGCAGAAAGGAAAATTTGTCAAAGTACCTGGCACCATTCAGGTTCACATCGGTGAGGCGATATCGCCGGAAGGCAAAGACAGTCGGCAGCTTATTCAGGAAGTGGAAGACTGGATAGAAAATAAAATGCAGGATTTATAGCAGAATAAATAAAGGCGGCATTTAAGCGCCGCCTTTTATTAATCCTCCGCCGACTTTCGAGAGCTACTTCTTACGAAATTTCAGCGTCCAACGATCCGTTTGACCACGTACATCTTCGTGGCCCACTTCAAGTTCCAGCTTATCTACCGGACGGTAGTGCAAATCCGAGTAATCGACAAATTCAAAACCTGCCGCTTCAATTTCCTTGATTGCCAGTACCGGATCGAGACGACGGCGATTTTCAGCTGTCTCGGGTTCCATATGGCGAGCAGTATGATCGACAACGCCGTAAATACCCCCTTTCTTCAATGCTCTGAACGCGGCTTCGTTCATTGCTTTACGACCCTCTGCACCAAAATTGTGGTAGTTGCGGAAAGTCAGCACCATATCGACATTTCTCACACCAAGATCCGCATTTTCAAGTACATAGTTACGCGCACCTTCGGGGCGATAAAGCTTGGCATCTTTCGAGAGCACTTCAACCTTTTTGAAGTCAGCACCTGAGAGCAGGTTTTCTTCAACACGGCCGGTGCCGTAAGCGATGTAGAGTTTGCCGTCATTTTTCAATGTTGGCGCGAGTAAACGAGTATACCAACCGCCGCCGGGAATCAGTTCAACCACGGTCATGGATTTTTCGAGACCGAAGAATTGCAAGGTCTCCAACGGCTTGCGGTTTGCATCGCGCGCTTTATCACCATCGGGACGATCCTTGGCTGCCATCGCCTTTTTAATCAGGACAGCGGTATCGTCTTTTTCATGGTGCCCGGCAAAGCTGGCCGCAGCAAATACACTTAACGCGAGAATACATACAACATGGAATAGTTTGGACATAGTGGTCTCCTTACATTATTTGTCGCTATTGTAGGCAAGTTACGAAAGACTTAGGTGAGCAAACAGTGTCGGTTTCTTTAAACCGCCCGCAGGCACAGGATAAGGCGCGCTAATCGAGCTCCTTGTAGTCAAACCAGAGAAAGTCTGCATGCTTGCGTGTACCCCCTAAATCCTGGCATGCCATACCGACAAAATTGCCAGTAAAGCCGCAGGGTAAGGCATATTCATCCGAAAGCACCGACGCATCCTGTTCCCAGCCAGCGGCGTACCACTCTTTGCCATTGTCGGAATAGTAAAACTGTATACGGTCTTTTTTTATTGTCAGTTTTAAGTAAATCTCATTAAAGTTATCAAGCGGGTACTCTTTCTCGATCAAAAAATTCACATTGCCTTTGGTGCAGCTCATTAAGCCCAAACAACGTTTCGCATGTTCACCCTGCGTGACATACAAATAATAAAAGGCATCTGTGTTATAAAAAGCCACCAAACCGGCGAGTTGTTGAAAATTTTCCGGATCAAATTCCATGCAGGTTGCAGCTTCAATATGCATGGCCTGCTGACGGCGTGCCACCAGGCTCTGTTCAAATTTCGATACGATGCTTTCGCGCCCATAGAGGCGTAAAGCGTCCGGTCTCGCCGTCATACTGCCGAGCTTGTTGTCGAATTTTACGCGCGGCATTTGCCAGTGAATTGCTAATGACGTGCTATCAAAGGTTTCATGTGCTTCGGCTTTTGGCCAGGGGTGCGCTTTGAGCGTCGGCGCAATAAAGTTATCCTGCGGTTGCGATTTTCCCTTTGCCAGTCGCGGCCAGTCATCTTCCCAGACGATATTCTGAATCGCTGTTTCCCGCCCGAGCACTGAACGCCCCTGCATCTGCGGGCGTCGACACAAATGTGCAAACAACCAGGAGCCATCCGCATTTTCAACGAGGCTGCCGTGCCCGGCGGACTGCAAATTCAAGTGTGGTTGTTGAGCGCTGGATATCAAAGGGTTGCCGGGCATCACGTCATAGGGCCCCTCAAGTGTACGGCTGCGAGCAACGGTTTCTGCATGGGTAAGGAAAGTGCCGCCTTCAGCCGTGAATAAATAATACCAACCATTGCGCTTATAAATATGGGGCCCTTCAACCAGCTGCAATTCCGTGCCAGGAAATATATTTTTTACCGGTCCAATGAGCTTTTTCTGCTCAACACTGTATTCCTGTAAGAGAATCCCGGCGAAGCTGTGTTTCTCCGCGCGGTAATCCCACATCATATTCGTCAGCCACTTGCGACCATCGTCATCGTGAAATAGCGAAGGATCAAAGCCTGAGGAATTCAAATAAATGGGCTCGGACCACGGCCCTTCAATATTTTCAGCTGTCACCAGGTAATTGGGTGAATCCTTGAAAACACCGGTCCAATGCCGGGTATTGGTATAAATGAGATAAAACAGCCCATTGTCATAAGTCAGACAAGGTGCCCACACGCCCCCGGAATTGGGGCAACCCCGCATATCCAATTGCGTATAGCGCTCCAGCGGTCGACTCAGCACTCGCCAGTTTTCTAAATCCCTCGAATGGGAGATTTGCACACCGGGGAACCACTCGAAGGTCGATGTGGCAATGTAGTAATCGTCACCGACGCGCAAAATTGAAGGGTCGGGGTTAAATCCTCGAAGTACGGGGTTTTCAATCGTGTGTGTCATTATTCTGAAACCGGTTTCCTGGGCTAAATAGGGCATGGCTCGATTAAGCGAACGCTATTTTAACTCGAGACCGATGCATTCGTCGCATGGAATCCGGGTTCAGGGTGTGACGGATAAAAAAGGCTTAGTTGCAGAGCTTGCTATCTTCTATCGCTTGAATAGAGTACAGCAGCGTTTTGGCATCCTCATCCCTGCGAACATAGCGTTTCACAAGGAAGGGCAAAAGTTCGGAAAAAATCGCAATGAGTATTGGCTGTGGGCAGTTCAACTGACCAGAGAATTTGAGAATATTTTTTTCATCAAACAGTTCAAGAATATCGTAACGCGTGAGCTCTTCACTTGGGCCACAACCAATCCAGCTTCCCAGAACATTAATCAGATGTTGGTTTTTACGAAATTTATCCAGCACTGCTTTCATAAAAGATTGCTTGTGGGTAATGCCCACTAACTCGCACAGGAACTCTTGTAGCTGCAATTCGGGTATTTCCAACTTCAATCGCATGATTAAAAATGTTGTGCTTGCATCCAATGACGTCATAACGTTTACCTCTCCATGTATTGACAGAGCGGGTACCCTGTACCCGCTCGGTTTCGGATTTACTCTTTAGTGAGATGAACATCCATTTGTGGGAAGGGAATTTCGATACCCGCTGCATCGAAACGCTTCTTGATATTTTCGTTCAGATCAAAATATACCGCCCAGTAATCCGGTGTTTTCACCCAGACGCGGAAGGCAAAATTCACTGACGAGTCCGCAAGTTCAGCAACGCCGATGGTGTAACCGCGATCATCAATAATTCTTTCATCACCTGAGGCGATTTCTTCAAGTAATTTACGAACGGTATCCAGATTTGCGCTGTAACCAACACCGACGGTGAGATCCACACGGCGCTCATTTTCAGTGGAATAGTTCGTAATATTGCCACCCATCACTGTTGAGTTGGCAACAATTACGCGCTTGTTGTCACCGGTTTTCAGGATGGTGGAGAAAATGGAGATTTCATAAACCACACCTGCCGTACCACCGGCTTCAACAAAATCACCGACCTTGAATGGACGGAACAGTATCAAGAGTACGCCTGCAGCAAAGTTGGCAAGTGAGCCCTGCAATGCAAAACCCACAGCAAGACCAGCCGCACCAATAATTGCAACGAAGGAAGCAGTTTGGATACCGAGTTGCCCCAGTGCTGCAATGATTACCATGGTAAACAGCGCGTAATACACCAGGTTTCCAGTGAAGCTGATAATCGTTGGGTCAACACCTTTAAGCGTGAGACCTTTACTCAAGAAATTGGCAATGCGTCGAGCAATCCATTTACCAATAATAAAGACAACAATGGCCATTAAAATTTTAAGACCGTAGGTCGCAATAAACTGTGGCGCTTCGGCCATCATGCTTTCAATTTTTTCGTTCATGACTTTTTCCTCAATTTGTCGCGTGGAAAAAACGGGGCCCTTTGTATTTCAGGCCCCTAACCACCTTGGAAAGTTAGTAGTATTTGAGAGGTATTAAGCGGAGAAACTTACTTAATGACTTTTTCGATTGTGGCTTTGGCAACCGCTTGAACACGACGGTTTGCTGCGCGGCCTTCGGCAGTACCGTTGTCAGCGATAGGACGATCTTCACCATAGCCTCTGGCACTCAAGCGTGTTGCATCAATGCCGTATTGGTCGATCAACAATTGACGCACGGCTTCCGCACGTTTTTGTGAAAGGCTTTGGTTGTATGCCTGGGAACCACTGGAATCTGTGTGACCTTCGATCACAACGTTCACCTCAGGATATTGCTTCATAAAATTCGCAAGCTCGGCAATTTGCGCTCGATTACTTTGCAATACATCCGCTGCGTTATTAGCGAATTTCACATCGAGTGCAATGTTGACGTCTTCACGAAGTACACGGTAACAACCGTTTTCATCTACGGCGCTTCCCGCTTCACTATCCGGGCACTTGTCTTTTGAATTGACAACACCGTCGCGATCACTATCGAGTTCACAACCCTGGCTATCAACCGCAGTCCCTTTCGGTGTTGCCGGACAGCGATCCGACGTATCAATCACACCGTCACCGTCTGAATCGACCGGTGCACTTTCGACGGGTTTTTTCGCAGGGCTTTTACTACCACCACCGAGAAGAATATTCAGGCCCAGGTTAAACGCCGCCTCTGTTGCTTCAGAGTCGAAGCCATATACGCTACGCAAGTCACTGCGTAAATCGACGCGATCGCTCAATGCGTACTTCAAACCAATACCGGCGTTTAGCATTTCTTCATCGGCATTTTCAATGCTGTTTTGACCGGCACCGAATACCCAATACCAACGCACATCGTCGTTTTGCGCGAAGTGATACAAGGCATCAAGTCGCAGTTGTTCAGCATCGACACTACCTGGCCCTACAGTACTGTCGGGGTTTGCACGTTGCCAGGCAAGTTCGGCTGACCAGGGTGATGCCCACTGGTAACCAAAAGCAAGGCCCAGAGACGTATCATCATCGGCGCCCTGGCGTGTGGAGGAATGTGTTACGTATCCAATAGAAGGCGCAAGGTAAAAGCCCTCTGTTTGCTCAACGTCTGCGGTAGCAGAAAGAGCAAGCGCGACTGAGGTGGCCAGCGCGACTTTTTTAAAGGTGTGCTTTTTAAGCATTTCCATGAGTATTCTCCAATCGTTTGTCGTTGTTTCGCATAGCTCTGGTTTTTTTAGGCCAGATAGCGGCGCTCTTTATACGTGATAATTGAAAAGTGCGTGCGCGAAGTATGTATCAGAAGGAGAAAATAGTGGTGTAAAACGCTGTAAAATTGCTGCTCAAGATTTAAACAGGCTAAACGGACGCCGCGGAAATTGGGAGAGAAAATTGAAATACGGCGCCATGCGGCGCATACCGGATGAGTGCCACCTGACCACCGTGTCGGTGGGCAACTGTGGCCACAAAATACAAACCCAGTCCGGCGCCAATTTCCTTGTCTGACTTGCTTGTTGATTTACGCCGGTAAAACTTTTTGAAAATGACAGCGGCATCCTCTTCGGGTATACCCTGGCCCTGATCTTCAATCTGGATTTGCACCTGGTCTGCATTGCGTACCAATCGAATGGAGATTGTTGCATTCTGTGGGCCGTATTTAATGGCGTTACCCAATAGATTACTGATCGCGCGTTCCAACAGATCCTGTTGCCCTTCTACCCAAAGGTCATCCTCACAACGTTGCACGTTTATCTGAATAGTTTTGTCTTTTGCCAGTTGAAGCACATTCGCAAAGGCCGCATCAACAACTGCATGCATATCACAAAGACTAAATTGACTCTCAGTCACATTTTCAACACGACTCAATTGCAGCAAACTCTCCGCGAGATCCAGATTTCGATTTGCGTAGTTTTCAATTTGTTGCAATACCTCGTCGGCGTTCCAGTGACTCGCACGCGCGTTTTTTACCACCGAGAGTATGGAAACCAAGGGTGAACGCAGATCGTGAGAAATAAAATTGAGAGTATCCTGGCGGGAACGCTCACTCTTTTTCAACAAGGTAATATCGGTAAAACTGAGTAGCAGAATACGTGTTTGCAGAAGCGTGTCATTTTTTGATGGCCTGACAATCTCAATGTTGCGCCCCTGAATATACACATCCTGGGCTTCCTCAACCGTGTTTACCAATCTGGCTTCAATCGAGCGTTCACTCGCCGGGACGTGCAAGCTTTTAACGAAGTCTTCCCAACTGCAGTTCTCTGCCAGGCTCAGGGACTTTTTCAGTTTTTTAATATCCTGTTTTTGCAATAAATCGGGAAATAATTTTTGCGCAAGATCATTGGCTAATAACAAATCGCCTTCACTGTTAAAAATCAGGACGCCTTCCTGTAATTTAGACAGACTTTGTAAAACAAATTGTCGGGTAATATCGAGATTGCGATTCGCCTTGATGTAGTGTTCTATCGTGGTAGACACAATTTCAGTTCCTTTAAAACCAGAGTGTTCATCCACAGGTAAATTGAAGAGAAGCTTATCGAGTGCTTCATAAGTATCCACTACCGGTGAATGGACAATTTTAGCTTTATTCTCTTTTTGTATTCGCGCCAGTGAGCGACTCAGAAAATTGATGGCAAATTCGAGACGTAACCAACTCCAGAAAGGGTAAAACAGAAAAAGTGTAATTATTACGCTGGCCGGGGGAAACCAGAATTTCAAGCCTCTCAAAAGGAAAGTGCTCAACAGTAATACACCCAAACTACTGAACAAGATCGACAGAATCAGGCGTGCAGGGCTCAGAAAGGAAAACAACACGAGCAACACAAACACGGCAAGGAAAGTCAAAACCGAAGTATCGCCGTGTGGTAATTCTTCAACAAAATGACCCGTTTTTAAATTCTGATAAATCAGGCTGTTAATTTTTATCCCAGGTAGCACGCCCTGCGGAGTCAACATCACGTCATGAATGCCGGTCGCGGTTGCGCCGACAAAAATCACTTTGTTTTTAAAGCTTTGTGGCGGCAGGCGTTGATGCAATACATCACTAAAGGAAACAACCGGCAAAGTCTGTTTTTGCCGAAAAGTAAAATAGTTAAAGTAATCGCGATAGATCCACATCGCAGAGCTGGCAAATTCTTCGTCAACGCGCTGACCGGGTAATTCTTTAATCTCTTCATTGACCAGGTTGTGCAGCGTTAATGTGAAATGCGGCCAATGCGCCGAACCCACGCCCTCTTTCAAATATACCGAACGACAAACACCACCATCACAATCTACATGCGCATGCCCCAGGCCCGCCGCCGCTTCCGCAAGGCGGGCAATAGGGGTCATTTCGATGAGTTGGCCGTGCTCACTGGTTTTTTCAAAATACACAGGCAAGATAACCCGGCCATTTTGACGTACTGCCGCGAGCAATTTTTCGTCCTGTTCGGAATCGAAAGACGGCTCCGCAAACAAAATATCGTAAGCCACACCGGCGACGCCCGCATCACCCAGGTAGGAGATCAACTTCGCATGAATGTCTCGCGGCCAGGGCCAGCGTCCCAGTTCTGCAAGGCTGCGCTCATCAATGGCAATGATCATCAGATCATCATCTGGCGGCAGAACATTGGTCGAATTCAGGCGATCGAAAAAATAATAGTCGAGGCTTTGGAACCATTTGCCCTGCACGGAAAACAGGGCAAGGACACCGAGACACAGCGGCAGCAAGATATGCAAATACCGCATCGGATTCGGGTTGCTACGCGACATCTGGTCGGTAGTTTAGAGCGCTAACAAGAGGGGTAAGAATATGTAAAGCAAGACCCAGGCGTCTGATTTTTCCTGGAGTGCAATACTCTCACTGGTTGCCAGTGCTTCTTCTTTTGCATTCAGGGTTTGTACCCGGAAATAAAGCTGCTTTTGTTTTGGCAACTGCAAACTTATGCGTTTCTCTTCGGTAATACTGCTGGATAATACCGTGGAAAATTCAGCATCGCTTGCAGCGTCAACCATAAACACCTTTTCAGTGCCATCGTAGTGCCAACTCAATTCGATTTCATTTTTGCTGATTCGCTTGGCCAGTAAGTCTTTTGGCGCCGAGTACACGCACAGTCGGGTTTTTGCTGGCATGCCCACAATGCCCGCACTGTCCACGGAATTCAGTTGTAAGCGATAGCAGTCATCGGCTAAGCCGTTTAAAACCAGTTCTCTGGCATCCGTTTGTTGTTTAAGCAGGAGTTCGTCGTTTTCAGCATCGGCGAGCACCTGCAAGATAGTATGCTTGGTGCCTTTAGCTGATTGCCATAGCACCTTGGTGGGCAAGCTTTGATTCGTTTTAAAGTCGTCGGCCAATGTCGGCGCGGGCAGAAGTTTGACCGGTTCTGGCAAGGCCTCGCCTTTTTTAGCAACAATACCGAAGCCCTGTTGAACGCTTTTGGAATCTGCCGAATCGCTAAGCGATTCCATGGCGATTTCTCCTTCGTAAACACTGCCGCGTGTTGCTTCACTGTCAGCACTCACACTGAATTCTGTTCCGCGCACCGCGGCCACCGACGACGGTGTACTGACACGAAAACGTGATCGCGGTTCTCGCTTGGTGACTTTACTATTAATCTTGCCTTTCAAAAGTCGAAGCCGGGAATCCACCATGCCCGCTTCACCATGCTGGCTGAGGGTATCCAGATTGAGCTCACTGTTTTCTTCCATCACCAGTGTTGTGCCATCGGCAAATAAAAGGGTTGCACTCGCATCATCGCCGGTAAGTATTTTAATGCCTGTACTTAAGTGTTCGTTCAGAGTCGCAGCGCGTGTTTCCGTATTCTCAGCAATTTGCACATCGCCACGCAGAAATATCACTTCCACTTCCTGCGGGCGGTTTTTCAACCAAGCCGTAGGAAAGCGAATGCGGGTCCCGGGCGCCAGCGAAGGCGGGAAATCGACCTCGTTGTAGGGCCCAATTTCCATCCAGCAATTTTTCCTCACGGTATACTCGATACAAAGGTCCCAAAGTGTGTCGCCTTTGCGGACGGTATACACCCAGTCTTCTGCGTAGGTTTTTTGGGTCAAAACAAGGCACAGTAAAACAACGCTTGCCCCAAGCGTTTTGACAAAGCGCCAGGCCCTAATCGATTTTCTCATAGCGATATCCATGTTGGTGTACGGTGCGAATGCAATAGCCAGTTTCAGGACTGATACCCAAACTTCTGCGTACACGACTAACATGCACATCTACCGTTCGTGTATCCAGGCTGGAATCCAGGCCCCACACTTCTTTTAATAAAAATTCTCGTGAAAGCAGCTTGCCGAAGTTTTGCATCATGCATTTGGCCACGAGGAAGTCCTTACGGGTGAGCTTGGCTTTTTCACCTTTAATACGGATGCACTCTTCTTCCAGATCCAGTTCAAGCTCGCCGATTTTAAGGCCTTGCTGTTTCACTCCCGCTCGCCGTGCCACGGCGGTTAAGCGTGCCAACAATTCCGCCTCCCGTAAGGGTTTTATCAGATAGTCATCCGCACCCGCCTGCAGGGCAGCGACAATATCCGCTTCGTCATCACGCTGGGTTGTAAAAAGAATTGGAATGTTTTGGTCTTTTTCGGAACGAATTTTCTTAAGGACTTCAAGGCCGGTTTTATCCGGTATTTCCCAGTCGAGAATGATGACATCCAATGGTTCAGTAAACACCGAACTAAAGAAGTGTTTAGCAAGGGTGGCATGCACAATTTTATGACCCTGTTTTTCCACGCAGCGTGTGACAAAATCGGCCTGCGCCTGATCATCTTCCAAAAGGCCTATAAGCATTCGAAATTTTCTTCTTGTTGTCGAGATAGCAAGAGCCCGTATAAAAACGGGCTCGTGTTTAATTGACTGTTTTGTTGCTGTTAACGGCGTTTTTTCGTAAGTGCTTTCATTGTTGGGTCACATGCACATCCATCTGCGGGAAAGGAATTTCAATACCCGCTGCATCAAAACGCTTTTTGATTTTTTCGTTGGTATCGAAATACACCGCCCAGTAATCGGCAGTATCGACCCAGATTCTAAAAACAAAATTCACTGACGAATCTGCCAATTCGGAAACGCCGATGGTGATTCCACGATCAGCAATCACTCGGCTGTCTTCAGCCGCAATGGCTTCCAATTCCTTACGCACTTTATCAAGGTCAGCACTATAGCCAACACCGACAACGAAATCGACACGCCGCTGAGGTTCTGTCGAATAATTTGTAATGTTGCCGCCCATGACTCCCGCATTTGAAATGATCACAGTCTTGTTGTCACCGGTTTTGAGAATGGTCGAAAAAATGGAAATTTCGTGAACAACACCCGCTGTGCCACCCGCTTCAACAAAATCGCCTACTTTGAAGGGGCGAAAAGCGATAAGCAAAACACCCGCAGCGAAATTGGCAAGTGAACCTTGTAAAGCCAGACCGACTGCCAAACCAGCCGCACCAATAATTGCAACAAAGGACGCCGTCTGAATGCCAATTTGACCAAGGGTCACAATAATGACAATGGTAAGCAAGGCGTAGTAAACAAGATTACGAGTAAAACGCGCAATCGTCGCTTCAACACCGCGTGCTGCCATTCCCTTGTTCAATAAATTTGCAAGTGTTCGTGCTAACCACTTACCAACAAAGAATATGACAATGGCCAGCAAAATTTTGATGCCATACGTCGCCATGTATTCAGGCGCCTGGCTAATTAGTTGTTCCATGTTCTCGTTCATAGGTCGCAACTCCCATTCAGGTGTGTAGTTAAGGTCCTTCTTATCTTCTACTTATACAAGAGGATTACAAGCGAAAGTTCTTTACTTCCACGCAACTGCTTAAAGTTTGATTTATTTGTTGAAATATTATTCAGTGGTGCCCAGACTTTCGGGTGTTGATTCTTCACCTTCTTCCTCAATCACAAGGTCTCCATTTTCAACAGCCTTGAGCAATAAGCGCATCAACTCCTCTCGTCTTTGACGGTCAATTTCACGCTGTTCATCCCGCAGCGACTTCATGTAGAGCGACTCATCCGGGACTGTAATACCGGGAAGAATTTCCTGAACGATTTGGTCGCCATTCCAGTCGGGTGTGTATTGCGCATCAAAACTGGTTCGGAATTTGATGTACTTATCCTTGCTTAAAAATAAATAGGCGAAGGAATTTATTTGTCGGCCCTGGTGTTCGAAATCAAAACGGGATTTCAGACCTTCAAAATTCTTACCAGCATTGTCGAAAAAAAATTTACCGCGCGTTTCTTCACTGACTTGTTGATAGGAATGCTGCACCTCGGCATAGACGGCATCCATTTCTCCATGCAAAACCTCGTCGGTTTCCTGCCACTCGGTTGCGCGAATTGGGTAGATATACACGGTAATCGTATCGGAAGGGTAAGCGGGGTCGTGGTAACTTAAAGACGCGCCAAAAAGTGGTTCGTCGTAAATAAAAAGTTTTTCGAAAAGCAGGCTTTTCGTTTCTTTCGGGTATAAAAGTTGGCTGCTGTAATCGCTACTGTTTTTTACTTTTGTGTTGGCACAGGAAGCAAGAAAAATGGTCAAAACAATGCAAGCAACGGAACGGGCTTTCATTTTAGCGCCTCACTTTTTTATAGGTTTATTGTCAGGTTTTTTATTTGTCGGCTCTGTTTTCAAATTCGTTTTAAACTGCAAAAAGATTTTAGAAATAAAGTACTAATTTTTTAAAAAAACAAGCAAAAAAAGAGGCGCTAACGCACCTCTTTTTGTTTTCTCTAATTTGTTAAGTTAACCAATAACAAACTACACATCGAGATTGGCCACACTCAAGGCATTCGTTTCAATAAAGTCTCGACGCGGCTCAACCTGGTCGCCCATCAAACACGTAAAGATCTGATCGGCAGCAATGGCGTCCTCCACCGTCACTTGCAACATGCGACGCGTTTCTGGATCCATCGTTGTTTCCCAAAGTTGTTCCGGGTTCATTTCACCAAGACCTTTATAGCGCTGGATGTTGTAGCCTTTTTTACTTTCCGCCATGATCCAATCGAGCGCTTCTTTAAAGCTGGCAACCGGATGTTGGCGTTCACCTTTCGCAACATAGGCACCCTCTTCAATCAAGCCATCGAGGTTTTCACCCAGACTGCGAATGGCTTTGTAATCCGAGGACTCAAACAATTCCGAACTCAACACAACGTCACTTTCGACACCGTGAGCAACGATGGTGATGCGAGGAAGGAAGTGGTGCCTTTCAAGGTTTTCAAACACTTTGACCGAATATCGATGTGTTTTCGACTCTTCATTTAATACCTGAAGTTTCACATCCAGGGCCTCTGCCCAAGCCTGAACCTTGCTCTCCTCACTGAGGTCTTCCAGTTGCAGGCTCGGCAAATAAATCATTTGCTCGAGAATTTCATGCGGATACACCCGTGACAGTCGATCAATAATCGTCATGACTTTACGATACTGATTCACCAGGCTTTCCAACTGGCCGCCCGCCAATGCAGGTGCATCTGCGCTCACATGCAGCGCCGAACTTTCTACCGCTGCATTGGTAAGAAAGCGAATGAGAGCATCGTCGTCTTTTAAATACTGTTCCTGCTTGCCTTTGGCAATTTTATACAGCGGAGGTTGTGCGATATAAACATGCCCGCGCTCAACCAGTTCGCGCATTTGGCGAAAGAAGAAGGTGAGCAACAAGGTACGAATGTGCGAACCATCCACATCCGCATCCGTCATGATGATGATGCTGTGGTAGCGCAACTTATCCGGGTCAAATTCCTGAGTGCCGATACCACAGCCCAGGGCCGTAATCAGCGTGCCGACTTCAGCACTGCTCAACATCTTATCGAAGCGCGCTTTTTCAACATTCAGAATCTTACCCTTAAGGGGCAAGATCGCTTGTGTGCGGCGATCGCGACCCTGCTTGGCTGAACCGCCCGCAGAATCACCCTCCACCAGGTAAATTTCGGATAAGGCGGGGTCCTTTTCCTGACAGTCTGCGAGTTTACCGGGTAGGCCTGCAATATCGAGAGCACCTTTACGGCGGGTCATTTCACGCGCTTTTCGCGCAGCTTCGCGGGCCTTGGCAGCCTCAATCATTTTGCCTACAACAGCCTTGGCTTCGCCGGGGTTTTCCAGAAGATAATCGCTGAAGGCCGTACCCATTTCCTGCTCGACTGCCGTTTTCACTTCGGAGGAAACCAGTTTGTCCTTGGTTTGCGAGGAGAATTTAGGATCGGGGACTTTTACCGAGATAATGGCGGTGAGCCCTTCACGCGCATCGTCGCCAGTCGTGTTCACTTTTTCTTTTTTGCCAATGCCTTCGCTTTCTATGTAGGTATTCAAGCCACGCGTGAGGGCACCGCGAAAGCCCGCGAGGTGCGTACCGCCGTCTCGCTGGGGAATGTTGTTGGTGTAACAGAAGATGTTTTCCTGAAAACCGTCATTCCACTGGAGCGCCACTTCCACTCCCACACCGTCCTCACGCTGATTGCTGAAATGCAGGACTTTGTTGATCGGGTTTTTGTTCTGATTGAGGTATTCTACGAAGGCCTGAAGACCGCCTTCATACTGGTAAACCTCTTCTTTTCCACTGCGTTCATCAACTAACACGATGCGAACGCCGGAATTAAGGAAGCTTAACTCACGCAGGCGTTTGGCCAAGAGCTCGAAGTGGAATTCAATATTGGTAAAGGTCTCGGCAGAGGGTTTGAAATGCACTTCGGTACCGCTACTTTCGGTTTCGCCAATGATTTTCAGCGGCTCCTGAGGCACACCGTGACGATAAATCTGTTCGTGGACCTTGCCACCGCGTCGAATGGTCAGCTTTAGCGTCTCGGACAAGGCGTTTACAACCGACACCCCAACACCGTGTAAACCGCCGGACACCTTATAGGTGTTATCGTCGAATTTGCCGCCCGCATGCAGGACTGTCATGATGACTTCTGCCGCGCTCACGCCCTCTTCGTGCATTTCGGTGGGAATGCCACGGCCATTGTCGGACACGGTGACAGATTCATCAGGGTGAATCACGATACGAATTTCTGAACAATGCCCGGCGAGCGCTTCGTCGATAGAGTTATCGACAATTTCGAACACCATGTGGTGCAACCCGGTGCCGTCATCAGTGTCACCAATGTACATACCAGGGCGTTTTCTTACCGCATCCAGACCTTTCAACACCTTGATACTGGAAGAATCGTAGTTACCGTTTTTATTTTCGTCGTCACTCATAGTCTTGGTCTTAATGTGTTAGACGCTTACGCGTTGTATTTCGCCATGTTTCACGTGAAACATGGCCGGTTCCTTTTTGTGAAAGTCTGGCCAGAGATCTTTCAGCTTTTCCGCACTGACCCCTGTAATAAAGAGTTGTGCGTTCAATTCGTTTAACCATCCCGCTAATTGCTTGAGATGGGCCTCATCCAGCTCTGCAGGTAGATCATCAAGAAGGAAAACCACCTCGCTTCCCTTTTGCTCCTGCTTGACCCTGGCTTCTGCCAGATACAAGGCTGAAATAAGGACTTTCTGCTGACCGCGTGATAGCTTCTCTACCGCCGGGACTGTACCCAGCTGGATTTTGATATCGCTTTTATGGGGGCCTAGAGAACTGAAACCTTGCTTATGATCTCTTTCGAAACTCAGCGCTAACTGTTCAAGACTTGCCGTACCCTCCTTCCAACCATTGATATACGTGAGCGTGATATCACTTTGTTGGAAGCCAAACTGTTGGGCAGTGTGGTGGAAGGCGGAAATAAAAGGTTCGAGAACCTCAAGTCTCAGCTGTTCGATTTTATGGCTTAGTTCTACAAACTCCTGGTCCCAAGGCTTAAGGTCAGCAGGGCGTATTTTATCATGCCGGAGCAGACTATTGCGGTGTTTTAGGCACTTAGCATAGGCCCGCCACAACTCTCTGAACTCATGTTTCACGTGAAACACTAGCCAATCGAAAAACTGACGGCGAATACGGGCAGAGCCTTCAAGCAACTGGTAAGAGTGCGCGTCCATAATCAAAAGCGGGAGCTGTTGCGCAAGCAAGCTGGCACTTTGCACATTCTGGCCATTCAGCCTGATCTGGCTATCACCATTGCGTTTACGGTTAACACCAATTCGCGCTTCTTCATCTCCGGCTTTCAATAACGCGAAGACCGTCGCCTCGCCCTCTTCATCATTAATCAAGCGTCGGAACTTATGTGTGCGGAAAGAACGCCCGTGGGCAAGAACGGAAATCGCTTCGAGAAGGCTGGTTTTACCGGAGCCGTTGGCGCCGAAAATAAGGTTGATGCCTGGGCTCGGCTTGATATTGACCGAGCGCAGGTTTCGAAAGTCTGTAATTCTTAGTTCGCCAATATTTGGCATAAAGGGCAAGAAACAACTAGATGTTGTATTAGAGCCTCATCGGCATCACAACATAAGCCGAATCAGAGTTTTCCGGTTCTTCTATCAGCGCACTGCTATTGGAATCAGAAAGGGTAATTTTAATGCTTTCCGTATCAATCACATTGGTCACATCCTGGAGGTAGCTGACATTGAAACCCACTTCCAGAGAATCGCCGCTGTAGTCAACACTTACAACATCCTCGGCCTCTTCCTGCTCAGGGTTATTGGCAACAATGGTTAATTGCCCTTCATCCAACATCAGACGCACACCGCGGTATTTTTCATTGGAAAGAATTGCTGTACGAGCAAAAGCCTGTTTCAAGTCGGAACGATCACCAATCACGATCTTGTCGCCGCCTTTTGGCAGAACACGCTCGTAATCCGGGAATTTGCCATCAACCAGTTTTGAGGTAAAGGTAAAGTCCGGTGTACTGGCACGCAGGTGATTGGCTCCCAATACCAGTTCAACATCTTCCTCTCCCTCATGCAGAAGGCGCGACAACTCAATCACGCCCTTACGAGGAAGAATCGCTTGAATGACTTCACTGACATCTGCCGGTACCTGGCGTGTACACATTGCCAAGCGGTGGCCATCCGTCGAAACCGCGCGCAGCTCATTGGGGCGAACTTCCCACAGCATGCCGTTCAGGTAATAACGCACATCTTGCTGCGCCATGGCAAAACTGGTGCGGTCGATAAGACGTTTAATTTCTTTTTGCTTGCAGCGAATACTCAGATCATTGCTGCCAGGCTCGACGCTTGGAAACTCATTCGCTTCCAAAGTGGAAAGCGAAAAACGGCTGCGGCCACTCTTCACTGTTGCTTTCTGTTCACCCAGGCTAAATTGAATTTCGGCGTCTTCTGGCAGGGCGCGACAGATATCAAGAAACTTTTTCGCCGGCACGGTGGTTTCACCATTTTCCGAGTCTCCAACCAGTGTGATGCGCGCCACGATCTCAACTTCAAGATCAGTACCAGTTAATGATAATTGCCCATTTTCGAGGACGATCAATACATTTGATAACACCGGCAGGGTTTGCCGTCTTTCAACAACGCCTGCAACCAACTGCAAGGGCTTAACTAAAGCTTCTCGGGAAACAGTGAATTTCATCTAACAGAGTCCTGGCCTATTATTTAAAAGATTTTTTATTGAGGGTGCTAATCCGGAAATCAGGTTGTGAGCGTTCGCAGCAGGTTTTTAACATCTTCGCGAATATCGGCATCAGATTCCAGAAGTTCCTTAATTTTTCTGCAAGCATGCAGTACCGTTGTATGATCTCGCCCACCAAACACCTCGCCAATTTCTGGCAAGCTGTGATGAGTCAGGTCTTTCGCTAAATACATTGCCACCTGGCGGGGGCGTGCCACCGATCGACTGCGACGTTTGGAGTGGAGATCAGAAACCTTGATTTTATAGTATTCCGCCACGATGCGCTGGATGTTATCAACACTGACCAAACGATCCTGCAGTGCCAACAAATCCTTGAGAGCTTCGCGCACCAATTCAACACTGATTTCGCGACCGGTAAAGTGGGCATTGGCGATCACCCTTTTCAAGGCACCCTCCAATTCACGTACATTTGAACGAATGCGCTGAGCGATAAAGAATGCGGCGTCATTTGGCAGATTCATCGCGGCTTGTTCTGCTTTGCGCTTAAGAATCGCGACCCGGGTTTCCAGCTCTGGCGGTTCAATTGCAACTGTCAGGCCCCAACCGAAGCGGGACTTCAAGCGCTCTTCCAGGCCATCGATTTCTTTCGGGTAGCGATCACAAGTAAGAATAATTTGCTGTCCGCCTTCCAACAGCGCATTAAAGGTGTGAAAAAACTCCTCCTGGGAGCGTTCCTTATTAGCAAAAAATTGAATATCGTCGATTAAAAGTGCATCAACTGACCGGTAATAGCGCTTAAAATCGTTGATCGCGTTGAGTTGTAACGCTTTCACCATATCGGCGACAAAGCGTTCAGAATGTAAATACACCACTCGTGCACCGGGTTTGCGTTGAATCAAGGCATTACCAATCGCATGCATCAAGTGCGTTTTGCCCAACCCCACACCACCATATATAAAGAGGGGGTTATAGGAATCGCCGGGATTTTCAGCGACCTGGGTTGCCGCCGCCAAGCCTAATTGGTTGGATTTACCAACAACAAAGTTCGAGAATATAAACCCGCTGTTTAAATTACTCTTGTGTTGAATGCCGCCTTCAACTTCAGTGCGACTGACCAAAGGCGTTGAAGATTCCGACACGGCATCCCGAAATTCGGAAAGACCATCCGCGCCGTTTGCAAAACCGTTTGCCTGGTGACTTGTGTGGCCGTTTGCCTGACCATAACCCGGAGAAACTGCCGCGATGGGGTTTACCGCAGGTGCTGAAGCATGGCCATTCATCATATTTGTTTGACCGGACGCAACGGTACCGTTCAGATTGGAACCGGATAACACCGGATCTTGTATTGGCGAACTTGAGGAGTTTGACCCATTTGAATGATTAAACGCGCCACCGTTGGCCGGCGACGAAGCCTGAACTGCAGCCTGAAAACCGGTTTTACGCGGGGCGACCTGAATCTCCAGAACACGATGACACTCATCTTTTTGTTCATTCAAGAGTTCCTGAATACGGTCGCGAAATTTATCGTTAACCCAATCCAGCACAAACCTGTTTGGTGCGAGCAAGCGCAACAACTTTTCTGAAGACTCTTCCACCCTTAATGGACGAATCCAGGTGTTAAATTGTTGAGCGGGCAGTTCGTTTTGCAAATTGGAAACACAGGATTCCCAGACAGCAGACTCGGGCAAAGTCGTCACTCCATGTTCTGTTTGTGCATAAAATTAGTAAAAAAGGATTTACACGTCATTATTCTTCTTAAGTGGGCACAAGTGTACTCCTTTACATTGGGGTTATCCACAGGGCAAGTAAAAATAAATCAGGTTTTTTTTCTTGCGAAATCAAAAAAAACCAGCTATTAAGCGTACTTAGAGCGTTTACTACCATTTTTCAGCTTCCCCAAAAGCCACTTTATCTTCACTTAAATTCTGTGGATAAGTCTGTGTGTATTTTATGAGTAAATTGTTGATTTTCCGTGCAGATCTTTCTGTAGACCAATAAAACCGTTAAAAAAGAGGAAAGAGGCGAAGACTGGCCGAATGCGTTGATTTTAGAGAGTCTTTTCTATAGAATCGCGCGTCCTTGATCACCGAGCAGATAAACAGGTAGCTAAAATGAAGCGCACATTTCAACCTAGTGTACTTAAGCGTAAACGTACTCACGGTTTTCGCGCCCGTATGGCCACTAAGAACGGTCGCAAGGTTCTTGCCCGTCGTCGTGCCAAAGGCCGCAAACTCCTGAGCGCTTAACTCTCTCAACTATATATCTTCCTTCTATATATAGTGTGCTGGCGTGACCAGCGTTGAGACTGACAAAGGGCTCGGCTTCCACAAGTCCCAACGCCTGCTAAACGCCAGCGATTACTCGGCGGTCTTTGATGCCGCCCAGGTAAAAGTTTCCCACCCCGCCTTTTTGATACTCGCCAGAACCAACAGCTTGGGGCATGCCCGCCTGGGGCTGGTTATCGCCAAAAAGAATGTCCGCCTCGCGACGCGACGCAATCAGATCAAACGCCTGATACGCGAAAGCTTCCGCCTCAAACAGCACAACTTGCCAGCAATAGATGCTATAGTGCTCGCCCGTCGCGACAGTGAAAAGGCGACAAAAGAAGACATTCACCGCTGCCTGAATAAACTATGGAAACGTGTTGTAGAAAGAGCCAACAAAACGTAAATGGATCTTTCCTCTATCTCTGGCCCCTGCGCTTTTATCGCTATGTGATTAGCCCCTTGATGGGCCCGCATTGCCGTTTCGAGCCCACCTGTTCGCACTACGCGGAACAGGCCTTTATTCAGCACGGCTTTTTTAAAGGTTTCGTCCTCAGTATTAAACGCCTGGCAAAATGCCACCCCTGGCATCAGGGCGGATACGATCCGGTTCCTTCTTCATCCAAAACAGATTTAAATTAAACGGTATTACTTCGAATGAACTCGCTTAGAAATATCCTCCTTGGCGGCATCCTGGTTGTCACTTTTTTATTGGTCATTGAATACAATAAATTCCAGGAGCGTCAGGCCGACTTACCCTCACCGGTTGCAACACAAAATTCATCGAACATGCAAAGCGACACTCTCGCTCTTCCCGAAGCCTTGCCAGAAATCGAAGAAGACACGAGTGTCCTTGCTGGCAATAACGAAACAGGCGATGACCTCCCCGTTTTTGAAACGCCCCAACCGGAACAAGCCGTTAGCCTTTCTAAAGGCAATGGCCCAATTGAGGTGGTTACCGACACACTGCGTGTTCACATTGATCCGCGTGGCGGCGACATTGTGGAAGTGGCCCTTTTGCAACACCACGCCGAGTTAAACAAACCGGAGTACCCTTTTGTTTTACTCGAAAAAAATGCCGCCCGAAACTATACCGCCTCCCTGAACTTTGTTGTGAGCGAAAACGGCAAAAGCAAAATTCTGGATGCCCCTTTTCGGCTTGTGAGTCAGGATTTAAAACTCGATGGCGACCAGCAAAGTTTAACCGTTGATTTACAGCTGAATTACCAACAGAAGTTAATCACCAAGCGTTTTACTTTTACGCGCGGTTCTTATTTGATTGATGTTGATTATCTGGTTGAAAACCGCAGCGACGCGACCTGGTCTGCCGCCCTGTTCGGCCAAATAGTGCGTGACTCTTATGTACCGGGAAAATCCAACGCCTTTGCGATGAACTCCTTTACCGGTTACGCCCTGTCAACGCATGACACCAATTATAAAAAATTCAATGTTGCCGACGACATTGAGAGAGACACTTTTGAATCCGTGATACAGGATCGTTGGATTGCGTTCGTACAACACTATTTCGTTAGCGCCTGGATTCCTGAAAAAGGCATTGATGTTTCCTACAAACTGAAAAAATTACCCAGCGGATTAAACCGCGGTAGTTTTACGCCCAGCAAATTATTTACCGTCGCGCCAGGCAGTCGAGCCGAAACGGGTGCACATTTTTATGCGGGGCCAAAAGATATTCGCGAACTGCAAAAACTCGCGCCGCACCTGGATAAAACTGTCGACTACGGTTTCCTGTGGTTTATCGCCAAGCCGCTTTTTTATGCCATGGACAATATTCACAGTTATGTCGGCAACTGGGGTATCGCAATTATTTTGCTCACGCTGGCGATCAAAGCCGTGTTCTTTTATCCCTCGGCAATTTCCTATCGTTCGATGGCAAAAATGCGCAAAGTGCAGCCTTTGATGGCCGAACTGAAAGAGCGTTATGGTGAAGACCGCCAACGCATGTCGCAGGAATTAATGAAGTTATACAAGCGGGAAAAAGTGAACCCCATGAGCGGTTGTTTGCCCATATTAATGCAAATGCCTGTGTTCCTCGCCTTGTACTGGATGATCATGGAAAGTGTCGAGCTGCGCCATGCACCTTTCTATTTGTGGATTCACGACCTCAGCATGAAGGACCCTTACTTCATCCTGCCTTTGCTGATGGGTGCTTCAATGTTCATCCAACAAAAGTTGAACCCCGCACCACCAGACCCCATGCAGGCCAAGATCATGCAAATGTTGCCGATCTTTTTCACCTTCCTATTCCTGTTTTTCCCTTCAGGACTGGTGCTCTACTGGGTGGTCAACAACACCCTGTCGATATTGCAGCAATACGTGATCACCAAACAGATCGAAAAAAGCGGTTAAGCCCCTATGAACACCGATACCATCGCCGCCATTGCCACAGCACCCGGCAGGGGCGGCGTCGGTATTATTCGTATTTCAGGGCCTAAATGTCGCGATCTTGCAGACAAAATTCTCAAAACTTCATTAAAACCTCGTTTTGCACAATATTGTGATTTTTTCGATATCGAGGGCAAGGTTGTCGATAAGGGGCTCGCGCTCTTTTTTGAAAACCCCCACTCCTTTACGGGCGAAGATGTACTCGAACTGCAGGGACATGGTGGCCCGATCGTTCTCGACCTGCTGATGGAAACCCTTCTCAGTCTGGGGGTTCGCCAGGCTCGCCCCGGAGAATTTTCCGAACGCGCTTTCCTCAATGACAAAATGGACCTTGCCCAGGCAGAAGCCATAGCGGACTTGATTGATGCAAGCTCCAGGCAAGCTGCACGTTCAGCCTTGAATTCACTTAGCGGGGTGTTTTCTACAAAGGTTCAGGCCCTGGTGGAAAGCTTGATCAACCTGCGCCTTTACGTGGAATCGGCTATCGATTTTCCGGAAGAGGAAATCGATTTTCTCAGTGATGGCCATGTTGCCAGCAAACTTCATTCACTGATCGATGAGACCAGCGCACTGCTAAAGCAGGCCAATCAGGGTGTGCTCTTAAAAGAAGGCATGAAAGTCGCGATTGTCGGCAAACCCAACGCAGGTAAATCCAGTTTACTCAACGCACTTGCTGAAAAAGATGTCGCGATTGTCACCGATATCGCAGGAACAACCCGCGATATGCTGCGAGAACACATACAAATAGACGGAATGCCCTTACATATTATCGATACCGCAGGTCTCCGCGATGAGGCCGATATTGTCGAACAGATTGGCATTGAACGCGCACGCAAGGCGATGGAAGAAGCCGATCGCATCCTTCTTCTGGTTGATTTCGCCGTAGAAGGTAAACAACACCTCGATACCTACTGGTCGGACCTGGGTGGCGACTCAACACTCAAGAATAAAGTGACGCTGATTTACAATAAAATCGACAAAAATCGCGTATCTTCTTCGATAAACACAGAAAATAACGAAGAAATCTATATTTCTGCACAAACAGGTGAAGGGCTGAATCAACTTAAAACTCACCTCAAGGCGGTGATGGGCCTACAGAATACGGTTGAAGGGCAATTTTCAGCGCGCCGACGACACATTCAAGCAATCGAAACAGCGTTACAGTCGATACGACACGGTGAGCGAGCCCTAAAAGAACACGCCGCTGGTGAATTACTCGCCGAGGACCTGCGCATGGCGCAAAACAGCCTGAATGAAATCACCGGCGAATTCAGCGCTGATGATTTGCTAGGGCGTATCTTTTCCAGCTTTTGTATTGGTAAATAAACCGATAGCCGCCCGCTCTTTCTTCCTTTATATGCCTGACTTTATAGCTGACAAGGCCTAAAACCTGACTGGCCTTTTGGCAATTTCAACAGCAATTACCGCCTTATCAAGCTTTTATTCACACCTTCTCAATAGGTTTGTGCCTTGTAAAAAGACAGTCGACAGCTGTTACAGAGCTTATACGCCCCAGACCACACTGCACTGTGGATTGCGGCAGATCCTGGGGAAAACCTACAGAAGAACACCTGAAACCAGCATGCTTAAGCTGCCAATGCTTTTGTGAATAAAAAGGCCACCCTCGCATTTTTTGTATAAGTCGCATTTGACCCACACTTTGCCCCGAGGCGCCCAACATGCTTCCAGGGGCACAATACCGGCTTTATACTTCTTCTAAGCTATTGAATTTATTGACAAATAATCGCTTACTCACAGCAAAAACTGTCCTAAATAACTATATATAAAATAAACTCTCTCTATACATATCAATATATCTTTATTTTCTTTATTTAATTATTTAATCACTTTATCTTTCATTTTCAGCAAGCGGGATTAAGCTAATCTCCGTTTATCCTATCCAGCGTTCTTTTTTTAAGCAAAGCTCCCTATAATAGCGCCCCCTTGAATGAGGCCTGAGAAATGGACTACCCACAGCGTTATGACGTGATTGTAATTGGCGGCGGCCATGCCGGCACCGAGGCCTGTTTGGCGGCGGCACGCATGGGCTGTTCCACCTTGCTGCTCTCTCACAATATCGAGACCCTGGGGCAGATGAGCTGCAACCCGGCGATTGGTGGCATCGGTAAAAGCCATTTGGTTAAAGAGATTGATGCGCTTGGTGGCGCCATGGCGCAGGCAACCGATAAGGGCGGTATCCAGTTTCGCGTATTGAATAGCCGCAAGGGCCCGGCGGTTCGCGCAACCCGTGCCCAGGCAGATCGCGTACTTTACAAGGCAGCGGTGCGTGAGATTCTCGAAAATCAGCGCAATTTGCAGATTTTCCAGCAAGCCGTTGATGACCTGATTATTGAAAATGGTGAGGTGCGCGGTGTTGTCACGCAAATGGGGCTGCGATTTTATGCGCCCTCCGTGGTATTGACGGCTGGAACCTTTCTCGGTGGCCGCATCCATATCGGTATGGAAAACCACAGTGGCGGCCGTGCGGGTGACCCGCCTTCCATTGCCCTGGCTGATCGCTTGCGTGAATTAAACTTAGGCGTAAATCGGCTAAAAACCGGAACTCCGCCGCGAATTGATGCGAAAAGTGTCGATTTTTCGGAATTGGACGAACAGTGGGGCGACCAACCGGTTCCCGTTATGTCCTTCCTTGGGTCTGCCGCTCAACATCCTCGACAAACCTGTTGCTGGATTACCCATACCAGCGAGCAAACACACGATATTATTCGCAGCGGTTTTGACCGCTCCCCCATGTTTACTGGCGTGATTGAAGGGGTTGGCCCGCGTTACTGCCCCTCGATTGAGGACAAGGTCAACCGCTTTGCCGACAAAAACAGTCACCAGATATTTATCGAGCCCGAGGGTTTGAATACCCACGAGCTCTATCCGAATGGCATCAGTACCAGCCTGCCTTTCGATATTCAGCTGGCCTTCGTGCGCAGTATCAAGGGTTTTGAAAATGCCCATATCGTGCGGCCCGGCTACGCCATTGAATACGACTTTTTTGACCCGCGGGATTTGCAATACAGCCTGGAAACCAAAGCGCTGCCCGGATTGTTTTTCGCTGGCCAAATCAATGGGACCACCGGATACGAGGAAGCAGGCGCCCAGGGTTTATTGGCGGGTTGCAATGCCGCCTTAAAAGCGCAAGAAAAGGAGAGTTGGTGTCCGCGCCGCGATCAAGCGTATATGGGCGTATTGGTTGACGACCTGATCAGTATGGGCACGCAGGAGCCCTATCGCATGTTTACCAGCCGTGCAGAACATCGCTTGCTGCTGCGCGAAGACAATGCCGATGTGCGATTGACTGAAAAAGGCCGTGAACTCGGATTGGTTGACGATCTCCGTTGGCAGGTCTTTTGCGAGAAGCGCGAAGCCGTGGCCCGCGAAAGTGAGCGCTTACGTACAACCTGGGTTCAGCCTAAGAGTGAAAGAGCGAAGCAACTGGAAAGCCGGCTAAGCAACCCCCTTAGCCGTGAATTTAATTTGATGGACCTTTTGAAGCGCCCCGAGCTAAGTTATAAAGATATTGTTGATATCAGCGAAAATGCCTTCGATATTCACCTTGATACCGACGAGATCGATGCAAATGTCATCAAGTTTCAGGTTCGCGAACAAATTGAAATCGAAGCGAAATACGCCGGATACATCGATCGCCAGCAGGAAGAAATCGCCCGGCTGCGTCAGCATGAAGAAACGCCCATCCCTACTGACTTTGATTACAGCAGCGTGGAGGGCTTGAGCAATGAACTCAAACAGAAACTCAGTGCTGCCCAACCCGACAATATTGCCCGGGCGTCTCGCATTCCCGGAGTGACACCGGCGGCCGTCTCCTTGATCCTCATTTATCTCAAAAAACGTGGTTTACTGAAGCGCGTACAGGCTGCCCGGTAGTTGTGAGTATTGCCGAAGCACATTTTGGCTTACGCGCCATGGAACACTATTGCCAAAAATTGCAAGATGGCGTCAGTTCGTTGCAAATAACTGCAAGTAATCAGCAAATAAAGGCATTAATTGATTATCTGGCATTGCTGGATAAATGGAACAAAGCCTACAATCTCAGTGCGATCCGTGAGCCCGAGCAAATGCTAAGTAAGCACTTACTTGATAGCTTGAGCATATTGCCCGCGCTGCCACGACATTTGCAGCAAAGATCGATGGTGGATGTAGGCAGCGGCGCAGGCTTGCCAGGAATACCGCTCGCGTTATTTTATCCCGATTGCCACTTCACCCTGCTCGACAGTAACGGCAAGAAAACCCGCTTTCTGTTTCAGGTCAAACAGGGTCTGGGCTTAACAAACATCGCCGTTGAAAACCGGCGGGCGGAGAGTTGGCAGGTTGAGACGGGCTTTGATTACCTGGTGTGTCGCGCATACGCCTCCCTGCCCGACATTGTTGAAAGCGGCGCCCATTTACTCAAGAAAGAAGGAAAAATTTTGGCCATGAAGGGTCTTATTCCAAGAGATGAGTTGAGGGAAGTTGAAAAACACTATATCGTCGAGGCTATTCATGCGCTGAAAGTGCCGGGTGTTGATGGCGAGCGCAATCTCATTGTTCTGACCTCAAGTTCAGGCAAAAACAACGAAAATACATAAAGACTTTTACATAAAAACAACAAAAAAGTGTTAAAAGAATCAAAGACTTAGGGTTAAGCCGTGGGAAAAATATACGCGATAGCCAATCAAAAAGGCGGGGTGGGTAAAACCACAACCTGTGTCAATCTAGCGGCCTCCCTGGCAGCCACGCGCAAGCGCGTCCTGCTTGTCGATCTCGATCCGCAAGGCAATGCCACTATGGGCAGCGGCGTCGATAAGAATGCTGTCGAATTCACCATTTACGATGTGCTAATGGGTTTAACGCGCACAGAAAATGCTTTTGAACCCTCGCCGGAAGGCAAATTTATGGTATTGCCTGCCAATGGCGATCTGACTGCCGCCGAAGTGGAAATGCTCAGCCTGGAAAACAAGGAGCGTCGTCTGGCGGGTGCCTTGTCTGCGGTGCGCGAGCAATATGACTACATATTGATCGATTGCCCGCCGTCCCTGAATATGCTGACAGTCAATGCCCTGACCGCTTGTGATGGCGTTTTGATTCCCATGCAGTGCGAATACTATGCTCTTGAAGGTTTGTCAGCACTTATTAACACGATTAACACCATTCAAAGTGTGCTCAACCCGCAATTGAAAATTGAAGGGATACTGCGCACGATGTACGATCCGCGCAACAGCCTCACCGGCGACGTCTCAGCGCAATTGGCCGAATATTTTGGTGACCGCGTCTATCGCACCTGCGTACCTCGCAATGTGCGTTTGGCAGAAGCGCCCAGTTTCGGTAAACCCGTGATCGCATACGACCGTCAAAGCAAGGGCGCCCTCGCCTACATTGCCTTGGCGGGTGAAGTGATTCGCCGCAATGAGCTCGGGACTGACACGCCGGAATTAGCGACCGCTAGTTAAAACTTACAGGATTCAACATGAGTAAACGTTTGGGAAGGGGCCTGGATGCGCTCCTCGGCGGCGCCTCCGGCGCCAATCCAGCAGAAGCCATCAAGCACGCAACTGAAGCGGCCGCGACCATCGAAACCAAAGTGGACGGCGTACTGAAAGAACTGCCTGTCGAATTTTTGCAGCGTGGTAAATACCAACCGCGCCGTGACATGCACCAGGATGCCCTCGAAGAACTGGCGGATTCAATCAAGAGCCAGGGGGTGATGCAGCCCATCGTCGTTCGCCCCATCGGCGACAATCGCTACGAAATTATTGCCGGTGAGCGTCGCTGGCGCGCGACCCAACTAGCAGGCCTCGATAAAATTCCCGCAGTTATTCGTGATGTGCCGGATGAAACGGCCATTGCGATGGCGCTGATTGAGAATATTCAGCGCGAAGATCTCAACCCGATGGAAGAAGCCTTGGCCCTGAAGCGTCTGCAGGATGAATTTGAATTAACCCATCAGGAAGTGGCGGATACTGTAGGTAAGTCTCGCACAACAGTTACCAACCTGTTGCGTTTGATGAACCTGACCAAGGAAGTGCAAACCCTGGTGGAACACGGCGATCTCGATATGGGGCATGCCCGCTGCTTATTGAGCCTCGACGATGGCAAGCAACGCCAGATTGCGCGACAAATTGTCGCCAAGGGTTTGAGTGTGCGCCAGGCAGAAGCCTTGGCGAAAAAAGCCTTGCAGGATGACGATGATGAAACACCTGCGCCGAAAGTCGATACGGATATTAAAAATTTACAGGAACGCCTTTCAGAAAAAATCGGAGTGCCTATCAACATTCAGCACAGCGCCAAAGGAAAAGGCAAACTGGTGCTGACCTACAACAATCTCGACGAGCTGGACGGAATCCTCCAACATATGGGATACGAAGCCTAGAACATTTCTCGATGGCCACTTTTTCCTGGAGCGTTGTCAGTCTGGTGCTGACGCGCTAAGCCAGGAAAACCAATTAACTTTTAACAGGGATGGTTAAAAGCAAGACTATGACAACAGCACTAGACGTACTCGAACACGTATTTGGCTATCAAGCCTTTCGTTCTCCGCAAGCGGACATAATTGACACGCTGCGTACCGGTGATGATGCTTTGGTCATCATGCCCACCGGTGGAGGCAAGTCCCTCTGTTATCAAATCCCCGCACTCCTTCGCGAAGGCACGGCCGTGGTGATTTCACCGCTCATTGCTTTAATGGAAGATCAGGTCAAAGCGCTGCAGGAACTGGGTGTTAAAGCGGGGTATTTAAATTCCTCACTCGAATTGCAACAAGTGAGAGACATTGAAAGTGCCTTGCAAAGGGGCGAACTCGATTTACTGTATATTGCGCCTGAGCGTTTAATCCAGGAACGCAGTTTAAATTTGCTTAAGAATATTCGTATCGCACTTTTTGCGATAGATGAAGCCCATTGTGTTTCACAGTGGGGCCATGATTTTCGTGCAGATTATTTAAAACTTTCCTTACTGCAAGAAAACTTTCCGGACGTACCGCGAATAGCCCTGACCGCCACAGCAGATGAACGCACTCGCCATGAAATTATTCAGCGCCTGGGTTTGCAACAGGCTAAACAGTTTATCAGTGGTTTTGATCGCCCTAATATTCAATACCGAATCCAGCAGAAACAAAATGCTCGCAAGCAAGTGCTGAAATTTCTGCGTGAAGAACAGCAAGGTCACGCAGGGATTATCTATTGTCTGTCTCGAAAAAAAGTCGAACAAACAGCGGAATGGTTAAACCGCGAAGGCTATACCGCCCTCGCCTACCATGCCGGAATGCCCGCGCAAACCCGACAACAAAACCAGGCGCGTTTTTTACGCGACGACAATATTATTATGGTGGCGACCATTGCGTTCGGCATGGGTATTGATAAACCCGATGTGCGTTTTGTTATTCACATGGACATGCCTAAAAGCATTGAAGCTTATTATCAGGAAACGGGTCGCGCAGGTCGCGACGGCGATAAGTCCACAGTATTGTTGCTCTATGGTTTGGAAGATGTCGTCAAACTTAAGCAGATGATGCAGCAAAGCGAAGGCTCGGAAGAATTTAAACGCAGCGAAGCACAAAAACTCAATGCTATGCTAGGCCTCTGTGAAATTACGGCTTGCCGCCGCAAGGCACTGCTGCATTACTTTAATGATCACCTTAAAGAAGATTGCGGCAATTGCGACAACTGCTTACAGCCGCCGGAAACCTATGATGCCACTGAGGATGTGAATAAAGCCTTGAGTTGTGTTTATCGCTGTGGCCAAAATTTTGGTGCGGTGCACATCATTGATGTCTTAAGAGGCTCGGAAAACGAAAAAGTCCGGCAGTTTCGTCACAATCAATTAAGTACCTACGGTATCGGCAAAGATCTCAGTGTCAATGAATGGCGAAGTATCTTCCGGCAATTGGTGGCCCAGGGTTTTCTTGAGGTGGACTTACATTACGGCAGTTTACGTTTAAACGAAAACTGCCGGCCCCTCCTTCGCGGTGAACAAAGTCTCTCGTTGCGCAAGGATGTCGTATTGGCAAAAGGCGACGGTTCATCTCGCGCAAGCAAAGCCCTGCGCGAAAGTTATGGTGATTTGCGAGAAGAAGATCAAGCATTCTGGGCGGCACTGCGTAAATGCCGTCGCGATATTGCGGAAGCGCACGGTGTACCCCCGTATGTGATTTTTCATGATGCCGCATTGCGGGAAATGCTGGAGAAAAGACCCAATAGCAAGGAAGAAATGTTGCTGGTTAACGGCGTGGGCGATCGCAAACTGGAACAATACGGTGAAGCCTTTCTTGCTGTTATTGCAGAATACGACGCGGCTCTTGGTTAAGATCAGAGCCAGGATATGAGCCAGGACTTGCCACTGTCGCACGGAATCGCCAAAATACGCCCTCTTTAAAAACGACCATTTTTATTAGTCCAGGTTTTATTAGTTCAGGAAAATTCGGAGATCTGCCATGATGGAAAAAGTGATTGAAAAATTGATGTATCGCTCTCGCTGGTTACTTGCGCCTATCTATCTGGGTTTAAGTATTGCGGTGCTTGCCCTGTGCATCAAGTTTTTTCAAGAAGCCATCTACATGCTGCTACACACACACGAACTTTCCGAAGCAAAGCTGATTTTGAAAGTCCTCACCCTGATTGATTTAGCGATGGTAGGCGGTTTGCTGGTCATGGTGATGATGAGTGGTTACGAAAACTTTGTCTCGCAACTGGATATTGATGAAGAAGATGAACGATTAACCTGGTTGGGAAAAATGGACTCTTCTTCGCTCAAAGCAAAAATAGCCGCTTCAATTGTGGCAATTTCTTCGATACACCTTTTGAAAGTCTTTATGGGTGTCAACAGCTACACAGATGATGTACAGATGAAGCAAATTATGTGGTACGTGCTCTTACATCTCACCTTCGTGGGCTCTGCATTTGCAATGGGTTATCTGGATGTTCTTGGTCGCAAAACGGAGAGCTAGCCCGTAGTAAAGAATGAATTTTTCGATGCTTGCGTGAATGACTGAATAACAGGTTCACACCCCACCGAATTTTTCGGATTCATTGGTCATTTCAAAGTAGGTAGTTTAGGTCCTGCTTTTTAATAAGTAAGACAATAAACAGTCAGGCGACCCCCCCCTTTACCCGGGTGTTTATCCGGATACGTGTCGGCATCGAATTAGACTGTCGTCTAAGATAACAATCAGCAGAAATGACTAATTGCCGCCGCTGAGCAAAAAACTGCTCGGAAAACAGCCGATTTGGCTGCGAACGCCTTGAATCTGCCTGGTTGACTCCCTATAATCTCCCCCGCTCATTCGACAGCAATTCTGGCAGCTCGATGGGCGTAACTGGTGTTAAGTGAAGGCGAAGTCGCGGGTTCTTACCGATCAGTCTGAATTTCCCCCTGAATATAAGAAGAAAAACCCTTTCAGCCCAGCTGGAATACGGTTTTTTTGTCTGTTCGGGAAGAAGTTGGACGAAGCATATGAGGCTGTTGTGACCAATAACAGCACAGAAAACAAGCAAAAGGCGAAAGCCATTAAGAGCCCCTTGAAATATACCCTGGCAGTACAGCTGCTGGTGGTTTCTCCTGCATTGGTGGTGTTGAATGCTTTTGACCCACTTTGGATGCAGTCCTTCTTTTGGGGTGTGCTGATTTTTAGCCTGCCCAATGCCTACTTTACCTGGTACGCCTTCCGCTATCGCGGAGCGAAGTACAGCCAGTGGATTGCCAGATCCTTTTATCAAGGAGAAATGGGTAAACACATGCTCGCCGCTGTGGGTTTTGCACTGGTTTTTCGCTTTGTAGCACCTTTGCATCTTCCCGGCTTGATAGCAGGTTTCTGCAGCCTGGTCCTGTTGCAATGGTTTATTGCGTGGCAGATTGCAGACAGATTTGAACAGACACAAACTTAAGGGCAACTTAGACAAGATGGCAAGCGAAGGCGAAGCACTCACTTCTACCGGTTATATTCAACACCACTTGCAGAACATGGTTTATGGCAAATTGCCCGCTGGCTATGTTCGCCACAATGCCGATGGCACTCACACCACCCTTGAAGCTGATACCTGGACGCTTGCACACACTTACCAGGAAGCGAAAGACATGGGGTTTATGGCCTTGCACCTCGATACTCTGGGTTGGGGCTTGTTCCTGGGTTTGGTCTTCAGTTTTATTTTCCATCGCGTTGCCAAACGCGCGAAAGCCGGCAAGCCAACGGGTTTGCAGAGCTTCGTTGAACTGGTTGTAGAATTTATCGACAACACAGTAAAAGATATTTTCCATCATAAAAACAAGCTCATTGCTCCCATGGCCCTCACCATATTCTGCTGGGTGTTTTTAATGAACCTGATGGATTTAATTCCCGTCGATTGGCTCCCTTGGGCAGCGCAGAAAATTTCGGGTGACTCACACTTGTTCTTTAAAGTGGTCCCCACAACAGATCCGAACGCGACTCTGGGTATGGCAATAACTGTCTTTATATTGATGATTTTCTTCAATATAAAAGAAAAAGGCCTTTGGGGCTTTACCAAAGAGCTTACTTGCCACCCGTTCTTCGCGCCGAAAAAACTGTGGTACTTAAACATTCTTCTTATTCCGGTGAATACCGTACTTGAAACGGTCGCCTTGATAGCCAAACCCATTTCATTGGGCTTGCGACTCTTCGGGAATATGTACGCCGGTGAAATGATTTTTATCCTCATTGCTTTGTTATTCAGCGCTGGCATCGTCCTCGGTGTAGTGGGTGGTGTATTGCAGTGGGGGTGGGCAGTGTTCCATATTCTGGTTATTACACTGCAAGCCTTTATTTTTATGGTTCTGACGACTGTGTATATGGCAATGGCCCATGACACACATGACGACGACCACTAATAATCAATTTAAATTTTTTGTTTCTTAACAGGAGAAAACTTCAATGGCACAAGCACTTGTTTTTGTAGCAGCAGCTCTTTTAATCGGTTTGGGCGCACTCGGTACTGCTATCGGTTTCGGTACTCTGGGTGGCAAATTGTTGGAAGGCTCTGCACGTCAACCTGAGCAAGGTCCTGCTCTGCAAGGCAAAATGTTCCTTATGGCAGGTCTTTTGGATGCGGTTCCCATGATCGGTGTAGGTATCGGCATGTACCTGATTTTTGCTGTCGCACCTGGCATGGCGGGTTAATTCCCTCTCGACTTTAGACAACATTAACGAGGTATTGCTGTGAGCATAACCCTTACTTTAATTGGTCAGTCGATTACCTTTCTGGCTTTCGTGTTTTTCTGCATGAAGTTTGTTTGGCCCGCATTGATCAATGTAATGCAAGAGCGCGAAAAGCGTATTGCCGACGGCCTTGATGCTGCAGAAAAAGCGGATAAAGATCTGGAACTGGCAAAACAACGCGCAAGCGAACAATTGAAAGAAGCCAAAGCCAAGGCTGCTGAAATCGTTGAGCAAGCGAACAAACGCGCAAATCAAATTATTGAAGAAGCGAAAGAACAAGCCGTTGTTGAAGCAGATCGCATCAAAGCCGCTGCGCAAGCGGAAGTCGATCGTTCAGTTTCACAAGCGCGCGAAGAATTGCGTGGCAAAGTTGCCAGCCTTGCGTTAGTAGGTGCTGAGAAAGTCCTCGGTGCCTCCGTGGACGAAAAAGCCCACAGCGACATGCTGAACAAACTCGCAGCGGAGCTTTAAGCATGGCGGAATTGACCACCCTTGCACGTCCCTACGCTCGAGCGGCTTTTGAATACGCACGCGATCAAAAAGACCTGAGCGGCTGGTCTGCCGCTTTAGGTTTGGCTGCAGCCGTTGCCGACGAAAACAGCATTCGAAAAGTGCTAGCTTCACCGTCACTCACTGCAGAACAAAAAAGCACGAACTACACCGAAGTGTGTGGCGACAAGCTCAACGCGCATCAACAAAACTTCATCAAGGTCCTCGCTGAAAACAAACGCCTGGCCCTCCTCCCGGAAATTTTTTCCCTGTTTGAACTGTACAAAGCCAACCAGGAAAAAACCGTGGAAGTTGAAGTGCAAAGCGCTTATGCAATTGAAGATGCCGTTGCACAAAACCTGAAAAAAGCGCTGAGCGAAAAGCTGGATAGAGAAGTCAATCTCCACACAGCCATCAACAAGGATTTGATTGGCGGTGCGTTAATCCGTGCAGGCGACACCGTAATAGACGGCTCCGTTAAAGGCAGATTAAACAAACTTGCCGAAGCGATTGGAGCGTAAGAGAACACGAAGAGGTCAGCGCTTGACCGTGCTGACCGGACTGGCCAAGTGTTTCTATAAGATAAACGCTTGCAGTCAAAGAATTTTAAATTTAACCAAGGACAACCAGTATGCAACAACTGAATCCTTCTGAAATTAGCGAAATCATCAAACAGCGTATCGATCAACTCGCTGTCAGCACTGAAGCGCAAAACGAAGGCACCGTCGTATCAGTAACCGACGGTATTATTCGCATCCACGGCCTTGCCGACGTCATGTACGGAGAAATGATCGAATTTGAAGGCGGCGTTTACGGCATCGCCCTCAACCTCGAACGCGACTCCGTCGGTGCGGTAGTACTCGGTGACTACCAGGGCGTCGCCGAAGGTCAAAGCTGTAAATGTACCGGCCGCATTCTGGAAGTGCCTGTTGGCCCTGAATTGCAAGGTCGCGTTGTCGACGCATTGGGTAACCCCATCGACGGCAAAGGCCCGGTTAACACCAAACTCACCGACGCAATTGAAAAAGTTGCGCCGGGCGTAATCGCACGTCAATCGGTAGACCAACCCGTTCAAATAGGTTTGAAGTGTATCGACACCATGGTGCCGATTGGTCGTGGTCAGCGTGAGTTGATTATTGGTGACCGTCAAACCGGTAAAACAGCGGTTGCAGTGGATGCCATCATCAACCAGAAAGGCACAGGTATTAAATGTATCTATGTCGCGGTTGGCCAAAAAGCCTCTTCGGTTGCTTCCGTTGTGCGCAAACTCGAAGAACACGGCGCAATGGAACACACCATCGTTGTTGCGGCGACAGCCTCTGACCCCGCATCCATGCAATTCCTTGCCCCTTTCGCAGGCTGCACCATGGGTGAGTACTACCGTGACCGCGGTGAAGACGCCCTGATTATTTATGATGACTTGACTAAACAAGCCTGGGCTTATCGTCAAATCTCCTTGCTGTTGCGTCGTCCTCCAGGCCGTGAAGCCTACCCTGGTGACGTTTTCTACTTGCACTCTCGTTTATTGGAACGTGCTGCACGTGTAAACGCGGACTACGTTGAACAACAAACCAACGGCGAAGTAAAAGGCCAAACCGGTTCTTTAACCGCGCTGCCTGTTATCGAAACCCAGGCGGGTGACGTATCGGCCTTCGTACCAACCAACGTCATCTCGATCACCGATGGACAGATCTTCCTTGAATCCGACCTGTTCAACGCCGGTGTTCGCCCAGCGATGAACGCCGGTATTTCGGTATCACGTGTGGGTGGTTCTGCGCAGACAAAAGTGATTAAGAAATTGTCCGGTGGTATTCGTACCGCACTGGCACAGTACCGTGAATTGGCGGCCTTCTCACAGTTCGCATCCGACCTCGACGATGCCACCAAGGCCCAGTTGGAACACGGTGAACGCGTCACCGAACTGATGAAGCAAAAACAATACTCGCCGCTTTCCGTTGCCGAAATGGGTGTTGTGGTTTATGCCGCAAACGAAGGCTACCTGAAAGACGTTGAAGTGAAAAAAATCGGTGATTTCGAAGCCTCCTTGCTTTCCTACATGAACAGCTCTCAGGCTGAACTCATGAGCGAAATGAACACCGGTGCTTACAGCGATGACATTGCGGACAAACTCAAAGCTGCATTGGATAACTTTAAAGCCACTCAAACCTGGTAAAACGTTATGGCATCCGGTAAGGAAATTCGCACCAAAATAGGTAGCATTAAAAACACGCAAAAAATTACCAGCGCGATGGAAATGGTCGCCGCCAGTAAAATGCGTCGCGCCCAGGAGCGAATGGAAGTGGGTAAACCCTATGCCCAACACATTCGCGCCGTGGTCGGCCACATTGCCAGCGGTAACTCCGAATACCAACACATCTATCTGGAAGAACGCGAAGAAATCAATCGCGTTGGCTACATCGTTGTCTCAACCGACCGCGGACTCTGCGGCGGCTTGAACATCAACCTGTTTAAAGCGGTAATTCAACACTCCAAACAGTGGGCCGACAAAGGCGTTAAAAGCGACCTCTGCTGCGTTGGCGCAAAAGGCGCCGCCTTCTTTAAAAGTGTTGGTGGCAACATCGTTGCAAGCGTGCGTGACATCGGTGAAGAACCTTCGTTAAACGACTTGATTGGTAGTATTAAAGTCATGCTCGATGCTTTCTCCGAAGGCAAAATCGACAAACTCTACCTCGTTGGCAACGAATTTATTAACACCATGACGCAAAGCCCGGAAGTACAACAACTGCTTCCATTGAAAGCCGATCAAGACGAAAAGTTAAAACACACCTGGGACTACATCTACGAACCCGAAGCCTCCGAACTGCTCGAAGGTTTATTAATTCGTTACATCGAATCCCAGGTCTATCAAGCCGTCGTTGAAAACGGAGCGTGCGAACAGGCAGCCAGAATGATTGCCATGAAGAGCGCAACCGACAACGCTGGCGACTTGATTGATGACTTACAACTGGCCTACAACAAAGCCAGACAGGCGGCGATTACGCAAGAACTGTCAGAAATTGTTGGTGGAGCCGCAGCGGTTTAAAAACCGCATGTTGCGGACCATTTTCGCAACAACAAAGAACAAACACGAACCGCTGCAATTCACGACCAAGTGAGTTCAGCGTTCAGGACGGGCGAAGAAAACCGTCACTTCAGGGAAGAAGTGACGGAGCTACAGGGACGTATTTATGCGTTTTTCTTCGCCCGTCCTGAAGGATAAACGGCTAACGTGCATGATCACGAATCTGCATGCCGTTCAAAGTAAAAATTTTTGAAAGCATAGAAATTACGAGGAAGCGAAAATGAGTAGCGGACGTATCGTACAAATCATTGGTGCCGTCATCGACGTGGAATTCCCACGCGACTCAGTACCCAAAGTTTACGACGCATTAACAGTCACCGAAAAGGGACTCACCCTTGAAGTGCAACAGCAGCTCGGCGACGGCGTCGTCCGCGCAATTGCAATGGGATCCTCCGAAGGCGTCAGCCGCGGACTGGAAGTCACCAACACCGGTGCCCCCGTATCTGTCCCCGTAGGAACCGAAACCCTCGGCCGCATTATGGACGTATTGGGTAACCCCATCGACGAAAAAGGCCCCATCGGCGAAAAAGAACGCGCACCGATTCACCGAAAAGCGCCAACTTACGATGAGCTTGCCGCGTCTGAAGAACTCCTCGAAACCGGTATCAAAGTTATCGACCTCGTTTGCCCCTTTGCCAAGGGTGGTAAAGTTGGACTGTTCGGTGGAGCCGGTGTGGGTAAAACCGTAAACATGATGGAACTCATCAACAACATCGCTACCGAGCACAGCGGTCTTTCCGTATTCGCCGGTGTGGGTGAGCGTACTCGTGAGGGTAACGACTTCTACTACGAAATGCAGGAAGCCGGTGTTGTTAACGTTGACAAATTCGACGAATCCAAAGTGGCCATGGTCTACGGCCAGATGAACGAGCCACCTGGAAACAGACTGCGTGTTGCACTCACCGGTTTGACCATGGCAGAAAAATTCCGTGACGAAGGCAAAGACGTACTGCTCTTCGTAGACAACATCTACCGTTACACACTTGCCGGTACCGAAGTTTCTGCACTGCTTGGCCGTATGCCTTCAGCGGTGGGTTACCAGCCTACGCTGGCTGAAGAAATGGGTGTACTGCAAGAGCGTATTACTTCAACCAAAACCGGATCGATCACCTCCATTCAGGCCGTATACGTGCCTGCGGATGACTTGACCGACCCCTCGCCAGCGACCACCTTTGCTCACCTCGACTCCACTGTTGTATTGAGCCGTGATATTGCTGCGAAAGGTATTTACCCTGCGATCGACCCACTCGATTCCACTTCGCGCCAGCTCGACCCACTGGTTATCGGCCAGGAACATTACGATGTTGCTCGCGGTGTGCAATCGGTATTGCAGCGTTATAAAGAATTGAAAGACATCATCGCCATTCTGGGTATGGATGAACTGTCTGAAGACGACAAACTCACCGTATCCCGTGCGCGTAAAATCGAACGCTTCCTGTCACAGCCTTTCCACGTGGCAGAAGTTTTCACCGGCTCACCCGGTAAATACGTTAGCTTGAAAGAAACCATTTCCAGCTTTAAAGGCTTGCTCGCTGGCGAATACGATCACATGCCAGAACAAGCGTTCTACATGGTGGGTGGTATCGACGAAGCAATCGAAAAAGCCGCGAAATTGGCAGAGAAAGCCGCTTAAAATCGGCTGAGGCAAGTAAACTATGGCCATGACAGTACATTGTGACATCGTAAGTGCCGAAGAATCCCTCTATTCAGGGCTCGTAGAACTTTTGGTTGCTACCGGCTCCGAAGGTGAACTCGGCATTGGCTACGGTCACGCTCCCCTGCTGACCAGTTTGAAACCCGGGCCGGTACGCTTGAAAACCCAGGGCGGAGAAGAAGAAATTTACTATCTCTCCGGGGGCTACATCGAAGTACAACCGCATAGCGTAACCGTGTTGGCAGATACCGCATTGCGCGCGGGCGATATGGACGAAGCTGCAGCTGAAAAAGCCAAACAGGAAGCGGAACAAGCGCTGGCAAACCAAAGTGGCGAAATGGACTACAGCAAAGCAGCGGCTCAATTAGCGGAAGCTGTTGCTCAGTTGCGTACCTTGCAGGCAATAAAGAAAAAATTGAAGTAAACATACATTGTTTAGCGAATGTGTTTATGCGAAAGGCCGCTTCATGCGGCCTTTTTTATAGCTGCATAAATTTACGATAAGATAATTGGCTGAAACCTATCGCAGGCTCAGTTTATAAGGAAAGCTTATGCTAGAAGTCGTCATCCTCGCTGCCGGTAAAGGCACCCGCATGCGTTCACGGAAACCCAAAGTCCTCCACAAACTCGCTGGCCGTCCATTTGTTGGGCATGTCCTGGAGCGAGCTGAGGAATTGAAAGCGGAGGCCATTCATCTTGTTGTCGGTTTTGGTGCCGATCAGGTTCGTGCGGAATACGCAGGTGCGCCCTTCAATTTTGTTGAACAAACCGAACAGCTCGGTACCGGTCATGCTGTGCAACAATGCATGGATGATTTGAAGGATGATTCAAAAGTCCTGATTTTGTACGGCGACGTACCTTTGATTAAGAAAAGCACGCTTGAGAGTTTGCTCAATGTCGTAAAAGAAAAAACAATGGGTCTGCTTACAGTCAAACTGAAAAAACCGCATGGCTATGGTCGTATCGTACGTAACGCCAATGGAAAAATTGTGGCCATTGTTGAGCAAAAAGATGCTGACAAGGAACAACTGGAAATCAGGGAAGTGAATACAGGCGTTATGGCCTTGAATGCCAAACACTTGAAAGCCTGGCTCCCGCGTTTAACTAACAACAACGCACAGGGCGAATATTATCTTACGGATTTGATCGAAATAGCCGTGAAGGAAGGGGTAGAAGTTGTCGGCACTCAGCCCGACAGCAAACACGAAGTTGCCGGTGTGAATGATAGAAAACAACAGGCCGAGCTTGAGCGTATTTATCAGGAAGCAATTGCTATCGATTTACTTGAACAAGGAATTTCACTGGTCGATCCCACGCGCTTTGATTGCCGCGGTAGACTTGATGTCGGTGCGGATACTTACATTGATATTAACTGTATTTTTGAGGGCAAAGTCGTACTCGGTGAGAATGTCGAAATTGGGCCTAATTGTTTTATTAAAAATTCTACCATTGAAGACAATACGGTAATCCATGCGAATACCATTATTGAAGACTCTCATATTGGCAGCGATTGCACCGTTGGACCCTTTGCCCGTGTTCGCCCGCAGTGTCGACTTGAAAGCGGAGCAAAACTCGGCAATTTTGTTGAAACAAAAAAAGCCCACATTGGCAAAGGCTCCAAAGTTAACCACCTAAGCTATATTGGTGACGCTGAGCTTGGTGAAGACGTAAACATTGGTGCGGGTACGATTACCTGTAATTACGATGGCGCAAATAAATTTTTAACAACAATTGGCGATAGAGTCTTCGTTGGCTCGAACAGCGCTTTGGTTGCGCCTGTTTTTATTGGTGCAGAAGCTACGATAGGTGCCGGTGCCGTCGTCACCAGCGATGTAGCTGAAAAACAATTGGTGATTGCCCGCGCACACCAGAAAAATATTGATGGTTGGCAACGGCCAGTCAAGAAAAAATAAACGTGCTGCAGGCTAGCCTGGTTGGTATTGGTTTTAGCGTTGTAGCAGCGCCTTTGTTATTTCTTGCCTATGTGCTGTATTACAAAAGCCTCAATCAAAGCCTTGTGGCGAGAGTGGCCTGCTTTGCGTTGCTGGCTGGATTGCTTGGACTGCAATACGGGCACTATCTCTATTTTGCTCACGATGTGGATGTTCTTGATCTCAAGGCTTACCGCCTCACGGTTTTTCTGGTGCCACCTTTCTTTTATTTCTTCAGCCAGGCAATACTTTTTCCTGAACACAAAAAATCGTATTTACAATTCTTTCACTTTTTGCCGATAACGCTGCTCGCGATTGAACAGACAAGGCTCATTATCGTTTTCAGTTTTGTCATTGGTTTTGCATATTGTGCGTGGCTCTCCAGTATTCTTTATCGCCTCCGGCATATACGGGCTCGCTTTAAGGAAGAGTTTTTTTTCTTCAGCTTGTTTACGGTGTTCGCTTTTATTGTGTTGTGTCTTGGCGTACTGGCCTCAGTAGCAGAACCGCTTCTTTACTATTATTTTTACAGTAATAGCATCAGTTTTTCATTGATATTAATTGTCTTCACGCTGCTAGTTAAACCCGAATTACTCGAAAGCATCGATGAAGTGGTGCAACAAGGCTATGTTCAGACGACATTGAATAACATAGACAAAACGGCGATCTGTAAGCGCATCGAAGCGTTAATGAAAGACGACAAGCTGTATCAGAATGAAAACCTCAGCCTTTCGACCATGGCAAATGTATTAGACCTCAGTGGTCACCAGCTCTCAGAGTTGATTAATAGTGTCTATGGTTTGAATTTCTCTCGCTTTATTCGTAAACACCGTATTCAAGCTGCAAAAGATCTGATGCTGGCGAATAAACAAGCCTCTATTCTCTCAATCAGCATGGAAGTGGGCTTTAAATCGCAATCCAATTTCTATGCCGCGTTCAAGGAAGAAGAAGGCCAGTCTCCGGGCGAATTTCGCAAAGCTTAATTAAGCTAACCTACAGTTTAATTGGCTTGAATAATCATTCAGGAGGACGCTTCTGTGGAAACACAGTAAGCATCATTGAGCTTAAAATCGGCGATGATTTAGAACAGGCATTTTCTGCCGGACTTCATTTTGTTTTTCCAAATCTATCTCGACGGTGATTAGCCCTTCCCCCGAGGGGTATCTCGCCAGGATCTGCCCCCAGGGATCAACAGCCATTGTGTCCCCCCAGGTTCGACGTGAGCTAGAGTGGTCTCCGCCCTGATTTGCTGCGAATAGAAATACCTGATTTTCAATGGCGCGCGCGCGAACCAATACCTCCCAGTGCGCTTGCCCTGTTAGATAGGTAAAAGCGGAAGGCAGAAATACAGCGCGAGCCCCCGCTGAACTTAAAAGCCGAAAATATTCAGGAAAGCGTAAGTCATAACAAATCCCGACCCCCATCTTGCCCCAGGGCGTGTCGAAAACGCCGGGTGTCTTCCCCGCGCTGTAATGATCCGACTCCCGATAAGCGCCCTGCGCGTCGGCGACATCAGCATCAAAAAGGTGACACTTGCGATAGTGCAAAACTTCCTCTCCTCTGGGTGAGAAAACGAAGCAACTGGCACTGGGTTTGTCCGCGAAGTTGGGGTCCATCCAGGGTAATGACCCCCCAATCAGCCAAAGTTTATGTTCCTTTGCCCATATGGCGAGCTGTTCATAGAGCCTGCCCTGGTGATCCAGGATGCTTTCGGGTGATGCGCCATAACAAAAGGCGTTTTCCGGGAGTACAGCAACATCAGAGCCTGCATGAACTGCGCGTTCAAGCAAACCCGCGATGGCTGAGATATTGGCTTGTGGGTCTGGATGGCTGACGAGTTGAATCAGAGAGGTTTTCAAGGGCATACGCCTTCTGCAAATGGCAATATTAACCTTGCAATTCACTTACTTCAATGTAGAATAGCTTTCGTTTCGAAACTTAATAAGAGCGAATCGAAAGGCAAAACAAAAGAAAATGATCAAACGAAACACCCAGGAACGGCGTCGAGAGATCATAGAACGTCTCAATGAACATGGAGAAGTCAGTGTTGAGTCTCTGGCACAGCAATTTGCTACCTCAGAGGTGACGGTGCGCAAGGATCTGGCTTCGCTGGAAAACAACGGCCTGCTCTTGCGTAAATATGGCGGAGCCGTTCCCCTGCCTCGTGAATATGTCCATTCCGATAACATCGAACACCTTTCGAAACGAAAAGTCGCGCTGGCAAAAGCCGCGATCAGCCTCGTGCGCGATCACAATCGCCTGATTATCGACGCTGGACACACCACGGCGGCTCTCATTCCCGAACTTTCCCAGCGCCAGGGCCTGGTAGTAATGTGCAATTGCCTTGCGACCGCAACAGCGATTACTGAATTGGAGAACGAGCCAACGTTATTAATGACGGGTGGCACCTGGGATGGCCAGTCTGAATCCTTTCAGGGTCAATTAGCCGAGCAAATGCTGCGAGCTTATGATTTCGACCAACTGTTTATTGGTGCCGATGGCCTCGATACGGAGCGCGGCACGACAACTTACAATGAACTCTACAGTCTAAGCAGAGTTATGGCCGAGGTCGCACGCGAAGTGATTGTGATGGCCGAATCCGAAAAAATTCAACGAAAAATTCATAATGTGGAACTGACCTGGTCACAGGTTGATGTGCTGGTCACCGACGACGGCTTGCCCGATGAGGCTCGCAAACGAATTCAAAATCAAGGCGTGAAAGTGATTCGCGCAAAAACTTCCTGACCAATTTGAGTGGAGCAAAATTATGTGTGGTATTGTCGGCGCAGTCGCGCAAAGGGATGTGGTAGAAATATTAGTCGAAGGTTTACGCCGCTTGGAATACCGCGGTTATGATTCTGCGGGTGTTGCAGTCGTCAATCAAAATGCCGAACTGCAACGCGTTCGCCGTCTCGGAAAAGTCAAAGAACTTAGCGATGCAGTGTCTCTGGAACCTTTACCGGGAGGAACGGGTATCGCACATACGCGCTGGGCAACGCACGGTGAGCCTAGCGAGCGCAACGCGCACCCACATACCTCAAAAGAAAATATTGCCGTGGTGCATAACGGCATTATTGAAAATCACGGTCCGTTAAGAACCAGCTTGCAAGCCGCGGGATACCGTTTTGAATCGGAAACGGATACAGAAGTGATTGCCCACCTCGTTGAAAAAGAATTGCAGAATGCGAGTAATTTGTTGGAAGCGGTACAAAGTGCTGTTAAACAACTCGAAGGCGCGTACGGAACCGTGATCATGGATAAAAATGATCACAGCCGTTTGGTTGTTGCTCGCTCGGGCAGTCCGCTGGTAATCGGTTTGGGCATTGGTGAAAATTTTATTGCATCAGACCAGCTCGCATTGTTACCTGTTACTCGCCGTTTTATTTTCCTCGAAGAAGGCGATGTCGCTGAGATTACGCGTCATGAAATTAAAATCCTGGATAGCGCAGGTCAGCCTGTTGAGCGTGAAATTCATGAAAGTACAGCGAGCTATGATGCGGGCGATAAAGGCCAATATCGTCACTACATGCTCAAGGAAATTTATGAACAACCCGCAGCGGTAAATAACACGCTTGAAGGTCGCCTGAGTCAGGACAGTGTACTCGACGAAACCTTTGGGAATGGCGCAGCCGAATTGTTCAAGAAAGTTCAGCATGTGCAGATTGTGGCGTGCGGGACCAGTTATCACAGCGGAATGGTTGCGCGTTACTGGCTGGAATCCATGGCGGGTGTCAGTTGTAATGTAGAAATTGCATCCGAGTTTCGCTATCGAAAATCCTTTGTACAACCCAACAGCCTACTCGTTACGATATCGCAATCCGGAGAAACGGCGGATACCCTGGCCGCGCTGCGTTTATCGAAAGAACTTGGTTACCTCGGCAGTTTAACAATTTGTAATGTGGCGGGTTCTTCGCTGGTACGTGAAAGCGACCTGGCGTTTATGACGCGTGCGGGTGCTGAAATTGGTGTAGCCTCCACCAAGGCTTTTACCACGCAATTGGTTGGTTTGGCCATGATGGTGCTGGGCATTGCGAAATATAAAGGCATGAGTGCAGAGCGCCAGAAAGAACTGGTGGATGCCCTGAAAAGTGTCCCCGCTAAACTGGAAGAATCCCTTTCTTTAGCGGAGTCCATTGAGGCACTTGCAGAAGAATTTGCAGATAAACACCATTCGCTTTTCCTCGGTCGTGGAGACCAATACCCTATTGCTATGGAAGGCGCGCTTAAATTAAAAGAAATTTCCTATATTCACGCAGAGGCCTATGCGGCCGGTGAATTAAAACACGGGCCGCTGGCGCTGATAGACGCAGAAATGCCGATCATTGTTGTTGCCCCCAATAATGAATTGTTGGAAAAACTGAAATCCAATGTTGAAGAAGTGCGTGCACGTGGGGGTATCCTATATGTCTTTGCGGATGCCAATGCTAAATTCGAGAGTGACGATACCATGCGCGTTATCAATGTACCGCACACTCACGACTGGATTGCGCCGATTATTTACACACTCCCGTTGCAATTACTGAGTTATTACGTCGCCATTATCAAAGGAACGGATGTTGATCAGCCACGAAACCTGGCAAAATCTGTCACTGTTGAATAAATAAACCAACAGACAAATTCAAACTGATATGGCGGGAAAGACGCAACAAAAGAATGAGATCTGGATTGTTGACGATCACCGCCTTTTCAGCGCGGGGATGAAGCAACTGATCGAATCTGTTGCACAAAACTACACAGTTAAATGTTATGACACGCCCCAGGAAGCGGTGACCGAACACGAAACAACGGGCGAAGTAACGAAAGTATCCCTGATTGTCATGGATTTTTATATCCCGGGTGTGGATGCCACACTTTGGATTAAAAATGTTAGCGTGCGTTATCCGCAAACGCCGCTAATCGTTATTTCATCTTCAACCAGCTCCACAGATAAAAAAACCTGTATTGATGCTGGTGCCACCGCTTATTATCCTAAACACGCTCCGCCGGAATTTATCCTCAAACATCTATCTGCCTTTCTTGAAGAGGGTTTGCAGGCCGATAACCAGGACACAGAGCTGATACCGAGCTGCCATGGCCTGACGGCACGCCAGGTGGAAATCCTGATTCAGGTTGCACGTGGGCATTCCAATAAAAAAATTGCCAGATTGCTGGATTTATCGCCGGAAACAGTAAAAACCCACCTTGCCAGTATCTACAAATTGATACCCTGTGATAGCCGTGATGGCGCTGTTGACTGGGCGAGAGAAAAAGGCCTGGTTTAGCCTGGCAGTCTTAACCAGGAAAAAGAACGTGCTAAGAATCCACGCCAAGTTATCATTGATTGTACTCATCCTCGGCTTGGTGGATTACATTGGCCTGAAGCTCACAGATACAACGCTGCTTGAATTTGTACCAGGATATCAATCACAAGAATCCCTGCTGGTTCCTATGATTGTATTTTTTCCTGTTTCATATGGGCTTTTATATCTGGGTTTACGTTATGGGTGGAAAACTATGCTGCCCTACCATATCTCTGCGGTGACCGTATTCTTTCCACTTATTTTTATAACCACGGCACTCAGTTTTTTTTACGGCTTACCGGCTGAAGCTCATACTTACTATCTTGAAGAAATGTGCGCGAATACGAATGAGGCTTTACTTTGCGGTCCTGCCTTTGCCCATCGCATATTTTGCATGACCGCGAGAGCATTACCCGTACTCGTGTTAGTCCCGGCAACTTTTTATCTACTCTATACAATTAATTTCCTGAACGTGCGTGCAATGTATGAAACAATCCAGGGAAATTAACATTCGGCCGCGTGATAAACCCAGCGAGTTGATGGGAGTCACTCACAGCGTGCATGGCGACAAAATAATCAGTGCCCTGTCGACACGCAAACCAATCGAAATAGCCTTAAGTTCGAGTTTCCAATTTAATATTTGCGCGTTTCTTGCGGCGTTAATGTGTAATTTTGATTTAGGTGTTTCTGAAGCCGTGACCTATCTTGCGATGGCCTATATTCTTATTCTGGTCGATGCTACTTACCAATACCTTTCCTATCGCCGTCACCCGGATGGTTCCAACGTTTCGCCCTTTGCATGTTTGTTTGAAGACGGCACCATTGCGCTTGCTTTGGTTGTCAATGCCTTCGCCGCTTCGCCGGGCGAACCGATTATTGTACTGTGGCTTGTTGTTGTCACCTTGTTTGTTCAGCTCACAATTTCGGTTAAACCGTTCAAAGGTAACATTCTTAGCAAGGCGATATTTTTCGTAATAGGCTCAAGCTATATTCTGCAGTATTGGCATTCTGGTGGGGCTTCCGTATCCAGTGTCTTATTCCCTTTTACGGCGGCGATTGTGCTGCTTCTTGTTGTTGCCTATTGGTTGTACTTGCGCCAGGTTCGAATCCTTCATTTGAGTTTTGAACAAGAAAAGCTTCAGGAAGAACTTGAACTAAAAAACAGGGAATTGGCTGAAGCCGCCATGTTACGTGAAAAGCTTATCAGGCATATCGGTCATGATCTGCGACAGCCCATTAATGCCCTGCGCTTTGCGGTATTTAATGTTGCCTCCGGTGATTTAAACAAACAACAACGTGAGCAGATCGATATCGCCTCGAATTCCATTGATTTTGCTAATTATTTAATTGAAGAAACCCTGACAATTTCACCCTATAAAAGCACAAGCCCTGTTGTGGTGAACATTGAGGAATTTGAATTGGGTGAAATGCTCAGTGAACTTGAGCGCGAGTATCGATCTATCGTCGCTGCGTCGCAGGGGACACTCAAGGTTGTATACAGTTCGCTACATTTAAAATCAGACCAACAAATTATTGCCAGAATTCTGCGTAATTTCCTCTCCAATGCAGTGCGTTATGCAAAAGGAACAAAACTTCTTCTGGGGGTGCGACGGCGAAGGGGGTATCTGGAAATTCAATTACTTGATAAGGGACCAGGAATGTCTAAAGAGCTGCTCGCTGTCGTTTGCGACGAATTTACACAAGCTAAAAATACAAATTCAGATGAAGGGTTTGGACTGGGTTTAAACATTGCTAAATACCTTGCAGAGCTTATTCACGCTGAACTGCATATTGAGAGTGAAGAAGGGCGAGGAACCCTCTGTGCCTTGAAGCTCCCCGATACACCCGCGCACGAACAAGTAACACTACACACCTAAGTGTACAACAAGAAAGACTTTCCTCATTAATTTCGCAGCTAAACGGCGCGCCTCACCCATTTTGGGGGATATTCAAATACCACGCCTTGAATAAGATGTAAGCAAATTCCGTTCATTCGAACGGATGTGAGTCATGTGCTTTATCAAAGAGAGGCAATATCGATGGACCGTAAACACATTTTTATTTTCAGTTTTCTTCTGCTTGGGCTGGGAACTCATGTCGCAGCAGACGATTTAAAAGCCAGGGATGAAAAATCCGAAGTGGGTTTATTGTTGCCGGCCGTCCAGGCCGCGCGAGAAGCTGCGCGCAGCGATAAACCCAAACAAAACGCAGGTTTAAAATCTGACGGCGAATTGGTTCAGGCCAAGCCAGCACCTACCCCACTCCCCTATCCCGTTGTTAAAAAAGACGATAAAAAACCGCAGCAATATAAGCCGGATATGAAGGGCGTGTTAGTCCCGAGTTTTAGCACAGGTGGTTCAGCCAATACGGATGCACAAGGCCCGGATACTGGGGCGAGTGATTGTAATGGTGTCAGTGCGTGTAATGAAATGATCGCGACGTGCATTGCCCTCGGCGGCAATGTCACGGCAACACATTACGACCCGGATACCGGTGCGCCCGATGGGGCAACGTGTTATACCGGAAATTGAAATATCCTGGCTAAAAAAGTCATCACCGGAGTTGTTGTTAGCCATGAAGGCGAAAGTCGTTTTATTGAGTTTGATGTTGTTAAGCAACACAAGCCTTGCCCTGCAGGGCCTGGATCTTGCGCAGGCTGAAAACCTGGAAGTTGCACTGATCAATGTCGATGAAAGTCAGTTGGAACAATCAACGCTGCGCGCAATACTCGGGCAATACGATATCAGCGCGCTGTTGAGCCGTGAAAAAAATCTTGTTCGTATTCAATCGCCCTCTGCGCTTGAGCCCGGCCGCTATCCGCTACAGATATTTTTGGTCGAGCCTTCAGGCAATCAAATTCTGGTGTATGAAGATAAGCTCGATATCTATCGTGCAAGTTGGCAAAAAGGTATTCATTTACGGACAAAAGCAACACAGCGTATTGATGAAAGTGCGAAGGAAGATTTCAGTCATACCGTCGATTTGCTAAGTGAATCGGCTCTTCAGTCTCAAGCACGTTTTTCCGGGAGAAACACAGCGTTCCATTCTGCAATCCAGGCGCAGCACCGATCGGACAGCCAAACCCAAAGTGGGAAAAAACTCGAGTTAGCCCACTTTAAAGTTGGCGCCAATAAAAAGACCGCTGTCGGTAACCTCGGCTTCAGTCTCGGTAATCAAACTATTCAGCGGCAAGGTTTGGTATTCAATGGTTTTGATCGGCGCGGGCTCAGCACCTCGCTGGAAAGTGAATCAGGACGCTATCAACTGAATACCTTCTACATAAACAGTGATCCCGCGTTGGCGGTGGATGAACAACTGTTACCCACAGACAAACAGCAAAGGAGCTATGGCTCCACGCTGGATTTCTCGGTGTTTAAAGAACACCCTGAACGATTGCGACTGAGCAGTGGGTTTATCAAGGGGCAAACTAAAAACCTGGGTACAGGCATTATCTATTTGGCAGATTTGAATGAAGACAATGCGCCAACACTCGGTGGTTCGACCTGGCATCTTGCTGCAGACTCACGTTGGTTGGAAAACGCCTTGCATTTACACGCGCAAAAAGCCCATTCTCAATTCGATAGCGACGGAATTGGTGTGGGAGAAGACAAACAAAAGGATGAAGCGACCCGCTTTCTGGTGAACGTGAACAGTCAGGGTTCGCTTAAAGATGCGTTGGCACCCTTGAAGGTAAAACAGTGGAACGTCAGCTGGCAAAGTCAGCATGTCGGTGAGCACTATTACTCGCTTGCCAATATCAGTCTGCCGCGGGATGTGCGTATTGATCAAAGCATGCTAAACGTGGGATGGACGCGCTTTTCTTTATTGCTGGGTCAAACGCGATCAAGCAACAACCTTGATGCGCAACCAGACCAGGCAAAGCAGGAAAGTACGAAATCCCAGGTGCAATTGCAATACACGCCGTTGTTGCAACAAAGCAACCCATTCTGGCGTGCTATCGGTCAACCGAGTTTGTCTCTCAGTGCGGCGAAAACGAATCGCAATCAGCGCGATAGTGATGTCAACCTTGTTGGTTACCATCTCGATGATACGACCCACGAAAACCATATCACGGCAACCTTTCAACGGCAGAAATTGAATTGGTCTTTACAGCACGGTGTCGTGCGTTTTGAGAATGCGGCGGCTGCTTTCTCCGACCCGTTACTTGGCGTTTTTACTCCCAGCCCCGACACCGAAAACCGTTTTACGTCCCTGAGTTTGCATGTACAGGCAATGAAAAACTGGACGATTTCGCCCGTACTGCAATGGACAGACTACGGCGTTAAAGACAGCCGCAATGCCCAGGAGGCTTTTAATGCCGGGTTAAACCTTTCAGCGCAATTATTAAAAAACCGTCTGGGTGTTCATCTCAATTACAACATGAACAAACAGGATGCGGTGTACGCCGAAGGCCTCGCCACCCAGAACTACCAACGCCGACAAAGTACGCTCAGCTTGAATTGGCAGGCGAAGGAAGCCAAAGGACAAAAACCGGGTGTCACTCTCTCGCTCAATGGCAGCTGGAGTGAAAATGAAAATCAGTTTAATAGCGACCCCTTAGTAAAAAATGACAACTATCAAATCGTGTTGGGCGTAGAAGTTTTTTGGGCAGATGGAGAAGGACAATGATCCACCGTTTTTTTTCATTTTTAATTGTCGCTAGCGGATTTCTTTTTGCTGCGCAATCTCAGGCCACAATTGAAAGTGTTGTCGTATCACCTGCAAACCTTGAAGTAAACATCAACGAAGATCTGTTAGTGAATGCCGTGTGGACTGTGACCTTGAGCGAGAATAATGCCTTGTCCCCACGGGGAGAGTATTATGAAGTGGGCAGTGATGGCTCACTGTTACAAGTGAATATGCCTTTGAATGTACTTGCGCCCACGGGAACAACCGTGCCGCAAGCGGTAATGACACCGGAGACACTGTCGCTAAGTCAATCGCAGCTTCAAATGTGGTGGATGTTAGGTGTACGCGACATTGAATACATTCGTGTTTTCAGAGATGGTGACGGTAGCCAGGTAATCAGTTTGATGGCGATCACACTTGTGGATACACCAACAACGGTACCCCCGCCAGATTCTCCGCCAAGTTCTCCACCCCCAACCATCGGTGATGGAGGTGACGCGCCTCCGGTAGCGATATCCGGCCAAGCACTCGATTTAACGCGCCTTGAACTGCGATTTAGCGATTTTAAAAATGTGAAATTCGTGGATCGTGGCGACCAGCTGCACGCTCTTTTGGAAGTCAGTTATCGCGGTAATGGCCTGTTGCGTGGCGAGTGGCAAATTGCTGACCCCGCAACGAGTTCAGCGCAGCCTGTTTTCCGTGTGCTGCATCTTGTTAATCAACAACTGAGTGACTTTGAACGCACAGAAATTCGTAGCCCCGCGTTGCCCACAGAATTAAGCGGGCGTTACTACCTGCGTTTTTGTGTCTCAACGACTGAAAGGCAAACATTGACCGATACCGAACAGGATCTTTCGTGCCCCAGCGAGCTAATCAGTACGGTAGTGGGTTATCAAGTGCTCGATGCGAGCCCGGCAATCATCGAACTTTTTGGTTTACAGCCAAACAACAGCGCGTTTGATTCACAAACGCCTTTTCAATGGCCCGAAGTGCGCGACGCAGCAATGTATCAATTACAAATTCTCGCGTTTCCAAAATCGCAACAAGGCCCTGACCCGCAACTGAACTTGCTTACCGGTCTCTTGCTACCTGCCGGTGAAACAAAAACCCTGGCTGGAAATATTGTGTTAAGCAAACTCACACACGGTGAGCATTATTTTTGGCGAATTGTGGCTTTCAGGGCGGATGGTGAAAAAGTTGCACAAAGTCAAATGATCCCGATTCAATATTTGGAGGGCCAGACCCATGGCGCATCAGAATAACGGAATACGCAACACGCTTTTTTTGGTAAGCCTGTTTTGCTTTGGCAGTGCCCAGGCAAACCTGGGTTTCGATGTCAGAATACAGAATAACGGAAGCGCGCAAGTGCCGGTAAAAGCGACGGCGATGGACAAATCCAAATATGCCCAAAGCGATGCGGTATCCTTGCCCTTAAATCTTGAATTTCGTGGGGGTTGCGATAACGGAAAAATTAAAAGTTTTCAGTTAATCCTCGGGAATCAACACTATCCGATCAATTTTACGGCCGGGAATAAACACATATCGGGAAACAAGGGAAAGGCATGGGCGACACACAGTGTGAATTTTCCTTTGTCGGCAAACAACCCGGATTTAATTGCCGCATGCAACAGCCGAATTGATCAGGGCCTCGCACAAGGGCACAGCCTCGAAAATATCCTGGCGGCGAATTTCTTTGTGAATGATGTTGATGTAGGCATCGGCCTCAAGTATCAGGCCACCTGTGGCACGACGTTTGACAACGTGTATACCAGCCCCGCCGAAGATTTTCTGGACGTAAAAGCTTTCTGTCGAGCGACTGGTTACCAGCAGCCACTGGTGTTTAATAATATTCAGTTCGTAGTGGATAAAACTGTGACTATGGGGGGGGCCTGTCGGGTCGATCTAAAGGGTGCTTTTTCCACAAATAAAAACATGCAAACCATTCGCTTCCGCTATGAACATATCGACAAAAACCTGAACAGAAAACTTTCCAACATTTACCAGGTTACAACAAACAACACGGGCTATGTAAATTTTGCGCACAGTTTCCCGGTTGACAACGGGCCAGGTAAAGAAACAGGTAAGCTGCGGATAATTGGTGTAAGTGACAATTTTCAAAGCCCACAAAAACAATACAGCATGACCTGCAATGAGGGGATGTCCAATACCTTCCAGCAAAAAACGCCAACAGTAAATCCTCGATTACCGGGAGAGGTGGACGGTATTCAAATCTTGCCAGACCACACTGGTGGTGGAGGGGCACCTAAAGATTTAAAAGGCAAACAGTAAAACACCCGAAACCTCGCGTACGGTATTTTGAAGAATCGCGCCAGCACCCCGGCATAATGTCGTTTGTCATTATTTGCTCTGTCCAGCTCTATGTCATGGAAGGCGTTTTCTCAAAATCCCCCTCTGCGCACTGTGCAAGTCCTGGCGTGATATAGTGGTTTTTTAGGGTTTTGTAAGTGTTGGCTTATGACGTTGTGTTTCAAGCATGGTGCACTTTTATTCTGTTTGTTTTGCCAATGTGTCGTAGCGGCTGAGTTGGCGCCGTTTACTTCAGACGGATGCAGTGCTTTTCCCGAAGGAACGCCTGAGCAAAAACAACTTTGGTTGAAATGCTGCACAGCTCACGACTTCGCCTACTGGCAGGGCGGCACCTACAGTCAGAGGCTGGAAGCCGACAAGGCCTTGCAGCGTTGTGTTGCATCAGTGGGAGAAGAGGAAATTGCCCTGGTGATGTTGGCTGGAGTGCGTGTTGGAGGCTCGCCATATTGGCCTACTCAGTTCAGGTGGGGTTACGGTTGGCCATGGCCACGAAACTATGGCGAACTGAGTGAAGAAGAGCTGAAAGCGGTCCGAGACGCCATCCTGGATGCCGAAGACACCATTCAGGCCCTAATTGATGAAGAATAGTGCTTTGATGACACATTCTTCATTTGACTTTGGTACAAATCTCTTTAGACTCGGGGCACAGTTGAAAGAAGGAACTGCGTCAATTTCTAACTTGTATCGCGACACTCGATGTACACCCGCCTGCAGCTAAGAAACACCAGCCCACTTTTGCTACAACCGCTCCACCCTCACAACAATGTTATGTGTGAGGCTTTTGCTTTATTTTTTACAGGAACAATCTATGTCTGACAAAGTTACCGGAACCGTAAAGTGGTTCAACGAAACTAAAGGTTTTGGTTTTATCTCCCAAGAGTCGGGTCCCGACGTATTCGCTCACTTCAGTGCCATTCAAGGTGACGGTTTCAAAACCCTCGCTGAAGGCCAGAAAGTTGAGTTCAACATCACCCAGGGGCAAAAAGGCCCTCAGGCTGAGAATATCGTCGCCATATAAAGTTTTCAGGTTCCAGCTCCTGTAGGGGCTGGAACTTTTACTTTCTCGTACGTCCAATAGATAAAATGTCACCGACTTGCCCTGGGTGAGTTGCCAAAGCCGGTTTTAGATAATGGATGTCTTATGTTCAAATCACTTCTTCAATGTAGTGGGCTTTTATTGTGCTTGATTTTATTGAGCCTCAATAGCCACACGCTTCTCGCACAAGCCGCTGAACCCCCAACTGAATCGACCCCTGAAATACAGGCCAAAGCGATATTAAAGGCTGCAATCGATAATTGGCGTGGCATGTCTTCGTATTCAGAAATGACCATGCGTATTCATCGTCCCGATTGGGAGCGGTCAGTGAGTATGCGCGGCTGGACCCGCGGTGATAAGGATTCCCTGGTCCGTGTGACCGCACCCAAAAAAGACATTGGAACCGGCACACTCACACTCGATAAGGGCATGTGGACCTTCTCGCCAAAAGTAAACAGGGTAATCAAAGTGCCCTCTTCGATGATGAATCAGAGCTGGATGGGCTCTGACTTTAGCAATAAGGACATTTCCAAAGCCGATGAGATCGTGCATAGCTATTCGCATAAACTCACTGCGATACACGAGCAGGACGGGCATAAGGTGTACGAAATTGAAGCGATACCCCATGAAGATGCTGCCGTTGTCTGGGGCAAGCAAGTGATACGCGTTCGCGACGACCATGTCATGCTGAGTGAAGCGTTTTACGATCAGGATGGTATTCTGGTTAAGCGCATGGACACCCTGGAAATCCAGGAACTGGATGGTCGACCGGTTGCGACACGGCAACGCATGCTGGATATCGAAGAGGAAGATCACTGGACCGAGATTATTTTGCATACCGTGGACTTCAATATCGAACTTGCTGACAGTGTGTTCACCCTTTCCAATTTGAGAAACCCTCGCGACTAGGCGCCCTCGCGATAAGGACACCGCCGCTTATGCCCATTAGCCTCCGTCTTGCCTGGCGAAATCTCTGGCGACACAAACGCCGAACATGGCTCACAACGGGGGCAATGGTTTTTTCCAATGTTTTGTTGGTGTTTTTAATTACCTGGCAGTACGCGATGTACGGCATGATGGTCGACAATAGCTTGCGCATGCTCACGGGCCATTTTCAAATTCAACACCCCGCCTACTTCGATAAACCACGAATAGAAAACAGCTTTCAGCTTTCGAAAAGCACGCTTGAGGCCCTGGAAAATCAAGACGGTATCGACGTCCTTGTCCGTCGCAGCGAAGCCTTTGTATTGGCATCCAGCCGCGAACGAAGTTACGGCATACAAATTATCGGAGTGGAGGCGAACAAGGAAGCATCAATCTCCTCGTTGCCAGGTTTGTTGAAAGATGGCCGTTATTTGCAGGCCAATGAAGAGCAAATAGAAATCGTACTGGGGTCGCGCCTCGCGAAAAACCTGAAAATAAAATTGGGTGATGAGCTGACCTTATTCGGTAGCGCGAAAGATGGCTCGACAGCCGCTGCGATAGCAACCCTGGTGGGTACGCTTGAAACGGGCGTGCAGGAAGTCGATCGCAATCTAGCCTTTATTCATCTCGAAGATTTTGATGCAATTTTTGCAATGGAAGGCGAAATTCATCGTGTGGTGGCCCTCACACCTTCCGTTGATAGTGTTGATACCCTGTTGACTAAAATCCCTGAGCTTGGCGAAGACGTTGTGGTGCGTGATTGGAACAAATTATTACCCGAACTCAAGCAATCCATTCAAAGTGATATGGCCTCCTCATGGTTCATGTACAGCGTGTTAATTATTCTCGTCGCTTTCAGTGTGTTGAATACCCAGTTAATGTCAGTGCTGGAGCGCACGAAAGAATACGGCATTATGATGGCGCTCGGTCTGAATACCCTGCGCTTGGCAAGCCTGGTTTTACTTGAGGCCTTGCTCATGGCCTTGCTCGGATTATTGTTGGGAATCGGCTTGGGGTTAATCGTTGTCGCCATACTCGGGCAAACCGGTGTCAGTTTTCCCGGTATGGAAGAAATGGCCGCGGAGTTCAATATCCCTTCGCGGATGTATCTCGAAATTGATTTGCGCTCAGCAATGGCAGGTCCCTTGCTGGTATTCAGCGCCTCGATATTGGCGGCGATTTATCCTGTACTGCGATTGCGACGTTTGCGCATTGTTCAGGCTATGAGGGCGCCCTAATGAATATCTCCCTGCTCAGCCAACTTGCCTGGCGTAACCTTTGGCGAAATCACCGGCGCACTTTCATTATGTTGTCTGCGATCACTATTGGTGTTTGGGCCATGATATTTATGACGGCACTGATGCGCGGCATGGTTGATCAAATGGTTGAAAATGGATTAAACACGTTTACCGGCCATATCCAAATCCATCACGAAAATTACCTCGATGACCCCGCTATCAATAACAGCTTGCCCTATCCCGGCCCGGAATTGATTGCCGAGTTGAACAACAGCCCGGCGTGGACAACGCGTGTGCGAGTGCCCGCAGTGGTGAACTCCGAACGTGAAAGCCGCGGTGTTATGTTGATGGGCATCGAAAGCGAGAAGGAAAAAGCCTTATCTTTTCTGGCCGACAGTATTGTCGAAGGGCGCTATCTCAAAGCTGAAAAAGAAAAAGGCGTGTTAATTGGGAAAAAACTGGCGGAAAAGCTGGAAACGGAATTGGGCAAGCGTATTGTGATCATGAGCCAGGACCCGGACAATAATATTGTCGATGTCGGTGTACGTATTGTCGGTATTTATCAGGCAGAATTAAGAGCAACCGAAGAACAATTTATTTTTCTCGATCAAGGTTATACCCAAAAAATTCTCGGTATTAAAAATCAAATAAGCGAGATAGAAACACGCGAAGAGAACTTTCGAGATTTAGCAGCACGAAAAACCGTCATCGAGTCAAAATTGGAACAAAACCAGAAAATTCAGGATTGGCGGCATCTGAATAAATTGCTTGCTGCAACGCTGGGCATGATGGATGGTTTTGTATTGATCTGGATGTTGGTTGTTTTTATTGCCTTGTCTTTTGGCTTGGTGAATACACTGATCATGGCAGTGTTTGAACGCACGCGAGAATTTGGTCTGATGTTGTCACTGGGCATGAAACCGCGCTTGATACTCTCTCAGGTTTTGTTTGAGTCGCTATTTTTACTGGTGTTGGGTCTAACGCTGGGAACCGGCCTCGCATGGTTGGCAATCAAACCCATGGAAAGCGGTATTGATATCAGTGTAGTTGCAGAGGGGATGGCCAAAATGGGTGTCGGCGCAACCTTATATCCAAGCCTCGAAACCCGGGATATTTTAACGGCGAATTTAATTGTGATTTTGCTGGGGGTTTCCGCGAGTTTTTTACCGGCCTTTAAAGCCTCGCGTTTAAAGCCAATAGAAGCAATGAATGTAAATTAGGACATTGTCATGAAAGTAGTGGAATGCAAAGCATTGATACGCACCTTTGTTCAGGGCGACTCAAAAATTACCGGTCTTGACCATGTTGATCTCGATGTAAACCAGGGTGATTTTATTTGCCTGTCCGGGCCATCCGGTTCAGGTAAAACCACACTTTTAAATGCAATCGGCGGGCTGGATCGACCAGACGTGGGCAGTATTAAATTGGGTGACCACTACCTGGAAAAACTCAGCAAAAGTGAATTGGCTGAGTTGCGTTTGAAAAATATTGGCTTCGTTTTTCAGGCATATAACCTGGTGCCGGTTTTGAGTGCACGAGAGAATGTTGAGTTTGTGATGGAGCTTCAGGGAGTGAATAGCGCAACGCGAGCGCAACTGAGCCTCGCGTTATTGGAAGAAGTGGGTTTAAAAGGCCTTGAAGATCGTCGGCCTGCGCAACTGAGTGGTGGTCAACAGCAGCGAGTTGCGGTTGCGCGCGCGATTGTCAGCAAGCCGGATCTTGTTCTGGCTGACGAGCCCACCGCCAACCTCGATTCGCACACAGCAGAAAACCTGATGGATTTGTTCGAACAGCTCAATCAGGAACGCAATATCACCTTCGTGATAGCAACGCATGATGAACGCGTTATTCGCCGAGCCAGGCGCAAAATTTATATGGTTGACGGAAAAATCGCAAAAGATGAACAGGTCGACGCCGCTTAGATTATTTATTGTTCTCTGTTTCATTACACACGCTGTTTCCGCAGATATTCATTACTCCGGCCATATTAAAGGCCTCGGAAATATTTGGGGCTACCCGCAAGACAGCCTCTACGCTTTGCAAGAAGGTTCTTCTACGGCACACGCTAATCTGGATTTACGCATAAACCTTGATGGAAAGTTGACAGAAAACCCGAATTTTAAGTGGGAGCTAGCCTATCAATACCTGCTTGCGGAACAAAGCCAGAATGTTTTCTCTGACACAGGCATTATCAACGACGAGCGCCGCTTATTTGATTTAACATCGAAGCTTCACGAAAGCGCGGATAGCTATAGTGTGCATCGTTTGGACCGCTTTAACCTGAGTTACACAAGCGAGCGTTGGGTATTGCGCGCGGGCAGGCAAGCTCTGAGTTGGGGCAGTGGCATTCTGTTTTCAGTTATGGATATTGTGAACCCCTTTGATGGCCGGGTTTACGACCAGGAATACAAGGTCGGTGACGACATACTGTACCTGCAATACTTGTTGGACAATGGGAATGATCTACAATTTGCTGAAGTCTTTCGGCGAGACCCGATGACAGGTCAGCGAGGTAAAGCGGTAAACACACGCGCGCTAAAATACCACGGTTTTTTGAACACGCTTGAATACGATCTCCTTTTTGCAGAACACTATGGCGAAAAAGTTTACGCCCTGGGGTTTAGTGGGCCTTTACAGGAAGCGGTGTTCCACATCGAGCTAAGCCAAAAAAATTTGGCGGAGGAGGCTTACTTTTCCGGTCTGGCTGGTGTTAATTATTCCTGGGTTGCCTTCGATAAAAACTGGATGGGAATACTGGAATATTTCTATGACGAAAGCGGCATGGGTGGAGAATTCAGTGCAAGTGATATCTATACAAGAACAGGCTTACTTGAAAGTGCAACGCGCGGTGAACGGTATTTTTTCGGTCGCAGCTACCTTGCGGCAACAACGAATATTGAACAAACCCCCTTGTTAAATCTTGGCGCGACGCTGTTTCACAATACTGGCGATCAATCGAGTTTGCTACAAGTTTCTGCGACCTATGATTGGCAACAAAATTTACAGGTCTTTGCAGCTCTCGCGTTACCTTTTGGTTCTGCGGGCACTGAGTTTACCGGCATTGAAGATGACCTGAGTATGCCCGGATATTTCCTTTCTTATGATTACACAGCTCAAGCGCGCTTAGCTTGGTATTTTTAGATGCAAAGCAAGACTAATTTTTGTATAGAGCGCTAAAAAACCTGCTAAAGTCCGATTTAAATTCCTTTGCTTGCGTACCCTGAATCGCCAATTGATGACTCCTGAGGAGTTATAAGGTTACTTCTACTATGACAGATGAGTCTTTTACCGAAGAACATAAGCTTAAACTGCGTCACCTGAATCTTGACGACTATGAGGATATCAAGTCGTTGATGGACCAGGTCTATTTGCGTTTGGGTGGTGCCTGGCCTGAAAAAACCTTGCGCTCGCAACTCACTGTTTTTCCTGAAGGCCAAATTTGCATTGAAGATCGGGGTGAAGTGGTCGCTGCGGCCTTTAGTGTCATTGTCGACTATGAAAAATTCGGGGATCAGCACACCTATGACCAAATTACCGGAAACGCCTACCTGACTACACATGACCCTCTGGGCGATGTACTTTACGGCGTGGATGTTTTTGTGTCGCCCGAGTACCGCGATATGCGCTTGGGCCGGCGCTTGTATGAAGCACGTAAAGAGTTGTGTCAAAACCTTAACCTCAAAGCCATCGTCGCAGGTGGCCGCATTCCAGGTTATTCAGATTACGCAAAGGAGCTCAGTCCGCAGGCCTATATTGAAAAGGTCAAGCGTAAGGAAATTTATGACCCGGTACTCACCTTTCAGCTCTCAAATGAATTTGAAGTAAAACGGGTAATTAAAGGCTATTTACCGGAAGACAAGGATTCGCATGGCTACGCGACCTTGCTGGAATGGACCAACCTCTATTACGACCCCGAGAAAACGCCACTCATTGGTGCCGAAAAAACCACAGCGCGCATCGGTTGTGTGCAGTGGCAAATGCGGCCGACCAAATCACTAGATGAATTAATTCAACAAGCCGAATTTTTTATCGATGCGCTCTCCGATTACCAGTGCGACCTCGCCTTATTCCCGGAGTTTTTTAATGCGCCTTTAATGGGGCTTGAAACGCACAACACCTCGCTGGATTCCATTCGTGCATTGGCAGAATTCAGTGCGCAGGTTGTAGAGGCCATTTCGCGCCTTGCCGTGTCTTACAATGTCAATGTAATCGCAGGCTCAATACCTGTTATCGAAAATGACGAACTGCTGAACGTCTCCTATTTGTGTCGTCGAGACGGTACCATTGATTCTCAACAGAAAATTCACCCTACACCGCATGAGAAAAAAGCCTGGATTATGCAAGGCGGTAACGATCTAAAAATCTTTGATACCGATTTTGGGAAAATTGGTATTTTAATTTGCTATGACGTGGAGTTTCCCGAGTTGGCACGTTTACTTTCTGAACAGGGCATGCAAATTTTGTTTGTGCCTTTCTGGACAGATACCAAAAACGGGTATCTACGGGTGCGCTTATGTGCACAAGCGCGCGCAATTGAAAATGAATGCTACGTTGCAATTGCCGGCAGTGTCGGTAACTTACCTAAAGTTGACGGTGCAGATATTCAATACGCACAGTCAGCGGTATTTTCTCCTTCGGATTTTTCTTTTCCTCACGACGCTGTCATGGCTGAAACAACACCCAATACCGAGATGACCCTGATCGTGGATCTCGACCTGGAAAAATTAAATAAATTACAAAATGAAGGATCAGTAAGAAACTATCTTGATCGAAGGCGGGATTTATACAAAGTGGAGTGGTTGGGGAAAAGAAAATCAGTCGCTGCAAAAAAAGCGGGAGAGACAGAGCCGTAGAAAAAATACGGCCCTATCTCCCGGCTTGTTTTCTCCCTTAATCCTGGTCTTAAAAAGTATAGTTTTAACAACTATGGTTAAGAATAACTACATTAAGACGCCTTCTTGAATGTATCTTCGAATGAAAAGAAAAGTGCATCGGCATTGTTTTCAATAGTGCGATAAAAACCCTCTACCAGAGAGGTAGTACTTTTTATTTCCTCTTTTGAACTTTTTCCAATGACGCGATGAATTTCTTCTTGCCTGACATTCTGCATATACCTGATACGTTTAAAGTGCGTACCTGATAAAGGAACAAATGGGTGTATTCCCGTCGACACTGTCCACCTTGCTGCCATCAGAAAATTGAAACGCGGCCTCTGTGAGGCCTTTTCATATTCGTGGTAGGTTGCGAGAGCGATATTCATCAATTCCGCAATCTGCTCCTGCGAATACCCGAAATAATTTCTGACAGCACGAATACCTTCACCAATTGCAATATAGATGGAATTCATATTTTCTTGAGCGGCAAGTTGAAAATGCCGGGCGTCCAACTCCGAGGGAGGGAGGCTAAATTGGTAGCTTGAATTTCCCAGGTAGGCCGCGAGCGTTTTACAGTATCGTTCAAAATAGCCATCTGTTAAGGAATTACCAAAAAACCAGATTTGATCAAACCCTTCAGGGTTAACCTCAGCCTCGAGAAATTCATCGTACAGTGAATTCCTTAACAATACGAACAAGGGGCGTCCACATTTAATTGGAATTCGTTGGGCGATATCAAGCCGTAAAATTTCGTCGGCAGACTCATATTTACGGTATTGCGTTCGACTGATTCCAAGTAAATTGGAAAAAGATGATTGGGACATGCCAAGCGCTGTTCTGATTTTAATCAGGTTGATAGGAATTGCGCTTTTTGCTGACTGGTCGTAATTCGTGAAATCGATTACGCGCTCTTTCAATTGGACATGCGGATTATCTTCAAGGTATTTCAGGGTAGCATCATAGTAACTCGTATTTTTCATCGTTATTAGTGTTTTAGTTGATATTGGTGGCTACTTGTATATCTTGTTTTGGCACCTGAATCAAATTTTTCAGATGAGGAAGCCTGGATTTATTTGTCCAGGATCTCAATCTATGCCTCACGCTAACGAGTGGATTGCTGTTGATATTCGCGAGAGGTTTAAAAGCCCTCTCGTTTTGACAATGCGATATGAAAACTTGCCATTCTTGAGAACGAAGTAACAAGGTGAGAAATATTCTATTGACAAGGCTGAGGCAGAATGAAAGGGAAAAATATTAGAAAGTCATTTTAGTCTTTTTTTGAAACTTAATAAGAAAATACGAGAAAACGTCTGGCAAAAAATACGGATTGCCCCTCAATTTTAATTTCTATTTATCTTCTGAAAAGATGACACATTCCAGGATTAAAAGACCTGTTTTCGGATTTTAATGCCAGAAAAACTTTTTTATATTGGCTGTATGGAACAAAAGCCCCTTGTGATTTCAGAAAAAAAGTTGATATTGGTCCTGAAATCACTAAAGCCGTTAGGAGTTTTTGAATCCACGGATGGATATTTAAAGCTGGGGCCACCCAAGTAAAAATTTAACCGAAAGTCTTGTAAGCATCCCACGAACTCTGGTAGCTGGGAAGGGTAAGCTGTGCTCGAAAAAAGGGTAAAAATTATGAAAACTTTATTAAAAGTGTTTCCAATGATGGTGCTTTTTTGGTGTGTAAAAAGTGTTGCATATGTAGAGACCGTTACCGTCGCTGATTTAATCGATTTTATTGAGCGATATGATAAAAACAGAGTTGAACATTATGCGGCTGATAAATTAAAAGAGCGTGTCGAGCGAAATGGCCGCTTTATGGTAGACAGTGGTCAATATATTTGGGCGCGAGAACACGAAGATACTGGCGAAAGAGAGATTAAGGAAGTATGTACCAAGTTTAAGCTTTATGATCAAACATCCGATGCGATACTAAACAACAGTAGTACCTTTACCTTAACAGCGACGGCATTGAATGAGCCTGTAACGCTGACATCCAATGCGGGTGCAAGAATAGAATACGACGCCCGCGTAAGATTTAAAAAAGGGGTCGGTATTCACGATATATTTTTCGGCCACAAATGTACCTATGCCGGTGCACCTTATGTAACCAAAAGAGTTAAAGCAGTATTTACAGCGAGAGGTGATTTTAAACTTGAATTAAATGTGAATCCCTTTAGCCAACAGTTGAGTAACGGTGGAATTCGTCTCGGTATCACCCCGGATATCACTCTATCTGGTGAAATCAAGAACTTTGGTGCACCAAGAATCGATATTGAAAACGGCGGCATAGTTGGGGGTTTAGCGAATGAGGTTGACAAGTTGGTTCGAAAACATGTCACCGAAAAACTTTGGAAATTTACTTTGGATTCACGCATCTTCGAAGAGATTGCAGACCGTAAAACGCAGGAGAGATTGGAAGAACAACAGGTAAAACTGACAACTGAACTTGCAGAAACGGTTTTGAGTAGTAGCGAATTCGCTAACTGGTCTTACGGCGACCCGATTCGTCGATATTTTGATTTGCCCCGCTATACCGCGCAGGGACTCTTGGCGCTCGCTGAATACATTCAAGCAGAAGATCTGCAATTTCCATTAAGCAGTGAGTTCCTGAATATCAGTTCTGTTCAAGAAGATCTTTTTTATGCCTTGATCGTTGGCGACAGTGCACGAGTTGGGGAAATTCTTGGGCAACATATGGCGTGTGAACTGAGCCTGGGTATGACAACAAACCTTTCTATGGGTGCTTTGCCCAGCGGCGTGACTCGAATCAGTCAGGGTCAATTTTGCCTTGATCAATCAGGCGATAATTCAAGAAACCTGGGCAACGCTTCTGGACTCCCTGCAGCGGGATCAGGTTGGTATATAACTCCGGGCACAAATTTCGATGTGGGCGTGAAGTCAATAGTAGGAAACGCTCAGCCCTTTATGAAACGCTTCAAATACAAGACAGTTCGCTCAAAAATTAGTGGTCGCAGACAATCTGGTGAACAGTGTTATTACAACTCTGATGGCTACATTGCCTATTGTGGGCCGGGTTATGAGGATACCTACTATGGTGATGGATATTGTGAACTCGAAATGCGGGTTTATACCAACAATATCAATGCAACCAGCGGTAAAAAACCATTAATAGCCATTCATGGTGGTAGCTACCGATATCGGGGCTTTGGGTTTCTTGGAATGGAGTCGCAAGTCTCTCATTTTACGGATCAAGATTATGTCGTTTTCGCCCCTTTCTATCGTTTAGTTGGTACAAGTAATGGCAACACCGAATGTAATAAAGCGACCGGGGCCGATATTATTTCAGATGTTAAAAGTGCGCTAACCTGGGTCGAGAATAATGCATCTCGTTTCGGTGCGAGTGGAAAGGTTTCGGTGTTTGGTCAATCAGCTGGCGCCCATATGGCTGCGTACCTTGCTGTTCATGAAAAGACTCGAATTAAAAAAGCGTGGCTGGTTTATCCGCCTAATGACTTTAAACATTATCTTGAAAATGAACTTGGTGAAGTTCCTACAGATGGCTCAGATGTATTGATGGATTTTTTATCCCATATTGGTGTTGAAAGTTTTACAGATCTTAAGAATAAAAACCTGTTAACACATAGCTTTGTACTTGAGAATTCCCTGGGGGAAATAATCTCGAATTCAAATGTAAACAGCTTTCCTCCAATGTTCATCATGCATGGTACTGGTGATTCACTTGTGCCCGTATCTCAATCTGAGTACCTCTGTGAAGCTCTTTCGGGTTATGGAAGGGTCTATGATGCTCGATATGAAGGGGAAAGTGGCTATTCAGGTAATACCTGTGGGAATGAAAATAACCGTCTGTATCTATTTGATGATGCCGAACATATCATGGATTTTAAATGCATCGATGATAATTCAATTTTCAGTGACACCTGCCGCGCAGGCAGCCAGGACATGGCGGATGCAATCGGTGATGCCTATACCGATGCGTTGGATTGGTTAGACGCATCGCCAACAAGTTCAACACCGCCCTCAAGCAGTGGATCCTCAAGTGGCGGCTCTTCTAGCGGAGGTTCAGCGCCTTCAGGTTCATCCTGCCAGTGGCAGTCCTTCACAGGTGGCGGAGGCGGAGGCTATACCGTCATTGTTTACCAGGCTGTGGGTGCCTGTACCGATCGAATCAAGGAAGAGCACTATCAAAATGGAGTCCTCGTCAACGTTGTCTACCATCAATAAACTCTGAACGTACCCACTTCGTTAAGAATTGGGTACAAAAAAAGGAATTAACCTATGAAAAAGGTATCCGATGTAAAAAAAGGATGGCCGGGCCAAGCCCTGTTTGTTCTCATACTTACTGCATTCTGTTCTACGGCACTTGCCTTTAAACCCAATACCCATGTCTGGATTGGCCAGCAAGTCATTGACGATTTGCAAGATGGTCGAGTCTCGATTGAAGTCAATGGGCAAACACGTTCCTATCCGGTTGATGCTGCAACCGTCACCGCGATAAGAAACAATCAGGACATTTACCGCATGGGGCACATTGGCCCGGACGCGGCACCAGGAATTTACGCCGGGCAAATGGCTATCCACCCGGGCACAGATACTGTAGGCACAGACACTTGGGCCGAAGCCCTGCACAACTATGTTAAAACACCCGGTGAGCGCGTGCGTCTGGAAAGTTGGTATCGTCAAAAAGATGCAGTATGTGAATCGAGAAATTACAACCTGGATGAAATTTGGCAATTTGTGAGCCTGTTTGTCGGCAGTGGCGGCTCAAACTCCAGCGGAAGTTACCTGTCAGCGGCAGATGAAATTGGATTATTGGACGCAATCGCACGCGCAGTGAATGGTGATGACACGATTCCAGACCTTCAGTACGAAGACGATGTGATATCGCCCCAGGAATTGGCCTATGAAAAAGGATTTTATGGGCACATGGCAGGTGACGTATTTGCACACTCGTATGTCAACCATTATGCGGGCGATGTGTTTTCCATATTGAATGGCGAAATGGAAACCGAGAAGCGACATTCAGCGGTGGAATCCTACATTGATAAAAAAATGCCCCCCTTACCGCAAGGACGCCCCTACGATTTAATTCGCTCCCCTTCAGAATTTTTAGCGAATTATTTTATTTTCAGTGACGATGCTGAAATGTTTGTCGAGAATTCTCCGCACCTGTATGCCATCCATTCTTTAAGAAATGCCGTTCAAAATGCGGCGTCGGATTGTATCTGGACAGCGATAGACCGTTTTGCAAATCAGATTGCGGTGTATATGTATTCGGGATACTTACCCAGTGAAGAGCAAGCGCAGGCGATTACACGCATTCAGGATTCAATTCACGGTGGCACGACCGACATGGTTGAAGCCATTGCCGATGCCTGGGTGCGCCTGGATGATGTGATTGAAGATACACATCAAACGGCCTTTTCTGTGATTGACGATAAAATGAATGAACTCGAAACGCAAATGTCGAGATTGAATGAGGCCGAAAGGGAAATCATTCGACTTGAAACCGTACTTGAAGATGAAATAGTTGGCCAGGTTTGTGACTACGAACGGCGTGTATTGCGCACCATACCCTGCGCTTCATTTGATCCTTTTTGTCGAACTGTCCGACGCTGGGTAACCGAAACAGGGCCAGCATGTGCTACACACACCCTTTATCAGCAAACAGTAAGACTTCGGGACGAAGCCATTGACCTGCGATCGGATAGCTTTGAAAAATTCCGGGACGATCTGGACGAGCTGGAAGAAACAATTACAGCAATTCACGAAGCGAACGAAGCCGTCATTCGTTTTATTGAATATATTGCCAGCTTGCCGCGGGATATCAGCCCTTTTCGCCGTCATTTAAAAGATTGGGAAGAAGATATACGGTCAGCAATGGTGGCCTGGGTGGATGCCAATACCGAAATTATTACAAATGGAATGCAAGCTGCAATGAATCCGCCAGACCCGGCAGATACCGATTGTTTTGAATTACTCGGTGGCATTGATGAATGCTCCGCAGACAATAAATTAGCCCCCTTGTTTGACTGGAAAAGTGTTTGGGGTCCAACGCTGCTGGGCATCCCCTCCGAGTTTACTCAAATGGTGGACAGTGTGAGTGAGGCAGCCGGGCGTGTTTCTGCAATGATCGATGGCCAAACTCGAGACGCGTTAATCACAGTATCTGACCCCATGAACCGCTTGATGCTGTTAACCATAGAACGCGAAATTAGCAAACAGCTGGCCGATATTGATATGGTCGAGCTCTTGCTTGATTTCACCAATCAGGACGACTGGTTGGAAGCCTACCGGGACTTGCACATGGTTTTTCATCCTGGTTTAAGCGTGGACACCATTAACGACATTTTTTCTGAAGATACCCTTGACCTAAGGCTGCGAACATATGATCGCTTTACTGATGTCATGGATGTTGATATGGGAATAGCACCCGGTTCATCCAACTACATGAACTGGCGTAATTTCCCTGTCGTGAAAAACTCGATCACACTCGCCAAACTGAGTCTTTTGAATAATGAACAATTGCGCGAATTGGCGCTCGATTTAGGCGCCACTGCAGCGTCAAATAACATGCCGCAAAATATTTTGTTTCAAGCGATTAAAAATATCGACGGGCATGAATCCTGGAAACCCAAAGCCAATTACAGTGCCCTGCTCTCAAATTATAACGATCGTTATACCGACTTGAATAAGTTTGCCTGCGCACCTAAAACGGAAACAGGTTATGGTCGTCTTCGCTTTGGTCGTTCCAACGGCTTCAGCCTTTGGACTGCCGATGGTCGTTATTTTAATCAACTCTTCGATATGCCGTTGTACGAAGACAATATGCCGGAGAGTGAATGTCCGGAGGACCCTTGTGGGCCAAACCAGGGGAAAGTGTTTAGTCGGAATATCTGCCGTGAAAATATTCCGGGGGTTATAGCGAGTGCAGAGACGTATTGTGGACTTTGCCCCGTGCACACAACAGACGCTGATTACAATGGGTGTGTGGATGTCTATTGTGGAACCAAAGCCGATTTGATTGGCGACCAACCCGGGCCTGGGCCATCACCCGAACCCCCTCCCAGCCCACCCAATAATTCCCAAGTGGCAGTTGTCGATGGTAGCAGCGTTTCCCCAAGTAGTTGCACGATTGCGGTACACACAGGCTTTGGTGGCTATGGCGGAGTATTTGGTTATGTTTACAAACTAAAATGCAATGGCAGCTATGAAGAAATTTACATCGTGGAAGAAACGAACAATGGAACGTGCAGGGTTTCTATGTCGACCAGTGGTTACTCTGTAAACGGAAGTTGTGACCGTTACACGGTATTCAGAAATTGATTAAAAAAGCCCATACCCTTGTGGTATGGGCTTATACCTAATCACAGTAGGCTTTATTTTCGTGAAGAATAAAACTTGGATAGCAAAGTCGTAGGAGTGTGAGATAGAAGGTTCTCTGTTGAGCGGTCAAAAATGTGCGAACCGAACATGGTATTGAGATTTAACATGGCAGTCCGCACGCGAGTGTGAAAATCCCGTCTAAGATCCACTAAACCTTGCTCACCGGGTTCACTTATATCGCTGTGAATTTTTAAAGACAGCAAACAATGATTCGGGATTGTTTGACGAACACTCAAGCTAAATCGTGGGCAAAAAGGCTCAAGATCCGTTTCGATAATAATAGAGTTGGGTGGATCAATTTTAACGATCTTCATGATCGATTGAGTGAGGACTGCGCCTTGAGAAAAATCAACTTTATAGCTTTTCCCGACAGTATGACGCGGCAAATCGTCGTTGTTTTCCACACGAACAATTCCCGGAAACCAGAGAGAAAAATTCTCGGGGTTGCTCACAAATTTAAAAATATGGGAGCCTTTACATTCAAAGTCCCGATGCACTTCCGCGATTAAAAGCATGTGCATTCTCTCCAGTAGAAATACGTGTTATTAAAATGTATCCAGCGAGTGGCTTGCGCGTATTTGGCCTCTGGATAGTAGCAAAGAATTTCGCGCACAGATCAGATTCAAACAGAGCCTGAGGCAGCGTTTGGTTAGCAATTGCGCCGATCCACAACTTAGGTCTGGGGTGCTCGCCGCCTTGGTATACCTGCGCTGCACACCTTTAGATTTGGACGACAATAGCGGAGTTCAAAAAGAAATAAAAAATGAAGCGGATAGAACTCGAAAATACGCAGACAGAAGGACGCTAACGGCAACTTTCGAGAGATTCTAACTGAATACCAAAATGAGCTTTGAACCTGAGGCGCTTACACAATGTAAGCGCCTTTCAAGCCGCTTTGTGGTTCCAATTCCGAAAAGAAACGCGTTACCAATTCCAAAGGGTGCCGTCTTCCAGGCGGTTTACTGGTAGGCACATACGCTTGTAGGGATATTTCGCAGCCAGTTTTTCATCGATTTCTACGCCGTGACCAACGCTGTCACCGGGTACAAAATAACCGTCATCAAAACGGTAAGCGTGAGGGAAAACTTCATCCACGATGGGTTGGTGAGGCATATGTTCCTGAATCCCGAAATTCGGCACCCAGTAATCAAAATGCAAGGCCGCGCCCATGCACACAGGGGATAAATCTGTTGCCCCATGAGAGCCTGTACGGACCTGATACAAACTGGCGAGGTCAGCAATACGTCGAAGGCTGGTAATACCACCAGCGTGCACCACAGATGTGCGAATATAATCAATAAGCTGGTTTTGTATTAGCTCGCGACAATCGTGAATCGTATTAAAAATTTCGCCGACAGCCAAAGGCGTTGTCGTGTGCTGACGAATGAGTTTAAACGCTTCCTGATTTTCGGCCGGTGTCGGATCTTCCATCCAGAAAAGATGGAAAGGTTCCAGTTCTTTGCCAAGGCGCCCTGCTTCGATAGGGCTCAAGCGGTGGTGTACGTCGTGCAACAAATGCAAATCATCACCAAATTGTTCACGAACTTGCGCAAAAAGCGATGGCAGAAAATTTAAATATTTTTCACTGCTCCACATTTCTTCCGACGGTAGGTCAGCATCGGCGGGTTCGTAATTTTTCCCTTCTTTTGCAACACCGTAGGTTTTTTCTACACCGGGGATACCGCTTTGTACGCGAATCGCTTTGTAGCCCGCTTCTTTTGCCTTGGCGACGGCCTCCAGTGTTTGTGGAATATCTTTACCGTTTGCGTGCGTATACACCAGGATGCGATCGCGGCTGCGGCCGCCCAGGAGTTGGTATAGCGGCATATTGGCGAGTTTGGCCTTGATATCCCACAGTGCCGTGTCGACGGCGGCGATGGCCGTCATATTGACTGCGCCGCGACGCCAGTACACACCGCGATAAAAATATTGCCAGATGTCTTCAATTTGTTGTGGATCGCGACCCATGAGCATGGGGCAGAGATAATCTTCCAGAAAAGAGACAACGGCTTTTTCTCGTCCATTTAGCGTCGCATCACCGATACCGTAAACGCCTTCATCGGTTGTGATTTTCAAAGTAACAAAATTGCGGCCCGGGCAGCACACAATCACTTTTGCTTCGACTATTTTCACCTTTGTGCCCTGTATTACGTAAGTTAAGTATTGTTGTTTTTTTATTCGAAAAGAGGCATCGCGTTTTGCGCGATTATGCCGCCTTCATGCTGTATTACGCTGGCGGCGAGGAGGTGACCCCACTTTGCGGCAACTTGCGGATTGTGTCCGAGCAAGCGCGCACTCAAATAGCCTGCGCTGAATGAATCCCCGGCGGCTGTTGTATCGACCACCTGGTCTACTTTTTGTGCAGGTATTTCAAACCTGTCACTTGCAGTATAAATTAAACACGCGTCACTGCCGCGCTTAAATACAATTTCGTTAACACCCAGAGCCGCACATTGTTCCCTGCTCTGTTCAATATCCTGAAAATCGAAAAGCGCCTTTTCGTCATCCCAGGTGAGCAAGGCCAAATCGCAAAATGGCAACAAGGCTCGGTATGTTTGCTGGGCTTTTGTTTTGCTGGCCCACAATTTCGGCCGATAGTTATTATCGAAAATAACACGGCCCTCATATCGCTCAAGAGCAGTCAATAGCCTTTGCAAGTCATCATCCGGCAAGATCGCCAGGCTAATTCCGCTCAGATAAAGCACGTCAAACGGCTGCAAGTGCGCTAACAGGCCTTCGGCAGACTCACCTTCTAACATGCTGCGGGCAGCGGCGTGTTGGCGCCAATAACTGAAACTGCGTTCGCCATTCTCATCGACATGGATGAAATACAAACCGGGTTGCCTGCCAGGCATTGTGCGGGTTAGCTGGCTGCCCAAGCCTTCTTCTTGCCAGCACCTGCGCATGGCAAGGCTGAAATTATCGTCGCCGAGCGCACTGAAGTACTCTATCCCAAATTGGTCGAGTGGTAGCAAACGTCGGCAATATACAGCACTATTGTAGCTATCTCCCGCGAAAGACTGCCTAATACAGCCGTCTTTGTGTTCTTTCAGCTCGACCATGCACTCACCCATAAACAAAAGCCGCGTTTGAGAGTGTTGTGTCATGAAGTTGATCCAGTGGCTGCAAGCGGCGAACTAGTATACATGTTCTTTTGTCTAAGTGAATGCTTCTTTTATAAGCGGCGCCAATAATAGGGTTTTGCAGTCTACACTTAAAGGTGTTTTATGGTTGAAGGTCTCTGAACTCAATGTCTGCATCACGTGCTTATTTCTGGTTCCGCATTCTGGTGGTTGCACTGACGCTATTTGCTTTGCTGGGGCACTACTACCTTCCCAAAAAAACCTGGTTGGTTGTGCCTAACGATGCAAACCAGGTTGGATTGGGTAGTGACTCAGAAAGTGGTGGGTTGAGTAGAGCGCAGTTTGTAAGCGAAGACAAATATAGTTCATTGTGCAAATATCGAATCTCATCTCTAGAGTATTCGTATTGCGGTGTCACATTTTCTTTGGGGTCTGGTATAGATGATGGTCGCGATTTTTCATCATTCTACAGCTTGCGAGTTCATTTGAACTATCGAGGTCCAGCCAAAAGAATGCGCATGTTCATGCGGAACTACAATCCCGTTTTTTCAAACACCGAGGACCAAAATACGTCAAAGTTTTTATCTTTGTTGCTGCGTACTCAAGACCTGGATGAACCGATTGATATTCTTTTATCAGGTTTTACTGTTGCTGACTGGTGGTTGGCAAATCTGAATTTGCCAAGAGAATTGTCTGGCCCCAATTTCGATAACGTTACAGTTCTGGGTTTTGATTACCTTGATGAAGGTGATCATTTTCTTGACGTTGAGCGAATTGAATTTGTCGGTAATTGGATAGACACCGAAAAACTTTTGTTGGGAATTATTTTTTGCTGGGTGTTGCTTATTCTTGTTGAGAGCTTTATACGCCTGTATGTGTTGCATAAAAAAAATAAATACAGTAATCAATTACTGCATGAACTTGCTGGTAACTACAGTCGTCTTGAAATTGAAAAACAGGCAGTTGAAGATCGTTCCAAGCGCGATGCACTTACCGGGCTTTATAATCGTTTTGGTTTGATGACGGAAGTGAGTAAGTTATTTTCAAATTCAGAGCAAAAAATAAATACAAGCCTGATTCTTATAGACGTCGATCACTTTAAGCGAATTAACGATACCCGCGGTCATGATATTGGCGATGCCGTGTTATCCGCTCTTGGTAATATACTTTTACAAAGTGTCAGGCAGGGTGACTATTTAGCCCGATGGGGCGGCGAGGAATTTGTGCTGGTGTGCAAGGAAACCTCATACGAAAATGCCTTGCGCACAGCGGAAAAATTGCGAGATCGTGTCGCTAGGCAAGCCTTTGCACTGGGAGATGGTCGCTTGGTTGTCAATATCAGTCTTGGTGTTGCGACAGTAAAAGAAGACGATTCCTTTGAAACCGCGCTAAAACGCGCAGACGAAGCGCTCTATCTTGCCAAGGCATCCGGGCGTAATTGTGTGATGTCGGAATTGGATATCGCGCGATAATAATCAAACAACAAACGAAAATCCCGCGTTGGTCAAACGCTCATAAGCTTCCGAGTCAAAACGATACAGAGCGGCCGCCCGATGGGCAACGCCGGTTTGTTTTTCATTGCAAGGCTTGAGCAAATTCATCTTCAAAATTTTACGACGGAAATTGGGTTTATCGAGGTGCGTATTGAGAATGGCTTCGTAAAGTTCCTGCAATTGCAAAAGGGTAAATTTTTCCGGCAGTAAATTAAATCCAATGGGTTGGTGACAAACCTGATGTTGTAAATGCTTGATGCCGTGTTCAATAATTTCGTCGTGATCGTAAATCAATTCAGGTAATTCGTTCACGCTGAACCAACTGGTGCCAAGCGTGGATGAACCCGCGATTAGACGGTATTTATCGGCACTGACGAGTGCGTAGTAGGCTACCGTGACCACCCGTTCACCGGGGAAGCGATCGACCTTACCAAAAGTACGCAATTGCTCAAGGTAGAGATCCTTGACGCCGGTCAGCTCTTCAAGCAGACGCGAGGCGGCATCCTGAAGGTTCTCCTTCTCGCGGATGTAACCCCCCGGCAGGGCCCACTCGCCACGGGTGTTTCCCTCCGCATGCTTGATAAGCAAAATGGTGAGTTCGCCGTGATCGAGCCCGAAGATCAGGTTATCGATGGACAATGAACGCACACATTCGGGTGGAACGCCGGTGCCCTGAAAGCGGTGATGTTTGGATTCGTCCGTTTTTTTCTTTACTGCCACGTGGCGAAAGTCCCCATATACTTGCGATTTGGCGCCCAGGCCGTGTAGAGTCGCGTAACGCGCGAAAGGAGTCGGCGACCTGAATTTCGGCTACTTGTTTTGACTACTAGTTTTGACCACTGGTTTTCGACGTCCGACCCGCCCGCAATGCAAGGCATCGCGCAAACTGGGGGGATTGTATAAGCAGAGTGATCAAAGGTCGAGTAGGTACTTGTGGTCATTTTGACAATAAGGCATAATCACCCCCCTTTTGACTCCGGGCAGCGAATAGGCAGATAGAAAGCCACATCGCGCAGCTAAAATCGTCTGTTTCCGGCAATAACTAACGCGAATTTCAGTATTAAATTAAGCGAACGATAAGAGATAAACCTATGTATTTTCTTGGCCTGGATGTCGGCAGTTCTTCCGTAAAACTCTCTATTCTGGACGGTGAAAGTGGTAAGGCAGTGGCCTCTACCCAGTACCCCAAAAGCGAATTGGACATTCTGAGCCCACAAAGCGGTTGGGCCGAACAGGCCCCCGAAACCTGGTGGGACTGCATTCGCGAAGGCTGCAAGGAACTCTTTGCCAAGGTGGACGCCAGCAAAGTGGCCGCGATTGGTATTTCCTACCAAATGCACGGCCTCGTACTTGTAGATGAAAAACAAGAGGTGCTGCGCCCCTCCATTATCTGGTGTGACAGCCGAGCCGTTGCAACCGGCGAAGAGGCGTTAAATGGCCTTGGAGAAGACTGGTGTTTTGACCACCTGCTGAATTCACCCGGTAACTTTACCGCTTCCAAATTACGCTGGGTTCAACAAAACGAACCCGAAATATTTAACCGCGTGCACAAAGCCATGCTGCCTGGCGATTTTATTGCCATGAAATTAACCGGCGAGATCACCTCTACCGCATCCGGCCTCTCGGAAGGCACCTTCTGGGACTTCAAGGAAAACGCAATCGCCACCAAATTGCTCGATCACTGGGGAATTGATAGCGCGATCCTGCCGGAACTTGTCCCAAGCATTGGTTTGCAAGGTGAAGTGTCTGCAGCGGCAGCCGCCGAACTGGGTCTGCAAACGGGTGTGAATGTGTGCTATCGCGGGGGTGACCAACCGAACAATGCCTTTAGTTTGAATGTTCTTGAGCCCGGTGAAGTTGCGGCAACGGCCGGGACGTCCGGCGTTATTTACGGGGTGACTGATCAGGCCGCAGCTGACCGCCAAAGCCGCGTGAACACGTTTTTACACGTCAGCAGTACCGAAGAAAAACAACGCAATGGCGTATTGGTATGCGTGAATGGCACGGGTCGTTTGTACTCCTGGTTACGTCAAACCCTGGCACAAAGTGGCGGTGACCCGAGTTATCCGCAATTGAATGCGCTAGCTGAAAATGTGCCTGTGGGGAGTGACGGCCTCAATATTTATCCTTTTGGTAACGGCGCAGAGCGTATATTCCAGAACCGTAATCTGGGCGGGCAATTCTCGGGCATTGATTTCAACCGCCATGGCCTCGGCCATCTGGTACGCGCGGCGCAAGAAGGCATCGTATTTGCCTTGAATCAGGGCTTTGATGTGTTGAAAAGCCTGGGTGGCAGTTGCGAAGTGGTGCGTGTTGCCAGCGGCAATATGTTTTTGAGCGACGTGTTCAGTGCAGCCTTTGCCAACACCACCGGTGCTGCTGTTGAATTATACGAAACTGACGGCGCCGAAGGTGCAGCGCGAGCGGCAGCATTGGGCGCAGGTTATTTTGCTTCGGCAGCAGAAGCATTTAATGGCTTGAGCCAAACCGGCTTGATAGAGCCAGACCAAAAACGTATTTCCGTTTACCAGGATGCTTACCAAAACTGGGTAAACGGTCTTCCCAAATGATGTACAAAAGCAAGAAAAAAAGAAAAGCAAATACAAATACTATGACTACAATTTTCGATTCCGCTTTAGTCCTGAAGTCAGCTGATGGAAAAGCCGAACTGTCCTTTTATAAGGAAGGTGGTGGCTTTCTCAATCATCTGGAACTGAGTGCGGGTGAAAAAAAACTATCCGTATTGGCAAGTTTCTCTTCACTCGAAGACATTAAAAACAATTACCCCTTTCGTTGTACCAACCTGTTTCCTTTTCCCAATCGTTTGCGCGATGGCAAATACAGTTTTGAAGGAAAGGAATACCAATTTCCTATAAATGAAAAACACAATCAGAATAATCTGCATGGTTTTTTAAAGGAGTTGGTCCCGAGCGCGCAATTAAAAGGCACCGATTCAAACCAGCCGACCTTGCATACGCGTTATAGTTACGATGGCGCGCGTGAGTACTATCCATTTCCGGCAGAAGTGGACGTGGATTACAGCTTGCCCTCTTCCTCTGAGTTGCTTGTGACTTTCAGTGTGAAAAACACGGGAAAAACCAGCATGCCCGTCGGTGTCGGATGGCACCCCTATTTTGATTTGGGCTTGAACATTGATGAACTCGACATGCTATTTCCCGAATGCGAACGCGTGTTGATTGATGAACGGATGATTCCAACTGGCAAAACCGCAGCCTACGCGAACTTTAACAAGTGGACGCGTATCGGCGACACCCGCCTCGATGATTGTTTTATTCCTGCCAAAGGCGGTGTGGACGATGTGGCTGTCAGTGTATGGTCAGAAAAACACGCTGCCGGTATCGAAGTGTGGCAAGACAAAAATTTTGGTTTTATTCAGGTGTACACACCACCGGATAGACAATCCATCGCCATCGAACCGATGAGCTGCAATATCAACGCATTTCAAAGTAAGGATGGCTTAAGCGTACTTTCACCGGGCGAAAGCTTCAGCGGAAAATTCGGTGTGCGCATGCTGACAACTAAATAATCATGATGAGAGATAGGTAAGACTATGAGTGTATTAATTGGCGATAAAGAATATTTTCCAGGAATTGGAAAAATAGCCTACGAAGGCCCGGAATCCGATAATCCGCTGGCATTCAAATGGTACGACGAAAACAAGGTCGTTGCCGGCCGTAAAATGAAAGACTGGTTCAAGTTTGCAACCTGTTACTGGCACACCTTTGGTGACAGTTCAGGCGACCCCTTTGGCCCAGGTACCCGTCGTCACCCCTGGTTCGAAGGCCCTGATGCAATTACCCGTGCGAAATTCAAAATGGACGCCGCGTTTGAATTCTTCACCAAATTGGGCACGCCTTATTACTGCTTCCACGACACCGACCTCGTTGAAGAAATCGGTACTACACGTGCTGAATTCAGCAAGCGTTTATCCACAATTGTTGATTACGCAAAAGAAAAACAAGCGGCTTCCGGCATCAAATTGTTGTGGGGTACGTCCAACCTGTTTACCAACACGCGTTTCATGAACGGTGCGTCGACCAACCCGGACTTCAATGTTGTGGCCTGGGCGGGTGCACAGGTAAAAGGTGCGCTGGATGCGACCATCGCGCTCGACGGTGAAAACTACGTATTCTGGGGTGGACGTGAAGGTTACATCAGCTTGATCAACACCGACATGAAGCGTGAAAAAGAGCATATGGCACGCTTCCTCACTATGTGTCGCGACTACGCGCGTGCGCAAGGTTTTAAAGGTACATTCTTCATCGAGCCCAAGCCGATGGAGCCGTCCAAGCACCAGTACGATGTCGACAGTGAAACCGTTATCGGCTTCCTGCGTGAACACGATCTCGATAAAGACTTCAAACTCAATATCGAAACCAATCACGCGACCCTCGCTCAACACAGCATGGATCACGAACTGCAAGTGGCGGCTGACGCAGGCATGTTGGGCAGTATCGACGCGAACCGCGGCGACTACCAAAACTCCTGGGATACGGATCAATTCCCCTACAACCTCAACGAAACCACTGAAATGATGCTCGTTATTCTGCGTGCCGGTGGTTTCCAGGGCGGTGGTGTGAACTTTGATGCGAAGATTCGTCGTAACTCTACGGAGTTGGTCGATCTGTTCTACGGCCACATCGGCGGTATGGACACTTTTGCTCGCGCCTTGATTACGGCAGATAATATTCTGCAAAAATCACCGATTGAGAAAATGCGTAAAGAGCGTTACGCCACATTCGATGCAGGTGAAGGTGCGAAATTTGAGAAAGGTGAACTGACTCTGGAGCAACTTGCAGCCATCGGCGATGCGAACGGTGAACCACCTGTAACCAGTGGCCAGCAAGAACTCTACGAAATCATCATTAACCAATACATCTAAATCCGGCGTATTGTGTTAAATAAAAAGGGGGCTTCGGCCCTCTTTTTTTGTGCCTGACTCTTATCAACCTTGTTTTATAATTCAATTTTTACTTTGCGAAAAAAAGCATGCAACGACTCGATCAGCTATTAGTTAGCAAAGGCTTAGCCGCTTCGCGTACACTCGCGCAGAAATTAATTAAAGAAAATTGTGTTGAAATCCACCTTGCTGGATGCTGGCAAGTTGCAAGCAAGGCGTCGGCAAAATTTCCACAAGAGCTAGACCTTCGAATAAACAGCAATACACTTCAGCGTTATGTTTCAAGAGCCGGCCTTAAGTTGGAAGGCGCCCTGGAGAAAACGGGCCTGGATGTAACAAATCTTACAGTGCTTGATATTGGCCAATCTACTGGAGGGTTCTCGGATTGTGTATTGCAACATGGCGCTCAAAAAGTATTTGGCATTGATGTCGGCCACGACCAGCTACATTCGAAACTTAAAGTTGACAAGCGAGTTGTCTGCTTTGAAGGCGTCAATGCGCGCGAATTCGACCCTGCCAAACTGTGCATTGAGGCAGAGGACATTGATCTTGTTGTAATCGACTTGTCGTTTATTTCGCAAACCCTTGTGTTACCCCAACTCGCGAAGCTCACCAGTGATCAATTAAAAATTATCAGCCTTGTTAAACCGCAATTTGAAGTGGGTAAGGACGGAATAGGAAAAGGCGGCCTGGTAAGAGATAAAGCTCTTTACCAAACAGTAAAACATAAAATTTGCGAACACCTTCAGCAGTTGAATTTCAATATTCTGGATTATTTCGAGAGCGCTATTAAAGGCGGCGACGGAAACACAGAGTTTTTTGTATATGCCTCAAAAGGCAATTAGCGAACACAAGATTCAAAATACTTGCTAAGTAACATATCAATACGCGCACAATTACAAGCAATCTTGTAAACGTTTTCTAATGAACAGTCGTTTGTCGATTTTGTTTGAATAACGACCAACAAGCCTGCTTAAGCCATCCTTCTTTGTCACCAAAACTCTTAACTAGAGTTGAGTTAAGCGTCTGCATTCCGTCGAGGTAGTAAGGCATGTTTGTTTATATCGAGAACATTTTGCTTATTATTCGAACTATGCCGACCAGCAAACCATGGAAAAGAGTTACCACGTTGTGTTGTTCCAGGTGTCAACCAATCTGGATTTCTGGAAAGTGACCCTCCGACAATAAGACATATAATATGCTAAATGGAAGTCAAAACCTTTCAAAGTTTTTCGGCTTTTTTCGGAGACTGAATTACTGTTCACAAATACCTTATCTCCTACATCAAAACCAAAATTTTTTTGCAAATGCGACTGTAAACTATTGCTCGAAATGCATAGCACGTTTGTATTTCATTCAAACTTTTGCACGAAGTTCGTGCAACAAATAATAAAATTAATTTTAGGTCTGGATATGAAAACTCAAACTTTACGAAAAAAACTGGTTTTACTTTCGATTTGCCTTTTACTTCCCTTGGCTTATTCCCAGTCATCTTTTGCGGGTTACTGGGTTCACCCTTCACAGTGTATTGGTAACACGATTTTTGATGAGCATGGTGCGTACAGTAGCGGCGTTGACACCTACTCTCAATTTTCGTGCTGGATTGACGTCTCTAACGGTTATGGTGATGTTATGCAAATAGATATTTATTACACACAGAACCCTGTCGGGCAGGATGAAGGTGTCACCTGTAGCGCAACTTCCTTAAACAAGGATAATGAGTATGTGCATAAAATAAAGGAGAAAAAAGTCACAGGTCAAAATTATACTGCTAAAGTCCTTACTCTACGCGACAAAACGCCAGAAAATGAAAATAACGCAGCGATGCTAAAAGTTACATGCAAACTTCCTCCTCATTATATTGATTCCAAATTCGGATCCAAACCAGTACCCCCTGAAGTATTTATAGGTGGTAAAGTATTTCGAATAAGAGTGTATTAATTAAAATTAACAAGAGAACTGAACCCTGTCGATTTGAAGTGTCGACAGGGTTTTTTTTAAGAGCTAGCGACAAACCATAATCTGTATATGAAAAGGTAAAAAACGCAATTGCAAGTACTAGTAATTCTTAATTCCAAAACACGGCTTAATTTTCAAGACACACAACCACTGCACCACTGTAAGATTTCCAGTAAATTGGAATCACATAAGAGCGCAAGTGCTGCGGTAAATGAATGTTCCCTGGTGCCCCCTCAATCATAACCGGCACAGAAATCATAAATTCATGGCCAAACTCGGAACGCGCATTTCCCGAAATCGTGTTGGCAACTTCGCCCACGAGATCAAACATATGCTCACTGGAGGTGTCGAGTTCGCCCATACTCAATAACAAGTGCTTAACGAATATTCTGGGCACCGTAAAATACACGCAGCCCTTGTAAGGGCCAGAAATACCGATAATGCCCGTTACGTCAAAAGCGGTTGGGCTGTCATTATTTATTAAATAAGGCGTGCCGACTTTCACATCGTTACTTTGATTGGTTTGAAAAAAACGGACAACGCCGTCGATAAATACGCGTACGGTATCTTCAGTCATAAGTCCTCCGCCAATTCATCCAGAGCATTTAAAAGTTGTTCATCGCTAAATGGCTTACACAAAAAACCCAAAGCGCCTTTTTTTAGAGCTTCTATACCGGTCGCTTTATCTGATAAGGCCGAGATAACCAGTATTTTAACCTCCGGGTTTAAGGCAACCAGATGATCGATACATGCGAGACCATCCATGCCGGGCATGGTTAAATCCATGGTCACCAATTGTGGTTTAAAAGCTGAATATTTCTCCACGGCGTCATTCCCATTTCCCACGGACGCGACAATCAGGAATTTTTCTTCTGCGTTGCAGCGTTCTATTTTTCGACGAATGATACGGGAATCATCAACGACCATTAGCGACGGCATCGAATGCGACTCCTTTATCTGTATCAAATTCAGGGAGTCGAATACTGAAACGACAGGATTTGTTTTCCTGAGAGGAAACGGCAATTTTTCCGCCGAGTTCATTGACTGTTTTTGCTACTGCACTGAGGCCGACGCCACGTCCGGCATCCTTGTTCAACATATTGGCGGTGCTAAATCCATCTTTGAAAATCAGCGAAAGTAAACGGCGCTTGTCCCAGCCTTTAATCTCTCCCGGTGTCCAGCGGCCACTGGCGAGCGCGCGTTGTTGCAGTGCCTTGTAATCAATGCCTCGGCCATCGTCTTCAACCGTAATTTCAAGTGCATTGTCGGGCAGTGCACTAATGCGCAGGTCGAGTATGGCTTGGGCGTGTTTACCGACTCGTTCACGCGAGTCGGGTGTTTCGATACCGTGCGTAATCGCATTGCGAATAAGTTGAATGGCGATGTTTCTCACGGCTTGTTGAGTGGAATGAGGCAAAACTTCCAAAGGCAGCGAGCTGAAGCGTAAGCCAACCTGTTTTTTGTTTCGTTCTGCCAGTTTTTTTACGAGAGCGGAAAAACGGTAGTAATCGAGGTCCGTTGCATTGTGGCCCTTGTCCTGAGGTTGGCTGGAACCAAATTCACCCAGTTTATCGGCAAGTTGCTCAACCTGGTTGGTGTAGGTTACGAGCGCTTCCAATTGCACGGCAAAGCCGAGGAAATCGTTACCGCTAGCCTCGTCCAGAGCAAGTATGTGCTCGAGAGAGCTTTCCATTAAGTGTGCAGCATCTTCAAAGTAATCGAGGTTGAGTGCGGCCGAATCCCCCTTGAATTTGTGGACTTCTCTGAAAATACGTTGCGCTTTCTGTTTGAGTTCGAAAACGTTGCGAGAGTTTTCTTTCAAAAGATTATTAACCCGATTGAAAAAATCGTAGGCACCGTAAATAAATTCGCGAATCAATGCCGGTTGTGTGTGCAGTAAACTGGTAAGCATTTCAATCTGGTTTTCATTTTGCTTCTTACTTTCTAATAGCGCTTTTTCCAGTTTTATCTTTTCAGTAATATCAACGACTGTTACCAGAACATGGTTAATTCGGTTTTCAATATAAGCACGGGCAAAAGAGAAGCTGAGGTAGCGTGTGGTATAGGCGCCCTCTTTCTGAAGTACATTGATTTCAACTTTTTGCAGTGGGTTGAGGTCGCCTATCAGGTTTTCCTTAACCTTGGGAGAGAAAAGTAACTCAATAAAACTGGTAGCGGTTTCTGCATCTTTCTCAGTGACAATATCCTTTAAAACCGTCTGCAAAGACTTTCCCGCCAGTGCATCATCACCCAGCATAAGCCCGAGTTGCCGCGAGTGTTGCTCGCCGATAATAAAATTTTTATCGATCAGAAACAGCCCCTCACTCACGGTTTCCAGAATTTCTGTTGTTTCGCCACGCGCTTTTTCAATTTTTGCATCACTCTCACGTAACTGTCTCAGAAAATGAAACATAATCAGAAAAAAGTTAAGCAAGGCGAGGCTAATACCAACAGTTTGAATCGTCCGTAGCGTATTCGCCTTGTTCGCTGCAACACGTTCCAAAGCCAGAGTAAGTTCGTTCATTAATACCAATAAGGTGAGGTTTTGACTTTCTGCCTCTGCCAAAACAACGGAGAACGCTGCGGGGGAATCGGGTTGCACAATGAATTCATTCAGCGCGTTTTTATAGGGAAACCAGATTGCTTTTGCCTTCTCAAGAGCATCGCGCCCTGCTGCATCGCTTACCGATTCGAGTTCAACCAAATCCGTACCGGCACCGCGTGCAACACCGCCGGTATCGAAAGCGAGAAGCGTTTCATCAAACAGGGACTGGCTTAATTGCAATTCATTTAATGCATCCGTATAGGCTTTGCTTGCGGGGTCGTTGCTATCCATAATAAACAATGCTTTTGCCATTCGTTGCGAAAGCATACGTTGTCGACCGGCAAGGTTTACGCTAACGGCGTCATCGGCGATTTGAAATGAAATATAAAAATTAAGAATCAGTACCGAAGCATCCAGCAAGAGAAAAAGTAAAACCGAAAGTAAAATTCCGCGATACTTTCCAAGGTACCTTCCCATAAAAGGACGAAGATTAAAATTCAGCATGGCGTGCTCTTTTTAGTTTTAAATTAAAATTAAATATTGTGGAATGGGTCACAAGAATTTGGTAAATGCCAAAGTTGTGCCAGCTCAACTAAAAACCGTATTTAGTGAGTTTGAGTGCGCGTACTTCTACCTAAACGGTGCGAAATCAGGATTAAAAGGTTATTGCAGTGCAAATACCTTAAGCATTCACGGGTAAGAGCTACCAAAGTCGGTGCAGCTAAATGAAAGATGCACCGACTTGGTTCCGTGTTAGACTAGTCGGCCCCCTTGTTGGAGAGGGTTAGATCTGATCGATGAGCAGCGAATTACCGCTATCATTTCAATCAGCAGGAAGAGCAGGAAGTGGAAGTATAGGAAGCCTAAAAGCCCGAAGAGAGACTCAATGTTTCAAAATGATTTTAAAGCTCAAGCCAGGAAGGCTGTCGCCTTATTTAGCCTACTCCTGAGCACATCCCTTTTTAATGCTTGCAGTTCGAATGACGCCGAAGAGACGGACCCCGACTCTCCCATTGACCAAAGCCCAAGTAATCCCGAAACGGATGTCACCATCAGCGGTACAGTCACATTTGACTTTATCCCGCACCGCACTACCAATAGCGCTTTGAACTATCTGGAAACACAGGCTCGCGCAGCACGTGGCGTCACGGTTCAATTGCTGGATGCGCGCGGACAGTTATTGCGTGAAACGCGCAGTGATGAAAGCGGCGCGTATAGCCTGGGTGCGCCCGAAAATACGCAGGTACGGGTGCGAGTTGTTGCCGAGTTGGAGCGCAATGACAACGCAGATTGGCAGATACGTGTGGCAGACAACACGGACGGCAACGCCATCTATGCCATGAGCGGCTCACTCACAACCAGCGGCAATGCCGATTCAACACGCGATTTACACGCACCTTCCGGCTGGGTGGATGACGAATACAATGCGGAACGGGTTGCTGGCCCTTTTGCGATTCTCGATGCGATTTACGATGCCCTGGTGCTACTCGAAGCCGCTGACCCCAATGTGAGTCTTGAGCCCGCAGAGATTCGCTGGAGTACAGAAAACCGCGCAATTGATGGGGAGCTTGAAGACGGCGATATCGGCACCTCATTCTTTCATCCCGGCAATGGCAACATCTATTTATTAGGCTGGGCGGATAACGATACCGATGAATATGACCGCAGTGTCATTCAACACGAATTCGCGCACTTAATCGAACACCAGATTATGCGAACCGATAATATTGGTGGCACTCATCGAACCGACGACGCGCTCGACATGCGTGTCGCTTTTAGCGAAGGCTGGGGCAACGCCTTTGCAGGAATGGCAGCCAACGATCCGTTTTATCGCGATTCCGGCGGACCAAATCAAGACCTCGGTTTTGCCATTGCCCTCGAAGAAATCGAAACAAGTTTAACCGGGTGGTTTAGCGAAGGCAGTATCAACAATTTACTCTTTGATATTTTTGATACGGGCGACGAAAGCGGGGATGAGCTTGCGCTCGGCTTTACGCCTATTTATCAAGCCATGACGCACGCCAATTTTGTTGAGAGTGAGGCGATGTTGGGCCTGCATGTTTTCGTTGAAAGCCTCAACGGTCTGCTTACGCTTGAACAACAAACTGCCTTGAGCAATATGTTAGCCATTCACAATATTACCGGCGAAGATGCATTCGGTTTTGCTGAAACCAACGATGCCAGTAATGCCGATGCCCTGCCCCTTTACCAGGTGTTGGACGTGGGTTCCACCATTGAGCTTTGTACAAACAATACCTACGGCGAATGGAATAAATTAGCAAATCGCCGTTTTATTTATCTTGATGCTGCAGCGGCAGAAACCCGAACGCTGACATTCGACAGTAACGGCAGAGCAGCCCCGGAAATCTGGATTGATATTTTTCAGCGCGGTGAATTTGTTGAAGGCTATTTGATTGAAGACAGCCAGGTAGAAGTGGATTTTGAAGCGCCAGCAAGTGGCCGTTATATTCTTGAATATTATGAAGAGCCCAACGTCGATGATAATGCCATGACGGGCGGGAGAGTGTGTATCAATGTTTCGCTGGATTAGTTTATTGCTGTTTGTGATGCTGGCTTGCCAGGTAATCGCCAAGCCGGGTGCGAATGTGAGTTTACAGGGGGAGCCCGAACGTCACTACGCGGCCTTTAGTCAGTTGGAAGAAAACATTGTTTTTGCCTTGCCGCGCAAAAACCTGACACTGGAAATCAGCATGAAAGTTGAAGGTACGCTCGGCGTAACGAGCGAGCTGTTAAATCAAAAACTGGATTATGACGGGAGCGGCACTTTCACACTGCCCCTTGGCATTCAAACCGCTGATGACGAAGTGGCTTACATCGGGTTCAATGTTTTTATTACCGATGAACAAGGCCGTAAACAATCCCGGGCACTGGGTCTGCGTATTCTGGTTGGTGACGCTCAAGTTCCAGGCAAAGCACAGGTTGCAGAAAAACCCTCGGAAAAACGTAAAATTAAAAGCGCCCCTGCGGTCGAAACCATAAAATAGCCACCGGGCTTTTGTTACAATGCCTCCCCATGATGGATGCTGAAGCCCTACTAAACGACCTCAACCTCGCCCAGAAACAAGCCGTCAGTGCACAAGCCGAGAACCAATTGGTGCTCGCCGGTGCCGGTAGCGGTAAAACCCGCGTGCTTGTGCACCGGATCGCCTGGCTTATCAAAGTCGTTGGTCTCAGTCCCAATCAGATTATGGCCGTTACCTTTACCAACAAGGCCGCGCGCGAAATGCGCGAACGTCTTGATGGTATTCTCGGTTCTTCCTTTGGTTACAGCGCCTTGCGCTCGATGTGGGTTGGCACCTTCCACGGTATTGCCCATCGTCTGTTAAAAGCCCATTGGCGTGAAGCCGGTCTGGTTGAAAACTTTCAAATTCTGGATAGCGATGACCAGTTACGCGTTGTTAAACGGGTTTATCAGGAACTGAATATTGATGAAGGCCGTTGGCCTTATAAACAGGCGCAATGGTTTATCAATGGTCAGAAAGATGAAGGTGTGCGCGCACAATATGTACCGGAAAGCCGCGACCCTTTTATTCAAACCATGAAACTGATTTACGGCGCCTATGAAGAAGCCTGCAAGCGCGGTGGCATGGTGGATTTTGCCGAGCTATTGTTGCGCTCGCATGAACTCTGGTTGGAAAAACCGGATTTACTTGCGCATTATCAGCAACGCTTTCAATTTATTCTCGTCGACGAATTTCAGGATACCAATGCGGTTCAATACGCCTGGCTGCGAGTGTTAGCAGGTAAAAAAGCCAAAGTCACTGCAGTGGGCGATGACGACCAAAGCATTTACGGCTGGCGCGGAGCGCGCATCGAAAACATTCAGCAATTTGAAGATGACTTCGAGAACGTGCAGGTTACACGCCTTGAACAAAACTACCGCTCCAGCGGAAACATACTGAAAGCCGCGAATGCCGTGATTGCAAACAACAGTTTGCGGCTCGGTAAATCCTTGTGGACGTCGGGCCATGAAGGGGAAGTTATTGATCTTTATACCGCCTTCAATGAACAGGACGAAGCGCGCTACATAGTTGAGCGAATTAAATCCTGGCAAGAAAAAGGCAACAACTACGTCGACAGCGCCATTCTCTATCGCAGCAACGCACAATCGCGCGTGCTGGAAGAAGCCTTTATTCGTGAAGGAATTCCCTATCGCATCTATGGAGGCCAGCGCTTCTATGAGCGCCTCGAAATTAAAAATGCCCTCGCCTATTTACGATTGTTAGTGAACCGAAATGACGACGCGGCCTTTGAACGTGTTATCAATACACCCACGCGCGGTATCGGCAATAAAACCGTAGAAACCTTGCGTGTGCTCGCGCGTGAACAGGGTCAGTCCATGTGGGAAACCCTGCAAGGCGCCACGGCGAATTCCGTTTTCACAGCACGCGCCAATAATGCCCTGCTGGTGTTTGTGCAACTGATAGAACAGCTGGAAGATGAAACACGCAATTTAAACCTGGATGAAGTTGCTGACCATGTTATTAAACACTCGGGCCTATTGGATTACCACCGCAATGAAAAAGGGGAACGCGGGCAGGCGCGAGTAGAGAACCTGGAAGAATTGGTGAATGCCTGCCAGGTTTTTGAGCCGGAAAATGAAGACCTTTCACCACTACAGGAATTTCTTGACTCCGCAGCACTCGATGCCGGTGAACGCCAGGCAGATGAATATGAAGATGCGGTACAAATGATGACACTGCACAGTGCCAAAGGCCTTGAATTTCCGTTGGTATTTCTTGCTGGCCTCGAAGAAGGCTTGTTCCCACACAAAATGTCGACAGAAGAAGCCAGTGGTGTTGAAGAAGAGCGCCGCCTCTGTTATGTCGGCATCACCCGCGCAATGGAAAAACTGGTAATCACACACGCCGAATGCAGACGCATGCACGGCAGTGAAAATTTTAATGCACTCTCACGCTTTATTCGCGAAATACCGCCTGAGTGTTTACAAGAAGTCCGAATTAAATCTACCGTAAGTCGGCCAGTCAGTTTCAGCAGTAGCGGCTTAACCCAGGAAGAAGACGATTACAGCGGCCTGCGCTTGGGTAACCGCGTGTTACACCATAAATTCGGCGAAGGCATTGTGCTGGAATTTGAAGGCCGAGGTGCTAAAGCCTTTGTAACGGTGAATTTTGATAGCGAAGGTTTAAAAAAACTGGCAATGCAATATGCCAAGCTTGAGAAACTAGCCTGACAACATTAATAAAAACCGGAAAGCCGCATGAAAGCCCGTTACTCGCCCTGGTGGATGCCCCTCTCAATTGTTTTATTGCTAGCATGCTGCTTAATTCTATTTGTGCTTCTTGTAAAACAAACAGCGGAACAAAAACCGGCAATAAACCAGGTAGAACAAGGTGAACAAAAAGCACAATATGAATGGAAGCTCGTAACATCGTGGCCAAAGAATTTTCCTGGCCTGGGGCTCGCACCGGAAACCTTCGCACGTTACGTAAATGAAATGAGTGGCGGCCGCCTGAAAATTCACGTTTACGGTGCGCGTGAAATTGTTGGGCCACTGGAAGTATTTGATGCAGTTTCAGCAGGTAGCGTTGAAATGGGCCACAGCGGCGCGTATTACTGGAAAGGTAAAATTCCTGCTTCCGTTTTTTTCACTTCCGTGCCTTTTGGCATGAATGCGCAATCCTACAACGCCTGGTTACACTATGGCGACGGCCTGAAACTTTGGCGCGAAGCGTATGCGCCATTCAATCTTGTGCCTTTTGCAGGTGGCAATACAGGCGTGCAAATGGGAGGCTGGTTCAACCGGGAAATCAACACAGTTGAAGACTTACGTGGATTAAAAATGCGTATCCCTGGCCTCGGGGGTGAAGTGTTCTCGCGCGCAGGGGGTATCGCCCAAAATATTCCCGGTGGCGAACTCTACACCTCATTGCAAACCGGGGTGATAGACGCAACAGAATGGGTCGGCCCCTACAACGACCTCGCTTTTGGCTTCCACCAAATCGCGGAATATTACTATTACCCTGGTTGGCACGAGCCCGGCCCAGGCCTTGAATTTATTGCTAACAAGCAAAAACTGGAAGCGCTACCAAAAGACTTACAAAAAATTATTGAAGTAGCCGCGCGAGCAACAAACCAGGATATGTTGGACGAATACACAGCAAACAATAACCGCTCCTTGCAAGAACTTATTAAAAAGCACAATGTTGATGTGCGCCCTTTCCCTAAAGATGTATTACTCACCCTGAAAAAATACGCTGACGAAATCTACGCGGAACAAGCTGCGAAAGACCCTCTCTTTGCTAAAGTGTATGAAAGCTACAAAGCTTTTTTGCTTGACTCACGCGACTATATGAAAATAAGCGAAGAGGCTTATTATCAGCTTCCGGAATAAGACGGGCGATTAGTTTTTATTCCCCTTCCAAAGATTTGGCCGCACCCGCACCCAAACCTAAAAGCGCATATTACAAACCTATAAGGGCAGCCGGAAACACATTACTGGCACAGCCTCCCTTTTTCAGTTGCCACGTGGCAATATAATTCATAAGCCTTCATGCTAAGTGTTTGATTTAACGTAACATTTAAATTTGTTCAAGGGGCCGAAGAAACTAGTGATCAACACGTCTCTTGGCTTGCTAATTCTGAGCTGTTAAAGTCGCTAACAAACCTATGTTATTGAATTTAAATAGGAATTTTTTAAGTTCAAGATTACATTAGCCGAGTTATAAGGCGAGGTGTTATATGGCCTCTTGGCTTATTAATTAACTGTTATATTCGTTTCGTATAGGAGAGTAAATTGAGAAAAATAATAATTTTATTCCTATTTTGTAGCATTGCTTACTTTCTGATTGGATGGTACGGACAAACCAAAGGGTGGCTCACCCTTGAGCAATATCTAACTTACGGAGGTATAGTCGGAGGATTGGCCTCAGTATTTGGTTTGTTTGGTTTTTTGCGCCCGCCGATGTCAAGATCGGACATTCAAAACATAGAGCTTGAATCACTTAAAAAAGTGGTTGAAGCGTCTGAAGAGATTGAAAGACTAGAAGCTGCTCAAAGCAAACAGCTAAACCAAATAGACGCGCTCGAAAGGCAGAAAAAAGAGATGGAGTTTCTGGTTCGTAAGGCTAGTATGAGCTTATTTCTGCAAGAACGAAGAAAATATCTCAATAAACAAGTGCTAAGCCACCTGAACTCTAATGAAGAGCTAAAGGAGAGAGTGGAGTCTTTGGTTGAAATCGACGAAAAGCTGGATACTCTTGAGCAAGAAATTGAAAAAGACCCAAATGTAGAGCAACTAAAAAAGATAATTAGTCACGCTTCGATTTCATCTCTGTCAGACTATTCAAGTAAGAGTTTCAAAAATCCTCTTACGAAGTCAATGTTCTTGTTGATGAAGTCATTAGATGAAGTACTGTCATCAAAAATATAACAAACGGCTCCACGCAGACGCCCAAACCTCCGCTGCTTTTGTGGGTTTCGCTGCGCTACACATTACCACGAAAACCTCTCCGGTTTGTGCGCTGGTGAGCCGAGCGTTATGTATTTTGAGGTAATCGTGCACAAATGGGATTAAAGCAGGATAAAAATACTCCACCAATGGAGCGTGAGCTAAACTATTTGCTCGGTGATCTATGCGTTAAATGGGGTTTTTGCATCCCACCAAACAGCGCAAAGGAAATTAGCAAAAAATATCATTGGTCTGCAAAAGAGTTTGCAACTGCTGTTGTATTGGCAGAGGGTATGAATCCAGAATACGAATACAAGTGGGTAAAAAGAATATCAAATAGGTTTCGAGATAGATTTGGAGCCGAAGAAATATTCCATCAAAGTTTTGTAGATCGTATTCGCGGCATAAAAGAACAATGGTAAATACTCAAATACATAACAAACCGCTGTTAATGCCGCTAAAAAACGCGGCGGGACGGCTTACACGTTGTTTCGGCCGCCCCAAAGCGGGGCGTTAGATTATTATGAAGTATCCCGAAGTCAGAAAGCTGTACAAGTATAGAGCGTGTAATGAGTATTCATTAAAAATGCTCATTAATAAAGAGATGTGGTTGTCTAGACCAGATAGCTTTAATGATCCTTTCGACTGTTCATTAACGCCCGGAAAGGCAAAGACAACTGATGATCAGGTTCAGCAGCTTAGCGTATTGATAAGAGAGCTTTATGAACCAGAGGAGGCGGAGGTTCAAATTAAAGAAATCTTGGAACGTAATGCCTTAAGGCCAGTTGAAGAGGTTGTCGATGATTCCTTAGAAAAACACATGGAGGAGGCAAGAGAATCAGGAGTGTTCTCGCTCAGTGAAATAAACAACAATATTCTTATGTGGTCACATTATGCAGAAAACCATACAGGGTTTTGTATAGAGTTCGAGAGAAAAGATGATCCAAGAAACTTTCTTAGTCACATTATGTGTCGAAAAGTGGAGTATTCGAGAGAGTATCCTAATTTACATCGAATAATAGATTTAATGGATGTCAATCTTTTCACGAAAGCAAAAGACTGGGAGTATGAGGCAGAGTGGAGGCTTATTGCAAAAAACGGAAATATATCACTTCCACTTCCGGTCCCAATAACTGGTATATATTTTGGCTTGCGTGCTAGTGAGGATAGCATTAAGACAATTAAGAATATACTTGAGAAAGACGACATAAAATATTACCACGGTGCACGTAAACAGGGCGAATTTGTAATTGAATTTGAACAAATCTAACAAGCGCAAGCAGTCGCGGACAAACTTTTCGCTAGCGCTACAAGTTATCTGCTGTTGCGAGCGTTATGAGTATCTATGAGTAGCTCGTATCATGAATCAATGAAAGCTGCGGGAGAAGATGACGTATCGACGTTACGTTCTCTACTTGATTTTGGTGTATCGCCTAATCTAATACACCCTAAGCGAGGTCATAGTATTCTTCAAATCGCTAGTGAATGTAATAGTCTAGGTACATTGGAGCTATTGCTACTTAAGGGAGCTGATCCAGATCTCAAATTCACAATTATATCAGTTGTAGATTTTCGTACCATTTGCAAGGATGCGACAGCACTAATGTATGCAAGATCAGTAGAAAGCGCTGAATTGCTATTAAAATATGGGGCTAGCTTAAAAATTCGTGATGCTTATGGTAATTCTGCGGTAGATTGGGCTAAAAAAAATGAAAATGTTGAATTATACAAATACCTATGTAGCGCAGAAAACTCATAACAAGCCAATATACTGTTGCAATGCTACGTATTCATGGACCTACACTGCGTGGTTTGCTTATGTGCTTTAAAAGCACAACACAAATCACTCCGTTCCGGCCTGTAATTGGAACGTTATGCATCTAGAGGAAGGCCGTAAATCTTATGTAAAATGTAGAATTACCTGATGATATTATTGGCTTTGCTGAAAATCTAATTAGCTCAGGTGAAGAAGAATTCGAAGTCATTAAAGCTCATTATTTTCAAAATGAGGATGAAGAGCACGACGATGAGCTGATTGAATCCTTGATAGCCGAATTAACTGTCACATTAAAAGAACTAGCTTCTGATCTATCTAAAAAGTATGGCTCTACCATACTAGTTGAAGACAGCGAAGAATTCGAAGAGGAAGAGGAAGAGTTTTATATTCCCGGTTCCTTCGTGTCAGCTTCCTGGAACACAGAGAAATTCATCCTTTACTTGGCAATATGCCAAGAAGACAGAGAGTATCCAATAACATTAGCAATGGGCGTTAAATACTAGCGATGCATAACAAGCAAAGGCATTATTGCACGCGAAAAACTCGGGCTGGGCTCGCTACATGTTGTTTCGCTCGCCTATGCTTTGGGCGCTATGTATCTGTCGGTAATTTATGAAATCTGAACTGCATATCGAATCAAATGAAGTTGATATATCACTTCTAAACAAGGAGTTACAGTTGGTGCCCGACCGTAAAGAGCCACACTGGATACGGAATTCGCCAACTAGTAGGGATGAAAAATCGGTTGAATCACATATACAATATTGGTGCAATTTATTCCAATATAAAAAAGATGAAAAAAAATAGACTAATGGCACAAGGCTATACATTCAAAATACTATTTTTTTCAATCAAGGAGAACAATATGAGTTTCCGTTGGAGTCAATGGAACTATTAGTGCGCTTCAGGATTGGTCTTGAAATTTGTATACGAAGGTAGCAAGCCAGTGTATTCGCGCCTTTGGCACTGGGGCAGCTTTTCCGTTACTTGCTTATGCACTTTTCACTGCGCTAGCGCAACACAATCAATTCTAAGTCTGTCCCTAATCGGAATGTTATGCAATATAGATGATGAATATTCGAGAAGCTGATATCAATGATCTAGAAGCTTGGTCCAAGCTAAGAACGGAGCTTTGGCCAAATTCTGATGACAACCATAGATCCGAAATCGAGGAGTTTTTTAAAGGTGAATCGGTTGATATTGAAATAGTATATCTAGCTGAGATCGATTCTAAAGTTGTGGGTTTCATCGAAATAAATGTAAGAAATTTTGCCGAAGGTAGCAGAAGATCAAAAGTGCCATATATAGAAGCGTGGCTCGTCGATTCTTCAGTAAGGGGTAAAGGTATAGGTAAAGCTTTGATCAGAAAAGCCGAACAGTGGGCTCTTTCTAAAGGTTATTTAGAATTGGCTAGTGATACAGATCTTGCGAATGTGGTTAGTGCTTCGATACATAAACACTTAGGTTTTGAAGAGACTGAACGTATTGTGTGTTTTATTAAGAGTCTAAAAAATGCATAACAAATTTGTCTTTATGATGTTTTGATTTACGTAGCTTTTTGGGGTGGCTTCGCCACTTTACCCAAGCTGCCACTCCAGCTAACGCGCAACTGACAAAGATGTTGTGCGTTCGTAGAATGGGGAATAAAAATCAAAGCTAGAATAAGTGATAATTAATTTCGAAATATTCGGTAAGAGGAAACATAAATTATGGTAAATAAAAATCAACTATCTTTATTAGTCGCAACTATTATTGCAGGTTGGACGGCAGGCGCAGCTTCCTCTGAGAGGAACCCGGAATCGGATCAGGTAAACGTCAGTTCTGATGCTGGAGTACAAACGTCTCGTACCAGACCACTTACTGGTATTTACGGGGCTGTCACGCCAACGGTGTTGTTAGCCTATAGAGTATCTGCATTTCTACACCGTAAACGTTGAACATAGAGCTTTGCATTTTCTACTACTGCAAAGTACGTTGAGGCTAAACAAGGCACTGTCATTGTCTGATAAAAATTGCGATGTATTAAATGACAAGGAGAAATTACATTGATCCACCCTTTTCATCTATCTTTTGTTGTCCCGGATAAAGAGAAAACTAAAGAGTTTTACTTAAATGTTCTTGAATGCACGCTTGGACGTGACAACGAAACATGGTTCGACATAATTTTCTTCGGCCATCAAATTACCATTCATCAAGCTACTGAAAATATGACTGCTTATCAGATCGATCATTTCGGTCCCATTTTAAGTAAAAATGAATGGCTACATGTATCGAAGAATTTAAAGGAAAATGATTGCAAATTCGTAATGCAACCAACCATTAAAAATGCGGGTCAACCGGATGAGTCTGGAAAATTTATGGTGAATGACCCTGCTGGAAACCTGCTGGAATTTAAGTATTACTCAAATTTCAACGCAACGGTCAAAAAAAGAGTGTAGCGAAAAATTCGGCGCGATATTCACTGCTCCGCGTCGTCCTATAGTTACTGCTGTTAACCCAAGTAGTTAAAGCCACGTACTATTAGATAGCCTTATGCATAAATTGGCTCGTGGGGCCTATTTCAGTTCGAATGCGATGAACAATAACGAATTGCTCAAGTACATGCAGGACCTTTGGCCTTCAGCGGGGTTTGCCAAATGCAGCTTGGGTAACCTTTTGGCAACGTGTTATGTATTCTAATGAACCCACAATCATTGAAGAGGCTTAGATATGAAATTGCTCAAAACTACAATGGTTTTAAATTCCTCATCTTGCATTATTTTTGGTATTTTATTCCTTGCGGCAAGTGACACGGTAAATAGTTTTATCGGTAATTCTTTCAGCTGGTTAACTCCAGTTGTTGGCGCAGTTTTAGTCTTTAATGGCTGCCATCTATTGCTAGCCAGCAAAAGAAATAGCCCTATATGCCCAGAGATCCTCTATTTCGTTTTGGGTGATTTCGCTTGGGTAATTGCTAGCATTATTTTTATCATGTTGGGCATGGTAATAACGTCAGTCCAAGGCATTATTGTAGCCCTGCTTATAGCAAGCATGGTGGGTCTATTTGGTGTACTCCAGGTTCTGGGCTACAAAAAGCTCTGTACTGCCGGCTAAAGTGATTCAAGCGATGCCACTGCTTGGCCGCTGATAAGCGTTACACGTTATTACTCTGGCCTGTTTACGCCCTTGGTTTCTTATATTTTTTATAGCGCGACGAGGCTTGGTGGTTTGCCGGAATGGACAATTTTCCGAGCACCGAGCTCGTCTATTTACCCTTCCCACACGTTTCAGCGCCCCCTTCATATCCAGCCAATTGAGGCTCAATCTCGTCATCCAAACCCCCGCTAGCGTCCTATTTGTGCCCTATTCGTGCCGATAAAAGCAATATTTGCCATTATTTTGCGTTTTCTGTGACTTTTTGCCGGGGTTCTGCGAATAATGGGGTATATGACAATTTATGGGCACGGGTAGGGTTGAATGACATCAAAAGACCAGGAGTTTGAAGCTGTACTGGAGGAGTATCGCGGCCTTATCTACAAAATTGCGAACGGCTATTGCAGCAACCGGGAAGATTTGAACGATCTGACCCAGGAAATAGCACTGCAAATTTGGCGTAGCTTCGACGACTACAACCCGGAATATAAATTGAGCACCTGGATATATCGCATAGCACTAAACACCGCTATATCCTCATTGCGTAAAAAGACAACCAGAGAGAAATATGTTGTGGGTTCCGAACACGCTGTTTTGGAAGCCCATACGGCTCCGGAAAGCGAGCAAAGAGATTTGGAAATTAACAAAATTCTCCAGCGTTTGGACAAATTTGATAGAGCGTTAATGATCCTTCATCTGGATGGGCGAGATTATCAAGAAATATCGGAAGTGTTAAATATCTCGGCGAGTAATGTAGGCACGAAAATATCCAGAATTAAGAAACAACTTACAACAGAATATCAACAGGGGAAATAATATGAATGACCTGGAAACCTTAACCAGCATGTGGAAATCCCAGGAAAGTAAGGTAAATGAAAGCCTGAGATTGAATAGAGAAGCATTAAGAGAAATTAAGATACTTAAAGCAAAATCCAGTTTGCGTAGCTACACCGGCCTGAATATATTTGTTCTGACAATAGGCATTGCCATGGTCAACGTAGGCGCCTTTTTTGCCTATAACAATGCAGAAACAATTTACTTGTTATTGTCCGGTGTCGTGTTTTCGCTGTGGTCGCTAATGATATGTTTTAGTGCGGTAGCGCAATTAAAACGTATTGTAGAGCTGGATTTTGGAAAGCCGGTGACGGAAGTACAAAGTAACCTCAGAAAAATCCAACTTTCTGCACTTTACTACTTTAAATTATCGTTAATGATAGCGCCGTTCTACTTAGCGTTTATGCTAATGTTCGCCAAGTTGTTTTTTAATATCGATTTAGTCTTAATTGGCAGTGAAGCCTGGCTGAATTCACAATTTGTGTTCTCTGGCGTAATGGCATTTGTTGCTATTGGCTTATACAAGTTACTGGCGGAAAAGAATGCTGATAAGCCCATTGTGCGCTTTATCATGCAAGGGTGCGGTAGCCAGACGTGTGAAGCGGCAGAAGAGCTCAACCAGCTGGGCCAGTTTGAAAACGCAGGTAATTAGGCTTTATTCCTAAGCTATTCCTTGCGGTAGATATATTAAACGGACACGATCACTGATAATAAATTTGTCGTCTCAAAAAAGTGAGTGTCCGTCAAAGTTATGCATGTCTATTGATTCAGAGTATGAAATATTAAGAGGGTAAGATATTTTGGCTGATAGCGTAATACAATGGGTTGGCTTTACAATACAGGTAATCGGTCTATTCCTGATTACGATTGAGCTTTATTTGCCGAGGCTGGCTGAGAGCGTCAAGGTTTTCTTCGAAAGAGTTCAGTTTCAATTCGTACGTAGACCTGCAACGAGACAAGACTGGAATTGGATAGCGACAGGGTCTTATATTTTTGTTTGGGTCGTCTCTGTTGCTATCGTGTCAATCTGGGAGCCGTCAACGAGTGTCGTTGCAAACATAGCATTCACGATTTTTACAGTATTTCTTGGGCTTGTTATTTTTATTAGTAAGATCTTCGTAAGACTTGGAATTGTTCTTGGAAGGGGAAATGCTATCGGTGGTGTCGGTCTCGTTTTAGCTTTAATAGGTTTCACGATAGAGATATCGAAGATGGTTATTGCGTAACACCCATGAATTTGACATAACAATATTAGTGAGTAGAACACCGTAAAAAGCACCGTACCTCAGCGGTAAGTATTATTTTGATGGAACCCACATGGAAATAAAATCCACTTCGACAATGACTGACCAGGAAATTGAGCGTTTATTTAAGTGGCGTGAACAAGTGTTTCCTATCGAGGGTAAGGGCATTCAGTGGAGCAAATCTGAAAGACATATTCTCGTTTATGAAAATGGAGAAGCTATCGCTCATATGGGATTTGGCCGTTTCTCTGTTGTGGGCAGCAGGGCTTCAGATGTTATAGGTGTAGGTGGTGTCGTCGTTCGCCCTGAATGTCAGGGACGAAAAATTCCTGAATTAATGTTTGAGTATTTGGCTCAAACCGAAGAACTTGATGCGTGTAAGCTACCAAAAACGCTCTTCTGTCCAAAAAGGCTTGGTCCATATTATGGTAAGCATGGGTTTCAAGAATATAAAGAAGGTTTTGAGTTTCTTCAGAATGACGAATATCAGAGTTCTAAGCAGTTTTTGTTAATGGCTCAAGGTTTGGCAGACATGACAGGAAAATTAAAAATTGCTTCTCTCCCATGGTAAATCTACGTATTGCTGAAAGTACGCCCACGATATTACGTGATGTATTTGAGTGATTTAATAACAAATTCAAACCACAATGTTCTTACTCGTTATTAGTTGAATATTCAATACCAGCTCGTGGCCTAGCTAAAATTAATTACTTGATAACGAGCCGCTGGGGCATTTACAAACCACGTTATGAATGCGATCAAGAAATTTCGGTTTCAAGCTCCTTTGGGCGGGCGCAATACAAGCAGCTTTAAACTGTGACCGATTTGTACCTAACTTGACCGATTTGCGCTTTTTTTTGGTCCAATTTTGACATTGAAGGTGATCGATGAAGTACATTGAATTAGACGTTAGAACGGCGATAATTGCTCACGGGTATGACTCCGAAAATAAATTGATTGAAGAAAAAATAGGTGACAAGGAATTCGTTCGAAAAATTGTTGCGCTGAAGAGAATTCGTTCAATCAGTGAAAAGTATATTTTAGTTAGCTCACAAGACGGCCGGGAAATGTATTGGGAATACAAAGGCGGCCTGGAAGACGTAAAAGAAAAGCTAATCAAATTGGGAGTGCCTGTTGCATAGCAAATCCAGCTTAAACTAGTTCAACACGGAGGTAATCGTAATGGCAGACACACAGCTTACTCCAGATTTTATGAATAAATTTGGTACTGAATTCTTACCGGGCCATCTCGGGATAGAGGTGAACGAAATCTCCGAGGGAAGAGTCAGTGCCAGCATGCCGGTAAAGAAATACTTACTTGCGCCCAATGAATATCTCCATGCAGGTAGTGTCGTAACGCTCGCGGATACTTGTGCAGGTTATGGCTGCGTTGCAAGCCTGCCTGAGGGTGCTATCGGGTTTACCACCATAGAGCTAAAGTCCAACCATATGGGCACAGCGCGAGATGGCTGTGTTGAGTGTACAGCCACGGCATTACACCTGGGAAAAACGACCCAGGTTTGGGATGCAACGGTAACGAATAAAGATACGGGGAAGACAATCGCTGTTTTTCGATGTACGCAGATGATTCTTTACGGAAAAAGTTAAGGTGTAGAAGGCGTATGTATCGAATGACCTCTACAGGTATTTTACCCAAACAGATCACACTCAAACGACTGCAATCTATGCTAAGTTAGCCTGACAAGGACCACTAAAGGTTCGTTAGTTGTCAACAAGGGAAACAGGAGCGCTGTATGAAACCTTTTCAGGCATTACTTGCATTTTCATCTTTGGTTTTATTGTCAACTCACTTGCACGCGCGTGATGAGCAGTGCCTGGTGTTGGGGTTTTCGGAATTTGGGAATACACGAACGTGTGTGGAAAACATCAGTTTATCGCCCGAACACTTTAAAGAGGTATGTGAACGCGAGAGCGATGAGTATATGCGGTTTGAGACAACCTATGTGACGAAATGCCCGCCTATGTATAAAGCGGTTTGCAGGGGGTTGAGAATGCAAAACGGGCAGCCACTGCCTTACATCTCCTATCTCTATGAAAACGATATGGCATTGATGAAGAAAATCTGCACTAACGGCGGGGGTATTTGGGAGGGCAGCGACGGCTGAATGCGGGAACAATCAGTATCCCGCATCCTTTAACCATTCACCTAAACGTGTGGGCCAATTCTGAATACTGACCAGAGAAGAACGGTCACCCATATTGAAGCCGTGGCCGCCTTCTCGATAAAAATGCCCTTCTACGGATAAACCTGCAGCCATATAGCCAGCAAGAATTTTCAGTGCAGGCGCTGCGCAACATGGATCATCAGCCGCCGTGAGAACAAACGCAGGCGGTGCAGTAGCCGGAATAGTCTCCGGTACGCCAAGTGGGCCAGGGTAGATTAATATTTGAAAATTTACCTTGGCACTTTGCTGGTCGATTTTGTCCTGTTTGATATCACCGGGTTTTAAATGCCCGTCTTCATAGGCCACCATCGTTGCGACTTCGCCGCCAGCTGAAAAGCCGAGCACGCCGATACGGTTTTTATCAATGCCCCAGGCTTCAGCATTGGCACGTATGTAGCGCAGCGCCCGTTGTGCATCCTGGCGTGGATGGATATCGAGTTTGTAGGGCGAATTTTCTTCACGAGCCAAGCGATATTTAAGCACGAATGCTGAGATGCCGAGGCTATTTAAATACCGCGCTGTTTTTGTGCCCTCCTCGTCGAACACCAGCTCTCGGTGGCCACCACCTGGGAAAATCAACACCGCACTTTTGTTTTTTGTTTCAGTGTCGGCGTGGAAAACGGTGATTGAGGGGTTGTGTACATTTTTAACCCACCAATCCTTCGCGCGCTCTTTTTCATTCTTTCGGTCTTCAAAACCCGGGGCGCCGTTCTCCCATAGATAGATTTGCTCTGCATAGCTCAAGCTGAAAAAAAGCGTCAGGAATAAAAGGCTCAGTGTTCTTAATGTAATAGTGACCATAAGCGTGCTGTTTTTTGTTTTCATGTTTGCTGTAAAGCTTAACCTGGTTTCGTCAATGAGAGGTTAATTCTTTATTTTCAGGTTAAAGTACGCACCTTATGTTTAACTGCTTATTTAACTACATGTCTAACGACTCAAGAGGTGAGCTTTGACAGCGCTTGATCTTCTAGGCTTTTGTGCCGCCTTCCTGACCACGATTTCCTTTTTACCACAGGCCGTAAAGGTGCTAAAAACGCGCGATACTGCGGCACTCAGTTTAGGCATGTACAGTATCTTTACGGCCGGTGTTGCCTTGTGGTTGGCTTACGGGTGGCTAAAAGCCGATAAGGCGGTGTTTATTGCTAACCTGGTGACCTTGTTATTGGCTGCCTCCATTCTTGCGATGAAACTCTATCAGGATGGGCTCAATCGCAAATAGTTGGAAACATCGACTAACGCCGTGCAGTTGAATACATTTAACCGGCTTCACGAAAATTGAGTCGATATTGCATGGGGCTTAAACCCAGGCGTTTGCGAAAGTGGTGACGCAAGGTCTCGGGTGTTTCAAAACCCACTTTGATAGCGAGTTGATCAATACTGCAACTCGTACTCTCAAGAAGTTCGCGAGCGACAGCAATGCGTTGGTCGATAAGCCAACTTTGTGGCGCAAGGTTCATAGACGCGCGGAAACGCCGATCAAACGTTCGACGAGACATGCAAGCGCGTTCAGCAAGTTGATTCACATTGGTGATTGTTGCGAGGTTTTTAATCGCCCAGTCGAGGGTTTCTGCCAACAAGTCGGGCCGCCGGTTGATGGCAGATTCGACAAATTGGGCCTGGCCTCCGCTGCGATGTGCCGCGACCACCATGCGACGTGCAACCTTGTTTGCAGCCTTGGAGCCAAAATCCTCCCTTATCACATCCAGCCCTAAATCCAGTGCGGAAGCGCTGCCAGCCGCGGTGCCAATATTGTCTTCATAAATATAGAGCACGTTGGCGACGTACTCGATGTCGGGAAATGTCTGGCTAAACGCCTCGGCATAGCGCCAGTGTGTGGTGGCCTTGCGCCCTTCAAGCAGGCCGAGCCTCGCCAATAAAAATGCACCGGAACAAAAGCTCAATATACGCTTGCCCTGCTTGTTGGCGCGAATCAGGGCGCGTGCAAGTGTCGGAGGAATTTCGCTCTGCGAGGGTGGCCAGCTGGGAATCACAATCATGTCGTAGCCTGCGAAACCGCTAACGGGTTTGCAGCCGCTGATGCCGAGCCCAATGTTGCTTCTTAATGTGCCTTGCTCAAAAGTGACAACATCAGCCTGGTACCAATTGGGAATCTCCGGCCTTTTCAGAACAAATAATTCCACTGCACAGGCAAGCTCAAAAAAAGACAGGTTTGAATAACTGAGTATGGCGATTTTTTTCATAGCGCATGCCGGAATTGAGAGTTGGCTCAATATTAACGCTATCTGTCATTTTAGCCTATGCCCTTTAAAGCCAAACAAGCGCAAAATTAAGCCACTCGTAGGCTACGAGTAATTAAAACGAGGCTTTTAAAAGGAATCGATATGAAATTAATCGGCATGCTGGATTCGCCCTATGTGAGGCGAATCGCCATCACCCTCACCTGGTTGGAAGAAGAATTTGAACACGAAGCGATTTCAGTTTTTGCTGATATGGCGCGTTTTTCGGCGATAAACCCCTTGATCAAGGCGCCGAGTTTTATTTGCGATGACGGCACAGTGTTGATGGATTCGCCCTTGATTTTGCAATATGTTGAATCGCAATCGCGTTCAGATAAGGTCATAGCCAAACAAGCGCCTGAATTACAGCGACACTATTTTCGTGTGCTTGGGCTTGCACAAATCGCGGCAGATAAATGTGTGCAGTATTTCTACGAAACCCAAATGCGGCCGCAGGAAACGCGCTTTCCTGCGTGGGAAAAACGCATTGTTAAACAAATCAATGTTGCATTCAGCGAGTTGGACAAGGCTTTGCAGGGGCCGTCGGGGAATGGCTTGAATCAAGCCAGTATTGCCGCAGTTACGGCGCTAAATTTTCATGAAGATAAAAAACAAGGGGTGTTGGATCAACATTTGCCGACCTTGAACCCATTAATGGAACAATTTGAGGCAATGGATTTGTTTAAAGCTTTCCCGCCTATCGCACCTGCGGTTATGGAAATAAAATAGACCTTACAGAAGGGCTGAATTTTATCAGCCCTTCATTTGTTGGTGCGCTTGATAAAACGCGCATCTATATTGAGATTATAAAAAACCCTTGAAGGCCTCTGACTTGATAAAGTCCTTGTAGAGTTCATCTGCTTCAAAGTCTTCTTTTGCAAATTCGTAACCAAATTCAACGCTGATTTTTTTCAGTCGTTCAGCGACGGCTTTGTGGTTTTTTGCTTCAAGTGCAGTTGATACCAAAGTCCAGTGGGCATCTTCATAGGAAGGCTCAACCTTGATGGCTTCCTTGGCAAATTTCTCGGTATTTTTCAGGTCGCCCAGCATATAACTTGTGCCTGCTTTCATATTCAGGAGGGCGCCGTCTTTGCCATAGACTTCCATCATTCTGTCGAGAGATTTTAAAACGCTGGCATAGTCTTCGCGCAGAAAATGGTAGTCAATAAGCATAAAAACCGTATCAGGCTCCTGGCCAAAATGCTTATTCAATAAACCCAATTCATGCATGTAGGCTTCATCATTTATATTTAAAGCAATTTGCACAGAGGCATCGAGAATAACGCGCGCATGCCGCACCTCTGGAGGCAATGTTTTGATCAGGTCGTACGCTTTGGAAAATTCGCCTGACTTTTGGTAGTTACTGATTTGGGTAACTTTGTTAACAATTTCTTCATTTTCTTGCAAGCGCCCGAGCATACGCAAAAGAAAATTGGAATTTTTTTGAATCATCAGTTGCGCCGCTTGAGTGAGCGCCAGAGAGTTTTCCTTGCCGCTGCTCGCGGTGTAGAAATCGGTCACCTGAAAAGACTTACCCTGCTTCTCGATAAACAAAATGATATATTCGAGCCCTTCATCGCCCATATCGAGGCGAATTAACGGGCGCTTTTTGCCTTTAAAATCGACATCACGTAAATAACGGGCATGGTGAACTTGCGTGCTGTAAAAAGTGGAGAACCACTGAGCTAACAGATCTTCTTCCTTGTGCGTTTTAAACCCGGCGACTAACTGTTTTTGCTCTTGCGGGTTATCGCTAACAGGGTAAAGGGCTTTTTTTGCAAAAGCATCCGTGTCGAAAAGCTGTGTGAGTGTTTCGATATCACCGTTATTGAGGGCATCGGCAAAGCTTGCAGCAGTTTGACTGGCATTTGCAAAACTGCTGTTCGCAAAAATCAGTAGGTAAGCAAAAAGGGATGCAAGGTAAAACGGCCTTAATTCGAATGTCTTGAATTTGATTAATGATTTAAAAGTCATATTGAGTCGGGCCTTTTCTTTTTGATTTAAATGTAAGCGTTAGTCGTCGCGCGGTACCGGGCGTGTGCGCCCACGATCATCAATAGCAACATAAATAAATTCGCCTTCAGTCACTTTCTGTTGCTGATTTTTATCGTATTGCTTTACCCATACTTCAATAACCGTTTTTATTGAAGAGCGACCGACATCGAGAATGGTGCAGTAGCAGCTGACAGTGGAACCGACGGGAACGGGCCGTAAAAACGCCATATTGCCAACGGCGACGGTGGTGACACGGCCACGTGCAATCTCGCGAGCGGCAATCGCACCTGCTAAATCCATTTGTGACATTAACCAGCCACCAAATACATCGCCATTGGAGTTAGTGTCTTTAGGGAGGGCAAGGGTCTGCAAGACCAACTCACCATCGGGTATAGGCTCGTCATCAATGTTTGCCATGGGGCTTTCCTATTTTGATTCACTGCTGTGATGAACTGCAAAAGCAGACTGCAATAAACAATGAGAATACTACGAACGCAAATACGTCGGTAACCAGGTTGCCAGCTCTGGCCAAAGCGCGAGAGCCAGCAGTACCAACAATTGGAGCACAATAAATGGGAGGACGCCACGGTAAATTTCCGAGGTGCGAACTTCCGCAGGGGCGACGCCCCGCAAATAAAACAAGGCAAAACCGAAGGGGGGTGTCAGGAAGGAAGTCTGCAGGTTAATTGCGATCATGATACCGAGCCAGATCGGGTCAAGCCCCATCATCAGTAAGGCAGGTCCGACTAGAGGGACGACGACAAAGGTGATTTCAATAAAATCGAGAATGAAGCCGAGCAGGAAAATGACCAGCATCACCAATAACATGGCACTGAAGGCGCCTCCCGGAAGTGACGAAAAGAAGTTGGCGATATGTTCATCACCGCCAAAGCCGATAAACACCTGCGAGAACAAGGATGCGCCAAGCAAGATCGCGAATACCATGGCGGTGACTTTCGCGGTGTTAAGCACAACCTCCTTGAGCTTTGCCAGGTTCAGTTGGCGTTTTGATAAGGCCAGCAAAGTGGCAGCGAGGGCGCCAACGGCGGAGGCTTCGGTGGGTGTTGCCAAGCCCTTAACAATAGAGCCGAGGACAAGAACCATCAGCAGAATCGGCGGCGCGATGCTTTTGAGAAGCACAAGAGCCCCGGGTTTTTCCTCTGTTTGAATCGCGGGAGCCTTATTGGGTTGTAACAAGCCCACGCCCAGTAAATAGGCAACATAGAGTAATACCAGCAGCAGGCCGGGTACGATGGCCCCCATAAACAAATCGCCGACCGAGACTGGCTGCGCGTTGTAAACGCCGAGGGTCAATTGCGCCTGTTGCCAGGCTGAGGACAATATATCGCCGAGGAGCACCAGTGCAATTGAGGGCGGAATAATCTGGCCCAGGGTGCCGGTCGCGCAAATCGTGCCGCAACTCAAGCTGCGGTCGTAGCCCTTGCGCATCATGGTAGGCAGCGACATTAAGCCCATGGTTACCACCGTCGCGCCGACAATACCTGTGCTGGCTGCCATCAAGGCCCCAACCAATACCACGGATATCCCGAGGCCAGCGGGCAATCGCCCAAAAGCCTTGCCCATGTTTTCAAGTAATTCTTCGGCGATGCGGCTTTTTTCAAGCATCACACCCATAAACACAAAAAGCGGCACGGCGATGAGGGTGCGGTTGCTAATCACCCCGAATACACGGCTGCTGTAGAGTGTGAGAAAGTCCGGGTCGAACACGCCGATCAGAATACCGATACCCGCAAATAACAGGGCGACACCCGCGAGTGTAAACGCGACGGGATAGCCCAGCATCAAAATGCCGCAGGCCAGCAAAAACATGAGAAACGGCAAGAAAGTCAGCATGTTTCGGGTGTGTCCTCATCCGCAATAACGCTGATGAACAGCAGCTGCCGTGCGGTATCACTTAGCCCCTGAATAAAAAGCAGCCCACCACTTATGGGCAACAGGGCTTTGAGCCAATAAATGCGGTCGAGGCCGCCCGCGTCACCGGAGGCTTCACGATTCTGCCAACTTTCTATGGCATAGTCCCAACTGCTGAAGCAGAGAAAGGCTGCAAAGGGTAGGAGAAAGAGCACATTGCCCAAGCAATTTATCCAGGCGCGGCGCAGCGGGCTGAAGCGGTGGTAAAACACATCCACACGCACGTGGCCGTCGTGTAAAAAGGCCCAACTCAGGCAGAGCATAATCAATGCGGCATGCATGTAGAGTACGGCATCCTGGCTCGCCAGATTGCCGAAGTTGAAGGCGCTGCGGGCGAGTACAATGCCGCTTTGCAAGAGCACCATTAGCAAGACCAGGGCTGCTGTGCAGCCGCCAATGATGCGGTTGATTTTGTCCCAGGAGGCGCAGAGAGTGGTAAGCGTGTGCATGAGAGAGCTGATTATTCTTTGCCGCCATTATAAACCGTTTTCCGGCTGGCGCCTGGAGATTCGAAATTATGACAATTTTATTAAATCTGTAACATTTCTGTCATAAAGCAAAATTAACATGCGCAGCATAGCCGAAAGGCAACACAAACTGATCGGAGGTTTAAGTGAAAAGAGCAAGTATCCTCGCGTTGACAGCAAGCCTGCTGTGCGCCAATGCCTTTGCGGCAAAAGATTCCATCAGCATCGTGGGCTCTTCCACGGTCTTCCCATTCTCCAAAGTGGTTGCTGAGCGTTACGGCAAGTCGACCCAGTTTAAAACCCCAACCGTTGAGAGCACCGGTACAGGCGGCGGTTTTAAAGAGTTTTGTAAGGGTACAGACATTGCGACGCCAGACATCACCAATGCGTCACGCCGCATCAAGCAGAGTGAATTTGACCAGTGTAAAGCCAATGGCGTCACCGACATTGTCGAAGTTTTGATCGGCTACGACGGCATCGTACTTGCCAACTCCCTGGAAGCCAAACAGGTGAAATTGAGCCGTAAGCAAATCTTCCTGGCCCTGGCTGAGAAGGTTCCGGCAACGGATGGCAGTGAAAAGCTAATCGATAACCCCTACCAAAAGTGGTCAGATATCGATAAATCTCTTCCCGATGTAAAAATCCGCGTTTTGGGGCCACCCCCCAGCTCGGGTACGCGTGATGCTTTCGTTGAATTGGCGATGGAAGGTGGATGTTCCGCATTCCCCTGGATCAAGGCGATGAAGAAAAGCGATAAAGACCGCTTTAAAGAAGTCTGTCACATCATGCGTGAAGACGGTGCCTTCCAGGAAGCCGGTGAAAATGACAATCTGATCGTTCAAAAATTGGCTGCTGACCCGAATGCTCTCGGTATCTTTGGCTTCAGCTTCCTCGATCAAAACTCCGATAAGGTTCAACCATCTCTCATCGACGGAGAAGAGCCAACCTTCGAGACTATTGCTGACGGCAGTTACCCGGTTTCCCGCCCGCTGTACTTCTACGTGAAGAAAGCACACGTGGGTGTTGTGCCCGGCATCGCTGAGTACCTCGCTGAGTTCACTCACGAGCGTGCCTGGGGTGATGAAGGGTATTTGACTGATAAAGGCATGATTCCCTTGTCGGAAGAAAAGCGAGAAACAATTGGAGCGCGCGTTAAAAACCTTGAAATCTTAACGAAGCTTTAATTTTTCCTGATTAATCTCTGATCGGGCGCCTTTCCAGGTTAGAATGGCGCCCCGCCCGGACACTGCAAAGCAGTGACACGCTGAAACCTTGAGTTAAGGCGTTAAATACCGGGAAAACGGGAAAAATTCAGAATACCGAAAGCCCGAACCCTGCTTCGGGCTTTCTTTGTCTAAAACAGGCCGTTTGACCTATGAGCAGCACTTTACTTCTCGCCCTCATGTTTGTTGGCTTTATTACCATCTACAAGTTGGGGCGGTCGCGTTCGTTGGCGCTTGCCACCAATGTAGGGGGTGCACGCTACCTCAATTCCCTGCCCTTCTATTACGGGATGATTACCGTTTTGTGGGCAGCGATCCCTGCCCTGATATTGTTGGGCTTGTGGTATGCCTTTGATGATGCGGTGATTCAGGCCATCGTGGTTCAACACTTACCCGCTGAAATTCGCGAAGCGGGCAATACGGAAATTGGCTTGGTATTGAATAAAGTCAGGTTGATCATTGATAACCAGTTTCTTGGTGAACCCCCCGAATATATGACGGTGGCAGCGGCTGAAATTAATAAACTGACCACCTTGAGTTCCAATTTGCTGGCGGCCTTGATTTTTCTGTTGATGAGCGTCAGTGCCAGTGTCGGGTATTTTCGAATTCACCCGCAAATGAAAGCGCGGCTTTTTGTTGAAAACTGGTTCAAATTGGCCTTGCTGATTTGCTCGATGATCGCGATTTTTACCACACTCGGTATTGTGCTTTCAGTTTTGTTGGAATCCATTAAATTTTTCCGCTCGGTTCCGATAACAGAATTTCTTTTTGGTCTGGAGTGGAGCCCGCAAAATGCCATGCGCGCAGATCAGGTTGTTGGCTCCAGCAGTTTCGGTGCCATTCCACTGTTTGCGGGCACTTTATTAATCGCTTTTATCTCCATGTTAATCGCAGTGCCTGTTGGTTTGATGTCGGCAATTTACCTTGCGGATTATGCGCCGACAAAAGTGCGTAGCACTGTGAAACCCTTGCTGGAAATTCTCGCGGGTATCCCCACAGTTGTTTACGGCTTTTTTGCTGCATTGACAGTGGCACCCATGATTCGCGACCTGGCCATCGGCATGGGCCTTGATAATTACATGACGGTAACCTCGGAAAGTGCGCTGGCCGTGGGTTTAATTATGGGCGTGATGATTGTGCCGTTCGTGTCGTCGCTGTCTGATGACGTGATCAATGCTGTGCCGCAAAGTTTGCGTGACGGTGCACTCGCGCTTGGCGCGACCAAATCTGAAGTGGTTAAACAAGTGGTGATTCCTGCCGCCCTGCCTGGCATTGTTGGCGGTTTTTTGTTGGCCGTATCGCGTGCCATTGGGGAAACCATGATTGTTGTGATGGCCGCTGGCCTTGCGGCAAACCTCACCGCGAACCCACTTGATGCTGTTACTACGGTTACCGTACAAATTGTGACCTTGTTAACCGGTGACCAGGAATTCGATAGCCCCAAAACTTTGGCGGCCTTTGCCCTGGGCCTTATGTTATTCGTCGTCACTCTCGCACTGAATTACATCGCCCTCCACGTTGTTAAGAAATACCGTGAGCAATATGAATAAGATATCCACCACTGAACAGGTTCAACGCAGCCTGAAAAAACGCTACCGCGCGGAAAAACGTTTTCGCATGTACGGCGTCACGTCTATTGTTATTGGCTTGCTTGCCTTGTTGTTATTGTTTACAGAAATTATCAGCAAAGGCGTAGGTGCGTTTAAACAGCACTATGTCAGTCTGGAAATCAATTTTGATGCGGATGACCTTGGGCTTGATGCAGACTTGTTTACTTTTTTTGACGCAGTTCGTGAAGATTACGGCAATAAACTGCACAGCGAATTAAAAATTGCAGATCAGCATGCAACAATGGCTGAAGCCTTGAGTGAATTCGAAGCGCAAGCGCAACGCGATTTTGGCATGACGGTGATAGACGCATTGCAAGCACGCGAGCAACAACTGGCGGATGCAAATTTTACCGGCATTATTCGCAACAGTTTGCGTGAGCGTTTTCCTTCTGTGAAATCGCGCCGCGATCGCCGCGCACTTTACAGTTTGGTTTCCGTTGGAGCGAGCTTCGATTTGCGTGACCGTGTTAACGCCGATGCCTCACTTATTGGCACCACGCAAAAACTGTGGCTGTTGGCCGATGACGATCTTGATACTTATGTCAAAAGCCTCAACGACAGCGAGCCTTTTATTGGCCGCTTGAAAGAAAATCAGGTTGAATTTATTTCCTCCTGGTTGGAAAAAAATGAAATCGATGCGCGTTTCAATACAATATTTTTTACTTCGGGCGACTCATCGGAACCTGAACAAGCCGGTATACTCGGCGCGGTAATGGGCACGTTCTTTACCTTGTTGGTGACCCTGATTTTATCGTTCCCGGTTGGCGTTGCCGCAGCGATTTATCTCGAAGAGTATGCAACCAAAAACAAATTTACCGATTTCATTGAGGTCAATATCAATAACCTGGCGGCCGTACCGTCCGTAATTTTTGGTTTGCTGGGCTTGGCGATCTTTTTGAATTTCTTCGGTATGACGCGTTCGGTCCCACTTGTGGGCGGGATGGTACTCACGCTGATGACATTGCCGACCATTATTATCAGTAGTCGCGCTGCAATCACCTCGGTTCCGCCTTCCATTCGTGAAGCCGCTCTGGGTATGGGGGCGTCGCGCATGCAAACCATTCTTCACCATGTGTTGCCTCTGGCAATGCCGGGAATGCTGACGGGCGCCATTATCGGTATGGCTCGCGCCCTCGGTGAGACTGCACCGCTGTTAATGATCGGCATGGTGGCGTTTATCGCGGAAGTGCCGTCAAGTTGGAATGACGCGGCGACCGTACTCCCTGTGCAAATTTACTTGTGGGCAGACAGCCCCGAACGCGCTTTCGTAGAGCGCACCTCCGCGGCCATCATGGTGTTGTTGGCCTTTTTGATAATGATGAACGGGCTGGCGATTTACCTGCGCAAACGCCTTGAGAGACGTTGGTAAGCCAAGTGGCTATAATGCGAGGCAAGTAAGATGACTATTCTGGAAGCAACGAACCCTGTCGACACGGCAGAAACAGCAGCAAAAGATACGATTAAGATGAAAGAAGCCGATTTAAACGAGGCCGCCACGGAGTCTGACCATAAGACCGTGGGTGATTGCTTTGTTGAAAACCCCAAATTCTCTGTCCGCGACGCCAATGTTTATTATGGCGACAAGCAAGCTGTTTTCGATGTCAGTCTCGACATTGGTGAAAATGAAGTGATTGCCATGATCGGCCCCTCTGGCTGTGGTAAATCGACTTTTCTGCGCTGTTTGAACCGCATGAACGACACCATTGATATTTGCCGCGTGGAAGGCAAGATTGAACTCGATGGCATGGATATTTATGACTCCAGGCTGGATGTGGTGCCCCTGCGGGCCCGCGTGGGTATGGTGTTCCAGAAGCCCAACCCCTTCCCCAAATCCATCTACGACAATGTTGCCTATGGCCCCAAAATTCATGGCCTGGTCAGTCGCCGTGTGGATTTGGACGAAATTGTTGAAACCAGCTTGCGTCGCGCCGGACTGTGGGACGAGGTAAAAGATCGCCTCAACCAACCGGGTACCGGCCTCAGTGGGGGTCAACAGCAGAGATTGTGTATTGCTCGAACAATTGCTGTGAGCCCGGAAGTTATACTTATGGACGAACCCTGTTCCGCTCTGGACCCCATTGCCACAGCGCGAATAGAAGAACTCATTGCCGAGTTAAGTGAAAACTTTACGATTTGTATCGTGACCCACTCCATGCAGCAAGCTGCGCGTGTGAGTAAGCGCACCGCCTACTTCCACATGGGTAAGTTGATGGAAGTGAACGAAACGCAGAAGGTCTTTACCAACCCGGATCATGAACTAACAGAAGCCTACATTACCGGCCGTTTCGGCTAAGTTGAGGGACTTGTCATGGATTCTTTGCATCTTGACCAACACATCTCCCAGCAGTACAACGCTGACCTTGAAAAGTTACGCACTGCGCTGCTTGAAATGGGAGGGCTGGTAGAAGACCAGCTCGCGGATGCTACGCGCGCTATTGAGACCGCTGACGGCGAGCTTGCCGAAAAAGTGTTGAAGACCGAAAAAAAGGTCGACAAATTTGAAATCGATATCGATAAGGAATGCACCACGATTCTGGCGCGCCGCCAACCTGCTGCGTCTGACCTGCGCCTGGTATTGATGGTGACCAAAGCCATCCGCGATCTTGAGCGTATGGGTGACGAAGCGGCCAAAATTGCCAAAATGGCTTTGGCGCTAAACGACGACGGTGAAAGTCCGCGCGGCTATGTGGAATTGCGCCATCTTGCTGCGCAAGTGGGCAAGCTGGTCAACGTCGCGCTCGATGCCTTTGCGCGCTTTGATGTCTACGCTGCAATCAAGGTTGTGCGCGATGACAAGGACATCGACATTGAATACCGATCTTCCTTACGCGAACTAATTACCTACATGATGGAAGACCCACGTTCCATTAAACGTGTAATGAACATTATGTGGGCTTTACGCTCTCTTGAGCGCATCGGCGATCATGCACGCAATATAGCTGAGCATGTTATCTATCTCGTTCACGGGATGGATGTCCGCCACATTTCTCCAAGTGAAATCGAAAAACAGCTGGAAAAGCAGCGATAAACACCAGACTGATCAACGCTCTCGACTGAACACGTTGTGTTCAGCGGGAGCGCTGTGATTTTTTGCGTCACAAAGCGTTAATAAAACTGACATATTTCATAAAACTGTCATATTAGGGTTTTATTGTTTGCAGCGTCTTAACATTAGTGCAACAAAGTTGTCATTAAACGTTCATATCCTGACTGCGGAGACAGATCACATGAAGAAATTTAAACTGCATCGCCTGGCAATGCTTATTCCTATGCTCGCGGGTAGCGCAATGGCTGAGCCGACGCTTTACGGTAAAGCCAATGTAAGCTTCGAAAGCGTTGACGAAAATGGTGCGTCAACCACAGAAGTTGTCAGCAATGCATCTCGTATCGGCGTAAAAGGCTCAGAAGACCTCGACGGGCTCAAGGCCATTTACCAATTCGAATTTCAGGTAGATGTCGCCGACGGTGATAACAGCGGCGAAACCTTTAGCCAGCGCAATATTTTTGTAGGTTTGCAAGGTTCAGCCGGTACGGTAAAACTGGGTAAATTCGATACCCCACTGAAAACCGCACAAAATAAAATCGACCTGTTTAACGATTTACGTGGCGATATCAAAAACCTGATTACGCCGAATGACAACCGCCCAAGCAATGTGGTGTCCTACACCTCGCCGAAAGCCCCTGTGCAGGTAACGGTTGCTTACGTTAACAGCGAAGACGAAGACGTCGATAGCGGTATTTCTGCTTCTGTCACATTTACGCAAGACAATTTGTATCTGGCACTTGCTGTCGACCAGGATGTTGAAGGTGAAGGCAGCGATGCCGTGCGCGCGGTCGCGCAATACAATCTGGATAACCTGCAGCTTGGCGCTCTGGTTGAAGAGTATGACGCGGGTGCCGGCGCAGAGTCAGCATTTGTTTTGTCAGCGCAGTACAAAGTTAACAGCTGGGCATGGAAAGCACAGTTTGCCTCTTCTGATGAAACCCTTCCGGGTGCTTCCGTTGTTAGCCTGGGTGCAGACTATAAATACTCAAAAGCGATAAAAGTATTTGGCTTCCTGACAACCTACGCATCGGATGATATTGAACTCGATGATGTTGTGTTGGCGGAAGGCGAAGATTCCACTTATCTCGGTTTGGGAATGGAATATAAGTTCTAAGGCAGATAAAACTCTACTGCGTCGATTAAATTGATGACGCAGTAGAGGCTTTCTTAACATCTTGTTTTTCTTTTTGTTCCTCATTTTGTCTTTCGTTTTGTCTTTCTTTTTGCCTCTCCTTGTTAGTTTTATTCTGCTCAGAAATAGTTTCTTCTGGTAGAAACTCGCGTAACCAAAGCTCGAATCCAATTAAAATATAAACCAGGTGAGCGATGTTACGGCCGGGCTTATCTTTTCTGTCCTTTAATTGCAAAATAATTTTCTTGATCGCGTCGCTATTCAAATATTCATGAATTCTCGCTTTTTCATGTTGCAAGCTAAAGGCAAATTCCCGAATTGAACTTGACTTGGCGAGCCATATTTCACCGGGCGAAGCGAAGATCTGTTTTTCTGCATAGGCCAGGTCAGGCGAAAACTTGTCAGCGGCCAGCTTTCTGACATAGGGCTTGGTGTATTGTTTGGCGATTTTTCCTTTGTAGGGCATGGCGAGAGACAATTCGTACATGGGCATAGTCTTGAAGGGGTGGATGACATCTGCACCGGCATAGCCTGCCAAACGCTCGAACATTTCATCCCAACAATAAATGTACATGGTCAACCCGAGGAAAGCCCATTCGTCTTCGGCGGCGAGTTCAGGGGCTTTTTCATAGTATTGTTTTAAATAGGGGGCATAATCAAAGTGTTCATCCGCGAGTAAGCCTTTCAATTCGCCGTTAAATTTCAACATTTTTATGTTGTATTCTCTCACCGTAGGCAAATCGCCCCGGCGAAACCAGGCGGCATAGCCTTTTAATTTTGGTAGTTTGTCAGCGATAGGTAGAAAAAAACGTATGATGGTCTTAAGGCTTTCCGGTAGTTTTCTGCAAAAGCCATGTATGGGGGAATCGTAATTTTCGTCTGAACCAAAAAAGACATCTGCGTACATCCCGGTAATCAAACAGGAAAATTGACCACGAAATTGTTTAAGCGCGCGTTCCACCGGGATTGAAATAATAAAGCGTGTGGGCTCTTCCATTGTGCGAATAATATTTTTCATTGATTCAAGAAGATCGTCGTCTGAGCTGGTGGCGACATTTTGAAAATCCATTGAACAGGTTTCTGCTGTGTTTTTCGCTATTCGGGATTCGTCAAGGCTGCCCACGCCTTCATCGTCATAACTGCAGCTCAACGCTATTTTCTTTTTGATGCCCAGTTCTTTCTGTTTCAGTGCCACGAGCGACGAGTCAACACCGCCGGAAAGAAAAAGAGCGGTAGATAAATTCTCTTTTTGTTCATTATCTATAAATTCATTTATCCCTTCCCCTATATAATCCCATATCTTTTCAGCGAAATAGGAGGCGGGTAAATTTTGTTTTTTTAATTTTTTGGGTAAATACAGGATTTTGCATTCAGGTGCCTTGCCGGGTAGGCAATCGAAAAAATAACCGGGCGGAAGTTTATAAATATCACGCATTAAGGTTTCAGGGCCCATGGTAATGCCAAAGGAGAGCATTTCCGGGAGAACCTTGCGGTTGAGTTGTCTGTTAAAAGCACTATCGGCAAGTACGCCCTTTATTTCAGTAGAAAACCACAGGGTGTCGTTTTGGAAAGCCACGAACGCAGGCCGTCCGGAAAATAAATCCCTGAACACACGAATGCGTGAGCGCTTTTTTTCGTGAATGACGACAGTAAAACTGCCGCGCAAAAGATTAAAGGCTTCGCAGCCATGTACAAGGTAGAGAGCGAGCAGCTTTTCAGATGTTTTTTCAGGCGCCGAAAGGCTCGGGTTTGAAGTGCTGCCCGTTTGCGGAATTGCCTTGAGAAGCGCATCGAGATTGGATGTTTTGCCATCGAAAGCAACAGTAAAATCATCGGAATCATACACCTCAGTTGTAAAAATGCCGTTTGAATAATGCCTGCCAATATAGGCGCCATATTCATTATTGATCGGGTTTATTAAGACATCACCGCGATGAGCAACAGCGTCACTCATTTTTTTTACTGCTGTTCGATAGACGTTTGTTGAGGGTGCAAAAGTTACTTTTGCGCTTAGAGCACTCATGAGCAGGTCCCTGTTGTATCAATCCATGTAAGTGCATATTAACGCTCAAGAGTGGTTGTTTTGTGAAGTCGATGTGAATATTCACCAAAACACCAGGGTATTTCTCGCCGTGATTGTTGATCGGTTTTTCACCAAATCTAATACGCTGGCGGATAAAGTTGTTTTCTGGATATATCTCAGAACCAAAAATTCTAAGCTACACTTAATTTCAGAACGCGGTTGAGTTTATTGGCGGGTAAAACATTTTAAGTTTCAAATTCACTAAATCTTCAACATCGGAAATGATATGGGTAGAGTAGCGCTATTGGGTATACTGGCTTCGTCGCTGGCCCTTGCAGCTTGCGAAGGCGGCAAAATGCAGAAAATGAGTAATGATGAGCTAGCAGCAAGAATGGATGAATGTGTTGCGGGCAATCCTACGTCACCGGGTAAAGTGACGGCATGTGAAAACGTCCGCAAAGAATGCGAACGTCGTCGTAAGGAAGGGAATTACGCGTGTTAGACATCTTGCGTAATAATGCCGCGCTTGTTTTCTCTCTGCGTTTTAAACTTACGTACCGGGGCGCTCATCAGAGCGCTTAACGCAATTCAGGATCCTAGCGCGTCCAGCTGTTGACGCGCTTTCTTACCAATTTCACCTTCATCTGCCGCGGCCTCTTTAAACCAGGCGCGCGCACGCACTTTATCGCCTTCCTGCAATTCTATTTCGCCGAGATTGTAGGCAGCAATTGCAGTCGGAAGACTGTCATAGCTGCGTTGCAAGCTGGCTTTCGCACTGGCGTTTTGTTTGAGTTCACGTGCAGTGAGCCCATGCAGAAGGGACGGCAGAAAATAATCGGGGTTGAGTTTTCCCGCTTTCTCAAGTGGCTTGAGCGCAGCGTTCACATCTTCCTTAGCGAGATGAATTCGCCCTTCAGTGAGAAAAAACATTGCTTCGTTTGGTTGTAAAGATTGTGCACGTTTTACAGATTGCAGTGCCTCTTCCCATTTTTTTTCAGCAGCCAGGCTTTGCGCTTCCAGATTGGCTTTATAGGCAGGCTGATCTTTTTTAATCTGTGCAATTGCATTTTGGTATGCACTTTTATTGCGTTTCCCCTGCGGGTATTTTTTTACTTGAGCGCGATTTTTATCCACGCGCTCTTGCGAAGGCGGATGGCTGGCAAACAACGCAGAAAGCGCATTACCACTGCCATTCTGTGAGGATAATTTTACAAAGGTCTCCTGTAATTCCACCGCGGCCTGGGTTTCGTAACCTGCGGCTGCCATGTATTTCATACCATAGTGGTCGGCTTGCAATTCCTGGGAGCGGCCGTAGTGGGCTTGCCAGGCTTGCGCGCCGACTGCCGCACCCAAGGTAATCGCCGCGCTGTAGTCACTTTCCTGACTGGCGATGCCAGCGACAATGACACCGAGGCCCAGCAGCTGGGATTTGCGCATTTGTGTCGCACCGTGTTCAGCCGCAGCATGGACCACTTCGTGGCCCAGTACGGCGGCAAGTTGCGCTTCATCTTCCAACAAAACCAAAAGCCCGCGATTTATGGCAATTTTTCCACCTGGTAAGGCCCAGGCATTGGGAACATCGTTGTTGAGTACAACGAATTCGTAGGGTAAGTCGAGATCACTGTGTGTGGCGACTTTTTGTCCAACCTGATTGACATACACATTCAAGTCGGCGTCGACGATGTAGCGCCCTCCCTGACTCTGTTGGGCTGGTGCATATTGTCTGGCTCCAATCGCGATTTGCTCGCTTATGGGCATGGACCACTGCGATTCACCCGTAACAGGGTTTGTGCTGCATGACAGCAGCGAAAACAGGAAGAAAAAGAGAAAGAGTGGTGAACGCCATTTCATGTGCTTTTTACCCGGTTTAAAATACATTTCGTTGGTTTAGACCATAATAGCAGCGATAAAAATATGAAAAAATTAAATTTTCTCTTTTATTTGATTCTCGTCCTTGTAACAGCCTGTGGAGAAAAACCCATGCCATCAGAAGAAAAACTTGAACGGCAATCGTATGTCAGTACCGTCAGCCAGTTAGAGCGTGACTATTTCGTTTTTCTTCCCCGTGGCTATGACGACGATAAACAAAAAGTATGGCCGGTCATGTTATTTTTACACGGCAACGGTGATCGCGGAAACGGCAAGGATGAACTCGATTATGTGTTGAAAAACGGGCCTCTCTATGAAGCCTGGATTCAGAAAAAGGATATTCCCTTTATCATTATCGCACCGCAACTGCATATGTTCGGCTTTGATCAAAAAGGTATAGATTATATCGACAACCGCAGCCCGGCAGAGATTCCCCGTCGTCAAGCTGACGGTGTGCCGCCTCGCCCTCCCCGCTTTGGCGCGCCACAGGCGCTACAAAGGCAAGCCAGTGTGAGTGATATGAGCGAAATGGCGCCCTTACTGCCAATGGGTTGGGATAAGCTCGAAGCAGATTTATTGGCCATGCTTGACGCAGTGCATGAAAATTATCGAACCAACCCTGAGCATACAGTGCTCACAGGTTTGAGTTACGGTGGATTTGGAACCTGGTATCTGGCGAGTCGACACCCGGACCGCTTCGGTGCAATTGCGCCTGTTGTCGGCTGGGGTCATCCTGATTTGATGGCGCCCATCGCAGAGTCGCGTTTGCCTCTGTGGGCGTTTGCAGGTGGCCGTGATGGCGCAGTGAATATCCAACACTTTTACGCGGGTTTGCAAAAACTGGAAGACTTGGGTCACCCCGATGTGCGTTTTACTGTTTATGAAGAGTATGGACACGATGCCTGGGTACGCGTTTATGCAAGCGACGATTTATATCGGTGGTTGCTGGACCCGGCAACGGTTCCCTAAATGAAAATATGAAATCTGAAAGTTAAAAATAACAAGGCATTACTATGTTAGTTGTCATTTCTCCAGCGAAAAACCTGGATTACGAAAGCCCATTACCGACAAAGAAAAAAAGCCAACCGCAGTTTATAAAAGAAGCGGAAGAACTTGTTAAAGGCTTAAAAAAACTTGCCCCGCAAGATCTGGGTAAATTGATGAGCATCAGCGACAAATTAGCCGTCGAAAATTATGACCGTTACAAAACCTGGAAAACGCCGTTGACCCCGGAGAACGCGCGCCAGGCGATACTGGCTTTTAAGGGAGATGTTTACCTTGGCCTGGATGCCTATAATTTTAGTGCGGATGATTTTAGCTTTGCACAAAGCCATTTAAGAATTTTGAGCGGATTGTATGGTGTGCTTAAGCCACTTGATTTAATGGCGGCGTATCGACTTGAAATGGGCACGGCCTGGGAAAACAAAAAAGGCAAAAATCTCTATGAGTTTTGGGGAGAGAAAATTACCGACGCCTTGAATAAACAACTGAAGAAAAATAAAAGTGAAGTGCTGGTAAATCTGGCGTCCAACGAATATTTCAAGTCGGTCAAAACCGCTGAGCTTGACGCAGAAATCATTACGCCGGTGTTCAAGGAATACAAGAATGGCAGCTACAAAGTTCTGAGCTTTTTCGCAAAGAAGGCGCGGGGCCAGATGTGCGCCTATATTATAAAAAAGCGAATTGAAAAAGTGGCTGATATCAAGAAGTTCAAGGAGGACGGCTACCGCTTTAATTCAGAACTTTCCAAGGGCAACACCTGGGTCTTCACACGCAAGCAATAGAGATTCCTTTGCCCTCAACTGGATGGATGTATGGGCATTAAAGTGTTGGTGGTGGATGACGCCACTTTCGTCAGAGACACCATTAAACGCAGTTTGCGGCGCATGATTCCCGATGTCGAACTGGTAGAAGCTGTAGACGGCCGTCGAGCGGCTTCCTTGATCAAGAATAGCAAGGTCGATCTGATTCTTTCAGACTGGGAGATGCCGGAGATGACGGGCGAGGAGTTCCTCGCCTGGGTGCGCGAACACCCTGCGCACTCTGGCGTCCCTTTTATTATGGTGACGAGCCGTGGTGATCGCGACCATGTGATGCAAGCGGTGCAAGCCGGTGTGAGCGACTATCTCAGTAAGCCCTTTACCGCGGAAGAGCTTGAAAGAAAAATCGCCAAACAGCTAAAGCGAATTGGCTACAAGCCCAAAGCAAACCCGCATGCTCTCAGTGGCGGAAGTTCTCCTGGTTCGCTGGATGCCTTGACAGGCGGCGACCCCAGTCGCGTTATCAAGCCAGGCCAAAACCCGGCTAAGCCCGGGAAAAGCCAGGCTTCGAGCCCGGCTAAGGCAGAAAGCAAGGCAGAAGGTCAGGCGAAAAGTAAGCCGGAAAGCAAAGCGAAAATCACCTACACCACCCCTCCGGTGAACAGCCATTTTAAAGGCAAGGCCTGGCTGCGCTTCCCAAGTGAGGCCTACGAGTGTAGTGTGAGGGAAATATCCCTTCAGGGTTTGAATGGCATGCTGACACGGCCCGCACGTCTCCCTACCGTTTTTGATCAGGCTGCGGTAGACATTGAAAATGAACAAGGCGAAACGCTCGCGCGTTTGAACGCCTATGTGCATAGTCTCGCTGCGGCTGATGCAAACCCGAACGCCGATACGGTGCGAATCGCTGTGCGTTTTGTCGATGATGACCCCCAGAAATTGGACGTACTGTCGCACATCATTACGAGCAATTGATATGGCACTCTTTAGCAATCGCGACTGGCAGGATTGGATTGAGGAATACGAAAAAGCCCATCAAAACGGCATAAACCGTCTGTGCCACACCATTGGCATTCCGATGATTGCACTGTCCCTGATTGCTCTTCCGCTTTTGCTGGTTTTCCCGTCTTTATGGAAGCTTGACCTGGCGCTATTTATCATAGGCTGGATTTTTCAATTTATAGGTCACGTCTTCGAAAAAAAACCACCTGAATTTTTTAAAGACTGGCGATTTTTATTTGTAGGTTTACGTTGGTGGTGGACAAAAATAAGGCAAAAGGCTTGACCTCCCTTTAGGAGGCAGCAATGAAGCAAAACAGAATAACTCGCCGACGTTTACTGCAAACTGTCGGTGCCAGCAGTTTAATTTTCCCTTTTCGCAGCCAGGCACAAGGCTCTAAAAAACTCGGTGTCGCCCTTGTTGGGCTCGGCTATTATAGCCGCGACTTACTTGCCCCGGCTTTGCAACACACTCAATATTGCGAACTGCGCGGCATCGTTACCGGGAGCCCTGGAAAAATTCCGGTGTGGCAGCGCAAATACAATATTGAAGATAGCAATGTCTACAACTATGACACGATGCACCGTTTGGCAGATAACGATGACATTGATGTTGTGTATGTTGTCGTCCCCACAGCCCTGCATTTGAAATACGCTGCAATTGGTGCGAATGCAGGGAAACATATCTGGTGCGAAAAACCCATGGCGATGAATGTAAGCGAATGTGAAGAAATCATTCGTGCCTGCGAAAAAAACAAGGTGCGTTTAAGCATTGGTTACCGCATGCAGCATGAACCCAATACGCAAACTGTCATCAGCTACGCGAAAACACAACCTTATGGAAAAATTCAAGGTTTAAACGTCAGTGCAGGTTACGGGGGCAGTGGCGGGCCTGAGGATTACTGGCGAATGCAAAAGCATATGGGCGGCGGTGCCATGTACGATATGGGTGTTTACGCGGTGAATGCCTCGCGTTATGCAACACAGATGGAACCCTCGACAATTACAGCACGTCATCACAACCCTGTTCCCGAAGTTTTTAAGGAAGTTGATCCGACAACCTATTTTGATTTGGATTTTCCCGGCGGGGTCCGCGCAGAATGCATGACCAGCGTAATAAAAAATGAAAATTACCTGCAGGTCAATGCGGAAAAAGGTTGGTACGGTTTAAAACCCTTACAGAGTTATTCAGGCGTCGTAGGGCGAACCAGCGACGGTAAAAAGCTGAATAAATTTATTGCCAATCAACAAACTGTGCAAATGGACAATGATGCGCTTTCAATTATGAAAGGTTCACCGATGTTAGTACCGGGTGAGGAAGGATTGAAAGACATTCGAATTGTTGAAGCGGCATTTCAGTCTGCGGCGAGTGGGAAAGCTGTTTCTATTTAAGCATAGGGGCGTTATCTGCCCTGCCCTCTTTGTTTTGGCCGCAGACGCAAATCAAAAATGACAACGCTTGATAAATGTTGGCACTTTCACTTTAATACCCAACCACACGCACTTAAATGAGAAAAACATGAAAGTCAGTGAAGCCCTAAAAGCCCGCAAATCCGTTAGAGCCTTTCTCGATAAACCGGTTGAAGAAGAGAAGATCCACCGTATTCTCAAGGCAGCACGGCATGCGCCATCAGGTACCAATACCCAGCCCTGGTTAGTTGCTGTGGTCAAGGGCCAAAAAAAGCAGGCACTGGATAAACAAATGCTGGCAGCCTATGAAAAATTCGGTAAAGGTCATCCAAACTACAATTATTATCCGCAAGAGTGGATCGAACCGTTTAAAGGGCGCCGCGTAGCCTGTGGAAAGCAACTGTATTCGGTACTCAATATTCCACGTGAAGACAAAGCGGGTCAGCGCGCGCAGTGGCAAGCAAACTATCGCGCTTTTGATGCGCCCGTGGCGTTGTACTTTTTTCTCGACGAGATTATGGAAACCGGTTCTTTTATGGATTACGGCATGTTTTTACAATCCATCATGCTGGTGGCTGTCGAAGAAGGTTTGGCGACCTGCCCGCAAGCAGCGTTGTCAGAATATCCTGAAGTGGTGCGTGAAGCATTGGGCTACGAAGAACGCTATCGTGTGGTATGCGGTATGGCGTTGGGTTATGAAGATGAAAGCGCGGTGATCAATTCCTATCGAACACCGCGTGAAGAAGTTGATAATTTTACGCGCTTCTTTGAGTAAGCTTTTCAGCAACGAATAAAGGCACTCAAGCGGTCAATACGCCATTTTGGTAGTCGACGATCGCCTGCTCAATTTCTTCGCGTGAATTCATCACAAAGGGGCCGTGTTGAACGATAGGCTCCTTCAAGGGTTTGCCTGCAAGCACCAGTAAGCGGCTGACCTGTTTACCTGCATTTTTAAGTTGCAAGTTTCCTTCTTCGGATAAGCGCGCAAGGGTTTGAGCGCTTGTTACGACCGCACTATCGCCCACCAGCACTTCTCCGTCATAAACATAAACCATCGCGTTGTGATCAGCATTCAGGTTTATATCCAGCGTGTCGCTAGTGTGTAACTCGATATCGAGATAGAGCACCTCGGTATCGACCACATCAAAATAACCGGAGACCTCTCTCGCGTTCACCAGTGTCGCGCCCGCAATGACTTTCACTTTAGCAAAATCGAAATCGTAAACAGGCATCTTATCGCCGCTGACATCCTGGTAGTGGGCGGGTGCCATTTTTCTTTTCGCAGGCAAGTTCACCCACAATTGAAAACCGCGCATTTTGCCTTCGGTTTGTTTCGGCATCTCTGAATGAATGATACCGCTACCGGCAGTCATCCATTGCACGTCGCTGTCATTGAGTAGGCCGACGTTGCCCATGTGGTCCTGGTGTTCCATTTTGCCTTGCAACATATAGGTGACGGTCTCAAAACCACGATGAGGATGCGGTGGAAAGCCAGCGATATAATCCGAGGCCTCCTCCGAGCCAAACTCATCCAGCATCAGGAAGGGGTCAAAGCGCTCGACACGCGGGTTACTAAAGACACGTGTGAGTTTGACACCGGCACCGTCTGATGCCGGGCGCCCACGGATTTGTTCGATCACCTTGCGGTTCACTTTAAGCCACCTCCTTCGATGTAATGGCAGTGATATGTTGTTTGGCGGCAGACAAGCCTTTGTCTTTTTCGCCCTCGATATTTAAGCCTTCGGCGTAGATGAATTCAACATCATTCATACCCAAAAAGCCAAGCATGGTTTTCAGCCACTGGCTTTCGCTGTCGGTGTTGGAATTTCGATGGAAGCCGCCGCGCGTGGTGACCACGTACACCTTCTTGTTTTTCAACAAGCCGACAGGGCCGTTTTCACCGTATTTAAAGGTGACACCAGCGCGTGCAATGTAATCGAACCAGGATTTCAATTGGCTGGGCACCGCGAAGTTATACATCGGCGCAGACAGCACCAGATAATCCGCTGCCTGAACCTCATTGATAAAACGGTCGGCCAAGTCGGCAGCCCCCTCGCCGATGTCTGCGATTGTTTGCGCACTGAAATGTGGAACGTTTTCTTCCGCAAGCGAATGGTAGGTCAAAGTGGTGTCGCCTAATTCATGTTGTAATTTGGCTACCAGCTCTGCACTGAGTTGGCTGGAATAGCCCTTGGCACCAAAGATGCTGCTGTCGATATGAAGTATTTGTTTGCTCATAAGCTGAGCCCTCTGCAATGTGTTGAACGGGTTGTTGAAGCTGGATGTAGAATAAATTAAGTATTCCGATCAAATGTGCGATATATTGGTTTAAATTGATCGAAATATTAGATATATGAAAGTTAACCTGGAACAGTGGGCGGCCTTTGTTGCGGTAGTGGAGGAAGGCAGCTTTGCAAAGGCCGCAGAGCGGCTGAACAAGAGCCAAAGCAGCGTCAGCTATACCCTGGAGCAATTGCGTCAGCGCCTGCCTGCCCCGGTTTTGCATTTACAGGGTCGAAAAGCAGAAGTTACGGAATTAGGTAAAGTGCTCTACCGGCAGGCGTTGACCCTCTTGAAACGCGCAGAAGATATTGAGGACAGTGCAGCCTACCTGGCGCGGGGCTGGGAAGCGGAGGTTAGCGTGGCGGTTGATGCGCTTTACCATCTGGAACCCCTCTATTGTGCGCTGCAATCTTTCTCTGACCGAAGCCCGCACACACGGGTGCGTATTCTGGAGACGACCTTGTCCGGTACGGAAGAGGCGCTGCTTACACGCAAAGCCCATATTGTTCTCGTCGGTCGTATTCCCGTGGGCTTTGTGGGTTTTCATTTGGGCGATGCACATATGTTGCCGGTTGTGAGCCCCACTCACCCGCTGGCGCAAACTGAGAGTATCAGTGAAGATGCCTTGAGCCAGTGGCGACAAATTGTTGTGCGGGATACGGGCACGCGGCGGGAGCAGGATGCGGGTTGGCTCAGTGCGGATCAGCGTTGGACGGTGAGTCAAATGTCAACGAGTATCGAAATTGTGACCGAGGGCCTGGGTTTTGCATTTTTACCGCAGGCGAAAATCCGTCGGCTGTTGCGAGAAGGAAAGCTGGTGACTTTGAATATCGAAAATTTCAATCGCAGAACCATTCCCTTGCATTTAATTTTATCAACGACAAGCCCGGGGCCGGGAACCACTGCCCTGTCTGAAGAAATAAAAAAAGCCTATGTGAGCAGTTTTAAGACTGGCGCAGCGTCCCGAACGTAGCGCAAGCCATTAAAGCAGAATGCGACTGTCGACCAACTCAACACCCTCTTTGAAGGGCAAGGCCTGGCGTGCTTCGTCAATATAGTGAGCGAGATGCGCTTTTTCCTGGCGGCAAAACTGCGCGATAGCGAGTTGAAACTCTTCATGTCTGAGGTGGTGAAAGGAGCGAGTTAACACCGGGATAAAGCCGCGTTGTATTTTATGTTCACCTTGTGCGCCCGAATCAAAACGTTGCAGGCCCTCGTTAATTGCGTAGTCGATGCCCTGGTAGTAACACAATTCAAAATGTAAACAGTCCAACTCCTCACTGCAGCCCCAATAGCGACCGTAGAGTGTGTCCTTGTCTTCAAAAAAAAGGGACATTGCAATGGGGGTGTCACCTTTTTTGGCGGAGACGACAAAGAGTGCATCGCCCATGGTTTTGCCAAGATTCTGGAAAAAGTTTTTATTCAAATAGCCGTAGCGTCCACTGCGTTTTAGGTAAGTCGTATGGTAAAAAAGAAAAAATTGATTCCAGTCATCGGCGCTAAGTTGATCCCCCCGTTGGGTTACAAACGTTAAGCCATGAGCGTGGGCGCGTGCGCGTTCTTTTTTAATATTTTTGCGTTTTCGCGAGGAAAAATTTTCAAGAAACTCATCAAAATGGCGATAGCCCTGATTAAACCAGTGAAACTGATAACCTTGCCTTTCTATAAGCGGTAAATCATGAAAACGAATGTGGCGTTCAGGGAAAAGCAAATGAAAACTGGAGGCGTTTTCCCAGTGTTTCATGTCGATACAGTAGCGGAGTAGAGATTCAACCACGGTGGCGCTATTGTCGAGGCCTTTCTTTAAGCCGATTCGTGGGCCCGTTGCCGGCGTAAAAGGAATGGCGGCGAGCAGTTTGGGGTAGTAGGGTAAACCATGCGCTTGAAAGGCATCAGCCCAGGCCCAATCAAAAACATATTCACCCCAGGAATGCGTTTTTAAATACAAGGGCAGGGCAGCGAGTACCTCACCCTTGTGTTCGTATATCACATGACTAACTTGCCACCCACTTTCTTCCGTGGTTGCAGCACTTTCTTCGAGCGCCAATAAAAAGGCATGACGGGTAAAAGGGTAGTCTGACCAGAGCGCGTCCCAGGTTGTGGCGGGAATGTCTTTAATGGAAGTCAGTGCGCGAATTGTCACGCGGCGTGTTCTTCGCTTTCTACCAGACGACTGAGTGGGAAGTGACAAGTAAAGGTCGAGCCCTTGCCTGGCATGCTGCGAACCTTCAGTTCAGCATCGTGACGCAAGAGCACGTGTTTGACGATAGCAAGGCCAAGCCCGGTTCCACCGAGTGCGGTTGTGCGGCCACTGTCAACACGGTAAAAACGTTCAGTCAGGCGCGGCAAGTGTTTGGGATCAATACCAATGCCTTTATCCCTGACAGCGACAGCAACACTGGTATGTGTCTTTTTAATTTTTACCGTCACTTCGATTTTCTTCGGTGAATAGTTGATGGCATTAAAAACGAGGTTGCTGATCGCGCTGCGAACTTCTTTTTCGTTACCTTTGATTTTCACTTCGGTATCGCCTTTCACAGTAAACTCATGTTCCCTGTCACCGATTAAAGCGCGGGCATCATTAAAGATTGTTGTGATCATGCTGGCCAAATGGACCTCTTCGAAATGGGTTTCGCGCTCATCGGTTTCCAACTTGGTGAGGGTAATTAAATCCTCAATCAAAATGCGCATGCGCTCGCCCTGGCTTTGCATTTGCACAATGGCTTTTTCGAAGCCCTTGGGCAGGTCCGGGTTGTCCGCCATAGTTTCAAGATAGCCATGCAGGACAGTAAGTGGGGTACGCAATTCATGACTGACGTTGGCCACGAAGTCACGACGCATTTGTTCAAGTTTGTATACGCGGGTGGCATCGCGAACGATCACCAATTTGTCGCCGTGTCCAAAAAGGTGGATCTGGAATTGCAAACGTTGACCGTTTTTCTTGATTGAATCGATATCGAGGGGCTCGCTGTAATCGCCGTCCTCAAAGTAGTGGATAAAGCGGGGGTGGCGAATGAGGTTGATCAGTTTGTGGCCGAGGTCGATATTACGAAAATCAAACATCATTTGCGCGGCGGTGTTCCACCATTCAATGTTGCCCTGGGAGTCCAACAGGATAACCGCATCGGTGAGGGCTGAGGTCATTTCCTGTACGCGCGATACCACCGCTTGCAGGCGCAATTTGTCTTTTTGGTAGCGGTTGCTGAGACGCGTGATGTCGTCGGCGATTTCTGCCCAAATGCCGTCGAAGTTATGTACGGGCTTTTTCATTCGGCGAATGGAAATGACCCACTCTTCAAACTTCTTGAGCTTGTAAAAATGCCAAATCAGGAAGAGAAATACCGCGAGGCCAAGGCAAACACGCAGGGCTTCCAGAGCGAGGCCAATGATTCCGCCGATAAAAACAAAAAGCGCGAGCCAACGGAGCTCGTAAGCTAAACCTTTACGATCCATAACGTCCCGATCTGGACAGAGTTAAAAGCGAAGTGGGCTTTAAACGGCGACCTTGCTTGAGAAGCGGTAGCCAGCACCGCGTACAGTTTGAATAAAACGGTCGTGACCTTCAAGGGTTAATGCTTTGCGAAGACGACGAATATGCACATCTATCGTTCGCTCCTCGACGTAGACATTGCCACCCCAGACGTGATCGAGCAATTGATTGCGGGTGTAGACCCTTTCCTGATGGGTCAAAAAGAATTCCAGCAAGCGAAACTCTGTGGGCCCGAGCTGCACCGGGACATCGTCGATGGTGACGCGATGGGAGGCGGGGTCCAGACACAAGGCGCCGATTTTAATCGGTTCATTGATTTCGCTGGCATCAGCGCGGCGCAATACCGCTTTCAATCGGGCAATTAATTCACGTGGCGAGAAAGGCTTGGTGATGTAGTCATCGGCACCCAATTCGAGCCCCTGAATTTTATTGTCCTCTTCGCTTTTTGCGGTAAGCATGATGATGGGGATTTTTTGCGTGAGCTCCTCGCGCTTTAAGCGGCGGGCGAGCTCGATACCACTGGTGCCGGGTAACATCCAATCCAGAAGGATCATGTCCGGCTTCTTGTCGATGATCAGACTGTGAGCCTGCTGGGCATCACCGGCTTCGAGTACCGTGTAGTCGGCCATTTCAAGGGCCAGGCGCAACATGTCGCGAATGGGGGTTTCATCGTCGACGACCAGGATAGTTTTATTCATGCTGAAATCTTTACATCTTCAGTTGATTCGAGCGCAAATTATTCAAAAGAAATATGTCGGTTTTGTTACAAGCCCGTAATATTTCCCAGTTTAGGCTGATTTGAGCGCGTAATCGACCACTATTCCACCAAAAATCAGCATCCCCACCCAGTTGTTATTGAGAAACGCCTGAAAACAGCGCTTTGGGTCCCTATCCTTAATGAGCCATTGTTGGTAAAGAAAGAGACAGGCTGCCAGGGCGAGCCCGCCATAATAATAGCTACCGAGGGCAAAGCGCTGACCGACCATCGCGAGTGCAATGAGGGCCATAATCTGCAAGCTGGCTGTCATCATGCGGTCCATTTCACCGAACAGGATGGCCGTGGACTTCACGCCAATTTTGAGGTCGTCTTCCCGGTCCACCATGGCATAGAAAGTATCGTAAGCCACCGTCCACAAGACGACAGCCGTATACAGAACCCATAAAGGCGCGACAATTTCGCCTTTCTGCGCGGCAAAAGCCATGGGCACAGACCACGCAAAGGCTGCGCCGAGCACTACCTGGGGAATGTGGGTATAGCGCTTCATAAAAGGGTAGACCGCAGCCAAAAACAGCGCACCCAGGGAGAGTTTGATAGTGAGACTGTTAGTAAACAGCACCAGAATAAACGCCAGGGTAATTAAAACAAGGAAGAGGCCCAGAGCTTCTTTCTTGCTGACCTCGCCGGTGATCAGGGGTCGCGATTTGGTCCGTTGTACATGGCCGTCAATATTACGGTCGGCGAAGTCGTTGATCACGCAACCTGCGGAGCGCATCAGGACAACACCCAGGATAAAAATAATCAAAATATCGAGGCGTGGGGTGCCTTCTGCCGCCAGCCACAAGGCCCAAAGCGTGGGCCACAGAACAAGATAGGTTCCAATGGGCTTGTTAAGGCGCATCAGGGCAAAATAGTGTTGGAGTTTTTGCTTGCGTTTCTTTGACATCGCGGCATTTTAACGTGTTATTGTTGCCTTTGCTGGAAAACGCTTTTTCAACCGCTTGCAGAGAGTGTGTCTATGGAAATTGTTCACTGTCGCGAAGAGCACCTTGAAAGTATTCGCGCTATCTACAATCACTATGTTGAACACAGCACCATCACGTTTGAAGAAAGCCCCCTCAGCCTGGAGCAGTTAGCAGAGCGCGTAAAAAATTATACTGATCGCTTTCCCTGGTTAGTCGGCGTCGATAATAATGAAGTGGTAGGTTATGCCTACGGTTCGCCCTGGGCGGCACGCTGTGCTTATCGCAATTCCGTGGAGGTATCCTGTTACCTCGACAAACGTTTTTCGGGGCGAGGCTGGGGCAAGCGTTTATATCGCGCTTTGATTGCTGAGCTCAGGGAACGTGATTTCCATGTCATTATCGCGGGGGTAGCCTTGCCAAACCCCGCCAGTGAAAAAATGCAAGTTGATGCCGGTTTTGAAAAAGTGGGGCACTTTAAGGAAATTGGTTTCAAGTTTGGAAAGTGGCTCGACGTCGCTTATTGGCAACTCCGTTTAAAAGAGCAGTGATGTTTAGTTTTCTTCATCATGGCTAAAGAAAAATAATCAGGAAACAACTTAAACGCTTCACGACATCTCGGTTAACTCTATGTTCAAATTAAAATTACATTGGCAAATTCTTATTGCTATCGGCGCGGCTTTTATTGTTGGCTATATCTTACGTGTCATGAATGAAAATGGCGTGGCTGCTGCGGATGACACCATTGCCTTTATGAGCTTTCTCGGCAAGATGTTTATGAATGGTCTTAAAATGATCATTGTCCCGCTGATTCTTGCATCCATTATTTGTGGTATGGCGAGTATGGGAACGGGCGAAGGCATTGGACGTCTTGGTTTTAAAACCATTTCCTACTACCTGTTATCCAGTTTTCTCGCCATTATGGTGGGTTTGATTTTTGTAAATTCGATTGCGCCAGGCCAAACACCGGATGGTGAAGCGGCCGGTTATTTACTAAACCTGAGCCCGGCGGAAGACGTAGAAAAAGAATTACAGAAAGTCGAAGGCAAGGGTGGTGGGGATATCGCGAAAATATTTTTGCGTATGGTGCCGCCAAACATTGTAGCTGCTGCGGCGCAGGGGCAAATGCTGGGCTTAATTTGCTTTGGCCTGTTATTTGGCTTTTTTATGCTGCGTATTGAAAGTGAATATCGCGATGTCATGGTGAAATTCTGGCAAGGTGTGTTCGACACCATGATGGGAATGACCATGTTTATTATGAAGTTTGCTCCGCTCGGGGTATTCGGATTGATAACGGTCACGGTGGCCGAGGCCGGGTTTGCCGGTGGTGCAAATATATTGAAATTTTTCCTGACGGTGCTTGGGGCTTTGGCTTTTCACGCGTTTGTTACCATGCCCTTGCTTTTGTATTTTGTCGCCAGGGTGAACCCCATCAACCAGTACAAAGCGATGGCACCGGCCTTACTCACGGCTTTTTCAACAGCGTCGTCTTCAGGGACCTTACCGATCACCATGCGATGTATGGAAACGTCAGCAGGTGTCAGTAATCGCACCACCTCCTTTGTATTGCCAATGGGTGCGACCATTAACATGGATGGAACGGCACTGTACGAATGTGTCGCTGCAATGTTTATTGCCCAGGCTTACGGACTGGAATTGGGTTTGGTAACACAATTCACAATTGTCTTGTTTGCGCTGTTAACCTCGGTCGGCGTTGCAGGTATTCCTTCTGCGAGTCTGGTCGCGATTGTTGTTATTCTCGGTGCGATCGGCTTACCGGCAGAGGGAATTGGCTTGTTATTAATCACCGATCGTATTCTTGATATGTTGCGAACGGCAGTGAATGTGTTCAGTGATAGTTGTTGTACAACCATCGTCGCCAGCTCAGAAGGCGAAAAAGAGTTATTCAAGGAATACCGGGAAACCAGTTCGAACTAATGGCAATATTGATTGCGCTTGTCGTTGTTGTTTTGCTCATACTGGGTATTGCGTATATTGGTAGGCAAGCCCGCCAGGAAGAGCGAGCGCCGGTTGAGGAACTTGACCGGCGTGATATTAACCCGGAGCAGTCGTTACTTGAAATGTGCCGAGGAGATGAAGGACGCTTTGAGCGTTTGATCGCGCAGGAACAAGAGTTACGACCTAAAATCTCCCGCAAGCAGGCGGTTAAAAATGCCTTGTATCGTTTGCGTAATCTTCACTGATGTTTTTGAAAAACGAGTAGGCGATTATTCGCCGGCAGTGCGTTATCTTCCAGCAGTCGCATGCCACAGTTTTCAAGTTGTGCCTGAATATCCTCGAAATGCCTGATGCCCTGATGCGCGGCGCCCTGTTTTAACCACTCATCAAAACGAGCATTACTTTCGCTGGTGTATTTCCCTTCATAGTTAAACGGACCGTAAAGGGCAAAGATTCCGGTTTTCGCCAAGCTATTCGCGACGCGCTGCAACATATGTTGGGCTGTTGACCAGGGCATGATATGCGCGGTGTTTGCACTGAAGACAGCATCAAACCCTTTGGGCCACATGGGGTTGAGCACATCGAGTTCCAGGGGTGTGAATAAATTTTTTTGTGGTTCAGCCTCAACGCGTAATTTAAGACCGTCCAGATAGGCTTGCTGATCGCTGGGTTGCCACATCAAATGAGGAAGGTGAGCAGAGAAATAGACGGCGTGTTGCCCGGTACCGCTACCAATTTCCAAAACCTGATGGGAATCTTTTAAAACGCGTTTTAAAACCGCCAGTATAGGTGCCTTGTTATTTTCACACGCTTGAGAAAAAGGCAGTGTTGTCATGGCTTAAACTCAATGGGAGGCAAATCCTTAGGCTCGTCATCCTTATTTTCTAATTGTTTTGTCTCGCTCGTTCCGCCTTGTTCAAACTCGAGTGGCGCAAGGGAATCTTTGGCTTTGTTTTCAGTGTTACTTTCATTCGCCTTGTTCGTATTGGAAACGGTATTCGCGCTTAAGTCGCTGGCGCCAAACTGTGCCTTACCATTCCTCGCTGCCGGACGATTGATTTGACGAGCGCGTAAACTGCGTAGCAAGGCTTCACATTTGGGTGCTTGTGCACTGAGTTCCGGAATATGCAGCAGCGCTTCGTGTAGCACTTCGTAAGCTTCAACAAGTTGGGAAAAATCAGGGTGTGATTTATGGAGGCCGCTAAGCAGTCTCGCTGCAACTTGCGAGTCACCACTTTTTAAGCTTGCACGAGCAATATAGAGCCGCAAGGCCGGATCTTCCGGTTTGTAAGCGGGGCAAAGACTGAGAACCTGTTTATACAATGCCCCCATTTTGTCGTAACGTTTTAAATTCAATTGTTGCTTTAAATAGTGTTCCGCAAATGGTGCCAGAGCGTCACCCTGGCGGGTTTTAACAAGAAAATCAAAATAACGCTGATTGAGCGCAGTATCCTGAGGGTATTGGGTCACTGCGCCTTTAAACAAGCGACTGGCTTTTTCTTTCTGGCCTTCTTTCAGGTAGACATTGATCATGGCAAGGGTACGTTCAAGATCACTGCGCGCTTCCTGGTGATCCTGACTGCTTTGGGCAACGAAACCGAGTCGTGCCTGGTATTGATAAATCATGTACCCCATGATGTGGAAAGTGACGATCATGTAGTACCAGGTGATGGCATATTTTAAAAATGAAGATAAAAAAGGAAGGTGATCGCCAACAATTTCATGTAAGACCGCGACCGATGACGTCATGATCATAACAAACGCAATGATCAATCCATAAGGGGGACCAATTGTAGTGATCAAGCGAAACATATTGCCGAGATTAATCGCGGAATTCAGGCTGCCCGATGTGGCGTAGTTGATAAGCATGGCAGGAAAACCCATGATCATAATTACCGCGGCTAAACTTGCGGTTGCGCCACCGGCAATACGTTCGACAAATAATACGACACCGACCATAAAAATTATCATCACCAATATGGCGCCGATGGTGCCGAGCCCACCTCCGTATGCTTCGGTGATATCTGGGGGGTCCATTTCACCCATTGAGGTATGTTCGAGGCAGGCAAAACAATATTTCAACATCCCGCCTAACATCGAAAGATAAAGAACAATTGTAGCGATAAAGAAAATTGGAATGTGACCAATGACTGTGGAAATCAATGCGAAGGCCGCAATTAAAATTCCACTATTCCAATTCAAGGGGTAACGAAAACTTTCCTGCAGTCGGCGCCAGAATGGCGTGCCCACGCCATCACCCAAGGCCTGAACTTCAAGCTCGTAATCGCAAAGAACACAATTGAGTTTGTCTCCTCGATCCCCTTCATCAATACACGTTGAGCAAAGCGACGTATTACATTGCGGGCAGAGGTACTGAGCAGCGTCGAGGGGGTGATACTTACAAAAGCTCATGATTACAATCCTTATGGTGCCTGCATGGCATTTTTTATTTTCATTGCAAGTACATCCATGTCATTGTTTTTCAGGCCTTCGTTTTTAAGTGTTTCAAAAATATTTTTTGCTATTAAGGGTGTCGGGAGATCGACCAATTGCATTGCCAACGAGAGGCGTTCATCCGAACTCATGTGCTTTTCGACACTTTGATATTGCTGCCAAAGTTCTTCCAGCTTGGCGAGCTCAAAGGTATCGCTAGTCTTCATTTTAAATATTTCGAGCGCACATTTATTAACTTGTTGACTGCCGGCGAGTTTAAATATATTTAATCGTAGTACGGCGAGTTCAAAGCTGAGGCCCTCACGTTGAATGATTCGGCTTAATTCTTCATTGGCAAGCTTGAAATTAAAATTTTCAATTGCGTTATACACTTTTGCGAGCTGTTCCTGCCCTGGATCAATGCCTTGATCTTCTTCAACGTACTCGCGATTCAATAGGTTGGGGCGTATTAAAACAACGCCAAGCATTAATGCGGCACCAGTTACGAAACCGCCCGCGTGAGCCATAAAGGCAACATTGGAATCGGGGCTGCTATAGTATTGATAGAGTTCGTTGCCAATATAAAGAGGTAAAATCAGTAAAGCGGGTGCACGAAAATAACCTACGAAGAAGAAGAACCAATAAAAAAACTCAATTTTCTTCAACCTGAAAACACCAAGGTACATAGCCATAACGCCTGAAATGGCACCTGAAGCACCAATAAGCGGTGTTGAACTTTGCCAATCCATTGCGGCTTGAGCAAGGCCCGCACCGATACCACACGTTAAATAAAAAAGTGTAAACCGGAGGTGGCCGAGCGCCGCTTCAACGGCAAAGCCACAAATGACCAAAAAGAATAAGTTTCCTAATAAATGGAAAATATCGCCGTGTAAAAACTGGTGAGTGATTAGAGCAGAAATTTTGAGATTGTTTGCCGTCAGGCCGTGGGCAATGGCGCTGGTGCTATCGATTAGGTCCTGTGCTTGTTTGCGAGCTTGATAGCGCTCTTCAAAGCCTTCATCAAGAAAATCATCGACAGTTACCCTCTGTGGTTTGGGTTGCTCCGTTAACCATCGGCTGTACTCCTGATTCATCAGGATACGAACAGCAAGTTCGTCGTGATAACCTTCTTCGTAGAGCGTACGCAGTTCGGTAAGCTCTTCAGTACGATGACGCTGAGTCAGCCAGTCTTCGTACCTCGGCCAGTCGTCTTCTATCAGGTCATGTTCATAATAAATCTCGAGTGCCTGATAGTATTTTTCGCCGTCATTGGATTGAAAGTAGAAGAACACCAGAACATTGATAATGACGAGGAAAAACAATACCAGTGGCGTGTGCCGCCAATCGAATTTTTTCTCTACAGGAACAATAATCATCCGTGTTTGATCTTCTTAGTATTTTTTACCGCCAAACCATGACATGCTTTTTATCGAGGGTCAACCAAGGCTTTAACTTATTGAAGAAGAAAAAACCGGGCCTATGAGCCCGGTTTTTTTAGTTGCTTGTATTAAAAACTTAAGGTCCTTACCACTTTTGCTTCCAGCGTTTCTTGCTCAATTTAATTTTTCCGACTGAGCCATCCCAACTGTCAGACACCACTTCGGCCTTGAGGCCGTAAGGCGTTAACAGGCGACCGGAGTCAGGTTGTTCCGGGGTGCTGTAGTCGCGGTAGTCCTTGAACTTGTGGATGGGCCAGATGAAGTAATCCATCAGGTCAATCTCGCCGAGTTCCAGATCATTAATCGTCAAGCTCAGGAAGCTGGAAGGGCGACGGCTGAAGGCGGCATCGTGAATTTGATAACGCGTGGAAGCCACGGTGCCATCACTCCAGATCAGGGTTTTTTGATCGGCATCGACGACACCGACAAAGCCCTCGCCAGGGTGTAAGCCAACCCAGTTTTCGGTGAAGAAATCATCCACATACCACACCAGGAGGCCGGTGTTGTATTCCATGCGTTGTTCGCCAACAGGCACATATTTCAGGCCAATGTCAGTGCCCGTGTGCGTTCTCCACTCCATCAAATAATAATGGGGTGTGTACATATAACCAGGGTCCTGGGTGAAGCCGCTCAAGGCAAATTGTGGTTCGCCTTCGGCGTCGTCGAAGAGGACCACGGCCCCGTCTACGCTGATGCTGATATCGTCAACATACATGCCTGGGTTGGTCACAAAGGCATCCGTCAGGTAGTAGATCACCAACTGAATTTCGCCACCCACATAAGGACTGAGATCGAAATCAGCCGTTACCCAACCATTGGAAGCACCGGTAATACCATTACCAAGGTTGCTGCCATAGGGATCGTCGTTGGTGGTGATGTTGCCCCTAATCGGCACACCGTCAACCAACACATAGGCGTAGTCCCAATCCTGTTCGATATCGTAGGCGGCCTGGAAGCTCAGGTTGGCACTTGTTGCCGTGCTTAAATCCAGATAAGTGACCATAAAGTTTGCCAGGTCGTCCCCGGAGCCGCTGAAATAAACAGTTGAACCACTGACGGGTTCGACAAGCACGGTTTGTTTATCGGGGAGATCAACGCGAATGACATCGTTATTGGTGCCTTTGGATGAGGCCTGGTCGAGCAGGAAGTAGTCACCGCGACGATTGAGGTCATCAACATGCACGGTTTCACCTGTCAGCCAGTTCCCACCGAGCGAGTTTTGAAGGAATTCCTTCGCCCAGGGGCTGAAGCCCGTCGGTTCAGAACCGACAATACGGCCAGCATAGGTGCCGCTCGCCATAATTGACCAGAAGGATACCGGCTCGCCACGACCGCTGTAGAGCGTATCGTATTCATCTGGCAGGCCCAGATCGTGTGCGTATTCATGGGCGATGACCCCTACGCCTGCGTCAATGGGTTGGATGGTGTAGTCGTAAGCGCCCATGATGCCGCCCCAGTAATCCGCTTCGGCGGGCACGGAGGGGAAGGTCAATACACCACCAAGATTCCAGCGGTGTGACCATATTGCATCGCTGCCAAGCGAGCCGCCGCCGACTTCTTCACCCAAACCTGAATGCACAATCTGCACATGGTCAACGAGGCCGTCGGGCTCATAGTAATCGCCGTCGCCATCGAGATCGTAGCGATCTTCGATATCGAAGTCGGCAAGGTTAACCGCCGGATCTGCTTCTGCAGCTAACAGTGCTTCGGCAACCAGGGAGCGTGGGTCGGCGTCATTCCCGGTTCCGCCAACACCACTCGCACCATAATAAGCTGCGGGTTGACTGGCCATGTACCAGCCGGCGATTTGGCCCTCAAAACGATAGCTGCCACCTGACTGTGCGAGGTAGTAATCGACAACAGTGATCAGGTCTTCGCCGTTAGGACCCGCGTAGCCGCCTTCCTTGAACATTACTTGCTCATAGTGTTCGAGGTTGTAGTCGGGGTAAAAATTATCGGTTTCCGACGGGTCGATGGAATTATGGGGATAATCAGGGAACTCGATCAGAAGGGTAAGAACACGAGCGGTAAACACTTCACCTTCGTATGCTTCTTCTTCAACCGGCGCGGGTCGATAACCCCAACCGTGGTGCTTGCCTTTACCGCGGTGTGCCCAGGGGGGCGCATGAAAGCCTTTTGCGTAAGACATGCTGGCATGCTCACCCAAAGGGCTTTCAGATGCTTCGCTGTTTAACGCGAGAGCGGCAAGTTGGCGTTCGTGCAGAATGGCCCGCAAGGCATCTTCGGCTTCTCTTAAAGAGGCGTTTGCAGGAATGGTGCCCTTACTTTTTAACATCGCGATCAATTTGTCCTCATTGGCAATGGCTAAATCAAAAGGGCTGCCATGGCCGTGAGGCGCAGGTGCTGCAAAAGAAAACTGACACAAAGTCAGCGCAGCGAAAATAGAAAAAAACTTGTATTTCGACATGGTTCAAACTCCGTGATCCTGGTGGAAAGTTGAGGTGAGAGCCTTGCCTACTTTTTGTGCCTCAGTTCTTGGGCCGAAGATCCGATCGGCCTGCTGGATTATCAGGCAAAGCGATGGGCCATATTAGCCCTTGCTTAAAGGAGGGAACAATGTCTTTATGGGGCAAATCGCTGGAAAAACTGTCCTTATCCGCGTAATTGTTCGGCAATGGCGTCCAGGTCATCGCCGGATTCAAGAATACTGTCGACAGAATTGTTTGCAGTGTCTAAATCCAGGTGCAAGTCTTCAAAGATTTTTTCGGGAATTTTCAGCGCTTGCGTTGAGCCGAATCCGCGTTCGGCCAATAAATTTCTGGCAACAAAATTAAGATTCGCATAGACCTTGTTTTCACCGTCAAACCAGGGATTGTTTTGATTGCGAATGGCGGATACGACTTCCTCAGGCATATTCCAGTTGGTTAATAACCAAGCGGCGATTTGATTGCTGCTCACACTCAACAAATGTTGTTCGGACGCTTCAGGTGGTAAATGGCTGTTTGCCGCACGCAAGCGATTGATATTGTTGAAGTAAGGCGGGAATACTTCGGCCATGACCAGTGTTCCAAAATTGTGCAATAAACCGCTGAGGTAGGCCATACCAAAACCGGGGCGTTTACTGCGCTCTATATTGGTGACAAGACATTCCACTGTCGCAGCCGTGTAAACCGCTTCACGCCAATAGGCCTGGATTTGCATGGGGTTAAAGCGCGTGGTTGACAGGGTTTTGCCGAGGGCCAAACCGAGAGCCAGGTTCAGGACCATATCAAAACCGAGCACACGCACAATCGCGTCGTGCACAGATTTTATTTTTCCAGGTGCTGAATAGTAGGGTGAGGAAGCCCAGGAAATAACTTGTGCTGCGAGACTGGGGTCGATCTCAACAATATTGGTGAGATCGCTGATATCGGCGTCGGGGTCAGCGCGCAGTTTAATAATTTTTTGAGCCGTCTCTGGCAGCGGAGGTAACTCCAGTGTTTCTTCCAAACGTTGTTTTATTCGCAGTTGTGTAAAACGTTTTACAGAATCAAGAATCCGGTTTTCATCTGCGTGGGTATCACTCGATACTGGCTCGACATCAACCGCAAAACTGCCCACATACATGTGATTACAAAGTTCACGAAAATCACGATTGCGAAGTACCAGATAACGTTCAGTATCGCCGGCTTGTAACCAAAGTTTTTCCGCCTGCAACAAACTTTCATCAATGTAAGAGGCCATTTTATTCCAACCAGGAATGGCAGGCAGGCAGCGTAGATTTTGTTGCGCAACAAGCTCATGCATTTCTGAGTTAGAAACGCCTTCAAAACTGCGACCAAAAGTGCGAAAGAGTGAATCAATATCAATTAATTTTCCTACAGGAAAAAGTATTTGCGCTTTCCCCTGGCCATCTTGTAGCAAGGTAGACTGAACGATATGGTGTTCATCGTTGGGGTCGTCGAAATCAGCGATATTGTATTGCACGTTTTGATTGTCCAATACCGCTTGCACACTGCTTGGCAAACTCACACAGGCCTCCTCGGCTCAAAATAGGTCTTGATCAGATGACGCGGAAAGTATCGTTGAATGTCTTGAGCGTCACACTCTTTCAGAACGTGGAGTGTTGGGGGTTTTCTTTGCTCAATGGACTGAAAACAATCTTTGGGAAAGAGAACTCCAAAGAGTCACGTTCTACCTATGAGCATAGACCTAAACACGCGCATATTCCTGATTTTTACCTAGCCATCTGTCGAGGAGTGCCGTGACGGCGTCAGGTTGCGTTTGCAGGAGTTTTTTGCCGCAACGATGCACTTCCGGCAAGAGCGGGGCGTCGCGTTCGAGATCGGCGAGCAGGTATTGCATGTCGCCGGTTTGTCGTGTTCCCAGTAGCTCGCCGGGGCCACGAAGTTGTAAATCTTTTTCTGCGATGACAAAACCGTCAGAAGTTTGACGCATTACGGCTAACCGCTGTTTGGCTTGCTCACTCAATTTGTCGCCGTACAATAAAACACAAAAGCTGGCCTGACTGCCACGCCCCACTCGGCCACGCAACTGATGCAGTTGTGCCAGGCCCAGGCGTTCGGGGTTTTCAATAATCATCAAGCTGGCGTTGGGAACATCCACTCCCACTTCGATAACGGTTGTTGCGACAAGCAAGTGTAATTCGCCATTTTTAAACGCTTGCATATGCTGATCTTTTTCGTCGGCTTTTTGTCTGCCGTGAACCAGGCCTATTTTTAATTCTGGCAAGGCTTCCTTAAGTTGTTCGCAAATTTCTTCAGCATTGGCAGCGGACAAACTTTCAGAGTTTTCGATTAAAGTGCAAACCCAATACGCCTGTTTGCCTTCCGCGCAATTCGCGCGAATACGTTCAATGAGTTCCTGCCTGCGTTGTTGCGAAATCACCAGGGTTTCAATGGGCGTTCGTCCTGGTGGTAGTTCGTCAAGCAGTGAATAATCCATTTCGGAATAGGTGGTCATCGCTAACGTTCGTGGAATGGGTGTGGCCGTCATAATAAGTTGGTGGGGCACTTTTTCGTCTTGCGATTTTTCGCGCAAGCTTTTGCGTTGTTCAACACCGAAACGGTGTTGCTCGTCGATAATGACCAGGCCGAGAGAATTAAACGTAACCTGCTCCTGAAATAGGGCGTGTGTACCGACGACAATATTGGCGGTGCCGTCTGCCATAGCGGCGAGTGACTCGCGTTTGCGTGCGGCTTTCAGCTTGCTCACCAGCAAGTACACAGAAATACCAAGCGGCTCGAACCAGCTAATAAAGTTTTTAAAATGTTGTTCTGCCAAAATTTCTGTGGGGGCAACCAGGGCAACCTGCTTGTTATTGTTGGCGACATGCAAAGCCGCCAAAGCAGCGACCAGGGTTTTTCCAGCACCGACATCCCCCTGTATCATTCTTAACATCGGCGCGGTTTTTTGCAGATCCTTAAATATCTCTGCGCAAACACGCGCCTGTGCCCCGGTAAGCGAAAAGGGAAATGGCTCGAGAAAACGCGCGCTAATTGCGGGGTCAATATTCATCGGCTCGGCGGCTTCCTTGCGTGATCTTTCGCGCATTTTTTGACGCGCCAGGAAATGGACCAACAGTTCTTCGAAAGCGAGGCGGCGTTGAAAAGGATGTTGGCCTGCAAGTAACTGTTGCACTGGCGCATCAACAGGGGGCCGGTGAAGAAACTTGATGGCCTCTGTTAAATTGACATTGCCAAATTTCTTTTTGATATCGTCCGGTAAAAAATCTTCAGGTGGATAGCGATCGATAAAACTGAGCGCCTGTTCGCTGAGTTTTTGCATGCGCAGTTGACTTAGGCCCTCGGTCAAACTGTAAATTGGTGTCAGCGTTTGCTCCAGGCTGTCAGCTTGATCTTCATCGGGAAATTCGTATTCGGGGTGATAAAATTCGAGGCCGCTACTGCCGAGACGCGCTTCGCCGTAACACCGCAAAAGAACACCTTCTTGCAGGCGGTTTTTTTGCGCATTACTGAAATGAAAAAAACGTAAAACAATGCGCCCGCTTGTATCTTCCAGCGTGACAGCGAGGCTGCGGCGGCGGCCAAATTTTATTTCGGTTTTATAAATATTGCCCTGCACAACAGCGTGCGTGTTAAGGCGCAATTTGCCAATGGGTGTTAATCGGGTTTTATCCAGATATTGTCGGGGCAACTGAAACAATAAATCCTGAATATTGTGCAAGCCGAGTTTGGCCAGTGTGGCGGCCATCTTGTCGCCAACACCTTTAAGTTTATTTAAAGGCAGATTGGTATCAGCCAAGGCCCTTACTTAACTCACTTTGTTCAATGGCTTTACGCAATACATCAATGGCTTGCAAGCGTGGAAAGCTAGCGCGCCATGCGAGGGCAACAGTCCGCTTGGGTGTGGGTTCGACAAAGGGGCGAGTCACCAGCGCTTTGGCGGACCAGGTGCCCGCCATCGCAGCTGAAGCGGGCAATATGGTAATGCCCAGACCCGAAGCCACCATGTATTTAAGGGTTTCAAGCGTACTGCCTTCGGCCGCGGTGCGAATCGAGCCGCGCGGGTCATCAATGGAGGGCTTTAAATTGGGGCAAGCTTCCAGCACCTGATCGCGAAAGCAGTGGCCTTCCCCGAGTAGCAACACATTGCAATCCGTCAGTTGGTCCGGATGAATCGCTTCCTCTTTCGCGAGGGGGTGTTGTTCACCCAATAAAATGACAAAGGGCTCTTCATAGAGTGGTTGGGTGACCACATCGGCTTCGGTAAACGGCAAGGCAATAATGATTGCATCCAGCTCGCCCTGGCGGATTCGGCGGCGCAGGGTCGCAGTATAGGTTTCCTCAACGTAGAGCGGCATATCAGCGGCGAGGCTCTGGATATGTGGAATCACGTAGGGAAAGAGATACGGTCCAATAGTAAAGATAGCGCCAATATGCAGGGGGCTGACCAGTTGGTCTTTACCGGCTGAGGCAATATCCTTGATGGCGGCCGCTTGTTCGAGAACACGTTGTGCTTGCTCGACCACCTTCATTCCGAGGGGAGTGGGGTAAACCTGGGTTTTCGAGCGCTCAAAAATGGAAATATTGAGTTCTTTTTCCAGTTTCTTTACAGCGATACTCAGTGTGGGTTGGCTGACATGGCAACGTTCGGCGGCACGTCCAAAGTGTTGTTCCTGCGCGAGGGTAACGATGTAGCGTAGTTCTGTTAGAGTCATAATTGCACGCTATCAATATTGTTTTTTTAATAGGCATAATTTAAATCTTTCTGTCTCGAATGTCCAACTTAAATAACGAGACCTTGATCACCTTTCTTTCGCAACTTTTTTTGCACCCCTCCGTAAGTCTCCCCAAATACCAACAACCATGGGGAAACCAAAAATGGACAATTCCTTAAAACAGCAGTTCAAGATCCTGAGTATTACACTTGCGGCGCTCGCTCTCGCCGCCTGTGGAGGTGGTAGTGGCAACAATGATGGCGGCAACAATGGCAGCACGAGTTCCAGCGGTGGTAGCTCGAGTGGTCAATACAGTTCCAGCTCATCCAGCTCCTCTGCCAGCAGTTCCAGCTCATCCAGTTCGAGCGCATCCAGTTCCAGCTCTTCCAGCTCGAGTGCCTCAAGCTCTTCAAGTTCCGGCGGCACTGCAGCAGCACCTGCTCCTGTGCAAAAAAGCACGGGCTTGTTAAATGATATTTATGTTGCGGACGGCGATGTCACCGTATTGCTTGCCGACGGCAATACAGAAGTGCGTGATGATCTCGATGGCTTCAGCCTCTACATTTTTGCGCCCGATGTTCCCGGAACAGGCGAATCCAGCTGTACGGCAGATTGCATCACAAACTGGCCCCCTTTACTTGCCGGTGAGAACGATGTGGACGAACCGCCCTTAACAATTGTTGATCGTGAAGACGGTCATCGCCAATGGGCGCTGCGTGACAAACCCTTGTACTTCTTTGCTAACGATAGTGCTGCCGGTGATGTGAACGGCCAAAACGCAGGCGGTGTCTGGTTTGTCGCTTCCGGTGCGCCAGTTGCAGCAGGAACAGCCAGTATTGGCGGTGAAGATAAAGACGCGCTTGTTGCGGGCTACGGTGCGATTAAAGTTGATGACGGTACCGGTGCAGTCAATGTCAACAAGGAAGGGTTTGTTGTTTACACCTTTGCGAATGATGTTGCAGGTCAACCTTCAAATTGTGCGGCGGGTTGTTTGGCCAATTGGCCGGCCCTCGTAGCTGAAGAAGGTGAAGTTGCCGTTGCACCTTTCTCATTGATTGAGCATCCAGACGATAACGTGGGTCTTCAATGGGCCTACCGTGGCCTGCCACTGTATCTGTTTGCCGCGGATACCACAGCAGGAGAAGGCGTTGACAATGCTGCATGGCCACCCTTGTTGCCAGCACCGTTCCAGGGGCAGGCAGGAACCGTATTAACGGCTGTCGGTGAAACACAGCAAGCCACCATGGTTGAGGGGTCTGAATCAGTAAGCCCCGTCGCAGCACATGGTTTCACGCTATACACCTTTGCCAATGACACTGCAGGCGCAGCATCAACCTGTACATCGGAAGGGTGTTTAAATGCCTGGCCAGCCCTCATGGCGGGTGACGGTGCCGAAGCGTTTGGTCCTTTCAGTTTGATAGAACGCACCGCAGGTGGTTTCCAATGGGCGCTTGATGGCTTGCCCTTGTACTTCCGCGCCGCAGACAGTGCACCAGGCGAAAACAATGAAAATGCCACCTGGCCTGCAGCAAGAATTCTGCCTGCAAGCAATGACGGCGGTAATTTTGTCAGCAATGGCACAGAAGTGGATGGCAGTGCCGAGCAAGGTGGTATGACGCTTTATTTCCGCACTGATGACAGCGCTGAAGGGACGGTTCTGTTCTCACAAATTCAGTCAGAAATTTTTGATAACAGCAGTGTTAGCCAACGTTGCCGCAACTGTCACACGGGTGCGGATGCGAACAGCGGTTCCGGTGGCATGAATTTGGATCCTGAATTTGCCTACGCAGAATTACTCGATTCCAATGATCCCCGTGTTGTGCCTTTTGATTCAGAAAACAGTTTGATTATTCAAAAACTTGAAGGCACTGCGCCCGGTTCACAAATGCCATTAGGTGCAGATCCACTGTCAGCCGGTCAAATCCAAATGGTTGCTGACTGGATTGATGCAGGTGCGCCGGAAACTGGATTAGGGGGTCCCGCGCCTTGTTCCGGTGGTTGTTTAACTGCCTGGCCTCCTCTACTTGCAGTCGAGGGTGCCGTTGCAGTGGGTAACTTCAGCATTTTCGAAAATGCAGAGGGAGACAACCAATGGGCCTACGATGGACAACCCTTGTACTTCTTTAATGGCGATAACGCGCCTGGCGATGCGAACGGAGAAAGTGCAGCCTGGCCGCTCGCAACAGAATAATAAAAATATTCAAAGGTTCGGGCACACGCCCGAACCTTTTTCTTGAGTAAACGAATTGGAGTGAACCCCTGGAGTGAAACATGAAGAACTATTTTCTAGTGTTTTTATTAATTTTCTTAGCCGCGTGTGGTGCTGGTTCAGGTGAAGGCCTGGATGACAACGGCAACCCACTCAGCGAACAAAACAACTCACCCGAACCACAACCGGAACCCGAGCCTGAACCCGCAGAAGAAGGCGTAACACTCGCTGACCTGGTCGATACGATTTTTGATAACCAGGCGCTCGGTGATCAACGCTGCACTAACTGTCACTCTGGTGGTTCGCCTTTGGGTGGATTGAACTTGAGCAGTGTTGAATTGGCCTACGCCAATCTTGTTGGTGCAAATGGTGAAGGTGTTGATGCAAACGGTAATGCAAGTTTTAAACGCGTACAGCCAGGCAACCCTGATGAAAGCTACATCATTCTAAAACTCGAAGGTGATAGCCGTGCAGGAAGCCAAATGCCTTTGGGCGAAGCGCCGCTCACGCAAGATCAGATCAATGCTGTTCGCGATTGGATTGCCAATGGCGCCCCAGCCGGTGGCGGCGGTTCTGCACCCACAGTCGTCAGCAAAGTCAGTGCGGAAAAAAATCAATTAAGTGTACGTTTTTCCCGACCAGTAAACAGCGGCACGCTGGAGCAAGACCTGCAAGTGTATTTTGAAAATAAAAATACCTCGTGGTTAGCAGACTCCAACGAATACGAACTGATTCTCTCTGACCAGGAAGTACGCATTCGCTTTTTGCCCTGGGTGGCCGACGTTGAGCGCGTAGCTGTGGTTTTAAACGATGAAAAAATCGCGGCGATTTACGATAGCCGTGGCCGTTTACTGGATGGCGATAAGGACAACATTGACGGGGGAGCATTCCGCTATGAATACACTTTTTAATCGATTCCTGAAAGACCCTGTTTTTATCAGTGTCACACTAATATTTTTATTTAGCTTATTGCTAAATTCCCAAGCTCAGGCTGAGCCGTATTTAGCGATGCGAGCAAATCAAAAATGTTCTGCCTGCCATGTGAATCCGCTTGGTGGCGGCGCGAGAACCAGCTTCGGTGCGTACTATGGCTCACAAGTCTTACCGGCAAGCGCGGGTGATGCCAGCAGCATGGACGCCGGGCAAATAACCGAACTGCTTCGTATCGGCGGCGACCTGCGCGTCAATCTCAACACCAGCTCAAATGATGCAAATGAAGACGCGCGCGGATTCAACACCCAAAGTGGTCAGATCTACATCACGATACAACCCAAAAACTCGCCCTTTACCTTGTATTTTGATGAACAAATCGCACCCGGCGGAACCTTGAACCGCGAAGCCTGGATAAAAGCCAAACTCGGAAAATCCAACCACTATGTCAAGGCAGGCACCATGATGCTGCCTTTCGGTTACCGTTTTGAAGATGATGACATATTTGGACGAGAGGCATCACGAGTCACCTTCGACAGTAACGATACCGGTGTCGAACTCGGGCTTGAATATGCAAAAGGCAGCATAAACTTTGCGGTCACCAATGGCAGCCCGTCATCAAACAATCCTGATACCAAATTCGCCTATGCAACACGAGCGGAATACGTTGGCAATAACTTTCGCGGCGGCGTCAGCTTTTTATTAAATGAGACAGAGCAGGCAGGCATTGATGGCGAGAGTAATATGTTTGCGGTTTTTGGTGGATTCAATCTTTGGGGCTTCACGGTGTTGAGCGAATTTGATTCGGTTGCTGAGGAGCTGGGTGGCGATGAAGTCACCCAGGAAGCCTTTTTGGTTTCAATTAACCGCGAAGTGAAAAAAGGCTACAACCTGAAGCTTATGTTGGAACAGTTGGACCCCAACACTGACGTGGACAACGATGAGCGAACGCGCAATTCATTGTTATTAGAAGCGACGCCCTGGGCTTATGTGCAGATGCGAGCGGGTCTTCGACTTTACGAGGATATTCCGCAACTGGAAAGTGGGTCTGGCGAAGAAGCCTTTTTCCAATTACATCTTTATTATTGACCTCATGACATAGCTCCATCATGTCACTCCATGTCCCCGCCTTCGGGCGGGGTTTTTTGTTTTTCCTTTCGAAATAAATACTAATTTTGTGAATTGAATGAGTCGGTCGCGGGATCACTGAGTGCGAGGTGGGCCTTTTTGAAAACGCATGAATACATCCCTGTAGCTCCGACGCGTCATCCCTGACGCGACGGTTTCAAAAAGGCCCACCTCGCACTCAGTGATCTGAGAGTTTGTGGCAAGATTTTAAAAAGGAGCAATAGTCTTAAGCAGGGTCAATGTTTTTTGCCGGAAAAACATAAGTTGGCTGAAGATTTAAAAACATAAAAAATAAAGGATAAGAACGAAATTAATCAAGAACGCTGAGTGCAAGGTGCTGCTTTCTGAAACCGTCGCCGCAGGACGCGGCGTCGGAGCTACAGGGACGTATTTACTGCGTTTTCAGAAAGCAGCACCTTGTGATCAGCGTTCCTACGCGAAATCCCGCTTACCAAAAAAACTCAAAGATTATAAGACCAGCTCAAACTCAAACTTTTATAATCATCAAAACGCTCAGAGTCAGCCCGAAAGTCGGACAAACGCAACATCACATTCTGCTCATCTGTCGGCTTCCAAATAAAATCGACATCAAACTCCTTTCCAAACGACTCCCCCGTCTCGGAAGATTCAAATGTATGGTAGCGCGCATCCAAACGAAAAGGATTAAATCGCCAATCGATTTGTAAGCGATTGTCGACAACACCGTCCGCGGGAGTGATAAAAAAAACATCGGCCCAACCCTGAAAATCGTTGACCGAACCCAGAGGTGCGATAAAGGCCGCGCCCTCGTCACTGCCGAGGCTTTCCTGGCTTAAATGAATTTCCAGAGAATCGTAACCAACCCCCGCTTCGATGCGATGGTAAGGGATACTGTTGTTGCCGAGTGCTTCGCGCTCCTGAATGGCCAGGTCTGCCTGAATCATATATTTCAGGGTTGACGCTTTATAGTCGAAGCGATAGCCAAGGCCAGAGGTTGTATTGGAGAGCGGCGCGGCTGTTTCGTTTTCAATGTCGTAGTGCCACGCAAGAATTTGCGAATAGTCCCACTCCTTGATTTCGAGGTGAAGCAAGTGCGTGCCATGTTCGTGATCACCGCGAGCGGGCGCGGGGCGAATGCCGCCGAGTGCGTCGTAATTGATATCGGAGCGTCGCAGACTTGTGCCGGCGTCTTCACCCCAAAAGCGATTGACGTTGTTTATGTGGATGTATTGCAAACTGGTGTTGCTCAAAAAAGCATAGCGCAAACGCAAGGCATCATAAGTTTGATCGTTTTGCCAAAAAGAGACGCTGCTGACAAAACGTTGATTGGCGAGTTCAATGCGTTGGCGTCCAACACGCACTTGCCATTGGCCACTACGCCAGTTGACAAAGGCCTGATTGATTTCATCACCGGGAACATCGGGAACAAGCGGTTTATTGTTAAAGCGGAGGCCATCGCGGTGCTCATCCTGAAACCAGGTCTCTGCAAAATCGTATTCGAGTAGGGTGCTCCAATTGGGCGACCACTGTGCTTCCCAGTCGAGTCGCAGGAGTAAGGACGCGGCGCGCCCCTCTGTATCGCCTTCGCTGACATCAGTATAGCGAGCGCGTAAACCAATGTCGGTTTCGTGTTCGCCGAGCGCATGCAACTCTGTCGTTGCCAGGCTGCTTAATATAAAAAAAAGTGTAAGGGGTTTATTGCCAGTCTTCTGCATTGCCATCGTGGAGAATTGTCATGTTGGGCATTTTGTCCATTTCCTCATAAAGCCCATCGGGCATGGGGTTTTGTCTTACGTCCATGTATTTCAATGCGGGTAAGGAATAGATATCAATGGTTTCCATTTGATTGTCAAACATATAAATTTTTTGCAGCGAGGGAAGGTCGGCATAGTGAAAGTGATGAATGCCTGAGGAGTTCGCCTTGATTTGTTCGAGTGCCGGGAAGCCCTTGAGTTCAAGCTGTTGGAATTGGTTACCAAAAAGGTAAAGGGCTTCGAGTTTTGGCAGGTTGCTCAGTTTGATTTCGCTGAGGTTATTGCGTGCAATATTTATTTCCTTGATTTCAGGGAGCGCGTTTAAGCTAGCTTTGTTTATTTTGTTTTTGTGCAGAGAGAGTTTTTGCAAGCGTGTAAATTGTTGCAGACCTTCTATATTTTCTATGCCTTTGTTGTGACATTGAATTTTGGTCACGTCCTCAATCGCTTGCCAGTTATTTTTTTTTGCGAGTGCCTCAATACAAGCTTGCAGGTTTTTGTCCGGCAGTTCGACTGTCAGTGTTTGGGCGTGGACGTGGGCCAGAGCAATAAACTGCCCCCAGCCAAATACGACCACTAAAGAGACGATGAGGTTTATTTTTTTAAGCATGTAAAACAGTGTAACCTGGCAAACAGGGAGCTGAGGTGAACACTCATGCCAGGATCTGTGTTGCTGAGCATTCAAGGTGCTCAGGGTAGACGAAATAAATGGCTCAGATGTGTGACAAAGTTAAAATTATTAGCTGTCACCGCCGAAACGAACACAGACACCGCGTGCGATAAGTTCATCACTGGGTTCGTCGATGGCTGACCCACCGGCCTCTTCGCGGGTAAGTAGCAGGAATGAGGAATCGCTGACAAGGCGGAAATTGGCTTCGTTCAGGGGCATTTCGCTCAATTGTTGGCCTTTCTCGAAAACAGCAAGTGAGCGGACCTGGCCATCGCGTTTGGAGATGGCCCACAATTGTAAGGCGCTGTCATCTTCCTCCGCGGCATCGTCTTGCTGTGCTTCCCATTTTAGCCACATACGGCTGTCACTGGCGGTTGTGAGGGCGGTCAAGACAGCCTGGCCCTCGTTGTCAGTCAGGACGGCAATGTAGTCTGTATTCGGTGTGGTGTTTTTTAAGGGGCCGAAAAATACCGCGAGCAACAATAAGCCGGCCAACGCAGAACTCAACCAGCCTAGCCAGGCAAAGGGGGATGGCCCCGCGCGCCCGGCTTTGCGGGCTTGAATGTGGTTGGCGATGGCATTCCAGCTCGAGGGCCTGGGTTCGCGTGCAGGCGTCCGCAGGTCGAGTTCAAGGAGTTGCTCCTGCCAAAAGGCGACTCGCGCCCGCTCTTCTGCAGACGTATCCAACATACGTTCGTAGTCCGCACGCTCCTCGGGGCTGAGCGTGCCAGCCACATATTCGAAGGCGCTGCCTTCTTGTTTCGGATCATGCTGTCCAGGATCGGGCGGGTTCATAATTTCGTTTCCAAACACTCACGCAGTTTTTCAGAGCCGCGTCTTAACCAGGACTTTACCGTATTGACGGGGCTGGAAAAATGGCTGGCAATTTCCTCCCGCGAATACCCGTAAAGGTAGGCCAGCTTGATACAGGTACCCAAACGATCACCGATGGCTTGCAGGCAATCACTGAGGTGCTGATTCATTTCGCTACCCTGTACGGCATGCTCGACGTTTTCGGTACTCGCATAGTTATCCAGAGCGTGGAGGTCTTCATCCTCCACACGCCTATCCTGATGTTTTTTCTCCTTATCCAATCGGTCGAGTGCGCGATAACGCAATATGCTGCAAATCCAGGTGAGCGGTTTGGCCTTTTCGGGCCGATAGCTGGCTGCATTGTTCCAAACCTGCACGAAAGCCTCCTGTAGTACATCGTTACTGAGTTCTGCAGATTTTAATATGCGAAAGGCGACGCCATTCAACCATGGCCCGAGCTGATCATAAAGCTGCTTTAAAGCGGCCTCATCCTTCAGCGCACAGCGTTCGAGGAGTTTGACCAGTTCTTCGTCCTTCGCATCCATATATACGGCCGCCAGGTTGTTTAAGTTGCAAGCAAATTGGGGTGTCGCCGCTATGATACAAAAAAACCCGCGAAGAGCGGGTTAGCAAACTGCGTGTTGAGGGAGAAGTCGTTTTTAGAGCTTGGCAAATTCTTCATCCAGCTTGAACTTGCGGGAGGTGACGTATTCCTCCATGGCCTGCACGCGACGATTGATGTTGTCCAGGCGCTCGCGAGCACTTTGCAGGCGTTCGCTGGTGGGGGCTTGATACCGGAAAACGTTTTTCTTGCGATAGCAATGTTCGTCCTCATCGTATTCATAGGCGGTTTCTTTCTCAGTGTGCCCTGCGGAAAATATGATCCAGCACAGCACATAGATCCAGAACACGGCGCCGCCAGTGAAAATAAAGCCGGCGATAAAAATAATTCGCATGACCCAGTGGTCGATGCCGAAATGGTCGGCCAAGCCCGCACACACACCGCCGATTTTGCCATCGCGGGTGTTGCGATAAAGGTTGTTGCCATAGCCCTGGCGGCGACTTTCCATGTAATCGCGGTATTTGTGGCTGTGTTGTCTGGCCATGTTTGCTCTCCTTAAGCCTAACTGCTTTTTTCACTGGCACGGGGTTTATGCCAGTCTTGGTGGTGCTCATTTAAAATGCTCTCGAGGGTCTCTACACGGTCACTGAGTTTGTCGATCGTGGCGAGCATTTCGTCCAGATTCTCTCGCTCTTCCTGGCTAATTCCCTGAGCGGTTTTGCCCTTTGAGCGGTAGTGCATCACTATCCAGATCGGTGCAACAATGCACATGAAAAGAATGGATGGCACGAACAGAAAATTGGTTAAATTCATCGTTTTCTTCCTGTTTTTCCCGAGTGTTGTTAATTGGCCCGTTCATTTAACAATCATTGTATGTGAAGCGGGCCAAAACTTCGCCTGACTTATTCCTTCATATCCTTTTTCAGGCGCTCGAGTTCGGCATTGATCTTGTCGTCTTCCTGTAACTGATCAATTTCGTCTGCGAGACTTTTGCGTCCGACATCCATGGACTCAACGTGTCCTTCCAGTTCATCCATGCGGCGTTCGAAGGATTCGAATTTGGTAAAGGCATCATCTACGTTGTTTTTGTAGATTTGCTTTTTCACCTGGTAGCGCGACTTTACGGTGTTGGCGCGGAGCAATAAGGTTTTCTGCTTGGCGCGGGCGTCGTCCAGTTTTGCCTGCAATTGCGCAACTTCATCATTCAAGGTTTCGAGGTGTACATCCAAAGCCTCAAGCTCGGATTTCACCAGCGTCGCTTCTTCCTGCACTTCGTTCTTTTCAGAAATCGCGGCGCGGGCTAAATCCTCGCGGTCCTTGCTGATGGCCAAACGCGCTTTCTTTTCCCATTCCTGTGCTTCGGCTTCGAGGCGCTGTGCACGACGTTCGCATTCCTTTTTATCAGCAATGATGCGGGCACAGGAACTGCGCACTTCCACCAGGGTTTCTTCCATTTCCTGGATGATCAGGCGGATCATCTTCTTGGGATCTTCCGCCTGGTCCAGCAAAGCATTGATGTTTGAATTAATGATGTCGGTGAATCGTGAAAAAATTCCCATGACCTATCTCCTGTTTAAACGTGCTCGACTGCTTTGACTTATATCGCTTGAATAACACTTGATGCGCTAATCATGACCCAGGAAAAGGTGATGACGGTGCAGCAGGCCACAACAACGGCGGCGTAACATACAGTATTCAGGCTCTCAAGTATCATGTCTTTGGTTTTCTCGCTCATGTCCATATCCTCTGTGTGTGATATCCGTTTCCGGATGTTTCGATGTTTGACATAAGTCTTATTACACAGAGCGTGCCAACTTTTTAACTCATTGTTTTTATTGAATATTTTTATTTTTTCTTGAAAACCACCACAATAATAAGGTGAAAATAACCATAATATGGTTAAAATAATCACTAATGTTTAGCTATTTTAACCACTTTATGGAGTGTTTCGGCGATGGCACTTGAACGTGGCCCTCAGCGTATTGTGGGCGAATCCTCAACCCTGGTGGAAGCGCTCGATCAGGTCTCCATGGTGGCGCCGCTGGATCGCCCGGTGCTTGTCCTTGGCGAGCGCGGTTCTGGTAAGGAATTAATTGCAGAGCGTCTGCACTTTCTCTCCTCGCGTTGGGAGTCAAGCCTCCACAAACTCAATTGTGCTGCGATCAGCGATCAGTTGTTGGATAGCGAACTTTTCGGCCATGAACCCGGATCGTTTACCGGCGCAACACGGGTCCATCATGGCCGTTTTGAGCGGGCGGATGGCGGCACTTTGTTTCTGGATGAGTTGGGCGCGATGTCTGTGCGCATTCAGGAAAAGCTCTTGCGACTCATCGAATACGGCGAGTTCGAGCGCGTTGGTGGCCAGAAAACAATTAAAGTGGATATCCGTATTATTGCCGCCACCAATGCCGATTTGAAAAGCATGGCCAAAAAGGGCGATTTTCGTGCAGACCTGCTTGACCGCCTCGCCTTTGATGTTGTGAAGGTGCCGCCGCTGCGCGAACGTCTTGAAGATTTGCCAGAGTTGGCTGAGCATTTTGCCTTGCGGATGTCCCACGAACTCGGTTGGGATTACTATTCGGGTTTCAGTCAGTCAGCGATGCAAACCTTGCTCGATTACACCTGGCCCGGGAATATTCGGGAATTAAAAAATGTGGTGGAGCGCAGTCTTTATCGTTGGGGCGATAAGGATGAGCCGATAGACGAAATTGTAGTCGATCCATTTCCTGAAATGCCTGACCTTACAGCGGTTCACGATTCATCGGCCCAATCTACCGGCGAGTCGACAGGGGTGACGGCGCCCTTGCAAAACGTTCTAGACTCAGAGGGCGCAGGCTATGACTTTGCTGGCAAGGTAAAAAGTTTTGAACTTGAACTTTTGCGTAAGGCCCTTGCAACTTGTCAGTATCATCAAAAGCAGACCGCCGAGTATCTCGGTTTAAGTTATCACCAGCTGCGCGCGCTACTGCGTAAATATAAGAGTGAGCTCGAAGTACACAGTTAAAAGCATTCAGTGAAAAATGAAATACAATGGAGGGGCGATGAAATTCTGGATTAATAAGGAAAGTGATGTTGATAATGTACTGATACTGGCAAAAAATGGCTTGCTCATCTCAGAGTGTAAAGCGGACCACCTTGAGGCGGTTCGAGAGAAGCTCAATGAAAAAACCCACCCCCTTGATATTTTCAGCAAAGACCAGGTAAAAAAAATTCGTTTCGCAGACCTAGTTCGTATCGTGAGTCGAAATACGGATAAGGACATTGAATTTTTTTATAAGGAAGGCAAAGAAGAAAAAGACTTCAGTTACGATTTTGAAGACGAAAATGCACGTGAGCAATGTATTAACGTTCTCGAACTTATTTTGCCAGAGCATTTGAAAAAAACGGTAAGTCAACAAGCGGCAATCGTAGCGGCGATGCCTCCTTTTTTTAGCTTGCTGCTCGCTCTGGCAACGTCCTGGCTATACATTGATAAGTTTCGTTGGCTCACAATTATTGTTGGCGGTATCTGGGTTTTGGGCAGTCTCTATATGCTTTATTTTCGGTTTTCCAATCCGCCGGAAGTCACTCGTTGGACCCTGGTGGGTAAATATATCAGCCGCACCTGGAAGACCATAAAACTATGGGGCAGTTATGCTGCGGCAGCGGCTTTTGTGATTGTTTTTTCCTTTCGATTTCCGGACACCTATGGCGAAGATAATATTGTTAACTATTTTTATCACGAAGGCACACTCGATAAAGGCATGCTTGAAAAATTGGTAAACCGGGGCGGTGATGTGAATTTAAAAGATCGGGATGGCGATGCACCGCTACACCTCGCGATAATTTACGAAACGCCCGAAACGATACCGGATTTAATTTCCTATGGCGCAGATACCTTGATGATGAATGAGGGCGAGGTTACACCGATAATGCTTGCCATTAATTATGGTAACGAGGAAGCCGTGAAATATATTCTGGACAGTGAAAAACCCATCGGCAGTTTGCAGGGAGCAATGCCTGATATCATCAGTAACGCCTTTTCCCTTGAGACAATTGACCGTTTGCGACCACGAGGCCTGGCGATCATGGAGCGTGACAGTGAAGGCCGCAACGCGCTGGAGTTGGCTTTGCTCTGGGGTGCCGACAGAGGTTTGATTGAAGGGCTTCTGGAGCGGGGTTTAAGCGATGAATTTCAAATTGACGGTTTAAGTATCGAAGAATACTTGATAGAAAATCAGCGCGAAGATTTAGTCGACCTTTTTTCAATTAGTGAATTGCAAGCACGTTAATTGATGAAACCCATTCCGCTCTTCGATAGCCATTTCCATATTATCGATCCGCGTTTCCCCTTGGTTGAAAATCAGGGTTACTTGCCACCCGCTTTTGGTTGCGAGGATTATCGTCGACGCATGTCTGACTACCGCTTGTTAGGCGGTGCCGTGGTATCCGGGTCTTTTCAGGCTTTCGATCAGGACTATCTGGTCACCGCACTTCAGGATTTGGGTGAAACTTATGTGGGTGTCACCCAGCTTCCGGCGAGCTATTCTGATGAAGAAATTCTTAAACTGGACCGTGAGGGCGTGAGAGCCTTGCGTTTCAATTTAAAGCGCGGGGGGTCGGAAGGGGTCAATGCGCTTGTTTCAATGGCGCAACGGGTATATGAACTTGTGAAGTGGCATGTGGAATTTTATGTTGATAGTCGCGAGCTGCTGTTATTAGAGCCCTTGCTCAGTCAACTGCCAAAATTCTCCATTGATCATCTCGGCTTGAGTGAAAAGGGCTTGCCGCACTTGCTGAGATACGCCGAAAAAGGTGCCTATATTAAAGCCAGTGGCTTCAGTCGGGTTGATATGGATGTAAAAAAAGCGCTGAAATCATTGTATGCTGCAAACCCTTCCTGCTTGATGTTTGGCAGTGATTTGCCAAGCACCCGTGCGCCCCTGCCTTATATGGATAGAGATTATGAGCTGGTTTACGATCTCCTGAGTGAAGGCGCCGCAGAAAAACTGTTTTTTCGTAATGCCCTTGCCTTCTATCGATTACCGCTGTCCTCCCTGTCTTCGTGAAATATGAAAAAACCAGGCAAATATTAGTGCTTCCACATTTCTTCCCAAATCTCCAGGTAAATTAAGGGTAACAAGGGAGGTCAACCATGGCGCGCAGTACACATTATTACCGCGACGATTGTCGTCAACCGGCACGCAGAAGAGAAAACACGCATTCTTTGGTGTTGGGTTATGTTGCCTGGATATTTGGTTTTATTGGCAGTCACCGCTTTTATTACGGTAAGCCCATTACCGGTACGATCTGGTTTTTCACACTTGGCCTGTTTTTTATCGGCTGGATTATCGACCTGTTTCTGATTCCAGAGATGGACCGCGAAGCGGACCGCAAATTCGAAGAGGGGCCATACAATTACTCACTTGCGTGGATTCTGCTCAGTTTCCTTGGCTTTTTCGGCGTCCATCGCATGTACATGGGCAAATGGATAAGCGGCATTCTTTATATCTTTACTCTGGGCTTTTTGGGGTTAGGTGTGCTTTACGATCTGTGGACCTTGAACGAGCAGTTGGATGAATTAAATTTTCGAGAGAATCGTTACAGGTATTAACCCGTCGATTTTATTGGCAGTTCTAGAAGAAGCGCTTTTGCAAAACCCATTGGACATAAGAAGCCGAAAGGTATTTAAACGTTGAAACCTTCGTCAAGATGAAGAATGCCATCGGCTTCCAGTTGTGCGCCTTTTGGCAAGGCGCTAACACCCACCGCAGCGCGAGCCGGATAGGGTTGTTCGAAATATTGCGACATAATGTCGTTGAGCAAAGCAAATTGATTGAGATCGCAAAGGTAAAAATTTAATTTTACGATTTGATTGAGGTCGCCACCCGCAGCTTTGCAAACCGCTTGTAAATTTTTAAAGACTTGATGAGCCTGCTCACAAAAATCGTCACTGACCAGGACCATGCTTTCGGGAGAAAGTGGGATTTGTCCGGAAAGGTAAACTGTGTTGCCCACGCGGACGGCTTGCGAATACGTCCCGATCGCTTTTGGCGCATCGTCGCTTTCTATAATGTGCTTATTGTTCATTAGTTGTTTTTCCCCCGAGAAACTTTTTGCACGGAACGCATGGTACGCACGGAGCGCATGACGTTGGCCAGATGAATACGACTGGTCACGCCAACAGTCAATGTAATAATGCTGTTTTCAGCGTCGCGCTCGTTCACCTGAATGCCTTCGATGCTGGTTCCTGTTTGCGCGATACGCGTTGCCAGTGAGGCAATAATGCCACGCTCGGTTTTGACTTCTACCTGCACTTCCGTCAGGAATTCTCCTTTTACATTGGCAGACCAGTTGCTCGGTGTGAGTTGCTCGCCTTTCGACCGCAATCCCTGCAAGTTTTTACAACTTTCACTGTGAACAACGACACCTTTACCGCTGCTCACATGGCCGACAATAGGGTCGCCCGGTATCGGTCGACAACAACGCGCAAAACTGATTAACAAGCTGTCGGCAGCTTCAATTGTAATAGGCGCCTGGGCGTCTTTCAGTTCGAGGTCCGGTTGCAGGATTTTTGCAACGGCAAACGCTGCCTGCTTACCCAGGCCGATATTTTCGTAGAGTTCATCAATGGATTCGGTGGACGTTTGATCACAGAGCGAAAGAATTTGTTCGTCTGACAAGTTGTCCATTTCGATGTCGATATTTGCAAGTGCACGCATCAACATGCGTTTACCGAGATCGACGGATTCCATATGGCGCTGCGTTTTCAGGTAGTGACGAATTGCACTGCGTGCCTTCGCTGTAACGACAAAGTTGAGCCAGTTTGGATTGGGTTGTGAACGTTCCGACGTAATGACTTTGACTTTTTGTCCGCTCTCCAGGGTTTGCGACAAGGGTGCGGGTCTATCGTTTATACGACAGGCAACACAGGAATTGCCAACCTGGGTATGCACCGCGTAGGCGAAGTCAACCGGCGTTGAACCCGCAGGTAATTCGATAATTTCTCCAAGAGGCGTAAACACATACACTTCATCGCGAAACAAATCGATTTTGACATTCTCGATAAAATCGACTGAGTCGTGAGTGTGCTTTTCAATTTCCATCAAACGTTTTACCCAGCGGTTTGCACGAGTAAAACTGGCTGGCGAATTGTCACTCTCGTTACCCGATTTATACAACCAGTGCGCAGCAACACCAAAATTGGCAAGTTCATCCATTTCCTTGGTGCGAATCTGCACTTCAATCGGCACGCCTTTCGTTCCGATCACAAGCGTGTGCAAACTCTGGTAGCCATTTTCTTTGGGGATGGCGATGTAATCCTTGAACTCTCCGGGTTTGGGTTTGTACAAGTTATGAATCGCACCGAGCGTTTTGTAGCAAGTGGGAATGTCTTCGACAATGATGCGGAATGCGTAAACATCCATGATTTCATCAAAGGAGCGGTGCTTGCTACGCATTTTGCTGTAAATACTGAACAGGTGTTTTTCCCGCCCAATGACCAGACCGTCAATGCCATCACGTCGTAAGCGTTTATCGATGGCTGATTGAATTTTTTCTACCAGGGTTAAACGGTTACCGCGCACATTTTGCAGGGAGGCTTGCAAGCGTTGAGCACGCAAAGGGTACATTGCCGCGAAACCGCGATCTTCAAATTCGATACGCCAGTCGTTCATGCCGAGGCGGTGAGCAATCGGGGCGTAGATTTCAAGCGTTTCCTTGGCGATGCGTCTTTTTTTATCGGGCGGCATGGCGCCGAGCGTGCGCATGTTGTGTAAACGGTCGGAGAGCTTGACGATAATAACGCGCAAATCCTTGGCCATCGCCATCGCCATTTTTTGAAAATTCAAGGCTTGTTTTTCCGCCTGACTTTCGTATTCGATTTTGGCGAGTTTACTGACGCCATCGACCAGATCGGCTACCGGCTCGCCAAACTGCTCGGCAATGGCTTTTTTGGAGATGCCAGTATCTTCAATGACATCGTGCAGCATTGCGGCCATCAGGCTCTGATGGTCCATATTGACGGAAGCGAGAATATTGGCGACCGCGAGAGGATGGGTGATATAGGCTTCGCCACTGCGGCGGAATTGCCCGGTATGCGCCTGTTCGGCGTAGTAGTAAGCGCGTTTTACGCCATTAATATGGGTAGGTTCGAGGTAGGAGGATAGGCGATGAGAAAGCGAATCGATTGTGAGCATATCCCCCTCTGAGGTTTAGTCCTCTGGCAGCATCGGGCTGTTGTTGTCGTCCATGCCTTCAGACCCTTCCATTGGCAGCATGTCATCTGCGGGCTCTTCATCCACTTCTTCAAGGATGCTGGCGTCTACCAGGCCTTCTTCAATTTCACGTAGAGCAAGTACGGTAGGTTTGTCATTTTCGCGCGCTACCATGGGTTCTTTACCCATTACAGCGATTTGACGCGCTCGCTTACTGCCAACCATGACCAGTTCAAAGCGGTTATCAACGTGATCGAGACAATCTTCTACGGTAATTCTTGCCATAATCTTGTTTTCCAGTCGTTTCGGGGCCGCGCAGTGTACGCTTTATGGCCATTCAGGACAATAGACTCTCCAGTAAACTGTGGTGCTTTTGTTGCTGATTTTCAAGTCTTAAACGTTGGCTCAGCAAAATAGCGCGAAATTCTTGCAGCGCCACCTCAAATTCATCGTTTATGATCAAAAAATGTGCTTCGCCGTAGTGCGACATTTCATTCTGGGCTTCAGACATGCGGGCGGCAATCACTTTTGCATCATCTTGCCCGCGCCCGGTGAGGCGTTCGTGCAGACATTCACGTGAGGGCGGCAAAATAAAGATGCTACGTGCTTCGGGCAGTAATTCGCGCACCTGGCGCGCACCCTGCCAATCAATCTCGAGAATGACATCCAGGCCTTGGGATAGCGTTTCCTCTACCCATAATTTACTGGTGCCATAGTGATTGGTAAACACCTGCGCGTGTTCGAGAAAGTCATTGCGGTGAACCATGCCGAGAAACGCTTCATGGCTGACGAAATGGTAGTCGACGCCGTCAATTTCGCCGGGGCGTTTTGCTCGTGTTGTGTGAGAAACGGACACCCGCACCTCTTTCAAGCTTTCGACCAGTGCGGTCACGAGACTGGTTTTGCCTGCACCGGAGGGTGCCGACACAGTAAAAAGCGTGCCTTTATAACTCATATTATTCGATGTTTTGTACTTGCTCGCGCATTTGCTCGATAAAGACTTTTAAATCGACAGCGATTTGTGTGGTCTCCGAGCTGATGGATTTAGAGGAAAGGGTATTGGCTTCGCGATTCAGTTCCTGCATCAGAAAATCCAGGCGGCGGCCAATAGGCTCTCCAGCCTTTAGAGTATGGCGTACTTCCTGGACATGTGCATCGAGCCTGTCCAATTCTTCCGTAATGTCAGCTTTTTGGGCTAGGTAGGCCACTTCCTGGTGGAAGCGTTCTTCCTCAACTTCCACTTTTAAGGCTTCGAGCTTGTTTCGCAGTTTTTCGATGTATTGTGTCTGTAATTCCGGAACGAGCGTTCTTACCGTCACAACATGCTCACCGATGCCAGTTAGGCGCTGCTCAATAAAATTAGCAAGTTCTTCACCTTCTCGCCGGCGATTGTCGGTTAATTGAACCAGTGATTTTTCAAAAAGTGTGCGCGCAGCATCGTGCACAATTTCGATATCGACTTCTTTACTCTGGATGACACCTGGCCATTTCAAAACTTCCATTGGATTGATGGTCGCGGCATTAGTCATCTGATTTGACAGTTGCGTAGCGGCATCAATCAATGCCTTGGCGAGTTGTTCGTTAACTCCCAGGTCGGCATCCTGCTGATTCTCGAGGCCCAGTTGGAAATTTATTTCAACCTTGCCGCGGCCCAGGGATTTTTTTAGTTTTTCCCGCAACTCGGGTTCGAGTACACGTAAGGACTCGGGTAAGCGAAGAAAGGGTTCGAGGTAACGGTGGTTCACACTGCGAATTTCGCAAGCCAGACTGCCCCAGGGATATTGGGCCTCCTGACGTGCAAAGCCGGTCATACTGCGTGGCATAGGCGGGCTCAACTTGTCCGTGAAAATTGGGCTGAAAATCATAACACAGACCTTATCTTTAGCCCCCATTCCACTATAATAGCGCGCTATTTTTTGGGGGGATTTATGCAACAATCAGGTATGCAAAGACCAAGCGGGCGCGCGAACGACCAGTTACGCGACATCAAGATTGAGCGCCACTACACCTGTCACGCCGAAGGATCGGTTCTTATCACATTCGGAAACACCAAAGTCCTTTGTAATGCCACTGTTGAAGAGGGCGTTCCCCGTTTTCTAAAAGGCGAAGGCCAGGGTTGGATTACCGCTGAATACGGCATGTTGCCGCGTTCGACAGGAACCCGTATGGGGCGCGAGGCCGCGCGTGGCAAACAAGGCGGTCGCACGGTGGAGATACAGCGCTTGATAGGGCGGTCGCTGCGGGCAGCTGTAGACCTGGTTGCCCTGGGTGAATTCAGTATTACTGTTGATTGCGATGTTTTGCAGGCCGACGGCGGCACCCGTACGGCCTCAATTACCGGAGCAGGTGTTGCCCTTGTCGATGCCTTGCGGCATATGCAACGCGAGAAAATGATAGCAACGGATCCACTGCGCAGCATGGTGGCGTCTGTATCAGTAGGGATCTTTGAAGGTGAAGCGGTGCTCGACCTCGATTACCCCGAAGATTCCAATGCCGAAACGGATATGAATATCGTGATGGCTGAAAATGGTGGCTTGATAGAAATCCAGGGAACGGCGGAAAAGGAACCTTTTAGTGAAGCGCAGTTCTCAGCAATGTTTGCACTGGCCAAGAAGGGTATTGCCGAATTACACACATTACAAAAATCGGCCCTTTCACAATAATTTACAAATCGGGTTTGTGATCTGGTCTAGAGTTTGCTGTTGATTTAGAAGACAGCTACTGCTTAAATCACCAACTGTTGTTTGTATGCAAGTAGAGCGAATTTTAATTAAACAGGATCAAAAAAATTGTAGTAATAAAAAGGAAAATTAGCTGTTGATGGGTCACCAAAAATGGCTAGCCAAAAAGGAGTAAGAGGTAGAAATATGATCAAGTGGTTATCGCTATGCGCAGGCGTAGCTATGGCATTGACTGTCAATGCGGGGGAATTGGTTCTGCATGCACCACACACCTCGAATGATGGGTCTTACATCATTCGATTGGAAGGCACACAAAAAACGGTTTTTGAAAAACTGGAGTTGTATCGCAGCGTTAATGGGAGTGAGTTTCAATTGCTCGCGTCAGTGCCCAGCTTCAAGGCGATTTCTCAGTTGGTGAACCAAAATGGTGTTTATGGTTATAAAATTCGCGGTGTTGCAGGTGACCATACAACTGAATTCAGTGAGCCAGTATTCGTTCAGGTGAAATCAAAAAGCATGCAGTTGCAACAGAAAACCAACGGGCAACAAAAGCAGCAGCCTTCACTTAGTGCGACGCCAGAGCTGGCATTAGGTATTTAATGCGCAACGGTGGCCACCAGGGTTATTACTTCTGGCAGCTCGTGCAATACACTGTAGTACGCTGACCCAGGTGGCTTTCCTTTAGAGGCTTGTGGCAAGTTACGCAGGCCTGTCCTCCGCGCCCATACACTTTCAAACTTTGTGCAAAGTAACCCGGCTTACCGTCCCCACCCACAAAATCTCGCAAGGTTGTTCCGCCTTGTTTAATGGCATGGCTCAGAACTTTTTTAATCTCATCTACGAGGATATCGCACTGCTTTTTCGATAACTTGTTGGCTTTTCTCAAGGGGTGAATGGCAGAACTAAACAAGGCCTCGTTTGCATAAATATTGCCTACGCCGACTACAATTTTTCCATCCATGATCCAGGTTTTAACGGGCTTACTGCTGCGTCGAGATCGAGTAAATAAATAATCTGCATTAAACGCATCAGCAAGAGGTTCGGGTCCCAGGTGCTTGATGAGTGGGTTTTCAGCGATATCACCAGCATCCCACAAGACACAACCAAAACGACGCGGATCATGAAAGCGTAAAATACAGTTTTTGTTAAAAACAAAATCAATGTGGTCGTGCTTTTTTATTTCGGACCGACTATCAACAATACGTAAATTGCCTGACATTCCCAAATGCCACAAAACGGTACCATTATGAAAACGCAGCAATAAATATTTTGCTCGGCGTTCAACGGCAATAAGCTTTTTCCCTTTAATGAAACTTGCCAATTCGAGATCGACAGGCCAACGCAAGCGCGCATCGCGAATAATCACGTCACGAAGATGTTTGCCGCAAATATGGGGAGCAATCCCGCGACGGGTAGTTTCAACTTCGGGTAATTCAGGCATAGAGAGGACACCCAAAAAAAATGCAAAAAAAATGCAAAAAAAAGCCCGGCAAAACCGGGCTCTTTTATTTTAAAACCTTAACTTACTTGATTTTGCCTTCTTTATACATCACGTGCTTGCGAACAACGGGATCGTATTTTTTGATCTCCATTTTCTCAGGCATATTGCGCTTGTTTTTGAAGGTTGTATAAAAATGACCAGTACCGGCACTGGAATTCAAGCGAATTTTCTCACGCATGTCTGCTTACTCCTGTTTGGCGATTAAACTTTTTCGCCACGGGCACGGATATCAGCCAACACTGAATCGATGCCGTTCTTGTCAATGATACGCATACCTTTGCTGGAAAGGCGCAACTTCACAAAACGCTTTTCAGATTCTACCCAAAAACGGTGGGTATGCAGGTTAGGCAAAAAACGACGCTTGGTGTGGTTTTTTGCGTGGGATACGTTGTTGCCGGTGATCGGTCGCTTGCCGGTAACTTGACATACCTTAGCCATGATAATGCCTCTATAAATTTTGTCTTTGATCAGAGCTTTGTAAGCTACTGATTTTTAAATCTTTTTTGCTAACTTCACGCTTGTTTCGACAGTTGACGCTCCATTTTGCTTACTTTGGAGCCAAGGGGTGGTCGAAAAGAGGCGCGTTTTATACCAGAACCGGGGGCCTAGATCAATGGCTCGCTTTAAATGTTCTTATTTTGGAGGCGGCCAAGTCGTAGAAACACCGAGTGTGGACCGCATTCGAATAAATCTAAATCAACCCTCTTTCCGCAAATGAAACCACTTCCTGATCACCAACCACAAGATGATCCAGAGTTCGAATATCGACGATTGAGAGCGCATCGCGCAGCCGGTGAGTGATAGCCATATCTGAATCGCTGGGTTCAGCAATGCCGGAAGGGTGATTGTGAGTCAGGATCACCGCCGCTGCATTGTGAGAGAGCGCGAGTTTTACCACATCGCGCGGATAAACCGCCGCACCATCGATGGTGCCCTGAAAAAGCTCGATAAAGTGCAACAAGTGGTGTTGTGAATCCAATAGCAACATGGCGAAAACTTCTGAATGTCGATGGCGTAATTGCGCGCTCACAAAAGCCTTAACGGTACGACTGCTATTCATACAAGGTTTGTCATTTAGCGTACTGGCTAAATGGCGGCGCGACATTTCCATTACCGCTTGTAGCTGGGTGTACTTCGCCATGCCCAAACCCTTGCCTTTGCAAAAATCCGCCTGCTCCGCTTCCAGCAGCGGGCGCAGCCCACCAAAATCAGTCAATAAATCGCGTGCGAGGTCAACCGCGGAGCGGCCGTTACAGCCGGTGCGAAGGAAAATGGCCAATAGTTCAGCGTCTGAAAGTGCGTGCGAGCCGCGAGTGAGGAGTTTTTCCCGCGGGCGTTCTGCCGCAGGCCAATCGGTAATTGCCATATGCTATCCCTGTTATTGTGTGTGACGTCCGTGCACAGAATGCCTGTGAAACGCTATTCTAAAGGCGAGTGCCACCAGGAGAAAAGGGGCAAAGTGAGTCACCCCAGTGGCGAAAGCGATAAAAAGTGATAAGGTAAAGGCCCTCTCTCAGTTAGCCATGGTTTCCATGACATCTTTAACGAATAAACGTATTTTGCTTGGTGTAACGGGCGGCATTGCTGCTTATAAAAGCGCTGAGTTGGTTCGTCGGCTGAAAGATGCCGGTGCGGATGTCCGGGTAGTCATGACGCGCAGTGCTCAGGAATTTGTGGGGCCACTGACCTTTCAAGCCTTATCCGGCAGACCGGTTCACACAGATTTACTCGATGAAAAAGCCGAAGCTGCCATGGGTCACATTGAATTGGCTCGCTGGGGTGATGCATTGTTGGTCGCGCCCGCGTCAGCCAACTTTATCGCTCGGCTTGCGGGGGGTGAAGGCACCGATTTGCTGTCGACACTCTGTTTAGCGACGCGAGCGCCGATATTGTTGGCACCTGCCATGAACCAGGCGATGTGGGCTAACACGGCGACCGCAGAAAATATTGCCGCCTTAACACGCCGAAAAGTACAGATGATTGGGCCTGAGAGTGGCAACCAGGCCTGCGGCGATATTGGCCCTGGACGTATGTCAGAAGTGCCGGAGATCCTTGCCGCTGTTGCGGGACTTTTTAAAAGTGGCGTATTGCAAGGTCGCAAAGTCGTTATTACAGCGGGGCCAACGCGCGAAGCGCTCGACCCCGTGCGCTATATTAGTAATCACAGTTCTGGAAAAATGGGATATGCCCTGGCAGAAGCTGCGATGGAGGCTGGCGCAGAAACGGTGTTGGTGAGCGGACCTGTTGCGCTTGCGCAGCCGGATCGGGTGCAACGTATCCTGGTTGAAAGCGCTGAAGAGATGTTGGCGGCTGTCGAAGCCGAAATGCGTGATGCAGATATCTTTATTGGAAGTGCAGCCGTTGCGGATTATCGACCGCTTAAGTCGGAAAGCGCTAAAATCAAGAAGGGTGCGAGTGAGTTAACACTCACCCTGGTTCAAAACCCGGATATTCTGGCAAAAGTCGCGAAAAATCGTGCTATCTATGTAGTGGGATTTGCGGCTGAAACACACAATGTCGAAAGTTATGCATGCGATAAGCTACAGCGGAAGGATCTCGACATGATTGTTGCTAACGACGTAAGTCGTAGTGACATCGGTTTTAACAGTGACCAAAATGCAATCACAGTGATTGAGCGCAAGTCGGCACGCAAAAATGATACGCACGATGAGCGTTCGATGCGGGTTAAGGTGGAAGACTTAACCATTACGGAATACGAAGAAGCAAGTAAAACACAGCTGGCACGGGAACTGATCCAGCGAATAGCAAAAAATACAAGCGGTAGTGTGGGCAGCCGAACTGAGTAAAGGGTGTGTTCTGACCAAACTCCGCAGGGAAAAATAAGGATTGCCATTGTTTTCATTTCTCAAACGCAAGAGTGTACCTAACGCACCTGAGCGCGCAGCAGATGTGCCCAGGAAAAAGGTTTCGCTTTCGCAAAAAATAAAAATTATTGTCTTCAGTGTGTTGGTGGCCCTGGGTATCTCAGCGGCAGTGGCTTACTACGTGCACCTCAAAATGGTTGTGGCGGTGCAACTCGACCAAATGCAAAAGTTGACTGATCAGCGAGCGTCTCTTGCCGCCGATAATGTTCGCGCTTGGCAAAAAAATAAAAATGAAGAACTGAATGCGCTGATTGAGCGACCCATTTTTCAGGCGATGCTAGAAGAAAGTGAAGAAGAAATTCAAAACCGCCTGCAAAATTTTGTGAAAAATATTAGCAGCGCAAAAGCCATGGCGCTCATACGCAAAGGCGCTGCGCGCTTGAGCCCGGATTCTAATCCACCTATTCGTTATTCAGAACTGTCGATGATAAATGCAGCGATCAAGGGCGAAGAGGTTCCTGTTGAATTTGCTCGCATTGATGGCAAGTGGCAAATCAATCATGTTCAAACGGTATATCAGGGTGATGCCAACGAGGAAAAAGAAATATTTGGTGCATTGTTCACGGTAATGGGTACCGACGAACTGCAGCAAAGTTTAAATCGAAATTTTCAAAATAAAGCCCGTTTTAGCCTCCACCAAAAGGTCGGAAATTCTGATTCGGTTGAAGTATTAAAAATAGGGGATGGCGGCGCAGGTATTGTTGCCAATTCATCCATCGAAAATAGCTGGTGGACAATTGAAGTTGAAGCTTCCAGGGCCTTGTTAAGCGAAACAATGGTTCAAAGCTCGTTTATTTATTCCATGCTGGCCGCTTTCGGTTTTACCCTATGTATGTTGGCCTATTTGCTGGGCCGTTTCCTCGGCAGTCGCTTGGACGAAAAAGGCACCACAGTGACGAAAGGCATTGCTGAGCTTGTTACACCGAATAAAGAAAATCTTGTTGATCCGATCTATCAGAAGAAAGATATCCTGGACATTGAAATCAAGGATAAAGACGCTGAACTTCTCGGTTTGGATGACGAAACAGCATCCCCCTCTCGTGAACAAAAATTTCAGGACGCGCCCATTTCGAAAGAGGATGCGGCAGAGCAAGCCTCGGTACCCGACTCCATATTTCGCGCCTATGATATTCGTGGCATTGTCGGCAAGGAGCTCAACAGGGAACTCGCTGAAAAAATTGGTCAAGCGGTAGGCAGTGAGGCGCTTGATAACAACGAAACAACAATTATTGTTGCTCGCGACGCTCGTACACACAGCCCGGAGTTGTCGGAGTTTCTGATTAGAGGCATTTTGAAAAGCGGATGTGATGTGCTCAATATTGGGACAGTACCAACGCCCGTCTTGTATTTTGCGACAGAAACTCTTTCAGAGAGCCGCAGTGGCATCATGGTGACGGCCAGTCACAATTCTGCGGATTACAACGGATTCAAGGTGGTGATTAATGGCGTTTGTCGCTCGGAGGATGACATCAAGTCAATCCGTTCACGCATTCTTAGCAAGAACATGCATGAAGGCCAGGGCAAGGAAATTCACAAGAAGGTCGTAGCAAAATACATTGATACCATTTTCTCGGATGTCGCATTAGCGGGTGATATCAGGCTTGTAATCGATTCCGCAAATGGCGTCACCGGGGCTGTTGCTCCGCGCCTGTTTGAAGAGCTGGGTTGTCAGGTTATTCCCTTGCATTGTGATCTCGATGGCAACTTCCCGAATCATGACCCGGACCCCTCTGTGCCGGAACACCTGAATGAACTGATAGCGAAAGTAAAAGAGACACGCGCAGACCTCGGCGTCGCTTTTGATGGTGATGGCGATCGCATTGTCGTGGTTACCGGTGAGGGCAAAATCATTTGGCCCGATCGGTTATTAATGCTTTTTGCCAAGGATATTATTTCCCGTAATCCAGGTTCAGATGTCATATTTGATGTGAAGAGTACACGTCAACTGGTTCAGAGCATCACCAGTTACGGGGGCAGGCCCATAATGTGGAAAACCGGCCATGCTCCGATGAAGAGCAAAATGATTGAAACCGGCGCCTTGCTTGGTGGCGAATTTTCCGGGCATATTTTCATTAAGGACCGCTGGTATGGCTTTGATGACGGGCTCTATGCCGCAGCGCGTTTGTTGGAAATTATTACCTTGCAAGGTGAAAGCCTCGATGAAATCATGCAAGAATTCCCGGAAAGTCTTATTACGCCTGAGATACGTGTGAGCGTTAAAGAGGAAAATAAATTTAAAATAATTCAGCAATTGCTAAACGACGGGGACTTTGAGGAAGCCAAAATTACGCACATTGATGGCATTCGCGCTGAATTTCCCTTTGGCTGGGGCTTGGTGCGCGCGAGCAACACCTCGCCAAATTTGACCATGCGTTTTGAAGCGGATGACGAAGACAGCATGCATAAGTTAAAATCCATTTTTGTCAAAGCTTTAAGAAATATTGATCCCACCATTCAGGTCAACTGGGATTAATATCGGTAGCCAAGACCCAGTCATTATCTATACCGAGTATCCAGTACCCCATGACTTTTACGACCTCTACGCAAAATGTTGCGGAAGTCCTTGCGGAAGCGCTTCCCTATATCCAGAAATTTACCGGCAAGACCTTGGTCATTAAATTTGGCGGTAACGCCATGACGGACGAAAAACTGCAAAACGACTTTGCGCGAGACATCGTTTTGTTAAAGCTGGTGGGTATTAACCCGGTGGTCGTGCACGGTGGCGGCCCACAAATCGGTAAATTGTTGGATGAGTTGAATATTCAGTCGAGCTTTGTCGATGGCATGCGGGTCACAGATAGCAGGACCATGGATGTTGTAGAAATGGTGCTCGGGGCAACGGTCAATAAACAGATTGTTAGCTTGATCAATCGTAACGGCGGACAGGCAATTGGTGTAACCGGTAAAGATGCCAATTTAATTCATGCGAAGAAATTGCAGGTAAGTCCGCGCTCTCCTGAACTCAAGGCATCAGAAATCATCGATCTCGGACATGTGGGCGAAGTGAAATCGGTTAACAAAAAGGTCATTGACTTGTTGTTGAATAGTGACCTTATTCCAGTCATCGCGCCGATTGGCGTGGGCGATGATGGTGCAAGTTATAACATCAACGCCGATATTGTTGCCGGTAAAGTGGCAGAAGTGATGCAAGCGGAAAAGCTGATATTGCTAACGAATGTCGCAGGCTTGCAGGATAAAAATGGGAAGGTCCTGACAGGCCTAACGACAACACAAGTTGACGAATTGATTGCGGATGGCACGATTCATGGTGGAATGCTGCCGAAAATTCAATGTGCTCTGGACGCCGTAAAATCCGGTGTAACCAGTTCCCATATTATTGATGGCAGGGTAGCTCATGCAGTTCTATTAGAGTTATTGACCGATACTGGCGTTGGCACCCTTATTACAAACCATTCTTGAATTCAACTAAGAGTGTATTGAAGCAAGCGTCATATCGTGCCAGGATAGCCCGGCGCTGGTTCGTATGCAAGCGTACGAACGGGGGGCGGCAGATGCACCACGCTGATGCTGACGCAGATAGCAGATACTGATAAAAGCCAAATTGTTATCGAATAATATGAGAACAAGTAATAAGAAACCCCGAAGACAGCAAATCCTCGAATCACTTGCACGAATGTTGGAAGCCAGCCCAGGTGCACGTATTACTACTGCCGCCCTCGCTCGCGAAGTCGGTGTATCCGAGGCTGCGCTTTATCGTCATTTCCCGAGCAAGTCCAAAATGTTTGAGGGCTTGATTGAGTTTATTGAAGAAACGATTTTTTCACGTATTTCGTTGATTCAAAGCGAAGAGAATGGTGCTTTTGCACAATGTGAGAAAATTCTTCACTTGCTGCTTGGGTTTGCTGAACGTAACCCCGGTATTACTCGCATATTAACGGGTGATGCACTTGCGGGTGAAACCGAACGGTTACGTTTGCGTGTCGTTCAGTTGTTTGATCGGCTTGAAACACAATTGCGGCAAATACTTCGCGAAGCAGAATTGCGAGATGGACTGCATTTCAGTATGTCGGTTAACGCATCGGCCAATTTGCTGATGGCAGCGGTTGAGGGAAAAATTGCACAGTTTGTTCGTAGCGAATTTCGTAAATCGCCCACTGAACAATGGCAGACACAGTGGCCGCATTTAGTAGCCGGTTTTACTCAAGAATCGGTAATGTAAATCGACAAAAAGTTGCATTAAGCCGGGTAAGAAAAATAGAACTCAAGAGAAAAGTGCCGCTAAAGAAGATATGAAAAGGCATTGATGGAAAGGGTTATATTTGAAGCCAACTCAATTAAGCGTTGAACCCGATTTGTAGCTTCCTCGAAGCATCGCCTGGCCCTTCACAAAATACTCGATATCCTTATCAAATTTTTCGTTGATTTCGACTTGCTCGTCAAGTCGTATTTCCAGTAATTCATTAGCAACGGTAAGCTCTGCCCTTGAGTTAGCAATTTGTTTGAGCAATTGGGCAGGCACGTTTTTACCTTCGCGTTCATGCGTGGCCGCCTGGTTCATTTGTGCGTCCAACTGATTTTGCAGTGTTGTTATGTTCCCTTTTAGAATCGAAATACTGGTTTGTAAATTTTCCAGTCGACGTTTGCGGGCTGATTCAATAGATGCGACATCGCTGTAGCGCTTACGAAGTTGTTCAAAGTGATACCAAATTTCGTCTTCACTTTGTTTTTGGGCAATTTCTTCGTCTGAGGGTGCGGGTGGCACAACCTCAATCACTTGTAAGGTCTTGCTGACAATCTCGTAGCCCCTCTGGGCATACTCTGGAGGAATACTGGTGTCCAGAACCGTCACGCCTTCATCATTCTTATAGCGATAAAAAGCGCCCTCCTCCTGAGACTGCACGAGGGAGGTCGATAGCGCAAACACCAGGCCGAGGCCCAGAGTTTGGTTGCGTATATTTGCGTTTAACTTAAACACCATATTGTTCCCGGTATTGCTCTGCACGTTTAAACAAGGCGTGTTCGCCGGTATTCGCCAGATGGACCATTATATCTTCCAGGCTGATAATACTCAGTACTGGTATTCCCATTGTGTCCTCCAGCTCCTGAATCGCAGATGAACCCGTAGGGCCTTTCTCCTGGCGATCCAGACCCAGCACGATTGCGGCTGCCTGGGCGTCACTGCCCTCAAACATGGCCAATACTTCCCTGATTGCAGTCCCTGCAGTAATGACATCGTCTACAATCACTGCACGCCCTTTAAGGGGGGCACCAACAATCAGACCACCCTCGCCGTGATCCTTTGCCTCCTTTCGATTATAGCTATATGGTGTGTTTCTTCTGTGAACGTCCGCAAGCGCTATGCAAGTCGCTGCAGCAAGGGGTATACCTTTGTAGGCAGGCCCAAAGACAAAATCGAAGTCCAGGCCTGCATTCACGATTGCCTGCGCATAACAGCGCCCAACCTGGGCAAGGGCTGCACCGGAATAGAACAAGCCTGCGTTGAAAAAATAAGGGCTAATACGTCCTGACTTCAGTTTAAACTCGCCAAATTGCAGGACTTTGTGTTCGAGGGCGAGATCGATAAAATCTTGTTGATACTGGTGCATGATTTTTGCTAATGATTATGTGTTAAAGAGATTATCAGTCATATCCAATCGTTGAGTGTGCTCAGGAGCAATTAAAGGCAGACGAAGCATCGGCCATAGTTAGAGTATTGCTCATTAGTGTCTATTATAAATAAGAGCGACCTCATAATCGCACCAGCATGAGCGGAAATTAAGCGAATTGGGCCAGAATAAGGATAATTAAAAAGCGAAAATTATGGCGCCATCTAACAAAGCGTCAAACGAATCGGTATCATAGCAGGTTCCCAGGATAAGAGGCCGGTATGAGAATAATAAGTCTCAGTGTGGATGGAATTCATCAAGCTGCGCAGAGAGGACTATACGAATGGTTAAGCGAACAGGATGCAGATGTTATCTGCCTCCAGGATTTGCGTGCCCAGGAATACGAGTTAGACAATGACGTTTTCCATCCGCAAGGTTACTTTGCCTATTTCTTTGACTCCGGCATCAAACATTATAACGGCGTGGCAATTTACGTTAAGCGCCAACCCAAAGCCTTGATCTATGGCTTGGGTTTTTCCAGTGGTGTGGATATGGAAGGCCGCTACCTGCAAGTGGATTATGAAAACCTCTCTATCGGTTCTTTACTTGCTCCACCAGCGTTCTCCGAAATGGAATCACAGGAAGTAAAAATCCAGTTCTTTGATGACTTTCAGGCCCTGCTCCACAAAATAACGCGCAAGCGTCGCAACTTTATTTTCTGCGGTAACTGGGCGATGGCGCACAAACGTATTGACGTTGAAAACTGGAGCGCCAACTCAGACCAGAGCGGCTTTCTCGGCCATGAACAGCAATGGATGAATCAATTGTTTACCCAGCTCGGTTATGCCGATGCCTTCCGTATCGCCGTACCCGACGCCGGAGAGTACTCCTGGTGGCCTACAGGCTCAGTGGGCGTCGGTGACGGATGGCGAATTGATTACCAGGTGATTTCGCAGGATCTTGCGCGTAATGTTGAATACGCGGCGATGTATAAAACCAAAACCTTCTCCTCCCACCTTCCGGTGATTGTTGAATACGATCTGGAAGATTATTAAGTCGTTTGGCTGTCTTGAATTAAAGTTGGCTTGAGCGCTAGCCCCGCAGCTCAAGCAAGACTTTATTTATCGTTGATCCAACGCATTTTTAGCATCAGCAATTGCAGCGCGAACTTGCGCGGGTGCAGTGCCGCCCAGGTGCGCGCGCGCCGCAACGGAGCCTTCGAGCGTGAGAACATCAAACACATCGGCCTGTATTTCCGGCGAGAAGGCTTGTAATTCTTCAAGGCTCATATCAGATAAATCCCGCTTCTCCGCAACACCCTTGGCTACCGCTGAGCCGACGATTTCATGTGAATCCCGAAAAGGAATGCCCTTGCGAACCAGGTAGTCTGCGAGGTCTGTCGCGGTCGAGAAACCGCGCTTGGCCGCTTCGTACATCACGTCGCGATTGGCCACAATGGCAGGCACCATGTCTGCAAAAGCGCGCAAACAATCGCGCACGGTATCCACACTGTCAAATAAGGGTTCCTTGTCTTCCTGGTTGTCCTTGTTGTAAGCCAGGGGCTGGGACTTCATTAAAGTTAACAAGCTAACTAAATTGCCGTTAACGCGTCCGCTTTTTCCTCGCACTAATTCCGGCACGTCAGGATTTTTCTTTTGCGGCATGATGGATGAGCCGGTGCAGAAGCGATCGGGCAACTCGATAAAGTTAAATTGTGCAGACGTCCACAATACGAGTTCTTCACTGGCGCGAGACATATGCGTTAACAACAGGGCAGCGAAAGCGGAAAACTCGATGGCAAAATCGCGGTCACTGACTGAATCCAGTGAATTACGCGTGGGCTGACTAAAGCCCAGAAGTTCTGAACTCAATTCACGGTTAATCGGGTAGGAGGTGCCGGCGAGCGCTGCAGCGCCGAGAGGGCTTTGATTCGCCCGTTTGCGACAGTCCATCAAGCGTCCGTAGTCACGATTGAGCATTTCATACCAGGCCATCAAGTGATGACCAAATGTCACGGGCTGCGCTGTTTGTAAATGTGTAAAACCCGGCATAATGGTTTCAGCTTCTTTTTCGGCGAGTGCTAACACGCCCTTTTGCAGGCGCGTGAGCTCGGCAGCAATGACATCGATTTGATCGCGTAAATACAGGCGAATATCGGTGGCGACCTGGTCGTTTCGGGAGCGACCGGTGTGTAATTTTTTCCCGGTTATACCAATGCGCCTGGTCAAGGCGGCTTCGATATTCATGTGGACATCTTCAAGTTCGACAGACCAGGCAAATTGCCCCGCCTCGATTTCCGCCTTGATGTCACTGAGGCCCTCGATGATCTGATCTTTCTCTTCTTCAGTCAGCACACCCACAGAAGCCAGCATGGTGGCATGGGCTATTGAGCCCTGAATGTCCTGCGCATAAAGGCGTTGATCAAAATCCACAGAGGCGGTAAAACGGGCAACAAAAGTGTCGGTGGCTTCGCTAAAACGGCCACCCCAGGACTTATTGGTTTCTTTTTCTGAACTCATAAGGCTATAGTAAGAATTTGGCGGTAATGAAGCGCCGCATTATACAGATTAAGTGAGCACAAACTAAAACAGGCAATACAGCGACAAGAACCCGGGTCGGCAGTGCATGGGCATAGTCTGGACATCGCTATGGCCAAAGACGGCAATAGAAAGAATAGAAAGAATAAACAAGTGAATAAAGCTCGCCATGCTTGCTGATCCAGAATCCATAATGATTGTTCGCAGATTAAGCCAGGAGCACGCCTATTAAAGTTCCCGCGTCTGATCAGAGAGGCGATTTCCTCCCTGATCTTTGTAACGTTCAAGCCATTCTTTCACTGGTCCTGGTGGGAGAATTGCTCTCATTCGCATTAGTCGTGGCCGACATGGGCGTCACCCGATTTAGCTGGTTGCGATTTGGCATGGTTTCTTTCCTTGTTCTGTGGATCACCATGTGTTCAGCAGCCTGTCTTTGTCCCTTGCGTGGCTGGTTGCGACGCCACAACTCGATTTTTGCGGGCACGGTTTGTTATGCCATTGTGTTGGGCTTTACGGTATTTTTTTCCCTGGTGGGTGAATGGTTTCAAACAGGTGAAATATTTAAAAACCTGAATCAGCTTCTCAGTAATATCTGTATCGCTGCGGTTTTTGCGGGCGTTGCATTGCGTTATTTTTACATTCAGCAGCAACTTAGCAATCAGCAACAAGCAGAACTGATGGCGCGCATTCAAAGTCTGCAGTCGCGCATTCGCCCTCACTTTCTTTTTAACAGTATGAATGCAATTGCCAGCTTGATTACAATTGATCCCGCTGTCGCCGAAAAAATGATTGTGAATCTCGCGCACCTGTTTCGTGCAAGCCTGGATCAACCGGGACTGGTTTTGTTCTCTCACGAAGTGCAGCTCTGCGAAAAATTTGTTGAAATGGAAAAATTACGCTTTGGCAAGCGCCTGGAAATGGATTGGCAAGTGAAAGATATTCCTGATCATGCGACGATTCCAAGCTTGTTGATCCAACCGCTACTGGAAAATGCGATCTACCACGGTATTCAACCTATTCTTGAAGGCGGTAAAATAGAATTTAATGCGAGCTGTAACGGCAAGTATATTCAATTTGAAATCAGCAACCCGGTTGGGGACCCGAATGTGAGCCATTCGGACTACAAGGGGAATGGCATTGCCCTGGAAAACATCAAACATAGACTAAATGCTTATTACGGCACGCAAGCTTTACTAAAAACTGAACAGGAAGAGGATACATTCAAGGTAAGTGTGAGGTATCCATTGGTTCATAATCCTGTTAGGCATTAAAATGCACTAACAATAAAATAAACGGGAGTACGCGGCATGCACATATTGGTTGTCGATGACGAAGACCTTGCGCGCCTTCGACTGGTAAAAATGATTGAATCGCTCGAAGGGCACGAAGTGGTTGGCGAAGCAACCAATGGCGCTGAGGCGTTGGCGGCGATTGAAGAGCATGATCCGGACATTGTATTAATGGATGTTCGCATGCCCGGTGAAGATGGCCTGAGTGCCGCTCATGCCATCGCAGACCTCCCCGAACCGCCCGCTGTGATTTTTTGTACTGCCTATAACGAGTATGCGCTTGAAGCCTTTGAAACACTGGCCGTGGGATATTTATTGAAGCCTGTGCAGGAAGATCAACTTGTTGCGACCCTGAGCAAAGCACAAAAAACAACCAAAGTTCAAAAACATTCACTGCAAAATGAAAGTGAAGAAGACGATAGCCAGCGCAAGCACATCTCCGCAAAAACGCGTAAAGGCGTTGAATTAATTCCCATCATTAACATCCACTGTTTTGTCGCTGACCATAAATACGTCACCGTCGTGCACGAAGAAGGGGAAACCCTGATTGATGACACGCTAAAAGAGCTCGAACTCGAATTCCCGAAAAAATTCGTCCGTGTACACCGCAATTCACTGGTTGCAATTGAGAAAATTGAAGGCATGGAGCGCAACAGTGCCGGGCAATACGAAATTAAATTAAAAGAGGCTGATTACCGTCCTGTTGTCAGTCGCCGCCATGTTGCCAGTGTTCGCGAATTACTGAGTCGGCTTTAACCTCTCATCTTTAGGAAAGCTCATGAATACCCTCAAAATTGCGACGCGCCGCAGTGCCCTGGCACTGTGGCAGGCTGAGCATATTAAAGCGCAGTTGGAAGCGGCCCATCCCGAATTACACGTCGAACTTCTGCCGCTAGAGAGCCGGGGAGATAAAATTCTCGATGTGCCACTGGCCAAAGTGGGCGGCAAAGGTTTGTTTGTCAAAGAGCTTGAACATGCGATGTTGGAGGGCCGAGCAGATATTGCCGTGCACTCCATGAAAGATGTGCCGATGGAATTTCCTGAAGGCCTCGAATTAGCCGTAATTTGCGAACGCGAAGACCCACGCGATGCCTGGGTTTCCAACAAATATCCGACACTTGAAGATACACCGACCGGTGCAGTCATAGGAACCTCCAGCCTCCGTCGCCAAAGCCAGTTATTGGCCTTGCGACCAGATCTGGAAGTCACCTTCCTGCGCGGTAATGTGAATACCCGTCTGGCCAAATTGGACAGCGGTGAATACGATGCGATTATCCTTGCGTCTGCCGGGTTAAAACGCCTTGAAATGAGTGAACGAATCAGCAGTTTTATCGCCCCGGAAACCATCCTTCCGGCCGGAGGCCAGGGGGCAATCGGCATTGAATGCCGCAGTGATGATATGCGCTGCAAAAAGTTACTTGAGGTCTTGCACCATGTTGAAACGCATGAAGCGGTGAGCGCAGAGCGTGCGATGAACCGCCGTCTTGAAGGCGGTTGCCAGGTTCCCATAGGTGCTTATGCCATTCACCGCGATGGCGAGCTTTGGTTGCGCGGTTTGGTCGCAGAACCAGAAGGGGGTCTCTGTCTGCAGGATCACATCACTGGCGCGGCAAGCGAGGCCGAATCGTTAGGTGAAGCCCTCGCTGAACGCCTTTTACAGGCGGGCGCTGACAAGATACTGGCAGCGGTCTACGGCAACAACGCCAACTGATGCGTGTATTCAATACTCGACCACAACACCAAAATCGTAGCTGGACTGATTCACTGAGAAAGGCTGGCCACGACGTTGTCGAGCTGCCTCTGCTGGACATTATTCCACTTGAAAGTCGCGAGCAAAAACAAGCTATCAAAAATTGCATCCTTGAGCTTGATCGCTTCCACGCACTGATATTTATCAGCCAGAATGCGGTCGATCACGCATTGAACTGGATTGAAGATTTTTGGCCACAATTGCCGGTTCAACAACACTGTTACGCCATTGGAAAGAAAACCGAAGCACATTTGCGAGAACGTCTTGCTAAAAGCTATGGTCTAAAACCGAGCGACGACCAGGCGGCGAGCAGCATAGAGCGCACGCTGGCAAGCAGCGACGGTATGGCAATGAACAGTGAAGCCCTGCTGGAACTTCCCGCCCTGAAAGATGTTACAGGGCAGAAAATCCTGCTGTGTAAGGGTCGGGGCGGGCGGGATCATCTACAGAAGGTGCTGAGTGAACGTGGAGCGGATGTCGTAGCCTGTGAGTTATATGAACGTCGATGCCCTGAAAATGCAGAAACGCTCTTGCGTGAATATACCCCAAATAGCGATACCGACGTCTTCACCGTTTTCAGTGGCGAAACCCTCTCCTATCTTGATGATTGCCTTGCAAAAGTTGGCTTTGCAAACAAGGCAAAACTGGCTACGCTAGTACCGGGTGAAAGAGTCGCTCAGCTTGCGCGGCAATCAGGCTTTGGGCGTGTCATTGTTGCAGAAAATGCGGGAGAGGATGCCATGTTCAATGCCTTACAAAACGGGATTGCCGGACGCTGATCAAGGCTCGACAATCCTGTGGCCCATAGGAAAACATCAATCTAAAAGTTAACTCGAACCAGGGTGCGTAATTGCATCTTCAGGAATAAGCCGAAACCATGAGTGAAAAAGAAAACGAAGAAGTGGCGGAGACTGAAGCGGGCGACACGCCGCAAGTAGAAGTGGAATCAACCAGTGAAGATCCCGAGCTTGAAGCAAAACGTCTGGAAGCGGCACAAGAAAAAATTCGTAAAACCCGAAAGCCAGCCTCGGGCTTTAAAGCCCTTAAAATCGTTCTCATTTTTTTACTGATTTTACTTTTGGGGCTGATTGCGGGAGCGGCGTGGTTCGTTTATCAGCAAACCCTCAAACAACAAAGCATGGTGAAAGAAGAAATAAGCCGCCTTGAAAGTGTGATTGCCGAGAGCCAACAACATTCTGCCACGCTGGCCAATCAACAAAATGCCTTGCTTAACAGCGCGCGCCAGCAAGAGCGTCAATATCAGCAGCAAATGCAGATGCTCGAACAGCGTTTACAAGCACAGCAAAAAAAGATTCTTTCACTTTCAACCAGCACGCAAGATGATTGGATATTGGCAGAAGCAGAATACCTTCTGCGATTAGCAAACCAGCGTGTCTTGATTGAAGGCAATGCACGCAGTGCTTTAGCGCTTTTGGAAAAGGTGGATGAAATTGTACGCGGTTTGGATGACCCGGACTTGTTACCTCTTCGTCAACAGTTAGCGCAAGACCTCGCAAGTTTGCGCCTGGTAAAAGACATTGATTTGGAAGGCATTTATTTTTTGTTGACGGCCTTGGCCAATGAAGTTGAGAACCTGAACCCGCAACCAACAAGGAAAAGGAACACTCAACAATCAAGTGAGCAAGAAGAAACGCCAAGCGACGACGCGACTGAGGTTGAAGAGCTAAGTTGGTGGCAAAAGTTGGGTCGAGGGGTTCGTGCGAGCTTCGCCGGCCTCGATAACTATATTCGTATCTCCTGGCAGGAAGAAGCCAGACCGGTTCTACTCAGTCCGGAGCACGCACTTTATCTCAAGCAAAATTTGCGTTTAAAACTGGAGCGTTCGCAACTGGCTTTGTTGCGCGAAGAACCCGCTATATATCAGGCGAGCTTGCAGGAAGTTGTCAGTTGGCTACAACAATATTTCCCTGTGAACCCGCAACGAGACAGCTTCATTGAACAAGTTGAAGCGCTGTCTGAACGAAATATTACGCAAGTCTTACCCGATATTAGTGCATCCCTGAAATTACTTCAGAGTCATATAGAAATGTTGCATGACCTGAATCCAGAGAGCAGTGAAAAACCCGCAGTACAATCAGCACCTCCTTCCGTTCAGACTGAGGAGATGCTGTGACTCGTTGGATAATTTATGGATTGATTGCTGCGATAGGTGGTGCAGCGCTTATCCTTTTGTTGGCACAGGATCAGGGCTACGTCTTGATCAGCATAGGCAAACTCACCATCGAAATGAGTTTTGTGTTTACCGTGTTGCTAATTCTGGGCGGCCTTTACCTTTCTTTTAAAAGCTTTCAACTTTACAAAATTATTCGCAATAGCCTTGCAGGCAGTATCAGCTGGATATCTGAAAGCCGCGATAAGCGCTATGAAAAGCGTAGCCAGCGCGGCTTGATTTATTTTGTGGAAGGTAACTGGCGCGCAGCGAAAAAAGAACTGCTGGCGGCAGCCAAACTCAATAACAAACCCCTGGTTCACTATCTCGCTGCGGCCAACTGTGCGTTTGAACTCAACGACGAAGAGGAAACTCGTTTTCTTCTCGACCTGGCAGAGAAGGCAGCGCCCGAACACGCATTGGCTGTGTACCTAATGCAGGCAAGAATGGATATGCGTGCAGGTCGTTTTGAAAAAGCACTTGCAGGCCTTGAACGCTCACACAAACAATTTCCACAAGACCCGGTTGTGCTTAAACTTTTAAAAGATGTACACCTCAATTTGCAGGATTGGCCTTCGCTTTTAGATGTTGTAGCGAAAATGAAAAACCTGAAGCTGCTTTCCAAAGAGGAAACGCAAAAGCTGGAAGTACAAGCCTGGACAGGACAGTTGGAAACGGCTCTCGCCAAAGCCTCGGAACTGAATGACGAGCCGCGGGCGTCCTTTGAACATATCTGGAAAAATTTACCGACTTCGGTAAAAAAAGAGGCGGATATTGTTTCGCTATACACTAAAGTGCTAGCCAAATATGGTTTTCACGAGCGTGCCATGGAGGTTCTGATCTACGCGTTAAATGAAAACTGGAATTCTGTGCTTTTGGAAACCTATGGCGAGCTAAAACTTCAGGATAAAAAGCACCAACTCCTGCAAGCAGAAACCTGGTTGCGTTCACACCCAGGTGATGAAAAATTATTATTTGTGTTGGGCAAGCTCGCGCGTGCCAATGAGTTATGGGGCAAGGCGCGAGATTACTTACAAAAAAGCCTCAAAATCAAACCCTCTCCGGCTGCCTATGCCGAACTTGCCGATTTGCTGGCTCATCTCGATGAGCACAAGGAAAGTGTTGAATGTTTTCACAAAGGGCTCGAGTTGGCAAATAGAGTTTCTAGCTAATTTTTTTGATTCAGATGAGTTTGATAGCGGCCAAAATTTTGGTTCGTCGCGAGAGCACGGATTGCAAGGTGGCCTCTTGTGAAAACGCAGTAAATACGTCCCTGTAGCTCCGACACCCGGATGCGGCCCACGCACCCTGCGGTGACGGTTTCACAAGAGGCCACCTCGTGATCAGCAATCATTACGCGTCTAATAAGAAAAATAGAAAATAAAGAAATTTCAAAAAGCATGAGTGGAGAATATCAAATCCCCAATTCAGACCAAATCGCATCAACGCGCGCTTTCACTTCAGGGTCCATCGAAATGCTGCGCCCCCATTCGCGCTGAGTCTCCCCAGGCAGTTTATTGGTTGCATCAATGCCCATTTTTGAACCCAGCCCACTCACAGGTGAAGCAAAATCCAGATAATCAATCGGCGTATTGTCGATCATCGTTGTATCGCGTGTTGGATCAACGCGTGTGGTCACTGCCCAAATCACATCTTGCCAATCGCGGGCGTTCACATCATCGTCGCAGACGATAATAAACTTTGTGTACATAAACTGACGAAGAAAACTCCAGATGCCGAGCATGACGCGTTTCGCGTGGCCAGGATATTGTTTCTTCATGGTGACGACCGCCATGCGATAGGAACAACCTTCAGGCGGTAAATAAAAATCGACAATTTCGGGAAATTGTTTTTTGAGAATGGGAACAAACACTTCGTTCAGGGCCACTCCGAGTATCGCAGGTTCATCGGGCGGCCGGCCGGTGTAAGTACTGTGATAGATCGGGTCTTTGCGATGTGTAATGCGCTCAATGGTAAAAACAGGAAAGCGGTCAACTTCGTTGTAATAGCCTGTGTGATCACCGTAAGGGCCTTCGTCGGCCATTTCGCCGGGCGCGATATGACCTTCGAGAATAAATTCAGCCGTGGCGGGCACCTGCAAATCATTACCCATGCTTTTGCAGACTTCTGTTTTACTTCCCCGTAGTAAACCCGCGAAGCCGTATTCGCTGAGGGTATCCGGTACCGGGGTTACTGCGCCTAATATGGTACAGGGGTCCGCGCCCAGGGCAACGGAGACAGGAAAATTTTCACCCGGGTGTTGCGCTTGCCATTCCTTAAAATCCAACGCACCACCGCGGTGGCTCAACCAGCGCATAATAACCTTGTTTTTCCCCAGCACTTGCATGCGGTAGATGCCAAGGTTTTGTCTTTCCTTGTGCGGCCCTTTGGTGATTACAAGCGGCCATGTAATTAAAGGTGCGGCGTCGCCGGGCCAGCAGGTTTGCACAGGGATTTTTTCCAGGTCGACAGCGTCGCCTTCAAGTATCACTTCCTGGCACTGGCCTTTGTTAATTTGTTTGGGTGCCATATTCAAAACCTGTTTGAATATGGGCAGTTTTTCCCAGGCGTCTTTCATGCCTTTAGGCGGTTCAGGTTCTTTTAAAAAAGCGAGCAACTCACCGACTTCGCGGAGTGCGTCGACATTCTCTTGCCCCATTCCCAGGGCAACGCGTTCCGGTGTGCCAAACAAATTGCCGAGCACGGGAATGTCAGAACCTTTCACATTTTCGAATAAAAGCGCAGGACCGCCAGCGCGCAGGCAGCGGTCGCATATTTCAGTGATTTCCAGGTGGGGGTCGACTTCGTGTTGAATGCGCTTGAGTTGGCCCCGCTCTTCCAGCAGTGCAATAAAGGCACGCAAGTCTTTCAGGGCCATAAAGTCTTCGTCTCTCTTTAAGGGAGGGTGTAAGAGTCGAATTTATTTTGAACGCATGGACAGGAAGAAGTCATTGTTGGTTTTAAAGTCTTTTAACTTGCCAACCAAAAATTCTGTTGCGCCAATGTCTTCCATATCGTGCAGGAGTTTACGCAGAATCCACACGCGTTGTAATTCGTCTTCTTTCATCAACAAATCTTCGCGACGTGTACCGGAACGGCGAACATTAATAGCAGGGTAAACGCGCTTCTCGGCAATTTTTCTGTCGAGGTGCAATTCCATGTTACCGGTGCCTTTAAATTCTTCGTAAATCACTTCATCCATTTTCGAACCGGTGTCGATCAATGCCGTTGCGACGATGGACAGGCTGCCGCCTTCCTCGATATTTCGCGCGGCACCGAAAAAGCGCTTGGGGCGCTCCAGTGCATGGGCGTCCACACCACCGGTCAGTACTTTACCGGAGGAAGGAATTACAGTGTTGTATGCACGGGCCAGACGGGTAATTGAGTCGAGTAGAATAACAACGTCTTTTTTGTGTTCAACCAAACGCTTCGCGCGTTCAATCACCATTTCGGCGACTTGTACGTGACGTGAAGGCGGTTCATCAAAGGTGGAAGCAACCACTTCGCCGCGAACCGAGCGCTGCATTTCGGTCACCTCTTCAGGGCGTTCGTCAATGAGCAGAACAATCAAATGACACTCGGGATTGTTGCGCGTAATGGCCTGCGCAATGTTTTGCATCATGATGGTTTTACCGGCTTTCGGCGGTGCCACGATCAAGCCACGCTGGCCTTTACCGATAGGCGATATCAAATCAATGATGCGGCCTGTTAAATCTTCCGAAGAGCCGTTACCGGCCTCCAGGGCCAAACGCTCAGTCGGGAACAGGGGTGTCAGGTTTTCAAACAGAATCTTGTTGCGTGAGTTTTCGGGCTTATCGAAATTAATTTCGTTTACTTTAAGCAGAGCAAAGTAACGCTCACCTTCTTTTGGCGGGCGAATTTTACCCGCGATGGTGTCGCCGGTTCGCAAATTAAATCGTCGAATTTGACTGGGGGAGACGTAGATATCATCCGGTCCAGCAAGGTAAGAAGCGCCCGAAGAACGCAGGAAGCCAAAACCGTCTTGAAGAATTTCCAATACGCCGTCGCCGTAAATGTCTTCACCGCTGCGGGCGTGTTTTTTAAGGATGTTGAAAATGACATCTTGCTTGCGAGAACGAGCAAGATTTTCCATGCCCATTTCCTTGGCGATTTCGATTAACTCTTCAATAGGTTTGGTTTTGAGGTCGGTGAGATTCATATGATGTAATACTGAAAATTAAAAGTTATTAAGTTGAATTGGATAAAGGAAATTCGCTCACAGTTATTAGTATTAAAGTAGGGGAAGTGAACGAGAGTTATTTGTTAACCAGACTGAATGCGACTTTTGCGAGGGAGCTTATTCCTGCGTTTTCTCAATGGCACTTGCTAACTTTGTGAGTGCAAGTTCGGGGCGCTTCAATTTGGCTTGTTAAACCGGCGAGTCGGGGTGCCGGTTACTGCTTGGGTTCGCTGATGATTGAACTCAGTATAGCTAGGTTTTTCCTGTGTGCAAAGCCCAATGTCTTTTTGTTTGTCGAATCAGAGCAAGTCTCCTTACTCTGATCCGCAGATTTTAGATGCTGCTATCAATGAATTCTTTCAGTTGGCCTTTGGACAATGCACCGACTTTTGTCGCTTCTGCACTGCCGCCTTTGAAGATGATAAGCGTTGGAATGCCGCGAATGTTAAATTTCGCAGGTGTCTCTTTATTGGCATCCACATCCATTTTTGCGATCTTGATGCGCCCTTCGTATTCACCTGCTAACTCTTCGAGTACCGGTGCAATCATTTTACAGGGGCCACACCAGGCTGCCCAAAAATCAACCAACACCGGCAGGTCTCCAGACAAAACGTCCTGCTCAAAACTGGCGTCAGTTACGTGTTGAATTGCGTCGCTCATATACAATCTCCGGTATTCGATAAGGGGTGGTAAGGCTGAGTTATGCTCGCTAATAGTAGGCTAAGCACTTCGCGGGCCTACTATTCTATGAATTGTGCGCAAATGTGACAAGTTTGTCTGTGCGCCAACAGTGTTAACCTGCCAAATTCTGCAAAAGTATAGCCTGGGCTGCGGGCATGTCTTCACTTTCTGTCGCGGCTTTGTAGGTGCCATCGGTCTGTAATTGCCAACTGCCGGCACGTTCATCCAGATAAAGTTCGAGTTCAGTATTCATGCGCTTTATCAGGGATCGGGATACTATCGGAAATCCCACTTCGACGCGACGATTCAGGTTTCTTTCCATTAAATCGGCACTGCTGCACCACATCGGCATTTCGGCATTTGCGAAGTAATAGACGCGTGTATGCTCGAGAAAACGGCCCAAAACGGAAAATACGCGAATATTTTCCGAGAGGCCCGGTACTCCCGGGCGGATGCAGCACATGCCGCGAATAATTAAATCGATTTTGACACCTTCGTGGGAGGCTTTGTACAAAGCCTGAATCACTTTCTCTTCCGTCAGGCCGTTACATTTGAGAATAATGTACGCATCCTTTCCTTCACGATGGGCTTTCACTTCGCCTTCAATTAATTTCAGTATCTGCCGCTTGAGTGTGAAGGGGGCATACAGCAGCTTGGAAGTGCGTTCATTTTGGCCCATCCCGGTCAGTTGTTGGAACAGCAGGTGCACGTCTTCGCAAATATCGGTTTCCGAGGTCAATAGGGAATAGTCGGTATACAGTCGGGCGTTGCCGCTGTGGTAGTTGCCTGTACCGAGGTGCACGTAACGTTTCAGCCCGTCTTGTTCCCGCCGAACAATCAGTATCATTTTACAGTGAGTTTTATAACCAACCACGCCGTAGACCACCACCGCACCCGCTTCCTGTAAACGACTGGCCAACTCGAGATTTTCTTCTTCATCGAAACGTGCGCGCAGCTCGACAACGGCGGTTACTTCCTTACCATTGCGCGCAGCATCAATGAGTGCATCGACAATCGCACTTTGTGAGCCGGTTCGATAAAGCGTTTGTTTGATGGCGAGCACATGTGGATCTTTAGCGGCTTGTCGTAAAAACTGCACCACCGGTGCAAAAGACTCAAAGGGGTGCATGAGCAAATAGTCTTTTCGTGCTATCGCATCAAATAGATTGTTCTTGCGATTCAAGCCTTTTGGAATACCGGGGGAGAAAGGCGTGTAACAAAGGTCGGGTCGGACAACCAGGTTTTGTACATCCATCAGCCGCTTCAAATTTACCGGGCCATCAACACGGTACAAATCACTTTCGTTCAAACCGACATTGGCGAGCAGGAATTGAACGAGTTCTTCCGGGCAATTTTCGGCAACTTCTATGCGCACAGCCGTGCCGAAACGCCGGGAGTGGAGTTCTCCGCGTAAAGCGCGTGCAAGATCGGCAATACCTTCGACGTCGACATCGAGGTCGGCATTACGCGTAATGCGAAACTGATAGCAGCCCTTAACTTCCATGCCGGGGAAAAGTCGATCGGCATGGGCGTGAATCATCGACGAGAGAAAAACAAAATTGTGACCGGGCTCGCCCAGATCATCCGGCAACTTGATCACGCGTGGCAAGGAGCGTGGCGCCGGTAAGATAGCGTGATTGAGATCGCGGCCAAAAGCATCGTTGCCTTCGAGTTCTAGAATAAAATTCAGACTCTTGTTGACGAGGCGAGGGAAAGGGTGAGCAGGGTCAAGCCCAATAGGGCTCAATATGGGTAGCACCTCGGTTTCGATGTAATGTTGTATCCAGGCGTTTTGCTTTTCGGTCCATTGGTTGCGGCGCAAAAAGCGGATATTTTCTGCTTCCAGTTCCGGGATCAGAATCTTGTTTAAAATTGAATACTGTTCATTGACAATCTCGTGACACATTTCACTGATTGTGCGCAGGGTCTCTTCCGGGTGGGCACCATCGAGCCCTGCGGTTTCGCGTTCAAACTTGATGCTTTGCACCAACCCGGCAACGCGAATTTCAAAAAATTCGTCGAGGTTAGAGCTGAAAATCAACAGGAATTTGAGGCGTTCCATGAGGGGGTGTCGCGTGTCCGTCGCCTGCGCCAATACGCGGCGATTAAACTCCAAATGGCTCAATTCTCTGTTGATGTAATGTGATGAATTGTCGAGGTCCAAAGGAGCCGGTTCCACTGCGGGTGTGCTCATATCATTCATGAATAAATTCTCGCGGAAACGCTAACCAGAAAGGTTCCACGGGAACTCTGTTCAGCGGGCGTGTTTCCTGATTTGTGGTTTACTCCACTGAGGCGTCCAGGCCTGTGGCGTTTAACGATTCTTTAAGCTTATCGATTGTAACAGGTTTGCCGATATAGTAATTCATGCCACAGTCGTAGGCCCGTTGCCTGTGGTCGGCTTCAACGTGCGCGGTCAACGCAATGATAGGGGTATTTGCAAGGGCATTTTCTTCTTCAAATTCACGAATCGCTTTCGTTGCTTCATAGCCGTCCAGCTTGGGCATTTCACAGTCCATGAGGATCAGGTCGTAATGTCCAGTTTGCTGCTGGTACATTGTTTTTGCCTGAAGTCCATCTGCGGCAATGCTCACTTTGATATTCAGTTTTTTCAGTAAGCCCTCAATAACCATCTGGTTAACGGGGTTATCCTCAGCAACCAGGGCATGTAAACCCGATCCCGTTGAAATGTTTGCCGGGTTACTTTCGATTTTTGCCTGTTCAAGGTTTTTATTCAGAAACTGTGACAGTTTTATGACAGAAAAAGGAGGTTCCAGGATCTCGTCGAAAAGCGTAAGCAACTTTTGGTCATAACGGTCCAGATTCTTTTCGGGATAAAAGAGCAAAGGGGTTTTTTCAAAACCGTGCAAGTGGCGAATGCTTTTTGCAAGGTCGCTGCCTTTTTGTTGGGGAAGATTATCTGCGACCAGGATGAAATCAAATTGTTGTTCGCGCTCCAGCCTCGCCAGGGCGATGGCTGCCGTATCAACCACAGTGATTTCCAGGCCACTCACCGAACAATAATGTTGCAGGGCTTTATTTAATATGCGCCCTGCGTAAATCAATAATAATTTTCTACCTTGCAAGCTGTTTTTATAAGGGGAAGAGGTTTTTTTCTCACGATTCACTTCCAGCCTTAAATTGAACTCAAAAGTAGAGCCTCGCCCAGGTGTGCTATCGATGACAATTTCGCCACCCATAAGCTTGACCAACTGTTGCGCAATCGTTAAACCGAGGCCGGTGCCGCCATATTTTCTTTTGGTTCCCTCCTCTGCTTGCTTAAAAGCGCAAAACAGATTTTCCTTTGCGGCGTCCTCAACGCCAACGCCGGTATCTTCGATACGAAACCCCAGGTCGACGAGGCCGCTTTTCTCGTCGATGGGTTGGCGAGGAAATATCTCCAGATAAATGTAGCCATCAGAAGTAAATTTATAGGCATTCGCGAGCATATTATTGAAAATCTGGCCAATTCTGATGGGGTCGCCGATCAGGAATTGGGGTGTTTCGTTGTGAATATTGATAACAAATTCCAGGCGGCTTTTGCGAGAGTTCGCTTGAAAATGTTGAAGGTTTTTATTTGCAAGCTTGTAGAGGTCAAATGAAATACTTTCCAGATACATCTTGCCAGCTTCGATCTTTGAGTAATCCAGGATGTTATTAATGATCGCCATCAAGGTTTCACTCGATCGATAAATCATTTCTGCATAGTGTTTTTGATTTTCGTTCAGGCCGGTACTGTTGAGCATTTCCACCATACCGATAATGCCATTCATCGGGGTACGAATTTCGTGGCTCATGGTCGCCAGAAATTGACTTTTGGCTTCATTGGCTTCTTCAGCTGCGGCGACCTTTTGATTGGTGGCCAGGCGTTCTTGCTTTTCCTGCATCAACGCTTCTTCGATTTGCCGTTGTTGTTGAAATTCATTTTGCATGCTTTGATGCAAGTCGTTGATTGCGAGCTTTAGTGAGGCAATTTCATTTTTTGCAAGATGGCTTTTCACCAGAGGGGTAACGGGCGCGTCGGGTTTGTGCAGAATTTTCTTGCTGTAATTCAAGACCTGTCGAAGCTCTTTGAAAACAAAAATTTCGCAGAGCACGATAAAAGCAATTAAACATGCGCAGACGGCAATTAAATCCAGCCAAAGGGAGTCAGTACCGAGTTGAATACGAAGCTGACGCAACAAAAGTAAAACCGCCGCGCTGATAGCGAAGCTGCTAAGGCTGAGCTTAAGTAAGACACGGCGGAATTTAATTCGCCGTAGTAAATCCATTCGCATAGCGGGTCAATAGCAAGGCTGAGTTTGGCGCATAAAACAGCATGCGCGAAGGCTGAGGTTTTTTAGCGCTTCCTCATTTCAGTTTAGCAGGCCCTGCTGTAACTCTCTGTGTAAAAAACGGGAATTAATCCTCGAGGAAGGCTTGCAGAATACTGTCGAGAAAGTTGTACCCTTGATCACTGCAACACAAGATATCGGGGTCGGCTTTGAGCAGGCCTCGTTCGCGTAAGTCGGAGAAAATCCTTGAGTGTGTGAAGGGCTTGATGCCCGTGCGTTGTTCGAGAAGCTCGCTGGCGACACCTTTGCGCAGACGCAGCGCATTCATCATGAAATCGATAAGCAGGTTGTGCTCATCAATTGTGTGGGTTTGGGCGACAAATTTGGCAGTGGGGCCGGCTTTACGTGCCAGGTAATCCGTGGGAAGGCGGGTTTTGTGAAAGCGAAGCACACGGTCGAAATGGCTTATTTTTGCGTGAGCACCGGCACCAATCCCGAGGTAGTCACCGAATTGCCAATAATTGAGGTTGTGACGGGAAGGCCGCCCTGCCCTGCAGAAGGCCGAGACTTCATAGCGCTCGAAGCCAGATGTTTCCAGCAAGGCGAGACCGGCTTCCTGAATCTCCCATTGGCGTCCTTCCGTCGGTAATCGAGGGGGGCGGCTGTAGAATTCAGTGTTGGGTTCAATCGTGAGCTGATACCAGGATTGATGACTGCAACCGAGCGACATGGCTTGTTCAAGATCGTCCAATGCCTCAGCCAGGCTTTGCTCGGGAAGTGCGTACATCAAATCCAGATTGATATTGTTGAAGCCTGCCGCTTGCGCATTGGTGACGGCGCGACGGGCTTCCTCGCTGGAGTGAATACGCCCCAGGCCTTGCAATTGTTTGTCATTAAAGCTTTGTATTCCAATCGATAGACGATTGACACCCGCCTGTGCAAGCGCACTGAAACTGTCGTACTCGGTGGTGCCGGGATTGGCCTCGAGACTAATTTCGATATCGGGCTCAAAACCGATAGATTGCCTGGCAAAGTCAAGAATCTCAGCCACCGCAGTGGCCGGCATTAAACTGGGGGTGCCGCCGCCGAAAAAAATACTGCTGAGCTTGCGGCCCTGAACATGCTCCAGGTCCTGATCCAAATCCTGCTTTAAGGCGTCTACATAGTCAGCAATGGGCAAATTACCTTTGTGTACATGCGAATTGAAGTCGCAATAAGGGCACTTTTTGACACACCACGGAACATGAATGTACAAGGCGAGAGGTGGGAGTTGTGAAAATCGTGCTGTCATTGCCGCTGACGAATGTGCCATATTTAACATTCAAGAGAATAAATGGGATTCAATCTTTTTTCGAGACATTGTTTGCACAATAATTGCCTTGAGAAAGCCACAGCGCCAAATCAACTGTGACCAGTGCTAAAGTTTTCAATGAATCGAATCCAAATGAACAAAAGTCGATCGCAAAATATAACGTGATAACAGGCGAAGTAATGAAATTTAAACAATCTGGACCTTTCACCCTCTCTCTCCTCTTGCTTGGCAGCATCACTGCAGTGCAGCAGCCTGCATTTGCCGTGAACTACGGTATCTACGAAGCGCGCGCCGCAGGTATGGGAGGTGTGGGTGTTGCCGTTGGCAATCACGAAAATGCCATCTTCTATAACCCGGCCCTGCTTTCATTTCACGACCGGAATGAGGATGAAGGTCGGGACGGGCGTTTCTTCTTCCCTGTAGTCGCAGGCCAATATTACGAAGAGGCCTTCGATGTATTGGAGGCTGTTGAAGACAACGATCTCGACCAGCGCCTTGACGATGCGGTTGCAGCCTACAACGCAGACCCGGTAGGCGGCGCCCTGCAAGTGTCCGCCCTGATCGATGAATTTGAAGACCTCGCCTTTCAGGTTGCCGACCGGGATTACATTGCCGATGCCTTTGTGGGCATGGTGGTGGCCGAACCCGCAAAACGTGAAGGCGGAAGTTTTTATTTGGGTACTCGCCTGATTGCAGGTGGCCGTGTTGACTACACCGCAGAAGACCAGACCATTCTCAATGATTACCGAAGTTATTTGAATATCATCGGTGGCGGCGGCACGCCGGGTGCAGAATTTGATTATTTACTGGATGACAACGGCAACTTGATTGACCCTTCCGACGGCGTCACCTCACGTTACGATGTGGGTGCGGTGGGCATTACCGAGGTGGGGTTGAGTTTGTCGAAAGAGTTCGAAATCTACGGTTACGATATTGCCTTTGGTGTCTCGCCAAAAGCGAAACGGACGGATGTCTATCGCGAAGCACGCTCCGTCGCCAGCACCGATACCGAGTTCAGGGAAAACGCCGTCGCGCATTACAGTTTCAATTTTGATCTCGGTGTTGCAGCAGAGTTTTACGATGCCTTTCGCGTAGGTCTCGCCATCAAGGATGTGGTCCCCGAAAGTTTTCGTTTTGCTGAAGACAGCCCGGAGATAAATTTTCAGCCTCGCACTCGTCTAGGGATGGGTTATGTTAACAACTGGGTTGCGGTCGGTTTGGATGTGGATGTCGTTGAAAACAAGCCGGTTGCTGGCGAGTCGCCAAGTCAGGATGTTAGTTTTGGTGTCGAATTTAATCCGCTTTGGACCATTGATTTACGTTTTGGCTATAAACACGATCTCAGTGGTTTTCGTTCCGATGTGATGACGGGTGGCTTTGCCTGGTCGCTTGGTTTTTTTGCGATGGAAGCGAGTTATATGCAAAGCGATGAGATGCAAGGCGGTGCTTTGCAAATTGGGCTGGCGTTCTAGGGAACCTCTGAAAAATGGTTTATTTTCCCTGTGGCGGCGTCAGCTCCGTGCTCGAATCCTCATTTACTCTAGTAAATTCCGGTTCTCCGCGCGGTGCTTCCTTGCCACAGAAAAAATATTTCCATTTTTCAGAGGTTCCCTGGTACTCAGCATTCATCAGGATTATGCAGGCCTCTTAAAAAACCAGAGGCTCCCTGGAGCTTTTTTAATTCCAGCAAGATCTTTTGCATTGCAATTGCACGATGGCTAATGCTGTTCTTCACTTCTTTGGACAACTGTGCAGAGGAGCAGTCATGGTCAGGAACAAAAAACAATGGGTCATAGCCAAAACCATTTTCGCCGACTTCTTCTTCCAGAATGTACCCTTCCCAGGCGCCCTGGCAAATAATGGGTGTTGGGTCTTCCGCGTGGGTCATGTAAACGAGAATGCATTGGTAACGCGCGCTGCGTTGTTCTCTGGGTAATCCTTTTAGCGCATCTAATAATTTTGCATTATTGCGTGCGTCTGTGGCGCCTTCTCCGCTAAAGCGAGCAGAGTATATGCCTGGCGCACCTTTTAAGGCATCGACTTCTATGCCGGAATCGTCAGCCAGAGCCGGTAAGCCACTGTGTGCGCAGGCGTTGCGGGCTTTCAGAATTGCATTTTCGACAAAGGTGAGACCTGTTTCATCGGCATCGGGAATGTTGAACTCCGCTTGCGGGAGGACGTCGAAGCCGCAGTCGGCTAATAAAATTTGAAATTCCTTAAGTTTGCCGGCGTTGCTGCTTGCAAGTACGATTTTTTTTGACATGAATTTACTGTGTGTAAAAAGTTTTTGAAAAATTAATATCGAAACGTTGGCTGCCGTCAGCGAGTTCGGCTTCAATGGTGATGTGCAAGACTTCCTCTTTACCGCTGACGCGTATTGGCGCGATATAGTAAACCGTATTGTCTTCCTTGATTTCCAGGAATTGCAAGGTTTGCTGTTGGCCCATCAGGTTTTTGGCGCTGCCGCGAATGTTAAGGTCAAGGCCGCCCTGCTGACCCTGCTTGCTGACAAAAACATTGATCAGTGTTTCGTAGGCGCTGCGCTTGATGCCGTAAATAGACGCGATTTCGGAGGTAATGGCCGTGCTGGGAAAGGTTGTGTAATCAACACTGTATTCCCCGAAATTTTTGGAGTCGACGGCAAAAAGTGTTGACGAAAATAATAGGCAGGTAAAGGCTACAGCAAAAATAATTTTTTGTTTCATAAGCGATTAACTTTTCTTACTGAGAAGGTACAAGGCGGTTTCGGCGAAGTAGTTGGGAAAACTTTCCACAAGCGGCGAAGTGCCGTTACGATCAATCACCAATTTGTCGACAACCTTGATGCCCATGTCATGACACAGGACTTCGAAGTCAGTGATGGTGCAAAAATGGATGTTCGGGGTGTTGTACCATTCATAGGGCAGGTGTTCTGATACGGGCATGCGCCCTTTCCAGAATAAATGCCAGCGTGCGCGCCAGTGGGCAAAGTTGGGAAAAGTTACGACGGCCTGGCGTCCGATGCGTAACATTTCGTTGAGGACTTTATCCGGGTTATGCATGGTTTGAATCGTTTGCGACATAATGACCGTATCAAAACTGAGGTCATCGAAATTGCTCAAGCCCTCGTCGAGGTTTTGTTCAATGACATTTACGCAGATTTCAACGCAACGAAGAATGTTTTCCGGGTTAATTTCGACACCGTAGCCGTGAATGTTTAATTCATCGGTGAGTTGACGCAACAAGGTGCCATCGCCACAACCCAAATCGAGTACGCGGGTTTTGGGTGGAATCCATTTTTGTATGGCTTGATGGTCTAAACGCATCGAGACAGCACCTTGACTTTATACCTTGATTTTATTCATGTAGGCAGCGAACAATTCCTGATAGCGCACCTGGTTGGGAATCAGGAAAGCGTCGTGGCCGTAAGACGATTCTATTTCTGCGTAAACAACATCTTTATCTGCACGCATCAGCGCATTGACAATCTCGCGTGAACGCTCCGGCGAGAACCGCCAATCCGAGGTAAAGGAAATGACCAGAAATTTGCACAGAGCATGACGAAACGCTGCAACAGGGTCGTCATCGTATTCACGCGCGAGGTCAAAATAATCGAGCGCGCGTGTCATAAGTATATAGGTGTTGGCATCGAAACTTTTTGAAAAAGTCTCGCCCTGGTAGCGCAGATAACTTTCTATCTGGAATTCGACTGGGTCTTCGCGGCCGCGCTCAAAAGAACCCGAGCGAAGTTCACGTCCGAATTTTTTGCCCATGCCATCGTCCGACAAATATGTCAGGTGGCCAATCATGCGCGCAACACTTAAGCCACTGGAAGGCAAGCTCTCGTTAAGCAAATAATCGCCTTCAAAAAAGTGTGGGTCCGACATAATGGCGCGACGTGCCGTTTCGTTGAACGCAATATTTTGCGCGGTCAATTTCATTGCAGACGCGATAACGACGCAATGCGCAACACGCTCAGGGTATTCCAGCGCCCAGCGCATACACTGCATTGCGCCGAGGCTGCCTCCGACAACGGCAGCCCATTTCTCAATACCAAGCTTGTCGGCCAATTTGGCCTGGCTGTGAACCCAGTCGCGAACGCGCAGGTTTGGAAAATCTTTTCCCCAGGGCTTTCCGGTTTCGGGGTTGATAGAGGCGGGCCCGGTAGAGCCGTGGCAACCCCCTAAATTATTTAGCGAGACAACGTAAAAGCGCGAGGTATCGATTGCTTTGCCGGGGCCAATGTAGTGATTCCACCAGCCCGGCTTCTTGTCATCCTCGCTGTGGTAGCCTGCGGCATGATGGTGCCCGGAAAGTGCATGACAAATGAGTACAGCATTGCTTTTTTCTGCATTCAATTCGCCATAGGTTTCGACCACCAACTCCCACTGCGCGAGGCTTTTACCGCACGCCAGTTCGAGAGGCTCGTCGAAAGGGTAAGTTTGTGGGCTTACCAGGCCAATACTGTCTTCCGGGAAAGGCTTACTCACTGACTGATCTTCGTCCTTTGTCTCACTTTAACCAAGTATAGTGTTTTCACTTATATTCTTGATCGGCGTTGTTGTTTGTTTTCGCTGTTATGCGCTTACCGTTTTATTCGAGTTCACACTCGGGTGGAATGCATTGAGGTGCCTCGACCTCTATCACTTTGTGCTGGCATAACTCACCAGACTGAATACGCACAGCCGATTTCGCTACACCAAATTGTTTACTGAGAAAACGTATCAAATGGGCATTCGCTTTCCCTTTTACGGGTGGCGACGTCAGGCTGATCTTCAGTGCCTGATTGTGCACCCCGCTTATTTTGTCCTGCGCTGCTTTAGGTTGCAATTTACATTTGAGTCTCAGGGTTGTGCCCCGCCATTCAAAATGCGCATCCATGGCAAGGCCACTTAAAAACCGATAATCAGCCCCATTACCGCACCATAGGGGTCAAAACCAACGACGAGTTCGCTGATCAACATCTGTAAGGCGCGGTTGAAAATTAATAACAACATGATGGAAAAGTCGAGCCCGCCCATCGGTGGCAACAGGCGCTGAAACGGATTCAAAAAGGGCTGCAGAAATTGCCGCATTAACATCAAAATGGGGTGTGCACTGTGAGGGGCAACAAAGCTGGCAATGATCACAATAATTGCACATACCCAGATCATCCAGGTGATGTACATGATGGTGCCAAAGATACTGAATACCAAAACAGTGGCGATGTTAGCAAGCGTGCCCGTCGTCACCAGGGCCAGGACTTCGGCATGAATAAGCTGAATCAGAAAAAGCAAAAACACGGAGGCGAGGTCAATGCCCCACATGCCGGGAATCACCATGCGTAAAGGCTTTAAGAAGGGGTTGGTAATTTTTACGCAAGCCTGTGAAAAAGGGTTATAAAAGTCTGCTCGCATCAACTGCAAAAGAAAACGCGAAAGCACGAAGAAAAAAAACAGCGATAAAAAGACATGTATCAAATAAGTCAGTGCAGTCATGGCGTTGTCCGTTTGGTCTTAATTCGCGCCCAACTCGTGTGAGCGTGCCGCGCAGGCTTGCATGGCCTGTTTAAAAATATCACGAAGCCCGAGGGATTCAAATGTCTTGATCGCTTGTTCAGTAGTGCCCTTGGGAGAGGTCACTTTGCGGCGCAGTTCAGCGACGTCATCTACGCTGTTAATTGCCAATTGCGAAGCACCCAGAGCGGTTTGCAGTGCGAGATTATTGGCGAGCTCCCGCGTCAGGCCCAGCTCCACACCGGCGTCAATCATGGCTTCAATCACAAGAAAGAAATAAGCGGGACCGCTGCCGGAAACCGCAGTGACGGCATCCATCAAGGTTTCATCGTCAATCCAGTCTACGCGTCCCACTGCACGCAGAACCTGGTCCGCGCTCGCCTTTTGTTTATCGGTAACCGCGGGTGTTGCGAAGAGTACGCTGGCACCTTGTTTCACCAGAGCGGGGGTGTTCGGCATACAGCGTACAATTTCTGTTTTGCCCCCGAGTGCCTGCGATATCGTTGTACTGCTCAATCCCGCAGCAATAGACAGGATCAAACAACCCTCAGGTAAGGCGTCTTTTAGCCCTTCACAAACCGGGACCAGGATTTGCGGTTTCACCGCCAGTACCACCACATCTGCGTTGGTCACAATATCGGTATTGCGCGTGCTGGTTTGCAAAGGCCACAGGGCTTTCAGGTTTTCAAGACTGGCCTCGTTCGGGTCACTGACACTGATACATTCGGTGGGCAGCCCCGCATCCACAAGGCCGCCAATAATGCTTGAAGCCATATTGCCGCCACCGATAAAACTGATATTGAGCTCGTTCAAAAGGCCTCCGGGGAAATCAAAGGGCGCAAGTATAACTTTTTGAAGGGCTTTTAGGGGCGGGGGCCAAAAATGTCTGTGCCAATGCGCAGGATTGTCGCACCTTCCCACACGGCATCATCCATATCCGCAGACATGCCCATCGACAGGGTGTTCAGCTCGGGGAAGTGTTTGCCACGTTTGATTTGTAATTCGTTCAGTAACTGTCGCAAGCGTGCGAAGGCGTTATTTTCATCGTCTTTACTGGTGCCTTTCTCAGGTATCGCCATCAGACCGCGCAGAGTGATATTGGGGAGGTTTCGCACAGACTTAACAAGTTCATCGAGATTTTCCGGCAGCACACCCGCTTTGCTTGCTTCGTTGTCGATATTGACCTGAATACAGTACTGCAAAGGAGCTCGATCCTCCGGTCTATGCTTGCTTAATTTCTGAGCAGTTTTCAGGTTGTCGACACTGTGAACCCAGGCAAAATGTTGGGCAATTTTTTTCACTTTATTGCTTTGTATGGGGCCGATAAAGTGCCAGGTTATTGCTAAATCTGCCAATGTATCCATCTTGTCGAGGGCTTCCTGCAGATAGTTCTCACCAAAATCAGCTTGCCCGGCGGCGTAAGCGTCGGCAATAGCGGCGGCCGGGTGTTTCTTGCTAACCGCCAAAAGTGTGATTTCGTCGGGATTGCGGCCCGAAAGCCGGGCGACTTGTTGTATGCGATGCTTAACTTGCGTTAGTTTGTCGGCGATCTTATGCATATACTTATAACCTGACAGCCAAACATTGTGACTGTGCATTGGAATTCGGCGCCGACCAAACCGGCAACATCGAACCGTTAAAACGAAGAACAAATTGTACAAGAAGGCAAGCACATGGATATTACAGAATTATTAGCGTTTTCCGCGAAACAGGGCGCTTCTGACTTACACCTTTCAGCAGGCCTCCCTCCTATGATCCGCGTCGACGGAGATGTTCGCCGCATCAACCTGCCGCCCATGGAACACAAAGATGTCCATGGTTTGATCTACGAGATCATGAACGACAAACAACGTAAAGACTTTGAAGAATTTCTGGAAACAGACTTCTCTTTTGAAGTGCCGGGTGTGGCACGTTTTCGGGTCAACGCCTTTAATCAGAACCGCGGTGCCGGTGCAGTATTTCGAACCATTCCTTCAAAAGTATTGACCATGGAAGAGCTGGGCATGGGCCAGGTGTTCCGTACCATCTCCTCGGTACCGCGCGGCCTGGTGCTGGTGACCGGCCCAACAGGTTCGGGCAAATCCACCACCCTTGCGGCAATGATGGACTACATCAACGAAAACAAGTATCACCATATTCTTACCATTGAAGACCCCATCGAGTTCGTACACGAAAGTAAAAAATGCCTCGTCAACCAACGGGAAGTTCACCGCGATACCCACGGCTTCGCCGAAGCCCTGCGTTCCGCACTGCGGGAAGACCCTGATATCATCCTCGTGGGCGAGATGCGAGACCTCGAAACCATCCGTCTGGCATTGACTGCGGCAGAAACGGGCCACTTGGTGTTCGGAACCTTGCACACCACCTCAGCAGCAAAAACCATCGACCGGGTCGTGGACGTTTTCCCGGCAAACGAAAAAGCGATGGTACGTTCGATGCTGTCGGAATCTTTGGAGGCCGTTGTCTCGCAAACCCTGTTAAAACGTCAGGGGGGTGGCCGGGTTGCTGCACACGAAATTATGCGAGGAACGTCAGCAATTCGAAATTTGATCCGTGAAGATAAAGTGGCGCAGATGTATTCTGCGATTCAAACCGGTGGACAGCTCGGCATGCAGACGATGGATCAGTGTTTGGCGGATTTGGTTGAGCGGCGGATTGTTTCTCGCGATGTGGCGCGAGAGAAAGCCAAAATGCCGGAGAATTTTTAATATTGTTAGTTAGTGAGTCGCTGAATCTCTGACCACAAGGGAAGCCTTTGCGAAAACACATGAATACATCCTTGTAGTTCCCTCGCCGGTACGCCGGCCGCTTCATCCTCGAAGTGAGGGTTTCGCAAAGGGTTCCCTCGTGATCGGCAATCTTTGCGCGAAACACTAAACAATAAATAACGCCCTTCTTAAAAAGTATTCTCGCGATAAACTAATAATGCCAATATACTTTTGGTAAAAAGTAACAGGAGCCCTTAATGGAAATCGAAAGATTGCTTTCAATGATGGTAGAAAAAGGCGCATCCGACCTTTTTATAACTGCGGGTGTGCCACCCTCGATTAAACTACACGGCAAAATCGTCCCGGTTACGACTACGCCCATGTCTCCGGAAAAATCGCGCGAAACCGTATTGAGCGTGATGAACGAAAAACAGCGCAAGGAATTTATAAGTACCAAAGAACTGAACTTTGCAATTTCTGCGCGCGGCGTTGGTCGCTTCCGTGCGAGTGCATTTTATCAGCGTAACCTCGCCGGTATGGTGTTGCGACGTATCGAAACCAAAATTCCGCAAATTGATGAACTGGGTTTGCCCGAAATTATTAAAGAATTGGCAATGACCAAACGTGGACTAATCATTTTTGTAGGGGCAACCGGTACCGGTAAATCGACATCGCTGGCTTCGATGATTGGCCATCGAAACAAAAACTCCAAAGGCCATATTATTTCAATTGAAGACCCCATCGAATTTATTCACCAACACCAGGGCTGTGTGATCACCCAGCGTGAAGTGGGTATCGATACAGACAGTTTTGAAACGGCTTTGAAAAACACCTTGCGGCAGGCGCCCGATGTCATTCTGATCGGAGAGGTACGTTCACGGGAAACCATGGACCACGCCATCGCGTTTGCGGAAACGGGTCACCTATGTCTGTGTACCCTGCATGCTAACAATGCGAACCAGGCGCTCGATCGGATTATTCACTTCTTCCCGGCCGATAGACACACACAATTGTGGATGGATTTATCGTTGAACTTGCGTGGGATTGTTGCACAACAATTGATTCCTACGCCCGATGGCAACGGTCGTCGTGCGTGTTTGGAAGTCTTTTTAAATACGCCTCTGGCGCAGGATATTATTCGTAAGGGCCAGGTACACGAGTTAAAAGAACTCATGAAAAAGTCTAACGAAGTGGGTATGCAGACGTTTGACCAAGCGCTTTACGATTTATATGACTCAGGGGAAATTACCTATGAGGACGCGCTGGCGCATGCAGATTCGCCGAATGACTTGCGCTTGATGATCAAGCTCGGTTCCGAAACCGATGCGGAATATCTCAATAACGCAGCTGACGAACTTTCCATTCAGGAAGATGAAAGCAATCGACACCGCCGCTTTTAAATTAATACTGGAACGAAAACTCCTGGCCCAACGCAGGGTGGGCCAGGGGTATGATTTTTCTTTTCCCGGACAGTAATTCTTCATAGGCCCACTTGTAGCGCGGAATACTCGCAAACAGTTCATCAAAACTGCCATCCATTTGTGCGATTTTCAATCCGGTTTCAAGGCGTTCTGCCAATTGGGGGTTACTGGTGTTGACGAAAAAATAATAAGAGCTGGGGTAATGCAGTAACACATTCCTTTCAATTTGCAGCTCTAATTCCGGGTAAAAGTTAACGTCACTGTAAGCCTGGTATAGCCCCCGCGAAAAATAGTCAAAGCGACCTGCCGCCAACATTTTAAAAAATTTTCCATAACCCGTTGCAGTAAACAAGGGGAGGCCGTTGTATTTCATTACCTCGGTGTCCGGCCAGTGGGCGCCCATACCGCCGGTGAATTGCCGCAAGTCATGTAGGCCCTGAATGTTGTCAAAACGGGGTTGATCGCCTTTGCGAATGAGCAACACCCGATAATCGTCGAGGTTTTTGAGTAAGGGCACACGCACAGCGTTTAGAAGTGCTTCCGTTTCCGGGCTGGTAACTGACCAGATGATATCGATATCGCCGCGAGCAGCACTGGCGTGAAGGCGTTTGTCCGAAACCCACTCGTGATATTCCTTAAGCTTGTAGCTCCCAAAGGTATCCTCGGTCTTGTCCATTGCCAGTGTTAACAAAGCGCGGAAATAGTAGTCGTCATGGTTAATATCGCGGGTACTGCTGTGCTGGATAACCAATAATGGCGGGGGCTTGCTGGCCATTGCAGGTGTGCTGAACCCCAGCAGGAGGGCCAGTAACAAGAGTAGATTTTTTGCTGGAGACAGGGTGCACGTCATTGTCATTTTCCTGTGGTGTTTCAAGTATAGCAGCGGAAGTTGGCGCACAAATCGTTTATCTATAGCACTTATTTATAAACAAAATGCCAACTATGTCCAAGCAGTACAAGAAACTGGCTTTACACACTAACTATAAATCCATAAACTGGTATTACCAAATTGGTAGGGCCTATAATTTTATTGGTTCTACCAAATGGTGTGTTTACAAATACTCGTCTCTCCTCAAAGTATTTGGGTGGTGTGCGAATCACACGGGCCGACGCAAAGGGTGTTTTTTGCGTCGGCTGTTTTCTGTGTTGTCCATGTTGCTAGCCAAGCGAAGAACCAAGAGATAAGAAATAAGAGACAAGAAATAAGAAATAAAAATATTAATCGGTCGGCGTGTGGTCAGCGCCAGGTAGTGACTGGTTCTCGGTGGTCCTGAATGCAGCTTTCCAGGCACACAGTGGATCGGCAACCGTGAAACATGTTTGTGAGGGTAAACCCCTGCACTCAGTTCCGTTATTTCAACAATAAAAAAGAGAAACTGAAAATGAAAAGAACGTTTTTGAGACTCTCCTTCTCGATATTAGCTTCAGTGTTCCTTGTGCCTTTTGTAATGGCCAACCCGATGGGTTATGCCGCTATGAATGGGGGAACAACAGGTGGTGCCGGTGGCGATGTGGTTTATGCTACAACGGGCACTGAAATTCATGCAGCCATATGTAATCGGGCATCCAGCAGTACGCCTTTGATTATTCATGTAGAGGGAACTATCACACCCTCGAATACCGCAGATGTTGATGGCGACAGCTGTAATGTCGCAGCGGGTTTAATTGAATTAAAAGACATCAGCAATATCTCCATAATCGGTGTAGGCAATGGTGCCTTGTTTGATGAAATTGGAATTCATATTCGCAACTCATCGAACATTATTTTACAAAATTTGCATATTCGCGATGTCAAAAAATCCAATGGCACCACCTCCAATGGTGGAGATGCGATTGGTATGGAAGCCAATGTAAGAAATATCTGGGTGGACCATTGTACGCTTGAAGCCTTTGGTGGTGAAAGTGAGGGCTACGATGGCCTCTTCGATATGAAAAACAACACGCGCTACGTCACGCTCTCTTACAGCATTTTAAAAAATTCGGGGCGCGGTGGTTTAGTCGGGTCTGGCGATGGTGATGACCAAAATAATTATGTGACCTATCACCACAACCTCTATGAAAATATTGATTCGCGTACACCCTTGTTACGTTTTGCGACAGCACACTCTTATAACAATTATTTTAATGGGATTAATTCTTCCGGTATGAATCCGCGTATTGGTGGTCGCATCAAGGCAGAAAATAATTATTTTGAAAATGCGAAAGACCCGCTTGGAACTTTTTATACCAACGACATGGGTTACTGGGATGTGAGTGGTAATATTTTTACTTCAAGCGTGACCTGGACGGCGGATGGCGATGACAATCACCCTGCCGGGCCTAACCCCACGTCAACCACGTCAATCAGTATTCCCTATTCTTACAGCCTGGATGATGCGAGTTGTGTTCCGCAAATCGTTTTAACAACAGCCGGTGCAAACAAGGGTTTATTAACGTCTGATGGTTCATGTGAAGTGGATCCAGGTTCGTCCTCCAGCAGTTCCAGTTCATCCAGTGCGTCGAGTTCTTCAAGCGCATCCAGTTCTTCGAGCGCGAGTTCTTCGGGAGGACAACCGGATGGTAGTAATCTGAGCTTGGGTGCGGGTGCTGACGGTTCCAGTAAAGCCAGTGGCACCAGTTATGGCAACGTAACCGATGGCAATATGAGTTCATACTGGTCACCATCAAGTTCGACGGGGCGCATATCTGTTAAGTGGGGCACGGACCAAACAGTAAGTGCCGTTGTGATTCGCGAAGCGTCAGGGTTTGAGGGCAATATTGGTTCCTGGAATCTCGTCAACAATGACAATGGCTCTGTGTTAGCGAGTGGTTCAGGCGCTGGCTCAATCAGTTTCTCTGCGGTGAGTTTGAGTAAAATTAATTTTGAAATTACCTCATCAAACGGTACGCCCGCAGTGGCTGAGTTTGAAACCTATGCCTCTACGGCAGGAAGCAGTTCTTCATCCAGTAGCGCCTCTTCCAGTAGTTCTTCTTCCAGTAGTTCGTCGTCGAGCAGTTCAAGCAGTTCCAGTTCGTCTTCCAGTAGCGCCAGCTCAAGTGGTGGCGGCTGCCAACTACAGTGCAACTGGTATGGCTCCTTTTATCCTGTCTGTGGCAATCAAAACTCAGGTTGGGGTTGGGAAAACAATGCCAGTTGTATTGGCGCCGATACCTGTAACTCGCAACCCGCGCCTTATGGTGTAGAAAGTTGTTCCGGTAGTTCCTCCTCCTCGGCTTCTTCATCTTCAAGCTCGTCCTCATCCAGCGCATCGAGTTCGAGCAGTTCGGGTGGGCCTACATTGGTTGTTGAACTAGAGGGTCTCGCGTCGCAAGCGTCGTTTGCACCTTTTAGTGTGCAAAGCGATGGTGCAGCTTCGTCTGGCCAGTACATCGTATGGGCCAACAATGGTTCCAACCAAATTAATAGTGCGGCGAGCGATGGTGCAAGTGGACAAGTTGCCATTGCATTTTCATTGTCACAACAAAGTGATGTGAACTTTGCGGTGAATGCAAATTTTGCCAGTGGCTCGGATGACTCGTTTTATTACAAATTGGATGCCGGAACCTGGTCTACGCAAAACAATACGCAAACCAGTGGTTGGGAAAACCTGGCGATTACGACCTTTAATAATTTATCTGCCGGCAATCACACCTTGTATATCCAGCGTCGGGAAGATGGTGCGCAGTTGGATAATGTTGTGCTGAATGTTTTGAATGGCAGCATCGGTGGCGATTCATCGTCGTCCAGTTCCAGTTCATCTTCCAGCTCAAGCTCATCATCCAGTTCGAGTTCGTCCTCGTCCAGTTCCGCGAGTTCCAGCAGTAGTTCCAGTAACAGTTCAAGCTCCAGTTCAGGTTCAGTGATCAATACGATTGTGATTGAAGAAGGCCAGACAGGGTTCTGTGGCGTTGATGGTAGTGTTGACAGTAATAATGGCGGCTTCAGCGGCGCCGGTTTTGCAAACACCGACAACAGCGCGGGTAACGGTGTGGATTGGGCAGTGACCGGTGACAGTGGCACTTACACCTTGCGTTGGCGTTATGCGAATGGTTCGTCCAGTAATCGCAGCGGTATTTTAAGCGCAAATAGTGCAAACCTTTCCACTGAAGATTTTCCTGGAACAGGAAGTTGGACAAGCTGGACGACGACGTCTGTCACACTGAATATGAACGGTGGCTATCAGTCATTGCGGCTTGCGGCAAATCAGGAATCCGGATTGGCAAATATTGATTACCTGGAAATTACCGGGCCGAATGTTGCGGCGGCGTCTTGTGATGGTTCGAGTTCGTCTTCAGGCTCATCATCCAGCTCAAGTAGCTCTTCGAGCTCAAGCAGTGCCAGTTCTTCATCCGGTACGGTGGTGGCAAGTTGCGAACAACTGGTAAATGACCCCACTATTAATTGGCGAGAATCCGCTTCATTTCCAACGGATCAAAGCATTGTGGAATGCCTTTCCAGTTCCCTCGGGCGCCCGGTAGGTTTTGGTGAAAATACCACGGGTGGTTATGACGCTGGCGGCAACAGTAATCTCATTGTGATTAGCAAAAACAGTTCGGCTTCGGTAGAGCAACAAATTCTCGATGCAATTAGTACCGATGCCTACAACTGGATCGTGTTTGATAAAGACGATTTTGCAAACCCGAGTGATATTTCCATGCACCGCTTGCACTGTACAGATTCATCGGTACTCGCAGCACTTGATGCCAGTGAATCGCAATGTCTCAATCCACAAGCCTGGTGTTCGGCAAAAGGTATTTCCAGTTCAAGTTGTCTGGATACTTTTTACAATGATCGTTTAAATGATTCAGACTTGCCAATTCGTAACGAGTTGATTATGTCTAACACCACAATTGATGGCCGGGGCTCACAAGCGTATTTTATTTTTAATGGCTTCAAAATCGGTGCGGATAGTAGTGGTGCTTCTACCCACATGAGTGAAAATGTGATTATCACCAACTTGTTGTTCCAGGGAGCAGGTCACGTTGAAGATCATGGTTTGGACCCGGACATGACGCGTTCAACCGGTGAGTCACACGATATCTGGATTCATCAAAATACCTTTGATACCACCGGTGATTCTGCTTTTGATGTAAAAGTGGGTGCCTACGATATCACCATTTCATTCAATAAATTGATCAATGTGAAACGTGCATCGCTGCATGGCTCTTCTGATAGTCGAACCATCAACGAACAAATCACCACGACTATGCACAACAACCTTTTTGTGACAACGGATCAGTATTACAACGCATCCGAGTTTGAAACCCTGCGCCGGGTACCTTTAATTCGTCGCGGTCAATCGCATATTTTTAATAATGTCTTTTACGGTTACCGCAAGGATATTCTAAGCGTGCGCGTGGGTGGCCGAGTGTTGTTTGAAGACAACATGGTGCTCAACAATCAGGTGCAAGCGGGGCAAAATTCGAATGACGATGACATACCCTACTTCGTTAACAATCTGCTGCGCGATTTCCGCGAAGGTGGGTTGGAGGTGCAAGGGAGTTATGTCTGGTTTGCTGATTCAAATTGTCAGGCCCTTGGTTCTGCAGGCGATTTAAGCTCTTCTCAAGGCAGCACGCCGAATATGTTTAACAGTTACAGTTCCAGCTCGCGCAATACCATCAATGCGAATCTCCAGCCCGCCGGGATGGACTTGGCTGACTATGTGTTTGCTACCGCTGGCAAGGGAGGTGTTACACCTTTTGTCTCAAGTTACACTGCGGGGCAATCCAGTATCATCGCGCAAGCACCTTCAGGATGTCAGCCTTAGACAATCCAGCATTCGAATATTGTTGTTTTAGCCGGGCATAGCCCGGCTTTTTTTATATGTAAAAACAATCTGACCGTTCGTTATTCTTTACGCCAGAAACGAGAATATGCCTTGCTATACTTTGAGCATGGCAATTTATATTTTAAATCTTGCAATTCTAGTACTCATGCTCGGTAGTATGTCAGTGTCGGTTGAAAGTGCTGATATCAATGAGAGTGTGAAAAAACCGGCATCGCGATATACGTTGTATCTCGGTGGCCGGCCTGCGTTTATTCAGGATTATCAGCAAGCGATATTGAAAGAAATTCTGGCGCAAAATGGGGAGGCCGAAATACAGGTAGAGCGTACCGAAGTCACCTCCTTGCGCGCAGAAAAGTTGGTTGCTGAAGAAAAAATATTTGATTTAAGTATCTCGACAATTCCAGAACACGAGGAAGTCAAAGGTCTAATCCGTATCGCAGCACCAATACACAATGGTCTCCTGGGGCTGCGTCATTTAATTATTCACAAGGATAATCGTGATCGCTTTCTATCCGACTTCGATATTGATGCATTTTCGCAAATGTCCGTAGGGCAGGGTTCAAGCTGGTCGGAAATGAAAATCTATCAGCACGCCGGTATTCCGATTACCGGAAGTCATGAATTTGGCCGTTTATTCGATATGTTAAAACTCAAGCGCATCGCGTATTTACCTTTGGGTGTGATTGAGGCACGAATGGCGCTGAAGGCGATGGGTGACAACTATCGTGAACTCGAAATTGTGGAGGACGTTTATATACTTTACGCAATGCCCAGCTATATCGTGGTTTCCGAAAAAAATGCCGAGTTGGCTGAAAAAGTTAGAATTGGACTCCGCGAAATACAGGAATCCGGGCGATTAACATCCCTGTTCAATCGCTATTTTTCAAGACAGCTTGAGAGTGTTGATCCGTCAAGCTCGACACTCGTTGTGCTGGCAAACCCGCTGCTTCCAAAAGACGAAAATAACAACATTATTCAATCCGTGATTGATCAATATTTCGCATCGGGTTCGCGACTAATTTATTTGCCCACCGTGACTAATTCACAAACTTCGAAAGTAAACGTAAATAATTAACCTGATAGCCGTTCGAATTTTCGGTGATCTCCCAGGAATTCAAAGGCCAACTGTCATTAAAGTCGATATAGGCTTTTTGATTGGGTTGGCCGCTCGGTGGCGATAACGGTGCAGAACCACAACGCGCATTGTTACTGGCGCCGCCGCAGCTCGACGGGCAACAACTATCCCAATTGTAAAAAGGGTTCGGCCCACCAACGACGAAACCGGGTGCAGGCCCATAGACTGAGCTTGCAACGCTGTCCCAGGTCGCGCTGCCATGCGCAAACCAGGTGTGATAAAACTGATCCACAGAATTTTCTGCACCATAGGCAGCCATATTCGACAAATACACCTTACCCAAGGGGTTAGTCCCGTGCAGATAATGAAGATACGCTTGTGCAGCACTTTCCACCTCAGTACTGCTCTGGCTCCCCAGGGAATACATATTTTGCATATAGAAAATAAAACCCTTGGCGGCTTTCACTGATGAACTGCCCCAGGTGTAATCCTGAATGTAAGCACGATAAGGGTCGCCGGAATTGTTCACCTGTACCCAGACATTATTGCCGTTCATTGCACTTTCGTAGCGCGATTGAATGGTATCGCGCACCTCAGCCGTCGCATTTTCCAGATTGGTGTAATACAGCAACATGTGAATTACATCGGGTTGAAAAGCGCTAATGTACCAAGAACTAATCAGTAAGCTTTCATCGTAATTTTCGTCGAAATAGTCGCGGTATGTTGTTTCACCTGTGAGTTCAAAAAGGTAGGTTGCAGCAGCAAGTTTTTTGAGTACGCGCCCGGCAGCATCCACTTCCTGTTGGCCTGCGCCTAATCCGCTCGTGCCAACATTACTGTCGTTGTTGCGAAATGTAATTGAAGGATTGGCATCCGCCCAGGCCCAGGCGAGGGCGGCGCGGCTTTGTAAATCGTCAGCATAGGTATTTAAATCCTCGTCTCCCAATGAGGCATAAATTTTTGCCCCGAGAGCAAACGCAGCAGCCGTGGTCAGGGTTGCGGAAGTACTCGCAGCACCGTAAAGACTCTGTCCGGTCGCGCTTGAAGGCGGGCTGGCGTGATCGAGACCGACTATGGATAAAACAGATCCGTCTTCATTTTGCATGCGCACCAGCGAATCCATTCCCCATTTAATTTCGTCGAGAATATCGGGGATACCATTGCCAGATTCCGGGATATTAAAATCGTCTCCCCAAATGCCAGGCTTTTCCTGGTAAGTATGTAACAAGGCAATGACATAGTTCGCCGTCCAGTTTGTGTATTTGTTGTAGTCGCCAGCGTCGTACCAACCGCCACTTAAATCCCGTTCACTCGCTGCACTATCCGGTGTGTTGTATAAACGGGCTTCGCTATCCTGGAGTGGTCCAAGATGGCTGGCGCCGTCTTCCCAGGCGGCTTCGGCATAAGGCTGCAATTTTGGATGGCCTGCACGTTGGTAAAAGAAGGTACGAAAAGCCTGACGCAGGACGTCTTCATATACAGTTTCTGAAATATCAAAAACAGCAGAGTCAATATTGTTTTCAAGGTCGCGTATAAAATAACTGCCAGTAGTTTGCAGCGCACTGAAATCGAACCACCACGCCTTGTCACCCGAACTGGTATCCGTGTTTCCGTTATTCCAGGTTTGTGGACTCCCCGTTAGTACCACAGTGGCATCGTTCGAATTAATGACCTGCAAGGTGCTTCCAGGTTGATAACTCTCATCGCTATCAAAACCCGTTTGTGGATTTCGCAGGACGGCGATTTTAGTACTCGTTGGCAAATATCCGAATTGATCCACAACAATAAACGGTCCGTCGCCAGACACATTGGCTGAACCGGATGATGTACTTGTCGACGAGTTCGAGCTACTTGAGGTACTGCTGCTTGAGGTGCTGCTACTTGAAGATGTTGAACTCGCACTTGAACTTGAACTTGAGGAAGCACTGGTTGACGACGTTGAACTCGAAGAGGTGGCACTACTGGAAGTGCTGCTCGATGATGCACTAGAGGAGCTGGAACCCCCTGAATTATTATCTCCGCCACCCGAACACGCTGTAATAACGAAAAAGAACGTAAAGCAAAGAAAGCGGATTAAAATTGACATAAGAACTCCGGCTAAAAATTATTATGGCCTAAAGCTTAATCGGCTTTACAACGCGCCTCAAGTCACGCGTTCAAATCTTCAATGTGATAAAAACTTTAGAATTTCGTGATTCTCCCATGATAGCCGCTCAGTAAGCTTGCTCTGCAAATAAGATCAAGGAGTCAGCCCATGTTTAAGTCACGAAAATTTATTAGCGGAATTTTGGTAAGCGCACTGGCGATGTCAGCCACAGTGAAAGCGGAAACACTCGATATTGAAATTACAAATTTAAGCCACGGTATTTATTTTACGCCCTTGTTGGTTAGTGCTCACAATAGTGAAATGCATTTATTTCAGGTTGGTGAAAACGCCAGCATGGAATTGCAAGCAATGGCTGAGGGAGGTGATATCAGCGGATTGGTGTCGATGACTGATGCCGCAGGCGCACTCAATGTAGAGAACCCTGCGTCGGGATTGTTGGCTCCCGGTGCCAGTGTATCGCTAAGCGATTGGGATACCGAAAATCAGGACGTTTTGAGTCTGGTTGCCATGTTATTGCCTACAAATGATGGTTTTGTTGGTCTTGATGCCTGGCCTATTCCCAGTGCGGCAGGTCGCTACACACTGTATTTGCAGGGCTATGATGCCGGTACGGAAGCGAATGATGAAGTCCTCAATGGCGATACAGGTGGCATGCCGGGTATGCCGGGCTTTCCCGCTAACCCGGGCGCGAACGGTGGTACCGGTGGTAGTGGCGTCACCAGTACGGAAGAAAATACAACAGTGCACGTGCACCGCGGAAATCTCGGCGATACTGATGCAACAGGCGGTGTGAGTGATATCGACTCGCGCATCCACCGTTGGCTCAATCCGATTGCAAAAGTTGTTGTCACTGTAAAATAGGAGGGCGCCATGTTGACTAAACATTTTTTTACAAAAGCATTTGCAAAAAAAGCCGCCCTGCGACTGACGTTGGTGAGTCTGCCCTTCGCTTTAATTGCCTGTGGTGGCGATAATGATGCCGCCGTCAATCGTTTGCAGGACGACATTGCGAACCTCGAAACTGCCATTCAAAATCTCGAAACAGAAAATACGGCGCTTTCAACAATGCTTGCTGATATTCAAGCGAGCGTGGGCACAGTGGATGCCACGGAACTGGCTGCAATGGTTGCCGAACTGCAGGCGCGTTTGGCGGAGTTGGAAAATGCCAGCAGCGTAAGCTTTAGCATCGAAGTAAAAAATCTGACTAACAATCAGCCGCTGTCGCCCTTGGCTGTACTACTGCACGATGGTGAATACAAAGCCTGGCACATTGGTGAAGCCGCCTCACCGGGTTTGGAAATGTTAGCGGAGTCAGGTTCACCCACGGCTTTTATTGCAGAAGCAGAAAGCGCATTTTCATCTGTCATGGCCGATGGCATTCTTGCACCGGGTGATTCCTTAATGCTATCCCTGAATGCGCAATTAGCGACGGAAGTGTTTGCACGCGGTGATCTTGCTTTGAGCCTGGCATCAATGCCAGTCAACACCAATGATGCTTTCACTGGCAGTACCGGCTGGAATATTTCTTCGCTTAAAGTGGGTGAGTCGCTCTCTGCCTGGTTGCCAATTTACGATGCGGGAACAGAAGCCAACACCGAAACCGCAACGACCGTGCCAGGGCCTGCTGCGGGTGGTGAAGGTTTCAATGAGGCGCGGGATGATATTGCAAATCAGGTGACACGGCACCCCGGTGTGGTCACGGCCGATGATGGTTACGCTGATTCTGCACTGAATCAAAGTCATCGATTTGCGCAGCATGCCTTATACGTCACAGTCACACGTATGCCGAATTAAGCCTGCTGAACGTTGAAATAAAAAATTGCGAAACTCTGTTTTCGTAAAAAAAGTTGTCGCAAAAAAAAGTCGTCGCAAGATAAAAAGGCCTGCTTATCGCAGGCCTTTCGTTTAGTGTGCATACCAATCAAGCTGGCCATTAATTTTCTGACTGCCGATAAGAACATTGTCGAAGCGAAGCCCTCTGGCATTTTCCAGAATTAGTGGTTGCTCATTTTTCTTCACTTCAATATTGCGGAAAGTAACGTTCTCCAGCGGCGCAACATCCGGCGCATGGACTTCAAAAAATACGCCGGCCTGCTCCACCTGGAAATTTTCAAAAACGATGTCACGGTAAGTCGAGGGAAAGTTACCGCCCAATTCACCCGGGTAATTGAGTTGAAACCAGAACAGGGTTTCAAAGGCTTCGACTTTAAAATTGCTTACACGAATATGTTCTACCAGGCCGCCGCGGTCGAGGTTCGCTTTAAACCGAATCGCACTCAAGCCTTTGCGTAATACGTTGTTATCAAAATACACATTGCTGATACCGCCAGACATTTCACTCCCAAGTGCAATCCCATCTTCACCCCCCATGTCGTTATGGCGAACGAGTATATCTTTGCTTGGAATCCCAACGGTGCGGCCATCGAGATCGCGACCGCTCTTGACCACCACAGAGTCGTCACCGGTGCGAAAAAGATTGTGTTCCACCAGCACCAAATTACTGGACTCAATGTCCAGGCCGTCGTTGTTGGGGAAGTGACTGTCAACGCGCAGTTTTCTGACCGTCGCAGACTCGGTGTAAACAAGATGGTTTACCCAAAAAGGGGCATGAATAATGTTGTAGCCTTCGAGCAACACCCGTTTCGCGCGAAAAAATTGCACGAAAGCCGGGCGTAAATGCGTGCCTTCTGCAAACACCCGTTTTTCTCGCGGCACGCCTCCTGCACCCATACGACGGAGCTTTTGCATATCGTCTTCCTGTTCGCCGTGCCAAAGTTTGAATTGGCTGTCGACGTTGCCATCGAGTGTGCCCTCACCGGTAATGGCCACGTCTTCGACATCAGCGGCATAAATGAGTGGGGAATAGGTATAGAGCTCTGTGCCCTCCCAGCGGGTGAGCACGGTGGGGAGGTAGTCGGCAGGTTCAGGTGAAAACAAGAGGTGGCTGCCCTTTTGCAAATGCAATTCGATTCTGCTTTTTAAATGAATTGGCCCCTTCACCAACCAGCGCCCTTTGGGGATGATCACCTTGCCGCCGCCCGCGTTGCTTGCTTTTTGAATCGCATCGCGAATCGCTGGCAAGGCATTTTCTTGCTGTGCGCCAAAGTCGGAGATAGAAAAAGTACGATCGGGAATCCGGGGCAAGGCAATGGCTTGTTCGATTTCGGCCGGGCTTAGCCAGTCTTTTGCGTTTGCGTGGGTAGCAAGTAGTACCAGAATGATCAATGTTAAGGGGCGAACGTGCATGGGGCCTCCAGAATTCAGCGAAATGACAGTAAGGTCAATTTAACTATGTGGTAATACCAATAATCAAGAGGTGGCAGGCCAATTGTGCGGTTTTCCCGGCGTCATGACGGTCCAGGGCGCTACGAATGACTTATCAACCGTTTATCGCCTGCCATAAATTTCGATTGTGCTAAAAGTGCGCGGAACAGTAGACTCCGCGCGATTTTCCCTGCCACCCACCGAAGCCCGATTCATGCTCAGTTACCGCCACGCCTACCACGCCGGCAACCACGCCGATGTGTTGAAACACGCCTGCCTGTGTTTACTCCTGCAAACACTGCGACAGAAAGACAAAGCCCTGACCTATATCGATACGCACGCGGCTGCTGGGCTCTATTCGTTAAAGGGCGAGATGGCACAGAAGAATCGGGAATTCCACAGTGGTATTGAGCGTTTGCTCGCCTATCCCGCGCCTTCGCCCTTACTGGAAGACTATTACACCTTGATCGCAAACTTTCGTGAACAAAACCTCTACCCGGGCTCACCCACTATCGCGGCAAGAATGTTACGTGCGCAAGATCGATTGGTTTTGATTGAACGCCACAACACTGAAATAGAGGTTCTGAAAAGGCACCTTGCCGCTGACAAGCGCACAGCCATTCACCATCGCGATGCCTTTGAAGCGGCGTTGGCACTTTGCCCCCCCACGCCGCGTCGCGGTGTGATGCTAATCGACCCCCCCTACGAACAAGCCAGCGAGTATGACGCGGTTGTGAATTTGTTAGGAAAATTGCAAAGTAAATGGCCCGTCGGTGTGTATTGCCTCTGGTACCCCCTGCTCGCCAGACGCCGTGATCAATCAGAACGATTACTCAAAAACCTGGTTAAGTTACAACCGCCTAATGTGTTTATCGCTGAGCTTCAAGTTGAAAAACAAAATGAAGACACTGGCATGTATGGAAGTGGTATGGCGTTTATCAATCTGCCCTGGAAAATGGATGAATTGATTATTGAGCTACTCAAACAGTTAAATCGTATTCTTGGCGCTGAGGCTGGAAGGTTTCGGAGCGATTGGCTCATTCCTAAAACCTGATTAGTGTTGAAGGTGAATTAAAAGTTGAAGCGAAAAAAAGAGCAAATACTATTTGCCCTTTCTTATAGAGTGTAAGACAAATTTATTTGTTCTTGATCACCACATCCCCGTGCAAGGTGCTGATTGCGACTTTCCCTTTGCCACCCTTGTGACTGAAATTCAAGCTTCGAGAAGGTCCGTATTGGGCTTTTTGTGCTTTGTCGTCACTGAGGGCGTTGCTAATATTGCCACCTGTATGTGTGGTGATATCAAAATGTGCAGAAGGTTCGTTAAGGAAAAACACATTCACACCACCAGAAACCGTATTCACATGCAATTCCGGTTCCCCAGAAAATCCGAGCTCCAATTCTGCATTCCCTGATACGGATTCCACTTCCATAGTATTGAGATTTTTAATTCTGGCTTTGATATTGCCGGACACAGTTTCAGCTGAAAAGTCGACAATGTGCCCTTCTACCTCAATATTTCCATTCACGGCCTCGAATTCACCGTGTTCACTCTTGATGGCGCTAGCGATGATATTTCCGTTTACAGTTTCAAGGTCAATATCACCATCAATGTCCTTGCAGACAATATTGCCGTTGACGACTTCAATTTTCACCCGGCCTTCAATATCATTGACTTCAATGTTGCCATTGACTGCGTCGAGATCTATTTTTCCCTTGATGGTATCGAGAGTAAATTTTGAATTAGGGCTTTCAAATTCAATTTCGCTCATTATCGGTACAAAAATTTCCAGATCATCGCCCTTGCCACCCCAGCCCGATTTATCAAGCATTTCTATGAGCATGCGCGAATTATTGCGTTTAAATGTAAATTCCTTATTGCGATCGCTGAGTTCGCCTACAACGCGCACTTCTTGTTTATTCCATCCTGACACCTTGATTTCGCCATTCACATTCGAGATGGAGACTTTTCCGCCCTCGATAAACTCTAGCGTTTGATCAACTTTTTCTCCGGCAAGCGCCGCAGTTGTGGCCAGCGAAATAAAAATAACCGAAGTGCTAATAAAAAATAAAAATACATTGGGAAGCCATCGTTTCATAACGCCACCTTGCCTTGAGATTGATAAATATATTGCCATTTAGGGTTGTGTACGCGCTCTACCAACATCAATTTTTGTTGGTAAACACGCATTAGCATCTTCAGAAGATCAATATTTTGTGGGTCATCTTCCAATGCCTTAAGAATTTCCTGGGCGGCACTTTCCAGCTCAGCGAGCTGTTCCTGCCAGTTGCCTGCCAGTGCTTCCTGATCTTCAAAATTGCTGTACAAGTAACGAAGTTGTTGCTGATGTTGTTGTTGCAACTCGACAAGAAAAGCGTTGCGTTGTTGCGTTTCATAAAAATTTCTCCAGCTGAGGCCGGCAATAAAAACTGTTAATAAACAAGCGGCCGCCGCGATATACGTCCAGCGAACATTTGCCTTTGGTTGAGCGTCGAGTCTCGCCTCAATGTCTGACCATAAATCCCGTTCAGGAAGCGCATCGCTCTTTAGTTTTTTAGCGTCCCTTGTTAATTCGTCATCAGTGTTCATAAGCAAGCCATTCTTTCAGTAAACGACGCGCACGGTTCAATTGCGCTTTGGAAGAGCCCACTGCCATACCCGTGATCTTTGCAATTTCATCGTGTTGATACCCTTCAACCGCAGACAGTACAAATACGATACGCGCGCGTTCGGGCAGGCGCTGAATTAATTTGTTTAAATCGCGCGCATCATCATGTTGTGGTGCTTGTGTGGGTTCTTCTTCTACAAACTTTTCTCTCACCACCTGCAACCATGAGCGCTGCTTTCGCAAATAATCCACCGCGGTATTGGATGTGAGCCGATGCAGCCAGGTGGACAATTGGCTCTCACCTTTAAAGTTTCGCAAACTCTGCCAAAGCTTGACGAAACTTTCCTGGGTCACTTCCTCTGCTGCTGACACGTCGTTCACTAATCGTAATGCGAGGCCATAAACCATCGGGAGGTGGCGGTCATACAGCGCCTTGAAGGCGACCTTGTCGCCCTCCAGTGCGCGTTTGATAAAAGTCGCTTCATCAAACTGTGCGTGTAAGTCCGTGGTTTCTACCAGCATTGTGTGTTTTCGATTTGTTTTCTCTTTAGTCGTCCTGGTCGCGTGAAAGGTTTAAATCGGTTTTTTAATTTGCTTTGAAGGTTTGGATAAGTCGCGGGAACGCCGAGCGCGGGGTGATGCCTTGTGAAAACGCAGTAAATACATCCCTGTAGCTCCGACGCCGCTCCAAGCGGCGACGGTTTCACAAGGCATCACCCCGCGCTCGGCGTTCTGCAAGCATATCGCGGAATCGAATAGATAAAATTATATTGTTGGTGTTACCTCGTGATCGAGATTCTTATGTTACGAACTTGAAATTATTGAGAAGAAAAATCGGAAAAATAAGACTCAAGAATCAATCTTGCCGCAATAGAGTCCACGGGATTTTTATTGTAAGAACCTGAAAATCCGCGCTCCGCTGCAATTTCCTTGGCTTCCATTGTCGACAAGCGTTCATCCACCAACTCAACCTCAAGCCGAAAACGCCCGTGCAAACGATTGGCAAACTTACGCGCACGACGCGTCATTTCCTGATCCGAACCATCCATATTCAAAGGCAAACCCACCAACAATTTTTCAGGTTGCCATTCACTGATCAGATTTTCAATTTGCGACCAATCCGGAATGCCGTCTTTCGCGCGTAAAGGCGGTAATTCATTGGCAACCGCGAGAGATGATTGGCCAGCGCTTACACCGATGCTTTTACTGCCAAAATCAAAAGCCAATAAGGTTTGTGACATGCCTCAGGCGTGGCCTGCCGTTGATGAGATGAGATTTAAGTCTATGCCGAGCTGATTTGCCGCGGCTGCCCAGCGTTGTTCGACGGGCGTATCAAAGATAATGCTGCTGTCGGCTTCAAGGGTAAGCCAGGCGTTGTTGGCAATTTCTTCTTCCAATTGGCCTGCATTCCAGCCCGCGTAGCCAAGTGCAAATTGTGCGCTTTTGGGGCCGTTATCGTCTGCGATGGCTGCGACGATATCGCGCGATGCCGTCAGACATATTTCAGAGGTAATGCGGAGTGTGGAATCCCAGGTGCCTTGGTCGCGGTGTAAAACAAAACCGCGTTGGGTGTTCACCGGGCCACCGGCCAGCACCGGAAGGTTAGCTGACAAGGAGTCCGTGTCGAGTGAGAGCTGGCTGAACACTTCGTTCAGGGTTATGCCGAGTGGATGGTTCAAAACAATACCCATCGCACCGTGCTCACTGTGATCGCAAATGTAAGTCACAGAGCGCGCGAACTGTGGGTCGACAAGTCCAGGCATGGCAATCAGGAAGTGATTACGCAGGCTTTTGTCCTTGTCAGTGAAAGGAGGTTTTTTGCTTGCCATAGATCCCAGTATGCGCCTGAAAAAAAAGAATTCAAGGGGTAGATGGCGCTTATTTGTACCCAAATTTTATGGATTTGTGTCAGGGCCACCAGGGCTTAGTTGGACGTGCTCAAACCGGTAATCTCGAATTTCCAGGTGCGGATGATTTCCAGTTTGTCCGTGTTACGGGTTATTTCCTTGGGGAAGCGCGGGAAAGGTGAGGACAACTTAACAATTTGCAATGCGGCTTCATCCAGCATGTGATGACCCGAGCTTTGCAGGATCTCGATGTCTTCCACAGAGCCGTCTGCACGCAGCAGCACGGACATGCGCAAGGCGCCAAAAATGCCATCGCGTAAGGCCTGTTCGGGAAAGTGGCGATTTCCCACGCCCTCGATTTTAAGGGTCCAGTTGTTGAGGTAAGCTGCCTCGAAAGACGATTTGGTCGATACCGATGTTAAGCGGCGAATGCGAGGTTGCTTGGCAAGCTCCTGTTTGAGACGGTCGAGCTTGGCACGCAAGCTGGCGATTTCCGGGTCGCTCTGTTCGACATCCACTTCTTCGCCGGGCATTTCTTTTTCGGTTTTCTCGAAGTTATCCGCTTTCGCCTGACTGTACTTGCGCTGGGCGCTGCTGGCGTCGACGACCTGTAAATCGTTCTCCTGTAACACGCGTGCCCGTGTTTCCGCTTCGGGGCTGACTTCACGGATGTGTACATCGGCGATATCGGCCATTTTGGTGGTTGTCAGTTCGTGGATGTCTTTTTCTGTGCCACTGGCTTCCTGGTTGTGTTGTGCAATGAAGTCGGCGCGCTCGGGCTCTTCATTCGATTTGTGCGTCGCAAGCGTGATGTTCAACGTCGGTGCAAATTTATCGCCGACATCCATGCTGGAACCGACACCAAATATGATCAAGGCGTTGAGTGCGATGCCGAGGAAAATCGTGAACTGTAAACGCTCATTTGCATGGCTCGCGAAGTCGAAACTGTCCACTGTACTCAAGCCTGCGACTCCTGCTTTTCCACAACCAGCTTCTCAATGGCGAGTATTAATTTTTCACCGATCGCAGTGTCGTAAGCTTTATCGATTTCGCGCACACAGGTTGGGCTGGTGACGTTCACTTCGGTCAAATAGTCGCCAATAATATCGAGGCCGACAAACAATAATCCTTTTTCTTTCAAACTTGGCGCAACCTGGCTGACAATCCAACGATCACGTTCGCTCAATGGCTGAGCCACACCCTTGCCACCTGCCGCCAGATTACCGCGCGTTTCTCCTTTGGCAGGAATGCGCGCTAAACAATAGGGAATGGCTTCGCCGTTAACGACTAAAACACGTTTGTCACCGTTGCTGATGTCGGGAATAAATTGCTGCGCCATGATGAAACTTTGACCATGTTCAGTGAGCGTTTCCAGAATCACACTGACGTTGGGGTCATCTTCCTTGCAGCGAAAAATACTGGCGCCTCCCATGCCATCGAGAGGTTTAAAAATAATGTCTTTATGTTCTTGATGAAAGGCACGTAATTCAGCGGCATCGCGGCTGACCAAAACGGGTGGGCAACATTGTGGGAAGGCCGTCGCAAACACTTTTTCATTACAGTCGCGCAAACTTTGCGGCTTGTTGACCACTAAACAACCAGCGGCTTCTGCGCGCTCGAGAATATAAGTCGCGTAGATGTATTGGTTGTCGAAAGGCGGGTCCTTGCGCATCAAAATCACATCGAGTTCAGCGAGGGCTTTACTCTCGCTGTCGCCGAACTCAAACCAACCCTGTGGGTTAGCACTCACTTTCAATGTGCGGCATGAACCGTAGGCTTCGCCTTGCTTCAGGCTGAGATCGTTCATCTCCATGTAAAACAGCGTATGACCGCGCTCCTGGGCGGCGAGAAGCAAGGCCAGCGTTGTATCTTTGTGGTATTGAATGCCACCGATCGGGTCCATCACAACGCCGACTGTCAGATTAGTGCTCAATTTGGACTCCAATTTAGGTATTTTAGTTGGCGAAATGCCGAATCGTGGTCGATTATAAAGAGTATTGTTTGCTTGAAAAGAGTCAGATTTGATTAAAAGTGAGACAGCTTCAAAATCCTGGAATTCTTTTTTTTTCAAGCGCTTATAGATTAAAGTGCAAAACTATGTTAAAAGTTTAGCCCTATTTTATACTCTAAAAATCGAGCCCGAAGGGTCGGCAGCGAAATTGACGATTTCGGGTTAATCCAGAATAAGACGTAAGGTCAATTTATGGACACAAATCTCGAGCACCTGAAAGTGATGGTGATAGACGATAGCAAGACGATTCGTCGCACGGCAGAAACGCTTTTGAAGAAAGTAGGTTGTACTGTTGTCACCGCAACGGATGGCTTTGACGCTCTGGCAAAAATTGCTGATACGCGTCCAGACATCATATTTGTGGACATCATGATGCCGCGTTTGGATGGTTATCAAACCTGTGCATTGATCAAAAATAACAGCGAATTTAAATCAACGCCCGTGATTATGCTTTCGAGTAAAGACGGGTTATTTGATAAGGCCAAAGGCCGCATTGTAGGTTCCGATCAGTATTTAACAAAACCTTTCAGCAAAGGTGAATTAATTGGTGCCATTGAAGCTCATGTCAATGTCGCACGTGCAAGTTAAAAACTTTGATAAAAAAGAAAAGAGCAATCCCGGCTCGATTCTGGAGGCAATATGGCAAAAATTTTGATTGTTGATGACTCCCCAACAGAAACATACAAGTTAACGGGGATGTTGGAAAAAAATGGACACACTGTCATTACCGCAGGGAACGGAGAGGAAGGTGTGGCCACAGCAAAAGCAGAATTGCCCGACCTGGTTTTAATGGACATTGTTATGCCGGGTCTCAACGGTTTTCAGGCAACTCGCCAATTGAGTAAAGCGCCTGAAACTTCACACATTCCCGTCATTATTGTGACCACCAAGGATCAGGAAACCGATCGTGTATGGGGTATGCGTCAAGGTGCGAAAGCCTACCTGACCAAGCCCATCGACGAAAAGGAATTGATGACCACTATGCAGCAGGTCGGCGCTTAATCCGCGCCGTTAAAGCATGAGTGAGCATTCCGCCTTTAAAGCGCTCACCAGTCTTGCTGCCCTGAGCCGGCGTTCAGCCAAGGGTTTGCCGGCCCAGGTGGATGTCGTTCCGCGTTGGAGTGGCGTAGGGTTTTCATTTTTAGGCAGCCGTTTCGTGACCCCAATGGGGCAAATGGCAGAATTAATGGAAGTGCCAACTTCCACCAAGTTGCCGGGTGTACAGCCCTGGGTGCTTGGCCTTTCAAACGTGCGTGGGCGTCTACTTCCCCTATTTGACTTGCCCGCATTTTTCGGCGGCAGTATCAGCGGACAGAAAAAAAATCACCGCGTACTGGTGTTGGAAACAGAAAATTTATACAGCGGTATTGTGGTTGATCGTGCATTCGGTATGCAGCACTTTTCTGCAGACCGTTTTGATGCGACAGGAACAGAGATCAAGGACGAAATAAAACCTTTTGTAAAAGGTGCGTATCAGGATTCACGCGGCGAAATGTGGTCGGTATTTAATTTGGCTACTCTTGCGGAAGATCCTCGTTTTTTAAATGCTGCGATGGTGTAAGCGCGGTGGGTAATTCATTTTATTGTTTAAACATACAATCGCTTGGGAGCGTGGTATGAAAGGTGATTCAAAAGGCTTGCTGGCGCGAGCGAAAACCAGTCCCTACATGGCCTTATTGATCGCGGTGTTAGTCGCGTGTTTCTGTTTGGTTGGCGTAATCATTTATAAATTACTGGCAGATGCACAAAAAGACCAACGTGCATTGCAATTAGCCAGTGAGCTTAGGGCATCGTCCTACCGAATCACGCCTCTGGCGCGGGACGCAACTTCGGGTAATCCGGGAGCGTTTAGCGAATTGGAGTCTGTGATTGGCGAAATGGAGCGCACCTGGGGTCAACTCAGAACAGCGGATGAACAAACACGTTATGCGCTGCTGCAACAAATTAATGACTTCGATAATGTTTGGTTACGCATCAAGGAATCATCTGAAAAAGGAATTATTGAAAACCGCGAAACCATTATCTTTATTCACCAGGTGGCAAATACGCTGAGTGAATCGATTCCCGAGCTGCAGGCAGAACACAGAAATATTGTTGATATTCTTCTGGAAAACGAAGCACCGGCTGACCAGGTCTCGGTGGCGCAAACGCAAAGCTGGCGTGCTGAGCGTATTGCGAGAAACCTGGAAAAAATGCTTGTTGGTGGTGAAGACGCGGATAAAGCGGCTGACCAGTTTAACCTTGATGCAAGCCTCTTCGGTAAAGTACTTGCGGGTTTGAAAGTGGGTGATCCCACAATGAGCATTAATGCAATTACTGATTCGGATGCAATTCAGAGTTTGGACGAGATTGTTGAAAGTTTTGAATTGGTCAATAACTCCATTCGTGAAATTTATGATGCGCAACCAGCGCTGTCTGCTGCACGTCAAGCAACGGACTCCGTTCTTAACGACATTCCAAACCTGCTTGAAGCGTTAGGTCGCTTGAGTGACGGTATTGAAGGCTTGCCTGGCAGTCGTCGCATTAACAACACCTTATTGTATTTTGTTGGCGGTCTTGCACTGTTGGTGCTCTTCCTGATTGGCTGGCAGATTAACCAAACGACTAACCGTCGCGCACGCGAAACCGGTGAAACCAACGAACGAAACCAGAACGCAATTTTGCGACTGCTGGACGAACTTGCTGACCTCGCAGACGGTGACTTAACAACTACCGCAACGGTAACCGAGGATTTCACGGGTGCGATTGCGGACTCGATTAACTACACGATTGACCAACTGCGGGTTCTGGTTTCGCGCATTAACGAAACATCGGAACGGGTTGCGGCGGCATCGGCCGATACGCAGCAAACCGCGCTACACCTCGCCGAAGCCTCTGAGCACCAGGCGCAGGAAATTGCTGGAGCATCTGCTGCGGTAAATGAAATGGCGGTCACGATTGACCAGGTAAGTGCGAACGCCGCTGAGTCAGCGGGCGTTGCGGAGCGATCGGTATCGATCGCGAACAATGGCGCGAAGGTGGTACAAAACACCATCAACGGTATGGATACGATTCGTGAACAGATTCAGGACACCTCAAAACGGATTAAACGACTGGGTGAATCTTCCCAGGAGATTGGTGACATCGTTAGCTTGATTAACGACATTGCCGACCAAACAAACATCCTCGCACTTAACGCGGCAATTCAGGCATCGATGGCGGGTGATGCAGGTCGAGGCTTCGCGGTGGTAGCGGATGAGGTACAGCGTCTTGCGGAACGTTCTGCAACAGCAACAAAGCAGATTGAGGCGCTGGTTAAAACGATTCAGAACGATACCAACGAAGCGGTAATCTCGATGGAACAAACCACTGCTGAGGTGGTACGAGGAGCTCGCCTTGCACAGGATGCGGGTGTGGCACTGGAAGAAATCGAAACGGTATCGGCCAACCTTGCGGAATTGATTCAAAACATTTCGAACGCAGCGAGACAACAGGCCTCCTCTGCGGGTCACATCTCCAACACGATGAACGTTATTCAGGAAATTACCTCGCAAACCTCTGCCGGTACGAATGCAACGGCGAAGGCGATTGGTAATCTGGCTAGCATGGCAATCGATCTGCGTAACTCGGTAACAGGTTTCAAACTGCCTGACGAAATGGGTGAAGACGCCTACGAAGAAGATGCCTATGCAGAAGCGGATACTGAATTTGCTATCCCCGATGACGAAGAAGAAGATGTGATGGACCTGTCTTTGGAAGATGCCGTCGATGTTGATGACGACTTCATTCCTACACTGGACGATGAGCAATCCGCCGAAGCACGCGCATAAAATAAAAAGAGTAGAGTCTTATGATCTGGTCTTTACAGGCAGCGCCGGACCTCACCGACAAGCAGTTTGACCAATGGAGCAAACTGCTTGAGGAGCGAGCAGGAATTTGTTTGAGCGACCAACAGCGAGTCTTCCTGCAGACCCAGGTGAGTATGCGCATGCGTGAACTCGGCCACAACGATTACACGCAGTACTACAATCGCATTGTCGATGGTGTGTCGGGAAAGGTTGAATGGTCCGTCCTTATCGATCGCCTGGTTGTTAAGGAAACCAGTTTTTTCCGTCATCGCCCTTCTATTGAATTCGTCAAGAATTACCTCAGTGAACAGTTACAAGCGAACAAATTAAGCGCGACCTTTGATCTTTGGAGTGTGGGTTGCTCTTCGGGTGAAGAGCCGTATTCGCTCGCCATGGTCATGAAGGAAGCTTTTACTGAAGCTCAACAAACGCCCTACTTCGGCATTATTGCCAGTGATATCAGCCGAGCAGCGCTGACAATTGCTAAAACCGGTTTGTATCCACAGCGAAAAGTCGAATTGGTTGATCAACATTACCGCGAGAATTATTTCACTGAGCAGGAAAACGGTCGCTACAAAATATCGCCGGAAATAAAAGAAAAAGTCTGCTTTAACCACGCAAATGTTCTAAACATAAGTGAGTTGCCTTCCATTAATCTGGATGTGATTTTTTGTCAGAACATGCTGATTTATTTCCGTCGTTGGTTGCGCCACGAAATTTTAAACGCCTTTGTCGAACGCCTGAAGCCGGGCGGTATTTTAGTAATTGGCCTGGGCGAAGTTGTTGACTGGACACATCGCGATATGACACGTATCGCAGCAGATGATGTTCAGGCATACATAAGAAACTGATAAAACGGGACTCCAGAATGGGAGACAAGCTTAATTTCGCCGCGCTGGATTGGGTTATTGGAGAAATCAGTGAAACACTGAACGATGCCCGCAGTGCGCTCGAAGCCTTTGTTGAGGATCCAAAAGACTCAACAAAAATGCGCTTCTGTCTCACCCATATCCACCAGGTATATGGCAGTTTGCAAATGGTGGAATTTCACGGCGCATCTTTGCTCGCCGAGGAAATGGAGCATCTTGCTCAAGCACTGATAAACAATAACGTCTCCAGTGGCCCGGAAGCGCACGAAGTATTGATGCGTTCGATGCTGCAATTACCCATTTATCTGGAGCGTGTAAAAAACGAAAAGGAAGATAATCCTGCTGCGATTCTTCCTTTGCTAAACGACCTTCGGGCTGTTCGTAAACAGAGCTACCTCAGCGAAACCAATTTATTTTCTCCAGACCTGAGTTCCCTGGGTGCGATTCAAGGGCAAAAACATCAGATCACTCACGATCCTGAAAAACTGAAGGAAGTACTTAAAAAGCTGCGGGAAATGTACCAATTCTCCGCAGCCAGTGTATTGCGCGATATTAAAACGCGGGAAAACCTCGAATATATCGAAAAAGTATTCGGCCGTTTACAGCTGATTACCAGTGGAACAGCAAACAATCCGCTTTGGGAAGCAGCCTCAGCGATGATTGAAGGGCTGCGTGAAGACAATATTCAGCTCAGCGTTGCAGTGCGCGGCTTACTTCGCTATCTCGCACGTGAATTACGCATACTCGGTGAAAAAGCGCCGGGCGCACTCGATATGCGTCCGCCTGAAAGTTTGCTTAAAAACCTCTTGTACTATGTCGCGCGCGCAAAAGGCAGTAGCAAAAAAATCCTCAACGTTAAGGCGCGTTACAATCTCGGTAAGGCACTCATTGGTGGTGTAGATGCAAGCGCAGACAAAGGCGGTATGGCAGTGCCCGATCCGGATGCCATCCGCTCGGTTGTCGTCGCTCTGCAAGATGAAATTAACACCATTAAACATATTCTCGATCTTTCTCTTACCGGCCAAAGTGCGCCCACTGAATTAAAAGAAGTTTTACCGGTTATCAAACGTGTTGCCGACACCCTGGCTGTGCTCGGAATAGGCGATCTACGTAAACAAGTTCTAATGCAAGCTGAGGTACTGGAAGATCTCAGTAATCAAAATGACCTCGACGGCTATCAATTAATGGAAGTCGCTAACAAGGTTATTGAATTTGAAAATCGTTTGTCTGCGATTGCCAAGGCGGCGGGCCGTCATCAGGATCTCGATTCACTTGATGAGCGCGCAGTTGAAATTGATCAGGCAAAACGGACCGTCTTGAAAGAGTGTCAGCGTGGTCTTGAACAGGCGAAGGATGCAATTGTTGAATATATTTCTTCGCAATGGAATAAAAGCCATCTTGAAAATATCGATAGCTTACTGACGGATATTCGTGGCGGCCTTGATATGGTGCCACTCGCGAGGCCCGGTAAAATTCTCGATGCCTGTAATGCCTACATTCGAGAAAATTTGATGGTTGGCGATGATCACCCTGAGTGGTCTTCTCTTGATGCCTTGGCAGATGCAATCGCGAGTGTTGAATATTATCTCGAGCGTTTAATCGAAGACCTTGACGAAGATCTGGAGCCACTTCTCGATGTTGCAGAAGAAAGTGTTAGCGCGCTTGGCTACGCGGTTGCAACAACCCCGGCATCTGTTAGCAATATTCAGGAGCCCGCAGACACGTCGTTAACACAGGAAAGCCCAGCGTATTCCTCTTCGCCCGAGGTGAGTACAGAGGTAGTGCAAGAGAATATCGATATTCCCCTTCCCGAAACGTCTGATGATTTTGTGCAGGCCGGGCAAAACGTCGAGGTTGAGCCTTCAACCTATGAAGAGCCTGTTGAAGCGATAACAGCAGAGTTTAATGATCCGCAAGCTCAGGAAGAGGTTGTAGAACCGGCTGCAGAACTGCCGCAGGAAACGGTCCAGCAAGAAGCGGTTGCCGAAGACAAACCTGCTGCACCACAGAAACCTGCACCCATTATCTCTCTCGATAAAATCTCGGTTGATGACGACGAAGATGAAAGTGATATCGACGATGAGATTATTGAAATTTTTATCGAGGAAGCGGGTGAAGTCAGTGAAACCCTGGAAGAATATTTTCCGAAGTGGAGAGCAGATCAGCACGATAACGACTCACTTGTTGTTGTAAGACGGGCATTCCATACGTTGAAAGGCAGCGGCCGTATGGTTGAAGCCAATGATATTGGCGAGCTGGCCTGGTCGGTTGAAAATATGTTGAACCGCGTGATTGATCGCACTGTGTCTGCCCAACCGGCACATAGCCACCTTATCATGTTGGTTTTAAACGTGCTGCCACAATTAATTTCGGCATTTGAAAATCGTCAAAGTAATCCCCTTCCGGAATTAACTGAACAATACATGGCGTGGGGTAACGCCCTGAGTGAAGGTAATGTGCCTGCAGAATTGGAAGATGAGCCCGTCTTGCCAGAATTTGCAGCACCCTCAGCAGAAGCTAATGAAGCCGAGCAACCGGATGTCGCCGTGCCCACTCCGGTTGTTGAAGCGCTTGATGAAAGCGAAGAAGAAAACGAAGATCATGTCTTGTGGGATATCTTTTCTTCTGAAGCAGAAACGCATCTTGAAGTGATGCAGGATTTTATCGAGCAGATGGAAGATGCTGCGCCGATCTATTCGCCTCCAAGTGATGATTTGCAACGCGCGATGCACACGCTGAAAGGCAGTGCAAAGATGGCACAAATTAAAGCCATCGCAGACTTGGTGGAGCCTTTGGAAACCTTTGCCAAGGAATTAATTTCTTATCAAGTTCCAATAAATGCAGACATCCTTCAACTACTTAAGGATGCGGTGGATTACACGCGTGAAGGCCTTGGTCATATCGAAGCAAGGCAAGAGGTTCATATCTCCAAGCTTGAACAGTTTCTTGCTCGATCGGCGGAATTGCGAGAGTTATCTGTTGGTCATCTCATTCGATTACACGAACTAGAGAAGCAAGGCAACAACCAGGTTGATCCACAACTTCTGTCCATCTTTATGGCAGAAGAAATGAAAATGCTATTGGATGCCGATAAATTATTGGCGACCTGGGAACAGCAAGGTATTGAAGCTGTTGATCTGCATGGATTGATTAAAGAACTCTCTCTACTGGAAGTGGGTGCAGAAAAAGCCAAGCTTCCTGAAATGGCGGAATTGGCTAAAGCCTTGCGCGAAACACATGAAAAGGCGCAGGCGTCTGCATTGGTGACGGACAATGCCTTTTTCAATTTGTTGGGTCGTGGTCACGAAAGCTTGCTTGACTTGGTCGATGCGGTTGCAGCAGGTCAAAATATCATGGCGCCGCCCGAGGATATTGTTCCATCTTTACAAGCCTTGCCGCTTGCAGAACCTGCAATTGAATCAACTGCAGTGGAATTTGATGCGCCCGTCGAACAGCAAGCCGAAGAAGACGAGTTTGCAGCGATTCAAAATGAAGATTTTGTTCTCGAAGATGCGGCAAATGAAACACTCGAATTGGGCGAGCCGAGCTTTCAAGGCGAGTTGCAAGATGAGTTGATTGATGAGGAAGAGCCTGCATCTTTTGAAAGCGAAGACCTGACACTCATCGATGAAGAAAACATCGATGAGAATGCGTCGCTCACACTCTCGGACTTCGCGTCGGATCAAGATTCTCATCAAAGTCTGGAAAGTGTTGGCTTCGAACCCACCGAAGCATTGATACCCGAACCTTCAGAAAATTCTATAAACGTTTCGGAAAACATCACTGATGAAAGCAGTGATGAAGAGAATATTACAGAGTTTGCACACACAGATTCCTCTGAAGAAGATGAGGTTCCTGGTGCAGAAGCATATTCCAACACTGAAGATCCGCAATTTGTTGAGCCCGTTCTCGAAGAGCATATTGAGGTTTCGCAGGAGGAACCGGATTCTTCACTTGAACAGAGTGAACAGGTCGGAGTTGACGAACCGCACGATAGCACCCAAACAGCAGCGGTCGCTACCACCGGTTTGCTCGATACGATTGACGTAAATGATGAAGATTTCGATGAAGACATTCTCGAAGTTTTTCTCGAAGAAGCAGAAGAATTAATTGAGGAATTGGATGAGGCCGTTCACGCTTGGGAAAATGATTGGTCGAATGTCGATAGTGTTGAAGCAATCAAGCGCGCACTGCACACCTTGAAAGGGGGTGCACGACTTGCGGGCATGAATAACCTGGGTGAATTAACGCACGAATACGAAAGCTATTTAATTGGTGTTGATATTTCCGATGTTGATGGCGCATTTTTCAATCGTATTCACAGCTATCAGGATCGTGTTCTGAGTGGTGTAAGAGCGATTCAAGCCTTTATGGGTAGCGGTGCTGAAATCGCAACGGCTGATGATTCATTGACGGCCGAACCGCAGCAGGCGCCGGATACGATTGAGTATGCCCCGGTCGACACACCTTCTGATGACGTCGCCAGTGAAGCACAGGCTGACGAAGCACCTGCAACGGAAACGCCAGCGAGTGAGTCCAAAGCGAATGTACTGCCCTTTGCCGCCAAACCGAAAGAAAGCGATGCAGCAGCGCCAGTAGAAACTGGCAATGATGGCGGCGGCGGTTTTGTTATGCCGACAGTGAGTGGCAATCAAGCCACGGCACAAGTTGCGGCGCGAAAAGCAGGCCCGCAGGAAGTTGTAAAAGTTTCCGCAGAGCTGCTTGAAGAATTGGTTAACCTCGCGGGTGAAACGTCAATCAGTCGTGGTCGACTTGAACAGCAGGTGTCTGATTTTGGTGTGGCCATCGATGAAATTGATGGCACGATTGAACGTTTACAGGAACAGTTGCGACGTCTCGATATTGAAACCCAGGCGCAAATCCTGTTCCGGCAAGAACAAATCGAAGAGGCGCAAAAAGACTTCGACCCATTGGAAATGGACCGCTATTCCGCACTGCAACAACTTTCGCGTTCGTTGATTGAGTCCGCATCGGATTTGATGGATTTGAAAGCGACCTTGTCTGACAAGGTACGGGATACAGAAACGCTTTTGCTTCAACAGGCACGCGTAAATTCAACCTTGCAAGAAGGGTTAATGCGCTCTCGCATGGTGCCGTTCTCGCGTCTTGTTCCGCGCCTGCGTCGTATTGTTCGTCAGGTTGCTGCCGAGCTGGGTAAGCAAGTCAGTTTCGAACTCGACAATGTTGAAGGGGAACTGGATCGTTCGGTATTGGAACGCATGGTTGCGCCGCTCGAGCACATGTTGCGTAACGCTGTGGACCACGGTATCGAAACGCCCAACGACCGAATTGCAGCAGGTAAGTCCGAATCCGGACGTATTGTATTAACGCTTGGCCGTGAAGGGGGCGACGTAATTTTACGCCTCGCAGATGACGGTCGCGGTATTGATTTAAAACGCGTACGTGAAAAAGCCATTGAGCGTGGCTTAATGAGTGCAGACGCGCAACTCAGCGACCATGACATCATGCAATTTATTTTGCATGCAGGCTTCAGTACAGCGGAAAATGTGACACAAATTTCAGGCCGCGGTGTCGGTATGGATGTTGTGTACGCCGAAATCAAGCAGCTCGGCGGAAGTGTTTCTATTAATTCTTCCTGGGGCAAAGGAACAGAGTTCTTTGTACGCTTGCCCTTTACAGTTTCGGTAAACCGCGCACTGATGGTTGAAATGAGTGGCGACCACTACGCGGTGCCCCTGAACTCTATCGAAGGTATTGTGCGTGTGAGTCCTTTCGAACTCGAGCACTATTATTCCGATCCGGAAGCGCGTTTTGAATACGCTGGTGAGCGCTATGAAGTACGTTACCTGGGCACTATGCTGGATGCAAGTTCGCGTCCTCGCCTGGAAGGAAAATCCCTACCCATTCCAGTGCTACTCGTGCGTTCCGCTGAACATACGATGGCCTTGCAAGTTGACGGCTTGATGGGAAGCCGCGAAATTGTAGTGAAATCGCTTGGACAACAATTTAGTACTGTTCAGGGATTGAGTGGTGCCACCGTCATGGGTGACGGTAGCGTTGTAATCATTCTTGATCCTCACGCGCTGGTGCGGAAGGAAATGGCGCTCTTGTCTGCTCAACATACCTTGCTTGAAGCGAGCGACGAAGACATTCAGTCGGCGGACAGTGCGAAAGAAGTAAAAATTACAACCGTTATGGTTGTCGATGATTCGGTAACGGTACGTAAAGTAACAACGCGCTTCCTCGAACGTGAAGGCTTTGAAGTCATCACCGCGAAAGACGGCGTACATGCTTTGGAAGTGCTTCAGGATACCATTCCCGACCTCATGTTACTCGATATCGAAATGCCTCGAATGGATGGTTTTGAGGTGGCCAAAAATGTACGCACGACAAGCCGCTGGAAAAATATTCCCATCATTATGATTACCTCTCGAACCGGCGATAAACACCGTGAGCACGCCTTGAGTTTGGGTGTAAATAAATATCTCGGAAAACCTTATCAGGAAGATGTATTGCTGGAGAGCATCAATGAGTTGTTGGCTGAAAGCAAAAACGCTTAAGGTGGTCTAGTGTCCGTTCAGGTGTTGGACGTGGGCGTGTTGAGCGATACTCTCGCGCAACAGCAAGACTTGCAGAACCTGGTGCAGGAATCCGGCAACCAGGTAAAAGCCAGCATACTGTGCACAAGCATCAGCCTGGAACAGCTTAAGGAAAAAAAGTGGCCAGACGTTGATCTCTGGGTTGCGCGCCTCGACTTGCAAACCGAGCTGGGTCAACAGTTTGTCGAAGAATTGGAAAACCTGAATGTACCGGTGATTTACGATGAGCCGCAAAGCCTGGCGAATCTTGATCGCAAGGAACGTGCTAAACGCTTTGGCAGTAAAATTAATTTGGTCAGTGGCTCTGGCGTAAGTTCACTACTCGAAGGCACGCGTGCAAAAGAAGTCTGGATACTGGCGGCCTCGACAGGCGGTGTGGAAGCCGTGGTCGAATTTTTTCGACACTTGCCAGAAAATATTCAGGATGTTGCCTTTCTCTATGTGCAACATATCGATGCCAAGATCAGTGATACGCTCAAAAAAGCGATTACACAAAATACGGATTGGAAAGTATTTTCCTGTGAAAAAAGTCATATGTTATGCGGTGGCTGTATTTATATTGTGTCACCGAGTAACCAATTTGAAATTAGCAGTACCGGGGTGCTAAACCCTTTAAACGATGCCTGGGTTGGGCCATTTAGCCCGTCTATCGATCAGGCCATGGCAAAAGTTGCACGTGCTTTTGGTAAAAATGCAGGTGCAATTATTTTTTCCGGTATGGGTGACGATGGTTCAAAAAGTTGCCATTTTATGAAACATAACGGTGGCAAAATATGGGTGCAAGCACCCGAGTCCTGCACCGTTGATTCCATGCCGGTGAGCGCACAGGCGACGGGCTGCGTTTCCTACAGTGCCGTTGCCGCGCAACTTGCCGCGCACTTTGAACAGCGAAATACTGTGACACATATTACGGGGAATACAGGTTTATGAGCGATCAATCCGTTGCACAATTTTCCGAACAAGGTGAAATTCCCTGTCTGCTGGTCCCTTTGATGGGCACCACCTTGTTAATACCGACTGTGACCATCGCCGAAATGGCACCCATGCAGCCGGCTGAGAGTATTCCGGATACGCCTGACTGGTTAATAGGTTTGTATCACTGGCGTAATCAAGCGATTCCCCTGCTTTCTTATGAAGTTCTGAATGGCGCAGCCTATTCACCTCTGAACCCTGCAGGCCGCGTCGCAGTAATGAATAATACTGGCGTTGACGAGCGTCTCCCCTTTGTGGCGGTGCCCACTCAAGGGATTCCGCGAATGGCCAAAGTCAGTAAGGAAGACATCACTGAAAATACGGACGCGCAGAAAAAGCCTTTTGATTTAATGGCTGTCAGGGTGGGAGTGGAAGAACTATCGATTCCAGATGTTGCCGCTCTGGAGACCGCCTTCCTGGAACTGAACTTGCTAAAATCCCAATAGTCCCAATAGTCCCAATAAAATTCAGATCGATACCCTGAGATCCTTTGCCAGCTCCAGGGTAAAGCCACAGAGCTTTTCTCATCTAACGGGTTGCGCTGATGCTTGAGCGAGCGCCTGCGTGCGCTGTACTTTTCTTGTTCCCCATAAATTTTTAAGTACCCAATCTCTTGAACTCCCAGGGTCGATGTCGGGCAGGTAAATAAACCGCTTCGCCACCGCTGGTTGTATTTTGATCAGTTATTTGATAAAAAATGAATCTGGCGTCAGCGAGTTAAACCGGGAGCCGTGCGTATGTGTGCAGAAGTGATTGATATACGGCAAGCGAAATCCGCCAAGCCCAGCCTATCCACGAGCTTGACTCAGGTTTCGAAAGCATTTCGCAAGGAGATCCTGAGCGCTCATCCAGATTGTGCGGCATGGGTGAGCAATTCAAATGCGCAAGATTATGCCCAGTTGTTGTGCATTCGTCTCAGCTTGAGACAGCACATTGAAGAGTTGTTTGCCTCACTCGAAGGCCAGTCGTCCGTCAGTAACATTTTTACTGGTCAGATAAAAACGTTTGACTTGAAAAACTTTATCACCGAAAACACCTGGCATGTTCATCAACTTCAACAAGATATTGATGATGTAAAACATCGATTCGCTATCGTCGATCAGGAGTTGCCTATTCTTGCTCAGGAATTGTTGGACTATATGATTCGGGTTAGAAAATTGTACTCTGTGGCCTTGCTCGGAGTGTTCTATATGTTGGAAGAGACGTTAAGTTATTACGGTCCCGAATTTGCCAAAAGCATGGATAAGCAATTAAATCTTGGCGGTAAGGCAACGCGTTATCTTATGGGTGTTGAAAATCAAAAAGTAAAATTCTGGGCTTTTAGACAATCGCTTGATGGCATACGGGATTTTCAGTCTCAATTTAATATCGTTACGGCCGCTAGTTTTAGCTATCAACTTTACCGCCATATCCTTGAAAACTATTTATGGAGACCTAACAATATCGTAAGCCTGTTTTAAAATAAAGATTAGCGTTTTAGCTTTCCCAGAGTTTCCCTGGTAAACCCTGGTTACGAAAATGGGCTCGGGGCTGATAATTGAGTAAGGTGAGTGTTAACCGAGTTTGCTTCGAAAAATAAAATAAACAGCGCCAACGAGGCATAAGCCCGCCCAAAGATAGTCCAGTTTGAGGGGTTCTTTCAGGTACATTACCGAAAAAGGAACGAAGATGCTCAGTGTGATAACTTCTTGTATTATTTTTAGTTGGCCGATTGATAGAACCGTAAAGCCAATGCGATTTGCCGGCACTTGAAAAAGGTATTCCAGCAGAGCAATCCCCCAGCTTATGAGTGCTGCAATAATCCAGGGTTTATTGTTGAGTTCTTTGAGGTGGGCATACCAGGCAAACGTCATAAATACATTGCTGCATAAGAGTAAAGCGATGGACACCAGAATGGGATTCATATTTTTTTATGACTCTATTTAATTTTCGACTGGTGTTTTCACGCCTTCGGTTAGCACTTATGTTCAATGCCGTTGAGTAAACATTGCATCGACTGCGGGCGCATCAAATGCATAGTTTTTACCGCAAAATTCACAATGAATGTTGATTTTACCTTGTTGTTTTAGTAACTCTTTGGCGTCATCATGGCCAAGCGCCATTATGGCATTGCTGCTGCGTTCTTCCGTGCAACTGCAAGCGAACTGGAGGGGTTTTTCTGGAAAGATTTTGCACTCCATTTCGTGGAATAGGCGATACAGAACTTCTTCGTGCGTAAGGTCGCGTAGCTCTTCAAGGCTCAGAGTGGCGGCGAGTTGAATTGCCGTATCCCACTTGTCGCGGGTTTGTTCTGCATCCTTGATTTTTTCTGCAGGTAAGGCTTGTAAAAAAATCCCACCGCAAAAATGATCGTCGGCATATAAAAAGAAACGGCTGGGCAATTGTTCCGATTGGGTAAAATAATCATTTAGACAGTCTGCCAATGTCGGCGAGTCCAGCGGTACAATACCCTGGTAGCGCTCACCTTTATCGGGATCGACCGTGATGGATAAAGCGGCTTTACCAAGCAATTCCGGCAACGGTAATTCCGGGCCTACGACAGGGCTGTTTTTTTTGACAATGCCTCGCAGGCTATTCTTATGATTTGCTTCTGCCATAATCAGTGGGATGGCGCCATCGCCGCGCGCCTGGATTGTAAAAAGGCCATCGAATTTTAAAGAGTCGGCAAGCAATCCCGCTGCAGTGAGAAACTGCCCAAGTAGACGTCGTTCAAGGGAGCTCAGGTTTTGGTGTGCGCAGGCCTCTTGAAAACTTTTATTCAGGCAAACAATTTCGCCACGAATATCGCAACTTTCAAAAATAAAACGTTGAAGTTTGTCGTGGTGTTTATTTGTCATCAAGTATCTCTCTTTTAAATTGATGTATTTGGCGGCGTTCGCGGCTATTTGGTTTATGATAATTTTGTGGCTCGCTGCCACGTAAACTTTTTCGTTGTTCAGCGTGTAAGGCGCGCTTTTGTTCGCTATCTTCAGTTTCCTGATAAAGCAATGCGGCCTCACTTGCACCGCGTCGTTGGTCTGAAAGTGCAAGTACTTTCACTTCTTTTAAATCCCAACCCTGGCGAATGCGCAATACCACGCCGCATTCGATTTCCTTGCTCGCTTTTACGCGCTGGCCGTCCATGTGGACTTTGCCACCTTCGATCGCTTGTTTAGCCAGGTTGCGCGTTTTAAAAAAACGCGCCGCCCATAACCATTTGTCTATTCGAACTTTATCCATAGGCTTACTTTGTCGGCATAATTTCATCGAAGTGTTCGACGTTGATAAAGCGACTGGGCTCGCGCGCGGGCATGTTGAGATCCGGTAAGGTAATGCAAACCAGATGTCTTACACCAAAGCGTTCGGCGCTTTCAAGAATGCGCGGAGTGTCGTCGATAAACAAGGTGCGAGCCGGGTCAAAAGGTTCTTGCTCTTGCAGCTGTGTCCAAAACGCTTGCTCTTCTTTGGGGCTTTGATAGTCATGTGAAGAAATGACTAAATCGAGGTAGCGATCTATTTCAGTCACTTCAAGCTTGATGTCGAGGCCAGCGCGGTGTGAGTTGGTAATCAGTATCAATTTCTTGCCCAACTGTTGTAATTGTTCAAGAAAACGCGTGGCATGAGGCCGTGTACGAATCTTGTGCAGAACCTCCCGTTTCAAGGCAGGGATGTCCATATCGACGAGGGTAGACCAGTGATCCAGGCAATACCACTGCAGGGAGCCGACCTGATTGTGAATGTGTTTGTCCAGGTAATTGCGGGCTTCTTCTTCAGTAATATTATTGGCTTCGGCATAGCGCAGCGGCAGGTGTTCCGTCCAGAAATAGTTGTCGAAGTGTTGATCCAGAAGTGTGCCGTCCATATCCAGAAGCACGGTGTCGATGGAAGACCAGTTGATCATTACTGCTATACTCTCGCTTTTTTCCTTACACTGAAAGCAACGATGCCAGAAAAACCTCAAATACTTTCTCGCAAACAAGTAGCGGAAAGCCGCCTATTTCGTGTCGAGCAGCTTGAATTGCGCTTCAGTAACGGTGTGGAACGTACCTATGAGCGCCTGCGAGCTGGCTCGGTCGGGGCGGTTATTGTAGTCCCTATGTTGGACAAAGACACGGTTCTGCTTATCCGTGAATACGGTGTGGGTATGGAAGCCTATGAATTGGGCCTGCCGAAAGGGCGCGTTGAGAAGGGTGAAGATATGCTCGAAGCCGCAAATCGTGAACTCAAGGAAGAAATTGGCTACGGCGCACGCGATCTGCGCTTATTGAAGCTGATGTCACAATCACCCAATTACATGCAGCATCGGACCCAGATTGTATTGGCGGAAGCCCTTTACGAAGACTGCCTTGAGGGTGACGAACCCGAGCCTCTCGAAGTCGTACCCATGCCTCTGGCAGAACTCGAAGACTGGGTCGCTCGTGAAGACCTGACTGAGGCTCGCAGTATTGCAGCCCTCTTTCTCGCAAGGAGTGCTTTGCTGCAGCAGTCATGAACCTATAAACAGCCATGAACCTGCAGCTCACAAAACCCTGAGGCCTCACAGCCTCTCCCCCTATATGGTCTACGCTGATGTATCCCTTACAAACAAGGCAGCCTGGTACCACGCCCGAAACCGACCCCGGAGTAAAAAATTGAAGTACGAATTGAATGACGCCCTCGTTACGAAAGTAGTCGATCTGTGCGAGAGAGCAGGAAATGCCATTCTCGAGATCTACCAACGCCCGGATTTTGATATCAACCTAAAAGACGATGAATCGCCCGTAACAGCGGCAGATCTGGCAGCGCACGAGGTATTGGCTACGGGCTTGAGTGACCTGCTTGAAGGTGTACCCGTCCTCTCGGAGGAAGCAGAGGTGCCCACCTGGGAGGAACGACAAGGCTGGAACACGTATTGGATTATCGACCCCCTCGATGGCACAAAGGAATTTATTAACCGTAATGGCGAGTTCACGGTGAACGTTGCGCTGGTTGTACATCATGAAGCGGTATTGGGCGTCGTCCATGTGCCGACCATGAATATAAGCTATGCAGGACTGAAGGGCAGTGGTGCGTGGAAAATCAGTGAAGCTGGTAAGCAGGAAATCAAAACCCGCGCGCTTGAAAAACACAGCCCATTTGTTTTAGTCGCCAGTCGCCGTCACGGGGCGAAAGAAGTGGATGTGTTGATTGAAAGGCTCGAAGACCGGTTCAACGAAATTCAGTTGAGTAGTATGGGCAGCTCACTCAAACTCTGTCTGGTCGCTGAAGGGGCGGCGGACCTGTATCCGCGCCTCGCCCCCACATGCGAGTGGGACACTGCTGCGGCGCAAGCCGTTGTTGAAGCAGCTGGCGGGCAAGTATACAAGCCCGACCTTAGTCAGCTGCGTTATAACACCAAAGATGTGCTTTTAAACCCCTGGTTTTATGTTGTGGGCGACGTCTCGTTCGCCTGGGAAACTGTTCTTCAGGGCAACTGAAAAAACTGAATTAGAGCTACTTCGCCTTATGAAAAAAAAGTGACGCTAAAGCACACTTTCGGTGCATTTTTTATCGTATACCTGGTTTTTTCCTGGCGAAAATTGTCTATCCTACAGAGACCCGCAAAAGAAAGTGAAAAGCTCGCAACGGGTACCAGAACGAAAGAAACGCAAGTCGCGTAACCAGAACTATCACGACAAATGGGAAACGACTTATGAGCCAGGCACAAAGTAGCACCTACGAGCAACGGTTTGGCGTAGGGGCACAATCACAATTGCAGTTGCGAAACCAATTGATGAGAGAGATTAGTTGCTTGGAAAGACATCTGGATAGGCTGAAAACAAGTGGCTACATGAAAAACCAGTCGACTCTTGATACCTATAGGGAAATGATTTTAAGCCGCAAGGACCTCCTTTCTGAACTCTCGTAATCATTCATAAACAGCGATATGCTGTCAGGGTCTCCGTCTCTTGACCCTGACAGCTTTCTTCTTAAGCTTTTTATTAAAAATATTGATGCATTCGCTTAGATAAACGCGGCGGGAAGGCCTGTGCCGAAAAGGCTCAGTTTAAAATAATTTCAGCGGTTTTTGATATTGCGCGCAGCGCTTCGATGTCGAGAATTTCAATCGATTTTTTTTCAATTTTCAGTACGCCCTGCTTTTGCATGCGACTAAAAATACGGCTGCTGGTTTCCAGAGTGAGGCCGAGATAGCTGGCCAGTTCAGTGCGTGAAATTGCCAGATTAAACGACGTTGACGAAAGTTGTCGGCGGTGTTGGCGAGCAGACACACTCAACAAAAATGCAGCAATGCGCTCTTCTGCTGAGTTCAAACTCAGTAATGAGGCAAGTTGTTGCTCGCCCGTTATCTCTCTGCTCATCAATTGAAAAAATCGGCGCTGCAGTGAGGGAAGCTGCAAGCTTAAATCTTCCATAGCATGGAAGGGGATTTCACAAATGGCAGAGGTCTCGAGTGCGATTGCACTGCTTTGGTAATAATCCTTACTAAGTCCATCGAGGCCAAAAATTTCGCCCGGTAAGTAAAAGCCATTAACGTGTTCTTCACCTTCTCGATTCAGCGTGACAGTTTTGATAGCGCCAGAGCGTAGTGCGTAAACGGATTTGAAAGCGTCTTTTGCACGGTAAATATAGTCCCCTTTCTGCATTGGGCGGCCGCGCTTCACGATATTATTGAGTTTATCGATATCGTCGAGATGCAGGCTGATGGGCAAGCATATCGAGCTTAAGCGGCAGTCTGCGCAACTGGCATCAGCTTGGTGGGCACAACTTCGACTACTCACTTGTGAGCTCCAGAGGGGGAGAAAATAGACAGACTTTGTACCAAATTTAGATTACGGTGTGAAGCTTTTTACCGCGCACTGGGCGCAGATCAGCCTGTTTACTGGGCTGCCGCGATGGTGGCCTTGTGGGCCATGTGCAGGCCGAGCGCCTGAAGAAAGGAAAATAGGTCAAATGATCTGCGAATAGCGTATCTCCGGTTGGCGACTGAGGTAAGCGTCAAAGAGCATACAAACTCGTCTCACGAGCAGTCGGCCCTGAGGCGAGACCTTGATTCCCGTCTCGCTTATTTCGATAAGGCCATCAGCTTCGAGGGCTTTCAAGGCGCGTAATTCAGCCTGAAAATAATGTTGAAAATGAATATTAAAGTGCTTTTCAATGTCGGTAAATTCGAGCTTGAAGTGGCAAATCAGCTGGTTAATGACGTGTTGCCGTAGGCGATCATCCTCATTAAGGCTGATCCCACTTTCGGCGGGGAAGTGCTGACTGTCAATGGCTGCATAGTAGGTGTCCAGTTGTTTACAGTTTTGGACGTAAATATTATCAATCGCACTGATTCCGGAAACGCCAAAAGCAATCAAATCGCAATCGCCGTGAGTGGAATAACCCTGAAAGTTTCGTTTTAATTCGCCACGAGCCTGAACCACTGCAAGATCATCACTTTGTTTCGCGAAGTGATCCATACCAATAAACAAATAATCGGCTTCGCACAAATACGCGATGGCCTGTTGAAACATCTCCAGTTTTTCCTCAGACGATGGCAGGGTATTGTCATCGATTTGTTTTTGCGTCTTGAACAGGTGTGGCAGGTGAGCGTAATTAAACAAGGATATTCGGTCTGGTGAGAGCGCGACGATTTTTTCAAGTGTTTGTAGCATGCTCTGCGGTGTTTGGAAGGGTAAACCGTAAATCAAATCCATACTGACAGAATGAAATTTCAAGTCGCGCGCCTGCGTTGTCAGCGCTTCAACCTGTTCAAAACTGTTAAAACGGTTTACAGCTTTTTGAGTGCGTGGATCAAAATCCTGAACACCCATGCTTAAACGATTAAAGCCCTGCTCGCGCAGGACTTTCAGAAGGTCATCTTCAATATTGCCCGGGTGAACTTCAATCGAGAACTCGCCCTTATCTTCCTCAACAAGATTAAAATGTTGTCGGGTTACCGCCATCAATTCACAAATCTGTTGCGCATTGAGGTAAGTGGGTGTGCCGCCGCCCCAGTGCAGTTGCGACACTTTACGTTTCTTGTCCAGGTAAGCCGATTTGAGTTCAATCTCGCGATACAACTTGTTTAGATAAATTTCCGCGCGCGAGCGATCACCCGTCACGATTTTGTTACAAGCGCAGTAATAGCAAATGGTGTTGCAAAAGGGGATATGAAAATACAAGGATAAGTTATTACCCTTGCGATTACTTCGCGCCAGGGCTTCGAGTATCTGGCTTTCCTGAAAGTCTTTTTGAAATTGCGGTGCCGTCGGGTAAGAAGTGTAACGCGGGCCGCTCAAGGCATGGCGTTCGATCAATGCCTTGTCCCAAATGATTTCGCCTGCCTCCGTACAGGGAAGCGTATGCTTTGCATTCATAGTGCGCTCCAATAATGAGTTCACAGTGTAAAAGTACACATCTCGGCGCGGCTTGATATCAATCAATGATGGTGTAGATGTTCGCTGTTTTCGACCGCCATGTCGCCACTAAAAAAGGGTAGGGTCAGGCAGTAGAAGGACCAGAGCGCCAGGCCAATCAATATGACCCCTAGCGCAGGCCGAAGTAGGGGCAATGAGGCCAGACTCTTCGCCAGGCCACTGCTGGCGAGCAGCCAGGGCAGGGTCCCCAACCCAAAACTGAACATACAGGCGGCTGTCGTGAGTATTGAACCCTGGCTGAGGCTCCAGGCGAGTGCAGAATAGACCAGTCCGCAAGGGAGCCAGCCCCATACAAGCCCAAAGGCGAAGGCCTTTATCCCGCTGTCCACAGGAAAGAGTTTTTGTGTATATGGCCGGATACGGGCCCAGAACAGCGCACCGCCGGCTTCAATAAGGCGCAGTGAATTCCAGCGGAAGCCAAGATGCAAGCCAATGGCCAGCAGTAAAATGGCGGAAAGCCCCTGCATCAACGCCATGGTGGAGTGCCCGCCGGGTGTTGAGATGTTGAGCAAGGATGCAAAAACGAGCGCGACCACTACGTAGCTGGTGATTCGGCCGAACTGATAGAGCCCTAAATAATACGGGGATTTGGCGGCCACCGCGAGCGCAGAACCGATGCCACCACACATAACCAGGCAATGAACACCGCCGGAAAAACCCATAATAAATGCAGCGATGAGGCTGGCTTCTAAACTCACTCGCTACCCTTGTCATTTTGGTCATCGTCAAAAACGATACGTTCGCCTTCTTTTTCAAGCTCTTCGAATTGGTCGTTGTCCATCGCCCAAAAAAACAGTTTGACAGCGAGCGCGCAAAAAATCATAGCGATGGGTATTAATACAAATAAGCTTGGCATAAAACAATCCGGCGAAGGGTCACACTTCTTTGATTATACAAAAATTAATTGTCCGATTTTCATTTTTAAATCGACTTAAACAATAACTAAATGACCCATGAAAAAGGCGGCTCAAACTCGAGTCGCCTTATGCTTGCAACACTCAGGCTATTTAGGCCACTTCAATACGGCGCGCTTGCTGTGCTTCCATATTTAACTTGGGTGCAGTGAGTTTTAACACGCCATTATCATAACTGGCCTTGATATCACTCTCCTTGATGGCTGGACCCAGGTCAAGGCTGCGTACAAATTTTCCATAGCGCCGTTCCTGACGAATCACTTTTCCTGCTTTCTCTTCCTTACTTTCCTCGTGACTTTCTGCTTCGATAGTCAGCACGCCATTTTGCAAGCTCAAATGAATATCTTTTTTGTCTACGCCGGGGAGTTCGGCGCTGATTTCATAGCTTGAGTCTGTTTCCTCGACATCGACCCGCGGTGCAAAATTTGCTGGCCGCGCGGCGAAAGGAAACGGAGCGTCAAACAGATGATCAAGATCGAACATTGAATGTCTGGGAATCAGGCTCATGATCCACCTCCTTACGCGTTGGTGAGCTTCTACCTCTTCCAACGTTATTGTTGGATATTTTTAATCGGTCTGCTTTGCGTTTAATCAATAAAAATGGAAAAACCTGAGTCAGGTTAAGGGTTAATTGGCACGGTTTAAACGGGATGCGTTGAGAACAACAAGCAAAGAGCTCAAGCTCATGCCGAGTGCTGCGAGCCAGGGGGGGATCAAGCCGAGCGCGGCGAGAGGTAAAGCCGAAGTGTTATAAAGAAGGGCCCAGAAATAATTTTGTTTTATGATGCGCAGCGTTTTGTGTGCATGCTTGAATAGAGTAAAAACAGATTCGAGCTTGTTGTCGAGTAGAATACAATCGGCCTCGACTTGCGCCAGGCGGTTTCCATTGTGCATGGCGATGGAAATATCCGCCTGTGCTAACACGGGAAGGTCGTTCACTCCGTCGCCAAGCATCGCAACTTTTTTACCCTCCTTTTGTTGTGCCGCGATATAAGCTTGCTTGTCATCGGGCTTGCAATTGCCTCGCCATTTCTGAATTTTTAGTTTATCTGCAATCTGTTCAACAGCGGTAGTGTGGTCGCCACTTAAAATAGACTTGTCAAGCGTCGGTAGCGCTGCCAATGCATTATCAGCATTGTCACGTAATCTGTCTTCTAATTTGTAACAGGCATAGCAGTGCTGAGCCGAAACCAAATAAACACGTGTGGCGCTGTCGCGTGTATTTGAAAAGCCCAGAGCTTGCCTGCACAGCGCTTGACAAAATTCGGCATTGCCAATTCGCCATTCCTGGCCCTGCCATTCGGCGCTTACTCCTTTAGCTACGTGGCTTTTTATATTGGCAACACCTGATAAATTTTCAAGTTTTTCAGGGGTCGAAAAGGTTTGAAAAACCTTTGCAATAGGGTGCTCAGAATAGTGTTGTAAACAACAGGCGAGATTATCAATTTCATCTTTGTTTGCCAGTGTGCTATCCGGGTAATGCACTTTTCCAGTGAGACTGAATACCCCTTCCGTGAGGGTTCCGGTTTTATCGAGACAAAGCGAATCGATTTTAGGTAAACGCTCGAAAGCGGCAGCACGCGCGATAAGAACACCGTGTTTACGAAGAAAGTTAGCGCTGACTGCAATAGCCGATGGGGCAGCAAGTGATAATGCACAGGGGCAGGAGATCACGAGCATTGCGATGAAGACCTCCAAACTTTTACTTGAATCAACCACCATCCATGTTAACGCAGCGAGAGTGCTGGCGATCAATACAAAGCTTGAGAACCAGGCGGCAATACTATCGCTAAGACTAAGAAAGCGAGGTCTTTCACTCCTGAGTGCACTGGCACGGTTTTGAATATTTTGCATGCAAGATTGATCGGCTGTCTTGCTTACGCAATATACAAAGTGTTCACTTTCATTGATTGCACCCGAAAGTAGCGCATCGCCTCTGTGTTTATCTACGGGTAAAAATTCACCATTGATATTTGCTTCATTGACCAGTGCATGTTCACTAAGCAGATAGCCGTCAAGCGCCAAGATTTCGCCACGCTTGACGAGAATATGTTGACCCGGTTTTATCTCCAGCGCAGAAACAAAACCAAAATCAGTCAAGGAGTTTGACTTCAAAACGCGGCAATGTTCAGGCAATTCTATTTGATTGTCGATGCTTGAGTGTCGTAATCGAGATTTCAGCTCAAAATATCGAATAGCATTTAACAGAAAAATAAACATGCAGATGGAATCAAAATAGACTTCGCCTGCTGCCCGAAAAGTTGCGATTGCGCTGCCTATCCACGCTGCAAGGAGTGCACAGCTAATAGGCACATCCATATTGATCTGTAATGCCCGTAAGCTGCTCCATGCGCTATTAAAAAAAGAACGACCAGCAAAAATTAATGAACAACTGGCGAGTAAGAGAGAGAAGCCTTGAAGAAGCTGCTGATACTCAATGGCCATTTCTCGACCTTTGCCGGCGTAGAGTGCAATCGAAAACATACCGACTTGCATCATGAGTAGGCCTGCAAGTCCGGTGCGTCGCAATAGGGTTTTTAAATGTTGTTGCTGACGAGACTTATTTTCATTTTCGAGCCAGAGAGCAGGGTGATAGCCGAGTCGCTCGATTTGCGAGAGGATTTTGGATAAGGCAATGGTGTCGGATTGCCACTCCAGTTCAAGGGCACTATCAAGCAAACTGACACGGCTCTGTTGTATCCCATCAAGTTTATTGAGGGATTTTTCAATAAGCCATACGCAGGCACTGCAATGTATGCCATCAATAAAGAATTTACTGCGTTGAACTCCATCTTCCGAGAGTGTGCAAAAACTTTTTTGAAAGTCGGTGTCGTCAAACTCGCCGAACTCCTTGCCCGCTTGCGAGACCTTATCGGCGAAGTTGTCACGGTTTTGATAATAAGCTTGTAACCCGCCGGAATAAATAAGGTCGCAGACTGCAAGGCAGCCGTGGCAACAAAATTTCTGTACCTCTTTTTGCTGGGCGCTGTCCTCGATTTCGCGTTGGATGTCTACGCCTTTTTCAATCGGTTCTCCACAGTGATAACAGCAATCCGTCAATTTTTCAGAGCTTTCTGCGTAACTTCCAATCGCCATATTCGTCTTTTTCAGGGTTGAGAGGGCTGAGCTCAACTGTCCAGTTGCTTTCTTCGATTGCGTTAAACTGTTGTATATAAAATCCGGATTGTTGTTTTTGTAAAGGGAACAGGAGGTCCTTGGCGGAATCAAAAGGGTGGATAAGTTTTAGCAGCAGAAAATCAGGCGCAATGAATTTTTCGTTTGCCGATAGTGTCAATTTCAGCTGCTTTTGCTGCTGATCTATTGCAAGGTCGAAAGTCATATCCATTTCAAGAGCACGTGCTTGCGCTTTTAAATCCTGATTAATCGCAAGGCCTTCCTTGTAGTAATCGTCAACAACGAGGGTGTCAGCGTGGCGTATTGCAATAACGACTGTAATAACACCTGCTACTACAGTGAGTGCAGGTAAGCCAAAAACAAACCAGGGCCAGAATTGTTTATACCAGGGCGCTTTATCGATAGTATTTGTCAGCATCATTGGCCACCACTCAGGAAGTTGCTCCCGGATTCCGCTTTGAGAAGGGCTTCTTCTGTTTCGCCGGCCTTGGTCTGCTGTTCGAGAACGAATAATACCGGTGTGACAGGCGATGTAATCGCATCCTTTTTCAAACGCACACGAAAAGCATGTTCAAATATTTCACCCGCTTTCAGTTTGAAATTATGTTCGCCGACTAATTCGGCATTGGCGGGCGATGCAATACGCAGCACAAGTAGCTGGGCGTCGTTACTCATATTGATCATACGTGCACTGTAGTTATTTTCCAGGTACTCGCCTTTTTCTTCAAACAGGCTTGCGCGGTCGCGAATAATGTCGAGTTCAAGCGGAACGCGGTTGAGCAATTTCCAGCTGAATAAAAACACCATCGCGCTAAGTGCAATAAAATAACCGATACTGGCCGGGCGCAAGAGGACCTTATAATTGAGTTGTTCGCCTTGTAATGCTTTTTCTGTGGTGTAGCGAATAAGGCCACGCGGGTAAGCCATTTTATCCATTACGGAATTACAGGCATCAATGCAGTGGGCACAACTGATGCATTCATATTGCAAACCATCGCGAATATCGATGCCCGTTGGACACACCTGAACACACAGATCACAGTCAATGCAATCTCCGAGGCCAAGTTCTTTGGGATCTGCATCGCGCTTACGTGAGCCGCGCGCTTCGCCGCGCCCACTGTCGTATGACACGATAAGTGTATTCGGGTCAAACATGGCAGATTGAAAGCGAGCATAGGGACACATATGCAAGCACACTTGTTCGCGTAGCCAACCAGCATTTAAATAGGTAAGCAAGGTGAACAGGCCAACCCAGAAGAAAGCGGTGAGAGAGACTGACAGATCAAAAAAGGCGTATAAAAATTCCCTTGCAGGCGTAAAGTAAGCCACAAAGGTAAATGCCGTATAAAAAGCCAAGCCTAACCACATCGCATGTTTGAGGCTTTTTCGAATAATTTTATTACTTGTCCAAGGGCCCTTATCCAGTTTGATACGCTGATTGCGGGTGCCTTCGGTGCGCTGTTCTATCCACATAAACATGGATGTCCACACGGTCTGTGGGCAGGTATAACCACACCAGACACGGCCGAACAACTTGGTAACAAGAAAAAGTGCAAAGGCTGAAATAATAAGTAGCCACGCAAGCATGGAAAAATCCTGCGGCCAAAATACCATGCCGAGGATGTTGAATTTTCTTGCGGGCAAATCAAAGAGGACAGCCTGACGGCCGTCCCACTGCAACCACGGTAAAATGAAGTAGCCGACCAGAAGGGGCCAACCGGTAAATACCCGCAAGCGCTGGAAAAAGCCCTCTATCTTGCGTGTATAGATTTTTTCACGTTTTTGATAAAGGTCGATTTCCGCAAATTCTTGCGGGACGGCTTCACTGACCTCGTGAAGCGGAATTTTTTCACTCATTCGATAAACTGTACACGTAGGCGGAGAGGATATGAATTTTTTCCGGGCTCAAAATATCTTGTTGTGCAGGCATCTTGCCATTGCGACCAATGGCCAGACTTTGCAGGATTTGCTCAGGCTTGCCGCCATAGAGCCAAATATCGTCGGTCAAGTTCGGTGCTCCGAGCGCGATATTGCCGCTACCGTCTGCCCCGTGGCAAACGCTGCACATGGTTTGAAACGTTTCTGCTGCGGGGTGTTCGCTGCTTGCTTCGCCTTTGCTTAACGCAAGCACATAGCTGGCCATATCTTCCAGGCCTTTACCGCCGAGGGTATTTGCCCACGCAGGCATTACTGCGTTACGACCACCTTTAATAGAAGTCACAATATTGTCGGGTTCGCCGCCATAGAGCCAATCGTGGTCGCGCAAGTTGGGATAGCCGATTGCGCCACCCGCATCGGAGCCGTGACAGGTTGCACAACTATTGGCAAACAGACGTTGGCCGATTTTCATTGCCTCTTTATCTTTTGCGAGTTCGGGGATCGGTTTTGCAGCCAGACTTTGGTAAAGCGGTTTAAATTTTTCTTCGGCCGCATCAACTTCTTCCTGCCACTGTTGAATCGATGTCCATTTCAACAGGCCTTTAAAGTTGCCCATGCCGGGATAAAAAACCAGATAACCGACGGTAAAAATCAAGGTTAAAACAAAAAGGTTAAACCACCAGGCCGGTAAAGGGTTGTCGTATTCTTCAATACCATCGTAAACATGTCCCGTTTTTGCCTCGTTCTCGGCATTTAAACGGGTTTTACGGTTTGCAAAAAGTAACCAGGTGACGCCCACCAGAGTGACAATGGTGAGAACAATAATCCACAGGCTCCAAAAACTACTCATGGTGAGATCCTCGAGGCTGATCATCTTCGGCAAATGGCAGGTTTGCAGCTTCGTCGTAGCCTTTTTTACGTTTGCTGCTGTAAACCCAAATACACATGCCGATAAAAGCGATAAATAAAATCAAAGTGGCAAGGCCGCGTAAAAAATTAATGTCCATGCTGCCTCCTTATTTCAGTAACAAACCAAGTTGTTGTAAGTAGGCGACCATGGCATCAATTTCGTACTTGCCATCAACATCAGTGGCTGCACGAGCAATGTCGTCTTCGGTATAGGGCACGCCGACCAATGCGAGTGCTCGCATTTTGTCTGCAGTGTGTTTACCGTCGAGTTCATTGGTAAATAACCACGGAAAAGCGGGCATATTCGATTCGGGCACTACCGTACGTGGGTTATACAAGTGGGCGCGATGCCAGTCGTCACTGTAACGGCCGCCAACGCGCGCGAGGTCTGGCCCCGTGCGTTTGGACCCCCAAAGGAATGGGTGTTCATAAACATGCTCACCCGCAACGGAATAATGACCGTAACGTTCAGTTTCAGAACGCAGTGGTCGAATCATTTGTGAATGACAAACATTGCAGCCTTCTCGAATGTAAATATCCCGGCCTTCAAGTTGTAAGGCAGTTAAGGGTTTTAAGCCCTCGATCGGATCCTGAACCTGTTTTTGAAACATTAGCGGGACCAGTTCCACAAGCGCGCCAAAACTGATGGCGACAATGATGAGGACCATCATCAAGCCAATATTTTTTTCTACCTTATCGTGATTCATTGTGCGCCCTCCTCTGACTTCAGAGGCTCATCTTCATGGTTCTCGCGGGTGGCAGTGAGCCAAAGGTTGTAAGCCATGAGTAACATTCCCGCCGCGAAAATGGCACCACCGAGAAAGCGCACCAGATACCCTGGGTAACTGGCTTCCACGCTTTGCACAAAACTGTAGGAAAGCGAGTTATCGCTGTTGTACGCGCGCCACATCAAACCCTGAATAATGCCGTTAACCCACATGGAGGCGATGTACAACACGGTTCCAATGGTTGACATCCAAAAGTGCACGTTGATTAAACGAATGCTGTACATGCGCGCGCGGTTAAACATGATCGGAATAAGGTGGTACATACAACCGATGCTGACCATTGCAACCCAACCGAGTGCGCCGCTATGAACGTGACCAATCGTCCAGTCGGTGTAGTGCGATAAACTGTTTACTGTTTTGATCGACATCATCGGCCCTTCGAAAGTCGACATGCCGTAGAAAGACAGGGAGACAATCAAAAAACGCAAAATGGGATCGTCGCGCAATTTATGCCACGCGCCGGAGAGCGTCATAACACCGTTAATCATGCCACCCCAGGACGGAGCGAGCAGTAACAGAGACATTACCATCCCCAGGCTTTGCGCCCAGTCTGGCAAGGCGGTGTAATGCAAATGGTGCGGGCCAGCCCAAATATAGATCGCGATCAAGGCCCAGAAGTGCACAATACTCAAACGGTAAGAATAAACGGGGCGCTCAGCTTGTTTGGGAACAAAGTAATACATGATGCCGAGAAAGCCTGCTGTTAAAAAGAAACCAACAGCGTTGTGTCCATACCACCATTGCACCATTGCATCGACGGCACCCGCATAAACAGAATAGGATTTTGTTAGCGTAACCGGGACGGCAAGACTGTTGACGATATGCAATACCGCGACAGTAATAATAAAGGCGCCGAAAAACCAGTTGGCAACGTAGATGTGCGACGTTTTGCGCTTCATGATGGTGCCAAAAAACAAAATCGCATAGGCCACCCAGACAACGGCAATTAAAATATCGATCGGCCATTCAAGCTCGGCGTACTCCTTGCCCGAAGTCCAACCCATCGGTAAGGAAATGGCGGCAAGCAAAATAATCAGTTGCCAACCCCAAAAAACAAATGCGGCGAGTTTGTTGGAAATGAGCGGCGCCTGACACGTGCGCTGAACAACAAAAAGCGAGCTGGCAAATAACGCACAACCACCAAAAGCAAAAATCACAGCGTTGGTGTGCAATGGCCGAAGGCGGCCAAAATGCAGCCAGGGTAAATCAAAATTTAAAATGGGCCACACCAATTGTGCGGCAATCAACACGCCAACCAGCATGCCGACTATGCCCCAAACTACGGTCATGACCGTAAATTGGCGCACCACTTTGTAGTTGTAAACGGGGTGATCGAAAGAGGCACTCATAAAGCCTGTCCTTGAATATTAAAAAAAACTAATCAGTAAAGACCGGCATAAAGCCGTTGTCCCAAAGAATGACGGAGCCACCCATAATGCACATGAGAATGACGCAACACACAGCGATAATGGCACTGGTATACAGAAAGCCTTGTTCTTTGGAGATCTTCATTGCAACCGGTATACCCATATACAAAAGATAAACCGACCAGCAGAGGGCGAAAATACCGAGACTTAAATCGAGCCACATGATGGGATAAAAGCCGGTTAACCCGATGATAAACATGGGTGTTGAGGCAAAAGCGGAAACAGCAATGCCTTTCATCACCGTGGTGTGTAAACCGTAGGTTTTGCCCATCCAGGCGATGGCATACCCGATCACACCTATGGAGACCACCATGGTTAAGTAGAAAGCGATGATCAGCTTCAGAGCACTGTCACTAGTGAGGCGGACGGTATCGTGGTTTTCACCGATGGTCCAACCACTGATCGCGGTACCGTAATACCAGGCGACACAGGGAAGGAGGGCCATAATAAGCGGGTAGCTAATAAAAGCGCCGAATTTATCATCGTTTATTTGTGCAATTTTTTGCCACTGACTCAGTGGAGAAATCAGGAAACCAAAAGGGTTAATCATGGGCAGAGCTCGCTCAGAACATAAGTACGCACAGTTTAGCAGTCGGGCACGCCAGGGGGATTTGATTTGAATCAGTTACACGGGTTTTAGTTTGGCCTTGACTGCATTTCAGGCATAGTCAGAGTGGTGTTTATGTTCCTGGCTGGCGGAGTGTGATGGCCGGGCTCACTGACAACCTTACTGACGGCGTTAAATGATTCATGTCTGATCCCGATGGCTTCTCGATATTGCACAATACGTAAGCGACACCCCGGAAGATCAGAAAAGCATGATCGGATATTCAGGGTAAAGTGAGATCTCACCGACTGCTGCTATAATGACGCCTCGTTTTTGGATCCCTGAGTAATCACGCTTCCCTGCCTACGGTGACACTTTTGAGCTGGATAACTGCAATTATCATTACCCTTGCCATAGCGGCCCTGGCATTCCTGTTTTCACGGTGGTTGGAAAAGAAAAATTTTGAGCAGCAGCAAGAACTGATCGAACGTAAAAAAGCGCGCCTGCAAGCAAGCGCGAATGAGGGCGACAAACCCGAGGGCGAGTTGGATTAGATTATCGTTGAGAGAGCTGCAGTTGCTGGTGACGTGTTTCTTCATGTTGCAGGTGGGCGAGCCATCGCGTTGCCATCTCGGTTGTGGCCTTCACCTGTTGAGCCTTTTGAAACGCGCTGCGTGCAGCGGCAAATTGTGTCAATTCCATTAAGGCAATACCCTTATTCAGGTGCACCCGCCCGGGGTAGGTCAAATCTCCTTGTTCTAATGCGTTATCGAAGTAAATCAAGGCTTGCTGAAATAAGTCTGCTTCCATATAGAGTTCGGCGAGAAAAACGAGCAAATTGCCATTGGCTCCAAGCTCACTGGCTTTTTCCAGGCTGGCAATCGCCCGTCCGCGTTCTTCAGCCAGATACCAGGCCCGTGCGGTGAGTTCGAGGCTCTTGTTCGTTGAGGCGATACGGCCATCACCCAGGGCATATTCCAGAATTGTTGCTGCTTTGTAGGGGTAGCCAGCATTTTGTAAAAGCAAACTGAAGTTGAGAATGTCCGCTTCCTTCTTCAAACCATCGAGCACCCATGCAGCATCATACGCAGAGAGCTGGTTCTCATTGTCACCAAGTAACCCGTAAAAAACAGCAAGGTCTCGCCAGTGTGCCTGGGAGTTGTAATACGTAACCAGTTTGCGTTGTACTTGCAGACAAGCTGTAAAGTCCTCTTTTTCGTAAAACAAACTGCGGGTAAATAAGTACCAGGCTTCAGCTGCGATTCGCCCCTCGGCTTCTTCCAGCACAATTGCAGTTTGCATGTGTGCTAAAGCAGAAGAATGTTGACCCCGAAAATATTGAATTCGCGCAGTAAGTTCATGGATGTCTGCCGGTATATTGGTGCTGAGCTGTTGCCATTTGCTGAGATGCGTCCAGGCTTCGTTAAAATTTTCTTCTTGATAATATATTTTGGCCAACGCAAGCAGTGCAGCAAGCTCAAAATCAAGTGGAATTTCAGGAGAAAGATCAGTGATACTTTTAAAATGATCTAAAGCCTTTTGCTGATTTCCTGTTTCAAAAGCAAGCCATGCAATATAGCGATGTAAAGTCGCTAATTCGTAAGGGTTACAGTTGTTACATTGCGTGAAAAGTAACTCACTTTTATCGAGTGCGAGAGCATCTGCATTCAGCACGTTTTGATCGTTAAGTAAATTGTCTATCTGATTGAGTTTTTCATAGAGACTGGTTTTTATGCCATAGGTTGGGCGAGCCTGGTGTTTTGGCGAATTTACTTCCTGTTTTTTACTGCGCGCAGTTGTTTCAGAAAATGCAGGCGAGTTGGTAAAAATAATTGCTGTAAAAACAAGCGGTGACATCCAGGTGACAAGGTTTTTCATTTTGCCCTCCAGTATTTGGATTTTTTATAAAATTCTAATACGGCATAGTCAGAGTGAAAGCAGACTATGAGGAGTGGTGCTAATGGGTGAGGAGTGGTTTTTTGAGAAGATAAAACGCGAAGAAGATAAAAAAAATCCCGGCGCATAGCACCGGGATTGTATTTTCAAGGAAAGAGGTTATTAGGGCATCATGGGTGAGAAGGCGCTGATAACATCGGAGCCAGCGGTGGCATTGAACACTTTAAACTGTTCAACCGTGCCGGCTTTCATCAAGTAACCTTCGCGCACCATGGGTGAACCTTCCATTGTGCTTTCTTCGAAGAAGAAGCGAGACACGTCCTCTTCTTCGAGATCAGCCATCTCGATAATGTCTTCCGGTACGTCAAAGACCAGCAAGTCGATGCCACCGATGTTCACCGGCATTGTTCCGCTTTCGCTTATCATCATGTTGCCGCCGTCAAAATAGCGCTTGAAATAAATAACGGCAATCGCGCTGGTGTCGTCACCGGTTTCAGAGGCGAGTACGGCTTCAATGTTGTATTCGCCCATGTCATCCCAACCTTCGCCAATCCAGATGAAACCACTGGGTGCTGTTTCGACTTCGGTAAAGGTGTTGATCAATTGATCCAGGTCTGTAGCAGGTGTTGGATCAAAATTACCGGGGGAGACTTCGGTCCAGCTGCTGGCAACAATGTTGTTACAACTCAGGCCGGCAGTGTCAAACCAGTCATCATAGTCGTAGTCACACTCAAACTCATAGACATCTGCCTGATACGTCATGGTTGCCATGTACGCGCGCGCACCGGCAGAGAACACTGCAGATTCATCGAGGCCGATACCAAAAGCCTTGTCCATCAAAGCGAATTGTGGGAAGCCTTCAATATTGAACTCTTCGAGGTCAATATGACGGTCGGCGGCCATGACTGGCGAACCCGCATCGGTTGGACGAACAATCATGGTTTCGCCGGTGCTGACAAAATCGTCGATGATGTAAAGATCATCTACTGCAGTCACTCCGCCTGAGCCAATGTGGAAAGTTGTACCCAGTTCTTCGGATGAGATGTCCATCCAGGCGGTACTCAGGAAATCCCAGACGAAAATACTTTCTACGGTATCGGTAACAAGATTGCCGTATTCAAATTCCATTTCATCGTCCATGCCGTCACCATCGCTGTCCCAGCTATCTGCTTCGAACCAGTAGATGCCGAGGTCTGCGACACTTTGTTCAGTAACGGGAGTCGGTAACTCGCCGTCAACGGTGGCCGCGCCGCTGCACAAAACCATACCGTCATCGCTGCCGCTGACTTCGTCATAGCTGAAAGTGAAGGCGCCGCCCGTTTCATCGAAACTGCCGCTACCACCAAAACTTTCATCACTGATCAGCGTAAAGTCACCGCTTGCCTCCATAATGGCGTAGGGACCTTCGTCATTTTCTTCGCCCGTTTCAAAGCGGAAGATGACCTGATTGCCGATTTGCTCAACCTCGGCAAAGGCGGCGGTGTCTTCGCCTGCAACACAGGAGCCCGTTTCATCATCAAACTCTTCGCTGCCCATCAGGTGCATTAAAGTTGCGAGGTAGTAACCGCTCATGTCCGGTACGGCGACATCACAAAGATCACCCAGACCGTTCAAATCGCTGTCCATCTGATCTTCATTGGGGATCAATACACAGTTGTCAAAGTCATCACTGTGTCCATCACCATCGATATCGCGTGGAGGTTCACCCCCGTCGCAAGGTGTTCCGTCCGGATTGGTGCAGCCACTGCTGTCACCACCGGGACCGCCGAAGACACTGACAACAACATCAAAGCCGCTGTCATACACATCAATTTGCCAACTTGCGCCGCTGTCCGGATCAAAGTAGTCGATGAAATAACTGACGTTGTCTTCGCGAGTGAATACCAATGGGCTGCCACTCAGTGGTTGATCATTCAGGTGATCGTAACTGTTCAGGTCGATGCCGCTGATACCTTCTGGCAGTTCGACTGTGATGTCAGTTTCGCTGGCGGTGAAGATAAGGAACTCACTACCTGCGGCTTCGAGGTTAAAGTAGCCATCACCTTCGAGATACAAACTGGTGGGCGCACTGACGTCGAGACCGAAATTGATCAACATTTGCGGGCAATCACTGCAACCACCGTCACCGCCGCCGCCATGAAACTCCCACCATTCGATGAGACCTGCACCACCGCCTTGAAGCTCAGCGTAGAGGCCCATCTCTGGTCCATCTGCCATCGCGGTATTGAAGTCGACCCAGCCGCGGCTTTCGTCAACGCTGTGAACATAGTTGCCATCAATATCCGCTTCGATATCCTCGGCGCCCATGTCACCGAACACGGTAACCACGGAGAAGGCATCACTGAAGGTGAACACATAGTTCGGTGCACTGTAACTGACGTTCAGGTCGGCCACTTCATCGCCATTCAGATCATGGTCACCCACGAGCGGTAAGCGGGGTGGAGGTAACCACCAGGCGATTTTCATTTCAGTCTGACGAACAAAGCGCAGATCAATATCCACCGGCTGACCACTGGCCGTCATTACCTGCATAAAGCCAGGTGCAGTGACAGACATCGGTGAGCTATCGCCGTTGTAGTCGTTGCCACCCTTGGTCAAGGTGAACTCTGCCCAGGCTTGTTGCTCGCCAACTGCATCCATGAAGGAATCGACACCCAGTTCCATAATTTGCTCGCCCATATCATCGACGAGAACGAAGAAGCCGGGTGCATTTAGAGGGACATTACCACTTTCATCCACAGGTCCTTCAAAGGTCATGGGGAAGGGGATATCCGCATCAAGCATCAATGTACTGCCATCGGACGAGATCACGAAGAATTCAGTCATAACACCTGCTTCACTGCCACAGGTATCGGAGAATTCATCGCTGCTCACAACGCCACAGGTGGGCGGTACGATGTTGTCGGGGTCACTGAAGTCAACATTGAAACTGACAATGGCGTCCGCATTGAGGTTGCCCGCTGTGAGGAAAGTGCGGCCACCGTCCGCCCAGGCACTGCTTACACTGCTACCAAAATTGAGTGTTGCAGTACTGGATTCGTCGAGCGGTAATTCGGCCACAGTGAACAAGGTATTTTCGGCGTTACATGCTTCTGAACTGACCATTAATCCTGCTGCGCTTTCTACCAGACAAACGCTTCCATCCAGGCTGAGAACCAATTCGTTATCGATGTAGCCACCGCCATCACCTCCGGTGGTGTTGACACCGTCGATGCTGAGCGTGCTGAGACCTACAGACTCACCTGCATCATTTTCCAGGTAGGCACTGATGTTGAAGTTACAACTTCTATTGCCAATCCAGGGCACGTTGACAAAAAATTCTGCCTGGATGTCGCGTCCGGTGTGATCGGAACCTGGCGCCCAGAAGTCAATTGACTCTTCGGGTAGGTACTCTTCTCCCGGTTGTGAGCCCGGGCAGTGAATGTTCAAGCGATAGTCGCGAGCGCCTGGAATCAAGGCGCCACGGAAAGCGATTTCGCGGGTCACATCCAGTGAACTCAAACCGCTGAGCGCAGTGGGTTCATTGCTACCGATTTCAACATTAATATTGCTAAAGGTTGCTGTGCTTTCAGGGATAAGTACAGAGGCATGGCCTTCGATATCGGGTTGTGCAGGGCATTCTTCTGTACCACACATTAATACCGTGCCGTCGAGGTCTTGAGGTTGACGGAAGGTTACGGTGTAGTTGAAGTCAACACGATCGCCAAGACCTTCCATAACCGTTGCATCTGTACTCAATTTAAAGCTGATACCCTCGCCGCTGCGTGCATGCAAGCTCGCTGAGGCGCCGCCATCGAGAGACAGGGCGTTACACTGATAATCGGTGAACACGTCATCTTCCATGGAAGGCGGCGAACAGGTGAAGACGACCTGTGGTCCTGCGTCCACACCGAACACCTCACTTTCCAGAATTACTGCCTGCACATCGCCAGGCCAGAGACCTTCTGTTTTCAGAAGGAAGCCCTGATCCACATCACCTTCAACAGTGGCTTCGACCATGGCGCTGATACTCAGGCCATAACCGTGACCGCCGCCTGCTGTGCCGCCACCTGCAGGAGGTTGGCCACCCGTTACATTGGGGTCATTGTCGTTGGGGTCGAACAGAGCCGGTACACCGTCGCGATCTGAATCAAACACCGTACCGACCGGTGTGGAAGGATCAGAAGCGAAACTCAGGCTTGGGTGATCGCTTGGGCAAGATGCGCTGTCTGCGGTGAAGCACACGACTTCACGCGGATCGAGATCACCGCCCTCACTGCTGCCAGCAATTTCGTCGAAACGAACCAGTTCGAGGCCCAATTCGAAGTTTGCATACGGATCATCAGCGGGTTTGTCGCGTACCACGCGGGCGAGGTAGGCGGGGGTGTCAGGCGTTTCTGACATGTTGTCGAAAATCGCCACGATATTATTGTGCTTGAGGTTGCCCACAAAGCTGGATGCATTTTCGGGAGAGGGTTCCATTACCCAGGTTTTGTTTTGCTTATTGAAGCTCAACTTCACAAAGGTAATGCCTGCACGGCCAGCGTTCAGGCGCACAGGAATGCTGCTGTAATCGGGTGGATTACCGAAAACGGTATCGACGTCGTCCGCACTGGTGATGTTGTCTTCAAAGTGGTTGCTGGCATAGCGAATGAAGATCCCTGTGGAAGCACCTTCCAACTGGGTATAGAAATCATCGTTGCCACCAAAGGACACTTCCTGAGGTTCAAGCAGGCGCGGCCCGGTATACCCTTCTGGGTTGTCGAGAACTAACCAGTCACCGTAAAGCAGATGTTCATGAAATGCGCCTTCGCCATTGGAGGGCCCCGCGCTGTCAAAACCGGCATCGGGTATTTTCACTTCGCCAAGGCTATTCACGCGGGCGAAACCAAAGTCGATGAAGGCTTGTTCGTCGCCGTTGGGCTCAGTGAAAATATCCATGAAACGCAGTTCGAGAATCCAGAACTTCCCACCGGCATCACGCATGATGTAGAGACGATCGTAATCAAAATTCGTCGGGTCGAGAGCGATGGTGTTCGTCATTCCACTTGCGTCTGCCGCCAAACCTTCGAGTAAACCGCGTACGTTCGCGCCGATGACAGAATGAATACCGAACAGCGGATCGAAACCGGCAGATTCGTCGATACTCAGCATCAACACACCACCTTGATAACCGCCGTAAAGTGGTGCAAAGACAGCGCCGTTTGCGCCTTCAATGTCATAACCTTCCGCACTGGACACAAAGTTAAAGTCAATGCTGCCCATGCCTGCACTTTCTTCATCGGTGGTCAGATAAACCGGTGCGCCGGGTACGCTGAAGTTACTGAGGTCGATACCTTCGGTGCCGACAGTTCCGTCCGTCAGTGGGCGGCTTTGATCTGCCATCAGACCGAGACCGGGTACAGGAACCCATTCCTGATCAGGCCCGATAAACATGGGATGATCTTCACCGCAAATATTTAATTCAGGTACCCAACCATCAACCCAGACAAACAATTCGGGCAGCGGGTTCTGATAACTGTCGATAGAGAAACGGATCAGATAATCGCGGCCTGTTGTTTCACCGTTGACAGGGGAAAGGCCTTCGATGGTGTAAGTACGACGTGCAGGACCTTCGCCAGCGACCAAAGCAGAGCTGACTGTTGCACCAACATTTTCACCGCGTTGGAACTCGCCTGTTGCCGGATTGTAATTCACCACGAAAACATCAACGTTTAATTGATCCTGCGCATCACCAGATGCCGGGTCGATACCATCGAAGCGTTCAATGGTACAGCTGACGTTAACGCTGTTTGTTTGTGATCCCAAATCGCCAGCAAAGTCATCCAGGTTTTGTTCCTGGTATTCAGGCAATGAAGGTAAACCGTCAATACCGGCAAAGACGATGCTTTGTGCAAGCGGGAAAAATTCGCCGTTACTGATTTGGGTTACGTTCAGAAGCGAAGAAACAAGCGTTGCCACTGTGACAGAATCACCGGGCACCATGAACTTGTAGTTATCGAAGTTTGGTACCAGACGAACATTGTCGACACCTTCACTGTCGGTGATGGTGAATTCGGTAAAGTACCCACGCTCGGTATCTGTGATGTAACTGCTGCGCATTAAAAGGTCGAGGAAGAACAAAGCCGAACGCACGTTAATTGCGCTTTCACTTGTCAGTGTACGACCAAACAAGGTAGCGGGAACAGCACTGGAAAGACCGCGCGCGAGACGATCACGTTCAGCCTGGTAAGCAGGCGTGGGCGCGATAGTGGCAGAACCAAGAATTAAGGTGGCATAGCCGGCTTCGTCACTTGGATAAGTGTCTAACAAGGTATCCAGCAAATTGAAACTGGTGCTTTGAGAAAACTTCGCTTTTTCGATTGCAGTATGTACAGCATCGGGTGCAAATTGCGCATAGAAACTTTTTCTTTGCGTCAACATGCTTGAGGTTGCTGCTGCGGTGTCGCCGAGGGTTAGACTCAGAGCCTTAACCAATTCGGAACTGTTGATTACGTGGGCGCCGCCGCTTAACGCAGTGCGTCGACCTGTAAAAATCGGGAAACCATCTGGCGTGAGATTTACATCTTCGTTTACCCAGGTAAAGTTGTCCGCGAGAACAGAGGCCAATCGGCTGATTTTGATTGTGGCATTTTTGTTATCCACCAACTTGTTAATGACCGCCTGGGATACCAGCGCAGTATCTTCCATACGACGAGCAAGTTCGTGATAAATACGCAGACGATCAACGAGTAAATAATCCTCTGAAGAAGGCGTTCCTTCGGGATCGTTAATTGCGTTAAAGGCACTATCAAGGGCAAGCTGGAAGGCTTCTTCAGTTTGGCCGTTTAACAAATCACTGACGATATCCGAGAACGAAGGTGCATAGTACAAGGGCGCTTGTGGCACACCATTACTATCGGGAACGCCCAGTGCGGCCTCCGGATCGTTGGTGAAATTACTGCCGGCATCGAGATCGCCATCGCCAATTTTAAAGAGGCGAATGTTGCGATTGCCCAAGGCGCGTTGACCCGGAAGTTGGTCACCGGGAATGTGTGCAGGTGCAAACAGATTAATTGCGATAACACCTGCATCACCCGCATCGTTGGCATCAACCACAACAACGAGTCCCATGGACAGGAAGAACTTGCGCAGCGCTTCGCGTAATACACGGTTGGCTTCTGCTTGTGCGGCCGCGAGGGCCTCTTGCGCAGTTTGACCTTCTTCCAATTCGAAGAGTGCATCCAATTCGCCTGCTTCTTCTGCGGCGGTCATGGTCGTGGACACATTGTCTGAGACAGTGTCGTTAAGCGCACTTTCCAAACCTGCAAGCAAACCTTGTTGATCGGAATCGAGGGAAGAACCGAGTGTGCTGTCATCGTCGTCAACAATTTCGTCGGCATTGACAACAGTACTTTCAAGCGCGGCGACTTGCTCTTCATCCACTTCTTCTGCGGCAAGAACATTCGCGAGGTTGGTAAGGTCTTCCGCTTCAATGTCGAGTTTTAATTCATCCTCCTGGGCGGCAATGATGGATTGCGCTGATTGCCCTTCAGGAATTTCAATGACACTTTGATCCGCTTCTTCAAGCACACGCTCAATTTCGCTGGACACAGTGGCAATGACAGATTCCGTCAAGGTGTTAATGGTTTCTGCGGAGAAGCCGAGTTGATCGAGTTGCTGCAGGGATTCTGAAATTTGATTCACAATGGTTTTAACAACGCGGTGAACAATCGGGTCAACGGTGGTGGGACGGGGCTCACCGGTTTCTTCGTCGAGATCATTCGGGTCGGCAATGGACTGAATGGCTTGTGCAGTTTGACCGCCCGCACCATCATCGCGAACAACGAGTGCGCGGACCGTAAATTTACCGAGCGCTCTGAATGCTACAAGAATATCGGCGTCAGAGGTCGTGTCATCAATCAAACCCCTGCCCAATAAATAGGGCCGGACATCATCGGTTGTAATTGAATAAATGCCATTTACATCGGTTTTCACTGTGGCAACGGGGTTTTCAAAATTTACGTCGCGCAACAGGAAAATAGACACGAGGGCAGAAGCAGGCACCATATCGTCGCGGGTGATTGTTTCACCTGCACGCGCTTTACCTTGCGTCTGAGGATATTTCACACCGGATTTGTAGGTTCCGGTTTTACGTACCACCTTACCCGACTGGCTGCTTAAATCGCCAAACGTAGACACGGTACCACTTAGGGTAACCGGCTTGTTTCCACCAGAACTTGAGCTGCTCGATGCTGAACTGGATGAGCTTGCGCTGCTGGAAGCGCTACTGCTTGAACTGCTGCTCGCGCTGCTGGATGAACTGCTCGATGCACTACTTGAAGAGCTTGAGGCACTGCTCGAGCTACTACTGGAAGCACTGCTACTTGAGCTACTGGAAGATGAAGCTGATGAAGAGCTTGAGCTCGGCGAATTGCCACCATCATCTCCACCACCGCCACTGGAACAGGCGCCTAACGTGCCCAGGGAGCTGACTACGAGTATCGGGAAAACGACTTTTCGAAATAAATTTCGAAAGCGTGAAGGTACGTCCGTTTCTTTCATGATGCATTACCCAAATTTGTCACAAACAAAAATCCACAAAAACTGCGGGGCGATAACTGGGGAGTATAGCCAGCACTTTTTGTTTGGCTTTTTGTAGGAAAGAAACCCGATGAATTTCGCGACGTGGGCGCATTGGAAAAATAAATTAAAGTATTTCACCGACTTAGCGCAGCGAAAAAAAAGACTCAAGAAAATAGTCAGAACTCTGACGCAAAAAAAACAGATTGTTATTTGGAATGTTTCTAAGAAATGAAAATAAGCGGGGGGCGAGTAGTTAAAATGCGTGTGCTTATGTGTTGTAGTTTTTTAAATGATTCAAGAATGAAATATTGATATAAATAAAATTGAACTTTTTCCTAAAGAGAACGGCGTTCACATTATAAACGCCGTTCGTTTCACAGATTTTAATTTCAAAATTGAATTAGCGAATCACAATAAAGAGCGAGCCGCCATTTCGGTTGATGTGTAACAAAATTGAATCAGAGCTGCGATTCAAGGCTTTATTAAAATCTTTTAAATTGTTAACACGCTGACGATTGGCGCCAACAATAATGTCGCCTTCGCGTAGACCACTGAAGGCAGCATGCGCGTTAGGTGCAATGGCGCTCACAATAACCCCCTGGCTCTTACCGTGGTTTTCAAATTGAACACCTGCAAGGAGTTTATGCACTTCGTCATTGCGCGCTGAAAGGCCTTCCGCTTCACCAACCTTCACGCTTAAATCAAGTGATTTGCCATCGCGCAAGACGGTGACTTTAACTTTGTCGCCAATATTTTTGACACCAATAGCACTGCGCAAGTGACCACTGCTTTTAGTAGGCTTGTTGTCGACATCCGTAATAATGTCGCCTGCTTTCAGGCCGGCTTTTTCTGCAGGTGAACCTTCTACTATATGGGTAATCAGAACGCCCTGTTCGCCATTTTTGAGTTCAAAATGCTCGCGAAGGTCGCGAGTAATGTCCTGAATGCCAACGCCAATTTGGCCACGGCGCACTTCACCGTGTTCAAGAATCTGGTCCATGCTGGCTTTTGCCATATTGATTGGAATTGCAAATCCGATTCCCACATTGCCGCCGGCTGGCGAAATGATCGCGGTATTGATGCCGACTAGCTCACCACGCAAATTGACCAGGGCCCCACCGGAATTGCCTGGGTTAATGGATGCATCAGTTTGAATAAAATTTTCATAACCTTCGATACCCAGACCGCTGCGACCCAGTGCTGAAACAACGCCCGTAGTGACAGTTTGCCCAAGACCAAAGGGGTTACCAATGGCGACCACAAAATCACCAACAAGCAGTTGGTCCGAGTTGGCCATATTCACCTGGATCAGGTCTTCACCCTCTTCCAGTTTTAGAATCGCAATATCGAGGTCCGGGTCAGAACCCACCACTTCGGCATTAAAACTGCGTCCGTCAATAAGAGCAACATGCACTTCATCGGCTTCTTTAATGACGTGATAGTTCGTCATCACATAGCCTTTTTTTGCATCCACGATGACACCGGAACCTGCACTTTGTTGGCGTCGTTGTGGTGCCTGGCGTTGTTGTTGATCCGGGATATTAAAAAAGCGTCGGAAAAAAGGATCATTGAGTAAGGGGTTATAAACTTGTTGCCGGGTTGAATAGGTTGCGATATTCACCACAGCGGGGTTCACTTCCTTGAGCATCGGTGCAAGCGAAGGCAAAGCCTGGCCGTCACCTGTCTGCATCGGTAAGGCCGCGTGTACCTGACTTACAACAATAAATAAAAGTAGGGCGCAAATTCTTGCCTTACCGTTAGTTAGTCTCATGATGAACTCCTGAAAAATGTTTTTAAGGTTTAACTAAACACGATGTAAAAACACGGCGCCCTTGCGCCGTGTGTTGTTGTGATTGTTTTCTAGTGAATGCTGATCCGTTTGGTTTCTGTTTTCAGTTGCTTTTCGCGAGCAATGCGCAGGTTCAATACACCGTTCTTTAAATCTGCCTGAATAGAATCCCGGTTAGCATCTTCCGGTAGAGTCAATACCCGCTGAAAAGTTCCATAACGTCGCTCTATACGATAGAAATGTTTATCCTTGTTTTCATGCTGGCTATGTTTCTCGCCACGCAATACCAGGTTATCACCGTGCACTTCGATACTCAGTTCATCTTTTTCAAGGCCGGGAACATCGACAGCAATTTCATAAGCGTCATCACTGGCTGAAACATCAACATTGGGCCTGAATAAGCCCCGATTCTCAAAAAGGGATGCGTTTTCAAAATTTGCAGGACCCCGGCCAAAGTTTTGAAAAACCGAATCAAAAATACGGTCAATATCCCTATGTAAATCAAGTAAGGGGTAGCGCCCACTCGGCGATTTTTCTGCGGGCAGGTTTGATGTTAGCTGCGCCGCTTTGGCTTGGTCTTCTTCGTGCTTAAACCAATTCCAGGGGTTAAATTTTTGTAGGTTCATAAGGCCTCCCGTTAAGGCACCTTTAATTGAGGTGCCTCCTATCAAGTTAAACCAAAACGCCTATCAACTTAAACAGGGGCTGCAGTCGCAGCCCCAGTGACAATTTGCTTCAGCTTAAGCCGCTTTAGCGTCTTTGTCTTTGTGCTCAATGGCTTTGCTTTCTGTTGTATGGCTAATCTCAATTCTGCGAGGTTTCATGGCCTCGGGAATTTCCTTAACCAGTTTGACAGTGAGCAAGCCGTTGTTTAATTCCGCACCGATGACTTCGACGTGGTCAGCAAGGCTGAACTTACGTTCAAAGGCACGGTTGGCGATACCCTGATGCAGGAAGCTGCGTTCTTTTTCTTCAGCTTTTTTACCGCGAATAGAAAGTACGCCCTGCTCTACACTTATCTCAAGTTCACTGGATTCAAAACCGGCAACGGCCAGGGTAATGGCGTAGTCGTTGTCGCCAAGAACTTCGATATTGTAGGGGGGATAGCCGCCAGTGACAGAATCGGCACGAAGCGCGTTGTCCAACAGACTGGTCAGACGGTCGAAACCGATACTGTTCCGATAGAGGGGGCTGAGATCAATTGAATTCATAACATATCCTCCAGTAAGCAATACGAAATAAAAGCAATTTGCTGAGAACTCATTACGACGCTCTCGATCTCTAAGTAAGGGTATTTACACTAATTTCAAGAGGCTACATGTATTTTTTCAGCCTGCAATAGTGTTGGCTGTCAGGCAGTTAAAACGTCAGTTGTGAGCGGGTGCCGGTGGTGAATCTGGTTCAGGGCGAGTGCCACGATAACGCCTGGGGCTCGCAAAAATACGAGCTCCAGGCAGAATAGCCGGACATTTATTGTTGAACAAATACAGGCCTGAGATTGGTGTCTTCAGCGAAAGCCTGTTGTAGCCGGACATCCTCCAGTTCGTCATTGCCAATGCGCCAATGGCTAAATACATAGCCGTCATCGGCAATGGCTTCGAGGACAATCGGGTTGCCAGTAAAATACCGGCCATTCCAGAGTGTGTCGCTAATGGTGAGATAATCGTTGACGCGGACAACGCCGCCACCATTATTTTCAATACTTAGCTGAAAATTACCGTCCAGCCCAAACTGGTTTTGTATGTGGGTACGCATCCAGGCGGGTCGTTCAGTTGCCCAGCTGCGCATGATGTCGATTTGTTCATCCCAGTCCTGGTTTTCACGCCACTCAAGGGCACTTTCCCAGCGCATCAGGGTACGTGGAATTTCGTTTTCAATGCGGGCGGCGTATAGTTCAAGATACTCGAGCACGCGGGTTTGACTAAGACGTGAATTCATTTCATCCGCAAAGCGGTTAATGAAGCGAGCGCGAATTTCCGTATTCTGAATGAGTTTACTCAGGAACAGCGTTGAGCCTTCGGTTGTGCCAAACCATACGGGAAATCCGTTGAGAGCAAGCGAAAGACTGTTATGTTCATAGTTAGTGGTGTCATCGGGCCCGGTTTGAATCGGCAAGCCCATACCGAAATCGGTATCATAAAAAATCCAGCGCCACTTTCCGTCGGGTATACGGAAATATTTCATATTGTTGCTGGCATCGCGGTTGTCGAAATAAATTTGTGCGATTTGATAGTTTAAAAAGTTGTCAGTATCAAAAACAGTGTCAATGGCATCAAGTGTTGCCTGCTGACTGAAGTCACTGTTTTCAAATAAATCAATAAGCGTATAAAAGTCATCGGCGCTGCCGTGGTTGGCGACAATGCCAACGCCAAAGTCGCCTTCCAGCATGTCGATGTTGTCAGTGCTCACCCCGTAACGAGAGGCGATGAAATGTTCGTTGGGTTTTTCACGCAAATTATAGAGGCCCCAATATTCGCCGTTAAGATAGACAGCAACAGGTTGGCATGCTTGTGCGTCGAGATTGGGGTGGCTTGCAAGTGCAGTGATTAGACAATCCCTCATAAATGAAAATTTCCAGTCGAGCCCGGAATTTCGGAGTACCAGGGCTTGAAAGTCCTCGTAGTTTCGTGAGTCGAAAAAAGGATAGGTAATTTCACTGGTTCCGTAGTGTCCACGGGCATAGATGGCCAATGACTTTTGGCTAAATCTGCGACTGAAGCCGCCGTGGATTTGTATTCCGCCATTAAACTCAATGGCGAGCTGATCATTGTTCTCGTAATAAGCGAAATGAATATCGCGTTCCCAGTCGGCTTCATAATAGTTGCCGCTGAAGTTATCCGGGTTGCCGTCACCGTCGATATACAAGCCGTATTCTTCGTCAAAAAAATTATCCGACGAGCTGATGAGTGAAATGATTGGAAGATCGTGGGCCTGTTCCAGCAGATAGCTGCGGCTAAATGTTTCCGACGCAATGTGATTCTCCGCAAAGAGTTTTGCACGGATCACGGTATTTTCTTCGACTGCAATGGGCGCGGTGTAGAGGCTGGAGGTGTTGATCGGTTCGGTGGTGTCGAGAGTGTAACGAATTTCCTGGCCGAGACCCGCGCCATTCAACGCAATGTTTTGCGCACTGGTGATGCCACCTTCGTGTGAAAATGTAACCGGGTTTCCGATGAACGCGACCTCGCCGCTTGCTGGGTTGGCACTTCCAGGTGTCGGCGCGGCAAATAAGGCCCAGCTGTTATCTTGTATGTAGCCTGCACTGTGCGTTCCGACTGTACGGACTCGCAGGGAACTCACAAGCTCACCATTGTTATCGAACAAATACAGGGTTTCGCCCTTTGAAGAAATTTTAAAATTGGTATGAAAAATCTCGTTGTCGAGATCAACGCGATCTTTCGCCGAGGCCCATACAAGCAAATAGTTTTCTGCATCGATGCTGATATTGGGGAAGGTCCATTTGTCAGGCACACTCAAGTCATCGGACAAACTCCAGCCGTCAAGTGGGATTGAGTCCACACCAAAATTGTAGAGTTCGATCCAGTCCGGGCTGTCCTCCTCGTCATCGAGAAAATCGGCATTGGCTGCGACGGCTTCATTTAATTTCAACTCATAATTACACGGCACTGTGCAGGCTTGTGATGGCGGTTGAGCAGGTGCGTCAGGATGATTTTCTGCTCCGGGAGTGGGATTAAAATAGAACCGGGGTTGATCGCCGTTGTTGTCGAGACTGAAATCAGCGCGGAGGGAGTTATATTCAATTTCCGCGACGAGGGCAGCAGTCTCGTCGAACAAATACAAGGTGTCTCCAGCAGAGGAAAGTTTGAAATTGGTATGGAAAATTTCTTCAATCGGTTCGGCGCGATCTTTATCTGATGCCCAAACGACGAGATACGCACCTTGTTCAAGAACATAGTCGGGGAAAGACCACTTAAGGGGGGCATTAATGTCGTCACTGACTGTCCAGCCTGAGAGTGAAATGTCCGCGGTACTGTTGTTGTAAAGTTCGAACCAGTCCGGCGTGTCTCCGTCCTCATCGAGGAAAATCGAGTTCGACGCGCTTAACTCATTGAAGCGGACAGGGGAATTACAGGGGTCTCGACACGTAACCGGCTCGGGTTCTGGTTCGGGTTCGGGCTCGGGCTCGGGCTCGGGCTCGGGTTCAGGCTGGGTCTCTGTTTCTGGCTCGGGTTCAACATCGACGGGATTGAGAGGGGATGTCGATGATCCACCACACCCATTCAGGACAGCGAGAAAAGCCGTTAAAACCAGAAGCTTATAAAGAGAGAAACGCATCATTCCAGAGCCTTTTTTATTCATTATTGTCATTTACTGACTTTACCCTGATAGGGTTGCAAGCCAGTGTAGAGAGCAGCCTTCAGAACAAAGACAAGGGAAGGCAGCGCGAAAATCAACACTTTTGATTAAAAATCACTCACAAACAAATGAGAAATCCGTGTTTTGAGGGGGAAATCACTGTTTCTGGGGGTTTTTCACGATTGAGTTGGTCTATTGGGAGAAAAAGCTCTCCTCCAGACCACGGAAATCGGTTTTAAAGACAAACACGTTGCCAGCTTCAGGTTGTACGCTCAGATCTCGCTTGCTGAGGTGTTCACGTGCGCTGGTCACAAAAAGGGTGTCCAGTTGTTTACCTCCGAAACACAAGCAAGTGGGTTGTGTTACCGGGAGCTTGAGTTCGAAGACCATTTCACCCTGCGGGTTGTAGCGAACGAGTCGACCATTGCCCCATTCCGCATTCCAGAGGTAGCCTTCGGCATCCACTGTCGCTCCGTCTGGTCCGGCATTCTCGTCTCCGCCACAGTGAGCAAAGGTTGTCGCAGCGCCCAAAGTCGGGCCGGTGGGGTCAAAGGCAATGTTCTGGATACGCTTTTTGGGTGTGTCGCTGAGGTAAAGGGCGCTTGAATCAAGCGTCCAGCATAGGCTGTTGGTGATATGAATATTGTCCAGTGCTTTGCCGAAACGTTCATTGCTGACCCAATACAGACTCCCGAGCGTGTCCTGACCGTCTTCGTCTACTGCCCTTCCGGGGTTGCCAGCATACCCTTCCACCATGGTACCCGACCAAAAGCGCCCCTGACGATCTACACGGCCGTCATTGAAGCGTGTGCCTCGATAATTTTTTTCGGGGCGATAAAGCCATTCCAGTTCGGTCGTGTTGGGGTTGTAATAGGCAAAGCCACTGGCGAAAGCGCAAATCAGTTTTTCCGAGTCTTTGATAAAACCAAATGAACATAGCCTCTCTGGCAGGGCAAATTTGCGCAGCGATTCAATTTCGGGGTCATATTGGTAGAGCAAGGCACTGTGGATATCTGTCCACCACACGGTTTGTGTTTGCGCATTCCAGATAATACCTTCGCCGAGTTCATTATGAACTTTTATTGAGCGTAGTAAGCGAGCGCTGGCCATCGTTTTTCTCTCCGTTAGGTGCTGCTAGCTGCCGCTTGTTTGGATACGCCTTGCGCAAGAAACTTTTGCAAGGCAATAAAAATCAAAACCAAACATCCAATTACAATTTTGGTCCACCAACTATTGAGGTTGCCGTGAAAGGAAATCCAGGTTTGGATCAAGCCCATTATTAACACGCCCAATAGTGTGCCGTGAACATAACCAAAACCACCGCTGAGCAGTGTGCCGCCGATTACAACTGCAGCGATGGCATCCAGCTCGAGACCCACCCCAGCAAGCGCGTAACCGGAAGAGGTGTAAAAGGAATAGACAATGCCAGCCAGTGCAGCCAGGGTTGAACTCAAAGCATAAATGCAGAGTGTGACGCGACCTTCCGGAACGCCCATCAATTTTGCAGACTGGCGATTGCCTCCAAGTGCATAAATAAACCCACCGGTACGGGTGTAATGTAAAAACCAGATCGCAAAGAGACACACGAGTAAGAGAATTATACTCGCACTACCAAACCAGGCGCGTCCGGGCAGGAGAACACCAAAATTATTGATTGTGTTGTAAACACTGTGTTCGATTGGCAGAGATTGTTCGCTTATCAAGGTTGCGAGGCCGCGCGCGAAAAACATACCGGCGAGTGTCACAATAAAAGGTTGTAGCTGATAAAAGTGGATCAAGCTGCCCATTAGCAAACCAAACAAGGTTCCGAGGAATATCACGGTTGGGAAAACAAGCAGGGGGTGCCACTGCAATTTTTCGATGAGGACTGCACAGAGCACACCTGCCAAAGCCACCACGGCACCAACACTTAAATCGATACCGCCGGACAAAATAACAAATGTCATGCCGATGGCGGTGATCGCCAGGAAGGCATTATCTGTAAGCAAATTAAAAAATACGCGCGGCGTTGCAAACCCGTCGAACTGCAATGCGCCTGCAAGGAACAGTAACAAGAATAAGGCAGCTGTGACCAACACCGGGAGCTGCCGAAGTTCAGCGAGTTTACTCATTGTGTCTGCTCCCTGGTTTTAGGTCGAAAAAGTTTCGAGCATTGCTGCTTAAAAGCAGGAGCTTGCAACAGCAATACCAGGACAATTACCAGGGCCTTGATAAGTAAATTAAATTTCGGCGGTATTCCGCTCATAATAATTGTTGTGCTGAGTGCCTGGATGATGAGGACACCGATAATCGCAAGCAGCAAGGAAAAACGCCCTCCCATTAACGACGCGCCACCAATGACCACCGCGAGAATCGCGTCCAGTTCAAGCCAGAGGCCTGCGTTGTTTGCATCTGCGCCTTGAATATCGGCAGTAATAATCATGCCCGCGAGGGCGGCACAACAGCCGGCGATACAATACACTGTTAGTTTTACCGCATTGACATTCACACCTGCGTAGTAACTTGCACGTGGGTTGCACCCAACCGCTTCTATAAATAAGCCGAGCGCTGTTTTTCTTACCAACACTTGCAGTAAAACAAAAACAACGAGAACCAGTACGACTGGAGTGGGCAAACCAACGACACTGCCGACACCGATAAAAGCGAAGGCGTCGTTATGAAAGGTAATTATCTGGCCATCGTTAATGAGTTGGGCAATACCACGACCGGCAACCATTAAAACCAGGGTCGCAACGATGGGTTGAATACCGGCATAACTGACGAGGCAGCCGTTGATCAGCCCGGCGAGTAAGCCAGCAAAAAGACCACTGATTAAAACAAGGGGGAGAAAATCCAGGTGGGAATTTAATAAATTGGCGCACACCGCACCGCTTATCGCAATGACTGCGCCGACACTTAAATCAATACCCCCGGTTGCAATCACAAGAGACATTCCCATGGCGAGTAAGGCAATGGGTGCGCTGCGGTTAAGCACATCAATAAGACTGCCGTAGAGTCGCGCGTTTTTTATTTCCAGATGGAAGAAATCCGGGCTGATCAACAGGTTGCTAAATATAATCAAGGCAAGTGCTGCAAGCGGCCAGAAAAAACGATTGTGTGTCAGTGTTTTTATATGCATTTTAATGTGCGATTGCCCGTAATAAATCTGCTTCATTGAGCTGTTCGCCTTCCACGACACTGTGACTGCGGCGATCGCGCATCACCAACACTTTATGACTAAAGGCAAGTAATTCTTCAATTTCGGAAGAGGCGACTATAAGCGTTAAGCCCTGGGAACATAATTCCCTGATCAATTTAATAATTTCCGCATGTGCACCGATATCGATCCCGCGCGTGGGTTCGTCGAGAATCAAGAGTTGCGGTTGTGTGCAGAGCCAGCGCGCCAGAATAACTTTTTGTTGGTTGCCGCCACTCAATTCACCCAGTGCTTTTTCAGCATGTGGACATACAATGTTCAAATCCTGAATATACTGGTTTGCCAGTTTTTTTTGCGCTTGCAATGTCATTGCTCGCCACCAGCCATTGCGCGCTTGCAGGGCCAGAATAATATTCTCGCGTATACTGAGCTCGGCGATGATACCTTCCTGCTTGCGGTCTTCCGGGCACAAGGCAAAGTGCAATTTAATTGCTTCTGCTGGCTTGCCAAGGTGTAAGGCCTGACCGTTAAATTTAATTTCGCCATCGCGACGCTGTGCCAAACCGAACAGTGCTTCGCATAATTCACTGCGGCCGGAACCCAATAATCCAGCCAAACCCAAGGCTTCGCCCTTGCTTGCTTTAAAACTTGCATGTTGCAAGCCCTCGCGTGTTTGTAAGTTTTTTACTTCCAGTAGGGTTTCGTTTTGATCCCTTGTTTTTGCTGGTTGGCTTTCAATTTCCTGTAATTCTTTCCCCAACATATGGGCAACCAACTGAGGGCGAGGGAGGGTCGCACAGGCGTAGGTGCCAACAAGTTTGCCATTGCGCAGAACGGTTATGCGATCGCACAGGGCATAAACCTGATCGAGAAAGTGCGTAACAAAAATGATGGCCATTCCACTGGCTTTTAGTTCGCGTAAAATATCGAAAAGTAAAGCGACTTCATCGCTATCAAGGCTGGCAGTGGGTTCGTCCAGAATTAACACTTTTGCGGAGCAGTCGACACCTCGCGCGATGGCAACCAGCTGCTGTATCGCGACTGAATAGGACGCAAGTGAGCGTGTGACATCAATATCCAGTTTAAAGCGTTTGAGTAAATTTGCGGCATCACGATGGATTTTTTTCCATTGAATGCAGCCAAAACGTTTGGGTTCGCGACCCAGATACAGGTTGTGCGCCACACTGAGGTTCGGCAGTAAATTAACTTCCTGGTAAACCGGTGAAATACCCACGGCTTGTGCATCGGCGGGGCTGCCGGGTTGAATTTTTTTGGCGTTTAGGCGTATCTCTCCGCTGTCCAGCGAGTAAGCGCCGGTCATCACTTTAATCAGGGTTGATTTGCCCGCACCATTCTCACCGAGCAAGGCGTGTACTTCTCCCTCAACTAAAGAGAAATTCACACCGGCTAAAGCATGAACACCCGCAAAGTGTTTAGAGATATTTTTTAGTTGCAGTACTTCAGACATCGCTATGATTTAGGTTGTGATGCGATTGATGGCAATCACTGTGTCCGTTTGCGATATTCTTCCGCAGCGGTTTCCTGAGTGTAAAGCCCGCCGTTAATGGTGACTAATTTGGGGCCGTCTTGTTGTCCATTTAAATACGCAGTGATTGCATCAAAAGCAGGGCCACCCATGTGTGGGCTGAGTTCCACAGTAGCATTGGTATCGCCATCTGCCATGGCTTTAAAAATATCAGGAACAGCGTCGACAGAGACAATCAGGATGTCATCACCAGGGTCAAGCCCCGCTTCCTTGATGGCCAAAACGGCACCGATGGCCATTTCATCATTGTGGGCCCACACAGCGCAAATACCCTTGCCACCGTTTTCGGCTTTCAGAAAACTTTCCATGACTTCCTTGCCTTTGCTGCGAGTAAACTCTCCCGTTTGCGAACGAATAATGTTTGCTTCAGGGTAGCCAGTGATCACTTCATTAAAACCCTGCATGCGATCAATGGCAGCGGTTGCGCCGACGGTTCCCTGTAATTCGACAATGTCACACTGGCCTGCCGTTGTCTCCATCAGCCAGCGTGCAGCCTTGCGACCCTCTTCGACAAAATCCGATGCGATGCGTGTGAGATAAAGTGAATCGTCATCCAGCGCCATATTGCGATCAACAATAACAACAGGTATACCCGCACGTTTAGCTTCTTGTAATACCGGTTTCCAACCGGTTTCGACAACGGGAGCAACAACAATGCCATCGACGCCCTGGGCGATAAAACTGCGAATGGCTTTGATTTGATTTTCCTGTTTTTGCTGGGCATCAGAAAATTTTAATTCGATGCCGCGTTTTTCTGCCTCGGCTTTTACAGATTCAGAAAAGCTGGTACGCCAGCCACTCTCGGACCCGACTTGTGAAAAACCGATTGTGAGACGTTTATTTTCTTCCGTTTTTTCGCCACAGCTGATCAAGAGTAAAGCCAGGGCGAGGGTAATCAGAATTTTCATTGTGGACTCCCGAGTTACTGTATTGTTATTTTTTCTTTTTATGGTTCTGGAATTTGTTTACTTTAAGCCAATGACAATTGCTTGCAAACCAGGTAATGCTGGTTTTGTCCGGGGCGCTTGGAGCAAGGCCGCGACAGCCTTGGCAGGCAGCGGTAGCCGCAGTGCCAAAGGCATGATCAAGAGGCCGCTGGCGTGAAGACGGCTATTCGTTTTCATGGTTAAGCTAATTATTCGAAATTGCCAAAAAGCGTATCATATGACTATTTTTAGGACAATAGACATCGATTGCGGGATAAGAATAATTTTACTTCCGGTATGACGAGAATATCGAAACACGCTCAGGAGAGAGCAAGGGAACCTCTAAAAAATGGAAATATTTTTTCTGTGGCAAGGAAGCACCGCGCGGAGAACGGACTGAGCCGGCACCCCGGTTTACTGGAGTAAAAGAGGATCGACTGGGCCGGCACACCGGCACGGAGCTGACGCCGCCACAGGGAAAATAGGCCATTTTTCAGAGTTTCCCAGTTAAAGCAACAAAAACAGGGGCGCTGGGTGAATCTTTCAAGTTGGTACTTCCCTGGCTTTCAATTTCACCAGGTAGTTTCATCCAGCCATTTCACCCAGCCATCTCACCAAGCGGCCCCTTGTGGTCGGCGTTTAAATAGCGTCGGTTGTTTTCACTCCGTTCACCAGGCGCAACAAACCAAGAGGGTTAGCATTGCGCAGGGCGTCTGGAAGTAGCGCTTCCGGGAAGCCTTGATAACAAACCGGCCGAATAAAGCGTTTGATTGACGATGTGCCCACCGACGTAAAGCGCGAATCCGTTGATGCCGGGAACGGACCACCGTGAACCATTGCGTGGCAAACTTCTACCCCGGTGGGGAAGCCATTGATGACAATGCGGCCGACGCGCAGAGAGAGTAAATCCGTCAACTCTGTGTACGAAGCAAGCTCGCCGTCTGCACAATGGATCGTGCCGGTGAGTTGCCCTTTCAGTGCGGTGACAACGCGCAGGATCTCGTCCTTGTTTTTACATTTCACAATTAAAGACGCAGGCCCAAAAACTTCCTCATGGATGGCGGTGTTTTGCAAAAAGTAATCGGCCGTTGCCGTCATCAAGGTTGCCTGCCCGCAATAGCCATCCTGACCCTCTGCACTGCCACCCGCAGAAATCACTTCCACGCCGTCATGCGAACTGTATTCTTGCAGGCCGTCGCAATAGGCCGTGCAAATGCGTTCATTGAGCATCACGCCCGCTTGCACTTCGGCAACGGCTGCTGAGGCGGTAGTGATAAATGTTTGTAAGTTGTCATCGTCAATGGCAATGACCAAACCGGGGTTCACACAAAACTGCCCTGTTCCCAGGGTCAGGGAGCCGACGAAACCCGTTGCAATGCCGTCTGCATTATTTGCCAGGGCATCGGGCAATAAAATGACCGGGTTGATGCTGCCCATTTCTGCGAAAACGGGAATCGGTTCCGGACGTGCATTTGCAATTTCAACCAGTGCCATGCCGCCAGCGAGTGAGCCTGTAAAACCAACAGCTTTGACTGCAGGAGCTTTTACGAGGGCTGCACCCACCTTTGAGCCGGAGCCCATCAATAAGGAAAAGATGCCTTTGGGCAGGCCGCATTTTTCGACGGCGGTGGCAACAGCGTGTGCAACCAATTCGCTGGTGCCGGGATGTGAAGAGTGACCTTTAACAAGCACAGGGCAACCGGCAGCAAATGCAGCGGCGCTGTCACCACCGGCAACAGAGAATGCCAGTGGAAAATTGCTCGCACCGAATACAACAACAGGGCCGATCGCCTGGTTTAAATGGCGTAAGTCGGGGCGCGGGAGTGGTTGACGGTCGGGCATTGCTGTGTCGATGCGCGCATCAAGGTAGTCACCGGTTTCGATGGTGTCGGCAAATAAACGCAGCTGATTGCAGGTGCGCCCGCGTTCCATTTCGCCGCGTGCGCGCGGATAGCCGGTTTCCGCGGTAACGCGTTCCAAAAGCTCGTCGCCGAGCGCCATAATTTCATCGGCACAGGTTCGCAGAAACTCTGCGCGTTTTTGTAAACTACTGTTGCGAAAAGCGGGCGCTGCAAGTTCGGCTGCTTTAATCGCAGCGTCAACCTGTTCGCTTGAGGCCATGCTCATGGCAGGTTCTATTTCGCTTTTCGTCGCCGGGTTGCTGGCGTGATAAGTACCGCCTTCACCTTGTACCCAAGCGCCATTGATAAATAATTTTCCACTGATTGGCATTCTCTTTCCTCTATCTCAATTCCTGGCATTAAACCTCAGGTTTAATTGTTGATTTTCTATCAAATAAGCAGAATTGTATTTTTTATAGTTTTGCAATCCTGGTTTAAATAGTTCTTCCTGCGCTATTTAAATTGTGCATTTTCACGATTTATTTGCTCTATATTGTTTGCTCTACATTATTTGCACTATCCATTCCATTTGTGCTCTTCATTTGCATCATCATCTGCGCGAGTAGAAGTTGATGCCTCCCTGTGCTTTTTTATTGTTTTAAAGTTATTTTTTTATACTTGAAGCTGTTTTTAAATCCAGCCACCATCGACAATAAAGTTTTGTGCACTACACATTTTACTGTCGTCAGACGCGAGAAACAGGGCCATAGCGCTGATGTCTTCCGGCATCAAGCGGTCCTTCAGGCATTGACTGCGATGGATTTCTTCGGCCGTATTTTCGTCCACCCAATCGCGCAATTGTCGCTCGGTCATAACCCAACCGGGAGTCAGCGTATTAATACGTATTCTATCTGTTCCGAGGTCACGTGCGAGTCCTCGTGTCATGCCTTCGAGCCCCGCTTTTGAAGTCGTGTAACCTGTCATATTGCCCTGGCATTCGTACCAACTCATTGAACCGAAGTTGATAATCGAACCGCCGCCCAATAGTAACATTTGTGCGTGTACAGCTTGAATGGCAAAAAAAGCGTGTCGCAAATTGATATTGATACGCTCATTCCAGTAGTCCTCGGTAACTGAGCGAAAATCATGGCGCGTGTCACTCGCGGCATTGTTTATCAATACCCCTATGGGTCCGATACTTGCACCGACGTCGTCAATCACGGCACGCAAGCGATCGATATCCACCAGGTCGCAGTGAAAATAAACGGGCGTACTTGCCCCTGCGATATGTTCGATTGTAGCGATCAACTTTTGTGCTTCGTCATCCTGGATGTCGACAAAGGCCACGCGGGCTTGTTGACGGCAAAATGCTTCAACCAGGTTAGCGCCGATGCCTGTGGCACCGCCGCTAATAAAGACAACTTTATTTTTTAAACTGGGGTAGTGGTTACTTAAGGTCATGTTGCGGTATTCGCCCTACGTGATGGTTAGTGCGAGTGCGCGGGCACGTCGGCGCCGCGACAGCCAATGAGAAAATCAAAATCGCAGCCTTCATCAGCTTGTGTGACATGATTTAAATACAATTCAAGATAGCCTCCGCCACGGGCAATGATTTGATCTTTTCTAAGCGAAGCCAGACGTTGCTCAAGGTCTTCATCACTGATTTCCAACTGCAGGATGCCCGCCTCGGCATCGAGACTGATCTCATCGCCATTTTGTACGGCAGCGAGTGGCCCAAACTCCCGCGCTTCGGGCGCAACATGCAAGACAACAGTGCCAAATGCGGTTCCACTCATACGTGCATCGGAGATGCGTACCATATCCTTGATGCCTTTCTTAAGGAGCTTGGGCGGTAAGCCCATATTGCCGACTTCGGCCATCCCCGGATACCCTTTGGGCCCGCAATTTTTCATGACCAGGATACTGTTTTCATCAACATCGAGGCTGTCGTCATTGATGCGTGCCTTATAGTCATCAAAGTTCTCAAACACCACGGCGCGGCCACGGTGTTTCATCAGGGCAGGGCTTGCGGCGGAAGGCTTCAATACCGCGCCGCGCGGTGCCAGGTTGCCGCGCAGAATACAAATGCCACCCTGCTTCACGAGCGCGCGATCAAAATCGCGGATAACATCACTGTTGTAGCAGGGCGCATCGGCAACATTCTCCCAGATACTTTTCCCATTCACAGTGAGCGCTTCGCGATTGAGCAGGTTGTTTTCGCCGAGTTTGCGCAATACCGCTGGCAAGCCACCTGCATAGTAGTAATCCTCCATCAGGTACTGCCCTGAGGGTTGCAAGTTCACGATTGTTGGCACGGTTTTGCCGTAGTGCTGCCAATCTTCCAGATCCAGTTGCACACCAATGCGCTGGGCAATGGCCTTTAAATGGATCACCGCGTTGGTGGAACCGCCGATGGCGGCATTGGTGCGAATGGCATTAATGAACGCCTTACGCGTTAAGACCTTGCTGAGGCACAAGTCCTCGTGAACCATGTCGACGATGCGCATCCCGGATAAATGGGCCAGGGCGTAACGGCGTGCATCGACCGCTGGAATAGCGGCGTTATGTGGCAGTGAGGTGCCGAGTGATTCGGCCATGCAGGCCATGGTTGATGCGGTACCCATGGTGTTGCAGGTGCCAGCGGAGCGCGACATGCCGCCTTCAGCGCTGAGAAACTCATTGAGGTCAATTTCACCGCTTTTTAGTTGTTCGTGCATTTTCCACACGAGCGTACCAGAGCCCACGTCCTGGCCTTTGTGTTTACCATTTAACATGGGGCCGCCAGTGACAACTATGGCAGGCACATCACAGCTGGCCGCCCCCATTAATAAGGCCGGTGTCGTTTTGTCGCAGCCGCACATCAGTACCACGCCATCAATGGGATTGCCGCGAATTGCTTCTTCGACATCCATTGAAGCCAGATTTCGCGTCAACATAGCTGTGGGACGCAAGTTGGATTCACCGTTTGAGAACACCGGAAATTCGACGGGCAGGCCACCAGCTTCATAGATGCCTTGCTTGACTCGCTCTGCCAATTGGCGAAAGTGCGCGTTACAGGGCGTAAGCTCTGACCAGGTATTACAAATACCGATGACAGGCTTGCCTTGAAACTGGTGATCGGGAAAACCCTGATTCTTCATCCAGCTTCGGTACATGAAGCCATTTTTATCGTTTGTGCCGAACCATTGCGAAGATCGCAGACGTTTATTTTTCTCTCTCATAGTAAGATAGTGCTTGAAATGTCTTTATTGTGTTAATTGTCATATGATATAACTCTTTTGGGATCGCGTCTTGTTATGCAGCTAAATTTTTCACCACCAAAAAATCTTAATGGCCAAATTGTTGATCAATTAGGCTTACGAATCATCTCTGGTCATTACAAAGAAGGTGAGCAATTGCCGATTGAGGCTGATCTTTGCGCCGAGTTTGGCGTGAGTCGGCCTATTATGCGCGAAGCGACAAAAATTCTCTCGGCCAAGGGCTTGCTGGCTTCACGGCCGCGAGTGGGAACAGTGGTGAAAAATCGTAACTGCTGGAATTTACTCGACAGTGATGTGTTGTCATGGGTGACTCAGGCACTGCCCCCGGAAGATTTTCTGGATATGATGTTCGAGGCACGGAGGGCTTTTGAGCCGGCCGCTGCTGAATTGGCCGCGCAAAAAGCAACGGATGAGGATATCGAATACATTCGCTGTGCGCATGAAGACATGGCCAATGCGAATAGCCTGGAGGAGTTGTTGGAACCGGATATTCGTTTTCATCAAGCCATAATGAATGCGACGCACAATGATGTGATTCGCTACATTGGCTACACCTTGCATAACGCTCTCGCGATCTCAATTCGATTAACCACGCGCGATCAGCAGATTCAGGAAGAGTCCGTCACTCGCCATGAAGCTGTTTACCAGGCTATCGCCAAGCGAGATCCACAGGCGGCCCGTGAAACGACCGAGGCTTTACTGCACGATTCCCGCAGGGATTTTGACACTTGTTAAACGCAGTCGCGCGTATGTTTTTGGCAATAAGCAAAAGAGAAAATAATGAGACTTATCCAATACCTGGTGGGCGACACAATCGCCACTGGCATCGTGCGATCCCCGAAAGAAATAGAATGCTTGCAAGTTACCACCTCGGTTTATGCGCTGGCTAAAGAAGCAATACAAAATAAGTTACGACTGGAAGACCAGGTCGAGCAGCTTCGAAATGGCGAGTTACTCGCCTATCAAAATTTGATTGATGAGGGCCAACTTCTCCCTCCTCTTCTGCATCCCGACCCTGCCCATATGTTAGTGGCTGGTACAGGCCTGACTCATCTCGGTAGTGCGGACACTCGCGCCGCCATGCACAGTAAACTCCAGAGCGATGAAAGCGAACTCACAGATTCCATGCGTATGTTTCGCATGGGGCTTGAAGGTGGAAAACCTGTTGCGGGTGAAGTGGGCGTGCAACCGGAATGGTTTTACAAGGGCGACGGAGATGTGGTCGTCGCGCCGGGTGCTGACATTCCCACACCGGGTTTTGGTTTGGATTTGGGTGACGAAGCCGAAATCGTCGGTCTTTATATTAATGACGACCATGGTCAAGCCTGGCGGGTTGGTTTTGCTCTCGGCAATGAATACTCCGACCACAAAACTGAAAAAATTAATTACCTCTATCTCGCACACAGCAAGTTGCGCGCTTGCGCTTTTGGCCCTGAATTATTGCTTGGCGAGTTACCGGCCGAAGTGACAGGGAGTTCACGTATTTATCGGAACGGAAATTTATTGTGGGAAGCTCCATTTCTCAGCGGTGAGGAGAATATGAGTCACAGTATTGCGAACCTCGAATACCATCACTTTAAATATGAAGGTTTTCGTAAACCCGGCGACGTGAACGTCCATTTTTTTGGAACCGGGACCTTGAGTTTTGCGGACGGCATTGAGCCAAAAACGGGTGATGTATTTGAACTTGAAAGTGCAGTGTTTGGACGGCCCTTGCGTAATACGCTTATCACAAGGGCCGTGAGCGGGGCAGAAGTTAAGGTTTTGTAATAATTTTAGTCAGACATTTTTTTGCGAAACATTTTTTTGTGGTGCTTATGCCTTTCTCCCTTCTCTGCTTTGAATTGCTCCATTTGCTCGGGTGTCAGAATTTCCGCTAACTTGCTTTGAAATTCTGCTCTTGAACGAATATGTTGACGTGCATTTTCGGCGGCCAGGTCAGCGGCCGCTTCCACTTGCCCTTCCTCAATTAATTGCTGAATGTCGTCGTGATGCGCACGGCGGTCATGAAAGCTTGCACGCTTTTCCTTATGCAAGGCATTTAAGGCCGCTTCTTGTTCCTCGGTGAGATCCAGCGAGTCAAACATTTTCCCGTGTTTTCCAGGAGGGCCATCCGGGCAAGCCTGGGCGCCAGCGGCCAGGAGTAAAGCCGAAAATAAACATGCAATTGTGTAACGGTGCTTCATAAGATTACCTCCACCTACAGTGATAGTTTCCTCGAATTTGACCGCAACCGCAGCCATTTTTATGTCAAGTTATGTAAAGTTTGCCAGGGAAGTGATGACCTAATCAAGCGGGAATTTGAATATAAATATGCAAGCCGCTTTTTTTAATTGGCGTTTCAATTGGTGTCTTACCTGGTGTTTTAAGTGGCGAGCATTGTTGGTCTTCATGTCCTGTCGTCGAATGAGTGTCCAAAGGGTTTGCGTTTGCTGGCAACCCATTCGTTGCAAAAATGTTGCCGTGGTGGGCGTGCACAATGCTTTGTGCCAATGCAAGGCCGATACCCTTGCCCTTGTGCTCTTGTTCGACATCACGACTGCGATAAAAGGGTCTGAAAATATCCTTGAGTTCGTCTTCGTTAACACCAGGGCCCTCGTCGGAAATGCCTATTAGCCAAGTGTCATTTTGTCGGCTCAAGGTGAGTTTAACTTTGCCATGTTCGGGCGTATGCCGAATTGCATTGCGTAAAATGTTTTCGATAGCGCGGCAAAAGTGGATGTTAGATATGCGTGCCGGGTGCTCACCGTTTTGATGATTAAAAATTACCGCCTTGTTTAAGGCGTCAGCTTCGAAACGCGCATCTTCAATAACAGGCGAAAGGGTGGTGATAAGATCGCAATACTCAAATTTGAGTGAGTCCACTTCGGCCTTAAAATGTGCAAGGCTCATCACCTCATCAATTAAAATTTCCAGTGCGTGTAATTCTTTTTTTAAGCGGCAGTGCAGCCTTAGTCTTTCTTCTTCTGATGCGTCGTTTAACAAATCAAAAATCAGGGTCAGACGCGTAAGTGGCGAGCGTAGCTCGTGAGAAACATCTCGTAGTAGCGAGTCCTGTTGATTTTTTGCCGTTTCAAGTGCCTGAGTCATTTCGTCGAAACGTCGCGCCAGATCGGCAATTTCATCCTTACGGTTGCCTACAGACGCTGCGACGTTACTTTTGAATTCACCACGGGAAATTTTTTTGCTGGCGAGCAGTAATTGTTTAATGGGGTTGCTGATATAACGGGCGAGCCCCATCGCGGCGAATCCGCTGCCAACGAAAGCGAAAAAAACTAAAACCAATGGGCTGAAAAAGAAAATAAAAGCGCGAGGCTGTGCGGGGATAAACATCAGCGTGTGCGTAGCGTGGTGTTTAAATGCAATGCTGGTCGAAAATTGTCGTCGAAAAGGCGGTATCTCGACGTCTGGCGGAGGGCCAGGCATGCCACGGTTGGGCAATTTTGGTAGGGGTCTTTGCAGGACATCCTTACCGCGATCGTCAAGCAATAAAAAACGTTCCTTGTCTGCAAATGTATTTAACCAGGTGGCGGGGGTTTCTGAATGCTCTCCTTTCTTTTCTGCTGCAATTTCCGCATTGAGGAGTGCCGTTTTCGCGTCTTGTAGAAGTGTGTGGAAATGCTGCGAGGAATACCGATTCTTCCAATTGTGCAGGCTGTCAATCGTCCAAACGGAAAGCGCGATAACGGCGAGAAAAACCAACCAATTTGCGAGCCATATACGAAAAAAAAGTGAACTCATCGGGCGTACTGATAGCCCACACCCCGCACAGAAAGAATACGCTGGCTCCCGCCGGGGCAGGGCCCCAGTTTTTTGCGCAAACTGCTAACGTGGGTATCGAGACTCCGGTCGTAAGGGCTGGGGTCGCGATTGAGTACAGAGTGATACAAGTGGTCACGACTCACCGCTTCGCCTGCGCGTGAGATGAGCAGCTTCAGTATTACAGCTTCTACACTGGTGAGTTTTATGGAAGAGCCCGCGACTTCGACATGATTGCGGGCCGGGAAAAATGTGACATCGTCTACTTCAATGACATTCAAATTTTGCTTTTTGTGAGTGCGCCGCAGAATTGCTCGCATACGTGCTTGTAACTCGTCCGGACTGAAGGGCTTCGACAAATAATCATCGGCGCCGAGATCAAGCCCCTTGATACGATCGTGTTCGTCGCCCTTTGCCGTAAGCATGATGATCACCACATCCGAGGTGATACGAATACGTTGTAGAACGTCAAACCCAGAGGCGTCCGGTAGCATGACATCGAGCAAGACAATATCAAAGCGTTCGTTCTGGAGACGGTTAAAGCCCTTATCGCCGCGGTGTTCGCAAATAAATTCCGTGCCGCCACGTTGAAAAAAAGTTTGCATGAGATCGCATAGGTCGCAATCGTCATCAATCATCAATACACGCATTTTTCTTGTGCCACGTTGTGAATACCCACCGCCACCTCATCGCTTTAGTGAGGTGGTGATGGGTAAATTATTTTTAGTATAGATAAATTGCGCCGGCTTCCCTTGCGGTATTGTTGGAACGGCTGCCATTGATACCTATCGCGTCGCTGTCCTCAAAAGGCGCAGCAAGCACTAAGGCATCACCGGAAGCGTCAAGTTCCAGGTAACGGCCAAATTGGTCACTTTCATTGGTATTTGGCGCCTTGACGTAGTTGCCGGCCGTCCATTCGTTGTTTTCGCGAAGGAAGACATAGGCGGCACCGGAACCGGGCATGCTGTTATCGTAAATGCTGCCCTGGACACCGGTTGCTGAACTGGCCTCACCAGGAGCGCCGACCACAACATTGGAGCCGTCGGAATTTATTGCCACTGCAGCGCCAAAACGATCTGCGGCGTCACTATTTTCTGCCTTCAGATAGGCTTGTTGCACCCAGCTTGTGCCGTTGTGGATAAACACATAGGCCGCCCCCGATGCTTGCAGCGCCGTGCTTTGCTGATTGCCGTTGATCTGGAAGGCATCACTGGATTCTCCGGGCGCACCGACAATAAGGTTGGCGCCGTCCATCGAAAGGGAGACGTCAAAACCGAACTCCATATTGTCTTGCGGGTTGGATGCTGAGAGTTCCTGAGTGAGATTCCAGACGCTGCCTGCCTTGTCATAGAGATAGACCTTGCCTGCGCGTAAGCTTTGATCCGTCGAATAATCAAATTGCCGTGCACCCACCGCGAGTCGGCTGCCATTTGCGCTCAGGGAAATACTGTTAGCAAATTGTTGCGTGCTGGCTTCGAGAATGTCAGCTTCGCTCCAGGCATCATTTGCGAGGGTGTAAAGATAGACTGCGCCACGATCGCCGGTGCCTCCGAGAGGCGCAGAGACCGCCAGGTGGGAGCCAAAATCGCTTAACTCGACGAGTGAACCAAAAGCGTCACCACCTGCACCATTACTCGCTTTAATATAGTTCTGTAAGACCCAGGTATCACCGAAGCGCTGGTAAACGAAAACGGCACCGGAATCCTGGGCGTTATTGTCGAGGTGGTCGCCATCAATTTGAAAATCAGCGCCGTCTTCCCAGGGCACGCCGACAGCAAGCGTATTGCCATCAGAGCTCAGACTGACACTGGTACCGAAATTATCGCCATCGCCTGGAGCGGGTGCCTTGATATAACTTTGCAAGCGCCAACTGCTATCGTCTTTCACATAGACATAAACAGCGCCTGATCCACTTGTCGAGTTATCGCCTGAGTCGCGGTTCATGCCGGGTAAACCACTGTCTTCACCCGGCGCGCCAACGGCGATGGTTTCGCCATCAGCACTGAGTGCAAGATGACTGAAGCCGTCATTCTCTTCAGAATTATTGGCTTTGAAATACCCTATTGCTCGCTCCATGTAGGCGTGTACAGAAATTTCATCCGTCGTTGAACAGGTTTCGTTGGTACAGGCTTCCAGTTTGTATTCGGAATTTATCCAGTCGTGTTTATGAATAGATAGGGGCACCGTTAAACCGACCGCTTCACTGTTAAGTAAACGACCGAGCTGTTTAAAGTCCTGGTTTGGTCCGTCTTTTTCAAGGACTTTGTAATCCACTGCACCGGAAACCGGCGGCCAGCTAAACACAATACTTTTCATGCCGTTGCGCGCACTCAATGAAATATCGACAGTGCGAACGGTAAAGGTGTCATAAATATCCTCGCTCTCGCCAATGTATAAGGTGGCTTCAGTTTCGGTTGACAGTTCTTCGGAAGTGAGAACGCGTACAAAAACAATTTGATCTTCCACGACCTCCCCTTCTTCATCCGTATATTCACCGCCATCGATAGCGTACTCGCCACCCTCAATCCAGATTTTTGCTTCGGTGTTGATACCCTCTACCGTGATATAGTCGGATTCGACATATTCACCCAATCCGGCATCTGTCACGTCATCGAAATAAAATTGATCTGGTTCATCATCGTCATCGCTGCCACCACCGCCGCAGGCGCTAAGGAGTAAAATTGAAAGTGGCGCGACTAGAAATAAATACTTTTTTAATGTTGTTGATGCGTAATGCATAGGAAAAACCCACTAATGAAAACAAATTTTCGGCAGGATATGACCTGCTTTTTCGCTTTAAAATCCCTTCACTGCTGAACTTTTAATTTCTTGACATATCTTGACATTGCCTGACAAAAACAGAAATTAATTGACGAAACTCCTCGGCGAATTCGCTGAATATGCCGAACTGTTCGGCCTCTCTCAGGTCTACATGCCTTCCAGGAAATCCACCCCGGATTGAACTCAAAAGTTGTTCGACGCGGCCACTGTAGATCAGAAAATGTGGGTTGGTTTTATTTTGGGGATTTTTGAGGCGAGTTATGTCGAGAGTGAGAAATTTCAGATTGGTGTTGGTTTGGGTTTATGCAGCTACTGTAGTAGTGCTTTTATCTGCATGTGGTGGGAGTCCGGAAACCAGGGAGGGCGTGTACGAAGATTATGAGGATGTCTTGTTAACTCAGTTAACTATAGAAGGTCACGATATCGCGTTCGAACCTGCAAAGGCAGGCCCTTACTACCTCACCCTGGAAGAAAACGTCAAAACGCTCGCGTTTACTGCAAGCTTTAACGATGCCAATGAAGATCTGGAACTCTATTACCAGGTTAAGGAAGGAGAAGAGTGGGGCCGTAACGAAGAAATAGAGAGTGGTGAACGCGTTGAAATTGATATGGAAGAAGGGGCCAGTCTGCTCGAGATAAAACTCTACGAAACAGAGACTGGCGTCCACATGACTTACAATATAATCCTTGAAAGGGAAGCGGTTCTCGGCCAGTTGTCCAGGCTGGCGCTTTATCGAGGAGAGGAAGTCATTAATTTGAGCCCGGATTTTGACCCGGATATCTATGAATATGAAGCCAATGTTGGCTACAGTCAGTGCAGCATAGGCTATCGTTTTAACACGGTGGGGCGCAATAATCAGGTTCGCCTCATGGACTCTCAGGGTGAGCGTTTAAATAACCAGGAATATTATCAAGCGAATCTTGAGCCGGGTGAAAACCACCTTGATTTATTCGTGTCAAATTACAAGGGTGAAGGTGAGCGTCGTTACACCGTGACAGTAAAGCGATCCGTTGGCGAGGAAGCAGAGCAAAATAAAAATGCGAATTTGAAATCGCTGGAAATTGAAGGTAAGGAAATCGATTTTTACTGTAATCAAACGGCTTACCTCATTGAATTAAACCGCAACACCGATCATGTGAATATCCGTGTGCGACCGGAGGTGCGCGGGGTTACTTTATACTACGGTGATAATGATTTTCGTCAGGACGAAGACTATGAAATTGAACTCGAAGAAAGTATGCAGTCTTTTAGCATCCGCGCGGAATCATTGGATGGCACTGTCTCACGGATTTATCGGGTTTATTTAAACCGGTTGGCAACAAATCGCAGTTACGTCAGCACCGCAGAAGAACTGCGAACGGCCATCCTGAATGCTCAGGCGAATGATGAAATCCGACTTGAGCCTGGTGACTATGTTGGCGCCCTTACGGGGGAAATCTATTTTCAGAGTGCAAATTCCGGGTCGACACTGAATCCTATAATTTTACGCTCGGACGAAGAAGATGAACCCGCGAGGCTTTTGGGCGATAGTAGTGGAACACTGTTATCCTTAACAGGAAGCCACTGGCTAATTGAAAATATTGAATTTGCCGACGCGGCTACCGGTATTCGCCTTACAAATAATAACTCAGTGACAGTAAGTGACATTGAAACGACGAATTTACTGGACCAGGCAATTATGCTGCAAAATAGCAGCAGTATTACCATCAAGGACTCAAATTTTTATTCTTCACAATTGGCAAATCCCCAGCAAGCACAAATTCAAATTCGCGCTGAACAGGAAGCGGCAAGCGACAATATTCGACTCAGTCGGAATGTGTTTGAGGTTGATGGGCGCAGTCCGGGAATCGATGTGAATGAATACGTGGGCGATGTTAGCCTGGAAGCGAATGTGTTTCGCAATGTGGCAGATGGCGAAGGCGTCAGCCCATTAGTCAAGTTTGCGGGATCGGAAAGTGTAGCCCGCTTCAATCATTTTTTGCCCGGCGAGCAAGGTGTCGTACCGCTTGTGTTATCTGGTAACAATAATCAGGTTTATGAAAATATTTTAAGCCGCAATGCATCGACAACATCGCTTATTCAAGCAGATAACGGCAGCGATTTGTTTGCCGCAGAAAATTACCTGAGTTGGTTAACTTATGATGAAGATGAGCATGAGCCTGCCACCTATGCAGGTTCGGCACTTACTGTACAAACACAACTAAACCCGCGTTTTACCTTACGTCCTGTCGAGCGGCCTGATTTGTGTTTGGGTATCGTTGAGCACGAAACTGAAGATGATTTCTTTTTCCCAATATTGCAAAACTGTGATGAAGCGGAATTTAAACTTTGGCATTTTGAAGTGGCTAGTGAGCGCTATGTCTATATCAAAAGCCCGGATTTCGAGGAGGGTTACCTTACCTTACCACCGGATTATTATGAGTACTGCCAGAGCTTGCTTGAGAATACGTATGGCGCCTTTTTGTATGACAATGTTCTTGGCTTTGCACAGCAGTGGGCCATCGACTATGACGAAGAAGGGATACAGCTTTCAAATAAATTTAACCGTGATTGGGTGCTGGGCGTCGGCGGTGGAACCTACACCCTCGGCAACCGTCTCGTGGCGTGCCCCAATGTGAACAATGTGCGCCAAAAATTCATCCTGCAAGTCGAAGCCGATTCCTGATGAATACGTATGCATAATGAACTCGGCTGAGTGGGGCTGTGTTAGTGTGTTGGTCTGTCGTGACGAATTATCACGCGCTTGAAAAACTCACTACTGATTAACATAACAAAATAACAGTCGCCAATAATGTTTAAAATTCGTGTGCGCGCGCTGGCATTGGGTTGCTGCGTGTTATTGGGGTGCCAATTTGCCTGGGTAGATGAAGATCCCTGGGCGTCGGCGACAGTGTATTTTCTGCTGATCGATCGCTTCCACAATGCCAAACCGTCAAACGACCAACAATATTCTCGCAAGCAGGACGCTGCTGTTTTACGCAGTTTTTTAGGCGGCGACATTGAGGGCATTCGCCAACGCATAGAAAGCGGATATTTTAATAAGCTGGGCGTGACCGCAATTTGGATGACGCCATTTTTTGAGCAAATCCACGGCCCCTGGGACGAAGATTGGGGCCGGAGCTACCCCTTCCACGGCTACTGGATCAAGGATTGGACCACCACTGACCCAAATTTCGGAAGTAAACAGGAGCTTAAAAACCTTGTCGATTTGGCCCATAAGCACGGCATTCGAATCCTGGCTGACGTGGTGCTCAATCATACAGGCCCACCCACATCGCTGGACCCGGCTTGGCCAGACTCCTGGATTCGGCATGAGCCAGCATGCCAGTGGAAAAGCTTTAGCGGGAATGTCGATTGTGTCCTCTCACCCAGTATTCCGGATATTCGTACCGATACCAAAACCGAAGTCACACTACCGCCCTGGTTGTTGGAAAAGTGGAAAAAAGAAGGGCGTTTGCAAACGGAAACCGCCAAACTGGATGCCTTTTTTAAACGTAGCGGGCTGCCTCGCTATCCGCACAATTTCATCATAAGTTGGCTGAGTGATTGGGTTGCAGAAACCGGGATTGATGGTTTTCGTGTTGATACGGCGAAACATGTTGAACCTGAAATCTGGCCGCAATTACGTGAGCATGCCAGCGCCGCTTTTGAAGATTGGAAGCGAAAACATCCTGCTAAAGTGATAGACGATACCCCATTTTACATGTTGGGCGAGGTCTATAACTTTGGCCCTCTGGGTTTTCGAAATACACCGGAAAATACCCGCGATTTTGATTTTGGTGATCGTGTGGTGGACTTTTATGATTTTGGTTTCGACTCGCTCATCAATATGGGTTTTGCAAGCCATGCACAGTGGGACTATGAAAAACATTTTAGTGCGTATGCCCATGCGTTGAATAACGGGCCATTTAAGGGCGTCACTTTTCTGAACTATCTGGTGTCTCACGATGACCCGGACCCTTTTGATCGTAAACGTCAACGCAGCTACGAAGCGGCAAATAAACTGTTGCTCTCACCAGGGCAGGCGCAAATTTACTACGGAGATGAGAGTGCACGGCCCCTTGAGGCGGCAGGCAGTTTTGGCGATGCTAATTTACGGGCATTTATGAATTGGCAGGATCACGCAAGCCCCGAAGGTGCGGCACTGCTGTCACATTGGCAAAAGCTTGGGCAATTCCGGGCGCGGCACCCCGCGATAGCTCGAGGCCTTCATCAGCGCTTACATGCTGAACCTTATGCCTTTAGCCGGGTATGGATGCAGGACAAGGTGGTCGTTGTGATCGATTACCGCAAAAATACTGCAATTGATATTAGTAAAATATTTCCTGACGCTGAGGTAGTGCGAGATGCTTATTCAGGCAAGGAAATCAAAGTAAAAAAAGGCTATGTAAAAGTGCGCTTCGATCAAGCACTCCTACTACTTGAATAGTAAAATGTTCTGACAAATACGAGTTTTCATTATCATCGTTTATGAGACCTTATGCAGGCTTCGCTTTCTGTATTCAATTGGGGTGATCCCGGTTTTCTGTTTAAAGGTTTTATAAAAACTGTTGCGATTATTGAACCCCGATTGATATGCAATGTCTCCTATCGATATTTTTTGACGAGTATCTGTTAATAATTCCAATGCCTCCTGATATCTCAAATCATTTAGGTAGCTATAAAAGCTCGTTGCTTTATAAACGTTAAATAATTCGGAAAGTTGATTTCTGCTTACGCCCAGTAGAGTGGCAAGCTTCGGTAATGAAATGTCTGGGTCAAGGTGGGGTTTACTTTCATCTATGAGCTGGACTAATTTTTTTTCGATTGTTTTAGCAAGGTCTGGTGTTAGTTCTTTACTTTTGGCTATGTTAACAACTTGTATGATTGGTTCACTGGATTCATTTATTGGGAATACTTGAGGCTGATACAAGGAGAGCAGCGCAATACCACAAATGTATGTGTTTAGAAAGGCAGCAATGAAGGTTATCCAGGTCAAGCTGCCGATGTAACTTCGTGTTAGAAGAGTAATTGCTGTAATGTCAATAGTGCTAGCAATTAAAAGCCCACCTGCTAAAAATAATAACCAGAAATAAGTTGTATTTCTATGCCCAGTAACCAACACTCTTAATTTAGATTTGTATCTGTTGAGTCGTATTGCAGAGTATATTGCGTATGTTGATGTCTGTATAAAAAGTAAAATAAATATCCAGTGCTGATCTTTGAATAAAGGCGAGGGCAATTGTTCGTAGGTATTAATAATAAAAAAGGGAAGTAAATGTAAAAATAGATTACGAGTACGCTCCTCATGCAGAAGTATTTGCTTAACGATAAAATACAAGAGTGGTCCATATGCCCAGGTAAGGTTTTCGCTTAAAGTTATTAGCCATGTTATGGGTGTTTGGGATATGGACTGGATGTAAGCGTTAAGAGGTGAAAGAGATAGGATACTAATAAATATTAGTATCGGTAATTTTACCTGATGACGAATTTTGAATGAAATTGCGATATTTAAACAGGTCCACAAGGAAAAACTAAAAGAAATAAGGTGCCATGCCACGAGTAGCTCATTTAGTAATGTATTCGTCATAGCTTATTGATAAAACCTGTTGATAAAGGTTAATGATTAGGATCGGCACCTAAAATTGATTGCCAATTCTGGAAAAGTAAAAAAAAAGATATCGATCTTATAAGCCGCTTGGTTGTGTGCTTCATTTTATGGCTTTAATCCAGGCGGCTCGCGGTGGCCTTTCTATCTACTGGCTCTCAAACACGGTGAATGTCCCGGAAAATATGATTAAACCATTCCCAAAGTTTTGATACCAGCGACCTGAAATCGGTGTTTCGTAGGTATAGAGCATTGTGTAGGTGTCGGTATAGTTCACTTCAGGTATTGTTTGTACGGTCTGTTCCAGTGAAGAATTTGCACTGATTTTCTCGTAATTAAACTCACCGAGATGGTCCACGGTTCCTGGTCCGTAGCCCTCACCGATGTAACTGCCGCCCTCGCTGTATGATTGAAGAATAACCGTGCCAGGGGAAGGAAAATTACCTACCGGAACGAGCTCCGACTTAGCACTTAAAACGCTGAGTACGACTGTTTTTCCATTATGGTTTTCAGGCGCTAGATGCGCATCAGGCGATAAATCTGTCTTTACCAGGGTAAAATGGCCGGATATTGTCGTCTCGCTATTTCCTATTGTTCTTTCCCAAGTACCGGATTGACGGGTATGAAAGGCGTAAATGGTTTTGATTCCTTGCCCGGTATTGGGGTCGATATATTTTTCTACAGCGGAATTTCCGCCCATTTTTCGATATTTGTAGGTCGTTTTGCCTTGGGTGTGGCCATCGTCCCCAAGGCCGATGAATTCAACCGTGTGTTTTGCGTAGCGTTGGACAATAGCACCTTGTGACGGGTAAACATCGGGAGTGAGACTGTTGAGGTGTTCAACTTGCAACACCAATTCTTTGCCCTCAAGTGTTTTGGGCGTCGGCTTCCCTTGGTGATATTGCGACCAGTATCGGTGGTTTGCATTGCTCTGGTCAGAGTATGCACATGCATTGGTGATGTTTATCGAAATAAAAATATAACACAAAGTCTGCAGGACTTTAGACATAACATGGCTCCTGATTGGCGATTGGATTGATTGAAAACCACGCACTGCGTGGTGGGGGAAGTATGTCTAATGGTTTGTGAGTAACTGTATCTATCTGTAGAAAATGACAAATCGAGTTTGAAGGCGGAGAGGGTTCAAAGCCTAAATAAACATTAAGGCCCCCGATTTTTCTGAATTTATATAGGGAAATATAAAATTGCCTTTTCAATCGAAGGTTTTAAACTGGTGTGAGTTGAATTTAGGTGCTTGTCTATGTGGAGCTCATTCGTGTATATACAGGTCGTGAGGGCAGTGATGCCGGCACTCTGCATTTAAATACGATAAAATATCGGAAACATTTCGCCGTCTATTGCCTTGCAATAGTGCAATAGACGGCGCCGTATTTCATATCTGTCTGATAAAACCGAATAAAAACGTGCTTGAAAATATTCTTAGTCCACAGCTGGATTATGTCTTTTGTGGTACCGCGGCTAGTGCGGAATCGGCAAGGCGAAAGGCTTATTATGCCGGGCCGGGAAATCGTTTTTGGCTTACGCTGTATGAGTGTGGATTAACGCCGGTATTATTGGAGCCGACTGAATATCCAAAGCTTCTGGGTTTTGGCATTGGCTTGACCGATGTCGTAAAAAATCAGTCCGGGATGGACAAGGAAATTGATTTTAGTTGCACACAGGTTTCAGATCTGCATAACAATATTGCGTGCTATCAACCGGGGCTTCTTTGTTTTAATGGCAAGAAGGCTGCGCAGATGGCTTTGCGTAAACAGCGAGTTCACTATGGTTTGCAAGATGAATGTATTGGTTGTACGCGAGTCGTTATTTTGCCTTCCACCAGCGGCGCGGCGCGTAAATTCTGGAATATAAAATACTGGCAAGCCTTGCCGCAATTGCTGAACTCTAAACCATCTCGGTAGTGTAATTTTGATAGCGAACACAGTTGCGGCCGTTGGATTTGGCCTCGTATAGCGCCTTGTCGGCAAGAGAAAGAAAAGCCAACATTGCATCTTCATTTTCGGGTATGCCCTGGACGGCGCCAATGCTAACGGTTAGATCTATTTCGGGGCCACTTGTTACGATTTTTGTTTGTTCAACGTTGCTGCGAATGCTTTCGGCAATTTTATGTATGCCGGGTTCATTGATATCTGAAATGACAACGCAAAACTCCTCGCCACCGTAGCGCGCTACGAGATCGGAGGGGCGCTGTAAACTGTCGTTAATTCTTAGTGCAAGCGCTTGTAGGCATTCATCTCCAATAATATGACCATGGGTATCATTGATCGTTTTAAAATGGTCGGCATCTATTAATAGGATGGCAATATGGTAGTTTCCTTTTGCTGCTTTGATAAAAGCCTGCAGCATAAACTCGTCGAGATAACGTCTGTTTTTTAAACCTGTCAGTTGGTCAGTGCCGCTCAGTGTTTTTAGTCGCAAGTTTGCATCTTCAAGTTCACTGGTGCGTTGTTCTACGCGAAATTCCAATTCTTCATTAGCTTTGCGTTGAATATTCAAGGCGTGCTGTTGTGCGCGAATGCGCATGGCGCGCTCCTTGTTGATGCGGTCAGCAAGTGCGAGCGAAAATAACAGCACCTCCAGAAGTGCACCAAGCTGAATGGCGTATTCGGTAAACAGGTTTATTGGCAGGGCGCCAAATTTACTGGCGGCAAGTATGATACTGCCGAGGAGAAAAACAGACCATGCCTGCAAGAAAATAATGGCATAGGCCAAACCTTTTTTCCATGCCGTAATGCCGCAAATATAACCCCATAAACAAGAGAAACAGGCAAACAGAATAATAATACTAATTGCAAGGGAATAAGGAAGGAAAAACGCACTTACAATTAATACGGAAGCGATGCCTACCGCTATGTTTTGTACGCGCGCAAACAGTGGGGAAATCATCTTCACTCCCAGAAAGGCACCAATAAAATTCCACGCGAAAAAACAGGTGAGTGCAAGACTTACGGCAATTGCCTTGTCATTCCAGTTTACTGCATTGGGCCACAAGAACTGGAATGCCCAGCCGTGAAGGCTGAAAAAAAAGAAAAACAAACTGAGGTTATAGCCGAGATAAAAGAGATAAACATGACTTCGAATTACGAAGTACATAAAAAAATTGTAGATCGCGATAACAAGTAGGCCGCCGAAGAAGGCGCCTTCAATTAAATTAATAATACTGTCCCGGGAATAAAAGGCGTTTGGTGCCCAAACCTTTATGGGTGTTTGGATGGCGCTGCTACTGCGAATGCGAGCGAAGACTTCAATGCTCGAATTTTGTGTAAGGCTCAATGGCACAATAAAGTTTCGATGATAAATTGGCCTCTGTATAAATGACAATTTATCGCCCATTCTGAATTGTTGTAAGAGCTCTCCCTCGTCCGAGAGTAAATAAATATCGAGTTCATCTAAAACCGGATAGGCAAATTCCAGTAACCAATCGTTTTGGGGGTAGGGGCTTGCTATTGTAAATTTCAGCCACCAGGTTGAATCGGAGTAGCCGCGATTAAAAGTCTGCGTATCCAGAGTTTGCCAATCACTCAATTGCTCAAGAGACAATTGATTGTCGGGGTCTTCGATAAAGTAAACGTTCTCAATATCAAGATGGCTAAAATTCTGGGCGTGTGCACTGAGCGAAAGCTGAAGTATACAGACGATAACAAGCACCCAAAGCCGAGACCCGAGGCTTTGGCAAGTATTGGTGCTCGTTGATTTTAAGCGCGAAGTTGGCGCGTCATTCCTGGTCATTAAGCTGAATGTTAGTTTGCACCAGCTCAATAACAAGTTGGCAGGTGGTTTTAACAGGCTGTACGGTCGAATGTGGCGCTAATCTCCCTCCAGCGGGACAAACAAGCTGGCTAAGCCGCCAAGAAAAAAGAATAGCCCGCCCAGCGCAAGGGCATATATTGCGGCGCCATCGAAGAAGAATTTAACCATGAAACCGATTACGGTGGCGGCGAGTATTTGCGGCAACACAATAAAGAAATTGAAGATTCCCATATAGACGCCCATTTTCTGTGGGGGCAAGGCGTGAGCCAGCATGGCATAGGGCAAAGACACGATAGACGCCCAGGCAATGCCGACACCCACCATTGACAGCAATAGCCATTGTGGGTCTTTAATGAAAACGAACGAAAACAAGCCAAGGCCACCACACCAGAGGGCGCAGAGGTGAGCAATTCTTAAATTGTATTTACGTGCAACCAGGGGAAGAAAAATCGCTGCGATTGCGGCAAAGCCATTGTAGGACGCAAACAAAACGCCAACCCAATCAGCGCCATCGTTATAGCGTTGGCTGCTGGTGTCGCTGCTGCCATAGTGAAATGCAGTGACCGCCGCAGTGCTATAAATCCACATTGCGAATAACGCAAACCAGGAAAAAAACTGCACGATGGCAAGCCGCTGCATGGTTCGCGGCATACTGATCAAGTCGCGAAGAATTTGCACAAGAAAAAAGTGTGCGTCGTCTTCCTGTTTCTCATTTGAAAATTGTTGCAACTGTTCGGGCGAATATTCCTTCGTTCTGAGTATGGTCCATAAAACAGCAAGAAAGAGAACGCCCCCTCCAAGATAAAAAGACCATTTTACCGAAGCGGGAATGTGACCTTCAGGCGCAACATTGCTGATCGCAAACCAGTTGGTCATCATCCACGGAAGTGCAGAGGCGACCACGGCACCGATGCCGATAAAAAAACTTTGCATGGCAAAGCCCGTCGCATGTTGTTTTTTGGGGAGCATATCACCGACGAGCGCGCGAAAGGGTTCCATGGAAATGTTAATCGAAGCATCCATCACCCACAGCATTCCCGCAGCAATCCACAGCGTGGGAGAGTTGGGCATGATAAAAAGGGCGAGTGAGGTAAACAAGGCGCCGTATAAAAAATAAGGGCGACGACGTCCTAAACGATTCCAGGTGCGATCACTGTAGTAACCCACAATCGGTTGTACAAGCAAACCGGTGAGCGGTGCGGCAATCCACAGTATAGGAAGTTGTTCGATGGAGGCGCCAAGTGTTTGAAAAATACGACTGACATTGGCATTTTGTAACGCAAAGCCAAATTGAATACCGAGGAAACCGAAACACATGTTCCAGATTTGCCAAAAACTCAATTCAGGTTTTTGCTGTGCGTTCATTTATTCGTTCTGTTCAGGTTAAAGGCGTTTGCGTAAAAACTAGAGGCAAGAGGCACGCACAATTAAGTTGGGTTTAATTAATTCCGAATCGACTTGCTCCCCTTCAATAGACTGAATAAGTTTATGAACAAGTAATTTGCCGGCGAGTTGAGTGTCCTGACGTACGGTGCTTAGGGGTGGGTGCATGTACGAAGCCGCAGGGATGTCATCAAAGCCAATGATTGCGATTTGCTCTGGCACCGCGATGTTCTGATGTTGTAATTCCTTGATTGCACCGATTGCAATTAGATCGCTGGCCGTGAAAACAGCATCAATACCTTCGTTGTTGCTCACCAGGTTTTTTATGGCGTCGGCACCGGCACTTTCAAGGTTGGCGGCATTGGTCACCAAGTTATTGTCGAGTTCGATACCGGCTTCGCGGAGAGCATCGCAGTAGCCTTGATACCGCAGTAAAAATTCCGGCGCACTGTCACTGTGATCACCGATAAAAGCGATACGCTTGCGGCCGCTCGCGATTAAATGCTTGCAAGCTTCATAACCGCCAAGGCGATTGTCACAGCCAATGGAGTGCCCAGGTTGGCCGCTCATCATTGGCCCCCAAATCACAAAGTGTGCTTTGGCTTCTGCAAGTTGTTGGAGTTTATCTGCGTAGGTTGTGTAATCGCCGTAACCCAACAAAATCATGCCATCGGCACGGTGCGCGACCTCATATTCGTTGTGCCAATCCTGATCCAATTGCTGAAAGGACACCAATAAATCATAACCTCGTTCTGCGGCGGCGCGTGTGACGCTGCCAAGCATGGAAAGAAAAAAGGGATTAATCAGTGAGTCATCTGCAGTGGGGTCTTCGAATAACAGTAAAGCGATAGTGTGCGTGGTTTGTGAACGCAAGTTCGCAGCATTTTTGTCGACGGTGTAATTCAATTCACGCGCAATGGCCTGAACCTTTTCGCGTGTTTCCTTATTCACCAGGGGGCTGTTGCGAAGTGCACGAGAAACGGTCGATTGGGAAACACCGGCACGGTGTGCAATATCAAAAGAGTTGATTCTCGTGTCCTTCATAAAGGGGATCACTTCGGCGTGAGAGTAGCTGGAAAGCATAAAACAAGCTCCTGGGCGGCTCAAGCCTCAAGTGATATTCGCGACAAATGACGATAAGGGCGCCAGCAAAACGGTGCTTTCTTTGGCATCTTCACTAACAAGTATTTCGTGAGAGCCAAGTGAAATTTCATGTAAATTGATGGTGCCTGCAACATTGACTTTCACAGGCGCTTCGGAAAAATTAAATGCACAAAACAAACGCCCATCAGGTCCTTCGCGGTTAAACACCAAGCTTTCTTCTGTATTGGCTTGAAAGCAAAGCGGTAAGCGGATCTGGTCGAGGTTATTTTTACGCCACGCTAATAAGCGGCGTGTAAATTCGAGTACGGACTGTGCGTTGCCTGCTTGTTTATTGACTGCAAGCGCCAGATGTTCCTCGGCAAGGGGCAGCCAGGGGCGCTGCTCACTGAAACCACCGTGTTGATTCTCGGAATTCCAGGGTAGCGGGGTGCGGCAGCCATCACGGCCGCGAAACTCTGGCCAAAAAGCGAGACCGTAAGGGTCTTGAATATCGTCTTTAGCAATATGCGCCTCACCGAGCCCCAATTCCTCGCCCTGATACAAGCAAAAACTGCCCGGCAGAGTCGCAAGTAAAGCGCTCAATAGTTTGGCAAATTGTTTGGCATCCTTTCCTTCTGCCCAGCGGCTGACAACACGCCGGACATCGTGATTGCCAAGCGCCCAGCACGCACGACCGTCCTGCAGTTTGTCGCGCGCAGCTTCCACTACTTCGCGAATGTGTGAGCAGGAAAAATGTTCAACAAGCAATTCAAAGCTATAGGCCATGTGTAGGCCTTTGTTGCCCTGGGTATATTCCGCCATGGTCTGCAAGGAATCTTCTGAAGAAATTTCACCGAGGGACGTCGTGCCCGGATAACGGTCGAGCAGTTGTCGCAGGGTTTCCAAAAATGGAATCATTTCAGCTTGGGTATTGTTGTAATAGTGGTATTGCCAGGCGTAGGGGTTATCAGTAGAAAAGCCGCGCGCTTTGCGTTCTGCTTCGGGTTTTGGCGGGTTATTGCGTAAAAATTTATCGTGAAAGCAAAAATTAATGGCATCGAGGCGTAAACCGTCAACGCCTTTTTTTAACCAGAATTCCACTTCATTGAGCATTTGTTGGCGAACCTGAGGATTGTGAAAATTTAAATCCGGTTGTTCGCTTAAAAAATTGTGCAAATAATATTGTTTGCGCTGTGGGCTCCATTGCCAGGCGCAGCCACCAAAAATAGACAGCCAGTTATTGGGAGGCGATCCATCGTCCAGTGGGTCGGCCCAGACATACCAATCCGCTTTAGGGTTATCGCGCGAACTTTTACTTTCGATAAACCAGGGGTGCTGGTCCGAGGTGTGGCTGAGAATCTGGTCGATAATGATTTTAATTCCACGTTGATGTGCTTCATGAACGAGTTTTTCAAAATCGCCCATGTTGCCGAATACCGGATCAATACTGCGGTAATCGCTGACATCGTAACCAAAGTCTTTCATCGGTGATTTAAAAAACGGCGATATCCAGATGGCATCGGCGCCAAGCGCGCCAATGTAATCCAGGCTATCAATGACGCCGGGTAAATCGCCGATGCCGTCGCCATTGCTGTCTTTCAAACTGCGAGGGTAAACCTGATATATCACTGCAGTGCGCCACCAATCAAGGGCCTGCGCGTGTGCGTGTTCTTCGTTTATTTCTTTAGCTTGCATTGTATTTTTTTTAGGGATTTCTATTCAATTTTGAGTCAATTGTTAAAGAAACTTGCGGGCTATTGTGTGGAGGGATTTGGCGCTTTGCCAAGCAAAAAAGCGACTATATTCATTGAATACGTATGCATGGCGTTTTGCATACGTATTCAGTTGCAGCCCTTTTCCGGAAGAGTATTTTAGGCAGTCAGTCACGAATAGAAGTGTGCGTTGATGTGTTCAATCAGCGTGCAGAGATAATAACGAGGCCTAACACCCATGTTACGTATTGCATCTTTGCTCAAGCTTTCGCTTGTCCTTATGTGTCTTTGGCTCACCGCGTGCGGTGGCAGTGCTGAAGGCGACCAATCTGATCTGCTGGTTTGCAGTGGCTATGAAGTCATCCTGCCCAATGGCCAGTGTGGCATCCCGCCACCGGTAGAGTGTGAGCTCCCGGAAATATTAGTTGACGGTGCGTGTATTGTGCCGGACGACCCGGAGCCTGTTTACAAGCCGGCAACAGGCGAAGCGGTGATTTACTTTAATCGTCGCGATAAGAATTTTGACGGTTGGGTACTGCACCTTTGGGATGGTTGCTCCAGTCCGAGCCGCGGCAGTTGGGATGGCCCCAATTTATCCGCCTCCTACACCTATTCTGGTGCGGGCACGACCTGGCCAGATGGGCCAACACCTAATCATGCTGAGTTCGAAGGCCTCGACCCGATTTATGGGGCGTATTGGGTGCTCAACCTGCAAGACAACCCCGATTGCGGAAATTACATTATTCACAATCTGGACGGCTCCGTGCAGACCTCGGATCTGGCCATAAACTACAGTGACGACCCCAACAACCCCTATGCAAATATGTCCTGGGTTGTTGTCGATAATGCGTCTGCTGAAGCGGATATGCGACAAGCAACGACGGCGTCATCGCCCATTTGTTTGAACGATATTTGTCAGGAGTTCGAACCGCCTCCCCTGATAGTTGAAAATTATTCTGCCCATTGGATCGATGCCGATACCCTGGTTTGGGATCGAGACCTGATGAACGTCACTCTCTATGCCGCACCCACTGGTGGCATGGATGTCGATAGCCAAGGCAATATTACCGGCGCGCAGACCAGCGTGAGTTTGACTTCAACCTCGCTAACCACCACCCAACAGGAAGCGAATCCGCATTTGGCTGGCTACGCAGCTTATGCAATTGATGTTGAAGACAGCGTTGTAAAAACCTTATTGAAACAGCAGTTAATACTTGTGGGCGAAGATAGCGGCGCAAGCCTCTTTGGTACACAAGTGCAAACGGCGCGTGCACTCGATGCCGTGTATACCCAGGCAGAAGCGGATGCCGACGAAGCGGCATTAGGGCCGGTATACGATGGGGGCAATATTCGTGTCTCCTTATGGGCGCCAACGGCGCAAAATGTTCAGTTACGTGTATTCGACAGAAATAATTTTTCCGCGTCGCTAACATTATTGGAAACCGTTCCCATGACCGAAGACACCGCAACCGGTATTTGGTCAGCTTCTGCAAGCGCAAGTGATTGGGACAGAAAATATTACCGTTTCCGTGTCACGGTCTTTAACCCTTACACAGGCGAGAACCAGTCTTTTGAGGTTCAGGACCCCTATTCTGTGTCGGCGTACTTTAATGGGACGCACTCACAATTTGTTGATCTCAATGATGACGATCTCAAACCCGCAGGTTGGGATGGCCATGCCGTGCCGACAGTGAGCAACCCGGAGTCAGCCTTTGTTTATGAAGGCCATGTACGCGATTTTTCCATTCGCGATGAAAGTACCTCCGAAGCAAATCGCGGAAAATATTTAGCCTTCACAGAAAGTGAAACGGCACCAATGCAACACCTGCAAGCATTGCAGCAGGCAGGATTGACACACTTTCACATTTTACCGAGTTTTGATTTTGCCTCGGTGGATGAAAATCCTTTCGAGCAAATCAATTTACAGAGCACGGTATTTGAATTGTGTGAAGCCGTGCGCCCTGATGTACCGGAAGTGTGTGACGGCCGTGAAAGTAATGTCGCAACCCTGGAAGAGGTGTTTGCAAGTTACCGTGAAGACGATAGCGATGCGCGTGATCTGGTTGCGGTAATCAGGGATCTCGATGGATTTAATTGGGGTTACGATCCCGTGTTATTCAATGTGCCCGAAGGTAGCTACGCGAGTGATCCGCGCGGCGAATACCGCGTGCTCGAAATGCGTAGCATGGTAAAAGCACTGCACGATATGGGATTGCGCGTGGTAATGGATGTGGTTTACAACCATACTTCTGACAGCGGTGTTGCTTCGGCCAAAGCAATTTTCGATAAAATTGTTCCCGGTTATTATTTCCGCCGCGATGTCATCACCGGCAAAGTCGAAAATGCCAGTTGTTGTAACGACACCGCCAGTGAACATGCCATGTTCGCAAAACTGGTTGAAGATTCGCTGGTGCTTTGGAGCACGCAATACGGTATCGACAGCTATCGTTTTGATGTGATGTCGCTGATGCCCAAGCAATTAATTACCGATGCATTGGCAACAGTACAGACCGTTGACCCCGATACTTATTTTTACGGGGAAGGTTGGAATACCTCGCAGAGTACTGCCGATGATGCTTTATTTGAGCGTGCAACCCAGGCCAACATGGTGGGTACGGGTGTCGGCACCTTCAATGATCGCATGCGTGATCAAATGCGCTTCCTCAATTTGTTTAAAGGCGATGAAGTCAATCGTTTACGTACCGGGCTTGCCGGCAACCTCGCCGAGTTTCAATTGCAAACGCGCAATGGCACCAGCATTAAAGCCTCGTCCGACGGCGGCTATACCGTCGACCCGCAGGAAAGCGTGAACTATGTAGAGAAGCACGATAACGAAACACTTTGGGACTGGTTGCATCAAGCAGAAAATTTGCCGGAAGACAGCACACTGGCAGAGCGTGTACGCATGCAAAACATGACGCAATCCATGGTGTTGTTTAGCCAGGGTGTTCCCTTTGTTCATATGGGCAGTGACATCCTCCGTTCCAAATCCATGGACGGTAACAGCTACAACTCGGGTGACTGGTTCAACACCCTCGACTTCACCTTACAACACAATAATTTCGCTGTGGGCTTGCCCCCAACAGAAGGCAATAACGCCAGCGATGCCGATGTGATCGCCGCCTTCCGTGACAGTGAAGCGCTGCCGCAAAGTGATGACATTGTGTTTGCCAATGCGGTATTCAAAGAGTGGTTGCAAATCAGCAGTGCCAGCCCGCTTTTCAGTTTAACGACTGAACAAGAAGTGCTCGATCGTGTGGGCTTCCACAATATGGGCGCGATCGAAGTGCCTGGCATTATTGTGATGAGCATTGATGATGGTGTTGGCACAGTAACAGGGACAGAAGACACGGCGCGTGCAGATCTTGATCCGACCGTCGATGCCATGGTGGTTGTCTTCAACGGCACAAACGAAAGCATCACCCATTTCGTGAACACCAGTACAGGCTTCACTCTGCATTCCGTCCAGCAAAATTCTGTGGATGCCGCAGTGCAAAGTGCCAGCTTTAGCGAAGCGAGTGGTGAGGAAACCGGTGGCAGTTTTAGTGTTCCCGCCTATACCACAGCGGTATTTGTAAAAGCGCAAAGTGGTGCTCAGGCTGCTGGCCTTTCTGCTTACGCGACCTCCGGGTTTGAACCGCCCGTGCCTTATGGTGATACCCAGGTCTATGTGCGCGGTGCAATGAATGGTTGGAGCACGGATGACGAATTGCTTTATGTCGGTAGTGGTGTGTACGAAACCTTTATCACCATCGATGCGGGCGACTACGAGTTTAAAGTTGCCTCTGAAGATTGGAGCACAGTTGATCTTAGCTCTGCTGACGGTGCCGATGTTGCTGTCACGCTGGGTGAGGACAAATTATTGGGTCCAGGTTTTGGCATTCCTAATTTGACGCTGAGTATTGCAACGGCAGGCGAATATAAATTCAGTTTGAATGCGATAGATGGAACCAATCCAACCTTGACGGTCAGCAATGCACAAACCTATTCAGTACCTGTCTTCGTGCGTGGAACGTTAAACGACTGGAGTACAGATGACGAGTTAGCGTATGTCGGTCGCTCCATATATCAAGTCACGATTCCCGGCCTGAATGCGGAGGAATATGAATTCAAACTGGCATCGGAAGATTGGTCCACTGTTGACTTAAGTACTGCAGATGCGAGCAATGTGGTTGTTAACGAAGGTGAAGCAAAACAGCTTGGCTTCGGTGGCGGTATTCCCAATATGACTTTCACGCCCTCGGCAGTCGGCGACTATCTCTTTACCCTGGCGGCTGCTGATCCAGACAACCCGGTGTTAACCGTCGTCAATGCCGACCCCTGGAATGGCACAGCAGTGTATGTGCGCGGAGCAATGAATGGTTGGGGTGTAACAGACCAGCTCAGCTTTGTAGGCGCGGCAACCTATAGCATTGAACTTGCACTCACTGAAGGTTCCTACGAATTCAAAGTGGCCTCTGAAGACTGGTCCACAGTAAACCTTGGCGCCGATGACAATGCGACAGTCACTGTGGGTTTGAATGTCTTGTTGTTACAAGACAGCCAAACGAATTTCACTGCAGAAATTCCTGCAGACGGCACCTACCGTTTTGAGGTTGATGCCAGTGGGGCACAACCCGTGTTAACAGTAACTGCCGTTGCAACACCTTAAGCCGCTGAATAAATTTGAGTGAGTACAGAATAATGAAAGATAACGTGAACAAACAATTTAAAAAACGCGTGCTCTGTGCGGCGATTGGCTTGGGAGTCGCCCAGCTTGCACTTGCACAGGAAGAACTGCCTGCAAACGAAAACGAAGAAAACAAGGACCGGATCACCGAAGAAGTGTTGGTGACCGGTTACCGCACCTCATTAATATCATCCATCGAGGCCAAGCGCAGCGCAGATTCGATTGTGGAAACTATTTCTGCAAGCGACATCGGCGGCTTGCCGGATGTTTCCATTGCGGATGCGCTGGCGCGCGTACCTGGTCTTACCACTAACCGTTCCGGCGGCCAGGCAGGAGATATTCAAATTCGTGGGCTCAGTGATGAATTTGTTTTTTCTACCTTGGGAGGGCGTGAACAGGTATCACCAAACTTACGTCGAACCATTGAATTTAATCAGTACCCGTCTGAATTAATTTCACAGGTGACCATTTACAAATCACCAAAAGCCTCACTGATTGAAGGGGGTGTTGCAGGTACGGTTGATTTGGACGTGGCCAACCCCCTCGATATGAGCGAAGACCGAAAAATTCAAATCGATGGGCGTTACAGTTACAACGACCGTGCGGGCAACGTTGAAGACGCCGATGCGGATGGCTACCGAATTTCTTTCTCGTGGCAACAAAAATTACTGGATGACACACTCGGTATTTCTTTTGGTTACGCGGGCTTGAATCAACCTAACGTCACCGAACAATTTGTTGGCGGAAAGCCAGAGCAAACCACAATTAATGTGAATGGCGAAAATCAAAGTGTTTTGATGGCCAATGAATTTGAGTTGTATCAAATTGGTGGGACGGAAAAGCGTGATGGTTATCTCGCGGCGTTTCAGTGGGAGCCGACTCAACAGTTTTCGTTGGAAGCCGATTTTTTCTACTCCAAATTTGAAAGCGACAGCATAAAACGCGGTATTTCGGTCAACAACTTGCGCACCGCAACCACGTCTGCCGAAGACATTCGAAATGGCGTATTGGTGGGCGCGACCTATTCCACAATTACAAATGCGGATATGACAGGCGGCAATGCCACGGTGCCGAATGTGCGCACCGTTTCCGCAGACGTAACGGATGATGACGATATTTTCTCAGGTGGGATCAACCTCGGCTGGCAGGAAGAGCGTTGGAAAGTCGCACTCGATTTAAGTCACTCTTCTGCATCGGGTTACAACGCGGATGGCTTTCACCGAGCACACCTTTACGAAGCAACAACGGATACGACGGTTTATCCGACAGGCTATGAGCGCGTTGATACTGAGCAGGTCAATTTGCGCACCAATGGCCTTGATGTTCCGAATGTGAGCTTTAACAGTTCTTATACCAATTACGACACACTGCGTTTTACAGAGTACGGACGTTTTCCGCGGATTAACGATGACGAAGTGTCAGCCCTGCGTCTGGATTACCGTTACGACCTTGAATTCCATTTTATTAACAGCGTTGAAGCGGGCTTGCGCGCATCCGAACGGCAATACGACTATCGCCGGCAAGTTTTTATGTACAACTCGCCGGACTCGCCCACAACGGATGTTGATCTGGCAATCACCGCTGAGACCGGCAGTGTCCAGGGCTTCGGTGGCGCTTACTCGCATTTTCCGAATTACATTGCCTTTGATGGCGAAGCGCTTTTGCAACAAGCGGTTGACCAGGGTTTGGTGTTATCCAGTGGCCGTGACATAAATGGCGAGTTTGATCCAACGCAATTCAATATTTATGGCGACCTGATTCCACGTTCAACTGAACCGGCTGCGCGCTGGGAACGTGAGTGGTCAGTACGCCAACGTGGCGATGTTACCGAAGAAGTGTTCGCTTTTTATGTACAGGCAAACATATTGACGGAAGTCGCGGGCCTGCCATTAACCGGTAATGTTGGTGTGCGAGTCGTCGATACTGATCAAAGCTCCGTAGGTCTATACAACGTCCTCGGTGATCCTGAGCTCGGCGCCGTTGAAGTTTGTGATGAAGTCGGCGTGTGTCTGGACGACTATGCCTTTATCCGCAGCGGTGAAACCTACAAGAATACCTTGCCGTCCATGAACCTGAACCTGGAAATGACGGATGAAGACTATCTCCGCTTTGCCGCCGCGCGCGTACTCTCGCGTCCGCCGATCAACCAACTTTCCAGCGACCAACCGGTTGACGGCGGTGGCGGTAACGCCATTGATTTTAGCGACCCCTTGAATCCACGATTCAATTACAGCAACACCAACTCGCCGTTTTTACGGCCCTTCCTGGCAGATCAAATTGATCTCTCGTATGAAAAATATTTCAACGACGGTGAAGGCTTGTTTGCAGTAGCGTTCTACCACAAGGAAATTAAATCTTTTATTCAAACGGCAACCATTGAAAATTTTGATTTCCGTGGAGCGGGCTTCCTCTTGCCCGAGACTGTCGAAGTTGAAATCGGCGGCTTGCTGACAGAAGTGCCTTTGCAAAACGGCAACTACACCTTCTCAATTAACAACAAGGAAGGCGGTTACATTCAAGGCCTGGAATTAACCTACACGCAAACCTTCGATTTTCTACCTGAACCCTGGTCAGGCATGGGTGTCAACGCCAGTGCGGCTTTTGTTGACAGTGAAATCACCGTCGACAACCCCTTTACAGACGACGCAGAAGACACCTTACCCTACCCTGGGCTGGCAGAACGTTCCGGTAACCTGACCTTGTTCTACGAATACGAAAACTTCGAAACGCGTTTTTCAGTGAACTACCAAAGTGACAAAGTCGGTGAAATAGGAACAGCCTTCGCGGCCAATACTGTTTTTGCACCGGAGACAGTGATGGACTTTCAGGCTTCGTATGACTTTGGCAATGGTTTGTCTACCGTATTTCAAGTGAAAAATTTAACGGATGAAGTGAATGCGAGTTATTGGGGGCGTGAGGCGTTGACCGGTACGATTCAGCATTTTGGCCGTCAATTTTTCCTCGGTGTTGGTTATTCTTTTTAAGAGTTCTCCTCGGCTCTCTAGTGCGCTTGTTTTGATGCGCTTAACCACCGCGATTTATGCGGTGGTTTTTTTTGCTTTTTAATTGTGATGATATTTTTTTCGCGGGAACATCGAGCACAAGATAGCCCTTGGTGAAAACGCGGTAAATACATCCCTGTAGCTCCGACACGGCTCCCTGCCGTGACGGTTTCACCAAGGGCTATCTTGCGCTCGATGTTCAAGATAGATCATGAGTTAACGGAATAAAATTTAGACAGAGTCATTAAAAAGTCTGTTTATTTTTAGAGGTTAAAAAATTTAACGAAAAACTTGCCTGAACGTCGTTCGCTGGTGGGTGTGAGGTACGCCCTTTTGAAACCGTCGCCGCAGGACGCGGCGTAGGAGCTACAGGGATGTATTTACTGCGCTTTCAAAAGAGCGTACCTCACACCTGCCAGCGATCGGCATTCATACGACAAACCCAAAAAATTAAAAATGTTATGAAAAAATATCTTATCTTAATCGTCCTTGCGTCACTTTATTCGTGCACAGAAAAAAAAGAGGTTGCTCCCGGAGCACCGGGAAATGACCCGACCTGGGCCTTCTCGGGGAAAACCGGAATTGGTACATCTTATGAAGCGTATAAAGATGGAAAGTATCAGGAAAATGAAAAAACCGGAAAAGTCTCCAAAGTCTGGTTTTCAATCGCCAAAGGCGTACTCACCGAAACCATGTGGGGCCTGATTCACCAAGCACAAATCAAGGATATGCAGCTCGTGATAAAGGGCAATGACTTTGTCGATATTGAAAGTCAGGACGCGCACGCAGAGATTTCCTATCTTACAACCGACAGCAAAGGTCGCCCGACATCTCTCGCCTACAAAGTGTTAACCAAAGACAAGGAAGGCCATTACGAAATTGAAAAGCATATTTTCACGCACCCGGAAAATAATGCCTTGTTTGTGCGCTATCTACTGAAGCCTCAAAGAGAGGGTATTGAATTTTACCTGTCTACCAATCCGCACATTGCCAATACCGGCACCAATGATTTTGCAGAAGTGACCGCGCAGGGTTTTCATGCATGGGAGGGGGACAGTCATTTAAGTATGCAGGCGAATATTACGTTTGAAGAAAAGAGCGTGGGGTTTGTTGGTGCGTCTGACGGTGTATCCAGTTTGCGTGAAAATGGCCAAACCGGAAAAACCTGGTTGTCCACAGGTGAGAAGGCGGGGAACGTAAGCTTCATCGCAAAACTGCCAAACACAGATACTGCAATCGATATTGCTGTTGGGTTCGGGAAAAGCCGAGAACAAAGCGATGATGCAGCAAACAAAAGCCTGAATGATGGTTATCAAAAAACGCTGGCAATGTATGTCGGTGAAGGCGATGCTGTCGGTTGGCAAGATTATCTTGAAAGTTTGCAAGGCCTAAAGGAAATCAGGGACACAGCAATGGACGGCGGTAAGTTGGCCCATGTCAGTGCGCTGGTTTTAAAAGCGCAGGAAGATAAAACCCATGCGGGTGCATTGATCGCCTCTCTCTCGAACCCCTGGGGCGACACAATTATTGCCGATCGTTCCAGCACGGGTTACAAGGCTGTTTGGCCACGTGATTTTTATCAGTGTGCGATGGCTTTGTTGGCGCTTGGTGATCGGGAAACACCGAAAGTCGCCTTTGAATATTTCAAAAAAATTCAGGTTGGCGATAACACACCCGGTAACAATGGTGTGGGGGGTTGGTTTTTACAAAAAACGCATGTTGATGGTGAGCTTGAGTGGGTTGCGGTCCAACTCGACCAAACAGCGATGCCGATTATGCTGGGTTGGAAACTTTGGCAGCATGAAGTTCTCAACGATACTGAGGCACAGCATTGGTATAAAACAATGCTAAAAGCAGCGGCTGACTTTCTGGTTGAAGGCGGAGAAACCAATCTCGAATGGAATAAAACGGTCATTAAGCCGCCCTACACCCAACAAGAGCGTTGGGAGGAGCAGGAAGGGTATTCACCTTCAACGATGGCTTCGGTTGTGGCCGGTTTAATTACCGCAGCCGAATTGGCAAAACATTCGGCAGACGATGCCAGTGCGGATCGTTATCTTGCAAGGGCGCGTGAGTATACAAGCAAAATCGAAGCGCGTACCTTTACCACTGACGGCGTGTTTGACAAAGAAAACAGTCGTGGTGATGGCCGTTACTACTTGCGCATAACACAAAATGAAGATCCGAACGATAACGGGAAGCTACTGGATCGCAATGGCCGTGGTGAATTAAACGAAGCTGAAATTCTTGATGGCGGCTTTCTGGAATTGGTGCGTTACGGCGTACGTAAAGCCGATGATCCACACATTCGTGAAAGCTTGCCTGAATACGACGATACCAGTTTGCCGGAAGAATTCCGGGTGAAATACGAATTCCGGGATGGTGAGCATAGTTATCCCGGTTGGCGTCGCTATGGTGACGATGGCTACGGCGAAAATGCCACCAATGGTGAAAATTATGGCGCCGGGGGTGTGATGGCCGCAGGCCAGCGTGGACGTGTCTGGCCCTTTTTTACCGGTGAAAGAGGGCACTATGAATTGGCTTATGCCCTGGAGAGTGCGTCCAACCTTGATGAAACCATTGGTGAATTACGTTCAACCTATGTTGCGGGTATGGAGTTTTTTGCAAACGAGGGTTTAATGTTGCCTGAGCAAGTTTGGGATGGGGTGGGCACAGCGACCAGGCACGAATTTGCAATGGGCGAAGGTACTAATTCCGCAACACCCCTGGCCTGGACGCATGCTGAATATGTCAAATTGCTGCGTTCTCTGGCAGATAAGCAGGTATGGGATTCCTACCCGGTGGTGTCAGAATCTTTAGCGCAGTGATAAGCTTGTTGCCGGGAAAAGCCTGTTCTTTTCCCGGCAGAAAATCAAAAACAAGCAATTCAAAACAAGCGTTTGAAAAAAATGACTATGACCGGCGACAATCTATATCAATCTCCCCGTAGTGACCTCGAGAATCCAGATGTTCAAGGTGACATTGTTGAAATCAGGCGTAATCTGATTCCAATTTGGATAAAAGTCTTCGGTTGGTTATTTATTGTTTTTGGTGGATTGGTTGCATTGGTTGGCGTTTTCGCAGCAGTAACAGGAGCCGAAAGCGAGTTTTCATTCTATGGGCTTGAAACGTCTGGCTCGATCTATAACCCGGTTGCATTTTTTATTTTGGTTCTTTTTATCGCGCATGGGGTGTGTGCATTTGGATTACTATTTGGAAAATCATGGGGAGTAAAGTCCTGCCTTGCTTTGGCGTACCTTAGTATGGCTGTTTGTATTCTGACCATGTTTACCGGGGATGGTATTTTTATCCGGTTAGAGTTGCTGCTTCTCATTCCCTACACAATTAAATTACACAAAATTTTACCTTTTTGGGCCTCAGAAAAAGTTTCAGCACCACAAGAAGAATAAAAAACCCTGGTAATTTTTGATCACTCTCTCCTGCGCTGTTGAAAGCCCATGCGTTGCAAAAAATTGTTACCGCTAAGAAGCGCTTGCAGAGTGAGTCTGTTCCGGTTGTATCTGTCAGGATAATGAAAAAGGCGTCAAAATAATTGCAACCCTGCGTGATTTTTAACGAAAATGGCGATGGAACTGTGAGTGGAGTAGCGGAGTATTGCAAATTGGTGTCGAGAGGCTATGCACCATAAGGCGGCAGTTTGCGCACGATAAAGTGCAAAATAATCCATGACGCCTGTATGAATATTTGTATTGAATTTTACGCAAACCCTAAATGGTGCATTGACCCTGCACTTCCCCCTAAAGTGGAATAAAAAGTGAAATTTGTGTAGTGTGCAGTCTACACACTGGAGTATCCCGGCTGGGAATTCTGATTTTTCCTTGATAAAACACGTAACAGAGATTTTTAAAACCGTTTGTCTTTCCGCGTCGTTGACGCGTTTTTTCTGGCTAACATCGCTGTTGTTAGCTGCGAGTCCCCTGTGCGCGCAGCAGATTAAGCTGTCCAGCAATACCGAGATTTCAACCGAAGGCTATTTTGTGCTGAGTTGGCAGCCTGAGACAGCTATTGCGGATAATGGCGCGTCTGCGAAGCACGATGCTGTGTTTCTGAGGCAGTCACAGTCGAGAGATTTTTCAGTTTCAAAAAAATATGCCATTGCGTCCATCGAAGCCCTGACGCTTAGCGGTTTCGAAGACGGCGAGTATTTCTTTCAAATTGTGTCACCTGCTGGTAACAGTAATGTGCTTCAAGTACGCGTACAACATCATGCATTGAGCAAGGCGATGGGCTTCTTTCTCACAGGCTTATTGCTGTTTGTTGTATTGGCGTGCAGTATTTTTTTCGGATTAAAACAAAGTAAGGATGAAAACCTTGGATAGCGCGCTCTCTCCTGGCATGGGTGCAGCGATTCTTGTTGTATTCAGCTTGATTTGGATTGTTTTTGGCTATTATCTGGGCCGCAAGAACAAAAGCCTGGACGACTATATGCTTGCAGGCCGCAACGTAGGCCTCGCATTTGCTACAGCCACGGCGATGGCGACGTGGGTTACCAGCAACACCACCATGACCGCACCGCAGCTGACCTACCAGTTGGGTGTTTGGGGTATGGTGGGTTACTCGCTTGGGGCGGTGGGGCTGCTGCTGTTTGCACCGCTGGCCAAGCGTATCAAGGCCTTGTTGCCACACGGCTTTACTTCCGGTGATTTTATTCGCAGACGTTACGGTATCGCGGCTTGGCGGATTTTCCTGATTATTTCGTTGTTTTATGCTTTTGGGTGGTTAATTAGCCTGGGTATGGCTGGCGGTATTCTTGTGAATACCTTGAGTGGTTTGGATTATCACCTTGGCATGAGCATTATTCTTTTTGTTTGCGTGTGTTACACCTTGATGGGTGGCTTGCGCGCAGTGATTGCCACAGACTTTGTGCAAACCCTCATTATTATTATCGGCGTCATTATTATTGCTGTATTGGTTATTCAAAATGTCGGTTTTGACACGATTCATCGCAATCTGAAAGAGGATCATCCCCAGTTATTGAATTTACTTTTCCCGGCGGCAATTATGTTTTTGTTTAACAATTTGCTTTTCGGTGTGGGTGAAATATTCCATTCCAATGTCTGGTGGTCTCGCGCTTTTGCATTCAGGGAAAATACAGGTGCGAAAGCCTATTTGCTCGCGGGCTTATGTTGGCTGCCAATCCCTGTTGCAGCGGGTTTTGTCGCGCTGGCTGCGCCTTCCTTGAATATTTTGGTGCCTTCGGCGGATATGGTGGGGCCACTTGTTGCAGGGAAAGTTTTGGGGTCGGTCGGCGCGGTAATTGTTTTTATTGTCGTTTTTTCTGCGTTGGCATCCAGTCTGGATTCCTTGCTTGCGGCGACAGCAGACCTGATTACCCAGGATATCTACCGCGGTCATTTGAAACCTGATGCCAGTAACGAAGACTGCCTAAAGGCGAGCAAGTTTGTCATTCTCATTCTCGGCCTGGGTGCCTGGGCTTTGTGCTTACTCAAGTTAAGCACGCTTGCATCTTTGTTGTACTTTACGGGCGCCTTTGTCGCCAGCACCATTTGGCCTATTGTTTTTGGCCTGTTCTTCCGTTGGCCGGGAAAATTTGCAGTGAGCGCGGCCATGGTGAGTGGCACGGTATTGGGTCTGGCATCGTATTTTATGATCGGCTTTTATGTTGCCGCGCTGGTGTCCTGTGCGGTGTCGCTTGTCGTCACGCTTGTATTCAGTAAATTTGAAAATCACCTTTTTGATTTTGACTCACTTCAGAGCACGGATAAACCATGACAATTTCCCTGTTTTCTTTTACCGCTCTAACACTTGTGGCTTTAGCTATGGTGTGTTTGAGCCCCTTACTTTTAATTGCTCTACTTGTTATCGATTTTAAACGAGGTGAATTATGGTAAGTCACGAATCTTTGGATGGGCTCTCCTCTCGTGAACACCGGGTTATTCGTGAACGAGAAGAGGTACACGGAAACGCGCACCCCAAGGCCTTACTCAGGTCAATTATGGAAGAGGGCGAACACTTATTGCCTCTGGAAAATCAACATATATTGACGGCTGATCAATTTGATCAACAAACACTGTTACAACTATTTCGACTTGCTGCGAAATATGAAAGTAACCCCGAGCGTTTTCGTACGCCGTTGCAAGGGAAAATTTTAATCAGTGCATTTTATGAACCCAGCACACGTACGCGCTTGTCGTTTGAAAGTGCATGGCACCGCCTCGGTGGTGACATTATGTCGATTACCGATCGCTCCACTACCGGTATTGCCAAGGGAGAGTCCCTGTCGGATGTGGGCGAGATGTTTAACAACTATGCGGATTGTGTGGTGTTACGTGATACGCGTGCAGAATCCCTGACAGAAATGAAAAACTCTTTAAGAATTCCTATTATTAATGCCGGCAATGGTGTTGATGAACACCCGACGCAGGCAATGGCTGATATATATACCATTTTTAAATGGCGCCCTGAACTGATTAAAAAAGATGTCGAGGATGAGAAAAAAATTCGTGTCGGGATTATCGGTGTGCCTCATAAAATGCGTACGGTGCGTAGTTTGTTAAAAATCTTTTCGGTGTTTCACTATGCATTTGCTGAGGTGCTTATTTTTAGTGCGGAGTCGACGGATCTGGATGCCTCGTTAATAGAAGAAATGCAATCGCGCGGTTTAAATGTCCGTTTTGCGGATCAGGAATTTAAAGAAGCAGTTCCCAGTCTTGATGTTGTTTATATTAATGCCATTGCCTGGGTAGGCGATAGTTTTGAAACTTATGGGGATAAATTTAAACTGGACTGCAGTATCCCCTTTAAAAAAGGCGCCATGATCCTTCATCCCCTCGCGCGTGGCGAAGAACTCTCTCCAGAATTGGATGATACGGAACACAATTGGTATTTTTCGCAAGCGCGGGGGGCGGTGTTTATTCGCATGGCCTTGTTGACTTGCCTTGTCCATCGTAAGGGCCGCGTGCTGGATGTGGTCTAATTTTATTACGCCCTTTTCACTTATTTAAATTCTTTAGCAACAGGTTGTTTTATGTGTGGCATTGCCGGACTTTTTCATGCCTCCAAAGAGGCGACGATTTCAAGCCAACTTCTTGTGAACATGGCTGCAATTCAATACCACCGTGGGCCGGATGGGTTTGGGGTGCAGCAATTCAATGATCACGGTGTTGGTTTTAGTCATGCACGTCTTTCCATTATCGATTTGAACGAGCAACGCGGTCGTCAACCCTTTGTCAGCCAGGGCGAACGCCTTTTACTTGCGCATAACGGCGAATTTTATGACTATCAAAAAATTCGAGCGCGCCTTACCGCCGACGGTGCACGATTTAAAACCAAGAGCGATTCAGAAATTATTTTACATTTATTTCCTCGTTACGGTATTGAGGAAACGCTAAAACATTTACGCGGTGAATTTGCTTTTTCACTGTATGACAAACAGGACGAAAGCCTGTACCTGGTGCGCGACCGTTTCGGGATTAAACCCTTGTATTGGACTCAAACCAAAGATGCAATCGTATTTGGTTCTGAGCTAAAAGTATTATTTGCGCACCCTGATGTACAGAGATATTTTTCAGATCAAGGCTTGTTTCATCAGCTTATGCAAACAATGGTGCCTGGCACAACGGCATTTAAAGGTATTCACCAGGTTAAGCCGGGTCACATTCTCAAAATTCAGCGGCAACACGGTAAATTTAATATCGTCGAAACCAAATATTGGGATCTCGATTTTCCTCTCGAAGCTGAACGCCAATCGATGCGCGAAGAAGACGCGATCGAGCAAGTGCGCGAAGGCTTACTCAGTGCAGTGGCTTTGCGATTAGAAGCCGATGTTCCCGTGGGCAGTTATCTTTCGGGCGGGATCGATTCGTGTGCGATCATCGGCCTTGCTTCTGCTTGTCGCCAGGGGCCGGTTAAAGCATTTACGATTGGTTTTGATGATAAAGCCTATGATGAAAGTGCGATTGCCAGCGAAATGGCAGAAAGCTGCGGTGCCGATCAAGATATTATGCGTCTTTCCGGTAATGAGCTTTATGGGCATTTTGAAGAAACGCTCTGGCATACAGAGCGCACCATTTACAATACGCTTGGAGTCGCAAAATTATTAATGAGTCGCCATGTCCGTGATAGCAATTACAAAGTTGTGATGACCGGCGAAGGCTCCGATGAATTGTTTGGCGGCTATCCGGCTTTTCGACGCGATATGTTCCTTCACGGCCTCGATACATTGAGTACCCAGGAAAAAGCTGAATGGCAATCGCTTTTGAATGAAAGTAACTCATTGTTTACAGGTGCAATGCTTTCCAAGGATGTGATTGATGACCCGGCATTGCATTTTAAAGTGGGCTTCACGCCCAGCTGTCTGCAACCCTGGTTGGCCTGTGTTGAGCATGTACCTGCTTTGTTGTCGACCGAGCGACGTAACAATTTAGTGGGCTACAACCCCGGCGAGGCGATAGCAAATACCTTTGATGATGAGCAGTTGCGTGGCCGACATGCACTGGATAAAGCGCAATATATTTGGTGTAAAACCATGCTTGAAGGGCAAATTCTAACCTGGGGAGGTGACCGTGTAGATATGGCAAATTCCATGGAAGCGCGCCCGGCCTTTCTGGATCACCATTTGGCTGAACTTGCTGTGCAATTGCCGCCGCAATACCGAATTAAAGGTCGTACAGAAAAATATGTATTGCGTGAAGCGATGAAAGGCATTTTGCCTGAGGTGCTCTACAAGCGCGAAAAATTTGCTTTTATGGCGCCGCCGGCACATACCGATAAACAGAAGTGGCAACAAATGAAACAACTGGCCGATACGTTTTTAAGTCGAGAAAGCATTGGAGATACGGGTCTGCTTTCTTACGAGGGGGTCACCCGTTTATTTGAAAAGCATGAACACCCGCAAACTTCGGTAGCAGAAAAAGTGCAGATGGATGCAATCATAAACCATCTGCTGGGTGTGCAAATTCTTCACAAGCATTTTATAGCTCAGGATATTCCAAAGCTGGCTGAAGAGAGGGCCCGAAGCCTTGGTTGGGCTGCGTGATTATTATTTCCGCTGGTCTGATAACCAGGGAAAATGCCATAAGAACATTGCCATAAGAAAGTCATAATAAAAAGATGCCATTAAAAAGATGGCATATTAAAGAGAAAAAATAATGAACTACGCAATTAATCTCGAACGCGTTAAGCAGGACATATACACGATTGGCCGTTACGGCTACAACGCTGAAGATCAGGGTGTTTACCGTCAAGGTTTTTCGGACGAAGATATAAAAGTCCGCAACTGGTTTCAAAGCTACTTGCGGGAGCTGGGTATAAAGGCGTCGATGGATGGTGCGGGGAATGTCATAGGCCGTTACGGTGACGATGATCGTAAAGCCTTAATTCTTGCCTCGCATCTCGATTCAGTGCCGGCAGGTGGTATGTTCGATGGTGTACTTGGTGTCGTTGCGGGCCTCGAGTGCATTCGTGTCATTCAGGAAAATAATATCCCCTTAAAACATGCGCTTGAAGTGATTGCTACCAGCGAGGAAGAAGGCCGTTTTGGCGGCATGCTCGGTGCTCAAGCTCTAACGGGAAACCTTAAGCTGGATTGGCTGGAGCGAGCGAAAGATGCCAGCGGCGAATTGCTCCGCGATGCCATGGCGCGCTGTCAACTTCCCTATCATTTGGCGATGGATGCGGCGCGCGATCCGGATGCACTTATCGGTTTTCTTGAATTGCATATTGAACAAGGGCCGGTGCTGGAACAAACCGGCAATACGATCGGTGTTGTGGAAGGGATCAGTGGTGTATTTAAATGGAAAATTAAATTAATTGGTAAAGCAGATCATGCGGGGACTGCGCCAATGAATTTACGCAGTGATGCCTTTATGGGGGTAGCAGATTTTGCACATGAAATTGCGCGCATTATTGAAGAAGAAGGCACGGATAAAAGCCGCTTAACCATTGGGTCTGTGGAGTTGAAGCCTGGATTTGCGCACACCGTTCCCGGGATAGCAGAGTTTACCCTCGTTGGCCGCGATATGTCTGAAGATGTGATGAAGGCTTTGGCGGATGCATGCCGACGCGTCTTGTCTGCAATTGCGCGGCGCCATAAATTGATGTTCGAATACGAGCAAATGAGCTGGTTGGAGCCCAGGTACTGTTCGCAGGATATGATGAATTTGCTCCAGAAACACTCGGAAAACCTGGGGTTTAAAACGCTTGTGATGCCAAGCGGTGCAGGTCATGATGCGCAATTTTTTACTGATATGGTGCCAACAGGTTTACTCTTTGTACCCAGCGTGGGTGGTGTGAGCCATGCGCCAGATGAGTGGACGCACTGGCACGATGTTGAAAAAGGTTGTAACGTCTTGTTACAGAGTGTGTTGGAATTAGTTGCTGAATAACCTGGTTTTAAACTGGCTCAGTTTCTATATAAGGGCTGGAATTCTTGAAGAATTCCGACAGGCTTGAAGGGTGACCCATTTACTAGAAATGGAAGACGAGCCCACCTCCGACAGATGCACCTTGAATAATCACATCGCCAAGCGGTGAGTCATAAGCCATATCCTGGTGCCAACGGTAGTCGAGCGCGAGAGACAGACGTTCCCGCATTTTCCAGCGTAAATTGCAGCCGAGATAGTAGCCTCGCGCTGTTTTTTCCCATTTGATTTGCGAGGCCCCGAGATAGAATTCTGCCGCGTAGCGGTCATTGATATCAATGAGATAATTTACCGGGCGAAAACCAATGACAGTGCCATCGCCAAAGGGTGCATCACGATTGAGTTCAGTCGCATACTCCACCACAGCGCCCCAATAGCGGTTGCGACCGCTCTCCCGATACGCGCCCAGCACTATCCCTGCATTTATGAAGTCATCCGAATACCGCGGCCCGCGTTTCTCTGAAATATCAAGATTCAGTGCGTGAGAATTAAGGTGGATTTCATAATGCGTTGAGTCATCATTCTGCGCGCTTACCCAGAGGGGAAGCAGTATGAGCGTGAAAGAGGCGAAATAAGTTTGTACACTGTGCATATTTGGATACGTTGCTTACTTAAGTTGGTAGAGGTTTAGCCGTATTCTACCTGGGCTTGAGGGTAGAGTCAGCAGTAAACCTGTTTCTGATTGGCGAATGTCGAAAGCAGTGCGTCAGGAATCGCGAAATTGTTGGCAAATTGCGCAGAAGCTATGAGTAAGAACGTTACAATGACGATGTAAACAAAGTCAGGTTTGGATCAATCAAAATGAAAAATATCAATAATTCCGGGGGAGACGCCACTGGCCAACAGATAACACCGGCGCAAAACCTGCTCCACAAGATGATTTATGCTGGCGCCTTTTTTGGTTCGCTGGGTTTGCTTTATTCGCTTCTTTATTGGACCACCGGAAAAATGTTGCAAACACCAGAGGCGTTTTTCTGGCCTGTGCTGGTGCTAAATTTAGCGAACATCGTACTGTCATTTTGTTTGGTGCTCGGAGCTTGGTTATTTCGTACCAATAACACCAGACACCTTAAAAAATGTTATGGCTTGTGTCTAGCTGCGCTAGTCCTTAAGTTTCTGGTATTTATGACGACGCCCAATATTAATTTTGGCTGGGCTTTTCTCTTATCTGTTCTTTTTGTTTCCACATTGAATGCGCTGGTAAACCAACAATTTGCAAAAGGTACACGGAGCTAGTGGCGACCGGGCAGCCAACAATTCTGTTTTTACCGGTATCAGGCACGCAAGGTATGGGCGAATACGCCCGCTCTTTATGCATCGCAGAAGCGCTTAAAGATGAATTTAATCAATATGCGGTACAGGGAGATATTGTTTTTGGTTTGAATCGCAATGCACCCTACTTTTCAAGTTGCCCTTTTCGTACCTATGAATTAAGTCAATCACCCACGCTCTGCAGTGCTGAGGTCTTCGCTGCAATTGATGCTATAAAGCCACAGCTGGTATTTTTTGATGCCTCAGGTCGGGCAGCACAGTTAGCGTATTGCCGTAAAAAGGGAATAAAAACCGTTTATGTGGCGCAACACGACAAAAAACTAAAACGCGCACTGGGTATACGCAGGTTGCGCAATACCGATAAACTCTTTGTGGCGCAATACGAGGCCCTTGGTCGCGCCTTGAGTGGCTGGCAGCGCTTGAAACTTAAATATATGCACGCTCCTTTTCCTCATTTCGTTGGGCCTGTTTTTCGTGAGCAAACCCGTGAACAACAATATCAATCATTAAAGGAGTACGGTCTGGAATCGCAGGCCTATATATTCCTGAACGCGGGCGGTGGCGGAAATTATCTGGATAAAAGCAGGGCGCTACTTGCAGTAGATTTTCTCGAAAAGTTTGCTCGGGAGCTGGAAAACCATACCCGTTTACCTATTGTGTTGGTGGCAGGAAAAAACTATCCGGGAACAATCAGCGTCCCCAGTGAAAGCAAACGAATTGTTATTCATTCTTGTTCGGGCGAGGTGTTTAATACGTTATTGCGACACGCGCATCTCAATATCCTTTCGGGAGGCAGTGCCTTGCTCCAGGCCCTGGCGTGCGGACAACGGAATATTGTTGCGATGGCCGTAGCCAGCGACCAAAAAACCCGTATTGATGCCTGTGTTACTCACTATGGAATACGATACGCCGCAAACACTCTGGAGGAATTACTTACAGCAACGCTTGATGTGCTTGCCAACCCGCGAGACGATTTGAGCGTGCGAACGAAAGCCGAGCCGATTGTGGAAAATACGGCACTGCACGTTGTGGTCGCAGAGCTGTTGGCTATGTTGGGCATCAATGTCTCTAGAGGCAAAGCATAAGTGAATTATAACGTTGCAGTCATTGTGGATACCCTGAATGGTGGTGGCGCTGAAAAAGTCTGCATTACACTGGTGAGAACCCTATGTCATTTGGGTCATAAAGCTTGCCTTATTGTTGTGAAAGCCCTCAAGGATTATGAGCTGGAGGCTGATTTTCCTGTTTGTTTTTTATTAGAAGACAATAAGGCAAAACTTTATCAGAAAAAAAATATAAAAGTTGCAGCAGAGGCATTGCGTACGCTGGCACAAAGGCAAGGTGGCTTTGACCTGGTGTTGTCGAATCTGGATGGCGCGCATCCGGTGGTTGCAAAAGCCGATTTGGACAATGTCTGGTATGTTGTTCATAACTCGATTGAAGAAAAATTAAAACGCGCCAGAAAATTGGGGCCAATCAAGTATTTTCGTCAAAAGGCAATCTTCAAAATCTTCAACAATAAAAACCTTGTGTGTGTCTCTCAGGGCTTAAGGGCTGAACTGGAGCACAGTAAAGTGATACGCGCAAGGCAAGTCCGTTGTATTTATAACCCTGTTGATATTGAAGGTTTGCGATCAGGGCTGCAGCAGGAATTTGTTAAGCCTGACTATGATTATATTGTCCATGCGGGCAGGTTTGCCCGTATGAAACGGCATGACGTGCTTTTTTCTGCAATGAAACGTTTAATCGAAAAACCCGTTTTTGCATCACTAAAATTAGTGTTGCTTTGTGAAGATAGCAAAAAACTAAGAACAGCGATTTCGAAATACGGTTTGGAAAACACGGTTATTGTCGCTGGCTTCGTTCAGAACCCTTACGTATGGTATACGCATGCCAGTTTATTGGTACTAAGTTCAGAAGCTGAAGGGTTTGGTATGGTCCTCGTGGAGGCAATGCTTTGTGGAACCCGAGTTGTCAGTACTGATTGTCGTCATGGGCCGAATGAGATATTAACCGGGGAGCTTGCTCACTTACTGGCGCCCGTTGGCGATGCGAGTTCACTTGTTAATAAAATGGAATTGGCTTTGAACAATTACCCGGATCAGGAATGTCCCGCTATTTTACAAAATATCATGCCTGAGATAGCGGCAAAACAGTATTTAAATTTGATTTAAACGCCGGTTGATTGTGTGCGCTGCTTGCTCAGTGCATTCGTTTTACAGTGGTATATCGTTTTTAAATTTTCAGTTCAACGGTCAGGGCATCAATTTTTTCCTGAACTTCCTGCAAACTGATACCTTCCATTAGATGCTTGCCTTTGGCACGCTTTCCCCAGGGAAGTGCATCCACATTCTGATTGAACTGCGCTTCGATATGTTGAGTGTAATGATTGATGCAATATTCACGATAATGCCAGGGCCCTGTACGTGCGGGGTTGCTGTGCGCGTAGAGCCCTATTACCGGGGTGCCCAGCATGACACTCATATGTAACGGGCCGGAATCAGGTGAGATAACGAAACTGGCACACTTAATCAAGGCCAGCACCTCTTGCAAATTGGTTGAACCTGCTAAATTTACCAGGGATGCAGTGCTCGCTTTTTCGATGGCTTTGGCAACCTGCGTTTCTTCACTGCGATTTCCTGTAGTAAGCACTACGGTATAGCCGCGTTCGTTTAAATTGTCTGCAATGTGGGCATACTTCTCTATAGACCAATTGCGCTCAGCTTTACTTGCACAAGGTGAAATTAAAACAAAAGGTTTACACGCCGTAATAAAGTGCGCCCAACGTTGAGCTTCTTTTTCAAGAGGAAATTCCCACTTGGGTTCAAAGTCCTTGAGCCCGAGTTGGTGAGCGAAGCCGATAAAACCGTCCAGCACGTGGGGCTTCTCGAAAGGCGCGATGTGTTCGTTACAAAACAGCGTTTGCAATTCTCTGGTGCGCGCAGAATCAAAACCGATACGGCGTTTGGCTTTGATACAAAGACTGACAAGGCTCGCTCTAAATGCGGTTTGCATGTGCAAAAGTGCGTCAAAACGCTGCTTGCGCAAACGTCGCCAGAGGGCGACCAGGCCTTTAAAGCCCGTCTGCTTATCGTAAATTATGAACTCAATACCGTGAATATTTTTGAGTAAGGCAAACTCCGAACGGCCGATGATCCAGGTCAGTTTGCTTTCGGGCCACTGGCGTTGGATCTCCTGTACAACCGCGAGGGCATTGCACACATCACCTATGGCCGAGAGCCGCAATATACAAATAGAGTGAGGCCGAGTTCCTTCTGCAACCGCTTTTGGGGAACCTTTTACTTCTGTCACGGCGTTTTCATCCTTGTAATAAAGTGTGAAACGGCATTTAGCTCAAACCTGCTTTGAGAGTATAATCGCACATGTTCTCTGGCCTCTTTGTATTTTTAAATATTTTGATATATTTTGTGTGCTGTGTAGGGGTTGATTCTTGTATTCAGCTTGAGCAAATTATCAGAGACCGTTGACCAGGTATAAGTCAGTTGTAAGCCCCGAGAAATTTTATGCACAAGGATGATGCCATGCTCGCACAAGAAAGTAACTTGGCCCCCACTTTCGATGAGCGAAAAGCTCGCGATAAGTACGAAATGCACGAAAAGTACGAAACTTCTAAAATTAAAGCAAGATACAAGCCTGAAATTCTACCCGAATTCACGCCTGCTGTGTTTGACGCATCTTACTGGCAAGAACGCGGTGCCAGCACATGTTCAACGAGTGGCCGCGGCACCATTTTACGCTTCAAGGTCAATGAAACCGAGTGCATTCTCAGACATTATCGGCGCGGCGGTTTAATGCAGATATTTTCACGTGATTGTTTTATTTGTTTGCCCTTTATGCCAAGCCGGGCAGAAAAAGAATTTTTACTCCTGGATGAGCTGGCGAAGAGGGGGTTGCCAGTACCAAGGCCGATTGCATTCGCTCAAAAAAAGCACTTTTTATTCTGCAAAATGGATATCATTGTCGAGGCGCTTACATGCAGTGAGAATTTGGTAGAGCTTTTGTGTCGTGAGAAACTTGAATCAAGCCAGTGGCGAACAGTCGGTCAGGTCATTCGACGTTTCCATGATGAGGGCGTTTATCATGCAGATTTAAATGCGCACAATATTCTCCTTTGTGAATCTGACAAAGCACAGGCGCAAGTGTATCTTCTGGATTTTGATAAATGTGAACTGCGCGGTAATTTACGCAGTGAAAAATGGAAGTCAGCCAATCTTGCTCGTTTGCATCGTTCCCTGCAAAAGGAAAGTACACTGCATGCGCATTTTCATTTTGCTACAGACGATTGGTCTGTATTGCTGGATGGCTATTCCCGGCGCGCTCATTGAGCTATCGAAAGCGCAACCAACATAGAATCCGGGAAAACGCATTGGGAAAATAAAAAAATGATAAAGAGTACGTGATGCCACTGGAATTCAAAACAAACCCCGAAATCAGTGTGAATGATTTTATTGATATTCTGCATCGTTCGGGCCTGGCAGCCCGGCGTCCTGTAGAAGACCATGAGTGTATGCAAGGTATGCTCAAGCACGCGAATTTAATCGTTGCCGCCTATAACTCAGAAAAGCTTGTGGGCATAGCCCGCTCTATCACAGACTTTTACTATGCGTGTTATCTTTCCGATCTCGCGGTGGATAAAGCCTGGCAAGGTTCCGGGGTCGGAAAGTCTTTACAACGGAAAACCCAGGACGCTCTGGGGTCGAAATGTAAATTAATTTTATTGGCAGCACCTGCGGCTGAGTCTTATTACGGCCACGTGGGGTATAACCAACACCCGAGTTGTTTTGTACTTGAAAGGAATGCGCAGATAAAATGAAAAAAGCCGACATCGCACGTGGCGGTGACGGCTTTTTAATTGAGCCGGATGTTACTACTCGGCTACAGCCCGGCTACAGGGGTTCGCCACACTGACTGCATAACTAGCTTGACGAAAAATTGGCGGGTTCGGCTACGACATACTTCAGTCCTTACCCTTGACTTAAGCTTAGCTGACTTGAAAAACTTTCCAGCCTTTTACTTAGACAAGTTTTTTATAGAATTCGGCAATCACTGCGCAAAACATCATTGCCAGGGAGCCTCTGAAAAATGGAAATATTTTTTCTGTGGCAAGGAAGCACCGCGCGGAGAACCGGAGTTTACTGGAGTAAATGAGGATTCGAGCACGGAGCTGACGCCGCCAAAGGGAAAATAGGCCATTTTTCAGAGGTTCCCTAGTTGTTGGAAAGTAAAAAGAGATTGACTGCGTCTGCACTGTCGCCTTCTTCCCGTTCAGCAGGGAACTGTGCAACACAGGCAAGGAAAGTCTGGTCGTCGTCACCTAAATCAAAAACGGTGGCGCATGCAATATTACCGGTGTTGCCAACAATGTTTTCCCAGGTGCCAGTGACAAAACCGGTGGCGGGTTCATTGACTTCGTCAACCAGGGCAACGCTATGGCTCGAGGTTTCGTATTCCACAAAGTTGACGTTTTCAACATTGTAGATAAAGCAATCGCCATCAGTACAGGAAGCCGCAATTTCGGAGTTTGTGTTGCTTTGGCCATCGTACATAAAGCCAACATAATTGTGATTCAGATCGCTGGTGCTGCCCACTGAATGGCTGGGTAACCCGAGGAAATATTGATTGATGCTGTTGTCGTCTTTATCGATGTTTAAGGCGGCGTAATTGTTGCCATAAAAATGGGCGTACGTTTCATCGCTTGCCAAACCTTCATCACAATTTTCACTGAGGTCAGTGAAGCCACCGAGTGTGGTTTCCATATCAACCAGATTGTAGTCATTGAAGACCACGAGTGATGCGTTCGTTGGGTTAAAGCGCCAGATACCAAAAAAGCTTTGGTCATCTGCGGCAGTGTCTGCACTGTTTTCAAATTTGTATTGCACCCAGACACCGTCGGTATTGGACTCGGGGCATTCGCCCTGGCTCACAAACACTAATACTTGTCGGCTACCTTGTTCAATCGGCTGCAGAATGACGGAGTCATTGTCGAGTATCAGCGCCATGATGGTTGTATTGATGCCACTTGGCGCTTCGTCCACAGTGAGGCGGGTATAGCCATTGGCCAGGGTTTCGTAACTGCCTTCGAAATCCTCGTCAAATATTGTGGCATCCAGCTCAGCTTTGCGGGTGATGCGGAATGTGTCATCGTCGCGCAATACCAGCTCCCAAACATCATTGGGGCCGAAGTAATAGTCGTTGTTCGGGTTTTGGCCGCTGCTGCCATCCCCTTCGGGGTCCCAGCCAGCCTCATCGCAGGCACTCAGAAAGGTGAGCGCGAACGCAAGTGTCAATAAGAGTCTAAACATGATTCGGGTTGTCTGTTAATACTTGTCTGTTAATAGTTGTGCCAGAAGCCTGGCACAAGATGGGCGACAACTTCAATACCAGAAGGATACGAAGAAACGAATTACATTGGCATCGTATTGGTAAAAAGGTTCATTACCGACACCAAATTCAGCTGTATTTGCCGGCGTCGCCTCGCGGAAGTTGTCGTAGGAAAATTGCATGTAGTCAACGAAGAGATTCACCGAGACTTTCTCAAACGCGGATAAGTAGTGTGAATTCACGTTGTAACTCACACCGAGGCTGACGGCACTGTCCTGGAAAGTGCTCAACTCCTTGTCGCGCCCGAGAAAGGTTTGGTAATCCTGATAAGGGTAGAGATCCGAGTAGAAAAACGCCTGGTCCTGCGTGTAGTAGCGGTACTTGGCTTCAAGGACCCAATCCTGACCCCAGGGTTGGATGTAGCGAATCTCGGCGTTGTCTGCTTCAATCCCCCAGCTGTCGAGGTAGGTGCGGTATTCAAAACGCAGGGCAGCGCGCCAGGGTAAGTAGTACATGCTGCGGATCGCATAGGCATCGCTGTTGCGCGTGTCCGGGTAGTCTTCGTTTTGTCGCGCTGCGGCGCCGCCACCGGGAAGCAGGAAACGCACGCTACGATAGGGGTTTTGTAAAAAACCTTCGTCGATAACAGATTCCGCACTCAAACCAATGACCCAGTTCTTGGTGAGGATCTGGCTCAAGCCAAGTGAGTAACGCTTGCGGTTAGCAAAACGCTCGAAGGTTGGGTCGGTATTATTGCCAACGATATCATCGCCCTGGACATAAGAGAGCGAGATTGTGGTGAGGTCACCAAAAAAATCCTGGCTGACTGCGATACCTTTTGTTTCTGCATCGTAATCATTTTCCACACTGGTGCTGTAAAAAACACTGATAATACTTTTTTCCTGAAGGTAGTCGATACCGACCGTTTGCTCAATACGCTCTTCGGTATATTCACTGGCACCGCTGGTTACAACATCGATAGAGGCACTGGTCACGTAGTCAGCGTAATAGTTTCCCCAAACACTGACTTTTTCCTTGAATTGTTTTCGCATTAAAATCGAAGGGCCGTGAATCGTCACCCCGCCGCCATCGAAACTGTGATAGAGAATATCGGCACGGTCTTCCGGCAGTACGGCAGCGTAGGCGCCTTGAGCAAGCAACAAGGAGCTTACTGCAAAAAAGCAAAACGCAAGTGAGCGTAAGATTTTTGTTGAAAAATCAGTTACAACCACAGCCACCACCTGCACTGCCTTCTGCGCCTCTGCCGGCTTCACGCGCTTCATAAACGTGATTCACGTACTTGGTTGAAACGCCGTGGCCTTCAAAAGCCATAATCGGGTCGGCAAGATTTTCACGCTCATAGGGCTTGACCCAGGGCTGAATGGAGCAGGCCCCGCAAAGCAGAGCCGTGCATATGAGAATAACAATACGGTTTAACGACATTGTCTCAGTAACTCTTTCACTTTGGATTGATAGATTTTTTCCTCGCCTGGCTTATAACCTTTATGCAAATAAGCCAGGTTGCCATCACAATCAATCAATACCGTGGTAGGCATGGCGGCAACTTTATAAGCTTCACTCACCTGACTGCTTGTGTCATACAAAATCGGAAAGGAAACCGGAATTTTTTTTAGTAATTTATCCGCATCCTTTGGGTCGGCTTCAACATTCACGCCTAACAATTGAAAGCCCGAAGGGTTATAGCGTTGATAAAGTTTGTCTAGCAAAGGCATTTCCTCGCGGCATGGGGCGCACCACGAAGCCCAGAAGTTCAACATAACGACTTGCCCACGCAAATCTTTCAGACGAATATTTTTGCCTGTATTGGACTTTAATGTGAAATCTTTTGCCGGGCCTTTCAAGTCTTTCGCGTGGGTACTTGTCAGGCTAAAACAAAGAAAAGCACTGACAACAAGTATTAACAGTTTCTTCGTATTCACAATACCATCTCCTTAAAAATAAATGGAAATGCCCATGTGGGCTTCCAGGTTTTGTACGGTCTTGTCGCCACCCAAAATATTGTGGGTAAAAATATGATTGCGTACATCGACGCGTAGCGCAGACCAATCAGTTAAGAAAAGTTTAAATCCCCCGCCGTAATTGCTGGTGAAATATTCATTGCCAGCAAAGAGAGTATTGCCTGCACCGCCAATAAAATAATAAGCGGTGTTAAACGCGAGGCTTTTACCCAGAAAAATTTCGCCGTGAAATACATTGATGCCCAGCGAAATGTTGTAATAGTAGTAATTACGTTCATCTTCCTGCAGCAGTGGTGTGCCGCCGCTGAGAAGTTCGAAGCTGGTCAGGCCGGCCTTGGTTGAGCCGCCAGCGAGTTCCAGAAAAAAATCTTCGGTAATGAGATAGCCAAAGCGCACACCAAACATGTCATTGGAGCCGAAATCCTCGATGCTCATATTGCCGGCGAACATTCCAAATTCCCAATCCTCGCTGTCGATGCGATCTTCGGTAATTTCCCGGCGCTCAATATCGGGTTTGATCACGCCATCCAGGATGGTCTCTTCTTCGCTCGCTTCTTCGTCATCCTGTGCCCAAACCGGTGTGAGAACACACAGGCTCAAGCCCAGTATCAGAAAAATACGCTGAAGCCTGCTTTCCATTCTTCAACCTCTTCGTTGTTTTCTCGTGTTGTGAGAATTTTGTGTTCGTTATATTCCAGGCGTAACAGAAAACTTCTGGATAAATAAACATTGACGCCGATGCCTGCGGTAAGTGCAGGGTCGGTGCGATCCTCAGTCTGACCGAGATCAGAACTGGGAGATATTTTTATCATGCCCGCACCGACAGTAAAAAAGGGCGAGGCATACCAGCCTGGAAATGCGGTGTGAACCATATTCAGACTGGCGAGTTTGCTGTTGGAAAAATTACCAAAAGCCTGCGTTAATTTTAATTCTGTCGTCAGGTTTGGAGTGAGGTGATAACCCATGTATGTGGTTAAACCACGGGCGCCGGAAAAGTCGCCACCCAAAACACCAAGTTCCCATTTGCGGTTGTAATACTCTTCGCGACCGGGCGCAGCAAAAATTAATTCCGGGCCATCCGGGCCGAGTGTTGCGTGTAACTCGTCGCGCTTGATCCAACCTGTAATGCCTTTGCTTGTGCGCGCTTTATACCAGTCGGTACGTTTTTTCAGCAGGGTAATGGTTTCCCCTTTTTCTGCAACATGCGTTATCGGAAAGCCACGGCCAGGACCAGTATGCATTTCAACGTAGGGGTCCAGAATGGTGACATCCAGTATTTCATCTTTAAAGGGATTCCATGCATTCGCAGAGTGTACAAAAAACAATCCGCATGAACACAGAATCAAGGTCGCCCACGCCCTGGCGTTGGAATATTTCTTCATAAACATGTTGTTGTCAGTTACTTCCCAGGGCGTAAGTTTAACGTGTTAAGCATCTTTAAGTGTTAGTTCGCTGGAGCGTCAAAGGGATTATTGTAGTATTGCCCTCCGATATCCAACCATTCTGCTATGAATTTTAGTTCAGCTTCGTTGAGGAAGCCGCGATGGTCGACGGTTCCGCCGCCCATTTCAAATACATCAAAGAACCCTTGGCTGGCCAGAGCACCATTTGGACTGAGTAAGCCATTAAATTGTCGGCCACTCGCAACCATAAAGGGAACGGTGTTGCCATCCACATCAAGAACCAATTCAAACTCGGGCACCATGTAGGGAACAGGGTTGCCATTAATATCGAGAATCACATTGGGGTCGTCGATGGGGCCGGGGACCACTGTAGGGCAATCGGTGCCACAAGGTAATGAACCTGTTCCGGTTTCGGGTGCGCCGTAATCAATCCAGTCAATCACCATTTGAATTTCCGCCGTACTCAAGGGGCCGCCCGTCAAAGGCATTTGTGGTGTGATTGTGCCTTGTAAGCGTTGAATCAAAACGCTGTTGGCCGGGTCGAAGGGAATCACAAGAGGGTCGGCCATGTCGGTCAGTTCTGCGTATGCAAATGCGGGGTCGAGGTTTAATCCGAAAGAACCGTCATCTGCAGTTGGCCCGGTGTGACAGTTACGACAACTTTGCAAGGCATTGACCGGGTTAGAGAAAATTGTACTTTGAATATCATCGAAGGATACCGTGCCAGGCACTTCGCCTGTGCCGGCCACTTCATATTGCGGTACGTCAGCGATAATTAATTGCACATCCTGAACAACAATATCTTCATCGACATTGACCAACGCACCGGTTGTATCGAGGGCTTCAATTTGGGGGACGCCATTGACAATCAATTGAATTTGTTCGTTTTGCAGAATGCCATTTTCGTTCAATTCCTGCGCATCATCGTTAAAGAACAATTCCGCGTAAGAGGTGAGGTAATCATTTTGAACATCAGACATGGTTGCGCTCAGATCGAGCTGGGTATTGCCCGCCGGTATCATGGCGGTACCCATCGCATCGACACTGCTGTGGCAGGCCGTACAGGTATTGTCTGCTAACACGACCATCGGGTCGGCGGGGTCAACCACAACGCGGGGAGCGTCCCACAGAGGCTGGATGTGTTCCATGTAGTTAATGACGATACGACACAAGGCATTCCAATCACTCATGCAGCCGACAGCGGCCAGTGGTGGCGCACCTGATGCGAGGTCGGAGTAGTCGTAATCGAGTTCCACATCTTTTGGGCGAACCGCCGGGTCAGTCCAGTCATCGGTGTACTTGATATGGACAGAAGGGGTTCGCGGGCCGTTAAGGCGTGCCCAGTATTGCGCCATCGTCTCGCCTACTTCGGGTGGAGGTTGGGGCGTATCGAACTGATCGACAACGACGGTGTTGTTGAAGTGGGCATTGGCGAGTGCGCCGCTGTTACTTGAGGGTGGCTCCGCATCCAGGCGGCCATGGGGCAACTCGCTGTTTTGAGTGTGGCAGCCATTACAGTGGCGTACTTCGCCGGGGCGCACACTCATCCAATTTTGGTGGCGGACAGAAATACGTTTGCCGTTTTCATCTAACAGGGAAATCGCAAAAGCGACGTCAGCAGGCACCTTGAACATCGCAGAGCCATCAGGTTCAACCGGGACGTATCCCAAAATGTCTTTCATCTGGTTGCCCGCACGGCCAAAAGCACTGTTATCAAAGTCGTAGACCTCATCACTGGGCATGGAAACGGCTTTGGTGATGCGAATGAAGCGGGCTGGTCGCTGGCTGGCGGAAGTTTGCGCGGGGTCTGCGAGGGCCGCAATACCGCCGGGGGCTTCATCGGTGCCATCGAGATCGTACACATTGCGAATGTGGAGAACGCCGAGGTTGTCGTTATACAGCTCTTCACTGCCGAAGACGGCGGGGTCGCTATCGCCGGGCGCCAGAGGCTCAATATGCGCGGGTGTAAAACGGGGTTCCAGTACAATGGCATCAGTAAACATCATGCCATCTTCCGCCAACACCACGGGGGATTGCGTTGCGTTAACCGTGTCGTAAACCCAGACACCGTAAGCGGGTTCTGATTCTGGGATTTGTGGTAACAGGATTGTGTTGTCAGTACAGGGGAAATTGCTCAGCTCACTGCGGGCCACAAAAACGGCATTTTGCGAAACCAGGCCATCTTCACCCACATACTCACCGAGATCATTAATCAAGGCATACAGTTGGTCGGGGTCGTCGGGGTCTTCGTCACCTGTCGCTTCAACATAGATACCGAGGCGGTAACCCAATACGCGGCAGGTGCTCCAGCTCACCAGAAAACGGTCTGTGCCATCCACCATCGGGTAGGCAGAACTGAAATAGCCGTGTGACGAGACCGTGCCATCACTCACAACAGGCAAAACGGAGGCTGACTCTTGGGCAGGTCCAGCAGCACCGGGGTTGGAATCCACAGGTTGGGTCAGATCGATAAAGTTGAAGGTGTCGATCATCATCATGTCGCCGCCGAGCTTCTCAGCAACACGTGGCCGCATGTTCACCATGATTCGGCCGTCCGGCATTTCCTGCGGCTTCACGAAGGCCACTTCCGCATCGTTGGTCCCACTGTTCTGGCTGTGATAACCGTAGAGCAATTCGAGTTGTGAGCCATCGGGGTTTGCGCGATACAAACTCAGCCGGTCGCGGTTGGCGACATTGTCATAACGCAGGAAGATCACCTTGCCATCGCTGGTGATGGTGGGGTACATGTCGTGGGCCTGGTTGTAAGAGACTTGCTGAATATCGATGCCATCTTCATCCATGATATGTAAGAGGAAGGCTTCATCTTCGTCGTTACCTTCGACCAGCGCGCCGAATTGCGGTTTGTTTTCGTCGAGCAAGATGGCCTTGGAGCGACGTTGGCGGGTGGAAGTGAAAATAATACGGCCGTCAGGCAAATAGGCCGGGCCGATATCCTGGCCTTCTTCCGCCGTGAGGTCAGAAAAAATGAGTCGTCGTAATTCGTCGAGCTCGATATCGTATTCCCAAATGTTCCAGGTGGGTTGTTCTTCGTCGCCGAGGTCGGGGTCTTCGGGCCCGCGCATGGCAAAGATCAATTTGCTGCCGTCAGGGGAGGCGCTGACATCTTTTACGTCATAGAGAGGAACAAAATCGGGGTCGAAGTTGGGGTCTTCCGGGTCCATCGCCCATGCGACGGAGGTAATATCACGCTCGGCAGCGGGCACAGAGGCGCGTTCTTTCAATATCAAGCGGGCACCAGGGTGAAAGGCACCGGGGTCTAAAACGTCGTGGGGGACGAAAACGCCATCCTCATCGACAGGAATGGGGCGCGAAACATAGGCAACGGGAAAATCCACGACAACAGGGTCGGGAGACTGGCTGCCTCCACCGCCACCGAGTGCACCGCTCCCGTCTTCGGGAGTTACATCACAGGCACTCATCAAGGCGAGTGTCGCAAACGCGATTCCTGTGCGCCAAAAGTAGGTGTGCAAAGTCGTCATTTTTTTGTATCCCATTGATTTCGTTTTCGAAAACGCGAAAGACGTTACAAGACTTGTGCCGGTTTACCGTAAAAAACGATTCAAGTTTGTAAAAGCTTTCACACGCCAGTTCAGGTTGAATAAATAATCATCAGCTTTTGAAAATTATTCTGACCGCTCATGTCTTCTTTAAGACGCAAAACCCCGGCTGAATTGCTCAGTACCAAGTGTATCGACCGCTCGATCCCTTCATTAAATGTGAAATGCCTCACATTGCAAAATGAAAGTATGAGCTTTGTCGCAAAAAACGCCCGGCTGGCGCATGTAAAAGTTTGTGACGTAGATCCAGGAACAGATTGTGCGTTGGGAACCTTTTAGATTCAGAGCGTCGTCTAGAGATTTAAGCAAATGCGCCTGGCTCGCCACAATTTTGAGACTTGGTTCACATATGTGTCGCGGGAACAGGAACGAGTTGCCTGAGTTCGACTGACAAATTTTGGCAGCTTGCAACCAAGCGTGTCATAGCGATTTTGACTTTCACAGACTAAAAGAGATGGGCCGTGCGATGACTAAGCACTTAGCAAAAACGGGTATAAGCCATAAGACTTCTATTGTGGGCCGCTTGATTACCCTACTGACTGGCGTTTGCGTTTTTATCGCTGCAAGCGTATCAGCAGGTAGCCTGGAACAGGCCAAGCGCATTCACGATCGTATTGCCGGTGTTCCTCCAAGCGAGGAAGTACTGGTACAAATGCGTGATCTGATTGAAGACGGCGAAGGTATCGAAGCAGCATTGTTGGCAATGCAAAATGACAATTTTTATAACGTCACACTAAAAAATTGGGTCGCTCCCTGGACTAACCGGGAGATCAATGTGTTTGTTCCTTTGAACGATTACATTGCGACCGTGATTGGTGTGGTTCGCGACGAGCTCGACTATCGTCGCGTTTTATACGATGACATTTTGTATGTGGGCAACGGCGTTTCGCCTGCGTATGCAAGCAACAGCAATGCGCATTATGAAGCTTTGGAAAGCAGTGGATTGAGTTTGCAGGATGTTTTACAGCAAACCACGCAATCTTCCGTTGTTACAGAACTGCCATCGGAAGCAACCGCTGGTATTGTTACTTCGCGCGCAGCAGCAAAATCGTTTTTTATAGCGGGAACTAACCGCGCGAATTTTCGTTTTACCCTGCTAAATCATTTGTGTATGGACCTCGAACAGGTTCACGACATTTCTCGAATTCCAGATCGCATTCGTCAGGATGTGTCACGCAGCCCAGGTGGCGATTCACGTGTGTTTCTGAACAACTGTCTCGGATGCCACTCCGGTATGGACCCAATGGCCCAGGCCTTTGCTTATTACAACTATGAGTACGATTCGGAAACCGATTTAACCGGCGAGAATGGTCAGATTCGTTACAACGAAGTGGGCGAACTTGATCCGGACACCGGGACACGTGTGACTGCAAAACATCATATTAACAGCGCAACTTTTCCGCAGGGTTTCGTTATTCCAGACGATAGTTGGGATAACTATTGGCGAGCAGGCCAAAACAAAAATCTCGGCTGGGATGAAAGCTTGCCCGGCAGTGGGAGTGGTGCAAAAACCATGTTGCAGGAAATGGCACACAGTGAAGCCTTTGCACACTGTGCAGTGGAAAAAGTATTTAAAGCTGTGTGTTTAAGAGAGCCTGGCGATGCAGCTGATCGCAGTCAGATTGATGACATGGTTAGTAGTTTTACTGGTGGCGGCCACGTTCTGAAAAATACATTTGCAGAAGCAGCTGACTATTGCAAAGGAAATTAATCATGAAGACTTTAGTTGAAAATTTTGAATTCAAGAAAATTTCCCTGGCAATGCTCACATCTGCAATGTTGGTGTTGGGCGCATGTGGTGGCGGGAGTACGCAGACCAATCAGGTGAATGTTGATAACAGTGAAGAGGAAGGCAACAACGGTATTCGTTACCAGGGCCCGGAACCTTCAACCGATGATGTTCGAAACTTTAAAATAAATGTTTGGGATAACCTCGCCGGTGAAGACCGCTGTGGTGCATGTCACGTAGAGGGTGGTCAGGAGCCGCAATTTGTGCGCGCGGATGACGTTAACCTCGCGTATCAATCAGCTAACACCATTGTTGACTTAAGCGCACCCGCACTGTCTCGTATGGTGACCAAGGTGGGTGAAGGCCATAACTGCTGGCGTCCTGAAGCGTCGGTGTGTGCGGATACCATTACCAATTACATTGCTGCCTGGGGAAGTGACTCCGGTGCAGAGGCAAATGAGATTGTGTTAACGGCACCGCCGGTTCGCAGTGTAGAAGATGCGCGAACTTTCCCGGCTGATCCAACCGATGTGGGTATTTCAGACAGTGACAGTTTTGAAAATACTGTATACCCCTTGTTAACGGCTTATTGTGCAGGTTGTCACTCGGAAGATGCTGCCACAATGCAACAGCCTTTCTTCGGAAGTAGTGACCTCGAAGTTGCTTATGATGCATCGCGCAGCAAAATTAATCTCGATGACCCCGTCACTTCGCGTTTTGTTGTTCGACTCGGTGGAGAGTCGCACAACTGCTGGAGCAACTGTGCCTCCGATGCAACTGAAATGCGCAATGCAATTCAGGCATTTGCCGATTCTATCGAGTTAACGTCTGTTGATCCCAGCCTGGTCATCTCCGCCGCACTCGGCTTGCCCGATGGTGTTGTTGCCAGCAGCGGTGGGCGTATGGAATCCGACGTGATTGCGCTCTATCAATTTAAAACCGGAAGCGGCAACACGGTATTTGATACCAGCGGTGTTGAACCCGCAATGGACATGGAGCGTTTTGGTGATACTTCCTGGGTGGGTTCCTGGGGCTTACGTATCAACGATGGTAAAGCGCAAGCTTCAACAGCATCCAGTCGTAAACTCTACGACCTGATTACCGCAACCGGTGAATACTCTATTGAAGCCTGGGTGATCCCGGACAACGTGGCGCAAGACGGTCCTGCGCGTATCGTGACTTACTCCGGGGGTGCGGAAACGCGTAACTTCACGCTGGGTCAAACACTTTACAACTACAACTGGATGACTCGCAGCTCTGAATCTGATGATCCGAATGGCATGCCGATGTTGAGCACGCCGGATGATGCCGAAGTCTTGCAAGCGACCTTGCAGCATGTTGTTGCCAGCTTCGACCCCATTAACGGCCGTCGCATCTACGTAAACGGAGAGTTGGTTGCCGAAGATGCCCAGGGCGGGAATTTGAACGAGTGGGACGATACTTTTGCGCTGGCAATTGGTAACGAAGTGGACAACATGGAATTGTTCCGCGGCACGGTGCGCTTGTTGGCAATTCACAATCGTATCCTCAGCGAGGAAGCCATCGCAGCAAACTTTGCAGCGGGTGTTGGCCAGAAATTCTTCCTGCTCTTTAGCGTGGCGGAACATACGGGCATGGCTGACTCTTACGTGGTCTTCCAGGTCGAGGTTTACGACGATTACGCTTACCTCTTCAGCTCACCTTTCTTCATCAGTCTGGATGAAACCGCAACGCCTGCCGGAGACATTCCCATTCAAGGCATTCGCATCGGTATCAACGGGCGTGAAGCCACTATTGGCCAAAGTTTTGCCAACATTGATGTCACCATCAATGCCAGCAACTACAGCGCTGAAGGTGTGAATATGAGCAGCTTGGGTGCGATTATTCAGCAGGAAAAAGGTGCGGATGAAGATGTGTTCTTCCTGACCTTTGACCGCATCGGTAGCGCAACCTACGACCGCGTTGAAGCCGATCCACCTGCACCGCCAACACCGGCTGATTTGCCTGAGCAAAGCGATATTGGTGTGCGTCACTTTGGTGAAATCAGCGCAACGATTTCTGAGCTAACCGGTGTGCCGCAAACCGCCGTGGCAGACACTTTCGAGTTGGTGAAACAACAGTTGCCCACTGCGGAAGCCATTGACGGTTTCCTTGCCGCGCACCAGGCCGGTGTGATGCAAATGTCGGTGGCCTACTGTACGGAATTGGTAGATAACAACACTTACCGTTCAGCACTTTTCCCGGCGTTCAATTTCGGTGGCCCCTATAACGCGTCGACACGTGATGCCGTTATTGATCCACTCATTGAAGCCATGTTGTTGCACGACATTGATGTCGGCGGCAGCACCGAAACACTGGGAACCCAGCCCGCTGCCAACGACGTGAGAACGCGTTTGGAAGAATTGGGCGATGGTCTTTCATCAGCTAATACAGACACAGCTGTTATTGCTACCTGCGCAGCCGCAGTGGGCAATGCCGCAATGTTGTTGCAATAAGGGGAAGAACTTATGGCAAAGCGAAATACTTTTTACGGATTGGATGAGCCTTTAAAGCTGCACCGACCCAAAACACGCCGCGAGTTTATTTCTCAAGGTTTTATGACTGGTGCAGGTACGCTTGCGGGTGTGAGTGCAGCCAGTTTGTTGATGAATCCGGCTTACGCCTTGTCGCCGGATATTCAGGCAAAACTGGCGCCCTGTAATATCACCTCCGGTGCGGGCAAGATTCCCTTTATCGCCTTTGATCTTGCAGGCGGTGCCAATATTGCGGGTTCAAACGTTTTAGTCGGCGGCGCTGCCGGACAAATGGATTTTTTGAGTACCTCAGGATTCAACAAGCAAGGAGTGCCCGGCGATATGGTACCGGGTGGTGTTGAAGCCACACCGACAGCGACCAGTAATGGTGACTATACCGATACCACTTTGGGTCTCGCCTTTCATTCAGACAGTGGTTTCCTGGCGGGCATACTTGAAAAATTTCAGGTGGACCCGCTTGCACCTGGAATTAACGGTGCAGTGATTGCGGCGCGTTCGGAAAATGATACCCAAAATAACCCACACAACCCGATGTATGCCATCAACATGGCGGGTGCCAACGGTGAATTGTTGGCCTTGATTGGGTCGCGTGCGAGTGAGTCGGGTGGCAATTCCATGGCGCCTGCGATGCTGATTAATAACGAAGTGCGCCCCACTAAAATTGATCGGCCTTCCGACGTGACAGGTCTGGTTGATGTGGGTGATTTCGGCAGCCTGACACCGGAAGAAGTGGTCGCCGTAATGGAAAGTGTTTCCCGCATCAGCGATCACAAGCTATCAAACGTAGCCACTGGTCTCAGCACTGACGCACAAATGAAAAACCTGGTCAGCTGTGCTTACGTGAAGTCAGCGTATCTTGCAGAAGGGTTCCCGACGCCGAGCGCACTGGACCCTTCACAGGACCCTGACATTGTTGGCCCAACAGGTATTTTCACTGAAGAAGAATTTAACAGCGATGGTGAATTCCGTAAGACAGCGTCCATTATGAAGTTGGTTCTCAGTGGGCGTGCGGGCGCAGGTACCGTCACAATGGGCGGTTATGACTATCACACAGGTGACCGTTCTACAGGTGAGTTACGCGATTTGCGCGCTGGCCGTTGTATGGGTGCGTGTCTGGAATACGCGCGCCGCAAAGGTGTGCCACTGATGCTCTATGTTTTCAGTGACGGTTCTGTATTCAGTAACGGTATGACCGACGATTCTGTTAATGGTCGTGGTAAAGGTGTTTGGACAGGTGACAACCAGCAAACCGCTGCGTCTTTCTTCCTCGTGTACGATCCAAACAGTGCAGATCGCCCTGTGTTGGTTTCTGCAGGTGCTGAAGAAGCTGCAGAAAATCATCAGCAACTTGGCTTCATGCGTTCAAGTGGTGACGTTGAAACGTCTTCCAGTCCCGCAGCAAACAACGTGAACTTGTTGGTGCAAACCGTGATGTTGAACTACATGGCTTTACACGGTGGTGATTACCAGGCGGACTTTGAAGCAGCCTTTACCTCTCGCGGTATAGCACACGGTTTAGGTAACTCGGCAATGATGGATATGTTGACGGCCTTCGAGCCTATCGTCAGCGGGCCAGTGCAGTTTTCCAATAGTTAACGAGGATTATGGATGAACGTAGCAGGAGAAAATTTACCGTTGTTGTTGCAAAAAGCACGGGAAAATTCTGTTGCTTTCGTTCGTCCTGTTCTTGCGGAACACGGACTAACTGAACAGCAGTGGCGTGTGCTTAAAGTGTTGGATGAACACGGTGAGCGCAGCGCCCAGGATATCGCCGCAGAAAGTTGTATTTTAAGCCCAAGCCTTTCACGTATTCTTGCTCGCCTCGAAGCTGATGGCTTGATATTGCGCAAATCGGATTCCAGTGATCAGCGCGCGTTGGTGATAAAACTTTCCGCGAAAGGAAAGCGTGTTTATAAAAAAATTGAGCCGCTGGTTGTGCGTCAATTTGAAAAGTTGGGTGAAAGCCTGGGCGAAAAAACGCTGGGTAACCTGGTTGCTGTATTACAAGAATTTACGCAAACCGAATATCGTCAGCTTTAATTCAGCGAAAGCGTATTAAGAGCATTGGTTTGGAAGGTAAGGTTAAAGGAGTGCGCAACGCGCTTTAATTTGCAACCAGGGAAGCGATAACGGGATCAGAATAATCGCTATACAAACCATCTTCATCAAATACCGCAATCATAAATTCATAATTGCCTGCATCGAGATTATTTATCGTGTGAGAGTCGGTATTGTTGTCTTCTCGTAAGGTGATGACGGTATAGCTGTCTTCATTTAACTGGCGATAGACAATTTCGTAGCCGGCAATCTCACTGAGCTGCAATTCTTCGCCATTTTCGCGAAAAGCAGGGATGTCCCAACTCAAAAAAGCACTGGCTTTGCCATTTCCACCGACGGTTGTGCTGCCGCCTCCATTACTGCCACCGCCACCACCACCTCCGGTGCCATTGCCGTCATCGCTACCATCATCAGTGCTATCGCTACCGCCATTGGTTACAGTTTGACCACCCTCTTCGAAAATGGGGTCGTCTTTTTGGCAGGCGCTAAATGCAGCACACAGTGCAAGCACGCAAAGGATGCGCAAAGCATTTTGCAAAGCGCCCGGTCGGGATTTGAGCCTTTTGCTAAGAGGCAGATTTGTTAATGGAAATAAACTCATGGACAAATAAAAGAATCGATTTGGTTTTAATCAATTTCTAATGGTTTTATGCATTCAGGATAGCGCGGAGTGGGCTTAAAGTATGAGGCCTGGTTAACAAAATAACCAGTGTTTTAGCGGGTTTTAGCGTGATTTTGTAAAAAAAAGCGGGCCTTTTGGCCCGCTTCGGATTTATTCGAGATTTGTGATAACTGGATCGGAAAAATCGCTGTATAAACCATCAATATCGTAAACAGCAATCATAAATTCGTATTCACCAGGAACCAGTTCGCTGACGGTGTGAGCGTCCAGATTTGGATACTCGTCTTCGGGAAGATCAATAATGGTATAGCTGGAATCGCTGGTGAGTCGATAGACAATTTCGTAACCACCGATATCACTTAAAAAGAGCTCTTCACCGTTCTCACGAAACTCAGGGATGTCCCAGCTCAAGTGCGCAGTCACTTTTTGTGGCTCGGGTTCTGGTTGCGGTTCAGGTTCTGGTTCGGGTTGAGGCTCTGGCTCAGGTTCGGGCTCTGGTTGAGGTTCAGGTTCGGGTTGTGGCTCGGGCTCGGGTTGAGGCTCGGGTTCGGGTTGAGGCTCAGGCTCGGGTTGCGGCTGAGGTTCTGGCTCAGGCTCAGGTTGTGGCTCAGGCTCAGGTTGTGGCTCGGGCTGGTTTTGTTCAGGCGAATTACCTTCAGCAAATTCGGGGTCGCCTCCGCAGGCGCTTAGAACGCTGACCAGTAATATGGCAATAAAATAACGCAGGTAGGAAAGGCCTTGCATTAGTGGGATACCTCAATACATCAGTTAATGCTTTAGTATGAACAATAGACCTAAAAACTCGTACCAAGTATGAAGGGGTTAACACTTTGCTTTGAGGGAGAATGAATGGAATGCCGTTCTCGCTTGAGTGTGAACTCTGTCTCGAAGTGGCTGAAATATATAAGAAAATTATTTCCGAGGCGCCATTTTCCGGGCAATTAGTAATAAAAAGCCCGCCGAAATGAGGTATGAGAAAAAGCTGGTACTTTTTTGATCGTTATGCACAAAAGACATGCACTTTGCGGCCTTTGGGCAGCAGCATTTCATGTGATGAAGGGGGGGGGTAAAGAGAGGCGAGCATGCTAAGCACCTCGCTTTTCTTTAAATGTTTTTAAAAAAAGGCCATGTATCGATAGCCTTTTATGATGCTTGAGCGCTAGTGGTAGTGGCGTTGCCAGCGTCTGATTTCTTCGAGATCAAAAAGCTCGGAGGGTTTTTGAGGTTGGCCGGATGCTTTTTGTTGACCGCCCGCTTTGCTCACCAAATTGTCGCACCAACCCTGGCCGCTCGTCATGGGGCTTGCGGGCGCAAGATTCTGGAAGAATTCGCTAGTGTCCAGATTGGGCAATAATTGGTTCACAATGTATTCGGCACGTTCACGGACGTCCGGATCGCCGAGACGATTAAATTGCCCCCAGCCAACGATGAAGCTATTACAGCCATTTTCCGTGTCCGGGACATCCACGAAAGGCGTGTCATAATCAAAACCGAAAAGTTGCTTCATCAGGGCGATTTCGAAGAGCATGGCGGCATCTTCATATTGATTTGAATAGCCGTAGTGGTGAGCGGCACCTTCTGTTCCGAATTCCTCACCCACTTCACTCGCTGTCAGGGCAATTTGTTGGTCATTGGCCGTTTCTCCAAAATACAGAACATCCGCCAGGCCATAGAGCATGGGAGACTCGAGTGGAAAAGCGCTATCGAGAGTGTTCGAAGGCCGCTGGGAAACCAGCGCTGACGAGGCTTGATTGACGGTCATTGACGCGCTGAGATTGCCGTAGGTCGACGGTGGAAGAAAATCGTTCGCGTGGGCCAGTTCATGAAAGATGAGACGCGCCAACAGGTAGGTCGTGTTTTCCAGCGTGCGGGTGCTGTCATCCGTAAGCGAGCCGTAACGGTATGCGTAATCTGCGCCATTGGTGTAGAAGCCCCAGGATTCAAAAATCAGGTCATTTCCAAAGCCTGCTCGATAGTCTTCCTTAGTGTTGATGGTGCGTTTATCTGCAACACTCAGCCACAGATACGCGGGGTCCAGATAAATTGCGCCGGTACTGGTGGTATAGAAGGCGGGGCGGATATCGTCGTCAATAACCACCGCAGTCAAACCTTTGAACAGGGGCAGAATCTCCTCTGGCAAGCTGTAAAGAATCTCTTCGAAATTGTCAGCCATCCAGTCATGTGAAATCACAAGACGATTCATCACATCCTCAACAGAGGGGTTTGCCACTTCCTGCCCGAGTAAAGGCAGTGTATCCAGATTGCAGTACTCACTTGCGGATTCAGCACGTACACAGTCAGTGATCACTGAGGCGTAGGGCGCATTGACATTGAAGGGGCGAAGATCATCGAAATCATCGGGCTCGTCAGTGAGTTGATTGTCGCCGTCATCATCGCTACAGGCGAACAAAGCGCCACTCAGTAAGAGAAGAAGAGCCAGTTTTTTCATGCTGCGTCCTGGGGTGTTAGTCATAATGCAATTCCTACAATGTGTTACGCGACATTTGACGAAAAGGTTTCATCGTCAGCTTGTTATATTTATCAAACCGGGCTCTTCGCAGAACCGGGCTCTTCGCAGAACCTGGCCTTATTCAGTTTTGCTGAAGTGGCCCTGTTTTAAAAAGCCTAGCACCTCTTGCATGACTTCTGTGTTGCGCATCATAAAGGTGTGCGTCACATTCAATACTTTATGTTCTTTCATGCCTGCCAGCATGGTGCTGTCAACGCTGACTTTGCCATCGTCGTCGCCGGGTAAGACACCGGAGAATACAGGATTCAGACTGGCGCGGCCGGCGATAATTCCCAGTTCAAAATTTGCCGGGCCAAGTTTTGTGGGAAGAGCATGCTCGCTTGTACCCAATTGTTGGCCCGCTGGCCCATTGATAAAGTGAAAACCGGGCCAGTCACCGAACTGATCAACGATCTCGCTTCCCTTGTTGGGCGGCCCGAGCATGACGACGCGCCCAAGTGATGCAATGTTTTTATTTAAACCGGCTTCACTCAACCAGGCGCGCAGAAGGATACCGCCCATAGAGTGGGTGACAAAGTGGATTTGCGCCGACGTTTCACAAGCAGCAAGAGCGGAAGGGAAGGTGTCTTTGGCTAATTCAAGAATCGTCGCACTTGTTGAAGGGTAATCCTGATTGACCACTTTGTAGGACGCATCTTCCAAAAACGTCTGCAAGCGATTCATTGAATTGTCTGAGCGCGCGAGGCCGTGGAGCAGAATGACGCAATCCTTTTGTTGAGGTGGGCTTGCGGTGTGTAGTGGTGTTGCGAGCGTGCCTTCACCTGAAGAGCTAGCCTGCGTGTAGTTGCAAAAGCTTGCAAACAACAGCAGGCAAACCAAAAAACGAAAGCGCGTACTCACGCGAGTTCTTCCGCAATTTTTTTGGCTTTTCCAAAATCATTTTTACCGGAACCTAATTTGGGTATTTCTTCGACATGGATTAAAGCGCTGGGGAAGGCGAGCTTGTTAAGACTTGTCGAATTTAATTTTTCTCGCAATTCATTTAAAGGCAGTTCACGGTTGCTGAGTAAGACAATCCGCTCACCTTTTTTATCATCGGGCAGGTTTACCGCCAGCACTTCGGCATCAAGGTCTCCGTCTGCGGCAAAGAGTTCGTGAATGCAGGATTCGACGGTACCGAGGCCCACCATTTCGCCGCCGATTTTGGCAAAGCGCGAGTAGCGATCTTCAATGTGAAGGAAACCGTCGGCATCGAGTCGGCCTTTATCGCCAGTCACATACCAGCGAATGCCGTCGATCTCGCGAATGACTTCAGCAGTTTTCTCTACATTTTTTAAATAACCTTGCATCACCTGGCTGCCGCCAATCAAAATCATACCGGATTGATCGGTTGGTAATTCTTCGAATGTCTCGGGGTCGACAATTTTACAACTGGTGCCAGGCAAGGGCAGGCCGACCGTACCCGGCTTTTCACCTTTTTGCACTTTCCAGTCTTGTACGCTGAGAATATCGGGAAGGTTGACGCTGGCAACCGGTGTGGTTTCAGTTGCGCCATAGCCTTCGACAATGTCTTTGTTAAATTTCAATTTAAACTCGCGGCGAACTTCATCCTGTAATTTTTCTGCACCGGCAACGACGAGACGTAAACTTTGTAACATTAAGGGGTGAACCTTGTTGTTGCGAATGTATAAGCGAAAGAAACTGGAGGTACCGAACATAATCGTTGCACGGTGTTCAGCGATCGCTTTAGCAGAACCGAGCGCATCTGTGGGGTCGGGATGGCACACAACAGGTAAACCTTCAAGTAGGGGCATAAACTGCGTGGCGGTTAAACCGAAGGCATGGAAAAGTGGCAAATTCGCCATAAAGACTTCATCGCCTTCCATGTTCAAGACATCGCCAATTTGTTTAACATTCGCCATGATGTTTTTATGTGAGAGCAGCACGCCTTTGGGCGCACCTTCGCTGCCGCTGGAAAATAATATTGCGGCAATGCTATCGGGTTCGCGGTTATGGACAAATACCATTTTCAGCAACCACAGAGGTAAAAATTTAACACTCATAAGCGTGAATATTTTTTCCGCGAGTGAGGCCTCCTCTTTTAAATCCTCGAGGTAAATAAAGCGGCAAGCTTCCTGAAAGGCTTCGGTTTGTATTCCCTTGCTTTCGAGCTTTTTAACAAAGCGTTTGGATGTGTAAATCGTTTTAATCTCTGCCTGGTCAATAGCCGAAAGCAGCGCGCTTTCGCTTGCGCTGTAATTTAAATTGACCAGTGTTTTGCCCGCGAGAATCGCAGCCATATTGCCGAGCATGCCGCCTGCGCTAGTGGGAAGTAAGAGGCCGACATTTTTCTCGGGACTGTATTTAGCAATACGACGAGAAAGAATTCGTGCGCCGGTCAAAGCTTCATAAGCATTTACGCGGGTGCCCAGGGTGTCGATGATGCAGGCGGATTTCCCCTGTTTTTTTGCGGTTTCCAGCCACTGTTCGCCAATAGTTGGCAGCGAGTCGATATATTCTTGCCACGAGCTGATACTTAAATCGAAGACGCGGCGTTTGAGTACATCGGCTTTGGTGTTTTTATCAATCGCTGGGCCGAAGGCAACAATCAGATCGCGACCGAGGCCCTTGGCTTTCACTTTTTTCAACGCGGCAGAGGAGCGCGAGAATTGACTGCCCCAGAGCCCGCGTAAATAAAAGGGAACAATGACCACATCATCATTCGCCTGTTCACACGCACTTTCATAACCCTTGCGAAATTCAGCGAGATGGCCGTTGCGACTGATAACGCCTTCGGGAAAGAGGCAGACCACTTCGCCGGCATTTAATAGTTCCGCAACACGTTCAAGTGCCTGACGAGAGCGCGGGCCCTGCTCAATGGGAATGCAGCCGAATAAATCAAAAAACCATTTTAAATACCAACGCTCGTAAATATTTCGAATCATTACAAAACGTACCGGGCGTGGGCTGGCAATTTGCAGAATGGCCCAGTCGATCCAGCTCACGTGATTCCCCAACAGCAGGACACCGCCTTTTGAGGGGATATTTTTCATGCCCTGCACTTTCACGCGATAGTGTCGCGACAAAATGCCGGTTAAGAGTAAACGCGTCAGACTTTGCGGCAGCTCATAGATGGTATACATACCGCCGACCAGAGCAACGACAGCAATGAGATACAAGAGTGCGGTACTGCTCCAACCTAACTGAGTAAACAAAACGGTCAGCATCAGAAAGCTGAGCATGCATACATTTTGTACCCAGTTGTTTGCTGCAAGTGTTTTGCCCAGCGCATTTTCGTCGGCGATGTATTGAATCAATGCGTTGAGCGGAACGATGAACATACCACCCATCATGCCGATAAAGAGAAAATCAATTGCAGCCCAGGTAGGAGAGTCGACAGTTGGTAGTAGCAGCAAGCCAATTGCGAGGCCAGTAGCTGCAATGGGCAGGATGCCGGATTCAATATGATCACGGGAAATTTTTCCCGCAAGCGTGGAGCCAATTGCTATTCCAATACCTGAGCAGGCAAGTACACCTTGCACCACACGCGTATCCATGACACCCAGGGTACTTTTCAGGAATTCAGGAAAGGCCGCCAACATTACCTGGCCGACGCTCCAGAACATGGCAAGGCCCACAACGGCGAGGCGAATAACGCGTCGTGCGCGTAAGGGTTCCAGGTCATCAATAAATAAACGGCCGCTGGCAAAACGCGACCAATTGAATTGTAGATCGCTGACGATGGGCGCTTGTTTTGGCAAGCGATACATCATTACCAATTCAAACACGGCGGTCGCCAGTAAAAACCAGCCAATCGGCGCGATATTTTGTAGTACTTGTTCCTTGCTGTCGCTGCCTTCTATAAACCAGGCTTCAAAGGTAAAAGAAAACGCAAAGCTGCCCGCGAGTATGGCAACAATCGCCAGGGCTGAGGCAACGCCATTGGCTTCACCGAGGCGATTTTTACCGAAGAGCTCCTTGATAAAACCGAGCTTGGCCGGTGAATAAATAGCGGATTGCGCAGCCATCAAAAAAGTCATGCCGAAGGCCGCCCAAAACCAGCCCTGGTAGTAACAAAAGGTAATACCTGCACAGAGCACAACCGCAGCCCACGCAGAGAATTGCATCACCCGTGTCTTGCGAAAACGATCAGAAATAAAGCCGGCTGGGCTAAGCAGGAGGATGTAAGGCAGCAGGATCATGGCGTTAACAACGGCAATCAGGGAGATCTGCACCTCGCCTTCGTAAAGCTTGAAAACCGTGTTCTGAATGGTGATTTTATGGCCAAGGTCCATAAAGGCATTCAGGAAGATCGCGGTAAAAAAGGGCAAGGCCCCCTGAAAATGACGAAGTTTCTTCATTGATGCCATCCTTATATATCTACAGAATTGTTGAGCGGGGAGCCTTCAGTGTCGACTAAGGGCGCGCGAGCTGCAACGATTCCTGGCAATGTGCTGCTATGCTAGGCAAAGGGTAGCGTAATCTAATACTATGCCCTTTACCCTGCTTATTGTTATTTGTCCTCGGAGAGGAGCTCGCCATAATGCCGCAATCCAGTGAACTCATCAAAGCTTTGAAAAAACAGCTACGGGCAAGTGGTATCACCTATCAGCAAGTCGCTGACAGCCTGGATTTAAGCGAGGCCTCGGTTAAACGCTTGTTTTCGGAGGAAAGTTTTACTTTGCAGCGTCTGGAGAGCATCGCCTTGCTGGCGGGCCTCGAAATATCCGATTTGGTGATGCTCGCACAAAAAAATCGCCAACAACTGGAAACCCTGACGCCTGAGCAGGAAGAAGAAATTGCTGCGGATCTGGTCCTGTTGATGGTTACTGTCAGTGTGATCAACGGTTTCAGCTATCAGGATCTGCTTTCGTACTTTGAACTGAGCGAACACGAGTGTATTCAGAAGCTGGCGAAGCTCGACCGCCTTGGCTTGCTGGACTTATTGCCGGGCAATCGCATCAAGTTGCGCATCTCGCCCAATTTTCGCTGGCAACGCAATGGCGCGATCCAGAAGTTTTTCCAGGAAAAGGTCGAAAAAGAGTTTTTCAGTTCGCGCTTTGAAGACGAACGCGAAAAATTGTTGGTATTGAATGGCCTGTTCAGCCCGGCGAGTAACAAACTTTTACAGGAATTGATGGATCAATTTTCCCACGAGTTTAATGATTTGCACCGCAAGGATAGCGCACTGCCAATAGGCAAAAAATTCGGGACGACGGTGGTCTTTGCCTTACGCGAATGGCAGTACAACCTGTTCGCGGATTACGTGAAACCTACAGCGAAAAATCCTGGGCGCTCGCCGTTGTAACTGCAGCGGCAATAATAATCACCGCAACAATGCCGAGCCAGAAAACCGGGGAACTCAGGAATTTACCTGCCCGATTCCCAAAGGATTGTTCGGCCTGAATGGCTTCAAATTTTTCCGTAAAACTTTCGGGCTTACGCTGCACAATGGAGATCTTTTGGCGATCGATCGCGGTGGGCACCGGTGAGCGCGAGGCGAAATTTGGTCGGGCTACTGCGCGTACCGAGGTTTGCTCCGAATAGATACTGCTTTCCGGGCCGTGGACTAAAAACTCCAGTTCATCAAAGGCGACAATATCACCGCGCTGTAAACGCGTTGGTTCGGCACCAATTTGTTTGCCATTGATAAAGGTACCATTAGCGGATTGTTCGTCTTTTACCGTCAAGCCTTCTTCATCAAGATTGAGTGTGGCATGGTGGCGCGAAAGGCTGATCATCGGTATGCAGATGGTGTTGTCTTTTGCTCGGCCGACGGTGCAACGTTCCTCGATTTTAATTTTCTGGCCCTTCATTTCCGGGTTGCGGCTAATGAGCATCCATTCGCTTTCTGACTCCTCGGTTTTTTCAGGCTTTTTGGCTTTTGCAGTTTTCTTTGGCGCTTCTTCGCTGATTTCGTCCACGCGCATTTCCTGGTCAGCAAAGGCGATAGTTTCACCGATCTGAACTTTTCGGCGGTCGGTAACGAGCTCGCCATTGACGGTGACGACGGCGTCCTGAACGGTCATTACGGTGACGAAGTCCTTGCCGACCCAGAGTAGGGCGTGGATGTCGTGGAGCATGCCGTGTTCGAGGACGATGTCGCACTCGGGGGCACTGCCTATGGAGAATTTGAAGCCCTTTAATGGGTAGACTTCGTTCTCGTTGGCGACGGATTTAATGCAGAGCATTTATGGGTCCCTTGTTCATTTTCTTCGTTTTGTTCTTTGTGCGGCTTTGCTGTTTTGGGTATCGCGAGGGAGTCTGAGTGGGGCAGGTGGCCCCTTGTGAAATCGCGTGAATACATCCCTGTAGCTCCGATACGGCTTCCATGCCGTGACGGTTTCACAAGGGGCCACCTGCCCCACTCAGACTCCGGCAACCATCTTGCGAGTGTCATTCACTCAGTATGGCTTGATTATTTCTTTGTTTTCTTGCCGCGCTTTGTCATTGTGACTCCATTGTAAAACATTCCCGTTAAACATGAGTTTAAACAGGTGTTTTAGCTGCGTGTCAGCTTGGCAGGCTGTGACGCCTTTAACAACATGTAAGCGTAGGGGAAGTTTAGAGGTCGCCCCACAGGTATTGAAATAAGCTGAGGGCCGCGAGGGGGGCGGTTTCGGTGCGCAGCACGCGGGGGCCGAGCAGCAGGGGTTGAAAGTTGTGTTGTTGAGCCTGGTCTATTTCTTCTTCGCTGAGGCCGCCTTCGGGGCCAATAAGGAAGCTGAGCGACTGCGGTTGAGTTTTTTTTGCGAGCTCAGAGGGGCTTGTTGCGGAGCGATGGTGGAGGACGAGTTTGAGTTCGCTGTGACAGCCTTCGAGATAGTCCGTGAGGGTGCGAGGGGTATGCAGGTCGGGGAGTTGGTTGCGTTGGCATTGTTCGCAAGCGGAGATGAGAATCTGTTGCCAGTGCCGGTGCTTTTTTTCGAGGCGTTCGCCACTGAGTTTCACCTCCGAGCGTTCGCAAAACAGTGGGGTGATGTTGCTTACCCCCAATTCTGTGGCTTTTTGCAGTACCCAGTCCATGCGGTCGCCTTTGGAGATGCCGATGGCGAGCTCGGTAGTGAGCGGTGAACTGCGGTTTTCGTTCTGAAATTCACAGCAGCGTACTTCAACCTGGCGTTTGTTAATCGCGCTGATTTCCGCCTGGTATTCGCCGCCCTCACCGTTAAAGAGGATGAGGGGGCGGCCGACTTGCATGCGCAAAACACGAATGAGGTGATGACTGGCGGCGTCTTCGAGTTGAAGGTGTTGGTCAACCGCCAGTTTTTGCGTTGTGTAAATGCGGGGTATGCGCATAAGCCCTTAACATACACTCTTAATCAATGTTTAGCTGACTTGCGCCAGGCTGGAAATTAATTACTGCGAATATTATTCACGATAGTTGTCGTGGGCTCCAGGTTGTTCATTGTGTAGAAATGCAGACCCGGTGCGCCACCGGCTAACAGTTTCTCACAAAAGCGGCTGATAAACTCCTCACCAAAGGCTGCAATGGCTTCGACGTTGTCACCATAGCTATCCAGTTTTTTGCGAATCCAGCGTGGAATCTCTGCGCCGCAGGCATCGCTGAAGCGAGCGAGGTTCACAAAATTGGTGATCGGCATAATACCGGGATAGATGGGCTGATCAATCCCCTCTTTCGCGCATTCATCAATAAAATAAAAATAAGCATCCGTGTTAAAAAAGTATTGCGTCAAGGCACTGTTGGCGCCTGCGTCAAACTTGCCTTTGAGGTAGCGAATATCCTGAACGTAACCGGGCGCTTCTGGATGGACTTCCGGGTAGGCTGCAACCTCCAATTGAAAATGGTCGCCGGTATGTTTGCGAATAAATTCGACCAACTCATTGGCGTAGACCAATTGTTTTGAAGGACCACCCATTCCAGAGGGTCGATCGCCGCGCAAGGCAACAATGCGATTCACACCCATATCTTTATAAATGTTGATCAGCTCAAGCATGCTGTCTTCGCTATCACCACCAAAACTCAAATGTGGGGCAGTCGGCAGTTTTTCTTTGAGCATCCCTTTGACAATACCGAGTGTATTGTCCCTGGTTGAGCCGCCCGCACCGTAAGTGACCGAAAAGAACTCCGGTTGTAATTTATTGAGTTCCTTACGAACTCTTTTCAGTTTCTCCCGGCCTTTTTCGGTTTTAGGTGGGAAGAATTCAAAACTGATTCTGGTATCTTGCATGTTATTTACTTCCAAAAGTGCTCTCGTTTTCTCTCTTGCGTTTGTTTGTATAGTGAGTCGCGAGAAATCCGCGGCCTTCCAGGGTTTCCGCTCAATTCAGGTGTTTAATCCGTTTTTAAAAAGCTGTTTCCCAACAAGCACTCGCATGAGCGTTTAAACTGCGAGTGGCTTTTTTGTTTTGATTCATTTCATGATCTTTCTGGAACACTTAGCGTGAGGGGCTCCTTCCGAAACCCTCTCTTCAGGGAGGAAGAGAGGGAGCTACAGGGATGTATTCATGCGTTTTCGGAAGGAGCCCCTCACGATAAGTGTTCAAACAACAAAACTACAAATGAATCAAAACAAAAAAGCCACTTGCAGCTTTAAAACGCTCACACGACACTAATTAATACTTATAGGATTCAGGTTTATAAGGCCCTTCTACCTTCACATTAATATATTTCGCCTGGCCTTCAGTAAGCTTGGTCACAACACCCCCAAAGCCTTCAACCATAGCCAATGCCACTTCCTCATCCAGCTTCTTCGGCAACACCTTCACATAAAGGTTGTCAGTTTTCTCAGCAGCAGGCAGGTCAGCAAATTTTGCTTCATACAAATGAATCTGCGCCAACACCTGGTTTGCAAAAGAACCGTCCATAATGCGTGAAGGGTGACCGGTTGCATTACCGAGGTTTACCAGACGACCTTCAGATAACAAAATCAAATGATCATTGGTTTCCTTGTTGCGATAGATCTTATGCACTTGGGGTTTCACTTCTTCCCACTCCCAGTTTTCACGCATATACGCCGTATCAATTTCATTATCGAAATGACCAATGTTGCACACAACGGCACCGTTTTTCAGTGTTTGCAGCATTGCAGAGTCACACACATTAGTGTTGCCGGTTGTGGTGACGATGAGATCTGTTTTGCTCAGTACTTCAAGGTTAATGTCTTCAACCTTGCCAGTGTTGATTCCGTCGTTGTAAGGCGAAACAACTTCAAAACCGTCCATGCAAGCTTGCATTGCACAGATGGGGTCAATCTCGGTGACTTTAACAATCATGCCTTCCTGACGCAGTGATGCGGCAGAACCTTTACCGACATCACCGTAGCCGACGACCAGGGCTTTTTTACCCGAGAGCAAGTGGTCAGTGCCGCGCTTGATGGCATCGTTCAGGCTGTGGCGGCAACCGTATTTGTTATCGTTCTTGCTTTTAGTGACCGCGTCGTTGACGTTAATAGCCGGCACTTTCAAGCTGCCCTCTTCCAGCATTTCCAGCAAGCGGTGAACGCCTGTTGTTGTCTCTTCAGAAATGCCGTGGATTTTATCCAGCATGGTCGGGTATTTTTCGTGAACGACTTGCGTGAGATCACCGCCATCGTCGAGAATCATATTCGCTTCCCAAGGCTGGCCATCTTTCAGAATGGTTTGCTCGATGCACCACCAGAACTCTTCTTCAGTTTCACCTTTCCAGGCGAAAACCGGAATGCCTACCGCAGCAATCGCAGCGGCAGCGTGATCCTGGGTAGAAAAAATATTACAGGAAGACCAGCGCACTTCAGCACCGAGAGCAACCAGGGTTTCAATCAACACCGCGGTCTGGATTGTCATGTGAATACAACCCATAATTTTTGCATCTTTTAAAGGTTGTTCCGCTGCGTATTTTTCACGTAGTGCCATTAACGCGGGCATTTCACCTTCAGCGATTTGAATTTCTCTGCGGCCCCAGTCTGCGAGGCTGATGTCAGCGACTTTGTAGTCGCTAAAATTTTCGATAGCGTGTACTTGAGTGCTCATTTCTTTGCTCCGGATTCGTTAACAATTAAAGGGCGCTTTTTAATGCGTCAGCCTTGTCGGTTTTTTCCCAGGTGAAGTTGGGTTCTTCGCGACCAAAATGTCCGTAAGCCGCAGTGGGTTGGTAAATGGGGCGCAAGAGATCCAGCATTTCAATCAAGCCGCGCGGACGTAAGTCAAAATGTTGTTTTACCAGCTCAACAATTTGTGCGTCGTCAATCTTTCCTGTGCCAAAAGTATTAATGGAAATAGACGTGGGTTCAGCCACACCAATAGCATAGCTCACCTGAATTTCGCAGCGATCTGCAAGACCGGCCGCAACAATATTTTTTGCGACATAACGGCCGGCATAGGCCGCCGAACGGTCAACCTTGGAGGGGTCTTTACCCGAGAAAGCACCGCCGCCGTGTCGCGCCATGCCGCCGTAGGTGTCAACGATAATTTTACGGCCAGTTAAACCGCAGTCGCCGACAGGGCCACCAATAATAAATTGGCCCGTTGGGTTGATGTGGTACTTGGTGTCGGCGTGCAACCATTCTGCAGGAAGGACAGGTTTGATGATGTCTTCCATTACCGCTTCGTGAATGTCTTTTTGGCTGATGTCGGGTGAATGTTGTGTCGACAGAACAACCGCATCGACGGCGACAGGTTTGCCATTTTCGTAACGCAAGGTCACCTGACTTTTTGCGTCCGGGCGCGACCAATTATGTGTTCCGTTTTTACGAAGCTCGGCCTGTTTTTCCACCAAACGGTGTGAGTAATAAATTGGCGCGGGCATTAATACCGAGGTTTCATTGGTAGCATAGCCAAACATCAGACCCTGGTCACCGGCACCCATGTCTTTATCAACAGCTTCGTCAACGCCCATGGCGATGTCCGAACTTTGTTTACCGATGGCATTGATCACTGCACACGAGGCACCGTCGAAACCGACATCACTGGAGTTGTAACCAATGTTGATTATCACATCGCGAATCAAATCTTCTAAATCAACATAGGTTGAGGTACGCACTTCACCCGCAACGATAGCCATACCGGTTTTTACCATGGTTTCTACCGCGACGCGCGAATTGGGGTCGTCTTTAATAATTGCATCCAGAATTGCATCTGAAATTTGATCCGCCATTTTATCTGGGTGGCCTTCCGAAACAGACTCGGAAGTAAATATGGAATAGTCAGCCATGGATAGCTCTGCTCCCTAAAGTGTTTAAAGTAATTAAAGTTTGGAAATAAATTCCCGTATTTGAATTTGAAAACCATTACGCAGGGCGAAGTACGTACTCTCGCCTTCCTGCAAACCAGCGGCTGCGGCCCAGCGTGTTAATTCATTTGCTTCAAAGCCCAGCCACAAATCGCCGCAGGCTTGGCGCGTCCAATCCTGGTTGTGTTGGCTCAGCTCGCAAATGACTAGCACACCGCCTGCTCGCAAACAGTGTTTTACATCCTGAAAAATTTGCTGTGGCGAGGGTGTGTGGTGCAGAACCATATTGATCACGACAGCATCAAAATGTTGTGGGTGTTCATAACACCAGCGGGTATCACCGGAAATAAAATGGATGTTGTCGGTGCTTTTGCAAAAGACGCGAGCGCTCTCGAGCATATTGTCGGAATTGTCGAGCGCCCAAACAGCCTTGAACTGCTCGGCCAGTAAAGGCAGGAACTGACCCTCTCCAGGCCCAACTTCCAAAGCATGTTCGCGTTGTGGAATTTGGCAGTGCTTTAAAAAGTGCGCGACTTGTTCACCGTAGACACCAAAGGCGGCGATGAGATCCTGCTTCTCTTTTAAATTGCTGCCGTGCTCGTTGAAAAATTTTCTCGAGGCTTCTGCGCGCTGTGCGTGTACCTCGGTAATGCGTGTGTCCAGATCGGGGGATAAAGCTAGTTGATCAACGCAGGCTAAGACATGCGCCAGTGCGTGCTCTTCATATTCGGGCAAGCCCTGGGTGGTGTTGCGGCGATAGAAAATGGAATTGCCTTCGCGACGGGTTGTCACCAGCCCTGCATTCGCGAGCACTTTAAGGTGGTGACTCATGCCATTTTGCTTGATATCAAAAATATGGCTCAGCTCCAACACACCATAGGAATCCTGGGTGAGTACGCGCAGTACTTCCAGGCGCAGCGGATCGCCCGCGGCTTTGAGCAAGGTGGCGAGTTGATTCGCAGGGCGCGATTCTTGAAGGGTGTCGACGAGTTGCATAAGGTGAATTCTAGCATCGCAAGATTTCTATATCAAAATATTTTGATATAGATGAGGCGCTATCTATTCAAATTCAGACTTGGGCGACAAATTGGCAAAACGTCATCACTCCTTAACAAAATAAACAGTTGTTTGACGATTTCTTTCGCATTTCTTTGTTAGGCTCGCCCACTGATTGAGACTTTAAAGCTTATGGACTGGGAATTTAAAGAAATTGTTGAAGCCCACCAACTGACCAAAGCAGGGTTTGAAAAGGAAGTTTTGGACGGGGCTAAACCGGTTACATTGCGAGGTTTCGCCAGTAAGTGGCCACTGATTAAAAGTCAGCAAACTTCACCTGAAGCCCTGATTGGCTATCTCGATACCTTTTATAGTCAGAAGCCTGTGGTCACCTGGCTGGCGCCGCGCGAAGAGCAGGGCCGTTTCTTTTATAACAAGGATCTAAGCGGTTTCAATTTTTCACGCAAGCAATCCCATCTCACAGAATGCCTGAAAGCCGTCATGTCTGTCGACAAGGGCAATGTGAATTTCCCGGATGTGTATATTGGCGCAAGCGCGTTGTCAGAATTCCTGCCGGGTTTGAAGGAGCAGAACCCCAATCCGCTGGTGCCTGAAAATTGTGATGCCAATCTTTGGGTGAGCACCCGCTCTCTGGTTGCGCCGCATATTGATATGTCCGATAACATTGCGGTGGTGGTGAGTGGGCGTCGCCGCTTCACGCTGTTTCCGCCAGAGCAAGTGGTCAACCTGTATCTCGGCCCGCTCGATTTCACACCTGCGGGGCAACCTCTGAGCCTGGTCGATATTCGCAATCCGGATCTCGAACGCTTTCCCCGCTTTGCAGAAGCGCAAAAACACAGTCAAAGCGTGGTGTTGGAACCGGGTGATGCGATCTATATTCCCTCAACCTGGTGGCATGGCGTTGAAGCACTGGATGACATTAATCTGCTAATTAACTATTGGTGGAACAGTGCCCGGCAAGCGGCGTCACCCTATCAAACGCTGATACACGCCCTGGTGAGTATTGCCCAGCTACCCGCAGCTCAGCGCAAAAATTGGCAAGAATTGTTCAATGCTCTGGTCTTTCAACTTGAGAGGCCTGCGATGGAGCACTTGCCCGAGGAGAAGCGTGGCCCACACCGGCAGCTTTCACCTGAAATGGCACAACGCATCAAGGCGTACTTGAAAAAATCGCTTATTTAAAGCATCGCATGGCCTCAGCGCATTTTGCATGCGTAATCGACTTGTTCACTCCAGTTGTTGGGCTGTTTTGTAGATGGCCTGAAGCGCCACAGGCGGCTAAACTTGCAGTAGCTTCACTCTTAAAGGAAGGCGCAACTGCATGTCCACCTGGTTCCTGGAAGGCAAACTGGATTCGCGAGAATTGAGCCGTCACAGCTTGTCACCGCTGCCCTTGACGATTGGCCGGGACACGGGTGCAGACATTTCCGTGGTCCTTGCGGGTGTTTCGCGCATACACGCGCGGGTTGAAGACCAGGGTGGAAACCCGGTACTGGTCGACCTTCAAAGCACCAATGGGACGTTTGTTAACCGTCAAAAAATTACACAACCCACCCGTTTACAGCACGGCGATGTGATTCATTTGGCCGAGCTGGAAATGCGGGTCCTGAATCTTTCGGAAGCAAGCCTGGGCGATATTGCCAGTGAAACCGTCTTCCTCTCACAAAAAAGTTTGAGTCAGAATTTTCCCACGGGTGTGCGCGAACTTGAGGCCTTGTTGGAGCAAGGCGCGCTGGATATGCATGTGCAACCCATTTTCAGAGGGGTGGGCGCAGTACCCTATGGTTACGAAGTGCTCGGAAGAGGCGCGTATCCGGGTATTCCAACAAGCCCTTTGGCCCTGTTCAGTATTGCGGAGAGTGTGGGCCTTGCCAGTAAACTCTCGTCCTTGATGCGTACCAAGGGCACCGAAATGGTCGCTGCGCGAGGCTTGAAAGGCTATATTTTTCTGAATACTCACCCTGCAGAAATGCATGATACAGACAGCTTACTGGCGTCCTTGCAGGACCTCCGTGGGCGCTTTCCCCACCTGCCTCTGGTGTTTGAAGTGCACGAACACGCGGTTGCCGAGGTCGACTCCCTGCGCCATTTCAAACAGGAATTGAAGAAAATAGGGATTCGTTTCGCGTTTGACGATTTTGGTGTGGGCCAGAGCCGCCTGTTGGAGTTGCTCGAAGCCCAGCCTGAGATCGTCAAATTTGATCGCAGTCTGATCGCAGGGCTTGATCTTGCCGAAACCAATCGCGGGAATCTATTAAGCAGATTGGTTGACTTCGCGAGGGATAACGACATCGAAACGCTCGCTGAAGGGGTGGAAACAGAGCCGGAACTCAAGGCTTGTGAAGCCCTTGGCTTTGAACTCTACCAAGGCTACTACTTCGGGAAACCCACGCCCATTGGCGATGCTAAATAGTCATTAAGACTATAAGATAGTTGTTTACGCATCGGCCAGTTTACGAGAGAATACGCCCTCCAAAAAATCAGCCTCTGGTTGTTTGACCAAAAATTCTTTAAAAATCACTTAAAAATCAACCAATTACAACAGAATCAGGAGTATTTGCATGCCCTCACGCAGAGAACTTGCCAATGCCATTCGCGCCCTCAGCATGGATGCCGTACAAAAAGCAAACAGTGGACACCCCGGCGCCCCGATGGGTATGGCAGATATCGCCGAAGTCCTGTGGAATGATTTCCTCAAACATAACCCGGCTGATCCCAAGTGGGTCGATCGCGACCGTTTCGTTTTATCCAATGGTCACGGTTCCATGCTCATCTACTCTTTATTGCATTTGAGTGGTTACAACCTGCCGATGGAAGAACTCGCAAACTTCCGTCAGCTGCACTCCAAAACACCGGGGCATCCCGAGTACGGCTACACCGACGGTGTAGAAACCACCACTGGCCCGCTTGGTCAGGGCATCTCCAATGCCGTAGGTATGGCAATCGCTGAAAAATCCCTGGCAGCGCAATTCAACCGCGATGGCCACGAAATTGTTGACCACTTTACCTATTGTTTCCTTGGCGACGGCTGTTTGATGGAAGGTATTTCTCATGAGACATGTTCACTGGCAGGGACTTTGGGCCTGGGCAAATTAATTGCGTTCTGGGATGACAACGGTATTTCTATCGACGGTGAAGTGGAAGGGTGGTTTACTGATGACACCCCCAAGCGCTTTGAAGCTTACGGTTGGCATGTTATTCCGGCAGTAGATGGCCACGACCCCGACGCGGTGAAAGCAGCGATCGAAGCGGCGCAGGCCGAAACGGGCAAGCCCACACTGATTTGTACTAAAACCACTATCGGCTTTGGTTCACCTAACAAGCAAGGTACGCACGGTTGTCACGGTGCGCCTCTGGGTGACGAAGAAATTGCCGCTGCACGTGAATTCCTGCAATGGCCGCATGCGCCTTTCGACATTCCCGCCGATATTTACGAAGGCTGGGATAGCAAAAGTAAAGGTGCCGCTGCACAAAGTGCCTGGGATGAAAAATTTGCCGCGTATAAGGGTGCCCACCCTGAACTGGCTGCTGAATATGAGCGCCGTGTCATCAAAGGCGAATTGCCCGCAGACTTTGAAGCAAAAGCGGCTGCCTTTATCAACGACTGCCAACAAAAAGCAGAAAAAATTGCCAGCCGTAAAGCCTCGCAAAACACCATCGAAGCTTTTAGCCCTCTTCTTCCCGAATTGCTCGGCGGTTCGGCAGACCTTGCAGGTTCCAACCTGACGATGTGGTCAGGCTCCAAACCCTTAACGGCACACGATGCCAGCGGTAACTATGTGTATTACGGTGTGCGTGAATTTGGTATGAGCGCAATCATGAACGGTCTAGCTGTTCACGGCGGTTTCATTCCTTACGGCGGCACCTTCCTGATGTTCCAGCAATACGCTGCCAATGCTGTGCGTATGGCTGCTTTGATGAAATTGCGCAACATCTTCGTGTACACCCACGATTCAATCGGTCAGGGTGAAGATGGTCCAACGCACCAACCCATCGAAGTACTGGCAACGTTGCGTTGCACACCCAACATGGAAACCTGGCGCCCGGCCGACGGCACCGAATCAGCCGTTGCCTGGAAAGCGGCTGTTGAACGTACTGATGGCCCAAGTTCTTTGGTATTCAGTCGTCAGGGCTTGCCTGCACTCAAGCGCGACGTCCAACAAGTTGCAGATATCGCGCGAGGTGGTTATGTGATTAAAGACTGTGACGGTGAGCCTGAAGTGATTCTGATCGCGACCGGCTCTGAAGTGAGTATCGCTGTAGATGCCGCTGCGCAGTTGCGTAAAGAAAATGTGCGTGTCCGTGTAGTATCCATGCCTTCAACGTCGGTGTTTGACAAGCAGGACGCTGACTATAAAGAATCGGTATTGCCTTTGGGTGTGACTAACCGTGTTGCTATTGAAGCGGCTGCGACGGATTGCTGGTATAAATATGTTGGCATTGATGGTCGCGTTATCGGCATGACAAGCTTTGGTGAGTCTGCGCCCGGCGGCGCTTTGATGGAGCACTTTGGTTTTACTGCTGACAATATTGTTGCTGTTGTGCAGGAGATGATGGAATAAGTTTCTCGACTTTACCGTGAAGCAACAAAACTTTGCTTGAGTGCCTCGCAAGAATACCGCACTCATCACAGGCGGCCCCGTGACAAAAACACATGAATACATCCCTGTAGTTCCGTCACTTCATCCCTGAAGTGACGGTTTTGTCACGGGGCCCCCTGCGCTGATTGCTCACAACTAACAAGTTAGCAGTGAAAAACACACAGCTTATCGAGACTTATTGCCAATATTTTGAGATTGTAAGTCAATGTGTTTAATGGCCTTGTCGCTCCTTAAACCATACGAATCGAAACGTAACTCTTTGTCCTTAAAAGATTTACGCATGATGTTTACTGAACGCAGAGCGTAAGGTGCCCCTTGTTGAAACCGTCGCGTCAGGGACGACGCGTCGGAGCTACAGGGATGTATTCACAGCGATTTCAACACGGGGCACCTTGCGATCTGCGTTCTCGCGATAGACTGATTCAAAACAAAATTTGAATGAAAAACAGATTCCTTCCGTGGACTAGTTAAAAAACCAAAACAAATTCCCAAATATTTTACGATCAGGAGAGCAGCAGTTATGTCAGTTAAATTGATGAAAGATCAGGATCTGAAAGGCAAAAAAGTACTGATTCGTCAGGACCTTAACGTCCCGATAATGGATGGCAAAATTACCTCCGATGTTCGCATTCAGGCCTCTCTGCCAACAATAAAATTGGCGGTCGAAGCCGGTGCAAAAGTGATGTTGATGTCTCACCTCGGTCGCCCTGAAGAAGGTGTTTATTCCGAAGAGGCCTCGCTCAAGCCGGTTGCGCAACGCCTGAGTGAACTGCTGGGTCGGACTGTCAACGTCATCAAAGACTGGCAAGCCGGTTTTGATGTTGCAGAAGGCGAAGTGGTTCTGTTGGAAAATGTGCGCTTCAACGTCGGCGAAAAGAAAGATGACGAAACACTGTCGAAAGCCTATGCCGCACTGTGTGATGTTTTTGTTATGGATGCCTTTGGTACGGCGCACCGCGCACAAGCATCGACCCATGGCGTGGCAAAATTTGCACCGCTAGCGTGCGCGGGCCCACTGTTGGCTGCGGAGCTGGATGCCCTTGGTAAAGCGCTTGCCAATCCTCAGCGCCCAATGGTTGCGGTTGTCGGCGGCTCCAAAGTGTCGACCAAACTCACCGTATTGGATGCACTTTCAAAAATTTGTGATGTTTTGGTTGTGGGGGGTGGAATTTCCAATACCTTCGTCGCTTCAGCTGGCAACGAAGTGGGTAACTCCCTCTATGAAAAAGATTTAATTCCCGAAGCGCAGCGCCTGTGCAAGGAAACCAAAGTGGTTTTTGCTGAAGATGTGCGTGTCACCAAAGTGGGCTTCAGTGATTGGGCGCATGACTCGGCCACCGAAGTGAAGGCGCCCAACGAAATCCACGCTGATGAAGAAATCATCGACTATGGCCCAAAAACTGCTGAAAAAGTGGCGGCAATCCTAAAAGAAGCCAAAACAATAATCTGGAACGGCCCTTGCGGCGTATTTGAATACGATGCGTTTGCCAAGGGAACAGAAGTTGTTGCGCGCGCGATTGCGGAAAGTGAGGCTTTCTCTATCGCGGGTGGCGGTGATACGCTCGCTGCGATCGACAAGTTTAATTTGGCAAGCGGTGTATCCTACATTTCAACAGGCGGGGGAGCGTTCCTCGAGTATGTTGAAGGTAAAACCTTGCCTGCGGTCGCAATGCTGGAAACGCGTGCACAAAGCTAAAAAAGCTAAAAAAGTGAAAACAGGACCCCTTCCCAATTTAAAAAAGAGAAAGTAAACATGTTGCCAGAGATATTAAGAGACAACGTTCGTCTACTTGGAGAAATACTGGGTGAGAATATTCGTCGCCATGAAGACCCGGCCATCTACGAAAAAGTGGAAGAAATTCGGGCGTTGGCGAAATCTCTTTTAGAAGATAAAACCAAGGATTCCAAACCCCTGGTTCAACTTCTTACGTCGCTGAATGACGCCGAGATCTTGCCTATCGTACGTGCCTTTAACCAGTTTCTGAATCTGGCCAATATTGCTGATATGCAATATTTTTCCAGTGCTTATGCGCAGGAAGACGATCGCCTTGAGGCTTTGATTGAAAACTTGATTGCTGAACAGGGTGTCGATTCACTCAAGAAAGTGGTCAATGATTTATGTATTGAGTTGGTGCTTACGGCGCATCCTACCGAGGTTGCACGCCGTACCTTGATTCAGAAATACGAAAAAATTTCAGAAGCGCTCAGCGACTTGCATCGCGATGATTTATTGCGTTTTGAGAAAGATAAGCTCGAAGGTCGCTTACGCAGATTGATTGAGGAAGTCTGGAATACCGATGAAATTCGCTCGCAACGCCCAAGTGCTGTTGATGAAGCCAAATGGGGCTTTGCAGTAATTGAAAACAGCCTGTGGGAAGCGGTACCGAATTTCATTCGTCACCTCGATCGATTGTTCAAGAAGCATACCGGTGAAGGTTTGCCTTTAAATCTTCAGCCCTTCAAGTTTTATTCGTGGATGGGGGGTGATCGCGATGGCAACCCCAACGTGACGAGCGATGTGACTGAGCGTGTAATTTTGTTGGGCCGCTGGATGGCGGCAGACTTGTATTTAAAAGATATTATTAGTCTTGGCGCCGAGTTAAGTATGCATGACGCCAGTGACGAATTACTTGCGCAGCTTGATGACAAGGAAACATCGACACCCTATCGAGATTATTTGCACAAATTACGCAGTCGACTTGAAACAACACGCAAGTGGATTCAACAAAAATTGGTGAACCCGCGAGTCTTGAGCACGCCGGAAATTATCCAGCAAAAAGAAGAGCTGCTGCAGCCGTTGATGTTGATTTTTCGCTCGCTGAAAGCGTGTGACTTTACTTACGTCGCAAACGGGCCGGTTAGCGATACCATTCGTAGAATCCATGCGTTCGGTGTCAATCTTGTCCCTCTGGATATTCGTCAGGATGGCGAACGCCATGTGTTCTTGTTGGAAGAGCTTACGCAGTATCTTGATCTGGGTTCTTATCTGGAGTGGGATGAAGAAAAACGTCAAACTTTTTTGCTGGATCAATTGCAAAGCAAACGTCCTTTGTTGCCCCAGGAGTGGCCCGCGTCTGACGATGCAAAAGAAGTGTTGCGCACCTGTAAAATTATTGCCCAGCAGCCACGCGAAACCTTGTCGCACTATGTGATTTCCATGGCGCAACAACCTTCCGATGTGCTCGCTGTCGCGTTGTTATTAAAAGAAAGTGGCGTGAAATGGAAAATGCCTATCGTCCCGCTTTTTGAAACGCTTGATGATCTTGATCGCGCGCCCAAAGTTATGAATCAACTTTGGCAAAACCATTGGTACCGCGATTACATAAAAACAGAAGACGAGGATGCCAGTCTGCGTAAACAAAGTCAGACAGTCATGATTGGCTATTCTGATTCGGCAAAAGATGCCGGTAAACTAGCGGCCACCTGGGCCCAATATAAAGCGCAAGAAAAATTGGTTAGCCTGGCTGAGCAGCACGATGTTTCGCTGGTGCTGTTCCATGGTCGCGGCGGAACTGTCGGTCGAGGCGGCGGTCCCGTTGAAAAAGCCATGGCATCACAACCGCCAGGTTCTGTGAAAGGGCGAATTCGCGTAACGGAACAGGGTGAAATGATTCGCTACAAGTTTGGTCTGCCGCGCGTTGCTTTTAACAGTTTGAGTACCTATGCCATTGCAACTATTACCGCAACGGTTGACCCCGCGCCTGCACCCAGACAGGAGTGGCGTGATGCGATGGAAACACTGTCCAAAGTCAGCCTTGAGGCGTATCGCAGTGTTGTTCGCGGGCATAAGGATTTCGTGCCTTACTTCCGCAGTCTTACGCCGGAACAGGAACTCGGAAAACTGGCTCTGGGCTCGCGCCCTGCGAAAAGAAAAGCAACGGGTGGTGTCGAAAGTTTGCGTGCAATTCCCTGGGTTTTTGCCTGGGCGCAGGTGCGTCTGAATTTGCCCGGCTGGTTAGGAACGGGGCAGGCACTCGATTATGCTCTGGAAAACATGCCGGATACCTTGCATGAAATGAAAACTGAATGGCCGTTTTTTGTGGCTTATCTGGAGTTGCTGGAAATGGTCGTCGGTAAGGCGGATCTTGAAGTGTGTACCCACTACGAACGACAACTGGTCGACCCCGCTTACCAGGGGCTTGGGCAGGATTTACGTGCACAGCTGGCGAAGCTTGAAAACACCTTGAACGAAATTCAAGGGCAGGAAAAATTATTGGATAACAATATTTTGCTGCAAAAAACCTTGAATGTGCGCAAGCCTTATATCGACCCGCTTAATTATTTGCAGGCAGAATTGTTAAGGCGTGATCGCAGCACCGAAGATATTCTTCCTGAGCTTGAGCAGGCCTTGAAAGTCACCATGGCGGGCATCTCAGCTGGAATGCGAAACACGGGTTAGATTTTTCAGCCAATAACGCTTGCCAAGTCGCCACCACATCGGTGGGAACTTGGCGGTATCTTCAAGGTACATCAGGATGTACAAAATATAAAAAGGGAAATTGAAGTAAAACAAACCCAGGGCAAAGGCAGGGAGGCCAATTGCCCACATCACAATCGTATCCACCACCAATACAAAATTGTTGTCCGCGCCTGCGCGTAGCACGCCAATAATGCGCTGCATATTGATCACTTTTATCCAGGTAAGCAAACAAAATATCAGTAAGGTTTTCTGTAGCAGTGTGGCGGCCTCGGCATTGCTTTCGGCAAAATGATTCACAATGAGGGGGGAGGCGAGCCAAAGCGAAGCGCTGAAGACGATAACTGCCGAAATGGTTAAGCGATCAAAAAATCGGTACAACTGCCAGGCCTCTTCAGTTTTATCCGCACCGAGATTCTGCCCAATCATAATCGCCGAGGCATTGGCGGTACCGATAAATAATGCGAAAAAAGCCGATTCAATAGGTACCATGATGCCCATCACGGCGAGCGCATTTGTTCCCGCATAACCGGTTAATATGTGATATGTGGCGTTGCCCAGCGCCCAAATAAAATAGTTTGAAATCAGCGGGAATGCGAAAAGTAAAAAGCGTTTTGCGCGCTGAAAATTAAATGCGTGAACAAAATCCAGATGTAAGGCAGAGAAGGGATGCTGTTTCATTGCAAGGTATGCGATGATCGCAATGACTTGTAAACAGCGAGAAAGTAGCGTGCCCCAGGCTGCCCCCGCTACACCCAATTCGGGAAAGCCAAAATGGCCGAAAATTAAAACATAATTAAAAAAGATATTGCTGATGGCAGCGAAACCGCCAATCACCAGTGGCAGAGTGGTATTGCCGATTGAGCGCAAAGCGGATTCAAAAATGACGATCCATTGAGTAAGAATCAATGCGGCGGCTGTAATGAATAGATACTTTGAAGCAAGCGCAACCACCTCAGGGTCGGGGTTGAGAATGCTCAGCCACCAGCTGTTATTTGCTGAAAAAAGTAGCATAAAAGGCAGCATCAACAGGCTACCAATAATGAGTGTTAAGGCGAGCGTGTGTTTGCTGGCAGCTTCGTTTTTTGCTCCAGTATATTGTGCAACTAAAATGCTACAGGCGGTTGCCACACCGAGCATGACCACCAACAACAAAAAATGCAATTTGGCAGAGAGGCCAACAGCGGCAATCGCAGCTGCGCCGAGGCCACTGACCATGACCACATCGGCCATGCCGAGCATCGCTTGCAAGAGTGTTTGCAGGCCCATGGGTAAGGCGAGAACTGCGACGCGTTTGCTTAAATTCAGGAGAGGGCTTGTCATGTCTGGCGGTATATTTTTAGTATTCTGTTTGGTGAGTTGCCTGAAGTCGGGGTTGTGTCTATTTTTCTTAGGCTCAATTCACTCATGCTTCACGCTTCATGCTCAGGAGTAACAAGTATTCTAGATGATGTAAGAGAAAAATGAGCGAATTATCTGAATGAATATTTGTTTTAATTGAATCCCGGATGATGTGAGACCGCATGAAAACGTCAATGCATTAAATATAAATGCTCAAAAAAAATGATTATTTTAACGAGACCCAAGTTGAAGCTTGACCAAAACCTGACACTTCACCCCTTAAGGTCACGCCTCCCAAAATCAGGAGAACAACAATGAAAAAAACACTCGAAGGAAAATGGGCTCTGGTTACGGGCTCCAGTCGCGGTATCGGCAGACAAATTGCAATTGGTCTCGCGGAATTGCAATGTAATGTGATCGTGCACGGACGAGAGCTGGAACATACCCATGAAACGCTTGAAATTGTTCAGCAGAAAGGTGTGGATGCGCTGGCGGTCGGCGCGGCGCTGGACAGTGAGGCGGGGGTGGCGAAGTTAATCGCGGCTGTTGAGGGCAAGGAAATTGATATTCTCTACAACAACGCTGCAATCAATTGTTCTTCTACGCCGGTCTTTGAGTTTGATCAGGCAACCTGGCAAAAAATCTTTCAGGTCAACGTTTTCGCTGTGACCCAATTGTGTAATGCCTTTGGGCCGGGGATGAAATCGAGAAACTGGGGGCGGATTGTGAATGTGTCGTCAGGGATTTGTGATCAGCCAAACCTCGCACCCTACAGCGTCTCCAAGGCCGCGATTGATAAATTAACCCGTGATCTGGCATTTGAGTTTAAGGATACGGCAGTACGCGTGAATGCGATTGACCCAGGCTGGATTCGCACAGATCTCGGAGGCCCCGATGCCTGGGAGAGTGTCGATACCGTGTTGCCCGGTATGCTGGCCCCGGTTTTGGTGGCAGACAAGGGGGCGAACGGCGAGTATTTTCAGGCACAACAGTTCCGGTTTTTTGAATAAACCCAGCTCTGGATCCTGGCTTTGGTTCGAGGCTCTGGCTTTGGTTTGAGCTTGGGGTTCGGGTTCAGGAAAAACAGGGCGCGGGCCACACAATCCGGTACAGATCCCCAATGCGGGTCTTGATTCTGCCTGAGAACCCCACTCTGGGAAACAAAGCACAGAACCGGGTTATTGAGCGCTAGCGCAAACCAGAACATTATCGACTAAAAGCCTGGGGTCATCTGGCCTCTGGCGCTTTCAATATAGGGATTCAGGCAATACAATTGCGCGTTACCTGTTCTGTTGTGGTACACCGCCCTCATGTTTGACGAAATACCCTTAAAACGCCCGCATACGCCCCTGCTAGACCAGGTGGATGTGCCTGCAGATTTAAAAAAACTTGAGGCAAAACAACTACCCGAACTGGCCGAGGAATTGCGCGAGTTTCTGCTTTACACGGTGGGCCAGACGGGCGGCCACTTCGGCGCAGGCCTCGGTGTTGTTGAGCTCACCATTGCCCTCCACTATGTGCTTAATACACCCGAAGACAAATTGGTTTGGGATGTCGGGCACCAGTGTTACCCCCATAAAATCCTGACCGGTCGCCGCGAGGCCATGCACAGTATTCGCCAATGGGGCGGTATCAGCGGGTTTCTCAAGCGCGCAGAAAGCGAATACGACACCTTTGGGGTCGGCCACAGCAGCACCTCCATCAGTGCTGCGCTCGGTATGGCGCTCGCCAACCAAATGCGTGATCAGCAGAATAAAACCGTGGCCGTGATCGGCGATGGCGCGATGACCGCGGGGATGGCTTTCGAAGCCTTGAATCATGCGGCTCACACTGAGACCGATATGTTGGTTGTGCTGAATGACAACAACATGTCGATTTCAAAAAATGTCGGTGGCCTCGCGACCTATTTCTCCAAAATCTGGGCATCGAAGACCTATACCGCGCTGCGTGAGGGCTCCAAACGTGTTCTTCAGCGTGTTCCACACGCCTGGGATCTGGCGCGCCGCACCGAGGAGCATATGAAAGGCATGGTCTCACCCGGCACGCTGTTTGAGGAGCTGGGTTTCTACTATGTGGGGCCGATTGACGGCCACGATGTGAATAAGTTGGTGCACTACCTCGGCAATATGCTTGAGATAAAAGGGCCCAAATTACTGCATGTTATTACGACCAAAGGGAAAGGCTTTGCACCCGCTGAAAATGACCCGGTGGGGTATCACGCACTGAATAAAATCGAGCCCAAGAAAAAGGTCAGCGTCGCCGCGCCCGAGAAGAATGTCTCGATAAAATATCAGGACGTATTCGGCAATTGGCTCTGCGATAAAGCCTCGGAAGATGGCCACCTTATCGGCATAACACCCGCCATGTGTGAAGGCTCGGGAATGGCAAAATTTGCCGAACGCTTCCCGGACCACTATCACGATGTGGCCATTGCCGAACAACACGCACTCACCTTTGCAGCGGGTTTGGCTTGTGAAGGCTTTAAGCCTGTTGTCGCAATATATTCAACCTTTCTGCAGCGCGCCTACGACCAGTTGATTCACGATATTGCACTGCAAAATCTTGATGTAACTTTTGCGATTGATCGCGCAGGTCTGGTTGGGGAAGACGGCCCCACACACGCTGGCGCTTTCGATATCAGTTTTTTGCGTTGCATTCCCAACATGGTGCTGGCAACGCCCAGTGATGAAAACGAATGCCGTCAGACCTTATTTGCCGCCTATAATTATCAAGGCCCGGCAGCGGTGCGCTATCCGAGAGGCACCGGGCCCGGCGCGACGCTTTTACACAGTGATCAGGGTTTTGAAATTGGCAAGGGTCGCGTCCTGCTAGCTGGCAAAGGTGTCAGTATTTTAAATTTTGGTGTGCTGTTAGACCGCGCTACAACGATAGCGCGCAAACAAAACTACAGTGTGTGCGATATGCGTTGGGCAAAGCCCCTGGACGAAAGTCTAATACTGGAGCAGGCAGCAACGCACGATTATTTTGTTACGCTCGAAGAAAATGCCATTGCAGGGGGGGCGGGCTCCGGTGTAGTCGAAGTGCTCGCCGCACACGGAGTGCATAAGCCGGTATTGCAGCTTGGCCTGGCTGATAAATATTACGAACACGGAAAGAGAGAAGAATTATTGCAGGCCGCAGGTTTGGATGAAAGCTCAATAGAAGCGGCAATTCAACACTGGTTAAAGCAACACGAACTAAAAAAAAGTAAAAATATTCAGGGAATACAATAAGTACTCAGTAGGGAGAACACAACAATAAGCATGCTGCAAAGCGTGCACGCGACTGTCAGGGAAAGTCTACTATGAGCTTACGAATCAAATTTAATCTGGTGATGTTGCTCACCTTTGCTATTGGTGTGGGGCTTGCGTGGTTTTCCAGTAAAACAATTCTGGAAGAAAACGCGCAAATGGAAGTACTGCAAAATGCCGACATCATGATGGAAATGGCAAAATCCATTCGTGCCTACACCGTAAATGAAGTTAAACCCATAATCGAAGCCGGCGAGCATGCTGAATTTATTAAGCAAACAGTTCCTGCTTACGCTGCGACAACAAATTTCGATAGCTTGCGAAAACGCTTTCCTGAATACACCTATCAGGAAGCAACCGTTAACCCTACCAACCCGGTGCACCGAGCAACAGACTGGGAGCGCGGCATCATTGATTATTTTTCTTCAAACCCCTCCGTGACGGAGCACAGCGGTATTAAGGAAACGGCAACGGGTAAACTGCTTTATATCAGCCACCCTTTCCGCCTTACCAATCCCGCTTGTTTAGCGTGTCACTCCACGCCGGATGCCGCGCCCGCAAGTATGATTGAACTCTACGGCCGCGAAAACGGTTTTGGGTGGCAACTGAACTCAGTGATTGGTGCACAAATTGTGTATGTGCCCATGAGTTTGCCATTGCAGCGCGCGCAGGGAGCCTTGAATATTTTTATTGTTTATCTTGTCGGTATTTTTGTCTTTGTGTGGTTGCTGCTTAACTTACTGCTGCATTTTGTGGTGATTAAACCGGTTAAGGAAGTTGCCGAAAAAGCGGATGCGATCAGCAAGGGCCAAATTGATGTGCCGGAGTTTGAAGTGAAAGGCAAAGGCGAAATTGCCACGATGGCAATGTCCTTTAACCGTATGCATCGCAGTTTGGCGAGCGCCGTTCGCATGATAAAACAGCAGCGCAAACAACAAGCCACAAAAAGAAACTGAAAAGTGTAACGCGCTTGCGAAAGGGAAAAGAATCGAAATGCCGAAAATGATAGGGAAATATCAAATTCAACGAGTGTTGGGTAAAGGGTCTATGGGCGTGGTGTATGAAGCCTTTGATCCCGACATAAAACGTCGTGTGGCGATTAAAACCCTGACGCCCAATATTGGCGATGAAGCACTGGTGCGCGAATACCATCAACGCTTCCGTATTGAGGCTCAAGCCTCTGCGCGTTGCATGCACCCCAACATAGTGATGATTCTTGATTACGGCGAGTACAAGGGTATGCCGTTTTTGGTGATGGAATACATAAAGGGGCAGCCACTAAACGAAGTGTTGAAGGCGGATATGGCACTTAGCCTGAACCGCGTAATGCGTATCATGTCGCAACTTCTCAAAGCCCTGCACTTTGCTCACTCATCCAAAGTTGTTCATCGCGATATTAAACCCAGCAACATTATGGTGCTGGGCAATGGCTCAGTGAAAGTCACAGATTTTGGCATTGCACGTGTGCCCAATTCCGGCAATGTCACCCAAGTGGGTTACTCGGTGGGCACACCCAATTACATGGCGCCAGAGCAGGAGCAAAGTTCTGAAGTGGATGCACGTGCAGATTTGTATTCACTATCAATTATTTTTTTGGAGTTGATGGCAAAAATTCCTTTCTCCAGCGCCCTCGAGAAAAAAACCTTAAACCCCAAGGGCATCCATATCACCTCGCGTGTGAATATCTTGCAAGCCATTCCCGTTGGCTTCTTGCCGCTGTTACAAAAAGGCCTGGCCGCGGACAAGGATCAACGCTTCGCCAGTGCAAAAGCCTTTGCCACGGAATTGAAAAAAGCGGTAAACGGTTTAAAGAATCAAAGTGAAGAAACACAAGTGCTTGTTGAGAAGCCGATGGAAATCCATCCCACGACGGACCATGGGCTCAAGCAGCGTCAACGGGAAATGGCAGAGATGCTTTGCCACTTTATCGGCCCGATTGGCAACAACATTGTGGAGATGCACGCGGAAGACTGTGTCACAATTTCTGAACTGGCGACCAGTGTGGCAGAGGAAATTACCAACGAAGAAGAGCGAAAGCGTTTTCTCGAAGTGTGGCGAGCGGATGAGGAAATTACCGAAGCACCCTCCGTAACCACTCTGCGTATTGAGACGCAAAATCGCCCCGCCGGTGAGCGCCGACGTGCAGCCGAACGCGTGGTGAATCAGTTTCGGCTCGATGGTGTACAGCGTAAAAAGGTTGAGAGTCTGTTTGCTGAATACGTGGGGCCCATGGCGGGTTTGTTGTTGAGCGAAACCCTGGAACAGGCGATGAACTTCGATGATTTGATAGAAGCCTTATCGGCTTCCATTCCCAGTCCGGATGAGCAAACGGATTTCAAAATCAAAGTACGCAATCTGACAAGCTGACTCGTCAACTGACGCTCAGGCTGAAACGACCTGCCTGGAGGTACCGGACTCGCTTGCACTCCGCCATTTAAACGAAGATAATAATCATTCTTAATTACTGATCCTGCTGCATCTTCATGTCCGAATTGTCTACGCCTGAGCTATCCGTCGCTGAAACGCCTGAATCCGAAATCGCCGAGGTTCGGTCCTCGAAGCCTCCCGTGTCGTCCAGCCTGCAACTTCTGGCCTGTGGCGAAAGCGCGCAGATCGCCCACATTGCCGGTGGCGACTTATTGCATAAGCAGTGTCAGGCCCTGGGGTTGGCGCCAGGCGCTGAAATCAAGGTGCTGCGTAAAGGGCGCGGAAATGGCCCCCTGCAGGTTAAAAGTCAGGGCAGCTACTTCGCCATTCGTGCGGAAGATGCTGCGCAAATCTATATTCACCTGCAGCAGGGTGATTCGTGAAAGAAATAGCCATACTCGGTAGCCCTAACTGCGGAAAAACCACCCTGTTTAATCGTCTTACCGGAACGCATCAGCGCACCGGCAATTGGCCCGGTGTGACCGTTGAACGTAAGGACGGTGATCTCAAGCTCGGTAACGAAACCTACAAGCTCGTTGATTTGCCTGGCATCTATTCTCTCGAAAATGATATTCAGGGTGTAGATGCGGAAGTTGTGCGCCGCTATTTGCAGGAAGGTAAACCCGAACTTGTCATGCTGGTGTTGGACTCAACGCGACTACCACGGCAATTAAGCATGTTGCCAGCGCTGTTGGAGACCGGCGTGCCAGTCGTTCTGGTTGCCAATATGCTAGACACCGCGCGCGAAGAAGGAATGTATGTGGACCTCTCCGCTTTGGCGAGAGAGTCAGCCTTACCTGTTGCCGGTGTGGTGGGTTCCACTGGCGAGGGCATCCCGGCATTAAAGGAAAAACTTGCGGACTTGATGCAATCCTACCCGCTGCGATCCGGAGACCTGGATATCGAGCAGATTGCCAAGGTGTCTTACCGCCCGGGTAATGTGGTGAGTCGAACTGAAAAAATCGATCGCTGGTTATTGCATCCGTGGTTGGCTCTGCCGTTTTTCCTGCTGGTTATGTACTTATTGTTCACCATTGCCGTGAATGTGGGCTCAGTCTTTATCGATTTTTTTGATATCACCTTTGCCAATTTAATTGTGGAAACACCGCGTTGGTTACTGGCCTCAATAGGCGCACCGGAATGGTTACAAGTGGTTATTGCCGATGGTGTCGGTGGCGGTATTCAACTGGTGGCAACTTTTATTCCCGTCATCGGCTGTTTGTATTTGTGTATGGCTGTGCTGGAAGATTCCGGTTACCTGTCGCGCGCGGCGTTTGTGATTGATAGGGTAATGGCCAAAATTGGTTTACCCGGCCAGGCTTTTATTCCACTTATTGTGGGCTTTGGATGCAACGTGCCTTCGGTAATGGCGGCGCGTTCGTTAAACCAATTAAATGCGCGTTTAACAACAATTTTTATCGCGCCTTTTATGTCTTGTGGTGCGCGCTTGTCGGTTTATGTTTTTATCGGCACGGCCTTTTTTCCCAATCAGGCACACAACGCCATTTTTGCTCTGTATCTGCTGGGAATATGTGTCGCCATGGGTTCCGCCTGGATTTTGCGGAAGCGTCTTTTTAGTAAAACCGAAAGTGCAAATATAAGCGAAATGCCCGCCTACCATCGCCCACTGATGCGTAACATTCTGACGCAAACCTGGCATCGCTTGCACACTTTCATGTGGCGGGCCGGTAAGAATATTGTTGCCGTGGTGTTCGTACTCAATATCGTTAGCTCCTTTGGAACCGATGGTTCCTGGGGGAACCAGGACACAGAAAAATCAGCACTCTCCGCCGTGGGAAAAACAATAACCCCCGTGTTTGAACCGATTGGTGTTGGCGAGGATAACTGGCCAGCAACAGTGGGCTTGTTCACTGGCTTGTTTGCAAAAGAAGTTGTGGTAGGCACGCTGGATGCCTTGTATGCACCACCGGAACAGGAAGAAGCCGAGATGGGCATGCCCGATTACAAGGCGGACTTTACCGAAGCCTTTGGCAGTGTTATTGAAAACGTGAGTGGGCTTGCAGGCGCTTTGATTGACCCACTCGGTATTGGCTCTGCTCAGGAAGACCTGGCAGACGAGCAGCCGGGCTCATATTCTGCAATGTTGGCAATGTTCCCTTCTGCCTGGGGTGCATTTTGTTATCTCGCTTTTATTCTATTGTATGCACCTTGTGTTGCTACCATTGGTGTTATGCATCGTGAGTCTAATAAGTCGTGGTTGGGCTTTTCCATGTTGTGGAGTTTACTGTTGTCATACTGGCTGGCAGCAACCTTGTGGCATCTTTCTCTGCTGGCAACAGCACCGCTGTATGCGACGAGTTGGATCGTAATTTCCAGCGTTATTTTATTTGCGGTGTTTCATTTTATTACTGCGCGTATGCAGCGCCAGATTACGCAACAAATTCCCGCGGTGAATATTTAATTCACAAACCGGGTTTTGCTTCACTGATTTGTAGATGGGTAAAAGGCGTGGCGAGTGAGATGCCGCGCTTTTCCGAAGTCAGTAATATCACTTTGCGAAAATCGTTACGAACCGCGATGATCTGATCAACACGTTTGATGTGATAAAAAATTCCCCAGGTTACGGCATGATCACCGGTTTCCAACACCTTTATCTCCGGCGGATATTGCGCTTCAAGTGGAATATTTTTAGCGCAGGCCGTTTCAAAGGCTTCGCCAAACATATTCTTGATTTCATTCACCGGGGTGTCGTAACCAATATTAAATGAAAGGCACTCGCGCAAGCCCTTGGCAGAGGCGAATTTGGAGAGGTTGTGAATGACCTTGTCACGGACATGCGCATTGCGAATCATAATGCGATGGTTGTTGGTGATATTTAACACTTCTGTGTGAAAGAGTTTGGTTTTATAAACACGCCCAAGAATCCCGCCATCCATTTCAACAATGTCGCCTTCCTCAAACATATCGCTATTTAAAATAATCAAACCACTGATGATGTCGGGGGCCCAGGAAGCCTGTGTTAAACCCAACATTACGCCAAGAATACCGATGACGCCGCCGGCTTCGAGCATTGAGTCGAAACCCAATTGATCAATAATGGCGATAACCGCAATAATAGTAATAATAATGGCGATAAGAATACTGAACAGGCGGCTTTGATAGGTTTCTATATAAACCTTGTTGCCGCCGATCTCGCGCTCCTTGCCGTACCACTTATGGATATAGAATTGCGCGAAATAATTCGAGAGGTGTGCGATGTATAAAATGGCGAGAATGCCCAATAATTTGAGGCTGTGTGAATCTCCCTCTGCGGGTGCATAGAGATATTCATAGGCATAAACCAGAATAATAATCAGGTTGAGACCGCGAAGTAAATACAAGCGAAAATTGAAATTGGCGGCACTCAGATTGCCGCGAGCAAAACGCTTGAGTATGGGTTTGGCGAAAAGGATAAGAATACAATTGACCAGCAGCACACTATAATCGAGCACTGACAGTGAGGAAAAAAATTCGTTAAGCTGAGGTAATTGCATAAGCGGAGCGATCCTTGAACCTGTTCAACCAATAAATTGGCACCACAACAATGACAAGTGTAGCATGAGCGAATATAAATCCCACACTGGCCACTGGCAGCCACAACTTCCCCTCTTACGCACACAGCTACAGCGCTGCCAGTTAGGACAGGCGCTAAATTTCCCGCTAACAGAGAGTGAAGTGCAAGCCTATTGCGACTATTACGGCTATACCCAAAATGCGGCACTGGCAACCGCCGGATTTTCTATCGGCACACTGCAATATCAGGGCTTAAAAGTCGCAGCCTATTGGTGGCAGCAAAGTGACTACAAAGGCAGTGTCGTGGTCGTGCCGGGTTTGTTTGATCATGTGGGTATTTATCAGAATTTTATTCAGTTTTTACTCAAGCAAGGTTGGGATGTGTTCGCGGTGGATATGCCTGGTCACGGTCTCAGTGAAGGGCCTCGCGCTGAAATTGCGGATTTTGCGCACTACAGTGAGGTCATTGAACTTGCCTTGCAGACTTTATTTCAGTCACATTCGATTCCGTCACACAGGCCGCAGCCCGTGTTTCTTGTTGGGCAAAGTACGGGTGGGGCTGCGGTTGCACACTATTTAATGACGGGCGCGTCACGCGACAAAATTAGCAAAGCAGTATTGCTCGCACCTTTATTGCGGCCGGTGAGTTGGTTGAGTGTCAGTTGGGGTTGGTTGCTAATGCACCGTTTTATCAAGCATGTACCCCGAAAATTCGCAGTGAATTCGAATGATGAGGATTTTCTGGATTTTCTTGCCAATCGAGACCCGCTGCAACCACAAAAAATATCCTTGCGATGGGTGGGCGCAATGCGTCAATGGGTAAACCTATTTTCTTCATTGCCGGAAAGTACAGTGCCGGTTTTGATCATTCAGGGTGATGACGACGGTACTGTGGATTGGCGATATAACATTGAGCGCTTCAAAGAAAAATTCAAACGCTGTGATCTGCAAATGTTGCAAGGTGCGCGTCATCATTTAGTGAATGAAAGCGCACGTTTTGTGGATGTTCTGCAAGAACGTGTAAAAGAATTTTTGGATTTTCATTCAAGCTGACCGCTACCCATAAAACAGGACATTCTGAGAGTGTACAGATTCATAGGCTGTAGATAAAAATTGTATTGCGGATTATATGAGCTAACGCACTGTTTCGATTATGCTTTTTAAATTCTGATTTTAGATAAACAAATAGTCGGCCAGACAAAGCTATATAGCACCAGTCTGGTCGACGCATTAGCGGGCTAATAATTCTTTAAAACGCGATCACCACTCTGCGCATCAATAATTAGCAGGCGATTGTCTATTATCGTATAGAGTAGTTGTTGCATTGGATCGTACTCATAGTCGCGGCTGCTGAGTCGGTAACCGGCACCAAAGCGGTTGGATGCAACAACACGGTCTGTGAGCGTCGACCAATCGTATTCAATAATTTGAATGGAGTCATAGTCCCTGAAACCAGTCGTGTTTTCGTAGTAGGCTTCATAATAAGTTTTGTTGTCAATAGCATCATGCATTGCACTCTCTGTTGAAAAGAAAGGCCGCTCTGAAAAACCACTAACGAGTGACCCATTCGCAAGCAATAGCCTAAGCTCGCCAATATTCCATTCACTGAGAAAAACCCCGTTCAGGTCACTATAAAAATCACTCAGGTCGGGAGCTACACTATTTGTATCGCTGTCGTTTTGCCAGATAGTGGCAATTTCATTGAGTGCAGGATCATAAGAATACACGCCTTCAATAGTGCTATCGTCCTCCAGTGTAATCAGCATACTAAACCAGAACTGCTTGTCCGTTCCCACTGGCGTTAAATCACCTAAAAGGTAACGTGCATTTGGAAAGGGCAAATAATCGTAAAGGTCATTTGTCGTAAGGAAAGGTGTATCTGCTTCGGTTTCGAAATCGTAGCGCGCAAACACAGGTTCGTCACCGGGAAGGCTTCCGTCATAACTTTGATTGTAAATTCGATACAGACTATGTTGTGACCCGTCAAAGACGCGGGTTTCCCTGGTGCTGTCCCAGTCGGTAAATGCACCACTGAGATCTCCTACCGAGAGTAAACTATGGTCTTCCAGTAAGATGTTTGCTGTTTTAAATTCGCTGTCGGAAAAAACAAACAATGTGGAATCGATGGAATTCAACGCTAATTTATTTAGTAAATAAAGTGCAGGTTCATCGGTGATGTCTTCGGTAGTAAAAGAGCTTAAATTGATTTTAAACAGCTGGCCGCTGTCATCATTTCTAACAAGAATGTCTGTGGCTGTATGAGCGACGATTGTAAATAGATTGGTCAGGGGTAACGCATGGATTGGTGAGTCAAGCGGACCTGATGAAAGCGAGTTTGCCTCCAGATCCCAGATATAGAGACGTTGTCCATTTGTATAAACTGCTTGATTGCCTAAAGCGCTATAACTGGAATAGTAGTTATACTCCATATTCGTGTTATTGGCTTCAATCACATCGACTGCGCTATCGTCAGGCATTGCTGCACTAATATCAAACTGGGCCCAAACATCGTCACCTTCGCCTGTTATTGCTTGATTGTAAAAAACAGTACCATTGATAAAGCTGCCAGCATCGTTCTCAAGTTGCCCACCGCTGCTTTCTTCAAAGGTGACATTAAAGTGTTTGAGGTTTCCGGTATTGATGTTCAGGAGCGTGAAGGGAGTTGTTGTACCGACACTTCCGCGAAGCAACAGGAAGTTATCTTCAACCCACGCCATGATTTTCGCGTAATTTGACGTGTCATCAAGAGATAAAACGCTATGTTCTCCTGTGCTCAGGTCAATAACGACGATATTCACATCAATGCCGAAGCTCTTCGAGCAGCGAAGTGCAAGCAAAGAGACCTGGGAATTCGCGGTGAGTGCTTCAAATTCATCGCAATCATGAGTGTCATTGATTGCTGATGCGCGTAAGTAAGCCGTGCTTTCCCCACTGGTAATATCTGTTCGTACAAGCATTGAGCGGCCATGAGTAAGGCCATAGCTGTACTGCGTTCCATCGGAGATAAGTGTGTCAGCATCGGCAACCGGGTTATTGTGTAGCGAAGAAGAGTTGGCGCTTAGTACTTGTTCACCATCACTCACTTCAACATTAAGCGTGTTTTCACCGAGGGCGACCGGAATATCTGCTATCCATATTCCCTGTCGATCTGTAGAAAAATCCGCCGCTATTCCATTAACATTCAGTGAGAGGCCGTCGGGAATCTCTGCGAGTTCGCCTTCAACAAAAAACTGCCCACGTATTCGGAAATTTGTTTCGTAGCCGCCCAGATTCGAGTCGGGGGCGGGGAATATAATCTTTGAAGAATAATTTTGCCCCCCAGAGCTTGAGCTTGAACTTGAGCTGGAGCTTGAGCTTGAGCTTGAGCTTGAGCTTGAGCTGGAGCTGGAGCTTGAGCTTGAGCTTGAACTAGAGTTCGAGTTACTTAAGTTCGATCCGGATCCGCCACCGCAAGCGGTGATAAGACTCAATGAAAAAAGAGAAAAAAAGTAAAATAAGTATCTTGTTGTACTATTCAAAGGGTAGTCCTCAATATAACAATATTTTTTGGTGCACGTAATACTGACTTGGAACAGCAATATAAGCTCGGAATAGGGTTTTAAGGTATATTCTGCAAGAGATGGAGGCGGGCGGAAAATCGGAAAATAACGGATGGACTTTCATTGATGATACATGCGTTTTAATAACGCTCCGATTTGTAAATATGGCATCCATGACGAAAAATCTCTACTTACGCAATTAGATATAGCCAGCTCTTCAGCGGCTACACATATTTAATATGTAGAATTGTGTAAAAATCTTTCAAAAAATTTGTAAAATCGGGGCTGTATCGTGCAATCACAGTGTTGCCAGGCTGAGCTTCGGAAATGGCTACTCATACTTACAGCAGTGAAGAAATAGTTGAGACGGCGCCCATCAGTACATTTTTTTTTTTTAAAATGCAGTGGCCGGTGTGGGCTGGTTGTCTCAAAATAACAATAAGGCGCTAACCTGGTAAAATGGGAGCCAATTCAATATATGTTTAAGTAGTGATTTTGCCGAATTCGTTGCTAATGCATGATCCTTTTTAGCTTATATAACCAATTTGCACCGAATCGACTGTCATCTTCTTTTGTCCACTCGGGCTTTTTGATTGCAATTTCTGAAAAGTAGAGTTCGCCTTCAAATAATAAAAAGTTGTGTGTCACTGGAATAAATTGGAGGCCATCTTTTTGTGTGAAAACAAGCATTCCGTTTTCGTATTTGTACTTTACCTTGGTGTGGTGAGGTTCGGTGGGGAAGTCTTGCGCTACACGCCCATCAAATACCAGCAGATCTGAAGTGATATTTAATTCACCATAAACACTTGTGTTTTTCATTGTGCAATCAATATATTTCCATTTTCCCAATATCGAAGTTGGCACTTTCTCTGTATTTTTATTTTTCATAAGTGTCTCTTTCGAAATTACTGGAGGATAAGAGCAAGCCGCCAATAATGTTAGCAAGAGTAGCAGCTTGCGATATATCTTGATTCGAAAAATAATTTATCCCTTGTTAAATTTTGTGTTTATCAAGTATTGTGTCTATCAAATGTTGTGTCTATCAAATGTTTTTACCATCAAGTATTTTTTCTATCAAATGTTGCGCAGTTTGTTTGTCCGTGGCGAACCAAGCTCCGTGCGCACTTATATTGCCCTAAAGATCTTACAAAGCGCCTCTGTTAATAACAATTGCAAGTAACTCTTCTTCAGTGCAGCACGTTCTTATTCAATGATTTCAACTGCGCCAACAGCGCCATTGGTCACTCGTGGTCGTGTCAGGATATCCAGAGGGTTATAGTGATCAAGACTCTGGTAACCGCTGCCTGCCGCAGAGGCAGGGTTAACCGCAAAGCTCTCGAGGCTTGGAAATTCGAGGGTTGTATAAGTCGGTGCAGTAAAAAAGGGTTGGGTAACAGTATCATTTGAATCAATATTCCCGATACGTGGAAGCTCAACAAAGTCGTATGTGTTGGGGTCGTTTTCAGCCCAACTTAAGTTATTTGCACAAAAGCCATTGGATACCGGCGCCTGACATTGAGAGGTTCCTGAGCTGCCATTGGAGACAATCGTATTTCCATAAATCCAGAAATGGTCAAGCGTGTCCGCATCCGGAAAGTTTTTATCAGTAGCGGCTTTGACAAGTACAGCACCCGAACCACTTTCAACATACATAAGATTATTGCGCACGGTTGCCTTGGTAAGGTCGGCTTTGAGAGAGACCGCCACCATACTGTCGTTTGCGGTGCTACTGTGACGAAAATAATTGCGTTCAATTAGCAGGTCGCCAACAAAACTGGTCGCAGTGCTAAGAATGGCGTCGCCGTCGGTCAGCCAATGGCTATCAGAAATAATAATTTGTGTTGAAGGCAGGCTTACCGGGCATTCATTGAATGTGAAAAGGGAGTTGGTGCAAGCCCGAATACTGACGGCCTGTTTTACGTCCTGTACCCAATCCAGTTCACTGTGTTGTACCAGGACTTTTTCCGCATGCATAAAGCGGATGTGTCCTTCGCCGCGCTTGCCATCCTCGAGGATAAAACCTTGTATTGCTGATTGTTGTAATTGGGCATAGATTTTCCAGCCGCCCCATTCGGCGACATCGGAACAGTGAAAGTCAACAAGGTAAATACCGCGCGACATTTTTTCCGTATCCTCGGCGAAGAAGCAGTTGCCTGAACTTTCGACGGCAAAGTCGTAAAACAGAATTTCGTCGGCGATGCCAATTTGTGGTGTCATGCCTTTAAAATGGATGCCGTGAACGCGCCAATCCCTGGTCGCTTCGGAAAAGCCCCAACGGCTGCCACTGCCATTTTGATCAATGGTGGGTTTGGTATCGGCGGAACCGAAAGAGGAAATCAGACCGGGGCCGGGTTGATCGTGAAAATAAAACTCGGTAACCGTCATGGCAAAGGTATCGCCTTTGCGTAACAGAATACGTGTGCTCGACTCTTCAAAAATAGCCGGGTAATCATCCGGGTCCGGGTAAGTGGCGAGGTTCAGACATTGCGTGGGTGCTTCTTCACACTGGCCATTGTCATTGGTATCAATGGGGCAGCCACTGTAATCACCGCCTGCGTTGTTGATGTCCGCCACACACCAGGTGTTTTCGAGTGTGTCTGCACTCAATACCGTAATCGTAAGCGTATCCTCTGCGGTATTGCCGTCTTTATCACTCACTGTCAGGTTGATGGTGTATTCACCGGGCTCGTCGTAAACGTGAGACGCAATTGCGCCGTAGGCTTTATTTCTTGGTAGTCCGCTGACCGCCCAGGTTTGGTTGTAGCTGGTGTCGCCGGTATGAAAATCCCATTCGTAGTGCAGGCTGTGGAAATAGGCACTGGTGTCGGTGTCGGCAATGGAGGCGTCCACAAATATCGCGAGCGGCGCCACACCGGTTGTGCGGCGTGCGCGAATGTTGGCACAGACGGCTTCAGCACAGGGGGGGGACGGCGGCAGTTTCACGATGGCTGATTCGCCGTAAATCGTGACATCAATTTCTGTCACCATAGGCTCGCTGCCACTTTGTGTTGCCCGGTCTAGCACATTGCCCTCTGAGTCAATGCCGCTCAAACTAAAACGCAAGATCTCCGCTTCGGTCAGTGTGGGGGCATCAAAAACGAGGGTTGCCACGTCCCAATCGCTGACAGAAACAGGTGTGCCACTGATTTGCGACCATCTCAGTGTATTACCACTCTCGGGTGTGCCATAAAAAACGCCCTGCAAGGATACCTGGCTGCCGGACGCGAATTCGGTGCTTCCACTGACGCCAACGTTGAGTGAGGGCTCGGGCTCAGGTTCGGGCTGAGGTTCGGGCTGAGGTTCGGGCTGAGGTTCGGGTTGAGGTTCGGGTTGTGGTTCGGGTTGCGGCTCGGGCTGAGGCTCAGGTTGTGGTTCAGGCTGAGGCTCAGGTTGTGGCTCAGGTTGTGGCTCAGGTTGAGGTTCGGGCTCAGGCTGCTGGGTCTGAGGACCATTATCTTCGTCTGAACCCTCTGAGCCACCGCATGCGGTTAATATGCCCAAAAGTAACAGAAAGGCTAATTTTGATAAAAAACACTTTTTAAGTAGATTCCGGAGAAAAAACACCACTTTCATTACTCAGCACCTCAATTAATACGGCTCTAACATTAATTGCTACATGTAAATGTAGACTGTTATGTTGATTAATATGAGATTCGGTGTCTGAAAACTCTCAAGAAAGAGCGCCTGGAACAGGATTTGTAGATTTGCTTTAACTCTTTGTGACTAAGGTCAAACTTAATCTATTAGCTTCCTTAATCTGAAATCCTGGTTTTGGTCTGTTTATTTCTCATTGTTGATAGAAGAGGCGGTCAGCCAAACAATACCGCTTGAATTTTGTATGGCTGACTGGAAACGCAGAGCTAGTAGGGTTTGAGTATCGACTGCAATACTTTAATGAATTTTGTCACTAAAGTTGTATGGCGAACTCGGACCCTTGTCCCTCGAGAATTCAAAATAGTACTCGGCAGCGCACTGTGCCTTCCACTTCCCTGAGTTGCTGTAAAGCCAAATCAGAATAATCCGAATCTACATCAATCACCACGTAGCCGACTTTGGCGTTGGTTTGCAGGTACTGCCCAGCGATATTGATGTTATTTTCAGAAAAAATCTGGTTGATGGCGGTCATGACGCCGGGTACGTTTTTATGGACGTGCAACAGGCGGTGAACATTTTCGTGTGTGGGTAAGGCCACTTCCGGGAAGTTAACGGACGAAGTGGTCGTGCCGTTATCAGAATATTTGATCAGTTTCTCTGCAACTTCTACCCCGATGTTTTCCTGGGCTTCCATGGTGGAACCCCCGATATGCGGCGTGAGAATCACATTATCAAATTTACGGAGAGGACTCATAAATTCTTCATCATTGCCTTTGGGCTCAACGGGGAACACATCAATTGCCGCACCGGCGAGATGTTTACTTTCAAGTGCCGCAGCTAAGGCATCAATATCAACAACCGTACCACGCGAGGCATTGAGTAAAATGGCACCCTGTTTCATGGCGGCGAGTTGTTTTGCTCCCATCATATTTTTTGTTGCCGGGTTTTCCGGCACATGCAAACTTACAACATCAGACACTGCCAATAAGTCTTCAAGCTTTTTGTAGGGGTGTGCATTTCCCATAGGAAGTTTGCTGATAGCATCGTAAAAAACCACTTTCATGCCGAGTGACTCCGCTAGCACACTTACTTGTGAACCAATTGAGCCGTAACCCACAATGCCGATTGTTTTACCGCGAATTTCGTAGGAACCCAGTGCGGACTTCAGCCATTCGCCGCGATGACAGCCGGCATTTTTTGCAGGAATGTCACGCAGCAACAGAATCGCTTCTGCGATCACTAATTCGGCAACGCTGCGTGTATTGGAAAAAGGTGCATTGAAAACGGCGACGCCGTGTTCTTGTGCCGCTTGCAAATCAACCTGATTGGTACCAATACAAAAACAACCTACCGCGACAAGCCTGTTGCAGTGTTCAATTACGTCGCGCGTAAGTTGTGTACGCGAACGAATGCCAACAAAGTGTGCATCTTTAATTTCTGCCAGTAAGTCCTCTCCACTCAGTGCTTTCTTGTGATACACCACATTGGCATAGCCGGCGTGTTTTAAGCTTTCGACCGCGCTTTGATGTACGCCTTCGAGTAACACAAATTTAATTTTTTCTTTATCAAGTGAAATTTGCGCTGCTGCACTCATGCTTTCTTAACCTCTACGCCTTTTTGTGTGCCGAGAAAAAGAATGTCAGCGGGGCGAGCTGCAAACAATCCATTTGTTACGACACCGGTAATTTGATTGAGTTGTTTTTCCAGTTCAATGGCATTCTGAATGTCGAGATCGTGCACATCGAGGATTTCATTGCCGTTATCCGTGACAAAGCCATGACGATAAACAGGCTTGCCACCCAGACGTTTAATTTCAGTTTGCACATAGGCGCGCGCCATGGGGATGACTTCGACGGGTAGCGGGAATTTACCAAGGGTTTCCACCCATTTACTTTCATCGGCAATACACACAAAGACCTCGGAGCACGCGGCGACAATTTTTTCCCGCGTGAGGGCGCCGCCACCGCCTTTAATTAATTGCAATTTATGATTGCTCTCATCGGCACCGTCGATATAAAAGCCCAGTACTTCCACCCCGTTCAAGCCATAGACGGGGATGCCGTGTTTCTCCAGACGTTCTGTTGAGGCTTTGGAGCTGGATACCGCACCCTCAAATTTGCCTTTGTGTTCGGCCAGCAGGTCAATGAAGTAATTGGCTGTTGAGCCAGTGCCAATACCAATTATGGAATCGCTTTCGAGCTTGGGAACGACATAATCAACAGCCGCCTTTGCTACAGCGAGTTTAAGTTCGTCGGGGGTCATCGGGAGGTCACTTCGAAAAAGCCGCTATTTTACGCGGAATTCCCCTTAGCTGAAACAGCAAGATCCTGAAATCGCTCCTCCACAAACCGAGACAGTTTCAAGGGGCGGTGAGCGGTTTTGGGCACAATACAGGGGAGCGGAATGTGGCACTTGGTAGGCGAGATGGGTGTGATCTCAATGCACAGTCAATCAACCCCACTTGTATATTCAAAAAAAATCTCTGTTGTGGACAATAAATTGAAAGGTTTTTGGAGCAAATTGCATAGCAATGAATTGAATGGCGAAAAATCCTCGCTTGCGTGATTACTTCTTGCTCCAAAGACATCTTTATATACATAAGTCTGTACCAGTTGATGGGTGAGGCTTAACACCTCCAGCTCCGCTGGCTTGATGTTGTTTGTAAACGTTTACTTTCTTCGGGAGCCCCGTAGCTGTTATGCGTGAAATTAGGGGCCTGTAGCGTGAATAAAGTGCGGGATGTCTATGGGATCTCAAAAGTAAACGTTTTCATATTATGTTTGTCAACCCTACAATAAGGGCGCTTTGTTGAGGTGAGATCCAAAGCCAGGAAGCTGTGCAAAGTCTTTTAACTTCGATGGAATTTTTGTTGTTCGGGAAAAGAGCTGAGGTTTGCCGAGGTAAGAAACAATAACGGAATAAAAGAGGTTTACGATAATGAGAACATTGAATTCAAAACGACTCGTTGTGCACCTGGCGCTTGTGCTCAGCGGTTTTATAGCCCTGTGTGCAACTGCCGAACACGTTGCCGATTATGGAAGTATGTGCAGTGACTGTCACGGGCCGATTCCCGGGCCGACTTCCGGCGCGACACCGATTGATTTAAATAACTTTGCGGACCTGGATGCACTAACTGTTTATATCAATAACGCAATGCCGCTGGATTCTCCGGCGAGCTGCGTGGATAGCTGCGCCGAGCAATTGGCCAAATTTTTGGAATTTGTTGTGCCTAATGAAGATGTCCCGCCGAGAGCGAGCTTCAAAGTTACCTCGGGCCCGATCACAGGCAGGGGAGAAGCGCCATTAGCCTTTACTTTTGATGGCAGTTCGTCTGAGGACGATGACGGTATTGTCAGTTATGCCTGGGATTTCGGTGGCAGCAACACTGATACGGGAGTCACAGCGTCTCATACCTTCTCGACGCCGGGTTTGTATGAAGTCACGTTGACGGTAACGGATACCGCTGGTTTAACAGACTCACGTGTAATGAATATTCAGGTACGCGCGGTTGGTGCAAAAGTGGTTGCCGACCCTCGCAACACAACGGAAACAGAGGGGGAAGTCCCGCTTCACACTCAGTTTACGGGGATCAGTTCTTATTGTGCTGATAATACATGCACTCACGTTTGGAGTCCGGGCGATGGCTCGGATGATTTTGAAGGTGACACTTCAGTACCCAACAATTTTGACTATTTAACGCCTGGAAACTACACCGCCATTTTAACGGTGACGGATATGAACGGTAACAGTGACAGTGCGGAAGTAGAGATTAAAGCCTATCCCTCAGAAACCTTTGAGAGCTATGTGGATAGCTGTAAATCAGCCCTGGAATTCGACGATGATGATATCCCTGCGACAATGAATTGCGCGGAAGGTGAATTGTTTGCGCAGTCTGGCCCAATTAACGATTATGTCGGGCACAGAACCATTACAGATAAGGTTGATCTGGTATTTGCTTGTCGTTGGTTGTCCAATGAGGAAGGCCAACCTGAACCGCCTTTCGCAAAAGCGGCCTCAATCGAAATGATTCTACACAACCGAGAAAACGGCAATACCTGTTTTTTTAAGGCGCATGAAGAAGACGAGTTTTCGCCTTCTATTCTCGTTTCGCCCACCATTGCAGCGAACGCAGCCCCAGGCACGCCGGAATCAAAATACTGGGTGCCGCCTATTGATTTAAAACGGGAACTTCCCTGTGTAGATTGCCACGTTGCAGGTCCCTATATTGCTTCGCCACGCATTGCGCCTTTCCTTTCAAAATTTGGTTTGTTGAACGATGGTCACGATACCTTTGGTTTGGTTCGAGACGAGGATAATCCGGATATTATTAATGGGGATTACCATATCGTGGGAGAGACTTTTCAAAGCTTCAAGGATATGGCCGCTGACTTTAACGTGCCCAGTGAACTGACCTGTGCAAATGGTTGCCATTCCATCGGTTACCTCTCGACCCAAGGGGATATTGATGAGGGCACAACCACGTTCAATTTGTTGCCCGGTATTCTCTCAGTGATTTACCACGCTGCTGATACCGTAATTGCGGATGCTAGTATCTACGACCAGGGTGTCATGCCAGCAAATAACCCGGAAACGGGTTCTGCCGACGAAAGTGATTACACCTGGATCAATCGTGATACGCCCTTGTCGGGTCCAAATGACAGTGATAGAGAATTGTTCAGTGAAGCGCGGCTGCAGTTTGAAACCTTATTGGAATACTGCGAAGTGCCCGGTCAAATTGTTGCGCATGTGGTCGACAGTGATCTGAATGTACACCCGAGTACGATTACAGATAATCTTCGCGTGTTTAATGGCAAAGAGGGTTTGGTCTGCGTGAATTCGGATCAAGCTGATGGTCTGTGTGATGATTATTCCATTGAATATTATTGTAAAAAATCCGACGGCGAAGAATATTGGACTGGCCTGAATTACCGCGATACGCCGTGGGGAGATTGGGATGGCGCCGGTGATCATGAAACGAGATCCGTTCACACTGAGGTGTGTAATAGCGATGAAATCACGACCGGTATTCGTGCAACATATACTTCACAGGATGGCATTTTTCACAGCGTGATTGGGCCTGCAGATCGGTTAGCGAAATTTGACCGTAACGGTTTAATTTGTAACAACACGGATCAAGTCGATGGCCAATGTTCAAACTATGTTGTCAAATTCTATGATTGCACTGCCGCGCCTGAAATTTACGAAGCTAAAATTGTGAGCGCCTGGTCTGGTCGTATTCTCACAGCAGCAGGTTCAGGCAATAATGCGGATGTTCGTGTGCAACCCAACACACCAGCCTGGGATACTCAGGATTGGGTTGTTGAGCCTGTGGTCGGTACCGACTATGTCAGGTTACGCAATACGGTAACGGGCCTTTATCTTAACGTGCAAAACGAAAGTAATTATGCGGATGTGGTTTTGTATGATTACGTTGATGATTGGGGTAGCCAGCAGTGGATCATCGAAGCTGTTTCGGGTAGTGGACCTGCCGTTTTAATTAAAAATGTTTGGTCGGGTTATTACCTTACGGCAAGTAACAACGGTGATTACTCTGACTTAAAAGCACAGCCCAATAATAATTGGCCCAGTCAGCGTTGGATGATTCAGCCCTGATTTAACGGGAATAATCATAGCGCCAGGCTTTGTGGTGTGAGCTGGCAGTGTAAATGTGTGGTTTAAGTTTACACTGCTTGCTGGCCGCTACAAAAATCATGCAAACTGCGACTTTTAGTAAGCAGGATGTAACAGCGCTATGCCAGAAACTTATCTCAAGCGCATTCTGGATGCCCGTATCTACGATCTGGCGGTGGAAACACCGCTCGATGCCGCCCCTCTAATCTCCCGCCGCTTGCAGAACAATGTGCAACTCAAGCGGGAAGACTTGCAGCCTGTGTTTTCCTTCAAAATTCGTGGAGCCTACAACAAATTGCGTTTGCTTGATGCAGAGCAGCGAAAACGCGGTGTGATTGCAGCGTCTGCGGGCAATCATGCCCAGGGTTTGGCGATGGCGGCGAAACACATTGGTTGTAAGGCCACCATCGTTATGCCAACCACCACGCCACAAATCAAGGCAGATGCGGTACAGCGTCTCGGGGCAAAAGTCGTATTAAAAGGGGATACTTACGATGAAGCGGCAGCCTACGCAGAAAAACTGTGCGAACAAAAGCGGCTCACTCCAATAGCGCCCTACGATGATGTTGATGTGATTGCGGGCCAGGGCACGATTGCCATGGAAATATTGCGGCAACAACCTGGGCAGCTGGATGCCATTTTCATCCCGGTTGGAGGGGGCGGATTGTGTGCGGGTATGGCGGCTTATATAAAGAGTTTGCGCCCGGAGATTCAAGTGATTGCGGTTGAGGCGGAAGAGTCGGCGTGTTTGCAAGCGGCCATGAAAGCGGGCCGACGCGTGCAACTCAGTCAAGTGGGTATTTTTGCGGACGGTGTTGCGGTCGCTAAGGTTGGCAAAGAGAATTGGCGCATCCTCAAGCAATGTGTCGATGCCTGTATCACGGTGAATACCGATGAAATTTGTGCAGCAATCAAGGATATTTTCGATGATACCCGCTCAATAGCCGAGCCCTCAGGCGCGCTGGCGCTCGCGGGCTTGAAGAAATATACCCAGCAGACGCAGTGTAAGGATCAGCATTTGATTGCCGTTGTGAGTGGAGCCAATGCCAATTTTGATCGCCTCGGTTACATTTCTGAACGCACCGAAATTGGTGAAAAGCGCGAGGCCATTTTTGCGGTAACCATCCCCGAAGAAGCGGGCAGTTACCGTAAATTTTGCGCAATGCTGGGTAAGCGCGCCATTACTGAATTTAACTACCGTTATGCCGACAAAAAGAAGGCGCATATCTTCCTGGGGTTAAAAATGAACCCGCATACCGATGACCGCAAACAGCTTGTGGCCAAACTGCAAAAGCAGGGTTATGAGCTGATTGATATGACAGATAATGAAATGGCAAAAATTCATATTCGTCATATGGTCGGCGGTCACGCTCCCTTTACGGAAAACGAAGTACTTTACCGCTTCGAATTTCCAGAGCGCCCGGGCGCCTTGCTGGAATTTCTCACGCGTCTGGCGGGCAACTGGAATATTTCCCTGTTTCACTACCGCAATCACGGTTCCGCTTTCGGACGCGTATTGGTGGGCTTACAGATTCCGCAACAACAACGCGGCAAGTTTGAAGCCCTCCTCAAGGAACTCAATTACAACTATTGGAATGAAACTGAAAACGCAGCGTATCGCTGTTTTTTAGCGTAAGGATACGCAAACCTTCCAAAAACATTACATGAGGTCAACATGACTGTTACACGCGCACAAATGGCGAACAGGGGCGAAGCACTGCACAGCCCGGAATTTTCTCGAATTATTGCCGGTTTCTGGCGAGTTAAACACTGGGGTATGAGCGATCAAACACTTCTCGCTTTTATCGAGCGTGTATTGGAGCTGGGTATCAGTTCTATGGACCACGCAATGGTGTATGGCAGTGAAGAACCTTTTGGTAAGGCGCTGGCTTTGAAACCGGCCTTGCGTAGCGAGATGGAAATTATTACCAAATGCGGCATTCGCCCTCAAGGCTTTGGTGAGCTCGGTGCGCAAGCGGTAAATCATTACGATAGTTCGAAGGAACACATTATTGCGTCGCTGGAAAATTCCTTGCGCATGTTGCAAACAGACTATGTAGATTTGTTACTTATTCACCGCCCGGATTTTTTAATGCGCGCAGAAGAGGTTGCCGAAGCATTCGAACAATTAAAGGCTCAGGGTAAGGTGCGCGCGTTTGGTGTGTCCAATTTTACACTGCAGCAGTTTGAATTATTGCAGGCAGCCTGTGGAGGTAGTTTGATTACCAATCAGGTTGAGTTTTCGCCCTTGAACATGCAAAGCCTTGATGAAGGTTTACTGGATCAATGTCAACGCCATGGCGTAGGGCCAATGTTGTGGTCTTGTCTTGCTGGCGGTGCCTTGTTCAAGGTTGAAACTGAACAGGCAAGACGCGTTGTTGCAGCTTTGAATACCGTGAAAGAGGAAGTGAACGCGGACTGCCTTGAACAGGTTGTGTACGCGTGGACCCTGGCGTTGCCATGCAATGCTTTTCCCCTTTTGGGTACCAGCAAAATTGAGCGCGTTGAGCAAGCGGTTAAATCTGAAAAAATCAAATTAAACCGTGAGCAATGGTATCGAATTTGGGAAGCGTCGAAGGGCTTTCCTGTCCCTTGATTTTTAGTTTGTTGTGAAAGTTAAAACGCAAAATATTCGTGGTAACTCAGTGAGTTACCACGAAGTCTTTCTTATACTGCATTTTTAATCTCTTTTAGTAAATCTTCTGATTCTTCCCAGATATGAATATTGTCTGAGCTAATATTCAGGCTTCTTCCACTGTAGCGTTTTTTCATTTTGTTCCAAACTATCATGCGATGTGCTTCTTCGGTACCGCCGCCGACCATTGCACCCCAGGCATCGAGTAGCGCGGAATAAAACTGGCTCTCTTCCTGTAAACCGTAGGTCGCACAAATTTGCCCGGCTTCGCGCGCGCAATCGAAAATGGTATTGGCGGCAGTGGGTTTGAGAACAGAACTTTCCAGGTCCACATTATTGCCTGCACATTGTAAATTCAGGGTGCCGTGGGAAAGTGCTTCAAGCGTAGTGAGTGCATACTGCATTTTGGTGATGCGGTATTGCATGTACTGATGTCTTTCAAGTTTAACGCCTTGTACTTTGCGGTTTCTTAAAAAGTACACGCATTTCTCAATCATTTGTTTAATGCAGCCGATACCGGAGAATGTGCAAATCACTCGCTCACCGATCAAGGCATCGGTTAATGCACGCTTACCGCTTTTAAAGCGCAGAATGCAATCTGGTGAAATCTCAACATTTTTAAATTCAATCGTGCCAACCGGCGAGGTGCGTGCAGCGGCGCAAGGTAATTTATCGCCGATAGTCACACCTTTTTGCTTCGGATCAACCAGAACCGCAACCAGGGAGTCATAGTCGTCCGTGGCCCAACACATAATTAAATCAGCGTGGGGAGCGCTGGTGATGTGCCATTTCTTTCCATTGAGGATTTTGGTGCCATTATAACTACTTAGGCGACAATCTGAGCGAAAAGCATCGGTTCCTCCTGAGCTTGATTCCGTTACCGCGAAGGAAATAACCGAGGCTCCGCTGGTGGCTTGATCAAGATATTTTTTTACAATTTTTCTGTCTTTTGCAAATTGCGCAAGAATGGGCACAGCCATTGCGCCGTGGCAGATTGGCGCAATGCAGAAAGCCAAATCACCGGAGCCATAAGCGAGGCCCTCATAGGCTGCTGCCATGTAACGAAGTGCATGTTCTTTATCGTTGCCGGCTGCGACTTTAAATAAACCGGATTTTCCGAGTTTTCTCCACAATACGAGTGGAAACTCATGGTTACGAAAGCAATCGAACATGTACTGCTTGTGGTCTTCCCCAATCTTTGAATACTCCTTAACTACTCTTTGATACTGGTCGCTAAAAATCATGTTTACACCTCTTTGAAATTAGTCAATGCTTTTTATGAGACGCGTGTGCGAACCCCATGCTGCTAATTTATCAGAGTCGAAAATCTCAAAGTTAAAAATTAGTAGTTTGTTTTTACGAATTTGTGTCGTAATTTCAAATTTAATGGGTATTTTGGGGGATAAGGGGTGTTTGTTATTAATCGAGAAATTAATGCCGAGTGAGAATGCGTCTTTTTGCATATAGCCGCTTGAAGCTGAAATGCAGAAGACTTCTACCACTTTCATTAAGGTGTAGGAGGGAATGAGTTTGGGTAATGCATGCGCAATTTTGTCGGGAAGCCGGAAATCCGGGTTGTACTTTGTTAAGTCGTCCGTAAATGTGGCGTGTAAATTCTCCGACTCATCGAAGGTAAAGGTGTAAGTGTGTTTGTTTTGCATCCCTGTCCAGAGTGGCGCTAGCGCGGAGTGTTAAAGTACGGAATTAATTTTTTCCTGAGAAAGCGGCATGTCGATATAGTCAATTTGGTCGTGCTCATCAAAAATCGCTTCATAGCGTTTTCTTACGATGCAGATTCTGACTTTTGCGAAGGGGCACGCGAGAATGGAGTGGACAATTTTTTCTCTTAGTTCGTAGTCAAGGGCTGAATTGATAAACACGAGTTGAGTGCGAGAAAGGAGTGAAGGGCTGAAATCAGCACCGGGTATTGTTTGTAAGTCGAGGCCAATTGACTCGAACAGCTCATTGATGTGCTTTGATTCGTAGTCATCCGGGTGTGAGCACACATACATCAAACGCGCGGCTGGGTATTTCTGACGAAGCGCAATCACAGGGTCAAAGTCTTTTCGTTGGCGAGCGACATAGCAATCGCGCTCGAAGTACAGGGTCGTATTGCGAAAATGGTTGTCCTGACGGGTTTTGACCAGAAAGGAGAAAAAGGAAGACATTTTCAGGGCTTCCAATAAATAAGGGTTCAGGTTGAGCCACTCATCTGGCAATAAACCGGTATTAAAGAAAAAGTTGTATTGCAGATTAAAGTCTTTGGGAATGATATCGGCCTTATAGAGGATAAAAGCGGTCGCCACGTGAACGGACTGTTTTGACGCGCCTGGGCTCAATGTAATTTCCAGCGTTGGCGGGGTCTGTAGATAATTTTCTTCCTTCACATACATGGAGAGAAAGATAAACCAGCGTACGATGAAATCCTGGTCGTGAAAAAGAAACACGCGGGTATTTACGCCTTTTTCTACAGAGATTTTTAAATTAATTTCAATAGACTTGCGGAGTTTAAATTTTGTGACGCTCAACTTGATGAAATCGATAAAATCATCGAGTCGTTGTACGGTACCGCCTAAATGGCTGCGATCGTCGGGAATATAGTTGTAAATCTGGGAGCGCAGTTCCTGAGTCAGTTCTACCAACTTATCGGAGCCAGAGTTATCGCGATTGAGAGGCAGGATATTCCGTTGTTTGTTAGCAATTACTTCCCAGCTTGCTCCGCCCGCAGCGAGGGATTCCAATTCTGTGAGGCTAACATTGATACGGGTCTTATGTTTGGCAAGGGCGCTCTCATTGACGCAGATGCGCTCGACAACATTTTCAATATAGGCTTCGCGTTGCGCGAGGACCTCGGCATAGGATTCTTCCAGTTTGGAATAATTACGTCTGGCAGTGTATGCATAGACAACCCCCAAGACCCCAACAAGAACTGATAATCCTAATAGAACTAATATTATTGGTATGCTCATCTCAACGCCACTGACAACTTTTCCTATGCGCGAATCATGCTATGTGAAAAGTGTCAATATAACAAGAATGTAGAGTTGAATTCGGTGCTATATATCCTTAATTTAAAAGAATAATTTGTTATTTGAATAAAGAATACGCTGTAATTTGCTTGTTAATTGGCAATTGATTTTGAAACGTGCCAAACGACATGCACTGTTTTAAGCCATATATGCGCCTGAAGAGCATCTCTAACGAGAATTGAGTTATAAGCCGACCTTTTATTGCAAAGAAAGTCAATGCGATGGGCTGTAGGAGAAGCAAACCCGATTTGTAATTAGGATAGAGAGATTCAAACGCTCGTTTGCTTTCGTATGGACAATTTTAATTAACCTTATAAATATTACCAATTCTTTACAATGGATTTAACGAGCAATCCACTTTTAGTCAGGTCTGCATCGCTCCATTTGCCATCTGCACGCGTGTCCGGCTTGAAAATAGAGGCACCTTCTTGTTTGTCGTGTGCCGACCAGGAGCAATGGCTGAGTTTGTTTTTCTTCAAAAACGCCATCCATTCTTTGACACTCTCGTTGTCGACATCACCATCGCCATTTGCATTCACCGTACCCCATTCTGTGACCATTAAAGCGAGCCCGGCATCAAGGGCTTTTTGTGCTTTTGCACGCAATTCTGCTTTGTGAGTACCGGCGTAAAAGTGCAAGGTATATACAATGTTGCTATAGCCTTCCAGCGGCGAGGCGGCGGCCTCATCGACATCTTGTGACCAGGTGCGGGTGCCAACGACAATCAGGTTATCCGGGTCATGTTTTCTGATAACAGGAATAATCTTATTGGCGTAAGGTTTGATATCGCCCTCCCAGGATGTTTTATCGAGAGGCTCGTTGTAAATTTCATAAATAATATTGGGGTACTTATTATATTTTTTTGCAATGTAATCAAAAAATTCGCTGGCGACTTCTGCTTCTTTTTCCGCCCAGTGTGAATGCCAATCAACGATGACATAGATACCTTCAGCGATGGCGGCATCAATAATGGCTTCGGCGCGCTGGAGATTGCCCGCTTTATCAGAGATATAGCCGCCATTTTTAAAGGTGCCTATCGCGGCCCGCACGATGCCGGCATTCCATTCTCGATGAAAATATTTGACAGCGTCAGCTGTGTAGAATTTTTCCGCACCCCAGCCGGTATTGCTCCAGAAGAAGCTGGGCCCGGCAAGAGAAACGGCATTACCGTGTTGCCCAACAATTTGATTGCCTTTTACCTGTAACTGACCATGGGTGTCGACGAGTGTTTTGGCAAACGAGAGTGCCGGTAGAAAGAGGCAAAGAATAAGAAGTTGTTTCCTGAACATAATTGCAGTCCCTGATTGGGCAAAAAGATACATCGATAGTACATTCGCGAGCAAATAAGATTGTACATTATTCAGTCGTTTAAAGCCTGACAGTCTAATGGAGTTTAGTCAAAGCAAAGTCGCTTGGCGATGGATGACATTTGCTTGTGTACAATAACGCTTCGGCAGTTAAATCGGGAGAGGAACGAATGACTAATGATAATAAACAGTCTGCGAAAACAGTGCTCATTACCGGAGCCTCATCCGGTTTCGGGCGGGCAGCCGCATTGCGACTTGCACAAACAGCGGGGCAGATCATTCTACTTGCACGTCGACAAAGTCGGCTGGTTGAATTGCAAAAGGTGATTGAGCAGACCTTTCCCCATGTGAAAGTCCATAGTCATGCAATGGACCTGCGTGATGACGTAGCAGTAGATGCATTGCCGACGATATTGCCTGAGACCTTCCGTGAAGTCGATTTACTGGTGAACAACGCCGGGCTTGCACTCGGTTTAAATGGTGCCTGGGAATGTTCGCTGCAGGAATGGGACGACATGTTGATGACAAACTGCCGGGCTCTGGTGCGTTTAACACGTCGCCTCTTGCCGGGTATGGTTGAGCGCAATCGCGGGCATATTATTAATCTCGGTTCTGTTGCCGGGAATTGGCCTTATCCTGGCGGAAATGTTTATGGCGCGACCAAAGCCTTTGTTCAACAATTTTCCAGAAACTTACGTTGCGATTTATTGGGAAAAAATATTCGTGTCACCAACATTGAACCAGGAATGGCTGATACGGAATTTTCGTTGGTACGCTTCAGTGGTGATAAAGCGAAAGCGGATAAGGTTTATGAAGGTACGCGAGCCTTAAGTGCAGAAGATGTTGCAGAGACAATTTTTTGGGCGAGCTCTCTCCCTGAACATGTGAACATCAATACACTTGAGGTGATGCCTGTTTGCCAGGCTTGGGCGCCTTTTGCGGTGAATAGAGAAATGGCCAGCCCGGATTAATTCGAATACGCTGGCCATTTAATATGTGCTGACGGCAGGGAAATTCGTCAGGAAGTTTAGGGCTAAAGTTTTCTAGGGAGCCTCTGAAAAATGGAAATATTTTTTCTGTGGCAAGGAAGCACCGCGCGGAGAACAGACTGAGCCGGCACCCCGGTTTACTGGAGTAAATGAGGATCGACTGAGCCGGCACACCGGCACGGAGCTGACGCCGCTACAGGGAAAATAGGGCATTTTTCAGAGGTTCCCTAGAAACGGAAGCCTGCATGTACGGTGACCAAATCATCGTTCTCACCCATAGCGTAGGAAATACCCGCGTAGGCATCGTCGAGAAAGAAATGTTCGACGTGCAGTTCTGTGGTTGTGTCTCCATAACTGTCAGTGATATTAAAACCCACGCCGGTGTAACGATTTAAATAATAATCTGCACCAGCAGTAAAGGCTTCATCATCGTCACCAATAACCAGGCCGCCACGTAGCACAAGGCTATTATCACCATCCAGAGGCATAAGGTACTTGGCGTTGATGTTAGGGTCGTAGTCGACATCGTCATTGTAAGATGTGGTAACTAATAAACCGTCGAGAGGAGTGAGACCAAAATTAAATGTTGTTGTGTCATTGCTATCCCAAATAGTATGCGCAACAGCAGCGTAGAACATGGTGTTGGGTATATACACTTCAGCGGCCAACGTGGTTGCGTCTTCATCCGTTTCATTGGAATAAAATTGTAAGGCGCTGACATTGGAAGAGCGAGTCAGGAAAGCGGCTTCAGCGAGCGGCCCTTTGGAGGTATCAACTGCCTTAAAATGATATTGAATACCAGCACCCAGTATGGTGTCATCGGCGCCAGCCGCGTCTGAATTTAATCGCGAAATTGATCCGGCAACATCAAATTGATAATCCTCAGCCAAAGCTAAAGAAGAAAAACTTGCACACAGACTTAAAGCAATCAGTTGCTTTTTCATAAATAAACTCCTTGGTTTTACGTGCTACAAAAGGTTGAACCTTTTGTAGATTCCGGGTGCCATTATGCTTAAAAATTCTGAATGTTTTCTGAATGGATGTAAGAATTTTTATTTTTTGAAAGTTCAGGAAAGTTCAGAAGGGGGGCGACATACTATTTTATATCGCCCGTCCCCCATGCTAAATCTTGAGAATCACTTGCAAGGTAGCGGTGGTTATTTCGCCAGGGCCTTGTAAGCCTGTTCGAGAATTGTCGGTGCAACTTCAGTTGCAAAGTAAGCGACGGGTACCAGCGATGCGTTGCCGTCGACGGATATTTCACGTGAAGCCCAACCTGTTCCGTTTAGCGCAAACATTTTCATTCCAGGTTCGGTGCCGAAAGCTGGCATATTTGGGTCGTTGGAAAGCGTCCAGTTGTTTGCGCCCAGTGCCATCTTGCCATCTTCGGTATCCGGTACCAGAGCATCGTGCGTGCGCGATACCGCATGTTCAATGTGAGGGTAGGAATCTGCAGTGTACATGGCGAGTGCAACGGCATTGGTGCCCGACATCTGGTCCATGACCTTCAAGGTACCATTGGTGTAGGCAATGGCTTTTTCGTAGGCCTTTTTCTCCATCGCAAGTTCGGCAGCGAAGGCTAAAATGCGCGCATCATTCAATTGCATGCGGTTGGAGCCCCAACGGAAATTGTTGTCGACATCGTCACGATCATCGGCGTCCCAAAAATCAGACTGCGTATCAAAGGTTACGCCGGGATAGCCAACCTGTTGATATTCCAGTACCTGGTCCGCATAAGCAAACAGGTTGCTCTCCGCCTGGCTTAAATCGACACCAGACGGGCGATTGATTAACAAGGAGAGTGTTCCCTCGGTAGAAACGGCACCCCACCAAAATAGATCGACACGATTGTGATGGGGGTGGGCCTCCATTTTCTTTTGAAACATCGTGGCTTCGTGTTTTAACCCGAGCTTGTGGGCGGCAAGAAACAATTCTACAAGTGCGGTGTATTGATCATCATTAACGTTGTTGTCTTTTGGATCTGCTTTGGGGCCTGATGCGCAAGGGTCGCGATGTGTGCGTGGTTCGCGCCACAAGCTCCAGTTGTCATTGTTGGGATAGTAGCCGCCTTCACCGCCGACATCGTTTGGCATAAGGCAGGTAAGCGGTTCACTTATGGCATTTTTATAGGCCATTTTTGCGTGCTCATAGTGCGCTTTTTGTTGGCTTGGTTCGCCAAAGTCGGCATGCAGGCGCGACATGGAGGCGAGTGTTCGCGCAACAGAATAAGTTGCTTTTGTTGCTGGGCGTGAAACGCAGGAACCGCCTTTGCCACTGGCGCCGGTACAAATTGCCCAGGTGTCGTTGGAATTGGTATGCCATTTGGCGATGGCTAACTTCTGCCCTGGAATAATAATTTTATCCATGGGGTAGTTGAAAAACACTAACTCGTCATAAAGCGTACTCATACCACTGACAGCGTTGCTGTAGTAGTCGTTCGCGTGTGGGTAGCGCTCCAACATGCTGATTAGAGCCCATTGTGCTTCGGCCGCGTTAACCGGGTAATAGCCCTGATCACCGGCATCGGCAATAAAATTCAAAGTGACTGAATAATCGTTCCAGTCATGAACGTAACGATCGAATACATCACCTTCCCGGCGGTGATCCTGGAAATAATCAAAGAATTCAAACTTTAATGCCTGGTAGACATCCTTGCCGATCGCAAAGGTTTTGGACGTATCACTGCCGATACGCAAGCGGTAGTCATCACCGGTTTTTTGTAAATCGGAAAAATCGATCAGGAAAAATGAATCACCGGAGGCGTGATCATTTTTTCGGTATTCGTTGCTCTGGCCCTGTAGCACGCGTTTGTTGTTGCCATCAATTACCTCCCAGGAAACTGATTTTTTATTGCCGTCGTACAGATACACGGCAATTTTTTCTTGCAGTGGGAGATAACCCGCATAGTTAATACGGAAGCGATTAAGCATTTGTGTCCCATCATCGTAGCCCACTTGTGTCGCTTCTGCATTTAATGCGGGGCCGCCAACCAGGGTTTCTTCTTTAACAGCCTGTTTGTTACAGGCTCCAGTAAGTAAGGTGAGAGACAAAATACTGCTGTAGATCAGGGAGCGGGTGACTAACATGGTAGTGATACCTCAAATATTTTTTTTAGAGTAAAGGTGAGAGAGTGAATTATCCGGAATTTACTTGAAGCTGTGGTGATCGTCGGGAAAGCGCCCTTCTTTTACGTCATTCACATATTTTTTTAAGGCGCCGGGTATATCGTCTGCTTCGACCAGGAAGTTCTTGGAAAATTTTGGTGGCTTGGGCGTCAGACCGAGAATATCGTTGATAACCAAAACCTGGGCATCGGTCTCTGCGCCGGCGCCGATGCCAATGGTCGGAATACTGAGTGCGTCGCTGATTTTTTTGCCGAGTTCCGACGGGATGGCCTCTAGAACAATGGCATCAGCACCGGCACGTTCGAGTGCCAGCGCATCCTTTAACAGTGTGTCGGCTTGTTCGTCGCTGCGGCCTTGCACGCGAAAACCACCAAGCTTAAAAACACTTTGCGGTGTGAGGCCGATGTGTGAACAGACCGGGATACCGCGTTCACTTAACATTTTCACGGTATCGCACAGCCACGCACCCCCTTCAATTTTGACCATGTGCGCACCGGCTTGCATAACGCGTGTGGCATTGCTCATGGCTTGTGCGCTATCCGCATAGGTCATGAAAGGCAGGTCGCCCATAATCAGCGATTTTTTATTACCGCGTGCAACCGCTTCAATATGGTAAATCATTTGGTCCATGGTGACGGGCAAGGTGCTGTCATAGCCGAGTACTGTCATGCCGAGGCTATCGCCAACGAGGACCACTTCAACGCCGCAGCGTTCAGCCATTGCCGCCATTTGCGCGTCGTAAAGAGCAACAGTGACAAATTTTTCGCGTTCTTCCTTGAATTTTCTGAGAGAAAGAACGGTAACAATATTTTTAAGCGCTTCCGCGCTGCCGTAGTCCATAGTATCAGGCGCCTAGCAACAAGGGTTGAGGGTTGTAGTAGTGGCGACCATTTTTAATGTTCAGCATATAATCGACGAGGTTGCGATAGTCGTTGGCGTTGTTTACCCAATCAATATCAGCGGCATTCACAATAAGCAGCGGTGATGCTTCATAAAAATGAAAGAAGCGCGTGTAAGCCTCGTTGAGTTTATGCAAATAGTCGTAGGTAATATTTTGTTCGGAATTGATTCCGCGGCGCTGGATGCGTTCGAGCAAAACATCGGCGGGCGCTTGTAAGTATATGACAAGGTCGGGTCGCGGTGCGTCGATGGTCAGTTTTTCATAGACTTGCTTGTATAAATTTAATTCCTCGGCATCCAGCGTGTGTTCAGCAAAAAGCTGATCTTTTTCGATCAGAAAATCTGCGACGCGAACCGGCTGAAATAAATCCGCCTGGCGAAGCGCGTTGATTTGCTGAACGCGTTGAAACAGGAAAAATAACTGGGTAGGCAGGGCCGTGTTACTTTCGTTGAGATAAAAACGCTCCAGGAAAGGATTGTCTTCTGCGCGTTCCAGCAGGGTTTCATAATTGAAGGTGCGCGCCAGATTCTTTGTAAGTGTGGTTTTGCCAACACCGATAGGCCCTTCCACAGCAATGTAGCGCGGTAAGTCATAAGCGCTGACATCAATTACCCAATCGCGGTCATCATTCAAGGTGCTTACCCTTATTTATCGTTTACTGCTTTTCAATATGGCGTGTTAACCGGTTCTTACTATTAACAGACACTGGCGAACACAATTTACACAATTACCTACAGTTTTTCACTTGGCCCATAAACGGTTTGCGATCGTGTCAATCGCTGAGGCGTTGCAGGCCTGAATCATCCACTTTTGATAATAATGACTCAAGACCCACACTCTTGGGAAGACCCGATTCTGCCGGAAGCGGGATATCTCCAGTGAGTTCATATAAAGGATAGAGGACAAAGTTACGTTCATACATACGCGGATGGGGAACCTGCAGGCGTGGTAGCGCTAAGCGCTCTGTGCCATAAAGCAGAATGTCCAGGTCAAGCGTGCGCGGGCCCCAGCGTTGCAGCCGTTTTCTGTGTTGTTGTGCTTCGATATTTTGCAAGGCGTCGAGCAAGTCCAGAGGGGCAAGATGCGTACGTAACTGGCAGACGCCGTTGATGTAATCATCCTGCTCGCCAGGGCCGACTGCTTTGCTGCGATACCAGCTTGAGCGCGCGATAAATTCAGAGTGTTGCAGGGTGTGCAGGCTGCGGCAGGCTTGTTCGACCTGTTTCAAGGGCTGGTCGAGATTGCTGCCGAGTGCAATAAAAACATCAGGCATCTTCGGAATCGTGTTTCGGTTTCCGACGTCTTCGTCTGCGCGGTGGTCGTGAAGATTTATCCCTTTTCGCATTGGCGATCAATTCTTGCTGCTCAGGCTCGCTGGCATTCTGGAAGCGCGTCCACCACATTCCCAAGCCGTCCAGATCTTCGCCGGCTTGCTCCCGCAACAAGAGGAAATCGTAGGCGGCGCGAAATCGGGGGTGTTCGAGGGTGACATAAGCTCGGCGTTTATCCCTGCGCGGCAACCGCAATTGTAAGGCCCAGATCTCGCGCATGGGAATCAGAAAGCGTTTGGGAATGGCCGTATGTTGCAATTGTTGGCTCACCACGTCTTGCGCGGCCTGTTGCATGGCTTCATGGGTGGCCATATTCTGGTCGCTGACTTTAGTTCGCATTGAGGCGCGCAGCGCGGGCCATAAAAAAGCGGCGTAAATAAAAGCCGGGGTAATGCGTTTTCCCTGGCGGATGCGTTTATCGGTATTGGCGCAGGCATGGCTGACAAGTTTATTGTCGGTCTCATTGCCGCGATTTAAACAGTAATCCAGTGAGGGGAAGAGATACGCCAACAAACCGTAGTCGCGTAAGGAGGCTAATGTGGCAGTGGCTGAGCCGTTGGTGAAGAGTTTTAAAACTTCTTCAAAAAGGCGCGCAGCAGGAATGTGGCTGAGATAATCGGCGTGTTCGCGTATGGGTTTTTCGGATGCAGGTTCAATACTGAAGCCCAGTTTGGCTGCGAAACGAACCGCGCGCAGCAAGCGTACCGGATCTTCCTTATAGCGCGTTTCCGGGTCGCCAATCACGCGAATACAGCGTTTACGTAAATCGTCGAGGCTTGAGCCAAAATTCAACAATTCGCTTTTTGCCGGGTTGTAATACAAGGCATTGACGGTGAAATCCCTGCGAGCCGCATCGGAGGCTATATCCCCGTAGACATTGTCCCGCAACAGTACACCTTCTTCAGTTTGTTGCGCCTCGTTGTCATTGGCGGCTTCGGTATGGCTGGATCGAAAAGTCGTGACTTCAATGATTTCACGTCCAAATCGCACATGCACAATACGGAAGCGCCGGCCGATAATACGCGCGCTGCGAAACAGCTTTTTGACTTCTTCAGGTGTTGCACTGGTGGCAACATCAAAGTCTTTAGGCTTGCCGTCGAGTAACAGGTCCCGCACACCGCCACCCACCAAATAGGCTTCAAACGAAGCGGATTGCAGTGTTTCGATGACTTGAAGGGCGCCCCGGCTGATAAGGGCATCGTCAATATGATGCTCTGAAGGGCCGAGAGCAATATAGTCCCCGTCGCCTTTTTTGCTTAAGGGCTTGCTGAGAAAGCGCTTGAATTTATTTAACATGCAGAACGGTAAAGCTGGTCCATTGACGGCTTGAGGAAAGGCCGCAAGTCTAGCACAGGCGCGAGCCATAGCGAAAAGCCTGAAGTGACGGACGAAGAGGGAAAGTTTTTCAGAGGCAGATATTAAAACGGGAAAGCCTTGGCTTTCCCGTCGAATTCTTCATTATTATGCCTGACGCTCGTATCAGGACACATCCCTGTCCGTGTCAAAGCTGTAATCAGCTAGCCCTCTCCAAGGTACACAAGTCAGTTTATACGCTTTCTTTGTTATTATTTCTTGTTGTTATTATGTGTATGTAATTTAGTTCTTATTGTCTATTGTTATTATTCTGTTCTTGGTCTTTTCTTCTTATTATTTGTTTTTGTTATTGTGCGCGTACAAATGCAGCTAGCATGCCAGCATTGGTTTTTCTATATAAAACAATGGGTTAGAGGTTTTTGGGGCCGCTTTATTAGCTTTTGCTATTTAAAATCGTTACTTTCTGTGTCGGCGGTTGTTACGTTTCTGTGAAGTGGGTAACAGGTTTCCCCAGGGTAACAAATCTGTTTCGCGCAGTGACAACTGGCGCAGGAAATTGGCGCACAAAAACGGGGGAAGCAGAGGGTGGCAACAGAATTAAGAGTTGTTACCGGCTTTCTGGGTGGGCTTACTGCGCGGAATGCCAAGTCGTTGACGGCGCTCCCACAAGCATTTGCGGCTGACGCCCAATTTCTTGGCGAGTTCGGTTTCGCTCATGCTGTCCTGGTGTTCGAGGACAAAACGTTGGAAATAGTCCTCCAGTGACAGATCCTCGTTGGGATCATTACTGGTTTTTCGGCTTTCTACGCGAACGCCGGGTCTCTCTTCATCATCCACACGCACAAGGTCGAGATCAATAGAGAGTTGGGTGTGGTCAATTTCCGTTTCATTCTCACAGAGAATCACTGAACGCTGCATGGCGTTTTCCAGTTCACGAATATTGCCCGGCCAGGTGTAAGTGGTAATGGCCTGAATGGCTTCGGGTGTGAGTGTGAGCGGAGGGCGTAACATTTCCGCACAGAACCGCTTAACAAAGGTTTCGGCGAGGGCGAGGATGTCTTTGCCGCGTTCGCGCAGCGGCGGTAATTTCAATTGCACAACATTGATGCGGAAGTAGAGGTCCTCCCGGAACTTGCCTTCTCGCGCTAATCTGCCGAGATCGCGGTGTGTTGCCGCGACCAGCCGCACATCCACCTTGCGGGATTCGACCGAGCCGATGGGGCGGACTTCCCCTTCTTGCAGCACTCTCAATAGTCGCGCCTGGGCTTCCAGAGGTAATTCACCGATCTCGTCGAGAAAGAGCGTGCCGCCGTCGGCCGCCGCGACCAAACCTTCGCGCATGGTGGCCGCACCGGTAAAGGCGCCTTTTTCGTGACCAAATAATTCGGCTTCTATCAGGGTTTCGGGAATGGCCGCGCAGTTCACCGAGATAATGGGCTTGTCTCGGCGTGGGCTCTCGCGGTGGATTGCATTGGCAACCAGTTCCTTACCGGTTCCCGTTTCGCCACAGACCAGCACGGTGGCGTTGGTAGGAGCGACTTTATGGATGCGACTGTAAAGCTCGCGCATGACCGTTGAACTGCCAATCATGCCTTCGATGGCTTCCTGGTTGGCGATCTTTTTACCGTCGGTTCGGGGTTGGTTTTGGCTGGCTTTGCCAATTACGCGTTTCACTGCAGCCAGCATTTCGTCGTGATCGAAGGGCTTGGCAATATAGTCGACAGCGCCCATGCGCATGGAGTCGACGGCCGAGCGCAGGCTGGCATAGGAGGTCATAATCAGAACAGGCACTTCGCCAGCCAGTTGAATCAGGTCGGTTCCGGGTGCACCGGGGAGGCGCAGATCACTGATAATCAGATCGAAGGTGTCCAGCTTGTGTTTGCTGGTGGCTTCGGATACGGAAGCAGCTTCCTTGATTTCGTGTTTATTGCGTGTGAGCAACTTCCGCAGCGCGGTGCGGATGATAATTTCGTCTTCAACAATGAGAATCTTGCTCATAAGGACAACAACTGAAATGTGGACTGCGTCTCGTTAAGGTGCACTAGTGTTACCTGATGTGGCAGCAGATTCAAGCGGTTTGGGTAACTTAATCACGAATTTTGTGCCTTTTTGTAACACTTTGTCCGCAGGCGTGACAATTTCGATGCTGCCCTGGTGCTCTTCCACGATGCTGTAAACCATGGCCAGGCCAAGGCCGGTGCCCTCTCCCGGGTCTTTGGTGGTGAAAAAAGGTTCAAATATCTGATCGACAAGTTCACCCGGGATACCAGGGCCTTCGTCGGTGACATGAAGCTCAATGAACTTGCCTCGCGCTCGCGCGGTCATGCTGACCAGAGAGTCTTCCGGTGAGGCATCGCGTGAATTGGAGAGCAGGTTGACGAATATCTGGATCAAACGCTGGCTGTCGCCTCTGACCAGCAAGTCGGGTTTGATCCTGTTTTCATAGCGCACCTGCTTCTTGTCGCGCTGCAATTTCAACAGATTAATCGCCTCTGACGCACAGGCCTGCAGGCTCACAGAGTCAAACTCGCTTTCTTTCTGGTGGCCCTGATGGGCGAAACTCATCAGTGACTGCATGATTTTGTTTACCCGGTCGGTTTGTTCAAGAATTTGCCCGGCGGACTCGAGAATTTCGTCTTCCTCGGTTTCATACTTCATATTTTGAGCCAGGCAGGCAATGCCGGTAACAGGGTTGCCAATTTCATGAGCGACACCCGCCGCGAGGCGGCCAATGGATGCCAGCCGTTCGCTGTGCACCAACTCATTTTCCAGTTGTTGCAGCTCGGTAATGTCTTCGAGAAGAATCACCTGACCGTCGACCTGGTGAGAAAGGGAAGAAGGAATGGCAGCTTTATGTAAGGTGACCCAGTGGGTGCGGCCGGCTAATTCCAGTTCCTGTTTGTGCAGATGAGCCTGTTCTGATTGCGCAAAGCGATGCAAGAGTTCTCCCCAGGGGTCTAGCACGTCGCGCAAGTGCGAGCCGGTCACTTGAGCGGCCGGGATGCCGGTTAAGCTGGCCATCTTACTGTTCCACATCAGAATTTCCATGTCCTTGCCGACCGAACAGGTGGCCATGGGTAACTCTTCCAGAGTGCGTCGGTGGTAAAGGCGTAAGTTGTTGAGTTCTGCTGCGAGGCCCGTGAGGTGATCGCGGTATTGGTGAATCCGGCTTTCTATCAGGTTGATATCTGTTACACCTTCCGATTCCGGCAGGATAAAAGGCACCTGTCTGTCCATAATTTCACTGGCGACACTGATGCCCATCAAGCCACTGAGGTTGGCCTCGACCTCGTCTCGCAAGCGTCGCAGAGCATAAGGTCGGCTTTCACTTGGATTAAATCCGAGATTGGCGAGCGCGCGATCGACCTCGGCTTTTGCGGTGGGGGTGCCGATACGACGGGATAATCGCTCCACGATTTCTGCCGGGCTGCGGACATCAAGTGTCATACGAACAGGGTGGCTGAGTTCGTCTTCGGAACACAATTCCGCGGAGTAGCGCTCTTCGTCTGATTGCCGGGTTAGCAGCGAAACCAGTACAAAAACGAGCGTATTGGTGCCGAGTGAACTCAAGGTGATGTCGCTCCAGTGGGTAATCCCTACCGCCAGCTGACTGTCGTTAAGCCAGGGAATGAGCAATTCACTTTTACCCATTAGCATGGGGATAAACAAACCTACCAGCCAGATTATTTCGCCGCAAAACAGGCCTGCAATCAATCCCTGGCGGTTGCCTTTACTCCAGTGTGCAACGGCGATAACGCCAGGCAAAAACTGCAAGGTCGCAATGAAAGCCGTTAAGGCCAATTGAGTCAGATTAAAACGGTCGGCCAAACCGATATAAAAAAGATAACCGCCGAGAATAATGACACCGATCAACGCGCGCCGAAGCCAAAGCAATTGGTTATAAATACCGCCTTTTGTGCGCAAGGGAAAAGCGGGCAAAATCCAGTGATTCAAAATCATAGTGGATAGGGCCATGGCGATGGCAATCATCGCGCCTGTTGCGGCTGAGAGCCCGGCGATAAAAGCAATAAGCGTAAATAATTTACTTTCTGCTGCGATGGGAATGGCAATGGGAAAGTATTCCGTTGGAATTGCCGTATTAATTTTTATACCGGCCCACAAAATGGGAAAAACCGGCAGGGCCATAAAAAGTAAAAACAGCGGGAAGGCCCAGGTGACCAATTTGCTGATATTTTTTACCGGGGTTTCCAATACCGTCATATGGAAAATATGTGGCATCGCGACTGCTGTGGCAATAAATACCAGTAACAGGGTGTGTGACGACTCTTTAACGGGCGAGTATAAGTTTTCCACGTGTTCGGGGTTGGCAAGCAGCCAGGTGTCGAGCGCATCAAGCCCGCCAAAAACATGATAAAGCGCAAATAACCCTACGGCACACAAACCAAAGAGTTTAATGAGCGATTCAAAAGCCATTGCAGTTATCAAGCCACGGGGATGTTCGTGGCGTGTGCCAAACATCATGGCGAAGCCTGCGATCACGACGCAAAAAACAAAGGCTAAGACTTCGCGTGTGCCGAAAGAAGCACTGGTATCGCCGATTTTTTGCTGGTAGGCGAGAATATGTATCGTGTCAGCAACGGCCTGAATTTGTAAGGCCAGTAAGGGCGCCATGGCCAATAGCATGCACAGGGCAATAACGCCGCCGACACCGTGGCTGTGGTACCGGAAAGTCAGCAAGTCCGCCATCGATTTAATTTGAAAGCGTTTTGCAAGCTCAATTAATGGTTTTAAAGCGATGGGTGCAAATAAAAACAGGGCGCCGGTGCCAAGATAGTAAGCGAGTGCGCCGTAACCAAAGTTTCGCGCTAAATCGATGATGCCGTAAAAAGACCAGGCGCTGGCAAATATCCCAAGTGAAAAAATATAGGTGAGCGGATGATAAATAATTTTTTTACTGATCCAGCCGCGTTCAGTGATCCAGGCCACTGCAAACAGTGCGCTTAAATAAAGAATGCAAATCAACGCAAGCTGTAAAAAACTAAAGGTCATGCTTGCTTCCGCGCCCTTGTAAAAAATACGTGACAACAACAACCAGGGCCCAAATTAAAAAAGGGCGATACCAGGCACCGTTTGGGTTAATTCCCCAGCTCAAGAGAGTAGGAGAAAAAATATATACCACCAGAATCAATAAAATCAGCGGGCGTTGCTTATTCATTCGCGCCTCCCTTCAAGGTAAGCGCATGCTGTTTGTGCAATCTTTGCATGCTCCATTGTTCGGTTGCGTGCGTCAAAATTTCTTTAATGTTCAAGTTATCAAATTGATGGGTATCGATAGACAAAAACCGGCACGCAAGGAGAAGGTTTTCTTTTGCTTTGTCGTTGTCGATAGCGGGTGCATGATTCTGTTTGCTCAGTTTGTTGCCCTGCTCATCCACAATTATGGGGACATGTGCATACTTGGGGGGGCGACTATCAAACAGATAAAACAGTAAACGTTGCTGAGCGTTAGTGTCCAATAAATCCACGCCGCGCACAACGTGTGTTATACCCTGAAAAATATCGTCGACTACCACCGCTAATTGATAAGCAAATAAGCCGTCCTTGCGATGCACAACAAAATCACCACTGCTACCAAGGTCAAAAGCCTGATGACCTTGTATGCCATCGACAAATTGACTCGCCTGCTCAATGTGTTTTGCAAGTCTTGCATGTGCAATGTTGAGGCGCAGGGCAGCAGCTCGATTTTCGGCTGGCGGATGCGTGCGGCAAAAGCCGTCATATTTGCCATTCAGGCTTGTCAGGCGTTTGCGCGTGCAGGCGCAACGGTAAATCACGCCCGCATCATGTAAATTGTTTAAGGTTTGCTCGTAGGCTTGGGCGCGTTGGCTCTGGTAGAGGGGGGCTTCGTCGCATAACAAACCATGCGCTTCGAGGCTGTGGCAAATGAGTGCACTCGCGCCTGCTTGTTCTCGGGGAGGGTCGATGTCTTCAACTCTCAGGAGCCAGGTGCCGTGATGGGCTTTGGCGTCGAGATAGCTCGCGAGGGCACAGACCAGGGAGCCAAAGTGCAGGGGACCTGAGGGAGAGGGGGCAAAGCGCCCTCTGTAGGGCGGCTTTGTCATTGCGAAACCTGGTCAAAGCCACCGGCAATCAGGCGGTGGTTTGACGTTCCTTGATTTCGTCCAGTGTTTTGCAGTCTACGCAAAGGGTGGCAGTGGGCCGCGCTTCCAGGCGACGGATGCCAATCTCAACACCACAAGCCTCGCAGTAACCGTAATCTTCGGTCTCCAGAAGCTCGAGCGTTTTATCGATCTTTTTAATCAGCTTGCGTTCGCGATCGCGGGTTCGAAGTTCCAGGCTGAACTCTTCTTCCTGGCTCGCGCGGTCAGCAGGGTCGGGGAAGTTAGCCGCTTCATCTTTCATGTGGCTGACTGTGCGGTCAACTTCTTCCATCAATTCTTTTTTCCACGCCAGAAGTAACGCTTTGAAGTGCTCTTTCTGATTTGGGTTCATATACTCTTCGTTTTTCTTCTCTTTATAAGGAGAAAAATCGCGCAGAGCAAAGGTGGCACCTGATTGAGTGTTAGGCATCGTGAATTCGCCTCTTATCTCACATTCCTGTTAATTAATGCATTTAAAAAATGCACACAATGATGGGGGCTGCGAACTGCAATTCAAGGGCTCTTGCAAAGAGAGCGAATAAGTCTCTTTAAAAGTCTGCTTGATCGTCTGCTTTAACGCCTTCATCGAGCGCCCTGGCGGCTGAAAAACCCGCCCCGGACGGAAGCGGCAAAGCTACCAGAAGTCGCGTCGACGTGCCAGATTTTTATGCTGTGATGTGCAAAGTTTGGCATTAACTGGCAACGAGCATCAGTGCATTGTCGTTAATTTTGAATTCCGCTTTGACCAGTGTATCGCCTGCACAGGGGCCAGCGAGGCATTCACCCGTTTCAATCGCAAACAGCGCGCCGTGCGAAGCACATTGAATAAGTGCGCCATCGGGATCGAGAAATTGATCCTCTTGCCACTCTAGCGGAGTTCCGAGGTGCGGGCAGATATTGCGATACAGGTAAACCTCGCCATCCTTAATGACAGCGAAAAAGGCACCTTTTTCGTGATAAAAACCCTTGGCCTCACCGTCTTGCAACTCGTCGAGCTCGCAGAGTTTATATTCGGGCATATCAAGCGCTGGAGCTGGCGGCGTTGTTTGCTTGCTCAACTTCGTCGAGCAATTGGTTTTTCAGGTCTGGCGGTAAATCGTTCCAGTGCACATCCATCAATGCGCCCTGTAAGGCGTAAAGCATGACTTTAGAGACATGAATTCCGCGGTTTTTGATACGTAAATACGCTTCGACGGCACCCATTTTATTGAGGTCGTCATAACTGTTTACGCCGATGGCATGAAGGATATTTACCGATGCCATACCCAGATTTTTAAGGCCCAGTAATTCACTGTTATTGGAGGTCATCGAGGTCGAACTCCCAGGATTGTTATTATTAGAATCAATTTATTGTTGTTGTGCCATGTTAAACCCCGCTTCCTTGCTCTTTCTGACCGACTGCCTCTCTGGTAGTGAACCATCAGGGCAGATAAAGCGGAGAGGATAACCAGAATTTTGTGCCTGGTTGTTTATATAGCAAATAGCTATGATACAGACTTACGTTTACAGCGCAATGAAAATGCGAACCCAGCAACCCCATTACGACCATAAAGTGGCGCCATAATGATCCTTTTCGCGCATGCCTGCGGGCAAGATAGTGAATTCATTGATTTCTCTGGTCTTGAGGTTCCTGTTCACAGGGAACTTGTTTCGGCGCTTATTGCGTTGAAATCCCAAGCGGAAACTGACGGACTGTCTCTCGGTTTGTGCAGCGGATACCGAAATTTCGAACGGCAACGAATTATCTGGAATGAAAAAGCCTCAGGCAAACGCCCGCTGTTGGATGCTAGGGGGTGCAAATTGGATATCGGCACGTTTGATGAGTTGTCGCTCCTGCAAGCTATGCTGCGGTGGTCAGCCTTGCCCGGTTTATCCCGGCACCATTGGGGCTCGGAAGTTGATGTGGTGGATGCACAAGTGGTGGCAGGGGGCTACCAGGCGCAACTCGTGCCTGAAGAATATCAAGAGGGTGGTGCCTTTGCTTGTTTGGCGCGTTGGCTGGATACCACTATCAACGAGCACTCGTTGTTTTTTCGGCCTTATCAACACACTTACGACATTGGTGTGGCGCCCGAAGCCTGGCACCTGAGTTATAGACCGCTTGCGGAAAAATTTTCGCAGGCACTCAGTTTGCCTCAGCTCGAAGAACTTATTCAGTCGAGTGATATTGCCTTAAAAAAAATCATCCTGGAAAACCTGGATTGGATTTATCAACACTACGCAAAACGGTATTTTGATGTTAGTGATTTTTGATTGCGATGGCGTGCTGGTTGACAGTGAAAATCTGGCAGCACACATCTTTTCACAATGTTTACAGGATTACGGCGTCACTATGTCCGCGAAAATGTGTTATCAAAATTTCAAAGGGCATACACTTGACTACTGCCTTGCCTGGCTACAGGAAAATATTCCATCACCAGCAAAAAAAATCGATGTTGGTTTTATTCGTTTGCTTGAAGCTGAAACTCAAAAAGGATTTGCAGAATCACTGCAAGCAGTCGAGGGAATTGAACTGGTTTTAAAACGGTTACAGGAAAAATGTATACCGTTTTGTGTTGCCAGTAATGGTGCTCATAAAAAAATTGCACACTCCCTGGAGCGAACCGGATTGCTGCATTTTTTTGAAGGTCGACAATTCAGTCGCGAAGATGTGCGTAGTGGTAAGCCCTCTCCGGATTTATTTTTATACGCGGCAGAATGCTCAGGTGTGGAACCGCGATTTGTCAAAGTAGTGGAAGATTCATTGAGTGGTGTCAAAGCGGCTCAAGCGGCAGGTATGCAAACGCTGCTGTACGCAGCCAATAGAGAAGATTGGCACGAGCAATTTATTGGAGAGGTGAAAGAGGGGCGTGCTGTAAAGGTTTTCTACGCCATGCCCCGGGTTCTAGAGCTGTTAGGTATTGCTTAAACAGACTTGCTGAGTATTGTGACTTTTTGCTTTCCGTGAAGTTTTTCTTTTTGTTCCAGCCAGGCTAAAACATTTTCACGCGCTTTTAACATGTTTTCGTAATTTTCCAGCGTTGCCTTATGAGGCTTGTTGAATTCTTTCATTCTATTGATACGATCGCGTAAAAACTGGATGTCAGCCCTGATTTTTACGGTAGTGGAACCCGGCTTTGCGTGTTCATTCGCAATTTCGAGAACCTGCTCATCGTTATCAAATTCAAACTCTATCGAAGATGCATTCATCATATCTTTCCTTCTTTACTACTATCCTTGGTTAAAACAATTAAAACCGTTCTCGCATTAGTATGGTGAAATTTATTGTACTTTCCAGCAAAAGGAAGAACTATTCTTAAAATCACCATGCTTTAGCACTACTTAGCCTTGTGACAAACGCTTTAGTCATTAAAACGTGTTCTGTTTATTCCACAAATATCATTTTCTGGCTCGACAAGTTCGCATTGCAGAGTACACTATGGATATTCGTAAAAAGTAAGCGTGAATTTTTTGGCCGGGTGGGCTCGATTAATTTACGCTTACTCCTAAAACGCAAAGCCAGGTGTGAAGGATCCAGGGAAAATCAACAATGAGCGACGAACGTTACGATTTAGTCTTTAAAGGGCAGCTAGCCAAGTCGGTAGCAAAGGATGTCGCGGTACGCAACCTCGCACAGTTATTTAAAATTGAGCCCGCCAAAGCACTCGGGCTTTTCAGTGGTAAAGAGACAGTCCTTAAGAAAAACCTGGACCTTGATACTGCCAATAAATACCGCGCTGTTATCAAAAAGGCGGGCGCCATCGTTGAGTTAAAACTCAAGGATGTGCCCTCTTCAGCAGCGCCAGCGGAAAAACCACCGGCATCGGCATCGGCAGCGGCGCCGGCGCCAAAAGCGGTCGGCAAAGCGGTATTTGGTGTGCAGGAGCCTCAGCATAGCCAAACCGGAGCGTCGCAGTCATCAACACCGGGCACGCAAAAAGATGCGCCTCCACCGTTGCCAACGGTTGCTGTTGAAGAAGTCGCGGATGATGATGATGGTTTCACCACCTCCGCCGGGGTATTTTCGGATCCTCGCCCGGAGCCTGTGGATTTCCCCGTGCCCAATCTGGACGTCGCAGAAGCCGGTGCCGACCTGCTACCTGCGGGAGCGCGGCACCAAATTCCGGTTGCTGAAATTGATACCTCGGCGCTGAGTGTTCGTGAAGCAGAGGGTAATTTGTTGGATGAAAGCGAATATCGCGTGGATATTCCATTGCCAGCAGTGGATGCCGATTTTGAGGTAGAGCCGCCGGGTGCGGATGTTCTGAAGCCAGAGGAGCGGAAACAGCGCAAGGCTGTGGAGGTGGATACCAGCTCGCTATCGGTTGCTGAGCCTGGGGGTAATCTGGCGCCGCCAAAACCCGCAGCGCCACCGCCACCCGATACCAGCAGTATCAGTTTGGCGGACCAATAAGCCAGAGGCTAGAAGCGCGGTGCTTCCGGCTCGGCTTTATAGGTCTCAATAGAATCGAGAATTTCCTTTCTGGCTTCTTCGGGGCCAGCCCAACCTTCAATTTTCACCCACTTTCCTTCTTCGAGATCTTTATAGTGTTCAAAGAAGTGGGCGATTTGCTTGAGTTTGATTTCCGGCAGGTCGTCGGCACTGTCTACGCCATCGTAGTAGCTGGTGATTTTGCTCACGGGCACAGCGAGTATCTTGGCGTCTTCACCGCTTTCGTCGGTCATTTTCAGCATGCCAATGGGGCGGCACTTTACAACGGAGCCGGGTAACAGCTGACGATTCATAAAAACCAGGACGTCTGCGGGGTCACCATCGCCACACAGTGTGTGCGGAATGTAACCGTAATTGCAGGGGTAGCGCATGGAGGTGCCGAGAATTCGGTCGACGAAAAGTGCACCACTGTCCTTGTCCACTTCATATTTAATGGGTTCACCGCCCATGGGAATTTCAATAATAACGTTAACTTCATCAGGCGCGTTTTTGCCTGTGGGTACAAGGTGGAGACTCATTGATAATTTCCTGAATACTTCTGAATTGGAGGGGCCTAAAGCGGGCGCGATTCTAACACAGGAAAATATGAATCTCCCCCCGTGTGTGCGCCAAAATCGGCAATCTTCGACTTAAGTTTAAAGCCCCGGCGCTGGAGATTCGTTGTGTGGCAATTGCTGATTGCAGTTGAAGCCCGTAGAATCGAGCGGGCGTGATGTAACCCTGTCGCAAACCGAAATAAATATAACGAAATTCAAGAGGGGTATTATGGACCAGTTGTTGATACCGCCCATTCTGGGTGTCTTGGGCCTGGTGGTGGCCTTTGTAATCTATCTCGTCATTTCACGTTATCCTGCAGGCGAAGGCCTTGTAGAGGAAATTGCGAAAGAAATTCATACCGGCGCGATGGTATTTATGCGTCGTGAGTATTCCATTCTTTTTATCTTTGTTGCCATTATTACTGTATTGCTGTTTATCGGCTTTAAGTCCTGGCATACGCCAGTTGCGTTCATTGTTGGTGCTATCTGTTCCGCCTTTGCGGGCTACGTGGGTATGTTCTCTGCAACAAAAGCGAATGTGAGAACCACCGTTGCCGCGAGCACGAAAGGTTCTGCCGCTGCACTGAGTGTTGCGTTTTACGGTGGCTCAATTATGGGGCTGACCGTGGCGTCCATGGGTTTGCTCGGTTTGGGCGGGCTCTACCTGTTGTTTGGTGCTGATCCTGCACACGCTGAAGCCATTCATGGTTTTGGTATGGGGGCGTCTTCGGTTGCCCTGTTCTCGCGTGTGGGTGGCGGTATTTACACCAAAAGTGCAGATGTGGGCGCGGATCTGGTGGGTAAGGTTGAAGCCGGTATTCCCGAAGATGACCCCCGTAACCCCGGTGTGATTGCAGATAACGTGGGTGACAACGTGGGTGACGTGGCCGGCATGGGCTCGGATATTTTCGAATCCTATTGTGGCTCCATGATCGCGACCATCGCGATTGCTTCCACTATGTCTCTGGCAACCGTTGCGGTTCTGGGTGGCGACAAAGGGCAGCTGATGTTTGCACCACTTGCCTTGGCCTCGGTTGGTTTGCTGTGTTCCATTGCGGGCATTCTGATTGTGAAGAGCATGTCTTCCAAAGCGCCTGATATGGCACTGCGCGTCGGTACCATCGGCGCCACGGTTATCTTTATGGCCGTTGCATACTTCGTGCTGAGCTCAATGGGTATCGACATCAATGTTTGGCTTTGTGTTATTTCGGGTGCTGTTGGCGGAATCACCATCGGCTTGGTTACCGAGTATTACACGGGCGGCAAACCGGTTCAGAAAATTGCCAAAGACGGGGAAACAGGGCCCGCGACCGTCATGATTGCCGGTCTGGCAACAGGCATGGAATCCGTCGTTATACCTGTACTCTGTATTGCAGCCATCATCTTTATTTCTGCCTTCCTCCTGCCTGAGGGCGCGGGGGTTTACGGTGTGGGTATTGGCGCTGTGGGTATGTTGGCAACAGTGGGTATTACCATGGCGATTGACGCCTATGGTCCGGTTGCCGACAACGCCGGTGGGATTGCCGAAATGGGGGGGCTTGGTGAAGAAACGCGAGCCATTACCGACGGCCTGGATGAGGTGGGTAACACCACCGCGGCAATTGGTAAAGGTTTTGCCATTGGTGCGGCAGGCTTGGCGGCACTCGCCATTATTGGCGCTTACATCGAGACGGTTAGCCACAATATTGAAGGTTTTACCCTGGCAATCAACAATCCCAAAGTGCTGATGGGCATGTTCCTCGGTGGTATTTTCCCCTTCCTGGTGAGTGCGATTACCATGCGCGCAGTGGGCGATGCGGCCTTCGATATGATCAAGGAAATCCGTCGACAATTTAAGGAAATACCGGGTCTGCTCGAAGGGAAAGCCAAGCCCGATACCGCCAAGTGCGTGGACATTGCAACACGCGCAGCATTGCGCCGCATGATTTTGCCAGGTGTACTGGCCGTTGCATCACCGGTGGTAGTCGGTTTTGCACTCGGTGCGGAAGCCCTCGGCGGTATGCTCGGTGGCGCACTGGTGTGCTGTGTCTTGATGGCCTTGATGATGGCCAATGCGGGTGGTGCCTGGGACAACGCCAAAAAGTTTGTTGAAAAGGGCAACTTTGGCGGTAAGGGTTCCGCCGTGCATGCGGCAGCCGTTGTCGGTGATACTGTGGGTGATCCCTTCAAGGATACCTCTGGCCCGGCGATGAATATTTTGATTAATGTGATGGCGATTGTCAGTTTGGTTATTGCGCCCTTGCTTGGTTAATCCTGTTGCCAATGAAGCAATGCAAAAAAGCTATGTAAAAAGCCCGGCCATGTGCCGGGCTTTTTTGTCTCTATACGCGATTTCTAAAGCCAGCCTTTATGCCAGCGCTGCGTTACTCTCTTCGACGAGCTCTTCATGCACGCCGTTCAGGTTCTTTGCAAACAGCATGTAGATAGAAGGGACAACAAACAGGGTAAACAATGTGCCGATGGCCATACCGCCGACAAGTACCAGGCCAATCGAATTTCGCGCTTCTGCTCCAGCACCGCTAACCAGTATCAAAGGAAAGTGTCCCGCAACCGTTGCAGCCGTGGTCATTAATATAGGGCGCAATCGGGTCGATGCGGATTCACGTATCGCTGCCAGTTTCGTTAAGCCTTTTTCCTGCAATTTATTGGCAAACTCCACGAGCAGTATGCCGTTTTTGGCAACCAAACCAATAAGGGTAACGAGGCCGACTTGAGAATAAATGTTTAATGTCGTTGTGAAGCTGTCGGTCCAAAAAGGCATTTGTGGGTTTGGGAATTTCAAAAAGGTAAATATCATCGCGCCGAACATGGCAAGTGGTACCGAGCCCGCGAGAATCACAATGGGATCCCGGAAACTATTAAATTGCGCAGCGAGGACGAGAAAAATTAATACCAGAGCCATAATGAAGGCCGGTAAAAATTTATTGCCTTCGCGTCGAAGTTGTCGCGATTCTCCCGTGTAATCAAGCATGTAGTCACTCGGTAAAATCGCTGCAGCTTCCTCTTCGAGAAACTTTAAGGCTGCGTCAAGCGACTGTGTCGGGGCACCGCTGATTTTTACTGCGTTCAATTGCTGAAAGCGGTTTAAGGAGCGGGGCACTGTACTGTGTTGAATTTCGGCGACTGTACTGAGTGGAATGGTCTGGCCATTAGGGCCAGTGATATAAATATTTTCGAGTTGTTCTGTCGTTAATCGTTCCGAACGAACCATTTGAGGGATAACACGGTAGCTGCGCCCACTGATATTAAAGCGATTAACGTAAGCGCCGCCGAGCATTGTGCCGACATCCGCGCCGACTTGTTGCAGGTTTAATCCGAGCGCGGCGACTTTGTCGTGATCAATGACCAGTTCTGCTTGCGGAACATCGATTTTGGTATCGATTTGTGGCGGGAAAGCAAATAAACCACTGGCCATGGCTTTTTGTTGCAGTTGTTCTACAAATTTTAGAATTTCCGAACTTTCAGCGGTGGATGCGATCACCACTTCCAGAGGAAAGTTGCCGCCACCGGGCAGTGATGGAGGGGCAATTGCAAAAGTGTTCACACCGCCAATTTGCGCCAGGTTATTACCAAGTTCGGGTAAAATTTCAAAGACACTGCGGTCGCGCTTTCCCCAGGGTTCCAGGGAAACACCGCCGAAACCGCCGTCGGGAAAAGTGATTTGAAATGTGAAGCGACTTTCCGGAACGGCCATTAAATTCTCATTCACAGCCTTGGCATAAATGTTTGACTGTTCAATGGTCGAATTGGATGCGCCTTCATTCATGATAAAAACAAAACCCTGGTCTTCTGTCGGTGCGAGTTCTTTCATCGACATTTGGAACATAAACAGGGACAGAACACCGAGCGCAATCCACACAAGATACACTGCGCCCCGCATTTTTAGTGATTGATCCAACAGGCGCAGATAGCGAAGGCGAACCCGATTAAAAATCACTGATACGGTATGTGCAAAGCCTTCATTTTCGATGCCTGGTTTGAGCATTTTTGAAGCCATCATCGGGGAGAGTGTCAGGGCAACGATGCCTGAAATGGTCACAGCGCCGGCGAGTGTAAAGGCAAATTCGCGAAATAGTGTGCCTGTTAAACCACCTTGCACACCGATGGGTAAGTACACCGCAACCAGGGTGACGGTCATTGCGATCACCGGCCCAATTAATTCGCGGGCACCGAGGAGTGCTGCATCGACGGGTGACTTGCCTTCATTGATATGGCGTTCGACATTCTCCACCACCACAATCGCATCGTCGACGACGAGCCCCACCGATAAAACAATCGCCAGTAAGGTTAACAAGTTGAGGCTGAAACCAAACACTTGCATTAAAAACACGGCGCCAATCAGCGACAGTGGAATAGCCATGACCGGAATAATGACCGAGCGTACAGATCCCAGAAACAGGAAAATAATGATCACCACAATCAACAGCGTTTCCGACAAAGTGCTGATGACTTCGGTAATTGATTCCTCAATATATTCTGTTGAATCGTACCCTATCATCGCATTCAAACCCGTAGGCAGACCGGATTTGATCGCTTCGAGTTCAGCACGCACCAGTTTCATAACGTCGAGGGTGTTGGCATTGGGCATGGCAAAGACGCCCATAAAAGTGGCCGTTTTGCCGGTGTAATTAACGAGCGTGTCGTAACTCTCTGAGCCCAGAACGACGTCGGCAACATCGCTTAGCCGAATAAGCGTATCGCCTTCTGCACGTACCACGAGGTTTTTAAATTCTTCAACGCTATTGAGATCGGTATTCGCACTCAGGTTGACTTGAACATAGCTGCCTTTGGTGCTGCCGAGTGCGGCCAAATAATTATTGGTGGTGAGTGCCTGACGTACTTGTATGGGGGTAATGTTGTAAGCGGCCATGCGATCGGGTTTGAGCCAAACACGCAAAGCATAGGTGCGCGCGCCTAATATTTCGGCGCGTTGGACGCCTTCAATTGCGGAGAGCCTGGGTTGCACAACACGAACGAGATAATCGGTAATCTGATTTTGTTCGAGAATATCGGAGTCAAAACTCAAATAGGCTGCAGCGATAGCGCTGTCTGCAGATTGCACATTGATAATGGGCACTTCGGCTTCCGGTGGTAAATCGCCGCGAACCTGATTGACTTTGGAAGTGATTTCCGAAAGCGCTCGAATTGCGTCGTAGTCCAATTCCAGACGCACATTAATTGTGGAAATGCCTTGTTTACTTTCCGAGCTGATGTAGTCGATGCCGTCCGCACCGGAAATAGCACGTTCGAGTGGCGTTGTGATAAAGCCGCGCACCAGTCGCGCATCGGCGCCGATATAAGCCGTGGTCACGCTGATAACGGCATTGTCGTTACGGGGAAACTGCCGCACGGTCACGGAATTGATCGCTTGCAAACCCGCGATGATGATAATCAGGTTGACAACAATGGCCAGTACAGGACGACGAATAAAAATATCAGTGAATGCTTTCATGCTTTAAGTTGCGCCCTTGTGCTCAGGAGTTTTCCGGGTTCGGTGTTTCACTGTATTCAGGCTGTGTGTCATTGTTAATGGATACCGCTGCACCATTTAACAATTTAAATACGCCAGTAGTGACGATGCGATCACCGGCTTCAACACCTGCCAGGATTTCAACAAAATCGCCGCGCGCTTCGCCGAGTCGCACAAAGGATTGCTCGGCAATCAATGCGCCCTCATCGTTTTCAACAATTTTAAAAATGGAATCACCGTAGGTTGCGTAGGAGATCGCTGTAGCGGGCACGGCGAGGACACGCTTTACTTCAGGTAAGACCACTTGAACTTTGGCATACATGCCCGGCAGTAATTTTCCACCCGTATTTTCGAGCGTTGCCTGCACTCTGACACTGCGTGTACTGACATCCACCTCAGGGCTGATTGCCGTGAGGAGTCCATTAAACGTTGCGTTGGGGACGGCGTCCGTGGTGAGGCGCACCTGCAAACCTTTCTGTAGAGAAGAGAGGCTGCGTTGCGGGATCTGAAAATTGACGTAGATGGGGTCGACAGCTTGTAGACTGACAATAGGGGAGCCACTATTCAAATCTGAACCAATATTTACCATGCGGATTCCGAGTCGACCATCGAAAGGTGCGCGCACCGTTTTTTTGGCAATGATGCTGCGAATATTATCGGCTTGTGCGACGGACTCCTTGTAGCGCGCTTCGGCGGCGTCGTATTCGGCTTTAGAGGAAACATTGCTGGCGAGCAAGGCGCGCAAGCGATCCAGGTTCACTTTAGCAAGATCGGCCGAGGCTTCCGCTGCACGCAATTGTGCTTCTTCAGTTGATGATTCCTGGCGAATCAATACGTCTCCCTTTTTCACATCGGTACCAGCGGTGAACAGAATTTCCGTGACCCGCCCCTGCATGTCTGCATTCACGGTGACACCGCGAACGGCTTCGAGTGAGCCTACACTTTGCAGGCTTTCTTCCCACTCCAGTTCTCTGACTTCGCTCGCAGTGATTGCTGTCGGTGGCATTTGCATATTTGCCATCATGTTCATCAAAGTTGAAATTTGTTGGGCTTTTATGCCACCCACAACGAGCACTATGGACAGTAATCCAGCAAACGCGAGTAAATATTTTTTCATGAAAAATCCCGTTGAAAAAATCTGGGTCTATAAGTTATTCAGGGTCTAATTAGATAAGAAGGCAGGCGAAAAACGCCGTTGCGGTTTTTCAGTGCTCCCCAAGGTGGGCCTAAGTATACTGCGCCAACGCGCCATGCAATAGTGCCGGCGCGCTATCAATATGAAAAAATCAGGGAAAAATTGTAATGTTTAGTGAAGCAAGGTTGTTTCCCACAAACTTTGTCGGGCAATTTTTACTGCATAGTCAAAGTTGTGTTGAAAATCCTTTGATTGGATACAGCGAATAAAAAGTTCAAGCCCTTCTTCGCTTGCGCGACGACTTGCATAGGGGCCGATGTTGGGTCCTTCACGAGTGGTAAAAAACCACTCTCCGTTAGCCTGGAAAAAACGATCCGTGCGGTAGTACGTTCCGTCAGATTCCCCTGCGCGATACTGCATGGCAAAGCTCTCTTTTTTTGACACAAAAATAAACAAGGTGAAAAATAATCAGTTTTGATTGTTTGAAGTATATGCAGGGATACGCGGGACAATAGATTGATTGTTTATTAGACGGCGCTGCCAACCAGGCCAACTTTTTATTAAAACGTGAAGCAGTTTGTCTGTTAAGCTGCTTCGGGTATTTACAGAAATTTTTTAAGAAGCAAGATGCATATTCATATTTTGGGAATTTGTGGGACCTTCATGGGGTCACTGGCCTTATTGGCGCGTGAATTGGGCTACAAAGTCACGGGTTGTGATCGCAATGTTTATCCACCAATGAGCACTCAACTTGCCGACGCTGGCATCGAATTACTCGAAGGGTTTTCGCCCGAGCAATGTGATTTGCAGCCCGATGTTTTTGTTGTGGGCAATGTGGTGAGCCGTGGCAATCCACTCATGGAGGCCATTCTTGATCGCGGTCTGCCTTATATTAGTGGGCCGCAATGGCTTAAAGAGCATATATTGCAGACGCGTTGGGTGTTGGCTGTTGCGGGTACGCACGGTAAAACAACCACTTCGTCCATGCTCGCCTGGGTGCTTGAATATGCGGGCTATGAACCCGGCTTTTTAATTGGCGGTGTCCCCGGAAATTTCCCCCAATCTGCCCGCTTGGGAAAAAGCGATTTTTTTGTCATCGAGGCTGATGAATATGACACCGCGTTCTTTGATAAGCGTTCGAAGTTTGTTCACTATCTGCCACGGACCTTGGTTATCAATAATCTTGAATTCGACCACGCTGACATCTTTCCTGACCTGTCAGCTATTCAAAAGCAGTTTCATCATTTAATGCGTGTGGTGCCGCGCGGCGGCCTGGTTTTGCATCCGGCCGGACTTACTGCCGTGGATGAAGTGATGGCAATGGGCTGTTGGAGCGAAAACCAAAGCCTTGGAGGCGATTGGCGTGTGGAAGGTGGTCCTTTCGTTTGGCAATTTTCATTTAACGGTAAAGCGATCGGCGAATTGGCGTGGCGATTGGATGGCGAGCACAACGCGATGAATGCATTGGCGGCTGTGGCAGCCGCGCGCCATGTGGGTGTTGAGCCGACAATAGCACTTGAGGCCCTGGCAAATTTCGCGGGTGTTAAACGGCGTATGGAATTGCTCGGTGAATGTCGCGGGCTAAAAATTTACGACGATTTTGCCCACCATCCGACGGCCATTGCAAGCACGCTTGAAGGTTTGCGTGCGCGAGTGGGAGAGGAGAAAGTGTTAGCGATTATCGAGCTGCGCTCCAATACCATGGAAGCGGGTGTTCACAAACACAGTTTGCTGAACGCAGCCGCTGCGGCTGATCAGGTTTTCTGGTTTCAAGCAGAAGGCCAAAGCTGGTCCATGCAATCTGAAATCGATTCGGCGGGGAGCGAGGCGAGTGCCAGGCACCGCTGCTTTTCATCCACAGAACGCTTGTTAAGCTATTTGCACGATGAGGACTATGCGCAAGCGGCACATATTGTCATTATGAGTAATGGCGGCTTTGAGGGTTTACACGGCCGCTTACTCAAGCAATTGGAATCCGAGGCGGAATAATGAGCACACACACTGTAACCCTGGCCATTACCGGTGCCTCCGGTGCACAGTATGCCCTGCGCTTACTGCAATGTTTGATTCAGGCAAAATGCCGGGTACATTTATTGGTATCTTCGGCCGCTAGAATCGTCATCAATACCGAAACGGAACATGCTCTCCCGGCGGATCACGATGCGCAGGAGATGTTTTTCACGCAGTGGAGTGGGGCGGCCGAGGGGCAACTTCGCTTGTTTACCAAAGAAGATTGGTTTTCGCCGGTTGCTTCCGGGTCCAGTGCACCTGCGGCGATGGTAATTTGCCCCTGCAGTGGTGGTAGTTTGTCAGCGATAGCGCATGGAGCCAGTAATAATCTTATTGAACGTGCAGCGGACGTGGCGCTAAAAGAGCGACGTAAATTGATTGTTGTCCCGAGAGAAACGCCCTATTCAGAAATTCACCTGCAGAATATGTTGACCCTGACACGTATGGGGGTGATCGTTCTGCCTGCGAGCCCGGGTTTCTACCAAAAGCCCGCCAATATTGATGACCTGGTGGATTTTGTGGTGGCAAGAATTCTCGACCAGCTGGGCCTTGAACAAACCTTGTTGGCCCGCTGGGGAGAGAATGATTGAGTTTGAATTTTAAGGGAACACACCCCTGTTTTTGTTTCGCGTCGGCGCGTTTACACCGAGAGTGGAACTTAGAACCCTACCACAATATAAAACGCGGCAACAAGCAATAGGCTCACAAGGACCGCGCCAGATACCCAGGCGAAGATTTTTCCCTGCTTGTTTTCGGGTTCGATACGATTTCCGGGAGACGTTGAACGGGTCTTCCAGTTTTTACGGCCTTCGGCCTGAGCCTTTTCCACATCCTGGTCTGTGACCGCACGAAAGCGTGCTGTTGTAGACGCTGCGGGTAAATCAATACCGGGTCCAAATACCTTAAACGTGTACACATCCAGGCGCAGACTATCGCCGGCCTTCAGCTCGGCTTCTTTTACGCGCTTTTCATTCACGTAGGTGCCGTTTGCCGATTCCAGGTCGCGAATAATCAGGCCGTTCTCGCCAATACTGATTTCTGCGTGTCGTCGGGAAAGGTGGGTGCCTGCGAATACCAGGTCGCACTGGCTGCCTCGGCCAATTACGATGTTCGAGCCCGGCAGGGCTTGCAGGGGAAACTCCTGGCCACTGAGCCAACTGGAGTTGGCAATCAGGGACCAGTAGGGTGCGGCTGCATTTTCGGTATTTTCCAATGGGTCGACCACTTGCAGGGCAAGATCACCTAGCAGGATCTCATCGCCACATTGCAATTCGGCCTCACCTATACTGGCGCCGTTGATGCTGAGTGACGACGCGTCCTGGGCCTGTACCCGGAAGTTGCCACCCTGATTGCGAAAAAACTTTACGTGAGTTTCACTGATACCGGGTTGATCCAGTACCAAATTATTGTCACTTCCCGATCCAATAGAGAAATTGTCTTCCATAACCCAAAATGGCTTGCGTTGTTGGTCCTTGAACTGAATTTTAAGCATATTGAAATAGTCGCCTCAATATCAGGCGTTAATATGTCATTCCTGGCCCGGTATTGGAAGTCCATGAGTGTGAATTTTGTTAGTATACGGCCCCTTGGGCATTCAGCTTCAATTCATGGAGCCTTCATAATAATGCGCGCATTTGCCTTGCGCCTTTTCAGGGACCACTAGAATCCACATTATGTTTAGCCGCTTACTTAAACAGTACATTCAGGCTGTTATCTCTCATCCAAAACTTGTGCTTACGTTGATAGCGGCGCTTGCCTTGCTAATGGCGATGGGCTTGCCGCGTTTCAAACTGGATGCTTCCTCGGAATCACTCACGCTTGAGCATGACACCGATCTTTCGTACTACCGCGAAGTCTCCAAGCGTTATGCGAGTGGTGATTTTCTTGTGGTGACTTATAAGCCCAACGAGGAACTTTTTTCTGATTCCTCACTGAATACTTTGCGCAACTTACAAAACGACCTGCAAGCCATCGCGGGTATCGCGAGTGTCGACAGTATGTTGACGGTGCCACTGCTCTACAGTCCACTGCGCAGCCTGACCGAAACCGTAAAAGAAACACGCACGCTGGAAACACCTGATATCGATCGCAACGCGGCGCGCCAGGAATTTTTAACCAGCCCCATTTATCGGAATCTTATATTGGGGCCTGATGCGCAAACAACAGCCTTGCTATTGCATATTGAAGTTGATGAAAAATACATCGATCTTGTGCAGCAGCGTGATGCCTTACGTGAAAAACAAAAGCGCGAAGCCCTCAGTGATGAAGAGGCGAAAGAGCTGGAGGTGGTTAGTCAAGAATTCAAGGATTACCGGACAACTGCGGAAGAAAAGGCGCGGCAACGTGTTGCTGATGTACGTGAAGTGGTTGCCGAGTACAAGGATCGCGCCACCATTTTTGTTGGTGGTGTCAGTATGATTGCGGCGGACATGATCACTTTTATTAAAAGTGATTTGCAAATATTCGGTGTTGCCGTTTTGCTGTTTATGATCGTTACCTTGTCGATCATTTTTAAAAATTTACGCTTTGTCGTCATTCCGATGCTGACTTGCACCACTGCAGTATTACTCATGCTTGGCCTGGTGAGTTGGTTGGATTGGCGTTTAACGGTGATCTCTTCAAATTTTGTTGCACTGCTACTCATTATTTCGCTCGCCATTATTATCCATTTGGTTGTGCGTTATCGCGAGTACCTTCAAGAGAACCCACACTGGTCACAAAAAGAGTTGGTGCTGGCAACAGTAACCTTTATGGCGCGGCCGTGTCTTTATACCTCTCTTACGACCATTGTTGCCTTTATGTCGCTGGTTGTAAGTGACATTCGTCCCGTTATCGATTTTGGATGGATGATGACCATCGGATTGGTTGTGGCTTTTATTCTTGCCTTTACGCTTTTACCTGCGAGTTTAATGTTGTTAAAACCACAAGCGGATAATGTCCAGGCCAATAAGAAACATAAAGCGCCTTTTACCCTGCATTTTTCGCGTACGGTTGAAAATTTTAGTCTCTGGGTGTGGGTAGGTGCGGGCATTGTTGCGGTGGCGAGTGTGGTTGGGTTTTCCTGGCTCGAAGTAGAGAACCGCTTTATTGACTACTTTCACAGTTCAACCGAAATTTATCAGGGTTTATCGGTTATTGATGAACACCTTGGCGGCACCACATCGCTCGATATTTTATTGACTGCCAATGAAGAAGATATTGAGCTGCTGGTAATGGACGACGGTGATTTTTATGGCGCCGATGAGGAAGACCCCTTTGCCAGTGAAGAGGAAGATCCTTTTGCTGTTGACGCCTTTGAGGATGAAGGTGACCCCTTTGCCGACGGTGACCCCTTTCTCGGTGGTGTCGAAGACCCCGAACCCAATTATTGGATGACCGTTGCCGGCCTCAAAAAAATTGACGAGATTCACACGTGGTTGGAAGAACAACCGGAAATTGGTGTCGTGCAATCATTGGCGACGCTTTATCGCGTCGGTAAAGATATTAATGGCAGCCTGAATGCGTTTGAATTGGCAATAATGGAGCGCACGCTGCCGGACGAAGTCAAAAATGTGTTGTACACACCGTATATTTCGGTGGCAAACAATCAGGCAAGAATCACTCTGCGGGTGCATGACCTGTACCCGGGCTTAAAACGTAAGGAACTGGTTGAACGCATAGAAAATTACGTGAAGAATCACGGTGCAGTGAAGGCAGAAAATGTCAGGTTGTCGGGTATTTTAATTTTGTACAACAATATGTTGCAAAGCTTATTCAGTTCGCAAATCCTGACCCTGGGCGCCGTTTTCCTCGGCATTATGCTGATGTTTGTGGTGCTTTTCCGCTCTATACCGGTTGCGCTGATCGCCATTTTTCCGAACATGTTGGCAGCCGTTTCCATTCTCGGTTTTATGGGGTTGATTGGTTTGCCCCTCGATATGATGACAATCACAATTGCTGCCATTACCGTTGGTATTGGTGTGGACAATGCGATTCACTATATTTACCGCTTTCAAAAAGAACTCGCAGTAGATGGGGATTACATTGCCTCAATGCATCGTTCGCACGCGTCGATTGGTAGCGCTATGTACTACACCTCTATCATTATTATTTTCGGTTTTTCCATTATGGGATTATCGAAATTTATTCCGACGATCTATTTTGGCGCGCTAACAGGCTTGGCCATGCTGGCCGCGATGATGGGGTCGCTGCTTTTGTTACCGACAATCATATTGAAAGTTAAACCGTTTTCGCAGACGGGTTAACAGCGGATTATGGTTTTTCTTGCGGTGCTTTTAGCATTTGCTTTTGTAAAAACAGTGCGAATAGCAGGGCAAGGCTGATACCGAGAACATTTGCGGCGATATCAATTATCGATACGGTACGATGTATGGTCATGCCTTGTCCAAGTTCCACCAGCACCGAAAAAGGCAAAAGGAAAAACCAGATCTTCCATGCGGGTCGACGCAAGAAAAAAGCCCACCAGAAGGAACCAAACAACATCGCGTTGCCTAAAAAATGCATGACGTAGTCGGGCAGCACGTCAATACCAACGGGTGAGGCCGTCCACGCTGCATAAAAATAAATCAAAACGGCAAGTATTAGTTGCAGTTTGCCGATGACCAAAAGTGCTGGTGTTGCCAGAAAACGAAAAATCGCGTGCATGAAACAACCTTATTCATGTTTGTGACGATGAGGCAGTGAAATTCGGAATGCCGCGCCACCCCAACGAGATTGCGCCACTTCGAGGCTGCCATTATAACTGCTGATGATGTCGATACTGACGGCCAAACCGATACCCTGGCCGGCCGTGACTGTATCTGCACGCGCGCCCCGGTGCAAGATATAGGGCCGTTTTTCTTCCGGTATGCCTTTGCCATCGTCTTCGATAATCAGAGTAACGGACTTTTTTTGTAATTCACTGCTCACGAGTACACGTGAATCACCATACTTGAAGGCATTTTCAATAATGTTACCGAGCATTTCCATTAAATCGTTTTCGTCGCCGACAAAATCACAGTCAGTATCCACTGTGTTTTCGAATTTTATACCCTTGTCGGTATAGACCTTTAACAAAGCTTTACCTAGTCGGTCGACAATTGCACATAAATTGGTGCTTACCCGGTTCAAATCCGTGCTGAGTGTGGTTGCGCGGCGCAGCTGATGATCGATGATGTTGGCCATGCGTTCGAGTTGTTCTTCGATGGCGGCATCATCACCGGTATGGATATTACTGCGAATAATTGCAAGCGGCGTCTTGAGGCTGTGGGCCAAATCAGACAAGGTGTTTTTGTACTTTTTTCGTTGTTTGCGCTCGCTTTCCAAAAGTAAATTCAGGTTGGTGGTGATGGGCTCGATTTCCCTGGGATAGCGACCTTTTAAGTAAGTTGTCTCTCCTTCCTGGAACAAACGCAGTTGGGTTGCAAGGCGATTAAGCGGGCGAAACCCCCAGTGAACAATAATTGTTTGCGCTAATACGATTAAAACAGCAAGGGCACCCAGCCACAACCACAAGGTATTGCGGTAAATGTTTAATTCCTGATCCAGGGCTTCGGAGGAATGCAGCACGTAAAAGCGAAAATAACGATCTTTTTCGTTAATCTCCCAGATGGTGTCGTAGATAAATCGAAAATAACGCTGGGCACCAATATCAATTTGATCGAAAAGCCCTTCGCCAGATTCAATCTCGAGGTTTGCATCCGTCGCAAGATGTAAATCGGACACGGTGAGTGAATTACTTTGCCAAACCGTTAAGCCATAAACGTTGGTGACTTTGGCATAGAGCCCGGATTCCGGTGAATTAAAACGGGGTTCTGCCAATACCTCGGGTAAAAAAAGCGTTTCGCCATCCGGTTCTGCGGCGCCGAGCAAGGCATAGAGTTGCGCTTTCAGTGCTTCGCCCTCGGCACTTAACAAACTTTCGCGAAATGCGCGGTCAAGGGCGAAGGCGCTAAAGCCGAGCAGCAGAGGCAGTAGGAATGCAGACGCCAATAAATGACGGGTGATCAGAGATTGGCGTGCGAACAAAAGTTGTCCTTAACCTGAGCGTTAGTTAACCAAAAAGCGATAGCCTTGACCACGCACTGTGGAAATCGGCTTGATGCTGCCATCCGGGTCGAGCTTTTTACGTAAGCGACCGACAAACACTTCGATCACATTGCTGTCGCGTTCAAAATCCTGGTGATACAAATGCTCGGTGAGTTCGGTTTTGGAAATGGCTTCACCGGCATGTAAAGCCAGGTACTCAAGGGTATTGTATTCGTAACTTGTGAGTTCCACGTTATCGCCATTCAGGGAAACGCGCTTGGCAGAGGTGTTAATGCTGATAGGCCCGAAATTTAATTCGGGCGAGGCATTACCTGTCGAACGGCGAATCAAGGCATTTGCACGCGCCTTCAGTTCTTCTGTATGGAACGGTTTCACCAGGTAATCGTCAGCACCGGCTTCGAGGCCTTTGACCTTGTCTTGCCAGTGGCCGCGCGCTGTCAGTACCAGAACCGGGTAACGCTTACCCAGTTTACGGGCTTCCTTAATCAGGCTGATGCCATCGAGTTCCGGCAAGCCGATGTCAATAATGGCGAGGTCGTAGTCGTATTCGCTCGCGTAGTAGAGGCCTTCTTTGCCGTCGGCAACGGCGTCGATGACGAAACGCTCTGCTTTGAAATAGTCTTCCAACTGCTTGCGAATTGCGGCTTCATCTTCAACAATCAGTAATCTCATTTTCGACTCCCTTTGGTCTGTTTATACAGGCCAGGCTATTTTGAATCGCTGTGACTGCCTTCGACGTAAACCATTTTTACGCGCTTGCCGTCCAGCAGCAGTTTTACCTGCCAGCCATTGCCTGATTTGCGTACGCTCAATACCTTGCCGCCGTGGCGTGCTTTGGCAATTTGCGCAGCTTCAGCTTTGCTGGATGCGGCCTGGGCTAATAACAGCCATTGTGACGCTTCTGTTTCAATTTTATGTGCCGATTGTGGCATTTCCATCAATCGCATGGGCTCAATTTGCTGGGGTAGAGGCAAGGGCAATTCATTTGCCATCGCCGTGCTGACGAACAAGCCAAGGGAGAGCGACGAAATGAGATACAGCGTTTTCCGATTCATAAGGCCAGGTGCCTTCTTATTGCCTGGATCAAAAGGGAAGCTCATTTTACGTCAACTCTCCGCCGGCCTGCCAGCCGGATTAATGGTAGTGTCTCTTGTGTTTCTTGTAGTGCTTGCGCTGTGAGTGGCGCATGTCCACCGCGATTCGGCGGCCTGGATGTTTGTGTGTGCGCACGCTATACAGATCGCCGTGCAGACGGTAGACCACGTCGTACCCCACTAACTCCTTGCTGCGACGTTTCACATGTTTCACTTCGCAGCGCTCAACGTCACGGTATTCCACCCGTGGTCGGCGTTCGTGTTTACGTGCGATGTCGTTGCCGACTGCCGCGCCGATCATGGCGCCAACTGCAGTGCCCACGCGTTTCTGACGGCGGGTATCCCCGGCCGCATGGCCAATCACACCACCAATGATGCCACCCGCAAGGGTTCCCGCTGCGCGGTCAGTGCCGTGTACCTCTGTGGCAACTGTTTCAATCCAGCAGGATTCACGTGGCACGCGGTGGTCAACCCAGCGATAGACTGGCTTGGCGTCGACAACGCGAGCCCAAACAACATTGTCGTGGCGATTGTGGGCCTGCGCTTGCGCGGCTACTAATCCCATTATCAGGGCACTGACAATCAGGGGGGCCTTGGTCAGCGAGGTTTTGATAAGAGCGGCTTTGACTAATTTCATGGATTCTCTCCTCTTTTTAGAGAACGTAGGCCTAGAGTAAGCGCTGCTCCCTGAATCCTGTCTGAATGTTTTGCAGGTTTTTTGCAGGCGGTTTCACCTGGCGGGAGAGAGGGCGGAGGGGGTTTAAAAGAGGGGTGACTTAAGCACGCAGGATATAATCCTGCGCCTCGGTCATGGAATTAAAAACCGCAAGTGCGCCATCATAACGCGGCGCGGCGGACCAGGGGTTACGCACTACAATGCAGGGCATTCCCGCCGCGATGGCTGATTGCAAACCATTGTTACTGTCTTCAATGGCAATACAATTTTCGGGCGCTATCCCAAGCTTTTTTGCCGCCAACAAATAGACATCTGGCGCGGGTTTGCCATTTTCAACTTCATCGCTGGTCGCCGTGTGCTCAATAAAACGATCAAAACCGTGTGCTTGTATCGATGAGCGCACTTCTGTTTGACCAGCACCGGTAGCGATGGCCATCTTCAGGTCTGCATCCTTAAAGGCTTGCATACTTTCGATCACACCCGGTAATAAATCAAAAGCGACGCCGTGCAGGCTACTGCGAACTTCCTTTTCCTTTATCGCGTAAAGCTCTTCCGCGCTGAGTGCGAGGCGGTACTTCTCTACCAGTCTTTCAGCATTTTTTAAGGTTGGAATCCCTGCGTGTTCACGGATGTACTCCTCTGCCTGAAAGGCAATATCGAAGGGCTGAAGGATTTTTTGCCAAAGTTCAAAATGACGGCCCTCAGATTCAACGAGCGTGCCGTCATGATCAAAAATAACTGCTTGAATCATGGAGTAAATACAACCTGAATGTTTAGAGGCTTTCAAGGTGCGAATTAAACGATTTTATTGCTGAGCCACACACTTTGATAGGGGCCTAATGTTAACTCTTTACGCAAGTCTTGATAAACCTCCCCACTGATTAAATCTTTCCATTTATCAAGGGAAATCAAATTGATCGACGATAGCGGGATACTGATTTCTTCACTCGTGACATTGCTAATGCAGAAAATACTTTGATCCCGTTTTACACTTTGCCGCCAGAAACCGAATAGTTGGTCGCCCAGATGCAAGGTGAACTGCGTGGCGTTGGGGTGAAAGGCACTTTGTTGACTGCGAATTGCGAGTAAGCGTTTCAGTTCATTGAATACCTTGCTGTGATGACTGTGCGGGTTGTCCAGGGCTTTCTTCAAATCCTGGTAGGGCCATTTGTAACGATTAATCGTTCGGTTTTGATTTGTGAGCGCAACACCTTCAATGTAGTTTTGTGTCCCCAGAAAGCTGTGAATGTAAATGCCCGGGATGCCTTCGAGGCCGAGCATAATGACGTGAGCACAAATAAAACGGTCGATTTGCCATTTGTCTGGCCCGTGTGCAGCGGTGCCTTGCAAGGCATCAAAAAGCGTGACGTTGATTTCATAGGGTTTGTTACGTCCGCCTTCAGAACTGCGCCAACTGATGCGGGCGCCGAAACTCTGCATGGTATTCACCAGTCCTTCGATGTCCTCGTCGGACAGCAAGCCCTCGGCCGGTCGCAGACCGATGCCATCGTGTGAGGCAATAAAATTAAAATAAAATGTACCGAATTGTGCTGGTGGCATTGTCATTTGCCAGGCTTTTAAAAATTGACTTGTACCGGTTACCAGCGCGTGTACCAGCAGCGGGGGCAGCGAAAAGTTATACACCGCGTGGGCTTCGTTGGCGTTACCAAAATAACTTAGATTCTCGTGGTTTGGTAAATTGGTCTCGGTAATGATGATCGCGTTGGGTGAGTGATGTTCGATCAAGGTTCGCAATAAGCGCACAACCTCATGTGTTTTAGGATGGTTAATACACGGGGTTCCTAATTCTTTCCACAAAAACGCTACCGCATCCAGGCGAAAAATTTTTACACCTCGATCGAGATACAGTTTAATAATTTGAACCATCTCAAGGAGGACGTCGGGGTTCGCGAAATTAAGGTCTACCTGGTCGTGGCTAAAGGTACACCAAACATACTTCTTGCCTTCCAGTGTTTCGACTTCTCGTAATAGAGGGTGCGTCCTTGGGCGAACCACTTGTGAGGTATCAATATCCGGTTCAACCGCGATGAAGTAATCAAGACCGGGTTCTTTACACTGCTTAAAATTATCAAACCAACGGCTGCGACTGGAACAGTGGTTGATCACCAGGTCCGCCATTAAATCCTTGTCGTTGGCGATGTCCACAATATGTTGCCAGTCGCCCAGGCCGTCATTGATTTGCGTGTAGTCGATTACCGAAAAACCATCGTCGGAACTGTAGGGGCAAAAAGGTAAAATATGTACCCCGCTCACAGCGGACCCTAAATCCTCATTTAGAAATGTGTGTAAGGTTTTAAGTGGTGCTTCATCTTCCGCAAGCAAACTATCCCCATAGGTAATCAGCCACACATCTTTCTGATTCCAGAAGTTTTCATGAACACCGGGTTTTTCACAGTGTTCATCCAGCCCCATAGCGAGAATTAAATTTGTGCGAAGGGTTTTGTGGTTTACCTCCGGAAAATTCTCACTGTCGTAAATAAACTCGAGATGGGTGGTAACGATAAACCCCAGGTTTTTTTGTACAGCATCCATCTATCTTTACCTCTTAAGTATTGTATTCGGCCATATCATCTTCGACGGCTTGGCGAATATCCCCAAGTATTCCCGGTACAGCACTGATGACGCGATTCCAGCTGGGAATAAAAGGCTTCTCCATGGGGTTTTCGAGGAAGCTTTGCCCTGCGACGAGAATGTTACGGGCAAATAACTCTACAGCTTTCTCTTCTTTGTGAATATCCAGCTTAAGGCCATTCATCAAGGCATCGTTATAGTATGTTTCTACAAAATCGAGTGCGATACGGAAATAGGTCGCTTTAATTGAGCGGAAAGTTTCTGAATTAAAGACCACACCATTGGTGGCCAGTTTTCGAAACAAGGCTTTGGAGATATCGATCGACATTTTCGCCAAGCCCTTGCTGACATCTTCAGCGCTGAGTTTTTGATGCTTATGATCGTACGTTTCGGCAATATCGGCCTGGCATAAGCGGTTGTTGGCATAGTTGCGATTTAGCTCGGAGAGTACGCCGATTTCCAGGCCCCAGTCACTGGGGATACGAATGTCATTGATCACGTCCGTGCGGAAAGAAAACTCGCCTGCAAGTGGGTAACGGAAGCTATCGATATAATCGAGATAGTCGAGGTGGCCAACGGTTTTCTTGAGTGCGCGGATAAGCGGCGTTACAAGCAGGCGGCTCACGCGTCCATGAATTTTTCCGTTGGCGACACGTGCGTAATACCCTTTGCAAAATTCGTAGTTGAAGCTGGTGTTGGCAACCGGATAGATAAGTCGCGCAAGCAAACTCTTATCGTAAGTGACGATGTCGCAGTCGTGCAAGGCAACCGACTGCGCTTTGCCAGAAGCGAGAACAAAACCGAGGCAGTACCAAACATTGCGGCCTTTGCCTGGCTCAAGGGGTGCGAGCCCTTCGTCGTGGAGCTTCTCATCAAGGGCGCGCAAGCGAGGTCCGTCATTCCACAATAATTTAAAGTTTTGATTCAAGGGTTTGAAAAATTCCAGCGCTTTGCGGTATTCATCTTCACTGGCACGGTCAAGCCCGATAACAATTTCACTCAGATAGTTGACCTTACTCAGTTCCTGGACAATATTCGGTAAGGCATCGCCTTGTAGCTCAGAATAAAGCGAAGGCAGTACGAGTGTCATGGGGCGCGTTTTAGAGAACGTGAGAAGCTCGGCTTCCATATCTTCTATCGGACGCTGGCCGAGATTATGAAGCGTAGTGATGATGCCGTTCTGGTAAAAATCTGCCATGAGAATGTCCTTAGATTATTGATGTTTTAAAATGGGAAATTGCTTCGTTCCAGCCTTCCGGGCCGAAGGCATGCGTATAAAAAACGGATGCGTGATTAATTTCTGGAAAGTCGTTTACGGGTGATTTTACCGCTACTGGAATATCGGCCACTTCGAGCATGTCGCGGTCATTGGGGCCATCTCCCAGAATGATTGTACTGGCAAGGGTATGCCACTGTTGTGCGTAAAAATCCTTTAACACGAGACTTGCGAGGCCTTTGTTACTCTGCCCCAACACGTGAATAAAACGCCCACCCCTGAGAACCTGAAAACCTTCTTCACGTAATTGCGTCTGGAAAGCCTGCAGACTGTTGTCATCACCAAACCAGCTTAAGGCTTCCGAGTATTCGCGCGCACTCGCACGTTTTGCGTCCTCTGTGGGCAAGCGGGTTGCGTCGACAATTTGTTCTACTGACCAATCGGCAAAACCTTCAAACTTCCAGTTATTCTTATCGCGTAATTCATGCAGCCGCTCAAGGATGTGTTGGCGGGTTTTTCCCAATACACGAAAATAACTGGATTGGTTCTCCTGCCAATCCGCATTTTGTAGCGAGGTGATCAGGGTTTTGGGAAGAAAAATAGCGGAACCATTTTCAACGATTGCAGGCGCGTTTATGTTTAACGCATGTTGCAGCTCGATAACTTCTGCGCGTGTTTTACTGGTGTTGATCACAACAGGTATTTGCTTTTCCTGTAGCCAGTCGAGCGCGGGTTGGGCCGCCTGCCACTGATACGTGTGGTGGTCGAGCAAGGTTCCATCCAGATCGGTGATAACCAGATAGCGTGTGTCAGGCATGTGAGCCTTCCCTGAATTCGTAAATTTTCTGATTCTCGTTGAGCTTGAAAAGCCAATCTGCTTTCGCAGGTAAGCTTGCCAGACAGTGGCGGCTCAAGCGTTCATAGTGCGCAATAAAACGTTTTAATGCGACGTCACTCAATACTTTACTGTCGCTAAGTAAGCGCGTTTTTTCCCGTAATTTTTTTTCTTGCAAAGCACGCCACTCGTAGACGCAAGCGAAAGAAGGCGCCTGTAAGACCACAAGTTTATCAAGCTGGTTGAACAAAGTGTTTTCGTAGGTGGCTAATTGTTTGTTGACAAACTTTCGCCAAATTTGGCGACCGTCTTCGAGCTGTTCCAACTCATTAATTGCAGGGGTCAACGCCTCTTCACTTTGGGGCCCGACGCCCACGCACCAACCTTCGAAAATGATTACGCGAATGGGGCCCTCGACCTCTGGCCAGGTGTTTTCTTTAGCGCGATCATCCTGGGCTTTGTCGAAACGCGGCAGTCGCAGTGTTTGGCCTTTTTTAAGTTGGCTTATATCCTTGAACGTTTTCAGCGCGAGCGGTAAATCGTGTGTGCCGGGAACACCGCGCGTTAATAGCAGGGGATGTATGCTGTCGGCGAGTTGTTTACGCGCAGCGAGGGTTAAATAAAAATCGTCGAGAGAAAGTACGGCGGTGGGTAACTGGTATTCTTCTTCAAGCAGGATTTGCAGGAAGCTGGCCAGCGTGCTTTTGCCGCTGCCCTGACAGCCCTGAATGCCGAGCATAAAACTTTTTCCGCCGTTTTGGTCCGCAGTCAATTTTGCGGCAAGGGGAGCCACCTTTTCAGCCAGCGGTCGATACCATTGGTTGATATGCTGGCCAAAGTTGTCAGGTAATTGCTGATCTTTTATACATTGTTTTAATCGTGATAACACTTATATGCACCATGTTGGGGCGTATTATTTTACACCCAGATCGTAATTTTACGATTTTTGCACTGTTTTAGGTCTTCATTCGAGACGTAGCAGCAAATATCGGGCTTATAAAAGGGATAAGGAGCAAATACCGAACCACAATCGCTTTATAATCGTGCGATTGAAGTGGAAAGACTGAAATAACTTAAAGAGGGGAGGCCATGTCGGCATCGTCGTCCAAAGAAGTAACACGCTTACTGCACGCCTGGCGCGGTGGAGATTCAAACGCATTTGCCGCGCTAACACCGCTGGTTTATCGTGAATTACACCGGCTCGCACAAAAGTCCTTTCGAGGTGAGCGCGCAAATCATACCTTGCAACCCACAGCCCTGGTGAATGAAGCATTTTTATCGCTGGTTGATGCCAAGGTGGAGTGGCAGGATCGCGCGCATTTTTTTGCACTCGCTGCGAGACAGATGCGTCGCATTCTGGTGAACCACGCCGTTGCAAAAAAAACGGATAAACGTGGCGGTGGTGAAGAAAACCTGCCGCTGGAAGATGTGCAGGAGTTGGCAGGGAATAATCGCGTCGAAATAACGGATATTGATGATGCGCTTACGAAACTTGCCGACTTTGATTCACGCAAAAGCGAAATTCTGGAACTGTATTATTTTGCTGGGCTAACCTACGAGGAAATGGCAGAGTGTTTACAACTTTCAACCAGCACCTTGAACAGTGAATTGCGCCTCGCAAAAGCCTGGTTAAAACACGCCTTGAGTGAAGCGCGACGCTAAGCGGTGCTGCTCCTCGACTCTATTTGGTGAGCAAAAATTCCAGTTGTGCTGATTTATATTTCCAACCAGCCTTTTAATCGTTGAGTAATAAAATGGCTTGCTCCCGGATTCTTGTTTAGATAGGCAAGGCCTTCAATTTTTAATACATAGCCTTCTTCCGGGTTGAATTGTTCGAGGATATGCCCAAACAGGGCTTGTGCCTCGGCGACGTACCAATTGTCTTCAAATACCTTCACGCGAATTTCATAAGCATCTTGCACTGTGTTGAGGGCGTCCTTGTAGTTTTTTTGTTTGAGCAAACTGACTGCGTAAAGTAACTTCGCGGTTGCGACGTCGTTGTGCGTTTCGCCAAAGCGTGCAATGTAGTGGTTAATTGCCGATTCGAACAAGGGGTTGGCTTCTTCAAAACGTTGTTGTTCGCTCAAGTTGTGGGCGAGCAACATGCGGCTCCACGCGAGTTTCGGGTGAGTGGGTGTGAGTATGGAGGCATGCATATCCAGCGCTTCGCGAAACCGGGTTTCTGCTTCTTTAATATGCCCCTGGCTTTGTTTTAAAACCGCAATATCAACAAGGGTAAATGCGTTTTGCTGGTGGACCTCACCCCAAAAAAGTTTACCTTGCACCAGCGCCCTGTTTAACCACTTTTCTGCTTCATCGAATTGAGCCTCATCAAAAAGAATGCTGCCGAGAATGCGGTAGGTGATGATCGTGGCGGGGTGATTCTCTCCCAGTTCTTTGGTGCGTATTTCAAGGGCTTGCCGCACGTATTCAATCGCTTGCCGGGTATTGCCTCGATGTTTTTCCAGTACGCCCAGGTTACTTAAATTTGTTGCAACTTCGTAATGATCTTCACCAAATTCCCGGCGGTGAATCTTGAGGGAATGATGGTAAAGCGTGTGAACTTCTTCAAATGCGCCGCGTTTCATTAACACCCCGGCCAGGTCGTTCATAGCGAGGGCACTGGCATAGTGATCTTCGCCATAGTTGCGGACAAAATTGGCCAATACTTCACGATAGATTTTTTCGGCTTCAAGGTAAGCCCCGCGTACTTCAAGAATGCCGGCGTGGGTTAGGCGTATATCATGGTAAACAAAGTGTTCATCTCCGTAGATTTGCAGGCTCAGTTCGCTTGCCGTGATTGCGGCGTCTTCCGCTTCTGCAAAGGCACTTTGTTCACGCAGCACCCAAGCGAGATTGTTGTAGAGCAACGCGTTGGAGGGGTGAAGCTCGCCGTACAACTGTTGGCTGCTTTGCAAGGCTTCACGCAAACTGTTTTCCGCGTCTTTGAGTTGCCCTTTTCCCGCTTGCACCGCAGCGTAGCCATGTAAGCTGCGAATATTGAGGGCCTCGTCGCTGGCACTCAGGAGCAAAGCTTCTTCCAGCAGTGCTTCTGCTTCTGTGGTGTTGCCTTGTTTGTCGAGCAGATTTGCGTAATCGCTAAGGGCCTGAATTTTGAGTGCAGGAAAAGGGTGTTCATCCAGGTATTGCAGGGCGAGAATAAAGTCCGCTTCCGATGCAGATAAATTGCCAATGGCAAAATTCACTTCGGCACGCGTAATTAAACTTTGGATATGAATGTGTGGATCCGTGTAACGCGCACTTTGACTGACAGCTGTATTTAAAAAGTCGAGTGACTTGTCGAGGACACCAAGCGAAAGATAGATATCACCCATAAGGATCAACAGGCTGCTTTGAACTTCAGGCTGATTGTGTAATTCAAAGCGAATACGGGCTGAGCCCGTGTCGAGTAGTTCGCGAGCGCGAATGTCTGCGCCGAGTACCTTCGTCGGGTCGGCATCTTTGAAAACCGAAACCAGAAAATTATAAATTTGTGCGCTGCGTTCGGCTTCGAGTTGGGCTTTGTCCCGTTCCAGTTTGAGCTGCACCGTGTGTATCGTGAGCATGCCTGCAAAAAGGCAAAATACCAAAGCCGCAATGCCGAGCCCGAGGCGATTGCGCTTACAAAACTTCCGGGTGAGATACCAGAAATTGTCGGGGCAAGCTGTCACAGGCTTGTCTTCAAGAAAGTGTTCGATATCTTCACGCAGCGCCTGCACGGAGCCGTAGCGGCGTTCCGGCTCCTTGCGCAATGCGAATAGCACGATGTTGTCGAGATCGCCGCGTAAACTGCGAGTGTCGATGTCGAGGACACCGTGTTGGCTGCCGGTGCGCGTTAACATATCGCTGGGCAGGGGTGGCGGCGTTTGCAAAATGGATTGAATAAATTCCATTTCACTTTGTGTTTGTTCGCGTTCAAAAGGTAAACGGCCGCAAAGTAGCTGATAAAGTAAAACGCCAAGCGCATAGACATCTGTACTGGTAGTAATACTTGAACCGTTGATTTGTTCGGGGCTGGCGTAGCCGGGTGTCAGCATGCCCATACGTGTTGGTGCCGCTTCGGAACTGTCTTCCTGTAATAATTTTGCGATACCAAAATCCAATAATTTTACTTGCCCCTGTTTATCGACAAGGATGTTACCCGGCTTCAGATCGCGATGAACCACAAGGTTCTGATGAGCAAATTCGACTGCGCGGCAAACCTGAATAAACAGGTTCAGTTTTTCTTTCAGGCTTTTTTCCTTGCAGTAGCGGTCGATGCGTTCGCCGTCAATGTATTCCATGGCCAACCAGGGAACACCGTCCTCGGTGGAACCGCCATCGAGCAGGCGACCAATATTCAAATGATTCAGGCGTGCGAGGATTTGCCGCTCTGCTGCAAATTGCTGTTTAAAGTTCTCGTTAAAAAATGCCGGGTTTAATAATTTGATGGCAACGGTGAGGTCGTATTCTTCATCAGCGCGCACAGCGCGATAGACTGCACCCATGCCGCCGCTGGCGATATGTTCCGTTATTCGCCATGCCCCGAGACGCTTTCCCAACCAGAAGCTGTTTGTGGAATCCGGGTCTTGCAAAAGTGCATCGGCGCCACGCGCCAGTGCCGATTCAATTTCCTTGTCGCCGTCATCATCGTGTTCGAGCAGGGCGAGGACTTCTTCCAGCAAATCGCTGTCTCCTGCACACGCGGCATCCAAAAAGGCGCGGCGACCCTCCCTGGGCTCATTGATGGCCTTGTTAAACAGCGATTGAATCTTGTCCCAGTTTTTACTCAAGGGTGTTCCTCGTGTGTGAGCCGATTTTCAGGGCGCCTGCAGTGCTTGTGAATAACGCAAGTCGCGTTGGTTATCCTTTGGCTATCCATTTCATTTAGCCATTAGCCATAAGCGGTTTCGACACCCGCTCATTAGTTAAAGCAGGAAAGCGGACAAATTTGAGCATGAGAAATTTTTATTGGCAAATTTTCGGATTTTTCCTGCTTCTAATAAGTGGAAACAAGTATTTACTTCTTCTTTGAAATGCAGGAGGCGGCTTCGGTCGCTCGCAGGGAGGCGATTCTAATGAATAACGACGCAGTCAGTCCGAAATATCGAGTCACGCAAGAGCAAGCGACAATGAGGTTTCTTAATACTGTGCCCTACACTACGCTGTTTGTTGGCGCGTTGATACTCTTTTCAGTTGGCATACTGCTTGGTCGCTTTAGTAGCTCAAATGTTGAAAAGCGTATTGTCGTCGAACACAGACCTCTTGCAATGCAGGAAGCCTTACTGGCAAGCAGGCAGGCTTGCGAGTCCGCTACAACACGACCGCAAACTGCGCAGCTCACTATTGCAAGTGTGGCAGCGGGTGATCAATGAAAGCACAAGGTTCGCTATTTGCTGAAACGCTGGATAGCATGGATAAAATGGATTGGGTGGACTTGCTAGCCAAGTCAACGCTCGTCCACGAGTACGGCTTTCACAGCATGAAAGACCCAGCGGCCTACATCGACCGGCTGGTCGACTTACTTTTTATGGACCTGGAAGCAAAAGGGATAGCGCCTGGGGATACCTTGCGGTTTTCTACCATTGCCACCAAAAGCGCAATTCGCTTTCCAATTTCACTGGAATTCATCCAGCAATTCTCGCCTATTTACGCGCTTTACCATCCTGGTAGAGAGTTAAATTGCCGCCATTTGTTGTTGCGCTTTTTTGATACCGTCAACAAACGGGTGGTGGCCCTGCACCGTTATCCCGTGAATTTTCAAATTGGCACGCAGTACATGGAGTTGCCTCGCGGACAAACCTGGCAAGCGGGGGAATACAGTGTCAGTTTGTTTGCTGATACCGACGATTTGCCAGAAGTGGCGCGCGGTAAGATTCAATTGCAGGCACTTTCAACGACAGCATAAGAAATCATTGCATTCCTGCAAAATAATACTTTCAAGTGTGCCAGTATTCTCATTAATATAGTTTCTCGCTGCTATCATACGGCAGCTTTCAGCTGGCCCTGAAACGCTTAAATAAAAGACAGGAAATTCCCATGTACCGTTTGGTTCCCCTCGCACTATTGGCTTTGCTTTCTGCTTGCAGCATGCAGGCTGTGAAAGCCCCGGCCCTGCAAGACAGTGTGAGTTCCAATACCGCGCTCATTGAGGCGCAACAGGAACTGTTGAGTTTGCAAAACGACCAACTTGAACAAATGTCTGCCAATCAGGAAAACATGGCAAATATGCTGGTTGCGGTGCAGGAACAGTTAGTGAACATGCAACAACAGGCAACACGCACGGAAGTTCGGGTAGAAAAGCCGCGTAAAGTCGTTAAACCTGTGGCTGTGCCGCTGGACGGAAAAATTGTCGTCGGCCGCAGCGAATGGGTGTGGCTGGAGTTATTTGATCGTCATGTTGAAGCACGCATTGATACCGGTTCGCGTTCTTCAACCTTGAATGTATTGAATATCCAACCCTTTGAGCGCAACGGCGAAGCCTGGGTAAGGTTTAATTTGAGTGCGGATGAAGAAGACGCCTGGGAGGCCCCATTGCAGCGCCACATTCGCATTCGTAATGGCAGTGGTGAGGATCTCGAAAGACGACCCGTGATTAAAATGGCCGTACGTTTGGGTAATACCACGGAAGAAACGGAATTAACCTTAACAAGTAAGGAAGGGCTTACTTATAGCCTTGCGCTCGGGCGTGACTACCTTCGCGACATTGCCGTGGTTGATGTTGCGCGCAAACATGTACAGCCGAAGATAGATGAACAGACTGTATCCCGCTAATATCGTGTAACCATGCTTGTGTATTCTAAGTTTTGAAAAAATCGCGCACCCCTTTTTATTTGTTAATCGCAATTCTGCTGTTCTCTGGCTTTGCACTTATTTGGCAACGCCACAGCGAGCAGGGTATTCCTTTTGTTCCCGGCGAAAAAAGGCAGATCTGGTCAATTGAAGCCAAAGTTGAGTTTCAGGCGAGTGGCGAGTCTGTTAAAGCGTCGCTGGCAATTCCGGATAGCCAGCTGGGTTTTGAACGCGTGGGTGAGCACACTGCAAGCCCCGGTTACGGTTTGGCCTTTCATGAGAAAGAAGGTGGCCGCCGCGCGGAATGGTCGATCCGACGCGCCATCGGTTTGCAAACACTTTACTACCGTGTCGATATGCTGGTTACCGAAGATCACGGGGAGCGAGAGCAGGATCCACCGGCAATTAAACCCGGCTTGAATGGCGATACCGGGCCTTACACAACCGCTGCGCGACAAATTCTGCAACGAGCGCGCGAGCGGTCAGCGGATAATTACACCCTGGCTCGCGAATTAATTCGTGAGTTTGAGGCATCGAGTCAACAATCGGAATTTCTCACCCAGCGCAAGAGCCGCAGTGAATGGCTTGTCGATCTTCTCAATGAGGCAGGCGCGGCGGCGCGCGTGATTTATGTGCTCAACCTCGAAGATGGTCGCCGTCGTCAAGAGTTGTATCCCTTGCTGCAGGTGTTTGAAGGGCGCCACTATGAAGTCTTTGATCCGCTTAGCGGCGAGCAGGGCTTAAAACCGAATCAATTGTTGTGGGAATATCAAAGTGGAGCCTTGCTGGACATTGTGGGCGGTTCGCAATCCTCGGTTCTGTTTTCTTTTATTGAACAGGATGTCTCACTGGAAACACAATTGAGCAAGTTTGATGACATTCTCGGTTTCAGTATTCATAGCCTGCCACTCGAGGAGCAAGCGGTGTTCAAAGGGATCTTGCTGATTCCCGTCGGTGTGCTGGTTGTGGTGTTTATGCGTATTTTTATCGGCTTGCGCACCTCGGGCACCTTCATGCCGGTATTGATAGCGATTGCGTTTATTCAAACTTCTCTGGTGACTGGGCTGGTGGGTTTTGTACTCATCGTAGGGGTCGGATTGGTGATACGCAGCTACCTCAGTAATTTGAATTTACTGTTGGTGGCGAGGATATCGGCAGTGATTGTGACAGTGATCATGATGATCACCGCCTTTTCGCTTTTGTCCTATCAACTGGGGCTGAGTGAAGGTTTAAAAGTGACGCTTTTCCCAATGATTATATTAAGTTGGACGATAGAGCGCATGTCGATACTGTGGGAAGAGGAAGGTCCCAAGCAAGTTTTTAAACAAGTCGGTGGCTCGTTGTTTGTGGCGGTAGGGGCGTATGCCCTGATGATGAATGAATATATTCGTCATCTCACCTTTAACTTTTTGGGTCTGCAATTGGTGTTGATGGCCATCATCCTGATGATGGGTAACTACACCGGTTATCGCTTGTTGGAGTTGGGGCGTTTCAGTGCTGTGCTTAACCGGCCCGCGGACAAAGACTGATGTGGCTGCCACCTCAAATTAAAAAAAGTCGCTGGTGGCAATTGCGCGCGCGCGGGATTATGGGAATGAACCGGCGCAATATCTCCTACATCAGCAAGTACAACGCGCGTGAATTTTTCCCCATTGTTGACAATAAATTACTGACTAAAAAATTGGCGATTGAATACGGTGTGAACACGCCAGAGTTGCTCGGTGTTGTCGCCAATCAAAAAAGCATTGCCGATTTGTCACAGTTACTGGCGGACGTCAGTGGCTTTTGCATGAAGCCGGCGCGCGGTTCCGGTGGTAAGGGCATACTGGCCTTGCGTCATGACAATGAAAATCAATTCCTGCGCAGCAGTGGCGAAGCCTTTTCGCTGGCGGATCTCGAGCGCCATACCTCTAATATTCTCGCGGGCTTGTTTTCTCTGGGGGGAACACCTGATCAGGCGGTAATTGAAGGCTTGATCACGGGCAGTCGTTTCTTTGAGGAATATACCTATCAGGGCGTGCCGGATATTCGCATTATTGTTTTTCTCGGCATTCCCGTGATGTCGATGATTCGCCTGAGTTGTCGCGCTTCATCCGGCAAGGCAAATTTGCACCAGGGTGCAATTGGAGTTGGCCTTGATATGGGAGAGGGGCGCGGTATTAACGCGGTCCAGCGCGATCACCCGGTATTTGAACACCCCGACACCGGCCATAAACTCACTGACATTGTCGTCCCTCAATGGACGGAACTGCTTACCCTTGCTTGCCGTTGTTATGACATGACGGGGCTGGGCTATCTGGGGGTCGACCTTGTACTGGATGAAAACCGTGGGCCGATGTTGTTAGAACTGAATGCGCGCCCGGGCCTCTCTATTCAAATTGCGAATGATGCCGGCCTGTTGCCGCGCTTGCGCAAGGTCGAGAGCCTGGACCGCCCTGAGCGCATGAGCCTCGAGGAGCGGATTTATTTCAGTCAATCCCAGTTTGGCATTCACCACATTCAGGCAGCCTGAGTCGTCGTTGCCCACCTTAACTCTCTCTTTAAAACACGCCCTGAAAGCGCTGTACTTAAGCCGACTCGCGGCAGGAATGTGCGTATAATATGGGCTCTTTGGAACGCTATGCAGTGGAAACACCTGAACTATGCACAATGTAAGTGAAATTTCTGCGGCCGATGATTTGCAAAATTACATGCAAACCCTTGGTCGTCAGGCGCGTATCGCAAGCCGCGCGATGGCGAAAGCCGATACCGGTAGCAAAAATGCTGCCTTGCAGGCCATAGGCGAGGCGCTCTCGGAGTCCCGCAACGACATTCTGGCCGCTAACCGCCTGGACATGGAACTCGCCAATCAAAACAAGCTGGAAGCCGCATTGCTGGATCGGCTCGAACTGAACGATGCGCGTATTGACGCCATGATTGAAGGTTTGCAGCAGGTCGCAAGCTTACCGGACCCCTGCGGGGAAATTACCGATATGAGTTATCGCCCCTCCGGTATTCAAGTGGGAAAAAAACGTGTCCCCCTGGGGGTGATCGGCATCATTTATGAATCGCGCCCTAATGTGACAATCGATGCTGCAGCACTGTGTTTGAAATCCGGCAACGCAACGATCTTGCGCGGTGGCAAAGAAGCCCTGAATTCCAACCAGGCAATTGCGCGCTGTATTCAGCAGGGTTTGGAAAAAGTCGGCTTACCGGCGACGGCGGTACAAGTCATTGAAACGGCTGATCGTGCGGCCGTAGGCAAGCTGATTACGATGTCTGAGTTTGTCGATGTGATCGTTCCCCGAGGCGGTAAGAGTTTGATCGAACGTATTTCCAGTGAGGCCACGGTCAGTGTGATCAAGCACCTCGATGGTATTTGCCATGTGTATATCGATAAGCAAGCTGATCTGGTGAAGGCCTACAACATTGCGCTCAACAGCAAAACCCATCGCTATGGGGTGTGTAATGCGATGGAAACCCTGTTGGTTGCTGCGGATGTTGCACAAGACATCCTGCCACAGTTGGCGAGCGCCTATGAAAAAGAAGGTGTTGAGCTGCGTGTGTGTGAACGCACTCAGAAAATCTTACCGCAAGCAAAGCTCGCGGCAGAAGAAGACTGGGATACCGAATACCTTGCTCCTATTTTGGCGATTAAAACTGTCGATGACGTGGATGAAGCCATAAACTTTATCAACGATCACAGTTCGCACCACACGGATGCCATCGTTACCGAAAACTACAGCCTCGCGCGTCGTTTTATCAGTGAGGTGGATTCGAGTTCGGTGATTGTGAATGCGTCCACGCGCTTTGCTGACGGTTTTGAATACGGTCTCGGTGCCGAGATTGGTATCAGCACAGACAAGATTCATGCGCGAGGTCCCGTTGGCCTTGAAGGGCTCACCTCGCAAAAATGGGTCGTCTTTGGTGACGGACATGTGCGTGTTTAATACTCTCAGCGTTAAACCTGTGAATGTCGGATAACAAACTGCAGGCCTGGTTTGGTGGCAGTTTTGACCCGGTGCATAACGGTCATCTACTGGTTGCCCAGGATATTCAGGAACAATTGCAGTTATCGCAACTGCATTTTCTTCCCTGTTTTTTATCTCCCTTGAAAACTGCCACGGCTTGCAGCGTTGAGGATCGCGTCGCCATGTTGCGTTTGGCGATTGAAGATCACCCGCATTTTTCGCTGGATTTACGGGAAGTAGAGAAGCCGGGGCCTTCATATACAGTGGAAACCTTGCAAGCCCTGCGTGCAGAACGGGAAGCACACGATTCTGCTCCGCTGCTTTGGGTGCTGGGTTGGGATGCTTTCATGCAATTGGAAAGTTGGTATCACTGGGAGGAAATCCTGGAATACTGCAACCTGGTGGTTGCGAGGCGGCCGGGCTTTAACCCGGCATTGCCGACGACCTTGCAGTCGTGGCTGCAAGGTCGAGAATGTATTAAGGAGGAGCTGCGTGAATATCACTTCGGGAAGGTGTGTTTTTTGTCGACGCCCCTGATTGAAATTGCTTCTTCGGATATCCGTGAACGTTGTCGTCGCGGCTTATCCTTACGCTACATTGTGCCTGACAAGGTCCTTAACTATATTGAAAGTAAAGGGCTTTTTAAGGCTTGAACACAAAATTGAATGATTGAAATCGATAAAGAAAAGTTGAGTGGTTGAATGTCGAAAAAAATTGAAGAAAACCTGCCGGAAGCGATCAGAAGTATTCTGGACGATACCAAGGGCCAGGATATTAAAGTGATAGATGTAATGGAACTGAGTGACGTGATGGATACCCTGGTGATTGCCACCGGCACCTCTAATCGCCATGTAAAATCGCTTGCGAACAATGTAATCGAAGATCTCAAAGAAAGTGGCCGCCGGCCGCTCGGTGTTGAGGGTATGGAAGCCGGCGAATGGGTTCTGGTTGATTACGGGGATGTTGTCTTGCATGTTATGCAGCAGCAAACGCGCGATTTTTACGAATTGGAAAAACTGTGGTCGACTGAACCGGCGAGCCGTAAACAAAAACCCGAATAAGACGGACACCGTTCTTCAGGAATGAAAATCTCTCTCCTTGCAATTGGAAAAAAAATGCCCGCGTGGGTAGAGACTGCCTGCAAGGAATATCTCAAACGGCTGCCACGTGAACTGGGTGTTCATTTTGTCGAACTGCCATTGGCGACCCGTGCGAAGAATGTTTCCATCGAAAAATGTAAACAGGAGGAAAGCGCATCGCTGTTGGCTGCCGTTCCGCCAGGTTCGCGTGTGGTCGCGCTGGATGTGCGTGGAAAAAGTCTCAGTACAGAAAAATTAGCTGAAAAACTGGAAACCTGGCAAATGGAGGGCCGCGATGTCTGTATTTTTATTGGCGGCCCCGACGGCATGAGCGAAGCCTGTTTGCAAGCGGCTGACGAGCGATGGTCACTCTCCGCAATGACCCTGCCACACCCGATGGTCCGTGTTATCATGAGTGAACAACTCTATCGCGCCTGGACCATACTCGCGAACCATCCCTACCATAAGTGAGCGGGAAAACTGCATGCCTTGGGCAGGAAACGAAATTCATCATTTTAAAGATCACGGTAACGAAGCGCGTATTTTCACCGGCCGTATCGTCGCTGCAGTCCTGATCGTTTTCAGCCTTTTCTTTGTGCTATTGGCACGCTTTTACAGTCTGCAAGTCAGTCACTACCAGGATTACATCACGCAATCGGATAAAAACCGCATTCAAATTCGTCCAGTGCCACCCAATCGCGGTTTAATCTTTGATCGCAATGGCGAATTGTTAGCGGATAACCGCCCGAGTTTTTCCCTGGAAATCGTGGTGGAGCGCGCAGGTAAGCTTGATGTCTTGCTCGAAAATTTATCGGGCTTGATCGAAATTACCGATGCCCAGATAGATGATTTTAAAAAAGCCATTCGCAGTCGCAGGCCGCATGCACCGGTTCCCTTGCGTTACAACCTGAATGAAGAAGAAATTGCCACTATCGCTGTAAACGAATTCCGCCTTAACGGGGTTGAAGTGCGTGCGCGCCTGAGTCGTTACTATCCGCAGGAAGATTTGTTTGCACATACAATCGGTTATGTCGGGCGTATCAGTGCGAATGAAAAAAATGCTTTTACAGAAGCTGAGGACAAGGCGTATCGCGGCACTCACAGCATAGGCAAAATTGGGCTCGAACGTTTTTATGAAGACGTCCTTTTAGGGGCTGTAGGCAGTGAAAGCGGTGAAACCAATGCGCATGGACGTTGGTTGCGTGCGCTTGAACGCATCGATCCTCAGCCCGGCCAGGACCTTGAACTCTTTATGGATTCGCGTTTGCAAAAAATTGCCCGCGAATCACTTGGCGAAAACCGCGGTGCGATTGTCGCTATTGAGGTTGATAGTGGCGGTGTACTCGCGATGGTGAGTACACCGGCTTATGATCCCAACCTCTTTGTTAATGGCATCAGTCACAAGGACTACGATGCCCTTAACAAAAGTTTCGACCTGCCCTTATTCAACCGTACGATTCAGGGGCAGTATCCTCCCGGTTCAACCATTAAACCGGTTTACGGTTTGGCGGGCCTGGAATATCGCTTGGTGAGCGGCAGTCACAGCATTGTCGACCCAGGTTTTTATCAGTTGGAAAACGACGAACGTCTCTATCGCGAATGGAAGAAAGGCGGGCATGGTAATTCAGTGAATCTGCGACAAGCCATTGTCGAGTCCTGCGATGTTTATTTTTATGATCTCGCTTTCAATATGGGTGTTGATCGTATGCATGAATTCGGTTTGCATTTCGGTTTTGGTGATGAGACCGGCCTCGATATTCCCAGTGAGCGTCCGGGTTTATGGCCTTCGCGCGCCTGGAAGCGCGGCATGCATGGCCTGCCCTGGTTTCCTGGTGACAGTTTGAATATGAGTATTGGCCAGGGTTATGTGTTGGCTACACCGCTGCAACTTGCGGTGATGACAGCGACACTTGCGTCACGCGGTACGCTGATAAAACCGCGGCTGGTTAAAAGTGTTGGCGGGGTGGAAACTGAAATGGAAATCCTCGGTCAATATGAGGGCGAACAACAAAATTGGGATTACATTATTTCTTCCATGGAAGGCGTGGTTCACTCTCTTAGAGGAACGGCGTACATGAGAGCCGGGCGTAATATCGACTACCGCATGGCGGGTAAAACCGGCACGGCGCAAGTTGTCGGTATCGCTCAGGATGAAGAATATGACAGCGAAAAGCTGGCTGAACGCAATCGCGACCACGGATTGTTTGTTGCGTTTGCACCCGCAGAAAATCCACAAATCGCGGTTGCGGCGATAGTTGAAAACGGCGAAAGTGGCGCTGCGACGCCGGTGGTACGTAAAGTCATAGACAGTTGGTTAGCGCTGGCGAACCAGACGAACGAACAGGCGAACGAACAATAGAAGCCCTTATCAATTGAACCAGAAAAAAAAGTGACCCAATGAGTCGCCAGGATTTTGTTAGACGCATTCCCGATTCCGCCTTGCACTTTGGCCGCAGTGATGGCTTGTGGGCGCGTCTGCATATCGACCCCCTCTTACTGTTAATCCTGTTGTTATTGTCGTTTTATGGCTTGTTGGTCTTGTTCAGCGGCAGCGGACAGAGTGAAGCTACCGTCAAGCGCCAGTTTGTTCTCAATGGGTTGGCCTTTGTTGCCATGCTTGCCGTTGCACAAGTTGATCTCAAAATGTTGCAACGCTGGGCTGTCTGGATTTATCTGGGTGGATTGGTGCTCTTACTTGCTGTGTTACTCGTGGGGGTCGAAGCGAAAGGAGCGACGCGCTGGATCAGCTTGGGTTCCTTTCGGTTTCAGCCTTCCGAGTTAATGAAATTAGCCATGCCAACGATTGTTGCCGCCTGGTTTGCCAAGCGCGCGGTACCGCCGCGTTTCAGCGATATTGTCGCTTGCTTGTTCTTCGTCGCGATTCCCGTTGTCCTGATTTTTAAACAGCCTGACCTCGGGACGTCGATATTGATCGCCGCGTCAGGGCTGATTGTCTTGTTTCTCGCCGGCTTGCAGTGGCGCTACATTATCGGCGCGCTGGTCGCGGTGCTCGCAAGTTTGTGGCCTTTGTGGCACTACTTTATGAAGGACTACCAGAAACAACGCGTATTAACCTTGCTCAACCCCGATGCAGACAAATTGGGTGCTGGTTGGAACATCTGGCAAAGTAAAACGGCCATCGGTTCTGGTGGTATCGAAGGTAAGGGATGGTTGATGGGTACCCAATCGCAGTTGGATTTTCTTCCTGAAAGTCATACCGATTTTATTATTGCCGTGCTGGCAGAAGAATTCGGTCTGATGGGAGTGTGTTTATTGCTGGGTTTATACATGCTTTTAATTTTACGCGGCTTGTTTATCGCGTGGCGTGCACGTAATTTATTCAGCAAATTGTTAGCAGGTGGAATTACGCTCACATTTTTTGTTTATGTCTTTGTTAATATTGGAATGGTGACAGGATTGTTACCTGTTGTGGGCGTACCCTTGCCTTTAATCAGTTATGGTGGCACTGCGGTGGTAACGCTACTCGCTGGTTTTGGATTGCTGATGGCCATTGCTACAGAAAAAAGTACACAAGACGCATAATGCCGCGTGGGAGTTTGATGTTTCGCTATGTATAAATCCTTTTCATCTTTAATTTCAGTTTTGCTTTGTTTTTCGATTGATGCCAGTGCCGATTACTCCGTGCACCCTGAAGCGGAAGCGTTTGTGGCGCGTATGGAAAGTGAGCATGGCTTTGAAAAAGATAAAGTCCTCGCAGTCTTGAAGCAGGCCTCGAAACAACAAAGCATACTCGATGCGATTGCGCGGCCTGCAGAAAAAACCCTGACCTGGAAAGAATACAAAAATATATTTCTCGGCGAAACGCGCATCAAACAAGGTGCAGAGTTTTGGCGGGAGCACAGCACGACGCTTGAGCGCGCCAGTAAAGAATTTGGTGTGCCGGTTGAAATCATTGTCGCCATTATTGGTGTCGAGACGCGCTATGGTCGACACAAAGGGGGCTATCGCGTGATAGATGCACTGACGACCCTCGGCTTCGATTACCCGCCGCGCGCAAAGTTTTTCGCTGGCGAACTGGAACATTTCTTTTTGCTCACGCGCGAACAGAAACAAAACCCACTGGAGCCGAAGGGCTCTTACGCCGGCGCGATGGGGTATGGGCAATTCATTCCCAGCAGTTACCGCGCTTATGCAATTGATTTTGACGGCGATGAATTTGTTGATATCTGGAACAACCCGGTCGATGCAATCGGGAGTGTTGCCAATTACTTTAAGCGTCACGGTTGGCAAAACGGCGAGGCTGTTTTGGGCCGCGCGCGTATTGCAACAGAGTATCAGGAAGATTTATTGAATACAGGTAAAAAGCCGTCCATGACTGTTGCGGCCTTACGCGAAGCAGGTTTTGAACCGGTCGCCAAAGATGTCGATGACAGTAAGAGCGCGGTACCTTTGATGTACGAAGGCACCTATGGCAAAGAGTTTTGGCTGGGTTACAACAATTTCTATGTGATCACCCGTTACAACCGCAGTCAGCTCTATGCAATGGCCGTTTGGCAATTGAGCCAGCGCATTCGCTATGAATACGAAGCGGCGTGAACGTAGACTGCTTCGCATGCTGAGCGTGTTATATCGATCTTTTATCCTGGTTGCGCTGGCTTTTCTGTTGGCCGCCTGTGAATTTGCGCAAATCCTCCCCGAGGAAAAAGACAGCGGCCCTGAGCGACCGATGAGCGTGGCCCATATAGCAGAGCCGGTACCGGTGGAGGAGCCGCGCACAATTGCCGGCAATCGCACACCCTACAAAGTGCTTGGTAAAACCTACCACGTCATGAATACGCCTGAGGGTTACAAGGAGCGGGGTGTGGCCTCCTGGTATGGCCGGAAATTTCACGGCCGTCGCACTTCCAACGGCGAAATTTACGATATGTATGCGATGACCGCTGCGCATAAAACCCTGCCAATTCCCAGTTATGTCAAAGTGACGAACCTCGGCAATCGACGCTCGATAATTGTACGAGTAAATGATCGCGGCCCCTTTCACGGTAATCGCATTATTGATTTAACCTACACCGCAGCAAAGAAATTGGGTTTTGAAAACCGTGGTACAGCCGAGGTTGAAGTGGAATATATTGATCCACTTGCCTGGCAACAAAATCTCCTGAAGAAAGCGGGTGCCGAACAGACTGGCGAAACGCGCATAGCGGCCAACCCGAATACAAGCCCGCCGAGTGCCCCGGCCTCTGAAGAGGCTGCACCGACGCCAGTGCGTGCCGGTGGGTATCAACTGCCCGCCAATACCTGGCTGCAGGTCGGTGCGTTCAGCCTTTATGACAGTGCGCAAACCATGCGGAACCGTGTGCAAGCGCTCACCCAGTACCCCGTGCGCATACTGGAACCGCAGGGGTCGGACACCTTGTTTCGCGTAAGAATTGGCCCGGTGAAAGATAATTTTGATTTGCTGGAGCTTCGTCGCTTGATGAAAGAGCGCCAGCTGCCAGACCCTCACCTTGTTTATGAGGACCAATAACAGTCTTATTTACCGAGAATTTTATACCGGGAACCCATAATGGAGGACAGCCCATTGGCCGTAAAAGCCCCAAAACTGCTACAATTCGCCCCTGATTTTTTAGACCTGCCACAACATTCTATGTCTTACTTCCAACGCTTTTATCGCCCTCGCGCTGTCGCGCTCATCGCTTTTTGTTTGTTTACCTTATTGACTGGAACCACTGCTCACGCGGAACGGGTGCTGGTACCCGCTGCACCGCAAATTGCGGCGAAAGCGTGGATGTTGCTCGATGCTCATACGGGCAAGGTGCTGGTTGAACACAATGCCGATGAGCGTTTGCCGCCAGCGAGCCTGACAAAAATGATGACCTCCTACATTGTGTCAGAAGAGATCTCTGCCGGGCGCTTGCAAGAGAGTGATTTGGTCAAGGTGTCCGATGATGCCTGGCGACGAGGTGGTTCGGCGAGCGGCGGCTCAACAATGTTTCTCAAGCCGCGCTCGGAAGTTCCCGTTATTGATCTGTTGACCGGCGTGATTGTGCCTTCTGGCAACGATGCCGCTATCGCCCTGGCACAGCACATCGCCGGAGCCGAAGATGCCTTTGCCGATGTCATGAATCAGCAGGCACAACTGCTGGGCATGTTGGATACCAACTATGAAAATGCCACAGGCTTGCCCTCTGAAAATCACTATACGACGGCACGTGATCTCAGCAAGTTGGCGCGAGCACTGGTTTTTGATCATCCGGAGCATTACAAGTTGTATTCGGAGAAATATTTCAAACACAACGGCATTAATCAACCAAACTTCAACCAGCTTTTATTCAAGAACAAATTTGTTGATGGCATTAAAACCGGTCATACAGATGCCGCAGGTTATTGTTTGGTTGCGTCGGCTGAACGTGAAGGCATGCGTTTGATCTCTATTGTCATGGGCACAGAATCTAAAAGTGCGCGAGTCACAGCGTCGCAAAAGTTACTTTCTTACGGGTTTCGTTATTATCAAACGCTGGCACTTTATAAAGCCGGTGAAACAATCAGTACTGAAGCTGTGTGGAAGGGCAAGGCCGATCAAGTGGATCTCGGCATTAAAGATGAATTGCTGGTCACCATTCCGCGTGGAGCACACAACGACATTGAAGCTGAAATGCGCGTAAGTTCCATTTTGGAAGCGCCTTTAGCAAAAGGTCAGGTCGTTGGCTCGGTGCACGTCAAACTGGATGGCGAAGAATTGGCGACGATTGATTTACAGGTGATGAAAGATGTCGAGCAGGCCGGTTTCTTTTCGCGAACCTGGGACTCCATTTTGTTGCTATTCCATGACGAGGATGAATAAGCCTCGCCGGAGTAAGCAAACCAGGAGTGATGTACATGAGTGATGTAGAAAAGCCGAAAATTGAATTCCCCTGCCCGGACTACCCGATAAAAGTGATGGGCGAAAATACGGCTGCGTATCGGGAAGCGGTTTTAATGGTCATGCAAAAACACGCCGCAGGCTTTGATGAGCAAAAAATTACCGTGCGGGATAGTCGCAACGGAAACTACCAGTCCATCACGGTGTTCATTGAGGCTACCGGAAAAAAACAGCTCACTGCAATTTTTGAAGATTTAAAAAAGCACCCTTCAACTCGCATGGTTCTTTAAATGCGCACACTCTCACTACGCAGCCTTCGACGCATGCCCTACGAAGCGTGTTGGCAGGCAATGCGGGAGTTTACTGATAAGCGCAACGCATCCACGTCGGATGAAATGTGGTTGGTCGAACACCCCCCTGTTTACACGCAGGGGCAGGCGGGTAAAGCGGAGCACTTGTTGGATAAACCCGATGATATTCCTCTTGTGCAAAGCGATAGAGGCGGCCAGGTGACGTATCATGGGCCGGGCCAGTTAGTGGTTTATCCCTTGCTCGATTTACGACGCTTAAAACTCGGGGTGCGCGACCTGGTGACAGGGTTGGAGAATACGGTTGTCGATCTTTTGGGCTATTATGGCCTTGAAGCAGCGGCAAAAGCGGACGCGCCTGGGGTTTACATTGCAGGCCGCAAAATCGCCTCGTTGGGTTTGCGTGTACGTAAAGGCTGCAGCTTCCACGGTGTGGCCTTGAATGTGAATATGGATTTGCGCCCGTTTTTATCGATTAACCCTTGCGGGTATCCGGGCCTTGAAATGATCCAGTTAAAAGACTTTATTCAAGAAAAAAATCTCCCCAGCCTCAATACCCTGGGTTTGAAGTTTGCACAAATTTTTTGTTTGCACTTAAACATGGGGCTGCACACAGATCAGGCAGTTGAGCAAGGCGAATCGGGTTAAAGATTACTTGCGGTGGTAAGCCGCAATCAGAGAGTGACACATGTCAAAAGAGTTACCTGTAAAACGCAGTGAGCGCCTCAAGCAAGGCGAAAAATTGCGCGATGCTGATAAACTGGAACGCATTCCGGTCAAAGTGATTGCCAGCGATACCATGTTACGCAAGCCTGACTGGATTCGTATTCGCATTAATCCCTCGGCGGAAGTGGAGCGAATTAAAAAACTGTTGCGTAAAAACAACTTGTCGACCGTCTGCGAAGAAGCAAACTGCCCCAATTTGAGCGAGTGTTTTGGTGGTGGCACGGCGACCTTTATGATCATGGGTGACATCTGTACACGGCGTTGTCCCTTTTGCGATGTGGGCCACGGCAAACCCAATCCTCTGGATGTGAATGAACCGCGTAATCTCGCCGAAGCCATTGCCGAAATGCAATTGAAATATGTGGTTATCACCTCGGTAGATCGCGATGATTTGCGTGATGGCGGCGCCCAACATTTTGCCGACTGCATTCGCGAAGCCCGCGTTCTATCGCCGGAATTACAGGTCGAAGTGCTTACGCCGGATTTTCGCGGTCGCATGGATATTGCGCTCGATATTCTTGCGCAAGAGCCCCCCGATGTTTTCAATCACAATCTCGAAACCATTCCTCGCCTTTATCGTCAGGCTCGACCGGGCGCCAATTACCGTTGGTCACTGGAATTACTCAAGCGCTATAAAGCCATGAAGCCGGACGTTTTGACCAAATCAGGGCTCATGGTTGGGCTGGGTGAAAGCAAGGAGGAGATTTTCGATGTGATGGCCGATATGCGTGAACACGATATCGACATGCTCACCATCGGCCAATACCTGCAGCCTTCGCGTGATCATTTACCTGTTGAACGCTACGTTAAACCTGCTGAATTCGATGAATATACCGCCAGAGCCGAAGCCTTGGGTTTTAAGCACGCGGCTTGCGGCCCACTTGTGCGTTCTTCCTACCACGCGGATAAACAGGCACACGGTGAAACCGTGAAATAAAGCCTCGGCCCCTCCCTCTCCCTGAATAAAGACTGCAAATCGCCGGGTCCACAAAGCTTTACCTTGTGGGCACGGGGGTAAGCGTTTAATATCGGCCGAACCCGCAGGGGGGTGTACCTAACAATAACTACACGGTATAGGTGGAAAGATGTCTCAAACAAATAGCCCGGATCAGGGCAGTACCTTATTTATTATTCTTATTAGTTGCGTTGCAACCATCGGGGGCTTCCTCTTTGGTTTCGATAGTGGTGTCATTAACGGCACCGTGCGGGGTTTGGAAACCGCCTTCAATGCCAAGGATATCGGAAGCGGATTTAACGTTGCTTCGATGTTACTGGGTTGTGCAGTTGGTGCGTTCTTCGCCGGTCGTCTGGCAGATGCCTATGGGCGTCGTGCGATGCTTATCGTTGCTGCAGTGTTATTTATTATTTCGGCTTGGGGGTCGGGCATTGCGACCTCTTCAGGGGAATTCATTGTCTACCGTATTTTAGGTGGCCTCGCCGTGGGTGCTGCGTCCGTTATGGCGCCAGCCTATATTGCTGAAGTCGCCCCTGCACGCTATAGAGGTGCATTGGCCACCGTTCAGCAAGTCGCCATTATTGCGGGCTTGTTTTGTTCGTTTTTGAGCAATTACATTTTGGCTGGCATCTCGGGTTCAGCCGAGAATGTCTTGTGGATGAACTACGAAACCTGGCGTTGGATGTTCTGGGTGGAATTGGTGCCCGCAGTTATTTTCTTCCTCGCGTTGTTTTTAATTCCCGAGAGTCCGCGTTTTCTTGTTGTTAAACAGAAAAAAGACAAAGCCCTCGATGTACTTTGTCGTTTGTACGGTAAGGCAGCAGGCAGTGCGAAGTTGCAGGAAATTGATTCTTCTCTTGCAGCGGATCATCACAAACCCAAACTTTCAGACCTTTACGACAAAACGCTTGGCCGTGTGCGCCCGATCGTTTGGATAGGCATTGGCCTGGCATCGTTCCAGCAGTTCGTGGGTATTAACGTCGTGTTTTACTACGGTGCTGTCCTTTGGCAAGCGGTTGGTTTTGGTGAAGAGCAGGCATTGTTGGTGAACGTTGTATCGGGTGCCTTGAGTATCGGTGCGGTTATCGCAGCACTGCTGTTGGTTGACCGAATCGGGCGCAAGCCACTACTGTTAATTGGTTCTATTGGTATGGCGATTACCCTGGGGCTTGCGGTTGTCGCCTTTTCCACAGGTTCGTTGGTCACCGATGCGGGTGGCAACACCACCCTGGAACTGAGTGACTCAATGGGAACACTTGCCTTGATTGCGGCGAATGTTTACGTGATCTTTTTTAATGCGTCCTGGGGGCCGGTGATGTGGGTCATGCTCGGTGAAATGTTCCCTAACCAGATTCGTGGTTCGGGGTTGGCGATCGCCGGTCTTGCGCAGTGGGGCTCCAACTTCCTGGTAACACTCACCTTCCCGATTTTGCTTGGTGGTATTGGTTTGGCTTTCGCTTACAGCCTCTATACCCTGGGTGCGATTCTTTCGATTTTCTTCGTGCTTAAATTTGTTTATGAAACAAAAGGGCGCGAGCTGGAAGAAATGGAAGGTTAAGATTACGCGTTATAAAAAAGCCGCCCTCGGGCGGCTTTTTTTGTGCCCATTACTCATTATTCGTAAGGGGTTTTTTCCCCACTTTGATTTTATTGAACTCATCCATGTCGATGTCTAAAGCTTCCGCGCAATAGATATTTCCCCAAAAAGCATATGCTTTGACATTGCCCAACGCGCTGCCTTGAGCATCACTTTCAAGCGTCAGAAGGTGATTTATTTCTTCTTCGTGTAAGTTTGGCTGCGTTGTGAAAGACTGTATGGCGGGCTGTTTGGGGGGCTAGCTAAACGTATTCAAGCTTCAGGGCAATGATGCGCGGATGATGAGGAGAAATAAAAAAGCCGCCCGGGGGTTGGTGGGCGGCTTGCAAATTCATCCCTGAACGTAAGTGGTGCATATCATCACCAACTTTCCAAACTGTTGTATCAGTGCCAGTGCCTGTCCTCGCGCTGGCAATAAACCTGCTTTAAGTGCGCTGCGTTTTCAGCGCGTGTAACTGACCACGGTCTTTGTGGTTGCTTGTTTTTTGAGCATTGCTTTGTTAGTTGGCCGCCTTCGAGTGGCTCTTGTGTTTGATCTCCGAAAAATGAGCGCGAAAACGCTTTTGGGAATGGTGAAGCGCTGGCCCCGATATTGCCTCTTGAATAGCGTTCTTACGCAAATTTCGATGGGGCTATTTTCCATACTTCAACTGCAAACTTCCTGATGAAGGGGCTTGGAAAGAGGGGTGCTTACGTATTAATCTCTAATTCTTACCTTAGGAAAATCTAAGGAAGAATTTTTGTTAATAAAATCAATAAGTTAAAATTTGTATAATTTTTGACACGTTCGCGTGGATTCACTCCTCCGCCTTTACGCTAGACATACAATAAGTGCCTATGAAAAGTGATATTTCGATCGTAAAACAGCAGTTGATGCGCGGCTTTCGCCTCAATGGTTGGCAGGTCAAGCCCCTCGCTGGCAAGATCTACATGGAAGAACGTGAGATTCACCTCGAACCTAAAATCATGGATGTGTTGGTTTGCCTGGCCTGCCATCAAGGTGAAGTTGTCACGAGAGAGATGTTGCTTGAGCAGGTTTGGGGCAAGGTCATTGTCAGTGACGATGCGATAACGCGTTGTATTTCTGAATTGCGCAATATCCTGGGGGACAAGGAACGCGAACGTGCCTATATTCGAACCATTCCTCGCCGGGGCTATTCATTGCTGGTTCCGGTTGCGCCGGAGGTCAGTGAAGAGGATATCAAGGAGGAACTGGAACACGAGCAAGAGGGGCAGACTCGCGGTTCGCTGCTTTCCTATGTTGCCGTATTTGCGCTGGCTGTCGTACTCGTTCTTGGGTTCCAGAGCCTGGTGGACATTGAGTTTCGCATTGAGCACGAGGACCGGGCACGGGAAACCCCCAAACTGGCACCAGACGCGAAGGAGAATAAGGGAATTGGTGCGATTGCAGTCCTGCCTTTTGTCAGCTTGGGGAATGAAATTGAAAATGCTTATTTTGCCGAAGCCATTTCCGAGGATATTCGTAATGTACTGATGACTAACGGTGATGTTCGCATTGCGGCCAGTACGTCCTCGAATGTCTTTCGCGATAAACCGATGGATGTGCGTGAAATTGGTGAGCAGTTGAATGTCGATGCCTTACTTGAAGGCACTGTGCGTATTCATGACAAGCGCTTGCGCATTACGACGCAGTTAACGGATACCCGCAACGGCTACTCCCTTTGGGCAGCGACCTTTGAGCGTGACCTCGCAGACAAAATTGCCCTGCAAACGGAAGTGGCCGCCAATATTGCAGAGCAACTCACCCCCAGTTTACAAACGGCCAACCTCGATTTTCGTGGCACTACGGGCAATCGCCTGGCTCAGGATTATTATTTCCTCGGCCAACATCACTGGAGTTTACGTACGCCGGAATCCATTGACCTGGCCGTCAATTATTTTCGCCAGGCACTGGCATTGGATAAGAACTACGCGCTCGCTTGGGCGGGCTTATCAACAGCTTTGATTTTTCAGACTGTTTACGACAGCAAACCAGTACAAGAAATTGATTTGCTGGTAACTCAATCAATCGAACGCGCGCTTGAGTTGGAGCCGGAGCTCGCTGAAGTTCAGGCGGCCTACGGCATGTACTTAATGAACCGCGGTGAAAAACAAAAAGCGATCGCCGCGTTTGAAAAAGCAATAGCGCTTAACCCTCAGCATTCGATGGCGCACATGTGGTTGGGGAATATTCTGGTTGATGACCGCATGGAAGTGGCTGCAGCCTTCGAACAATATTCCGAAGCGCTCAAATACGACCCCCTTCATCCGCAGGTACGTTACAACCATGCTTCGGTGTTAACCGGAATGGGGCGTTACGACGAGGCGATTAATGATCTTGAGCACTACCTGAAAACCGACCCGCGCAATTTATTTTTGAGTGCCTTGATGGACGCACTGCTAAATATTGGTCGCTATGATGAGGTATTGAATCTGGCGGTGGGTTTCAATACCAGCGATGAATATAAGAACCGTACGATGTTAACGGTTGTTGAAGCCTTGATTGAGTTGGACCGCCTGGAAGATGCAGAAAAACTTATCAATATTTCAAGAGAAACAGTTAAACCTTATGAACACGGTTCGATGACCGCGCGCCTGGCGCTGGCACGTCAGGATATTGATGAAATAAAAAGAGCGGCCACGTTTTTCGAAAAAAACCAGGAAAAATTCAAACACCCTAATCAACAAATGTGTGTGGGGATGATGGATATTTATTTGCGTGGCGTTGCTGAATACATTAACAAAGAGTATCAAAATGCAGCATCACTCTTTGCTGAGTTCAAGGATATCAGTTCACAAGTCGGTTGCCGTAAAACCGAAATCAAGCTTGAATTGATGGTGCTATTGTATCGGGCAGCGGCACTGCGTCATCTGAATGCAGAACCGGCGGCGATTCAGGGCATCATTGCTGAAGTGGATGAGCGCTTGCAGGAGCTGCGCAATAAGGGCTGGGATACGCCACTGATGGCTCGCGTTGAAGTGGCGCGTCATGCATTGGCTGGGGATGAAGCACAGGTGGCGGGCGTGATTAAGCGTATGGAAAATCGCGGTTGGAAGCCTTATGGGATGATCAACTCGACCCCGATTCTGAAAGAAATTGTTTATTCGCTCGAAAATTTCAAGGATACCTTTCATCAACTCTCTCAGGAATACGCAAGTATGCAGCAAAGTTGTAATCAAATTGTCCTCGCGAAGATAGGATTGTGAATAATTCGCAGGAAAATGTATTGGCTTTTGCTACTATCGTGTTCGTTATTGCTTCATTTATTGCTTGAATTGTTGCGTCAAAAACCGCACTGATGGTATTTCCTGGGAACCTCTGAAAAATAGGCCATTTTTCAGAGCTTCCCTTAGGCTTTCTTTTTAAGCCCGATCAGTGTTAACAATAAATCGCTATGCCGTGGGTTAACAGGGTGGTATCCGTACCCGGGCGTCAAACAAGGAGGGGGTATGCCAAGTGTTAACGAAATGATTAACGACATCCTGCGGCGAGAGGGGGGGTATGTCGACCACCCTGCTGATAGAGGCGGGCCCACCAAATACGGGATTACCCAGCAAACCTTGTCGCGCTATCTCGGCCATGCTGCACTTGTCAGCGAGGTGCAAAACTTATCTGAAGATGTGGCCCGCGAAATTTATGAGCGAAATTATTTTTACGGCCCCGCAATCAATACACTTCCTGAAGAAATTCAAGCCTTTGTTTTTGATAGCGCGGTGAATCACGGACCGCGCCGAGCAATCAAATTTGTGCAGAGTGTGTGTAATCAAGCGGGGCGAGAACCGCCTTTGTCGGAGGACGGTGCAATGGGGCCTAACACGCGTAAGGGCGCACAATGGGCTCAACAGGAAATGGGCGAGTATTTTTTAAAAGCCTTATTTGAGGAGCGTCGTATTTTTTATCATGCAATTGTTGCTGCCAACCCTTCGCAGGGTGTTTTTCTGAGAGGCTGGCTAAACCGTGTTGACGAATTTGCAAGCGAGGTGGCGTAATGGGTTGGTTAAGTTCTTTAGGGAGTGTATTCAAAGGCGGCAAGGAAGTCGCGGAAGTGTTTGTTGAAAATAAGGAAAATAAAGGGCAGCGCAAGCATGAGGAAGTGATGGCCGATGTCGACCGTGATTTGGCTTCCTTGCAACAATTTTCCAAAGAGTTTCATGACCGTCAAAACCGCACACGTTGGGATTCCTTTGTCGATGGGTTGAATCGCTTGCCGAGACCTTTGATCACCATCGCTATTTTGAGTTTCTTCGTTCTGGCACCATTGAACCCCACCAAGTTCCTGGAAATCGCACAAGCCTATAATTTAATGCCGGAAGGGTATTGGACCTTGCTTAGCGTCATTATCGGTTTTTACTTTGGCGGCCGCATGCAAATAAAAATGCAGGATATGGCGGTCAAGAAAGATGCCGTCCAGGCAGCAAAAAATCTGGTTGCAATGCGAAAATCCTTTCGGCAATTGAACCTTGATGAAGAGTCTACAGCGTCAAAGCAATTCGATGCGATAACCGAATCCTCAGGAAAACCGAAAAATAAGGTCGTGGAAGAGTGGAAAAAAATAAAAGGTGGGGCCGGCTGAATAAGTTGGCAGCCAGTGGGGGAGTTAGTCTGTTGGTTAAAAGCGTGTAAGTAAAAAGCCTGGATTAAGTTAAAATTGAGTTTGTCTTGCTCAGTTTAAAATGTGTGATGGCTACGGGCATACTTATCAAAGAAAAAAGCGCTCATCCTTGAGCAAGTATCGCAAAAGTAGCCTGTTCTCTTCCCTAAGTAGCAAGCGGCATTTGCGATGATGTCCCTTTCAAAATAAGTCCGTAAACACAAGATGTGTGGTAACGACTGGCGATAGCCAATGTAACCACGCAGGTAAACGATACCAGTGTCCCCTCGCGCAACACTCCGTGAGACTACCTATATTTCAAAAAAGCCTACCTAATTTTTATACGGAGTGCAGTAATAGGCTTGCCTGCTTTAGCCGAGCGCTTATGATGATACCTATACAAATAGAGGGCCAAATGGGTGTTACTCGAACGCGAACAGCCGCTTAAACAGCTTCTCAAGATGGCCGAGCAAAGTGCACAGGGCCGGGGTTCGGTTGTGCTGCTCGGGGCCGAGGCAGGAATGGGAAAAACCTCCTTACTGAATGCCTTTCGCGAACAGTGGGCAGCGCGCAAGGGCGGCCGCAAAGCGCTGGTGTTGTGGGGTGCCTGCGATGCGTTGTTTACCCCACGCCCTCTGGGCCCATTGCAAGACATGGCCAAGGATTTTAGCGAGACCTTCGCTCAGCAACTGCAAGAGGGAGGGCAAGCTGTACGTTTGTACTCTGCATTGCTGCAGGAGTTGGAAGGTTTTAAAAACGGTGTCGTGCTGGTTATCGAAGATGCCCATTGGGCTGACCACGCGACCCTGGATTTGCTGAATTTTCTCGGGCGCCGGATAGCACATCTCCCTGTTTTATTGGTTATCAGCTATCGCAACGATGAAGTGCATGAAGCCCACCCGCTAATGCAGGTGTTTGGTTCGCTGCCACCTTCGCAAACAACACGAATTGAATTGCTGGCTCTGTCGCGCGATGCAGTAGAAAGTTTGGGCGTGCCAGAAGGCTATAGCCTCGACAGTCTTTACAGTGTCACCGGTGGCAATCCTTTTTTTGTCACCGAGCTGCTGGAGTGTCAACACCAGGCCGATACGATGGTGCCCGCGTCAGTGAAGGATGCGGTTAGCGCACGCCTTGCACGCCTGTCACAAGGGGAGCGCGAATTATTGGAAACCCTGAGTGTGATTCCCAACGCCGTTAATTTCGCTTTATTACGCACGCTATTTGGCGAGCAGGGTGAAACCCTGGCGATGGCCTGCGTTGGCCGAAATATTCTCGTTCAAAATAATGATGGCAGTTTACGTTTTCGCCACGAATTAGCGCGCCTTGCAACGCTTGCGCGTGTGTCCTCGCTGAACCAGAAAGAGTTTCACGGGCGTGTGTTGCACGCTTTACTCAAGTTGGAACACAGTGCCGTCCACCACAAAGCCAGTCTCGACCAGCTTGTGCATCACGCGGCGGGTTCCTTCGACAGTGCACAAGTGCTTGAGTTTGCGCCCCGCGCGGCCAATCTCGCAGCGGATGTTGGCGCCCACCGGGAAGCGGCCGCACACCTGGCAACCGCACTGCGTTTTGTGAGTGCTGCCCCCACTGAACTGGCGGCCGAACTTTACGAACGTTGGGCCTACGAAGCGGGTATTGCCCTGCGCATGGACGACGAAGTGCTGGAGGCTTATCGCCATGCCATCACTTTGTGGCGCGCCCTGGATCGACCGGAAAAGGTTGGCGAAAACCTGCGGAATCTATCGCGCCTGCATTGGTATCGCGGTGAAGCCACTGAAGCCAGCCACTACGCCGATGATGCGATTCGTGTACTTGAAAATACGCCGCCGTCGGCAGAAAAAGCCATGGCCTATAGCTTGCGTTCGCAGCTCCATATGTTGAATGACCGTATGGATGAAGCGGTGGAATGGGGAGAGCGCGCGATTGAGATGGCGGAGGAGCACAACAATGTGGAAGTTAAAATTCACGCATTGAACAACGTGGGCACTGCGCGTCTCTTTCGCAATAACACGCGCGGAATTGGTGAGCTACGCACCAGTCTCTCACTGGCGATTGCTGAGGGTTTTCATGAACAAGCGGCACGGGCTTATTCCAATCTCTCGGAGTATGCAGTGGAGTTCAAGGATTTTGAACTCGCGGAAGAAATACTCCCAAAAGGAATTGCTTTTAATGCGCAGTATGATTTGTTTGCCTGGAGTAAATATATGCTCGGGCGCTTGTCACTATTACGTCTTGAGCAAGGCCAGTTAGCGGATGCCGAAGCCATCGCTTCCGGTGTGGTCAATGCAAAAGACGCAACCTTGCTTATGCGCTTGCCGGCCCTGACGGTACTCGCCAAAACGCGTTTGCGAATGGGCGAAGAGGATGCCTATGCACTGCTATCGCGCGCACTAAGTGATGCCCTCGCGACGGGCGAACTGCAAAATATAGTGCCTATCCGACTGGGCTTGATTGAATCCTGTTGGCTCGACGACACGATTAAGAATGCCAACGAACATCTCGGCTGGCTTAACGCCTTGGGGCCAGAAAAAATGCATCCCTGGCGCGTCGGGGAGACCGCAATCTGGGCCGCACGTTTGCAATTGCCTATCGAACAGGATTTTTATGCTGAATTGCCTGAACCCTATGCGCTGGAGTTTGAAGGCAAATTCAGTGAGGCAGCCGATGCCTGGGAAAAACTTGGTTTACCCTATGCGGCTGCATTGGCCTTAATGCAAAGTCGCGGAAGTGACAACGAGGGGGGAGCGCAGCAAAACCTCGAAAACTTCGTACGTGCGCAAAGGTTGTTGGAAGAAATGGGCGCACGTCGTGCGCTCAATAAACTACAGGGCCTGGTACAGGCGCAGGGCCTTGAGGCTGCAATGCCGAAAACACGGCGCGGGCCATACAAAGCTGCACGCAACAATCCCATGGGGCTCACACGGCGAGAGCAGCAGATACTGGCGATGATGGCGCGAGGGGCGCAAAATCGGGATATTGCGGATAGCCTCTCACGCTCTCCCCGCACCATTGAGCATCATGTTTCTTCAATCCTGGCCAAATTAAATGCCAGCTCAAGAATGGAGGCCATGCTGAGAGTGCAGCATGAACCTTGGCTCCTGCCTGATGAGCTATAGCAGGGCGTTTGCGCGCAGAAAAATGAAAGCTGAGTCGGGCTTCACTGCGTGCTAAGATGCGCGCTCTTTAAGCAGTGACTGACAGTGATTTAGACATCTCATGAGTGAACAACCTTCTTCGCGCAAAGTGGGCATGGTGAGCCTGGGTTGCCCCAAAGCGCTGGTCGATTCCGAGCGCATCCTGACCCAACTTAAACTTGACGGCTATGAACTGGTGCCGACTTATGAAGGCGCTGATGTGGTTGTCGTGAATACCTGCGGTTTCATTGATAGCGCCAAGCAGGAGTCGCTGGATACCATTAACGAGGCGATGCAAGCAAATGGCAAAGTGATCGTTACCGGCTGTATGGGTAAGGGCAAGGACGCGGAGCTGATTAAACACAATTTTCCTGAAATTTTGCACGTGAGTGGCGCTGCAGCCTATGAAGAAGTGATGGGCGCGGTGCGTGAATTTGTACCGCCAACGCAGCAACATAATCCCCTGGTTGATTTGGTGCCGCCGCAAGGTATCAAGCTGACCCCGCGTCACTATGCTTATTTAAAAATTTCTGAAGGCTGTAACCACCGTTGTTCGTTTTGCATTATTCCGTCCATGCGCGGTGATCTCGTGAGTCGTCCAATTGGCGAGGTGTTAAATGAAGCCGAAGGTCTCGTTAAGGCGGGCGTCAAAGAGTTGCTGGTGATTTCACAAGACACCAGTGCATACGGTGTGGATACCAAATACCGAACGGGCTTCTGGCAAGGGCGGCCGATTAAAACGCGCATGCAGGAATTGTGTGAAGCACTGAGCGAACTGGGTGTGTGGGTGCGGTTGCATTATGTTTACCCCTACCCGCATGTCGATAATATTATTCCCTTGATGGCGGACGGGCGCATCTTGCCCTATCTCGATATACCTTTTCAGCACGCCAGTCCGCAGGTGCTTAAAAATATGCGACGCCCGGCGCATCAGGAAAAAACACTCGAGCGCATCGCCAGGTGGCGTGAAATGTGTCCCGAGTTAGCGCTGCGTTCTACTTTTATCGTGGGCTTTCCAGGAGAAACAGAGGAAGATTTTGCGCAACTTCTTGAGTGGATAAAAATAGCTGAGCTCGATCGGGTTGGTTGTTTTAAATATTCACCCGTAGACGGAGCCGCAGCCAATGAACTGCCAGGGGCGGTACCCGAAGAAGTCAAGGAGGAACGCTGGCAAATTTTTATGGAAACACAACAAACTGTAAGCGCGTCACGTTTACAGCAAAAAGTCGGTATTGAGCTTGCGGTGTTAATCGATAGTGTTGAGAATGATCGGGCCGTTGGGCGCAGTTACGCAGATGCGCCAGAAATCGATGGCTCAGTGATTCTTGATAATGCGCAAGGCTTACAAGCCGGCGACATGGTCTTTGCAGAAATTCACAGTGCTGATGAATATGATTTGTACGGCAGTGTTTGCGAAGATGAATAAAGAAACTATGTATGAATTATCACGACCCTCTCACAGGCCTTGCGAATCGCGCCTTATTTTATGATCGCGCGCACAAAAGTTTAGCGCGCGCGAAACGTGACCAAAGTTCACTTGCCATTTTATTGTTAAACCTTCGCGATTTGGACAAGGTGATCAATCAAGCCGGCCGCAATGGTGGTGACCGGTTTTTGCGGGCGATTGCGCGCAATTTTCTCGAAGACTTGCGCGACACCGACACCATTGCACGTATCGGTCAGGACCAATTTGTCGTCATGTTGGAAAATATTTCCCGCGATGAAGACATCAGAAATATCATTGATAAATTAATTGAAAGCGCAAACGCACCGGTGACCATCAGTGGTCAGGAATTGCGATGTCAGGCCAACGTGGGTGTGAGCACCTTTCCAGCCGATGGCGATACTGTCGATCTGCTTTTGCGCCATGCCGATATGGCAATGTGTGAATCGAGACAGCAGGGTGGAAATACATTTAATTTTTATGAAATTGATACACGCTACACTGCTGGAAATTGTTTGCTGCTGGAAAACGACTTGCAGCAAGCGGTAAAGAATGGCGAATTCAATTTATATTTCCAGCCGCAAATTGATCTTCGCAGTGGAAAAATTGGAGGGGTCGAGGCACTTTTGCGTTGGCAACACCCAGAGCGTGGAACGATATCGCCCGATACGTTTATTTCATTGGCTGAAGAAACCGGCCATATAAAAGAGCTGGGTGCATGGGTGCTCACCGAAGCCTGCGAAAAATTTCATCATTGGCTACGCAAGGATATTAACCTGGGGCGTGTTGCCGTCAATATTTCGCCTTTCCAGTTGCATGACAAACACTTTCTGGAAAGCATAGAAAGTATTGTTAAAAATAGTTGCCTTGCACCCGAATACCTGGAGTTGGAAATTACCGAAAGTGCAGCAATGCAAAATGCGGGTGAGACCATAGCAATTCTGGAAAATCTCAACCGGCTTGGTTTTTCAATTTCAATTGATGACTTCGGAACAGGCTACTCTTCCCTGGCCTATCTGAAAAACTTCCCGATTCAAAAATTAAAGATTGATCGCAGTTTTATTCAGGATGTTGACCGTAGTGCGCCGGATGCGGCGATCGCAAAATCAATTATCGATCTGGCTCACAATCTCAATCTTCAAGTGGTTGCTGAAGGCGTCGAAAAGCCCGGGCAAGCACGCTGGTTACGCGACCGGCACTGTGATTTGGCGCAGGGAGATTATTATTCAAAACCGCTCAGCGAAATCGATTTGTTTGGCTTTATCAGAATTAGTGCGAGTGCGACCAAAGACGGTGAAATTCGACTGATTTAGCGCCTATGAATTCACTTGATGAAATCAAACATTACTTGCGGCAATTTGCCAAAGAAAGAGATTGGGAAAAGTTTCACTCCCCAAAAAATTTGAGTATGGCCCTTAGCGTCGAAGTCGCAGAACTGGTTGAACACTTTCAATGGCTCAGTGAAAAAGAATCCAGCGAGCTCAATGCAGAAAAAAAACAAGCAGTAGCAGAAGAGATTGCAGATATACAATTGTATTTGTTGCGCTTGGCGGATCAGCTGGACATTGATGTGTTGGACGTTGTCAAAGCAAAAACCAAAAAAAATGAGCAACGTTTCCCGCCTGAAAAAGTACGCGGCCGTGCGGATTATTAATTTTATCTTTAGCTATCGTTCAATTGATTTTTGAGTGCGTAAAGCGTTTGACTTGCACAGACAGGGCTTTGTCCCGGCTGCCTGAAATTGTAATCAGGCCAGCTGCAATTTCTGTGTTTTTGTGTCGATGGTGTGTACACCTGCGAGATTCAACACAATATCGAGCAATAAATTCCATTCATCGCCTGCACTCATGCCTTTAATTGTGCGATCTGTTAATGCAATGTTGCGCAGCAGCATTTGCAAGTGTGCCAATTTCAAGCGATTTGCGGCACCGCGAATCAAGGCTTTTCGATTTTCCCAAACGCCTGCCTTGCGCGCTGCGAGTTCAAAGCTTTCGCCATTGGTCATGGCTTCGCGAATGGCGAGCAGGCTTTTGACCTCGCGCGTGAGCGCCCAGAGAATTGTGAGTGGAGCGAGGCCTTCGCCTTGTAAACCATGAAGGCTGCGAACGGCAGCCCGGCTATCGCCGGCGAGCGCTCGGTCGACAAGATTAAAAACGCTGTAGCGTGCGCTATCCATCACCGCATTTGCCATGGTTTCGGCATCAATGACTTTTTTGTCCAGCAGTTTTAATTTTTCGATTTCCTGTACCGCAGCAAGTAAGTTTCCTTCGATTTTAGTGCAAAGAATATCAATTGCTGCGGAGTCGGCTTGCAGCCCGGCGTGCTTGAGGCGTTGATCAAGCCAGCGGGGTAATTGTTCGGGGCCGACCGGCCAGACCGTGATGGTATGGCCGCATTGTTCCACCGCTTTGTACCAACTCTGGTTTTGTTTGCGCTTGTCGATCTTGGGAAGCACCAATAAGAGCAGGGTGTCTTCATTGGCGTGAGCGCAATACTCGCTAATCACACTCGCTGCGGTATCATCAATTTTACCGTTGCCAACGCGGACTTCAGTAAAGGTTTTTTCAGAAAACAGTGAAAGGCTATTGAGGTTTTGCTGGAGGTGATGCCAGTCAAAATTCGCTTCGCTGTGATACAGCTCGCGTTCACCGAAACCCATTTTTTTAGCCGCATGACGGATATGATCACAGGCTTCCTGCACAATCAGCGACTCATCACCACTCACAAGATACACCGGTGCAAGGCCTTGTTTGAGTTGCTGGGCGAGATTTTCGGGGCGCAATTTTGCCATCAGTGCGTGTTTGACTCTCTGCTTATTTTGTTATGAGTGAGAAAATACGGCGAGCCACTTCCTCGCGCATTTCAACAATCAGAGCTTCTTCTTCCTGGGCTTTAGCGACAATTAACTTGGGGTCAAAGTCGTAACTCCGCCAGCTGACGAGTTGTTGGCGAGGCAATAATACGTCGCCATTTTTGTTCTGCTGACTGAAAGTAATCGTGAGGATTAATTGATATTGGGCTGCAATTCCTGTTTCGGTTACCGTGAGAGGCCGCTTTTCCAGGGTCTCCCGTTCAATAAATAAAATCTTATTGCCGCTGTCACTAAATTGCAGCTTGTTTTCCCAGGCGACGCGATTCATCGCCGCAGATAAACCGTGGTTGCGTTCGCGCAGAATCAAGCTCAAGCCCTGAGTTTTTTCTACAGTTTGATTTCCGTTTTTGCTCTCTTCTTCAGTGCTTGTACTTTCAGGCTTAACTGCTTTGGAATGGATGCCGGATTTTGGCGCCGTGTTTTTAGAATCAGGGTTTTTAGAATCAGTGTTTTCAGAAACAGGGTTTTGCGAAGAAGCGCCTTGAGAGTTGGTGAGTACCTTACCCTGGGCTTCCAGGGTGCTGCCCGTGCTCACTTCACTTTGGCTATCTTTACCACGCAGCTGCCAGCCACAGGCCCCCAGCAGTAGGGATAAAAAAAGGATCAGCCAAAAAGAAGTGAGACGTGAATGCATTAATTTGCCACAACGTTAACCAGTTTATTGGGAACCACAATGACTTTGCGAATCATTTTACCGCTAATGAATTTCTGCACATTTTCATTGGCCAGAGCAGCGCGTTCCAATTCATCGTTGGCGGCATCCGCAGGTGCTTCCATTTTTGCGCGCACTTTGCCATTCACTTGTACCACCAATTCGATTGAATCTTTTTTCAACGCGGCTTCTTCGAAAACGGGCCAGCTCTCATCCAGTATAGGTGTTTTTTTACCGAGTTCCTGCCATAGCGCGTGCGAAATATGCGGTACGATGGGTGCGAGCAATAGAATTGCGGCTTCGATGGCTTCACGTTCAACTGCGAGGCCCAACGCGTTGCTGCGATCGCCTTTGCGCGTCACTTCGTTCATGAGTTCCATCACTGCAGCGACGGCAGTATTGAATTTGTGATTCTGTGAACAATCATCGCTGACTTTCTTAATCGTCTCATGTGTTTTTCTGCGCAAATCCCGCTGCTGATCAGTAAGCGAAGTTGTCTGAAGTTCACCGGGCTCACCGGCTTCAATATGCGCTTGGACGGTTTTCCAAAGTTTTTTCAGGAAGCGAAAGGCGCCTTCAACGCCGCTGTCGGTCCACTCGAGACTTTGATCGGGCGGGGCAGCAAACATGGAAAACAGACGCACGGTATCGGCGCCGTAGCGCTGAACCAACTCTTCCGGGTCGACGGTATTGAGTTTGGATTTCGACATTTTGATAATGCCACCGCATTCCAGCACTTCGCCAGATTCTTTGTGGCTGGCCTTGACCATGCGGCCTTTGTCATCGCGTTCGATGTTAACCTGGTCGAGTGCTATCCATTCTTTTTTGCCGTCGTCATTACGGTAAAAAGAATCGGCCAGCACCATGCCCTGGCATAGCAAGCGTTCGAAAGGTTCATCGGTTTTGACGAGGCCTTCATCGCGCATCAGCTTATGGAAAAAACGTGCGTATAGCAGGTGCAGAATAGCGTGTTCAATGCCACCAACGTACTGGTCTACGGGCAACCAGTAATTCGCTTTATCCGGGTCCAACATGGTATCGGCATTGGGGCAGGTAAACCGCGCGTAATACCAGGAGCTTTCCATAAAAGTATCAAAGGTATCGGTTTCGCGTTCCACAGACTGGCCATTTAAGTCATCCTTGCGCCAGCTGGGGTCGGCTTTGATGGGCGACTGCACGCCATCCATCTCAACGTCTTCGGGCAACAAAATGGGAAGCTTATCAAGGGGCACAGGAATTTCGCCGCCGTCGGGTAAATTGAAAATCGGGATGGGCGCACCCCAATAGCGCTGACGGCTGACGCCCCAATCGCGGAGACGATAATTTGTGGTCACTCGGCCCTTGTCGGCAGCGATCAGGGTTTGCGAAATCGCTTCAAAGGCAGCGACAAAGTCGAGGCCGTCGAATTCACCGGAATTAACCAGCAGGCCTTTCTCAACAAAGGCCTCTTTTTCCAAATCGATATCTTCGCCTTTTGCCGGCGCGATAACCTGTTTGATTTCGAGTCCATATTTACGGGCAAATTCCCAGTCGCGTTGGTCGTGAGCTGGCACAGCCATCACTGCGCCGGAGCCGTAATCCATCAAGACATAGTTTGCGACCCACAGTGCGACTTCTTCGCCGGTAATAGGGTGCAGGCAGGTGATGCCCGTGTCGATGCCGCGCTTTTCCATATTGGCCATGTCGGCTTCAGCAACACTTTGCGTTTTGCAGCTTTCTATAAAAGCGGCGAGTTCTGCATTGGTTTTTGCCAGTTCAAGCGCAATGGGGTGCTCTGCCGCGAGGCTAACGTAAGTTACGCCCATCAGGGTATCCGGGCGCGTTGTGTAAACGTCGAAGCCTGTTGTAGCGGCAATTTCTGTGGGTAAATCAAAACGCATTTCAACGCCGCGACTCTTGCCAATCCAGTTGCGCTGCATGGTGCGCACCTGTTCGGGCCAGTGCGGTAATTTATCGAGGTCGTTTAACAGTTCTTCGGCATAGTCAGTGATACGAATAAACCACTGTGGAATTTCCTTGCGCTCGACCGGCGTATCACAACGCCAGCAACAGCCTTCTACGACTTGTTCGTTGGCTAGCACCGTTTCATCGTGGGGACACCAATTCACGGCAGAGACTTTCTTGTACGCCAGCCCTTTTTCATAGAGGCGGGTGAAAAACCATTGTTCCCACTTGTAGTAATCCGGTTTACAGGTTGTGAGTTCACGGCTCCAATCAATGCCAAAACCCAGGCTGCGCAGCTGGGTTTTCATGTATTCAGTGTTGCTATAAGTCCACTTTGCGGGCGCTGTTTTGTTTTTAATCGCCGCATTTTCGGCGGGCAAACCAAAGGCATCCCAACCCATGGGGTGCAACACATTTTTACCCTGCATGCGCTGGTAGCGTGCAATCACATCGGTGATGGTGTAGTTGCGCACGTGCCCCATATGCAAGCGGCCACTGGGATACGGAAACATCGCAAGGCAGTAGAACTTTTCCTTCGAGGGGTCTTCAGTGACTTCAAAACTCTGGTTGGCGTCCCAATAAGCCTGGGCGGCCTGCTCGATGGCAGCGGGTTGATAGCTGTCTTTCATTGTGGGTAGGGCTTGCGTGCATCCTTAGGAAATGGCCGTGCATTATGACAAAAAGCAGCGGGGCGGTGTAGGTAAGTAAAGCGCTAAAAACCATGAAAACCCAATAATTAAATTTCACTGTTGCTATCTGTGTATATCTGTATATACTGTGTATATAAATATACACGGCTAGGTTTTCTTAGCCCTGTATTAACAATGCAGGATTACGGTGAATGGCTTCAGCGACCTGGATGAGCTTGGAAGTAAGAGCTTGAAAGCAAGAGGTTAAAAGGAAAATGATGTTTTGAGTGAAGAACTCTTTTTGTCGCAGTCGGACGCGCGGCCGATGTATGCGCAGATATTTGACCAGATCAAATTAAAAATCATGGCGGGTGATTGGCCGCCGGGGCAGCCTTTGCCTTCCATTCGGGAATTGGCTGCGGTAACAAAAGTCAGTGTTATCACCGTCAAGCGCGCTTATGCAGATCTGGAGGAGGCGGGCTTGATTGCCACCAAAGCGGGCCGAGGTTCCTTTGTTGCTATGCGCAATGAGGCAGGCGTGCTGGATGACAAGGTGCAAAAAGCACTGGAAAGCGCCGCGCAGACAGCGATAAAAGCGGAAGTCGATGAAGACACGCTTATTCAACATTTGCGTGTGATTTATAACAGGCAGAAAGGAAAGAAATAATGGAAAGTGAATTGGCAATTGCCTTAAACAATGTGGAAAAACGTTACGCGAATTTTCAGCTGAAGAATCTCGATTTGCATTTGCCAAAAGGTGAAGTAATGGGGCTGGTTGGGATGAACGGCGCGGGCAAGTCCACGACAATTCGCATCATTATGGGGCTCATCGCCGCTGATAAAGGCGAGGTCGACGTGTTGGGTTGTCGTCTACCTGAGCACCAGGTAAGAGCCAAAAGCCGAATGGCCTTTGCATCAGAAGATATGCGCTTATACAAAAACCAGAACCTTGGTTGGCACATGCAACTGGTTGCGGCTTTTTACCCGGATTGGGATCAGGGCTATGCGAACACCTTGCTGAAAAAATTCCGTTTGAATAAGGATCAAAAGCTCGCAGGGTTTTCCCACGGGCAGCGAGTAAAAGCCTTTTTACTGCTTTTGTTGGCGCGCCGTACGCAGTTGTTGGTGCTTGATGAACCGACGACAGGGCTCGACCCAATTGCACGTAGCGAAATTATGGATGAACTTGCCGATGTCTTGTTGGATGAAGAGCGCAGTATTTTATTTTCTTCGCACAATACTCAGGAAGTGGAGCGTTTGTCAGACACTCTCACGTTTTTACACGAAGGTATCGTGGTCGCTGCCAGTAATACAGACACATTTTTAAATGGCTGGCGACGTATTCTGTGTCGGGGAAGTGTGAACGATTGGGCGGCGATACCCGGTATTACACAGCGCAGGGAAAGTGGTTCATTAACCGAGTTGAAGATCGAGCATTATAACGACGGCGTACCCGGTGTTTTGCAAGAAAAAGGGCTGGAAGTATTGGAAGTTAACCGAATGGATCTGGAAGAAATTTTTGTTGCGCATGTAAAAAGGGAGAATTCGTTATGAATATGGCTTCGGTAAAAAAATTAATTGTGAAAGACCTGGATCTGCAAAAGAAAATGATCGCTGCCTATGTGGCTGCGGGTATTCTGGGGCTCGCTATATTTTCTTATCCGCATGTTTATGCGTTCTATATAGGCGCCTTGATTCTGTTAACTGTAATGGTTGCCCTGGGGTGTCATACGATTGTGACAACCGTCATTATGGAGAAAAAAGAGCAAGTAATGCCATTTATTATTACCTTGCCTTTGAGCCCTCTTGAATTTTACTTCGCCAAACTGATTGCCAATCTCGTACTAATCATGACGTTCTGGACGGTTTTTGTCGCGGCGGTAACCTTTGTGATATTCAGTACACACATTCCGAACGGGCTTTTTCCCTTTTTGTTTCTGGTGTGTTGTTTTGTGCTGGTCAATTACTCGGTAGTACTGTGTGTTGCCATGCTTACCGAGTCCGAAGGTTGGTCAATTTTTTCCATGGTGATTGTCAACCTTATGATCAACCCTTTCATTATGTGGTTGGCGCAGAATCCCAGGGTATACCAGCATTTCGATTCGGCGGTGATGGTGTGGACACCCTTTGAAACAACAACCTTACTTGCCTTATTGGCTTTTTCAGCGGGAACGGTTGTGTTCACCTTGTTAAAACTTTCGGTTAAGCGCTCGTTTATTTAGGAGATGGTTATGGAAGCAACAGAAAGATTACATTATATGGATAATTTGCGCGCCTTGACGATGTTGGCGGGGGTGTTTTTTCACGCAGCGTTGGCATACAGCCCGTTTTTACATAACGTTTGGCTGAGTTCGGACCAGGTTATGCACCCTGCCTTTGATTGGTTTGCAAATTTCTTGCATGCCTTCAGAATGCCCTTGTTTTTTATGATTGCTGGATTCTTTGCTGCACTCCTGGCTGAACGTCGCGGCATGACAGCGTTGTTTAAGAACAGAGCGCGCAGGGTATTACTCCCCTTTGTTGTTTTCTGGCCGCTCATTACAGTTGCGATTGTGTTCCCAATCGGGTGGGCGTTGGAGAATGTTCAGCATCTATCACCCATTCTTCAGTTTGTAAAAGGGATGCAAAATGTCCCCGATGCGCCCCAGCCTCCTCCCAGTACCTACCACCTTTGGTTTTTGTACTATCTGGTGATATTTTATATTTTGCTGTGGGTTGCGCGCACCTTGCTCCCGACCGAACTGAAACAAAAAATTGCCGATTTGCCTCCGGTATTGGCTATCCTGATTTTGCCTTTGTGTATCGCACCGGCATTTATTTTTGGTTTCGTTCCTTATCCTGCGCCGGAAAGTTTTATGCCGCAAATCTGGGCCCTGATTTTCTTTGGGGGCTTCTTTGCCTATGGCTATGTGCTGTTTTTCTCGGCGAAACACATTCAGTATTTTGCAAACGCTGCCGGGTGGCTGATACTCGCAAGTGTGTTGTTATTTATTCCCTTCCAGTATTTTTATCCGGCGGCCGCCAGCTTTGAGCCGGCCAATCCTCCCTGGTTCAATCGTATTGTGATGGTTCTCTGTTTGGTGTATATCGCGGTGTTTATGAGTGTGGCATCGTTGGTATTGGCAAAAAAATATCTTAGTGGGCAAAACAAGGTGATGCGTTTCTTTGCCGATGCATCCTACTGGATATATTTAGCGCATCTGCCCGTATTGCTGTTAATTCAATATTATTTGCTGGATGTATCAGGAAGTGCCTTCTATGAGTTTACGCTTTCTTCGCTGCTCACCCTGATATTCTGTGTTGCCACGTATGTTGTATTTGTCAGATGGACGCCCATCGGATGGATGTTAAATGGGCGTAAAAACAGCAAGCCTGAAGTGCCGCATTCAGCAAGCGCAATTCAGGCTGGGTAGGGAATTTGATTCACTGAATCGTCAAAGGGGCATCCCAGTGCAATTCTGTATTGGCAATTTGCGCACGTATAAGCGCTTGCCCCTTCTTCAAGGCTTTAATTTGCTTGCGGGTTTTATCTATCTTGATCTTGTCTTTGCCTGATAGAATTTTGATTTCAATGGTTTGATTCGCTGCATTGAGTGGTGCGACGAGCGATGTGTAAGTGCTGCGTTCGCCTACGCCGAGCGTCGTATTTTCTATATGCAGGTAAATACCGGAAGGTGCGACGTCTTTGCCATTATAAAAAGAGGCGGGCCGCTCCGAGGTTTGCATAACGCTGTGGGGGCTGAGCGCAACAATCTGTGCACCGGGTTCATGTTGCCAGGCACCAAACTCACCGCGATGTGTAATATCAAAATACAAAAAATCATCACAATCGCCATTTCTCATGCCACCCCAGGACCAATTTAACCAGCCAATATTATTTTCCTGCAAAATCTTCATGCCTTCGAGGTAGGGTAAAGGTTCTGGGTCGTCACATTGGCCAACGCGGGTGACAGAGGGGCCTTCTCCGATGATGTATACAATGCCCTGCTCGTGTGCGCTCGTTGCCATTAATTGATAATTTTTTAAGGCCAGTTCCTTATCCCAATACGAATGCGCAGAAAATATAATATTTTTTAATGGGTCGTGTTGGAGTAGCGCAGGCGCTGTGCGAACAAGCTGTGATAAATCCTGACCCCAGCGTGTTGCATCGATCATAATGGGGACGGTGTAACCCCACTCGCGTAATTCCGTAATAGCTTTCTTATACGTTTGCAGAAAATCTTCATCACTGATGTTGTGCGGCCCGGCTTCATTGGCGATGTTGAGTATGGTCCATTTACGCTGTTTTTCGATAGTGGCTTTCAGCGTGTCCTGTTTCCAAAAGTCGACACATGCTTGCAATTCGGCATTCCATTTTCCGGTCGCGTTGTGACACTCGGGAATCGCTATCATTTTTTGGGCTATTGTGTTTTCGATTAAAGCATTGAGCTGTTCGCCGGGGAAATTGTAATCCCACACCAGGCGCACACTGTTTGCACCGCTTTGTGCAATTTCGGCTAGCAAACGCTCGCCGGTTTTGTCATTGGACCACACGAACATCTCGTTAAAACCGCGTAAAACAATGCGCTCACCCGCGGCGCTGTAAAGCCAGGGGCCGTCGACATAAAGCGTGTCTGATTTGGCGCTGTGAGCAAAGCTGGAATAGAAAAACACAAATAAAGCCAGGGGAAGATATTTCATTAGCGCCGCCTTGAGACTGTTAGCAATTATTTTTTTAGCTTAACGGCGTATTTTACGGTAAATAGTGCTGGTGGGAAGTGTTAATTAAAACTGGCTCGCTGCACGTGGCGTAGGCGAGCCAGATAATAATCACAATTGATAAACCCCGATGATACTCAGAGTTGCTGTTTCAGGCTTTTCTTAATTTGCGAAACACACCGAGCCCGAGAATGCCGGCGAACAATAAGAGTATTGTCGGTGGTTCTGGAACCTGTGTGAATTGAATATTGTCTATCGCACCCGAACCATGCAGTTTGATGCGCATGTAAGCCACTTCGATATTAAAGTTCAAGCGCGTCCACCTATTGTCGCCGCCGGTGTTGGGGGTATAAAAAGGAGACAGCTCATTGTCATCGGCGTCAAAAAGGCTGATACGATTGTTGCTGGATGTGCCGTTTTCCTCAGCCTCAACATCGAAAAAATCAATGCTCTCGAGTAAGACTGTGCCGCCAAAGTGAATGTCAAAGTAACCTGCGGGGCGAAGGCCTTCATCGTCAGGATCAATGCAGCTCAAAGCGTCACACTCGTCAGGGTGTTCATGAATAATCAGTACATTGCCGGGGCTTAGTGTGCCGAGCCCCGTGTTGTTGAAAAAGGGCGCGCCAAGGTCGCTGTCTCCACCTGTGGGATTGTTGGTGTCAAACACCACGGCCATATTGTCGGCACCGCGGGCAACATTGTAGCCCTTGATTGTGACGCCCAGACTGGCAACATATTCGTCATCAATGATCGTGCCCGCACCGAAACCTTCAAAATCAATCACCGTTGCAGAGGCAAAGTGATTGATACCTGAAATTAGAAAAAGTGACGCGGCAAACTTGATTGTGTTCTTTATCGCATTCATTTCCTGATCCTCAAGAGTTTTCCTGTTCTTCCGTGGTTTTGCTGTTAACTCGCGGCGCACATTTGTCTTTTTCGATGGTGTGTCGTTTAAAGGTGGCCGCTGAATCTGTCCGTTATCAAGGTCGACACCTTTGAAGGCTTGATGTTTGAAGGCCTGATGCTTCGCAGGTGTAGATTGTGTCTGAATTGAAGGTTTGCAAAGTGGGTGCCAGCTCGAAAAAATGCCGGTTTTTCAAGGGGTTAAGTGAGATTCGTTGCGGTGATTTGGTTTGGATGTAAAAAGGGTCGACGGGAGACAAACGTCGACCTTATAGACCTCGGTCGCGCCAGTGAGCGCTTAAAGTGTGAGACTCCGTAAATAGCGAATACTGGCGGGAATTTGTTCCAGAATACGATCGCTTTCATCTTCTATGAAGTAATGTTCAATGCCGATTTCCTCAGCGGCTTTAAGTATTGCGAGAAAATCGAGTTGCCCTGTTCCGATTTCAACATCGTGATGAGGGTCAGTAAGGCCGGTCATATCTTTTTTAATCCCCTTGCGCATATCTTTAAGGTGCATCAGCTTCCATCGGTTCGGGTATTTCAATAGCAGGGCTGCGGGGTCGCCACCACCAAATTGAATCCAAAACGTATCCATTTCAAAACTTACATAACGTGGATCTGTATTTTGAATGATGTAATCCAACAGTGTGCCATCTTCGTGAGGGTGAAATTCATAGCCGTGAGCGTGATAGGTGAAAGTAATGCCATTGTCCGCGAGTTTTTTGCCAAAGGTGTTGAAGTCCTCGACGGCTTGTTTGGCATTGTCGAGATTGAATTGGCCTTTTTCGTGGGGAACCCACGCGGTCATGACATAGCGTGCACCGTAAATTTTTGCGCGTTCGATGATTGACTGTGTGTCGTTGACCAGGGTTTCGTACGACGCCCCCATTGCGGGAATGCTGAGCCCACGTTCATCACATAATTTTTTGTATTCGCGAGCATCCATATTATTGCCACCTCCTTCGATGGAAACAAACCCCATGGCCTTGATTATGTCGAGTGTTTCCGCGACACCTTCAGGGAAGTGTTTACGAAAGGTGTAAGGGGCGATGCCAAGCGGCTTGTCAAAACCTGCTTTATTATCAGCAATGGCAAGCGGCAATGCGAACAATGTTGCGGCTGCAAAAAATACATTGAGAAAGGTCTTTTTCATGTGGGCTGACTCTACTTTTAAAGATTTCGTCGATTGAGTTCATCAACAGCATAATTTGCTGCGCGTGCGGTAAACATCATGAAAGTTAGGGTCGGGTTTTGTGAACCCGTGGAGGTCATACAGGCACCATCGGTGACGAATACATTTTTACAATGATGCAACTGGTTCCATTTGTTGAGCAAAGAGGTCTTCGCATCATGGCCCATGCGAACGCCGCCCATTTCGTGAATATCGGAGCCGGGAGGGCTTTTGGTATCGCGCACATTAATATTTGAAAAGCCGGCCCTGTGGAACATTTCTTCTGTTTGCTCCTGATAATCTTTCACCATCAAATCGTCGTTTTCAGTCCACTCCACCGACAACACAATTTGTGGGATGCCGTATTTGTCTTTGAGCGATTCGTGCAGCCGCATATGGTTGGACTCAACGGGGACGCACTCACCCATCATCCAGCTCGCGATGTACCAGCCTTGATACTTCGGATTCAAAATAGAATCCGTTAACGACGAACCAATCAGGTCTGTTCTTTCCGGGTTAAAAGGGCGCCCGCTGCTTATGCCACTGGCGTAGCCGCGTAGAAAGGGTGTTTCCTGTTTTTGCAGGTTGCGAAAGTTGGGGATGTAGGCGTTGGTTGGGCGCCGGCCACTGGTAATCTTATCGGTAAAACCTTCGTACACGGCGTTGCCTTTTCCGCGATAGTTATGGCAAGAGAGGTATTTGCCGAGCAAACCATTATCGTTTCCCAAACCATTTGGAAAGCGACTGGATTTGGAGTTGAGCAAAATCGCATTGCTATTAATTGTTGAAGCATTCACAAAAATAATCTTTGCGTAAAAATCAATTTCTTCGCCGCTGTGACGGTCGATAATGCGCACGCCGCTTGCGCGGGATTTTTTTTCATCGTAAAGAATAGAGTGCACAATGGCATCAGGTCGCAGTGTGAGCTTACCGGTTTTTTGTGCCCAGGGGAGCGTTGAGGAATTGCTACTGAAGTAACCGCCGAAGTTGCAGCCGCGATTGCACATAGTTTGACTTTGGCATTTCACTCGGCCCTGTGCGAAATGGATTTCTTTGGGTTCGGTTAAATGTGCGCAGCGCGCGTGTATGAGGTGGCGTTTATCACCATAATGTTTCTTTAGGCTCTCTTTGAAGTAGTCTTCAAGACAGGTCATATCAAAAGGTTTTTGTACTTCGCTGTCGGGTAATTCCGGAATGCCGTCTTTTTTGCCAGAGATACCGACAAATTTTTCTACATGGGTATACCACTTTTCGATTTCCTTGTAGCGAACTGGCCAGTCGACAGCAAAGCCGTCGCGTGCCGGGCCTTCGAAATCAAAGTCACTCCAACGTTGTGTTTGGCGTGCCCACAGCAAGGATTTGCCACCCGTATGATAACCGCGAAACCAGTGAAAAGGTTTTTCCTGAATAAACGCTTGTTCGTCATTGCGAACTTTCCAGTGCATCACATCGGCGCGCATCCAGCGCTGCCCTTCGTAAGCGAGTTGATCTTTAAGTGGGACCGCACCTTTTAATTCGTATTCCCACATGCCTTTGGAGGCGGTAGGGTAATCCTTGACATGTTGAACGTCGCGGCCGCGTTCCAGTACGAGCGTGCGCAGGCCTTTTTCGCAGAGTTCTTTCGCTGCCCAGCCACCACTGGCACCGGAACCGATTACAATTGCATCGTAAGTACGTTTGTCTTTGCTTGTCATAGTGCTTTCGCTTTATCAGGTGACGGCGGGAGAGTCGATAGGGAGGCATCCGTTAAAATGCCCGGGAGCAATCTGGTATCGATACGGGCCTGTTGTCACTTCTTTTGTGTTTCTAAAGCCGTGAATGCTTTGGCTTTTCAATAATCCAAAAAACCTTTTGTCGTTTTCGTTTGCCGAGTTTGCCAGCACATTGAGCAGTGTTTCTCTATGCGCGCGCTCGCACGTAAAAAACGTTTTCTGATATTTTTGCATTGCTTTTGCATTCAGCCCCTGCAGTTGTGACACAACAAGTTGTTGCTGATCTTCCTCAATGCAAAGCGAGAAGTACTTTAATAAGTAGAGGGGAACACCCAGTTCAACCGCCCCCCATTGTCCTGTTTTTGGCAGTAAGGTATCGACCGCAGAGACGAGCGTGCTTTCCTGGTCATCAGAAAAAATGGATGCGGACAATAACGCATGTATTTGCGCCTGACTTTGTGCCCAGTGGCCGATGGCGGGTGCAACAGTAGCTGCGAAAGCCAGGCTTTTTAACAAGCTTCGCCGCTCTGCGGCCTTGCCTTGTTGTTGGGGGACCAGGCTGCCGTTTGATGCGGCGTGATCGGGTGCGACTTTTGTCATCATTATTATTCTCATTAGGGGTAGGACATGAAGAATGTTAACGGCTGGGCCGTAAGGCCAGCGTCAAAGTCTTCGTTTGCCGAAATTGCCAACTATACTCAAAGAATACCCCTGATTTCTTGATGTTTATGAGTCGCCTGCAACGCATACCCCTTGATAGAGCCAAGCTCGGCATGTACGTATCGGATCAGACCCCTGGCTTGCTGGAATGCGGTCTTAACGCCAAGGGTGTGATTTCGCGTGAGTCAACGCTGGAAAAATTACGTGCCGCGAATATTGCCGAGCTTTATATCGATCCGGATAAAGGAAAATCCTCACCATTCGCGGTACCTCTGCCCCTGAGTGCCGCCGAACTGAAAGCGCGGGTACCGCTGGAGCAAGAGCGCGAGAATGCAGAAGCGATCTATAAGCAAGCGCGCAATCTCGTCGGCGATATGATGAAGAAGGCCAAACTCGGCAAAGCAATTGAAATGGGGCCTGTTGAAGGCCTGGCCGAAGAAATTAATCACTCCGTACTGAGTAATGCCAACGCGCTAATGTGTTTAAGCCAGATTCGCGAAAAAGACGCCTATCTGTTGGAGCACAGTGTCAATGTCGGGCTTTTGATGAGTGTGTTTTCGCGCTATCTGGGCTATGCGGAAGAAGAGCGCCACCAAATGGTAACCGGCGCGTTACTGCACGATATTGGCAAAATTCGCGTCCCTAACCATGTGCTCAATAAACCCGGAAAGTTGAGTGATGAAGAATGGCGGGAAATGCGTGAGCATGTTCGCTATGGCGAAGAAGTCTTGATGCGTTCCGAGGGCATTACGCCGATTGCACTGGCGATTTGTTCGCAACACCACGAAAAGCTCGATGGCAGTGGCTACCCGCGGGGCTTGAGCGATAAGCAAATTGCGGTGGTCAGTCGCATGGCTGCTGTTGTGGATATCTATGACGCCATTACCGCTGACCGGGTTTATCACGAAGGCAAAACCCCCTTCGACACATTGAAAATTATGCAGGACATGGTGGGTAAACATCTGGATGCTGATTTGGTGTATCAATTCATCACGTGCATGAGTATTTATCCAGTCGGTTCACTTGTCGAGCTCAGTAATGGGCGCCTGGCTTCGGTGATACAAGTCAATCATGACAAGCCGGACTCCCCATTGGTGCGTTGTTTTTACAATTTGCGATCACGGCACTATGAGGCCGTTAAATTGGTCGACCTCGCCAAACGCCAGGATCTGCTGGTTCAGGCGGTAGTCGATCCTAAAAACCTGCAAATCGACCTCAGGGATTTTCTTTAGTCTCTTCGTTATCCCGGGCCTTCCGGTCTCAAGGCCCCGTATCTTCCCTTGATTCAGTCATTGAAAAAATTGCTTGCGCGCTTGTGATATGGTGTTATATTTATATATAACACTATAGCTATTCATAGGATAACGAACGCGCATGTGGCGAGATGACCAACCCATCTACATACAGCTGAAGGAGAAGATTGTGCACCTGATTCTTACCGGGGTGTATCAGGAGGGCGAAGCCCTGCCTTCGGTACGCAGCGTTGCTGCAGAGTTCAACATTAACCATTTAACGGTCGCGAAAGCGTATCAGGAACTGGTGGATAACATGATTATCGAAAAGCGCAGGGGCTTGGGCATGTATGTGTTGCCAGCGGCTCGCGAAAATTTGCTGATGATTGAAAAGAAAAAGTTTTTCGAAGAAGAAGTTCCCGTATTGAAGAAGCGTTTGGCTGAGCTGAATGTGGATGCAGCGGAATTATTGGCGCGCTTGCAGAAGGAGGAATTATGACCGCAAGTGAACACATTATTGCTTTAAAGGGCGTGAGTAAGCGTTATAAAAATACGCTGGCATTGGACCATGTTGATTTAAGTTTGGGGCGTGGAGAAATTGTGGGTTTATTCGGCCCTAACGGTGCGGGTAAAACCACCTTGTTACGGGCGATCCTTGGGTTGGCAAATGTGGAAGGCCAGTTGGAAGTGGCCGGCTTTGATCCACGCAAAGAAGGCGCAAAATTGATGGAGCGTGTGAGTTTTATTGCCGATACCGCGATATTGCCACGCTGGATCAAGGTGCGTGCGTGTCTGGAGTTTGTTGCCGCAGTGCACCCCAGGTTTGATAAGGATCTCGCACTTCGTTATTTACAGCAAACCAAAATTTCACTCGACTCGAAGGTGTCGCATCTGTCCAAAGGGATGATCACCCAGCTTCACCTTGCGCTTGTCATGGCCATAGACGCGAATTTATTGGTTCTTGATGAGCCAACACTCGGGCTCGATATTGTTTTTAGAAAAAACTTTTATCGCGATCTTTTGGATAACTACTTTGAACAAGATAAGACCATTGTGATTACAACGCACCAAATCGAAGAGATTGAAGATTTAGTGACGCGGATTGTTTTTTTGAACGAAGGGAGCGTTATTTTAAATTGTGCGGTCGACGAACTGGCACAAAGGTTTTGTGAGGTGCGCGCTGAGCGTGGTACTGAAGCCGAGTTGCTCGCACTAAAACCGCTCTATCAACAGAGTGGCCTCGAAGGGCAGACTTTTTGGTTTGAAAATGCCGATCAGGAAAATCTTTCAAAATTCGGTCAAGTCCGGCAAGCAAAACTTGCCGATTTATTTGTAGCAAAAGTAATGGATGCAGAACAGCACGGGGAGGTAAAACAATGAAAGCGGGATATTGGTTCGCATTAATCAAACGAGAGTACATGCAGCACTATGGCGCACTTTGGGTTACACCCCTGGTGCTCTTGTGCCTGGTACAAATCGGCGCTTTTTTCTCAGGTTATTTATTGGTAACAGAAGTGGATATGACAACCACGTTTACCATGGAAAACGAATCCTACTTTATAGAGCAGGATTTACAAAAATTCATGAGCAGCGACAAATTACACTTTCAGCCGGCGGTCGCATTCTTTGTGTTTGCAGTGATTATTGCGCTTTTCTATCTGTTGGACAGTTTGTATGCCGACAGAAAAGATAAAAGTATTTTGTTCTGGCGTTCGTTGCCGGTGTCAGAATATGAGAATGTTGCCAGTAAATTATTGGTGTCGGTTATCCTGATTCCTTTTTCGTTTTTACTGGTTGGTTCCATTGCGTCCCTTCTTGCGGCTTTAATTCTGCTTGGTAGTTTGGTGATGGCGGGTATCGATGTTGGGTCTGCTGGTAATTTTATCCTGTATTTTTCGGGGCTTAAGTATTTCTTTCAGCCTTTCATTACAATACTACTTGCCAGCATACTCTTATTGCCGCTGCATCTTGGGCTGCTACTAATCAGTGCGATTGCCAAGCGTGGTCCCTTGCTGAGTTTAATTCTGGGTTTGCTGGGTTTGACTTTAATAGAGCTGCTTATTTTTCAGCAACCTAAAACCTTGCCCTTCCTTGGGCAATACATAGAAACCGTTGCCCGCGGGTGTCGTAATCTTGCTCACGGTGAGGCAAGTGGCCTGGGCATGGGAATGATTTTGCTTATTCTGCTTTTGTCTGCTGCGCAGTACTTCGTCTGTGTGTTGTGGAGGATTAAAAAGTTTGAAATATAGTCAAAGACTGATAATGCTCGGGTCGAAAAACGGCCCGGCATAGTCAGAGACTTGTTTTGGTTTTAGCGGGGTTTGGAGCAGTAAGTTCCGTTCAATTGACAAGCTGCAAGACCGTGTTGGGTTGAGAGCAGGAAATAAAGGCCATTAATTTCAATAATTGCTCTTCAGGGTTGTCACAAAACTGCAAACCGTATTGCACTTTGTCTTCGTTGGTTTCAACCAGATTTTGCACGCGCCCTTTTAAAGAGATATTGCGTTCTTTATCAAATAGCAAGAACTTTCCCTTGAGGTTAATTAATTCATCGATTTGTGCAAGCGATTTGTCGAGTTCCACTCTCGCGCCGGTTAAGCTGATATCCAGCAACAGTCCGGGGGCCGTTAAGCTGCCTCGTTCGCGCATATCACTCACCATAATGGGGTGCTCGACTTTTAAACGCGGAGCGTTACGAAATTGTTTGGCGCGAATCTCACCCGGAAAGCTCAGGTAAACCATAAAAACGGGAAGATCACTCATGTGTATGACCGAGCACGTGAAGATTGCTATGTCTTGAGGTAGCGCAACTTTGAGAGCCACTTTTTGCCCCTCTTTCAGATCGGGAAACTGGCCCTCTTCGTTGGCGGTAATCATCAAGGCGGCTCCCGGCAAATAGCCGACGTAGAGGCAAGGCCAGGCTGTGTGCGACTTGCTGTCGGTGACCAGCAAAATTTCGCTACCCGGTTGTAAAGAGAGATCTTCAAATTGCGGTAAGGTGTTCATGGTCGTCATCTTTTTCTTTTTTATCAGGTTTTATTTATCGCGGTGTCGCCGTCGATAAAAAGCGTGCAATCAGGAGCAATCAAAAAAATTTTCAGTGGCTCTGAATGCTTAAGGCCTTGGCAAGTTGTGAGCGCGTAAACTTCGCCAATTACAGTTTAGAACATTAATGTTAACTACGCGTGAAAGATCAGCCGGTTTTAATCAAACTTTCATAAGATGCCGACAAACTGGTGGGTTATCGCTGGGAAAAAGTCTATGGGTGCCAGACAATCAGTTGCAATTCAAAACGAGAACCCGATTTGAAATGCTTAGCATTGAACAAAAAAAGTAAGCAAATTAAATCAAGCTGATAAATTTTGTTATTGACTTTCTTCTATGGCAAAAGTTGAGGTGAATACAGTGTGTGGTATTTTCGCTTTTTCGCCATGATCAATGTTTATTCTTGCAGATCAAATTGTCTGACGAAATATCATTCTGTGTAATTATTGTTCTTCGGGTATGTGTTGAATTATTGCTGTTCCATGTTGCTGCCTACTTTGGTCTTGTTTAATTGAATTCTTTTATTGTGTTGCTTCTGTACCTGGTCACGGCTTTAAGAGGAGTAACACCCCGTTACGGGGCCGATCAAAAGCTTCGCAAACACAGGTGCCAATGGCGTAATCATGGGAGAAATCAGCCAGATAGGAAGGCAGGGGGTGGGCTCGAGTTCATTTCCCCTCTTGTCATTTGGCGCGAGAAAAATCTCTAAAGCCGCTCTATACTAAATGGATCACCGGTTCCTTTTGCCAGGGGCCATCCATTTTGGTGTAGTGAAGCTTGCGTATGAGCACACAAGTTGATAAGTGTGACGACACCTATCAAGTGGTTTCCAGCACGCCCAGCAATTCAAGCCATTCACGGCTTGCGCGGCGTGTATTGCGTGTTGTGCTCGGTTTGTATTTCACAATGGCCATCAGTATCACAGCCCTCCAGCTTCTTCTTGAATACCGCAATGAAAAACACCGCCTGGTGCAAGAGATTGAACAGGTTGCGCAGACCTTCCAACCGATAGTCCTGCAGGCTTTGTGGAATCTGGATGAGGCGCAGGTAAAGGCTGCACTTGAAGGGATTCTGGGGACCAATCAGGATGTATTAACCGTCGAATTGCAAGACGTTGACGGTAAAACCACACATTTACTTAATCGCAACAATATGCCTACCGCTGCAGTGGCGTCGAAATCGGGTGGCGGTCTCGTGGAGCGTTATTTTTTCGAGTTCGATCTGATTTATAGCCATGAGTACACGGGGGAGCAAAAGCTGGGCAAGCTTATCTTCGTCACTAACTCCAATGTGGTGTTTAAGCGCGCGTCTCACACCTTCTATATCACAGTTATCAGTGCATTCATTAAAACGACAATTCTGTGTTTCATTTTTTATATTGCAGTTAAAAAAATGATTGGCAGGCCAATGGAGTACCTGTCAGAAGTTATGGGCAAACTGATTCCCTCGACGGGTAACTTCAGTAGCCCTATTGAGCTGGACAAGGAATTATTGGCACGTGATGACGAAGTGGGGCACGCGCTGCAAACCTTTCAAAAGATGAAGGATTCTCTGCGCAGTAAGGAAGCGTCAATTGTTGAATATCAGAATCATCTGGAAGAGAAGGTAAACGAGCGCACCCTGCAGCTCGAAGAGGCTTCGCAAGCCAAATCTGACTTTCTCGCGAGTATGAGTCACGAGATCCGCACCCCGATGAATGGTGTACTGGGGATGGTTCAGCTATTGGCAGACACGGATTTGGACGAGCAGCAAAAAAAATATATCAAAATTATCCAAAATTCAGGCGAGTCACTGATCGAAATTATTAATGGCATTCTCGACCAGCTTAAAATCGAAGCGGGCAAAATTGAGCTGGAAGAGCGCAAAATTAATCTGGAAAAACTGGTTGATGATTGCGCAGCCATGTTCTCATTTAAATCGCGAGAAACCGGCGTTGCCTTGTTGCCTGTTTTTAATACCGCGTGTCCACGCTGGGTCCTCGGTGATGCGACACGAATAAAACAAATTTTAAATAACCTGATTGCCAATGCCTTTAAATTTACTCATCAGGGCGAAGTGGTGTTACGTGTTGATGAGGTGCGTGTAGAAGCACAAAATAAACGGGTGATTCGATTTACCGTTAGTGATACCGGCATCGGTATTGATCAAAAAGCATTGGCGCGTTTGTTTCAACCCTTTAGTCAGGCTGATAAATCCACAACCCGAAAATATGGTGGCACAGGTTTGGGGCTGACAATCTCCAAACAGCTTGCTGAATTGATGGGTGGGGATATTCGAGTGCGCAGTCGTGTCGGCAAGGGTTCGACTTTTGAAGTTGATATTCCCTTTACGCTCTATGAAAAGGATAAGCGAGTCGATAAGGAAGAAACGGCAGAATTGTTAAAGGATAAAAAACTTCTGGTGGTGGATGATCACTCGGCTTTTGGCGAGCTAATCTACGAAATTACTGAAGGTTGGGGCATGCGTGTTGAGACTGTTGCTTTTGGTGATCAGGCGCGAACTTTAATTGCTGATGGCCTTCATAGTAATGACCCCTATGACGTCGCAGTTGTGGATATTGCCTTGCCGGATACCAATGGCATTAGCCTGTGTAAGGAGCTCAAGGATTTACACGGCACAAAAATGCCGAAGATCTTATTGGTAAGCGCAGTGAAAAGTGCCGACTCTCTGGAAAAACTCGAAGAAAGTGGTGTGGGTCTTTTCGTTGAGAAACCTATATCAAATTACGAATTGCGAGAGGGCCTGTTAAAACTTCTGAAACCGCTTGGAGAAGCACAAAGCGATTTATTGGCCGGTGACGAAGAAGATGAAAACAGTTTCGCAAATATTAAAGTCCTTGTTGTAGAGGACAATGCAGTGAACCAGATTGTTATTCGCGGTTTGCTAAACAAGGCAGGTATTGAGCCCGATCTTGCAGAAAATGGGCTGCTTGCTGTGCAAGCGTGTGAAAAACAAACAGAAACACCCTACGATTTGATCCTCATGGATTGTGAAATGCCCGAAATGGATGGTTGGGAAGCCTCGAGAAATATTCGTGCAATGGATTACAAACGCGCGAATGGCAAACCAGTAGAGATTCATGCATTAAGCGCACATGCGATGGAAAAACATCTCGAAAAGTCGCGCGATGCGGGAATGGATGGCTATATGTACAAGCCCGTCAACAATGAAAATTTAATGTCCCTTCTAAACCGAATAAAAACAGATTCCTGACCGCCCCCGGTCGTCTCTTTCTCGTTGATTTCATTTCAAAGCTGAATGAATATGGCTGTTACCAGGGAAAGTCAGCGGTGACATATTTTTAATATCCATATTCAAAATGGTGGAGCCTCTGTGTTGTAGTTTGGGGTCGCTATCTTTAACCAGGGTGATTGTTATGGCAACAACAGGCGGAGTAAGAGTGCTGGTAGGAACAAAAAAAGGCGCGTTTATTTTAACTTCGGATACTCAGAGACAAACGTGGGAGGTTTCCGGTCCGCATTTTGCGGGATGGGAGATTTACCATATGAAAGGCTCGCCAGTCGATCCGAACCGTATTTATGTATCGCAGTGTTCCAGTTGGTTCGGCCAGGTTATTCAGCGTTCGGATGACGGTGGCCGCACATGGCGGCAAATGGGCCTGCATGAGGGCGAGTCCCCGCTGACAGAGGACGGGATGCCGAAAGGACAAAGTGAAAATTTTGCTTATGATGAGAAAACCGTACCACTGGGTTCGCACCAGTGGTACGACGGCAGTCAACGCCCCTGGGAATTTAAACGCGTTTGGCATCTTGAGCCCGCGCTTGATGATGTTGATACCGTGTACGCTGGTGTCGAGGATGCCGCCTTATTTGTCAGTGAAGATGGTGCCAATAGCTGGCGTGAGTTAAGTGGCTTGCGCGGTCATGGCACCGGTCCCGAATGGCAACCTGGTGCGGGGGGGATGTGTTTGCACACCATTTTGTTGGACCCGAAAGACAAGAGCAAAATGTATATAGCCATATCGGCAGCGGGTGCCTTCCGCACCAGTGATGGTGCCCGCAGTTGGCAACCTATCAACAAGGGCTTGCACTCGAGTTACATTCCAAACCCCACGGCAGAAGTTGGCCATTGCGTGCATCGGCTCGCCATGCACCCTGCGCGTCCCAATGTTTTGTTTATGCAAAAACACTGGGATGTTTTGCGCAGCGACAATGGCGGTGACTCCTGGTATGAAATCAGTGGCAACCTGCCGAGTGACTTTGGCTTCGTAATAGAGGTGCACGCCCACGACCCGGATACCGTTTACGTCATTCCCTTAAAAAGCGACGCTGAACGCTTCCCGCCGGAGGGAAAACTACGTGTCTATCGCAGCCGCAATGGCGGCGAGAATTGGGAGGCACTGACGCAAGGGCTGCCGCAAGAAAATTGCTTTGTTAACATTTTGCGGGACGCCATGGCGACAGACCAGCTTGAAAATTGCGGGATCTATTTTGGCACAACGGGCGGTCAGGTTTACTGTTCACCGGATGGGGGTGACCACTGGCAGGCCATTGTCCGTGATTTGCCCGCGGTGCTCTCGGTTGAGGTGCAAACTCTGTCATGATTCAGGTTGTTTTGCCCGCTCCACTCTGTGAATTGGCTAAACTGGAGAAGGCGTTGATATTCCTGGAGGTGCCTGAGCCCCTAACCTTCGATTCCATGCTCACTGTACTGGAGAAGCAATACCCGGCGCTCAAAGGTAAAATTCGGGATGCGCAAACGGGCGAGCGGCGACCCATGGTACGACTGTTCGCCTGCGAGCGCGATTACTCCCACCAGCCCCTGGAGACAGCTCTCCCACAAGACGTGATTGAAGGGCTAAGCCCGGTGCTTGTGGTTGGGGCGATTGCAGGTGGATAGATGCCGCAGATTACGCTGAAAAAGGCCTGCTATAGCGCTGTTATGGAGAAACCGGGAAAGTGAATAGAGATTCTGCAAGAAGCCATAAATCCGGGTACGTATGGCCGCTAAATAGTGTGCTTGCTCTGTTGTGGGCGCTCTCGTGCCTTGCGCATGCAAATCAGGAACCGCGCTACACCATCCGCTTCCCTACCTACAATGAGCCGGACTATCCCCACCAATTTGTACAAGACTACAGGCAAGACGTCCTGAAGCTTGCGATGGAGAAGTCAGGTGAAAGTTTTGAGCTTGTGAAAATCGGCCAGGATGTGATCACCAGCAGTCGTAATGTCAGAAATATGGCGAGGGGTCTGTATGATGTGAACTGGATGCACACCAGTAAGGAGCGCGAATCCCTTGCTTTGCCGATCCGCATCCCCATCCACAAAGGCTTGATTGGCTGGCGGCTCTTTTTTATTCGGGGCGGTGATCAACAGCTTTTTAGCGAAATCGATGAATTGGAAAAACTCAAATCGCTGCGCCTGGGTCAGGGTTCTGACTGGCCCGATACGCCTATACTCTATGCTCATCAGTTCAATATTGTTGAATCCACGAGCCCAATCAATTTATTAAATATGTTGCGCGGCAACAGGCTTGACTACTTTCCTCGTTCGATCATCGAGATTTGGGGGGAGGAGCATTATCTTTCAGGGGAGGATGTTGTGGTGGATCAGCATATCGCCCTGGTCTATCCAACGGCTTTCTATATGTTCGTTGACAAGAAAAACCGCGAATTGGCCAAGGTACTGGAAACCGGCCTGGAGCGAGCAATTGCTGACGGTTCCTTTGACGCCCTATTCAATAAGACCTTCGCAGAAACCATTGCAAAAGCGCAATTTGAAAAACGCAAAATCTACCGAATCGACAATTCCTTCTTGCCTAAAGGAACGCCTGTAGAGCGGAGGGAGCTATGGTTCGACGTCAAGTAACCTTGCACTCGAGCGCGTTTCGAAGAATTTAGATGACCCAGAATGGTGCAGGTGCGACTTATCCTGGGGCTTACTTGTGCGCAAATTGTCGGGTCTACCTCCCCGTGAATGGGCTGGAAGGCTTTATTTTGGGTCGCTCCAGGCTGAATTAACAAAAAGAGTATAAAACGGTACAGGGTTTGCTATCTCAAACTTATGCGAATGAGATCCAACCATGCGCGTGAGGAAAACGATACAGGGCCTGGAAAGACAGGTAAGGGACTTCTACAGTAAGGTTCGTGTTGAAGGCTCCGCCCAACGTTGAATTTAATTAACAATGCAGCATGCGTCCAGGCTGAGCCAGCGCGGTATTAACAAAGTACGAAATTGGAAATGAATCAACCTTCAATATTGCCTTACGAAGAAAAAAGCGCATTTAATGCTTTGTGTGAAGACTTTCGCCGCCGGGAAGACGCTCTCGGGCTGATCTTCCAACTAAACCAATTGATCAAGGCGGTGCAAACTCACCGCGGTATGACCATGGCTTTGATCGGCGGTAATAAGGGCTTTCGGGAAAACTTTAGCTCTTTGCAGTATCAATTGGATCGCCGTATCGCCGCTCTGCAAGCGTTTGTTGCACGCAGTGGCAAATTAATTAACCGCCAGCAAGAAGAAAGTATTTTGCTTTCGTGGCGCACCATCCGCCAGGATTGGCAAGACGACAAGCTTAGCGATAATTTTGAATTGCATTCGCATTTTATTGAAGAATTACAAAATATTGTTCTCGGTCTTACCAAGGAGTTGGAAAAACCTCTCGAAAGCGCCAGTCAAATTGACACGGTTGCGCATCCACAAATTTTCAAACAAATCGAATTATTAAATTTTGTCGGCAAGGAGCTGCCCGATATGATTGAGCAGATAGCACGCGTACGCGGCTTGTCGACGTATATGACCGCTTCGGGTGAGGTGGACTTTTCCAACGACCGTAAACTGCGCTACGTACTTCAGTGTGCGCGCCAACAAAATGAAAAGCTGCGCCATCAAAGCGAGCGCTTGGCAAAAATTCTTGATGGCGCCGTCAGCCGGTTGCCGGAAATCAAAACGATCGAATTCAAACTGATTTATTTACTGGAGACCGTCGATAATGATGTCCTCGGTGGTCGTACCATTCAAACGAATACGCACCAACTGTTCAAGCTGGCAACAGAGCTGATTGATATTTACTGGGCTGTTGTAAATGAAGGCTTTAGCGTTGTTCGACAGTGGAACGAGGCGATGCTGGAATCCTGGCTGAGTATGGGTATGTCTTATTCGGCTGAAGATAAGGCCTGAAAGTCACGAACGTAGCCATCGAGAGTTTTTTCGAGATAGGCGCGCTGTTTGCCATCCATGGAATTAAATACACTGGCGATGTAGTTGTAAGTAAGCGCCTGATTGGTATCGAGAATACGTTCGGCCTCCTCGCCCCAGTTTTCGCTGTGATAAAACATTAAACCGCGAATGCGTTTTTCCAGTTCTTGTCGGTTGTCCCGGTAACGCAAGGCCTCTTCTGCTTGTTCGGCCCAATCAATTTGTTGTTCGTAGGTGAGTTTTTCATAAGGTATTAGCGAACGAGCCCACGTTTGCAAGCCTTTTTCCTGCTTGTCGGTCAGTTTGTTCAGTACTCGTTCCAAATGCTTTGCAAGCTCTTTTTCACGCAGTTTGTATTTTTTCTTGTCGCTAACATCCATGTACTTTTTCTTGTATTTCTCGCGTTCATTTTTCAGGTTTTTCTTCAGGCCTTCAACTTGTTGGTCGCTGAGGTCTGCAGCGAGATCAACAAAGGTAGGCAGAAGTTGTTCTATGCAAGCATCAAGATAAATTTGAAGCTGATCGGTTTCGGCATGTATTTGTTCGCCGGTAATATTGCCACTGAGTAAGCGAGTTTTTAAACCGCTGACATAGTCGGCGTAAAGGGGTAGGTGATTTTTGCGATGCCAGGAGTGGAACTTATCAATTGCCGCTTTACTGATTTTCTTTTGCTCGCTGTTCAGATCGACATATTTTCCAATATGCCAGCTGATTGCCCAGTCCAGAAAGCCATAGGCAACGCGCGTTGACGAACAGCTTGTTACAAGCAGAAAAAGGGTAAGGAGTAAAACCGATCGTAGAAATGTTGATAGCATTTTATTCTTGTATCGAATCCTGGGGTGCAGCTTGCGAGGGCGCTATCTTGCGCTTAATTAGTGGAACGAGCAAGCCCGCAAAGCAAATGACAATTATTGGCCACGAGCGCCAAAGTGAAAAAGGGGTGTTCCCGCTCTTTAGTGTCACCGCGGAAATTAAAGTTCCCTGTTCAAATTGCGGAAGGGTATCGATGACCTCGCCTTTGTCAGACACGATGCCACTGACACCTGTATTGGTTGCACGTATTAAATATTTGCCGTTTTCCAATGCGCGCATTTGCGCCATCTCGAAGTGCTGAATGGGGCCGATGGAGTCGCCGAACCAGGCATCATTGCTAATTGTCAGCAAGAGGGCGGCGTCACGCGCGTAGGACGCGACCAGATCGGGATAGACCACTTCGTAGCAAATAGATGCGGCCAAATTGAAATCGGCCACTTTGAGGGAGGCCTGGCCGGCCTCACCCGCTGATATAACCGAGTGCGGAAGATTAAAAAATCGCAAGGTGCCGCGTAGCCAATCTTCCATCGGGACATATTCGCCAAAGGGGACGAGCCGTTGTTTAAAATATTTCCCCTCTGCCAGGCCGAGACCAATAATGGCATTAAACCAGCGAGGTGCATTCTCGTCGTCATACAGTATGCCGGTAATCAGTGCGGTGTTGCTGACCTCTGCGCGTAAGGCCAATTCATCCAGATAGGTTTGTGCCTCATTATAAAAGAGGGGAACTGCATTTTCCGGCCAGAGCAGCAAGTCAGCCTTGGCCCAGGCATCGCGACTGAGGTCGCGATTGGTTTGCATGATGTAGGGGTAGTATTCTGAAAACCATTTGTAGTGCTGAGGGATATTGGGCTGCATCAGCGCAACGCGATAATCGCTTCGCAATGGTTTTGTCCAACTTACAGAATGTAAAATAACGCCGCCGACCCAGATTGTTGCCAGCGCAATAGCAGCATTTATTATTCTCTTTCTATTTTTATTGCGCAGCGCCAGGACACTTTCGACAACAAGAAGCCCACTGGCAACAGATAAAAAACTCAAGGCAAAAACACCAAAAAGGGGTGCCCAGCCGGCGAGCCAGGAATGAATGTGCGCGTAGCCTGAGTAAAGCCAGGGGAAGCCGGTGAGAAACCACGAGCGTAACCATTCATCAAGCGTCCACACGCAGACGAAAGCCGCGAAATAGGCTAAGCCTTTTACGCGAATAAAGCGCTTGAATAAATAAAAGGGCAGGGAAAAAAACAGCGCGAGACCGATAACAAATAATGCGGTCAGTGTGAGCGCCAGAGCAAAATTTGCAAAACCAAAATCATTGATACTACGAAATACCCAGGAAGCCCCTACGCCATAGAGCCCAATGCCGAAGAGTAAAGCCCTTAAAAAACTTTGAAAAGGGCTTGCTTGTGCGAGCAGGTGAGCCAGCGCCGCTGGGGCAAATATTGCCAGAGGCCAGATTGAAAAGGGCGCAAAAGCGAGCGGTAAGCTGGCGCCCGCAATCAGGGCGCATAATTCGGGTAATAAGGGAACGTTCTTGAATCTCACCCGAGCAGCCTCGTAAGCCATTTAAGCTTTATGCCTGAACACCGGGCTATGCACACTGACAACCGGGCCCTGGTTGCAAGCCATTACGTTCAGTACATTGATATCCGTACATTAGCCGAGCTTGCTCAAACGTAAAAGGTGAACCTGGCGGCTATCGGAATAGAGTACGCGAAAACGAAATGCACCGATATCCACTTTTTCGTTGCGGCTGGGCATATGGCCAAAGGCTTGGGTAACGATACCGCCGATGGTGTCGAATTCTTCGTCGCTAAATTCGGTGCTGAAATGCTCGTTGAAATCCTCAATAGGCGTTAAGGCTTTTAAAATATAATCGTTGTCACTGACCTGACGAATAAAGTCTTCATTGTCTTCGTCGGTTTCGTCTTCAATTTCACCAACAATTTCTTCCAGAATATCTTCGATGGTCACCAAACCTGATATGCCACCGTATTCGTCAATCACCAGCGCCATGTGATAACGCATTTCCCGAAATTCCTTGAGTAAGACATTGAGGCGTTTACTTTCGGGAATAATATTTGCCGGGCGCAAAATTTCTTCGAGTTTAAAATCATCCTGACCTTGCAAGAGAAGCGGCAACAAATCCTTTGCTAGCAATATGCCTTTGATATCATCGTTACTTTCGCCGACGACGGGAAAGCGGGAGTGGCCGGATTCGATGATTTTGGGCAAGAATTCCTGCGGTGTCTCATTTTCTTTGACAGAGACCATTTGCGAGCGTGGAATCATGATTTCGCGCACTTGCTGATTGGCAACATCAAGCGCGCCTTCAATGATGGTCAGGGCTTCCTGGTCAACAACCTTGTTGTTGGCGGCACCTTTGATGATGTCCAATAATTCTTCGCGAGATTTCGGCTCAGTCGCAAAGCCGTTAAACATTTTTTCCCACCAGGAACGAGAGGTTTTTCCTTCGCTCCCGGAGGGCCGACTCGAGGGGTCTTCAGACATGGGCTTTTCTAAGTCTCCTGTTGTTCATAAGGTGCAGGGAAACCGAGCTCAGCGAGCAGGCGGGTTTCCTGTGCTTCCATATCAAGGGCCTCGTGTTCCTCAATATGGTCATAACCAAGTAAATGTAAGCTACCGTGAATCAGCATGTGTGCCCAATGTGCCTCCAGGCTTTTGTTCTGTTCACGTGCTTCGTTAGCGATCACTTCTGCACATGCAACAATGTCGCCAATAAGCGGCTCGTCAACTTCCTCCGGTAACTCGCAGGGAAAAGCCAGCACGTTGGTTGGCTTGTCCTTTTGTCGATAGTCGCGATTCAATTGTTGAATTTCCTCGCTATCAACAATGCGCAAACTGATAATTTTATCTTCGGGCACCGCTGTGCTAATCCAGCACTGCATGGCATCCGCGGAAGGCAGAGGGAGTTTGCTGGCAATTTGGATGTCCACCTGGGCCACGTGACTTGCTCGTTACCAGAGTCAGGCCGGGTCGGCCTTGTTGTCGTCAGCACTGCGAGCAGCTTGTGCCTGCTCAGCACGATCGTAAGCTTCAACAATTTTTTGTACCAGCGTATGTCTTACAACATCTTGCGGACGAAACCAGGCAAAGCTGATGCCTTCGACACCATCAAGAATTTCAATCGCGTGCTTGAGTCCTGACGCCTGGCCGCGCGGCAAGTCCACCTGTGAGGGGTCGCCGGTAATCACCGCAGTTGTCCCGAATCCAATACGTGTCAGGAACATTTTCATCTGCTCGCGGGTCGTGTTTTGTGCTTCATCGAGAATGACAAAGGAGTTGTTCAAGGTGCGGCCACGCATATAAGCAAGTGGGGCCACTTCGATCACGTTGCGCTCAATCATTTTGCCCACGCTTTCGAAGCCCAGCATTTCATAGAGCGCGTCGTAGAGTGGTCGTAAATACGGGTCCACTTTCTGGCTGAGATCGCCGGGCAGAAAGCCGAGTTTTTCTCCCGCTTCCACAGCCGGGCGCACCAGTAAAATGCGTTCTATTTCCTCTTTGAGTAAGGCTTCCACGGCGCAGGCAACAGCCAGGTAGGTTTTCCCCGTCCCGGCAGGGCCAATGCCGAAATTGATATCGTGAGTCCGCACCGAGAGCACGTAGCGCTGTTGGTTGCCACCGCGTGGTTTTACTGTCGTTTTTTTAGTGCGAATGATACTGGCGCTGTCGATAGCACTGTCGATACCGTTATTGGGCTCGGATTGCATACTGTTGGATTCCTGAATAGCGAGGTGGACATCATCGGGCGCTATTTCGCGGCCTTCAGAGGTATCGGCGTAGAGTTGTTCGAGCACGCGCGTCGCCAGGCGAATGGCGCCCTTGTCGCCATGCAGGCTAAAGGCATTTCCGCGATGATGAATTTCAATATTGAAGGCGCGTTCGATCTGCTTGATATGGTTGCCAAACTGCCCGCCCAATATCGCCAAGCGGCGGGTATCGGCGGGTTCCAGTGCCAGCTCACCAGTAAAAACGGGGGGGTGCGTGTCCAAAGGGGTCGGGATTCTCTCTATTGATGTCTCAGGTTTAAGACTAACTGATTCGTATGAAGGGTGAAAGCGTACTTTTAATTTCGATCCCTGGCTTTGCGTTGTGCTGCGCCATTCCGGCTGACTCTGGCATCAATCCAGCTCTGAGCTGACGAGTGTGCCTCGCAGGGAGTTTGGTAGCGCTTCATCAATTTTTATATCGGCAAAATGGCCAATAAGTTCAGCACGATCACAGCGGAAATTGACGACACGATTGTTTTCGGTGCGCCCACTGAGCTGGCCGGGATCTTTTTTACTATAGCCGCTGACAAGTATGCGTTGTGTTGAGCCCACCATTCGGCGGCTGATCTCCATAGCCTGTTGCAGAATGCGTTGTTGCAGTATTTGCAGACGTTGCTTTTTCAGCGCTTCGGGTGTGCTGTCAGGCAGGTCAGCAGCTGGTGTACCGGGGCGGGCGCTATAAATAAAGCTGAAGCTATGGTCAAAGCCGATATCCTCAATCAGTTTCATTGTTGCCGCGAAATCAGCTTCTGTCTCACCGGGGAAGCCAATAATAAAATCCGAGGAAAAGGAAATGTCGGGGCGCAGCGCGCGAATACGCCGCAATTTGGATTTGTATTCCAGTGCGGTGTGGCCGCGTTTCATGGCGCTGAGAATACGGTCTGAACCGCTCTGCACGGGGAGGTGCAAGTGGCTGACGAGTTCCGGGACTTCAGCATAGACATCAATCAGGGCGTCGTTGAACTCAACCGGGTGCGAAGTTGTAAAGCGTATGCGGTCAATGCCCTCGATCTGCGCAACCAGAGTAATAAGCTCTGCCAAATCAACAATGCCCTCGGGGCCTTCACCTCGATAGGCGTTAACATTCTGCCCGAGTAAATTGACTTCGCGCACGCCCTGGGCGGCGAATCCTGCCACTTCACGTAAAACATCGACTGCAGGGCGGCTGACTTCCTCGCCGCGTGTGTAAGGGACCACACAGAATGTACAGTACTTGGAGCAGCCTTCCATGATCGACACAAAAGCACTCACGCCATCGGCTTCGGGTTCAGGTAATTTGTCGAACTTTTCAATCTCGGGGAAGCTGATATCGACAACGACGGCCCCGCTTTGAGAGCGGCTTTCCATTAACTCCGGGAGGCGGTGCAGGGTTTGCGGGCCAAAGATTAAATCGACAAAGGGCGCGCGTTTGGCAATGGCTTCACCTTCCTGACTGGCGACACAGCCGCCAACACCGATAACGAGGTCGGGGTTTTTGTCCTTAAGATGCTTCCAGCGGCCTAATTGGTGGAACAGCTTTTCCTGCGCTTTTTCACGTATGGAGCAGGTATTCACCAGCAGTACGTCGGCCTCTTCCGGGTTGTCGGTGGCGACCATATCGTGCGTACTGCCCAGCAAATCACGCATGCGCGACGAATCATACTCATTCATCTGGCACCCGTGGGTCTGAATGAAGAGTTTCTTGTGCTGTTTGGCGGCAAGGTCGCTCATGGAATAAGACTGCTCAAAAAAAGAGCGCGCATTATAGCGGCAGTCCCTCTGCTTTCCTATAGTCCTAATAAGCCGTCATTGCGTTAAGAGGCGCTTAAAAAGTGGCTTGAATTTCGGCCAAGTGGCCACATAATGACTGCCTTGTTTCGAAATCATGAAATGTTTCGAGGTGTTTACCCCAATCATGACAAAACTGCCCATCTATAAGGTTATTTTCTATAACCAAAATCAGGTCTATGAGATCTATGCACGCGCCATCTACCAGAGTGATATGTATGGCTTTATTGAAGTGGAAGAATTCGTTTTTGGCGAGCGCACACAATTGGTGGTGGACCCCGGTGAAGAGAAGCTGAAAGGTGAGTTCGCCGGCGTTAAGCGCTCCTATATCCCGATGCACAGCATTGTGCGGATTGATGAAGTCGAAAAGGAGGGTGCCATAAAAGTCACCGAACTGAAAACCGGTGACAAGGTTGCCCAGTTTCCGTTTTCGATGCCAGCTCCCAAAGCCCCTGAGTAAATATGCCTCTTTTTTCCCGGCAGAGTGGTGAGGGTTCGCCACTTGTGCTGCTCCACGGTTTATTTGGTTCGCTCGAGAATCTCGGTGTACTTGCTCGCCCTTTGAGTGAGCATTTTTGTGTCCACGCAGTGGACTTGCCGAATCACGGCCGCTCGATGCATACCGCGTCGCTCTCCCTCAGTGTGCTGGCCGAGACGCTTGCCGAGTGGATGGATCAGCAGGGTTTGGAAAAAGCGCATTTTGTTGGTCACTCTCTGGGTGGCAAAGCGGCAATGGAATTTGCATTGCGCTGGCCAGAGCGCGTTGACAGCCTCTCGGTACTTGATATTGCACCTGTTCCCTACAGTGCACATCACGATGCGGTTTTTAAAGCCTTGCACGCGCTGGATGTCACTGCGGTGAAAACGCGCCAGGATGCAGATCAACAGATGCAGGCCTATCTTGAAGATGCCTCTCTACGAAGTTTTTTATTAAAAAATTTACAAAAAGACAAGGAAGGAAAATTTCATTGGCGAATCAATTTGTCGGTTATTGCACGTGATTATGCAAATATTCTTGAAGGGAATCGCGCCGGAATTTATTCTGGGCCAGTCTTGTTTTTAAAAGGCGAAACGTCTCCATATATATTAAAAGAGCATCAACAGGCTATTCATTCCTGCTTCCCGCATGCACAATTCAGAATAATCAGTGGTACTGGCCATTGGTTACATGCAGAAAAACCGGAGTTGGTGTCGAAATCACTATTAAAGTTTCTGCTACCGTAATACAGGTGTTGTTTTAAGAGCAGAAGTCAGCAAACCAAAAAAGGCCTCGGTATTGAGGCCTTTTTTTTCGAGTTAATTCGGTTGACCGGGAGTTGGATCGAGAGGTTCCCATTCGCTTGTAGGGTCGCCTTCCAATGTTGCGCTCCACGATTGAAAAATCAGAGGGACGTATACAGTAGATTGCCAACCACAGGTAACCTGACAGAATGACAAATGGGCATAAGCTGGTACGCTACAAAACCAGTAACCTGGAACATGGCACTCGTCTGAACCATAGGGAGCACCTTTAACAGAAGGGTATGCGCCTGTTTCGAGCACCGTTGTACCCTCGCTTAGACTAAAGCCCGCGTAAATATTCGGGTCCTCTGGTAGTGTTATTTCGAGTTCATCGCATTGGACACACACATCACCACCAATGGCAGTATCACAGGCTCGTCCCAGGGTGACAACGAGGTATTCGCCGGAATCCAGCACGCCGTTCAAAGGGCACGAAGCTTCAGATCCTGGTATGACAATATCGCTGGCGTCTTCTACGAAACCCATCTGATAGGTAGTGACACTGTAAGTGGATAAATCCACACTGGAACTTCCCGTGTTAACCAATTCTAAATATCCCATGGAATTGCGAAATACTTCATTAAATTTTACGTCTGAGAAAGTGGTTTGAGCCACACTGGCAAGCAGCATAAAAAGTAAAATTTTGAATTTCATTTTTTTTCCTTTAATTAAATTGCTGTGAAATAAGTTATTGGGGTTTACAGGCAGACAGTGTCAGGCCTACTAATTCAGTATGCAGAAGGAGCATTAAAGCTTTCAGAAAAGGTTCAACGCGTGGCGCGGAAAGTTATTTATTTACTGGTGGGAATGGCAAGCGCGCGAATGAAGGGCTTGAAACCTTGCAGAAAGTGTTGGGTTATATCTGTATTTTCAGTAACACTTAAATTTGGGTTGCGCAGGACAAAGGTTAAATGCGAGCGGGATTTCAGAAAATTTTCAACTTCACTGAAATGTTTGGAGAAGAGTGCGTTCATGGAGCCGTCTGCTTGCGCGAGATCGAGACCCATACCAATACGCCTGGAAATATTGGGCGTTTGCGCACTCACATAAATACAACCGGGATGCGGATAAAACAACAACACGTCGTTCGCCAGTGTCAAGTTGTCGTATTCATGGAAGCGCGCGAGCAAACTGTGAGCCTCAAGTATACTGACGGGTAAATAGTCGACGCGCTTGTTGGCGAGTGTGCGTAATAAATTTTCCATGCCGACAAAGCGATGCACTTCCAGGCCGCTCGCCTCAATTATATTGCCATCCGGCCAACTTCTATCCTGGACAAGTTTGAAACGATTTAAATCTTCCAGGGTTTTTATTTGGGCAAACTTTTGTTGATCATCCTTGCGGATGATGAAAGCGCGCAAGCCCAACAGGTATTGGTATTGGCCTTTACAATGCTCAAAAATTTTATCGCGATTGGCATAAGGGCCAAGCCAGGAGCCGGCAATGTTGACATTAAAAGCGCGGTTGAGTTCTGTTTCAACCCGCGCTCGTGCCGGCGACAATTTTTCTTCGAAGTAGGCAATTTCATAATCGCCAAATTGGTGACGGGATTTTTCCAGTGCCAGGTGAACGAGTGCTTCATTGTAGGGTTGCATGCCACTCGACATGCCCTTGCGGTAAAATTTTACCTGGTCTTTTTCGGCTTCACTAAAGCCTGGCAAGGACCAGGTCACCAGAGCCACAGGGCAAAGTAAAAGGCTGAGCAGCAGAAGCCTGCGAAAATCCATTTCTGTGCTCCTCCTGATTTTTTACTTTGCTAAAGCCTGCCTGACGGACGCAAGTTTTACACACAGTACGAAAATTTCCATTGCAGCGTCTACTTGCTCGACCGTTGGTACGGTGGGTGCGATACGAATGTTGCTGTCTTGTGGGTCTTTGCCGTAAGGAAAGGTTGCGCCGGCAGGTGTCAATTTGACTCCGGCTTCGCCCGCCATACGGACAACGTCTTTTGCGAGGCCTGGTAAGGTGTCGAATGAAATAAAATAGCCGCCTTCGGGACTTTCCCACTTGCCAAGTTCGCTATCGCCGAATGCTGCTTGTAAATGGTCGAGCACAGAGGCAAAGCGCGGTTTAATAATGGCTGCGTGTTTTTTCATGTGCGCTTGCAGTGCACCGTTCTCTGAAAAGAATTTCACATGACGCAACTGATTGACCTTGTCGGGGCCAATGGTCATAAAACTGAGGGCGTGCTTTATACCTTTCAGGTTGCTTTCGCTAGCGGCCATAAACGCGACGCCTGCACCGGCAAAGGTAATTTTTGAAGTGGAAGCAAATTGAATCACAGAGTCTTCTGTGCCAGCGGCGATAGACGCTTCATGGATACTTGCTAACGCGACGGGCTCATCAACCAGATCGTGAACGGCGTAAGCGTTATCCCAAAATACACGAAAGCCCTCGCCGGCAATCTTCGCCAATTTTGCAATGCGCTGCACGGTATCGTCACTGTAAACGACACCTGTTGGGTTGGAATATTTGGGTACACACCACATGCCAACGATATTGGCATCTTCGGCAATCATTTTTTCTACCTGGTCCATGTCGGGGCCGGTCGCGGTCATCGGTGCAGTCACCATTTCGATGCCCATGTGTTCACACACCGAAAAATGGCGGTCGTAACCGGGAACCGGACACAGGAATTTCATCGTGCCTTTGTTGTGCCAGGCAGAGGCTTCACCTTGCAGGCCAAAGTAAGCGGCGACCAGAACGGTTTGGTGCATCAATGTCAGACTGGAATTGCCGCCTGCGAGGACATTCTCAACAGGGACATCCATAATCTCGGCGCCGAGTTTACGCACCTCGGGTAAACCATCGAGGCCTCCATAATTGCGGACATCAACGCCGTTTGCCGAATAATCACCGTTTAAAATACCATCCAAAGCGTTGGCAAGACTCAACTGCTCGGCAGACGGTTTACCGCGGGTTAAATCCAGATTGAGTTTCTTCCCTTGCGCAGTGCGGTAGGCGGCGCTTAGTTCTTGTTCCCAAGCGGATAATTGGTCTTTGGATGCAGCTTGCAAGTTCAATGCGGTGTCCTCAAAATCTCGGCAAAAATGAGCTGAGAATTATAGCTTGCAGGCTCACCGGGAAACAGTGCTGAAACCCCGACTTTTAGCATAAGTCAACGTCCAGGGCTTCGAATTCGGGTAAATAGGCCTTACCATAGCGCCCTTTCAAATTTGCAGACTGTCAATGAAAAAACTATTCAGTACCAGTGGTTATGTAGAGGCAGAAGACTTCCTCGCGGCGAACGGCAGCAAGATCGATTTTCAGGCCTTGCCGGCCTTTTTGCGCGTACTGCTTACGACGGATGGCACGGTGACCAAAAGCCTTGAGTCCTGGTTTTGGGAACCTGTGGAAGTGCAGAATCTCGGGCAAGCGTATTGTATTCTCGAGGAAGCCGTTGCGGCGATTGAGTGTGACAGTGGCGCGCGGGTACTCGACCGTAAAGTCCAGCTTGTCGGCCGCAACAGTCAGAAAATCTTCACACGTGCGAGTTCGCTGATTCGCACAGAATTGCTCGAGAAAGCTGTGCGCGAGGACCTTGAAAACGGCAAGGTTGGCGTCGGTGAGTTATTACGAGAGCTGGGCCTTGAGACTTACCGGGAAATTGTCGAGTTTGGTGAGAATGCCGAGCAGTCCGAGGTGTGGCGACGCTATCGCATTATTATGAACCATCAGCCTTTTATACAGATTACCGAGTGCTTTCCGCTTGCGGCGTTTGCCGACCACTGAATGTCTGGCAGAGAGGCTTCTTCAGGGATATTCGGAATCAGAAAATGGGTTCGGAAAAAGGGGAAAGTGGTAGCAAGGGGGAGACTTGAACTCCCGACCTCAGCATTATGAGTGCTGCGCTCTAACCAGCTGAGCTACCTTGCCACAGTCCCATTTTGAGGGGCGGCTATTTTCACTAGTCACCCCTGCAAAGTCAAGCATCGTGTATCCCGCAAAACCGGGGATTTTTGCATTAAACGTTAAATCGAAAATGGATCACATCACCGTCTTTTACGATGTAATCCTTGCCTTCAAGGCGCCATTTGCCTGCCTCCTTCGCTCCCGCCTCGCCTTTGTATGTAATGTAGTCGTCGTAGGCGACCACTTCGGCGCGAATAAAGCCTTTTTCAAAGTCGGTGTGAATCTTGCCGGCGGCTTGCGGTGCGGTGGCACCCACAGGAATTGTCCAGGCGCGCACTTCTTTTACTCCGGCAGTGAAATAGGTGTGCAGGTTTAGCAGCTCATAACCCGCGCGAATCACGCGGTTGAGACCAGGTTCTTCGAGACCAAGCTCTTCCAGAAATTCAGCCTTCTCATCATCATCGAGCTCGGCAATTTCCGCTTCGATTTTGTTGCAAACCGGGACGACAACAGCATTTTCTTCTTCGGCAATTTCGCGCACCATATCCAGCATGACATTGTTATCGAAACCGTCTTCCTCGACATTGGCAATGTACATAGTGGGCTTAACGGTAAGCAGGGTGAGTTCTTTTAATAGCTTGAGTTCATCGGGGCTCAAACCAAAAGAGCGCAGAGGCTTGGCATCATTGAGGTGGGGAAGAATGCTCTCGCAAATGGCCTTCATTTCAATGGCATGTTTATCCTGGCCCTTGGCGGCTTTGGTAAAACGTTGCAAGGCTTTCTCAACGGTTTCGAGATCGGCGAGGGCGAGTTCGGTATTGATCGTTTCAATATCTGCTCGCGGATCTACTTTTCCTTCAACGTGAATCACATTGGGGTCATCAAAACAGCGAACCACATGCGCAATCGCATCGGTTTCGCGAATGTTGGCAAGGAATTTATTTCCGAGACCTTCGCCTTTCGATGCACCGGCAACCAGGCCTGCGATATCGACAAATTCCATTGTTGTGGGCACAACGCGCTCGGGCTTAACCAGCTCGGCGAGTTTATCCTGGCGTGGATCGGGTACAGCGACGACACCGGAGTTCGGGTCGATGGTGCAGAAAGGAAAATTTTCCGCGTCGATCCCGGCTTGAGTCAAGGCGTTAAATAAAGTGGATTTGCCTACGTTGGGCAAGCCAACAATTCCGCAATTAAATCCCATATTCTGTGTCTCTCTATATGAGTTGGCTATCTATAAATTGTTATCTGGAAGTACTTAACATTTACTAATTTGTATGCAGTTCACGCATCGCTTTTTCCCAATCACCGTTTACGAGTGTGGGAATATGTTTTAAAGCGGCTTGAATTGCATCTTCAATTTTTTGCTGTTCTTCTGGGGGCGCTTTCTTGAGAACATAAGAGCTGACTTGTTTGGCATTGCCGGGGTGGCCAATTCCCAAACGTAAACGTGCAAAATTTTTATTGTTGCCCAAAGCCTGAATAATATCGCGCAGCCCGTTGTGGCCACCGTGACCCCCGCCTATTTTCAAGCGTGCAACACCCGGTGCAAGATCAAGCTCATCGTGCGCCACCAGAATTTCTTCAGGTTCAATTTTGAAAAACTGGGCAAGCGCAGCCACTGCCTTGCCACTTAAATTCATAAACGTTGTGGGAACCAATAAGCGCAAATCGCGATGTTGAACTGAAATGCGATCGGCCAATCCAAAAAATTTCGCTTCCGGGTTCAAATTGCCAAGATACTCGCGAGACAAGGCCTCGACAAAATCCTGACCTGCATTGTGACGTGTATTGGTGTATTCGCCGCCGGGGTTCCCGAGGCCGACCACAAGTTTGATTTTAGTGTCCGGTGCTTTCATCGAATTGCTAGTGTCGTACTATAGGCAAGAAGTGTGTTAAACGAAAAAATGCACATTCGCATACAAAAAAAGCGACGCACCTTGCGGTACATCGCTTTTTTGAATACCGGCAAACTTATTCTTCGCCGCCTTCTTCCGTTTCGCCGCCTTCGTCTTCAGACTCGGCAGAACCTTTAGGCTTATTAATCGCCGCAACAGGTAAGTCATGGTCTTCACCGTGACTTAGAGCAACAGATTCAACACCTTTCGGCAATTTGAGGTCGGAAATGTGAACGATCTGACCGACTTCAACGTCAGCCAGGTCTACTTCGATGTACTCGGGCAAATCACCTGGTAAACAGCTGATTTCCAACTGAGTCATGCTGTGAGCTACCTGGCCACCCTGTAACTTGACGCCTTTGCTGCTGGCTTCATTGATGAAGTGCAGAGGTACGGAGGTTTGCAGTTTTTTGGTTTTGGAAACTCGCAGAAAATCCGCGTGAACGATTTGCGCTTTTGCAGGATGACGTTGCAAATCCTTCAAAATCACATCTTCGCTTTTCTCACCCACATTCAATTTAATGATGTGAGAGTAAAACGCTTCGTTTTCCAAATGCTTAACGAGTTCGTTGTGTTTGATGCTAATGTTTTGTGGCTTTTTGGTTCCACCGTAAACAATGCCCGGCACCAAACCGGCTTCGCGACGCAGGCGGCGGCTCGCACCTTTCCCTTGATCATCACGAGGTTGGGCATCTAATTGAAAGTCTTCTTTAGACATATCAGTTACTCCAGTTAGTTAAATTTCTCTTAAAGTCCGCGACCAGAACTAAAAGAGGGTTTAAGAATCTTTGATAAATTTCATGGCATGAACTTGCCTGAACGCCGAGTGCAAGGTGCCTCTTTGCGAAACCGTCACTTCAGGGATGAAGCGGCCGGCGAACCGGTGACGGAACTACAGGGATGTATTCATGTGTTTTCGCAAAGAGGCACCTTGTGATCGGCGTTCCTGCGACTAACCCAAAAATTAAAGCGCAATGTTAGCGAAACATCGCGCTTAAAGATTCCTCATTGCTAATTCGTCGCATCGCTTCAGCCAACATATTGGATAAAGTCAATTGACGAATCACTTTGCAATTCTTTGCATCGTCCGACAAAGGAATGGAATCAGTTACCACCAATTCATCCAGGGTCGAATTCATTAATTTTTCCACGGCATTACCGGATAAAACCGGATGCGTCGCATACGCGATCACTTTCTTGGCGCCGTGTTCTTTCAAAGCCTTGGCAGCGTTGCACAAAGTGCCCGCAGTATCGACCATATCGTCGACCAGCAAACAGGTGCGGCCATCAATCTCACCGATCAGGTGCATCACCTCGGCAACATTCGCTTTCGGGCGGCGCTTATCAATAATGGCCAGATCAATATCCAGCTGCTTGGCCACTGCACGGGCGCGAACCACACCGCCAATATCCGGTGATACCACCACCAGATCTTCAAATTCCTGTTCTTCAATGTCCGCCAGCAAAACGGGCGAGCCGTAGACATTGTCTACCGGCACATCGAAGAAGCCCTGAATCTGCTCACTGTGCAAATCCACGGTTAAAATTCTGTCGATGCCGACGCTGACCATCATGTCCGCGACGACTTTTGCACTGATAGGAACGCGCGCAGAACGTACACGACGATCCTGGCGGGCGTAACCAAAATAGGGTATCACCGCAGTGATTCGCCCGGCGGAAGCACGGTGCAGTGCGTCCACCATCACCACCAACTCCATAATATTGTCGTTGGTCGGTGCGCATGTGGGTTGAATCAAAAACACATCGCGACCGCGTACGTTTTCGTTCAACTCTACAAAAATTTCACCGTCTGAAAATTTACCGACGGTCGCATCTCCGAGAGGAATCCCCAGTTTGTCGACGACTTTCTCTGCCAATTCCGGGTTAGCGTTACCGCTAAAGACCATTAAGTCTGCCAATGTTCAAGCCCTTCTGCTGATTCTTAAGCTTAGTATTGTAGTTGGCAAGAAGATGAAAGCGAATGGATGGCTGGGGTGGAAGGATTCGAACCTTCGCATGACGGGATCAAAACCCGCTGCCTTACCGCTTGGCTACACCCCAGTAATAAATCGCCTTCAGGGGAGATGTTGGTGCAGTGGCGAGTCGTTCACGCCTTTAGCCACAAAGCCATTCAAATGCTGTGGTCGCTTGGCAAATACCGCTTGCGCCGCCTGCTGACTCGGGAAGGATGCAAATACGCACGCTCCCGTCCCGGTAAGCTGTGCTGGGCCGTTGGTCTGTCGACTTAGCCAATCAACCGCATCCCTTACCTGCGGGTAAAGCCTTTCAACCAAAGGTTGACAGTCATTTTTCCCGCCCTTCTCGAAGAAGGCCGCTACTGTAATGGCGAGGGTGCCCCTTGTCAAATCTTTGTGAGAGAAAATTTCGGCCGTGGAAACGTGGCAATTCGGGGCCAAAACCAGGTACCAGAGCTCAGGCATGGCGAGGGCTTGCAGGCGTTCTCCTACACCTTCGGCCCAGGCGGTTTTACCTTCGACAAAGACTGGAACATCTGCGCCGAGTTGCGCACCGAGTTGCGCCAATTCTTTCAGGTTGAGCCCCAATTTCCAGAGCGAATTGAGGCCCAAAAGTGTGGTCGCCGCATTGGAGCTGCCGCCACCGATACCGCCACCCATGGGGAGTTTTTTGTCGAGGTGAATGTTAGCGCCGAGGGGGCAGGCACAGTGGGTTTGTAAAAGTTTGGCCGCGCGCCAAACGAGATTGCTTTCGAGCGGTGTGCCAGGCAGGTCGGGTGTAAGGGTAATGGCTCCACTGTTATTCAGCTGAAACTCAAGCTGATCACCAAAGTCCAGCAATTGAAATACGGTCTGAAGTTCGTGGTAACCATCAGCGCGTTGACCGAGAATGTGTAAGAAGAGGTTGAGCTTGGCAGGCGCGGGTAATGACAGATTGGTGATGGTCGGCATAGTAAGGGTACGAATCAGTTTCGGTCTGCTTAAATTTTCCAGCTCTTGATTGCCATTACCAGTTTTATCTCGTCTTTTTGCGCAATGATTTTTGTTGGCAAGGAGCGGCCTGAGATATCAAGGAAGTTTTTATAGCTCAAGCTCCAGCCTTCCTGTTTGAGTTTTGACAGTTCGCCACTGTCATTGGTGCTGCTGGTTTGCACGGGAGAGCGCGGGTCGGGCAAACCTTTAACCCACCAGCGCAGGGCGTTTATGGGTAAGGTCCAGCCGGTGTTGTCATACAAGAGGCTTTCCGCTGACGCGGCTTCAAGCTTTTGATCACCATCGTTGAACGTGACCCAGCCGCCTTCGCGCGCCAGTTTCGCTGCACCGCTGCCAAAAGGGCCGTGCAGGCGAATCTCGTAGTCGTCTCCCTGCTGTTGCCAGCGAAAATTTGCCGTGTTGCGTTCGCCTTCGGCACTTAAGCTAACCTTGCCGCGAATTTCCCAGTGGTCGATCTCTGCAAGGGGCCGGGTATCGCCGGCATGTCGTGCTTGTTGCGCACAGGCTTGCAGGAGCAGGAAAAGTACCAGCAGTCCGTATTTAATGAAGTGTGGCATTCAGGCGGTCGAGCGTTTTTTTAATGATTTTACTGTCCGGGTTGAGTTCCAGGCCAGATCGCCAAACCTGACGGGCTTCATCCTGAACACCGGTAACCCATAAAACTTCGCCGAGATGCGCAGCAATTTCGTGGTCAGGCATAGCAGCCATGGCTTGGCGAAGTTTATCCAGCGCCGCTTCGTAGTTGCCCTTGCGGTAATGTAGCCAGCCCATGCTATCCAGCACGGCGGCATCATTGGGCGTGATGGCGAGAGCGCGCGCAATGAATTCCTGGGCCTCATCCAGGCGATCCGTTTTGTCGGCCAGGGTGTAGCCCAGCGCATTCAGCGTGGCAGCATCATCAGGCTTAATGGCCAGGATGGCTTTAAAATCTTTTTCCGCCGCTTCTATTGAATCGATGTTGGAATAGAGGAGGGCGCGGGCGTAGAGTAAATTTGCGCTGGCGGGCATCTGCAGGAGACCTTCGGTGAGGACTTCTTCTGCAGCGCGCACCTGGCCGCGTTTATTCAGAATGTCGGCTTCCAGCATGTAGGCGCGGTCCTGTTGGCCAGGGTCAAGATTTGCCCGACGGCTGCGAATTAAAAGCAGTGCGTCTTCGTGTCTTTCCTCGGAGAGCATCAATCGCACCGCGTGCGACAGCGCAGCGATATGATTGGAACCGCTATTGACCTCAAGATAGTGTGGTAAGGCTTTATCCGGGCGCAACTGGTCTTCGTAAATTTTGCCCAGTTGGTAGTGACTGGAGAGCACATGTTGCTGACGTTCTATTAGCGTGTTGAAACGTTGGATGGCATCGTCAAAACGCTGCAGTTCGCGTTCAATCAGTGCGAGGGTAAACAGCACGTCCTGGTCAAAGGGAAGCTGTTTTTGCAAAATTAAATACTGCTCATGGGCTTTCTGGATGTCCGAGTCGACAAGGGCGCGCGCGTAGCGCAAACGCAGGCGGTGGTTGCCAGGGTTTTTAGCGACCAGCGTGCCCATTTTATCCATCGCTTCTGCATCTCTACCGAGTAACTGTAACAGTCGGCTCTCTTGATAGAGGGCAGATACACTGTCGGGCTCAATGCTGATTGCTCGTCGAATGGTTTCCAGGCTCGCTTCGGGTTGCTGGAGTTGCTCCTGCAGCAAGCTATAACCAACAAGCAGTGAGACATTGTCAGGATGGCTTTGCAGCAAGTTTTCATATTTGGTGGCCAGGGCTGCAGCTTGTTCGGGGCCACCTTCTGCAGCATTGGCGGCGAGGTTTTCAAAGGCAGCTGTCTCGCCCGCCTCAATTAAGCGGCGCGCTTGCTCAAAGGCCTCATCAAAGCGTTTTGCACGAACCAGGTTATTCGCGTAGAGACTGCGTGCTTCCGTGTTATGTGGCTCAACGTCTGTCCAGATTTCAGCCATGCTCAATGCTTCCTGCGGGGCGCGCAGCATGGTGGCCAGGTGAGTAGCGTGTTCGGCAATGCCGGCATCCCGGGTGGCCTCAGCTTGTTGAACATAATTGTTCAGGGCAATATCGTGACGCTGACGGCCCATGGCCAATTCGGCAACCAATAGGGCGTAGAGGGTATCCGCGCTAAATGACTTGTTCACGACGCGTGCAGGGCGAGTTTCTTTTGCTGGCGCACGCGTCTCAGGCGCTGCAACCTGTGTGGGTTGTACAGGGGCACTGCCGCAGGCGCTGAGAATAAGGCTGGCAGTAAGACTGACTAGCGGGAGTTTTTTCACAGTAACCTTCAATTATAAGGACTTCAAATATACGGACTTCAAATACATGGACTTCAACAGCATGGAATCATCAACGGCTTAAGCTTCTTGATTAGGCTCACATTCTCTAGCGCGCCAAACCCTTGATCCTTGATGGGGTCTTGCCAAAGTATATCAAGTACGCGGGCAAACTGAGGGCGAATTCTCAGTCAATCGGAACCCGTTCGGCTTGGACAGGCGTCCAAAGCTTGCGTTCCGCCTGTACAGCAAAGAAAATGGGCGACTTTTTCCAGCAGCCACACTATTCTTGCGCCTATGACTCTTTTTGCCTTTGGCATCAATCACAACACCGCGAGTGTCGATGTGCGCGAAAAGGTGGCCTTTTCGTCCGCGCAGATTGAGCCTGCCTTGCTCAGCGCGCAGGAGCATATTCCCGCTAATGAAATTGCCATTCTCTCTACCTGCAACCGCACGGAAATATACTGCCAAATGGATGGGGATGCGCAGCTGATTCTCGATTGGCTCGCGCGCTATAAAGGAAGCAAGATTGAAGACTTGAGTGCGGCCCACTACTTTAAAACCGAGGCGGAAGCGGCACGGCACATGATGACGGTCGCCAGTGGTCTGGATTCTTTAGTGTTAGGCGAGCCACAAATTCTCGGGCAGATGAAAGCCGCTTACAGTGTTGCCAAGGAAAGTGGTGCGCTGGGTGGCATGCTCCACGATGCTTTCCAACGCGTGTTCAGCGTTGCCAAAAAAGTGCGTTCGGAAACAGCGATTGGCGAAAACCCTGTTTCCGTCGCCTACGCCGCTGTCAGTCTTGCCCAGCAGATATTTTCAGATTTAAAGGAAGATACGGCCTTGTTGATTGGCGCGGGCGAAACCATCGAGCTGGTGGCGCGGCACCTGGTCGACCAGGGCATGAAGCAAATTATTGTTGCCAATCGCACCCTCGAAAATGCCACTGAACTGGCTGAAAAGTTTGGTGCAGAGGCGGTGTTATTGGCAGATATTCCCGAAGTTTTGCATCGCGCCGATATCGTCATCAGTTCAACTGCCAGTCAATTGCCGCTATTGGGCAAAGGTGCAGTGGAAAGCGCGCTGAAAAAGCGCAAGCGCAAGCCGATGTTCATGGTTGATATTGCCGTGCCGCGCGATATTGAACCCCAGGTGAATGACATCGCCGAGGTCTACCTTTATACCGTTGATGATTTGCGTGAAGTGATCGATGAAAACAAACGCTCACGGCAACAAGCGGCGGAAATCGCGCACGAGATTATAGATGAAGCCGTTCATGCTTTTGAGCGTGAGCGACGGGCGTTGTCGGCCGTCAATGCCATCCGGGCTTTTCGAGAGAATATTGACGGTATCAAGGAGCAAGAGTTGCAAAAATGTTTGAAAGCCTTGGGGAACGGCCTTACACCCGAACAGGCACTGGAGCAGCTCGCCAATAATTTGAGCAAAAAATTCATGCACGAACCGACAGTGCAAATGCGACGCGCCGGAGCGGACGGCCGCCAGGATATTATTCTCGGTTTGCAAACCCTGTTTGCACTTCCTCTCGATGAGTCGGACGAAAATACCGACATCGACAAGCAATAACTTTACCCTCTATTAATAAGCAGCTGCCTTACATGAAGCAATCCATACTCGATAAATTAGATAATCTTTCTGAACGTTATACCGAAGTCGGTGCGCTTTTGAGCGACCCTGAAGTGATTGGCAATCAAAATAAATTCCGCGAGCTCTCCAAAGAATATGCCGAACTCGAAGATGTCGTGCTTACCTTTAAGCGTTATCAAAAAGTGCGTGAAAATATTGAAGAAGCGCGCATGCTGATCGACGAAGGTGATGCCGATATGCGTCAACTTGCCGAAGAAGAATTAAAAGAAAACGAAGGGCAAGTGGATGAGCTGGAATTGGAGTTGCAAAAGCTGTTATTGCCGAAAGATCCGAATGACAGTAAAAACGTGTTTCTTGAAATTCGTGCGGGTACCGGCGGCGACGAGGCGGCAATTTTTTCCGGCGACTTATTTCGTATGTATTCCAAATACGCTGAACAACGTGGCTGGCGCGTGGAAGTGATCAGTGACAATGCCGGCGAACACGGCGGCTATAAAGAAATTATTACGCGGGTTGTTGGCCAGGGCGTGTATTCACAATTAAAATTTGAATCCGGTGCGCACCGTGTGCAACGTGTACCGGAAACAGAATCCCAGGGGCGTATTCACACCTCGGCGTGTACGGTGGCGGTGATGCCGGAAGCGGATGAGCTGGTAGATATTGATATTAACAAAGCAGACTTGCGTATCGACACTTACCGTGCGAGCGGCGCTGGCGGCCAGCACGTAAACAAAACGGATTCGGCGATTCGTATTACGCATATCCCAACGGGTATCGTGGTTGAGTGCCAGGATGAACGTTCACAACATAAAAATAAAGCGAAGGCGATGGCCTTGCTCGCGTCACGTTTGAATTCTGCGCAGCAGGAGCAGGCTGCTGCCTCGCAAGCCAGCGAGCGAAAATCCCTGGTTGGCAGCGGCGACCGCTCAGAACGCATTCGTACTTACAACTATCCGCAAGGGCGTGTTACCGATCACCGCATCAACCTCACGCTCTACAAGCTGGATGAAGTGATGGAAGGCGCACTCGATGAGGTTGTTCAGCCTTTGGTAAATGAATTTCAGGCGGATCAATTGGCTGCCCTCTCCGAATAGTCACCTCCTTTGTTATGCCACACACTGTTGCCGATTGTTTAAACTTAAGTAAATTGCTGGAAAACATCAGCGACAGTGCGCGCCTCGATACCGAAGTGCTGGTTGCGCATGCGCTAAAAAAAGACCGTGCATGGTTATACACCTGGCCGGATAAAGTGCTGGACGAAAATGCGTATCAACTTTTTAGAAAAATGTTGGATCGGCGACAATCAGGTGAACCCATTGCGCATATCATCGGGGAAAAAGGCTTCTGGGATTTACAGCTCATAGTCAGCAAGCGTACCCTCATTCCCCGGCCAGACACAGAAACCCTGGTAGAACTCGCGCTGGAAAAAATAAACAAGGCAGAAGCCAAAATTCTTGACCTCGGAACCGGTACCGGTGCCATTGCGTTAGCCATTGCGAAGGAAAAGCCGCAGGCACACGTATTGGGTGTGGATTTTGATTCCGATATTGTTGAACTTGCCCGTGAAAATGCAAAGCGTAATCAAATAACGAATGCAGAATTCCTGATTAGCGATTGGTTTTCCGCGATACCAGAACAACAATTTGATTTGATTGTTTCCAACCCGCCTTACATTGATGAACAGGACCCGCATCTCAAGCAAGGGGATTTGCGGTTTGAGCCGCTTTCTGCCTTGGTGGCAGATGAATTAGGCTTCGCTGATATTGAAAAAATTATAATTAATGCTTGTTTTTATCTTAAAATAGGCGGGTATTTGTTAATTGAGCATGGCTTTTCACAGGCAGAAGAGGTTCGCCAAATGTTTAATTTGCATGACTATTCTAGTGTTGAAACGTACTGTGATTTATCTGGACATGAACGCGTCACGATTGGGCAATATTCAGATTTGAATTTGGGTATCAAGGCACTTAATGCTTAGTTTATCTTTGCTGAATTTACTTAATTTGATTGTTCCCGTATGCGCTTTAGAATATCTTCTGCGGATTTTTGTAATTCCTGGTTATGTGTTGTCTTAATAACTTTCTCAAGTAAAGGAATGGCAGCGTCCGCTTCTTCGCCGTTAGCAATGTAAGCCCCTAATTCATAATTAAGCCTAATGTTTTCAGGATATATTTTGAAAGCTGCCACCATCACTTTGAGTGCTTCAATTCTGTCACCCATTAGTGCGTGCCCCTGCCAGAGGAAAGAGTAGGCTGAAATTAAAGAGGGATCTAACTCGATTGCCTTGGTTGCATACGATATTAATTGTTTATATGCATCTTTTTCCTGGGTATTGTTTTTTCTGGAAGTCTCTATTACATCGTAATAATAGTGAGCGAGATCTCTGTAACTTTCTGCACTATTAATTCCCAAGGTCTGGGCTTTTCTCGCATGTTCCTTAGCCAGGTGCTTACTATCGATGCCTTCTTTATGGTTTTCGAGAATGGCGCTTAATGCAATGTTGGCCGCCGCGTTCTCTTTGGTCTTGCGAGTCTTTTTTAGCGTTTTCAAAGCATATTCTTCGTTTCCGCTTTCCCATGCCAAATTTGCTAAGTGATAGTAACCTTCATTGTCAGAAAAAGCCCTGATTTTTATCCCGCCTGTATAGGGTGTGACTGAAAATTTGAACCCGTTTATATATTTTTGATTCTTGTATTCCACGAGTTCTTTTGAGAACTCCTCTATTGACCTGCCGAAGTGCTTTGGGAAGCTGGAAATAGGGTCTTCGCCATTGTTTATAGCAAGGATATATTTTCTTAGAGCAGGAGAGTAATCTGGATAGCCTGAGTAAACGCCAAGTTGAATATAGTGTGTCATTAGCCATGCTTGCGCATAAAAGCTTGCCCAGTATTCATCCTGGTCTTTCTTCTTTTCCGGAGGGGTGGGAATTAAAAATTTTTCAAGTTTAATTGGGATGTGTTTGAGCTTAGCGTTTAATCTGTAAGCTCTAAGTTCTGGCATTCCTCCTATAGATACAGCGTCGCTATCTACGTCTGCAGTGGAGAGTACCTCGGCAAAGCCCTCATCGTACCATTTTGGATAATATAGTTCACTTCGCTCTCTGAGTAAGTAGTGAAAATACTCGTGGTATAAAATCGAATTTTTACTTAGGAAGTAACTTTTTCCTTGAACTACCATAATTGGGCCATCCCAACTATCTCGGTAAAAACCAAGACTATTTTCCGGGCCAATTTTTTTATAGTCTGCCTTCCTGTTTAATATAAAAATACGAGCGCGTATATTCTCTTTGCGCGGATCCAGGTTGGCATAGATAAGTGCGGCTTTACGAAAGGTTTCAAAATTGTTAATTAGCTTAATGACTTCTTTTTGCTTTAAATCTGAATATACACGAAAGTTTTCTGAGGTATATTCTTGCCAGCGGGCGGCAGTGGTAATTGAGCAATAAAATAGTATAAGGATTGCTGGAATCGTAGTTTTAAAAATAGACGTTTTCATTTTTTGATGTTTGTTAGCCGTCTTGACTGAATTATTTCTGGTTATGATACCAATTATCGGCCAGTTTCTTGTAAATTGTCCAGTGCTGGATGTCGGGCCGATGTTTGTAATGCTGGCTAACTCTCTTCTGGTTTTAGAATGATGAACGACTGTTTTAGATGTATGCCAGCATTATCAATCAATGTTAGTTTATATTTTCCAGGATCAAGGTTTAAAGCGATTTCGTGGAAAAGCTGCGTACTGGTAACATAGTGATTATTGATATGCCAGTGAATGGTGGCCTGCGAGTTTCGATGAGAAGCCTTAAAGATTGTTTTTCCAGCCTCCCCATCCAAATCACGAGGAATAAATATTTTTGAATCGCGATAGGGGTAAACTAATTCGATGGGCTGGTCTTCACTAAAATTAGCCAGCTCTGCAATACAGTCCTCTCTCCAGGGAGGCAGGCTGCGGTGTTCCCGGTGTGACTGTTTCCAATAATATTCTTGCAGGGGCGGGAGAACCAGAAAGTTCTCTTTCTTGATTCTGTGTGCTTGTTCGCAAGCACCGTGAACACGGAATTTTCCTTCTGGCCCCAGGAGTACCTGTTTATGGTGCGGTGTCGGAGTTTGAAAGTGCGCTTGCAGCGGGATATCAACCTGGCTGGTCTCGCAATAGTCATTGGCAAGGTAGCCGTTGTCCTTGCATGCATTGACTTGTTTTAAGGCAAATTCGGGTTTGCTGATCCAAGCCGCATCGCCGAGTAAATGAAAACTCTGAAACAAAATGGGGGCGGCACTTTGTAATCCACTTAAACCGGCGACGCCTTCGCCGCTGGCACTGCCCGCCCAAACACCGACGGTGTAACGGCCATTACTGCCTATAGCCCAGGCATCGCGCAGGCCATAACTGGTTCCTGTTTTCCAGGCGATATGTTGGCTTGATGAATAATCTCGCCAGCGTTTTTCAAGTTCCGGTCTTGAAACATTGAGCAGAGCCTGCAAGGTTAACCATGCTGCACCCTGGCTGAGCGTTTGATAATTTTTCTTTTCTGATTGTCTGCCTGTTGTTGATGCATCGGCTTGTAAAAGCTGAATAGTATTGCTGTCATTTTTCCAGCCTTCACGCGCGCTTTGTATCAGGCGCGCGTTCATTGCGGTTAAATCCCAGAGGGTGCCTTCGGCACCTCCCAGAATCAAACTCAAACCGTAGTCGTCTGCTTCGCGAAAGAGTGTGCTCATTCCCAAGGCTTGTAAATCCTGGTGAAAAGGGGCAATGCCATAGTCTTTCAACATGCGAACGGCCGGTATGTTCAGGGATTGTGCCAGGGCTTTATGCGCAGGGACCGCGCCGCGATACTGATGGTCGTAATTCTCCGGCGAAAAGCCCTGGTAGGAACTGGGGATGTCCGGTATCAATGTATGGGGAAGAATTGCGCCGCTATCCAACATCAAACCATAGAGAAAGGGTTTTAGCAGGGAGCCGGTGGAACGTGGGCTTTGAATTATATCGACAGCACCGCCATAGTCGTGAAAGGTTTCCGCCTGGCTTTGATTGCCGATGTAGGCGCGGGTTTTAAAGCTCTGGTTGTCGATCACTAAAATCGCGAGATTGTGAATGCCTGCCTGGTGTAAATTTTTACTGGCGAACTGGCTTAAACGGTGCAAGCCTCGCTGGAGTTTGTAGTCGAGCGTGCTGTGAAAATGTGTATCTGCTGTGATTTCTTTTCGTTGCTTTATTAGCGTGGTAAGAAGATGGTCGGCAAGTTGTGGAAAGGGCTGGGCTTTTGCGGGTAAATTTTCCAATACGGCGAGTTGGTAATCCGTTTCTGTGATATGTCCCATGTGATGTAACTTAAGTAAAAGACGATCACGTTTCACTTTTAATTTGTCGCGCCCACGCCCGGGATGGATCAGCGCGGGGCTGTTGGGTAATACGGCTAACAAAGCGGCTTCTGCCCAGGTCAGGTCATTCGCCTGCTGACCGTTGAGGTTTCTTCGAAAGTAACGCCAGCTGGCCGCATTAATACCCACGGTATTGCCGCCGAAGGGTGCATTGTCGGCATACATACCCAATATGTCATTTTTTGAATAATGCCATTCGAGTTTCAAGGCATAAAACATTTCGATAAGTTTGTTGGTGTAAGTCCGTGGTGGATCGTTACGCAATAAGCGGGCGGTTTGCATGCTGAGGGTGCTGCCGCCGCTAACAATTTTTTCGGCACGATGATTTGACCAAGCTGCGCGAAGCAGTGCAGCCGGGTTAATACCGGGGTGTTGGTAAAAGTAGCGATCTTCAAACAGGAGCAAGGCCTTTAAATATTTTTCAGGCAATGCCCTGTTAAGTTTTAATCGCCATTGTTGGTCGGCGGCGATGCGTGCCGCAAGTAATTCGCCATTTTCTGCCAGCAAGAGTTGTGCTTGCGGTTTATTATTAAAATGGAGTGGCAGGGGGAAAAAATGAAAAACCAATAAGCCTGCGCTCATAGTTAACATGAGGCTCAATGTTTTTTTTCTCCGTTGAAGCCACTTCAACATAAAATGATGCCTATGGTTGATGTCTGTGCATAGTGTCTGTGCATAGTGCCTATGAATCGTGTCTATAAATCGTACCTATGCATAGTGTTTACGTAAGGTCCTTAGTTCTGAGCAACGACTTCGATCCACTGCCCCTGGCTCTGCGCGGCAACGTTTTCGTCGTACATGGATTTCACCTGCCAGCCGGGTAAGTAGTATTTACCCGCAAAAGATGCGTTGAGGACAACACGTATTGTTTGTTCGCCGTGGTTGCGTTCGTTGTAGCGATAGGTCCAATAGTAATTTTTCCAAAGGCTAAAATAGGACAGCACCGCATCGTCGCGAATATCCTGGTAGTCGAGGCCCTTCTCAAGCTTATCGCCTTCCAAACGTTGATTGCGAATTTGCCAGCCGCTGGGAACCAGTAAGCTCATTGCAATATCTTCCAGTTTGTAGGTGCGTCGCGTGTCGGTACTTTTTACTGTGACTTCGGCAATAAAATCCTGGCCCTGAGGAAGTGAACGAATATCAAGAGCGTGACCGTCCATATCGCTGAAGGCAATGTCCAGGGCCAGCCCCTCGCTAAATGCCACTTCTTTTCCTTCGGAAGGGACGCCGGTATTGCTCACTTCAACAAACAAGGGATGAGCACTGTCATTGCGGATTTGTAGCGCCTTGCTATCCAGTGTTTGCGCATGGATGTTCTTACGGAAAAAACTGTGAGTCATTTCCAGGTTTTGCCAATCGGGTGTACTGCCATTTGATGTCGTTTCACTTAGGGAAAACTGGCTACTGTCTCCTTGTTTCTTTTCTGCAAATTGATTCAAGGCAAGTAAAGCCCATGCAGTGGAATGTGTGCTGTACCAGTTTTCACTCGAAAGTTCAGCGGCAATCTCTTTCGCTGTTTGCCAGGCCAGGGTATCTTTTTTCATGCCGTGGTAGGTGCTGAGCAAAATGGCGCGGTCGCGTAGTGAGGAACCGTAGGTGTAACTGCTATAACGATAATCTTCTATCGTGTTGTCGTTCGCCATGAGTTCTTCAGCGATATCACTTAGTCCGAGTTTTTGGTACGTGCTCGCGAGCATCCAGCGTGCGATTTGATCATTGTAATGTTGTGAATGTTGCAGTAAGCGTTCCCGAAGGCGATTCATGTCAGCGAGTTCCGCTCGACTTCCGGAAGCTAAAACATAGAGACGGTAGGCATTAACAAGGTGTGCATAATCTCCTTCCTGGTATTGCATGTTTTTAAGATAGGTCAAAGCCTTGTCCAGCATGTCGCGGTTTACCGGATAGCCGAGCTTGTTCGCTTCAACCAGAAAATGGCTTACCCAGGTGCTGGCCCAATCATTGGTGTAATGATTGCCTGGCCAATAGGAAAAACCGCCGCTGGCATTTTGAAAATTTCGGTATTTATTCAACGCAGCTTGAACATTATTCTGAATGTCGTCTTGTTGTTGCTGGCTGAGTTGGGTCAATTTATGCAAGCCAATTTGTGGAAAAATGGCTGAGGTCGTCTGTTCGACACAGCCATGCGGATAGCGAATTAAATAGTTCAAACGCTTTTCCAGGTTTAAAGGCGGTAAACTGCTGACCACCACAGCACTTTCGTTGGTGCCTTGCATGCCGTGCGCCAGCAAGCTCGCTTGCCAGCTTTCGCCAGGCTGGAGTACGTGTTGCTCGCTAAAAGTGCTGGCAACATTCGGTGAACGGATATCGATATGAATGGTTTGTTCTGCGATTTCATTTCCGGCTATTGCGCGTACCGTGACGCGGCCCTTGCCCAACTGATCGATCACTTTTAATTTAAGATTCGAAATTTGGTCACCAGGTTTGTCAAAAATAAATCGTTGTTCGCCACTCTCGACCTTAAACAGGTTGTTGGTTTCGATCTCGATGCGAACGTCCTTGATATCCGGTGAGGACACAAACACATTGACCGGCAGGGAAAATTCTTCATTCGGACCGAGAACGCGCGGCAGGGTTGCTAATAAAGTGAGTGGTTGCGTAACAGTGATGCTTTCTTCTGCTTTTCCGTATGCCTGGTCTTTTGCAGCGACGGCCATAAGGCGTACCGCACCCATGTACTCCGGTAATTGAATTGTGTGTTGACGTGTTTCACCTGCTTTCAGCTGAAAGGCACCGAGAAATTGCACCACTGGCGGGAAACGTCGTTCACCTTGTCTTTTATCTTCGTCTTCGCTATCGCCACCCCCAATCCGCAAGAGTTTTTCCAGATTTGCACCGTAAGCGCCGATAACGGAATCGTACATATCCCAGGTGAGCACGCCGAGCGCTTCACGTTTGTAAAAATGGCGATGCGGGTTGGGGGCTTTAAAGCCGCTGATGCCTAATAAGCCTTCGTCAACCAGGGCGAGTGTGTAGTCCATCGCGCGGCCTTCGGACTCTGTAATGCTCACTTCAAATTCGGATTGCGGTCGTACTTGTTCGGGCGCAGTGATTTGTGGCTGCAATAGGGTATTTTTATCTTCCACTTCCAGGGCTGCGATCCCATACATGCGAATTGGTGCATCACTTTCGCGTTGTTGATGGGGTTGCAATAGCACTGCATTTAAATACACATTTGGCGTCATGTCTGCTGTAATTTTTAAATCAAAAACATTTTGATCTTTTTTAAGTTCAAGCCAGCGTTGATCAAAAATGCGGCTGCCATTTTCCAGACTGATCAGGAGTTTGCCTTTGGCAACGGCGGGAAGGGTTATTTTTGCGGTGTCTCCCACTTGATACCGTTCCTTGTCACTGGCCAACATAAGTTGGGTTGCGCTGTCCGGATTGACCTGGTTGTTCCAGCTCCAGCCCAGGTATACTTCCTGGCCTGCACAGTGGCCGCTGTTTTTCAAACACACACGGATTAAGTGACGCCCCCAATCGAAACTGTCTTTTGCCAATGTCCAGCGAGATCGACCCTCCTTATCGGTTTTCAGTGTTTCATCGACAAGCGCCTGAGTGTGAGAGCGGCGAATATAATTGCTGAGATCTTCATCACTTTGGTCCCACCACCAGCGCCAACCAATCCGGTAGATACGTAATTCAAGTTCTTGATTGGCAAGAACCTCTCCATTTGCGTTGATTGAAATAAACTCCAGCGGGTGATCCTGGTTGCGTGCAATCGCGCCGCGATATCCAGAGCCTTCGGGAATGTAGAGGCCGACCCATTTGTCATAGGGTAAGACTTCTTCCTGACGCAAGGTTGTGCTGAAAGCTCCGCTCTGTTCGAAAACGCGGGTCACAAAGGTCGCGCGTAGTTTTCCCGGGGCGGTTTTGAGATGGGATAGATTTAAATTAAACGCCGCACGACCTTCGTCATTGAGGGTATTGTCAAATACCGATTCACTGTAAGACCGAAATTCACTGGCGGGGTCATCAAATTCGTATTGGCTCCAACCTTTAAATTCCGTGTTCATCGGGCTCAACTTAATTTCACTGTCGGCGCGCAGATTTTTTGCTACGGCGCCGTTTAGCCATTGGGCAAATAACTCGGTACGCAAGGGTTGCGTTGTTACGATGGGGCGCTGCGAAGGTTCCAGTTCGACTTTTAAACGATTGGGTGTGATGGTTTCTACTTTGATGATCTTGTCAAAGTATTCGCCACCGACTCTGACAACGGCATGCCAGTTTCCTGTAGGTGAGTCTTCGTTTGTTTCGAGTTCAAAGGTATAAATCGCACCCACGCCCTGGGTGGTGATCAAGGTGCTGTGTTTATTGCCCCGTGGATCAAAGAAATCGAGGCTCACGGGGTGGCCGGGAGGGAGCGTATTTTGTTTGTCTTCAAGCATGAAACTGAGAAAAATTTTATCTCCCGGTCGCCAGATATCGCGCTCACCGTAGATAAAACCCTTGAGCCCTTTGTTGACGATGTCACCGCGGGTATCAAATTGACTGGTGGGCAGAGCTTCATTGCGCGGCAGTCTTAAGTAATTTTTATTGCCATTATTTTCAGCGAGAATATAAAAACCGGGTGCGTTGCTTTCCAGGATTGCCATGCCCTGGTTGTCGGAAACCGCACTCGCCAACATTTGATGTTGGTAGTTATACAAACCGATTTGCGTTCCCGCGAGTGCACTGCCTGTTTTCAAACTGCTTGTTACCACGTGGATTGTGTTGTCGCTCCCTTTTTTGGCAAGCAAGGCGAGATCCGTTACCAGAATATTGCGTGCGCTTTTTACATTTTTTGCGCCGTAGTAACTGTAGTAGTTGACAGAGCAGGGGTCTGAGCGCTGTTCATAACTCACATAGCCATTGTCGTTGGAGTAGTAGCGGTAAAACCAATCCGGTCGCTCACGCCAGCTTTCCATATTGGGGCCGTCATAATTTTTTAAGAGAGCGTTTTCTGAAGACTGGTTTTGCAATTTTTCCTGAACGCGTGTTTCATCGTCTTCCGGGCAAGGAAAGGCGAGTGTGCTGCGATCAATGCTTACTTGCAGATTCAAAAGCGCATCAGGGTGGGTCTGTATCAATTCCTGTAAATCGATATCGAAACGTTCCCATTTATCAAATGGCACTGAGGGCAATTGGATTTTCTTTCGCCAGATGTAACGGCCGCTGCGGGTGTCGGTGTAATGAGAAGAGATTTGATAATTCTGAATATAATTCTGTAGTGTATTGCCATACACCTTAAAAGCGGTTACCCAGACGGCATCCACATTGATCGCCTCGAAGGGCACAGTGAGATTATCGGATGGGGGCAATATCGAGCCTGAACTGACAAAGCGTACGCCGGGCATTTCGGAAATAAAGGTTACGTCACTTTGCAAGGCTTTATCGAGGGCGGCACCTTTGCTACTGCGTAGTGTGTTTGCAATCATCAGGTCCACAGTGCCTGAAAGGTTGCTTCGTGGATAAATTTGCAGTCGGCTGCCGTCGACACGCACACTGCTTTGCTCGCCGTCCAGTGTAATCAAACCATTCAGATTTTGGTTGCGATCGAGGGCTTCAGAAAAACTCACTTCGACATACTGACGGGGGCGCTGGATACTGCGAACACCAGTGATTTCAAAATGCTCCAACGCAGGAATATTAATGTCTTGATGCCCGCTTTTGGTAAGTCCCAGGCCGCTGGTTTGGTAATGCAGTCGCAAATTACCGTTTTGCTCTGCGCGTTTGATGCCCGTGACACGGAAACTGTGATTCAAGCCATCGGCATCGTGTTCCCAGGAAATAGCCAGTGTTTGTCCCTGCTGTTCAGCTTTTAATGTGTTTTCAATCTCTTCAGCATTTGCGGTATCCGTGGTGCGCACTTGCCCCTCAAGGCGCATGAGAGAATTTATCGCGTTCGTTCCCTGTTGGTTTTCAGGTACTAGTGCCCCGACGCGTAATTCAAAATCCTGTTTCAAGGCTTGAATCTGAAATCGGTAGACGGGTAAATTCTGAGCGTGCAGCGCGGGGAGTTTGTCCGGGTGAAGGCTGAGTGCATAGGCCTGACCTGATAGTAATGGCGATTGCGGTTGAATGCGGAGGGTCTTCTCATCCACCGCCGTGACAAGTGTCGCCACATCGGGTTGAAAACTGACAGCATGCGCCAACTGCGTACCGACCTGGTCTGCATGGACAATGGCCTGGCGGAAATGGATGGTGATGGCCTGGTGTGCCGAAACCCAATTCTCATCGTGATGGGCAATCAGCTGCTCCCAGATCGTGTTATCGTCTTCGCGCCGCTGCGGGCTGCCTTCAGCAGGCGGGCTGGTTGACGCGGTGTCTGAAACACCCGGCTCCTGCTTACTGCAGGCCATAAAAGCGGAAGCAAGCAAAAAGAGGATAAGCAGCATGACGCCACGCTGAGGGAATGAGTGAAAGAAACGGCTTTGCTTATTCATGCGTATGATATTCTCCTTGCCGGATGAGCCTTGATTGCTATTCAAACACAGTTTTATGGCGAATTTTGAGAACAAATCTGATCAATCGTGGCAAAAATTTCGTGAAAAGAATCGGGTAACAATAATTTGGTATGGCTATGAATGACCGAGAGCTCCTGCGTTACAACAGGCACATTCTTCTCCCGCAGATTGATATTGAGGGGCAGGAGAAAATATGTGCAGCACGATGCCTGATTATCGGCCTCGGTGGCTTGGGCTCACCCGCAGCCATGTACCTTGCCGCGAGCGGAGTCGGTGAGCTAATACTCGTTGATGATGATCATGTTGATGAGAGCAATCTTCAGCGTCAGATTGTTCATAATGAAAACCGCTTGCAAGTGAATAAAGCTGAATCTGCACGCCAGCAATTGCTGGCTCTTAATTCCATGATTCAGGTCCAAACCTTTGCCCGGCGGCTCGATGACAGTGAGTTAAGAGAGCACATTAAAAGTGCTGATGTTGTTCTCGACTGTAGTGATAACTTCTCAACACGTAAGCAAGTCAACCGTCTTTGTGTTGATGAGAGCGTGCCCCTGGTTTCTGGCGCAGCGGTACGTTTCGAAGGGCAGCTCACCGTGATCGATAAACGCGAACAAACGAACCCTTGCTATCAATGCCTGTATGAAGATGTGGGTGAAGAAAATTTAAGCTGCTCACAAAATGGCGTGCTTGCACCAGTAGTGGGCATTGTGGGCACTTCGCAAGCGCTTGAGGCCTTAAAAATAATTTGCGAGTTGAACGATGTGTTGACGGGAGTACTAGCTTTGTTTGATGGTAAGGCGAATCGTTGGCGTTATTTAAACTTTAATAAAAATAAAAATTGTAAGGTATGCGCGTAAATATTTTCAAAATAAAAAGACGGTCTCATTGTAGAAAAGGCTTTGAGGCTTGTTTACAAGTATAAGTTGTTGCTTTATTGATCTCCTCTCCCCCTGAGAAAAAATTTTGGCGCGATGCGCTTTGTTTGTTCTTTTATTTTTCACAATTGCTACCTAAAGTAAGCGAGCCGTGAAGAAGCAAGTGGGTCTAACAGGGAATATTAAAAGGGAAATTTGGATAACGGTTTTATTTTAAAAAAACCACCTGTGGAGTTATACATGTTAGCGAAGTACAAACAAAAAACTGTTCCGGTTTTAGGTCTTATTTTTTCATTATTTTTTTGCACTGTAGAAGTGCGCGCGCGCACCATTATGTTTATGGAGTTGGATGTTGATTGGCAGGCGCTTTATTTTGGCGGTGAAATTCCTAATGCCAGCTGGGGAGGGCTAAACCCGCAGCGGGATGAATGGCAAGTTGTCATTGAGTTTGAAACGTTCAGTTTGCAGACGGCGCAAGCAATCTTTGAACGAAGTCATCCCGACACGCCACCTTTTTCAATAAAAGTGTATTCCAGTTCGGCCTTGCCCGTTGGTACTTACCCTGCCGATGGTCATTCGCTATTGCTTAGCGATGATGTTGCTGTGAAGCAAAATTATAGTCAGGATATCCAACGATATGGACATGTTGCACTGGATGATTATTTGCGGGGAGTCAGTGATGATGGTACTGGTGAGGGCTGGTATTTTCGCCGTCGTATTGCCAATTTTCTCGATGGAAATAGCACGCCGGACAGCGCGCAAATAGTGGATGCGTTGAATATGGTTGGCAGGGAGCTTTTTGTGAGCGAAGAATTCAGCCTGCGGCCGGTAGGCTCGCACCTGAAGTATGGGCGCGCAATTGTTCGGGATGTTCAGGTGTTAAACCTGGCCGCCGCAGCCATGCTGGAGTGTCGCTATGAACTGGAAGTTGATTGGGGGACAGGTTTTACTGCGAATTTATTTTTAAAAAACGAAGGCGCGGAAGTACTTTCCACCTGGATGCTCGCGCTGAACTTTGATGACGCGGTGAGTATAAATCACTTCTGGTCTGGCGAAGTTTTTTCAGAAGAGGGATCTGCCCATATTCGTAATATGGAGTGGAATGCCGTCATTGAACCCGGACAGGAAATTAGCCTGGGTATAAATGGAAGTAAAACACCTGCACAGAGTGCAAATGCACTTTTGCGATCTGTTGTGTGCCGGTAACTTAATACTGCGGTTAAAACAAAAAAACCAGAAGCGGCAAGCTTCTGGTTTTTTGTTTGTCATTAGGAAACAAGTCGCCCAGGGCTTAGAACTTTAATACACCTTCGAGCGCGATTGTGCGCGGTTTCCTTACGAAGCTGTAAAAAGTATTGGTGTTAAAGTTCGAGCCAGACAAGGGCGCATTGGCTGAATAAGAAATAATTTCTTCATCGCCAAGGTTTTTACCGACCAGGGCGACAGTCCAGTTGTTGGAATCGATTGCTATGCGCGCACCAAACAGCGTGTAACCGTCAATTTCACCAGCGGGATCCTGGTTGACGTGAACTTGTTGTGAACTGAGATATTGCATGTCCACAAAACCCACCAGGTCGAGATCACCGGTCATCGCATAGCGATAGTCAAGAGAAAGGTTGAGTGTGAGTTCGGGTGTGTAAACTCCGCGTTTGCCGGTGTAATCACAGGTATCGAGATTGCCATCGTTATCCAGGTCGGCACCGTCGCGCGTTTGGCCTTCATAACAATTGCCGTTTTCGAAATCCTTATACTCAAAATCAAGCCAGGCCGCACCGTAATTCAGGGTAAAGCCATCAGCGAGCGCCCAGCGACCATCAAGCTCGATACCCTGGACTGTCGTATCTTTTGCGTTACCCACGTTAAAGCCGACACCGCCATCAAACTGGCTGATTTGCAGGTCTTCATATTTCGTGTGATAAAGCGCGAGGTTAATTTCGCCACGACCATCTGCAATGGTGCTTTTCATTCCAAATTCGAACGCATCCGCACGCTCTTCTTCAAATTCAAAATAGAGCAAGGGGTCGACTCCGGTGGATGGTGCAGTGCCAAATGCACCAATTCGATTGGAGCGTGGATCAAACCCTCCCGCTTTAAATCCATTGGTGTAAGAGCCGTAAAACATGATGTCATCACTAAAATCGTGCTGAAGATTGATCATGGGAGTGAAAGCGGATTCGTCGCGCTCGCCTCTCACATCGTGCCCGCCTGGTGACTGTTCGCTTTCCAATAAAAAGACGCCGAGATAAGTGAGACCCAAAACCTGAGCTTGAACTGGATCAGTGACAGGCGTTGTACCTTCAGCATCTTCTGTAATATTGATGACCTTGTGCGCTTCCTTGGTTTCTTCGGTGTAACGCGCGCCCACAGTCAGGTGCCATTCGGGATTAAAGCTATAGGTCATTTGACCGAATAATGCCCAGGTATCGGAGCTCTGTTCAAATGATCGCCAAACGGCCGTGTCAGCCATGACGGCGGTCTGTGCGCTGAGTTGAGTCAGTAAGTTACCTTCCGCTGCAATGTGCGTTGTGTCATCAAAGTTTTGATCGTAACTTTGGTAGTAAACACCGGCAATCCATTCAATATCACTGTCGGCATTCGAGTTGAGGCGCAACTCCTGGCTGAATTGATCGTAATCTTCGACGAGGTCGATATCGAGAATTTCAGCCGCAGTAAAATCACAGTCACATTTTTCGTTGTATGCGTAGTCGAGCAAGCCGGTAACCGCGGTGAGTGTCATGCTATCGAATTCGTAAGCGGCCTCAAAGGTGACGTTATTCACTTCGTTATTGCTGTACTCAACAAGATTAATATCCCGCACATAATCAGCTTCGCTGTCAAAGCCCGGCTGGCTGAGCAGGGTGAGATATTCGTTGTAGTTCAAACCGCCAATGAGTGATTCGTCGCGGGTCATCTCGATAGGGCGGCCGACTGTGTCAAATTCATTGCGCTCGCCTTTCAAGTAAAGACTTAAACGCTCGCTGGCATCAAGTTCAAGGCTGAGACGAACGGTGCTTTCTTCAGTCATTGCGCTGTCTTCGCGGGTGAAGGCATTGTAAAAGTAGCCATCATCTTCGAACTCACGAATGGCGATACGTCCACGGAAATTATCAGTGAAAGGGCCAGACAGCATTGCATTGACTTCCTGTTCACCAAATTCGTCGCCCATTGAGAGGGCTACACGGCCGGTTAATTCATCAGTGGGGCGGGCAGTTGTCAGGTTGAGTGCACCCGCCACGCTGTTCTTACCGAAAAGGGTGCTTTGTGGTCCGCGCAATAATTCTGCGCGTTCCATGTCCATCATTGGTGCGCGGAATAATTGCGCGCGTCCGTAATAAATTCCATCGATGTACATGCCCACACTTTGTTCAAAACCCTGGCTGTTGTCTGAGCCGATACCCCGTACACGAATTTGGGTGCTGATACCGGTTTCTGTGAAATGCAGGTTGGGGAGATGAACAGTCAAGTCTTCGACGTTTTCGATGCCAGCTTCACTGATTTTATCGCCGCTTAAGGCCGACACAGAAATCGGAACTTCCTGCAAGGTCTCAACGCGTTTTTGCGCAGTGACCAGGACTTCTTCAAGCGTGGGAGTTTCTTGCGCAAGTGCGCTTTGACTCAGGCCGCCGATAGAAAGTGCAATCGCGAGAGCAAGAGGTTGACGAAAAAATTTAGGGGAATTAACGGGCTGGCTCATAGGTTTCTCCCAAACGTTTTATTTTTTTACTTTATTCAAGGGCTGAATAGTCAAGGGCTGATTTTATAGACGATTTTCGGGAGCGGAGCAAAAACGTTGCAGTTTAAGACGTCTCCGGGAAAATGAGTCCGTTTTGGCTCTTCCCTGCGTGTGACAACTCTGTCCTTGTGTAGGGAGTATAGGGAGGTGGGCGACGATTGCAATAGATTTAGCGTGCAAACTTAAAGTCGATTCTTGAGCGAATTCGTCAGTAAATTTGCACGCTTTGAGTTGGGGGTGCCGGGTTTACAGCGTACACATGCCGTGCGAATTAAACCTTAAAGTAGTCGCGGTACCAACTTACAAAACGGTTGATACCGTCTGTTACGGATGTGTCGGGTTTAAAGCCGACATCTTTTGCTAAAGCGGAGGTGTCCGCGCGAGTAGCGGGCACATCTCCGGCTTGCATCGGCATCATATTTTTTATGGCTTTTTTGCCAATCGCATTTTCAATGGCTTCAACAAAATCCATTAGCTTTACAGGATTGTTATTGCCGATGTTGTACACCCGATAGGGGGCAAAAGAGGTTGCCGGATCCGGTGCATCGCCATTCCAGTCTGGGTCAGGTTCGGGAATTTTATCTGTGACTCGTACCACACCCTCAATGATGTCATCAATATAAGTGAAGTCACGAATCATATTGCCGTTGTTGTATATGTCGATGGGCTGATCTTCGAGAATGCCTTTTGTAAATTTGAACAACGCCATGTCCGGTCGACCCCAGGGGCCATAAACGGTGAAGAAACGCAGACCGGTTGTTGGTAGGCCATACAAATTGCTGTAGGTGTGCGCCATAAGCTCGTTGGCTTTTTTACTTGCAGCGTAGAGTGAAACCGGGTGGTCAATATTGTCATGCTCAGAAAAGGGCTGCTTGGTATTCGCGCCGTAAACAGAACTCGAAGACGCGTAACTGAGGTGAGCCACCTTATTGTGGCGACAGGCTTCCAGAATGTTGGTGAAACCCACAATGTTGGCGCTGATGTAAGCGTGAGGGTTTTCGATGGAATAGCGCACACCGGCTTGCGCAGCGAGGTTAACAACGCGGTCGAAACTGTGATGTTTAAACAGGGTGTCGATGGCATCACGATCGGCGATATCGCCTTTCACAAATTCGAATTTGCTTTGCGTTTCCAACATCTTCAGGCGATTGAGTTTGATGTTGACGTCGTAGTAGTCATTCAGATTGTCGATGCCTACAACCTCATCGCCGCGCTCCAACAGTCGTTTACTCAAGTGAAAGCCAATAAAACCTGCGGCACCGGTAACCAGAATTTTCATTTTTCCATCCATTTCTGTCTTTGAGGGCCGCTATTGTCCTCGTTCAGGCCAGGCTTGCCAAGGGGCGTCGGCGAGATGGACTTGCTGTCTGCCTGCGATTAGAATGCCTCGTTCAATTTTTACGCGAGTAGCTACCTTGTCATCCCAAGCTGAAAAAAAGCTTCCTTTTAATCAGCTGCCACTTTCCCCGCAAATTCAGCGCGCACTGGCAGATTTGAAGTTTGAGTATTGTTCGCCTATTCAGGCCCGTTCCCTTCCTTATAGTCTTGCAGGTCATGATGTGCTGGGTAAGGCGCAAACCGGCACAGGGAAAACGGCGGCTTTTCTGATCGCCGTTTTTGAGGATTTATTAAAGAATCCACCACCTGAGGAGCGCTATGCGGGCGAAGCTCGGGCGTTGGTGATCGCGCCGACACGCGAGCTGGTTGTACAAATTGCCAAGGACGCAGCGGAAATAGGCAAATACCTGGATTTTGAGGTTCACACCGTCGTTGGCGGTATGGACTTCAATAAGCAATTGAAAAAACTGCAATCCAGCCACATTGACTTGCTGGTAGCCACTCCCGGACGCATGCTGGATTTTTGTGAGCGGGGAGTGATATTTCTCGACCAGTTGGAAGTGTTGGTCATCGACGAAGCTGATCGCATGCTCGACATGGGCTTTATTCCCCAGGTGAAGCGCATTGTTCGTATGGCGCCAAAGAAAACACACAGGCAAACGCTTTTGTTTTCTGCAACTTTTTCAGAGGACGTGTTACGGCTTTCCGAGCAGTGGATGTTTGAACCGGCAAGTGTCGAAATCGAACCTGAACGGGTCGCCACAGAGTCGGTAAAGCAGACAATTTACATGGTTGCTGGCGATGAAAAATTTCGCTTGCTAGGCAATCTGCTGGAAGAACCTGGCGTCGAAAGCTTGATGGTCTTTGCCAATCGGCGGGATCAGTGTCGGGATCTGCATGAACAGCTGCGTCGCAAGGGCTTTAAAGTGGGTTTACTCTCAGGGGAAATACCCCAGGGCAAGCGCTTACGAACCCTCGATGATTTTAAAAACGGTAAACTGCAGGCACTGGTGGCAACTGATGTCGCAGGCCGCGGTATTCACATCGATGATGTTACACATGTGGTGAACTTCACCCTACCCGAAGAGCCGGAAGATTACGTGCACCGCATTGGTCGTACGGGGCGCGCTGGTAACAGTGGTATCTCTATCAGTTTTGCCTGTGAAGATGATGCTTTTCGCTTGCCTGCCATCGAAGAATTGCTGGGTAGCAAGTTAAAGTGTGAAATCCCTCCTGAGCACCTATTGCGCTAGCGAACGCTCACTTAGCGGCTACACTTCAATTAAGGCGGCACCCAAGGCCGCGCAGTTGAGTGTGTCCGATGAAGCAGGTTTTGGTTGTAGAAGACAGTGCTGTCGTACTAAAAGTTATACGCCACGTATTTTCCCAGTCCCCACACATTAAGGCCCATTACGCAGAAAATTTTGCCGAAGCCAAAACCTTGTTGGCTAACGGCACGCCGTGGTTTGCCGCGGTTGTCGATCTCAGTTTACCCGATGCGCCCAATGGCGAGATTGTTGATTTTGCGCTGCAACATCGATTGCCAACCCTGGTGCTTACCGGCAGCTTTAATGAAGAAAAACGCGAACTCTTGTTGAGCAAGGGCATCGTCGACTATGTCACCAAAGAGGGGCGTTATTCCTATGAGTACGCGCTGTCTGTTGTTCATCGCTTAATCAATAATTTGAATACGCGTATTTTGGTGGTTGACGACTCTGTGACTTCACGCAAAGTGTTGTGTAACTTGTTGCGCCGTCAACTTTATCAAGTGTTGGAAGCGGAAGACGGCGTTCAGGCCATCAAAATCCTGTTGGAAAATCATGATATTAAATTATTAATTACCGACTACAACATGCCGCGCATGGATGGGTTCGAACTGGTTAAAAATTTACGTGTGAAATATGAGAAAGGTGATCTGGTCATCATCGGCGTGTCATCTGAAGGCGAAGCCATGTTATCCGCCCGCTTTATAAAAGCGGGGGCCAATGATTTCCTGAAAAAACCCTTTAATTATGAAGAGTTTCATTGCCGCGTGACGGCTAATGTTGAAATGATTGAATTAATTGAACGTTTGCGCGATGCAGCGAATCGGGATGAGCTCACCGGAACCTACAGTCGGCGTTATTTTTTCCAGCAAGCAGATAGATCGTATCAAGAGGCGAATGCAAAAAACGCAGCCGTGTCGTTGGCGGTGCTGGACCTCGATGATTTTATGGAAGTCAATGCTCGCTATGGCAATGAGCTGGGCGATAAATTGATGCAGCGCGTCTGTAAGCGTCTGATAGCACTATTCGACAAGTTCTTGTTAGCGCGAGCTGGTGGGCAGGAATTTTATGTGCTTTTACCCGGACTGCCGAATGAAAAAGCGGTGGCTTTCCTGGAAAGAATCCGCCAAATCATCGCGGCAGAATCTTTTGAAGTGGATGAGCACAGCTTATCCCTGACTTTCAGTGCAGGTGTTTCCAGCGAGTTTGGCGATAACCTTGATGCACTGGTGTGCAATGCAGAAAAATGTCTTTTGCGTGCGAAAGAGGCGGGTGGTGATCTTGTTTTTGGTGATGATTAAAAGTGGATGACCAGGTGTGAACTCCTGAACTAAAAAAAGCCCCGGCCTGAAAATTTTGACCAGGGCGATTCAGGAAATCTACGTCAGTTTCCAGTTGCCTGAGTCATCACATTGATGACTCAGCACAGCGTTTTAATAATACGTTCTTGCGATATCAGTTACAGGAGGTATCGATATCATTTAAAAACCCGCGGTCAACACCTGAGCGGGAAGTAATTGCGGCAGGGCAAGCGACTTCCTTATATTTTAACGAAGGATTATCGGCAGCCTGGAACCAATCCACGTACCACATACAGCCTTGGTATAGCTCGGTCAGGCCGCGGGAAGCAAACACACTGTTACAGCGGTTCGACAAGCAGGATTTGTACTGCTGCAAACTGGCGTTATAGCCAAGTTCATTCTTACACGCAGCAAGGAAGCCGCCATACTGCGCACCGAGCTCACTGTTGGAAACACCCCACTGATCGGAACAGGCGTTAAATGCGCCGACGCCACCACCCGGAACCAGAATATCGAACTGTCCGCCGCTGACGTCATAACCGATGTTGGTCGCCTGCACGATCATGCGCTTGCCTGCTAATGCTGCAGAGCCAGGATCATTGCCGCCATTGTGAGATTGACCGGTAAACGTCACCTCGAAACAACGGCCACAGACATCTCCACTGGAGGTTGCTGCAAAACCGTAAGATAAATTGTTGTCGACTGCCCAGGGAGTCAGCCCATAACACATGTGGGCGTTACCGCCATCGCAGGAACTGGAGGCGTTTTGATCTCCGATTACCTGGTTGTTGGTCGAACAGGCTTGCAGGGCATTGACACCATTGGGCACATTGCCACTCCAGGAGCAATGGGCCTTACAGCAATCCCAATAACGGGTAGCATAACCATCACAGGAACCAGGATTTCCGCTGTTTCCGGAGCTTGATGCACTGGATGATGAGCTGGAACTGCTTGATGAGCTCGAACTGGAACTTGAGCTGGAAGAGGAAGAGCTTGAAGAGCTTGAAGAGCCTGAACAAGAATTGATGACACCGCCGCTACCGCCATTTTGACCTTCACAGGTGGAGCGACCAATACAACTCTGGTTGTTTTCCCATCCCCAACCTTCCGAGTTCTGACACAGGGGCCAGGTGCCTTCGTTATACCAGTTGCAGACCTCTGTGCACGAACCACCGCCGGAGCTTGCCGATGAGCTTGAGCTGGAGGAACTTGAAGAAGAGGAGCTGGACGATGACGAACTGGAAGAAGAGCTACTCGAGGAAGATGAGCTTGAAGAAGAGGAGCTGGAGCTCGACGATGAACTCGAGCTGCTGGATGAGCTTGAGCTACTCGACGAAGACGAGTTGGAAGCGCTGTTGCCGCCGCCCTGAACGCTGAATGCAGCAATCGAAGGCGTATTGGAGCCGTTGGCACAAAAGCCAAAGGACACGCTGTTACCCGGCGCAATCGTCCCGTTGTAACCCAGTGGCGTGACGGTATTACCACTGCGATTACCGCCCCACAAATTGTTGATGCTACCGCCGTTCATGCCGAGTTCGACAGTCCAGCTGGTAATGTTGGAATTTCCGTTGTTGCTTATAGAAACATTGGCACAGTAGCCACTGCCCCAGTTGTTGTTTACATCAAGAAGCGCTTCGCCGGCACCGGAAACGATGGCGTTGGCGTAACTTGCACAGAAGGCAAATACCGCCACACACACCGCCCGCACAGGGGAAGGTGTAGTGAAAGTTTTCATAGGTGTCACCTAACATGATTGAAGAATCGTTTTAGTTATATTTTGTACAGCACGCCTATGCTACGCGGGCTTGATTTCAGAATCCAGACTTTAACGCGCAATTGCGCAAGGATTGGGTTGGCAAGGTGTTCTAAGGAATGCGTTTAAGTTCCCTGGACCAAAACAAGGTGCCGGCGGTCACGGCGGCGGGCATGGCGATAATATTGATTACAGGGATGACACTTGCCAGCATGACCATGCCGCCTAGTCCCATACTGCTATATTTTTTCATCATCAAACGGTTGCGCAATTCCCTGAAACTGAGTTGATGATTATCGGCGGGGTAGTCCACGTATTGTATCGACATGCACCACATGCTCCAGATTAAGCCAAGCAGGGGGGCGAGCAGGTTGATCAGGGGAATGGTGCCGATCATAAGTACGACCAGGATGACAAAAATTCCGCGGGTAATAAAGTAAAAAAGTTTGAGGCATTCCCGGCCCAGCGTGCGCGGAATCATGCGGCTCAACTTTTCTTCTGGTGGTTTTTCGCCACTGATAATCTCTTCAGCCTTTTCAGCTAATAGACCGTAAAAGGGTGCCGCGATTATGTTGGTGATCACATTAAAACTGTAGGCGTACAGGATAATAAACAAGACGGCGAGGACGATGCCGAGCATGGCGGAAAAGAAGCTGAATGCAAATTGTGCCCAGCTCAACCAATCCGGCGCTTGCCAGTCGAGGTTACCCGCAAAATAGTTGTAGTAGTAAACAAGTATCCCTGTCAGACCGAAAAACAGTATGACATTGACAACGAGCGGAACCAGAATATAAATACGCAGTTGCGGATGCAGTAAAAGCTTAAGCCCTTCGCTGAAGTAACTGGCCCCACAGAACAGGTTGTTTCGTTGACTTGTTTGCATGAGGCCCGCTTTAATTGGATTTTTATTGAAAACGTATATGCAGCGATAAAAGTTTCGCTTTTAGCGAAACGTACCAGGTCTAGTAATTCGCACCTTGCGCTTTTAACGCTTCAATGTATTCGCCAGCATGGCGGTGTTCGCTAATCACTTGTAGTAGTGTACGACCATCGGCATTCTCGGCGTCAAGGTTGCGGCCCTCTTCTTTAAAAAACTTTACAAAGGTCGCGAAGTTTTCCGCTTTCATGCCACGATAGGCTTTCTCAAGCGCGTCGAAGTCAATATCGACACCATTGCGCTGCTCAACATTCAAAAACCCTTTTACGCGCTCGTCATCGAATACTTCACCGAGCACTTTTTGTTTGTCTTTCTTTAAAACCATGATGACTGCTAATTTTCTCGTGTATTAAAAATAGGTTGCTTAAGCGTTCAATTTGTCCAAAAGAACCTTGTTCACCTGTTGGGGGTTCGCCTGGCCTTTTGAGGCTTTCATAATTTGTCCGACGAAAAAACCCAACATTTTGGGGCGTTTGGCATCATCGGCTTTGCGATAGTTCTCAACCTGTTGAGGATTGTTGGCAATGACGTCGTCTACCAGCTTTTCAATCGCGCCGCTGTCACTGACCTGCTTCAAACCTTTTGTGTCAATTATCGAATCCGCATCACCTTCACCGGCCCACATGGCCTCAAAGACCTGTTTGGCAATCTTGTTGGAAATCGTCTGGTCTTTAATGCGCGATATTAGACCAGCGAGTTGCTCGGCGGAAACCTTCGCGTGTGAGATGCTTATTTCTTCCGCATTCAAGCGCGCACTGATTTCACCCATTACCCAGTTTGCTGCTAACTTGGCATCGCTCGCGGCGGTGGCACAGCTTTCAAAGTAGTGTGCTGTAGCCGCATCGCTGCCGAGTACGCCGGCGTCGTAGGACGACAAGCCGTAGTCCTGTTGAAAACGTTGTTTACGCGCATCAGGCAATTCCGGCAAGGATTGGCGAAGGTCTTCAATGTAATCGTCAGTGAGAATAACCGGCAAGAGGTCAGGGCAGGGGAAATACCGGTAATCATTTGCTTCTTCTTTTGAGCGCATGGCACGTGCGGTGTGCGTTTCACCGTCGTAAAGCCGGGTTTCCTGAGTGATGGTGCCGCCGTCCTCGAGGACATCGATCTGCCGCTCCACCTCCTGGTGAATACACTTTTCCATAAACTTGAAGGAGTTCAGGTTTTTGGTTTCCGTGCGTGTCCCGAATTCTTCCTCGCCCTTCAAGCGCACCGAAATATTCACGTCAAAGCGCATGGAGCCCTGAGACATTTCGCCATCGCAAATTCCCAGAGATGTGACGATGGAGTGCAGCTTGCGTGCGAAGGCAACGGCTTCTTCAGCATTGCGAATATCCGGCTCAGTCACAATTTCAATCAAGGGCGTGCCGGCACGGTTGAGGTCGATGCCGCTCATACCCTGACTGGCAATGGATGAGGACAGATCATGTAAGGATTTACCGGCATCTTCTTCCAAATGCGCATGGTGGATGCGAATGCGCTTCTCGCTGCCATCTTCGAGTTGGATATCCACATGGCCTGCTCCCACTATGGGTTCGGCAAGTTGGGTGGTTTGATAACCCTTGGGAAGGTCAGGGTAAAAATAGTTCTTGCGTTCGAAGACCGAGCGCTTGCCAATTTCTGCATCAATCGCCAAACCAAACATCACGGCATAGCGGAATGCTTCGGCATTGGGGCTCGGCAGGGTGCCCGGCATTGCGAGATCAATGGCGCAGGCCTGCGTGTTGGGCTCTGCCCCGAAAGCGGTACTGGCGCCGGAAAAGATTTTGGTTTTGGTGGCCAATTGAACGTGCACTTCGAGGCCGATGACTGTTTCCCATTCCATCAGGCCAGCCCTCCCGGCGTCCAGGTGTGAAAGTCGCTGTGGTGTTGAAACTCATTGGCGACGTTGAGCAGGCGCGCCTCATCCCAGGCTTGGCCAATCAATTGCAAGCCAACGGGTTTATTATCCACCAGGCCACAGGGAATCGACATGCCTGGTAAGCCCGCAAGATTGGTCGCAATGGTGTAGATATCTTCCAGATACATGGCGACCGGATCATTGCCCTTGGCGCCAAATTCAAAAGCAGGTGTGGGTGCGGTGGGGCCGAGGATAACATCGACGTCGTTGAAGGCCTCATCGAAATCCTGTTTGATCAAGCGACGAACCTGTTGCGCTTTGCGGTAATAGGCATCGTAGTAGCCCGCTGACAGCGCATAGGTGCCAACCAGAATGCGGCGTTTCACTTCTTCGCCGAAACCTTCGCCACGTGAGCGTTTGAACAGGTCCATCAAATCCTTGGGGTCTTCACAGCGGTGGCCATAGCGGACACCGTCAAAGCGGCTCAGGTTGGCTGAACACTCTGCCGGAGCGATCACGTAATAGGCCGGAACGGCGAGGTGGCTGTGCGGCAGGCTGATCTTTTTAATACTGGCGCCGCGCTTTTCGAGAATTTTAATGGCGTCTTCCACTGCGGCCTGGATTTCAGGGTGTAAACCCTCACCAAAATACTCCTCGGGCAAGCCGATGCGCAATCCTTCCAGCTTATTGTGCAAGGTGGCCGTGTAGTCCGGCACGGGTTCATTAATACAGGTGGAATCCTTGCTGTCGTAACTGGCCATGGCATTGAGCAATATGGCCGCATCTTCGGCGGAGCGGGCCATCACTCCCCCCTGGTCCAGGCTTGAAGCGAAGGCAATCATGCCCCAACGGCTGACTCGACCGTAGGTGGGTTTTAAACCGGTTATGCCACAAAGCGCTGCGGGTTGGCGAATAGAGCCCCCGGTATCGGTTGCGGTTGCGCCTGGCGCCATCATTGCCGCGACTACCGCCGCGGAGCCGCCCGATGAACCGCCGGGAACGCAATTTGGCGCCCAGGGGTTGCGAACTTTTCCATACCAGGAAGTCTCATTGGAAGAGCCCATCGCGAACTCATCCATATTGGTTTTGCCCAGCATGACGGCACCCGCTGCGCGATAGTTCGCAACGACGGTGGCGTCATAGGGAGGAATAAAATTATCGAGCATGCGGGAACCGCAGGAGGTGCGTACGCCGTTTGTACAAAAAATATCCTTGTGGGCGATAGGCACACCGCAGAGCACATTGTCGTCGCCGGCTGCCAGACGTTTATCGGCTTCCGCCGCTTCTGCGAGGGCCTGTTCCTCGGTAAGCGTGATATAGGCGTTGAACTCCGGGTTCAGCTTTTTGCTGCGTTCCAGAAAATGCCTGGTGGCCTCCACACTCGAGAAGACCTTGTTTTTCAGGTTGCGACTGAGTTCGGCGATACTGAGTTTGTGCACGTTGAATCCTGGTAGAATTTAGTCGATAACTTTTGGAACGAGATAAAGCCCGTCTTCGGTGGCCGGTGCGATGGCCTGGAAGGCGTCGCGAACATTGCCTTCAGTCACCTCATCACTGCGCAGTATTTGTAGCGCATCCTGCGGGTGCGCCATGGGTTCGACACCTTCGGTAGACGCGGCCTGCAATTGATCAACAAGTTTGATGACTTCGCTGACACTTTTGCTCACTTCAGCGATGGTGTCATCACTGATTTCAAGGCGTGCTAAATGCGCCAGTTTTTCCACATCTGATGGGTTCACGGTCGACTCCGGACGAGTTTTTGAAAAGCGCGCTACGTTACCACATTTGCCTTCCGCCCTGAATCCTGAATTGGCGCTTATCCACACCAAATAAGGCTTTGTGGGCCGGAAAGCTGACTATACTCAGGAGAATATCGGTCGCAAAGCAGTAACCCAACGATATAGGAGGATGTATTGTGACTATGGAAAGTGAATTGTTGCAGTTTGAAGTAGCGTGCAATGACCTTGAAGGTGCGGTTGAGCAGATACGCCTGGCGGGCTTTAAAACCCAAAATGGCAGTCAACTCCTGATGGAAAAAAAGCGGGCAATACTTTCTCACTTTGTGCGTTTGAATCGCGACTTTATTCCCGCCCTCAAACAGGCCTCTGATACCTGGCCAACAGTCTCCCAGACAGTCCGTTTTTTTGTCGCCGACTCGCAAAACACAATCAAAGCGATAAACGATTTTTTTATCCAGTATCCCTATCACGAAAACTCCCTCGCATTTGCTTCCGAGTACGGAAAAATCTTCGCGTTGTTAATCAATAGCGTGCATAAACACAATGCCGTTTGTGGTCTTATTCAGCACGCGCAAAAGCAAAACCAAAAACACGATCGCGTTATTGGCGAATAAGCACTGGCGAGCCCTTTCTTCCCTTGCTCTAAATCGCACTGATTGGTAGAGTGCCGGGCAACTTGTTGCATCAGGTGTGGTCTCAATTTTGCTGCGCAAGTACAACAAAAGAAAACATACAAGGTTTACACATATATGCTATTCAAGCGCCTGAAGGGACTTTTCTCCAACGACCTTTCCATTGATCTCGGAACTGCCAACACACTTATATATGTTCGCGATCGAGGTATTGTTCTTAATGAGCCTTCGGTGGTTGCCATTCGCAATCATAATGGACAGAAATCTGTTGAAGCAGTCGGTCATGCGGCAAAACGTATGCTGGGTCGAACCCCGGGAAGCATCACCGCGATACGCCCCTTGAAAGACGGTGTGATTGCCGACTTCCAGGTCACCGAGAAAATGTTGCAGCACTTTATCAAAAAGGTGCATGAAAACTCCTGGTTTCAGCCCAGCCCACGTGTGCTGGTATGTGTACCTTGCTTGTCCACCGAAGTGGAAAAGCGTGCGATTCGCGAATCTGCCATTGGCGCAGGCGCGCGTGAAGTCGGGCTGATTGAAGAGCCGATGGCAGCGGCCATAGGCGCAGGCCTGAATGTTGATGAAGCCGCGGGTTCCATGGTTGTGGATATTGGTGGTGGTACCACTGAAATTGCGATTATCTCCCTCAATGGCGTCGTTCTTTCAGATTCCGTGCGTATCGGCGGTGATCGCTTTGACGAAGCCATCGTCAATTATGTTCGCCGTAAATACGGTTCGGTCATTGGTGAAGCCACTGCCGAACGCATCAAAAAAGAAATCGGCTGCGCTTATGCGGGCAGTGAAGTCCTCGAAATCGACGTCCGCGGTCGCAACCTGGCGGAAGGTGTTCCCCGCAGCTTTACCCTCAACAGCGACGAAGTTCTGGAAGCCTTGCAAGAGCCACTCTCGGGTGTGGTGCAGGCCATCAAAAGTACGCTGGAACAAAGCCCACCCGAATTGGCCTCTGATATTGCCGAATCCGGCTTGGTGTTGACCGGTGGTGGCGCCCTGTTGCGTGATCTCGACCGTTTGCTCACCGAGGAAACCGGCTTACCGGTATTGGTTGCCGAAGACCCACTCACCTGCGTGGCTCGTGGTGGCGGTATGGCGATGGAAATGGAAGAAAGTAAGCGCATCGCACTGTCTTTCTAACTGTTTCTCTATTTATTCCACCCTCCGAGGCTCTTTTGAGCCTCGAATGTTATTTCGCTATATCTATTCGACTTCGATTGCAAAGCCTGAAGCGCGCAGTGTTTAAGTTAAATATTTCCCGCGTAGGTTATGGCAGTTTGAAATTCCAGCTTTCAATTACGAGGAAGCTTGCCGGGCATCGAGTGCAAGGTGGCCCTTGGTGAAACCGTTGCTTCAGGGAAGAAGCAACGGAGCTACAGGGACGTATTCATGCGTTTTCACCAAGGGCCACCTTGTGATCGATGCCCTCGCGACCATAAGCCGATGCTTCCGTGACAGCCAATGCTGCCGAGGTTTTAGTCCAATACCCTCGCGACAAAGCTAAAGTGGTAATAGACAATTTAGTCTAAGCCCCACTTCAGGCTATACTCCCCGGTTTACAGCAACACCATCTTTTCTAGTGGGGGAAAAGAGCATCAAACCGATCTTTAACAAAGGTCCGTCTCTCGGCGCACGCACAGCGCTGTTGATACTGGCCGCGCTCATCATTGCCGGTATTTATCTTTATACCGACTGGTTCTCCTCCCTCAAAAACAAAACCACTGACCTGGCCATTCCCTTTCATTGGGCGGCAGACTTGCCGGACCGTGCGATTGAAATTGTCGATACCAAAACCATGTCGCGCGGCCGTCTTGAGCAGGAGAATGAAGCGTTACGGACCGAATTGTTGTTACACAAACGCAAGCTCCAGGAAATGGTGTCGCTGGCGGCAGAAAATGTGCGCTTGCGGCAGTTGCTGAACTCTCGGGAGACGATTGAAGACCGTGTGTTAGTGGCGGAATTGATTGGTATTTCCCCGGATATCACCACACAGAAAGTGATCATCAACCGTGGCAGCAAGCACGGGGTTTATGTCGGGCAGGCGCTGCTGGATGCGAATGGTTTGATGGGGCAAGTTGTAGAAGTCGGCGAGCGCAGTAGCCGGGTTTTACTCATCACGGATTCCACCCATGCGTTACCGGTACAAATTGATCGCAACGGCGTGCGCCTGGTTGCGGAGGGTGTCGGCAACCCTAACGAGTTTCGCTTGAGTTTGCGTTATGTGTCGAACACCACGGATATTCAGGAGGGCGATTTACTGGTGAGTTCCGGTCTTGGAGGGCGTTTTCCAGAGGGATATCCGGTCGCGGTGGTCACGGAAGTGGAACAGCACAGTGGCCGCGAATTTATGCAAGTGTGGGCGCGCCCAATGGCCGAGCTGGATCGCAGTCGCCATGTGTTACTGGTCTTTGACGAAAGCCAGCCAGAAGAGGAGTAGTTTGTGGGTGCTCACTACTGGCGAACCGCTTTCTTCCTCTCCTTTTTCATCGGTGTTTTTCTGGTTTTCCCCCTATTCCCGCTGGCGCGTAAATTAGCAATTGTGCGCCCCGAACTGCTCTGCCTGCTGTTGATTTTCTGGGTGTTGAATCGCCCGCAGCAGATGGGAGTGACTTTTGCCTTCGGGCTCGGGCTATTTCAGGATGTGATTCACGGTAATGTCTGGGGCTCGCATGCGCTCGCATTGACCGTGTTGGCCTATATTTGCCTGCTTTCGTGGCAACGTATTCGCAGTTATTCGGTGTGGCAGCAAGCCATGTGGGTGTTTGTCCTGGTTGGCACGCATCAGGTTGTGGTGTCCTGGGTGCAAGGTTTCGCTGGCTACCCCAGTCCAACGAAACTCATCGTCTTTCCCGCGCTGGTGAGCGCGCTACTTTGGCCGTTCTTTTCCTGGGTAATGCTGCAGTTGCAGTGGCGGCTGCGTCTGGGCACCTAAAACACCGGTTAACCTGTAAAGCCTCGGTTCAGAAAGCGTCGTGCACAATTACGAACCATTATCCCGGTACAATACTCTACTATTCTGAAATGATAAGTACTTACCAGTAGTTTTATGAGCGAAGAAATTCTCGTCAATATTGGCCCAACAGAAACGCGGGTCGCCCTCGTCGATAATGGTGTGCTGCAAGAAGTGTATATCGAGCGCAGTCACAGCAAGAGTTTTGTCGGCAATATTTATCTAGGCAAGGTCATACGGGTATTACCAGGTATGCAGGCCGCTTTTGTCGATATCGGGCTGGAGCGCGCGGGGTTTATTCATGTTGCAGACATTACCCCCCTGGATGAAGAGGGCGTTGAGCAAAAGTGCAATGGTGACGAAGATGTCAGGGCGCTTTTACGCGAAGGCCAGGAGATCCTTGTGCAGGTTATCAAGGACCCAATCGGCTCAAAGGGGGCGCGTTTGACAACGCATTTGTCTGTGTCTGCACGCTATCTGGTATTTATGCCCAACAGTCAACATATTGGTATTTCCAATCGAATTGAAGACGAAGATGAACGCGAGCGTTTGCGTGCCCTTGTGGAAGAGTTGATTGAAGAATACAGCCCTGAGGATGGCAAGCGCGGCGGATTCATTATTCGCACGGCTGCGGAGGGAGCAACACGCGAAGATTTTAGAGCGGATGTGCCCTATGTCTATCGTTTGTGGCGGGATTTGGATGCGCGCATGAAAGAAGAAAAAGCGCCTGCAATGGTTTTTGAAGACCTGCCACTTTTTATGCGCACCGTGCGCGACATCATCCGATCCAATATTGAGAAAGTGCGCATCGATTCGCGTGAATCCTTTGCGCGCATGGAAAAATTCGCAGGCCACTATGCACCGGAGTTGGGTGACCGTATTGAGCATTACCCGGGTGAGCGTCCCTTGTTTGAATTGTATGGCGTTGAAGAAGAAATTCAAAAAGCGCTTGATAAAAAAGTCCCGCTCAAATCAGGTGGTTATCTCATTGTTGAACAAACCGAAGCTATGTCAACCATTGACGTCAACACAGGCGGTTTTGTCGGTCATCGCAATCTTGAAGAGACCATATTCAAAACCAATCTGGAAGCGGCAGTGGCGATTGCCAGGCAACTGCGTTTACGTAACCTCGGTGGCATTATCATTATCGACTTCATCGATATGAAAGATGCGGAACATCAACGCCAGGTCTTGCGCGCGCTGGAAAAAAGCCTTGAGAAAGACAGAGCCAAAACCGGTATCAATGGTGTATCAGATTTGGGGCTGGTGGAAATGACGCGTAAGCGCACGCGCGAATCTCTCGGTCAGGTGCTGTGTGAGCCATGCCCGGCTTGCCGAGGTAGAGGTATTTTGAAAACTGCAGAGACTGTTTGCTACGAAATTTTCCGGGAAATACTGCGTGATGCACGCGCGTATGACAATGAGCAGTTTATGGTGCTGGCATCCCAGGTTGTTGTCGACCGCTTATTGGATGAAGAGTCCAATAACCTTGCGGATCTCGAAACGTTTATTGGTAAACCCATCAAGTTTCAGGTTGAAACAATATACAACCAGGAGCAATACGACATTGTGCTGGTGTAAATTAAATTCGAGCGGACATTCCGAGTGACTGAATTCCAAACTTCCACAATCCGCTTGTTGACTCGCCGTTTTTGGGGGGTGATCTTTACTCTGATCATTGCTTTTGCGGTTGTCGTGCAATTAGGTCGTGAAGCATTTCCTTTATTAAAAGAATATAACGAGGAGTTGAGTCAACGCCTGAGTGAGCAGCTTGGTGTGGAGCTGAGTATTGGTGCGCTTGAAGCTGAATGGGAAGGTATGCGACCGCGCCTCGATTTGTACGATGTTCTGATTCGCGCAGAAGATGGTGAAACCATATTTAAAATTGCCAAGGCGCAGGCTGAAATTGATCTTCTGGATTCGCTTTTTCAAGGCCGCCTCTATTGGCAGCGAATTTTAATGGAGGACATGGAGGCGAGCGCCTACCAGGATGAAAACAAAACGTGGCACATTACCGGATTGGAAACGACCAGCCAGAGCACCAGCAACTTTCAAATTGACGATCCGCTGGATATCTTCCTTTTTGGACGACAAGTCGAAATTAAAAACCTGAATCTCGAAATTCGCTATCGTACGGGCCATCGCTCGCAACTTTCGGTTCCCGATGTCAGCATGGAAAACGACAGGGATTTTCACCGTTTGGAAGCGAGCCTTAAGGTCGATGAGAATGATCAAGCGTTCCGCTTTTTAGTCGAAGGTTGGGGTGACCCACGAGATGCAGAAAATTTTACCGCGAAAGGCTATATGGAATTCAGTGCCTTTCCGATGGAAAAAGTCTTGGCTGCGAGTGGTTTGAATGTATGGGATGATGAGGAAAATCAAACCTGGCGAGAAGGCCACAATCTTGATATGCAGTTGTGGTTTAGCGGATCACGCCACAAAGGAATAGAAGCAAAAGGGCAGCTGCGAGCCGATGGACTGCCGCTGAATTTGCCCGAATATTTAAATCTTCCGCAACAATTCAAGTCCGAAATTTTTGCGCGTTGGAAACCCAATGAACGATGGGCTCTCTGGTTTAATGATGCGGAATTAAGTTGGCCTGAATTTGAACTGCCGGTTTTCAATGTGCTAATTTCCCGGAACGCGGGCGAAGCCCCGCACTTGCGTACCCAGAATATTGAAGTCGAGGATTGGTTGCGACATATTGATGACCTGGGTTTGGGTGAGCAGCTTGTGGGCAAAATACTCAAGGAGCTTCAGCCCAAGGGAAATATAAGCACACTGGATGTTGAATTTTTAGCGGACGATGATCGACGTTTTTTGTTGCAGGCAGAGTTGCAACAAGCCCAGACCGAAGCCTTTCGCGGCAGTCCCAAAATTGGCAAGGTCAATGCTTTCGTGCGAGCGAGTGCATTGGAAGGGGACATAACCCTACTCAAAAGTGAAAATCTCGCACTGTATTTTCCACAGCTCTATAAACACACCTTTAATCTTGAAAATGCGCAGGGCCAGGTCGCGTGGAAAGTGGACCTGGAAAGCAAACGTACTTTATTGTCCTCCAGCCTTTTAAAGGCCAATACGGGAACGGAAGACGTACACGGTAAACTTTATCTGGCTTTGCCCTTTAAGCGCGAATACGGTGAACCCTGGATGACATTGAGTTTGGGTGTCGAGAAAACGGCAGCAAAAAATTATCAAAAGTTTTTGCCTGGAGTGGTGCCGGAGGGGTTGAGTTCGTGGTTGGCACGCAGTGTTGGTAAAGGCGAGCTGAGTAATGTTCGCTTCATTTATAGCGGCTCTGTGCGAAAGCAGGGTAAGTTGGCGAAGAATATTCAGCTTCTTGCAGCAATTGATAACGGTGTGATTGCGTTCGATAAAGCCTGGCCACCGTTGGAAAAAGTAAAAGCAGATATCTATCTCAATGATAGGGACTTAAATGTTAATGTTTACGATGCGAGTATTCTTGACAATCATGTTGCTGCTGCTCGCATTTCCCTGCTTGATAACCCCAAACATGACTATCCGGATTTATCGATTAAAGGTTTAATTCGCGGCGATGCCAAGGCCGCATTGACCTTATTACAAAACAGCCCTGTCAGAAATGCCATTGGTGAAACCTTCGATACCTGGAAGGTTAAAGGTGATGTCAGCGCAGATCTCGAACTTATTGTTCCCTTGACTGAAGATCAATCCGACCAAAAGCAAAATGTCCGGGTTGATTTTGCCCGCGCGCAATTGGATATCACCGATCTTGATCTCGTATTAAAAGAGGTCACGGGTTCCTTATTTTATCGGGATGACGCAGGCCTATATACCGATGATTTACAGGGAAGGCTTTGGGGTGAGCGGATTAAGGCGAGAGTGAGTAGCCCTAAAAATGCGGAGCAGCGCCGCGAAACACAATTAAACTTCGAGGGCAATGTCGGCATTGAGCCTTTATATAAATGGACAAAACGACCGGAACTTCTGTTTGCAGAAGGCAAGGCTTTCGTTGAAGGTCAGTTGCGTATACCTGCAAGCAGTAAAGATAAAAGCAGTGATGATGTCAGGAAAGTTGCGATCCTGATGGAGTCGGGTTTGCAGGGTGTGCAACTCAATCTTCCGCGTCCGGTGGGCAAGGCGCTGGATGTTGAAAAACCTTTCTCAGTGAATATTGATGTGTTTGCTGACCATCAAACCTTCAGTTTTAATTTTGATAAATGGATTAAGCTCAATATTTTACGTGGTAGCAGCGAAGTAAACAGCGCTCAAATTTTGTTTGGTGACAAGGAGTTGGAAGCCGAGTCGGGTTTTTTTGATGTGGCTGGCAACATCGAAAGTTTCGACTTGCAGGAATGGAATAAGGCGCGAGAAAAATATTTTGAATACCTCGGTGGGCGCAGTGAAGCGGAAGGCAAAGCCTTGCCAATACGTTTTGATTTAAGTGTGGCCCGGAGTAACTTCGGCAGTTTTGAAGTGCAGGATGTGGATATTGCTGGTATCGCCACCGAGGGTGATTGGACCTTGTATGTCGACAGCAAATTTATTCGAGGAACACTGGTTGCGTACGAAAGTGGAAGACCACTTTTTATGGGCCTTGAGCATATTCGTTTTCCTGAAGTGGAAAGTGACGTTGACCCTAAAAACCCAACGGTTCTCGATTCAGAAGAAGAGAGAAAGAGTATTCTTGCAGACGTGGATTTATCGCTGGCTGTTCCAATCGATTTTGTTGCCAAGGAAATTTCAGTGGGCAACAAAAATTATGGTCGCTGGCAATTTGATTTTAAGCCCATAGAAAACGGTGTACATTTTGACAATATCCAGGCGGATATCAGAGGGTTAAAAATTGGTAGCGAAACGGAGCCAGCAGATTTTGAATGGACACAGATCAATGGCGTAAACCACAGTCGTTTCGAAGGAACAATCACCTCCGGCAATATTGCTGATGTATTGGAGGCATGGGAGCAAGACAGACTAATGGAAAGCCAGTCGGCTAATATTCATGTGGCCGCACATTGGCCGGGTGCGCCGGACGAAGTGGAATTGAAAACCATCGAAGGTGTGATCAAGCTTTACGTAGAGAATGGCAATTTCGTCAGGGGGGCCAAGGCGGGTGAAAATCCTTTGCTCCGCCTGATTGCGCTCTTTAACTTTGACACGCTTGCGCGCCGGTTGCGTTTGGATTTTTCAGATCTTGCGAAACAGGGGTTTGCCTTTGATTCCGTTGCTGGGGAGTTCAATTTTGCCGAGGGCCTTGTGCACATTTCGTCTCCCTTGATTGTGGAATCTACCTCCTCGCGTATGCAACTTACGGGCGTGGTGGACGTGATCAATGAAGAAATTAACTCGGAACTCATCGTTACTTTGCCCGTTGCCAGCAATATTGCAGTGTTAACGGCGTTCACGGCAGGCTTGCCAGCGGGCCTGGGCGTCTATCTCATCAGTAAGGTCTTTAAAAAACAGGTGGATAAGGTGTCGAGTATCAACTACTCCGTGACCGGCAATTGGAACTCTCCAAAGATCAAAGTACGAAAGGTCCTGAAAGACAGCGAGCCTAACAAGGAGTTTGGTCAGGGTGATACTGTCAGCCAGGAATAGATACACAATTTTCAACATCCCTAAGTAAAGCCACTTATATTTTGGTTTGGAATTCCGGGGTTTTAATAATCTCTGGTTACAAGCCCATGTTCCCCGTGCTGCTACTATTAATTAATAGCTGACAACGCAGTGGTAAGGGCTAATGGCGAATTCAACCGATGCAATCAAGCGCGCTGACTCTCACAGTACTTCAATTTCACAAGCGATCGAGGAGCTTGATCAAGCGCTGGTGATTGATGAGTCGGCATTCACGCTATTTTTTTGCGGCAATCAATATTGCGAGCAAAACTTCGCTGATGAAATGCGCGTCAGGTCTACGAAAAGTTTGGTTGTGGGTTGCAGTAGCGCAGGGGAAATTGGTAGCCGCGGTTATACCAGCAAAAGCATAACCGCAATGAGTTTTGCCGCTAATGAATTCAAAGTCGCGGCGAACTTGATAAAGAATGTGAAGGATTTTACCTCGGATCAAGCCAGGCAAATTGCCAGTACCCTTCGAGAAGAACTGGGCGCTCAGGGTGTTGAGGATTTTCATTCCTGCTTTGCCTTGCTGCTCGTCGATGGCATGTCAATTTCAGAAGAGCCACTTGCTTATCGCATGCAGCATGCATTGGGTTCAATTCCTTTGGTAGGAGGATCTGCGGGCGATGAACTCATATTTGAGCGAACCCAGATATTTTATAAGGATTCTTTTTATTCGGATGCGGCCGTCATCGTATTGGTCTACACCGAACGCCCTTGGGAAGCATTTAAAGAGCAGCATTTTCGGCCCGGGCAAACCAAGGTCGTTGTCACCGATGCCGACCCTGAAAACCGTATTGTCCGTGAGTTGAATGGTGAGCTGGCTGCCGTTGAATACGCAAGACTTCTTGGCTTATCCGGGCCTGAAGCGTTAACGGAAGAACATTTTGCCCGAAATCCGTTGATGTTAATGTTGGCCGATGCCTGGTACATTCGTTCGCCGCAAAAAGCGAATCCTGACGGCAGCTTGAGTATGTTTTGTGCGATTGACGTGGGCCTGGTCCTGGCTCTCGGTGTTGGCGTCAACATGGTAGATGAATTAAGCGCAAAATTAGCGGATATTAAAACGCGCATCGGCACCATCAGTATCACAATTGCTTGTGACTGTATTCAGCGTCGTATGGAACTCGAAAACACGGGGATGCTGGAGAGCGCATCGAAAGTGTTGGTTGAAAACAATGCGGTGGGCTTTAATACTTACGGCGAGCAGTTTGGTGCACTGCATATCAATCAAACATTGACTGGAGTCGCAATTGGATAAAGCCTTCAGTTCTCTCGAACAGGAAATACAAAGTCTACGTGCCAAGGTGACACGCCTCGAAAAGGTAAATGAGGCCTTGATATACCGTGTTGAACAGAGTGTTAATCAAGGTGGTGAGGCGTATGTATTGTTTCAGAACGCTATTACGCTTGAACGTAAGGTTAAGGAGCGAACCGCGTCTTTGGAGGCTACGCGCGAAAAGCTGGAAAAGTCTAACGAAGAGCTTGTTGAAGCCAAAGAGCGTGCTGAAATTGCTACCATCGCGAAAAGTAAATTTTTAGCGAATATGAGTCATGAAATACGCACCCCAATGAACGGAATGCTGGGGATACTCCAGTTGGTGCTGGAAAACAATTTGCCTGAAGAGCTTCGCACAGATTTAAATACTGTATACGCGTCTTCAGCATCATTGCTTTCACTATTAAATGACATTCTTGATTTTTCCAAAGCTGAGGCTAACCGTATTGAACTAGAGAGTATTGAATTTGATTTATGTACTCTCGTAGAAGACAGTTTGGAGCTTTTTTCTGAGCAGGCCGCGAAAAAGAATTTACGCATATATTCTGATATTGATCCGCTTTTACCCATGTGTGTAATCGGCGACCCTGCCCGGCTGCGACAGGTGATTAATAATCTTGTTGGTAACGCGGTAAAGTTTACTGAAGAAGGGAGTGTCGTTGTTAAGGTCGGTCAGCTGGAAAGCGGTGAGCAGACTTGCTTACGTATAGCTGTTGTTGATTCGGGAATTGGTATTGATGAATCGCATTACAATTTGTTGTTCAAACCTTTTTCGCAAGCAGATGTGTCAACCACCCGTAAATATGGGGGTACCGGACTGGGTCTGGCAATTTGCAGTCAGATTGTTGAGTGCATGGGTGGCGAAATTAACGTTCGTAGCGAATTGGGTAAAGGCTCCGAGTTCTGGATTGAAATGCCTTTGAAAATGAATCGCTGTTTGGCGGATGAATGTAAGTCAGGTTTCGCAGATCGGCATGTGGCATTACTGGATACGCATGAAGGCCATATGCAAGCGAGCGCCAATAAAATTAGAAAGTTGGGCGTAGACGTTAGCTGCTTTGAAATTGCCAACAAACAAAAGTTAAGTGAGTGTAGAAACCTGTTGCCAAATTTTGATGCTGTGCTAGTTGATTCGAGCGTGTTCAGGTTGGACGAGTCTGAAATCTTGAAAGATGTAAAGATAATTGTTTCTATGCTAGCTCACCGGGAAAAGTTAAAGTATTCCGAGCAGCGTTACTTACATTTATTCAAACCTGTTCGTCGTCGAGAGATCGAGCGTGTGTTGACAAGAGCTTTTGATTTTGCACCACAAAAGACCAAAGCTGACTCGGCGACTGCCCAACAGACTTGGGAGTGTAACTCAACAAAAATTCTGGTTGTTGACGATAATGAAGTGAATCAAATGGTAGCAGAACGCTCATTGCGGAAGCTCGGATTCAAAGCGGACCTGGCAAACAACGGAAAGGATGCAGTGAACGCCCACAAGCAAAAACGCTATGATTTGATTTTTATGGACTGCCAAATGCCGGTTATGGATGGCTATGAAGCCTCTCGCATTATTCGTGCGATGGAAGGTGAGGCGGCCCTTGTTCCCATTATTGCGCTTACAGCGAACGTGATGGAGGGTGATAAAAATAAATGCCTTGAAGCTGGTATGAGTGATTATCTTGGCAAACCTGTAAGGCTCAATCAATTACAAGCTTTAATGCACGACTGGATTAACTATTGTCCTCTTCCGCGTGATTCAGGATAAGTTCACGCAGGAAGCGAAAAAGTTTTTTACTTCCACCCAGGTTTTTCTCCTGACTTTGTTCTTTTTGGCAGTTGCGAATTAATTGCATAAGTTGTTGTCTGTCGCAGTGCGGGTAAGTCTGCAAAAAGCGCTGTAAACTGTCAGCATCGCCGAGAATCAGTTGATCGCGCCAATATTCGACCTGATGAAATTTTCTGGCGGAATTTTTTTGTTCGTCGACATACGTATCGTAAGCGCTGGCAATGGCTTCGTGGTCACTGTTGCGCATGAGTTTGCCGATAAATTGAAAATGCCGACGGCGCGCGCCGTGCTTTTTTATACGCGGTGCTTCGAGAATTGCATCGAGTAATTTATCGTCGAGAGGAAACTGCCGAACGGTTGCTTCGGGCAAGGCGACCAGGGCTTCACCCAATTCCTGAAGCGCAAGCATCTCCTTTTTTAATTGGGTTTTACTTTTCCCTTCGTCGTCTTCTTCGAAAAACTCATCCATTACACTGTTCTCCGCTTAACCGTAAAACCACGTGGCTAAGCCAAGAAAGGACACATAACCAACGACGTCGGTAATTGTTGTGAGTGTTACCCCACCGGCAAGTGCTGGATCGATTTTGATAGATTTTAAAAATGCAGGTAAGAGGGCGCCGGCAAATGCACCCATAATTAAATTAATAATTAACGCGATGCCGAGAATGCCCCCGAGTAACAAGTCGGCTTTCCACCAGGCGGCAAACGCGGCGAGCAGCAGGCCCCACAGTAAACCATTGGCCAAGCCAACACGCAGTTCGCGCGACAATAACCAATTCATATTGTTAGGGCCGATATGCCCTGAAGCCATACCTCGAATAATTACCGTGAGTGTCTGTGACCCTGCGATGCCGCCCATGCTTGCAATTATGGGCATTAAGACGGCGAGCACGGCGACTTTGTCGATTGTGTCCTTAAACAAATCGATGACAGCTGAAGCGAGAATAGCGGTAAGTAAATTAATTCCCAGCCACACTGCGCGTCGGGGAATGGTACTCATGACTGTGGCGAAAGTGTCCTGGTCTTCATTCAGGCCAGCCATACTCATCAGGGAGTGGTCGGCATTTTCACGAATAACATCTACCACGTCGTCGATGGTGATTCGGCCCAGCAATTTGCCTTGTTCGTTTACAACCGGAGCAGAAACCCAGTCGTGTTGTTCAAAAAGGCGCGCTACTTCTCTGTCGGGCATGTCTGCAGGGATGGCGTTTTCCTTGGTGACCATGACTTCGCGCACAGTGGTTGCGGGGTCTTTCGTGAGCAGCGTGGAGAGTGGTAACAATCCGAGGTAGTCATCCTTACGGTTCACAACGATCAAACTGTCCGTAGACGGTGGTAATTCTTCGTGGCGACGCAAATATCGCAGAACGACGTCGAGCGAAAATCGTGGGCGTACGGTGATGGTATCGGTATTCATCAAGCCGCCCGCAGTATCTTCGTCGTATTCCAGAACCGTTTCGACGCGCTGCCGATCCTGATCGGTCATCGCTTCGAGAACTTCCTGCATAACCTGCTCAGGCAGTTGCTGGAGAATATCTACCACGTCGTCCGTATCGAGGCCTTCGGTAAGTTCTGCCAGGGCTTCCGCGTCCATGTCGCGGAGAAAATGTGCGCGCAGGTCTTCAGGCAGTTCTTCGATTATTTCACCGGCTGCATCCTTATCGACAAGTTTCCATAAAACATTGCGTGAAGGCGGTGGTGAAGAGGCCAGCAAACGGGCAATTTCGACCGGGCGCAGGCTGTTGAGTACGCCGCGCAATTGTCGAAAGGTGCCACTATCAAGTAAAGCCTGAACCTTGCCCAGATGGTTCTGGGTGAGATCGTGATTTTCTTCCGCAGGTTGTTGCATGGTGTACTGCTCGCAGGTTCAGACAGGTCGAAATTGTAACGTTTTCAACGATTTAAGAACACTGGAGAATCTATGAAAATGTATTTTAAACCGCGGTTATTCATCTTCTTCGAAGCGGTTGTCGATAAGACTGATCAAGGCATGCATGGCCTCCTGCTCGTCGGCCCCTTCGGTCTGTATGGTAAGGTGTGTGCCTTTGCCCGCAGCGAGAAGCATGAGCGACATGATGCTTTTACCATCGATAGTTTTTCCGTTCAGGACGAGCCGAATATCACAGCCAAAATACTTTGCAGTATTGGCAAATTTGGTTGCCGCGCGCGCGTGCAAACCGAGTTTGTTGATAATTTCCGTTTCCTGTTCCAGCATCTTGCCTAGTGAGATTCTCCGGTCGAACTCTGGGGGATCTGGCGATGGCGAGTTTGCACATTAGAAAATGTGGGGCGCAAGCTCTCCGCCAATTTTTCACACAGATACACTGAACGATGGCGCCCGCCTGTGCAACCAATCGCAATGGTCATATAGCTGCGGTTGTTATTATCGAAACGGGGTGCCCATTCACTGATAAATTTTAGCAAGTCCTCATACATTTTCTGCACATCTTCCTGTGCATCCAGGAAATCGATAACGGGTTTTTCGAGCCCCGTGTGTTGACGCAGTTCCGGGTTCCAGTATGGGTTAGACAAGCAACGCACGTCAAAAACGAAATCGGTATCGACGGGTAAGCCAAATTTAAAACCGAAAGACGTAAACATGAGGGCGACACCTTTACTTTTATCCTTGCCGACAACTTGTCTTTTAACTTCGCTACGCAATTCGTGCAGGGTGAGTGCAGAGGTGTCGAGGGTAAAGTCCGCAATGTTGGCAATGGGCTCCAACATGGCTTTTTCTTTGGCGATCGCTTCGTTCAAGCCGGTTTTATCATCCGACAGCGGATGTTTACGACGTGTTTCACTAAAGCGCTTTAGCAGAACTTCGCGCGAAGAATCGAGGTAAATAATTTTACAATCGACGTCGGGCAACTGTTTAAATGAAAGCAGTGCGGGTAGCTTGCTCAAATCGCTGAGATTGCGGGCGTCAATACCAATCGCAAATTTTTGGCGTTCACTGCTGCTTTGCAGTTTGATTTGCTCGATCAATGAGGGAAGTAAATTAACAGGCAAGTTGTCAATGCAGGTAAAGCCTTCATCTTCAAGCAAATGAAGGGCGCTGGATTTTCCGGAGCCCGAGCGGCCGCTGACAATGATCAGGCGCATGTTCCTGTCACCTTATGCGCGTATTGCGCCTTGTGCTGGTCCAGCATTCCATTTCCTTGATTCTTGCGTGGTGCATGGGTTTAGTCGCCCGCGAGCGACGATATTGGCATGTCTAATGGCTGCTTGCCACCGCTGCATCATACAGTTGTGAGTCCGTACCCGCCTTGCGTAAGCCCTTAACATAGCGCGCTTCATGCATCGCCTCAGCTAATTGTGCTAGTGCTTCAAGGTGAGCTTGTTCAGCATCCTCAGGTACTAACATAGCAAAAACTATGTCAACTGGCTTGCTATCAATTGCATCAAAGTCGACCGGGTCATTTAAACTCATGCACGCTGCGTAGGTTTTGCCGCCTGTGTCGAAGCGGCAATGGGGTATGGCGATGCCCTCGCCAATGCCCGTTGAGCCGAGACGTTCACGATTTAGAAAGCTCTGAAAGAGTTTGTCGGCGTCGAGTCCGTCGACTTGCTCAGCAAACAGGCTCGCCAGTGTTTGCAATACCCTCTTCTTACTGTTGCCCTCAATTTTTGCACGTGTGCGGGCGGGGCTCAGCATGGAACTAATTAACATATGTTTACTGCTTAATTGTGACGTGGAAGATATTTTGGTGTGATGAATGGTCAACGTCCGGGCCGTCGACGTGGGTGCGGATTTTAACAGCTTCACCCGTAAATGTGGTTTTTTTTTGCCCCAATTGCAGAGAGGGCGAGCATTTCAGAATGCTGGTCGGCGCCTTCGATCAGGGAGTCGGGTACAGGGTTGTTATGGCGCGGGGTTGTTAAGACACGGGGTTGTTAGTTTGGGTGTTAAACCAGCCGCTTGCGCTCATTAGAGGGTGGAATACTTAATGACTCCCGGTATTTTGCGATGGTGCGGCGCGCCACTTTAATACCCTGATCGGAAAGTAAATCGGTAATGCGTGAGTCGCTCAAGGGTTTGCGTGGGTTCTCTGACGACACCAGTTTTTTGATAATGGCACGAATCGCGGTGGACGAGCACTCACCGCCGGCTTCTGTTGCAACGTGGCTGGAGAAAAAATACTTGAGTTCAAAAATGCCTTGGGGGGTGTGCATGTATTTTTGAGTGGTCACACGTGAGATTGTGGACTCATGCATTTCCACCACTTCAGCAACATCGTGCAAAACCATGGGCTTCATTGAGACCGGGCCGTTTTCGAGAAAACCCTGTTGTTTTTCGACAATGCAGGTGGCGACTTTCAAGAGGGTTTCATTGCGACTTTGCAGACTTTTTAAAAACCAGCGAGCCTCCTGCAAATTATCCCGCAAGAAGGTGTTGTCCGAGCTGGAATCCGCGCGTTTTACCAGAGCGGCGTAGTCCGGGTTGACGCGAATTTTGGGTGCAATGTCGGGGTTGAGTTCAACCATCCAGCGGTCATTGTGCTTGCGAACAAAGACATCCGGTACGACATATTCCGTATTGTCACTGCCCACCGATTCGCCTGGGCGCGGGTTGAGGGACTGAATAAGTTGTATTGCTGCTTGCAGCTCTGCTTCCTTGATTTTGAGTTTGCGCATCAACTGCTTGAAATCACGAGCGCCTAGTAAGTCGAGGAAGTTTTCTACCAGTTCGCGCGCTGTGCTAAGCCAGGGGGTATCGTCAGCAAATTGTCGCAATTGAATAAGCAGGCATTCGCGCACGTCCTGGCAGGCGACGCCGGGCGGGTCAAATTGCTGTACGCGATGCAGTACCGCCATGACTTCGTCTTCTTCGAGTTCTTCGTTGAACTTTAAAAGCCCCTGGAATATTTCTTCAACACTTTGATTGAGCATGCCGCTGGGTTCAACGGCGTCGATAATGGTTTCTGCTATCAGGCGATCGTTTTCTGACATGGGAGTGAGGTTTAGCTGCCAGTAAAGATGATCTTGCAGGGTCTCGGTCACCGGGCGACGGGAGTCGTAATCGTAATCTTCATTTTCGGGGCGAGACAGGCCGGTGTTAGCGGGTGCGTTTTGGTATACATCGTCCCAACTCGTATCAACAGCGAGGTCCGTGGGAATATCGTCATTCCAGTCGCTGTCAGTCTGGCTGCTATCGTTGTCCTGGCTGTTGGCGCTCAGGTCCTCAGGCTCATCCCTGGGTTCTGTTTTTTCTGCCTGTTCGTTTTTACTTTGGCTGGACTCGTCCGAGTCATTGCTTTCTGTGCGATCGCTACCATCTTCTTCGGTGACTTCCAGCATTGGGTTGGAATCGAGGGCTTCCTGAATTTCCGCTTGCAGGTCGAGCGTAGACAACTGCAACAGGCGGATGGCCTGCTGCAGTTGGGGGGTCATAGTGAGTTGTTGGCCCAGCTTGAGCTGAAGAGATTGCTTCATACATTCACGACTTCAGAGTTACGGGCTAATTTTAGTCGTCAATGACAAAGCAGGCAATGTTTTTAAAGCAATTTTTGTGCCTATATTGACAGCATGCTTCAATCTGTGTAGGGGGTGTTTTGCCTAGAGGGTGAAGTGTTGGCCGAGGTAGACATCGCGGACCTTGCGATTGTCCAGCACAGCGCGGGCATCGCCTTCAGCAATGATGTGACCTTCGGATACGATATAGGCTTTTTCACAAATATCAAGCGTTTCTCTAACGTTATGGTCAGTAATCAGTACGCCGATATTGCGTTCTTTCAGCTGGCGAACGATGTCCTTGATATCGCTGACCGAAATCGGGTCAACACCGGCAAAGGGCTCATCCAGTAATACATAGGAAGGCTCGGTAGCGAGCGCGCGAGCGATTTCGACACGGCGGCGTTCGCCGCCGGAGAGCGCCATGCCGAGACTGTTGCGGATATGCGTAATATGAAACTCTTCCAGCAATTGCTCCAGCAAGGATTTGCGCTCGGGGCGTTTGAGTTCTGTGCGCGTTTCCAGGATGGCCAGAATATTATCGGCCACGGTTAGCTTGCGAAATACCGAAGCCTCTTGTGGCAGATAGCCCAGTCCCACGCGGGCGCGCCCGTGCATTGGCACCCGGCTAACATTTTTATCGTTGATGATCACGCGGCCCCTGTCGGCCTTGATGATGCCTGCAATCATGTAAAAGCAGGTGGTTTTACCGGCGCCGTTTGGCCCGAGTAAACCGACGATTTGTCCCGGTTCGACACTCAGCGAGACATCAATGACAACCGGACGGCCTTTGTAGCTTTTGGCCAGATTGAGGGCTTCGAGTTTCTGCATTTATTCGGTTTCGCTCTTGGCCTCGGGGGGAATAACCATGCGCACGCGCCCATCTTCGCCGCCTTCGGTTTTACCTTCAGCTTTGACCTGGGCTTTTTTGACATCATAGCTGATACGGTTGCCGCTCAAGGTTTCTCCTTTTTGCAGCACAATGGATGCGCCGTCGATCAACTGCAGGGTTTTACCCTTAATGTCGTATTCCATGCGGCGGGCTTTGGCAACGACAGGTTCTTCGCCTTCGCGCGCGATTTGACTGTAAAGTGCCGGTTGGCCGGTCGCAATAATCAGGGACACCTGATCTTCCTGACTGTAAATGACGACTTTATCAGCGTGGATTTTCAGGCTGCCTTGCTGGATTTCGACATTGCCCGAATAGGTTTGGGTTTTGCTCTTTTCGTCGCCGAGACTGCCGAGTAATTGGTCGCTGGAAAGGCTAAGAGGTTGTTCGCTGTCTGTCGGCAGGGCCAGGCTCGTCATCGTCAAGGCAGCCGGTACCAGTAGAACCAGCAATTTTGAAAACCGGTTTTGCGTTGCCTTTGCGGCTCGCAAGGCAGGGCTTAAGCGGTTTTTAAAGTATGGGGTCATGTGTGCCTTTAACCTGCGAGAGCAGTGAAATTTGTTTTTCTGCAAAATTGGCAATCATCCCAATCGCGGAAATCTCGCCACTGGGAGCGCGAATCTTAACAGGCTCCTGCGTGTAGGCGTAGCGTTCTTCGGGTTTGATTTCCAGTTTGGATGTTTCCATTGTTGTACGTCGTGTCGCGTCACTTAAATGTGATACCAGCACCTCATCCCATAACAGAAGGTGGCGGTTTTCTTCGGTAAATTTGCCGTAGCGTGCTTCCAGTAGCCAGGGTTCGCCATCGTGATAAATGATGAGTCGCGGCTCTTCAATTTCAGTGTAGTCTTGAAGGCTGACTTTGCCTTCGGCGTGTTCTTCCTCGCGGAAATAGCGCAATGTTTTGGCTTCAAAGGTGTAGTTGAGTTTGCCTTCCTTATCAAAATGCCGGGTCGATGCTTTTTGAACGATGGCATAGGGCGGCGTTTTATCGCTGCGGTTTTCACGGCCGAGGTGTTGCAACAAACTTTCAGGCGATTCCCAGAAATAGATGACGAGCGCAACCAGCAAAAACAGGCTTCCGAGATAGAGGCTGTTTCGGCGCATCAGTGCGTTTCTCCACTGTGCGTAAAATCGTCTTCCGATGCCAGATAGGGTGCAAGGGCGCTGTCAAAGTTGCCCTGGGCATGCATGATCAGATCGCAAGCTTCGCGCACGGCCCCCTCTCCCCCTTTTCGCTGGCTTTGCCAGTGTGCGCGTTGACGCACAGCGTCGGCTGCGTTGGGTACAGTGAGGGCAAGCCCAACGCGTGTCATCACACTCAAGTCCGGGTAATCGTCGCCCATGAAAGCGATATTGCTGAGTGCGCAGGGAAATTTTTCGAGCATTTCTGTCAAGGCGTCAAATTTGTCTTCACGGCCTTGAATCAGGAGAGAGAGCCCCAGGTCTTGCGCGCGCCGTTCAACCAGCGTGCTTTTGCGGCCAGTGATAATGCCGACTTCGACGCCGGATTTACGAAGCATTTTGATGCCGTGCCCATCAAGCGTGTTGAAGGCTTTGAATTCGCTGCCTTCATTGGAAAAATACAAGCGTCCATCCGTCAGAACGCCATCAACATCCAGCAGTAAGAGTCGTACATCGCGCAATTTTTCAAGGAGCAGGCTGTCGATGGGTAGACTATCCAATGGGGAATTCATCAAGAAAAATATCCATTTGCGGGTGTTAAATGAGACCTGCACGCAAGAGGTCATGCATATGTAGAATCCCGATAGGTTCACGGGTTCCATTGCTGACCACGAGGGCGGTGATTTTTTTGTTCTGCATCAGATTGAGCGCTTCCGCTGCAAGGACATTTGCAGCAATGGAATAGGGTGCGCGGCTCATCACATCTTCGACCCTGGCCTTGTTCAGGTCGATGCGTTTATCGATGCAGCGACGTAAGTCGCCGTCGGTGAAGACACCGATCAAGCTGTTGTTGGCATCGACAACAGTTGTCATACCAAAACCTTTGCCACTCATTTCATGCAGCGCGTCAATCAAGGGGGCGTCAGGTCTCACTTTGGGGACGCTTTCTCCGGTGTGCATAACATCGTCGACTTTAAGGAGTAGCTTGCGGCCAAGCGTCCCGCCGGGGTGTGAATACGCAAAATCCTCCGCAGTGAAGCCGCGGGCCTCGAGCAGTGCGATCGCCAGGGCATCACCAAGCACCAGGCTTGCGGTCGTGCTTGATGTTGGAGCCAGCCCCAGTGGGCAGGCCTCCTGTTCGACACTGACATCAAGTGCAACGTCGCTGGCTTTGGCCAGGGGCGAATCAAGATTGCCAGTGAGAGAAATGAGTTTGCAGCCAATGCGCTTCAATATGGGTAGCAGGGCAGTGATTTCTGCACTATTGCCCGAGTTGGAGAGGGCAACAACCGTGTCCTGCCGGGTGAGCATGCCGAGGTCGCCGTGGCCCGCTTCTGCAGGGTGAACAAAGAAAGCCGGCGTGCCGGTACTTGCAAAAGTAGATGCCAGCTTGGTCGCTATGTGGCCGGACTTGCCCACGCCCATTAGCACCAGGCGGCCGGAGCAAGCGAGCATCAGTTCGCAGGCGGCAAGAAATTTATCGTCAAGTCGGTCGGCGAGAGCAGCAACGGCTTCACGTTCGCTGTTTATGGTGCGTTTTGCTGAGGCGAGAAAGTCAAATTGGCTCATTGGGTCGGGTAATAATTTCGTAAACTCGCGATTTCTTGCGTTTCAATAAATATGTGTGGCTATCTGTAAACAGTAAAGTCTTTTGACTTTGGTTTTAATGTTTACTTCTTGGGTCTGGATTCTAATCTCTTATTTCCAGGAGCATATTTTCAGACTTCAGGCTTTTAACTTTGAGCAAATCCGAGCACAAGGTAATAGGAAATATAAACCAACAATAACAGCAAGCCTGTGATTCGTCCAAGTATGGGCTTTTTCCTGCGAATAACAATAAAAACTGCGGCGGCAAGTAAAAGCGTGACACCCATCATAAACATATAGTCGCGAATAAAAACGATATTGCCCAGGCTGGGGGGGTGAATTAGGCCCGGTAAACTCAACACCATTAATAAATTAAAAATATTGGAGCCAACAATGTTGCCGATGGCGATATCGTGGTGGCCTTTTAGTGCACTCATTACCGAAGCGGCCAGTTCGGGCAAGCTGGTACCTATCGCAATAACCGTCAGCCCGATTACCAGGGTACTAACGCCAAAATGTTCCGCCGTTGTTGCAGCGCCCATCACCAGAATACGTGAACTGACGATAAGCACGAGCAAGCCCAGCAAAAACCAGCCAATGGCATGGCTGCGTGGCAAGTCCTGAATCAGGTCTTCGCCTTCAATTTCGATCTCTTCATCGTTGGCGATGGCAATTTGTTGCTGGCGGATGAGGTAGTACATAACGGGAAAAATTAATAACAACAGGCAAAGGCCTTCCCAAAAACCGAGATAACCATTGTAGAGAAACACACCGGTAAGCACTGAAAGCCCTAGAAGGATCGGCATTTCATTTCTCAGCAAATTGCCTTTGACGGGTATCGCGGCAATCAACAAGGTACAACCCAGCACCAGGCCAATATTGGCGAGGTTGGAGCCAATCGCATTACCCACGGCCAGATCGCCTTTACCGATAATGGAGGAGTCAATTGAAACCGCAACTTCGGGCGCGGAGGTACCGAAAGAGACTATGGTCAAACCAATAACAAGAGGCGCGATGCCATAGCTTTTTGCAATAGCGGCGGCACCAATAACGAAACGGTCGGCACTCCAGATAAGACCAACAAAGCCCAGTAAGATAAAAACAAAGGCGAAGTGGATGGTGAATTGCACGGGAACAAAATCAGGCATAGGAGACTCGAAACCGGAGTTAGCGTAAAAGGTCGCCATCTTATAGTGGCTGTTTAAGGCAAACAAGGCGAGAGATGGCCGATGGTTGCTATTTTAAGCAACGCAGATTCTTCTTGATCGTTAGTGTTAGCAGAGGATGAAGGTGCAAGTCTAAAACTGAATAGATTGTCAGTTTGGGTTCAGCTTTGTATTGGCAGAATGCTAAACTACCGGCAGCAAAAATACGGAGATAAGCACGTGACGTTACGACATTTTACCTTTTTCTTGTTAGGCCTGATTTTCGCCATGAATACGATTGCGCAGGCCGACAAGGGAGAAAGTGGGGTTCAAGGCCCGCATGCGCTGGTTGGCAATACCACAGACAATCTCATGAAGGTGGTCAAGGCCAATCAGGCCACATACGAGAAAAATCCCGAAAAATACTTCAAGGAAGTAAAAGGCTTACTCGAGCCCGTTGTCGATTTTGATTTTATTGCCAAAAGCGTCATGGGACCCTACTGGGCAAAAGCCACGCCGGAACAGCAGCAAAGTTTTATTGAAACCTTCAAGAATGGTCTTGTCGAAACCTATGCCAAAGGCATGGCGAAATTCAATGACCTGGATGTAGAAGTGCTACCTCCCGATGAAGCGGTGCCGGAATTTGGCAAGGTCACTGTCTTACAGAAAGTCGCGGCCGCTGACGGTGTAAAAAAGGTTGCTTACACCATGGGCCGACGCAAAACCGATAACACCTGGCTGTTGCTCAATGTCGTATTGGATGGAGTGAATCTCGGCAAGACCTTCCGCAGCCAGTTTGCCCAGGCAGTCAAGGAGCACAACGGCGACCTCGACAAGGCGATTGCTGGCTGGTCCACCTGATAAAGCGGGTGCGAAGCACCCTCTTTTTGATTAAACTAGCGCCCCCGTAACAGATACAGGCGGCGAGCTTAATGCAAGCAGACGAAATCAAGGCAGCGGTCGAAGCAGCAGTCGCAAATAGCGAAGTGCAGGTCGCCGTCGACGGAAATCATATCAATCTTGTGGTGGTGAGCCCGGCCTTTGAGGGTTTACTGCCCGTAAAACGACAACAACTGGTATATGCCTCTTTGCAGGATGCGATAGCATCCGGCGCAATCCATGCGGTGCACATGAAGACCTACACGCCCGAACAGTGGGCGTCGCAACACGCTTAATATCAATAATTTAAGTAGGACTGTATGGATAAACTCATTATTCAAGGGGGATCACGCCTCAATGGCGAGATAAAGATCTCCGGCTCAAAAAATTCGGGCCTTCCCATTCTGGCAGCAACGCTGCTGGCCGATGGCCCGATGCACATCTGTAACCTCCCGCATCTTAACGACATAACCACCATGCTGGCGCTCCTGCGCTGTATGGGAGTGGATGTCACTATCGATGAGAAAATGTGTGTGGAAATTGACCCCACCACCATTCGCGATTTCGAAGCGCCCTACGAATTGGTGAAAACCATGCGAGCCTCCATATTGGTTCTGGGGCCTTTGCTGGCACGTTTTGGCAAAGCTGATGTGTCCTTTCCGGGGGGGTGCGCTATCGGTTCCCGCCCAGTGGATATCCACTTGCGTGGCCTTGAAGCCATGGGGGCGGAGATCGAGGTTGATGGCGGTTATATTCGCGCAAGGGCTCCCAAGGGGCTAAAAGGGGCGCGTTTTCTGATGGACAAGGTCACTGTTGGCGGTACCGAAAATCTGCTGATGGCCGCTGTACTTGCTGAGGGAACAACCTGGCTGGAAAACGCCGCTCGCGAGCCGGAAATTGTCGATCTTGCCGAATGCCTCGTGGCTATGGGGGCAAAAATCGAGGGAATCGGAACTGATCAGCTCGAAATACAGGGTGTAAAACAATTACACGGTTGCACCTACAGCGTGATGCCGGATCGTATTGAAACTGGCACTTACCTGGCTGCGGCAGCAGCGACAGGTGGGCGCGTAAAGCTGCGGGCGACACGGGCAGATATTCTCGAAGCGGTTTTACTTAAACTGGAGGAAGCAGGAGCCAAAATCACCGTGGGTGAAGACTGGATTGAGCTCGATATGGAAGGTCGTCGCCCCAGAGCAGTGAGCCTGAGAACAGCGCCATATCCGGCTTTTCCTACCGACATGCAAGCGCAATTTACCGCTATGAACGCGGTGTCTGAAGGCGCCAGCGCGGTAGTGGAAACAATATTTGAAAACCGCTTGATTCAAACCCACGAACTCAACCGTATGGGCGCCCACATCGTGCTGGAGGGTAATACCGCAATGATTGAAGGGGTAGAGAAGCTCAAAGGGGCGCCGGTCATGGCCTCGGACCTGCGGGCGTCTGCCAGCCTGGTGATTGCCGGCATGGTAGCCGAGGGTGAAACCACGGTCGATCGTATTTATCACATCGATCGCGGTTACGAATGTATTGAAGAGAAGTTACAAATGCTGGGCGCGAATATTCGTCGCGTGCCCGGTTAAGGGAGTTGAACGCATGTCAGAATTGACTATAGCCCTCACCAAGGGGCGTATTCTGGAAGAAACCTTGCCGCTGTTGGCTGCGGCTGGTATTGAGCCGGTTGAAGATCCACAAAAAAGCCGCAAATTAACCTTTGAGACCAGTGCCACGGGTGTACGTTTGTTGATCCTCCGCGGCAGTGACGTACCCACTTACGTTGAGTTTGGTGCGGCTGATGTGGGAGTGTCTGGTAAAGACACCTTGCTGGAACACGGCGGCTCCAGTTTTTACGAACCCCTGGATTTGCAAATCGCGCGTTGTAAATTGATGACGGCGGGCATAGTGGGGCAAACACTGAAGAGTGGCCGCATCAAAGTTGCGACCAAATATGTCAATCTTGCAAAACGCTATTACGCGGAGCAGGGGCGTCAGGTCGATATCATTAAGTTGTACGGTGCGATGGAGTTGGCGCCCATCCTGAATCTTGCCGATGAAATTGTGGACATTGTCGATACCGGGAATACCTTGCGTGCCAATGGGTTGGAACCGCGAGACAAAATTGCGGACATCAGTTCGCGCTTAATTGTGAATAAAGCCTCGATGAAAATGAAACACAACCAGATTGAAGCCTTGATTGACGCTATCAGTGTTGCCGTTGCCGAGAATGCCGGGATGCAGGGAGCGGCTTGATGATTAATCGCCTCGACAGTTCACAGGCCGATTTCTCGGCGGCGTTGGATTCGCTCCTGCAATGGGAAGCGGAGCAGCAGGACGGAATTGAAAAAACCGTGCGTGAAATTTTGTTGGATGTCAAAGCGCGTGGCGATCTTGCCTTGATTGAATTCACGAATAAATTCGATCGCCGTGAAGTGCAACAGGCCTCAGAACTAGTGCTTACTGAAGAATCATTGCAGGCGGCGCTTGACTCGATCAGTGCACAAGAAAAAGCGGCACTTGAAACCGCCGCTGAACGTATTCGCAGCTATCACCAGAAACAGGTTCAGGAAAGTTGGCAATACACTGAAAGTAACGGCAGTGTTCTGGGCCAAAAAATTACTCCGCTTGACCGTGTGGGTTTATACGTTCCCGGAGGAAAAGCCTCTTACCCGTCATCGGTATTGATGTCGGCGGTCCCGGCTAAAGTTGCCGGTGTGCAGGAAGTGGTATTGGTTACACCGACACCTGCGGGCGAAGTCAATCAACTGGTGCTGGCTGCGGCTGCGGTGGCAGGCGTGACCTCGGTAATCACAGTGGGCGGCGCCCAAGCGGTTGCCGCTCTGGCTTACGGAACGGAAACAGTTCCCCGTGTTGATAAAATCGTGGGGCCAGGCAATATATTTGTTGCCACTGCAAAGCGTGAAGTGTTTGGTACGGTCGACATTGATATGATCGCCGGGCCCTCGGAAATTCTGATTATTTGCGATGGCAAAACGGACCCGGATTGGGTCGCCATGGATTTATTTTCCCAGGCTGAACACGATGAGCAAGCGCAGTCGATATTGCTCTGCCCGGATGCATCTTTCCTGGAGCAGGTTGAAGCCAGCATTGCGAAATTACTGCCGACATTGCAACGAAAAGACATCGTAAAAGTGTCGCTCGCCAATCGCGGTGCGTTGATTAAAGTGAAAGATTTACATGAAGCGGTAGACATCGCTAACCGGATTGCACCGGAGCACCTTGAGCTTTCAGTGGATGCACCGGAGAGCCTGTTACCCGCTATTAAACACGCTGGCGCGATATTTATGGGGCGTTACACCTCCGAAAGCCTGGGTGATTATTGTGCGGGCCCCAATCACGTTCTGCCCACCTCTGGCACTGCGCGTTTTTCTTCGCCTTTGGGCACTTACGATTTTGTAAAACGCTCTTCCATTATTGCGTGTTCACCGCAAGCGGCATCGGAATTGGGTAAAGTGGCTTCGGTATTGGCGCGTGGTGAATCCCTGGAAGCGCATGCCCTGGCCGCTGAATTCCGAATTGAAAAGTAGTTAAAGCGCACTTCGTTCGTCACTAATCGCATTGTGGCGAAGCGCTTTTTATTTTTTTCTCATGAGAAATGCTTGATTAGGTCTTTTGGATAGTGGTGTGCCCACTGCCCAAGCGTTTTAATAACTCTGTACGCAAATAAAGTTTTCCAAGGTAACTGGATGTTCGCTCGCCGTTTTAGCAGCCTGTTTAGCAACCCCATTGTGCTCCTGTTATGCATGACCTTCACCATGTCGTTTTGTTTTTCGACCTGGCAGGTTTTGCTGAATAATTTTGTAATTGAAAAGGCGCAATTTACCGGCGTAGAAATCGGAATTTTGCAAAGCTTGCGTGAAGTGCCCGGCTTTTTGGCTTTTACTGCCGTTTTTGTTTTGCTCGTTATTCGTGAACAGCGTTTTGCTTTGCTCGCGCTCCTGACTATGTGTGTTGGTGTTGCAGTTACGGGCTTTTTTCCACATGTGTTGGGCCTCTACATTACAACAGTCGTAATGTCGCTGGGCTTTCATTACTTTGAAACGATTAACAAGAGTTTGACTCTGCAATGGCTTTCCAAAGAGGATGCGCCAGGTTTTCTCGGGCGTGCAACTGCGTGGAAAGCGGGCGCAGCACTGAGCGCCTATGCACTGATTTGGCTGGCGATGGGGCAGTTGCACATCGACTACAAATGGATGTATCTGCTTTCCGGTTTGGTTGGTATTTTTCTGACGTGTTTGCTGATTTTTTGTGTGCCGCAATTTAACCAGGGCGTGACTCAACATAAAAAGCTCATTGTGCGTCGACGGTATTGGTTGTACTACATGCTTGTGTTTTTAAGTGGTGCCAGAAGGCAAATCTTCATGGTGTTTGCCGGTTTTATGATGGTGGAAAAGTTTCACTACAGCGTGGCGGAAATCAGCGCCCTGTTTATTGTGAACTATGTGTTTAATTTTTTCTTTGCCAGGCACATAGGCAACTTGATCGGCAAAATCGGCGAGCGTCGTGCCCTGATTTTTGAATATCTTGGTTTGGTGTGTGTCTTTCTTGGTTATGCGTTTGTGCAAAATGCGGAAATGGCTGCGGTCTTGTATGTGGTTGACCATTTGTTTTTCGCATTTGCGATTGCTATTTCCACCTATTTTCAAAAAATAGCCTACCCGGAGGATATTGCGGCAACGGCCAGTGTGAGTTTTACGATTAATCATATTGCGGCTGTGGTAGTGCCCGCAGTGTTGGGAATAATTTGGATGGTTTCCAATATGGCGGTATTTTTGATTGGTGCAGGTCTCGCGTTCACGTCCCTGTTTTTTTCATTGAAAATTCCACTCAGGCCCGAGCAGGAAAACCGTGTGGTGGCCTGGGGATTGTCAGGGCGTTAGTTCACGCGCTTTTATTGTTGAACCTGGAGTTGCGTTGGCACCGCAGCGACAGTTGCTTGCATTTCCATCACTTCTCCGTTGCGAATCAATCGAATGTCCACGGTCTCACCGGGGCGGCTTTCATTGATTTCCTGTTCGCCCCAAATACCACCGCCGACAGAGCGGTTGTTGATATGGGTAATAATATCCTTGACGTGTAAACCCGCCGCCGCTGCCGGGCCTTCGGGTACAACGCGGGTGATGATAATGCCGTCGGTATCGTTCAGTTTGAAAGCGCGCGCTGTGCGCGGGCTGATAGGAATCGCTTCAATTCCCAGCCAACCGCGAACAACATGGCCGTATTCAATAATATCCTTGAGAGTTTGTAGCGCGATATCTGCAGGAATTGCAAACCCGAAACCACTTTGCATTTGTTGGCTAAATTGCGCGGTATTGATGCCTAAAAAATTGCCGTGGGCGTCAATCAAAGCCCCGCCGGAATTACCAGGATTAATGGCAGCGTCGGTTTGAATAAAATTTTCGTATTCTGAAATACTTAGGCCACGACGACGCGTCGCACTCACAATGCCCTGGGTAACGGTTTGCCCCATTCCGAAGGGGTTACCTATCGCAAGTACAACGTCTCCGACTTTCACTGACTCCGGCGAGCCGATGGGGATGGCTTGTAAGTTGTCGAGTTCGATTTTCAGCACGGCGAGATCACTTTCCTTATTCACGCCGATGAGCTCTGCTTTGGCATCGCGCCCGTCTTGCAGGGCAACAACAATTTCGTCCGCGCCGGAAATCAAATGTTCATTCGTTAATAAATAGCCATCCTGGCTCACGATAACGCCAGAGCCCAGTGCTGAGTGCATCCGCTGCTGTTGAGGTAATTCCGAGACATTAAAAAGGCGACGTAAAACAGGATCATTGAGCAGTGGGTGATTACTGTTGTTAACCTTTTTGCTGGTGTAAATATTCACCACTGCCGGTGACGCGCGCCGCACCGCTTCAGAATAGGAAACCGGGCCAGACCAGTCATTTTGCTCCGGGCTCAAGGCGTCATAGGGGAAACTGCTATCGTTGCCGGTATCTTTTGACGGAGCAAATTGTGGGAAATATTCGGAGATGACGAGGGCGGCGAGCACGCCGACCAGGACTGGCCAGCGTAAAAATTCCAATACGCTTTGAAATTTACTCATTCTCTATCGGTTTTAAGAGTTTGGGGTCTAACTCGCCTCTCGGTGACGTTCCGCAACGGATTTAATTGCAGCTTCTTCATCATTCTCTTCGTTCAGACCGTAGTCTTCACTCAAAGTGCCTTTGCTGCCAGGTGTTTTTGGCGCCCAGTCACGTGGAGGTTGAAAACTCTCCTCGTCAATTGCGGCATCGGCTTCAATCCCCAACTGACCATCACCCGCAGCGAGGATTTGCTTGCTGATTTCCGAATTCGTCAATTGGATTGCACCTTTGGCCAAATGTTCGTGCACATCTTTGTAGCTTTGAGTGAGGTTGTTCACCAAGCGAGAAGTCTCGGCAAAATGTTGGGCAACATCCTGGTGGTAGTTGTCCAATTCGCGACGTGCCTCGGCCAGGCTGTTTTCCAATTCCTTTTGCTTGTCGGGCGAACTCAAGCTGCGACTAATCAGGGCGCCGACTATCCCGCCCACAAAAAACGCAATCACAGCAACCATCATTACTTCCACAGTGGCCTCCAGATAGCAGCCCTCAAAAGCACCTGTCAAACACTGAGCAGGGCAAGGACTTGCTTTTTACAGTTTCAATATTCCTATAATACATAAAAAATCCCGCAACCGAGGGACTATTCCCTCATATTTTTGGCATTCCTCGTTGTAAAGAGTTATATGACAGTTTCCCCACAAGCGCGTTATCTCCAGGAAATTCAACAACCTGGCATCCAGCAAGACCCTGCCCAGGAAGTGGTTATCGAGAAACTCGATGCCCTGTGGCAAGCATTGAGTGCACAGCCAGCGCGGCCCGGCTTGCTTGGGCGCATTCGATCGTGGGCAAATAACGATGAGCAAAACACCTTAAAAGGGGTGTATGTATGGGGTGGTGTCGGCCGGGGCAAAACCTGGCTGATGGATATGTTCTTTGATCAGTTGCCCTTCGATAGAAAACTGCGAACCCATTTCCACCGGTTTATGCGGCGCATTCACCGGGATCTCAAGGCCTTGCAAAGTACGAGGGATCCGCTGGATAAAGTGGCTGAGAATATCGCCCGCGAAGCGCGCGTTCTGTGTTTTGACGAGTTTTTCGTATCAGATATCACCGACGCCATGATTCTCGCTCGCTTGCTCAAAGCACTTTTCGAACGCAAGGTCATTTTGATCGCCACATCCAATGTCGAACCGGTAAATCTATACAAGGATGGTCTACAGCGCAGTAACTTCCTGCCGGCAATCGACCTTCTTTATCAGCACTGCGATGTGATCAACCTCGATAGCGCTACGGACTACCGCCTGCGAGCCCTTGAGCAGGCCGATCTGTTTTACAGTCCCTTGTCCGAGCAAGCCCATCAGGCGTTGGGAGCCTGTTTTGAACGACTGGTTCCAGACACCAATGCCATCCGTGCCAATACCAGCCTGGAAGTTGAGGGTCGTTCCTTGCTCGCATATCGTGAAGCGGAGGATGTGGTTTGGTTTGATTTCAAGGCACTTTGCGACGGTCCGCGCTCGCAAAACGACTACATTGAATTGGCCCGCGAGTACCACGCAGTGATTGTGGAAAATGTCCCGATTTTCAACGGCAATAACGATGATCAGGCTCGCCGTTTCATTAACCTTGTCGATGAGTTCTACGATCGTGGAGTCAAACTCATCATGTCCGCCGAAGCCGATATTCGCCAGCTCTATGTCTCTGGCCGGCTTTCCTTCGAATTTGAGCGCACCATCAGCCGTATTCTGGAAATGCAAAGTACGGAGTATTTGGCTCGATCTCACAAAGCCTAGGTGGCTAAATGTGGTGACTTGGCTGGTCGCAGGAACACAGATCGCAAGGTGCCGGGTTTTGAAAACGCGGTAAACACGTCCCTGTGGCTCCGACACCGCATCCCTGCGGTGACGGTTTCAAAACCCGGCACCTCACGCTCTGTGTTCTGGCAAAGATTGCGCGAGTATCAAATTGGCCGATTGTGATAACCCGGGCAAGAGTCGGGTTTATTAAATTGTGGAGAAATCAGGGATTTACATTTTGTGCTTTTCATTTGATAACGATTTGGCTGGTCGCAGGAACACAGATCGCAAGGTGCCGGGTTTTGAAAACGCGGTGAACACATCCCTGTGGCTCCGACACCGCATCCCTGCGGTGACGGTTTCAAAACCCGGCACCTCACGCTCTGTGTTCTGGCAAAGTTCACGCGAGTTTCGCGAACGCTCTATGCAGTTCATGGTAGTTGGCCTGGCCTTTCGCAGTTGGTTTAACTCAGGAGGTTCTTTTTGCTCAGAAGGTTGTTGGTGGGGTTTTAGTCTTTTTGGCGCATAAGGTGTGAATCTCGCATGAATTAAGCCTGAACGCAGAGCACAAGGTGCAGGGTTTTGAAACCGTCGCCGCAGGACGCGGCGTCGGAGCCACAGGGAGGTGTTCACTGCGTTTTCAAAACCCTGCACCTTGTGCTCTGCGTTCCTGCGACTAACTAAACTAATAGTCTCCCCAAGACCAAGACAACCCGAAAACCTGCCATCGATTAATGCTTGAACTACAAACAGCCCTAAAGTAGAATCCGCGCTCCGTTTTTGGGCCCCGAATTGGGTCCCGCGGAACAACCCGAATATCAACCCGTACCATCGAAAGGCAGATACAACATGAAGACCATCAGTGCCAACAATGAAACAGTTCAACGCGACTGGTACATCATCGACGCGGAAGGGCAAACCCTTGGCCGCATGGCGAGCGAAATAGCGCACCGCCTGCGTGGCAAGCACAAGCCTGAATTTACCCCGCACGTAGACACCGGCGACTACATCGTAGTCATCAATGCCGAAAAAGTGCGTGTGACGGGTAAAAAAGCGACCGATAAGATGTACCACCGTCATAGCGGTTACCCCGGCGGCTTGAAATCCATCAGCTTTGAAAAGTTGATCGATAAAGCGCCAGAGCGCACCATCCAAAGCGCCGTGAAAGGCATGTTGCCACGCGGACCACTTGGGCGTGCCATGTTCAAAAAATTGAAGGTTTATGCTGGTGCCGAACACCCGCACACAGCGCAACAACCTCAAGAACTCAAACTATAAGGGGGCCGGATAATGGCAGCTGAACAATATTACGGTACGGGTCGCCGCAAGACCTCCACTGCGCGTGTATTTATCTCTTTAGGCAGTGGCAACATCGTTATCAATGATCGCCCTATCGACGAATATTTCGGTCGTGAAGTGGCGCGTATGATTGTACGTCAACCGCTTGAGCTGACTGAAAACGCTGAAAAGTTTGATGTGAAAGTCACCGTAAAAGGTGGCGGTAGCTTCGGTCAGGCTGGCGCGATTCGCCACGGTCTGACACGTGCGTTAATGGCTTATGATGAAAGCTTACGTCCAACGCTGCGTGAAGCAGGTTATGTCACTCGTGATGCGCGTGAGGTTGAGCGTAAGAAAGTGGGCTTGCGTAAAGCACGTAAGAAACCACAATTCTCCAAGCGTTAATTTTTCTGCGCTTCCAAAAAACCAGGCTTCATTGCCTGGTTTTTTGTATGTGAAGGCGAAAGCCACGAATTTCCCGCTTTGCATTGTGATATACTGCGCCGCTTTAAAAATGGGGCTTCGGCCCGTCTATGGAGTAAATGCTGACTATAATAAGAAGCACTGCATCCCGGAGGCGCTAAATACCCACTATGGATTTACGGGATCTCCTTTTTTATCTATTTGAAAACTTAAACAACAACTATTTGCTGCTTGCTGGCAAGTAACATGGGGAGCAAACGTCGTGAGTAATGACGGAGTGAATGAAGGGCGTAGACGCGTATTAACCGCGTTAACGTCAGTTGTTGGCGCGGCCGGTGTCGTAGGCGCCGCCGTTCCTTTCGTGAATTCCTGGAATCCAAGCGCCAAAGCGCGCGCTGCAGGGGCACCAGTCGAATTTAACGTGTCAAAAATTGAACCGGGTGCGCGTGTCACTGTGGAATGGCGCGGAAAGCCAGTCTATATCGTGCGTCGTACGAAAGAAGCACTGGAAAGCCTGAATACTGTTGAAGCGCGTTTGCGCGACCCGGCTTCTGAAAAATCAGTTCAGCCTGATTACGCGAAAAACCCAACGCGCTCTGTGAAGGAAGAGTTTTTGGTCATGTTGGCCATTTGTACTCACCTTGGATGTGCGCCGGAATATCGCCCTGAAGTGGGTGACCAGAGTGTGGGTGATTCCAATTGGCTCGGTGGTTTCTTCTGTAAGTGCCACGGTTCAAAATTTGATTTGGCTGGACGCGTGTTTGCCGGAGTGCCTGCGCCCACCAATCTCGAAATTCCCCCTTACACATTTTTATCCGATGACGTGATTCTCATCGGCGAAGACCAGGAGGCTTAATCATGATTACCTGGCTTGGCGGATTGTGGAACTGGATTGATCAACGTCTTCCTGTTCAACGTGCGTGGGACACGCACATGGCGAAATACTACGCGCCTAAAAACTTTAACTTCTGGTATTTCTTCGGGGTGCTTTCCCTTTTGGTACTGGTAAACCAATTGTTGACCGGTGTCTGGTTGACCATGGTTTACACACCCACAGCGGAGGCGGCATTTGCTTCTGTTGAATACTGTATGCGCGACGTGCCTAACTGCGACATTATTCGCTATATGCACTCCACCGGCGCATCGGCCTTCTTTATCGTTGTTTACCTGCATATGTTCCGCGGATTGATGTACGGCTCTTACCGTGCTCCTCGCGAGCTGGTGTGGATTTTCGGTATGTTCATCTACGTTGCCCTGATGGCTGAAGCCTTTATGGGGTATGTACTTCCCTGGGGGCAAATGTCTTATTGGGGGGCGCAGGTAATTGTTAACCTCTTTGGTGCGATTCCCTACGTGGGTGAGGATCTGGTGCAGTGGATCCGTGGTGATTACCTGATTAGCGGCGCCACCTTGAATCGTTTCTTTGCCTTGCATGTTGTCGCGGTGCCGATTGTGTTGTTGGCACTGGTTGTATTGCACATCCTGGCCCTGCATGAAGTTGGGTCCAACAACCCTGACGGTGTGGAAATCAAAAAGAACAAAGACGAAAACGGTATTCCCAAAGATGGTATTCCTTTCCATCCTTACTACACCGTGCATGACTTGCTAGGTATAACCGTCTTCCTGTTCGTTTTCTGTGGCATTGTTTTCTTTGCGCCGACTCTGGGTGGTTACTTTATCGAGTACGCGAACTTTGAGCAGGCGAATAACCTTAAAACGCCTGAGCACATTGCGCCGGTATGGTACTTCACGCCGTTCTATGCAATCTTGCGTGCGGTGACGATTGACCTGGGTGGCGTGTTCTCGTCCAAGCTGAACGGCTTTATCGCGATGGCTGCTGCGATTGTGATTTTGTTCCTCTTGCCCTGGCTGGATAACAGTAAAGCGAAATCAATTCGTTACAAAGGCATGGTGCCCAAAGTCATGTTGATTTTGTTCGCGGCAAACTTTGTTGTTTTGGGTATTCTTGGTTTGAAACTGCCCTCTAATGATCGCACTTTATTGGCTCAGGTTGGCACAGTCTTCTATTTTGCCTACTTCCTGACGATGCCGTTCTGGACCAATGCCGGTAAAAAATCCTTCCTGAGTTATGTTTTCTCCTTCATTTTGGGTGGAAGTATTTTGTATATCACCGCCAATGGCCTGTTTGCAGCGATTTCTGACAAAGTACATGTGGCTTGGGTTTTCTATATCTATTCGATCATCCTCGGCGCGTTTGTTGTTTACTTGCCCTGGTTAACGGCCAAAGATGCTGAATCTCCTGAGCCTGAGCGCGTACAGAAAAAAGGCTTGCCGAAAACATTGGTGCTCGGTGGTTTGGTTGCTTTCTTTGTATTAATCGTCGTGCCTATCAAAGCCGTAGGTGCCGAAGGTGGTGCCTGTGGTGCCGCTGTATGTAATGACTATGAGCCAGATGTGAGCGATAAGGAAAGCCTGCAGCGCGGTGCAAAATTGTTTGTGAACTACTGCATGGGCTGTCATGCCGTCAGCTATTCGCGTTACGAGCGTGTTGCTGATGACCTGGGTATTGACCACAAGCTGATGCAAGAAAACTTAAACTTTGCAGGCGACAAGATTGGGGCTTTGATGACCAACGCAATGAACCCGGCGGATGCGAAAGAGTGGTTTGGTGTTGTACCACCTGACCTTTCCCTGGTTGCGCGTGCGCGCAAGCCCGTTTGGATTCACACCTTTCTAACCAGTTTTTATGAAGACGAAAGTCGTTCAACAGGTGTGAACAACAAAGTATTTGCCAGCGTTGGTATGCCGCATGTACTGGTTGACTTGCAAGGGCTTGCCGAGTGTTCGCCTGGTCCAAAAATGGATAGCCATGGTCACGAAGTCAAAGATGAAAATGGCAAGGCGCTGACTGACCCTTGTGGAAGTCTTGAAGTGAAAGAAAAGCAAGGCGCCATGGATGCCGATCAGTATCGTCAAGCAGTGGATGACCTGGTGAATTTCCTGGTGTACGTCGGCGAGCCGGGTGCGGAAAATCGTAAACGCATAGGTGTTTATGTTTTCCTCTTCCTTTCGTTGTTGCTTGTATTCACCTGGTTGTTAAACCGTGAATACTGGAAGGATGTTCACTAAGAATAATTAATGGGGAAATTTTCATGGGAGTCGTCACAAAACGCTCAACAATGACCTACTTTTCGGACGCGCGTGACCATTACAGTCATCGCGTGCGTATTGTACTTGCCGAAAAAGGGGTAACAGTCGATGTGGTGGAAGCTGAGCCTTCCAACATTCCGGCTGAACTGAGCGAATTGAACCCCTACAACTCTCTTCCTACGCTGGTGGATCGCGAACTTACGCTTTATGAAACCCGTGTGATGATGGAGTATCTGGATGAGCGTTTTCCCCATCCGCCCTTGTTGCCTGTTTACCCGGTCGCACGCGCAGAAAGCCGTCAATTTATCTATCGTATTGAAAACGACTGGTGCCCTTTGGTTGATACCATTGTCAAAAGCAAAAACAAGGATGCGGTTAATGCCGCGATCAAGGATTTGCGCGATAGTCTGGTCGCAATTGCACCGATTTTTTCCGAAAAACCTTTTTTTATGAGTGAGGAATTTACCCTGGTGGATTGTTGCCTCGCTCCCATTCTTTGGCGCCTCGACGTTTTTGGCGTAAAGTTACCTCGAAACCGGCAGGTTATGCCGCTTCTCGACTACATGGAAAATGTTTTCCGTCGTCCTTCATTTCAGGAAAGTCTCACGGAACTTGAGAAAGAGATGCGCCCTGATTTTGCCTGATAACGCTAAGCATAGCGGGTAGTAAACATGGCAATGACATCCAGTCGTCCTTATCTGATTCGCGCTCTCTATGAGTGGATCGTGGACAATGATTGCACGCCCCACATTGTGGTTAATGCAATGGCGAAGGGTGTTGAAGTTCCCCAGCAGTATGTGAACAAGGATGGTCAAATCGTTCTCAATATTGCCCCACGTGCCGTCTCCGGGCTCGAAATGACCAATAAAGCGATCAGTTTTTCCGCGCGTTTTGGTGGTATACCGACTAATATTTACGTACCTTGCTACGCTGTGATGGGTGTATATGCACGTGAAAATGGTCAGCGTATGATGTTTGAATCAGAACCCGAGCCAGACAATACACCGCCGGATGATAATGGTGGTGGTGATGGAGGCAGACGACCCAGTCTTCGAGTCGTCAAGTAGGCGATCTCTCTCCATACTGGCCAGAATAACGAGTAAAGGCCATTGTGATGCTTAAAACGGATTTTGTTCCTTCCATAATTGATATCGAAGCCTCCGGCTTTGGTTCTCATAGTTATCCTATCGAAGTCGGTGTTGTTCTGTATAACGGCAAACGTTATTGCAGTTTGATTTTGCCGCACAGTTCGTGGCAGCACTGGAGTGTCAAGGCAGAAAAGTTACACGGTATTTCGCGAAAAAGCTTGCTTGAAAATGGCAAGCCCATCACGCAGGTTTGCGATGAACTAAACACATTGCTACGGGACCACACCCTATACAGTGATGCCTGGGCTCACGATATCAGTTGGCTACAGCGTTTGTTTGAATACGGCGGCAAAGAATGTGCCTTTCGTTTAAGTCCCATAGAAGGGATAGCCTCTGAATGGCAACTTGAGGTTTGGGATGAAGCGAAAAAACAGGTTCTGGAAAGTTACGGGTCAGCGCAGCGCCACCGCGCAAGTTACGATGCCTTGCTGATTCAACAAACCTGGGAGCGAACACGTTCGCTGGTTGATGGCGTTTCGCGGACAGCGGGATAAACCTCACAGATCAGAAAGTGAAAGGGGAACTTTAGGTCCCGCGGCAGACCTGGAATTACGAAAAACGCTAGCCAGATATTTTTAATGGTGGCACAGGGCAATTCAAGGTATCAGCAATGGCTCGGAATAGCTCGGCTTCGGTGGCAGTCACTTTGCCATCGGCATTAATGGCTTCCATAAGTGCTTTAAGAAATACAGGCTTGGCCAGGGGTTTTAGCTCGGCGAGTTGATTGAGCGCTTTATCAACCTCCTGAAATTCCAGCGCTTGAGTTTGCAAACGGGAATTTTGAAAATCTCTTCCGAGGTGGGAAACAGCAAGCGAAAAAACTTTTTCGGCTTGTTCATTTTCACCTTCAATCACGACCATGCTTAACACTTTTGCTGCACTGTCGGCTATCGCTTTGAGGCTCTTGTTTTCCTTTTCAATCTTGTTTTCTACATTGTGCGTTACAATGCGATACAGACACCACTCAAAAAGACTTACATGGTCGTCCGCCTTAATCAGTTGGAGTAAGAGGTTTTTAAATTGTTTGTAATCGTCTTTTTCCAGTTCTTTAAGAGCCGGGATGCACAGATCAACCACCATTAAATGTTGCTCGCGTGGAAGATTCAAAACATCCTTGAATAAAGACTGCACGACTTTCAAAGTGTCCGCTTTCGCGTTTTGCTGTAAAAGTTTCGCTTGATGGTTGCGAATGTCTTTATCTTCATCAAGGAGTAAACAGTACAGTAAGGCTTTTGCGGAATTTGGGTGGTGCGCAGCATCGTGAATATTGTCAGGTAAATGCTCAAGAAAATTGCGAGCAGCTTCGATGCTCTCTGGTTGAATTTCGCCAACGTGTTCGATTGCGTCTTCGTTTATTTTTCCTGTTTGGCCATGCATTGCTGCTGCGGTTCCCGCGGCCAATGCACTTATCGCAGACGCGGCGTTTTCATTGACATCAACACCGCTGTAATCGATATCCGCTTTATGCGAAACACTGACATGAGGAAATTGACCATTCCAGCTTTTATCAATACGTTTGATACGATCTTTCAGCGGCGGGTGTGTGGAGGTCAAATTGCCCAGCGCAGTTTTGATTCCCTCACCAAAAAACATATGGCTGAATTGTGAGGCGTTGCCATTCTCAAACCTGGAGCCACTTGAAAGGCCGCCAATTTTTTTGAGAGCACCTGCGATGCCATCCGGGTTGCGTGTAAATTGCACCGCAGACGCATCGGCCAGGTATTCACGTTGGCGGCTAACCGCTGATTTTATCAAGTTGCCAAAAAAGGTTCCGCCAAAGCCGATGGCCATTAAGGCCAAACCCAATGCTAATTGTTGTCCGCGGCCTTTATTTCGGCTTGAGCCATAGGCCGAAGAGCGGGCGAGGTAGTAACCGATTAAGCCAATGACAAGTATGCCGTGGAGCAGTGCAATGAGGCGCATGTTCAGTTTCATATCGCCGTTATGAATATGACTGAATTCATGCGCCATAACGCCCTGAAGTTCATCACGATTTAAGTGCTGGATACAACCACGAGTGACGCCAATAACGGTATCGCGCCGCGAAATGCCGGCAGCAAACGCGTTGATACCGGATTCCTCCATCAGATACACAGAGGGTACAGGGTTGCCAGACGCGATGGCCATTTCTTCGACAATGTTAAGAACCTTTTTTTCATCGTGATCGGTGGTGTCACGTGAAATCAAGCGGCCACCCAGGGCCTCAGCGACGTATTTGCCGCCGCGACCAATCTGGAACATTTTATAGAGGCTGCCAAGACCCACAATGACGGTGACGCCGATAGCAATCCACAGGGAAATTTCAGAATTCACCAGCACCCAGGCATGATCGAGAAAACTGCGTTGAGCACCTTCAGCAGCACTGATGCTGGTCGAGTTGGTTTGCAGAAAATACCAGAATACAGCGACGGTAAGGGTTGTAATAACAATTAATGAGAGCACTGCTGTCACTAATAAAAAAACCAGCAAGCTGGTTTTTTTACGGGCAGCGTCCTGATGCTGAAAAAAATTCATTTATCGCAGTCCTTCCCTAAGCTGACAGGTTTGTTGCTGAGTCATGCGCGGAGATCGGCTCAACTCAGAAACTGACCTTGGGTGCTTCCTTGATTTGTTCGCTGTCTTCAAATTCCAGTAACTCGGCGTCTGTTGAGTGACCGAATAAACCGGCAAAGAAAACAGGTGGAAAGCTCTGTCGATAGGTGTTGTATTCTGTTACCGCATCATTAAAAGCCTGACGTGAAAATGCCACTTTGTTTTCTGTGGTTGTGAGTTCTTCGGAAAGTTGTGTCATGTTGGCACTGGCTTTTAAGTCCGGATACGCTTCCATCACCACATTCAAGCGGCCCAATGCACCGGCAAGCGCCCCTTCTGCACCCGCAAGCTCCTGAATGGCAACAGCGCTGGTTGGGTCAGAAGCAGCCGCTTTTAATGAGGATACGGCTGAGTTTCGCGCACTGATAACCGCTTCAAGGGTTTCACGTTCGTGTTTCAAATAACCCTTGGCAGTTTCTACGAGGTTGGGAATCAGGTCGTACCTGCGTTTAAGCTGAACTTCAATTTGCGAGAAGGCATTTTGAAAACGGTTTTTAAGGCTGACGAGCTTGTTATAGATGGAAATGATGTAAAAAAATAAAACCGCAATGACAACCAGAGTCACTATCGTGGATGTGGACATATCTATTATTCCTCTATGTATTCAATGGCCCGAACAACCTTCTTAATGCCTGGTTGCTGACGAACGACCTCAGTGATTTTTTCAGTTTGAACGCGGGTAAGTAAACCCATGAGATAGGCGACATCATTTTCCACAATGACTTTGACCTTGCCGGAGTCGATGTCCTTGTTCAACATAAGTTTAGCTTTTATTTTTGTTTGCATAATATTATCTACGGTACGGTCCATAAACTTACTTTTTGGCCGTACTTCTAATTGATTATAGACCTGGCGAACACGAGTTACCTCGCGCGCAGTTTTTCCTGCAAGATCGCGTTGTGCCTGGCTTTGTACTTCACCCGTCAAGAGTACCACGCCATTGTAGACATAGACATTAACATGCGCTTCATCTAACGCTGCGCTGGCTTTTTTGATATTCACTGCAACGACGGTTCGAATGTTTTTATCGTCCAAATATCCACCAAAGCTGCGTTCGTGTGGGTCCTGGCGAATCGGTTCGTCAGTGGTGGCATCAATCACAGTGACGCAAGCGCTGGTACTCATCAGGCTGAGGCTGAGTAAAATCCACTTAAGTCGATAGAGCATGGCTGACATAATTCATTCAATTCCGAATAGTTGATGATCAATTAAATCGCAGAGACAAAATACGCAGAGCAAGTGTATTTCATGAATGCGCCCTCGGGAGTTAAGTGGCGCACAAATCTCCATGTCGTTCACGTCGAGCATGGAAGATATTGAGCCGCCTTCGCGCCCGGTCAAGGAAATAACATGGGCGCCGCGATCGTGCGCTGCGGCTGTTGCTTGTACCAAATTTCCGGTATTGCCGCTGGTGCTGATTGTGAACAGTATGTCGCCTTCCTGGGCGAGCGCGCGAACCGGTTTGGCAAACACTTCGTTGTGGCTGTAGTCCGCTGCAATCGCGGTATAGGTTGGTGTTGTGCTGCCCAACCATATCGCGGGCAGACTTGGGCGTTCACGTTCAAAACGGTCCAGTAGTGCAGAGGTAAAAATCTGCGCGATAGCTGCCGAAATACCGTTGCCGCAAAGTAATATTTTATTTTCCTGCAATAAAGCCTGGACGACTTTCTCGCTGGCCTGGGCTATGAGCGGAGCAAGGTCTTCGCCGACCTGCATTTTCGCTTCCACACTTTTTTGAAAAAGTGAGTAAACACGTTGAATCATACTACCCCTGTTTCCGTCTTAAACTACTGCCTGGAAGGCGGCGGTCACCCACTGCATATCACTGCCGGTAATGCCGACAACATCGAAGCGTTGTGCGGTATTCCGTATGTTGTGTTGCAGTAAGTAATGCTGGGCTGCAGCAATAATTTTTTTTTGTTTGCTTACGCTTACTGAATCCAAGGCACTGCCAAACATGGCATTCTTGCGATAGCGCACCTCCACGAAGACAAGAGTTTGCTTGTCTTGCATGATTAAATCAATCTCGCCCAGTTTACAGTTGTAATTGCGCTCGACCAGGTGCAACCCCTTTTCTATGAGTAATGCTTCCGCTCGAGCCTCGGCGGAGGCACCTGTAAGCTGTTTTTCCGTGGCTTGCGCGGGCTTAACTTTCATCGGCCTCAAGGGTGGCGCTTGGCATTGCGGTTGCACGCCCCTGAACAAATTGTGCCCAATACTGCTGGCGAACAACGCGCCGCTGTTCGTCAATACTCAAGTTCCCTGTGGCGCCATAAAATTGTGCCTGGGTAACTCGTTGCAATTGCTGCAAACGCGGAAACAGGTGGTAAGCATCGACACCGAAGGCATAGAGGCGCTGGTAGGCTGCGCCCTTGCGCGCGAAATTGTCTATGGCGCGTTTCTCGGGGCTGCGTGAATCAAAATACCAGGGCAAGGAGACAAAACGAATTTCATTCATATCCTTGTCGCGCCCCGGGTCCACTTCGCCGTTGTAGACGTGGCTGGTTGCGTATACGGGCACATCCCCCGCATAGTGGAAATTCAACGCAGGTTTTAATAAGCGCGCGTTGTCCGGATGAGCAATCAGGAAGACAAAATCGACATCCTCACGGCGGCGGGGCTGAAATTCCAGGTTTATTTGCCCGAGCACACTGCGCACATGGCGGCGGCGCTGGTTGCTGTCGCTCACATCAAAGGCGTCGGCAATCAAGGATGAAAACTTGCGAGTTTGCGCATAGCGATAGTCCTGGGTTAGTTCACCACCGAGCGCGAGCCACTCTTCACTGAAAGCGTGTACACCGCGATCGCCCCACTCATTGGGTGGAGCCAGTATCAAGGCGCGTCGATGACCGTCGCGCCAGGCGCGTTGGGCAACCTGACGAGCATCATCTTCCGGCGCCAGACCAAACTGGAACAAATTGTTCGCCAATGGCATATCACCTTCAAGGTGGTTCAAGCCCAGGGTTGGGACTTCCAACTCCGGGCGCAAAGCCAATTCGGCAATTTGGCTCTTATCCAGCGGGCCAATCACGAGTTGGGCCCCTTCTGCCAGGGCTGTATCGTAAACCTGATTGATATCACCACTGCCAGTATCGTAAAAACGCAAATTCGGTACGCTATCGCCGAGTTCGCTGGCGTTGTACCACGCGGCCATCATGCCATCGCGAATGGCCTTGGCGGCATTTTCCAGTTTGCCGCTCAAGGGTAAAAGCACGGCCACTTCGGTGGCTTGCTGTTCAACCAGTTGCTTCAGGAACTGCAAATCTGCGGGTAGCCGCAAACTGGCTGGGTGCTCGGGCCACTGGCGCGTCCAGTTTTCGACCTCCTGCAATTGCAATCGAATATTGGTTTGGTTGTTCTTTGCGAGCGCAGCGAGGGTATACCAGCCGCGTATGGTTGGGTCTCGTTGTTGTTCGCTTTCCAGTGCAAGGTCGTGGACGGAGAGTTCCATCAAGCTCTGCCAGAGTGCATCCTGATTTTGTGCCTGGCGCTCAGGGTCCTCGAGCAGCAGAGCCTCGAGGAGGATGCGCTCCTGAATACTTTGGCGGTATTCGGCGAGATCGTAGAGTAAACCGGCACGGGCCTCGCCAGCCACAATCTGGGTGTCTAAATCTGCTTTGTTGACCAGGCTGGTGAAGCGGTCATCCCAGAGGTAACGTTTGGCGCGAAAGGGGCGGCCCTCAGCAAGCGCAAGCTCGGCTGACAGCATGTTAAAACGCAAATAGTGCGCATCGTTGAGCGCGGCGGGGAACATGCCCTGCAATATATTGCGGGCCCAGTCCTGCTCATTGAGCGCAATCAGGGACGCGGCGGCATCGAGGCGAAGCTTATCGCGCTCGTCCAGGCTTTCGCTGTTCTGGGCTTTTTCGAGAACGGCCGGTATTTGTTCGAGTGTATAGAAGGCCACTTGCTCGTCAGGGGCACTTTCACGCGTAGGTTGGCTACAGGAGCCCAGGATCAGCACCAGGCAAAACAGCAGGGCATTCGTCAGGCTTCTTTTGTAGAATGTGTCTCTCATGAACAGGTCATCCTGGTAACTCACTAATTTGGTAAATAAAGTTGGTAATTAACGTGTTGCATTAAATTAAACGGCTAGTGTCTTCGAACACCCTTCACCCGTATTTTCAATCATATCCAGTAAAGCGAAATTTATCATGACTGCCACCTTGTTCATTGTTGCGACCCCAATTGGAAACCTGGCAGACATGAGTTTCCGGGCCGTTGAAGTCTTGAAAAGTGTCGACATTATAGCGGCCGAAGACACACGCCACAGCGCCAAACTGCTGCAACATTACCATATCTCGACACCCTGTATTCCTTACCACGATCACAGTGATGAGAATCAGACCCGAAGAATTATTGAAAAGTTGCGCGAGGACCTGAGTGTCGCCTTGATCTCTGATGCCGGCACTCCACTTATTTCCGACCCGGGCTATAAGTTAGTATTGGCAGCGCGTGAAGCGGGCTTTACTGTGCAGCCAGTTCCCGGTGCCTGCGCCCTGATCGCCGCGCTGAGTGCTGCGGGCCTGCCGACGGATCGCTTTGCTTTTTATGGGTTCCCGCCTGCTAAAACGGCTGCGCGGAAAGCCTTTTTTGAAGAGCTGTCAGCGTTTTCGCATAGCCTTGTATTCTACGAATCACCGCACCGCGTTCAGGAAAGCCTGTTAGCCATGCGTGAGGTTTTTGGTGGGCAACGACGGGCTGTGCTGGCGCGGGAAATTAGCAAGACCTTTGAGACTTTTTTAAGCGGTGATCTACAAACCTTGTGCGAAGCCCTCGAGAGTGACGCCAACCAATCTCGGGGAGAATTTGTGCTAATGCTTGAAGGAGCCAGCGAGCAGGCCAGTGAGGCGTTTTCAGCTGAAACCTTGCGTATTTTGACAGCGCTTCTTGAAGAGCTGTCCGTAAAACAGGCGGCCAGTCTGGCAGCAAAAATAACGGGCGAGAAGAAAAATAAATTGTATAAATGGGCGTTGGAATTACAAGCTGAATAAGTTTAATGTGTATTGACACGATACCAGTAGTAGTCTTTGTCTAGTGGCGTTTGTTCTGAAAGTTCCGGGTTTTGCAAATAAAAAATTCGTCGATTGTGCAGGTTTGCGCGTTCAAGATTGTGTCTAACCAGATCATGTTCAAACAGGTATTGGTCAAATTTCCCGCTGTTCAAATAAGCATTCAGTCCGTCGTAAAGCATATTAGCCAGTTCCTTTTCGTCTTTTCGAACAAAAAAGTAAAAAGGCAAGGTGTAGGAAAAGGCAAGTTCCTGTTCAACTGCCAGACCGAGCTCCCGATGCGATGCCAATTCGTTCCAGGGTTCAAAAATACCGCGTGGTACGGCGTCAAAACGTTGTTTAGCCAGCATGGGAAAAAGTGAATGGTAGGTGGGTGTTGTGAGAACCTTGAATTGGTTATGAATTAAAATCCGGGTGTCGGTCCAACTGGACATCTGCCCATAAATCAAGCCGCGGGCCTGTTCAATATTCTCAATCGCCGAGAATTTTTGTTGGGTGCCTGAGGGGATCAAAAAAATTCGATAACCTAACAGGCCTTTAAAAACAGGAAAGTATACCGCTTGTAGTCGCTCCTCCAGGGCAATTGTTGTAGGCGCCCAAAAAATATCGCTGCGTTTCCTATCCATTTGTTCAAGCGCGCGTTTCTGGGTGACACCCATCGGGATGATGCTCAAGCGGTAGCGTTCGTTATCGATAATCCTGTTTAACAGTTCAACTGCGTAGCCATCGATTTGATGGGGCCCGGAAATAACGCGCAACTCGCGTGGTTGCTCAATGGGTTTTGCACGGGCTTTACTGTGGGTGATGGAAGCAGATGCAAAATCTCCGCCGTAACTTGACGTTACGCAAGCAGAAATACTGCAGGCCACCAAGGCTCTAAATAGGTAAGGGTAGTCGCGCAAGACCGGCTCTCCTTGTCTTTCCTTAAGCATAGCGCCAAAAGCGTGCGAACGTTAGTGTATGCAGTAAATTTCATTGTCGCTAGAGACTAAAGTGTGTGACAAACCGGTCCCTTATTTGGCGAACACATTGAGCGTTACCAATTCATGTAAGCACGAACTTGCTTACTGAGTGATTTTGCCATGGCCTTATGCTCCCGAGCAGTGGGGTGAGCATCACAAGAGTTGCCCTTGCGCACTTTGAGGTCCAGATGTTTGATGTCTTTTGACGACAACGTTATAGCTTTTTGCAAACTTTCACGAATCGCGTTGCGAGCTTCACCCTCGAGCATGGGGCCTTCGGTAACCGCTATCTTTGCTGAAGGGTAGGCGTCTTGAACCTCTCCGAAAAGAGTGAGCCAGGCTTGAGTGACAGCCAGGTTATTTGGAAAGGCGCCGGCATGTTCACTGAAGTCGTTGGTTCCTATGTTGATAAGTACCAGGTCGGCTTGATACTGTGCGTGATTCCAGATGGGCGAATCCTTGCCGGTGGAAAGTGCGAAGTGCAAGTAGTCACCGACATTGGCTTCATCTGTTTTGCCATTCCAACTTCTCAACAAACCTCGACCACCGTGACAAACGAGATGTACCTGGGTATCCAGTTTTTCGCCGATTAATTTGCCGTAGGAATTCTCTGGATCCCACCAATAAAAATCTTTTTCGCAATGTCGTTTCCTATAGACGGCTTCGCCGCAAGTGATGGAATCACCAAGGATCAGAATTTTTCTGGACGGCAGACCTGGTGGCGAAAGCAGCTTGCCAGCTGCTGGCTCGAGCGCTTCGAGATTGAGTATACCGTGCCAGCTTTCAGAGCGATGAACCAGTTCAACACGCCACACTTTCTCTTTTTTTTCTTCGATCAGTGTATAAGCCTGGGGCTTATTCTTTATCTCCAGCGTGTTGTGGTGTTTGCCATTCAAGTAGATATCTACAAGATTTTTTCCAGAACTGCTTGATGCATATAAATTCAGTTTGTTTCCTTCAAAATTAAAATGCACGCTGACCCCGGGAAATCCAATATCCACACTGTGATCGTCTTTTTCACGATATCGCCCCTCGATTACAACTTCGGCATCTTTAACTGCTTGACCCAGAGTTTTACGATTATTCTTGGTCGACAGTATTTCATCGACAATTGGAGCGAGTTTGTTGGCGAGAATTTGATAGCCTTCAGCTGTCGGATGTAGCAAATCAGCCATCAAAGTCGTGGGTATGTTTTTATTTCTATCCAGAAATGCTGCGCCAAAATCTTCGAAGCGATATGAAAAATCTTTTGCAATATCTGCGAGTAACTTGTTGCTTTGGGTAACACGGTCTCGATTGAATTTCTCGTGTTTTTCACCATAAGGTAATATGCCGAGAACCAAAACGTCAGTTTGAGGCCAGTGACTACTAATTTCTTCTAAAATTTTGTGTACACCAAGGGCGACATCCTCTGCGGAATCATTGTCGTGACCAAAATTATTGACACCTATCATAAGAACAATCAAGGCTGGGTTGAGTTTGCCGACCCCACCATTTTGAATGCGCCATAATACGTTTTCAGTTTTGTCTCCACCTATACCGAAATTTGCCGCGCCGTGGGGGGCGAAGGTTTTTTGCCAAATTTCCCAATCCCAGCCCTGAGTAATTGAATCGCCAAGAAAAAGCAGGTTTGCGCGCCCTTGTTCAGCTATGGCTTTGTCATCCTCATGGTATTGAAACCACTCCTCAACACTCATCCATTCGAAGCTTTTTAATCTGGGTTCTGCCTGATCAGGAGCCGAAGCGAGGCCGCCGCCGCTGACAATGAGTAATAAAAAAATGCTGAAACGAATCATGGTCTTGCCTGCGTGGAAAATACTGAAGCTGGATTGTAGCCCTTTCATCCGCCTCTGCAACCATTGCTTGTTTTTATTTTCCGTTTATCCTGTAAGCTACAGTTTATATTTGGCTTCTGAGAAGATGAGGTAAAAAGTCAGTTTGAGAGGCGAGCTTGCAAAAAAATAAATACCGACAATATTTTATACCTCGGGATGCCTTTTTTTGGTTGGCGCATTTTGCGGGCTGGTTGTTCTTCCTTGCTCCTACCTTGAGTGTGAGCCTGGTGAAGCACTCCTATGATACCCAATTACTGGTGGCCGACCTTACACGATTTGCTTTAAGTTTACCTGTGCTCCTGCTGTTTCGTTATTCTTACAATCGTTTTAATTGGTATTTAAAACATCCCTTCGAGTTATTGAGTCTAATGGTCGGCTATAACCTGCTCACGGCGTGGCTGGTAGCGTGGTGTGTACAGGGGAGCGTGTGGCTCACGCATGAGTGGTTTGCCTGGTTTCATGCTGAATTCAGAGTGACGACGCGAGACCCGGATGAGATGCAGATCAGCTGGTTATCCTCCCTGGTTGTGCAGCTGGCTTGGTGTTTTATTTATGTAGTTGTGAAATCCAATGGCCGTAACCAGAGTAATGAGCTTGAGCGCATCAAGATACAAAACCAACTCAAGGATGCGAAAATAAATACCTTGATGGGGCAAATCAGCCCACATTTTTTGTTCAATGGAATGAATAATATTATTAATTTAATGGATGAGGACATCCCTCGCGCGCAAAGGAGCTTACGTGCTTTTTCAGATATGCTGCGTTTTTCTCTTGCAAGCCCCAACCAGGAGCGTGTCAGTCTGGCGGAAGAACTCGACCTTGTTCGCAACTACCTGGCAATTGCCGACATCCATCTGGAGGACAAATTACGCTTTAATATCCATGTCACCAACAGCGCACGTTATTTACAGGTGCCTCCGATGCTGTTGCAAATGCTTGTGGAGAATGCCATTAAGCATGGTATTAGTTTGCAAAAAAATGGCGGCGAGTTACAAATTGTGATTGATGACAGTGGCGAGGATTTAATTTGTCTGGTGAGTAATGATGGTGAGCTTAATCGCCACGCCGAAAAAAAACAACGGAGTGGCGTGGGTATTAAAAATATTCGTCAGCGTTTAGCCTTGTTATATGGTGATGCTGCGCGCCTGGACTTAATGCAGGAAGGGACAAAGGTAGTGGCAGAAGTACACATTCTGAGGAGCTTGTGTCAATGAAAGCGATCATTATTGAAGACTCGCGTCTTGCGCGTGAGGGGCTAAAAAAATTGCTGTTAGCGCATCCTGATATAAAGGTGGAAGGTGAAGCGCGGGATGCAGAAGAGGGAGAAGCGTTGATTGACGAGTTAAAACCAGAACTGGTTTTTCTCGATATCAATATGCCAGGCAAGGATGGATTTGAATTGTTGGATAAATTGAAAGATAGCCCGCGCGTTATTTTTACAACAGCATACAGCGAATATGCCATTCGCTCCTTTGATTTTAATACGGTCGATTATCTGCTCAAGCCGATTAGCCCGGAGCGACTTGAAAAAGCGATACTTAAATTACAGAGTGAGACTGTATCGCAAGACAGTCACGACGACGTGCAACGCCTCGAAGAAAATAGCCAGATTTTTGTAAAAGATGGTGATCAGAGCTGGCTGATCGAGTTGAGTAAAATTCGCCGTTTTGAGTGCGTCGGCAATTATACGCGCCTGTTTTTTGATGATCAGCGACCTTTCATTTATAAATCCCTCATTAAAATTGAACAGCGTCTGCCGGAATCACAGTTTTTTCGTGCAAATCGTCAACAAATCGTCAATCTCAAATTTGTGCACGCCGTCGAAGATTCAGCATCGGGTAATTACCTTCTCAAGTTGACTGATGGCAGCGATGTTCAAGTCTCACGTAATCACAGTGCAAGACTAAAAAGCCTGTTTTCTCTCTAGTATCCGGGTGTTCATGAGGTACGGGCCAGACACTGCCGGAGGACGCCTTGGCTGGTGCAGGCCGGCATGGTGCCCCCCTCCCTCCAAAAAACTTCCCTATTATTTGTAACTTTCCCCGTTTTGGTCCGTTTATATTACAGACATGGAAAAACGCTATCGCGCTCTTGTGAGCCAATACAAAAATCAGGTTTATAGCCTTGCTCGCTATATGTTGACTGACGCCAATGACACCGAGGATATATCCCAGGAGGTGTACATCAAGTTGTGGAAACACCTTGAAAATGTCAGTGATACGCAAGCACTTGCCTGGTTGTTAAAGGTGACTCGCAACGCCTGTCTTGATCGAATTCGGGCTCGCCGCAATGAGGAAAGTGTAAATGACGAGCTATTGGGAGAACATGAGAAATCCAATCCAGAGAAACTGATTGGTGATGCGCAAATTCAGCAGCGTTTGATGAGCTGTATTGCTGTCCTGCCGGAACCGGGTCGCTCCTTGTTAATTTTGCGGGATATTCACGAGCACTCTTATGAAACACTTGCGCAAATCCTTGATTTAAGTGCGAGTCAGGTGAAAGTGTATTTGTACCGCGCGAGACTGGCTTTGAGCGAGGCGTTTAAATCCCGCATATCAGCAGAAAAAATTGAAGATCCACTATGAGCGACAATATTTACAACGAAAACGAGGCCCTGAAAGCCTTACATAAACTCGATGTGCAGCGAATGCCGGATGAACTGGAAGCGCGTTTGTTGGCTGTGCCGGAGCGCTATCCAAAAAAACGCAAGCCCTGGTTAGGCGTTGCCGTATCGGGCTTGGTAGCGGCGAGTGTTCTTCTTGTGTTTTCACACTTTCCCGGGCGGGAGGGGGTTGCGCCACCGCAACAATATTCTCAGCAGGAGATAGACAATGCGAGAAAGGAATTGGCTCTGGCTTTTCACTATTTGAGTGATGCCAGTCAACAAACCGGACGCACCTTGAATAACCGTTTGAGCGAGAGTAGTTCGGCAGCACTTTTTAAAGCGGCTGGTTACCCGTTAAAAGGGTCAGAAGAGAAAAACGGACAACATGAATATCAATAAGAGGTTTATCATCATGAGCTTATTCAAACTGAGGAAATATTTTTTAATCGCAAGTGCACTCTTGTTGTGTTTTAGCGCAAGTGCATTAAGTCGAGCAGATAATCACACCGATTTGGACAAGTTGGTCGATTTCAAAGCCTTGAGCAAGGAATATGGCGAGCCAAAAGTACAGATTAACCTGGAACAGGGTTTAATTAATCTTGTGGCTGTGCTGGCCGCCCAGCAAGATCCGGAAGCCGCGGCCATTCTGCAAGGGCTGCGAGCGGTCAGTGTGAATGTATATGACGTAGGGGATAAGGCGGATAGTGCATTAGCCTCCATAAAAAAAGTGTCAGACCGATTGAAAAAACAAAATTGGATGCCTGCAGTGACGGTAAACGAAGGCGACGAGCAGGTGCGCATATTGGTGAAACAAAAAGATGGGCTTGTTCAGGGATTGTTGGTGTTGGCCGCGGGCAAGGACAGCGAGGCCGTGTTTGTCAGTATTGATGGGAATCTCGACCCGTCAAAAATAGCCAAGCTCAGCAACACTCTCGATCTGGGTGTCGACTTGGGCGCAGCAACGGGTGCGAAAAAATGATTTTGCGTTGTGTTTTGGCCGGTCTGGTTTGCGTGATTTTACTCGGTGGCTGTTCACTGGGAGTGAGTTTTGAGCCCGGCTATGCCGATCTGGATTATCCGGAAATTTGGGAGGCAGAAGCTGAAGAAAGTTTTTCGATTGGGCCGGGTTTGTTGTCGCTGGCCCGCTGGGCAATTTCACTGGATGATCAGCTTGATGACGGTGAGCATGAACTCTTGCAAAATCTTCGTAGTGTGAGAGTTAAAACTTACAGCTTGAAAGAAGGTGCCGCCGCTAACATCAGTGAGAGGATTGCGCGAACTCGGGCTGCTTTGCTGCGTAAGGGGTGGACGAACATTGTGTCAGTTCGCGAAGAGCAGTCGCACAGCGCCATCCTGGTTCGTTTGGGGGGCGAGCGAATTCAAGGGCTTGTCATACTCCATAGTGACGCCGAAGAGGCCGTATTTTTCAATGTCGTCGGTGACATCAGTGTGCAAAACCTGACGCAAATTAGCCGTAAGCACTTGCATGGAGAGAGTGTGCTTGCGGGTCTGACGTCAGCCCACTTATAGTCGTCAAAACCTTAAGGAATCAAACACCGCCAAGTCGCTAAAGGCCCCATAACACGGGCCTTTCTGACTATTTAATCCATCGGTGTAATCGGTTGCATAAACCGGTTACATGTTATATGGTTGCGACTGCCTGACCAAGGTGTATGCGCGGCGTAATAGATAAAAATAAGGCTCGAGCAGCAGCGCCCTTGCGTAACAGATTGAGATGCCTGTTATGTGCCCTGGGGGCTCAGCGCGCTCCTGTTTGCCGCGTGAAATTCACCGATAAACGTCAGGTTGCAACGCTTTTTTAAAAGTGACTGGTCACTTCCCGTGGCGAAAAAGACATAACAAAAACCTAACTATAAAAAGTTATTACCCTGTCGACCTGGTAAGGGAAGTAGGGAAATAACGATAAAGACATTGGCCTATGGGCTGAGGAGAAATCATATGGTAACTAAACCTATTCAATTCAAACGTAAGCTGCTCGCATCCAGTGTGTCTGCCTGCTTGCTTGGCTGTGCGGGTGTCACTATTGCGCAGAGTGAGGAAGTCATTTCCGAAGAGGTTCTGGTGCGCGGTATTAAAAGTTCTCTGGAGCACTCATTAGATATCAAAAGAAACGCTAACCAGATTGTCGAAGCTATTACGGCTGACGACATAGGTAAAATGCCTGATCAAAACGTTGCGGAATCCTTACAGCGTTTACCGGGTATTCAAATTGATCGCCGCGATGGTGAAGGCACCAAGGTGCGTATTCGCGGTCTCGACCAAAATATCACATTGATGAACGGTGAAACTTTTACGTCCGGTTTAGAATATTTCCAGTTGGGCGAGTGGAAACAGGAATTTGACGGTTCACTCGAAGGTGTTCCTTCCGAGCTTCTTGGCGGTGTTGAAGTCTATAAAACGCCAACAGCATCGATGATTGAAGGCGGTATCGGCGGGGTCATTAATTTAAAAACGCGCAATGCATTTGTGCTGGATGATTTATTGCTGGCAGGTAATGTAAAGCTGGATCGCGGTAACGACGCTGAAGAAGCCAATCCATCGGGTTTTGTGGTAGTCGGCAACAACTGGGATGATACTTTCGCTGCGATCGGATCTATTTCTGTTTCACAAAAAACAGTTCACACAGATTTTATTCAAAACTTTTCACGAGAAAACTCAGCGGTTGAATGTACAGAAGGCGGAGTTTTTGCCGATATTGAAACGGGCTGTGTCGATCCCGAAGATACTTCGGTTGCTCTGGGTCAAAGCTATTTTGCTCCAGGCATGTTTTATGTAATGGACAGTGAGCAGGAGCGCGAGCGAATAGGTGCTTCCTTAAACCTGCAATGGCGCCCAACCGATTCGTTGGAACTTGGCCTGGATTGGTTCCACAGCGATATTAAAATCGACAATGTTCAATATGTTGTTAAGCATCCTATGCATACGGATGGGCCAAGTGGTATTGACGAGTCACGTGCGTACACCATCGATTCCAGTAATCCAATCGGGATTTTAACTCACGGTTTTGTCGACGTGTCTGGTGCGATGGAAACCAACACCGCCGGTGAAACGTCGGACATCAGTACAGATAACCTTACATTAAAAATGGCGTGGGATGACGGTGGCAAACTCCGTATTAAAGGCGCGTTAACGATGTCGGAAGCTGATTTGGAGCAGCGTGCAGGCTATGCGGATTCACGTGTAAGTGAATACAGCATGCGTGCATGGCGTGGTGATGACCTTGTGATTGATACGCCCATTACAGACACCGACGATGACGGTGAACTGGATGAAGGTGACGGTATTCTTGATGCGCCGAGTCCAACAGGATGGGCGGGTACAGTTGTTAACCCCAGTCCGGGCGGAAATTCAGAGCGTTACTATGAGTACAGATCGGGAGAGTTACCCAGACTCGAATATGCTTTCCCAGGCTGGTTGGCAGACCCGGACTACCACACATACAAATCCCACTGGGCATTGGGTTCAGAAGTGGAAACCGAAACCAGCGCTTTGCGCCTGGATTTTGAATACGATCTGGATTTTGGTGATTTAAAAACGGCTAAATTTGGTTTACGGATTGCTGAAGAAGAAACAAATTTTATCGAACAACGATACTTGACCGATTTTAGTCGCACAACGGGTGTACAAACCCCGAATATATTCGCGGCTGACGGCAGTATTGCGACACCCACCAACTTTGACCCGATGACCGCGCCGGATGCAACCAATGCCGGTGTGCAGGAAGCCGTGTATTACGACCTATGCGGTAACGGTGGAATTCCAGCCGGCCAGACCTGTGATATTGATGGTGATGGTGAAGACGACAACCAGCCATTCGGACCCTGGGGATATTTCCTCGATGCGGCAATTGGCTTGAAAGCCTTCGACTTGACCACCTCGGATGGCACGCCTATGGCTGTTGCACTTTATGGTGATGCCATGGCCGACTCTGGCCGTTGGGACTATTCACCCGGTTATTTACCCTGGCAAACCTACACCGCGCACGATGATGTTGTTGGTGCGGCAGGTGACCCAAGTCGTTATGTCATCCTCGATGATTTCTTCCCTTCGGGTGGGTACAACGCGCCTGCGATTGCATTCCAGAATGGCGACGCAATTGTGCGTGATCCCGCAGCGTGGATCGATAGCATCGCGCCTAACTCGCCCATTGGTTTGTTTGAAGTGCCGTTGGAATCCTGGAAAATCAAGCAAAGCACGAGTGCGTTTTACGGTGAATTGGATTTTGAAGGCGATACTGTGCCGTATTCGTTGAACGTCGGTCTGCGTGTTGTGCAAACCGAAGTGGACGTGACTTCAGCGGAAACCACGCCGGAATCTTCCAGTTGGTCTCTGGCAACGGACGGTTGGAACTCACAAGGTGTTTTACTGACCTGGGATGTGACCACCAAAACCAAAGACTACTGGGACTTTTTGCCAAGCTTGAATTTCTCTCTGGACACCAGTGATGACACCAAGCTTCGTTTTTCTGCATCGAAAGTAATTGCACGTCCAAACTTGCAAGCGCTCGGTAAAGGTTTCAGTAAGAACTTTACGCGCACAAACACGGGAGGTGGAGATGATTATTTCGCCTTTACCGGTGGTTCGGCGGGTAACCCGGCGCTTGAGCCTTATCGCGCAAGTCAGGCTGATATTTCTTTTGAATACTACATGGGTGATTTGAGTTACGTGTCTGCGGGTGTCTTTGTCAAAGCGGTTGAATCCTTTATTGCAGGTGAAACCCGTCTTGAAAGACAGCCCGACTTTAGCCCTCAAGGTTACGGAATTGGTGGTGTGAGCCGCCCGGTAAACGGTTCCGGTGGAAGTGTCAGTGGTTTGGAGTTGGCGTACTTGCAGGATTTTGACAACGGTTTTGGTCTGGGTGTGAACTACACCTATTCAGGAAACAGTGCAGATGTTTCTACCACTACCAACCCCAATGTAGGCCTGCCAGGCATTTCAGAAAATGCGTTTAATATTATTGCGTTCTATGAAAATGATGTAGTCAGCGGTCGCGTCTCATACACCTGGCGTGATGAATATTTATCACCTTTCCGTTCGTCCTTCGATTATCAAGGTTTGGAAAATGCTGCGTCGGAATTCTATAACGACTACGGTCAATGGGATGCATCGCTGACCTGGAATGTGCTGGAGAATGTGTCAGTTGACGCAGCCTTGTTGAATATTACGGGTGAAGCACAGTCCAGTTATCTGGCGTACCCGGGGCAACCAATGACTTATACCTCACAGGAGCCTCGCGCGATTTTAGGTATGACGTTCAGATTATAAAAACAAAAACTCCTCGATACTTAAAACGGCAGACTCGGTCTGCCGTTTTTTTTGAGGGTATAATCCCGGTGAAAGAGGGAGAGCTGTGAATAAAATTAAAAAAATTGTCATTGTTGGTGGCGGTTCTGCCGGGTGGATTACCGCCGCTGCGCTTGCCAGGGGCTTGGAAAATAGCAAGGGTGGAACGGCCGCTTTGGACATCCATGTTATTGAAGCACCCGATATAAAAACTGTCGGTGTAGGAGAGGCCACCATACCTCCGATTGTTGGTTTTTTACAGTATCTTGGGGTAAACGAAGCTGATTTTATGCGAGCAACACGGGCGACGTTTAAACTCGCCATAGAATTTGTAGACTGGCACAAAAAAGGCAGTGCTTTTTATCACCCTTTCGGTTCCATTGGTGTGAATATCGATGGTCAGGATTTTTATCAGTGCTGGTTGCGGGCCAAGGCTTATGGGATGCAAGCGCGCTATACCGACTTTTCGCCCGCGGCAAAATTATGCGAACAAAATAAATTTTATTTTCCGCACAAGGCGGCGAAAGACTCTTTTCTTGCCGGTGCTGCCTACGCTTACCATTTTGATGCGTCACTGTTTGCAGATTTTTTAGAAGACTACTGCCGGCCGCGAGGCGTTAAAAAAACGCAAGCGAAAGTCAAAAATGTAGAGAAAGATGATAAGGGTTTTATTCGTCAGCTACATCTTGATAGTGGCGAGCGGGTACAAGGCGATTTCTTTATCGATTGCAGTGGGTTTCGTGCGTTACTGATAGAAGGGGCCTTGCAAACTGGCTATACAGACTGGAGCCACTATCTTCCATGCAACAAAGCGGTCGCAGTGCAAACTGAAGTAAGTGCAGAGTTTCGGCCCTACACACGTGCGAGTGCAAAGGAACATGGTTGGGTGTGGAATATTCCCTTGCAGCATCGTTGCGGCAATGGTTATGTTTATAGCGATGTGCACTGTTCGGATGACGAAGCGAGCGCGATTCTAATGGATAATATAGAAGGGCGTCCCCTGGCAGAACCGCGGTTGATACCTTTCGTCACGGGGCACCGGAATAAAATATGGAATAAGAATTGTTTGGCGGTTGGCCTTGCCTCCGGTTTTGTTGAACCGCTGGAATCGACGGCAATTCATTTGATTATGCGAGGGCTTAGGGCCTTTCTCGATTATTTTCCGGATACTCGCTGTGCGCAAAGTCTTCAGGATGAGTACAACAGAATTATGTTGAAGGAATACCAAACGATACGGGATTTTATTGTTTTGCATTACTGTACAACACAGCGCGAAGACAGTGCGTTCTGGAGAGACTGTAGGGCGATGAATATTCCCGACGAGTTACAGAGGCGAATCGAGCTTTATCGGGACTCCGGATTACTTGCTTACACCCCGGATGAGCTCTTCAAGGGGCCAAGCTGGTACAGTGTTTTTGAGGGGATGGGTTTGCAGACAAGGAGCTATTCGACTGCCGTTGAAAGTATTCAGCGGCCTGCCTTATTTGAGGTGTTAAATAAAGTGGACACGTTGATGGGGCAAATGGCCGAAGGCTTGCCCTCACACAAGGAATTTATCAAGCGCTACTGTGCCATAAATTCCTGACAACATTATTGTTGGTGCTGCCACAGGGTATGGATGCCAATGTAAACTGTTTGCAAATTCCTGTGCTGGTCATCACTATTGTGATGTTTGAAACGATAGACTGGGAACAAACTCAAGCGATGTCGACTCCTAGGCGAGGTGATCTTGCTTCCTGTAACTTTTTTCATCAGGTGAAAAAAATGAAAAACTACATAATATTACTTATGCTTTTCACAGTAGTCGTTTCTTGTTCGAGTCGAAACGAGGAGGCCGCGGAAATGTCACTGAGTGAATACGCGCCCGTTTCAGCAATGTCCTCCAGAGTTGCGCCTGAAGGAAAAATGATGGCTGCCGATTCTGATTTGGCAGCGCCAACCAATAAATTTCTTGCCTACGAACACAGTTTGACTGTTTCGGTTGCACACGAAAACTTAAAGGCACGTTATGAAGCACTGAATAAACGTTGCCTTGAAGACAAAGCGTTTTCCTGCGTGTTACTTAACAGTGAAATCCGTGGAGGGAATTACGCTTCCGCCAGCTTGACGATGCGTATTAAGCCCGAGGGGGTGCAAGCTTTTCTGGACATGGCCAGTGAAAATGCGGAAATCACCAATCAATCCACGCGTGCGGATGATTTAACCGACCGGGTGATGGACGTCGAAAAACGCCTGCAACAATTGCGCAGCTATCGAGACAAATTGATTGAGCTCGAAGCAAAATCGGCAGACGAAGTGGATGCACTTATTCGTATATCCGGCGAGCTGTCACGCACACAAACGCAGTTGGAATACGCAGAAGGTGAAAAGCTAACGCTTTATAAGCGTATCGAAAGTGATATTTTAAATATTTATCTGCAAAGTGATCGTGAAGAAAGTACCTTTTACCCGCTCGTGCAAGCCTTGAGCAATTTTGGTGAGAATTTGGCAGAAGGCGTGGCACAATTTATTACTGCCTTCGCTTACTTATTGCCCTGGTTGTTGTTTCTGATCGCGCTTATCTGGCTGTTGCGCTTTTTGTGGAAGCGCCGTAAACAAAATGTTTAACAATACAAACGCGCAAGCATGCTGTTAAACCTCGGTCAATTTGCTTTCTACATTGCGGCGATGATGGCGCTGGGCTTGTGGGCCCTGCGCCGCACACACTCAAATCGGGATTACATTATTGGTGGTCGTAGCCTGGGGCCCGTGACCAGTGCCATCAGTGCAGGTGCGTCCGATATGAGCGCGTGGCTATTACTCGGCTTGCCCGGTGCGGTTTATGCGAGCGGTTTGGTTGAGGGTTTCTGGATCGGTTTGGGTTTGTTTATTGGCGCCTGGTGTAATTGGGTTTGGGTTGCGCCGCGCTTGCGTCGGAGCACAGAAGAGCAGGACTGCGTGACCTTGCCAAGCTGGTTTGCGGCGCGCTTTCAGGATCACAGTGGCATGCTGAGAATTTCTGCCTCGCTGGTCATCATTGTTTTCTTTACGCTGTATGTGGCATCCGGATTAAAAGGCGGCACGCTGCTGTTCGCTCACACCTTTGGTGCAAGTGAAAGTATCAGTTTATTGGTAACGGTAGGCGTGGTCTTGTCTTACACCTTGCTGGGCGGCTACCTAGCAGTGTGTTGGACGGATTTAATCCAGGGCCTGTTAATGTTAGCGGCACTTCTGGCTTGCGTATTTTTAGCCTGGATGAAACTGGAGGGCGGCGCTGCGAGCATTGCTGCAGTCAAAGCCGAGGCCTTTTCAATTGCAACAGGTTGGATTACCGCACTTTCCCTCTTGGCATGGGGCCTGGGGTATTTTGGGCAGCCGCATATTCTTGCGCGTTTTATCGGTATTAAGCAGGTCAAAGATGTCGCACTCGCACGTCGTATCGGTTTAAGTTGGATGCTCCTGTGTTTGCTTACCGCGACTGCCATAGGTTTGTTGGGGATTGCCTTGCAAGCCCAGCTTGGTTTGGCGGGTGTCAATGGTGAGCAAGGTTCTTCAGAAGCAATTTTTCTAGCCTTGACGACGGCACTCTTTCATCCCGTGGTTTCAGGTTTTATTTTGGCGGCCGTATTGGCTGCGGTGATGTCGACGGCCGACTCGCAGTTGCTTGTGCTCGCTTCGACCATCAGTGAAGACCTGAATTTAAAGCAGTATCTGAATGAAAAAAAACTCGCAGGTATCAGTCGGCTTTGCGTGTTGGTGTTTGCTGTGTTGGCGTGGTGGATTGCCGCAAACGATCAAGGGTCGATTCTTGCACTGGTCGGCTATGCATGGAGTGGCTTTGGCGCAGCTTTTGGGCCAGTGATTTTATTGTCCTTACTGTGGCAGGGCGTCAATCGCTGGGGTGCGCTGGCGGGAATTCTCAGCGGTGCAATTGCTGTGGTGATATTCAAAAATACTGTGGAGATAGAAGGCGAGTACTTTTTTGAATTGCTCCCCGCCTTTTTTATCTCTCTGGCCTGTATTACTCTGGTAAGTCTGCTGACGGCAAAACATCCTTGAGCCCGCCTTCATTCGTGACCTTGTTATAACCAAGCGCGTTCAATGCCTCTTTGGCCAGGCCAGAGCGTCGACCGGAGCGACAATACACGCGAATATCTGCGTTTTTGTCCGCCGTTACTTCGGTAATGCGATTGGCGATTTCTGTGTGAGGAATATTAATCGCATTGTCTACGTGAATTTGTGCGAATTCGTCTGCACCACGTACATCAATCCAATAAGATTTTTCTTCCGCCATAAGTTTTTGTCCTGTGATTAAAATCAGGATCAGGGTAAAAGTGATACCGGTTTTGGTCATCGCTTCCTCCTCCTCCAGGGTAAATGGAATGTAGCGGTACAGGCTACTTGAATAAGGGCACTTGCGGAAGTCTTGTGTTAATTAATTTGTATAAAGGGGACTTTAAATGGTGTTGGATTTATAGCTCAAACTAAGCGCTTTAACCTTGCGCACATAGTTGCGGGTTTCTTTATAAGGCGGAATACGATAGCCGTAACGTTTCACCGCATTTTCGCCGGCATTGTAAGCGGCGAGGGCGAGGTCGAGATTGTTGTCGAACATATCGAGTAAATCACTGAGATAGCGCACACCCGCTTCAATATTTTGTTCCGGGTTTTGGCGGTTGTACACACCATAACGCTGCGCCGTTCCCGGCATTAACTGCATCAAACCCACCGCGCCCGCACTGGACACCGCCTGCGGATTGTAGAGACTTTCAGCATGAATCACCGCAGCCACCAGCCAGCCTGGTAAACCGTGTTTTTGGGAAACGTTGGTTAATAGCGGTGTGTATTTAATGCGGTTTGCTTTGTAGTTTGCGTAAGTCTCCGGCGCCTTCCAGCCCTTCAATGTCAGCTTGAGTTCGACATAGCCGTCGTGCGCAGGGCGGTCGGTATAGCGTACATGGCCGTTTGCATCGACGTGCTTATAGAGCTTGCCGCTGGCCCAGGTCGCTGGGCTCAGTAGGAATACGATACAGAGTAATGTAGAAATTCGCGCCATGCTCGGAGATCGTTGCCTGTCTTTTCTTGAGACTGTCTTTCTTTGAGGTTAGCAAAGATTTTGTGATCAAGTTAACAGTATGGCGCATTTTACATCCAAAAGGTCGGAAATGCAGGGCGGAAGGGCGGTTGGCTTGAGCCGAGCTGCTGTTTGCGAGTCAGAGCAATAAGGAAAGCGCTTGAAAGGGTGCGTGGTAAGAACCGCAAGGATAAAGAGGGTGTGTGGCTCAAACCGGCTAAAAACTAGTTGAGTACGATGTAGCCACGTTCGTGCAGACAGTTTTTAACAATTTCCGATTTTTCGTAAGCGAGATCGCTGGCCCCAATGATACCGCCTTCAATTGCCCCGACCAAAGCAGCTTCGCGGGCAAAATCTTCATTGCCGCCACTGAATATGTACTCTGTCAGGCCCATAAAGAAGGCCGAAACCAACATGCTTTCCGCAACGTGGCCGTCGTCGTCGAGTTCGTCCGCATAGTGCTCGCACTCCCGACGGTCAGCAGCCAATTGTGCTTCATCGACCTCGGCAGAGTCGATGACGGCAACATGAGTACTGCAAGCTCCGAGGCTCATTACAAGGCAATATAGAACCAGGGCTGAAGGAATCAAGGGTAAGGGTTTCATAGCTCATCTTCCTGAAAGCACTCTGCAAGTCTAGGCTGAACAAGCTGAACCTCCCATGAATACCTTCCTGGACCTTGTGTAAGCCCCTCCGTTTTTTGATTTCAGAAAACGGAAGGGCCTTGCCGGATTGACACCTGGGGTTTGAGCCGTACACTTGCAGCCACAATATAAGGCGTTGTGTGTGAAAAAGAGCTTCAGTTTTATAGATTTATTTGCCGGTATCGGGGGCTTGCGCCTGGGTTTTGAAAGCCAGGGTGGGTACTGCGTCTACACCAGCGAATGGAATAAATTCGCCAATCAAACCTATCGCGCTAACTTTGCGGATGATCATGAGATTGTGGGGGATATTACCCGGGAGGATGTTGCCAGCATTCCCGACCACGACGTGCTGTTGGCGGGCTTTCCCTGTCAGCCTTTTTCCATCGCCGGAGTATCCAAAAAAAATTCACTGGGCCGCGATCATGGTTTTGCCTGCAATACTCAGGGTACGCTGTTTTTCGATGTTGCCCGTATTCTTGAGGCGAAACGCCCCCAGGCTTTTCTGCTGGAGAATGTAAAAAACCTGCAAAGCCATGATCGAGGACGAACGTTTGCCATTATCAAGCAAACACTGCAGGAGGAACTTGGCTACCACATCCATTGTAAAGTTGTTGACGCAAAAGGGCGTGTTCCCCAACACCGGGAGAGAATATTTATCGTTGGTTTTGCTGAAGCGAATGATTTTAGTTGGGCACATTTTCCTGAAGTGGATGCCCAGGCGCTGCGGATGCAAAGCGTGTTGCACCCGCAGAATGGAAGTGAAAACCCTGAGGATGAACATCTCGCGCCTTTTATAGAAGGTAAAAAAGGCAAGGTAAAGGAAAAATATATTCTCAGCGATAAGCTCTGGGCCTATCTACAAAATTATGCGGAGAAACATAAACGCAAAGGCAATGGCTTTGGTTTTGGTTTGGTTGACAAACAAGGTATTGCAAGGACCTTGTCAGCGCGTTACTACAAGGATGGTTCAGAGATTCTCGTCAGACGGGGGCGTGCCAATCCCCGTCGTTTAACGCCGCGCGAATGTGCAAGATTAATGGGCTACCCAGAAGATTTTAAAATTCCTGTGAGTGATACTCAGGCGTATAAGCAATTTGGTAATAGCGTGGCGGTGCCTGTTGTGAAGGATATTGCCGCTTTAATTGCGCCGTTTTTACTTTCGCCCAAAAAACAGGAAGTCGCTTGTGGTTGATGTGGTAGATAAACCCACACGCAGCCGCATGATGTCGGGCATTCGGGGCAAAAACACGCGCCCGGAATTGTTGATTCGTCAAGGCTTGCATCGCCTCGGTTTTCGTTACAGCTTGCACAATAAAAATTTACCGGGTAAACCCGATCTGGTATTTGCAAAATACCATGCACTCATTTTTATCCACGGGTGTTTCTGGCATGCCCATGCCTGCCATTTATTTAAGTGGCCACGCACACGGCCAGAATTCTGGCGAAAGAAAATCAGCGAGAATCAGGAACGTGATGCACGACAACAGCAAACCCTGCAGCAAGCGGGGTGGCGCAGCCTCATTATTTGGGAATGTGCATTGAAAGGTAAGACGCGATTACCGCTACCTGAAATTTTACACACTGCAGCCAATTGGCTGCAGTTTGATAATCAAAATGCCGAAATCAGTGGTTCAACTGAAGGCAAAAAGTTTTAATCAGATTTAGGAGTCAGCAATGAAATTAATTTCCTGGAATGTTAATGGTATCCGCGCAGTGATGAAGAAAGACTTTCTGGATTCATTGGAGGCAATGGATCCGGATATGTTGTGCTTACAGGAGACCAAGGCCCAGGATGATCAGGTTTTTGAAGCGCTTGAAGTTGTCGATGGTTATTATATTTATTGTAATTCTGCGGAACGCAAAGGCTATTCCGGCACTGCAATATTGACGCGCAAAGAACCGCTGGCAGTGGAATATGATATGGGCATTGCCGAGCATGACACCGAAGGCCGGGTAATAGCTGCGGAATATGATGATTATATTCTGGTAACAGTTTACACGCCGAATTCCGGCTCTGAGTTGGCGCGCTTGCAGTACCGTACCACTTGGGATATTGCTTTTCTCGCCTACCTAAAGGAACTGGAAAAACGCAAGCCGGTTATTGTGTGTGGTGATTTGAACGTGGCGAATACCGAAATCGATTTGGCGCGACCAAAACAAAACTACAACAAGGCTGCGGGTTATATGCAGGAAGAGATTGACGGCATCAATAACCTGTTAGCCGCCGGTTTTATTGATACTTTTCGTTTTATGAAACCAGAAGAAATAAAGTATAGCTGGTGGAGTTACCGGGCTGGCGCACGTGCCAAGAATGTAGGCTGGAGGATTGACTATTTTCTGACTTCGCCGGAACTAAAGGCGAAAATCAAAAATGTGGATATACTTAACGAAATAATGGGTTCAGATCATTGCCCTGTAGTGCTGGAATTAAAAAAGTAACGGTTTTAGTTTCAAGGGCTCCTTACAACTTTCGCTTTTTACAAAGGAGGGCGCAATGTCCAAAGACAAGAAAAGCAAGAAGTTTGACCATGTTGTAGAAGAGTTGGAAGCACAGTTTCATTCCTTGCAGTCGAAATTAGGCAAAGCCAAGGACGATTATTTAAAACGGCATGAAAAGGATTTTTCCAAGGCCAAGAAGAAAGTTGATGAACTAAAGACAAAGGCCGCAAAGGCGAAAGCGAAATCTCAAAAAGCCGCTGAGGAAGCCAAAAAGAAGGGGACCAAAGCCGCACAGAATCAATGGAAGAAAGCGAAGGCTGCAGCGAGCCTTTTGGGCGATTCCTTGAAAGAAGCAAAAGACATTATGTCGACCGCAGAGGAAAAGCTGAATACGGCCAAACCCTTCGATCGCAAACTCGCTGCCAGAGCCAAAGCGCTGGAGGCCTTTGAGAAAGAGTGGGATAAAAAATTAAAAGCTGAAGAAGCGGCAAAGGCGAAAAAAGCGGCCGCGCGCAAAAAGAAGGCTGCCACTAAAAAGAAAGCTGCAACTAAGAAAAAAGCGGTAAGCAAGAAGTCTGCAGCCGCCAAAAAAACTACCACGGACTCGGGTCAGTCGGAATAATAAACAGCGATTAAACCCAATTGGCGGGTTTGAGACTTTCTTCCTCCAAAGCCGCCAATTGTTCGCGCAGCTCTAACACATGCTCGGACCAATAGCGCTCGGTGTTAAACCACGGAAAGGCTTGCGGAAAAGCCGGGTCTTGCCAACGCCGCGCTAACCAGGCGGCGTAGTGCATTAAACGCATGCTGCGCAAGGCTTCAATCAAATGTAGCTCGCGCATATTGAATTCACAAAACTCTTCATAACCTTCGAGAATACATTCTAATTGTTCGCTGCGCTGAAAACGGTCGCCGGATAACAGCATCCATAAATCCTGAATGGCCGGGCCGTTGCGGCAATCGTCGAGGTCGACCAGATAGAGATTTTCATCGCGTTGAATAATATTGCCGGGGTGGCAATCGCCGTGCAGGCGAATGGTTTCGGCGGGCCACGCTTTAAAAATTGCTTGCAGCTTTTCAATCACGTGTTGGGTCACGCTTTCATAGGCGGGCAAGAGCGTGTTGGGAATAAAGTTGTTTTCCAGTAGGAAGCTACGGCTATCAATCGCGAAGCTTTGAATATCAATAGTGGGTCGATGTTCAAACACACGCGCCTTACCGTATTGATGAAGGCGGCCGAGATGTTGCGCGAGGTTGAAAAGGGTATCGAGATTGTCGAGTTCAGGCGCATGGCCACCGCGACGCGGGTAAAGTGCAAAGCGATGTTCTTTAAATCGAAAAAGGGTTTCATTTTCGATTTGCATTGGCGGAATCAAAGGCACATCGAGTTCATGTAAGGCAAGGCTGAAGCTGTGCTCTTCCTGTATTTCCTCGTCGCGCCAACGGCCCGGGCGATAAAATTTCGCGATCAGCGGGTCCGCATTTTCGATACCGATTTGATACACACGGTTTTCATAACTGTTGAGGGGGAAAATGCGTAAGTCGCTGAGGTAGCCCAGACTTTCCACCGCATCAATAACGGTATCCGGTGTGAGTGAGTCATAGGGTTGGGCTGTCATGAAAGTGCATCCAGTTTGTGTTGGATGCGATAGTTACAAAGCGTTTGCAGAAAGTCCAGGGGAAGCTCTCAATAACGCCAGATGGCCTGCCTGGCAGTGTTCAGAAGTTCGCCTGGACTTTGGGTGTACGCGCGAGAGCCCAAATCTCGACGCGTCGCGCACCCGCTTCAATCAGCAAGTTAGCGAGTGTTTGCGCGGTGGCACCGGTGGTAACCACGTCATCGACAATTGAAATAAATTTACCTTCAATATTTTCCCTGAGGTCAAAAACCTCACGCAGGTTTTTCAGGCGCTCGTTTCTTTTAAGGTTTTGCTGTTGAGTGGTACGGCGGGTTTTGCGGAGTATATTTTTGTAGGGGATGTCAACTTTGCTGGAAATTCGTCGTGCCAATAACTCTGCCTGGTTAAAACCGCGAGTGAGCAAGCGTGACCAATGCAGGGGGACGGCGGTAATCAGGTCGGGTTTTTCGTTGTCCTCGAGATGCTCTTTGAGTTCCCGTTCTAATTGTTCGCCGAGCCAGGAGCCATACTGGGTGTGCTTTTTGTGTTTGTATTTATTGATCATCCAGGCGACCTCATCGCGGTAAACGAAGGGTGCAATGAGTTTATCGAAATCGGGCCTGCGGTTGAGGCACTCGCCACAAATACCGTCTTCGTCGTGATCGGGGGAATGAAGGTCGAGCGGCAGCGCGCATACTTCGCAACATTGGCGAATGCGAGGGAGCTGACGCGCGCAAGGCGAACACAACAGTGAGGTGGCACTACCACCACAGAGTTCACAGTGCGCTGGCAGTATCTTGTCCAGCACTGTGGTAATTATCTTATTGGCAAACATGATTGATATATCCGTATAAGCCTCCAGCCTAGGGGATGCGCAGCGGGAAAGCAACGACCGATTGTCGTTTTTTCGAGCAGTCATAAAGGCTTAAAAAGTTGTAAACCTGATAATGGATTTTTGGTTGACTAATCTTTACACTTCCCGCTTTGTTGATTAGCCAAAGTCAGGAATTGCCCACATGTCTGTACTGCGTCACGACTGGAAACGCGCCGAAGTTGAAGCTCTTTTTTCCTTATCTTTCAATGACTTGTTATTTAAGGCGCAAACGGTGCACCGCCAACACTTCGACCCGAATCAGGTTCAGGTGAGCACTCTGTGCTCCATCAAGACCGGTGCCTGCCCCGAAGATTGTGCCTATTGCCCACAAAGTGCCCGATACGACACCGGCCTTGAGCGCGAAAAACTGATGGCGGTGGAAAAAGTGGTGGCCGAAGCCCGTGCAGCGAAAGCCTCCGGGGCGACGCGTTTTTGTATGGGGGCGGCATGGCGCTCCCCAAAGGACCGGGATATGGGCTATGTCGTTGACATGGTGAAGCAGGTGAAAAGCCTCGGAATGGAAACCTGCATGACCCTGGGTATGCTCGACACCTCACAAGCAAATGCGCTGGCTGAAGCGGGTCTCGATTATTACAACCACAACCTCGATACTTCGCCAGAATATTACGGCGATATTATTACCACTCGCACCTATCAGGACCGTTTGGACACCCTGGCTAACGTACGTGATGCAGGCATGAAAGTGTGCTGCGGCGGCATAGTCGGGATGGGTGAGGAGCAGGGCGATCGCGTCGGTTTATTAATGCAGTTGGCCAACTTGTCGCAACATCCGGAATCTGTGCCCATTAATATGTTGGTGCGTGTGCAAGGCACACCGCTGGAAAACGAAGCCGACCTCGATCCCTTTGAGTTTATTCGCACCATTGCGGTTGCTCGTATTCTAATGCCGGAATCCTATGTGCGTTTATCCGCAGGTCGTGAGGAAATGAATGATCAGATGCAGGCACTGGCGTTTTTAGCCGGGGCGAATTCTATTTTCTATGGCGAAAAATTGCTGACCACACCGAACCCCGAAGCCAATAAAGATATGCAGCTCTTTAAGCGCCTGGGCATCAAGCCTGAACAAAGAGCAAGCGCACAAGACGAATTGGACGCGTCGGCCACATCGGGTGGGGTAGAGCATTTTAGCCCCGAGGCAAAAACTGAAACTCAGTTTTATGATGCGGCTGTCTAAAAATGGCTGCAGGCCAGCTCGATAATTTTGAAAAAATTCTGGGTTTTTTAGTCGAAATCGAAAAACTCAAGGCGGTACTGCGCAAAACCAAACCTGTCGGTTTTGATCGTTATGAAAACTCTGCCGAACATTCCTGGCATGTCACCCTCGCCTGCTTATTACTCGCCCCCCAAATGGATGCCGAGATTGATGTATTGAAAGTCCTTAAAATGATGTTGGTCCATGATGTTGTAGAAATTGATACAGGTGATCACATTATTTATTCCGCAGCGCATGATAATTATGACGAAGAGTTGCAAGCGGCGGAGCGACTCTTTGGGCTTTTGCCTGAAGAGCAGGGCGTTGAACTTTTGACAATCTGGAAAGAATTCGAAAAAGGTGAAAGTGCGGAGGCACATTTTGCGCGTGCCATTGATCGAGTTATACCTGTCAATCAAAACCTCAACAACGCTTGCCAAAGCTGGGTTGAAAATGATGTGCAACTTGAGCAAGTACTCGAAAAAAATGCTCACATCGAGAAAGCCAGCAAAGCCCTTTGGCAGTATTTAAAAGCGCGAATAGAGCATGCTGCCCGCGAGGGAAAATTTTCTCATCATGCTTGAAGCCCGATTAAAGCAACAGCTGCAAGCGCGTAAAGATGCGCAGGCTTACCGCTCCCGTTTTATTGTGGATGGCCCGCAAGGTGTTGAGTTGCAATGCGAGGGGCACAAGTACCTGAATTTTTGCAGTAATGATTACCTGGGCTTGGCCTCTCACCCGGCGATCACGCGTGCCTTTGTTGAGGCAGCCAATACTTACGGCGTTGGTAGCGGCGCGGCTCACCTGGTCAATGGCCATAGCCGTGAACACCATGCCCTCGAAGAAGAACTCGCGGCGTTTACCGGTCGCGAACGTGCGCTATTATTTTCCACGGGCTACATGGCGAACATGGGAGTGATTTCTGCGCTGTGTGCGAAAGGTGATTTGGTTTTGGAAGACAAACTGAATCACGCCTCCCTTATTGACGGCGCACTGTTATCACGCGCGGATTTTCAGCGTTTTACACACAATGATGTTGAACACGCGCAGCAGCGGCTGCAAAAAAGTTCGGCTGAATTAAAATTGGTGGTTGTCGATGGGATATTCAGCATGGATGGCGATCTTGCCCCGCTCGATAAATTATCCGCCCTTTGTAAAAAACAGCACGCAAGCTTAATGGTAGATGATGCGCATGCCCTCGCGTGTGCCGGTGCCAGTGGGCGTGGAAGCTGTGAAATATTTAATTTAACTCGCGATGATGTTCCCATTCTGGTGGGTACTCTCGGCAAGGCTTTTGGTACTTTTGGTGCGTTTGTTGCCGGTAGTGAAACGCTGATTGAAAGTCTGATTCAGTTTGCCCGAACCTATGTCTACACCACTGCCTTACCGCCTGCCGTAGCCGCTGCGACGCGCGCGAGTTTGCGCCTGGTGCAGGAAGAAAATTGGCGGCGAGAAAAGTTAACCAGCAATATTCGACTTTTCCGTGAACAAAGTGCGCGCGAAGGTTGGGCTTTGTTGCCTTCGGAATCTGCCATTCAGCCACTGATTCTTGGCGACGAAGCAAAAGCACTTGAGGTCTCTAAAAAACTGCGTGAGCGCGGCATTTGGGTTTCCGCAATTCGTCCGCCCACAGTTCCCAAAGGCAGTGCGCGTTTGCGTATCACCCTCAGTGCCGCACATGAACAAACGCATATTCTGCGTTTGTTGGAAGCGCTGCGTGAGAGCCTGTAGTTCATCATTTATTCCTATTATCTGTAAACGAGTCAGTATCGGTAAACGAGTCAGTGTATGCCCACCATTAAGTCACCCACTCAGGAATGTATTAAGGCCATGAATAGCACACTTATTCAGGTCGAAACGGTGTCGGCATTACAGCGAGACGAAGCAAAACCCACACTGGTATTTATTGCTGGCTGGGCGAGCGCGCCTTCTGTTTGGCACGCTCTTGTGGAAAATTTCAAGCAGCACTATGACTGTGTTATCTGGACCTTGCCGGGCTGCAGTGAGCAAGCGTGGAATGGCGATTTTGAACTCACAAACCTGCTCGACAGTGCGCAAAAACATTTGCCAGCGAAGTGTGTGTTGGTGGGTTGGTCGCTTGGCGGTATGTTGGCAACGCAATTAGCGTCTCGGGAAAAGAAAAAAGTGCAAGGGTTCATTACCTTTGCCACGAATTTACAATTTGTTGCCGACGTGCACTGGCCGTCTGCGATGCCCGCAGAAACCTTTGAGGCCTTTGCACAAAGTTTTACCGATGACCCGGAAAGTTGCCTCAAGCGTTTCCAGACTTTGCAATACAAAGGCGACGCCAGGGCGCGAGAACTCAAACAGTATTTTCGGCAAGCCGGTTTCAATTTTTCCCCGAAGAATTATTCTGCTTTACAGACACTTTTGCTTGCTTTAAAAACGCTTTCCAATCTCCAGGTGCTGGAAACCTTGCCCCAAAGCGCAATACATTTTTTTGGTGCAAACGATGCACTTGTACCGCTTGTGGCAGCGAACGCGATTGCACAAAGGCAAGGCTCTACGCAAAGCGTTGTAATATTTTCTGAGTGTGGACACCTTCCACACCTTTCACGCCAGCTGGAGGTGCTTGAGAAAATCGAAAACTTTCTTGATTCAATGACGGCAAACCCCTACGACAGGGACAAAAAGAAAATCGCACAAGCCTTTAGCGCGGCCGCCAAATGTTATGACAGCGCCGCGAGTTTGCAAAAATCATGTGCAAACACCTTACTGCAATTTGTTGATTCGGGGTGCGAAATGAAAAAAGTCCTGGATATAGGTTGCGGTACCGGTTTTGTCAGCGAGGCGCTTGTTGCCAGGCAAGCGCTTGATACTCTCTTGCTACTCGATTTGTCGGAGCTGATGTTACAGGAAGCGAGAAAAAAATTGTTGCCGTACCTACACCTGCAAAAGCTGCGTACACTCGATACCTTATGCATGGATATGGATGTGCTGGATCTGCAAGAAAATTCACTCGATCTCGTTGTTTCCAATATGAGTATGCAGTGGAGTGAAAACCCGCGGGAATTGTTGTCAGCGGTATGGAAGGCGCTAAAACCTGGCGCAAGCTTTGTTTTTTCTACAGTGGGTCGCGGAACCTTGAAGGAGCTGAATGACGCCTGGAAAAAAGTGGACGACTATGTTCATGTGAACGATTTTCTGGATCAGAAAACCTTGCTGGGTCTGGTCGCGGAAACTGGGTTTATGTGCGAAGTCCACCAAAGGGAAGCGTACCGCCAGTATTTCCCCCGCGTTGTCGATCTCATGAAAAGTTTAAAAACGGTGGGCGCCCATAATGTTAACGCCGGACAAAATCGTGGCCTAACGGGCCGTGCGCGTTTGTCAGCGCTTGAAAAACATTATGAGACATTTCGAACGAATGATGGCCTGCCCGCAAGCTGGTATGTACATTATTTGCAACTGAGAAAGCCGTATGAGCATTAAAAAATCGGCGAGTTGGTTTGTTGCGGGCACGGATACCGGAGTTGGCAAAACGCTGGTGAGTTGTGCGCTTTTGCACGCAGCAAATACGGCCGGGTATTCCACCCTTGGGTTAAAGCCGCTGGCGGCAGGTTGTGAAAAAAGTGCTGCGGGGTTGCGTAATGAAGATGCGCTAGCGCTGCAGGCCCTGGCGAGCCACACCTTGCCTTACGAGCAAATTAACCCCGTTGCATTGGAGGCGGCACTAGCGCCTCACATCGCTGCGGCGCAAGAAGGTAAGCGTCTGACAGTTGACCGCTTGCTCGGCTATTGTCGCGGCGCGTTAACAAATGAAACACAATTCCGCCTGGTGGAAGGTGCGGGCGGCTGGCGTGTCCCACTCAATCAGGTTGAGCGACTTTCTGCCTTGCCCAAGGCCTTGAATATTCCGGTTATCCTGGTTGTGGGTATACGTCTGGGATGCCTGAATCACGCCCTGTTAACAGCAGAAGCCATTGCGCGCGATGGCGTGAAATTGTCTGCCTGGGTAGCGTGCTCTGTAGAAGAAATGCCCGCGTTGGAAGAGAATATCAACACCTTACGCGCATTACTGCCCGCGCCTTGCCTCGGGCACATTCCCAGGCTCCAGCAAGGGTCCATCAAGGAATTGGCTGCGGAGGCTGCCTCCTATCTGCAAATCGAACCGTTGATTCAAGCCTTATAAAGAAATGCTCTAGTCCCCGGATTCTTGAGCCAAATCTGTCTTAATCTGGCATCGTATTTGGCTGAAAAATGTACACATCCTTCGTAGAATAGAGGGTGAGAAGTACTTTATAAAGGTAGGTAGACATGATCAACGTACTCAACGAAGGCCTGAAGGGCATGAATATGAGTGCGAGGGAAATGCAGCAATCCGCGCAGGAAATCGCGCGTTTTAATGTGCGTGAGGAAGCGCCTCAACAAAGCGTTAATCCCCTGGATCAGGCTCTCCCGCCTGTTGAAGGTTCTGCCGAGAGCGGCAGTGTACAAAATATTGCAGAGCCCCTTGTGGAATTGAAGCGTCAGGAGTTGTTATTTACTGCATCGGCAAGCGTAGTAAAAGTGGCTGACCAAACGCTGGGCAGTCTGCTGGACATCAAGGGCTAATTCTCACCAGGTACTGAATTCAGCGTATGCAAATAAACAGTCATTTTAGCGCTAACCCCCTTCCACCTCTGCAAGAAGCTCAGAGCAGCCGCAGTGTGCCCGGGCGTGATCGCGAAGAAGAGCTGGCGAACAATACGCGTTTTCAAGCCTTGGACGAAGCTGAAAAGAATACCCACTCACAGGGTGACAAGCGCTCCAGTGAGCAAACGACAGAGAAAAAAGAAGGCGCTGCCAGCAAGGAAGAAAACCCTGTTGAGCAGCGCAAAGAACAAGAATTGCAGGAGAAGCTTGATGAAGAGCGCGAGCAGGTAACGGACTTGGCCGCGCGCGACCGGGAAGTGCGTGCGCACGAGCAAGCGCATATGGCAGTTGGCGGCCAATATGCGGGAGCCGCTTCATACCAGTACACGCGCGGACCCGATGGCGTGAACTACGCAGTCAGTGGTGAAGTGCCTATTTCTACCAGCAAGGAGAGTACGCCTGAGGCGACAATCCAGAAAGCCCAGGTGGTGCGCCGCGCAGCCCTGGCACCTGCCGAACCCTCACCACAAGATCGACAGGTTGCAGCTCAAGCGACCGCGCTCGAAGCCGAAGCGAGAAAAGAACTCGGTGAACTTGCTCGTGAAGAAAGTGTGCAAGCTGAGGAAAGTAAAAAAACAGAGCGCGCGGAGCAGGAAGCACTGTCAGAGCGCTCGGGAGAGAATGCGAGCCGCACCCTCGACCAGGTGCGCAATGTTCAGCAAGACAGCAACAATACAATCACCTCCTTACCAACATTTGCGCCCGGAAGCACCGGCGGTAAACTGATTCAATCTGTTGCCAATGCCAGCCTTTCATCTAACGACCCCGGGGCCATTCTCGACCAGCTCGCCTAGAGCCCCTTACGAGCCCGGTTTCGCGGGTCTGCATTGGAATTCATTCAAAAACGCTCACAAATTCGTGCGCCTGCGTGAAAACCTGGCAGCGCGAATCGGCTATATTAGGAAGAAACAACGGCAAGAAGGAAAATAACATGGCTGAGTATCGTGCACCTTTGGAAGATTTCCGTTTTCTTCTCTCTCGCGTTTTTCAGATTGAACATTTTTGGCAAAGCCTTGATAAGCCCGGTGATGTTGATATGGACATGGCCAATGCAATTCTTGGTGAGGCGGCAAAAATTGCGCAGGAAGTATTGGCCCCCCTGAATCAAAGTGCGGATGCCCAGGGGTGTCGCTGGGACGAGGGCGAAGTGCTGGTGCCGGATGGCTTCAAGGAGGCCTATCAGACTTTCTGCGAAGGAGGCTGGAATGGCTTGGCGGGGAGCCCCGAGTTTGGTGGTATGGGCTTACCGAAAACCCTCATAGCACCTGTCGAAGAAATGGTTCAGGGCGCCTGCATGGCGTTTGGGCTCGCCCCCATGCTGACCGCAGGTGCGGCCTTTGCCATTAACGCGCATGCAAACGATGAGTTAAAGGCGCGTTATCTGCCGAAGATGTACAGTGGCGAATGGTCCGGCGCGATGGACTTGACCGAACCGCACGCAGGCACAGATTTGGGCTTGATCCGCACCAAAGCCGAACCTCAGAATGACGGCAGCTACCTCCTTAGCGGAACCAAAATATTTATTACCTGGGGCGAACACCAGTGTAGCGACAACATTATTCACCTTGTACTCGCGAAACTCCCGGATGCACCTGCGGGCTCGCGTGGTATATCCCTTTTTCTGGTCCCCAAATTTTTAGTCGATGCTGAAGGTCGGGTGGGCGAACGTAACCAGGTTTCTTGCGGTTCTATTGAGCACAAAATGGGGATTCACGCATCTCCGACATGTGTCATGAACTTTGATGCGGCCAAAGGGTGGCTTGTGGGTGAGGTCAACAAAGGCCTCGCCGCAATGTTTACCATGATGAATTACGAACGGCTACTCGTGGGTATTGAAGGTATTGGTGTTGCAGAAGCCTCCTACCAAAGTGCCTTGCGTTATGCGCGGGAACGTTTACAAGGCCGCAGCGCGAGCGGAGCGGTTGCCAAAGACAGTGCCGCCGACCCTTTGATAGTGCATGCGGATATTCGTCGCATGCTTTTAAGTATGAAAGCGCTCAACGAAGCCGGGCGTGCATTTTATTTATACGTGGCGCAATTCCTGGATATTGCTAAATTCAGTGGCGATGCGAAACGCAGGGAGCAAGCCGAGGCTCTGGTTGCGTTGTTAACCCCGATTGCAAAAGCCTTCATCACGGATATGTCATTGGATGCAACCATTCACGGACAGCAAATTTTCGGTGGTCATGGCTATATCAGTGAATGGGGGCAGGAACAGCATGTGCGTGATGTACGCATTACACAAATTTACGAAGGTACCAATGGTGTTCAGGCTCTGGATTTGATTGGCCGTAAAACGGTAGCTTGCGAAGGAAAATTATTTTCGGTGTTCTATCAGGAGGTGCAAACCTGGATTGAGGCACAGAAAGGCGAGCAACACGATAAATACATTAAGCCCTTGAGCGAGGCCTTGCAGGTATTAAAAAGTTCAACCGAGAAAGTCGTCGCGAATGCAAAGGAAAACCCGCATAATGCCGGGGCGGTCGCCGTCGACTATTTACATTTGTTCGGCTACGTTGCTTATGCATTTATGTGGGCGCGTATGGCGGTGGAAGCGCAGAGCCAGGAGGTTAAAGGGGAATTTTCCCCCGCTTTTGTGGAAGGTAAGCAAGCGAGTGCCGATTTCTATTTTGGCTGGTTGCTTCCGCAGGTTAGTTGCCTGCAGCAGCGAGTAGAAACTTCCGCTGAGTGTATGATGAATTTATCTGAGGCAGGGTTTTAAGTAATGCCAGATCTCTATCCCGAAGACCAACAGCGCGTCAAATCCTATTTAGAGCGCCCCGAAAATCAGGTTGAACGAGAAAATTTCAAGCCAATGCGCTTGCTGCTTATAATTTTTGTTGTCCTGTTAATTCTGACGGGGATCAGCTATCTGGTCGCGTCAAACCACGGTCTTATATAGTTTGAAGCTATCGTTAAGCACCTGATTAAGGTGTTTGTCGATAGCGACTACTCTTCCCACACCCAACGCAAAGGCTCACCAAAATCATCGGTTAGCATTTTTTTTCTGGGTTGCCGTTTACTGCGAAGTGGAACTTTAATCTTTTTCAATTTTTTTCTTTCTTCGAGGCCTTTTACGACCTCATTCAAGGGCGTGCGGCTTTGTTTGGGTTCAAACGCACTTTGTTGAGCAAATAAATTTTGATTTTTTTCGTTGCCACTCACACCTTGTGGAATCGATTGCACACTCCCACCGGTGCCCAGAAAGTTTTCAACTTCCTCTGCAAGCTCTTTGCGAATCTGCGCTTTGCTTTTTAATGGCTTCATAAAAAATTTAAATTAAATCAAAAGAGCAAGTATAACCTGCAAAACACTGGTATGCATTTGTGTATGCATTCATTTAAAAATTTTTAGAACGTAAGGGCATATTAAGCTATTAAAAAACTCCCAATTTGCATTAACGGTGATACAATGGCGCGACTCTCAGGATCATATTAACCTTCCGCACGCGGTACTTTTAGGAAGAAAGGTAGTGTTTGGGACGTAGAGATTAAGAATATAAATATGAATGACTCGTTAGCAGAAAACGAAGTAAGTCTTTCTCGTGTCGAAAAGGTTTACCGAACGATACGAAATAACATTCTCTCAAACCAATATCCCCCCGGTCATCAAGTTCTTGAACCGGAACTCGCCAGACAATTAGGCGTAAGTCGAACGCCCGTTCGAGAAGCGCTGATTCGTTTAGAAGCGGAAAAGCTAATTGAATTGATTCCTCGAAGAGGAATGCGCGTTTTGCCTTTGGTTCCAAAGGACTACTTGCAAATTTCACAAGCCATTTCTGCTTTGGAAGAAAAAGCCTTACATCTTTTATTGTCGTTGAATCCCGGAAGAGATGTATTGCAGCCCATGGCTGATGCTGTTCGCGAAATGGATGAAGCCATGCAAACAAATGATTTGGTTGCATGGGCAGAAGCCGACGAAAAGTTTCATCGTTTATTGGCAAGTTTGTGTGGAAACGAGCGTTTGAATTTGTTGCTTGAAATGTTGCGAGCGCAAACCTATCGGGCTCGATTAATTCTTTTGAAGTTGCGGCCGAACCTTGAGGCTTCTAACCAATCCCAGAAAGAAATATTTCAGGCGGTGGTTAATGGCGATGTTGAGGCAGTTGAAGGGCTCTATCGAAGTCACCGCCAGCGAGTTCTGAGTGAAGCGATGGCCTTGTTGGAAAAATACAGCCTCCCGCACATCTAAACGCTAATTGTCCTTAGGTGCATCGGTAGTCTCCTGGTCGGCGTGGCCATCAGGGTCGGTCGGCTCGTCATCCGGTTTTTTCAGTGCCTCAAATGCGGCTATCATTCTGGCCTCCATATCCAGGGACTTGACCAGATCATCGATATCGACCGAACTTTTTTTGCGGGATTTGGGGTCGCGTAAGTCCAGCTCTGGCATTTCATCGATTTTGCGATCGATTTCCTCCATGCTCAGGTCTGGGTCTTTATTTTTGCTCACGTCGGGCCTTGGCAATTAAACAATTGGCGTGGACTATAGCGGATATAGGCACAGAATTCATCTTCGTGGCGGCGTGTCCGGCGGCCGAAATTACCGTTTATCTCGCCTGCGCCTGGATACGAGAAAGCTTCGCTTCAGAGAGCGCCAACTCATGCTCGAGATCCCTGAGTTGTAATTCCAGCTCAGTACTCTCTTCGCTGATATCCTTGATACGGGCCAAATGGCGCGCACGGTCCAGTGTAGAGGTGTCGCGTGCAACAATAAGATCCTCCAGTTCTTCGCGTTCCGTTTCGAGGTCGTCTATATCGTCAAGCACGTCATCAATGTCCCTGCGCAGCAAGGAAACTTCAGCACGCGCGCCGTGCAAACGCAGGCCTCGCTGGTAGCCTGATACGAAGTCTTTCTCCAGTTCAGCGGGGCAAATGCCTTTATATTGCCTGCCTTGCTCACCGAAAGCGAAGCCACTATCGTAATTACACCAGTGCTGTAAGCCTTCTGCATGGCCCACTTTGTAGGAATCAAAGTCCGGGCTTACGCCCGCCTTTGAACAGGCTTTTCGATGGCGGCTCACATAGTTCAAGTCGCGCCCAGAGGAACCGTCTTCGAAACCGATCTGTTGCCAGTTGGCCAAATTGCATTCTTCCTTGCTCATACCGACAGAGCAGGCCTGGAGAAGAAAGGCGATAAACAAAACAGTGAGAAAGTGAAGTTTGCTAGTCATTTTTTTTCCGCTTGGTCTTCAGTGCGCTCGATATACAGTATGGTATAACCTTGCTGCTAATGTTGCTATTATTTGCCGACTTTCCACCCAGAATAAGGATAAAACATGGTTATTCGTAAATCTTCCCTTCTCATTTTGAGTGTGTTTTTCTTTTTCTCACTGCAAGGCGTCGTAGCCGCAGAAGACACCAGGGCCTCGAAAATAGACAAGATAGGCGTGCAATTATATACCTTGCGTGATGAGGCGAAAAAAGATCTGGAAAATGTTTTAAATCAAATTACCTTAATGGGCTATGAACAAGTTGAATTACATACGCTCTATGACCTCAGTGCAGGCAAGCTCAAATTGCTTCTCGATAAATATCGCATTGATGCCTACGCGACTCATCGGTCTTACTCGCTGATCAAGGAGGATATTCAGGGAACATTATCCGATGCGCGTATCCTCGGTTTAGACTACGTCATTATTCCCTGGTTAGACATAAAGGAATATAACACGAAGGAAAAATGGGAGGCGTTTAGTCAGGACTTGAACCGCATAGGTAAAATTTTTAAAGCGCATGATGTGACGCTTGCGTATCACAATCATGCCTTCGAATTCGAAGCGCTAGCTGATGGCAGTTTGCCTTACGATATTTTATTAAAAAATACCGATCCAAAATATGTTGCCATGCAATTGGATTTGTTCTGGATCATACAGGCGGGTAAAGATCCAATCAGCTACATAGAAAATAATTCAGGCCGAATCATTTCTGTTCATATCAAGGATATGAAAAAAGATGGAAGCATGACAGAAGTGGGGGCAGGAGAGATTGACTTTAAGAAAATACTGAAGGTTGCACGTAAACACGGATTAAAATACTACATCGTTGAACACGATAAACCTGCTAATGCTTTTGAGTCAGTGAAGACGAGTTACGATTACCTGAAAACAATGGAGCTGAATTAGTCCACGCTTTTCAGGGCTGTTGGAGTCGGGAGAAATATGGATCAGGATGCGCGTAAGGAAGAAAATGCCGGAGAACAGGTATCAAAAGGTGTCAACCAGGATCAGGGCCGTCATCAGCCAAACACTGACGGCAAAACGCAGGAAGAAACCCTGGCTTATGTCACGCCTTACGCGCTCAACCTGAACCCGGCTTTAATTGGCAAGGCGCTGGCCAAACCCTGGAAGCGTTTTTTCGCAATAACAATTGATGGCGCGTTTCTGGGTTTGTTTTCACTGTTCCCTGCCCTCATATTTATCCCACTGCTGGTTCTCTGGCGTTACCGACGCAAAAAAATAACAAAAGCGGCGCAAGAGGGTACCGTTAAAATGCGATTTCCTCTGGCCTTGGTGTTGCGAGCTTGTCTGGGTCTGGTTTTTATCCTGGTATTTATCGGGTTAGGCTTTTGGTTCTTCCTGAGTAAAGAAAACAGTTTGCAAAACCTGGAAGGGGATATTGTTGTTCAGGGAGTCGACATTCCAAAAGCCGAAATAAAAGAAGAGCCCTGGATGTTGCGTTTTGTACTGGGGGCGATCGAAGCGAACCTTGCAGTGGAAGGTTGTGAAACGCTGGAATGTTGGAAACTCAACTTGATTGATCTTGCCGCCGTGCTGCCAGATTTTGTTGACGATACAAAAGGTAAGCATGTCATCAGCGCTTATGTTGAAACTACGCAGCTGAAAGTGGATGAAAAAGCAGAGTTGGAAAACTACCTGATTTCCAACTATGGAAAAGTTGAAGAAAGTAAGATGCTTGTTGAGCAGCGTGAAGAAGGTGCATCTGAGGGTCAGCAACAATCGGTTATTTCCTGGCTTAAGGGGCTGTTGTCGGACCTGGGCTTGGGTTTCGGTTGGGCAGCTGTTTACTTCAGTGTTTTCACTGCAGCATTTAGTGGGCGCACGCCAGGGAAATATTTAATGGGCTTACGCGTTGTAAAAATCGATAACAGCGCAATGAGTTTGTGGGAAGCTTTTGGGCGATATGGCGGGTACGGCGCAGGCCTGGCAACCGGATTGTTAGGTTTTCTTCAGGTGTATTGGGATCCTAATCGACAAGCAATACAAGATAAAATTGCAGCGACAATGGTGCTGGATGCGAAGAAATCCGATTGGCATCCACCCGGAAACTGATTTCTTAAATATAGAACCTACCACAATCTTGTCGCTTAAAATTCTATATGTCGGCTGGGGATTAGTCGCCGGTGAGAAAGTAGACAATCACTATGTGACGCACAAATTTTTTTCAACAGGCGAAGCCGTACCAGCTCTCGGCATCTCCATATGTGATTGAGTTCGCATTCATAAATATCGTTGCCATGAAAGTTTAAAAGTGCCTAAAAATGCGGCGTCGGAGTGCTTTACATAAATTAACAGTTTTATCTGATTTATTGTAAAAATACTAATTAAAACAAGCGTTTGCCAAATTGGTTTGGTGTTTGCATTGCTGAACGCACCAACCGCTTGGTTTACTTGGATAACAATTATTTACCATAAATCTTTGCGGGGTTAGATGTAGAGATGTAAGACCTCTCAATGTGGTAGTTCAAGCGGTGTGGCGTTACGTGAATTTAGCTGGAATAGGATCTGGCTATTTTGAAACTCATTACCGTAAGGACTCGTTACCATGATTAATCTTAAGAAACTGGTATTGTCAGCAGCATTATTGGTGCCCCTGGCTGCCAATGCCGACACCATTGATCCAGAGACTTTCTCTGCCACTTTGGGTGTAGGTGAAAGCGTCACCATCACTAAAACCGTTACAATCGAAGAGAGTGTCTCTACAGGGATTCTCGACGTTGTATTCCTGATCGACACCTCAGGCAGTATGGGAGCGGAAATTAACGCTGCCAAGGCTGCAGCAGCGGATATTCTCAGTGGTTTAGCCGGCTTCGGCGATTTGGCCACGGGTACCGGTTATTACAGCGAGCCCGGTTCAGCGCTGGTGACCGACTTGACTACCGATGCTGTTGCAGGTGAAGCCGCTATTAATGCCATTAATTTGTTGGACGGTGGTGGCGGTGGCGACTTCCCGGAAGAAGGCATCCATGCTGTGCAATTGGCGGCGGAAAATACATCCTGGCGTCCAGGTTCATCCCGTTTCATCATCGCCTTGGGTGATGCCACTTTCAAGGAATCCGATGGCTCAACATTGGCCTCTGCGCAAACTGCGCTTGCAGACAGTGGTGCCACCTTTATTGGGTTGGACTTCGGCAATATGACAAGTGATGAGTTTGGTGGCATTGACCCAACCGTATTGGCGGATGCAACCGGCGGCGATATCTACTCTGCTACGGCGTCGACTGAATCGATCGTGAATGCCATTATTGCTGGCGTTGAAGACTCCTTCGCAGAATACAATGAAGTGACTGTTGATGATTTGGGCATGGGTTTGCCTGGTGTCGACGTGTCAGTAGAGTGTGTATCTGCCGATATTGGCGCATGTGTTGGTAGCACTGCAGTGGGTGACTATGATCGCAGCGAGAGCCGCACTTTCGAGTTTGAAGTGACTTTTACTGGCCTTGAAGTGGGTGTACACGATTTTGCTGTGAGCGCGCTTGTGGATGACGGGGTTGTAGCTCGTGAACTGGACACAATTACTGTCACTGAAGCATCAGTACCAGAGCCCGGTAGCTTGATTTTGTTGAGCCTGGGTTTGCTTGGTTTAGGTTTGTCGCGACGTAAAATTGCGTAATGTTCGCTAAACCTCTTTAGCAAAACGTTTTAGAATGCGGTCCATTAGGGCCGCATTTTTTTTATATTGTTTTTGGCCCGGCAGAGGGCATGCTTGATGCTGATGTCAATATCAAGCCTGGAGAAAAATAAAAGCGAATGGATTTTAGGTGAAACATGAAACGACTCATGAAACAAGTAAATACATACAGTAAATTTTTTCTGCTCACAATATTGAGTTTAACGCTCTCCCTTGTTCTTGTTGTAACAGTACAGGCCGCCATCATGGGTATTGGTAGTGGTGCAGGCTTGAGTGATGACTCTGCAAATGCAACGCCTGAGCCAATCATTGATGCCGCAGGACGGCTGGGTGCAGAAGAATTCAAGGACTTGTCCGCATCATTCGGAGAAGCGGGCATGGAAAAACTTGCCGCGCGTGCAACAGCGGTCCTTAAAAAACAGCCACGATCGGGGCTGGCGCATGAAATACTGGGAACCGTTGCTTACTATCAATCTGAATTTATCGAAGCCGAAAAGCATTTTAATAAGGCAACGCAATTGGAGCCTGCGCAAGCGGGGCCGTGGTTGAAGCTTGGTATTGTTCAAATGGAATTAAACAAGCTTGCGTTAGCAGAAAGCGCACTTCTCAAGGCATTGAAATATCAACCCCAAAACCGGGTTGCGAACCAACGGTTGGGGCTCTTGTATGAATACAACGGTGAAGTAGATAAGGCAATTACGCACCTAACGAATGGTATGCAAGGTACCCGCAGTGATTATCTGGGCGTTGCTGTAAATCTGGGGCGCTTACTCAACAGCAAACAACGCTATGGGCAAACTGTTTTTTTACTACAGCCGCGCGTTGCTCTTGATTCTTCACTACCGGAAGCGCACACCATATTGGCGACAGCGCTATTACAAAATGGCGATGCGAAAACAGCGGAACAACATTTTGCACAAGCGTTAAATCTTGAGCCTGACAATGCAACAACGCATCTGGGTTACGCAATTTCCCTCAGAAAAGCCGATAAATTAAGTGCCGCAGAAAAAGTAATTAATGCCTTACTTGCGAAAGAATCGAAGTGGGGTGTGGCTTATCTGGAGAAGGCCGATATTCTTTTAGCGCAAGACAAACTCACCGAAGCGAGGAAGACACTTGATCTCGCGTTGAAGGTGGGAGTCAAGCAAGAGAGTGTTGACCGTCGATACCTCAATTATCATCTCGCACATAAGAATTTCGTCGAGGCTAAAACCGCGTTAAATAAAATTATTGCCAGCGGAGCTTCAATTCCGAATGATTATGTACGCTTATCCGAATTGACTCGCGCTGATGGGGGCTTGGCGGGTTCGATTTCTGTTCTCGAAAATGGCATCAAGGCATTTCCGGAAAGCGGTTTCCTGCAATTTCGTTATGGTAGTGAATTGGCGGCGAATCGCGACTACAAAGAGGCGGAAAGCGCACTCGCAATAGCCAGTAAATTATTGCCCAATGATTTGGCCGTATTGCGTGCCTACAGTCTGACGTTGGCGAAAAATGGAAATATGCAGACTGCGGCAGAAGCCGCTGAAAAAATCTATAAGCAAAAACCGGAAAAAGCGGAAGCTTTGTTTTACGCTACTCGACTTCAGGCGAATACGCAAAATAAAGAAGCAATAGCGTTATACGAAAATATTTTAAAAGCAGATGAAAATAACATTGTGGCTTTAAATAACATCGCAACAGCTTTTGCGGATGAGGGTGATTTACAACAGGCGGAAGCCTTTGCCAGCAAGGCAAATAAAGTTTTACCCGGCAATGCACAGCTTCAGGATACGCTCGGATGGATACTTTTCCAGCAAAAGCGCTATAAAGACTCTGCGGAACTGTTGTCAGCTGCCGCTGATTCGGCAAAGGACAATGCCAAAATTCAGTATCACGCTGGTAAGGCTTTAGAGGCTGTTGGTGATCAGCGAGCCGCCTCTGCTGCCTTTAGTCGAGCACTTGAGCTTGATTCAAAAGCGGAATGGGCTGATGACGTTCGAGTTGCGTTGGAGAGTTTGCATTGAGTTGTAAATGTGACTTGGCGTTTTTAATATATAAGCATGTTTGGAAATGCAATCTGCATCGTGTGAACATAACGGAATGGTCGTAGGTTGATGAAAAATATTTTTGTGGTGGCGGTGGTTGTCGGTCTACTGGTTCATTTTGGTGTGCTGAAGAATCCCTTTGAAAGTGAAACAGAATTTGTTGAAGGGTATGATGGCCGAGTGGTTCTGTATGCGACAACATGGTGTGGCTATTGTCAAAAAACGAGGGAACTACTTGGTCGCAATAATGTTGAATACATTGAATATGATATTGAAAAATCGCTAAAGGGGAAGCACGACTTTGATAAGTTGAACGGTAGGGGTATCCCTCTCCTTATTGTTAACGGACATATCGTTCGTGGCTACAACCCCCAAAAAATTATTCAGCTTGTAAAAGAGGGTTGATAAGAAAATACCTCGATGTTAGTAAAGTTTGATTACGATTCCGCTTTCACAAAGCCAAGGTCGCTGCTATCGAAGTTCGCTAAATTGGGGAAGACATCTACAAAGTGAGCCGTATCCAGGCCGTACCAGCGTGCCAGCGTCGCGCCAAACTGATCGACACTGGTTGTTGGAATAATTCGGCCTTCACCCATATCGACTGCGCTGCCGGGTGTGAGGTCGGGCATTTCACCGTAAATATCGCCGCCCTCAATAGTATCGCCCATCACGAGTTGGTGGCTGCCCCAGCCGTGATCGGTGCCATCGCCATTACTTGTTAAGGTGCGGCCAAAATCAGATGCCGTAAAGGTCGTAATTTTATCAGCGAGTCCTAAATCTTGAGTGGCGCTATAGAACTCACTCAAACCCGCATTCAATTGAGACATTAATGCGCCGTAGCGGTTTGCCTGGTCGCCGTGTGTATCGAAATCTCCCATACCGATAAAAAATGTTTGCCGTTTGACGCCGAGTTGATTTCTTGCGGCAATCAGTTGCGCGGTCATTGCCAATGCTTGCGATAAGGGGTTGGTACTGAACACGCTGGGTAGCGCGGGTGCATCTGCAACGGCGGCACTGACTTCGTCACTCAAGTCCCAGGCGCGAGTCATGAGATCAGCATAGCTTTGGCTAAATACGTGGCTGTGGCTTTGCGAAAGAATGTTTTCCAGCGCCGCAACGCGTTGCAAGTCGCGACTGTCGCTTGCATTTCTGTTGTAGCTTTCGAGCTTGGTAATTCCCTGGGGGCTGACGGCATAGGGAACCGTGCTGGCGCCACTTTGCCAAAGGTTGCTGCCACTGAGCGAAATGTTCATAGACAATTGTTGATTACTGTTTACGTCGCTGAGAATGTCGGCGGCGCGACCCACCCAGCCATTGCGTCGAGTGGTGCTCTGTAAACTTTGAACAAATTTTTGTTGATCGTTATGTGAAAATAATTGCGGTGGCAGGGCAACACTTTTATTTTCGTAGGCAATTTTACTTGTCGGTTCAACCAGCGCACCAATATTGCCAACGAAGGCCAACTTGCCTTGATTATAGAGGTCGGCCAGTGCGGGCAAATTTGGGTGTAGGCCGTAATTTTCGTCGTCCTGGCTGCTTGCAGTGATTGGAAGTAATGCTTCCCTGGTCGGTGCCAAGCTACCGCGAATGCTTGCGTAGTTGTCAAACGCGGATTGCGAACGAGGGACCAACATATTAAATGCATCATTGCCGCCAAAAAGAAACACACAAACCAGCGCGCGATAGTCATCGCCAATATTGGTTTGTGCATGAGCGAGTTGTAAGCGGCCAAGGGTTGAGAGTGCGCAGCTGCTGCCAAGCGCGAGTGCCCCGCAGCGGCGGAGAAAAGTTCTGCGGTCCAGACCTTGAATACGGTTGTTAAATTTACTCATGCAAAATTCCCCTAGCGCTGGACGGCAAATTCAGGTGTTGAAGACACCAGCAGCAGTGTGTCGTAAATCAGATAAAGCCACGCGCCGCCTGCGCTTGCATCCTGGTTTTCCATAAATGCAAGAATTTCGTTATAGCTTGCCGGGTCGAGTTGGCCCGCTGTGAACAATAAATTGACTTTATCGAGAAGCGCTTCACGATCGGGAGCGAGCGCTTTTTCATTCGCTAAATAAAGTTGGTTTGGATAATTGTCCCAATCCAGGCCCGGCGTTTCAGATCGTGGCCAATCACCCAGTGAGTCGCGCCAATAGATATTGGTGCCCAGATGATTGTTGGCGGTCATCATTTGGCTCTCGGTCATGATTTGCATTTCCGGTGCGACGAGGTCAGCGTCTTTGATTGGGCCGGTTGGTTGATAATCCGGGCGATAGAAATTGAAAACGGAAAAACTGCCAAAGGGGCGCTGTCCGATATCTCTCCAGGAGCCATGCTGGCGAATACGAAAATAAACTTGCTCATTCTCGCCTATGAAGGGCGCACCTTGCGCTTTGAATGCACGAAACAGTTGTGTGCGTTGCAGCAGGGGTTCGCGCAATTTACCAAATTGGGTGGGATTGTCTGTGTGGCCATTGCGGGCTTCATCGTCCAGTAAAATAGCTTTAATGACGGCCGTCATATCGCCTTTTACATCGTTGCCATTGTTATTAAAAACGCTGGCGACGCGCTCTACGTAAGCCGGTGAAGGGTTGCTTGTTACCAATCGCTGTATTAGTTGTTTGGAAATAAAAGGCGCGATGTTCGGGTGATTGAATAGAATGTCCAGTGCCGCCTGAATGTCTGCGTCCGGGCTGAGATTGGCCGGAATAACCTGGTCATCAAACAGAATTTTTTCGCCAAAGTCGTGGTAGCCATCGAATGCAGTCATCGGCAGGGTTTCAGCAGTTCCTGCACTTTGCCACTCCCACCAAATACGGGCGTTGGCTGTATTCCAGCCCGTAAAGACGCGCGCTAATTCCTTGATTTCAGTTTGGCCGTAAGTGGGTATGGGCTGATCTTCGCTATCGAGTTTTACGCTGCCATCCAGATTGAGTTCCACCAGGCCGATACTGAATAGCTGCATAATCTCGCGCGCGTAATTTTCATCGGGGCGAATATTGCGGCTCGCATCGGCTTTTTCGTTGCGAATCATGCTGAGGTACTCACCCATCATCGGGTTGAGCGTGATGTGGTAGAGGAGGTCGCGATAATTTCCAAACGCATGCTCCAATAGGATATCCTGGTAATTGGCGATTCCGCGTGAATCGTTGAAAAGCACATCAGACACATTGGATATGACAAGAATCTGACTCAGTGCATAGGCCACTTTCTGGCGCAGTTGGTCTTCTCCCCACACTGCGGCGGCCCACCAGACATCCGAGCGGTGCAGGTCTCGGGCCCATCCCTCTTCATCCAACTCCACTGCCGGAATGGGTTCGAGCCCAAATTGCGCGACATAGCGATCGAGCAGGGGAAGGTGGTAGGTGGTGGGGAGCGCGATTTGTGCGTCGATCCACTCTTCCGGGGTTTGCGCCATGGCAGCCATAACGGATTTGGCCGTTGCACCAAAGCTAGCCTGCTGCAAAAAACGCACGGTTTCGGTAGCGGCCTCGTAATTCTCGTCACCCGGCCTCGGAAGAGCCGGGTCGGCTGCAGTGTCTCCGGCCAATACCAGGGCATTGTGCACAGGTTCACCCGGTTGGTTTTCTCCCGGAGCGGCAGCCTCGTCACTCAATTCTATCAGCAGGTTATCGAGTAAGAAGGCCCCCTCGACAGTGGCAGGCTTACCGTCCGCAAAAAAACCGAGGCCTATTTGGGCGATTTCGCTGAGTTGAAAGCCGTCGCTTTCATAGTTCAGGGTGTAGCTGAGGCCGAGGTCGCTGTAACTTAAGCTATTCCAGCCCGCCGTTAATTCATTTGAATTGAGATAACTGATCGCGGCGAATTTGCCATTTTTGTCGCGAATAAAGGGCTGGATGTGCAGTTGTCCGTCAGCGACATAGTCCGCCGGCAGAAAAAACGAGAAGCTGATATCGGCTCCGCGAAAATCAGCATTGGCCCAGAGCGTATGAAAAACGACGGAATAATCCGAGGGGCTTCCCCAATTGGGTGAAATTTGCAGGCTTTCATCGATGATGGCCATTTCAAATGCCGCGAGACCAGACCAGTTTTCCGCTCGCCAATCATAGAGGGGATTTTGGCCGTCAAATTGTAGCTGGAAGCTTTTTTCGGGTTCTTGAGCTGTGCCACCCGAGGAGGCGCTGGAGGACGCACTGCTGCTGGAAGAGGTCGATGAACTGGACGAGCTTGATGTGCCTGACGATGAAGCGCTCGAGCTATTGCTGCTGGAGGAGGCAGCTGTGCTCGCCGAGGACGAGCTGGAGGTCGATGAGGGCGAGTTGGCGTCATCGCTGCCGCCACCGCCACAAGCGGTCAGAACGCCAAGGGTAACTGCCCAGAAAACCAGCCTTTGCACCATTGTCACCCCTTTCGTGTTCGTTCTTTCTTGCGCACTTTTGGCGTCAAGTTATGTCAAAACAGCCGTTTAAGGCAATCCACACTACCCAAATATCCAAAGCACGTAAAGTCGGCATCGGTCTGGCTTGACTGGTGGTAAGGCGCGGGGCTTAAACGGAAAAGTTCGAATACGTGCCTGTCATCGTGTTTGTAGCGCTTGTACTTCGCGGGCACTGTTATGAGTGTTTAGATATGAGTGTTTAGATATGAGAGTATAGAAGCATCATTATAAACAAAGCCTTGGACACATGTATCAAACATTACGTATCAAACTCCCCGGGGTCTGTTTCCTGCTGCTGGTCTGTTTGCTGGCGGCGTGTGAAAAAGTTGAACTCCAGCCGATTCCTGAAAGCGGCACGATATTAGCTTTTGGCGATAGTCTGACGGCTGGGGTGGGCACTCAACGCGAAAACAGCTACCCCGCAATTCTGACTCAGCTCTCGGGAAGGACGGTCGTCAATGCAGGCATTTCCGGTGAGGTCACAGCGCAAGGTGTCGCACGCTTCCCGGAACTCCTCGATAAGCATGCCGTTGACCTTGTGATATTGATCGAAGGCGGTAACGACATACTGCGTAACCAGAATTTATCGCAGACGAAAGACAATCTTGCTGCGATGATAGAAACAGCACAAAAGCGTTCGATAGATGTTGTGCTGGTCGGGGTGCCAGAGAAAAGTTTATTTTCCGCAGCGGCACCACTTTACGATGAGTTAGCGGAAGAATATCAATTGGTTTATGAGCGCGATTTACTCGCAAGTTTGTTGAAAAAGCCAAAATATAAATCTGACTCGATACACTTTAATGCAGAAGGCTACCGTTTGATGGCGGAGCGTCTCTATGAGCGCTTGCAGGAGCACGGCGCACTTTAGCCTGTTCGGGCTTTGAATGACGCAGTTGAATTTAAAAAAAATACTCAAAAATTATGTTGGTGATTAAAGACAATATTGTCATCCCTGAAAGTGAATATGAGATCACTGCCGTACGCGCACAAGGGGCAGGCGGACAAAATGTAAATAAAGTATCGACAGCTGTGCACTTGCGTTTCGATATTTCTACGTCCAGTTTGCCAGAAGTATTTAAAGAACGCCTGCTTGATTTAAAAGACAGGCGTATATCCAAAGAGGGCGTGCTCATCATCAAGGCGCAGCGATTTCGTAGTCAGGAAAAAAATCGCGATGATGCACTCAAGCGATTACAGGAACTGGTAATCAGTGTAAGTAAAAAACCGAAGCCGCGCATTGCTACCAAGGCGAGCAAGTCTTCTATCAAGAAACGTCTGGATAAGAAAACTCGTCAGGGCGCGCTAAAGGCGCTGCGCGCGAAAGTTGATCTGGATTAGTTTGTAGGGCATTGCCTCAGCCAGGGTGGCCTCGATTGTGTGCGCGATCAAAGTCCAAAGCTGGCCCAAGAGGAACAACACGCGTTGGATTTATCGTCTTGTGACTGTAATAGTAGTGACGTTTGATGTGGTAAAAATCGACGGTCTCAGCAACGGAAGGCCATTGATAAAGTTCGCGCACATAGTGGCTAAGGTTGGCATAGTCTTCCAGCCGGTATTTGTTGCATTTGAAATGCCCGTAATAGACAGCATCAAAGCGAATCAGCGTTGTAAAAAGTCGCCAATCGGCTTCTGTAATTTCATCACCGGTTAAATAACGGGTGGAAGCCAGGCGGTTTTCAATGGAGTCGAGAGCCGCGAAAAGTGCATTAAATGCCTTTTCATAGGCGTGTTGTTTGGTTGCAAATCCGGTGCGGTAAACGCCATTGTTAATGTTGTCGTAAACCAATGCATTGATTCGGTCAATTTCCGCGTGTTTTTCTTTCGGGTAAAAGTTAAGGGTATTCCCTGTTAATTCATTGAAAGCGCTGTTGAACATGCGAATAATTTCAGAAGATTCGTTGCTCACAATACAGTTCTTTTCCTTATCCCAAAGGACAGGGACGGTCACTCTGCCCGAATAATCTGTTTTATTGCGTGTATAGATCTCGTGAAAATAGCGGCTATTAAACAGTGCATCACCGCTGCTCCCTTCATCTTTATTAAAAGTCCAGCCGTGTTCAAGCATGTCGGGGCTCACAATCGAAACACCAATATGCGTTTCAAGCGCTTTCAATTTGCGAAAAATCAGGGTGCGGTGTGCCCAGGGGCAGGCGAGAGAAACGTACAGATGATAGCGGCCACTCTCGGCTTTAAAGCCGCCTTCACCCTCGGGGCCAGGCTTGCCATCTGCTGTAATCCAGTTGCGTAACTGCGCTGCCTCACGTTCGAATTCGCCACCTGTCTTGTCGGTGTCGTACCATTTGTCGTGCCATTCACCGTTTATTAAAAGTCCCATGTGATTTGCCTTAATTTGCTAGCGCTGAATCGGTGCTTCAGCCCAAAGTATTATAGTTTTACGGCCTATAGGCGAGGTTTTTACTCAAACCGATGTTGCGCCTTTGCCTTTGGTGTTGTGCGCCATTGATCACGGCTGATTGTCTCACAAACACAGCGAGTATTGTCATCTAAATCATTTGGCCGGGATCATTTCTCGTCTAAACTTACAGGCACACAAAATAACATCCTGAAACTTAAAATGTCGCAGAAAATGAAAGTTCGGCACGCCATATTTTCCTTTCTTGTACTTTGTAGCATCTCGTGTTGGTCATTCGCTGAAATTACGGATGATGAATTGGTGTTGTACATTGATGCTGATTTCTCTAGCTATGCAACGTCGTCAATAGCGATCGAACGTGGTATCCAAACGGCGTTGGCTGAAGTCGATTTCAAAGTGAAAAACAAAACCTTGCGCATTGAGCGCCTGGATCACAGAGGCAATGTTACGCGCAGTAAACGTAACATCAAAACCTACCTTGATAATAATAAGGCGCTAGTAATGTATGCCGGTTTGCATTCGCCGCCCTTGATAAAAAATCGTGATTTTATTAATAGAAATGAGGTCTTGTATTTAGACCCCTGGGCGGCGGCCGGACCGATCACGCGCTACCTTTCACGTCAAAACTGGATTTTTCGGCTCTCCATTGACGATACCAAAGCGGGTGAAGTGATAGTCAGTTTTGCTGTAGACAACAAAAAACTTACCAAGCCATGCCTGGTTTTGGAAAGCACGGGTTGGGGCGATTCGAATTTGCGTACGATGACTCGAGCGCTCGAGAAAAGGGGTCTTTCGCCTTTGGTTGTCTTAAGGTTTGATTGGGGTACCAAATCGAGCTCAGCGTCTGCGATTCTGGAAACATGCATGAAAAATGGCGCAGATTCTGTGTACCTTGTTGCGAATACCAATGAAGGTGCTTATTTAATTGATGCGATGTCAAAAATTGAAGACGAACTTGAACTTCCAGTGATTAGCCACTGGGGCATAACAGGTGGTGATTTTATTGATCGTGTTGGGCTCTCTGTACTAAAAGATGTTGAACTCTACGTTTTACAAACTCGCTTTTCATTTTTAAAGGAGTCGCTTTCAAAAAAGCAAAGCCAGGTATTGAAGTCAGCGATTTCAAGATATTCAGACTACTCTGCGCCGGAGGATATTCAAGCGGCCACCGGCTTTATTCACGGTTACGATATAACCCTGCTGTTGTTAGAGGCCTTAAGTCAGTGCGATACTGAAGCGGATATCAAAGTGTTAAGGCGTCAGCTACGAAACGCACTCGAAAATCAGACTAAGCCCGTAGAGGGTTTGATCAAGACATATCAACACGCTTTTTCCGAATATTCACCGAAAAACCCCGATGCTCATGAAGCACTCACTATAGAGGATATTGCCATAGGAGTTTTTTTGAACTCTGGTTCAATAAAACTTTATCCCTGGGAATATCGTAATGAAAATTAAAAACCCGGGTGCGGGCTCTCAGGGTGTACCGTGACAAAACAAATTAATGTCGCTACCTCTGTATCAATTTTTATCATATCCATCGTTGTCACACTGACTCTGGCGGTAGTGACTGTCGGTTATTTTTCGGTCAAGAAAGTGCTTGCGACTAACACCGAAGAGTTAATCGATATTGAAATGAACACTATCGAAAACTTGCTTGATAATTATCTCGACAATCATATCCAACTTATTAAAGACCGTGCAGCGATACCCATTATTGTTGCTGCAAGCATGAATGGCAGTTTGCAGTCTCGAGAGCAAGCCTTACTAAAGGATCAGTTGAGTGAGCTATTAGTGTTCGGCAAAAGAGCCAATTACGCGCTTTTAAATATTGAGAGTGAAATGATTGTAGAAACCGTTCACGGCATGCTTATTCCCGATGTTGTAAAAACGGCTGCGGAAGATATTCTTCTTGAGAAAATAGAGGGCTTTATTTATTTTATTGAAAAGGAAGGAAATACAGTCAGTATTCTCTATGTGGTGCCTGTTGTTTACAACGGTTATCCCGAAGGGGTCCTGGTTGCAGAAGTCCCCGAGTCACTGAGTGAGGTGATTGCAAGTGGTGATCAAAACAATAACCTGGAGATATCAATACTGCAGCAGAGTCGCAAGGTCTTCTCGCTAGGGCGTGATAGCTTTGAACACTACATTGAAAAGACTTTTGAAATTCCATTATCGGTCTCCTATTTCCATTTAAAGTTTGAAACCACACCCTATATCAACTCCATTAATGCCCTTGTTGTGAATGTTGCGCTGCTGGCTTTCGCAGTCATGATTTTCTTTTTGGTTGTATTTCGTTTTGTCGCAGAAAAAATAATTGTTGAGCCTAGTCAACGAATAAAAGAGGAAGAGCAGAAAGCCAATATGCTCAATGAGCAATTGACCAAAGTCAATGAGGATCTCTCGCAATTTGCCTACATCGCATCTCATGATCTTAAGTCACCGCTAATGGCAATTGGTCAGTTGGCTGGATGGGTAGGTGAGGACTGCGAAGAAATATTGCCAGATGACTCTAAAAAACATTTAAAGTTAATGCGTCAAAGAGTCGTCAGAATGCAGAAGCTGCTCGATGATTTACTTGAGTATTCTCGTATCGGACGGTTTGACTACAAGTATGAAGAGATTGATATCCTCGATCTCGCAAAAACGCATTTTGAATTAATTGCCGAATCCAAAAGCTTTAATTTATCAACGTCGGAAAATCGGGTGGTGTGGAAGTTACCGAGAACACCCGTCGAGATTGTTTTGAGGAATTTAATTTCCAATTCCATTAAACATCATGATCGTGGTGAAGGTGTTATTCAAGTACTTTGCGAGGAGAATGAAAGGGAGTACATTCTGACGGTACAGGATGATGGTCCAGGTATTAAACCTGGCCTCCATGAAAAAGCATTGGAAATGTTTCAGACCTTGCGCTCGCGTGACGAGGTTGAAGGCAGCGGCATGGGCCTTTCATTGGTCAAGAAGTTGGTTGAGAGCTTTCACGGCAGGGTCGAATTGGTTTCACCCGATCAGGGTGGATTAAGAGTCAATACCTATTGGCCCAAGTCAATGGGTTGAGGGGGTGCAAAATGATCAATGATGAAAATATGTTGAACCAGGGAATTGTTAAAATACTCCTGGTCGAAGACGATGATGTGGATGTGATGGCGATTGTTCGGGCTTTTGAAAAACAGCGTATTGCCAATCCGATTGTGCGGGCCAAAAATGGTGCCGAAGCATTGGAAATGTTGACTAATGGATCAGTTAAACGGCCTTATTTAATTCTACTAGACTTAAATATGCCGGTTATGGGCGGGCTCGAATTCCTGGAGATCTTAAGAAGTCATAAAGACCTTCATGATTGTGTGGTTTTTGTGTTGACAACCTCCAGTGCCGATGAAGATATCTCTGCTTCCTACAAACAGCATATTGCGGGTTATTTCCTGAAAACGGAATGTGGCAAAGGTGTCATGGATGTGGTGAATGTGTTAGAAGGCTACTGGAAGGTTGTTCACCTTCCCAAATAGTAATTGTATCGAATATGAAAGTATTGGTTGTTGATGATGATGCAGTAGATCGCGAAAGGCTTAAGCGTTTGCTAAAAGGGCCCGATATTGCAATTACTGAAGCAACGACAGTCGACGAAGGTGTCGAGGCTTACAATCTTGACCATTTCGATATGGTTCTCCTTGACTACAGAATGCCTCAGCGCGATGGCATAGAAATGTTGAGAGAGCTGCGCTGCTTGCCGCGAGAGTCAAGCGTTGCCATTGTGATGATGAGTACCTGCGAAGATGAAGAACTTGCACTCGAGTGCTTAAAGTCAGGTGCTCAGGATTTTATTCCTAAAAACGAAATTAGCCGCTCCAGGTTGATGCGTGCAATCGCCCATTCCCACACCCGCTTTGAGCTCGAAAAAGAATTGTGGGCGAGTTACCGTCAGGTAAAACAGATGGCCGAGCGTGATGCCCTCACCGGTTTGGCAAATCGCTATCTGTTTGATGAAACCTTAAAGCTGGCAGTGACCGGCAACGTTCGGAATGAACACAAAGTCGCACTCATCTTGTTTGATATAGATAATTTTAAATTTATAAATGACACCTATGGGCATGACATTGGCGATCTCATGCTAAAGCGCGCAGTAGATCGGGTTCGAAGTTGTTTGCGAGGCGATGAACTCTTTTGTCGCCTCGGAGGCGATGAGTTCGCAATAGCTGTCGCAAACTGTAAGGATATAAAAACGGCTAATTCAATCGCGACCAGGGTGAAAAATATATTTATTAAGCCCTATCAAATAGAAGGGCAGAATATCAGTTCCAGCATCAGCATTGGTATCGCTATCCACCCGGACAATGCAAACACCGCCTCTGATCTATACAAGCAAGCCGATATCGCGATGTATCGCGCCAAGCGGAAGGGTAAGAATTGTATTTGCTTTTTTGAGTCACAGATGCAGAAACAATTCTCTCATCGGTTTCTGGTTGAGCAAGACCTGCGAGATTCTGATTTTGATAATGACTTGTTTTTACTTTATCAGCCAATTCTTTCTGGAAAAACGCAACAAATCATTGGCGGTGAAGCGTTGCTTAGATGGCATTACAACGGCAAAGTGAATACACCCGATAAATTTATTTCTATTGCAGAAGATTCACATTTAATTCTCGAAATTGGTGAGTGGGTTGCCTCCAACGCGTTCAAGCAGCTCGCCGAATGGGATAAGTCGTTGAGCCCGGATTTATTTATTTCTATAAATTTATCGCCAAAGCAATTATCAGAAAAGAATCTGGTAAATTTTATTAGCTCGGAAATTGACAAATATCAATTAAATCCAGCCAATATACAACTGGAGATTACTGAGACCGCTTTTTTGGGTAATGCCAGCCAAATTATCAGGAGTATTAATGGTCTTCACGAGCTGGGATGTCGTGTTGCCCTGGATGATTTTGGAACAGGGTTTTCATCCATATCACACTTAAGAGTGTTTCCTATCGATACGGTCAAAATTGATAAGTCGATACTTCCGGAAGATAGTGCTGAAGGGAAATCAAACGCCCTTTTCAGTGGCTTATGTACCATGTTACATGCTCTTGGTTTGAAGGTAACGGTTGAGGGCGTAGAAACGAAAGAGCAGTTGGAACTTTGCAGTTCAATGCATATTGATAATATGCAGGGATATTTTTTCTCCAAACCAATTTCGGTTGAAGCTTTCTCGAGCTATTTCAACACGAAGAAAAAGCTGCGTAAGGTCAATCAGAAATAGTTCGAATACGGTTTAGGTGAATTCGCAAAAAACAGATTTCTATCTACCGCGAAATAGAAATAATGGCCTGCTCACTCTCTACAAGCATTTTACTAATGCAGCACTAATGCTGATTGTGTGTTAATCACCGGGTCAATCACCGGGTCAATCACCAGGTTAACGGGCAAGCTGGATTTCCAAAGGTGCGGGTTTAGGCAATCTGGTAGTACTGAATACTTAACTTATCGCCACTGTTGCTGGCCCCTGAATGTAATTTGCTTCCATACCTGGGAAATACAACGGTCTACAGTGCTGGACGCCTGTTATCGCTGTGTCTGGAGGGGTCGGTTGCCCACTGCTGAATCGGAAATTGCTGCCTCAGAATGAATTGCGCCGACGGGATTGATGTCTGTCCCAGCTAACGGTAAATTAGCACGGCATTTTCAAGCGCCCTTCTAATCCAGGGGAAATAGAGTAAGTACTAAAATGACATATTGCCTGGGCATTAAACTCAAACAGCACATAATTCTCATGTCGGACTCCAGAACCAGTGCTGGAGTCGATAACATAAGTTCCTACAGCAAAATGTGGCGCTACGGTGTGCCGGGTGAGCGCCAGTTTGTGCTTTGTAGCGCAGGCAACCTCGCAACCACGCAAGCCGTGGTGACGGCCATTGAGCGGGATATCCGCGAAGCGACCCCCGTGAACCTGTTAAGCGTTAAAAGCATGCCTGAGGCATCGGAGTACCTCGGTAAACTCAGTGTTGAGTGCCAGAAGAAGAACACTGGCGGTGGCCCTGTTTACGAGTCCACGTTCCTGTTTGCGGGTGAAATTATGGGAAGTAGCCCTGAACTCCATATGGTGTATTCGCAGGGGAATTTTATAGCCAGCTCGTCTCAAGTGCCGTTTTTACAAATCGGGGAAACCAAGTATGGCAAGCCCATTCTGGACCGCGCCATTCGTGAAGATATGGATGTGGATAGGGCCGTACTGGGTGCGCTTGTCTCCATGGATGCAACCGTTAAAAGTAACCTGACTGTTGGCCCCCCCTTCGAGCTTTATGTTCTGGATTGCGGCACCTTACAGCCGGGTCGTTACCTTTCGTTTGACGCAGACGACAAGTACCTGGCGAACTTGCGAAAGTGCTGGAATAAGCTTATGGAAGAGGCGCTCAACAAACTTGAAGCACCGCAATGGGGAGTTTAAGAATTGCGTCCGGCTCTTACTTTTCTGCCATTCAAAGCTCTTTAATTGTCGCGGCGTGGCTTTGATTCCACTTTCTACACCACTCGGGGAATTCATGAGCAGGCATGGGTTTCGAAATGCCAAAGCCTTGTGCGAGTTCGCAGCCGATGGAGCGTAATTCTTCACAATGCGCTTCAGTCTCGACACCCTCAGCAATTACGTGCTTTTTGAACGTTTCCGAAAGGCCGATAACACCCTCTACAATAGAGTGGTCTTCCTTGTTTTCCAGCATGCCGCTGACAAAAGATTGATCGATTTTTATTAGATCTGCGGGAAGTTGCTTCAGATAGCTTAAAGAAGAATACCCCGTACCAAAGTCATCCAAAGCGAAGGTGACCCCGAGTGCCTGACAGCTTTTGATAATATTTGTTGTTTCAGCGATATCATTAATTGCGCTGACCTCAAGAATTTCCAATTCCAATTGGTTTGGGTTGACATCGGTATGTCGAGCCAAAATTGCTTTTAATTTAGGGACAAAATCCTTCCGTTGTAATTGCGTCGCACCGACATTCACACTCATGTTAGTAGTAATGCCTTGCAGCGACCAAAGTTCAAGTTGGCTAAGTGCGGAATCGATAACCCATTCGCCCAGAATAATACTAAAAATATTATCTTGCACGATGGGTAAAAAATCCAAAGGTGAAACCACGCCACGCGACGGATGCTGCCAACGAAGAAGTGCTTCAACACCGATAATTTCAAATGTATTCAGGTTGACCTTGGGTTGATAAAAAAGCATCAATTCATGCGAATAAAAGGCACTGCGAATTCTATCGAGTTCCTCATGGTAGGACTTCACCTGTGTATCATTATGAACATCAAAGAGGTGAAACTGGTTTTTGCCTGCCTGTTTCGCAAGGTACATTGCCTGGTCGGCATGCCGAAGAAGTTGTTCTGCGTTAGCTTTGTCATCGGGATATAGTGTTACACCAATACTGGCTGAAACCTGAAGCTCATGACCATGCAAAATAACAGGCCTTGAGGCTGCCTCCAGAAGTCGGTGAACCATAGGCTCGAAACTGTTGGGGGTGGTCAGGTCAGTAAGAATGACAACAAACTCATCGCCGCCTATTCTGGCGAGAGTATCGCATTCGCGTAAGCTTGATTTCAGTCTCCCTGCAAGCTTGACCAGAAGTTCATCGCCAAAACTGTGGCCATACTTGTCATTAATGGTTTTAAAGCCATCGAGATCAAGAAATGCAACAGCAAACGATTTTTCATGCCGTTGGCTTTGAATTGTGGCCTGGTGTAAGCGATCGGAAAGCAAAACGCGATTGGGAAGGTGGGTTAACGCATCATAATTTGCAATGCGCTCCAGAGATTTGTTCTTGTCTTCCAGTTGAATATTGGCGTTTTCCAGCAGTCTTTGCGAACGTTTTTGCTCACTTATGTTTTGCAGGATACCAGTAAGTTTGGAAGGTTTATTGTTTTCGGAGATAACATTGCATGTAACCCTGACATCAATAATATTTCCTTTAAAGGTGTATACCTGAAATTCATCGTCAAAATTCTCACCCAGTTCCAGTGCGTTAACGAAATGATTCTTTATGCGTTTCTGCGACTCAGGTGTATAGCGTTCGAGGCCTTCATAAAAAGTTGGAGCGTATTTCTCCGGGGTGGTTTCGAGTATATGATATATTTCTTTAGTAAAAACAAACATCTTTGTGTTTAAGTCAACTTCCCATCCACCGAGCTTGGCGATAGCTTGAGATGTCTCTAATAAGTCGCGCATGGATTGGAGCTTGTTTTCAGCTTCAATTCTTTCGCTGACATCCTGCATTGTGCCAATGACTAAATAAGGTCGCCCTTGTTCATCTGCGAATGTTTCTTCAAAGCCTTGAATCCAGCGAATACTTCCATTTTTGAGAACCAGGCGAATGGTGTTGCCGTGCTTGCCTACGTGTGTGCGTATTCTTTCAATATGTGCTTGAGTTTTGCTAACATCATCAGGGTGTACATTTTCGAGGAAAAGTGCCTTATCAACTTGCTGTTGCATTGGGTCTTGTTCGATGAGTCGGAAAAACTCGTCTGAACCCGTGAGAATATCTGAGCGTATATCGTACTGCCAATTACTTATTTTGGCGCGAGTTTGAAATGTTGCCAGGTTTTCTTCCCTGACTTTTAACTTGGCTTCCACCAGTTTTCGTGCAGTAATATCCTGGGCTGTCCCCCGTACAATACGAGTGATGCCATCATCGAGGGTCATAATTTCACTGCGGGCTTCTATCCAGATTATATCGCCGTCTTTTCTGACGAGGCGAGCGTCCATCGAGTAATTTAATTCTTCCTTGATTGCTTTGTCATGGAGGTCAATGAATTCCTGCCTGTCTTCCGGGTGAATCATATTCGCGACTGTCTTGAAATCCGGTGGCTCGTTATTCGAATCAAGCCCGAATAAACGGTACATCTCTTTGGACCAAATTGCTTTTTGGGTAGCAAGGTTACGCTCCCAACTGCCTAGTTTTGCACGAGCCTGTGATTCTGCATGCCGTAGATTGCTTAATTGTAATTCCTCGGAAAGCTTAACCTCGTGTTCAATATTGCGGAAAACGCAATGAAAAGGGCCTTCATTGGTATTGTTGAGCAGGTTAGGTGTTAAAATAATTCGTACATTGAATTGCTTGTTCTTTAACGAAACAAGCCTGATCGTTGCTGAAGCTGCATTGTTAAGTGATAGTTGCAACAATAAAGGAATTAAATGGTCTTTGTCTTCGGGGTGAATAAACTGGTCTATATTTCTTAGCCGAATATCATCAAGGTGTTTTGCTTCAAAAAAATCGACAGCCAAAGTATTGGCCGAGAGAATCTCACCCTTTTCTGATATCAACAGGGTGCATTCTGAAACTACGTTTATATCATTTCTCGACTGACGAGTTGATGTAGATGAAGACGACTTCATTGTGATGATTCTGTATTATTTTTTGAAAAATTCGGTTTAAGCTTGCACTACCGAAAGAATCATTATAGCTCGCAGCCGAAGCGCTTATAAAGAAATAAGCGCTTAATTAGTAGGCTGAAACTGAAAACACTGATTGCATTTGACTGAGGTTGGCGCACAAATTAACACATTTTTTGTGGTGGCCAGAGAGGTTACGGACAGGTTTGAATCATATTTATAATAGAGATATAAAGTCTATTCCCATATTTCAAATTATCTTTTCTCGCTATTTTATTGATGCCAAGGGGGAAGCGATTTAAAGTCAGAATTTGGCTTTCTCTTGTTCGGTATTCAGTGCGCGAATAGGGTAAGGAATTACGATACCCTCTTCTGCAAAGCGTTTGTGCAGTGCTTTGATAAAGGCTGACTTTAGCCAAAAACGATTAAAATATTCTTTTGCGCGAAGCATAACGGTGAAATTGATACTTGAGCTATCAAAAGTATGGTAGACAACGAAGGTTTCATAGTTATCAACCCCCCATTTGTGTGAAACCAGGATTTCTTTGGCAACTTCCAATGTCACTTTTTCAACAAATTCCAGGTCAGAACTGTAGTGGACGCCAACTTCCACCGGGACGCTGAGTTCTTTCTCAGGATAGAAATAATTCACAATTTTGGATTTTGAAAGAACACTGTTCGGCACGATAATGGTGTTGTTGGGCAGCATTTTGATCCAGGTCGATCGCCAGCCGATTCTCTCAACAAAGCCCTGCTCCCCGGACTCAAGTTCGATAAAATCTCCGACCCGGATGGGTTTGTCGACAACCAATTGTACGCCTGAAAAGAAGTTTTCCAGGGTGGGCTGTAAGGCTAGGGCAACCGCTAAAGAAGTAATGCCCAGTGACGCGACAATCGGAGTAATGGAAATACCAAGGGTGCCAAGTAGAACCAGCGTACCAATACAAAATATTAAACCGCGCGCAACGCCTTGAATGATGCTGGCGCTATTTTTGAAGCTGGTTGTTTTGCGCGAATAACTCGCGATCAGGCCATTCACAAAACGATCGCAGAAAAGAACCAGGGCGCATAGGCAAAGCACGACGATTGCTGTTTTAGACCAGGCCAGGTCACCCTGTGAAATGAGTGCCGTGTATTCGAGCAAGTATTTGATTATGCCCAATAATAAGGCAAGCGTGATCAGGCTCAATGGCAGCGAAAGTGCGCTCACAAGTACGCTATCAACGGTAAATTTCGAGCGCTCTGTCCAGTTGCGTAAACGGTTAAAAATGATGAGGCGTATGGCAATTAAAAGCAGGGCAGATAGTACGGTTCCTCCAATAACAAGAGGCAAGGGTTGGGACAGGAAACCGAGTTGACTCAATTCGGGCATAGCGATATCACCTTCCAAATCTGCTCGCAAGGTATACAGCAAGTTTTGTTCCCACTATGAATATATGCACCCTATGAATCGGCCTGTTTGGTTCGATACCTAAGGTCAGGGTGTGATTGCTATGTTCAAGTGTGAATTTATTCCCGTCGCGGTGATACAGCGAGCGAAATCTCACGTACATAAGCAAACGAAAGATGATAATGCAAGGCGGCAATGAAACGACATAAACGCTACGACACGCTGCGTCTGATATTGGGGGACCAGCTCAATGAACAGCACACCTGGTTCAGCACCACGGATAACACAAGGCTATACGTGATTGCGGAGTTAAAGCAGGAGGCTACGTATGTGAAACATCATATTCAGAAGCTTTGTACCTTTTTCTCCGCAATGGAAATATTTGCCACTACTATGATGGCGAAGGGGCATCATGTTTTACATATGAATCTCGATGCGACGACACAGTATGACAGTCTTGGAGAGCTGTTGGTGTCTTTATTTGAACAATACGACATTAAAAAATTTGAATTTCAAAGGCCGGATGAATATCGATTACGTCAACAGCTTTTTAAATTGAAAAAATTGAGTCACATAGAAGCGGTTGAATATGATAGTGAGCATTTTTTATTGCCTTTTAACGAGATTCAGAATTATATTCAGCCCGGGCAACACAACCGAATGGAAGCTTTTTATCGAAAAATGCGTAAGCGTTTTAAGGTTTTGATGAATGGCGATAATCCCTTGGGCGGCCAATGGAATTTTGATAGCGAAAATCGCCAAAAATTAAAAAGCAAGGATCTGAAAAACATTCCCCAGCCATTGCTGTTTTCCAATAATATATCGACGTACCTTGAGCGAATAAGAAAACACAAAATTCCCTATATTGGTCAACACGACGACACGCTACTATGGCCAATCTCAAGAGAGCAGTCCTTGGCGTTGCTGGATTTTTTCTGTGAGCACTGCTTACCTCTCTTCGGGCGCTTTCAGGATGCGATGATTTGTGAGCATCCCTCGCAGTGGTCCTTGTACCATTCTCGTTTGTCTTTCTCGCTTAACAGTAAAATGTTGCACCCTTGGGACGTCATTTCGCGAGCAGTCGAGAGCTATGAAAAGAGTGGAGGTGTTATCGACCTTGCACAAGTCGAGGGATTTGTTAGGCAAATCCTTGGGTGGCGTGAATATGTGCGAGCGGTCTATTGGTCCAATATGCCGGATTATCAGCAACAAAATTACCTGCACGCAACGCGTAAACTCCCGGCATTTTTTTGGACAGCCGATACTCAAATGCTTTGTATGAGGAATGCTATCAGCCAATCATTGACCCATGCCTACGCGCACCATATTCAACGCTTAATGATTACTGGCAACTTTTGTTTGTTAACGGGTATTCACCCTGAAGAAGTCGATGCCTGGTATCTCGGTATTTATATCGATGCCATTGAATGGGTGGAGCTTCCCAATACTCGAGGAATGAGCCAGTTCGCCGATGGGGGTTGGGTGGCCACAAAACCGTACTGCGCGAGTGCAAATTATGTGAATAAAATGAGTGACTATTGTCAACGTTGCAGCTATGACCACAAGGAAAAGTATGGCGAGAATGCCTGCCCCCTGAATAGCCTATATTGGTATTTCATGAATGAACATCGCGAAACCTTATCGGTAAATCCGCGTATTGCAATGCTTTTTAGGGCTTGGGATAAGCAAGAAGCCGAGGCGCAACAAGCGACCCTGCAGCGTGCGAGGTGGTGTTTGGAAAATATCGAAACATTGTGAATGGAAATGCTGTAAATGGAAATGCTGTGAATCGAAATGCTGTGAATCGAAACCCGATGAAGCGAGGATTTCGCTGTGGGCTACATCGAAGCTTGATCTCGCGCAATTCGCGTGTTGATACTTCCTGAACCCTGTTTAAGTAATTTATTGGACTCAATCCCCACGCGTACTGCGCCCCAATGTTTACCGTCGATAAAAATTGGCATCGATAAGTCATTGATGATTTCACCGGTATCCCGAAGATAGGATTGAAACAAAAACGGCTCGGTGTTCATTGCCAATTTTATGCCTACGGGGTCCGAGAAAATACGTTTGTGACGCGCGCGCGCAGTATCGATGTCGACGTCACCTGTCGGAGCATGGGAAAATTTTGAGTTGTGTGCGGGGGCATAGCCTTTGTTATCCACGGCTAAAGCATAAGTACAGCCCGCTAAATTTGCCAAAGAGTCATCATAGATGTCTGTGAGGGCTCTCTCGACATAGCTGTCGTAAGAGGTTGTAAACCGTTCAGGGTTACTTCCTTGAATGTATTGGTAGTTTTGATCAAATATATTCAGGTTTTTCTTGTGTTTGGCATCGGACAAGGTTTGTTGAACACGGTCCCGTAACAATTTGGTTGTTTCTGCCAGCTCATCGAACTTGGTGTTGCCGGTTCTAAAATGTGCCAGTTCGCCTTGCAACTCTTCGGTTCGGTTTCGTAATTCATCGGCAAAATTCGTCGCCGTCCCCATTGCCTGCTTAATGCTGGTACTCATTGTCGAGTTGTGTTCAATTTTTTCCTGCATAGCCTGGTTGGTATTGCTGACTTGCACAATGGCTGCGGCAATCTGCTCGACGGTAATATTCATCTCTCTAAAATCCTGAACAAAGCGAGAGAAATTATCTGCAGATGACACTAATGAAACGGTGGTTTGCCTGGTATCTTCAACAATCGATTGGTTGTGCTTTCGTGTATCGTCGACAAGCGTGATCATTTCGCTGGTGTGGTCAGCAATTTCGCCCGTTGCAGCGCTGACCCGCTCTGCCAAACTGCGAACTTCATCTGCCACAACCGCAAATCCGCGGCCAGCTTCGCCAGCGCGTGCGGCCTCAATTGCTGCATTCAGGGCGAGCAGATTTGTCTGCTGTGAGATGTCGGTGATGAGCTTACCAATATTCCCGATCGACTGTGCTCGGTTATAAAGTTGCTCCACCTGTTCTGCGAAAGCAATCATTTGTCCAGACACGCGCTCCATGCGGTTTTTTAAATCTGACAATTCGACCAAAGACTGTTCGGCAACATTGAGATTGGACAGGGAAACAGACGCAATTTGTTTGGCGTGCTCTGAGACAGAGGCAGATTCTGCTGCAACTGAATTGGCGTCATCACCGAGTTCTGCAAACAGGGAAAGCTGGGTGTCGGCCATGGTCTCGGTGGATTTGATCTGATCCTGCATTTGCGCCATTGTGGTCGCAATCAGAATGCTGCCACTGCGAGCCGTGAGCACCAGTTCGCGCACCATTTTGAAATAGCCAAACACCGGTTCCGCTGCGGCGTTACTGGACTCAACCCTGTCAGCAAGGGTAACTTCATAATTAGTCAGCTGGCGCAGAAACTCGGGTAGTGCGTCATTCTTGCTGAATAATCCTTTCATATGTGATCGTCTGATTAATAATAAATACCTTGTTTTTCAGTATAGATCCGTTATCAATTAACGCCAATTTCGGGAGGCGTGGAGACGTATGCCTCGCGAGGCTTGACCCTGTCTTATCGTTGTCGTTGGTAGTCTGGCGCATGGATTCACGCTGCTGATTATCAGCAGGCCCAAAAAAGCAGGCCCCATAAAGGAGGCCCATAATGAAGAGAACAATGACCAGAAAAATCCAACAACCCTTATCTGAACCCGATAGACGCCGTCTGTTAAAGCGGGCCACTGCGGTATTTGGTGCCGCCCTCTTTCCACCCATTGCAAGCGGCCTTCTAGCCGGCTGCAGCGCCAGAGAGAATTCTCCTGCCAACCCGCAGGGGGCATCGGGAAAAATACTCAGTGCACCCCAATACGCACTTGTCGCTGAAATTGCCGAAATTATTATTCCCCAAACAGACACGCCCGGAGCAAAAGCTGCCGGTGTTGCCGGGTTTATCGATACCATTCTGGATGGCTGGTTTTCTGAAATTGAGCTTACGGAATTTCTTGATGGCATGAGTGCACTGGAAACACTCTGTCAAAGTGCCTATGGCGCAGCCTTCCTTGAATGCGATGAAAGTAAGCAGGTAGCCGTTCTCAGCCAACTTGATAAAGCCCTTCATGAAAAAAGTGGCGAAACAACTGTTGACCTACAAGCAGTTCATTTTTTCAAGTTAATGAAGCAATTTACTTTGATTGGTTACTACACCTCTGAACCTGGTGCGAGCCAGGAATTGGCGGCACCGACAATGGGCCAATACATAGGCTGTGAAACGTTTGATGAAAGTGGAAAAGCCTGGGCATGGTAAGTCGCCGTTTAGGAATTTATGCAATTTATAAATGAAAAATAAAAAACGAATTAACTGAATGGGAAGTGCAATGAAATACGATGCAATCGTAGTAGGCTCGGGAATCACCGGCGGTTACGCTGCCATGGAGTTGTGTAAAAAAGGCCTAAAAGTATTAATGCTTGAGCGTGGTCGCAATATTGAACACGGAAAGGACTACCAGGGCGAGCACAAATCCCCGTGGGAATTTACCTATCGGGACGAGAGAAACAACCCCGCTTTTAAAAAAGACTATCCGATACAGAAAAATTGCTACGCGATGAAAGACTCCACCCGGCAATTTTTTATCAATGACAGGGAACACCCTTTCACAACGGGAAAAGATAAACCCTTTTACTGGTTCAGGGGAGATCATCTTGGGGGGCGTTCTCTAATGTGGGGGCGTCAATGTTACCGCTGGAGCGATCTGGATTTCTCCGCTAATGCAAAAGATGGTTACGGTGTTGATTGGCCTATCCGTTACAAGGATATTGAACCCTGGTATGACTATGTCGAATCTTTCGTGGGTGTGAGTGGCCAGGCGGAAGGTAACCCGGTTTTGCCGGACGGTAAATTTTTACCTCCCATGGAAATGAACTGTGTTGAGCAGCATTTTAAATCTGTTTTGCAGCAACACTATTCCGATAGGACCATGACCATAGGGCGAGTCGCCGTGTTAACACAGGAACATAATGGGCGTGCCGCATGCCACTATTGCGGCCCTTGTGAGCGCGGTTGTTCAACCGGCTCCTACTTTAGCTCGCAGTCAGCAAGTATTCCCGCTGCTTTGGCAACGGGAAATCTGACAATCAAAACCGAAAGCGTTGCGGAAAAGGTGCTTTATGACAAAGAAACGAATCGCGCAACCGGTGTGCGCGTCATTGATGCCCATACGCGTGAAAAAGTGGAATATAGCGGCAATCTGATTTTCCTTTGTGCATCGACTTTGGGTACCACGCATTTATTATTGAATTCTGCGAACGAAACCTTTCCACAAGGTTTGGGTAACAGCAGTGGTGTATTGGGCAAATATTTAATGGATCACCTTTGGGTATTTGGTGCGCGCGGCGATATTGACGGTTATGAAAATATGTATCACCAGGCCCACCGGCCCAACGGAATTTATATTACCCGTTTTAAAAATATCAATGAGCAGGAAGACCGGTATTTGCGTGGCTTCGCTTACCAGGGTTCAGCATCTCGCCCGAGTTGGCGCAGAGCAATAGGCCAACCCGGATTGGGCGCAGAGTTTAAACACGCTTTAAGGCAGCCAGGAAAATGGAATATGCGATTGGCGGGTTTTGGTGAGATGCTACCTTACGAAGACAATGCCGTAGCGTTGAATCACACGGTAAAGGATAAATACGGGCTACCTACCTTGAACATCAATTGTCACTTTCATGACAATGAGCTCAGCATGATGGAAGACATGCATGCATCCGCAGTCGAAATGCTTAAGAAGGCGAACGCAAGCAATATTAAACTGCTGGGTACGCCAGAGGCGCATCCGCCAGGCATTGGTATTCATGAAATGGGAACTGCGAGAATGGGGAAAGACCCGAAAACGTCTTTTCTTAACGCTCACAACCAAAGCCATGAAATTCCCAATTTATTTGTCACCGATGGCGCATGCATGGCATCTTCAGCGGTACAAAACCCGTCTATCACCTATATGGCATTAACTGCGCGGGCTTGCGACTACGCAGTAAAACAAGTACAAAAACAACTTATCTAAAATATTTTTTGAAACTGATTGTGTTGGATTAGATAAGAAAATACAGGAATATAGAAATAGAGGCGCTGCGATTAGCGCGCCTCATGTTTTGCCTGCCTCGCAATGTCAATATCCTTTGCGACTTCCAGAGTCAACTCATCCCAATCAACATGACCCACCCGATTAAACCATACCGGATTTTTATAATAGGTTTCACTTAATTTGGTATATTTTTCCCAATAGTAAGCCGCGTTTTCCAGCGCTTCGATAGATTTCTGTTTGTCCTTACTTTCGCCTTTTTCACGGTATAGAGCCAAAGCCGTTGCGCCTTCAATTTTATAGGCATAGTACTTTCCTAACAGCGCCATAATATGAATATCTTCAAGCGTTCGCGAAAGTTCCTCGCCAGGCGTAGGTGCGCTTGTTGATTTGAGAGTCATGCTTTTTTTCAACGCAGAGTCAGTGTAGCGATGAAGTAAGGCTACCACCTCTGGCGGTGTTGTGCCGGCGCGTTCGACGCCCGCGACATAATCCGGAATGGATATGTAATCAGTAGATTGATGCGGAGGGAGCGTAATAAAGCGATTTACATCATGGAAACCGCTGTCGGTTTCGGCGGGGCCCGGTCGGCTATTACAGGCCTCGATATACCACTGAAAATCATATTCACCCCAATGAAAACCGGTGACGACCGGGTAAATCATCGAAGCGTCCTGCCAGGCTGAAAATAAACGATCAACGTTCTCCAAACCCAATTTTTTGGCAACTAATTTCGAAAACGTTGCTTGATCTGTGTGCGGATTGTAGCCAAGGCGGCCCCAAATTAACCACTCAAGCCAGTGTTTGTCTATTTCCAATCCGCCGGAATATTGTGGGGATTTATCGAGGAAATCCCTGCCCCAAATATATTGATCAGACCCCAGATAGTAGCCCTTGCCCACCTCATAAGGAATATTAAGAATAAAATCTCGCACGAATTCCGGCGCGGCCCAGCGATACAAATACACATCGTCATTTCTCAACGTCCAAATGGTTTTCATATCGCCAATATCACCCAGAAAATCGTGGTGGAAATGTTGTTTCGTACTGCTGTATACATGCGCTTGGGCATATTTAAAACTGAAGATAAAATCGATGTTTTCCTGATCGAGCAGAGAGCTGAATTTTCGCGCAATATCGGACGCACCCGCCTGATGCTGGCGATGAATAAAGGTAATTTTTCTATCGGGAAATGTTTTCGCGGCATCCAGGACACCCAGGCCATAAGTGCGGTAGGCCCACTCTTCTTTTTCAGCGAAGTTGGCGTCAGGCATATTTTCCCCAGTGGTCAAGCCTATTCCACCCAGCAGGGGATAGGTGGAGAACATTTCGCTAACACTCTCACGGAAATATTGAATGGTTTCCGGGTTGTCGATTGCATCGGTGATGCCGTATTTACCTTCGGTTCCGTAGGTAAAAATATTCCATGTCACAACATAAAAAGTAATGTTTCGTGACTTGGCGTATTCCATGACCTTACGCCAGAATGCGATTTTTTCTTCCATGCTCAAGGTTTTGACTATTTCAACGTTGTTCAATATTTCGGGGTCGTCATAGCCTCGGGCTTGCGTGGAATAGTATTCCTTGAATGCTGTTGTCGAGCGTTGAACATTGTCGAGCGCAATGTCGGGGTAGTTGTCCAGTTTGACCATGGACGGGAAGGGGTGAAGATTCCACAAGGAGACAAAGTTGTAGCGGTATTCCGCGAGGCGATCGAGGTAATGGGTCCAGAAACTGTAATCCCATACAGTCGCGATATTTTCCTGGCCGGCATCGCCCATGTCGGTGTAGCTTGGTGTGCGCACATCCAGAGGGATGTTGAATTTCACTCCGCGCATTGCCATATAAGGGTTTTCGGTTTTGGGCTCAACCCCCTTCAGACCGTGAAGCGAAATTTGTTCAGCCAGCTCCAGGCCGCCATACATTGTTCCCGCAGCGTCTTTCCCTCTTACCCAAAATATTTTGTTATCCGAGTTGTCGGCGACCAATTGATAGCCCTCAGAACCCAGAGAATCCTGATTGGTGTTCGTCATAGTCTCCATTGATTTCAGGGCTTCTGCATCGGTATCACTGAATAAAACCGCAATAACCTGATTTGGGGGACGATTTTCCAGGTTTGACGAAGAGAGGTTTTCCAGTGGGTGAAGGTGAACAGGCATATTTAATGTTGTGAATGCTGCGGAAAGATGGCTCACCGAGAAGTCTATGACCTCCAGCGCACCGTCAGCATAAATATGCGCCTCAAGCGCCGAGTTGGCGGGTGGAATGGAAGCGCCATCACCTGGTTTTTTTTCTGCCTCACAGGCAATTAGCACGCACACCATCAAGCCGAAGAGGGACAAACGCCAAACTGCAGAAACCCCGTTTATTAATTTCATAGTAAGCTCGTTATTTTCTGGTTATTTGTCTACAACAATTGCTACATCCTATCCGCCTGGGCGTAAAAGGAAGGGTAATACGTCAGGATGAATAACAGAGACAGTGTCCCAAGCTACCGGGGATGCCGTGTCGACAGCGATCGAGCATGAGGGCGTGGTCAGTGGCGGATTGAATAGCGCGCCCTAACGCGGGTAGCTTAAAGCTGGCGAGTGTGAAAGCGCTTTGGTGCGACAACAGGTTTATTATATGGGCCTGATATCAGGCTTCGTGATCCAGGCTCCACAAACAGCGGGAAGCGCGGCCATACGCTTCTTCTTTTGCCGCAATGCTTTGCGTGTGTGATCGAGCACCTCGAATAAAGGCGACCACGCCGACGAAAGCAATAAGGAGTGCAAATACAATCAGTGTGTAAATCATCTTTCCTCACCTCGGAATGTTTATTCAAAGGGTTGTTGGAGAGAGATACGAGTCAGGCTGACAGCTGGTTCACAACAATTGCGTTTTTATATAACACGTGTTGTGAGCAAAAAAAATCAGGTCTTGTCCATGGCGTCAATTTTTTCCAAAAAACGGTCTTTTTCCTTACTGTTCGAATAGTGAAAGGCAAACTTGTTATGAAAGAAAATATCGAGGCTCACATAGTCATTGCGCAAACTCGCGGTGTAACCATCAAAATCTGACTCCGCTCTCAGCCCATTGAGATGATATTCATTGCCATGACGTTCACCTTTGTCGAGGATGGAATGAAAAACTCGAAGTGCTTTTCTGATATTCACTGTTTGGTCCATTTGTTAGATCCCCGCGTATAGACGTTTATAGAAATACGTTTGTAATGTGGCTCCGGATGAGTGGGTCACTGTTTCTTCAGGTCTATAAGCATGATGACACGATCGTGTTGGAATAAAATTTAATCCATAATGAAAAATTTGAATATTGCTGTGATTGGGGCTTCCGGTGGATTGGGGTCAGCCTTTGTGCGCGTGCTGGCTGACGAGCCTTCCAACGTTGTTTACGCATTGTCGCGCTCAGGGCAAGTCAAAACGGCCTCCAACATACAGGCCATTAGAATTGATTATGCTGAAGAGTCGAGTATTGTTGATGCAGTTGCGCAAATCCCGGTGCGACCTTCACTCGATTGGGTGATCGTCGCAACCGGTATTTTACATGATGAAAACATGATGCCGGAAAAGGCGCTTGGGAACCTCTCTCAAGAAAGCCTTGCACATAATTTCCTCGTGAACGCGATTGGCCCCGCATTGGTGGCCAAACATTTTATCCCCTTGTTGCGCCGCGACAGGCCTGCGGTGTTTGCTGCAATGTCAGCGCGCGTTGGCAGTATCGGCGATAACCGTCTTGGTGGTTGGTACAGCTATCGTGCCTCGAAAGCCGCGCTGAATATGTTAATCAAAACAGCCAGCCTCGAAGTGTCTCGGCGTCAAAAACAAACCGTGGTTGTCGGCTTGCATCCGGGGACAGTGGCGACAGCGCTTTCGGAACCCTTTCAGGCGCGCGTACCGGAAGGAAAGTTATTCAGTGCGGATTATTCAGCAGGCAGGCTCACTGCCGTCATCGAACGCTTACGCCCTGAGGATTCGGGTAAAATTTTGGCGTGGGATGGAAGCGAAATCCCCTGGTAATACTGCGCAGCTTTCGGTGCGAATACCCAACAGGGGATAAGTACATTAACAAAGAATATCGTAAGTAATTGATAAATCACCACCGGGTAAACCGTCCCGATCGCCGTCAACGGCTTTACCTTGCGCATCCTGAACAGGGGCGTCACCGTCGCCGAGAATATTGAATTCCAGGCCACCAGAAAAGCAGGGGGCGATCGTGATAAAGTCATCCAGCATGGTGTAAATAAGGGTTGAGTTGTTGTCAGTCCAGCTGATAGTGCCCGTGCCCGTGCCGCCGGCACCACTGATAATGACATTTTCTCCTGCAACGACTGTATCCGGATCTAAGGCAACATTGAATTGAATCGTGAAAACGCCTTTATCATCGGAAGAAGAAACATCCACGTAATTTGGACTGCTGCCGCGAGGGGAGACAGGTATCGCGATGGCAGAGGGCTGCGTATTTTGTAAGTCTTCAATCTGGCTCAGCAGGCTGCTATTTTCCGCTTGCAATGCGTCAACTTCAGTTTGCAGCGCGACAATCTTTTGGTGATTGTCATCGACGGCTGTTTCGATTTCACTAAAGTTTGCATTTACCTCACTGGCAACGGCCGCTGTTCCGGCGGTGAAATTGTGAGGGATATCAACTTCGCTGGCGTTGAGCCCGTGGCCAATCGAACCCAGTATGACGAGGCTCAATACATCCGACTTTTTCATAGTTTGGTTCCCTTAAAATGAATGGTGAAGCGCGCTAACGATTTCATTGGCATACGTTTATTGCCATGTACTGTTATCCCAACTCATGGAATCCCAGCTTCCCGGCTCGCTACTTCCACTTGAGCTTGAACTTGAGGAAGACGAGGTGGAGCTTGCGCTGGAACTGCTGCTTGAAGAGGAGCTTGTGGCAGTCGAGCTACTACTTGAGCTGGATGTCGAACCGGTACTTGTGCTACTGCTGGAGGAGCTACTACTGGAAGCGCTGGTGCTGGACGATGCGCTACCGCTGGAAGTACTGCTCGTCCCGTTGGTCTGGCTTGAGCCACTGCCACCGCCACCACAGGCAGAAAGTGTACACAGTAGTACCACTAAACAAGCGACTTTAAACCGTGTTTGCAATTCCATCTATGGTGTCCCCAGGTTCGTGAGTCTGCATCATAGGCGCGTTAAACCACCATTGTCAGTGAAATAATACCAGGGTCCCCAGGTTGCATGTTTATCCAGGCTTTTGCAGGTTGGCATCGCCCTTGAGACTTAACTATTCTTTGAAGAACGAGGAGGAAAACAAGCGAGGTGATCAGATGTCCTATATCTGTCAGACGTGTCAACACAAGGGTAAACAGTTCCCTAATGGCCGTTGCCCCGCCTGTGACTCGCACAATATTGAACGGCTCACATCCTCGGGGGAGCAAATAGTTAAAAAGAAGAGGTCACGCCTGGATGTGATTCTCCTTATTACTTTCTGGGCCTTGTTCCTTTACGCTATTTGGAAAAATTTCCTTCAATAAAACAGGCTTCCCGCTTTTTACTTCGCTTCGCTTATAATGCGGCTGCTTGAGCTTATTGGTTGAGCCTAAAAATGTATTTCAAGAGAATTCGCAATGTCACAGATGAAAAAAAACAATAAGATTTTTTACAGGTTGCTTTTGCTGAGCCAGCTATTACTCGCAATTGCAAGTGTTAACGCCGAGGAAGATAAAACAGACTCCGATTGGATATCCTTATTCAACGGTAAAAACCTGGAAGGTTGGACAGTAAAAATTAACGGCCAGGCCATTAATCAGGATAAATACAATACCTTTCGAGCCGAAGATGGCATTCTCAAAGTGTCGTATGACAACTACAAAAAGTTTGATATGCAGTTCGGGCATATTTTTACCAATATTCCCTACTCGCATTACATTTTTAGATTGGAGTACAAATTTACGGGCAAGGGCTTGGCTGACGCGCCGCATTGGACCAATCGTAACAGTGGCATCATGTTTCATGCGCAATCACCACTCAGCATGCGCATCGATCAGGGTTTTCCAGTGTGTCTCGAAGCCCAGTTTTTAGCGGAAGGCGCGACTGCAGGCACACAAACAGGTAACGCGGTTACCCCTGGGACACATATTCATATTAATGATGCCTTGACCAAGGACCATATTATCGATTCAAAATCGAAACTTTATCCCATGGACACCTGGGTGGCCTTTGAAATCGAAGTGCATGGTAACGAATGGATGGCTCACCGTGTAAACGGAAAAGAAGTACTTCGCTACACCAAACCTGTTCTGGACCAGGAAGACAAGGATGCGCAATACTTAATGAAAATGGGCGCAGCCAGGCAATTGAGCGAAGGGTTTATTGCCTTACAAGCAGAAGCGCAACCGGTTTGGTTCAGAAATATCCAGATCAAGGTGTTATCTGAAAATTAGGTACCGGGTTGCGTTGAAAATTATTTTACTCACTCACTAGAGAAATACGAAAGGGGCGCGGATAGCGTCTCTTTTTTACTGCGCCAATCCAGGTTCTCAAGCCACCATCATTTTTAAGCTGCCCACGTCGCGTACCCCAATCAACCCGTGTATTTTAAAGTCGGCACTCACGTAATCCGCACGGCGCCCTGTAAGTCATTGTCGGCTAGACTATAGGCTGGGGGCCTTGCGAGGATTGTCGTGCCGATCACTGGGTTAAATGAATTACATGAAAAAGTAATATTCGACTATGCTATAAGGAGAGCTGTGTTTTTTGTTCTGGCAGTAAGGTATGAGACAAACAACAACTGAAAAAATCCTGCTGGCGCTTGTTGTGCTTACATTTGGTGCGCTGATCTTCCGAGAGCCTTTATTGGAAACGCGGATGGTTGTTGATGCGAACAATGACGACGTACGGCTGGTTCTGGATTCGGATGTCCAGGACGGCGGAAACACGGTGACCGAGTGGTTGGACAAGGATTCACTCAAGTGGCGCTGTACTCTTGGTGAGGCTTATGAATGGCCGTTCTGTGGAATGCAGATCTACTTCTCTGATTCGTTTATGGAGGGAATCGATCTCAGTAACTATTCTCACCTGAATCTCGATTTAAACTACAGCGGCTCCGCAAAAACCTTCCGTATTTACTTCCGTAACAGTAACCCGCTGTATACCAAGCCAGATGAAATTCGTTCCACCAAATTTAATATGGCTGAACTGGAGTTACGTGAGGACGAAACCTATTCGAATATTCAGCTCGAATTTTTCCGTGTTGCAGACTGGTGGTTACAACTTTACACCCTCGATATCGATCTTGCACAAATTGAATTTTCCAATATTGGATTAATTGAAATTCAGACCGGCAGTAATGTCGTGCCAGGCGTACATGATTTTCAACTCGATAAGTTAGAGTTGGTCGGTGTCAGAATCAGCCTGGAGCAAATGTATTTCATTATCATCATTGTATGGATGTGCACGATATTATTTTTGCTGGCTTTCCGTATTCGCTTTTTACAGGGTGAGGTCAAGGCAAGTGAGGTCAAACATGCAGAGTTGCAGGAGATTCACGCACTGCTCGACCGACGTCACCGTACTCTGGAGGAAAAAAGCAAGCTCGATCCACTCACTGGCGCATACAACCGTTCGGGTATAGAAGAGTCACTCACCAAGGCATTTCACAATTGGAAGCTCCACGGGCAACCAATGAGCTTATTGTTGTTTGATGTGGACCATTTTAAAAATATCAATGATACCCGTGGTCATGCAGTTGGGGACAATGTACTGCGCGAGCTGACACTCCTTGTTAGCGATAATATTCGCGGGGGCGATAAATTTGCGCGTTGGGGTGGCGAAGAATTTATTATTGTTTGCGGCAATACAGAAATTCAACAAGCCAGAGCACTGGCGGAAAAACTCCGGGCAAAAATTGCTGAAAGCTGCTTTTCCGGCGACCTCAATGTTACTGTCAGTTTTGGTGTTGCACAGTTAGGTAAGAATGAAAGCCTGGGCTCTCTCTTTAATCGGTCTGATGAAGCACTCTATGTCGCTAAAAATAGTGGAAGAAACGGTGTACGTGTTTCGGAGCGAATAGGCGCTCGTTAGTAAACACACCCCGAAACCTTCTTTTTTCAGTAAGCCAACTGATTCTTACAGTGCGCCCATAAACGATGAGCGAAAGTCGTAAAGCGTATTCTAAATACGCCACTCCCAATAACGCGCCCCTTGCTTGACACGAATATGTTTGGCAAGGGCCCGTATCTCTTCGTATTTATCCGGGTTGAGTTTGCGATAATACTTGCTGCTGAAATAGAGAATCGGGAGCGAGTGAAAGGACGACTTTCCGAGTTTTATGTTACGCACCAACGTTGCAAAAATTTCGGCCGCGAGTGCCGGGTTTTGCCTGGTATTCATATCTGCCATTAAGACCTTAAAAAAAGGTTCCCAAATTCCGCCTTGTAATTGAATAAAATGCTGTATGTCTTCTTCAATGGATTGGAAAACCCCTGTTTCGCGGTATTCGGCCCATTTTCTTACAATATTTGCCCAGCTGTTCCAGAAGGGCAAAGCATCGGCTTTTGTTCTGTCCAGTGACCTCAGGGCATGAATGCAGGCCTTGGCGTTATCCTGAAAAACATAGCCCATGGCATTAAAGACATAACCAAAGGCGTAGCTGGAATTGTGTTCGCTTTTACGCATTGCCGTGAGCAATTTGTTTTGATAATTCAGGTAACTTTGCTGGTCGCCGCACAACAGTTTGGCCCAGCTCAGCCAGCTGAGGAGTAAAATTTCCGCGTCGTTACCGTAATTGTAGATATGAAGTTTGCGGTTTTTTGCATCGAACTTTTTTAAGCCAGTGGATAAAAATTTGGCCGACTCCTGAAATTGCCCAGCATTAAACTCGGTTACGCCCAGGCAGTGAAAGGCTTCTACAAAAATCACCTTGTCTGAGGGGTTTTTCTCTGCGAGGTCCATAATCTCGGTTGCAAAACGTTGGGCCTGTATAATGTTGCCGTTGACAATAACGTTGGACCAATTTGTCCATAAAATAGAAAAAATAAATGAAGTATCCTGCAGTTCCTCACCGAGAGCGGTCGCGCGGGAAATCGCTTCTGCCACCTGGCTCGAGCCATAACCATAGAGCGCGATATAACAGGTGATTAATAAAGAAAGAATCTCTTTTTCCTTGTTGATGGATTCTTCGTGATCGGGAATTAATGGAAGGTGCTTTAATATCTGGTTAAGATTGTTTGCACAGCTCTCGTAAGAACCGATTTTGTATTCTTGTTCACAAGCCTCAATATCCTTATTGATTGCGGCGGCTTCCCTCATTTTCATATTGCGCTATCCATTATTTGCAAAGTTCTTCACCGTTATTAAAAAGAATTTATTACAGGGCAGCCACTACTCGTTGCCGGGCAAGCCTGGTTGGCGTGCGCGGCGCAATAGGCTGCGGCTTGTTTTTGCGTAATACCATCGCCATAACAGGCGTTATTATCCATTGCTGCTGATATGCATAAAGTAGTCTGGTTCGCTAATGAAGGCTGGGTTACCCATTCTTTCTTGCAGGTATTTAACACTGACGCGGGATCTTGCGAGGGATCTTCAGACATCGCATTTGCCCAGCAGGTCACCTGGTAATCGATTTGTTCGTCTTGTATTAAATTGAAAGAACTACATTTGCTGTCGGTGCTACCTGGGCAGCATTGATAAGTCGAAACGGTGGGGTGATTCCCTAAAATGTAGGGAGTCGATTTATTGCTGCCTGCCAGAGTAATGCGCCCTGTTGCTAACACATCGCAATCTTTTTCGCTTTTTTTGATGATGTCACACCAGGTTTCCCTTGCCGGGTAGCCGAGAACGACCAGTGGCAACGTGTAAAGTGTGTTTGTGTTGCTCGGCGGATCAAGCATCAAGCCGAGTTGCGGACTAATGTAATACCCACCGGTGGTACCCGTGGGATCGTTAAAGTACGTCGTTGCATTAGGGAGGTATTGCGATGTGCCTGATGCCGGAGCGGCGATCGGCCGAACATCAACAATCACCTCAAACAAACCGGGCTGATCGACACCAGCGCCGCGCAAAACCCGGGCCCAGCGTGACATCGTAAACGTATCAAGATAACTCTTCGACGTGAGTGCCGAGGCCGGTGGATAGTTCAGCAAAAGAACGGACTTCTGCAGAGCCATTGCCATACTGAACTGTGGGAAAAAGGCCCAGGGTTCGTCCTTGTGAGTATTGCCTTTATTCCAACAGTCGGTTTCCGATTTGCATTTTTGAACACCGATTAGCGCTTGCTCGTAATTTTTAATAAACGCGGGGTGCATGGTGGCGTAGTCAGTCACGTTGGGGTCGTCGGAGCGGATGATGACGAAAACCTCTCCCATTTCTGACGGGCGCCATACCGTTACAGAATCGTAAGCGATGCCATCATTTTGCAACGATTTTTCGGTATAAAACTGTATGGTGTCTTCAAGGGAGGTGTAATACTGCTTGTAAGGCGTGGGTAACCAACTTGGGTCGGGGTATACCTGAACAACGTGTTGGTAGTATCCCAGTGAATAAGCAACGCCATGTTCGCCATTTTTTAGGGCAGGGGAAACATCCTGTTGGCTAGAGCAACTGACAAGAAGGACGCTGAGAAAACCAGAAAAGAACAATTGAGGCGCCAAGTAAAGCGTCTGCCTAATACCGTTCAATCTAACTTTTACTTTCCTTAGAAGAAAACTGAATTTGTGAGGTCTATCCATAAGAGCTACTACTTTTACAAGGCCCCACTAAGAATAAGCACGAATACTCCGCTTCGCAAAAAAATTATTGTGGTTTCTTGAATCACGGCGTCGTTCTCACGCAACTATTATCAGGTAACTATTATCAGGTAACTATTGTCACGCTACTAGATGTCTTAATGCCGGTATTAAAAAAGAAACAGCTCATCTACGAGGTGGAAAACCTGGAAAAATCCGCGCTCGATAGAGCTTGGCAATGGTGGGGGTAAAATAAGCCTTGCGCCCCTGCTTTCATATGTACTCTAACTTTAAAAATTATCACTTACTTTAAGACGTTTTTATTTTGTAAAACTCATTTGGTTTTATAAAAAATTCTAGAGCGATGATAGGGTATTACTGCGATGTTAGAAATAACATCCTTTAGTATGGTGTGGTATTCCCGGTCCCTATTCCAGAACATTTTTCCGATATTTCATTTCTACAAGTCCGCGCAAAATATTTTCAAAGTTTCCTGAAAACATTTTCATCTTTTTTGCATTTTATTAAATGCTCGCCCCGGTTTGTTGGTGCTTGACCGGTTTCCTGGAAAGAAACTTACATACCTCTGATTCGTTGTAGGCGACCAATAAGCCCTTTCGGGGCTGAAATGAAAATATAAAAATGATTGAGTTTGCCAAAATGAAATCCAGACATTCTTTGCAAACAATCCCGTTCGTTTGCGCTTTTATGGCCTTGTTAGCCTTGAATTGCAATCTTGCACAGGCACAAACCGATGCTCCAGTAGCGCAGCTCGGTGGGTATTTGCAGAATAGGCAGGGGGTTGTGCCTTTTGAAGCGATTCTCAGTGCAGAAGGCTCTGTTTGTCGCGGTGGGTCGTGTCGATCTGTCTTGAGTTGGGGAGATGGACAATTTATTGAGTACCGGGGTCTTCCGGGAGATCGCTTATTCCACCTTTACGAAGAGCCCGGCACCTACATTGCCACTCTGTCTGTCACCAACGCTGCAGGCTTGACTGCGACCGCAAACACAACACTTAAGGTTGCAGAAGGTGAAACACTCAGTAAGTACGTGGCTGCTTGTCAGGCGCAGTTAGGTTTCGATGAGCTGCCGGACTTTAACTGTTATGACGGCCGACTGTTTGCTGAAGAAACGACGTTTATCCGTGACTTTGTAGGCTACGAGCGCATTACTGAAAATGTTGACCTCGCGTTTGCTTGTCGTTGGTTATTCGGCAGCAAAGAAGAGCCCCGTTCCGCTGAAAGCGTGGAAATGTGGGTACACAATCGGGAGAACGGCGCGACCTGTTTTTTTGCCGCAAAGGAGGAGTTTAATAGGGCACCCTCTTACTTACCCTCTCCGACTTCCCCCCTTGCCAGTGCGACCTGGAAACAGCCTGCTGAACTCGATTATCGCGTCGAAAATAATGAGACTCCACCCGGGGGGCATTTAACGCATCCACGGCTCCGCTGCGTAGGTTGTCACACAGCAGGCCCTGTCATTGCCTCATCGCGGATTGCGAAAGATCTTGCCTATTACGGCCTGCTTAACAATGGCCATGACACCTTAAATGAACGCTACCATGCCGTTACTACGCCAGGTGGGAGTGCATTTGATTACTGGAATGACATCATTGAGGAAAACAAGTCCCCGCACCAGGAAACCTGCGCCGAAGGTTGTCACAGTATCGCGGAAAAAAGTATTACGCCTACCATTAGGCCTCCGCAAACGTCCGGTCTCCTGCCCAGCATTCTCAGCGTTATTAGCGATCACTACGACTATGAAACCATGCCACCCAATTATGAAGACAGCCCATTTCGCTGGATTAACGACGGTGCATTGAATTCCCAGGGTGATCGCGAGAGCTTCGCAAGTGCCAAAGAAAATTATCCTGCGATATTGGAGGGCTGCGATCTGCCTCTGCGCATGGAAGTGCAGGTAGTGGGGAGTCCGGTCGCCTTCGAAGAGCCGACAACCTTACCCAGCAAGCTGGAATATTTTAATCTGGAAGATGGGCTCAAGTGCAACAATACGGATCAACCAGGCGGTACCTGTGCGGATTATCGTACCTCCTACTTGTGTGAGGGTGAGTGGCTTGGCCCTTTCAATATGGATACCCCGGGCTATGACGGTGATGACGAAAGCCGTTGGAAAATTCCCGGTCTTTGTGAATCACCAACCGCAATACGCGCGGTGGCGTCCTTTCCGGGCAGTGATGCGCTGTTTGCGAGTTTCGGGCCAAGCGACCGCCTCGAAGAACTCTCTCCCAAAGGCCTGACCTGTAAAAACGCGGACCAAAGTGACGGCCAGTGTGCCAACTATGTGGTGCGATACCGCGATTGTATTGATCTGGGAGAACCCGGAAATATTCGGCTGACCAATGCCTGGTCTGGCCGATTGTTGACTTTGAGCGGCTATCACAATGATGCGGCCACGCGTGCTCAACCCGCTAACGCGAGCTGGCCCAGCCAGGACTGGACGATAGAACCGATCGAAGGCAGTGAGCATGTGCGTTTTCGTAACAAGTGGAACGGCCGCTATCTGAACGTGCAGCCTGGGGGCGAAAACGCATTGGTGACAGCGCATGACTTAGTGCCCGAGTGGTTAAGCATGCAATGGGTACTCGAAAACACCCGCAGTGGTGTGCGCATTCGCAATGTGTGGTCGGGGCGCTACCTCACTGCTGCAGATAACAGCGATTTCTCCGCTGTGATTTCCAAAACACTCAATACCAGTTGGAGCAGTCAAATTTGGCAGCTCTAGTTGTGCCTGAAGAAAAAATAGAGAGGAGATAATAATGAGAAAACCAAATTGTAATTTAAAAAGTATCGGTGCTTATTTTGCGCTGGCCGTATTGGGCATTGGCGCGACGCATGCCAATGCTCAGGAGCGCTGTATTAACGGTGGGTCTGATCGTCAGATGGATACCAGTGGTATTTATTGGCAATTGTGGAGCCAGGATTCTGAGCCGACCTCCTGTATGACGCCGAGGTCCGGAATGACCTTCGGAACGCGGTGGGGAGGAATGACCAATCACCTCGCGCGCCGGGGTTTGTTTTTCGGTGAGGGCCACGGTAATACCTATCAAGACTACGGCGGTTTTTTTGCAAACTATCGCGTGCAGTGGGAGCCAGAATGGGTTGATGATGGAAATTCCAATATCAGTATTTACGGTTGGACACGCGACCCGGTAGCGGAATTTTACATCACCGAAAATTGGTATCAGTGGAACCACGGTATGCCTGGGGCTCCGGGCGACCCGCTGCCAGAAAGCTTTGGGAATGTCATCATTAATGGCCACCTGTACGAACTCATTAGAGTTGTGAGAGAAGGGAAACCAACACCGTGGGGCAACATGACTTTTCCACAATATGTCAGTGTCAGAAAGGATCGCGGCAGTGACCAAAGGAGCTATGATCCCGTCGGCGAGTACCGCGGGAAAATCAATATCGGCCAACACTTTGCCGCTTGGCAGAAAACCGGTGAGATGCCCATGACGGGTGAACTGTATGAAGTGGCCTTCAATGTAGAGTCCTGGAACAGCCGTGGATCAGCTGAAGTTGAAGCGCTGGATATCTATATTGAAACGCCTCCGCAATCCATCGCGTTTGACCAGAGTTCCTACAGTTTCGCTGTGGGGTCGGGCATGATCCTCGATTGGGAGTATTTGCCCAGCAGTTATGGCTCAACAGATGTCACGATAATGGCTGACAACTACAACATCGTGAATCTTTCCAACTACAAAGGTCAGTGGTACGTATCGGGTAAACAAGCAGGCACAACAACCCTCACCATTTACGATCCGACCGGCATTCGTTCCGCGACGGCCACGGTCACGGTTGTCGGCTCGGCACCACTAAGATCATATGAATTCAGGGCTCACGGTACTCTGGGCGATGAACAAATTCACGTATTGGTCGACGGCAATCCCGTCGATGCTGGTCATGTGCTTACCACCGAATACCAAACCTACACTGGAACCATTGCGGGAGAAGGTGAAGTCAGCATTGAATTTGTGAATGACGACAATGTTGCCGGTGGTCGCGATGTCCGTCTCGACTACATCGAAGTCGACGGTGAGCGCCGCGAAACGGAAAGCATGACCCACAACAATGCCGCCTATGACAATGGCGTTTGCGGCGGCGGTGCCTATACCGAATGGTTGCATTGCAATGGCAGCGTTAACTACGGTGAGTTTGAGCAAAACAACACGATTACTATTCGTGCGCGTGGCAATGCTGGGGGCGAACATATCAATTTATTAATTAATGGTCAGCCCGTAAATAGTGGTTGGTGGTTGGGTACTAGTTTCCAGGAATATACCGCAACGGTAAAAGGCGACGGTGATATTAATGTTGCTTTCGATAACGATGGTGGTCAACGCGATGTTGTTATCGACTGGGTAAAAGTCAACGATCAGAATCCGCGTCAGGCGGAAAACATGGAATACAACACCGGTGCCTGGGCTAACGGGCAATGTGGTGGAGGTTCTTTCACAGGTTGGTTGCACTGCAATGGTGTGATTGGCTTCGGCAATATCTCCGACAACTTTGAATAGTTAAGCAAATCTGAAATTCGCCCTCAAGGAAGAGGGTATCTTCTTGTTTTACCCAATAACGCTTGAGCGTGTTGCTAATTTTGACGGGCAACACAGCGCCTCGGGCACCCTCCCTTTATTACCGCTTAAGAGAAACCCGGTAACACAGGGTTTAAATAATGGATGTATCCGGTTACATTACGCAAAAGAATAAAAGCCAAACAAGCCCAAATATCGTCAAGGTATGAGATACAGAGGCAATAAAACTCTCGAGGAGCCCTAATGAACAACCTGATTCAAGTTAGCCCGTATTCAATTTTCAGCATAAGCGCCGGTCGAAAAGTGAGGTGTTTCTTGCTTGCTATCGGCCTTTGTATTCCGAGTCTGGCGACTGCAGAAAAATTCAAGGAACTGGCTGTCAGCCCGCAAATGGGCTGGAATTCCTGGAACACCTTCGCCTGTAATGTGGATGAAAAGTTGATTCGCGAAACCGCCGATGCGATGGTCGCCTCGGGAATGGCTGCGGCGGGCTATCAATACGTCAATATCGATGACTGCTGGCACGGAGAGCGTGATGCCAGGGGCAATATCACGGCGGATAAGGAAAAGTTCCCCTCGGGAATGAAGGCGCTCGCTGACTATGTCCATTCAAAAGGTTTAAAGCTCGGCATCTATTCCGATGCCGGAACAAAAACCTGTGCAGGCTACCCCGGTAGTCTGGGGCATGAATATCAAGACGCCTTAACCTATGCGGAATGGGGAGTCGATTACCTGAAGTACGATTGGTGCAATACCGAGGACATCAACCCCAAAGGTGCCTATCGTGTGATGCGCGATGCTCTAAAAACAGCGGGCCGCCCCATCTTGTTCAGTATTTGTGAGTGGGGTGACAACCAGCCCTGGGAGTGGGCGTCAGACATCGGCCATTCCTGGCGCACAACCGGCGACATCTATCCCTGTTGGAATTGCGAATTCAACCACGGCTCATGGTCCAGCTGGGGAGTATTGCGAATATTGGATAAACAGGAAGGCTTACGCAAATACGCTGGCCCGGGCCATTGGAATGATATGGACATGATGGAGGTCGGCAATGGCATGAGCGAAGCAGAAGACCGCGCGCATTTTTCTTTATGGGCCATGCTTAACTCACCGCTCATTGCTGGCAATGATATTCGCAACATGAGTGAGACAACACGCAAGATTCTGACGAATCGCGACGTCATTGCCGTGAATCAGGATAGCCTCGGTGTGCAAGCCATGAAATTTATCGATACAGGCATTGTTCAGATCTTTGCCAAACCGCTCTCCGGAGGGGAATGGGCGTTTCTATTTCTGAACCGCAGTGAAGATACCGTTAAGATCACCCACGATTGGGAGTTTCATCATTTAAAAGACGATATCTTCAATTATTCGATTGATTTTAAACAACAAAAATTTTCATACAGGGATCTCTGGACAGGTAAGAAAGGCGATACACAAAAGCCACTCAATCTCAGTATTCCCAGGCATGATATTGTGATGATTCGGTTACAACCGAAGAAAAATTAGTTGGCAGTAAATATAGAGTTGTTTACTCATCATTAATCAGTATAATCGCCACCAAATTTTATAGGGGCATGTCAATGCGACATTGTTATTTCATCAACATAGCAAAATTATCGGAATCGAGCTGGGGGCAAGATCCTCTTCCAGTGTTCGAGAACCGTTCGTGCCCGTTCTATTGTGGCTTGCTATAGCGCAAGTTAACTGAAGGGCAAAAAGCCTTTCAGATTATTCATTCTTGAAAAACCCGAAAGGCAACTTTCGGGTTTTTTTGTTTTTAAGGAGGTATACAAGCCGGTGCTTGATTCTCCTGATTCTGAGAAAACTACGGAAAGTAAATTGAATTAAGTGAAATGTATTGTTTAATCCATCAGGAGCGTTAGATCGATTTTTTATAAATGAGACAAGTTAAGTACATCGACCGAGAGATATAAATTGAAATTCTATCTCCACCAGAATTCCCTGCACGAAATATTGTGAAAAATAACGATAGGTTTTCGGTCGCTCTAATGATTTCAATTGCTTATTCCGAAATGTAATTATCGAAATATTAGCCATAAAAAACGGCTTGTCGAATCAAAAAAATCGGTTAACCTTTTAAAAAGTAAATTGATCAGCCTGGTAGTGAAGCAGGCAGCTAGTGTTTTAGTTTAAGTGTTTTAGTTGAAAGTGTTTGAGCGGACAAAAAAGCGAAACGAAAGCTTGGGAAAACCAGGTAAAGATTGAAACAGTAAACTAAGGGAAAAATTTGGCCATGTGTTTAACAATATTTAAATATTCTCAGTCAGATGGCGAAGCGAATAGAGGGCTTGGGTTTCCAGGTGAAAGAAATATGAAAGAGATTCAGGATAAATTGAATATTTAAAACAGCGATTCGAAACCGGGTTGCTGTTGTCAACCGGTATAGGAATATCCAAAAACCCCGGTTGGCATTCAATTGGGGTTTTTTGTTTGTGTAAAGGGAAAGGGCACAGGGGATGTGATGAGTTTATTAATTAACAAAGGAGATCGCTGTTATGGCTATTAAAAGAGTATTAGCGCCGCACAAAGATCAGCGCTTGCCTGTAAAAGTGTGGACAGATGACATTGATTACAACACGGAAGCGCAATTAAGCCGAGTCGCGAATCTGCCTTTTGTGTTTAAACACGTAGCGGCAATGCCCGACGTGCACCTGGGAAAAGGTGCGACCGTTGGCAGTGTTATCGCAACCGATAAGGCCATTATTCCAGCCGCAGTGGGTGTGGATATTGGCTGCGGAATGAATGCCTTGCGCTTATCGCTAAAGGCAAAAGATTTACCGGATAGTTTGAAAGCGATTCGCTCCGCGATTGAATCTGTCGTTCCGCTTGGTGCGGGAGGGCAACATCGTGATGCGAAGATTGCCGGTGGACATGATATTTCGATGCGCTTGAGTTCGATTTTCGAAAAGCATCCCTCGTTAATGAAGATGGTTAGAAAGGATGCGTTCGCTAAACAGCTTGGTACATTGGGATCAGGCAACCATTTCATCGAACTCTGTTTGGATGAGAATGAGGATGTCTGGGTCATGTTGCACTCAGGTAGTCGCGGTATAGGCAACAAAATTGGAATGTACTTTATCGGCCTGGCGAAACGTGAAATGGAAAAGTGGATGATTCATCTTCCTGATCGCGATTTGGCTTACTTATCGGAGGGATCTGATCACTACGATGATTACATTGAAGCGGTTACCTGGGGGCAAGACTACGCACGTTTGAACCGTCAGTACATGATGGATGCGGTACTAAAAGCATTGCGTGTTCACTTGCCTGAATTTTCAATCACTCAGGAGGCGATCAATTGCCACCACAACTATGTGGAAAAGGAAAATCACTACGGTAAAAACGTATGGATTACGCGTAAAGGTGCGATACGTGCACGCAAAGAAGACTTGGGAATTATCCCCGGTTCCATGGGAGATAAAAGTTATATCGTCCGTGGAAAAGGAAATGAAGAGTCGTTTTGCTCGTGTTCACATGGAGCAGGCCGGCGTATGAGTCGTTCTGCGGCAGCCAAAACCTACAGTGTCAAAGACCTCGTGTCAGCCACTAAAGGCATTGAATGCCGTAAAGACAAAGGTGTGATTGATGAAATCCCGATGGCTTACAAGCCGATTGATACGGTGATGAAAAACCAAACGGATCTTATTGAGGTGGTTCATACCTTGCGTCAGATCGTTAACGTAAAAGGGTAACAAGGACGTTATCTTTCATTAAATATGGAGGCCCACAATGGACGAATTAATTTGGGTAAAAGTCGAAACAACAAAAGCCAATGATGATGTCTGGTGGTACAAAGGCCAGATATTAAAAGGGGTATTTGAAGGCATTGTTTCCAATCATTTGGCTACGGGTTATTTCAAGTTAGACAAAGTCTACTGGATCTCCCAAAAGTACGATGACTATGGAAAACATAAAGGCGAAACACTTTTCCAATACGGTAAAGATACGCTGAAGGTTTACGAAGGTGCCTTATACCTTAAGATTGAACACCTGGTTTCTATCGCGCCTATTGATGGCGAGATGGAGTTGGGAAAGTTCGATAAGAACAAGGATAAACCACTGAAGTTGGTGACGCCTATTCGTTCTTAAAAATTTGAAGAGCAGCGTATTGCTGTTCTTCATACTGAGTTTAGTTCGTTGATGTCAGTTTAGCGGAACCGGTTCTCAAGGTCGGTCTGGCGCAACATCGCTGATGTATTGTGTACCAAGCTGAAACATAACAATTAAACACGATGCTTTGTAGCTCATTCGGGTAGAGCAGTCGACTCATAATCGATAGGTAGCAGGTTCGAATCCTGTCTTAGCAACCAAGCCTTTTTCAGGCCTAAGGTAAGTCGAGAGACTTGGGGTTCAAATCCCCGCAAGGTTGAGATCCTTGAATAAATCGATAGAGGCTCATGGTGAATCTGTTGCATTGAAAAGCCTGCACGCAGGCTTGGCGAATGCATGGGTTTGCGCTGGCGTCAGCGCCGCTTTCGGTGGGTTCGCTGAGCACGTGACGTCTTCAAGTTTGGACCAATGAAGTGCCTACCCTGTAACGCCGATTAGAAGCGGAAAAAGGGAGGCGATGGATTTGCAAAAAACCGCTGTCGACTTTACCTGCTTGGGGCAAACCGTTAACCCCGCTGCCCCCGGGTGAGCCTCGCCTTTACTAAGGTGACACTTTTTGGGGTGTCATAAATTAAACATCAAAAGTTAAACAGGGAGAAGTAAGATGATTTTTTGGAAAACAATTGATGTTGGTGATAATCAGCGCGCCTTTGTGTACCGCCGTGAGCGGTTTGAATGCATTCTAGATCCAGGCCGTTACCGTTTTAATACTTTAAGAGGTTCAATTAGCGTTGAGTTCTACGATATCACTGAGGTGCTTTTCAGCCATAAGCAAGCGAAGCTCTTGCTGAAAACCTATCCGGAAAAGCTGGGTCCGTATCTCGAACGATTTGAACTCAGTGATACTGAAGTCGGTCTCTTGTATCGAGATAAAATCCTGGTCGATGTGCTTGCACCGGGAAGCGACTTGATCGTCTGGAGACATGTTGAAGACGTACGTTTGGATGTTATCGATATTCGCGATGAATTTGTCATCAGCGAAAAATTGGTTTCATTGCTGGGTCGTGGCGTAAAGATTGGTCGCAGCCGGGAAGTGACTAATGCAATCCAATACAGTGAAGTGCCCGATGAACATGCAGGGTTGCTGTTCGTAAACGGAAAGCTTGACCGATTGCTGGAGCCCGGGAGTTACGGTTTCTGGAAATACAACCGAGCGATAACTGTAAAATTGGTTGATCTGCGTTTGCAAGTCATTGAAGTCAGCGGCCAGGAAATCCTGACCAGAGACCGCGTTAGCTTGCGTATCAACTTGTCAGGTAGTTACCGCATTACTGATGTAAAAAGCGTAGCGCTGAAATTAAATGACTACGCCAATTTTATCTACCGTGAACTCCAGCTGCGTCTGCGTGAAGCCGTAGGCACCAAAACTCTGGATGAATTATTGGAAGACAAGGATCTTCTAAATGAAGTCATCTCAGAGGGTGCACGCGAGAAGCTCGCGGAATACGGTATTCAATTGCACAGTGTAGGCATCAAGGACATTATTTTGCCTGGTGATATGAAAGAGATACTGAACCAGGTTGTCGAGGCCCAAAAAGAGGCCGAAGCAAACTTGATTCGTCGCCGCGAAGAAACACAAGCGATGCGTTCTCTACACAACACCGCAAAAGTAATGGAAAACAACCCGGTACTGATGCGACTAAAAGAACTGGAAGCATTGGAACGAGTGACTCAACGCATCACCAATTTGTCCGTTTACGGTGGTTTAGACGGTGTGATGAAAGAACTTGTGAAATTGCGTGATTAGCAAACGGCTCGGGAATATCCTGGGCCGTTTTTTTTTGAATATTTTGACAAATATTCAATGCTATTTGCATTTTAATTACCAGGGACCTCTTTTTATCAAGATTAATTAAATAATATGATTTTTAGAGTGGGCAATTTTGGTGCGTACTAAGGTCCTCAATAACACAATAATTTAAAAAAAATTTAACCTATCAGAAGTGGAAAATAGCATTTCCCGATGATGGGGGTGGGAGGGTATATGTACTGTGTGTTCCGTCGAGAAATAAAAAATTTCAATTCCATTCCGAAATGGGTATTTTCGCTTTTATTAATAATATCAGCATCGTCGGCGATGGGTGATGGTGAGTCAGATTTTGCAGAAATGTGTGAGGGTTGTCATGGGGCTTCCATTGACGTAAGTGCTTATAATTTTGTTACTTTACGAGATTACATTCATCGAGGTATGCCCCCCGTAAATGAGGCTTTAGGTACTGAGCCGGCTGACTGTATTGGTGATTGTGCTAGAGATATAGCAGGCTTTTTATTGCCGAAATCTGAACGCGCGCCCAGATACACGACAGATTTTAGAATTGGATCTTCAGCGGGGGCTGCGCCATTTGAGGCGGATTTTAGTGCAGACTTCACGCGATGTGATGACACCCCTTGTACAGTTTCGTGGGATTTTGGGGATGGTGACGTAGTCACTCAATCTTCAGATAGAGAAGACATGAGTGACTTGGCAAATATCTCTCATACATTTACCACCGTTGGAACACACAGGGTACTGGTTACCATCACAGATGACGCAGGAAAATCTACTACACGCAGTGTTTTTATCTACGTCATCGAAGAGGAGGAATCTTTCGCAGACTATGTAGAAACATGCAAAGCTGAATTGGGATTCAGTGATGGCGATATACCCAACAACCTCAATTGTGCGACCGGGTACGTGTTTGACAATGACGGTGAAGGTATCAATGACTTCGTTGACTACCGCAGAGTAACAGACCAAGTGGACCTCGTGTATGCCTGTCGCTGGTTGCAAAACGGTACAGGAGTAAATGAAGTTGTCGACCCTCCCTTTATTTTTTCTGAGTCCATAGAAATGATCATGCATAACCGTGAGAACGGAAAAACCTGCTTTTTCCGTGCAGAAGAGCATGAGATTGCGGTGAGCGACCCTGATGATCCGACGCGCAAGGGCGCGTTGGTAGAAATTGTTTCGCCGACGGTTGCCGCTTCGGCGAGCCCCGGAACGCCCGAATATCAATATTGGCAGAGCCCGCTGGAATTAGCTGAAACGCTTCCCTGTGTCGATTGTCATGTTGCAGGCCCCTATATCGCTTCAGATGAAATCGCGCCTTTCCTGCAGCGTTTTGGCTTGCTAAATGATGGTCACGATACTTTTGGCCGCCAAATGTTAGGTCAATTCGCAAGTTATGGTAATTATTTGATACCCGGTGAAACCTTCAGTTTTATGAACCACTTGGCAGCAACAGGCAATGCTATAGATTCCTGCGCAGAGGCTTGTCACTCGCTGGGGAGCAATTCATTTAAAGACCGCATAAGGCGCGAGCCTCCACCACCTTCCGAGAAATCATTCATTACACTAATACCGCGACTATCATCAAAGATTAGAGATATTGATGCACTAGGCACGATGCCAGTAAACCGACCATTGAATGGCGTATCGCCCGATGCAAGTGTTTATGCATGGATCAATCAAGACACGCCATACTCGCCTGATGATGTCGGTGATGTCGAAACAATATTTGAAGCAAAAAAAGAATTTGCAGGGGTATTGTCAAATTGTGGCAAACCAGGTTTGGTAGAAGCACACGCAGTGGATAGTGATCTGGTTTTCCATCCTTACGAATTCCCCGATCAGCTTGATCTTTTTAATGCAATTGAAGGCTTAAGGTGTTTAAACCGGGAGCAGGAAGGCGGTGTTTGCGCTGACTACAGTGTGCGTTATCAATGCACGGACTCTCAAAAAAGAGTGGCATGGACGCAGTGGTATAACACCGACTCACCTACGAACACGAGCGACTATTATTCTGGTGATTATGAAACACGAGACGACCATACCGGTGAATGTTCTTTAGGATTCCCGCTTTTTGATCTGGCAGGTGAGCCTTTGGCTGCGGACCAAATGCTGGGTAATCAACGGAAAATTACCGGGATTGAAGCAAAAGGAACACTGGCTAACGGCTCGACTTACAGTGGTTATGGCCCGAAAGATCGACTCGCCGAATTTAATAAAACCGGATTGATTTGCCTAAATGAAGCACAACCCGACGGTCAATGCTCGAATTACGTTGTTAAATATATAGCCTGTAGTGGCGAGCCAGATGCGTACAATATTAATTTGGTTGCGCCAAGCTCCGGTGTTTATCTTACAGCGAGTGGTGATCAAAATAATGACGAAGCCCGAGGGCAGCCCTACGATGGTACCTGGAACAGCCAAACCTGGTTGGTAGAAGCAATTCCAGATTCTGATTACGTACGTTTGAAAATACCGTCAAGTGGAAAATATCTACAGGTACAAGATAACTATGAAAATGCGCCGGTTATTGTGTATGACTTTATGGAAGAGTGGGGAAGTCAGCAATGGTTAATCGAGTCGGTTGAAGGCAGTACGGATGTGCGCTTGAAAGATGCCTGGACAGGCCGTTATTTGACTCTGCATGATTATGGCGATTACTCGGAAATTTGGTCTCAGGATTTACGACTGGATTGGGACACTCAGCGCTGGCAACTAAAATAAAGTTGTAGATGTACAAGATAAAAAACCGCAGCCATTAAAGCTGCGGTTTTTTTAATCTGATTGTGGGTTGGGTCAGAATTTCAGCCACCAATTTTCCAAAACAATAAAACGCATTGCAGGTGCCGCTATCCGGCAATCGCCGTAACCTTCTTATCACTGACTTTATCACTTACTGTCCCGCTCTCGGTATTTTCAGCATCCAGTTTAGTGGCCACCAGGACTTCGGGTTTCCCCTTGCATGCTTTCACCAGGTCGTCGCTGCGTTTGGCCAGCATAAGGCCGATGGCTTCCGAGTCAGCTTCACTGACACTTTTAATATTCGTCTCAATCAGGTGCGTAATACTTGCTGCTAATTCCAGCATCTTGTCGTGGGCATCTGCTGCTTTTTTATCTTCAAACATACTTCCATCCCGATCACATTTCCAAACTGCGATAACTGCCATTTGATTTATCCTCTAATGGGTTGCTTAATACTGTTTAAATATACAGTAATGTGGGGTGGGCTGCAATTTGACTTTCTTATGTACGGCATGTTGATCCCAGGTCATGTATGTAAAGTAAGCTTGACATTGACGATTATGTGGAGGATAGTCGCTATGTAAAGCAAGCTTTACATACCTTTAGGCTTCAATGAGGAAACCTGTATGAGAATTAATCACCTTACGGTATTCGTCCTGTCTATGGCGGCCTTCGGCATTTTGCTCGGCATCGCAATGGGGATTCTGGAAAAGGGCAGCTACTCACTGTTTCTGCAAACCGTAGTCAGTGTGAGCCCGGCAATTCCATTTTTACTCGCCATGCGCGCACTCTATACCCACATCAAACACCTTGACGAAATGAAGCTGAAAATTGCGCAAGACGCCGTGCTTCTCGCGGTGGCCGTGGTTGCAATCAGCGCATTGTTGTTGGGCTTGCTGGAACTCAATGATGTGATTCCACCACTACCCATCGTGATTTTCCCGATAGCGCTAATCAGCCTTTGGGGCATTATCCAAATAGTGGTGAGCAAACGTTACGCCTGATGAAAAATAAAATAAAAGAACTCAGAGTAGAGCATGAACTTTCGCAAGAGCAACTTGCAGAACAGCTCAGTGTTTCAAGGCAAACCATTATTTCAATAGAAAAAGGCAAGTATTGTCCGAGCTTGCCTTTGGCATTCAAGTTCGCGGGTGTGTTTGATCTAAGTATTGAAGAGATCTTTATTCCTGAGAAGGAAGAACGTTGAGGCATTTTTGTTTAGCTAAATAAACTAATTAACTCACGCTTCGTTGTTTTCTCAACCATTCGCGTCTATGGCCTTTGCAAGCAGGGTGGCTTAGAATGAATTAATAAATAACGTTAATAATAAAGGTATCAGTATGGGTCGACATACCGCATTTCTATTCATGTTTTTGTTTACTATTATGAGCCTCACTTCCTGCGGCGGCGGGTCAGGTACTAATACCGCTGGGCCTGAACCTCAGCCTGAACCGGAACAGCAACCTGAGCCTCAACCAAATACAGAACAGGAATTAGTGTTAACCGGCCAGACTATTCAGGGAGAGTTCTTCCCGGACGGCGAGCTTGCACATTGTGTTCTGGAAACGCTATACGAAACGTCGAATACACTGGAAGATATTCTTAGTCTGAGCTGCTCAAATAGAAATATTTCAGATTTAAGCGGCCTGGAAAACCTGATCAACCTGGAATATCTGGGTTTAAGTTGGAATAATCTAAATAGTATTGATTTATCGCCTTTCCCAAATCTACGTACTCTTGATTTAGACTTTAACGCTTTAACCTCGCTCGATACCAGTCAAAACCCTAACTTGCGTACACTTTATGCTGCGGGTAATCAAATCAGTAACCTTGATCTTACCGAGAATTCACTTCTATTCGCCTTGCTTGTTCCAGATAACCCGATTGCCAGCTTGAATTTGAGTGCACAAAATGTATTAAGGGAACTAAACCTGACAAATACACAAGTATCAGCCCTTGATTTAAGTGCGAATACGAGCATCCAATATGTTGCTTTGAGTGGTTCTAATATCGTTGCGTCATCACATGCTGATCTTGGAATAGATGATGACAGCGTAATCATTGATATTCTCACTGCCCCCAATACAAATATTGATGGCACAGTCTTTCCAGACCAAAATTTTGCCGCATGTGTGCAGTACTTTTCCCGTGATACAAGTTTGGAAAGTGTCAGATCCTTATTTTGTGAATCAAAAGATATAAGCAGTATTGAAGGGATTGATCGGCTAAGTAGCCTGATAACGGCAGGTTTATGGTCAAACAATATCAGCGAGGCAGACCTCTCGGACAATGCGTTTCTCACCTCACTGTTCTTATCGTTTAATCAGCTAACAGAACTCACACCGCCAAGTAATGTGTTAATCGAGAATTTCAGTGTAAGAGGAAATGACCTTGATGATGCACAAATTGCGGCACTTCGCCTATTGCGAGGTATTTATCGCAATATTGATGTTGCAGAAAATTACGTGCTTGGTGAATTTTTCCCTGACAAGCGGTTTGCCGGTTGTATTGCCAACGCCGTTTTTAACAACGGCTATACCTCTCTCGATGAGATTACAAATTTAGACTGTAGTGGTATTTACATTATTTCTACAGAAGGTTCAGATAAGCTGACCAATCTTGAATCTCTGACTGTAGATTAGCGAATTTTAGGAAAACTTCACGCCAGGAGAAAAGAGGGGGCCGTGTTTAGTTGGTGTTATGAATTAACAAAACGGGTCCCCACTGATAAAAAACTAGAGTTTCAACTGATACGCCACAACAAAGTTTTTCCAAAAGCCGGGGAAGTACGCAATTTTATTCACCGGGTCATAACCCAAATCAGCTGCGCTGGTTTCAGTGGGTCTGCCATCGAGCAACAACGTGACTTTGCCTTTGCGCGTGACGTGGTACACAGGGCCGCGCCAGCAAGATACCAGCCAGGAATCCTGGTCGATACGCTCAACGCCATCAACGTGGCCTTCCATACCATCGGCAATTTTTTTCACTTTGCCTTTTTTAAGAATATTCAGCTGGCCATCAGCCACAAACACCAGCTCATCGTTGCTGTGGTGAACGCCATTAAGCCCGGTTAAGCCCTTTACAACGTTCGTAAATACACCGTTGATCAAAGAGTGAATTTCGCCTTTGGTCGAGTCGGTAATATAAATTGTTCCGTTCTCGCTTACGGCTAAATCGTTAATGGTTGCGGCATTGGGAACGGGAAGGCGGTCAATAATTTTGCCGGCTTCAATATCAATGGTGACCACATCATCATTGTCGGTCACATACAAAAAATTACCGGACATGCCCATGCCTTTCGGCGCGTTCAGGCCAGTGACCCATTCGGCATTAATCACTTTACCGTCCAAACCTAATTTGCCAATTGAACCTTTGCCATCGTCTTCCCAGGGTTTGTCGCCGTCAATATTCGAGGTGTAGAGCACCTTGCGACCCGCGTCATAAAGCACAGACTCGGGGACTTTTAAGCTGGCTTCCGATTGCCACAGCTTAACCAATTCGGGCTTGCCTGCAGCGGCATATAAAGAGAGCGCGATACCGAGAGCGGCACCGGCAAGAGAATAAATCAACTTCATGACTTTTCCTTGTGTGTTTATTGGATGTTTAACTCATGTGAGGGCTTGGCCACAGGGTGGTAAAGCATGGCCCCAGGTTGCAGCGAGCTTGCCATGAAAAGCGTAAAGGCCAAGTCAATCTGGAAATTTGGCGTATTGTGAGTGTACAAATAAACAGGTGGAAATAATCTTTGTCCGGGCGGGTTTGAGCTACGCAAGAAAGCTCAATACAACTCATCCTTATAGGCCTTATCGAGAATTTGGCAGCTTTTACCAATGGCGATATCGTCGTCCCCACCACCGAGAACCGGCGCGAGTTGCTGTGCGCCGATGGAATGTTCCGCCGCCTCCCAGGAGTCAGGCTGCCATAACTTTGATCTCACTACCGCCTTGCCGCAATGCATAAAACATTCGGTAACCTGAACATAGGTACACAGTAACGCGGGTTTATTATTGACTTGCAACTGGGAGAGAATTGCTGGGTCTTTGGTGAGTGTTGCTGAACCTTTTACTCTCAGCGATTCACGCTGATTGGGCGCGAGAAACAAAAGCCCCACTTCGCTGTTACGAAGAATATTTCTGAACCCCATTGCCAGCCGATTGCCGGGGCGCTCGGGAATAAGCAGGTTTCCGTAAGAATCTACCTTCACAAAACCGCAGGGATCACCCTTGGGCGAAACATCAATTCGCCCATTTGCATCGATAGTAGACACTATGAGAAAGGGAGATTTATGGATGAACTCAATCATGAGTTTGTCGAGCCTGGGTGCGATTTTTCCTTTTACGTCCATAGGCTCACCGATGACGTCTTCCAGTGCTTGTTCATCGTTTACAGAATGTGATGTCATATTACTTCTTCGCCTTTGCTAAACTTGTTGAACCAATCTTTGCAGGCCAAAATACAACAGCGATAGAAGAGTGCTCCGGTTATACGCCAGACTCTAAGTACCGCTATCGCTAACTTGAAATTAAAAGGCAGCACGCGGGTGGCGTGTACCAATAAGAGGGAAGGTTTATTAGAAGAATAGTCCAAATGCTACTGGTAAACCGGCCTCACCGCTACAAGGAAAAGTGGAAATGGCAGGATCTTTCCGTAATTTGGCTAACAGAAGGGTGAGTCAAAGGCTTGTTGGGTTAAACAGCGCAACTTTTCGCGTTTAGCCGGCACCAAAGTAACGCTTATTGTAGTTATTGGAATAAAAATATTAATTAATGTTTCGTTTTGCGCTTAACGAAAATCTTTACTTGTCTCTACCTGCCGAAACAGGGTAAGTTCTTACTTATCCAAATGAATTCAATACCCACCCGGATTGATTTCCATCCGGGCCACAAACACACGCAAACCAGGGAGGAGCAAAGGCTCATGGAAGACTGGAGAAAAATCAAGATTCTCCCCATCGCCATATTTGCTCTGGCTCACTTCTCTATTTCTTCCATTAAAGCCGAAGAACTCGACCTCGAAAAAATTATTGTTGGCACCTGGTGCGAAGACCCCGCCGACACGGGAGTGTGCAGTGGCTATACCGTTTTCTATGAAGACGGGCGAACCTTTGGTTACGGATTATTACCCGAATACAATCTCTCGCATGAGTCCTATGGCAAATACACTGTGCAAGACAATATCACCTGCATCACGCCACTTGATCGGCACTACAAAGAGCGCTCGACAGGTAACTATATTGAGCTGGAATTACCCTTTTTCAAAGCCTGCTCTCAAACGATAGCGCTAACACCGAAAGAAATTACGTACAAGTGGGTTTTGCCGAAATTGGATGAACCGAGAATTAAAACAATGCGGAAAGTGTCTGATAGGGCTTTAGAAGAATTGCCGTTTTTTGTGGATTATGAGGCGGTGGTTGAGTGAGTGGATTGTTTTGGATTTGTGCCCCTGTGGTTCTTGAAAGAGGTGGCGGGAAATAATGACTCCAATCCTATCGGCCAAACCAATTAAATGTCTTCTTCTCTTTTGTATAGCGATCACGGCGTCCTGCTCAAGTATTCAGCTTGAGCGTTTTGAAGATGCAGATCAATTAGTCAAATTCTCCTCACCGTCAGAAGCGCTAAGCTTTCTCGAAGGCCGACGAAAAATTGCAAACCAAATTGATACTTATGCCAGAGCGAAGAAACCCAAAAAGCGTAGCTGGCTTGCAAGGCTTTTTGGTGGGGAAGAGCAGTTTGTGGAAGAAGTACAGGTCTTTGGTATAAGGTCTTCCTTAAGTAATGCACAAGCTCTTCAGCGTATGGATGGATTTTCCATCACGAATAATCAGGAGGCCAACGTCGATGAAGGTGGGCTGGTTAAACGCAGCGGCGATCACCTCATTGTTCTGAGAAAGGGGGAGCTGTTCAGCGTTCACGTAGGCAGCGATATCCAAAAAGTTGATCAGATTGCCGTGCAGCCCAGGGGCTGGGAGCATGGCGCGTGGTATGACGAGCTTCTGGCCTATGGTAATTTACTTGTTGTAATTGGCTACGGTTACGATACGGGTAATACTGAATACCTCTTTTTTGAAATTGATGAACACGGGAGGTTTTCACGAAAGGAAACCTATTTAGTGCAATCTTCGGATTACTTCTCGGACAGTAACTATGCCGGACGTCTGGTTGATGGCAAACTGATTTTCTATATCAATAACCTGCAACAAAGCCCCTACAACACTAATGAAGCGCTGGATATCACATCCTTCTCGCCAATCGTTCAACGTATTGATGAGAATGGTCAGGTAGCGCACTCCTACCCTTTGTTTGAGTCGCAAGACATTTACTCGCCGGTAGTGTCTTCTCGTTATCTGAATATGACTACCGTTGCCATTTGCCCCCTAAATACTGGTGCGTTTGTATGTACGGCCAAATCCATACTGGGTGGGCATCTTGCAGAATTCTACGCATCGGAGGAAGCGTTCTACTTTTGGATGCGTGGGCCTGAATGGAATATTGATTACGAAAACATGACCCAGTCACAATTAAAACGCTATGCGTATTCTGATGACTATGACCATTGGCCGCGAGACAAAGTATCCGCCATTTATAAAATTCCCTTCAACAGCGAAGCGGTGGGTGTCGTAAAAATACAAGGCAAACCTATCGACCAATTTTCATTCAAGGAGACAGAGGAAAGCTTGAATCTCGTGTCGATAAAACGCGATTTCAAAAAGAATTGGTACGAACAGACCGAGGAAGACGCATTTTTGTTAAAAATACCCTTGAGTGATTTCGACAGGGGAGTATATGAGTTGCCATCGCAAGGCTACACGAAAATAGCACGCGACGTTAGAGGTGATTACAGCAATCGCTTTGTCGGTAACAAACTTGTTTATACCGACAGCATATATAGAAACGAACACGTTTACTCTGATGTTTACATACTGGATACCAACACGCCGAACAATATTACGCAAATCACAGAAAACTTCGAAGTACTCCAGTTACACCCAATAGGCAGGGATCTGTTGCTCATTGCTAGCGACAACTACGAAGCAACGCAATACCACACACTCAAACTGGACGAACCCCCGTTTATTGCAGACACCTACGCCGAACCGAACAGCGAGCTGGCAGAAAGTCGCAGCCATGCTTTTTTCTACAAGCCCATGGAAGAGGGCGGCATTTTCGCTGTACCTGCGGTAACAGAATTAGAAGATTCAGATAAGAAAGTGAATGGTATTTATTATATCGCTGAAGGGGTAACCGACATGCTCTATACCCGTGTCGATAACGAGTTAAAACTTTATCCTGCCGGCGTGCTTGAAGGTGACAAAACTGTTGTATGGCAAAACGAGAACGAGTGCGGTTATTCGTGCGTGGACTGGTATGGCAGCTCCCGACCTGTATTTTGGGGTGACCGGATTTTTGCGTTGCTGAAGTATGAGTTGGTTGAAGGGCTGCAGGTTGGGGGTGTGGTTGAAGAGTTGCGTCGGATTGATATTCGGGAGTAAGTTTTGGGTTGGTATTTTTATCCAGCAGATTACTGGAATCAATGACTCTGACATTTTTGATCCGGTTTCTTGTACAAGTAGATTATGAGTTTCCTTTGATTATGGAGACCGGGAGACACAATGCTGATATAGGCATTTGTGTCTTTGCCATACAGCTACTTGTCGTGGCCCTCAGTTATTTTAAGGTGGTGGGGGGGTGTATATTGTTTAACCAGTTGAGGCAGTGGCAAGGCGGGTTAATGGTGAAAGAAGGGAAAACATATGAATATGTATATCTATACAGTATTTTTCGGTTGAAATATTTAATTCATTTATGCCTTGGTATAGAATTCAATATGATTCTAATCACAAAATAAAACTTATAGTAAGGTATCTATGAAAGCTATTGAAATGTGTGCAGGTGCAGGTGGGCAAGCGTTAGGCCTTCACCAAGCTGGAATTCATCACGAAGTACTCATTGAAATAGATGAATACGCGTGCAAAACGCTCAGGTTTAACAATGATAATCTAAGTTTGGGTTGGGGAGATATTCTCGAAACTGATTTAAGGCATTTTTCTAGGACAAGAGCTAAAGATTATAGGGGTGGGATTGATCTCGTTGCTGGGGGTGTGCCGTGCCCTCCATTCAGTAAAGCAGGGCTGCAACTCGGACAAGAAGACGAACGAGATTTATTCCCGGTAGCATTGGATATAGTGAGGGAGGTGCGTCCAACAGCTGTTATGCTTGAAAATGTACCCGGGCTTTATGAATCCAAATTTGAAGGGTATAGAAACAAAATATCGTCTCGCTTGAGAAGGCTGGGTTATCAGAGCGAGTGGAAATTACTGCAAGCCAGTGATTTCGGCGTGCCTCAGCTACGTCCTCGTGTGGTTCTTGTTGCCTTTCAAGAAGAATATTTCGACTTATATGATTGGCCTGAGCCACTTGAAATCCCTGCTCCAAGCGTTGGAGAGTGTTTATATGACATTATGGCTTCAAAAGGATGGTGTGGTGCGAAAGCTTGGGCACAAAAAGCAAATCAGATCGCTCCAACTCTTGTCGGCGGTTCTAAAAAACATGGTGGCCCAGATTTAGGGCCGTCAAGAGCAAAAAAACAATGGCAAAATTTGTTTGTAAACGCCCATAGAGTTGGTGACTCTGATGAAATTCCATCGCGCGGTTTCAGGGGGGCGTTGCTTAAAGATGGCACTATTCGTGAGGGTTTTGAAGAAATGCCTCTTTTAAACGTTCGAATGGCAGCGAGACTTCAAGGGTTTCCTGATTTTTGGGAGTTTGTCGGTAAGAAAACTCACGCATATAGACAGGTTGGAAATGCTTTTCCTCCACCAGTTGCTTTAGTTGTTGGTCAGCAAATACGAGAAGTTATTGAAAGGATTAACAAAAGAAAAAGAGTGGCAGCATGAGTGAAGCTTTAATTTCAGTAGAAAGGAAAAAATTCCATAAAGCTTTAATTGCTAATGAAACTCTTACTGCAAGCCCATTTAGGAAATTTGGCTTTACTTGGATTTCGAGTAATGCTGATTCAGGGCAAAAATTAAGTGTCTCTATTGCAAATGATCTTGCATTGCGAATTTCTCAGTCGGCGGGTGTTAATCTGGTACAGCGTGATAAGAAAAAAGAGGGTCAAACTCTTGGTAATGAATTTGAAAATCAGTGTTCCGAATTTATAAGAAGGACATTTTTAGGTCTCGGTCATTTAAGACCGGGAAATTGGGTAATTGAACGTGTAGGGTCTAGAGTAGACGGCCTAATTGGAAGATATGCTCAATACTCCCATCTAGCTGAATTAGGCCGATTGGCTAAAGAAAACAAAGAGCTTAGGAGTTGTTTGGGTGAGGGGTATACGATCGCACCTGATGTTGTGGTTGCTCGAATTCCCGAAAATGATGAAATCATCAATGACGTTTGTCCTATTGTTGATGACTTTTCGTGTGGTCAAGCGGTCTTGCGTAGTGCAAATCACGACAATCCTGATAATCCACTTGAGATAATTCATGCAAGTGTTTCGTGTAAATTCACGATGAGAACTGATCGGGCGCAAAATACAAGAACAGAAGCTCTAAACTTAATTAGGAACAGAAAAGGAAGATTGCCTCACGTGGTTTCCGTAACTGCCGAGCCTGTACCATCGCGTTTGGCTTCATTGGCTCTTGGGACTGGCGATTTGGATTGCGTGTACCACTTCGCTTTATATGAATTGATGAAAACGCTCGATGACTTGAATAAGGATGATGCCGTTGATCTTCTTAATACAATGATTGAAGGAAAGAGATTAAAAGATATAAGCGATTTACCTCTAGATCTTGCAGTTTGATATCTTCGGTTCCGGGCTTCTCTTTGAGAGTGAATTCCTCTTTTGTCTTATATGAAGATAGTAGGCTTTTTTAAAATAATATGATCTTGTTTTTCCGCCTTCGCCTTTTTCAAACTACGAGATTGCGCCGCGATTTATGCCCACGCGGCTCGCCAATTGGGCACCTGACAAACCAAAGGCTTTGCGTACGGTGCGCCACCAGCCTTCGGAAGGTATAGAAACCTCCGCCAATATGCTGCGGGCAGTATTGATGTTTTCTCGGTATTGTCTGGTTGCAACCTGTTTCATGTGCATGAATTTGTTTAGTTTTAGCTATACGCTTAGGTAAATATGCCAAGCTATAGCTATACAAATTAAAAAAATGGCAAGGGGCGAAATACTATCTTGTGTTTGTATTTAACCATATGGTTAAATATGCTCCATGACAACCCCGGACCCCCTATCCCAAGTCTTCTCCGCCCTAAGTGACCCCACGCGCCGCAGTATTCTCGGCCGCCTGGCGAATACGGAATTAACCGTGTCGGAATTGGCGGAGCCTTATGACATGAGCCTTCCGGCCATTACCAAGCACCTGAAAGTGCTGGAAAACGCCAGGCTCATTTCCAGGGGGAAAACGGCGCAGTATCGGCCCTGCAAGCTGGAGGCGGAGCCACTGAAAAAGGCGGATGACTGGATTTCAACCTATCGGCGATTTTGGGAAGAAAGCTTTGATCGTCTGGATGATTATTTACAAACCCTGCAGGCGGAAGGCCCGCAAAAAGGTAAGCAAAATGGCAAAAGCAAATAGAGACAATGAATTACGTTTGGTGCGACTTTACGACGCGCCGCTGAAGTTGGTGTGGGATGCGTGGGTGGACGACAAACACATTAGCAATTGGTGGGGGCCGCGCGGTTTTTCGCTTACCACCAAAAGTAAGGACGTGCGTAAGGGCGGCCAGTGGGTGTATACCATGCATGGCCCGGACGGTGTGGATTACCCCAATATCACCACCTACCACGAGGTGGTGGAGCACGCAAAACTGGTTTACGACCACGGCGCGAACGAAGAGCAGGGGCCGATGTTTCGTGTGACAGTGACTTTTGAGGAAGTGAATAATCAAACCCTGATGGATTTTACTATGGCTTTCGATTCAGCCGACGCGGCGAAGAAAACCGAGCAATTTATTAAAGACGCAGGCGGCAATGCAACCTGGGACAGGCTCGGCGAATTCCTCGAAGAAAAACAACACCAAAAAGATGTGTTTATTATTAATCGCAGTTTTAAAGCAAGTAAGGCACTGCTTTTTAGTTGCTGGACGGACCCGAAACATTTTGCGCATTGGATGGGGCCGACGGGGTCGAGTATGGAATTGTTGCATGTGGATATCCGCGAAGGCGGATCATTACTTTACGCAATGGGCAATGCCGACGGTAGCAATATGTTTGGCAAAGCGCTTTACCGAACCATTCAGCCGAATGATTTACTCGTTCACGTTCAACATTTTTGCGATGAAAACGGAAATTTATGTAAGCCCCCTTTTGCGCCCACCTGGCCGGATAAAATGCTCACCACTGTGCAGTTTTTTGAAGAGGGTCCAAACGAAACGCGCATCACCTTGCGTTGGGAAATTGAAGGCGACGCAACGGATGAAGAGCGTGCAACTTTCCATGAGGCCAAGCTGGGCATGACTGGCGGTTGGACAGGCTCCTTTGATAAGTTGGAGCAGTTGGCAGCGTCGCTATAGGATAATCATGTGTGCATGCTTGTCTTCCTATGCGCCCAATAGTAAAGAGCAGGCAATACCAGTAGCGTTAAAACGGTTGAAGAAATAATTCCTCCTATCACAACTGTCGCAAGCGGTCTTTGCACTTCCGCGCCTGTTCCCGTGTTTAGCGCCATAGGAACGAAGCCGAGGCTTGCGACCAGCGCTGTCATGAGTACGGGGCGTAGGCGTACCAATGCACCTTCAATTATCGAGTTGTAGAGATCGCCGGTTTGTTGCCACAAGTCCCTGATAAAACTCACCATAACCAAGCCGTTGAGTACGGCAACACCTGAAAGTGCAATAAACCCTACGCCAGCGGAAATGGACAGCGGCATATCGCGCAAAAATAAAAGCAATACGCCTCCGGTTAGCGCGAGAGGGACACCGCTGAATATAATCGCTGCATCTTTGATGGAAGAAAAAGCCAGAACTAAAATAAAAAGAATGGCGGCCAGTGTAATTGGAACCAGGATCATAAGGCGCGCACTGGCAGATTCCAATTGCTTGAAGGTGCCGCCGTAATCGAGCCAATAACCTGCTGGAATATTGACTTGTGTGTTAATGGCTTCTTTCACATCATGAACAAAACTCCCAAGGTCGCGCCCCCTTACATTCGCAGTCACAACAACGCGGCGTTTGCCATTTTCTCGGCTGATTTGAGCAGGAGTGGAAACCATTTTTACGGTGGCCAATTCGCCCAGGGGAATATAATCGCCATCAGGTAGCGGTACCGGTAGAAAATTCAAATGATCGATATCGTGGCGCAGTGCTTCGGGAAATCGTACGATAATTTCAAACCGTCGGTCTCCTTCATACAAGGTACCCGCAGGTTCACCGCCAAGTGCTGCTGCAACCCAATTTTGTAAATCAATTACATTAAGGCCATATCGGCCCAGCGTGGTTCGTTTAGGCTCGATGGAAAGTGTGGGCAAGCCTGTGACTTGTTCTACACGAGCATCGGCGGCGCCTTCAACCGAATTAACCGCCACCAGTATTTCATTTGCTGACTTCAGCAGCTGATCTAAATCATCGCCAAATACTTTTATGCCTAAATCCGATCTTACACCTGAGATGAGTTCGTTAAAGCGCATTTGAATGGGTTGTGTAAATTCATAGTTGTTACCTGGGATTTCTTCCAGGGCGCGCTCAATTTCTTCAATGAGCTCGGCTTTTGTTTTCGACCTGTCGGGCCAGTCGTTTCGAGGTTTAAGTATTACAAAATTATCGGCTACGTTAGGGGGCATGGGGTCGGTTGCCACTTCGGCGGTTCCGATTCTCGCAAAGACTTTATCCACTTCGGGAAATGCCATGATTGTAGACTCAAGAGCTTCTTGCATAGCAATTGATTGTTCCAGGCCTGTGCCTGGAATTCTCATGGCGTGGAGTGCGATATCGCCTTCATTTAATTGCGGCACGAATTCAGAACCTAATGTAGAACAAAGCCAAAGGCTGATGGTGATCAGCCCAGTAGTTGATGCAAAAACAATGTGCTTGAACTTTATTGCTTTCGCAAGCAGCGGTTTGTAAAACGCTTTACTTTTAACAATTATCGCGTTTTCGCTTTCCTTGATTGGGCCTTTCAAAAAAACCGCCACGGCAGCAGGAACAACAGTAAGTGACAACACCATAGCCGACAAAAGCGCCATCACCACAGTCGCAGCCATTGGGTGAAACATTTTTCCTTCAACACCGGTTAAAGAAAAAACAGGAATATAGACTATGGTAATAATGGCAATACCGAATAAACTTGGCTTTATGACTTCCCTGGTAGCGCTAAAAACTATTTCAAGGCGTTCTTTGAGTGGGATAGAAGGTTTTAGCTGTTGTTCTTGCGATAACCTGCGAACTGCGTTTTCGACAATAATAACAGCGCCGTCCACAATTAAACCGAAATCAAGTGCGCCCAGACTCATCAGGTTGGCAGATATTCCTGCGTGAACCATGCCGCTGATTGTCATTAACATGCTAAGCGGTATAACAGCGGCTGTAATCAATGCCGCTCTAAAGTTGCCGAGCAGGAAAAATAAAACTGCAATAACCAGCATGGCACCTTCGAGTAAATTCCGTGCGACGGTAGCAATGGCTTTCTCCACTAATGTCGTTCTATCGTAAACGGCTTCGGCAATAACACCTTCGGGCAAGGTGGATTGTATTTCTTCCAGCTTTGCTGCAACATCGCGTGCGACAGTTCTGGAGTTTTCGCCTATCAACATCATGGCTGTGCCCAGTACTGTCTCTTTTCCGTCGCGCGTTGCAGCACCAGTGCGAAGTTCTTTGCCAACTGAGATTTCAGCTAAATCGGAGATCTTGATCGGTACATTTTCATGTTTGGTAACAACAACTCCGGCAATATCCTCCATGGAGGCTATCTGCCCCGGTGAGCGTACGAGTAATTGCTGGCCGTTCTCTTCAATATAACCCGCTCCGCGATTGTTGTTATTGTTTTTCACCGCTTGAATGAGCTCATCAATGCCTACCTGGTAGTACAATAGTTTTTTTGGGTCGGGCAATACGTGGTATTGCTTTTCAAATCCGCCGATACTATTTACCTCGATAACACCATTCACTAAAGATAATTGAGGTTTGATAATCCAATCCTGGATTTCGCGAAGATCGGTTTCTGTATACATAGTGCCATCAGATTTTCGCGCATTGGGGATCGCCTGTACGGTGTACATGAATATTTCGCCAAGGCCCGTAGAGATGGGGCCCATTTCGGGCTCGATGCCAGCAGGAAGTGAGCTTTTTATAGAAGCAAGCCGTTCATCAATTAAGTTGCGGGCAAAGTAGATGTCTGTACCTTCATCAAACACCGCTGTGACTTGCGATAATCCGTAACGTGATAGTGAACGGGTGTAAGCCAAATTTGGTAAGCCTGCCAGGGAAGTTTCAACCGAATACGTTATACGTTGCTCAACTTCTAGCGGAGAATAGCCGGGAGATTCAGTATTAATTTGTACCTGTACATTGGTAATGTCAGGGACGGCGTCAATGGGAAGGTTTTTATAGTTCCACAGCCCAAATCCTGTGATGACAAATACCAGTGTTAAAACGAGAATGCGCCGCTCTATAGCGAGGCGCAGAATGGAATAAATCATGAGACGCCTCCTAATGTGAATGTTCTGCTTCGGATTTCTCAATATCTGCTTTGATCAAATAACTATTACGCGTGACATATTCTACGCCTGACTCTACACCGGCGATGACTTCCACGTAGTCGTGATCACTCTCACCGATATTGACCGGGCTAAAGTGATAGCTGTCGCCTTCTTTGATAAAAATACCGGGTTCTCCATTCAGGGTTTGTATTGCTTGCTTTTCAACCGCTACTTTTGTGTGAATATCGGCGATGGCAATATTGCCCTCAATCAGTAAGCCAGGGCTTAAACCCAAATCACTATTACTGATTTCTATCCGTGCCAATTCGTAAGGCTGGTCTAGCGTAGGTATTACGTGACTAATGTAGCCTTGAATATTTTGATCATTAATGTGGAAGTGAACCTTTTGTCCGGTTCTAACGAAGTCTCGCTGTTCGGAATAAATGCGGAGTTCAGCCCATAAAGTGTCAAAATTAGCAACGGAAAACAGTACTTGTTCTTGCGTCACCTCGCCGGTATTGGCGTGGCGTTGTACTACAATGCCTTTAATAGGCGAAGTTATTTTATAGGTGCTTAAGCTCTCGTTGGATTCTATTTCAGCTAATTTCGTTCCCGCTTCTACCTGATCGCCGATACTTACAAAGACTGCTTGTATTAGGCCCGGATACCGCGCCCTGATATGGCTCAATTGTTCGGGGCCACTGGTGAGGTTGCCATAAGTAAGGATATTTTTGTGAATGGTTTGCTCACCTGTTATCGCTGTTTTTATGCCGATTTTTTTTGCAATGTCGGAAGAGAACGTCGAGGTCTTCTGCTCGTCATGGGTATCATGATGCCCATCATGGCCGTCTTCGTGCTCATGAATTTCGTGAGGATGATTATTCTGTTTGTGTTGCGCTAAACCTGGAAGACTAAAGTTCATCAACACTAAAGTAAAAGCGAGGGTCTTTAGTAGTCGTTTCATGTTGTTACCTTTCAATTCTTTTTTGTGTGGCTCATCAATGGCTGAGGGCTTGGCCTGTTAGTTGTTCAATCATTGCTTGATTGATCAAGGCTGTGCTAGCTGCTTCTATTGCTGCATTTTTTGCGGCTAAAAGTTTGCTATGTGCATTGGATAAACCCTGGAGGTTATCGCGTCCGCGTTCATAAGCCGTGCGCGTTGTTTTCAAGGATTGCTCCAATACAGGGATAAGTTCCTCATTTAGCTTGTAAGCGGCATTTGTACTTTGTTGGAATATCGAGTAAGCCGTAAAGAGTTGCGTATGCAATTCAGAGATTAATTCTTTCTCCAAATATTCGAGTTCGTTGCGCTCAGCCAATACAGAAGCCACATTGCCCGAATTACGTTTTTTTGAGAATAGCGGTATTGAGATAGACCCCATCAGTGCAGAGCTATCTGAGTCTCCAAATTGTTGAATACCAATACTCCAGTTAACATCACTTCTGTTTTCAGCCTTGGCAAGTTGGAGCCTGAAATGATTTAGCCGTATTTCATCGGAAAATATTTTGAGTGTGGGTGAGTGAAGAACTCGTTCGTAAAGGGCCTCAAATGGCGGTGTGCCTGGAATATTAAATAGCATTCCTTCAAGTTTGCTATAAGGGGGTGATGTCTCATTCCAATAGCTTGAGATTTTTATTATGTTTCTTTGTAAGGCGTTTTTATAGCCATCGAGTTTGATTTCTGCTTCGATCAGTCTTGCGCGAACCCTAATTAAATCAGCTTCGGATGCGCCGCCAGCATGTGATCGTCGTTCAACAGACTCTAGTAAGGTTTTGGTGAGATCTATTTCCTCATGAGCCAAATTGATTTGAAATTGAGATGTTAGTCCATTAATGAATGCAATCGTCAGCCCCCCAAGAACATCAAGTGTTTGGGCTTGATGTTGAAAGTTCGCGATGGAAAGGCGGGTATCAGCAATGGCAATGCGATGCTGCTTCTCTCCACCAATTTCAATTACAGATGAAATTGAAAGGCTGGCTTCCGCGACTTCATTCCAATTTCCGGCTTTTGAGTTGCCGGCATTTTCGACCCCAATCTCCACCCAAACAGGCGGCGAAAGCGAGTCTGTTAGCTTTTCAGCTTCTAATCGCTTCTTAATAAACGGGTATTGGAACAATTTTGGATTTTGTTCCAGAGTTTTTAAAATTGCCGATTCAAGGTTCAATGCTGTTTCGGCAAAACCCTGCGTCGAGGTTCCTGCCAGAGTAAAAAGTACGAATAAACAGCAATACCACCTATGCGGTAAAGTAAGGTTTCGCATGTGAAAATCCCAATGTGATTTTTGGCTTTCTCTGGTTAAGAGAATAATTTAAATGTTTGAATTGGGATTAGAAGATTGGAGGTCGTAAAAGAGAGGAGAGAACGATGGGTAAGTGTTTTTTCAAATAGAAAAATGCAGGTTTAGCCAGCAGAGGTGTGCTGGCAAAAGGCAGAATGCCGTCAATAGTGTAACCACTGCTTCTGTGACAATGACAGCAATGGTGGCAATCAGGCTCATCTGCCGGAGTTTCAATGTTCAGAACCAGATTTGAATCGGCTGTTTCCTTGTCTGAAAGTTGACCGTGTGAGTGGTCATGATCTTCGAATTCCATGTGCTGCACGCCATCTTGGTGCATTTGATGAATATCTGCGGCCGTCACCAAAGACTGGAATGCCGTCAGCAGGATCAACAAAATTGCAAAGGTTCGCTTAGCCATGAATCAAAATACGATAAATTTTTTTAAGTGTAAATGACAATGCCGGTAAATTCCAAGAGGTAAGTCCCTAAATGGCCTTAAATAAGTACGACATGCGTGCAGTTTTACCAGGAAAGACGTGCAGCAACGCGCGTCTCATCGGAATGCAAAGAAAACGACCAGCCATTGCGTTCGCATAAGCGTTGAACGATACCCAGGCCCAGGCCATAGCCGTTTGATGGAGATGACTCACTTTGTGCGTGTTGTTCATTGTTTTCGCTGCGAACTTGATTGGTGATGAAAAGTTCACGCTCCCTAATTTGAATCGTAATCGGTTTCTGTCCGTCGGGGGTGTGTTCGAAGGCGTTGCGCACCAGGTTGTTCACTGCAATCGAAAAGGCCTGGGGGTGTCCGTAGGCGATAGGGTTTGATTGGTCGTCAATTTCAAGGTCTACACATTTGCTTTTTAACAGGTAGCGTTGCTGATCGATTGCCTGGCTAACCAGTGGCATCACTAAAAATTCTTCGTCGTACAAGCCGTCGTCGGTTTCGCGCGCGAGACACAGAAACATTTCAATCGTGGTTTTCATTTCGAGTGTTGCACGCTGCACGCGGTCGATCACTTCTGCATCGTTTGTTGAAAGGTCACTTTGTTCCAGTAATTCCAGTGCGCCGGTGATGACTGTGATTGGCGTTCGCAACTCATGACTGGCTGAGCTGGTAAAGTATCGCTCCCGCTCAACAAATTCACTGATTCGTTCAAGTGTTTTTTCAAGGGTTCTGGCGAGGAGGCCAACTTCATCATCGCCAAAGCGCCTGGAGGCTATGCGTTTATGATCATCGGTCGAGAGTTTTTCCGGGTCAATATCGGCGACCACTTTGGCAAGTTGGGCCACAGGCGCGATGGCCCTGCGCATAATAACAAGGCCCAGTCCGAAACCAATCACACCGAGTGTGCCTACAACGCCGATAATAAAAAGCAACCACCACCAATCTTCTGACGATGCAGCTTCGATTCCGGCAACATCAAACACGATATATGCGTGTTGTGTTTTTTTGTCTGTTGGAGCCGTTTTATCTCCGCTAGAAACAACTGCAACGTGCAATTCTTCTGCATTGAATTCGTACAATCCTTCTGCCGGGTTTGTCTGCGCCCATTCCCTGAGGGATTCTGGTAAGTTGTCCACATTCTCGTAGGCGCGAAGGTTGGTCATTAAAGAGGGATAGGTGTCGACTGCATGCTGAAGTTGGCGTGTTAGTACGCGATCTTCGCTTAATTTAATTGCAGTGAAGAAAGCGAAACCCCAAACCACACTCAGTAATGCAACGCACAGAGCAAAGGCAATGGCGACACGCTTGCGCAAACTGTGCCGGTACATTAGGGAGCATCCTCTGCAATGCGGTAGCCGATGCGATGCACGGTATGAATCAAGGGGCGCGCAAAGGGTCTGTCGATAGCCTGCCGCAGTTTGTATAAGTGTGAGCGCAGTGCATCGCCATCAGGGCGTTCGTCCGCCCATAACAAGGTTTCAAGTTCATCGCGTGCGACAACGCAGGGGGCTTCTTCCATCAAGCGTTGAAGGAGTCTTATGCCTGCGGGGGTGAGGTCAATATGTTGCCCGGCGCGCTGCACTTGCAGTGTGGATTTATTCAAGGTTAAATCCGCAACCGTTAAAACTTTTTCTGTTTTTTTGTGGCTACGTTTGTGCAAGGCTTGCAGGCGCACATGGAGTTCCTGTAATGCGAACGGTTTAACCAAATAGTCATCGGCGCCTGCGGCAAAGCCTTTCAGTTTGTCGTCCAGGGTGTCTCTCGCGGTCAGCATAAGCACGGGTGTTTCCAGGTCGGCCTCTTCGCGCAATGTGTGACAGAAACTGAGGCCATCCATTCTCGGAAGCATCAAATCCAGAACAATCACGTCGTAAGTATTTGATAAGGCCAAATGCATTGCGCTTGCGCCGTCGTAGGCAAAATCCAGAACATAATTGTGATTTTCAGAATAAGGCTTTTCAAGATAGCTGGCGATGTTACCGCAAATATCGCGGTTGTCTTCGACAATCAATACTCTAATTGGCACGGCAGCCAGCGCATTTTTTACCATCTGTATTTTCTCTCTTTACCTGTCTTGCAAGCGCGCATATCCGGTGCTTGTATCACGTTCATTTACCAAGCATAGTCCAGGCGCAGACCAATAAGCGGTTCAGCTTCGCTACTGTCTACCACTTCAATGCCTCGGCGGTAGTCAAATTCGGTGTCATCACTCGAAGACGCTGCCGTTACATTGATAACATCGAGAAAGGCGGTGACATCAATGGGGCCAAAGGCGCGCCGATAATCAACACGAACGTTTAATAACCCGGAACCGCTTTTGCGACCCACATTGCGCTCAGTAATTTCTTTTGAGTAGCGTAGTGGTTCGCCGGGGCCCAGCACGTCTGAGTGAATAATAAATTCGTCATCGGGCCTGCCGGATAAATATTTGTAACGCCCGGCAACTTTCCAGCGGTCGCTGATTTCCCAGGTCAGGCCGAGGGTGGCGACATGCTCGCGGCTGAATTCATCGACTACAGCACCGCGACCATCTTTGCGGTCAACTTCAGCATCGTTGTAAGAGTAGCTTGCAGTTGCGTAAAGGCCCTCGCGAATTGTAGCGTTAAATAATACATCGAGGCCGTAGGATGTACCGTCACCGAGGTTTGCAAAGGTTCCGCTTACGCGGTCAAGGTCTACCACCAGATTGTCGAGGCTTTGATAATAGGCTTCCATCAATACCGACCACCTGCTACTTGGCACAAATTCAAAACCCACACTGCTGTGTGTGATTTTTTCATTTTCGAGTGTGTTCGATGTGTTCGCGGCAAGCTCTAAATAGCGGGGTGACTGATGAAAGAGCCCGGCCGTTGCAAAATATCGCATTGTGCTCGGCCGCCAATTGATGCTGAGCCTGGGGGATGCGAAGCTTTCGTCTGCAAAGCCGTCCTGTTCGAAGCGCAGGCCTGTGCGAACATCCACATCGCCATATTCAAAAACCTGTTCCACATACGCAGCGTAATTGGTTTCTTTTCTACTGAGTGAAGAGTTAGTGTTTTCGGGAGTCAGCACAATGTAACGTTGATCGGGGTCGGCTCTAAAATCATCGTCGTCGTAGACAAAACGAATCCAATCGCCATCGAGGCTGGTGTTATAGTCCAGTTCAATTTGCGTTACGCGAATACCGCTACTGAATACGCCCCATTGATTGACGGTTTCAAAATCGCTACGCCAACCCATTTCGGTTTCATCTTCGCCGATTGTAATGATGTTTTCGCGCACGGGGTAACTGGACGGCGGTGATCCCGCAGCAACCAGATCAGGATAGGCTTCACCTTCTGAACTGAGTTTGTCACTTGTACGGTAGTAAACGCCGTTGCTCCACACAGCATTTTTACCCACCAATGATCGCAAAGTGAGGCCAAACAAATCGCTATCTTGTTCGGAATTTTGAAGCGCCACATCCTCGAAATTGGGCGACTCGCTTACGTGAGTCACATCGCGGGAGTAGTCTTCGTGCGTGTCTATCAGGAGAACTTCGAAAGTCTGGTTTTGATTGACGGGGATGACGGATTTAACAATTACGTCGCGTAAAACAGGCTCGCCAATGTCGAGTTCTTCGATGGTTTCAAATAATGCGCCGAAGTCCAGGCGTCGAGCAGAAAAGAGCAAGGTAGAATCTTCTGTGATACCGGCAGGGCCGTCGTAACCGACTTCATAACCGGCAAGGTCGTAACGTAAACTTGCAGAAGGGCTTGGGTTGCCATCGGCAACTTCGAGTTCAAGTAGCGAAGCCGCCCGGCCGCCATACGCCGCACTCCAGCCACCCGGAGAAAATTCTGCTGCGCTGATCACGTTCGGTGCGAAAATCGAAAAGCGCCCGCCGCCACCGACATCTTCTTCTTCGCCGAGTGTTGCATCAAAGTGAACGGCTTTATCAAAGGGAAAGTCATCAACGAAAACCAGATTGTCTCTTGGGCCTCGGCCGCGCACACTAAAGCTTGCGAATTCACTTGCGGATGCGAGGCCAGGTAAGCCATCTAACGAGAGCAGCGGGTCGGCGCCACCGCCAACAGCACTTCGCAGCGCTTCCCTATCGAGATAAATGCCGCTCGCAGAAGTAAGTGCATTCGTTTTCTGGCCTCGAACCACGACTTCCTCAATGGCGATGGCCGATCCAAGTTCGAATTCAACCTTGATATTTTTGCGCGTCACCACACGGACACTCGGGTCATAGGCAGAAACGAATCCGTCTTTGGCAAGGTTCACCGAATAGAGGCCAGGGTCCAGCTTTTCAATAACAACGCGACCTTGCGCGTTGGTTTCCACCGTTTGTGTGGAATCGGTTTCCCGCTCCGTAATCACAATCTGCACGTTTGGGAGTGCTCGGCCAGTCAGTTGATCCCTTACGATGAAAGTTAATTCTCCAGGCGCCTCGGCGGCACTGGCATAAAGAGGAAGGCCCATCAGGAGCACCAGCAGTGTCAACCAAGATGCCTGCCTCAAGCCTTTGTTCATATTCGTTAATTGCCTACCCATAGTGCTAATCCTCCAACCCATCGTCGACAGTGTTTATATGAAGTAATGCTAAGAGGCTAACAAGGCAAGTGTGACTAATTTGTCGCTCACTTCATATTAGTCTGAAAACCAAAGGTGTTGTTACTTTTGAAGGGTTTTGATGAGCTTCGGCATTGCCGTTAGGCCTTGTTAGTGCTTTCGCCCATTTTTACAGCTGATCCAATTAAGTGAGTTAAGCGAAGTGCTTCGAGCACGTCTCCTGTGTCTGTTACGAGGTGAAGGAGTTTGGCTGAAATTATTTGATCACTACCTGCAGTTTCGAATATGAAGTTATCCGAATCGTAGACTTCACCCGCTTTGCTTGTTAAGGACTTTCTCTTCTCATAGTCTTCAAATTTTTGAAGAGCACTAAATCAAAGGGGCAGAGTCGACTCTATCCCCTTTTTTTACATTGCTCAGCGGAATTTTGAACTACCTATAAGCGCTAAATCCTATATAACCATTGCAGTGCATCCATTCGGTGTGTGAACCACCACCACAGGAACCACCACCAAATGCAGCAGTGTTACTTGATTGCGCTTCCGCTTGGTGAACAACGTTGTTTATCGATACGTAGTCGACAACCACGTCCCGATATTGCGCATCGTTAATAAATTCAACGTTAATACCGCCGGAACGATTGGTATTTATCGAGTAATCATTAAACCCGGTTGTCAAAGTCCAACTCGCAACAAGTTGCCCGCCTACGGTTAAATTAATCCGTTCCTGACCGCTCGTTCCACGTGCGCGAACAGTAATTGGATACTGGTTGCTACTGCTGGAACTATTTCGTTCTGCACAAAAACCCATGCTATGACTTTTCGATTTTGCGTTTAATACATTGTTCCAGGAAACGCCTTGAATAGTGACAAGCTCTTCTGTTTTTTCAAGCTCCACTTCCCAATATTGCGTAATGGTATCCTCCAATGTAAAAAATGCTTTCCAATCGACAGGGCCGTTTGTGTTGTTGTTTACAATGAGATTTGCGCAATAACCCGTACCCCAATCATTGTGCACTTCAACCAGCACAGGCAGTACTCCTGCTCGCGAATCTATTACATCGTCTTCACCGTCCAATATTCCGTCTCCATCTGTGTCAGGGTTGATTGGACTTGTAGCTTTAATTATTTCCTGTTCATTGGTAAGCCCATCGCCATCCGTGTCGATATCGTTATCGGGCAGGAGCATATTTAAGCCCGTCTGGAACTCGTATCCGTCTGTCATGCCATCGTCGTCACTGTCATTGTCACGTGGGTCTGTGCGCATGAAGTATTCCTGAAAGTTGACGACACCATCCCAATCATCGTCGCCGTAGGCATTGGTAATGCCAGTGGCATTTTCCCAGTCGTCCGTTAAGTTATCGCCGTCACTGTCGGGTTCATATGTCACATACAAACTCGGATAATCTTCCGCTGTGGTAAGACGCATAACACTCGACAAGTTGTCCAGTGCAAGACCCAGATCATAATTGCCGGATACCCAGTTGTATTGATCCACTGCCGCGTTAGAGAGCGTAAAAAAGTAGCCGCTTTTCTCACCGATACCCGTATTGCCGTAAACCGTTCCGGTTTGAATATCTTCAAACAGAGCGTGATCGTCAGCAGGGTCTTTATCGAATTGCGTATTGATATCGTAAACGGAAATGCTCCCATCGAATCCGCTGTCATTCTCAAGAACGGCGCGCAAGGTCGCTGATTGAATATGCCAGAAGCGGGTATAGCGATTTAATCCAACCAGTGCAAGCGTGGGGTTTCCACCGCGAGATCCATAACCCATTCTCATTTCGTACCGATTGACTTCGTTGCAATTGCCGCTGGTTGCATCACCGGAACAACCCCATATTCTGTTGAGAACCATATTTGCTCCACTGGGATTGCGTGTCGGTACGGCTGGCATTCCCTCTGCAGTTCCCGATGATCGCAAAGGGTGTGATTGCAAATAGAATTCCTGAATATTGAGCCAGCGATCACCGTCAAAATCCTGAAGTGCATCGTCGGGATAATCGGGATTCAGACCAAAACGAATTTCCCAGGCATCTTTAATACCGTCATCGTCTTCATCCAGAAACGCTGCATCCCAATCATTGACACCGTCGAGATCCGTATCGCTATTGACCGGACTCGAACCGTAAAAGTTTTCTTCTTCGTTAGTTAATCCATCGTTGTCCGGGTCTTGACTGGCATCTGCGACAGTTGGCGAAGTACCACTGAAAATCTCCCAACCATCAATTATGCCATCGGCATCCGTATCGGCTTTATTTGGATCCGTTTTGTTAATAAATTCTTGCCGATTCACTGCGCCGTCACCATCGGGGTCTCCCATGGGATCATAAATACCGTTTGCGCTTTCCCAACTGTCGGACATACCGTCTTTGTCATTATCGGTCGCGTAATTGTAGGTAAGTTTTAGTTCACGAAAAACGACACTTTCGGATATTGTGCTTTTACTCAAACTTGATAAGTAAGCACCAAATACGGCTTCCCCACCTCTGGAATTAAATGAAGAGTTTAAAGTGGAGCTTAAAACCAAATTGTGTTGACCGAGGCTGGCAGGAACGAGTATGCCATTCACCGCAACCGTACTACTTGCGGCTCTACTCCAAAGATTTGCGTCGTTTAAATAAGGGTTATAGGTATCCAGCATCGAAGTCAGTTTGTAACTTTCGCTGGCGGCATCGGTTTGGAAACTTGTTAACACATATGACCAACCGGATGAGCTTATTTCAAAGAGAGCAGGAGGGTATTTGGAAATGATTCGTGATTCAATATCGGTAATCCAACCGAATTCTGCTCGATACACGCTGCTACACACGATGTCTGTGGCTTCGCTACATTGCAAAATCGAATAGGCGTCTACCGTTTCACTCGTTGGAATATTGGGCGTTTGTGGAAGAGAAGAAAAGCTTCCGTTTCGGGGGTTTGATCCCAATCGAATTTCCTGTTCATTCGTCCATCCGTCTCCGTCATCGTCCTTAAATACATCGCCCCTATAGGTTGGGCTGTAACCAAATTCCACTTCAGCACCGTCGAGCACGCGATCGCCATCGGTATCGGCAATATCAGCACGCGTTTCAGCAAGATATTCATTGTAATTGGTCAAGCCATCGGCATCGAAGTCGCCATTTCTATCATCGCGGGTGGGGGATAAATTCGGATCGTCATAGTCCACTTCCCATCCATCCGGCATGCCATCACCATCCGTATCGGGATCGAGCGGATCAGAAAAATAGATTTTTACTTCATCGCCATCTTCCACGCCATCGTCATCGGAATCAGGGTCTCTTGGTTTTGTTCCTCTGGCGACTTCATCACCATCAAGCAACATGTCATCGTCACTGTCAGGCCGGTTTGGCCAGGTATTATGAATATTGACTTCATCACCATCACTTAATCCATCCAGGTCGCTATCAACCACAAGTGGGCTCGTGAGTGAAGTTGCGGTTTCATATCCATCTTCCAATCCGTCACCGTCGGTATCTTCGACTTCGGGATTGGTTCGCCATAAAAATTCATCACCGTTACTTAATCCATCACCGTCATAATCATCGTCTTCATTTGCGGTGAATGGATCAAGTTTGTGATCCCACTCCCAGCCATCGGGAATGTTGTCACCATCGGTATCGTATTCTGTTGGATCAGTGAGCACCTCGTAATCTTCTTTGAGGTCACTCAAACCATCCAGATCAGAATCTTTCAGGTTGGGATTGGTTCCAAGACTGAATTCATAGGCGTCTTCAAGGCCATCGCTATCGGAATCTTTTAAATTGGGATGACTGCGGATGTTGAATTCTTCAAGATTCGTGAGAAAATCGCCGTCGTTATCATCGCCCGCATCATTTATTGTCGGGTCGAGACCAACCTGAACTTCCCAGCCGTCTTCCATACCATCGCCGTCGACATCGGCAATAGAAAAACCAGAGCAGGTTACGCCAACCTGGTCAAAAGCATCTATCACATCCTGCGAAGCAAACCCGAGACTTTCTGACGCTTCAAGCAATCCACAAAGCGCGGAATCGTAATCTTCGCTATCGACCCAAAAGTTTTTGTTGGCCTCCAAAAATAGTTTGTAGGTGTCGCGAATATTCCAGCCATTAGTCGTCGCTAATAAATAAAACGCGCGATTGTACACTCCGCTTCCATAATGCACATCAAGACCGCTAGTATAATCGTCCGCATGTTCTATGGATGAATTGTCATCGGCCGGGTGATCCATATAGCGCGACGACTGTTTTACATTTTTCGTATAATCGCTTCCATGAAGCCACACTCTCTGCCCGTCAAAACGGTATTTCGCAACAGCGCCTGTAATATCGGCAAACGATTCATTAATCGCACCCGATTGTTCGTCATAAATTAACGCAGAGAATTCACCAATGACTTTATGCCCAAATTCATGCCCAACAACATCAAGAGTTGTGAGCGGATATTTCGAATCCCCACCGTCGCCAAATTTCAAATTTGCTCCCGCATAGGCATTTTCAACGCTGTCACCCCAGTGAGCACCAACAACCAACTGAAACGGGAGAGGGTTACCGCCGTACCACAGTTTAAAGGTGTCGATGACAAAGCCCGTGTAATGGTGCAAATCATTTAAAGGCGATAACGCGCCGTTTACTTTTTTATAGGTGTTTTCCGGGCAGGTAAAAGTAAAAGCATCTGAATGTTCCACTTTCAGGTTTTTGTAATCGACCGTTTTATAGTCGGGCGTAATCATGGAGCAGGTGCTGCCACTTTGTTGAACTTGTAATGCGGGCCGATCTGTACCGTAATTGTAATTTCCTGTTTTTCTATTCCCGCCGGGGCCTGTTGCAGTCGCAGTTTGCAGAGATTCCCACTGTCTCAATATTTCACCTGTGCTGGCGTCCACAATAAGTGCAGGTTTGGTTGTTTCAAATTTTTTATTGGAATTGATTTTTTCGTGCATGTCAGCGAGCCAGCTAACCGACCAGGCTGGAATCACACGGTCCTGGTTTTTATCGACATACAAAACCAACTCAATACTTTCGTTACTGAAATGCATGCCCTTGCGCAAGTGCCCCAGTTGGCTTTTAGCGTTTTGGAAGACCTTATCTTTAGCAGCAACAGATTGATCCAAAGTCTGTACAAAATCAGCCAGTGCTCGCTCGTCCGTTTCAGACACTAATTTCCCGTTTGCAGAATAAATATCGCCCTGTGCATTTTGATGGATGATAAGTGCCTGCCCCCACACGGGTACTCCCTGAATGGATTGCTTAAATCGGGTGTGAGTATTTCCCTTTTCATCCTGTTGAATGGTTTTGGCATTGAAATAGTGATTTTGACTCAAGGAAAAAAAACCGTGTAATTTCTCCTTCAGGCTTCCGGGTTGATTGTTCAATTCAGATGCGACTTTGGCCGCACGCAAATCAACTAAAACTCCACTTTCTGGCATTGCACCAGTTGCGCCCGAAACAGAATTTGCGGTATTTGTTGGGCCCGCGCCGTTCACCTTGTTTGTGTTTGTGTTTGTATTTGATGTAGCGACAGGCGTGATTTGAGAGCGAGAGCTATTGTCGAGAGCGAGACCGTCAACAGCATCCGGTTTTTTTACTGCTATTCCAAAATATACGGCCGTACCCAATATCAGTGTCGTAGAGCCCAAAGCGGCTAAAAGAGTTTTCTTGTTCATGCTTCTTCCCATTATTATTTTGTCTTGATGGCGGTCTTCAATAAAGAAGTTCCAATATTTACAAGCAACGTAAATCCCTCACCTTGATGTATAAGCATTTGGTCTACAGAGGTGTATCGTGGCGTGTGGTTAATGTTCATCGCAGAGTTGTTAATTCTCAGCGAATTTTTAAAGGCCCCGGCGAGTGCTTTAATAAGGCAGAGCGAGCATCTTTATAGAACGATGTTTCGTGCAAATTCGCGTTTATTCTTTTCAGATGTGTACTACGCATAGACGGAGATTACAGACCTGAAAACGTTTCCATGGTAATGTTTGGTGAGCTGGCTTTTTGTGATGCAGTTCACATGGGTCATAAAACACACAGCCTCAATATCGTGAAATTTTCGAGAAATATTGGTGAAGACTCTGGGATTGAGTCGCGGGCGATAATGAATGTTGTGAAGCCGAAAATGGCAGCAGAAGTTTGAGGGCTAAGGTGTTTGGCTTTTTGGGCCTTGAAGGGTTTACCGATTCTTGTGGACTCTATAGGTGGTTATTGAGTATGCGTTTTTAAGGTCGATAAAATAATTTATTTTATAGTGCCTGCTTGTGGTGACCCGAACAGATGAATCAGTAGAGGGGTAGATGGTGGGCCCGGACAGACTTGAACTGTCGACCTGCCGATTATGAGTCGGATGCTCTAACCAACTGAGCTACGGGCCCTGAGCTTGTCTTTTTTGCCCATGGCGGCGTTGCGTCCTCGAATCCTTCAGTCACGTACTTGATGTACGCTCCTTCAGGCTTCTGCGGGGCGCCTTGCCCTGAACAAAAAATCCGGCGTTCAACCGGAGTGGTCTTTTTGTTCAAGTCAGCATTGCGCCTTCCTGAACAAAAATTCCGGCATTTAGCCGGAATTAAAAACAACTTGGTGTTGCCAAATCGCGGCGCATTATAGTGCGCCGCTCTCTACATTTCTATCCCGATTTACTCGTCGAGGAAGCCGCGCAGGTGATCAGAGCGGCTTGGGTGGCGGAGTTTTCTCAGGGCTTTGGCTTCAATCTGGCGAATACGCTCACGCGTTACGTCAAATTGTTTGCCGACTTCTTCCAGGGTGTGGTCGGTGTTCATGTCGATACCGAAGCGCATGCGCAGGACTTTGGCTTCCCTTGCGGTGAGGCCGGAGAGTACTGACTTGGTGGCTTCCATCAATCCCTGGGTGGTAGCTGATTCTACCGGGGAGGTGATGGCGGTATCTTCGATGAAATCGCCCAGATGCGAGTCTTCGTCATCGCCGATGGGGGTTTCCATGGAGATGGGTTCCTTGGCGATTTTGAGGACTTTGCGCACTTTGTCTTCTGGCATTTCCATACGCTCGCCGAGTTCTTCCGGCGTGGGTTCGCGGCCCATTTCCTGGAGCATTTGACGCGAGATGCGATTGAGTTTGTTGATGGTTTCAATCATGTGCACCGGAATACGGATGGTTCTGGCCTGGTCCGCAATGGAGCGGGTGATGGCCTGACGAATCCACCAGGTGGCGTAGGTCGAGAATTTGTAGCCGCGACGGTATTCGAATTTGTCTACCGCTTTCATCAAGCCGATGTTGCCTTCCTGAATCAGGTCGAGGAATTGCAAACCACGGTTGGTGTATTTTTTCGCGATCGAGATCACCAGACGCAGGTTAGCTTCCACCATTTCTTTTTTGGCGCGACGTGCGCGCGCTTCGCCGATGGACATGCGGCGGTTGATTTCTTTAATGGTGGGCAAGCTGAGGCCGGTTTCTTCTTCTATTTGCGCGAGTTTGCGTTGCGCACGCAGGATTTCTTCCTGGTAGTGACGCAGGGTGTCGGAGTATTCGCGCTTTTTCTTCACCACTGTAGGAATCCACTTTTCGTTGGTTTCGTTACCGGGGAATTCCTTCATAAAGGTGGTTTTGGGCATGCCCGCGCGGTGTACACAGATGCGGATTATTTCGCGCTCTTCCAGGCGGATGCGTGCGAGCACGTCGCGCGCCAGGTTGTAAATCGGGTCAAACTGACGCGGTGGCAACTTGAAGAATTTGAAAATTTCACCGAGGGCCTCGAGTTCTTTACCCGCAGCCTTGCCTTCGTAGCCTTGTTTTTTAACGGCCTTGGCGGCTTTTTCCAGTTGCTTGCGCAGCTCATTAAAGCGTTCCGCAGCGTATTCGGGGTCGATACCGGTGTTTTCTTCTTCGTCCGACGAATCGTCATCATCATCATCGTCGTCGCTATCGTCGTCTTTTTTATCGTCTTTCTTGTTGTCGTTGCTGCTTACTGGTGTGGCGGCGGCAACTTCGTCGGTGGGGTCGAGCCAACCGGCGATAACATCGTTCAAACGGCGCTCTTCCTTGGCGACGAGGTCGTATTCGTCCATCACGGTTTGCACCGCATTTGGCCAAAGGGCGAGGGCATGCATCAGTTCGCGCAGGCCTTCTTCAATGCGTTTGGCAATGGCAATTTCGCCTTCGCGCGTGAGCAGTTCAACGGTGCCCATTTCGCGCATGTACATACGAACCGGGTCGGTGGTGCGTCCGGCTTCGGTTTCCACAGCGGCAAGGGCAGCTGCGGCTTCGGCAGCGGCAATTTCATCGGGAGAGGCTTCACCGTCGGTCATCAGAAGTTCATCGGCATCGGGCGCAACTTCGTATACACGAATGCCCATGTCGTTGATCATCTGGATGATGTCTTCAACCTGATCCGGATCGCTAATATCGTCTGGAAGGTGGTCGTTGACTTCGTCGTAGGTGAGATAGCCTTGTTCTCGGCCGCGGGTGATCAGTTCTTTAATACGAGACTGCTTCTGGTCCTGGTCGCTCATTCAGGTTCCTGTGGCGTGTAAATCTTGGGTGGTTTCCGGGTAGCCGGCGATTATATCGGGATATGGGGCCGAGATACAGGATATCAATGCATTAATGTGCTGTATTTTTCATCGTGATGGCACGAGTGAGTTCTCGCAGGCGTTGCTTTTGCTCGTCATTGAGGTTGCGGCTGCCTAATGCGCTGAGTTCGGCCAGTTCCCGCTGCAAGCTGGCCTTGCGATGGCCCTCGTTAATTTTGCGGAAAGCGGCTTCCAATTCCTGAATAGCGTCGTAGGTGCTGAGCTTTTTGGTGCTGCTGAAAAAGGAGTTGGCGATGAGGTTGGCCAGTTCCTGCTGGGCTTCAAAGCCGAAGGTGCCGCCCCAGTAACCCAGAATGTTGTGGAATTTGCTGTTCGGACGCTTTTCGATGTAATCCAGCAGGGTGTAGAGCCTTTGGGTATCGCTGTCGGCATTGTCGTGACGTTCCAGTTCGACTTTGACCTCGCGCGCGAGTTCGATATTGTCCAATAGCAGTAGGGTTGCGGCTTGTACGGGGTTGAGCCTGACGGCGGAAAAGCGTTTTTGCGGTGCAAGTTCGGGTTGCTGCGGATTCTCGCCTGCAAATTCAGGTGGGGGTGGCGACGCCAACCCTTGGCGGGGAGGTTCTTCCGGCGCGGGTTCCTCAATGGCGAGTTCGATTTTTTCCTGGGTGAGTTCGATCAGGGTTTGCTGGTCGAGCCCGGTGCGCTTGGCGAGGTTGCTAAACATGAGTTCGCGGTACACGCCTTTCGGCAGGCTGTTAAGCAGCGGCGCGGCAATTTTGCTGAAGCGCGCACGGCCTTCCATGCTGTTGGTGTCGAGGCCTTCGGCGGCGACATCAAAGAGGAATTCTTCCAGCGGGGTGGCGGATTTTAGCTGCGCAAGTAAACGGTCTTTGCCAATTTGGCGGACCAGTGAATCCGGGTCCTGACCTTCCGGCAAAAACAGGAATTTAACCTGACGGCCATCTTCCATTGTGGGCAAGGCGGCGAGTAAGGCGCGCTTGGCTGCGGTGCGACCGGCGTTGTCGCCGTCAAAACAGAAAACCACTTCGCTCACGCTGCGAAAGGCGAGACGCAAATGGTCTTCACCACAGGCCGTGCCGAGGGTGGCCACCGCATTATGAATTTGATATTGCGCGAGGGCGATCACATCCATGTAGCCTTCCACCACGACAAGGTTACTGTGTTGTTCGCGCACCTGGCGGCTTTCATAAAGGCCGTAGAGTTCCTGACCTTTATGGAATACCGGGGTTTCCGGGGAGTTGAGGTATTTGGGTTTGTCGTTGTTCAAAACGCGGCCGCCAAAGCCAATCACCCGGCCGCGGGAGTCGCGAATGGGGAACATGATGCGGTCGCGAAAGCGGTCGTAGAGTTTCTTTTCTTCCACTTTGTGGATGGCGAGTCCGCTTTCAATCAGGAGGGCCTGGTCGGCTTCTGTTTGCCCGAGTTTGATCAGTAAATTGTCCCAACCTGGCGGCGCGTAGCCGATACCAAAGCTTTTGGCGATGTGGCCGCTGAGGCCGCGATTCTTGAGGTATTGCACGGCACGGTGTTTGTGCGGGTGTTCGCGCAATTGTTGCTGATAAAAGGCGGCGGCCTGTTCGAGTATGCGGTAGAGCTGCTTGCTGCGGCTTTCCTGTTCAATTTGATGGCGGCTGCGTTCTTCGCGGGGAATTTCCAAACCGGCAGTTTTGGCCAGGCTTTCGACGGCGTCGATAAAGCCCTGGCGTTCGTATTCCATCAAGAAACCGATGGCATTGCCGGTGGCGCCACAGCCGAAGCAGTAATAGAACTGTTTGTCCGGGCTGACCGTAAAGGAGGGGGTTTTTTCTTCGTGAAAGGGGCAGCAGGCGCTGTAGTTTTTACCGGCTTTTTTCAGTTTTACGCGGTGGTCCACCACTTCAACGATGTCGAGGCGGTTGAGCAGGTCGTCAATAAAACTTTGGGGAATACGGCTCATAGGGGAGGGAGTGTACAGCTATTTGCTGAATGGCAGCCACTCTTGACCGCTGTAATTCAGTCACTACTCGAATTCAGAACAGGTTGGGTAAACAGCAAGTAACAGTTTGGGGCTTGGCCAATCAGCCGAGGAGGCTTTTAACCAGTTTGCTCACTTCACCCATGTCAGCGCGGCCTTGCACCTGGGGTTTGACGATGGCCATCACCTTGCCCATATCGCGCATGCTTTCAGCACCGGTTTCGGCAATGGCGGCCTTGAGCAGGCTTTCAATTTCTTCGTTGCTAAGGGCAGCGGGCATGAAATCCTGAATAACGGAAATTTCGAAGGTTTCCTGTTCGGCCAGATCCTCGCGCCCCGCGTCGGTGTATTGTTTGGCGGAGTCTTTGCGCTGTTTCAGCTGCTTGTCGAGGATGACGAGCACGCGGTCGTCATCGAGCTCGATGCGCTCGTCGACTTCAACGCGTTTGAATTCCGCCATTAACATGCGCAAGACGCCGAGGCGGGCCTTGTCTTTGGCTCGCATGGCGTCTTTGACGGAATCCGAAATGGAGGCCTTGATCTGACTCATGATGGCTCGCTCGGCAAGCTAAAAGGGAGTCTTAGTAGAGGCGTTGGAACTTGCGGTTTTCGCGGCTAACCTTTTTGGCGTGACGCTTAACAGCGGCAGCGGCTTTGCGCTTACGTACGGAAGTGGGCTTCTCGTAGAATTCGCGGCGGCGAACTTCAGCCAGTACACCGGCTTTTTCGCAAGAGCGCTTGAAACGGCGCAAAGCAATGTCAAAAGGTTCGTTCTCTTTCAGTTTTACTGAAGGCATAAATGTACCTGTTTAAGGGTTTTCAATAAGTTTCAATCTTCCGGGAGCCGAACTCCCTTCGTGGGGTCGCGATTTTATACACATAGGAGTATAGCTTCAAGTCATTAAATGACCCGGAAGGGCTTATTTCCTGGGCCTTGTACCCCCAATTTGTGTGTTTATGCTATGGTTTCCGCCCTTTTGAGTAGAGCGAAGCGCCCATGCGAGTTTTAGGTATCGAAACCTCCTGTGATGAAACCGGGGTGGCTGTGTACGACAGCGACCGGGGTTTGCTCGCCCACAAGCTCTATTCCCAGGTCAAACTGCATTCGGAATATGGCGGTGTGGTACCGGAACTGGCCTCGCGTGACCATGTTCGTAAACTCGTTCCGTTAATTGATGACGTATTAAAAGAGAGTGGCAGCGAAGGGAAGGACATGGACGCCGTCGCCTATACCGCAGGCCCGGGTTTGATCGGTGCCTTGTTGGTGGGGGCGTGTTTTGGTCGCTCGCTCGCCTACGCCTGGGGCTGCAAAGCGCTAGGTGTGCATCATATGGAAGGGCACTTGCTCGCACCTTTATTGGAAGACAGTCCGCCGGCTTTCCCTTTTGTTGCCTTATTGGTTTCCGGCGGTCACACGCAATTGGTGGATGTGCAGGGCATTGGCAAATACGAGATTCTCGGCGAGTCGCTCGACGATGCTGCTGGTGAGGCCTTCGATAAAGCGGCAAAGATGCTGGACCTCGATTATCCTGGGGGGCCGCAAATTGCCAAACTCGCGGAAAAAGGTAAGCCTGAACGATTTAAATTCCCGCGGCCCATGGTGGATCGGCCCGGCCTGGAATTCAGCTTTAGCGGCTTGAAAACCTACACCCTGAATACTGTGACAGAACACGCCGGTGAGAACGGGTTGCCGGACGACCAATGCTGTGCCGATATTGCCTGGGCCTTTCAGGAAGCGGTGGTCGATACCCTCACGATAAAATGCCGCCGCGCGCTCGAACAAACGGGCCACCAAACCTTGATTATTGCGGGCGGCGTGTCGGCCAATACACGCCTGCGCGAAAAACTCGAAAAGGCGTTGGCAAAAATTAATAAAAGTGTGTACTACGCGCGCCCCGCTTTTTGTACCGACAACGGCGCCATGATTGCTTACGCAGGTTGTCAGCGTTTGTTGGCGGGGCAACACAATGATTTGGCGGTGGATGTGTTTCCGCGTTGGGATATGCAGACCCTGCCCGCTCTCGGCAGTTAAACGGTAGTTATTTTATGGATATTGTTTATATCAATGACCTGAAAATCGAAACCATCATCGGTATTTATGAGTGGGAGCGAGAAGTGAAACAAGTTGTGAGCCTCGATATCGAAATGGCACATGACATCAGTCAGGCGGCGGCGACGGATGATATTCAATACGCTTTGAATTACAAAGCCGTCGCCAAGCGTTTAATCAGTTTTGTTGAAAATGCTGAGTTTTTGTTAGTCGAGTCCATGGCCGAACAAATTGCTGGCATAATCCGCGAAGAATTTTCCGTGCCCTGGCTGCGTTTAAGTGTGAGTAAGCCCGGTGCGTTACGCGGAGCAAAAAATGTTGGCGTGCGTATTGAACGTGGTGAGCTGCCCCAGCAAGCGTAAGGCAAGAATAAGCGTAAAGGCAAAAGCAAGCGTAAAGGTAAAAAGAATGGCTGTGGTTTTTTTGGGTTTAGGTTCAAATGTTGATCGCGCTCGCAATATACACTTTGCGCTAACTGAATTGGCCAAGGCGTTTGGTGAGGTTCAGCTTTCCCCTGTGTACGAAAGTGAATCCGTTGGTTTTGAAGGCAGCGACTTTATCAATCTTGTTGTAAAGGTTGAAACTGAATTGGATGTTGCTGCTTTGGTTGAATTGCTGCGTGATATTGAAAACCGTGCAGGCCGCGATCGCAGTTTGCCAAAGTTCAGTCCGCGAACCCTGGATATTGATGTGCTGCTGGTGGGTGACCTGGTGGGCGTTCACGGCGGCATTACCCTGCCGCGCGATGAGATTTTAAAAAACGCCTTTGTGTTGTTGCCGCTCTCGGAAATGTACCCTGAAGGAAAACACCCTGAAACGGGCGAGACTTATACCGCTTTATGGGACAGTTTTGATAAGGAAAAACAAAAACTTTGGCGTGTTGAATTAAAGCCGCAAACCTAGGCCAGTTCGCCGTGAAGTTTCATTTCCTGGTCGACCCCCAACCAGGGCAAGCCACTTTCTGCTATCCAGTTTTTATTTGTTTCGCTTTTCATCAAACCAATGGTCGTAAACGAACCTGCGATTAAGCAGTGTTCGGCAACCACACTCAAGCCCGAATACCAGGGGCGAATACTTTTGCCGGTGTGCGGGTTCAGTATGTGGCAGTAGCGTCTTTCGCCGATAATCATAAAACGCTCGTAATCGCCACTGGTGGCGACGGCACCATGTGGAACGTCGATGGTGGCGATAGCCTTGCCGGGTTGTCGGGGGTGTTGTATGCCGACCTTCCAACTTTCCCCATTTGGGTGAGGGCCAATAATACGCACGTCACCGCCGAGGTTAATCAGGCCGTGATTAATATGCATGTTCATGCAGTGCGTTGCGCACACATCGGCGATGTATTCTTTTACGTAGCCGCCAAAATCAATTTCCATTCCTTTTTCAGGTAAGCGTATTGAATGATTTTTTCGTTCAACTTTTTGCCAGCCAATTTTTGGGAGAATGCTGGCCAGATGCTCTTCCCGAGGAAGTGTGTTCGAAGAAAAGTCCCAAACGCGGCGTAAAATGCCGGAGGTAATATCAAAAAGCCCGTCGCTTTGTTCAAAAAGGTTGTCTGCGTAATTCAGTAGGGAAGCTGTTTCTTCATCAACCTCGACAAAGGTAAGGCTCCCCGCATGTTGGTTGATTTGTGCGGTAATGCTGTCATCCCGGTAGCGCGAGTATTTGGCTTGAAATCCGAGTACAAGTTCTTCGAGGTAGGCGAAAACGCGGGGCGCTTCTGTTTCTTCAAGGTACAACTTGAATTCGCAAATGCTGCCCAGGGCTTTAAATTGATGATTGAGAAAGTTCATATCGCATAATTAAAGCGCGGCTCGTCATGTGAGCTGCGGGTAAAGTTGTAAGAGTTTTTCTTTTACATCTTTTGCCGCATGGACTTTCAATATAGGCCAGAATTCTTGCAAGCTGCTTGCCGAGAACGCGTCAATTTTTTTGTTGTGCTGACAGCACGCCAGGTCACCTAACATTAAGGCCAGGCAAATCCATGATGCGGGGTTTTTCTGGTATTCACTTAATTCGTTAAAGGCTTGAAAGAGTTTTTCCTGGGCGAGAGCAGATTGATTTTTGCGTTTGGCGATTAGCCCACTTATCCATGCGATAAAAGGTGGCCCCATTGCGGACAGTTCTTCGATGTGCACTTTTCGCAACAAGACTTCGGCATTCTCACACTTGCCATAACGTGCTTCGGCGAGCGCCAGGTCGGCAATAATCGTGGCATCTCTGGGGGATTTTTTATAAGCAAGACGTTTGCTTTTTAGGTAGAGGTCCATGCGGTTTGCGCTAAAAAAAATATCAGCGGCGCGCGTTTCAAAAAATCCCGGTGTTGCCGCAAATTTACTGTGCCAGGGTTTGAGGCTTTCATACACCTGCTGAACATTATTTTCGTTTATCGCCAAATGGGCTTGACGAATGTCCAGGTCAAAAGCCATTTCATCTTGTGTCATGGCGCTGCGCAGTGTGTCAATGAGTTTTTGAGCTTCTTCGTTGTGCCCGAAGGAAAAGGCTTTGAGTAAGCGATCGTAACGGCGGGGAATGCGATAAAGCCAAAGTGCAAGCGCCGGAAAAATCAGCGCGGCAACCAGGCCAAAATAAAACAGTGTTTTATTCCCCGTGTAACCACCCCAGGCAGCGAGTGCTAGCGCACCAGCAATAAGATAGCGATTTGCGCGCAGGTTTTCACCGAGGACGCGCCAGCCACTGAGCCCTTTGTGTGCCTGAATTTCAAATTTTGCAGTGGCTGCAAGTTCGTTGTCGCTCAGGTCTTCCAGTTCCGGGCGTGACTTGATGCTGGTGAGTGCATCGGTATGTAAACGTATTTGCGTGTAGCCTTTATATTCCAGTACGCTGAGTGCTTCTCTGGCATCGCGTGCTTCAATAAAGCTGGAGACTTCCTTGCCTTCTACATCACGCGCGGTGTAAAGCAGTTTTTTCAGGTTTGGCATGTTACTGAGGCAAAAAAGCGATCGCCTGAACGGGTTTGCGCATGCTGGCAACTTTTTTCGCTTTCATCACGGAAGCCAACGGTTTTTTTAATTTTTCCAATTCCTTGAAGGGCTGGAATTCGCCTTTGAATTCCATCAGTTGTTCGAGGATTTCTTCCTGGGCTTCACTTAAGTGTGCGCAGAGTTCTTCCACGGCGGCGACAAAGGTTTCCGGCGTCATATCCTGGTGGATGATGACGAGACGGTCGCGCATGCTCTCCCACTGGGCTGCTGTGATTCCAGGGTTTTCTGATATGCGTTTGAGTAGCTGGTTGGTACGCATGTAGGAGCGCTCGGAATTTCCATGCTCAATCAGGGCGGTCATGTTTTCTTCAGTGTCTTGAAAGCCCACCTGTCTTAACATTCCGAGCACTTTTTCGCTGCGCAGATTTTCTTCACGCCAAACATATTCTGTGGTTTGTTCGTAGGCCTCGCGGAAGAAGGCTTCACTGTCGACTATTTTTGAAATTTTATGGCTCTTAGGAATGCTGGCTTTCAGTTTTTTAAGTATTTCGCGGGGGTCGTTGCTTTGTAGGTTGATAATGGGGTGATTTTTGGGTCGCGGTAGATTGTTGATGTCTGGCGAATTGCTCACACAAAGTGAGCCGCCTTCCTGAAATTTAACAGCGGCTTCCATGATAAATTGGCTGTTGTTGTCATCGGCATCGGGGGTGGCTTCGTAAAGAACAAACACCATTTGTTGTTTGTAATTCCACAGCGACACTTGCACAGTCGCTTGGCCGGGATAGCATTCAAGGTAGTGTTGATGACTAAAACCCAGCTTGCGAAGCAGATTTTCCTGTTCAAAAAGTTTTTCCTGCACTTGCCAGGCATCGGTATCGGAACGTTCGAGTTCCAGATCCAACGCGGGTAGGACACTGAGTGCCAGGCCATAGCCCTCGCCATAGAGGGCGCCGCTTTTAACTTTGCGGAAAAAGCGAAATACCTTCCATCCATACCATGCAGCGACAAGCAATACGATAATAAATACTGCGCCGAGAATTTGCAGAAATAACATAGCTGCTTCCTTATTGTGTGTGGCGAGAAGCTATTGTGCCTCGCGATGATGGATTTGAAAACGGGTAGGATTTAAAAGACCCAGTCGAAACCCACGGTGATGTAGTCGAAGTCGACCAGTGCAGGGCTGGCGAATTGTGGGTCATCGCTGGTGGGGTCACTGGTGTAATTTTCGTATAGCAAATGCACGGCACCGTGACGGAAGGTTTTGCTGAGTTTAAAGCGCGCGCTGATGGCGGAATATTCTGAAAGACGGTAATCGCTGCTGTGGTAACCATCTGTCCGTTCGAAGTCGTACCAGTTGCGGAAAAAAACAGCGGCTGATTGCGTGTAATACCGAATTGAAGGCGTGACCTGCCAGCCGCCGCCAAAATCCTGGACCCAACGAAAATCGACGGTGTGTGAGTCCATTTCCCAATTGCTACCGAAGTAGCGGTAGTCAAAATGCACCGCAGCGTTGAGGGGTTTTACGTCCTGTCGCAAACGGTTTGACCAGGCCCATTGGCTGCGGCGGTGGGGTCGGCTGTCCGGGGCGGTCTCACCGAGTTCGCTGATCCAGATTTCCTTGTAAGGGTCCGACATATAGCCCGTGTAATTGGCGATATTAATGGAACTGCTTAACAGGGTGGAGCGGCTGAGAACCTGGGAAAATCCGAGGCTGAAACTGCCACTGCGGCGCTCGGCATCGGTAATTCGCGTTGCCGCGTTGGGATTTTGGTCCTGGGTTGCGTCGATAAAGTCCTGCGAGACACTGCCGCCGGCTTCAACCGTGGTATTTTTTTCGTTGAACCACCAGGTGTAATTGGTACGCAATCCGAAAGAGCGATAATCATTTTCAGCAGAGTAGCTGATGCCGGTCGCACTGACGGTGCGTTTTTCATAAGTGGTAAATTGGATGTCGACGTCGTTGCGCGCTTCTTCAATGGTCGCGCTGCTCATGACCTGTATAGGACCATCCGGCGTAGGCAGCACGTAGATGGGCGAGGCCCCGCTCATGGTCTCGGATTGCACGTCGATGGTAATGTCGGTTTCCTGGGTCACCGCAGTTTTAAAGCGCAGTTGGTGAACGTCGATGGTATAGCGATCGAAATCCTCGCCGCGATCATTCAATTCTGCGGGAATCGCGGTTTCGCTGTAGTTGGTGTAACGGTAACTGACCAGCGTGTCCTGAATCACGGCATCCTGGGCCTGTGATTTGGCGGGAAGCATGCCGGGCAAGGCAAGCGCAGCGGAGCTTAGCGCGAGTAAGGAACGAGACTTGTCCTTCTTCATTTATTATCTGCCCTTCGAATAACCAAACTAGTTACAACCGCAACCGCCACCGGTGACGGCCGAACCCGATGAAGAGCCTTCCTTGCTGTAGTACACGTGATCGTTCATGGCTGTTTCGAGTCCATCTGTTTCAAATGCCATACGTGCTTCGGCGAGCTGCCCACGTTCCCAGGGTTTCACCACGGTACAGGCGCCAGATAGCAGAAGAATGCCTGCTATGAGTGCAAACCGGGTCGCGGTGCGTATTTTGTCCGGGGCTTTCATGTCAGCTCTTACCTCTTGAACTTTCCTGTTTAGACTACCTTATAACGCTGGCACATGGCTATTTGGCTCCGCGGGATTCGTACCTACTTCACACTTTGGCCGCCATCCACCTTGATAATTTCGCCAGTGATATAGCTGGCAGAGTGAATTAGGAAGTCCACCGTCTCGCAAATACTTTGTGTGCCGCCGAGGCGCTTTAAAGGGATGGCTTGCAGGCGGTCGGGATTGCTGACTTCTTCGCCATCATCATTCTCCGGCCACAGAATTGCACCCGGTGCGATACCGTTGACCCGAACTTCGGGCGCCAGCTCCAGAGATAAGGCCTGAGTCATCATCGCATTACCGGCTTTCGCCATGCAGTATAGACTGTAAAATTCCCGTGCTCGCTCAGCCGAAATATCGACAATATTGATCACACTGCCATGATGCTGCTTCAGCAGGCCCGCCAGCGCTTGAATCAGAAAGAAGGGGGCTTTCAGGTTACTGCCGACCAGAGTATTCCAGTCGTCTTCACTGCAGTCGGCCAATTTTCGGGGGTAAAAAGCGGAGGCATTGTTGACCAGCACATCGCAACGTTGCCAGGTATTTTCAACACATTCTGCGATGTCTTGAATGCTCGAGCTTTGCAGTAAATCAGCTTGCAAAGTTATAACAGAATCTGCACGCAGGGCATTGAGTTCCGCCGCCAGCTGGTCCGCATCGGTTTTCGAATGACGGTAGTGCAACAAAACGTTGTAACCCTGTTGATGGAATTGACGCACCAGGGCGGCACCAACGCGGCGCGCGGCTCCCGTGATGACTGCGACTTTTACACTCATGCTACCCACTCCATTTTTAGTTTATTGAGTGCATCTATACGTGCCTGACGCAGGGCTTGGCCCAGTTTGGCACCTTCCAGCCCCTGATCAATAAATTGTTTTACCTGAATTTCGGCACAGGTGGTTTTGGCTGCGCGCAAATAATCAACCTGAGGGTAGGGTGCATTTTCAAGGCCCGTACGGCCGTGGACGTCTGCAAGGCAAGCGAGTAAAAATTGCTCGAACCGTTCCGGGCGCCGCAGTGCGTCGAGTCGTTCCAGCATGTTTAACAGGGTTGTTGCTTTCAGCTCCAGCGCGCGGTGGCAATGCGTATGAAACTCGCTTACCAATAGCGCGAGTTCGCGCCAGGTGTTGGGTACGTGTAAACGATCACAGAGCCCGTTGATAAGAGGCAGCCCGCGTTGCTCATGGCCGTGGTGTGATGGCAATACATCTGCAGGGGTGTGCGCCTTGCCGAGATCATGCGTCAGCGTAGCAAACCGCGCTTCCGGAGATGCAGGCAATAAACAAATTTGTTCCAGTGCCAGCATACAGTGAACACCGGTGTCGATTTCCGGGTGATGTTTCGGCGGTTGCGGTACACCAAAAAGGGCATCAACTTCCGGTAACAGGATTTTCAATGCATTAGCGTCGCGCAACACCTCAAAAAAAATCTGCGGGTTGCTACCTTCGAGGCTGCGTCGAATTTCTTGCCAAACGCGTTCGGCGGTGAGGTGTTCCAGTTCACCGCTGTCGGCAAGTTCACGCATTAACGCCAAAGTTTCTTCGGCAATAGTGAAACCCAGATGGTGGTAACGCGCAGCAAAGCGGGCAACACGCAGGACACGCAAGGGGTCTTCGACGAAAGCGGGGCTCACATGGCGCAAAATGCGCGTGTCGATATCGCTCTGACCACCATAAGGGTCGATGAGATCGCCACTCTGATCCTGGGCGATGGCATTAATTGTCAGATCCCGGCGTTTTAAATCTTCCTCAAGGGTAATATTTTCATCAGCGTGAAAAACAAAACCGGTATAACCGTGGCCGGATTTTCTCTCAGTACGTGCAAGCGCGTATTCTTCTCCCGTTTCGGGATGAAGAAATACCGGAAAGTCTTTGCCTACCGGCTTGTAATGTTGTTCGAGCATGGCTTCGGGTGTGGCCCCAACGACAACCCAATCGCGTTCTTTAACCGGGCAATTGAGCAATGTGTCGCGAACGGCACCGCCCACTAAATAGATTTTCATTTTTCGGCTTGACGGAAATGCATTCATCACGCACACTCTAAAACAGTTTTTTCATGAGTGCCACAAACTCATGCAAACAGTGAACAATTGGCAATAGAATTGTAAGTGGCAATAGAATAGTAAGTGAAAATAGAATAGTAAGTAGTAATGGTAAGTGCGAATAAGCAATAAGTCGTACTAACTGGTAAATCGTCGTAATAATTTACAAACTTAATTTGAATCACTCAAAAATGAACCAATTTACTTCGACAGCAAAACACTATCGCGCAGCAGCTTTGGTCTGGGGCTTGTTGGCGCGTACTGTGTGCTCGCGGTCGAGGAAGAGTGAAATGTAAATCATCATTTAACTCAGGAATTCCGAAAAGGCCGCAGCGAAAACTGCGGCCTTTTTTCGTTTTTGGGTGCTTTGAAAGGGAAGGAGAGCGTTATGCGAGTCTTATTCGCCTATATTGGCGTTGTGCTGATCTGGTCGACGACACCGTTGGGCGTAAAGTGGAGTAACAGTAGTTTGCATTTTTCTGCAGCGGCAGGCTTGCGTATGAGCCTGGCCTTTGTAATTTGTGCTTTTATTCTTGCGTACCGTGGTGAAGCAATTTTCCAATCCCGCCGGGATTGGAAAGTGTATTTAATCGGCGCGTTTTCTTTATTTCCGACAATGGCCATTGTGTATTGGGCGGCTCAATATATTAGCTCGGGTATGATTGCGGTTGTCTTTGGTGTCTATCCTTTTTTTGTGAGCTTGCTTGCGCGGTATTTTGGCGAGTTTAACGAGATGAGCGTGGAAAAGTGGTTTGCACTTGTGCTGGCGTTTAGTGGTCTTGCGCTGATTCAATTTGAACAACTTTCTCTGGGTAATAAAGCGGCATTGGGTGTGGCGGCAGTTTTTGTCGCAACGTTGATTTTTGCATTAACCACATTGTGGGTAAAACAACTCGGAGGCGGCATTGAACCCTTTCGCCAAAATACCGGTGTCTTGTTGTTTGCCTTGCCGGGTTTTATCTGCTTTTGGTATTTAAGTGGCGCACCGGCGCCGGAGCGACTCGATACGCGCTCCGTCAGTGGGGTGTTGTATCTGGCTATTTGCGGAACCGTGATCGGAGCAACGTTGTTCTGGTATGTACTGCGGCATTGCAGCGCTTTGACAACTTCGCTAATTCCCTTGATGACACCGATGTTGGCAATTTATGTCGGCGTGCTCGTTGACGGTGAGCAAGTGAGTCGGCTTGAGGTGCTTGGCTCAGTGATGATTGTGGCTTCATTGGCCTTGTATCAGGGCGTGTGGAAACGATTTCGTAAACCACGCCTTGCTGAAAACCAGGCCTGAGTATGCAATAATCTCGCGCGAAAATTCCCACGAGCGAGATAGGACGATGACAGTATTGGTCACAGGCGGTGCCGGTTATATCGGGAGCCATACCTGCATAGAATTAATTGACGCTGGCGAAGACTTGCTGGTGGTGGACAACCTGAGCAACAGCAATGAAGAATCCTTGCAACGTGCCGGTGACATCGCTGGGAAGTCTGTGCCTTTTGTGAACCTTGATATTCGCGATAAAGACGGTCTGCGTCGTTTATTCAAGGAGCATAACTTTAGTTCTGTGATTCATTTTGCAGGTTTGAAAGCGGTGGGCGAATCCTGCGAAATTCCTCTGGCGTATTATGACAACAATGTGGGCGGCACCATCACACTCTGCGAAGTAATGCAGGAATTTGGTGTGAACAATATTCTTTTTAGTTCCTCCGCAACAGTCTATGGCGACCCGGCTTCTGTGCCGATACTCGAAAATTTCCCCACGAGCGCCACCAACCCTTATGGGCGCAGTAAATTAATTGTTGAAGAAATTCTGCGTGATTGTGCCAAAGTGCCCAAAAATGAATGGCGCATTGGATTGTTGCGTTATTTTAATCCCATTGGTGCGCACGAAAGCGGCCGCATCGGCGAAGACCCCAAAGGCATCCCTAATAATTTATTGCCTTATGTTGCACAAGTTGCCATTGGCAAACATGCGAGCGTACGCGTATTTGGCAACGACTACGATACGCGCGATGGCACGGGTGTGCGCGATTACATCCACGTTGTGGATTTAGCAAAAGGCCATGTAAAGGCTTTGCAATACCTGAAAAATTCGTCCGCAGATTGTTACACCTGGAACCTCGGCACCGGTCGCGGCTACAGCGTACTGGAAATCATCGCCGCCTTTTCCAAAGCCTGCGGAAAAGAAGTGCCTTATGACATTGTTGCACGCCGCCCTGGCGATATTGCCGAATGTTTTGCCGACCCTGCACTCGCAGCCAAAGAGCTGGGTTGGAAAGCCGAATTTGATATTGAGCGCATGGTAGAAGATGCCTGGCGTTGGCAATCGAATAACCCAAATGGGTATTTGTAAATAAAAAAAGCAAGTCGATGGACTTGCTTTTTTTACTCTTATTCGCGTGTTGAATGGTTATTTATTTGCAGTAACTTCAAATACCTCACCGTCTTGCAAACGAATCATGCGAAGCGAACCACCCCAAACATAGCCCGTATCCAATCCAATAAATTGCGGGTTTTCTGTTTTACCCATCAGTGCTGCCCAGTGACCAAAAACAATACGCGTATTTCTCAACTTCGGATTGGGGAAACTAAACCAGGGCGCAAAACCCGGCGGGGGATCTTCTGGAGGCGCTTTGCTGGTTAATTCCAGTTGCCCGCTGGCGGAACAAAAACGCATGCGTGTTAAGTAGTTAGTAATTAAACGTAGACGTTTCATGCCAGTAAGCTTTTTATCCCAGGTGTCGGGTAAATCACCGTACATTTTTTTTAAAAATTTAATGCTCTTCTTTTCGTCGCGCACAACAGCCTCGACTTCTGCTGCTCGTTTCAATACCTTTTTGACACTCCAGATTGGCGGCACACCGGCATGCACAAGCAGCATGTCGAGATCCTTGTCGTAATGCGCAAGGGGTTGCAAGTGCAGCCAGTCAATCAGCTCTTCGCAATCGGGTGCTTGCAGTATCTCGTAAAGTGTATCCAGCTCGCCAGGCTGACGATGTCCGCTGGCGAATGCGAGCAGGTGCAGGTCATGATTGCCGAGTACAGTTACGGCGCTGTTGCCGAGGTTTTTTATATAGCGGAGGGTTTCGAGGCTTTGTGGGCCGCGATTGACGAGGTCGCCGACGAGCCACAAAACATCCTGGCTGGGGTCGAATTTGACTTGCTCAAGTAGTTTTAAAAGTGGATCAAGGCAGCCCTGAAGGTCACCCACTGCATAAGTCGCCACTTTTTTCTCCTTTGTTTTTTGTTTATTTTAGCTTTTTGAATTGGGATTGTCTCACTTTATAGTAGGGCATCAGGGTTGGTCGCAAATGATTGCTGATCACGAGGGGCCCCTTTGCGAAATCGCATGAATACATCCCTGTAGCTCCGTCACTTCATCCCTGAAGTGACGGTTTCGCAAAGGGGCCCCTCGCACTCAGCAATCGGCAGGTTCGAAACTTCGTTTTCTGGAAAATGGGGAATCCAAAAACCAGGTTGAGAGATTTGTTGTGGGAAATGACCAAGTGTCACCATATGAATTTTTGTTTGTAAATTAAATGATATTTTTCTGGGATTATTTTCGCTATCTTCGATAAACAAATAGTATAGAAGTCCAGCGGTGATACCCTGTTAATTCAAGGCAAAAAGAAAAGTATTTGAAGGTCAAGATTGCTGAGTGCAAGGTAGGGCTTTGTGAAACCGTCACTTCAGGGATGAAGTGACGGAGCTACAGGGATGTATTTATGCGTTTTCACAAAGCCCTACCTTGCACTCAGCAATCCTACGTGAAGATTTAGCTACCTAAAAACTAAATTATTAATTATTACAGCCTGCCAAAGCATTACTTAAAGAAACAAAATCAGCAACAGAAAGATTCTCGGCCCGAAGCGAAAAATCAATTTCAATGGCATCGCCAAGCGCAACAATATCGTCCTCGTAACTACGCAATGCATTGCGTAAAGTCTTGCGGCGTTGTTGAAATGCCGTGCCCACAAGCGTTTCCAAATGATTGGGGTCGGTTGCGACAAGAGGCTTTTCAGAATAGGGTTCCAAACGCACAATCGCAGAATCCACCTTTGGTGCTGGCCGAAAACTTTCCGGCGGAACATCGAAAAGGTGTGACACGGCGCAATGGTATTGCGTCATCACACTCAGCTTGCCATAGTTCTTATCGCCAGGCTGTGCCGCAAGGCGCAACACAACTTCGCGCTGCAACATAAAGTGCATGTCCCTGATTTTATCTCCGAAACTTAACAAATGAAAAATCAAAGGCGTGCTGATGTTGTAAGGTAAGTTTCCGACCACACGCAAGGCTTTGTCTTCTTGAATCAGTGAAGTGAAATCAAATTTAAGGGCGTCAGCCTGGTGGATTTTAAAATCCTTGTAGCGTACAAATTGCGCGAGCAGGATGGGTATAAGGTCGCGGTCGAGTTCAATTACCTGGAGTTTTTTGCAAGCTTCGAGAAGGGGCGCGGTGAGTGCACCTTTGCCGGGGCCAATTTCTACAAGTGCATCGTCGGGTTTCGGGTAAATTGATCGTACGATGTGGTTGATAATGGTTTGGTCAACAAGAAAGTTTTGACCAAAACGTTTGCGGGCTTTATGCATGGCGAGAATTTTCTTTTGAACGTGTTGCCATGTGTACGGCGTAATGAATTGCGGTGTTTAAACTGCCAGCGTCAGCCTTGCCCGTGCCTGCTAAATCCAGCGCGGTGCCGTGATCGACACTAGTGCGGATATAGGGCAGGCCGAGGGTAATGTTAACGGCATTGCCAAAGCCTTTGTGTTTTAACACGGGCAAACCCTGATCGTGATACATCGCGAGTACCGCGTCCGCGGTTTCAAGGTATTTCGGGGTAAACAAAGTGTCTGCCGGGAGCGGGCCGATAAGGTGTTCGCCTTTTTGTTGATACTGTTTTAATACCGGGATAATCGTATCAATTTCTTCCATGCCGAGATGCCCACCTTCACCCGCATGTGGGTTTAATCCACATACGAGAACGCGCGGTTTGGCTAAGCCAAATTTACTGCGCAGGTCGTGCAATAAAATATCAATAATTTCGCGAAGGCTTTGCCGGGTAATCGCCGCTGAAACATCCTTGAGGGGTAAGTGCGTGGTTGCCAGTGCAACACGCAGACCTTCTGTTGCTAACATCATGACGACTTTTGGTGTGTGTGACTTTTCAGCAAAAAATTCTGTGTGACCCGAAAAGGCGATACCGGCATCGTTGATAATACTTTTTTGAACGGGGCCTGTGACTACTGCGTCAAAGGTGCCGTCGATGCAGCCATCGTTTGCAAGGTGCAAACTGTGCAGCACGTAGTGCGCATTGTTTTTATTCAGTTTGCCTGCCTCGACTTTTTCGGCAATCGGCAAGGCGTGCACGAAAAGTTCGCCCGCTTCGTTGGGCCTTGCAGGTTCCTGCGCGGAAAAGGGGGAAATGCGTAAATTTAAGCCCAGTTGTTTAGCGCGTGCTTCTAACAAAGTAGGATCAGCAAGCGCGATAAGTTGCGCTTGCTGAGCTTGTTGGATGTGCTGAAGAACAATGTCGGGGCCAATGCCCGCAGGTTCGCCAGGGGTGATGGCAATGCGCAACATCATGCCCGGTACCAGCGAACCTAGATTTTTATTTCGATAAAGGCTTCGTCACGTAACTCCTGAAGCCAGACTTGCATTTCGTCTTCGAAGCGGCGACTCATTAACATGTTACGCGCACGCGCACGCAAGGCTTCTTCGGTGAAATCTTCCGCACGGCGGCCTGTGACCTGAAGAATGTGCCAGCCAAATTGTGAGCGGAAAGGTTCACTGACATCGTCGATATTGCTTTGATTCATCACTTGCTCGAAAGCGGGAGTGAACATGCCGGGGCTGGCCCAGCCGAGATCGCCGCCTTGCATACGCGAACCGATGTCTTCGGAATGTTGTTTGGCCAGACTGTCAAAGTCTTCACCGTCGAGAATTTGTTGACGAATATCTTCGAGGCGCGATTTGGCGAGCGCGTCGTCCACAATTTCGGAGGTCTTGATCAGAATATGGCGAGCCCGTGTTTGGTTAACAATTTCCTTGTTTTGCTCACGCTTCTCAAACAGTTTGAGGATATGAAAACCGGCCTGGCTGCGTTGGGGTTTAGAAACTTCACCCGCTTTTAAGGTTGCCGCTACGTTGGCAAACAATGTTGGCAGTTCGGAGGATTTACGCCAGCCAAGATCACCACCTTCCAGTGCAGAAGGGCCGCTGGAGTGGTTGATGGCGGCTTCTGCAAAGTTGGCGCCGCCACTCAATTGCTCATACAGCGACTGGGCTTTTTCTTCAGCTGCCGTGATGCCTTCGGCGGAGGGTGAGCCGGGTAGGGCAATGAGAATGTGACCTAAATGATAATCCGGCGAAGCCCAAACTTGTGCATCGGCGGATTTCAGAAAGTTGCTAATTTCCTGTTCGGTGACACGAATACGGCGCGTCACCAGGCCTTGGGAAATATGTTGCATGGTGATTTGGCGGCGCAGGTTCTCGCGGAATTCATTGACCGTTGTGCCCTCGCGCGCAAGAGCCTCGAAGAAAGTCGCCTGATCCATATTGTTGCTTTGGATAATATTGGCAGCGGCGTTATTTACCTCTTCATCAGGAACAACGACACCATAACGCTCCGCCATGCCCAATTGCAGGGTTTCGGCTATGAGCTGGTCGAGAATCTGTTTCTGCAGCACATCGCGCGGCGGCATGGGGATGCCGCGCTGTTGCAGGCGATGGCCAACTTCGGCCATGCGCTGGTCGAGGTCGGACTGGGCGACCACCTTGTTATCAACAACCGCAACCACGCGGTCGAGCATTTGAATTTCTGCTTGGCTGTTTTGCAGGGGCAAGAGGGCAAACGCCAGCGAAAGAAGGGCAGCAGTGAGGCTGCGAACTGTAGGTTTTAACATCATAAGCATCTAATTGTTGAGTTTTCTTTCCCGCTCTTCATAGCCGGGAATGCTGTCGCGCAGCATATTATGTATTCGGGCGCCGGAGCCGCCGAGGCCTTTTAACTGAAATTCAAAAAACAGGCCCTGGTCGTAACGCAAGTCCTCGTCGTCGACGAGGGTGGCTATATTACTGTCCAGCCAGCGGCGCGCCAATACCCTGAAGCGGTAGCAACAGCCGCGATACTCCGCACCGAAGAAGGTTTCGAGGTGTTGGCTCTCTTCGGCATCGTAGTTGTAACGCGCCATCAGCTGCCATTGATCGGTGACCGGGTAAATAACGGACGCATCTATCTGATTCAAATTCCGTTCATTAGTTTCCTGTTGTTTGAAGTCGCGTACCCAAGACCAGGAGATATTCGCGAGGATGCGACTGTCGGTGCTGGCGTAGGTATAGCCCATGGTGGCTCGCGCCAGCTCATTTTCCTGGGTGTTGTAGATACCGCTGGCGTAGAGGCGTGAAAGTGGCCCCAGCGAAATGCTACCGCTACCCGCAATTTCGCGCTGTTCAGCGGTTTCCGGTACGCCGTCCAGGGTCACTTTTCTGGCGGAATAGTGTTGGACCTGGCCGACGCTGAATTGCAAAAGTTCACGGCCATCTTCCCGGCGAATCAGGCGTGAGGTGAGGCCGAGGGTGCTGCGGTTGGCATCATCGAGGCGATCGTGACCGGTAAAGCGCGTATCACGATAAAACTGGTTGTAGCCCAGCGTGCGCGAGGTGGTATCGAAATTCAGGTTTTGGCCATCGTCAGTCAAGTTATAGAAATCGCTATGATCACTGTGCGAGCGATAAAAACGAAAGATGCGTGGCTCCAGAGTTTGAATAAAACGCGGTGTGCTGCGCTCGAAAATCAAACCGAAATCAATACCGGCCTGCAAAGCCCCGGCATTCGGGGATGCGCTGGCGTCTGCGCTGAGGCTTTGCTCTTCGAGCTCGTAAGCGAGGTATTTGTAGCCAGTGTGAGTATTGAGAAAGGCCCAGGGGCGGCGCCAACTGTGAGTAAGGCGATAATCAAAATAGGCGCGTTGGCCTTTGATTATCGGGCTGCCGTCGCTGCGCTGGTCTTCATCATGGTCGAAACGTGTAATTTCGTTTTCCATGTAGAGTTTGACATCGCCAAAGCGGTAGTGCCCGTCGAGATTGATCTCTGGCAGGGTGCGCAGCGGTTGTTCAAGGTCTTCCAGCAGGCGTTCGCGGTCGTGAAAGTTGGTTTGGAAATGCCAGTTGCGGCCGAGGTAGCCCATGGATACCAACTGATCAATATAGGAAAGGCGGGTATGGCTATGGGCTTCATCGCCGACGTCGCGGAAATAGTCGACATCGCTGACCTTGCTCATGTCCATAAAGGTATACCAACCCCGATGGCTATCCAGGCCACCGCGCTGATTGACACGAACCAACCAGCGATTGTTGCCTGTATGCGGGCGAGCTTCAGATTCACTCAAGTCACCACGTTCGATGAGTGTGTCCACATCGGGGTCTGCGCCACCGTCGTCATCCGCGAGATAGGCGAGGTTTAAACTGCCATCCATAAAAGTGTTGAGATAGCGGTTCTCTGTTTCCAACATGGCGCCGCGACCACTGATGAGTCGGGGCGTGATGGTCATATCGTAATTGGGGGCCATATTCCAGTACCACGGGAGACCGATATCGAGCCCCCCACTTTCGCTACTGGCAAATTCGGGCACTAGAAAACCGGATTGACGTTCATCCCCCAAGGGGAAGGAAAACCAGGGAATGTAAATAACGGGCACGTCTTTAATTCGGAGACTGACATTGCGTGCGGTGCCTTGACGTTTTTGCTGATCCAGACGGATTTCTTCGCCAACAATACGCCAGGTGTTGTCTTCCGGTGCACAGGTCGTCACGCTACCACCGTGAAGAGTGACCACACCGGTATCGTCACGTTCTATAGCATCGGCGGTGCCGCGCATATGTTCTTCATGCATCACAAACAGTGCTTTGCGGAAGTCGGCCTCCTCAGTTGCGGTACTCATACTGGCACTTTCGCCGCGTATCAATAGGCCGGGTGTACGAATGGTCACGCCACCGTCGAGTTCTGCGTGCTGTTGGTCCCGGTTGAAGACCATGCGCTCAGCCCCGATAGAACGTGGGCCGTGCTTGATTTGTACATCACCTTCCATGAGTACATGTTGATTGTCCTCAACGAGGCTGTTTTGCGCTTCAATTTCAAGATTCGCTTCTTGCAGGCTTTTAGGTGCTGGCTGGCCGGCGAGAGGGTCAATATACCTACCCCGGCAGCCGGGTTGAAGTTGCAGCCGTTGCTCGGCATTGAGATCCTTGATATTTACCCAGTCATAATCATCAGCTTGTGCCAGAACCGACCCAGCACTTGCGAGCAGGGAAATCAAACAACATTGTGAAAAGGCTTTTGGCATGGCGTATTTAAAACGGGTTCTGGAGAGTTGCATTCAAATAATTAGAGAGCATACTGGGTGCTTTTATGGGCCTCGTTGCAGAGCGGACACGATTCTACTGTTTGCCCGTGCCTATTCCAAGCGCGTTGACTCTCCAAGGGTTCAATTCCATTGCTGTAGGCACAGTATAGAGAAAGGCCTGATAAAAAGACTGCTGCCAGTGCAAAATAATTCAATTGAATGTTTGGAAAAAACCGCTTTTCGCAGGCGTGTCATAATGTGCATTGCCAGAACTGTGAATAACAAGTATTAAAGAAATAGATAGAGGACGTTAAGGTGGTCGAAGCGGCTGTATTGGATAGAAATGACTTTTGCCTTTGGCTGGATAATTGTTTACGCGAACTCAACCCTCAGCACACTCGTTTAAAACAGGCGGACCTCACTGCGCTTGCTGGCGATGCCGGTTTTCGGCGCTATTTTCGTATCGACAATATCAAGTCCATGCTTGCGGTGTATGCGCCTCCACAGACAGAAAATAGTCGTAGCTTTATTCAAAAATCAGACTTCTTGCGTGAGCAAGGGTTACGAACACCCCAGGTTTTTGCCAAAGATCTGACCAAGGGCTACTTGCTGATCGAAGACCTCGGTCATCACCTGTTGCTCGATACCATTACTGAGGAGAATGTTGATACGGTCTATAGTCAGGCTTCCATGCTGTTGTTACGCATGCAACAAAGTGGTCATGACTATTCCATCTTCCCACGTTACGATCAGCAAAAACTGCGTGAAGAAATGGAGTTGTTTACAACGTGGTTTGTTGAGAAAACCCTGGGGCTGGAGTTAAGTGAACCCGAGAAGCTGATGTTGCACTTCACTTTTTCCTTGTTGGAAGACAGCGCGGAAGAACAGCCGCAAGTTGTTGTGCACCGCGACTACCATTCACGAAACCTGGTGTACGCCGAAGACGGCAATTTTGGTGTGATCGATTTTCAGGATGCTGTAATTGGCCCTGTTACCTACGATTTGGTTTCTCTCTTTAAGGATTGTTATATCGCCTGGCCACAAGGCAAAGTGGACAACTGGGCAGAAGCCTATGGCAAGCTCGCGGTTGAAGTGGGCATTCTGCCACCTGTTAATCGCGACACCTTTATTCGCTGGTTTGATTGGATGGGCTTGCAACGCCACATTAAAGTGCTTGGCATTTTTTGTCGACTTTCCTTGCGCGATCACAAACACAATTATTTGAACGATTTACCCATGGTTGTTCAATATGTTCGTACTGCCCTCGAACGTTACCCTGAGCTCGAAAATTTTTATATCTGGTTTGAAAATACCTTGATGCCCATCATCAACCAACAAGCCTGGATGCAAAAAAGCAGGTGACCCTGGCATGACATTAAAAAAAGCCATGATCCTCGCAGCGGGTAAAGGTGAACGCATGCGACCGTTGACATTAACCACGCCCAAACCCCTGGTAGAAGTTAATGGTAAAGCCTTGATTGTTTATCATCTGGAAAAATTAGCGGCAGCCGGTTTTTCCGACGTCGTGATTAATATTTCCTGGTTGGGGGAAAAAATTGAAGCTGCTCTCGGTAACGGTAAACAATTCGGATTAAATATTATCTATTCCCGCGAACCCGAACCCCTTGAAACCGCTGGAGCGATACGTTTTGCGCGAGAACTTCTGGGCGAAGGCGCTTTCGCGCTTGTCAATGCCGATGTGTATAGCGAACTGGATTATTCTGTATTCCAACAATGCGAACTCGGTGAACAATGCTGGGGGCAATTATTTTTTGTTGCAAACCCCGAGCACAAAAAAAACGGTGACTTCGCTTTAAGTGATTCCGGACTCGTTACAGAAAAAGGGGCGCATTCTGGATTGACGTTTTCAGGGCTTAGCGTTTTACAACCGGCTATGGTCTACAACTTTCCTTCCAACGAAGAACATCTGGCTTTAAGAAAAATATTTGAGTGGGCAATTACGCAAGAAAAATTACGTGGTGAACGTTTTGAGGGTTTGTGGAGTGATGTCGGGACGCTTGCGCGGCTGAAAGAGCTTGAGCGTGTTGCTTGATGTCACAACTTTAAAACGATTTTACTTACCGACTTCAACGCCTTTCGCATATTTATTTAAAAAACCACGGATGCGTCGCACCAGCGCATTTTCCTCGCCCGTCTCAGTCATATAAGGCGATAATAATTTCACTTGATGATAAAACGGTAAGCGGTATTTACGTGCGAGTGTGCGCCGCTCCTTCACTTCTTTTATATCCAGATAGTGTTCATCAAAATACACATCCAGAGTGGGCAAGGTCATCGTCGGCTTTAAGACAATGGCGCGCGCAGAAACTATAATCAAGGCACGAAAGGAACCCGCGACAATCGGGCCTGTGGCATCGTCTGCGGGGGGATTGTTTTCAATCGCATTGGCAACCCAGGTGTAAGCCGCTTCAGCACTTTCCCCGAAAGCAACGAATGCCAAATTTAATTGCCCTTTGCCTTCAAGAAAGGTCAAGGCGCTTTGAACGCGTGCATTAATATGTTGTGGCGTATCCAGCTCTGAGTTAGCGAGAGGCAGTTCAATTGATAGGGTCGCCCAGCCGTGCTGAATAACACTGCTGCGAAGCGGATGAATGGTGTCCGGCCAATCCGGCGTTTGCCCGGCGGCGTGCAAAATCAATAGGGCGCCCACCGCACTGCCGCTGCGTTCTTCTTCCCATAAGCCGATAAATTTCTGGCCCTCTGCTTCCAGCCAGACAAGCCCTTTATCCGTTAATTCCTTTTCCAGTAAAGCCTGGTCTGCTGCTTGTGCAAAAGGGTTAAATGAGAAAGACAAGATGATTAGAAAGGCCCTGAACTGCGCAGACCATTGAAGCCCGCAGAAAAAGCGGTTTAGCGACTCTGGCATATTCAGTACAATGGCAGCCTTTTTAGTATTCATGGCATCACGGGCAACAGCGTTGCTGTTGTTTCTGTCACTTGAGTGACCGATCGAGCGATAGAAAGAAAGCGTGTGAACAGAACCCATGAATTTGAGTTTGGACAGCGAGAGCAGAACATGCAAGCAAAGCGGGACTATTTAATTGCCCCCTCTATCCTTTCCGCCGATTTTGCCCGTCTGGGAGAAGAGGTGGATGCGGTATTGGAGGCCGGGGCCGACATGATCCATTTTGATGTGATGGATATGCACTACGTGCCCAATCTCAGCTTTGGCCCGCTGGTGTGTCAGGCGCTGCGCCGCCACGGCGTGACGGCGCCAATCGATGTGCATTTGATGGTAGAGCCGGTGGATGAGCTGATCAGCCTGTTTGCGGATGCCGGGGCCACATATATCAGTTTTCACCCCGAGGCCTCACGCCATGTAGACCGCTCGATCAAGCTGATTCAGGATAAAGGCTGTAAACCCGGCCTGGTACTTAACCCTGCGACACCCATCGACAGTATTCGCTATGTGGTTCAGCAAATAGACATGTTGTTATTAATGTCGGTGAACCCCGGATTTGGCGGTCAGAGTTTTATTCCTGAGTCGCTCGATAAATTGCGCGATGCCCGCCAGTTCCTCGATAACTACCAACCCGATTGCCGCCTCGAAATTGATGGTGGAATCAATCTTGATACCCTTGCCGATGTCGCCGCTGCCGGGGCGGATACCTTTGTTGCGGGCTCAGCGATTTTCGGCAGCGACGACTACGCAGCAACCCTCTCCACCATGCGAGAGATATTGGACAGTTAGTAACCCTCCCTCGAGTTTAACCTTATGAAAGCCTCTGATTTTGCAGATTGTGTCAGTGCCGGTTACAACCGTATTCCGGTGAGCCGTCAGGTACTGGCCGACACGGAAACGCCTCTCTCCAGTTACCTGAAATTGGCGCACACTCCGTGGACCTATCTTTTCGAATCTGTGCAGGGCGGTGAGAAGTGGGGGCGTTACTCCATTATTGGCCTTGCGGCACGCGAGCGCCTGGAAGCACGCGGCAAAGAGATTCGTATTATTCGTGATGACAAGCTGGTCGAAAGCTTCGAGCACGATGACCCGATGTTGTATATCAAGGAATATCAGGCCCGTTTCCGGGCGCCGGAGTTTGCCGACTTGCCCGGGTTTTGCGGCGGTCTGGTTGGCTATTTCGCCTACGACTGCGTGCGCTATGTTGAGCCACATTTACAGGCACTGACGCCCAAAGATGAATTGGGTACGCCGGATATTTTGTTGATGGTGTCGGACGAGTTGCTGGTTTTCGATACCCTGCGCGGCAAGATTCATCTCATCGTGCATGCGAGCCCGCAAGACGGTGATGATTTTGCCACAGCGCAGGCGCGCCTTGATGCCTTGCAGGACAAGTTGCAGCACAGCCTGCCGACACTGTCGCCGATGGCGAAAACCGAGTCCGATGGCTCAAAGCCCGCATGTGAAGCGGCCTTTGTTTCCCGTTACGGTGAACAAAAATTCCTTGAGGATGTGGATCGTATCAAGGAGTACATTTTATCCGGGGATGCCTTTCAGGTTGTTTTGTCGCAACGTTTGAGCCTGCCTTTCGACAGCGAGCCTGTGAATATTTACCGTGCTTTGCGCTGTTTAAACCCTTCACCCTACATGTATTATCTGAACCTGGGCGACCATCAGGTGGTGGGTTCCAGCCCGGAAATTCTCGCGCGGTTTGAAAATGGTGAAATGACGGTGCGGCCCATAGCAGGTACCCGCCGCCGTGGCAGAACGGAAGAGGAGGATCTGGCACTCGAAGCAGACCTGGTGAATGACCCCAAGGAAATTGCCGAGCATTTGATGTTGATTGATCTCGGCCGCAACGATGTCGGGCGGGTCAGTTTACCGGGGACGGTGAAGTTAACGGAAAAAATGGTGGTTGAGCGTTTTTCTCACGTTATGCATATCACCTCCAATGTGACCGGCGAAGTGAAAAAGGAGCTCGACGCGATCGACGTATTGCGAGCGGCTTTACCTGCTGGAACTCTCAGCGGTGCACCCAAAATTCGTGCAATGGAAATAATTGATGAATTGGAGCCAGTTAAACGCGGTGTTTACGGCGGTGCAGTGGGTTATTTAAGCTGGAATGGCAATATGGATACAGCAATTGCCATTCGAACAGCAGTCATCAAGGATGGACACATTCACGTCCAGGCAGGGGCCGGTGTTGTGGCTGATTCGCAACCTGCATTGGAGTGGAAGGAGACCATGAACAAGGCACGCGCTCTTTTTGAAGCCGTAGATTGGGCTAAAGTGACGGATTAAGCCGACCATTAGTCATTTAGTGTGCAGCCGGGTTTTGATACCATAGCATCCACATAGTGACATCAGTGCCGTGGCCCTACAGGTTTCATGGACGAACATTGACGAAACCTGATGTCATCAGAAAGGATCGAAGAGGAAGAGTCTTGGAAAAAAACGTCACTAATTTGAAAGACGCAATCGCTTCTTCCGAAGCGCGCATCGATCAGATGTCAGAGATCCACCGCTTTAGTCGAGCGGAGCTGGATCACATGAAGATCCTGTATCAAAGTGTTTCCAATGACCAGCGCCTGAAAGTGTTTCGGGATCTGCGTACTCGCCTTTATTCCAAAGCCGGCGGAAAAAATTTCGTCTGTATGATTACCTCTGTGGTGCCGCGAGGTGGCTGTACTTACGTGGTCAATAATCTTGCTGCAGCAATTGCTCTCGATAAAACCCGCACATCCATGGTGGTTGATTGCAACTACTATGCACCGGCAGCGGATCAATTAATTGTGACGGAAACCGATGCGGGTTTGACCGATTATCTCGATGCGCCTGCTATGGGTGTTGAATCAATCGTTTACGCGTCGGGCTTACCTCGTGTGCGCGTTGTGCCGGTGGGGGGAAACCGTGAAGGTGCAACCGAGCGTTTATCTTCGAAACGCATGCACAATTTCTTACAGGAATTAAAATCGCGTTACAGTGATCGCTATATTCTGATTGATGCTCCGGCAGTGGGTGAATACTCTGCGGATATCCGAATTCTTGCGAGCATGTGTGATTTGGTTTTGTTGGTTGTGCCTTATGGGAAAGTGACAGAATCACAAGTTCAGTTTTGTATCGATGCCATCGGTCAACAGCGTTTGGCGGGGATGGTGTTTAACCACATGTAGCGTCTTACGAATATGAATAAATTAAAAAAGCGGGTTTCTCTGGAATCCCGCTTTTTTTTGCCCTGCAATTATTCGGTAATCGCGACCTGAATATTGTATTTCTTGATCAAGTCATACAGCGTGGGGCGGGTGACTCCCAGCAATTTCGAAGCGGCCGAGATATTGCCTTCTTTCATTGCCAGTGCGCGCAAAATCGCATTCTTTTCTGCGTTCTGTCGAACCTGACGCAAATTAATATTCAGGCTTTCGTCGGAAACAAGCCCCAGATCTTCAGAAGAAATTAATTTGTCGTCGGCCATAACAACGCTGCGCTTCACTCGGTTTTCCATTTCACGAATGTTACCTGGCCAGTCGTAAGCTTCTATCGCGTCAACGGCTTCTGATGAAAAACCCGTGACCTGACTGTTGTTTTGTTCTGTGAATTTTCGTAAAAAATGACGCGCCAACAATAATTTATCGCCTTGACGATCGCGCAGGGGAGGAATATGAATTTCCATCTCACAGATGCGGTAGTACAAATCTTCGCGGAAGGTTTGCTCCTGCACCATTTTTTGTAAATCTTTGTTGGTGGCGCAAACGACTCGCACATCGACGGGAATTTCTTCACGTCCACCCACACGTTCAATCACGCGCTCCTGTAAAAAGCGCAAAAGTTTGGCTTGCAGTGCGAGCGGCATATCGCCGATTTCATCGAGAAACAAGGTACCACCGGAAGCCGTTTCCACTTTACCCAGTGTGCGTTTATTGGCGCCGGTGAATGCGCCTTTCTCGTAACCGAAGAGTTCGCTTTCCATTAAATTTTCTGGCACCGCAGCGCAGTTAATGGCAACCATACGGCCTTCGTGACGAGAGCTCAGTTGGTGCAGGGCGCGTGCAAGTACTTCCTTACCGGTACCGCTTTCGCCGGTTAAGGTACAGGTCACGATAGAGGGAGCAAGTTTCTCGATGGTTCGACAAATCTTCATCATCGTCGGGTCACACGCAATGATGCCTTCAAGAGGTTCTTGTCTTTGCTCCTGTAGCCGGCGGTTTTGTTCTTCCAGTTCGAAAATGTGATAAGCGCGTTGCAGAATTAAATCGAGTGTTTCTGAATTAACCGGTTTTTGATAGAAGTCGTAGGCACCCATAGCAACTGCGCGCACCGCATTTTCATAATCGGCGTTTCCCGTCATCACAATGATTTTAGTGTTGGGTGCCAGTGTGGATATTTCGCGTATGCAACGAAAGCCTTCGTCAACGCCTTCGTCATCTGGTGGCAAACCCAAGTCTTGTAACACCAGTGGGGGTTCGTGTAATTGTATCGCGTCAACCGCATCGACGCGGTTGCCGGCAACAATTATTTCATATTGGTCAAAATGCCAACGCAACTGGCTTTGCAAGCCAAGATCATCCTCAACAATTAAAAGTTTGGGCTTGTCTGTCATTGTTCTAACACTTCTCGAGCGTGAATTTGAACCAGGGGTAAGCTGACGATAAAGCTGGTACCTTCACCAGGCGTACTCTGTACCTGAACATTGCCACCGAGACTTTGTGCGTATTCACGTGCCTGGAATACGCCGATGCCCATGCCCTTACCTGATTTTGTTGTTTCGAAAGGTTTAAACAGCTTTTCCTGAATAAAATCGGCTGTCATGCCTTCTCCGTTATCCTCGATGTAAATTACCACATTGTTCCCTGTAACGCTCGCCGATATATCGACAAATCCGTCCGCTGGGGTGGCATCCTGGGCGTTGGTAATAAGGTGAGTGAATACCATGATTAAGCTGTCAGGGTCGGCTTTTACACGAATGTCTTCATTGACACCGCGCAGCGTAGGTGCCGGGAGCGCGCGTTGGCACTGTGTTACGGCTGTAACCAGAACATTTTTGAGCGTCAGGGTCTTGGCTTCAAGCGGTTCGTTGTGTTGTAGCTTGCGCAACAGATTATTCATGCGATTTACTGAGTTGTTGATGGTATGAATCGCATCTTCAATAAAGGCGGGGTTGTCCTTGTGCTTCTCCGCATTTTTTACCACAAGCGATTGCTGCGCGATCAGGTTTTTTAAATCGTGCATTACATAGGCAGAGAGTTTGTTGAATGCATCAAATTGTCGCGCTTCGGTGAGTTCTTCCGACTTTTCGCGTAGTTGTAAATAACTGGCAATTTGACGACCCACTGTTTTGATAAGGTCGAGATCCTCCCAGTTCAATACAGAATCGTCTTTGGGCCGATTTAATACAATAAACCCGGTGAGGTTGTTATCGTTTAGTAGCGGAAGAATCAGCCAGAACTGCTCATTAATTTTTGCCCAGTCAGGTAATAATTCGTTATGGTAAGACAACGCGCCTGTCATGCCATCCAGATAAAAAACCCAATCTTCTTTTTCCATTGCGAGGCAAAAAGGTGAGTCGGCCGATTCAATGCATTCAGCAATATTGAGGTCGGTGTTGACTTGTTTGGTTGGAACCAGAATTTTCCCGCGTTTTAACCAGAGGGCGCCACCACTGCATTTGAATAAATCTGCCAAGGTCGTGATTGCACGTTCATGGCTGTCGGTCATTGAAGTGGGTTCAGATAGCTTGTCAATCAGGCGTAACCATTCAGCGCGATAGTCGTATTTGTGACTAAATAGGTGCTTATTGATTTGTACATTTATTTTTTCGCGCAGGGTGCGAGAAGAAAAAAGTGAAATGACGAAGAGGAGTGCGCAAACGACGAGGATTGTATAGGCGACGGTACCCCAGCTGCCGCCATACAGTTGAATGTAATAGCCGCTGATCGCAAGCACAGTAAATAGAAAGCCAACAATCACCAGTGAAGTGGTGTAAAAAGCTATAGGGCGCGATACCGTAATCTTTGCAGGTTCCATCGGGCTTTGTGCTAATGCAATGGTTCCTATTGCCATTAAAACAGAGGTTGCCATCACCACGGCCGCTCGTGCTTGCCACATGTTTTCAGCAATGCCGTTGGATAAAATACTTTGTGAAAACAACCAGGCGTCAAAAATAAAAACGATCGCAAGGTTGATACACAATAATTTGATGAGGCGGATATTACTGACATTGCGATACAGTTGTTCAACACTTAGCAAGCCGAATATTGCCAACCCAATACCCTGCCAGCAAATAATGCCTTCAATATATTCCTGGGGCACCTTGAAAATGATTGTTGCTAAAAAAAGTGCAAGGCAGGTTACGGTAATGCCACTGATCATCAACACATAAGTGCGCGGTAGGGGTTGATTGCAATAGCTTTGAGTTGCCAAAAGTAGCGCGACAATCCAGCTAATGATGTGTAAGGCTTCGCTGATTTGCCAGCTGTGTATATTGATGAAGGGTGTTGAGCCATACCAGGTAATACCGGCAAGCCAAAATACTTGTACTAGTGCGGCGATCGGAAAGGACCAATGAATGTTGCCCTTTTGGCTTTGGTAAGCGCAAGTGATCGCAAAGACCAACGCTGAGATGGTTGCACTAAGAAATGCGGTTTGCGTAAGGCTGCTGAGTTCCATGTTTTTTGTCTGGTTATTTATCTGGAATGTATAAGCTGGTCACAAGATTCAAAAATAGCGACTTGTCGTCAATCCATTTAGACATGATGACTTAAGTGGCTTGCATCTTAGCATGGCAGGCCGTCTCAGGGTAAAACGGCACTGATCATTAAGCGTTTTTTGGGGTTGAATTTGCAGACTGTATGCAGGATGGGCCGTTTTGCAAATTGATTGTGGTGACGGGCCTAATTGGTTTTCAGCCCGTCCACGACTTTTTCCATGAGTCGCTCAAACAGTGGGCGACTGTCCAGAGATTTGGCTTTTTCAAATTGCAAATCGTAAGCAAATTGACGGCGCGTTTTTTCAAGCGTCTTGAGGCCAAAGCGATTGACGAAAATGTAGGTTTCAGCATCGATTTTCGCACTCAGTTTACAGCGCACCTGGCGTCCTGAATCCTGATCAAAATACTCAAGCCAGGTGCCTTCAGTGATGTTCTTGGCCATATTGTAATACTTGCTGGAAAGTTCTTCGTACTTCGACTGCTGCCTTTCCAGGGCGGTCATGTCTTCCCAGGGTTTCTCTGATGATTCACTCTTACCCAGTGCTTCCTTTTGTTCGATATTCAGGCTGCGGTATTCCACAACTTCAATACCGTTTTCTTCATCAAGGCGCGCAAGTGTGGATTCGATAATGCCAATTTTCGTCGAGCGGCTTTCGGGGTTATCAATGGCCGTCTCGAGCCCCATTTCAATACGTTGCAAAATTTCCGGTTGCAAACGGGCTTTTCGTGCAATGGAGCGTTCATCAGTTTTGGGTTGGCAGAGCCAGATAAGATCGGAAACCAATTGCTCCATTTCAACCCACTGTGGGCTGCCTTTGCCAAACTTGAGTAGGGTGATAACCAATACTTGCAACCAGGTGCTGGTCAGGAAAGTACTGATTTCGTCCGGCAATTCGGCTTCTTTCATCTTTTCATAAAGCGCAGACTGTGAAGTCAGGCGAGCGCTTTTGATTTTGGATTTGCCGGTTTCTGTTTGCGTCGTGCGCTTTTCAACAATATTGGCTTTACGCTTTTCATTGTTGATAAAGGCTTCAATTTCATTCTGTACCTCAGTGAAAATGCTGAGGTCATTTTTGTACTGGCGATTAATATTCTGGACGCCATCTACAATCACGCGATAAAGCGGGTCGCGCTCAAGTGGCTTGCTTTCGTCAAAACCGATGCCGGCCTGAGTAATGCTGTTGATCAATTGGCGCGCGGGGTGGTCGCCGTCTACTAAAAAGCGCTGATCGTGCAGGGCGACTTTCAATATCGGGATCTGCAGGCGACAGATAAGTGATTGCACAGCGATCGGCAGATTTTCATCTTCAAGAACCTTGTCAAAGAACATGGCGACGAGGTTGATGACGTCTTCTTCAGTTTGCTCCAGTGCTTGTGGCACTTCGGGGTCGCGCTTGGCAAGCAGTTGATTGATGATATCGGCAACGATGTTGCGAGGCTCATCACCGGCGAGCTGGCGATCCACGAGAGGTTGGGTTTTCGTCAGTAAGGATGACAACTCAGGCGGTTGCATCACAGGCCCTGGATTACTGGAATACAGGTAATAGGTATAACCGCTGGCATTTGGCACGCCGTTGGCAGAAAACATCGAACCCTGCGCCATGCGCGCTGAGGCCATCAAATTACTCAGCGTATTGATATCCAGATTGAAGTGAACGGGTTGTTGGCCCGGGGCTGCATCAGCGGCCGGGCTGGCGGCCTCCTGTTCACTCTGGGTTTCACCCTGCCCGTCGTGCGGGGCCTGGGCGCTGCGGGATTTGCCGAGATTACGCGGTACTTTCGGCAAAATACCGGCTTCAACCAGCACCTGGTTGGCATCCGCATAGATATGGCCAAGCTGTTTCAACACGTGCTTTTCAAATAACTTGAAGAGAATCAGGCGCGCCTTGATGCTGACTTGCAATTGCTCGCTACAGGAGGCGATAAAGGCCTGGGAGATCTGATTCGGGTCGAGTGGGTTGTTGTCTTCGCTGACATTGACCTGCAGCAACAAGTGGTCGAGGCGAATACCAAGTTCGTAAAGCTCTTCCTTGTAGGTTTCGCGTGTGCGGCCGGACATGTTTTTGTGGGCCAGCTCGACCTCAAGCTCGTCCCCTTCAACGATGGAGAGATGCACTTCGTCGTCATGCTCGGAGGGCTTTTGAATCGGTTTGTTGAGAATCAGATCGTTAAACGATTCGGAGATGCCGCGCAAAAAGCGGGTAATCACGCCGTGCTTTTTAATGCGGATTTCGCGCATGGACTCAAAGTAGAGGTTTTCCTCGTTGTTACTTGAGGCGCGCTTGGACAGGTCATAAAAAAGGTCGTCAGTCGCCGAGAACATGTGCTCCAAAAGCTGCGAACAACTATCCAGACTTTGGTGAAGGATGTGGTTCAGCACTCTGGGCGGATTCAATGGCGATCGACTGGCGGGTTTTACCAGTTCAATCGAGTCCGACTTCTTATCGCTGGGTGACATGTTTATAACCTTGTTGTTTAACTACGATCGCTTAAATTTCGATCGGTTTCTTGTGCTTGCCGAATATTATGCACGAACTGTTCCGATTGACGGTTAATTCTCCGGGATAAGCGGAAAAAAATAAAGCCGGATCAGCCCCTGCTCTGAAGGCCAGTGAGTTTTGAATTGTTTATCAAACAATTTGGTTTAAAAGTGGCCATGTGCTTGTATTTTGGGCAATTTTTTTCGTAAGTTCGCCTTCTTCAAGTGGCCGCTTGTTACCAATATACTCAGGATAAAGCCCTCACACTGTGACCCAACGACACATTCTTCGCATCAAAAATGACGAAACTTCAGTGATGTTGGCGGGTTCTCACAGTTTTGTAAAATTTCCCGACACTTTTAAACGGTATTATCCACTCGGCCGAGGGCATATAATGCCCCGCTTTCCAGTACGCGAATCGGGTTTTACCATGCTGTTAATGATCGACAACTATGACTCATTTACTTACAACGTTGTGCAATATCTCAGCGAACTCAAGGCTGATGTGAAAGTGGTGCGCAACGATGAGTGGAGCGTGGACGATATCGAAGCGGCTGCACCTGAACGCATTGTGATTTCGCCTGGCCCCGGAACGCCTCAGGATGCGGGTATTTCGCTTGATGTCATCAGGAAGTTGGGCGGTAAAACGCCAATTCTGGGGATCTGCCTGGGCCACCAGTCCATCGGTGAGGCTTTCGGGGCGAAAGTTGTGCGAGCCGGGCAAGTGATGCACGGCAAGACCTCTAAAATTTATCATACGGGCAAAGGCGTGTTTTCCGGCCTGGACAATCCCTTTACGGCAACGCGCTATCACTCACTGGTTATCGAGCAGGGTAATGTTCCGGAAGACCTGGAAATTACCGCCTGGACCCAAAAAGAAGATGGCTCGATGGATGAAATCATGGGCGTTCAACATAAAAAGTTGAATGTGCATGGTGTGCAATTTCACCCGGAGTCGATTCTCACGGAGAGTGGCCACGCCCTGCTAAAAAACTTTCTTGAACAAAAATAAATCCAATAAAAGCAAAGAGTTAGATTAAAAACTAAGGACGCGACGATGAATATCCAGCAAGCTCTGGCGCAGGTGGTTGAGGGGCGAGACCTCAACACCGACGATATGACGGCAGTTATGCGAGATCTGATGACCGGTGAATGCACGCCCGCGCAAATTGGCGCGTTTCTGGTTGCCTTGCGTATGAAGAGTGAAAGCCTCGATGAAATTACCGGTGCTGCGAGCGTAATGCGTGAACTCTCGACCAAGGTGGACGTTAAGGCGGATCACCTGATTGATACCTGCGGGACAGGAGGAGATGGCGCTAACCTGTTTAATGTCTCTACTGCGGCAGCATTTGTGGTGGCAGCAGCGGGTGGTCACGTTGCCAAGCACGGCAACCGCTCGGTTTCCAGTTCCACTGGCAGCGCTGATGTGTTGGAAGCAGCGGGGGTGAATTTGCAGATTCCGCCGGCGCAAGTTGCGCGTGCGATAGAGCAAATCGGCGTCGGTTTTATGTTTGCCCCGGCACATCACGGGGCAATGAAGCATGCGATTGGGCCGCGTAAGGAATTAGCGATGCGTACCATCTTTAACATGCTCGGACCCATGACCAACCCCGCTGGCGTCAAGCGTCAGGTTATTGGTGTATTCACTGAAGCTCTGTGTCGGCCTATGGCTGAGGTGCTTGGTCGCTTGGGGAGTGAGCATGTCCTCGTTGTGCATTCGTCCGATGGGCTTGATGAACTCAGTATCGCAGCAGAGTCACATGTTGCAGAACTCAAGGCCGGAAAAGTAAGTGAGTATTCGCTAGACCCGGCGGAATTTGGCTTGAAGGCCGATTCATTAAGTGGCCTGAGTGTGGAGACCGCTGAACAATCACTTGCGCTTATTCGCGCCGCCTTTAATCGTGAGAGTGGTGAAACAGCCGAAAAAGCGCGCAAAATCATTGCCTTGAATGCGGGAGCCGCCATCTATGTTGCCGGCCTGGCGCAAGACTTAAAAAGCGGTATGGCAATGGCCGAAGATGCACTTGCCAGCGGCCTGGCGGCCGAGAAGTTAAAAGAACTGGCTGAATTTTCACAAGTGGATGCATAAGACCACGTACATGCCTGAGCACACTATTGCAGGACACAAAGTATTCCAACACACAAAGTATTCCAACATACAAAAAGCAAGCAGTAAGTCGATGGAGATCATGTGAGCGATACACCTACAATTCTAAAAAAAATCATTGAACGGAAGCGCAAGGAAGTGAGTGAACGCCGCTGCCGGCGCAGTTTGACGCAGCTGGAAACGGATGTTGTCGACCTGCCGCGGACTCGCGGTTTCGTGCAAGCCATTTGCAATAAGTTAGACGCTGGAGAATCGGCAGTCATCGCTGAAATCAAGAAAGCGTCCCCGAGTAAGGGCGTTATTCGAGAGGATTTTCGCCCGGCAGAAATCGCCAAAGACTATGAAAAGGGCGGGGCTGCGTGTTTGTCAGTACTTACCGACATCGATTTTTTCCAGGGCGCGGACAGCTACCTGCAGGAAGCGCGATCCGCAGTGAATCTGCCCGTAATACGAAAGGATTTCATGGTAGACTCTTACCAGATTGTTGAATCGCGTGCGATAGGCGCAGACTGTGTACTGCTTATTGTGTCAGCGCTGACAGAAGACGAGCTATTCAATTTAAATCGTCTAGCGCTCGCGCTGGGCCTGGATGTGTTGGTTGAAGTACACGACAAGCAAGAGCTGGATTTGGCTCTGGAATTGCCAAATACACTCGTGGGGATTAACAATCGCAACCTGCACACCTTTGATGTCAGTCTCGATACGACCTTCGATTTGTTGGATGCCATTCCGGAAGACAAAATTGTCGTCACCGAAAGCGGCATTCTTGGGCCGCAGGACGTCGCACAAATGCGAGCCAGGGGCGTGAATAGTTTTTTGGTTGGAGAATCTTTTATGCGCGCAGCGTCACCAGGAGAAAAACTGCACGAACTATTTTTCGCGCAGTAGCTAGCTGGCGCAAGTTTCTGAATACAAAAAAGCCCGCAATCGCGGGCTTTTTTGTGCTCAACAAATGCGGCTTAGCGGGTACCGAAGACAACCATGGTTTTGCCCTTGACGGACACAAGCCCTTGATCTTCAAGGGTTTTTAGCACTCGGCCGACCATCTCCCGCGAGCAGCCTACAATGCGGCCAATCTCTTGGCGGGTAATTTTTATCTGCATCCCGTCCGGGTGTGTCATCGCATCGGGCTCCTTGCATAAATCCAGCAAGGTCCGCGCAACACGGCCGGTTACGTCCAAAAAGGCGAGGTCGCCGACTTTACGGGTTGTTTTGCGCAGGCGTCGCGCCATTTGCGTGCCGAGCGCAAACAGGAATTCCGGATGAGATTCTGAAAGCTCCTGAAATTTCGCATATGAAATCTCGCCAATTTCACATTCAGATTTAGCGCGAACCCAGGCGCTGCGATTGTCCTGCTCGTCAAAAAGGCCCATTTCACCGAAAAAGTCACCATCGTTTAAGTAGGCAACAATCATTTCACGGCCTTCTTCATCTTCAATCAGAACCGTGACGGAACCTTTAATAATGTAGTACAGGGAATCACTCTTATCGCCGGCATAAATCAATGTGCTCTTGGCTGGATAGCGGCGCCTGTGGCAGTGGCTTAGAAACTCGTCCACATTTTGTATATGGGGTGTTAGTGATACAGCAACCAAAATAGATCCCTCATTGCTTTTCGTTTAGATATTTCGTTTAGAAATTCGTTTTAACACTTTCTTTTATTAAGTGTAGTTTTTATTTTTAATTTTGTTGTGTGCTCTTTTATAAGCGTATTTTGGTCTCTTCCTCTTTCCAAAACAGACTTGTCGCGCCGAGTATAACGCCTTCCAGGTAAAAACCGAACCTTTTCTCATACCCAATTTGTAAGACATTGTCGGTGGCGAGCAGCGTAAAAACGCTGAATATGCTAGGCTTCGCGCCCTTCTGTCAAAGCAATTCCAGGTGTAAGTGATGCAAGCGAAAGTGAAGTGGCTCGAAAAAAGAAAGTTTGTCGCCGAATCTGGCAGTGGCCATTGCGTGGTTATGGATGGGCCCCCGGATCATGGCGGTGAGAATAAGGGTGTGCGCCCAATGGAGATGATGTTGATGGGAATGGGTGGCTGTGCCTCCTTCGACGTGATCAGTATTCTCGAAAAATCGCGGCAAAAAGTGTATTCATGCGAAGTGTTGCTGGAGGCTGAGCGTGCTGATGGCGTGCCGTCGCCCTTTACGAAAGTCGCTATGACCTTTGTAGTAAAGGGTGAAAACCTTAAGGAGGCCCAGGTGGCGCGCGCAGTGAAATTATCTGCAGAACAATACTGTTCGGCGACATTGATGATGCAGGCTGCAGGCGTTAACGTGAGCCATGCATATCGTATTGAGGAAATGAATTAAACGCGATAACTGCTGAAGGTCATAAGCTTTGAGACGGCGGTCATCGCGGCTTTAACAACAGCGGGAAATACCAGGCCTCCGGCATCCAGGGCAGCATGGCCGTGCTTTTCCTCGTCAATAAGCATTTGTTTTACAACAGCGCGAGAGCGCGCATCCTGATCCGGTAATGACTCCAGGTGGCTTTGTAAGTGTTTACACACTTGCTCCTCGGTTGCCGCAACAAAACCAAGGCTGACTTTATCACTAATCAAGCCTGCGGCTGCGCCAATGCCGAATGACATGCTGTACCACAATGGGTTGAGCAGGCTCGGGCGAGCCTCCAGCTCACGCAAACGATCTTCACACCAGGCGAGATGTTCCACTTCTTCTTCTGCCGCAATTTCCATCTCCTTGCGGACATCAGGCAGTTTTGCCGTCAATGCTTGACCTTGATAAAGCGCTTGCGCACACACTTCACCGGCATGGTTCACACGCATCAAGCCTGCTGCATGGCGCTGTTCCACCTCGCTCATGTCGACGTTTGCCTCTTGCATTGCAGGTGAAGCACGGCCGGGGCTGCGCGTGTTACTGCTCAGCGTAAACAGGGCGCGATTGACGCTGCAAATCAGATTGTCGACGAGGTTGAGTTGTCTCTGTGTCATAGTGCTCAAGGAGGTAAAGAGTTTCAGGCAGATTGTAACAGGTGTTGTTTGCTGCGGTCTCTTATGGGATATCGCTCAATCAAGGTATCTGCTTCGAGCCAGTCCAATAGGGCTTGCCATTGGTCTCGGTCAGTTTTTGATCGCGAGGGAGGCAAGTCAAAAATTGTGAGCCCGGCATCCATGACGCGAATGTAATTTTGGCTATCCCTGAGCGTAGCGATTAAGGGAAGTTGCAAGCGTTGCAGAAAACTTTCCAGGGTTTTGAAATAAACGGTCCGCAATTTCACTCTGTTGGCAACCAGGCCGATAGATAGCTCTTTTTGCAGAAAGCCAAATCGATATAGCGCCATGACAAAGCGCAAACAGGCTTTGATATCGGTGGGCGAAGGCAGAACCGGAATAATGAGGTAATCCCCCGGATTGATCTGCGACATAAAATCGTCAATGCCGCAGGCAGCGGGCATATCATGAATTAACAGTTGGTCGGCGTCGGGTTGGCTATTGCTGTCTCCAAAAATCTCCAGTGCAATGGGCGAACAAGCCGCTGGGCGGTTTTGCAGCCAATCGTGAGAGGACCGCTGGGCATCGTGATCGAGCAAAAGGACATTGGCTTTTTTATCCGCAAAATAGCCTGCGAGCTGCGTAGCCAGAGTCGTTTTACCACATCCGCCTTTTGGGTTGGCGATGAAGATTTGGGGCATGGGTGCACGAAAACAGGAAATATACATTATTTATAGCAAATTCGATCGGGTTTGGTTGGCGCGTTTAGTGGAAATTCCTGACTAAACTGGGAATAATCGACCTGTTTATCTTTATCCAACATTGCTGGTATGTGTTATGTGGGCCCGGCAGCAATCGCGAGGGCAAGGGGTGAAGGAGTGAAGGGATGCAAGGGTGAAGGGATGAAGGGGAAAACACAATCCTGAAGACCGCGATACCACATGAAAGAAAACAACAATAACCATGAAAAGGGATGAATACTGCACCCGATGGATAACAACGATTTAAAACTGATATTAAATTCCAATGTTGCGATTATCGTGATCGAAACCTGGGATGAATTGCGTGCTTTGGCAATGTTACAAAGCTTGTTCAAGCAAAACAGTAAGCCCGCCTGGCGTTGGTCAATAAGCGAAGGCCTCGATCCCCTGGGTTTCGGTATAAAACCATCTGACGAGCAGGCGTGTAAAAAACCCGCTGATGTACTTCGCCATATTAAAAACCATCGACCGGCTTCGGCCTTTGTACTCTGTGATTTTCATCCGTTTTTTGATGAGGCTCTGAACGTACGTCTTCTGAAAGAAATTGCATTGAACTACCGTTTTTGCGAGCACAAAGTTGTATTGATTAGCCATCAATTAAAGTTGCCTGCGGAGCTGACTCGTTACGCTGCATCGGTGACACTTTCGATGCCGAGTGACGAGGAAATTATGACGATCATTCGCGATGAGGCGCGTCAATGGGCCAAGCGCAACCACCAAAGCCGGATTAAAACAGATAACGTAACCCTCGATAAATTGGTGAATAATCTTAAGGGTTTGCCGCATCAGGATGTCAGGCGTTTGGCGCACGGCGCAATTGCAGACGACGGCGCGATTACTGAAGAAGACTTGCCGGAGTTAACGCGCGCGAAATTCGAATTGATGGACATGGAGGGTGTGCTGCATTTTGAATACAGCACTGCTCACCTTGGAGATGTCGCGGGCTTGAATAACTTGAAGGACTGGCTGGAAGATCGTCGCCATGCAATTAAACAGGAATCGGGAAATATCACACTCGATCCACCTAAAGGTGTCCTGCTTTTTGGTGTGCAAGGGGGAGGTAAAAGTTTGGCGGCAAAGGCGATTGCCGGGGTTTGGGGTTTGCCACTTTTACGCCTTGATATGGCGTCCCTTTTTAATAAATATGTTGGCGAAACCGAGCGTAATTTGCGTGAAGCTTTAAAGCTCGCTGATATTATGTCGCCCTGCGTTTTGTGGATGGATGAAATTGAAAAAGGAATGGCGCAAGGCGATTCTGATTCCGGCACCCCACAACGCCTATTGGGAACCTTGTTAACCTGGATGTCTGAGCGAAAAACTTCGGTATTTATGGTGGCTACCAGTAACGACATATCAAAATTACCGCCCGAACTCATGCGAAAAGGGCGCTTTGATGAAATCTTTTTTGTTGACCTGCCGGATGCCCAAACCCGTAAACGTATTTTTGAAATTCATTTGAATAAACGCGCTTGCGACGCAGATGATTTTGATACAGCCTGGCTCGCTCAGGAAAGTGAGGGTTTTACCGGGGCTGAAATTGAACAGGCTGTGGTTTCAGCGCTTTACGCTTCTGTTGCACAGCAGGAAGGAATGAGTACCGCAAAAATATTCGAAGCGCTGCAGAAAACGCAGCCGCTCTCGATTGTAATGGCCGAAAAAATGGCGCAATTGCAAATGTGGGCGAAGAATCGCGCAGTCCGGGCAAACTAGTCTTTAAAATTTTTATTTTATTTTGGCTTTCATCATTTAATTTGGTTTACCAGTCGAGGGAGTTCTTTCATCGACTGAAACTGATAGACTTCATCAAACTCACAAGGGTCCTGGTGTGTGTTATAAAACAATACGCGCATGCCCGCACGGACTCCCGCTTCAACGCCTGTGGGTGAATCCTCTATCACGATGCACTCCGACGGCGCCGCATCTAAAAGTTTGGCAGCATGTAAATAAATGCCGGGGTCGGGTTTCCAAATGTTTATGTCATAGGCGCTGAGTAGCTTGTCACCGAAATAGGGCGCAAGTCCGGTAATTCTCAGCGAGTCTTGCATTTTTTTGAGTGGGCCATTGGAGACGACGGCCTTGGGGAAGGGGAGCTGATCCAGGGCGGGTTTTACATCGGGAATCGCCTGCAATTGCGTTTCAAAATTATTGAGCATCCGCTCACGGTAACGTTCGACGAAAGCCTCATCCCATGGTGCACCTGTTTGCAGTTCAATGGCATCCAGGATTTTCGCCAATTCCCATCCACGATAATGCTTAAACAAATGAAATGCGTCGAGGTTTATGGATTTTTCATCTCGATAGATTTCAGCGATGGTTTGACAGCAGAGTTGTTCGCTTTCAATCAAGGTGCCGTCGTTGTCAAATAGCAATACTGGCATTAGCGACCACCGCCGACATCAATCAATGTGCCGGTAATGTAGGAGGCCCGCTCAGATAGCAAATATAAAATGGTGTGCGCGACCTCGCTCGGTGTGCCTGGCCGTTTCATGGGGACCAGGTGGCTCAATTTATAGGGGCGCTCGCGATCACCTGAGTCGGCGTGTAAGTCTGTATCAATCAAACCCGGCCGAACACTGACTACCCGTATACCCTCATCGGCAACTTCTTTGGCAAGGCCAATGCTCAGCGTGTCCACTGCGGCCTTGGCGGAAGCATAATCCACGTATTCGAATGGGGAGCCGAGGCTGGCGGCAATGGATGACACATTAATAATGACGCCACCCGCTTTACCGTAGCGTGTAGACATTAATTTGACCGCTTCCTGGCAACAATAAGCCGTGCCGAAATAATTCGCGGCAAAGGTTTGTTGTAGGCGTTCGACACTGAGTTCTTCAAATCGACTCGCAGGCGCTACCGCACCGGCATTATTAACCAGGGCATTGAGTTGACCGAAGCGGCCTTCGAATTTTTCGAAGAAATTTATAACCGCGTCATACTGGGTGATATCCAGTTGAACACACTCGGCTTCACCGCCTGAATCCTGTACGTGTTCTACAATAGATTTCGCGCTTTCGGCATTTTTGTTGTAACTTAGAATAACGCGATACCCTTGTTCGGCCGCGAGTTGTGTAAGACTGGCGCCGATACCGCGACTACCACCGGTAACAAATAAATTGGGTTTGGGCATGGCTTTTTTTCCCGGTAATGAATTTTTCCATTTGAATGGAGTGGGCATGATACACAAATTATTAATCGTATTTATGCTGGTGCTAGCGTCTTGTTCAGAAAAGCAACAGCAATCTGATTCAGAAACCGAATTGTCGGTGTCCAGCGTATCTCAAAGCAAAACGCAAAGCGAAATTGCCTGGCATTCCGGAGATCTTGAAAGCGCATTTCGCGAAGCCCAGGCAAGTGATCGCCCGGTTTTTCTCTATTGGGGAGCAGAGTGGTGCCCACCCTGTAACCAACTCAAGGCCACGCTTTTTAAAGAGCCAGACTTTATTGCCCTTACGCAGTTTTTTGTTCCCGTTTATCTCGACGGGGATACCGAGCGCGCTCAAATTCACGGAGAAACCTACGGTGTAAGCGGCTATCCGACGCTGGTTGTATTAACGCCGGATCAGCAAGAGCTGACGCGCATTCCGGGAGGAATGGATTTGCAGCGTTATCCCGAGGTTTTACAATTGGTACTGCAAGAGCAGAAACCCGTTAGCCAGATTGTTGAAAATTTTCAAAATGGCAATTCTCTTTCGGAAAAAGATTTTTCTGTGCTTGCACTCTATTCCTGGTGGCAAGACAGAGGGCAGGTTTTGGTTGAGGGGGAAGAAGAAAGCCTGTTGTATGCTTTGTATCAAGCGTGTCCGCCCTCCCAAAGTATAGCCAAAAGCCGCCTGTTTTCAGTTTGGTGGTATTTTCTAAAAAACACCCACTTGCAACAAGAAGGTTATGTGTTATCTGATGAAAAAAAACAGGTGTTATTGCAAGAAAGTGAAACAATTCTTTTGAATGAAGAGCTGATCTACAACAACCTGGAATTTGTGCTTTATGATCGGGGAGCGTTGTTAACTTTGCTTGATGAGCAACAAGAGCGCTTTATCGCAATGTGGTATAAGGCGCTTGAAAAAACACAGGGCAATAAATCACTGCCGCTGCTAGCCCAGCTCACACCGATTCGAACAAAAATATACCTGGAAAACCCTGGCAAGGAACCAGAAGCATTCACGGTTAGCCCCACGCTCAAACAAGAAATTATCGATACGGTTGAAACAACAAGAAAGTCCAAACTAAAAAGTTACGAACATTCAGTAGTAATGAATTTATTTTGGTACATGCTAACAACCGCAGGTTTATATGAAGAAGCCGATAGGATTTTCAAGGAGGAATTGGCTAATTCTGATGCGCCTTATTATTTTATGGTGGATGTTGCACAAAGTGCTCAGGAATTAGGTCGACATGAAGAAGCGTTAGAGTGGTTGCAGCGCGCCTACGAGGAGGCCAAGGATGGCGCAACCAAATTTCAGTGGGGGGTAATGTATCTGGAAGGTGCTGTGGAAATGTTTCCGGAAAAGAAAGAATTGATTGTGACCATTGCGCAGGATGTTTTAGGGCAGCTGCATAATCGTGAGGATGCGTTTTTCAACCGCAATCAATTGCGTGCAAAACGCATCGAAAAGGCCTTGCTGACCTGGAATGAACAGGGAATCTATGATGCAGAATTACGCACAGTAGCCACGAGCCTTAAAGGATTGTGTGGAAATTGGCAGCAGCAGCCGGAAGGTGAAAATTACCAACGCTGTTCGGCCTTACTTGCAAGTCTCGAAAAATCAAGCACTTAAGAGGGGTGATTATTTAGCGCGGTAATTTTTATTCCGTTAAGTACTTTGCTCTGTCTAACTCAGTCAAGGTAGGCTTTACGACAGGATCAGGAGAGTTACAAAAGGGGACTTTGGTGTTTGCTCACATCAATAAGGCTGTGGTTTTGCGAGAAGACAGAAACGAAGACGGCTACTACTATCTCAGCGCAAAAATTAATCAGGACGGAGATTTGCTCATTGAGGGGCAGGATCTGGGACCGCGTGTGAAGGAAATCTTTGACTGTATTGAGTACGAGTGGGTGTGGACAATCCGCCGCCCTGATATCGATATTCTCAAGAGCCACTTTGAATCACAGGGAAACATACTCGGCATTCTCAAAAAACATTTCGCCAATGACAAAGCGACAAGCTTGTTCCAATTTCTTTGTGACAATGACATCCCTTTTGATATCTGGAGTCGAACCGGCGACTAATTCCTGCCCGGTTTAAGTGTGAGCGCCTAAACGACGCTCACTCATAATGCTAGTTAATTATCTCATTTCCTCTTTCGATTATGTTCGGCACACCGTCAACTAAAATGGCAGAGATTTCAGCCGCGCCTATGATTTTATTTAAGCTCACAAGTACTCGGGAATCTTTAGCAGGCGTGTTCTCCGGAACCGCCAGGTCTGCAAGTGCAATACCTGTACTGAACTCATTTTCCTGGCCGGAAATTTGAATAGTATTGGACCAAATATCGAGAGTGCCATTGAACTCAAAATCACCCAATTCACTAAACCCTGAAGCGAGTATGCCAAAAATATTTTGTGTTGCCGGAGGAGGAGTATCAAAGTAAATCGTGTTTCTAATCACTTGAACATGGCTGGTATTGTCCAGTATCGCTTACAACTCAGCATTACTATGGATGGCAACAGCAGCAGCACATTCGCTGCCCGAAGTTATTGGGAATGCCCCTGATCAGAAAGAAGCCTGAGTTGTTTTTGATTCATGGTGAAGAGAAAGCAAAACATGAATTACAAAAAGCAGCGAAAGCCACCGGTTGGAATGCAAAGATACCTGCATCAGGGCAAATAATTACGATATAAGGTTCACATAATTCAGTCACGCCGGAATCAAGACGCGGAAACAATGAGTTGTCGAATATAAATAACAAGCAAAAGTAAACTCAACGCAATTGTCCAAAATAGCAAGCTCCATCTGATAGATTGCTGGGCCTTTCTTTTTTCAAGCCACGTTCGCGGTTTTATCCCTTTTAGTAAAAAAACTAGACTGGCAGAAAGATTAACGCATATCACATTGCCGGCGAGTAAGAGGGAGGCTCCTGTGGCAAGCCTGAATTCGCCGGCGGCCACCAGCATGCCGAGAGTGACAGCCGGGGGCATCAGTGCGACGGCTACCATAACCCCAACAAGAGCACTGGATACGCCACTGGTCAAGGACAGCACTGCGGCGGCACCGGAGGCGAGAGCGAGTGCGACACCGCCGTACCCGATATCTGTTCTGGCCAATATTTCATTGCTCAGTAAGTTCACAGGCCATAAAAAACCGATTGCAAGCGACAAGCCCAAGGTGAGCAAGAGCCCTGCTGCGTTTATTTTTAAGGATCGCCATAAAAATTCAAGATCGCCCAGTACGGCGGAAAAAGCCAGTGCGACATTTGGCCCCAACAAAGGCGCAATGACCATTGCACCAATAACCACAGCGATATTGTCTTCAAGCAAGCCAATAGCTGCGACAATTACTGAAGCGATAACAAAAAATACAAAGTTCGCATTCAGCTGCGCGCCCTTGGAGATACTGGAATAGAGTTCCTCGCGCGTGGCGCTGGGAGACGATGTATCAATATCCTTGTCTTGGTGGGGATGTTTTAATACCACTGCTTCAATTGGTGAAACAATGATTCTGGGGTGTTCGCCTTTCAGTGTTGCCTACAGGCTATCCATTAATGGTTGTCGTTTGTCATCCCCCACAATAAGTCGAAAGCAACAAAGAGAGGGGTCTTCCATGCGTACCGACCAATGCTCCTCAATTTCCTGTTGTTCCAGTAGGGTCTGTAACTGTTCCTTATTACTGGTGCTGGCAATGATTTCTATGCATTTCATCTGGAACGTCTTCTACGTGCTGAAATTCCCAGATTAAGAAAAACCAACTCGAATGGCAATGCTCAAGGTATTAAATGGCGTGAGCTGGACCAAAAGCTGAATCCAGCATGCAAATAAGTAGAATAATCCCTAAGAATACTGATAGGGCTCAGTGTTCGAGGCAAATTACCACAGCGGCGCTGTAAGCTTTCCAGTACACAGGAATGACATAGGAGCGTAACTCTTTAGGCAAATGAATATGATTGGGGCTGCCTTCAATCACGACAGGAACAGAAATCATAAATTCCTGCCCGAATTCAGACCGGGCATTCCCTGATATTGTATTGGCGACTTCGCCAACCAGATCCAGTATGTGATCGACTGAGATATCGTCCTCACCTATAGAAAGTAGAAGGTGCGTCATCAAAGCTTTGGGTGCAGTAAAATAGACGGTGCCTCGATAGGGGCCTGAAACACCGATGATACCTGTGAAGTCAAAGGAGGCCGGTTTGGTATTTTCGATTAAATACGGCGAGCCAACTTTCACATCCTTGTCTGACGTGTGCTGGAAATAGTTTAGGACGCCGTTAATAAATACCTGCAATGTTTCTTCAGACATGACTATTTTCCACCAATTCTTTTAGTGCGTTACTTAATTTTTCATCATCGAAGGGTTTACATAAAAAACCCTGTGCGCCGCGTTCAAGTGCCTCGATGCCGGTGGCTTTGTCTGACAGGGCAGAAATAACGAGAATTTTTGCCTGCGGTTTTATTTCCATCAAACGGCCGATGCATTCAATACCATCCATATTTGGCATGGTGATATCCATCGTCACAACATCCGGGTCAAGCTCCTTGAATTTAGCGACTGCATCTGCGCCGTTATTTGCGCTACCGACAACAGTGAACAAGCTGCGATCGTGACCGCGATCAATTTTTCTACGTATGACATTTGAGTCATCGACAATAAGCATCTTGAGAGGCGCTGACATTGTGTTGCTCCTTTAAGCAATTTGGCTTAGCAGCTTCTGTGGTGGCAGGGTGACAGTGAATTGGCAATCCAACCCGCTGCGACTGGCAATTTTAATTCGGCCATTCAGGTTGCGAATTCGATCCTTGATCACATCCATGCCGACGCCGCGGCCTGCATCTTCACTGAGTTTATCGGCTGTTGAAAATCCGGGTTCGAATATCTTCTGTAGCAGTTGTTTGTTGGACATGGCTTCGACCGAGGCGGCATCCAAATTTTGATTCTCTGCGGTTTTCTTGCGAATTTTTTCGTAGTTAATGCCAGCACCATCATCGTGAACCGCGAGCTCAAGCTCGCCTGTTGGCAGGGTTACCAGGCGCACGTCGATACGACCTGCCTCGGGCTTGCCTCTTCCGCGTCGAAATGCGGGGTCTTCAATGCTGTGCACGATGGCATTTCGAATAAATTGGATGCATGAATCATTTACAAATGTTGCCGTAACGTCATCCATAATTGTTTCATTAAGTCCGGTAAGTACAAGGTTGACTTTTTTGCCTTCGCGTTCTGCAACATTTTGCGCGAGTTTTTCAAGGTGGTGCCAGCGTGCAGTGTCATGTGTGACCACGTTGTTGGCGTTTTTCTTCTCAGCCTTGCTTTTCATTATTGCGAAGCTGGCAAGTTTTTCTGCAATTTGTTGTACTGACTCGGTATAACGAATCAGGTTTTCAAGGTGAATCGTGAGTTTCAGGAAGTCATTGCCGCCAACATTGGTATTGGCTTGCATATTCTGAATGTCTGTCTCGAAGCGATTCGCTAAATCAGCAAAATTACTCAATTCCATGGCTGAGGCATCGCCCTTGAAATTGTGAATTTCGATGAAAATATTCTTAAGTTTTTGTGAAATCGCATCTTTCGATTTTGACTGGTCTTTCAAATACTCATTGATTTTGGCAAAGGTATCGAGAGCATCCTTGATAAAGCGTTTGAGCATTCGGGGGTCTGTATGCAATATGCTGCTGAGGGTAGCCATTTGCTGCTCGCTTTTTTCCTCTGCTTCGGCGAGCTGTCGAGTAAGCAGCACGCTTCTTGTAACATCAATTACCGTTACCAATACTGCGCTTTCCTTGCTGCCCTGTTGGTGAACACGTTTAAAATCGAAGCTTAAGTAGCGGGTAGTGTAACCGCCAGATTGATCGGGGAAATTGATTTCGATTTCATTGAGTGGGTTTAGATCCTTGATCAAGGAATCTTTAACGTCTGGTCTGAACAATAGGCCGACGAAGCGTTGAGCGGTTTCAAGATCCTTGGGTTTGACCAGATCACCAATTAGATCTGAAAAATTAATATTTGATATTTCCTTGCCGCCAAATATCTCCGAGAGTTTCGCCGAGTGCTGGCTTCCGAGATTCATGCTTTTATCAAGCAGAAAAAGCCCTTCGTTCACGGTATCGAGAATGTCGGTTGTTTCTTTTCGTGCGGCTTCGAGTTTTTTATCGTTGACTCTAAGCTCACCAATAAAGTGGAACAGGATAATGAAAAAGTTGATGATTGCCAGAGTAATACCCGCGGTTTGAATGTAACGCAATGTTTGCGCCTGAGCAGTCGCAACATTTTCGAGGTTTACTGTCAGGTCGTTCATGAGTTTAAGAAGTGTCAGATTATTTGCAGCAGCATAGGTGATTGCGCTTTGCAAATGGCTGTCTCTTGCTTGTGAGGGTGCCGTGAGTACGTTTTGGATGAGCGTTGAATAGGGAGCCCAGATTGACTTGGCGTCTTCCAGGGCTGCGCGGCCTTCTGGCGAATTAACCTGTTTTAGCGATACGTCTTCACCGTTAGCCCCTGTAGTGGAGCCGCCTTCATCAAAGGCAAATAGTGTCGTATTAAATAAGTTGTAGGTAAGTTGTAGTTCTTGAAGTGCTTTTTGATAATTTTCCTGAGAGGCTCTTGCCTCGCGAATTTCATAAAGGGTTTTTACTGTGCGCTGGGATAGCATCCGTTGCCGACCGGCAAGGTTCACTCCCACTGCGTCGTCAGCAATTTTAAACGAAATGTAAAAGTTGAGACTTAATACCGATGCGTCGAGAATAATAAATAGCGCAATGGAAATTACGACACCCCGGTATTTTCCTAAAGCTGACCACATGTTTCACACCTCTATTTACCACTTAAGTAATTCACGCTATTTAGCATTGACCTTTTAGTAACTATTAGCACAAGTTGATTTATTGAAAAGTGTGAAATACCTGCGATCCAGGGGTATAAGAAATACTTTCAAGGTTTAAAAGCGTTATTAAGCACATTGTTCGCACTTTTTTGGTTCATTTGGGTGCGCACTCTTGGTGCTGATTTATCTGGATTGACGTCGAAAGAACGCAATGAGACTTTTTAAGTCTTAATGATTCTAATTAATAGAGTCTGATTTCAAATTGACTATATCTCTTTTGGGGCAGTGATATATTCAATAAGAAGTTGTACTTGAGATTAGATGAATAAATAGTTTAAGAAAATTGAAAGTTTAAGAAGCGGTGAATATAAAAATACAATATTTATGTCATTCTTGCCGGGTTGAGTTAGACACCCTATATAGAACATGGCCCGGTAATAACCGGGCCGTTCAAGGTTTATTAAACAGACGCGAGAATTGCCCGTTCTTCCTCGTTCATTTCAGCGTCGACCAGCTCAAATAATGGAGTCGATAAATAGCGCTCGCCTGTGTCAGGAAGCATACATAAAATATTTGTACCTGCTTTTGCCTCTCGTGCGACTTGCAGGGCGCCCGCAAACGTTGCGCCGGATGAGATACCGACAAAGATTCCTTCTTTTTGTGCCAGTTCCAGAGAGGCTTTGAGTGCATCAGGTCCTTCTATTAAAAGAACTTTGTCTAATTGATATTTATCTTTTGCTTCTTGCATGAGTCTGGAAATGAAATCAGGTGACCACCCCTGCATAGGGTGCGGCGTAAAACTGGGGTGGCTGATATAGCTGCCATCAGAGTCCGTTTGCTGTTCTGTGCCGCTACTCAGCATGGGAGCACCTGCGGGTTCGCAAACCACAATTTCTGTGTTGGGGCTTTTTTCGCGCAACACACTGGCAACGCCATTGAGTGTTCCGCCAGTTCCAAAACCGCTGACCCAGTAATCAAGTCCAATATCCGCAAAGTCTTCGAGAATTTCAACTGCGGTCGTTGTGCGATGGATTTCTGCGTTGGCAGGGTTCTCGAACTGGCGGCTCTGCCACCAGCCATGCTTCTTTGCAAGTTCAGCGGCTTTTCTTACCATACCTGTGCCGCGCTCAGCCGCTGGTGTGAGAACGACTTTGGCTCCAAGAAAACGCATAAGCTTGCGTCTCTCGATACTAAAGCTTTCTGCCATCGTGACAACCAACGGGTAACCGCGTTCGGCACAAATCATGGCGAGACCGATACCCGTATTGCCACTGGTTGCTTCGACAATGGTTTGACCTGGCTTCAATTCTCCACTCTTTTCGGCGGCCTCTATAACACCAAGTGCGAGTCTGTCCTTCACAGAGGAGAGTGGGTTGAAAGACTCCATTTTTACGTAGAGATTGACATCGCTTGGGGCGAGTTTATTGATTTTTACGACGGGTGTATGTCCTATAGTGTCTGAAATGCGTTGGTAAATCATAAAGGTCCCCCCTTGTATAGAAAAAAGTGACCAGCATTCTAGCGGTTTTTATTCATTAGCTTGAAAATAATGTATGGAGCCGGTATTCAGGTTTACATGCCACCGTGTTTTAGGTGAAAATCGCGCCCGACACGGGTGGCTGGATAGGCATTATCGCTAATTCTCCCGGAGAGTTCATCAGTAGAATTTGGCTGCCTGAGAAATCAAATAAAAAATAACATTGTTGAAATGAGCTGTAGTTTGCTACCAGGCAAACACTTGTTTCAAATAAAACATGATAATCAGGACCAAGTAGACAATGAAAGTTAATCAAAACCTGTTTTTAGTTTTCACCTGCATATTCATTTTAGCGGCCTGCGGTGGCGGATCAGGCGGCGGTGGATCCAGTACGTCCTCAAGTTCTTCCTCAAGCGCCTCGTCAAGTGCTTCCAGTAGTGCCAGTTCATCATCTTCTTCTGCAAGTAGTTCAAGTTCGAGTGGTGCAATACAGCCACCTGTTATTTCGATGTCTGGAGAAATGGATTGGCTAGAGAATCTGGAGTTTAGCTTTCTTCCTTCAGCCAGTGGTGGCAGCGATCTTGTTTGGAGCCTTGTAAGCTCGCCCGATATGTCATTTTTTGCAATTGACGAAACCAGTGGAGAAATCTCAGCGAGTGCTTTTGATTTTGAATCTCCCAACGATGCAAACGCAGATGGTCGTTATGAGTTACAGATTCGTGTTACGGATACAAATGAACAAACTGCCGAAGCCAGTCTGATCGTGACGATTTTGAATGCCGCTGAATATGAGGCGGTGACAGAATTTCCTCCTGCGGGGTCGGATATTGGTGGTGTTGGTGACCGTTTCACTATTCGAGGCTATCTAAACAACGACGGTCAGCGAGAATTGATCCCGGGTGAAGAGGTGCAGGTAATCGTCAATGGCGTAAGCGCGACTTTTACTGATGATGGTACAGGAACCTGGCTTGCTGAAATCCCGGTGGGACATACAGAAGTTAGTGCCACGATAGAGGTGCAAGTTGCTGAGAGTGTGCAACATTCAACAAGTTTAAATTTTTCCAATAAACCCTTGGCAAACAATTATTCGATTGATGCATCCCTGGCGCCACAGTTTTATAGTCTTTCGCTTGGCGCTAACTATGTGTTAAGCATGAATCCCGATGGTAGTGATCCAGAGGTACTGATTGCACTCGAAGATTTACCTGTAGAGACACAATGTCCTGGTTTTGCCCAGGTTCGTCTAAGTGATGACGAGAGTCAATTGTTTGTGAAATGCCAGGCTGCCGAAAGTGAGGGTACGACAATATTGATGCATGACCTGACAAATTCGACGACCGAGGTTTTCTGGCTTGATATCAGTGGTATTAGTGCAAATAATTCGGGATTTGCCGTAATAAACGACAGTTATTTTTTAATGAGTGTCGATGATAGCTCAATGGCCCTGGTTAACAGGGACGATGGCTCATATGATTCATTTGTATTACAGCATGCCACCAGCACAAATTTGACGGCAAGTGACCTTTTTGTTCAGGGAAGCAAGGTGTATTTTTATGCATTTGACAATACCGAGGGTAGATCATTTGCAACTTTTGATATTCAAGCTGTGATTGATTCAGACACTGATGTAGAGACAGTTTCCACCGGGTTTGCGTTCAACTATTACCTGTCAAACACATTTTGCAACATTGAAGAAAACATGTATTTCGTTTCCGCTGATATCTTATATATTTATAACAGGGAAGAAAATGTACTGGAAGATTATGTGTTCCTGGCAGAAGACTTCGGCGCGGAAGGGTGGAGTTCAATCTCGGCGCTAACCTGTGATTCCACGGGAGTCATAGTTCGCGATAGTTTGACAGACAGTATTGTGAAGGTGAATGCCGCTGATGGCTTGGTAACACAATTAAATGCAAGTGTTACGCCTTCACAATATTTTCGATCAACAAGCTTAAGTTTAAGCCCTGATAATTCACAGTTGTTTTCTTATGATTTTTATCGACAAAATGCAAGGAAGTTAAACCTGGATACCTTCGAGTTTAGCGAAAGTTGGGATCTATCCAGCATTGTCGATACTGCGGTAAATGAACAAGTAAGTTTTTCCTGGGAAAATAACAGCTTTTACCGTCACATCGTTGAGAACTGGGGTGGAACGCCCGCTGATGAAACTGCTCATATTCAATTGATCGACCTGGATGCATTGCAGAATACGCCAATATTAACGGGCAACGAATTGCAAGCTCATTTTGGATATGTTGATGCGCATTATCGAATAGGTGAGGTGGTACACACTGACAATGACAACATTATTTGGTTCGCTCTGGTGATCACATTTGACGGCGGAGCCGGTGGAACTGAAGGCGTATATGCGCTTGAGTTGGACAAAGGGAATATCACTACACTGACAGAGACGCTTTATGGCGGAGGGGAACAGATTGATGACCCTTATTTGAGTCCGTTTTACACTGGGCTCAATGGTGTAATTCTTACGGAATGGAACAACGGATATGTGAGTATTCTGAATAAGGAAGGTGATATCGAAGAGTTGGTTGCTCCATGGACTCCCTACTATGTCACATATGCGAGTCAATTTGATGTGAATCGAAATGTAATATATTTCAACGGTTTTGAGCGATATGAAGACGCTAACGCACTGGACCCATCGACAACACAACTTGTTAAATTCGATCTTGATGACAATAGTCGTAGCACCCTTGCCTCATGGGAAATCGGAAACGGGGTAGATTTCGGTTACATGCAATTTGTTCTGGATACTGAGAGACAATACTTATATGCAGATAATAATTACAGATTGTTGGTGATCGATATTTATTCTGGTGACAGGGTATTAGTAACGCCAAACTGAAGATAGCGTGGACGATAAGCGAAACTGTAGCTTGCTAAACTTCGTACAATGTTGGGCTGTATGTTGGGCTATATGTTGAGCTGTATAAGGAGGCCCGGTAATTCAATGATTTTACTGTCATGGTTGCCGGGCCATTACTGATTACAAGAATGGTTTCTTCGCCTTCGTATTTTGCCCAAATTGTTTTAACGTTTTCCGCGCGCAATTACAGCAGGCCTACCAATAAAAACCAAAAACGATCGATTTCTCCTCAGTGTTCATTTTTTTATATTCAAAGCGTAAGTCGCTGTTTTTGTGAAGCTTGTATCTGAAAGTAAAACTCGCATCCAGAGCATCACCTGTATGAGAGTTCAGATAGTCCATGTAGCCATATTTTAGGTGAATCCCGAGTCTATCCAGAGGCTTAAAATTCAGCTTAAACGATGAATTGGCAAAGGTCGTTCCATAGTCGAATTGATTTGACTGTATTCCAAGCCCAATATATCCGCCTAAAAAAAGCCTTGAGTCCAGTAACGTTTTCCCCACCCCTTTTTCTGCGCTAAAGTAGGGTGTTAGACAGTCATTGCAATCATTTCGCGCTTGTCTAATGCCGGCTTCTATCTTCCAGTTTTCACCTGAATCACCGGGTAGGTTTGTCACGGAATTCGCGACGCTGCTTACAGAAACAATTTTCAGGTGTTCAAGATAGAAGGAGTTGCTTTCTGAGATGCCAAAATTTAGTTCACCCATTCTCAGCTCTGCATTAGCAATATGCGCAGAGTCGCCGTCCAGAGCGTCATAGTAAGCGGGGCGAATTTGCAGTTTTGTTATGTCTCCGAGCGCGTCATTTTGCGTATGGGATATGCTGGTTCTGCTGGGTTTTCGTCCATTGTGTGGGGCGGGCTTATCGGCAATTTTCAAGTTGGTATTGGCTGGGGGAAGAGAAAACCTTTTAAGAAGAACCGAGTTGTACCGGCTTTCATAAATTTCTTCGTCAGAATCGGTTTTCATAAAATTGTAGTAGTCAATTAAAGTATCGACGACCCTGAGTTGGTCTTCTTGTTGTAGTTCTGCAAACCTGGCATGTTCGATTTCTTCAAAATCCTTGACAATTCTCCTTACAGTTTGTTTTTGAAGCGAGTTAAGCTCTGAGAATCGATTGTGCAAAATATCTTGCCGGGAAGGGTGATGTTGAACGTGTCTAACAAGTTTCCTTCCGTCGCGTTCCTCACTGCTTATCTTTTGCAAGATGGACTGCGGCATGACCCAGACAGGGTTGCTTGGTGTAACTTTTACGCCTTCAAGAATGTCAATAAGTTCCCCCATTCTGTATGCGCAGTTTCGAGCGAGGAAATAGTAGGTGTATTTCTTGCCAAGCACTTCCCAGGTGTGTCCAAGTACGAGCTCAACTTCAGAGGGCGATAGATTTAATTCGTATTCCCACAGGTTGCGGTTTTGTGCTTGTCCGTAGTTGTGCGTGTGGTAATAAAATTGAATGTGGCTAAAACCTGCGTCATAGCCCCCAAACAAACCTTTAAGAATGTAGATGATAGTGCCGTCATGTTCTGTATCGATAGCGCCATAATTAACAGTTACATCTTCCAGTCTGGATTGTTGTTTGCCAGGTTCGCCATTCATTTTTAAAAGCATATGTCCATAATAGGATGCAGGGTTTTTCAGGTAGCCCGAAGCAAAAACGATGCTAATTGATTGCGTTTTACCGTTAAGAGACCAGGCTTCAAAATCCGGACATGCTACTTTGGGAATTGTAGTCTTCTCGAGGTTCAGTTTTTCCTTTAGCCAAAAATATCGCCCGCGAAACTTACAGAGAGGGTGTTCATTGGGGTTATCCATTCCCGTTTGAAAAAATGCTTTCAGGGTTTCCCTGAGCTCAGATTCAGGGTTGGTGCGGCCGTCATTAGCGAGAAAGAAATTCTGGCTTTTAATAGCGCTTTTGTAAGAATTCAGATTAAGCTGCTTTTTATAAACACCGAGTGCGAGCCACTGAGGGTGCGATGAAAGCTTTAGGTTTTCTGCTTCTGATAGCAGCTCATCCAGCGTAAGGCTTAAAGAATTACAGCTAGCAACGACAAGAAAAAATAAAAATAAAGAACGAATCACGCAAAAGTCTTGTGAGGAATTTATCGATTATAGTGTTTGAAGAGTTATATGAAATTGAACTGATGTGGCCGAAACCACATCAGCTCATGATTGACTTACGAGGAGTGCTTTGCAGCTGACTGCGACACAATTGCGTAATAATCACTGGCCTTTTGAACCTGTGATTTTTCTGCATAGCTATCGGATGCGACAACGCCTGCTACTTTTGAACGAATATCAGCAATAATTTGGTCTCTTGATTCTGGAGTGGTTTCAAGCAAGTCAAGCAGAGTTGCAAGATGTTCTCCGGAGCCTTTTGCTGTTTCTTCGGCCAGGCTGTCATAGGTTTCCAAAATAAACTCAGCTGCAGCGACATTTTTTCCGCTACAGGTTTCTGGACTTGCAGTTGCTGAAGTTACAGCCGTTGTACCCGCATCCCATATGACGTTCGATGTGACAGCACCGACGTTCGAATTGGGGAACAGAGCTGCACCAATACCACAATCAGTAAAAGGATTGGGACCGGAGCCTGGGGCCTTCGCTTCATCATCTCCGTGATCATCTGCAAATGCGCTACCGGCAATGATAAGTCCTGAACACAAGGTGGAAATTGTAAGAATTTTTTTGATTTTCATTAAATTGCACTCCCTTTGTTTTCTTATTGTGCACATGGATACTAGCCAAAGGTGGCGTGAGTGTCCACCTTGTCGTATAGGGGGAGAGGGAATGCCCAACTGCCTTTTGAAAGGTTTTCGATTTTTTTTGCATATTAGCTATCTTATAGCCGCCCCAAAATCCTCTGTAGCCCGCGTAATTACTGGGCTTAAAGGATTTTCCATTTCTTTAAATTATATTATGATATGCATGTATACAAGCAGGCTGGGGCCTTGAGTTTGTCACGGACACGGGTGCTGCTGTGCACTCATCTCCTTCTGGCCTTTGTATGACACTCAATAATAATTCCCGGTTTCATTGGGGGGAGGGGAACATTGATACGTTTAATACTTGCCATTTTTTCATTGGCTCTGGTTTGGGTGCCGGCGTCGACGTCTGCTGTAACTTTAAGTGAAAGTGATTTTAAAAAATATGTTGCAGATTGTAAGGAGGAGCTCGACTTTAACAGTTTGCCTTCCTTCAGTTGTGTTGATGATTTATTTCGCTCGAGCTCAGACCGAAATGTCACGCAATTGAATTTTGGTTTCTCCAATGATTATGTTGCGCACCGGAGTATCACCAATAATGTTGATGCGATTTATGCCTGCCGATGGGTGGGTGCGTTTGGTCATAACGGCAAAACCGTCAGTGGTGAAATGATCGTTCACAACAGGAAAACAGGCGGAACGTGTTTTTTCGAATTAAAAAAAGACACGTTCTCTGATCGGGTGTGGCCACAGTACGATATAAAGCCGGTTTCACCGACGCATTCGAAAGGCCCCACTTTTTGGGATGCCGGTGAAAATTGTACAGAGTGCCATACTGCCGGGCCCTATATTGCTTCTCCGGGTATAGTTGGGCCATTGGCAAAATACGGTCTAATCAACGACAAACATGACACCTTCAATACACGTTATCACGCCGCCGGCCGCACAAGTCTCTCGAACGTGAACACCCTCAATGGGCATCTGGATGACGTTTATCAGCCCTCTTGTGCTGCGGGTTGCCATGTGATGCGCGATTATCCTCGTGTGGATTCCATTATTGGTAATGACATTCAGGATTTTGGTGGCACAGAACAGGTTGTCATGCCTTCCATCCATCATGTTATTGGTGAAATTGAGCGCGAAGACATGATGCCACCGCTTTCGAGGCTAAGCGAATTTCGTTGGATTAATCGGGATACCGCCGGCGGGAGTGGTGATCACGAGCGCATGTCGGATGTTAAAAAAGATTATCCCAAACTTCACTGTGACAACCCGAAGGCTATTGAGGCCCGCACAGTGGGGAGCGATAAAGTCTATTACGGAAACGATACGGTCGCGAATTTGCGTTACTTTAATCTTGAGCAGGGTCTGCTTTGCAAAAATGAAGATCAGGATGGCGCGAGTTGTCCTGATTTCCAAACGCGTTACAAATGTGGATCAAGTTGGACAGGTTGGAAAAGTACAGACAGTCCCTCTGGTACGGCTGACAATGAAAGTCGTTCACGTTTTCCAAATTTATGCGCAAACCCCAGTGCAATTCAGGCGCGATTTACTGTGGATATCCTTGGCCTCTTCACGCACACAGTGAAACTCAATGGTAGCCCCGACCGCTTACGGAAATTTGATCGCAATGGCCTTGTTTGTAAAAACGATGACCAGGATGATGGCAAGTGTAATAACTATATAGTCCGTTTTGATTGCGACTGATAGGGGCCTGGATATGAAAAAAAGGATTTATCGTTTTTTAATTGCCCCCCTTATCGTGTTTTCACCAGCGCTTCCAGCCGAAGCTTTGTGGCAATACGTGAATACCTGCAAAGCAGAGCTGGGTTTTGAACACGTTCCTGAACTGGATTGTTTTACAGATGGTGAACTTTTTTATAATCCTCCGGTAACGCCAATCAACGATTATGTTGGCTATCGTCGTTTAACGCCAAGTGTCGATTTGACCTTTGCGTGTCGGTGGGCTTCAGATTTTCCTGATGGAACGGCGCAAAGTGTTGAAATGATGATCCACAATCGAACCAGTGGTAAGACCTGTTATTTCAGTGCAAAGGATGCAGACAATGATCCGCAGACCGAAGTTTCTGCGCGTATGATTTCACCGACAAGCTGGCAGGCTGAGCAATATTGGGAGCAGCCGGATGATTTTGCTAATAGTGAAATGCAATGTATTTCCTGCCATGCAAAAGGTCCTTACATTGTGACTGAGCGTATTGCTCCGGCCCTGGCGAAGTTTGGTTTGTTAAACAACGGGCATGATGTGTTTGCTGAGCGCTATTCGGCAGTGGGGCAGGCCTTTAGTCACTGGGATACGTTGGCTGATACTTTTGTCGATACCGATACCTGTGCAAATGCTTGCCACGCGATCGCGTTAAACTCGACTCGCGCAGATGTGATACACACAGACAACTTTGGCCGTTCCTTTAGGGTCTTGCCCTCAATTGCTACTGTCATCTCAACGGTTGGTGATGCGATGCCACCGACTCAAAATCGCTACAGTGATTACCGTTGGATCAACAGGGACACCCAGGGTGGAACAGGTGATCATGAGCGCCTGCGGGATGTAAAAAGGGAGTATCCCCATTTTCATTGTGACAGCCCCCAATATATGGAAGCTCGAGTTGTTGGCAGTGATTATATTTTTCGTTCCGGTGGTGGGCCGGGTGGTTATGACTTTCCTGACAAGTTCAGAAAATTCAGTTTGAGGGAGGGGCTGGTGTGTAAAAACTCAGACCAAAGTGATGGTCAGTGCAGTGATTATTCAACACGTTACCTTTGTGACGGCGAATGGACCGAGTGGTTTAATACCGACAGCCCCGGAGGAAATTATGACACTGAACGGCGCTCGCGCATCAATGGGCTATGTGCAAACCCAACCGTGATGCAGGCGCGAGTTCATGAACGTGGCGAATATCATGTTTATGCGCCCAACGATGAATTGCGTGAGTTTGGTACAACGGGTTTGGTGTGTAAAAACGAAGACCAACCCAATGGCAACTGTTCTAATTATGTTGTCAGGTTTATTTGCGATATTGAATAAAGTTCAAGGTATAAAAAAACCGCGCCGAAGCGCGGTTTCGTTCGTTTCAAGCTCAACCTCAACCTCAATTAAGATCGAAGCGATCTGCAGTCATCACTTTTGCCCAGGCGTTGACAAAATCTTGCGCAAACTGGTCTTTGGCATCGTTAGCCGCGTAAAACTCGGCTACAGCACGCAGTTCCGAATTGGATCCAAAAATCAAATCCACTGGCGTACCAGTCCAACGTACTTTGCCGCTCGCTCGATCAACCCCTTCATAAATGCCTGCTTGTTTTGCCTTGCGCCATTGCAAGGAAAGATCCAGAAGGTTTACGAAGAAATCATTACTGAGCGTTCCGGGTTTGTCGGTAAACACGCCGTGAGCCGCCTCCTGGTAGTTTGCATTGAGGACACGCAGGCCACCAACTAAAGCTGTCATTTCCGGTACACTCAAGCCGAGCATTTCTGCTTTATTGACAAGGGCGTCGACAGGTGTGGTGCTGTAGCTAGCAGAAAAATAATTCCGGAAGCCATCGGCTGTTGGTTTAAGGGCATTAAAGGAATCAATGTCAGTGTGCTCTTGCAGCGCGTCGGCGCGACCAGGCGTAAAAGGTACATCAATGTCATAGCCACCTTTCCTGGCTGCTTGCTCAATTGCTGCTGCGCCACCGAGTACAATTAAATCTGCCATCGAGATTTTTTTGCTACCCGATTTGCTGTTAAATTCTTTCTGAATTTTTTCAAGCGCCGTGAGCACTTTGTTGAGTTCGGATGGGTTGTTCACGCGCCAGTTTTTTTGTGGTTCGAGACGAATGTGGCCACCATTCGCGCCGCCACGCATATCGGTGTTGCGGTAGGTTGAGGCTGAAGCCCAGGCGGTACGTATGAGGGCATCCTGACTCAAGCCTGTTTCCATGATTTTCTTTTTAAGCTTCGCGATGTCGCGCTTGCTTGCCAATTTGTAATCAACTTCGGGCACAGGGTCCTGCCAGACCAGATCTTCCTGGGGGGCGTATTTACCGAGATAGCGTGCGCGCGGGCCGAGGTCACGGTGCGTGAGTTTAAACCACGCTTTTGCAAAAGCGAGTTCAAATTCTTCAGGGTTTTTCAGCCAGCGCGATGTAATTTTGCGGTAGGCGGGGTCTTCTCTTAATGCGAGGTCGGTGGTGAACATGATGGGAGCATGACGCTTGTTGGGGTCATGTGCGTCCGGAACAAGATTAGCGCCAGCACCATCTGCCGGTATCCATTGGGTTGCACCTGCCGGGCTTTTGGTTTTGACCCACTCGAAACCGTAGAGGTTTTGCAAATAGTTGTGGGTCCATTCGGCTGGGCTCACAGTCCAGGCGCCTTCGAGTCCGCTTGTTACCGTGTCTGCACCTTTACCACTGCCACATTTGTTGCGCCAACCCAAACCCTGTTCTTCAAGACCCGCGGCTTCCGGTTCGACACCCACACACTCTTCAGGTTTGTGTGCGCCGTGCGCTTTACCAAATGTGTGGCCGCCGGCAATCAGGGCTGCCGTTTCTTCATCGTTCATCGCCATGCGACCGAAGGCTTCACGTATTGCTTGTGCTGCAGCGAGAGGATCATGATTGCCGCCCGGGCCTTCCGGATTTACATAAATCAAACCCATTTGGGTGGCGCCAAAGGGTTTTTTAAGGCTGCCACTTTTATCACGGCGTTTTGCTTCGAGCCATTTTCCTTCACTGCCCCAGTTTACCCACTCGGGTTCCCATTTGTCTTCGCGTCCGCCTGCGAAACCGTAGGTTTTAAAGCCCATGGATTCCATGGCAACAGTGCCCGCCAGAACCATTAAGTCACCCCATGAAATATTGCGACCATATTTTTGTTTGATGGGCCAAAGTAAACGTTGGGCTTTATCCAGGTTGGCGTTGTCGGGCCAACTGTTTAGCGGTGCGAAACGTTGCATGCCGCCGTCTGAGCCGCCACGACCATCACTTGTTCGGTAGGTGCCAGCGCTGTGCCAGGCCATACGAATAAAAAATGGACCGTAATGTCCGTAGTCAGCCGGCCACCAATCTTGCGATGTTGTCATAACGTCAATTAAATCTTTTTTTACGGCATCGAGATCAAGTTGGGAAAAGGCTTGAGCGTAATTAAATTCGTCGCCCATTGGATTGGATTTTTCGGAATGTTTTCGCAGCGGTTCCAGGTTAAGACGATTAGGCCACCAATAGTCATTTGTTTTGATGTCGTCTTGTGCATAAGAAGGTTGCCATGCCAAGCCTGCGCTAATGCCAATGGCAAACAATGTCTGTTTTATTTTCATAATGCCTCCGTAAAGAGTTGTCATTTGTTTTACTGCTTTGGCATTTGCTTCATGTTAATCAATGCCCGTTTTTGGTGGGCAGACATTGCCACTTATTGGTGCAAGAAGGCCACATAAAAATCTGAATCACTGTGATTGAAAAAATTTAACAAAGCGTGATCAGTTTTTTCTAAATAAAAAATATTTTTTAAATAAATTATTTAAATGAGGGCGATAAATTATCTGGTAATCTTGTCGTTGAATACATTGTGTTTAGATTTGGGTAATTGTCTGTATAAAAAATATTAATTATTTAATTTTGTAAAAATATGCGTACTTCCTTAAAAAGGATTTGTTTTAGTGTGTCATTTTTTTGAAATAACCGTTTTTAATCAATGCAATGCAGGGCGTCGTTTTTAATGCCCACATTGAAATAATAATGTCGAATTAAAAAACTGCGCAGGCGGAAATGTTTTTTCGGATCGTTGGTCACTTGCAAAAAGTCAGTGCTGTTTTTTCTCTTTATTCAGGAATGGGTCGTTGAATATCAGGAAGTCGAATGATGCAGGGAAAGAGGTGCTGTCTCAGCGAGTTTGTCGCTTGAATGCTTGCGCTCCATTCTGAATCGGGCGGGCTGTCCCGCTTTTCTTTTTTGGCAGTAGAAGCAAGGCACAGATTCCACGGCTATCGGGTCACGCTTTGTTGGTTAGTGTGTAGACAAGCCCCCACCCTGGGGGTATCCTTCCGTGACATGTTTGCGAAGCTGGCATTAGTGTATGCATTAATGCCATCACAATATAAAACTAAAATCAGGGGCTAATAATGAAAAACCCTAAAACACGCCTGTCCAGATGGCTATCTGGCGCAGCCGTGTGTGGCATGCTGTTTGGCGTACAGCAAGCAATGGCCGCATGCGAATACGGTATTAGCAATCAATGGAGTAGCGGTTTTGTCGCTTACATTGAAATCACTAATGACACCAACTCCACTATCAACGACTGGGAAGTCACCTGGCAATACGCCAGCGATAGCTTCGACAGTGGCTGGAATGCGAATTTCAGCGGTTCCAACCCCCACACTGCAACACCTCTAGCCTGGAACGCGACTATTGGACCGGGACAGTCGGTCCAGTTTGGTTTCCAGGGCACAAAGGGTGGCAGCGGCGACCCCGAAATACCGGTTGTAACGGGTGATGTGTGTGGCGGTGGAAGTACCTCTTCCAGTTCGAGCTCCAGTTCGTCCTCGTCGAGCAGTTCCAGCTCTTCTTCGAGTTCGTCCAGCTCAAGTTCAAGTTCCTCAAGCTCGAGTTCGTCCAGCTCAAGTTCCAGCAGCTCGAGTTCTTCGAGTTCAAGCTCGTCCAGCAGTTCAAGCTCCAGTTCGTCCAGTAGCTCGAGTTCCTCGGGTGGTGGCGGTACATCACTGACAGTTGAGCTGGAAAGTTTGTCTGGTCAAAGCAATTTCTCGCCTTTTAGCGTGCAAAGTGCTGCGGGCGCTTCCGGTGGCCAGTATGTAGTTTGGCCGAACAATGGTTCTAACCAGATTAACTCTTCTGCTTCCGATAGCACTAGCGGCCAGATGGCGATTGATTTCAGCTTGTCGCAGGCAACAACCGTGGATTTTGCAATTCGCGTGAATATGCCGAGTGGTGACGACGATTCTTTCCATTACAAGATGGATAACGGAACCTGGTCAACCCAGAATAATACCCAGACCTCGGGTTGGGGTTCTCTGGCGATCACCAGCTACAATTTGTCAGCTGGTAACCACACCTTGCGCATTGAGCGCCGTGAAGACGGAGCACAACTCGACAATGTTACCTTGTCAGTTGCTTCAGGCAGTATCAGCGGCAGCAATGGCAACTCCAGTAGTTCTTCGAGTTCGTCCAGTTCCAGCAGCTCAAGCTCAAGTTCGTCCAGCTCCTCGAGCTCGTCCAGTTCGAGTTCTGGCGGTTCGGCGTGTGGCATTGCGCCATCGGGTAACCTCACCGCGACTCGCATCCCGGGCGCGGATACAACCCGCAACACCTCGGGTTTGTACGAAGGTCCTGTATGGATTAACGATGCGCTGTACTTCTCTGACTTTACCTTCCAGTCCGGTTACCCCTCGCGTATTCAGCGTCTGAGCGCGAATGGCAATATGACCACGCAAATCAATAACAGTGGTTCAAACGGTTTGGCTGTGGATGCGCAGGGCAACATTATTGCGGCGACCCACTCGACTGCCGGTCTTTCACGTTACACCTTGTCGGGTACTCGCACAGACATCGTTAACAGCTACAACGGTTCCGGTTTTAATTCACCGAACGATATTGCAATTGCCTCTAACGGTACGATTTATTTCACTGACCCGAATTATCAGCAGGGCTCGAACCCTGGCCAACCGGTGACAGGGGTGTACCAGGTTGCAACCAATGGCACGGTGACCTTGATTGAGAGCGGCTTGAACAATCCCAACGGGATTGCACTGTCGCCCAATGAAGATGTGCTCTACGTGGGCAGTGTGTCCGGCGTGATGCGCGCTTACAACATCGTTAACGGTCAAGTCCAAAGCGGCAGTAATTTCATTACCGGATTGAGCAACCCTGACGGAATGACGATTGACTGTCACGGCAACCTCTATATTTCTGAGCATGAGCAAGCCCGTGTTCGCGTGTTTAGCCCAAGTGGCTCACAACTCGCGACGATCAGTGTGGATGCCAATGTCACCAATTCAACCTTCGGTGGTGCAGATGGCAAAACCCTGTACATCACAGGTGCGCAACGTGTGTGGAGTATTGATCTTGATGTGACTGGTTCTCAAGGTGGCAATGGCTCCTCCAGTTCCTCGAGCTCATCCAGCAGCAGTTCGAGCAGCTCTTCGAGTTCTTCCAGCTCCTCGTCCAGCTCGTCTTCCAGCTCCAGTTCGTCAAGCTCAAGTAGCTCGAGTTCGAGCAGCTCCAGTTCGTCAACCAGTTCTGGCGGCTATTCTGCGCCGGGCGCGCCACCAGCGGTGCAGCTGACGCGTGCGTACCCGAATATCTGGTTCCAGTCTCCACTGGGCTTCGCGCAGGCGCCGGGTGATAATTCACGCTACTTCGTGTTAGAGAAGGGCGGCATGCTCTATTGGATTGATGCCAATAACGAGCAAACGTCCCAGAAGAACACGTACATCGATTTGCGTAATACGGTGAACACCAATAACGAAGGCGGCTTGCTAGGCATTGCCTTCCACCCGAATTATGCGAATAACAAAGAAGTCTATATTTCGATGACGACCAGTCAGGCGAGCCCGATGCGCACAGTGATCGCGCGTTATACCGAAAGCTCCAATGGCAATCTGGATCCGAATTCGCGAGAAGACGTCTTTACATTCGATCAGCCTTACTCAAACCACAATGGTGGAGATATCCACTTCGGTCACGATGGCTACCTTTATGCAGCCTTTGGTGATGGTGGCTCGCAGCGCGATCCACAGAATCGCGGTCAGGATGGCGGCAACTTCCCGAGTACAATGATTCGTATCAATGTGGATAGTGGTCAAACCTACACCGTACCGGCGGATAACCCCTTTGTGAACGATCCCAACATACTCGATGAAGTCTGGGCTTACGGTTTGCGTAACCCCTGGCGCTGGAGTGTGGACAGCCTGACAGGCCGCATCTGGCTTGCCGACGTGGGTGAGGATGCCTTTGAAGAAATTAACATTATCGAAAAAGGTGGCAACTACGGTTGGAGTTGTCGTGAAGGCTACAATCAGACCTCTTACGGTTGTGAAGGCAGCTCAGGTCCCTATGTTGATCCGGTTGAGGGTTATCAGCACAACGAGGGCGCCTCTATTACCGGTGGCTTCGTGTATCGCGGAACAAACATCCCCGGTCTCGATGGTTTCTACTTTGTAGGCGACTACGAAGTGGGTGAAGTTTGGGCTGTCGGTCATCCGGCTCCGGATGTGTATGAGCGTTACCTTGTTGCTCAAACCAGCCTGAATATTTCGTCTTTTGGTCAAAGTAATGGCGGTGAGATTTTCGTCGTGGATTATGGCGGCGAGCTTTACCGCATTGACCCCGAAGGTGGAATTTCCAGCTCCAGTTCAAGTTCGTCATCTTCCAGCTCGAGCAGTAGCTCAAGCAGCTCAAGCTCATCCAGCAGTAGCTCCAGTTCTTCTGGCGGTGGTGGGAATGGCGTGACCTGTGACATTACTGGCTCCAATGTCTGGAACAGTGGCTATCAGCTGGATGTGACGGTAACCAACAACGGCAGCGCTTCTGTTAGCGGTTGGGAAATTACCCTCGACTTCCCTGAGTCGCCAAACATTACAGGTAGCTGGAATGTGAACCTCGTTGAGAGTGGCAATACTATTACCGCTTCCGATGTTGGTCACAATGGCAACCTGTCTGCGAATGGCGGAACCGGTAGCTTTGGCATCCAGGGCACCCACGATGGCAGTTTTGAAATGCCCACGTGTACCGGACCAGGTTCAAGCAGCAGTTCTTCAAGTTCAAGTAGCTCCAGTAGCTCAGCCAGTTCCTCCTCGTCCAGCGGCACGCTTACCGGTGCAGATTGGTACCGACAGGAGTGTTCCGAGTGTCACGGCGCAGATGCGGGTGGCGGTACTGTCGGCGTGGCGTTGAATGAAAGTTTCCCGCGGGATTCTTTCATCACCTTCGTTGCTGATGAGATGCCACGATTTGATCCGGCCGCGTGTGGTACCGAGTGTGCCGAGAAGGTGGCTGACTATCTCGAGGACACCTATTGGAGTCAAAACCAGGAGTTGATTTGTGATAGTCGTCCTTACGGGGCTCGCCAAATCAAACTGCTCACGCGCAGTGAATACCAGAACACGGTAGAAGACTTGTTGGGAGTAAACTTCGACGCCGCTGATGGACTTTCATCAGATGCTGTTGTCGGTTACTTCATTAACAACACGCATGCGACTGTGGTGTCCAGCACCTACGACCGTTATTTAACGGTGGCTGAAGAGCTTGCTCAGTGGTCTGCGGATCGCGACTTCTTGGGCGCTTTGAGCTGTGGTGGTAACTACAACCAGACATGTGCGAACCAGTTTGTCGACACTTTCGGAACCAGGGCTTTCCGACGTCCCCTCGACAACAATGAGCGCAATACCTATCTGGCCATGGCCAACGGTACTGCAACAAACGGCGATGTGAAGGCAGGTATCCAGATGGCGCTTGAAGCCGTGCTGTCCTCTCCGCAGTTCCTCTATCGCCATGAGGTGGGTGAACAAGGCACGAATAATCAGATTGATTCTGATGCCTTCGAGTTGACTTCTTATGAGATGGCGACCTGGTTGGCCTATACCTTCACCGGTTCGACACCCGACGCAACGGCGCTGCAGAAAGCGGCAAATGATCAATTGCGATCAGAGTCCGGCATTCTTACTGAGGCACAACGTCTGCTCAATGACTCGCGTGCATCCGGCAAGATGGGTGATTTCATCGGCAACTGGCTTGATACCGACCGTTTGGAGAGCGCACCGAAAGACAGTGCGACCTGGTCTAACTTCGACAGCTTGATTCCGCACATGAAAGAGGAAATCCGTTTGGTATTTGCTCACGTGATGTTGGATGGCAACGAAAGTTACGACTCGCTCTACAATGGCGACTTCACCTTTGTGAATGGGCCGCTGGCGCAACACTACGGCATCAATGGCGTAAGTGGCAATGGCTTCCAGGAAGTCGGCACCACTGACCGCGGCGGTATTTTGGCCAACGGCGCCTTTATGGCTCGCTGGGCAGAAGAAGTTGAAACCTCGCCAATTCGCCGTTCAGTGCGAGTCCGACGCAGAATGTTGTGTCAGAACCAACCTGAGCCGCCTGCAGGTATCGCTCTCGGCCGTGCGCAAGCGCTGGAGGATTTTGCAGACCTACTGTCGGATCCGAGTACAACCAACCGTATGAAGTACGAAGCCATTACCAGTGCAGAAGAGTGTCAGGTCTGTCACGGTGAATGGATCAACCCACTGGGCTTCGGTATGGAAGACTTCAATGCGGTGGGTAACCCACGTTCGACTGACCTCGCTGGTAATGTGATTGATGCCAGTGGCCAGCTCTACGCACCGGAAAGCCTGAATGACAAGGACATATTCCATAACTTCTCAGGTACACGAGGCTTGGGCGAATTACTCGCGACCTTGCCAAGTGCACAACAGTGTGTGCCACAAAACCTCTTCCGCTATGTGGTGGGTGTAGGTGTTGATGGTATCGATGTGGATAACCCCGAAGGCCCGACTTTGGCGGACGCCGAGCAAACCGGTTATGCCTGTGAAGTACAAAGCCTGACAAACACGATGTTGCAGGACAGCCCGCGCGCCATGCTGGAAAGCATGGGCGTTATGGATGCGGTGAGATTCCGTAAAGCCTGGGCGCGTTAAGCCAGTGCGCGGCCTCTGTGCCGCGCCTGCTCGTTTACTCAACATTGGATAAAAAAGTAGGTTTAAATTATGAAAAAGCGATACAAGAATAAATTTGATAAAAAGCGTCGGGATCTACTGAAAATCCTGACTTCTGCGGGAATTACGCGTGGATTACTGCGTTCGACGCCTCTCGTTGGTGGCATGATGCTGAGCCGCCTGGCTGAAGCGCAAGGCAGTGGCCCGAGCCGTTCGGTCGTTATTTATTGCCCCGATGGTGCTTTGCCAAACTATTGGTTCCCGAACAGTAATCTAACGTCATTCCCCGCCATGTCTGCGCCCTATCAGTCAGTGGCCAGTGACTGTAACTTTCTGCGCAATATGAGTCACCACCGCGGTGGGCATGGGGTAATGCCAACCATTATTAACAACCAATGGACCGGCGACAGTTTCGACGTGAACATTGGGCGCACTATCGGTGAGAATAACCCCTTCCCCTACATTAACCTCGGGGTTCACTCCAACGGTCATGGTTACTTGACGCGTGATAACAACACGGAAGTACCTTTTGAAGACAACCCCTTCAATGCTTTTGACCGTCTATTCGGTAATGGCGGAAGTGGCGGCGGTGGCGGGGGCGGCAACCCCAAAGGCAACATCATCGATGCACATAAAGAAGGTGTGGATGCGTTGAAAGGCAAGCTCGGTTCCTACGAGTTACACCGCCTGGATTCCCATTTGACGGCAATCGAAGAAACCGAGGCGCGCTTGAATGCACTCAATAGCGAGCCGGGTTCCTGTAATGCGGGCGCAGCGCCCAGTACTTTCCCGCTTGAATATTCCACCTTCCAACAGCAGGCGGAATTGCAAGCCGAGATCATTACTCTGGCATTCCAGTGTAATTTGACCTCGTCGGCCTCCATAGCCTTTGGTAACCACCAGGGAGAGTTCGCTTTCCCGTATCTCAACTTCTCGGGCATCTACCATGCGAGTATTCATGGAGGTAACGGTGGTGATCCCACCTATCCGCATTACCGCGAAACACGCGCACACATGAGCAGTTTGTCGGCCAATGTTATCAGTTCACTGAGAAACGCAGGTCTTATCGATAGCACCATTGTGTGTGAAGTGACCGATATGGGCGACGGCGATGGCCATGGTTCCAACAATGTTCCGCTGGTTATGGCGGGCGGTGGTGGCGCCATTCAACGTGGTGTGTCCAACGCGGGTGGCTCTTCCTATACACCTCTCGATATGATTCACACAGCGGCGGTAGCCTTGGGTGCGGATGAGCATCCCGCCTATCAGGGTTACTCTAACAATGTGATTCCTGGTGTGTTGACCTGATAGGAATCGACCTGAAAGTGATCAGCCCGGCTTCGGCCGGGCTCTGACTTGTGACGTATTTCGATGTATAAGTTAATTAAAACCTTGCCCTGTTTCGCTTTAATTCTGCTCGCCTCTTGTGAGCAATCTGCGGACGAACCCGTGCGTAAACTCAACGATACAGGGATTACCTGGGGCGCCGATTACCCCAAGGAAATCAACGACGATTGCAGCGCGAAAGTGCGCAGCGATTTGTTGCTGGACGGCGATGAATTCAGTGGCGATATCCTGCCTTTTCAGGATTGTATGCAAGGCGCTGATGCCGGCAAGCAGAAGCCTGCATTTGCGTATCAAAAAATGAGCGCGAGTGGCGAGTTTCTGGATAATAAGACGGAAGACTGGGCCTGTGTGCTGGATAAAGTGAGCGGCCTGGTTTGGGAAGTGAAAGTGGGCATGGATGATACCTACGGCAATCGCGGTTTACACGATGGTGACGATTTGTTTACCTGGTATAACGCGCGCCCAAAAATGAATGGCGGTGCAGTGGGCGACTGGAATGCGCGCTTCGACCAGTGTACTGGCTATACCCAGGGTCAGCCGATGACCTTTTGTAATATTGAAGAATTTGTTAGCCGTGTGAACAAACACGGTATTTGTGGTTTTCAGGATTGGCGGGTCCCAAGCCGGGCTGAACTTGAGAGCCTTGTGCATTTTGGTCGCACCATGCCGGCAATTGATACTGATTTCTTCCCCTATACCAAAAACAACTTTTATTGGAGTGATACCCCGGTTGTTGGTCAGCCCGCTATGGCCTGGGCAGTCAGTTTTCAATTTGGTTTCAGTGCGCAAATGAAGCGTGATAATGGGCGCAGTGTCCGTCTTGTAAGAACATGGGATGCACAGGCGGAGGCGGTCAAATGAAGAACAACGAGCGAATGAAAATCTATTTAATTCTTACGTCAGGCTTGCTGGCTTTGACAGTGAACTTTGGTTGGGCGCAACAAGCAGAACCTGTATGTCAGGCTGACAATATTCCAGCTTCAACTCCCCTTGAGCGCTTTACTGTAACGGGTGAGGAAGTGTTGGACAGTAAAACCGGCCTGGTTTGGAAGCGCTGTGTTGAGGGTTTACAAGGCGATCTGTGTGGCACGGGGGAAGCCCTTGAATTGCATTGGGGGCAGGCGCTGGCCTACCTTCAGGAAAACCCTCAATCAGGCTGGCGTCTGCCCAATATCCGTGAATTGAGTACCCTGGTGGAAACCCAATGTGCAAACCCGGCGATAAACACTGCGGTGTTCCCCGGGACACCCTCATCGCATGTATGGACGTCCTCGCCTTATCATTTCTACACCCACTATTCCTGGTATGTTGATTTTGCGGGCGGAATTCCCACATATGATGAACGAATACGCAATAAGATGCTTCGCCTGGTAAAAGATTAGAAGCCCGTTTCCCTGTTTTAACCGCTGCTGTGGCACAATAAGACCCGTTCTTAATTATGTAGAGTGTGTTTAAGTGTCAGCCACACGCAACGTGATACACATTAGAGAGCGTTTTAATCAGTTAGGTAAGCAGTCAGTTAGGTAAGCAGTCAGTTAGCTAAACAGTTAGTTAGGTTAACAGTCACTTAACTAAATAAGGCAAGTTCAGTAAATTAAGCAAGTCGTCGAGAGCAAAACTAAAATAATAATTAATAAACAGAGGTACCCTATGCAGCGTATGTTCGCCCTCAAAAATTGGGGCATATTAGTCCTGGCGGCTTTCGCCGTAATTGTTGGTCTTCATTTTGTTCTGGATGCGCCCTTGCAGGCCTTTGTGGCGTCGATTCTGTCCGAGGGTGTCAATAAAATCGCTGTGTTTTTTGTGAGCCTTGCCTTGCTCACCTCGGATATCCTGTTGCCCATTCCTTCCAGTGTGATTGCGGTGGGTTCCGCACTGTCCCTCGGCTTTTGGTTGGGTTTTGTGTGTGTTTGGCTGGGTTTGTGCGCGGCTTGCTGCTTCGGGTACTTTCTTGGTTCCGTGTCACGAGGAAAAATCATAAAACAATTTTTTAGCGAAAAAGAATGGCGCATTGCGCGCGATTACGCCAATCGTTGGGGCTTGCTGGCCCTGGTCTTTTTTCGCGCTGTACCAGTGATGGCAGAAGTCAGTGTTGTCGCTGCGGGTTGGTTAAAAATTTCGTTCAAGCGCTTTTTGCTTGTGTGTGCGATGGCGAATGCCGGTATTGCACTGGTTTACACGCTTATTGCTGTATGGGCTGTGCAGGAAGCGTCTTTTGTTTTGGCTTTTTTCGCCAGTGTTGCACTGCCAGCTTCGCTTATGTTTGCCTGGAAAAAGTTTGCCAGTAAAAGCAAGGTCAGTTCAACGAGTGAAAACTTGCCGGATACATTAAACCCGGAATTCACACTGCGTTTTCACTACCCACTGCATTTTTGTCACGGTGTTTTTCAGGAAAACAATCCCTGCTTTGCACAAACCCTTGGTGCAAATCCGCACAAGCAAGTTAAAGCACAATTTTTTATTGATCAATGTGTTTGGGATGCAAACGCAAATCTAAAACAAGCCATTCAGAGTTATTGCCAAGCGCACAACATTCATTACTGTGATCAATTGCATGTTGTGCCCGGAGGTGATGCGGCAAAGTCCCAGACGCAAATAGAAGCCATGTATCAAAATATGCTCGACGTTGCGTTAGACAGACAAAGCTACGTGGTTGCCATAGGCGGTGGCGGTGTGCTGGATGCAGTCGGCTATGCAGCGGCAACCTTCCATCGCGGTATTCGTCTTGTTCGCATGCCGACGACTGTGTTGGCGCAAAACGATGCCGGCGTGGGCGTCAAGAACGGTATTAATGCGATGGGCATAAAAAACCTTTACGGTAGCTTCGCAGTTCCTACTGCCATCATCAATGACCTCGATTTTTTACAAACGCTTTCGAAGCGTGATTACCGTTCCGGCTTTGCTGAAGCGATTAAAGTTGCCCTCATTCGGGATGGGCAGTTTTTTTATTGGATAGAAAAAAATATTGACGCTTTGAACCGCCGTGATGAAAAAGCTGCGCGCTACCTCATTCAGCGTTGTGCGGAACTGCATCTCAATCAAATATGTAACGGTGGTGATCCCTTCGAGCAGGGCAGTGCCCGTCCATTGGATTACGGTCATTGGGCTGCGCATAAACTGGAAGCACTGACGAAACATGAACTATCGCACGGTGAAGCGGTGGCTATCGGAATGGCGCTTGATGCACTCTACGCTGCTGAAGTTGGTTTATGTACCGAGGATGTCTCTGAGAAAGTGATTGAGCTTATCAGCGCTTTGGGTTTCAATGTTTGGCATCCAGCACTATGCTGGGAGAATGAAGCGGGTGAAAGTGCTTTGGTGCTTGGGTTGGAGGAGTTTCGTCAACATTTGGGCGGTGAACTCTGTATAACCTTGTTGACCGGTATCGGTACTACGCTCGAAGTCAATCAAATAGAAACGGCAGCGTTGTTGCGCGCGCGAGAAAAATTAAGGAAATTCTGAAAATTAGGCTATTTTACAGAGGTTCCGCACAGGTTTATGAAAATTCCCGCTTCGCCCGCCTGTCATCTGAGTTACTGCACGAATATTCATCCCGGTGAAAGTTGGCGTCAGTGCTTCGCGTCTTTAAAACGTTATTTACCCGAAGTTAAAAACCGCGTATCTGCGAATGAACCTTTTGGTGTGGGTTTGCGGCTGTCTGCTGAAGCAGCTTCTGCGCTTACTCAAAAACCGGCTGAACTCGAAAGCTTCTGTCGCTGGCTAACCGAAGAAGCGCTTTACGTTTTTACGTTGAATGGTTTCCCCTACGGCACCTTTCATGGTGAAGCCATTAAGGAAAATGTCTATCTTCCTCATTGGGGAGCCACTGAACGGTTAGTGTATACACGCCAACTTGCTGTGATTCTGGCAGAGCTGTTGCGCGCTCAGGAAAAATTGGGGCAAGGGGTTGAAAGTCAGCGCGGTTCGATTTCGACGGTGCCAGTCGGATTCAAGCGCCTGTTTGCCGAAGAAGCCGCGCGTCAGGCCGCGTTACAAAACCTGATGGCCTGGGTCAGTTTTGCCTGGGAGCTTGAGCAAAACACGGGTAAATGGATTCAGCTTGCACTTGAACCGGAACCTTCCTGTTACCTCGAAGATGCTAGAGGTACACTCGCATTCTTTAAGGATTACGTTTATTCAAACGAGGCGAAAGCCTACCTCGCGAATCAGGGCCTTGAGCCGCACTTGTGTTCGCAGGAAACGATTAAACGTTATCTGGGTATTTGCCTTGATACTTGCCATGCAGCCGTCATGTTTGAAGATGCTGTTGAGTTTGCAGAGCAAATGCGTGCCGCTGATATCAGCCTGCCCAAACTGCAATTGACAACGGCCTTACAAGTGAGTGCGCCCAACGATGCGAAACTTGAGGCCCTTGCTCCCTTTGCAGAAAATCAATATCTGCATCAAAGTACTTTATTCACTGGTCGCCACCACCAGTTCTTCCTCGATTTGCCGGAAGCCATAGAAGCGGTCGCGCATATGAACACTACGCTTAGTGATGCAAATACTCAGCAAGAAAAGCAGCGCATTTTGCGCAGTCATTTTCATGTGCCCGTTTTTGTGGAACAACTTGGTTTGATTGAAAGTACGCAACAGGAATTGCTTACATTTTTAGCCGCTCAGAAAAAAGAACAGTACAGCACGCATTTGGAAGTTGAAACCTATACCTTTGATGTTTTGCCACAGGGTGCGCGAGCAAGCTCTGTTGAACAAGCGATTGCCGGCGAAGTTCTCTGGGTGAAGGAGCGTTTGTAATGAACTTGCGTACCGCGTTTGTGCTGGGCAGGGTCTCTAATTTGCCCACGGTATGGACCAATGTACTTACCGCCGCGGTGCTGTGTGCTCTGCCCCTTGGTGGCGCGGTGCAGCTCGGGTTCCTTATGTTGGCGATGAGTTTGTTTTACGTTTCTGGCATGTATTTGAATGATTATTTCGACGCGGAGTGGGACGCACAACACAATCCGGGGCGTCCTTTGCCCGCCGGACAATGCACGAAAACTCAGGTATTACTCTTTGCCCTGATTTTTCTGTGTCTGGCTTTGATGTTGATCCTTGCTTCGGCGACATTCAAACTTTCCGGGTTGTTTGTGTCGCTTGTCTTATTTGCTTTTATCTGTCTCTATGACTGGAAGCATAAATCCTGGCCGCTTATTGCGCCGCTATTGATGGGGGCCTGCCGTCTACTTGTCTATCTCACGGTTGGTATCTGCCTGGTGGGGCTCGCACTGCCACTTGAGGTGTCTATCGCGGGTATCGCGCTAATGTTGTACATTGCAGGAATTACTGCACTGGCTCGCGCTGAACATGACAACCGCCTCAGCTCGGCAATTCCCTTAGTGTTATTGTTGTCACCGGTGGCGTATAGTTTTTATTTGGGTTATGAGAAAACCTCGAGTTTTTTGCTGAGTATGTTTCTCCTCGCCTGGATTATGCGTGCAGTCCATAAAGTTTTCGCGGCAAAGCCGGGCGCTATTGGCCAAGCCGTAGCGGCCCTGCTTGCAGGGATATGCCTGGTTGATGCAGCGCTAATTGCCGCAGTTGGGCATTTAACACTGGCTTGGTGGGCAATTGTGGGTTTTGTATTGTGTCTTGTTTTTCAGAAATTTATTCCAGCGACGTGATATGTCTGAAATCGAATTGCTAATAAACACACTAAGTAGTCTGCTTGATAGTGATAATCAAGCGAAAGCGCGTTTAAAAAATGCCCTGGATAAAGTCCAGGCAGACACATCGCAAAAAAATATTTTCCTGCAGTTTGCCTTGTGCGCGCGTGGTGTGTCGCAAGAGTCTGCGGTTTCCAGTAGCGCGATACAAAATGATGAAGCGCGTGAGAGACTGAAAAATAATTTGGCGAAGATTGCACCCTACGGCTTACTCGAGAGGTGGTCGGCTTTTCGCCTGTCGCGCTTGTTGTTTCTGCTTGAGCTTTCCCGGATTATTGATGAAGCTGCGTTCGCCGATTGTATCAACCAACTGTTTAGTACGGCGGATGTCAACGAACAAATTCTACTGGTACAAGGCTTGAATTTTTTTCCTCGCCCGGAACGTTTTGTTGAGCGAGCACGTGAAGCAGCGCGCAGTAATATTGTGAGTGTGTTCAGTGCCGTTGCGCATAAGAGCGACTATGCTCGTCGCTATTTCGATCACGAAGGCTGGAATCAGCTTATATTAAAAGCCGCATTTCTCGCTGTGCCCATTCATAGCATTGTCGGTTTGTCTGACCGTAATAACGACGAACTTGTTAAAATGTTAAAGCACTATGTCTGGGAGCGGCAGGCCGCGAGTCGCGATCTCCCTTGGGATATTTGGGCCTGCATTGGGTGGCGCGCAGAAACGGCGGAGGATCTGGCTTACCTTGAACAGCAAGCTGAAAAGCTTGATGATGTTTCACGGGCTGCTATCGTGTTGAGTTTACTTGAAAATGCGCGTTTCGAAGCGCGAGCGAAAGCACTGCAAGAAAAATATTGTTCGCAAGTAAAGGTACTTTCGTGGAAAGGCCTGGCACAATTGAAAGAGACGCAGGCGGAATAAAACGATAAATAAACATGACTGACAAAAGTCTAAAGTTCTAAAAAGGTGATACATGTATATCGACCCTCACATTCATATGAGTGCCCGTACGACCGATGATTATCAAGCGATGGCGGCAGCAGGTGTTGTTGCCGTTATCGAGCCAGCCTTCTGGCTGGGGCAGCCGCGAACTTCTGCAGAGAGTTATAAGGATTACCTCGCTTCTCTTGTTGGCTGGGAACGCTTTCGCTCTTCGCAATTTGGTATTCAGCATTACTGCACCATTGGGCTGAATTCAAAAGAAGCAAACAACGAAGCTTTGGCTGAAGCGGTTATGGAAGTGTTGCCGCTTTTTCTTGCCAAGGAGCGCGTGGTCGCCGTGGGTGAAATTGGCTTTGACGAACAAACCGCACTCGAAGAAAAATATTTGCGCCTGCAATTGGAATTAGCAAAGGAGTTTTCACTTCCAGTCATGGTGCATACGCCCCATCGTGACAAGCTGCAAGGCACCATTCGCACCATGGATATATGTGAAGAGCATGGCCTGGAGCCCTCTCAAGTTATTATCGATCACAACAATGAAACAACCGTCGATGTGGTAAAGGATCGCGGCTACTGGACAGCCTTTACGCTCTATCCGCAAACTAAAATGGGCAGTGAGCGCATGGTCAATATTGCAAAAAAATATGGACCGGAACGCATATTTATTGATTCCAGTGCCGATTGGGGAGTGAGTGACCCGCTGTCCGTTCCGAAGACCGCGCAACTGATGCTGGACAGTGGGGTCAGTAAGGATGACGTTCACCTAATGTGCTATCAAAATGCCCTGGATGCTTATGCGCAAAGTGGGCAAATCCAGGAGAGTGATTGGCAGGGGCAAAAAATTGATCAAAGCGATTTATTTGAAGGAAATTCTGTGTTGCGTGGCCAGAGCCCGAAAATTGATAAATAAAATAAACCATTCCTGATTCAATGAATACGTCCCCTAATAAATTATTGGTTCTCAATGTCGTGGGTCTAAGCCCCAGGCATCTTGGCGAGTTTGCACCCAATTTACAAAAACTCGCCTTACAAGGCAGTGCCACGCATATACAGTCAATGTTGCCTGCGGTCACCTGCTCGGTTCAGGCGAGTTATTTTACGGGCAAAACACCGAGCGACCATGGCATCGTCGGCAACGGCTGGTACTTCAAAGATCTGGCTGAAATAAAATTCTGGCATCAAAGCAATCACCTGATTCAAAGCCCGCAGATTTGGGACGTTTACCGCCAACGTTTTCCAGAGGCCTGCAGTGCGAATTTATTTTGCTGGTACAACATGTACAACCCCGCCGATGTATCTGTAACGGTAAGGCCGATGTACCCGGCAGATGGGCGCAAGTTACCTGATATTTACACGGCGCCATCCGCACTAAGAGAGGAGCTGAATGCACAGCTGGGTACTTTCCCTTTATTTAATTTTTGGGGCCCCAATGCCAACATACAATCGTCAAAATGGATCGCAGATGCCGCAATACACGTGCTGGAAAAAAAGCAGGCCGATCTCGGCATCGTCTATTTACCTCATCTAGATTACGCGCTGCAAAAATACGGGCCTGACCATGCGGAAGCGGCAAGTGCGTTAAAGGAAATCGATACCCTGTGTGGTCATCTTCTTGACTATGCCGCTGCAGAAAATTTTCGTGTTGTTGTACTCTCTGAATACGGAATCAGCCCCGTAAAACGCGTGTGCCATATCAATCGGGAAATCAGAAAGCAGGGCTGGCTCAGTGTGCGTAATGAATTGGGGCTGGAATTGTTGGATGCCGGTGCGAGTAAGGTATTTGCGGTAGCAGACCATCAATTTGCCCATGTGCATGTTCAGGACAAGAGTCTACTTGGCAAAGTTCGAGAACTGCTTGAAAAGTTACCCGAGGTTGAACTGGTTATCGGTGAAGATCAGAAAGCGCATTTCGGGTTGGCGCATGAGCGTAGTGGTGATTTGATCGCGGTAAGCCATAGTGATGCCTGGTTCTCCTACTACTATTGGCTGGAAGACACAAAAGCACCCGATTTTTCCCGTACTGTAGATATCCACCGCAAGCCGGGTTATGACCCCGTCGAGCTTTTTCTGGATCCGCAACTTTCCCTGGTGAAAGCCCGTATTATTGGAAAGTTAATCAAGAAAAAACTCGGTTTTCGTACCTTGCTGGATGTGATCCCGCTGGATGCCTCTCTTGTGAAAGGGTCGCATGGGGCATTGTGTGATGTGCCCGATGATGGTGCGCTATTCCTGTGTTCAGAGAGCGGTTTATTTGAACCTGAGGCGCTAAAGGATGGATTGGCCGCCACCTCTGTTCAGAATTACCTCCTGAAATTATGCGAGACCTGAACGGGGCCATTTTTTTAAATTTTTTCTGTAGCCAAAGACAGGGATAAGCAGAAGTTCGCCCGCTGTTCTATTCTTAAGGGAGGTGTTTAACGCAGCCTGCTAATAATGAGAGGGGCGCCATGGAGTGAACAGTCGCTCTTTTTCTAATGTTAAATATCCAGGTTTCTTCCTGGCCATTCTTGTTGCAGCGATTGCGTCAATAGCGATCACGCGCACCAACAGTTTTGCTCTTCTTTTTCTCCCCAGCGCGGCGATTTTCGCTGCACTTTTACGCACTGACCCCCAAAAATACAGGTATTACTTATCATTGGGTATTGCAGCGATTTTTAGTGCAAACCTGTTAATGGGCTTATCGTTAATTAGCAACCTATTGCTCTGTATTTTAAATGCATCTGAAATTGTATTGGCGGTGAGCGTTATTAATTGGGTGAAACCGGATATTCGCGAGCGCAATTCAGTTGCTGACTTAATTCAAATATCCGCAGCCTATGCGGTTTTTGTGCTACCCGTCTTCAGTTTTGTGAGTGCAGTGGCCTTGTCCTGGCATTTTAACTTGCCGTATTTTCAAGCATGGATTAATTGGTATTTTTCATCGGCAAGTGGTCTGGCTTTGATCTTATTGCCCGCTTTAATGTTGGATCTCAAGGATTTTGAAGAGCTGATATCTGAGAAAAACCTGTTTTCATTGGTTGCGCAAATACTGATTGGATGCAGTATATTGTTGCTTATATTGTTTCTTATCCCTCGTCCCTTTATATACATCGCTTTTGGAATGTCAGTGCTGGCGCTGTATATTGATTTTTTGCGTCTTAATATTGTTTTATATACTTCTGCGTTAGTTGCTTTTGCTGCACTGACTACATTCCCCGATCATTTCTCTGAGTTCTGGCAGCTCGTTGACTTGTCAAACATTGGTGGCGCTGCGCTGTGTTTTTACTTTCCGCAACTTATATGTCTCGCGAGAGCTTTGTGGATAAAAGAACACGAAGAACTTGAAGTTGCGACTGATAAGCTCCATATTTTTAGCGGTCAAATTGAAGCAATTCTTGAAGCCTCCCACAATTTTGCCATTGTTGCCTGCGATACGGAGGGCGTCATTAATTACTTTAATAAAGGCGCTGAAAAATTATTCCAATATTCAAGGGATGAATTGGTTGGAAAGAAATCACCCAATATTCTTTTTAGTAAAGAAGATGCAAAAGCCTTTGCAAATCAAATATCAGAACGGTTAAACGATACCCAGTGTGGAATTGTTTATATTGATCAGGCTCAACTGGGACCCTCGTATTCGCGGGAGTGGCAATGCGTAAGGAAGGGCGGGACCAAAATAGCAATACGCTTGTCTGTGAGTAAAATTGTGAGTTCCGAGGGAAAAGTAAATGGTTATGTGGGTATTTCCGCAGATGTGCGAATGGAGTTCGCTACAAGAAATGCATTGAATGAAACGCTTGATCGCTTGTCGGACCAGGCTGATCAAGTTAATACGCTCTTCGAGCAGGCGCCTGATGCGTTAATGTTAGTGAATCAGTTCGGAAAGATCGAAAAAGCAAACCAGCAGGCACATCTCATGTTTGCCTATCCGAAAGGCGCACTTATTGGTTTGAGTATTGAAAGTCTGGTGCCGGATAAATTTAAAGAAGTGCATGTTCATCATCGAGAGACTTATGGTAAGGCGCCAGCCAGCCGATCTATGTTGGGTAACAAGCAATTGGAAGCGCTCAGAAAGGATGGGGTAACGTTTCCGGTTACTGTAAATTTATCGCCGGTTTGGGAGGGTGGGCAGTATTCGGTTATTGCAACCGTGCATGATGTCAGTATTCAAAAGGAAGTCGAAGAGCGCTTGCGCAATGCACGTACGCTCGCTGAAGAAGCCAGTTTGGCGAAATCCAACTTTCTGGCAAATATGAGCCATGAAATACGCACCCCTCTTAACGCGATTCTCTCGACAGCAAAATTTATTGGTAATACCGATCTAAATGCCAAACAAAAAAATTATGTTTCGACGATATCCAAAGCAGGAAAAAACCTGCTGAATACCATCAACGATATTCTTGATTACTCAAAGATTGAAGCCGGCAGGATGGAGGCTGATTACCACGACTTTTCTTTAGGGGATGTGTTGGATGAGGTCATCGACATATGCGTGGCGGCTAAAAATGATAAAGCGGTAGAACTGGCTTTGTTAATTGATGACAGGATTAACCTTTCGGTTCTTGGGGATGAGCAGCACTTGCGTCAAGTATTGTTTAATTTGATGAGTAACGCTCTAAAATTTACACAGGAAGGCTCAGTGGTTTTGCAAGTCTCTCTGGAAAAGGCCTTAGAGCAAGGTAGCCAAAAAATAAAATTTTGTGTAACAGATACCGGGATCGGTATTGCGACGCACATGCAAGATGAAATATTTCAAGCGTTTGCACAATCAGATGTCTCAATTTCCCGAAAGTTTGGCGGAACGGGGTTGGGTCTCAGTATAAGTTATAAACTTGTCGAGTTGATGGGCGGTACTCTGAAACTGAATAGTGAATTAGGTAAAGGAAGCGAATTTTATTTTTCACTGAATTTAAAAGATGCGAAAAACCCTCTGCCAGTTTTAAACATGGAAAAAGATGGTGGTGCGGACAAGGTTAAAATATTGCTTTTAGATGAAGGTCAGTGGATAAAACGTAGTCTGGAAAGTTTTATCGCACCCTGGGGGTGGAAGCTCGTCGTGGTCGATGAAACGAGTGAATTTTGCAATCTTGCAGATGAATATGATTGTTTGGTTTTATCGTGGCCAGGAAAGGCTCAAGCTCTCGAGTTGCTCAAGCCGTTGGAGGAGTCGGGGCTTCGAAAGCAAGTGGTGTTTATTGTTAATAACGACGAGTTGGAAGAGGCTGAGGCGTTTTCTGATGAGCATAATATTGCGTTGCTGCTTAAGCCTTTGCTGGCATCAAATGTCTATGATGTGCTCGGCCGTGTGGCCGGTATCCCTGAGGGTGAATCAAGGTGCAGTACTCGTCAAGATGATGACAGTGAAAATGTTGAGGGTAAAAATTATGTATCAAATACAGGTTCTCAAGAGGACCAGGTTTTATCCGAATCGATAGAGAAAAACAGTCTTGTTGGGCTTCGCGTATTGTTGGCGGAAGATAACGATTTTAATCAGCTTGTGGCGAGGGAACTGCTATCTGATTTTGAGGTGCAATTGACGATAGTTGGCAATGGCAAGGAAGCGTTGGATACGCTTGCAGTTGCGCCCGATAGTTTCGACCTGGTATTGATGGATGTACAGATGCCTGAGATGGATGGGTTTACTGCAACAAGAAAAATCCGTGAGTTAGGCTTGGCGATTCCGATTGTTGCCGTTACCGCCGGGGTAACAGCAAAGGAAAAGAACCTGTGTTTGGATGCCGGTATGAATGACTTTCTTTCCAAGCCGCTTGATTTTGATTGTGTAGAAGCAGTATTAAAGCACTGGGCATCCAAACGTCTTCCCCAAAAGGACATAAAGCTTGAGCATAATGACTCAGCTGAGACGGGTTCAAAAAATACGAATAATACTTTGGATATGCCTCATAAAGCCGAGCTGCTGGAAACGACAGAGTTTATTAATACAGAAGAAGTGAATAAGACAGAAATTTTCGTACCGAGAACATTGGAGCGAATGGTGAGCCACAGTGAAGAGCGCAAGGAAAAAGCGCTGGAGCTGCTGGAAAATGTTATGCAGCGTCTACAGAATGGATTAGCGGATGTGTATAAATTAATAGAAACGGGGGACCTGGACGCGGCTAAAAAACGCCTGCATGAACTGCGCGGTGTTATTGGCAACTTTGGAGGGCTTCGAATGGCTCAGGTGATGCTGGAGGTTGAGCGTTCACTCGAGCGCTTGTTTAGCGAAGATAAAATCGAAATTTATAATTTGCTAAAGGCCGCTCACTCGCAGCTTAGTGACAGCGTTGAAAGTTGGCGGAGCCAACTTAATCAGGCTGTGTGATTTTTCGCTTATTGAGTATCCAATACGTAATGATTGCAGCAAGTGCAACGGCGGTTCCGATCAATTCCCGTGCTTCTTCGATATAGGGTTTTTCCGGGCTCATATCCTGTACTAACGATTCCTGGCTAATATGGTTCAAGTATTCACTGGCGCCGGGCAATACCAGAATGAAACCTGCCAGACAAAACCCGCATGCCAGTGCAAGCACCGGCGCTTGCTTTTCAGCGGGGATATGAAAAAAAGCCATGAGCGGAACGGTGGCTGTGAATAGATAAAGTAGACACCAGAACAGCGGGTCCGGGTCATTCAGTTGGAGCGCGGCAACCCATAAAAATAACAGGGTCAGAGCAATGTGTAGCAAGCTGGCGCTTGTGAACTGGTGCATCTTTAGCATTGAAATTCAAGTCTTTAATCAAGGTTTTTTTATTTGCGAGCATAATGCAGGAATGAGTGCCATGGGGCAAGCCCCGAAAAGCGGTCCACTAAGTATAAATTTGCGGTGTGCCGGCCCAGTCGATCCTCATTTACTCCAGTAAACCGGGGTGCCGGCTCAGTCCGTTCTCCGCGCGGTGCTTCCTTGCCACAGAAAAAATATTTCCATTTTTCAGAGGTTCCCTAGCGATTGAACTTCTGTTTTAACTGGTCATAGGCGCGTTGAATTTTTAGAAAGCGCTCGGTATTACCGCCTTTATCGGGGTGTTGATTTTGTACCAGACTTCGATATCGTTTGTTGATTGTCTGCCAGCTAGCATCCATTTCAAGGCCGAGCGTGAGGTAAGCTTCGTCGGCATTTAACCAGGCTTGTACTTGTTTCATGAAATTTAACTGTAGTTCAGCCACGCTGTCTTCATCGGCTTCATGGTAGTTTTGCCAGTTAAAATAATACTCTGCCAGCTTGGTATCGGAAGCACTTAGTGCCCGGGAATGCTGTTTGTTTGTCGATTTTTGTAGGGTGATTTTTAATGCTGAAACGGCCAGATACCAATGCTTCTCTAGCCACCTGATTTGAAGGGTATAGAGGGCGTGCATGCAATGGAAGTTTTTTTGATACAAGAGCAATTGTGATGTTGTCGCCGTGAGCGATGCAAAATGCCCTTTTTCTTCAAGTGCACGCATCAATTCATAGACACTGTATTCAGTATTTGATCTGAATGCAGTATCGAGAATTTTTTCTGTGTCTTCCAGAAGTGCTTGCAACACATATGCTCCCAACTATAGTTGGCTGTCACTGATAGCTACCTGTAAAAATATTTCTTGCAGGCTGCGAGTATATTTCTCTTTGTTGTAAGATAGCTGGAACTGGCAAAAAAACCAAACACGTAACCGATATGAAAACGTTTGAAGAAATTGAAGCGCGCGCCCAAAAACGCAAGGGCGGGAAAGTTGCCCTGGCAGAACTCATGCCGCAAGGGATAGTATCGGTGAAAACGCTGGCTAAAAGAGCGGATGAATTTTACCTTGGAGAATTAAGCAAGTCAGTTTTTAAGGCCGGTTTTGTATGGAAAGTCATCGATCGTAAATGGCCAGACTTCGAAACAGCTTTCTGGCAGTTTAATGTTCGTCGCTGTGCGGCCATGAGCCCTGAAGATATCGATGCGCACTGTCAAAATACAGCCATAGTACGCAATCTCAAAAAAATCCAAACGGTGCAGCATAACGCAATGGCAGTGCTGGATATCGCGGGGGAATATGGAAGTTTTGGCAAATACCTGGCCGCTTGGGATGAGCGTGACTTTGTAAGCCTTGTCAACGATTTGAAAAAACGTACCCAGCGTCTGGGACTACAAACCTGCCAATACTTTTGTCGAGCGGTGGGTAAGGATGGCTTTGTGCTCAGTGCGGATGTAGTGGCTGCGTTGATTGACGCGGGTGTCATCGATAAGGCCCCGACCAGCCGTCAGGCATTGCAAAACGTGCAGCATGCTTTTAATCAGTGGCGCGAAGAAAGCGGTCTGAATTTAGCGCAAATCAGCCGCACCCTGGCGTGTTCCATTGACGCGCCATGATTGATTTCACTGCAATGTGAAGCCCTGCTCCATTCTGGGCTTATAAAAAAATTCAAGTCTGTTTTCCAACAAAATAAATCTGCATAATGCCCGCGTTTTCGCATGAGCCGCGAGTTTTAGGGCCGGCTCATCAACAACGAATTATCAAGAACGATTTACCAAGAGTGTCCCCTATGTTGCCAATTAATGCCCGTATTGCCGAAGAACTCAGTGTCAATGAGAAACAAGTCAGCGCCGCTGTTGCGCTGCTGGATGAAGGCGCCACAGTGCCCTTTATTTCTCGATACCGGAAAGAAGTGACAGGGGGCCTGGATGACACACAATTGCGTACGCTCGAACAACGGCTGGGATATCTACGCGAATTGGAAGAGCGCCGCGATACCGTATTAAAGTCAATCGCTGAGCAGGAAAAACTGACCCCGGAATTGGAGGCGCAAATCCTTGCCGCAGACACCAAGACCCGACTGGAAGATTTGTATCTTCCCTATAAGCCCAAGCGCCGTACCAAGGCGCAGATTGCGCGTGAAGCTGGCCTTGAACCACTGGCAGACCTGCTTTACGCCGAACCTCAGCGTGTACCAGAAGAAGAGGCTGCCGCCTTCCTGAACAGCGAGCACAAAATCGACGATGCCAAAGCCGCCCTGGACGGCGCCAAGCAAATTCTGATGGAGCGTTTTAGCGAACAAGCGGACTTGCTGGAGAAGTTGCGACAATTTTTCAAAACCGAGGGCTATTTGCGTTCAACAGTGATTGAAGGGAAGGAGAAAGAGGGCGAGAAATTTCGCGATTATTTCGATTACCGCGAAGCGCTGGCAGATATTCCCTCACACCGCGCGCTGGCAGCCTTTCGCGGCCGCAATGAGGGGGTATTGAGCTTGCAGTTGGCGCTGGCGGAAGAGCCAGAGGGGCAGGGTCACCCCTGCGAACAGATTGTTGCCCAACATTGTGAAATCACAGATCAGGGTCGCCCGGCAGACACTTGGCTGCAAGAGGTCGTGCGCTGGACCTGGCGGGTAAAGCTCAATCTTCATCTGGAAACCGAATTGCTTGGAGAACTGCGTGAGCGAGCGGAAGCGGCGGCTATTGATGTCTTTGCCAACAACTTGAAGGACTTACTGTTGGCCGCGCCAGCTGGCCAAAAAGTGACGATAGGTCTCGACCCCGGTTTGCGAACAGGTGTGAAGGTCGCCGTAGTGAGCGATACCGGCGCAGTTCTGGATCACGGTGCTATCTTTCCTAATCCGCCGCAGAACCGAATTGCGGAAGCAGAGGCCGTGCTGTTGGCGTTTTGCCAGAAATATCAGGTTTCGCTTATCGCCATTGGTAACGGAACTGCCAGCCGTGAGACCGACAAGTTTGTTGGCGACCTTTTGAAAAAGCACAAGGATTTGAAAATCCAGAAAGTGATGGTGAATGAGGCTGGGGCTTCGGTGTATTCGGCATCGGAATTTGCAGCGCGGGAATTTCCCGACCTGGATGTCACCATTCGTGGAGCCATCTCCATTGCGCGTCGTTTGCAGGATCCATTGGCCGAGCTGGTTAAGATTGATCCCAAATCCATCGGGGTGGGGCAGTATCAACATGATGTCAGCCAGAGCAAACTCGCGAAGTCACTCGATGCCGTGGTGGAAGATTGTGTGAATGGTGTCGGTGTGGAGGTGAATACTGCATCGGCGCCGCTACTGGCCCGGGTTTCGGGCTTGAATGCCAGTATTGCGGCCAATATCGTTGAGTTTCGCAACCAGAACGGTGTTTTCAACAATCGCGACCAATTGAAAAAAGTATCGCGCCTCGGCGCCAAAGCCTTTGAGCAGGCTGCGGGCTTTTTGCGAATTGCTAACGGCGAGAATGTGCTTGACCGCTCTGCGGTCCACCCGGAGTCTTACAACGTGGTTGAAGCCATTGCGGTAAAAAATCAGCGCGAGCTGAAATCACTGATTGGAGACAGCGGGTTTTTGCGATCACTGAAAGCGGTGGATTACACCAGTGACACGGTGGGTGTGCCAACGGTAGTGGACATCATTGCCGAACTGGAGAAGCCTGGCCGTGACCCGCGACCAGAATTTAAAACTGCGCAATTTCAAGAGGGTGTTGAAGAGATCAAGGACCTGATTCCCGGCATGGTGCTGGAGGGCACAGTGACCAATGTCACTAACTTCGGTGCTTTCGTTGATGTAGGTGTGCATCAGGATGGCCTCGTACATATTTCAGCCTTATCAAGCAGCTTTGTCAAAGATCCGCGTACCGTGGTGAAGGCTGGCGACATTGTGCGCATCAAGGTCATGGAAGTGGATGTAGCCCGTAAACGTATTGCCTTGTCGATGCGACTTGATGATGTTCCCGGAGAGAACAAGCAAACCGCAAAACCCGCCAGTAAGTCAGATGGGCAAGCTGCCCGTAAAAACCGTGGCAAGGGCCAGCAGGCCAATGCTCGCCCTGCACAAACAGGTACAATGGCCGCCTTGTTTGAGCAAGCGATGCAGAAAAAGAAGCGATAAAAAAAGCCGGCGAGAGCCGGCTTTTTTTATCTTAAAGACTGTGTTTAAGAGGGTGTTAAACGCTGCGATTATTACTGGTCCGGCAAAATCGTGTTACTCACAAATGAAATGAATTTGCCGTCGGGTGACCAGCTAGGTACGTTGATCGTGCCCTGGCCGCCATACACATAGGCGAGAATTTTGGGTTCGCCACCGTCAATTGGCATTTCCCTTAAATACACATGACGGTAGAACGGGTGGTCGCCTGAATTGATGTCGTCCATGTAAGAAAGAAAAACAATTTTCTTATTGTCCGGGCTAACGTGTGGGAACCAGTCGTTATACTTATCGAAAGTCAGCTGTGTTGGATTGCTGCCGTCTGCATCAATGCGCCACAATTGCATGGTACCGGTGCGGTTGGAATTAAAATAAATATACTTGCCATCGGGGCCGTATTCCGAGCCATCATCCAGTGTTGCCGTGTCGGTCAATTGGGTCTCTTCACTGGTGGCGATATTGACTTTATAAATATCCCATTTGTTTTTACGGTTCGCGGTAAAAATTAATTCCTTGTCATCGACAGAGTAGCCGTGCAAGAAGGAATGGCCAACGCCGGTTTTCGTGATTTGTTTGGGCTTGTCACTGCCGCTTAACGGAAGTGTGTAAATGGTTGAGCGGCGATCATCATCAGCATTGTGATGGCTAATCGCGATATTTTTTCCGTCCCAACTCAATACGTGGTCATTGTTGTTGTCGTTCGCGAAGCCCGTGTTTAATACAGAAATATTATTTGTCGCAAGGTCATAGTTGTAGAGTAACCCTTTTGAGTTGTAGATCAGGGTCTTGCCATCATGTGTCCAGTTGGGCGCCTGAATGGAATCCGGGTCACGATATATGATGCGGCGATTGAGCGTCTCCATATCCATGATTTCCAGGTTGCTTCCAATGTAATCCTGGTAGGGGCGAAAATCTGCTTTGGCGGGTCGGATGATGCGAACGTTGGAAAATTTTGCGCTTTCCACGACATCAGGATTGTGTGCACAAGTCACCAGCCCAACGTATACTTTTTCAGGAAGTTTTACGTGAGAAACCTGAGTTACCGAAAAGGGCTCGCCGTGTTTGGCTGCTGACATGATAAAGACATCACCGCGGCGTTCGAGTTGCACCACTTCTGTGTCGGTAATATTCAAAATGTATTGTTCAGTGTCGCCGCCAGGTGTTTCACGAAACTGCAGTGATGTCAGGCCGTCACCATGCAAGGTCGCATTAATTTGTGGCGAACCACTTTCCAGGTTCTGACGTACATTCCAGCCAATTTTTCTGTGCGGATCGACGCCTTTACCAATAAAGGTCATGTTAGCCCGAACAATAAAATCCCCTTCCATTTCGTTCCAGGCGAAATGCATTTCGTCTTCACCGTACCACATGTTGGTTCCCGAGCCAGACATAACGTAGACCTGTTCGTCTTCGTTATATTGCAGAGAACCTGGGTGTTTAACCTTACCGATATCGGCGTGATGAGCGAACTGCCCGATAGATTCAGCCATAGTATTTGATCCAAAGATGGTGAAAGCGAAAAAAGTAAGCGTGGTAAAAATGGATTTGCTGCTGCGCATGCGACCCCCCGGCATTATTATTACTGTGTTTTTCAGTAATCATTACATAGCGTACGTGAAATTTAGGCGCTCCGAAATGCGGGCGATAGGGGTTGCCAGAAGATAGGGATAGCGGCAGGGTGAGATGATAGGAAAAGGGCGCGGATAAGACCGCGCCCCGATATTCAGGACCGTATCTGAAGCGCCCGGTTAGTCATAGTCATAAGTTTCGGTCTCACCCATGAAGGAGACGCTATATTGTGTGCATGAAGGAAAGGTAATGGTCGCTGTTTCACCATCGTCCATGGTGATCTCAATTTCACCGGAAGCGAAATTACCGTTATCACAGAAGGTCAAACCCGACGCGGAAATTTCGTAACTGCTGCCGTCCTCGCCCTCGATATCGCCAATGATGAGATAGCCTGAGCTGCTGTCACCGCTGACAGAAACAGAAGAGAGAGTGTAGCTTTCGCCATCGTAACTGTAGTCTGAGCTGAAGCTGCAAGTTAGATCTTCATAACTCGTGCCGCTGCAGGATTCGCTCGCTGAAATACTGCCATCGGCGATTTCGGGGTGGTCAGAGCTGTAGGTAAGATCATAGTTAAACCAGAGGCTCAGGCTCTCTTCACCGAAATCCGCTTCATAGACCATCATGCCGTTGTAGAGAATTTGATAGGTGTCGACCGCGATGCAGTAACTATTCATGTCTGCCTGGCCATCAATGGAATAGGGGAAGATACTTTCCTCGGAGTCCGGCGTGGTCACCAGCATGGAGACTTCGATGTTGCCACCGCAGGTCCCCGGAACGGTTTCGTTGTATTCCTCAGTAGGTTTAGCTGTTTTCTGGAAACCATTTTGCGGAGGGGCAAAAGCGAAAATCTGTCCGAAATCACTGCCATCGGCAGAAATTGCACTTTTCGAGGTTTCAATGGCAACGACCGAAATCGCTTCGACTTCATTTGCGCCGCCGTTGTTCCCATTGTTGTTGTTGCCATCGCTATCACTGCCGCCACAGGCTGCGAGCAGGGCGAGTACAAAGGAGACAAGAAGTGTATGTAGGGCTTTAGTCATAATATACATCCTTATGTTGATGAGAGAACCCGAAATTTCACAGTTGCTTTGCTCAAGAGTCGGGTTTTTGTTGGATACACGCGCTAGCGCCAGAAGTGGTTCCTAAATATGCTCGAGCAGAAGTGTACAATGCCAATTTGTCGATGTGAATCAAGGGGCTGTGGGTGAATCTGGAGCAAGTGATTTGGTTAACAATTGGCGGACTTTTTTTCTGGTTTTTGGTCCGTCATCATCAAATTCGGGCGCGGGCGTATGAGGCGGCGCTGAGACATACGCGTCATCATCAGGTCACCTTGCTGGATGAAAGCCTGACTCTGAAGAAGCTGGCATTCTTGCCCTCTCCGTCATCATTGGTTGCCCTGAGACGGCACTTTCGCTTTGAATTCTCCTCCCTGGGGGATGAGCGCTATGAAGGCGAAGTGGTCTTTATCGGTGCGCGTCAGGCGGGCATAACCCTGCAAGCGTTTAAGACAGATTTTAAGGGCGAGCCGCTCGAATAGGCGTCTTTTATATGCGTTCGGCACCCACAATATTTCGATTCTGAATATTCGACGAAAGTCTAAGACCTGGCGCCAGTTACCAGGCTGTTTTGCGCCACGCCGGCCGCTATACTGTGCGCGGATTGAGTTGTTCCAAATAATAATTATTTATTCATGTTTGTGAGGGGAAACCCTTGTTATTTCGGGTTCTCATGCTGGTGTTTCAATTTGCTCATCGTGTGGGTTATTCCTGAATACATTTCCTTTCCGAAAACCGTGCAATACCCTGAGGTACGTCAGGCTGTTCAATAACAGTTTGTCAGGCGGGTATTGTTTTAATTACGACAACCTCAGGTGAGAATCATGAAAGCGTATTCACACAAAATATTAGTATGCCTGTTTTTTCTTATGAGTTTCGCGAGTTCGAGCTTTTCTGCTTCGCTGCAACAGATTAATAACTTTGGCACTAACCCTTCAAATCTCCAGATGCATTTATACGTTCCGGACAATGTACAGAATAATGCACCCGTGTTACTCGCGGTGCATTATTGCACGGGCAGTGGCCCGACTTTTTATCAAAACACGAGCTACAATAATCTCGCTGATCAATATGGTTTTATTGTTATCTACCCAACAGCAACACGCAGCTCTCGCTGTTTTGATGTTTACTCCTCACAAGCGTTAACCCGCAATGGCGGTAGTGATCCCGTTGCCATGCGATCCATGATCAGCTATGTGCAAAATAACTACAACGTCGATAACAGCCGTATTTTCGTTACGGGTGTCTCTTCCGGTGCGATGACGACAAATGTGATGTTGGCGCTTTACCCGGATGTATTTGCTGCGGGTTCAGCCTTCGCGGGCGTTCCGTTTACCTGTTTCGCGACCTCGGGTGGCTCGGAGTGGAATAGCCAATGCTCCGGCGGAAATATTTCCCGCAGTGCACAGGAGTGGGGTGATGCAGTGCGCAACGCGTTCCCCGGTTATGGTGGCCAGCGCCCACGCATGCAGCTTTGGCACGGCACCAATGACGAAACCCTGCATTACAATAATTTCGGTGAAGAAATTAAGCAGTGGACCAACGTTCACGGTTTATCGCAAAACCCGACAAGCACCGACACACCTTTCAGCGGCGCAACACGCACACGTTACGGTAGTAGTGGCGAGCAAGCTCCGGTTGAAGCGATTAGCTTGCAAGGTGTCAGCCATAATTTGCCTGTTGAAGAAGAAGCCGTCATTCGTTTTTTTGGTCTTGATCAAAACGGCAGCTCTTCATCCAGTTCCTCTTCGAGCTCTTCTTCAAGTTCGTCTTCAAGTTCGTCTTCAAGTTCGTCATCCAGTAGCTCTTCAGGTGGAGGTAGTTTGAACATTATTGTGCGTATGAGCGGCACGCAAGGCAGTGAGAGTGTCAGTTTGCAAATTGGTGGTTCGACCATTCAAACCTGGACACTGGGAACCAGTATGCAAAATTACTCTGTCTCAACCAATTCAAGCGGTGAATTGCGCGTGGCGTTTACCAATGACAACGGCAACCGTGATGTGCGTGTCGACTATGTGAGTGTCAACGGTCAGATCCGTCAGGCCGAAGACCAGCAGGACAATACCGGAGCCTGGGATGGCAGTTGTGGTGCGGGTTCTTATTCAGAAATGCTGCACTGCAATGGGTCTATTGGCTTTGGACAAGTGAGTGGTGGCAGTTCGAGCAGCTCGTCAAGCAGCAGTTCCAGTTCTTCATCCAGCAGCTCATCATCCAGCAGTTCATCGTCAAGTAGCTCTTCCTCGAGCAGCAGTTCGTCGTCCAGCAGTGCCTCGTCAAGCAGCAGTTCCAGTTCTGGCGGCAGTGGGGCTTGCGTATGTAACTGGTATGGTCAAGGTGATTGGCCCTTGTGTAACAACACAAGCAATGGCTGGGGATATGAAAATGGACAAAGCTGTATCGGTGAGCAAACCTGTAATAATCAGGGGCAGTGGAGCCTTGGCGGTGTCGAGTGTAACTAGAATTTTTTAATTCTGGAAACTCAAAAGCCGCGTAGTTATTTTTCAAAATATATTCTTTCTCACGAAGAAATATGGAATAAATGACTCGCGGCTTTTAAATCAGGAAAGCCTGTTTTCTCAATTAAGAATAAAGCGGCTAACCTGTTGCTGAAGGGAGGTAGACCCTGTTTGCAGTTTTTCAGCGATGGTTTTAGTATCGCTTGCATTTTCTGAATTTACTTGCGATTTTTCTTCAATCAAATTGAGATTGCGATTTATTTCGTTGCTCACCGAATTCTGTTCTTCCGTTGCGCTCGCGGTTAAAAGCGTTAAATCGTTTATACGGGTAATCATTTCACGAATGTCGAGAAATTGCTTTTCGGCTTTTTCGGAATGGGTTCCAGTGGTCTCTAATTTTTCGCAACCTTGACTTATTGCCTGAAAGACATTGTCAACCTGATCTGAAAAGCCATTAACAATGGTATTGATTTGATCGGTTGATTCCTGGGTGCGGCTGGCTAGTGTTCTAACCTCATCGGCGACAACCGCAAACCCTCTCCCTTGGTCACCTGCACGTGCAGCTTCAATCGCCGCGTTAAGAGCGAGTAAATTTGTTTGTTCTGCAATGCTTCGAATTGTCTCCATTAGTGTGACAATTTCCTGAGAGTTGCTCTTTAAATCATCGGCGACACCGAATGTTTCTTTAAATGCTGTGGCAAGTGAATGCACTTGTTGATTGGAATCGCGAATGGCCTGGGCGCCAGCTTCAGATAATAGTAAAGTTTGCTGTGTGAGTTCAGAACTTTCATTTGTAATTTTTGCGACTTCAAGATTTGCCGTGCTCGATTCGTAGTAGGACGCGGATAGTGAGCTTAACGCTTTACTTTGTTCTATTGAACTTGACTCGAGAGTCTGAATATTACTAAAAAGATGTTGTGCCTCGGCATCGATACTGTGAGCAATCTCGCGTGTTTGAGCAACGAGTTGCGAAATAGAGTCCATTAAATGATTGACAGAATCTGCAAGCTTCCCTGCTTCGTCATTTGTTGTGATCGAAATTCTTGAGCGTAAGTCACCGGACCCAGTGGCAATGCCTTCTATAATCGCAGCTAACCTGAGCAGCCGCTGTGAAACGAACCGGGGCCCGAGGTAGGTAAATGCGCCCAATACGATAAGCGTGATCAGTGCTAGCACAGTTACCAAAATAAAATTATTTTTCGATGAGCGTACGGCATCGGCACGCGACTGTGACGCGACGGCATCCGCCAGTTCGCCAGCGATGTCGTATTTCTCCCGCAAGGCTTCAAAGCTGTCATTTAATGTGTTGAATGTATCAAGGGTAGGGCTAGTGAAGTAGTTTGTGGAGTCGTGCGCCCATGCATTGTAAAGGTTTTTAAAATTTTCCAGTTGCTTCTGGCCATTCCCCAGTAGGCCTTGCGTCAGTTCAAGAAAGCGATTCATGCGCTCGAGTGCTTGCTGGTTGTTTTCGTCAAATGCCGCACGCGCTGTTTGACGCTTCTCCTCACTCACGGCATCCAAATATTCTAGTTGTGCAAGACGGGCTTGATAAAGATCTCGATCAGCATTCAAAACTGCAGATATTGCTGGTAGAAAATTGGCGCCCATGCGCTCATTGATTCGATTGCTGTTTACCATCACCCAGTAGTAGCTTGTCAACAAAATAACAACGAGGATACAGGCGGCGCAAAGCGGCAGGGCGAGCTTGAGGCGTATGCTTAGGTTCATTGTGGTTTCCGTTATGTGTTGCTACGAAAAGCATAGTTCAAATCCGCTAATGTATTCTTTATTTTGGCGCAGGATTCGACTGGATTTTTCTCATTGATGGAATATGTGAAAGCTGACGACAGGGATGAAATGACCTGATATCAAAGCGGGAACAATACGCGTGATCAGGCGCAATTGAATGGGAGATGTGATAACTGCAAATTTTCCAGATCACCGCTGTAGTGAAGTTGCGCAATAAATAGTTCAGCAGTGGCATGCGCATCGGCCATTGCGTTGTGTTGAGCGCTGTCATCCAGATTGTAGCGACTTCGACATTCATGAAGACGCAATCCACCGCTTTTGCCTTGCAGCGCTAGACGTTTCTTTTCAATTTGTAAGGTGTCGAAATACGGGAATATCAAGGGGCACTGAAAACACTGCATGCTGGCTTTCTGGAGAAAAGCCAGATCAATGGGGGCAAAATGAAAAACCACGATTGTATTTTGCAGTTTTGCAATAAGACGTGAAAGTGCTGAGGGCAGGCTGACCGCGTTGGCGAGGTCGCGATCACTGAGTCCATGAATTTTGATACTTTCACCGCTTCCTTCATTTGAATGAATCAATACTTGACCGCTTTCGCTATTCACTATTTTTCCGTTTTTGATTGTGGTCCAACCGATACTAAGCAGTTCGTTCTCACGAGGGTTGAGTCCACTCATCTCGCAATCAACAACAGTAAATTTTGTGTTTATAATTTTTTGTGATTGTGGCGGAAAAGGTGTGTTGTAGAGGGATTTGACCCCCGTTTTTTGCGACCGTTTGGCATAGCGCCAGTGGAGATAATGGTAACGAAAATTAGAAAACACCGGCTCCAAACCTCGCTTTCATCGCTGTTTGCGCATTGCGAACAACCTGAAACGCTTCTTTAAGTTGCTGGCGAAGCAGCGGGGAGAGTTCACGCGGGTCGAGATAATTATCGACGCGTGCATTAGCTCGGTATTCCTGAGCCTGGGATTCCAGTCTTATGCCTGCAATAAATTCGTGTGCATCAATCAAACTGCTTGCAAGTTCATTGGACACGACGTTTTCCTCACGCAAGGCTTGCAAGCGTGAAAGCGTATTGACTTGCGTGAGCCCCGCGGAAAGAACATAGTTGCGTGCGAAGTCAACGATGGGGATGGTGCCGCGTTTTTTTAAATCGAGGCTATGTACATGATTGCCATCGTCCTCGAGGACAAAGGTCTTAAAAAATCCGAGAGGTGGAGTATGATCGAGTGAGTTGTTGGTCATTAATGCTTGAAAGATGGTGTTTTGTCTTGCAAGTTTTAATACATAGGCCTGTAAACTTTCAACCAAATCCGGTTTGCCGTGAACCCGGCGCATATCGAAAAAGATACTGGCATGCATAAGGGCTTTTGGGCTAGGCCGTTTTATCCACTCGGTAAAACAGCGTTTCCAATCATTGAGGCTGAGTTGCCACTTTGTATTGGATGCCATAATGTTGCCCGGACAATGTGGAATCCCGCAATGGTGCAAACCATCATTAACGAAGTGAGTTAGCTTATCGAAATATTCGTGCTCATCTTCATTTTTTAATGCACGAGAGAAAATAATGGCGTTATCCTGATCGGAACCCAGCATTTGTTCTTGTCTCGCCTGCGAACCGAAAGCAAGCCAGGTATAGGGTACAGGCGACGGACCAAACTGATCTGTGGCCAGGATTAATAACCTTTTGGTCATGGCATCGGTAAAGGAAGTAATGACCTCGCCAATCTCCATTGCACGTGTATCGCGTTCTATCAAGTTGGCAACGAGTTCTGGCAACCTCGTTGCGAGTTCGGCCAGCTCTTCAGAGCTGTCAGCATTTTTTATTGTACTAATTAAGGAAAGCGGCTCGGTATTACTAGCTTGAAGAATATCGCTTAAGGATATGATTCCAATGGGTAATTCACCTTTAACTACCGGGAGGTGGTGAATGCCCGCAGACATCATACTCATTTGTGCCTCATGTAAACTGCGATTCGCTTCGATAGCAGAAGGCGAGTGGGTCATCACTTTGAATAAAGGAGTGTCAAGAGGGAGGGCTTCGGCCAGTACGCGTGTTCGAAAATCCCTATCAGTGACAATGCCAACCAGTCTGTTTTCCTCGGTGACCAGTAGCGAAGAAATACTTTTATTACGCATCAAAATTGCGGCTTGCTGCACACTCACATTTGGGCCAACACAAATAGCAGGGCTGGACATAAATTCACGGAGCGTTTGATTGCGATAATTTTGCTCTTCGAGCTTGCCTTTGTCTTGTTCCTGTTTTACTTCCGGATTGTAGATGCGCTGATGGCCATCCAAAAGGGCTTTAAACTTTGCGTCACTGTTGAACAGGCCTTGCAGGGTCGGCCCTACCAATTCGTAAAACAAACAATCTTCAAGAACAGCAAGTGCATAGGGTTGTGGGCTGGATAATAGAATGTTGGGGAAGAACAAATCACCTGCAGTGAGTTTGTCTTTGAGTTTGTTTTGTTTGTCGCGAATTTCCAGGCTGCCAGAACGCAGTATGACCAGGAAAGGCAGTTTTTCTTTTTCGATATTGTCAAAGAGGTGTTTGCCAGCTTTTTGGAAGTCGACACTGACATTTTGGCTGATGCGGTCCAGCGCCGCATCCTCGGCGTCGTTAAATGGCGTGAGCTCCGCGATAAATTTCTTTATATCGCTGACTTCACTAACCATTTCCTAGTCCTGCTCTTCCGCAAAGTTTTCCTGAGAAAAACTTGTTTCATAATCAACGAACATGGAGCGCGTTTCGACGTAATAACTCGAGCCCTGTATGAATGCAACGAAACGGAAGGGGGCGGTTTGTGAATCTTGTAAAGATAATTCACTTACCCACTTACCTTCTTCATCATCTGCTGTAAAAGGTGTTGGTAGAGCATTGTCATCGGTAGAAAAGCTTGCAAGCGCCTGTTCTATAGGGGTCTCACTAAAGAGTGATAGGCGAATCTGGTTGCTGTTTTCGCTCGCGCGCTTTGCCAATATAACAAGCTTGATATCACCGTTGCGCAAAGTGCAGGAACCGCTTTGGTAACGGCAGTCAGGGCCTGCGACAAGTTTATAGTTTGCACCATCAATCGCGGCGTGTGGCTTTTCACCGACAACATAGTCTGTAGCAAAGTAAGCTAAAACCGCGAGAATGGGGGCGATAATCATCGCGGCAATCATGTGTTTATTTGTAAAAAATTTCATTGCATGTCACGTCTTATTTTTAATGACAAGTTTAACGCTAATTTTGTTTTTAACCTACCGTTAATCCACTTTATTAATCATCAGGTTTTCTCCAAACCCGTAAAAATTACTTTGTTACAGACATAAAAAAAGCACGCTACCCGAAGGTAAGCGTGCTTTTGTACTGAGGAGATCAGTTTGCTTTAAGTATTAGTGCCCAGTTGCTTCGCCTGCGCCAGCTGGAACACGAATGTCTTCCACCAGGTGCTGGATGTGCTCGGGAGGTTCAGCAGTCATCTTCGATACAACAATCGCAACAACGAAGTTCACAACCGCACCAATTGCACCGAAGGCGTTAGGCTCGATACCGAGGAACCAGTTGGCTTTCATGTCGCCGAGGAATGAAGTGCTGGCGATAAACATAATACCTTTGTGCTGGAATACGTAGAGCAGAGTAACAGAGATACCTGCAATCATACCGGCGATTGCACCTTCCTTATTGATGCGCTTGCTGAAGATACCCATCATCAAGGCAGGGAAGATTGACGATGCCGCAAGACCGAAGGCCAGGGCCACCGTACCCGCTGCAAAGTCGGGCGGTCGGAAACCGAGATAGCCCGCGAGAACAATTGCGCCCGCCATAGCGATCCGGCTGGCCAGCAATTCATTTTTCTCTGAGATATCGGGTTTGAATACACCCTTGAGCAAGTCATGCGAAATAGCGGAAGCGATTGCCAGTAGCAGACCTGCTGCTGTTGACAGTGCCGCAGCCAGACCGCCTGCTGCTACCAGGGCGATTACCCACTTCGGTAAGCGTGCAATTTCAGGGTTAGCCAATACCATAATATCGCGGTCAACTTTCACCATTTCGTTGGTGGCAGCATCTGCAGTATAGGTAATTTTGCCGTCACCATTTTTATCTTCGAAAGCGAGAAGTCCGGTTTTTTCCCAGTTTTTAAACCAGTTAGGACGTTTTTCGTATTCGAGATATTCGCCTTTTTGAGGCTCGATGGTTTGGTGCAGGTTCAAGCGCGCCATTGCGGCCACAGCAGGTGCAGTGGTGTAGAGAATGGTGATGAACACCAGTGCCCAACCAGCTGAACTCCGTGCGTCACTCACTTTTTTCACAGTGAAGAAGCGAATGATTACGTGAGGCAGACCCGCAGTACCAATCATTAATGACAAGGTATACACAAAGGTGTTCAAGGTACTAAGCCTCGCCTGTGTCGTATATTGCGCAAAACCGAGTTCGGTCACCACCTGATCCAGTTTATCCAGCAGATAAGTTTCCGAACCTACCATGGTTGAGCCCAAACCAAGTTGTGGTAAGGGGTTACCAGTAAGTTCAACGGAAATAAAGATGGCTGGAATGGTGTATGCGAAGATCAAGATCACGTACTGGGCGATCTGTGTATAGGTGATACCTTTCATGCCCCCCATTACCGCGTAGATGAATACGATACCCATACCTGTTAACAGGCCGATTTCGTAAGTGGTTTCAAGGAAACGCGAGAACGCGACCCCGATACCTTTCATCTGACCGATTACGTAGGTCACCGAGGCGACGATCAAGCAGATAACTGCAACGATACGAGCGGCCTTGGAATAGTAACGATCACCAATAAACTCAGGTACTGTGAATTTCCCGAACTTTCTCAAGTAGGGGGCAAGCAGCATGGCGAGAAGCACATAACCACCGGTCCAGCCCATTAAGAAAACGGAACCACCGTAGCCGAAGAATGCAATAAGACCGGCCATTGAGATGAATGATGCTGCTGACATCCAGTCGGCTGCTGTAGCCATACCGTTTGCAACAGGGTGAATACCACCGCCGGCAACGTAGAAGTCGCTAGTGCTGCTTGCTTTGGCCCAAAATGCGATACCAATGTAGATCGCAAAAGTGATGCCAACGACGATAAATGTGAGTGTTTGTAATTCCATTGTCGTTTGCCCCCTTAATCTTGTACGCCGTGTTCACGGTCCAACTTGCCCATCAACCGTGCGTACACAAAGATGAGTGCGACAAAGCCATACATGGAGCCTTGCTGCGCAAACCAGAAGCCGAGTTTATAGCCTCCAATCTTGATGGCATTTAGCTGATCTACAAGTAGAATGCCGCAGACGTAGGAGATGAAAAACCAGATAGCCAGTAGAATGGCCACTAGTTTGAGGTTGGCTTGCCAGTAGGCTTGCCTTGATTCTGAATTATTATTTGCCATTGTATCCTCCCAGGGTTTAACACATCGAGGGTACCAGTTGTTATTCTGCTGTGATTTTGGACTTTAGTCTAAGGCTCGACTAATGTCGTAAAATTCACTGTACCCTCTTGAATCGGCCCAAAAAAGCGGAGCCCTCAAGTAAAGTAGAACATAGATCGAATAAATTAAAAATAATTAAAACCGTCAGGGCATAAAAAGGGGAGCTGGCTTATGTCTCCTATTATTATTGTTGTTGCAATCGCACTTTTACTCGCTTTGTTGTTTGGTATTGCGCGGCGTGCGGACAAGCAGCGTTACGTGGTCAACAGTTGGACGCGTCATCCTCTGGTCTACATGTTGGCCCTTGCTGTGTATTGCACCTCATGGACTTTTTACGGTCTGGTTGGCACCGCTGCGTCCAAAGGCTGGTTCTATTTACCTATATTGCTCGGCCCGATTTTATTATTTACTGTCGGTTATCCTCTGCTGAAACGCATTGCCCGCATTTGTCGTCAGGAAAATATCCACTCCATTGCAGACTTTATCGCATCGCGTTACGGCAAGCGCCAATCCGTGGCGGTTGTGGTCACTATGATAGTGCTTGTGGCGACAGTGCCTTATATCGCTTTGCAATTAAAAGCGGTGACTGACGCACTATTAATCGCAGTAGAAGATTTTCCTTTTGCCACACAAGACATGACGATGCTAACGGCAAGCAGCATGATTGCCTTTGCCTTGCTTTTTGGTGCAAACCGTCTTGATGTAGCGACGTATCACAGCGGTGTGATGGCCACTGTCGCTTTTGAGTCTGTCGTTAAAATCATTGCCTTGGTTGTTGTTGCGATTTTTTCTTTATCACTTGCGCAAGGGTTTGATTTGCAAGCGCCAAGCAATGCAGCCAATACCGTGTTTTTGGAATCCACGATGACGCCCAGCTTCTGGATTCTCACGCTGGTCTCTGCCTGTACGATTTTCTGCTTGCCCAGGATGTTTCAAATTACCTTTGTTGAGTGTTTGTCCGAGAAGCATTTGAAGTATGCGCGAACCGGTTTCACGATTTACCTGGCGATCATCGCGTTTGCAGTATTTATTATTTCATGGGTGGGAAACCAATTACTTTCCGGTTCGGACGTAATGAGTGACACCTATGTACTTGCTATTCCTTTGATGCACGACAATCAATGGATTGGTTTGTTGGCTTTTTTAGGCGGTTTTTCTGCTGCTACCGCAATGATTCTTGTGGCCTCACTTACACTGAGTCAAATGCTCAGTAACGACGTCATTTTGCCGCTGCTGATCAGTACGCAAAAAAATCGTAGCCAGATGCTCGATTACAGTCGGGCGCTGATTTTTATTCGCCGCGCCACGGTGGTGGCGGTCATCCTTATGGCCTGGCTGTATCAGGATAGTCTCGCCGAAAATGCAGCCTTAACCGAAATCGGATTGATCGCATTTGCCCTTGCGGTACAGCTTGCTCCAGCGATTCTTTTTGGCTTGTACTGGCACCGTTGCAATGCCATGGGTGTGTTTGCGGGTCTCGCGTGTGGCACCCTGGTGTGGTTTGTTGCACTGATGGTGCCTTTGCTTTGCCAGGCGGGTTTTTTAAGCACCGGGATTTTATCCGAAGGCATTTTTGGTCTCGCCTTTTTGCAGCCGGAAAATCTTTTTGGATTTAATTTTTCGGACGCCTATACCCGCGGGGTAGTGCTGAGTTTGGTTGCCAATATTGCGGCGCTGTATCTGGTATCCAGCCTCGATCACAATCGCCTGTCTGATCGTATCCAGGCGGTCATTTTTACCAATAAAGAAAAAGTTAAACAAAAATCCACGGTTCGTGAGTTGATGGTGAACCGTGTCGATTTGCGAGAGTTACTCAATCAGTTTTTGGGTGAATCCGCGACCGCGCGTTTATTTGAAAATGAACCTGAAAATGATGAGGGTTTTGTCACTGGCGAAGTGCTTGAGCATGCCGAGCAGGCACTCTCGGGTGTCATTGGTGTCGCGTCGACCCGGGCAATGCTGACGAGTTTGAGTTCTGGAGAAAGCCTGGCCGTAGAAGATGTTGTCAACATCTTTGAGGAAACTACGCGCTCGTTGCAATTTAATCAGGAATTATTGTTCGCGTCTTTCGAAAGTATTTCTTCGGCGATCAGCGTTGTGAATACAGAATTGAAAATTGTTGCGTGGAACAAGCGTTACGAACAAATGTTTAATTACCCCAAAGGCATGTTGCGAGTGGGGCGGCCAGTGGCGGATCTGGTGCGTTTTAATGCTGAAAAAGGCCTGCTGGGAGCGGGATCTGTAGAGGAGCATGTGCGGACGCGTTTGCACCATCTGATGGTGGGTAAACCCTATCGAGTTGTGCGCGAACACGATATGGGGGTGATCGAGATCAAGGGGCGGCCACTGCCTAAAGGGGGCTACGTCACCACCTACGATGATATCAGCGAATTTGTGAACGCGCAGAACGCGCTGGAAGCGGCCAATCAAACACTTGAGCAGCGGGTAAGAGAGCGAACGGAAGAAATCGAAAAAATTAACGAAAGCTTGCGAGAAGAGATTACCAAGCGCCGTGAAACGGAGGAAGAGCTAATTAAGGCTCGCGCTGTAGCGGAATCATCGAACGCCTACAAAAGCCAGTTCCTGGCCACTGCCAGTCACGACATTTTGCAACCGCTCAATGCCGCGAATTTATACGCAAGCGCACTGTTGGAGCGCGAAGGGCTGGATGAAAACTTGCGGACGAGCCTCGGCCACTTGCACAATGCGATTGGCTCCGCTGAATCCATTATTTCCAACCTGTTGGAAATTTCACGCCTGGATACCGGTGCATTGAAGCCGAGTCTCAAGAAGTTTCCCCTTTTGGAAATTCTTGAACCTCTCGTTAATGAATTTCGCGTGCAGGTGAAAGACGGTGTGGATTTTCGTTGGCGCATGAGCTCAGTATGGGTGGAGTCAGACCCGAAATATTTACGTCGGGTACTGCAAAACTTTTTAGCCAACGCTGTGCGTTATACCCCAAGTGGAACCATTTTGCTGGGTGTACGCCGACGCAAAAATACCATTGAGGTGGGTGTGTACGATACCGGGCCGGGTATTTCCGAAGCGCATCAAAAACGCATATTCAATGATTTTTATCGCATTGAAAGTGATGTTGAGGGCGCAGGGTTGGGCCTGGGCATCGCTAAACGATTCTCGCAACTGCTGAAGCATCCTTTGCACCTCGTATCAGTGGTGGGAAAAGGCAGTGTTTTTTCCTTGAGCCTTCCTCGTGCACAAGCCTCTGAGCGTGGAGTACGCAAGGATAAAGTCAATCAGATTGCCAGCGCCGTTGAAGGCCTGGAGCTTTTTTACGTGGATGATGAAGAAAATAATCTGCATGCACTGGGTGAACTCACAGCAAACTGGGGCTGCTTTTTGGAAAGTGCACAGGATGAAGAGGCGGCACTCGAATACGCGCGCACAAATCACGCACCAAACGTTTTGCTGGTGGATTACCAGTTGGGCGAAGGTATGGACGGCTTACAACTCGCGCAAACCCTTCGTGAGATTTGGGGAGAGGTGCCAGTGTGTATTGTTTCTGCGGCGCCTGACGAAAGCTGGTTGGATAGCTTGGGAACTTACGGCTTTGACTTCTTGCGAAAACCGGTAAAACCAAGCCGCCTGCGCGCCTTATTGGAGCGTTATGCAGAGCGGGAGCGCGACAGTATTAAAGCGGTGACAAAATGATTTTGCCGTAAGGCAATTAAAATCAAATGTTCCAGTAGTTGCACAGTTCTATTCGCCAGTTTGATAGCTGTCCGCGTCTAACTTGAGTGAGAGCTGACCAAGCATAATGACTGCCTGGGTGCGATTTGAAATCCCGAGTTTGCGAAAAATGGCTGTGATATGCGCTTTAATGGTGGCTTCAGTCACACCCAGTTCATAGCCTATTTGCTTGTTTAACCAGCCTTCACGTAAATAGCACAACACCTTGTATTGCTGCGGGGTGAGTGTCGCAATCTTTCCGGCCAGATCTTTTTCTTCCTTGTTTACCGGGGTAAGGCAACCTTCGAACTCTTCAGGTATCCATCTGTTGCCTTCGAGGATGGAGTGTATCGCTTGTTGAATAACCTGTGGCGAGCACGATTTTGGAATGTATCCGCAGGCACCGTGCCCCATTGCTCTGTTTACCGTCGAGGGTTCTTCAATGGCAGAGATGATTGCAACCGGAATACTCGGGTATTTTTCACGGACCATGATTAAACCGAAAAGATCCTGGCTACCAGGCATGTTCAGATCGAGAAGTAATAAATCCGTTTCCGCGTGTTCATCCAGATCCGCAATGGTGCTTTCAAGGTTTTTGGACTGGCTGACCGTCGAATCAGGGTAGTGTGCCTGAATAACATCGAGGATCGCGTTGCGAAAAAGTGGATGATCGTCAGCAATATGAAAGTGATACATGAATTAGGTACACCATCCTTATTTTGTTATTAGTATGCACCTGGCCCTACCATGTTGTAAAAGGCGACCTGGAGCAAGTGAGTACAGCAGACTCATGGTCTTGGCCTGTGCCTGAGGTCTTCAATAAAAAAACAGGCCGGCGTTTTAGTTCAATAAGTCACTCTTACAATAAGCCATGATTCGTAAAAATCATACATCGCAATTCAGGATGCGCAAGTTGTACTTTCTCTTTAAATCCAGCATTCTATCGCTGATTTATTCTTGTGGTTTCTTCGGGGAAAAATTCAAGAGGATTTAAACGCCGTAGTTTGCGCTTACTCCTCGAATCTTTCAATCATTAACATTCTCAACATCTTGAGCAATTAGACTATCGTCTAGCGAATTACTGGAAATTTTTGCAATGCTCTTCTATAGATAGAGCGGTTAAGACTTTAGTAGAACTTAGACTAATAGCTAATAGCTTGAAACACGTGCAAGCGTGAACCTTTTACCACTAATAAGAATAGGAGAATCATCACATGATACCTAAGAGCTTAAAACTTCTTGCGAGCGGTGTTGCAGCGGCTTCAATTTCAGCTGGAGCAAGTGCTGCTACTTTGGGGACTTTCGACGGCACTACTGTGACTGTGGGCGGCTTTGTTAAGTTCGACGCAATTGTCAGTAGTTACAGCGACGGCGAGCTTGCGGGAGGATCAATCGGTCGGGACTTTTACGTTCCTTCAGTTACACCCGTGTCCGACGGCTCTGCCGACAGCCGCGGCCCCTATGTAGATTTTCATGCAAGGCAGTCCCGTTTTAATATTGGTACGACCACCGACCTGGATGGCCATAAATTAAAAACCTTCATTGAGCTGGGTTTCCTCGCTACGCCGAGTGGCAACGAGCGAATTACTAACTCTTATGAGCCCCGTATGCGTCACGCATTTCTTACGTACGACAATTGGCTCTTTGGTCAAACCTGGACCACGTTCCAGAATGTTGGCGCACTACCTGAAACAGCTGACTTTGTTGGTAATACCGATTTCGGTATATTCGCGCGCCAAGCTCAAATTCGTTACACCTCGGGCAACTGGATGTTTGCGATCGAAAACCCTGAAAGTACCATTACTCCCTATGGTGGTGGCACACGAATCGTTTCGGACGACAACGGGACGCCGGACTTGGTTGCGAGATACAACTTCAACTCAGGTGGTCTGAACCTTGCGGCTGCAGTGTTGATTCGTCAACTAGCCTATGAGGATGGTGGTGATATTGATGCTACAACTTCTTCTACGGGCTTAAGTTTGTCGGGTAAATATACTTTTGAGAACAAGAATGATATTCGCTTCGGTGTGAACACTGGTTCGGGCATGGGCCGTTATATTGGTCTCAATGTGTCAAATGGCGCTGTGTTGACAGCGGACGATGAACTGGAAGCCATTGACTCGACAGCTTTGTATTTTGCTTATCGCCACTTTTGGACATCGAAAGTACGAAGCACAATATCCTATTCTACGATCGATATCGACAATGACACGGATCTAACTGGTAATGCTATTGATAACACCAACAGTGTCCGTTTCAACGTTTTCTACAGCCCTGTACCCAAGCTTTCGTTAGGTTGGGAACTCGCAATTGCGAACAAGACTATGGAAGACACCACCGAAATGGTTGACGACGGTTCTGGCGGTCTAATGGAGCAAGTTGTTCCTGGTGATGAAGGTAAAATGACTCGCTTCCAGTTCTCCGCAAAACTGGCGTTCTAATCTTTCCATCATGTAGTCCTTGTAGTTAAGGCCTTTCACAGGAGCGATGCGCAAGCAGGCTCCTGTTTTTTTATCTTTTTAGCCATATAACAAAAACAGATAATAAGCGCTGAAAATTCCTTTGTTCGATATATTGGACCAAAACGTTCTCTAGTCACTCGAAAAATTGCCGTTAAGAACTATAACTAATAATGGCAATATAAATTTAAATTCCTTAAGTAGGGGTTGAATCCGAGGACAGATGTGAACAGGCGCGCTCGACAATTTCTTATTCTTTTAGCAGGGCTAATCGTGGTGTTAGCCTTTCCGGTCGTATTGGCGGCTAGCGGAATTGGTTGGGTTTCGATACTTTTTATTGGGCTGTTATTAGCAGGAGGAGTGGCCTTTGCCTTGTTAAACCTTGTGACCAAACAAACACTTGATAGTATCGAGCAAGCCTTTAGAGATATCCAAAATAAGGAAGCTGGTTTAAATCGAGATGATGATGAAGAAATTTATAACCTGGTCGAAAATAATTACAACTCAAAAGAAGAATTCCTGACAAGCTTGATTAATGAAGTGGACAGGCAGGCGATTGGTACTGCGGAAGTGTCCCACTTTATTGATGGCTTGAGTGGATCCATACAAGTCCAAAACGAGCGAGCTGAAAGAATATCCGTTGTTGCCGAAGAGATGAGTGCAACGGCGCTGACGATTGCCCAAAGTGCACAGGCAGCGGGTTCGTCCGTGAGTGAGACGGCGGAAGCCAGTATTGCGGGTAAAGGTGCCGTGGATCAGCTTATTAACCAGTTCAAGGAGATTAATACAACAGTTGAATCTGTGGCTTCAGCCCTGGTCGTGTTGCAAGAGCAAAGTCAAAGTATTCAGAGTATCGCAGACGTTATCAATAATATTGCAGGTCAAACAAATTTGCTAGCCTTGAATGCAGCGATTGAAGCTGCGCGTGCAGGCGAATATGGTCGTGGCTTTTCCGTTGTTGCTGATGAGGTCCGTGGCCTTGCTAACCAAACAACAAATGCGACCGCGGAAATCGCATCCATGCTCAAACAAAATCACGAGCAAAGTGATAAAGCGGTTAATATCATGCTCGGGCTTGAGAACAATGTTGAAGGCATCCTGGCTATCGTCAATGAAACCGGGGAATCTCTCGAAAAAATTACCGAGCAAGCGGCCTGCTCGGACGATCAGGTGAAAAATATTATTCGTGCGATGGACGAGCATGCAAAAGCCAGCTCAGAAGTGTCGGAATCTATCGATGAATCAGCACAAGAATTACAGCGTTCGGGCGGCGATGCACGCAAAGCGTCGCAACACTGCTTACGCTTGTCTGAAATGGCAGAAGAGATTTTGGGGCAGCTGGGTGAATACAGCCTCGGAAATCTACATGAAGAAATTCGCCAAACTGCGATACAGACCGCCGCAGAAATTGGAGCAGCGTTTGAGCGGGCAATTGATCGAAACGAGATTACACTGCAGCAATTATTTGACAGAAATTATCAGGTCATACCCGGTACTAACCCGGAAAAATTCTCGACTCAATTCGACAAATTCACCGATAAAACCCTGCCGCCCATACAGGAACCTATTCTTGAGCGTATGCCACATGTCCTGTTTGCCGGGGCGGTGGATAATAATGGCTATTTCCCAACCCACAATAACCGTTACGCCAAGCCATTAACGGGAGATTATCAAACAGATTTAGTGAACAATCGTACGAAACGCATCTTCAGTGACCGCACTGGCTCCCGTTGCGGCGCACATACCAAACCCTTCTTATTGCAAACCTATAAACGAGACACTGGAGAAGTCATCCACGATCTTTCTGCACCCATCTATGTCAGAGGGCGTCATTGGGGTGGATTTAGAATTGGTTACAAGGCCCACAGCTATAGCGATTCTGTGAAAACCTCTTAATTGTTAACGAATTTTCTGAAAGCACTAATCAGTGCTTTTTAACTCTTGTTTTTTTAATTAATTAGCTTTCGTTAGTTGAATTCTGTTGGGGTATTTCGGAGAAGATCAGGGAACTCTCCTGGGGATAGTCTGCGTTGTACTTTTGTAGGCTGCTTAAGAATATTTTCAAGGCTCGCCCTTCTTTCCGGCAGCGGTAGTGGTAAGCTGCTTTGTCTTTAATGCCTTGAAGGCGGCGTTTTTCGGCATTTTTTCGCAAAGAAAATTTCAGTATTTCACTTTCTGCATTTTTATTTGGCATAAACGTATAGGGTAGAAGGGCTTGAACATATATTTCCTTTTCCCACCAGTAGCGAAGATCCACATCCAGAGGCCGCTTGACTGGAAGACAATGTTTAAGCAGCCTTTGGGCGCCAAGAGCGCTTACAAACTGTGAGCAGGTTCGATTCGGGACTTTGTTAAACGTCACGAGCTCGTAGCAGCCCAGATCTTTATTGAAAATAATATCATCTGCATTGTGATAGCCACCCAGCTTGATGTAATGCCAGCCTTTCTGAAGGTTATTGACGGTATGAATAAGCTGTTCAAAATCCAGATTGTTTTCAATTAGAAAATCATCTTCAAGTATGAGTGCAAAGTCCAAACGCTGTTCATGAATTTTTTGCCAGGCTTTCACGTGGCTAAGATAGCAGCCTATTTCACCGAGGTTCAGGTTTTTGTAATAGTGTTGCGTTTTGTCCGGGTAAACCTGACTGAGTGTTTCTTCGTCAATATCGCTACCCCATACTGCAGGAAGACGCTCAAAGACGATCTTGTGTTTCTCGAGTTGGCGTTTGCAATTTTGTAAGCGTTGTGTTGAGTGATCGAGATTAATGAGTAAAACTTTCCAATGGGCCACTGTGCTACTTCCTGTATGGTGGAAACGGAATTGTAGAGCCGTGTGGCCAGAGAAAGTTCAATACCGTTAGCGTTTTTCGTGATCGTATTGTGATTAATTGTAAGCATCAGGTTTTTCTATACCGGTACTGTGTCGGTCGAGGTGGCCGACATCCAGTACGGGGGACGCATCGATGTGTTGCGCGTCCATCATTTGTGCAACGCGTTGCAGCGCGGAAATAATCATAGTTTGCTCCCATTCCTGCAAGTCGTCGAATTGGCGTGCGAATTGGTCCTGCAGGGGGATGGGCGCTGCCTTCAGTGTCTCTTGTGCTTCTTCGGTGAGGTGGGCGTGAACTTTTCGCTTGTCTTCTTCTGAGCGCTGTCGATAGACCAGCGCGCGTTTCTCGAGGCGGTCCAGAATAGTGGTGACTGTTGCCTGACTCAGGCTCATTTCATTTGCCAGTTCGCCAATTGTGACTTCACCTTTATCTCGAATGGTTTGTAAGAGCAAAATCTGAGGCGCGGTCAGCCCGGTTGTTTTCGCGAGATGTTTCGAGTGCAAATCCGTTGCCCGAATAACGCGCCGAAGCGCGACCAGTACTTCTTCAATACTATTCAAAAGCGATTCCCCCAGTTCTTCCGCCAGCGGCCCATTATAGCGCTGCTTATTTAGGGGGCTAAAGGATCTTTCGTGCGTTGAGGGCGTTTTTCGTGCGTTCCCTTGGTTGATTTCAGTCATATATTTAGAGTACTATATTTACAACACTAAATAAAACCGAAAATTAAAACGGATTTATGGCGTGAATACAGCGTTTTTTCTCATTTAGATCAAATAAATGAAGTAAAGCGCCTTAGTAAAACAGAAATATCAAGAAATATTGATTAGTAGTCTAAATATTATGAATAGTGAAGCACTGGCAAGAGACCAGATCAGGCTTCGTCCTCCTACCTTGAGGGATGGTATGGCAGTCCACCGATTGATTGCGGAAAGTCCTCCTCTCGACACCAATTCTGCTTACTGCAATTTCCTGCAATGCAGCCATTTCGCCGCTACGTCCATTGTTGCGGAATTTGAAGGTGGCCTGGTTGGTTCAGTGTCCGCTTACCGATTAAGCGAACGGCCTGACACGCTTTTTGTATGGCAAGTCGCCATTGCTGAGCGCGCACGTGGTGCGGGTCTGGCGAAGAACATGCTCAAGGCAATACTGGAAAGAGAAAGCTGCCGAGACGTAAATTTCATTGAGACGACTATCAGCCCGGATAACGAAGCCTCGTGGGCGTTATTTCGTCGTCTCGCGAAAGAGTTGAGTAGTTCGATCGCATCAGAAGTGTGGTTGGACAGAGATCTCCATTTTGAAAACGAACATGAAACTGAAGTGCTGGTAACAATTGGACCAGTTAAGGAGAGTAAGCAATGAAAATTTTTAAAGAGATTGAGTCAGAAGTGCAGAGTTATGCGCGGGCATTCCCCTGTGTCTTCGAGCGCGCGGAAAACGCATACATGTGGGACAGTGAAGGAACGCGCTATCTGGATTTTCTCGCGGGAGCGGGAACATTGAATTACGGCCACAACAATCCACTGTTTAAGAAACGGTTATTGGAATACATTGAAAACGATGGCATTGCCCACGGCCTTGACTTGCACACGCGTGCGAAAGCGGACTTTCTAAAAGCGTTTAAAGAAAAAATACTTGACCCAAGAGGGATGGAGTATGTTGTGCAATTTACCGGGCCAACGGGTACCAATGCAGTGGAAGCCGCGATGAAGATTGCGCGCAATGTGAAAGGCGAGCAAAACATTGTGACGTTCACGAACGGTTTTCATGGGGTCAGTCTCGGTTCTTTAGCGGCAACGGGAAATGCACACCATCGCGATGCAGCTGGTGTGAGTCTCAGTGGTACGCACCGCTTACCCTATGATAAGTACCTCGGTGACCAAATTGATACAACCGAATACCTCGATAAAGTATTGGCAGATTCGAGCAGCGGTATTAACTCGCCGGCAGCGGTAATTGTTGAAACCATTCAAGGTGAAGGCGGGATCAATGTTGCAAGTGCAGAGTGGTTGCGCAACTTGCAGGCAGTTTGCCGCAAGCACGATTTACTGTTCATTGTGGATGATATTCAAGCCGGTTGCGGCCGTAGCGGTGACTTTTTCAGTTTTGAAGAAGCCGGTATCGAACCCGATATTATCACGCTGTCAAAATCCTTGAGCGGTTATGGCTTACCCTTCGCCGTGGTGCTGATGAAGCCGGAGTTAGACCAGTGGAAACCCGGCGAGCACAACGGTACGTTTAGAGGAAACAATTTGGCCTTTGTTACTGCCGAAACGGCGATTCACCACTACTGGAGCGACGAGACGTTTTCGCGACAAGTGAAAGCAAAAGGGCACTACATGCAGCAGCGGTTGCAGCAAATTGTCGAGAAATACGGCGAGGGCAGTTTCACTACCCGCGGGAGGGGGATGTTCCAGGGGATTAACTGTATCAACGGCGAGTTAGCCGGGAAAATTTCTACTGCTGCCTTTGCAAAAGGTTTGATCATCGAAACGAGTGGCGCGGATGATCAAGTTGTGAAGTGCTTGTGTCCGCTCACAATCTCGCAAGACGAACTTACTCGAGGCCTTAATATTCTTGAAGAGGCCATTGCGGAAGTTTGCACGAATGTTAAGCACATTCAGCCTGAAAAAGTCTATTTTCTAGCTAGCTAAGTTCGAGGAATACAATGATAGTCAGACATTATGCTAAAGAAAAAAAATCCAATAGAAATATTATCTCTCCTGATGGTAATTGGGAAAGTACGCGTATGTTATTGAAGGATGACAATATGGGTTTTTCCTTTCACATTACAAGAATTAACAAAGGTGCTGATTTTGAAATGCACTATCAGAATCATCTTGAATCGGTTTATTGTATTTCCGGCAAGGGGGAAGTCGAAACTCTGGACGATAATCAAGTTTATCAGATAGAGGCAGGAACGCTCTACATTCTAGATAAACACGACAAGCATCGCTTGCATGCAGCAGAGCCGATGGTGATGGCTTGTGTTTTCAATCCGCCCTTAAATGGCAAGGAAGTGCACAATGATAAAGGTGCTTACGAATTGTATGCCGATGCGCTTTCCTGATTAACAAAAAATAAAATAGTGGTGTGTACCGTTTGAATTGAGAGGTGCCCATGGGTATTGATGGAATATTCATGGGGTAGTAATAAAATCAAAGGAAATTCTGGAAAATGCATACAGTGGAGAAAATTGGCGGGACCTCGATGAGTGACTATTCATCGGTCCGGGACAATATTATTTTAAACAAACAGCGTTGCAAGCCCTACGGCCGAATTTTTGTTGTGTCAGCTTATGCAGGCGTGACCGATCGTTTATTGGAGCACAAGAAGAGTGGTAAGCCCGGTGTGTATGGCTTGTTCAGTGCCGGGATGGAAGATGGCAGTTGGTTGCGCGAATTTGAGGATTTACATACAGCTCTGCGAGAAATTAATGCAGCGTTGTTCGCGGAATTGGACCTGCTTGATCAAGCCAATGATTTTTTAAAGGCGCGGATGGATGAGGCACGTCGATGTTTACTTGGGTTGCAGACACTATGCCAGCATGGGCATTTCAGTTTGGCGAGTCATTTAAATACTGTTCGCGAAATGTTGGCGAGCATTGGTGAGGCACACAGTGCATGGAATATGGCAGCCTTGCTTCGCAGGGATGGTGTCAATGCGTGTTTCGTTGATTTAACCGGGTGGCGAACGCGTCAACATCTCACGTTAGATGAGCGTATCGAGGAAGCACTGAATAAACTTGATGTTGAAACACAATTGCCAATCGTAACCGGCTATGCCCACAGTCGGCACGGGCTAATGTCGACTTTTGATCGTGGCTACAGCGAGATGACTTTCAGTCGTTTGGCGGTTCTGAGTCAGGCGAGTGAAGCCATTATCCACAAGGAATTTCATCTAAGCAGTGCGGACCCGCGATTGGTTGGCGAAGTCAATGCAGTTCCGATTGGCCGAACAAATTATGATGTTGCTGACCAGTTAGCCAATCTCGGAATGGAAGCTATTCACCCCAGAGCAGCGAAAGGATTGCGGCAAAGTAAAATCCCACTCAGAGTGCGTAATACCTTCGAACCTGATCATGCGGGCACACTCATTACCACGGATTACTGCAGTGACACGCCCTGTGTAGAAATTGTTGCCGGTTGTAAAGGTGTCTATGCCCTGGAAATTTTTGATCAGGATATGGTCGGCAATATTCACGACTACGATGTGGAGGTATTGAAAGTCATTAAACGCTTCAAGGCGCATATTGTCGCGAAAGATATTAATGCCAACACACTTGCACACTATCTGAAAAGCAATTTAAAAACGATCAAGCGAATTCGTGCAGAAATCGAATCACAATTCCCTGAAGCTGAAATTGATCAGAAAAAAGTCGCGATTGTTTCCGCAATTGGAAGTGATATGAAAGTGCCTGGTATTTTGGCTGAGACAGTACAGGCTCTGGCAGAGAAAAAAATTAGTTTGCTTGCGGTTCACCAATCAATGCGGCAGGTTGATATGCAGTTTGTGATTGACGAAAGCGATTATGAGTCCACGGTAAAAAGTTTGCATGCTGCAATGGTTGAAGTGCACGATCACGGCAGAGCAATTTGCCTCGCGTCATGATAAATAAATCGGGCTTTTTTATATTGCTGGCGGCGCTGGCCTTCCCTGGCGTCGATCTTTTCGCTAATACAGGAAGCGTCAGTGAGTCAGGCGGCGAGCAAAACGACGAAGCCCGCAGCGAAAAGCCAGGCGAGCTGGCAACAATGCAAACAAAAGCAGAGGAGCAGATTGAGAATTTAACGCAACCACTGTACTCGCCGTTTGTTGAACGGTATGTGCTTGATGAAATAAAACAGTTACGTATTGATCATGCGCAAACACGTCAAGAATTAATACAGAAAGTCGTTGACCGCGAGCACAACGCCGTCGATAGAGCGGTAACCTATGCCACTGATACAATAACCTACTTCTTTTATTTGATTGCTGCCGCAAGTTCGATTTTAGTGCTTGTGGGGTGGACGTCCATTCGCGAAATGAAAGAGCGTGTTCATAGTTTAGCGGATGAGGAAATATCCAAGCTTGTGAGTGAATATGAGAAGCGTCTTGCCGCAATTGAAAAACAATTACAACAGAAAACGCGGCATATCGAAGCGAACCGTGAAGAAATTGAGTTGACGAATGAAATACAGGCGCTTTGGTTACGAGCACAGCAGGAAAGTGCACCGTCAAATAAAATTAAGATTTACGACGAGATCTTGAAGTTACGCCGTGATGATTGCGAGGCGTTAAGCTACAAGGCTGATGCCGTGCTGGAATTAGGCGAGCCGCAGTGGGCGTCGAATCTTTGCCACCAAGCTTTAAAAATAGATGGTGAGAATAGTCACGCATTTTATCAATTAGCTTGTGCCTACTCTGCGCTTAATCAGGTTGAAGATGCGATTTATTATTTAAAGCAAGCTGTGAGAAGAAGGGAAAGTTATCTTGAATACATTCAGGATGATCCCGCACTTCAAGGTTTGCGAGAGCATGAAGCTGTGAAAGCGATTCTCAACAATCGAAAGGTTTAGGCGACGAGTCCAGTGCTGCTATCTTTTCTTGGTTTTCTCGCATTCTTTACACTGGTTGGGCTTTCGTCTTTTTTTAAAAGTCGTGGAACAAAAAACGACTACTACCTTGCGAGTTCCACGATACCACCCGCCTTTGTTGGTTTGTCTGCGGTTGCGACCAATAATAGCGGTTACATGTTTATCGGTGTGATCGGTTATACCTATCACGTCGGTATGGCCGCGCTATGGTTGATGCTGGGTTGGATCGCTGGTGATTTCATTGCCTCGCTGTTAATTCATAAACCACTGAAAACAGCGGCAGATAAAAGTGGGCAGGCAAGTTATGCGGGTGTGATTAGCCACTGGCACGGCACTCCCCTATCAAAATTACAGCGAACAATCGCGCTTGTTTCTCTCGTATTTTTAATTGCTTACGCCGCTGCCCAGTTGGTTGCGGGAAGCAAAGCGCTGCACGTTTTGTTGGACTGGCCGCTATGGGCTGGGGCTTGTGTGGGGGCAGTCATGGTAGGCTTGTATTGTATGGCGGGGGGAATTCGTGCGTCCATCTGGACGGATGTCGCCCAATCCTTAGTGATGATTATTGCCATGGCGATCCTGCTCATTGTTGCCATCAATAATCAGGGCGGATTGGACCTTGCCTGGCGAAAGCTGCAGCAAATTGAGGGTTACACAGACTGGATTCCCGGCGATTTACTGTTGCCGGGTATGAGAGGTTTATTGCTTTTTATCATTGCGTGGGTTTTTGCCGGTTTTTCCGTTATCGGTCAACCACACATTATGTTGCGTTTTATTACGCTCAAAAATAGTCAACTGATGGTACAAGCCAGATTATGGTACTACCTCTGGTTTGTACTTTTTTATTTTATGGCAACGGGTGTGGGCATGCTCTCCCGTTTGTACTTCAGTAAAATTGGAAGCTTTGATGCTGAACTCGCGTTGCCTTCAATGGCGCTCACCCTCTTACCGGAATTCTGGGTCGGTTTAATCTTGGCCGGTATTTTCGCCGCAACAATGTCGACAGCCGATTCCCTGGTGTTAAGTTGTTCGGCAGCGGTAACCCACGACCTGGTACCGGGTGAGATAAAAAAAACGCGCAGCTTGAAAATTGCCACGCTTTGTATTTGTATCGCTGCACTTCTGCTTGCGCTTTCAAACAATCAAAGTGTTTTTTCGTTGGTGCTTTTTGCCTGGTCTGGCTTGGCCAGCGCGCTTGCACCACTGTTACTCTTTTATGTATTTAAACAAAGGCCAAGTGAACGGCTGAGTATTCTGGCCCTTCTGGCCGGCTTGGGCGTCGCCATTCTGTGGCGCGTGTGCGGGCTTCATGCGCATATTTATGAAGGCTTGCCGGGCATTATTGTCGGCGTACTTATACTCTCGCTCGAACGCCTCTCCCGTCAGCCTTGATTGGCTGATCACGCCACAGATCCCTCACGGAATTTCAGTGAAAGTCTCAAGCATTTGATAAAGATCAAGCGCCCTGTGATTCAGCTGCGTTTAAATAGCGGTATCACAATATCTTGGGGTTGGGAATGAAAGAAGTATCTATATCTAGTGGTTTGGCCGGTGAATCGGCAACGGTCGAGTTACCTATGCAAGCCGCCTCTGTCGATATTTGGGAGCAAAAATACCGGCTGAAAGACAAGCAGGGCAAACCCGTCGACCAACGTATTTCCGACAGCTGGCGGCGTGTCGCAAAAGCCCTGGCTGAGGTAGAAGTGAGCAAACAGGCCGAATGGGAGAAGACCTTTTTGTGGGCGCTGGAGAACGGGGCTGTCCCTGCAGGCCGTATCCTCTCCAATGCGGGAGCGCAAGCCTACAAGGCCTCCACTTCAACCATTAACTGTACTGTCTCGGGCACGATTCGGGATTCCATGCAGGATATTCTGCAGAAAAACCTCGAAGCCGGGCTAACGCTGAAAGCTGGGTGCGGTATCGGTTATGAATTTTCTACCTTGCGACCGCGCGGCGCTTTTGTTTCCGGTGCGGGTGCTTACACTTCCGGCCCTCTGTCCTTTATGGATATCTTCGACAAAATGTGTTTTACGGTGTCCTCCGCAGGTGGCCGACGCGGAGCGCAGATGGCGACATTTGATGTCCATCACCCAGATGTGCGTGAATTTGTAAAAGCGAAGCGTGAAAATGGGCGACTGCGTCAATTCAACTTAAGTTTGTTGATCTGTGACGAGTTTATTGAAGCCGTAAAAAATGATGCGCTGTGGCCCCCGTCCTTTCCTTTAAATGCCCGGGAAGCTGCGGACGAAGATCTTGATCTTGATGACACGGAAAAAGTTCTTTGGCGACGTGTTCCAAACCCTGGTGAGTACCTTGGCAACGACAAAGGCTTGAGTGCCTGCCGAATCTATAAACGTATCCCCGCGCGTAGTTTGTGGAATCAGATTATGAGCGCTACCTATGATTATGCAGAGCCTGGTTTTATATTGATTGATCGCGTAAATGAAATGAATAACCTGTGGTTCTGCGAAGACATTCGGGCAACGAATCCCTGCGGTGAACAACCCTTACCGCCTTATGGCAGTTGCCTGCTGGGTTCGATTAATTTAAGTTGTTTTGTCGATTCGCCGTTTACTGCTCGGGCCTCGTTTAACTGGGAGCGCTACCGTAAGGTTGTCAGTATTTTTACTCGCATGCTCGACAATGTGGTTGAGATTAATGGCCTTGCCTTACCTGAACAACAAAAAGAAATCAGGGAGAAGCGTCGTCACGGAATGGGTTTTCTTGGGCTTGGTTCAGCCATGACGATGTTAAAAATTGCTTATGGTTCGCCCGCATCGATCGCTTTTACAGAACAAGTCAGCAAGGAGTTGGCTCTGGGTGGATGGCGTGAAGGCTTGGCGTTGGCGAAAGAAAAAGGGCCGGCTCCTGTTATGAATGAACTCTTTGAAGTCAGCGATGCGATGCTGTCTTTACGGCCTGAAATGACTGAAGACGGCATCAAAGCGGGCGATAAAATTCCCGGTCGGATATTGTGGAGTCGTTACAGTCGCTACATGCAAAAAATTGCGGAAGAGGACCCAGAATTACATCAACAATTGCAGGAGCACGGCAGCCGTTTTAGTCATCATTCATCAATTGCACCAACGGGAACCATTTCGCTCTCTCTCGCAAATAACGCCAGTAATGGAATCGAACCGAGTTTTGCGCATAAATATGCACGCAACCTTATTCGCCCAGGAAAGAAAACCAAGGAAAAAGTCGACGTACTTTCCTATGAGTTTCTTGCCTATCGCTATTTTTTAGATGACAAGGCCGAACTCGACGATCTGCCGGGCTATTTCGTTACCACTGATGACATTTCGCCGCAGCAACATGTGGATGTACAAGCAGCAGCCCAACAATGGATAGATTCATCGATTTCCAAAACCATCAATGTGCCAACGGATATTTCGTATGAAGAGTTCAAGCATATTTATCTTTACGCTTACGAAAAAGGCCTGAAAGGGTGTACTACTTTCCGTTTTAATCCCGAAGCTTTTCAGGGCGTTTTGGTTAAAGAAAAAGATTTGGAAAATACCGAGTATGTCTTTGAGCTGGAAGATGGCAGTAAAGTGAGAATGAAAGGTAATGAAAAGGTTGAATATGAGGGCGAGGAGCACAGTGCCGCGAACTTGTATGACGCGTTAAAAGAAGGCTATTACGGCAAGCTCTAGGGGGCCCTGATGAACGCAGTAAAACTTGATAAAAAAATTGTCGCTTTTCAGCTGGCAAAAAGTCCCGATGACGAGCTGGGTACAGAAAATGCAAACACAGAAAATGCGATAGAACACATTCATGAGAAAGTAGAGCGCCCTGAAAAGTTATTGGGTTCGACTTACAAAGTAAAAACCCCCTTGTCCGATCACGCCCTGTATATCACCATCAACGATATTGTGCTAAACCCGGGCACTGACCACGAATTACGCCGCCCCTTCGAGGTCTTTATTAATTCTAAAAATATGGACCACTTTCATTGGGTTGTAGCCTTGACGCGTGTTATTTCTGCGGTGTTTCGCAAAGGGGGGGATTGCACATTTTTGGTTGAAGAACTGAAAGCCGTATTTGACCCGCGTGGTGGGTATTTTAAATCCGGCGGCCGCTTTATGCCTTCTCTGGTAGCGGAAATTGGCGAAGTGATTGAGTCGCACTTACACAGTATTGGCTTGCTTGAACAGGAAGACATGCACGAAGCTCAAAAGGCGATACTTGAAGAGAAAAAGCAGGCTTATCAGGAGGCCAAAGCCGAGACCAGTAAAGACGGCGAATTCCCACCGAGTGCACAACTGTGTATGAAGTGTTACACCAAAGCGGTGATCGTCATGGACGGCTGCATGACCTGTTTAAATTGTGGAAATTCAAAATGCGGTTAATGTCTTCGTTTTCCAGGGATTTATTGTGAGTGCTCATACATGAATTTCATGTAAGTGATTCCTTGGGAAAAGGCCAGACGCCAGGCGAGTTCAACGTCGTCGTCAAACAGCGGGTCAAACTCGCGAGCGGTTGCCACCATGCAGTCCAGCCACAGGTCATACAGTGCCGGCCGAACATTGTGGTGCTGCTTGTTGTGTGAAAGAGCAATGCGGTGCATGGCATCGAAATTTTGCTGGTTGGTAACAAAATTCATGCTGTAAAGCAGGGATTTTTTCAGCATGTTTTTCTGAGTAGTCATATCCGTATGGGCGAAGGCCGCTTTCACCTCGTCACTGCTTGCAAGAAAGCGTTGATAAAAGCTTTCGAAGAAGCGTTCACCGGCTTGGTCGATTTTAACTTGCTTACCGAAAATGCGGGTATAGCTATTGTAAAAGGCGTCGTTGTCGAGCATCCGGCCTCCTGAAAAGCCCTGTTTGCCCGGGTTTTTATGCCCAATCGTGAACCCGGTCGATTAAATTTCGTACGCTCCAGGCTATAGTGCGTGGTCACACCTGATAAAGCTACTAGAAAAATACTCACAAAAACAATGGATACAATAATAGCCCCGAGGGATAAGGGCCAGTTTGAGCAGGGCATCGTCGCGACCTTGTGCGACAAACGCCACTTTCATCTGGTCTTCGACCAGCGTCTGGATGTTGATATACAGCCGGAGCGGGAGGACTTTAGCTTTATATTGGGCACTGAGGGCGAGCAAAAAGTGCCTGTGGAAAGCCTTAAGCTCACCAATGGCGAGCGCGATGGCAAAGCCTGGTCAGTGATCAGTTTTGTGCTCCGTGAGCCAATCCCTGTTGGAAGCCCCCTTCGCATCTGTTATCAGGCGCGTCAGGTCAGTCTATGGTCTGAGGATCTGGATGACGTCGTCGCTCCTTTTGAGATTTCCGCAATTGCAGAAGCAACCAATACGCTCAAGGCGAAAGATCTGGGCGACGTCGATCTACAACACGCCAACCCTGACAGTGATATGCAGGAAGAGGAGGAGCGCTGGGTCAAGGCAGATTTACGTGTATTGGAAGCCTGTGACCGCAGTATTCGCATTGGATTCAAACATAAACTGGATTTGCGAATGCGTACCCCGCCCGAGGATTTTCGTGCGGAAAGTGACACACGCTGGTTAACAATAGAGCGCGTTTTTCTTCACCCCGTCCCCCAGGGTACGGAGTTGTGCCTGTTTCTAAAAGAGAAAATCGAAAGCGACAGTTGTGTTGAGGTGGCTTATAAATCCAGTATTGCCTCGCTGCAAACCATTCACGGCGAAAAAATTGAGAACTTCCGTGTCGAGGCCCGCGCTGAAAGTGAGGAGCCTGAAGCGACTTCAGAGGAAGATAAGGCCTTTGCCGATATCGATGAAATTCTGGGTCTTGTCGAAGACGACGAAGCGAACAGTTCACCCGAGCCCGAAGAGGCGGACAACGTCGTCCCATTATTTGCTGAGGAGCGTAAAGAACCCGCGCTTCAGGAAGAGCGCACTGATACGCAGACTTTGGAAAAGATAACAGGGCCAACGACGGACGCTGAAGCAGTTTTAAAATCGGACACAGAAAGCGCAGTGTTTTCTGCAAAGCTCGCGGAGTCTTCGCAGGATGCACCCGCTGAAGAAGAAAATATTGCCCAGCAGGCTAAAACGCTTCAAAACGCAAGCGATACGGATGTCCCGGACGCAACCAGCGAACATAGTCTGCAACAAAGTATTTTGAGTGATCGCGTGCTCATTCAAAGCAAGGCGCCGCGCGACTTTATCAGTGCCCCCACCTTGACGCGCGCGATTGAGGTGAAAGCATCCGAGCTCACCCGGGAAACCCCCGACGACTCGCATGCGGTGGGAGAAGCGCTAGAACCTCAAGAGCTGCCTGCACCGGGCAAATTGCGTTTTTTTGATAAGGTTAAGCAGTTAGACCCGCTTTCGCTCGGCATTTTGGGTGTCGGTAGCGTCATCGCGACTTGGGTGCTGTTGGCCTTATTCCACTTTGCGAGCGTGATCTTCAGCCTGGATGGCGCGGCTAAACCCCAGAGCCTTGCCCAATTGGCAGAGTCAAACACATCGCAGACCGCAACACCCGAGGTGCAAGCGGATGTGAAAAAAGTGTCTTCCATGCCTGAGCAAAAAAATGCGCCTGAACCATGCGAACGCCACTACAAGGACGGAAGCCACTTTAACGGAACCTGTTTAAGCGGCATGCGGCACGGTGGTGGCAATTTTACTTACCCCAATGGCGATCAATATTCAGGTCAGTGGGAGAACGATCACCAACACGGTAGCGGCATGACCCGTTATGCAAATGGCGATATGTATGCCGGCACGTATTTCGAAGGTCTGCGACAAGGCAATGGGACCTTTCGTTGGTCTGACGGACGTGTCTACGAGGGTGAGTTTGAAAACGATGCTTTCCACGGGCAAGGCAAACTCATTGAAACGGACGGCCGTTTTTTCGAGGGCATGTTCGGGTATGGTGAAACCCTTGACGGTGTCTGTACCTTACCCGGTGGTGTGCGTATAAACGGCGCTTGCGACTCCTTTTAACATCCGGGCAGGCCTCGGATTTCCCTTTCCTTTTTCGTGCCCTCGTTGGGTAAAGTATTATTTTCTGCTACTTCACGGCGCAGCACTTTAGCCTCTACCCGTTCTGCTTGAGCGGCCTCGCGCACATCACTAGTTTTGATTCCGAATTCTCAAGGTGAAAACCCGGAACGGAGCTAAAAATGAAAAATCTCTTCTCTCGCAGTGCTATTTTGATGGCCTTTGCACTGTGTTCTCTCAACAGTGTCGCTGCCGGTTTATTAACACCGGTGAATGCGTCGCTACCTGAACTCCAAATCAAATCCCAGCATGTTAACGTCGTGATTGAAGATGGCTATGCGGTGACCTATGTTGACCAGGTCTTTCACAATCCGCACGCGCAGGATCTCGAAGCGATATACAGTTTTCCTGTGCCGGAAAAGGCGGCGGTCGGTGAATTCAGTTACTGGATTGATGGCAAACCCGTGAGTGCTGAAGTACTGGAAAAAAAGCAGGCCCGGCAAGTTTACGAGCAGGAAAAATCCCAGGGGCGCGAAACAGCCTTGGTAGAAAAAGATGGCTATCGCAGTTTCGATATCAATGTCTTCCCGGTTCGCGCCAATCAGGATGTGCAAACACGACTGGTGTATTTGCAAGCTGCGCATGTTGATAGCGGTATCGGTCGTTACGTCTACCCACTGGAAGAAGGGGGCGTCGATGAAGAAAAAAACGCTTTTTGGTCCTGGAATGAGGCGGTGACTGAGGCGTTTAGTTTTCAAATCGAGTTGCGCTCATCCTACCCCATCGATGGCTTGCGTTTTCCCAAACATCCTTCGGCAACGGTGCAACAAATATCGGAAAAAGTCTGGCGCGCAACAATTATTAATCAGTCTGGAAAAGTTGAATTGGAAGAGGCTGGCGAGCTTGAACAGGGGGTACCCGAAAGCGGCCTGATGCCGAAGTTGGATCAGGATATTGTCGTGTATTGGCGACATCAGCAAGGTTTACCTGGCAGCATCGATATGGTGAGCTACAAGGCGCCTGGAAAAGACCGTGGTACGTTTATGATGACCCTAACGCCCGGTGATGAACTGCAAAAACTTACACAGGGGCGAGACTGGTTGTTTGTATTGGACTTTTCCGGCTCGATGCAAGGTAAATATCACAGCCTGATTGAAGGGGTAAATAAAGGTCTGAGCCAATTAAATCCCTCTGACCGTTTTCGAATATTTCTGTTTAACAATAGCGCGCGCGAAATTACTTCGGGCTATACCGCGGCGAGTCCAGCAAACGTGAGTCAATTTACACAAAGCCTGGAAAATTTACGGCCCGAGGGTGGGACCAATCTTTATGCGGGCCTGGAGCAGGCTATCGATGTGTTGGATGCCGATCGCGCCAGTGCTGTTATCCTGGTAACCGACGGCGTCGCGAATGTCGGGGTAACAGAGAAAAAGGATTTTTTAAGCTTGCTGGAAAAAGCCGATGTACGTTTGTTTACCTTCGTGATGGGTAACAGTGCAAACCGACCTCTGCTGGATGGCATGGCAAAAATATCCAACGGTTTTGCTATGGCGGTGTCGAACAGTGATGATATTAGTGGACGTTTGATTCTCGCGACAGATAAATTGAGCCACGAAGCGTTCCGCGATATTGATGTGAAAATCAAAGGGGTGAAAACACGGGATATTTACCCACAGAAAATTACCTCACTGTATCACGGTCAACAATTAATTCTTGTTGGGCATTATTGGGGAAGTGGCTTGGCTGAGGTCAGTATGAGTGGAAAAATCTCGGGTGAAACCAAAACCTGGTCGACACAATTTGAATTTCCCAATGAAAGTGTTTTACACCCGGAATTGGAAAGAATGTGGGCTTACGCGAGTATTGAAAGTATGCAGGATGCGATGGATTACCTTGGCCAGGAGGATGCCGACACTAAACAAGCCGTAATTGATTTAGCGCTTGAGTATAGTCTGGTAACTGATTACACCTCCATGCTTGTTGTGCGTGAAGAGGTGTTCCAGGAACTGGGTATTGAACGTAAAAATAAACAACGTGTTGAAACAGAATCCAAAGCGCGCGAGCAACGTGCTGCCCAGCCGGTAAGAAATAATCGTAAGGATGAGCAACAACCTGCTTTCAATGCGCCGCGCGCCTATCCTAAAAGTGGAGGCGGGGGTGGAGGTGGTGCCCTTGGGCCATGGATGCTGGTTTTATTCGGTGCGGGTGTGTTTTTAAAGAAACGATTGGCCCGTACCAGGCCGGAGAATTAATATCAATCAAAGTCAAAGTAACAAGTGAAGGTAAAGTGTAAAAGTAAATAAAAAATCCCGGCTGCCACCGGGATTTTTTATATCTGCATGCGCAGGTTGGATTCAATTTCGTCAATCAACGAAGGGGGAACTTGCTGCTCGGTAGCCAGGCTGCGCCAACCGGATAAAACTTCTATTGTTTCGTCTATATAACTGTCAATTTTTTTTCGGGTAAACAAAGGCGAGATTTTTTCCATGCTATAAAAATCATCGCGTGTAAAATCATCACGTTTATTGTTCAGGCTCATCCAATGGCTGTTCACCCAGCGGCTTCCAGGTTTATAGCTATAAGCGAGATCATAGGCTGGAGCGAGTTTCCAATGCCAGGTCTGGCTGTCATTTTTATCCAACAGGAACGCAAAGTTTTTTGCGTGGTCGTCGTGGTTTCGTGACAACACGTTAAACACCATGCGTTTAAAAAGTTGCTCCGCTTCCCTTGCAGCTAATTTGAGTTCCCGTGCGACTTGAAAGAGTTCGGCGTAAGAGAATGAGCCCGGTAATTTAAAGTCGACGTGGGCGATGCCGGTGAGTGTAAGCATATGAATTTTTTCATTGCCACGTCGATCAAAACGTTGGGTTACAAAATGTCGACGTCTGCCTTCATCAAGCAAAAAGCAGGGCATCATGTTTATGCCACAGGCGCTGGCCATAAGGTAGTACACATATTCCATGGCACCAAAGCCCAGTGGGTCACCGAACGTTTCCTGATCGCGGTTATGTTCACTGACACCATCAAATTTCATCAGGTAGTGGGTAAAGCCTTCGGGTACGCGAGTTTGTCCGGAACGCGCTTCGGTAAAGTCTTCATTGAATGCCAATACCGCTTTCGGGCGTGCGCCGCCTGCGCTGGTGCCAACCGATAACAGTGCGAGCATGGCCTCTCGCTCCTGGGCACCGTCTTGATTGAGTTCGACGCTGAAAGCCTGGCGTTTATCGAGAATTTCCTGGGCGACGCTGACCAGGGAATCAATCTCGATTTGTTGAGACGCGTTCAGGTTTTTTAACTGTGTTGCCGGAGAATATTCAAGCGCGCCCATCGCGCGTTTGCCGGTATATTGCAGGCGTTGTAACGGGCTGATATCTGCGGGACTTTTCCCCTGGCTGGCGACCCAGGCGTTGAGAACTGTATTGCCAAAGTCGTCGGGCAGGCTGTCTGCCAATAAGCCCGGTAAGCCTTTAAAGGTGGCAAAGTTGAGTTGCGGAAAGCTGTAGATCTTGTCGCTCAAGGGCATGGTAAGTGGCGAAAGCTCGATACCGCTTTGCAGAAACTCTTTCGAATATTCAAAAGCACCCATGCCGGTATCGGTATCAAAACTGGCTGCACCGGCGAGCTGACCTCCAAAATGCGTATAGATCACTTCCTTTACCATGTTGGATCATCCTCACGGTGTTGTTTACGTTGGCCTGAGGCGCGTTGGCGTTTTTTGCCTTGAAGCTTGGCCAATTGCATGGGGGAGGGAGGTGGTTCAGGTAAAAAGGTGTCGAGATGGTCCTGTAAATTCAAGGCGACCATGATGGCGACAAAGGTTTCGAGTTGGGCTTGTCCCTTTTCCGCATTTAACACCGCTTTGCGGCTGAGGCCGGCCAATTCGGCGACTTCAGCCTGGGTTTTATCGGTATTCAGACGCGCTTGGCGCAAGCGTAGTCCCAGCTGTTCAGTGATCACGGAAGGTGACTTGGAGTTGATTTTCATAATGTCCAATTTTCGGGGTTTTATGAAAATAAATCAACAAAAGGTTCAATAAATGGAACATTAATATTTAAGATTTTAATATGGTGTTCATTCCGGGCCGGCTGTAAAAGTCTTCTATACTTGAATTGTGTATACATCAAAACCCGCAGCGCTGAAATATGCGACAGAATATGGAAACTCACTCCCCTCCCTTTGCGCTCAGATACTTTGCGAAATCAAGTGCCAACCTTGAACCCCGTGAAGCTGAAGCGCTGTTGGTGACATTTCTTCAGGAGTGGCTAAGCACATCGCTGGAAGTTCAGGAAGCTGGGCCGATGACGGGCCCAGCTACTTTGCAGGAAATGCAGGTGGGAGAAACACAAATCGTGTTTTCTCTACCGATATCCCAGGCCAACGTTAAAGTGCAAATCTCCCCGGATTTTGATCAGGCCGAGGGCGTCGCCATTATTGAATCCGCACTAGAAACGCTGAAACTCGTCCGCAAACGTGACGAATTTGAAGAAAAACAAGCCCGCGCGCAACTGCTTGATTATATTCTGGAATCGACCGAAGACGGGTTTTGGGACTGGAATGTGGAAACCGGTGAGGTGGAGTACTCAAACCGCTGGAAAAAAATGCTGGGCTACGAAGATTATGATATTGAAAATGCATTTTCCAGCTGGAGCAGCTTGTTGCATCCCGATGATAAGGCAGAAGCCGAAGCGCAAGCGGCAGAATTTCTGACAAACCCTCACCAGGATTTTTATAGTGAATTTCGCTTGCGTTGTAAAAATGGTGCCTACAAATGGGTGCTTTCACGTGGTAAGGCCGTTGAGTGGTTAGACGATAAATCTCCTCGTCGTGTTGTCGGGACACACATCGATATTCAACGTCAAAAAGAGCTGGAGTTTGCGCTGCGCGAAGCTAATTTAAGAGCGGCGCAGAAAAATACTGAGCTCATTCGCACTCGCGATATTCTGGAAAAAACCAATGCCGCTGCAAAAATTGGTCACTGGGAGTTGGACCTCGAAAAAATGCAGGTGAATTGGAGTCGTGTCACGGGTGAAATACACGAAGTCCCCGACGGTTACCTTCCCGATCTCGAGGAGGGAATTAATTTTTACAAGGAAGGTTGGAGTCGCAATCGAATCGCTGAAGTTTTTGAGCGTTGCGTTACTGAAGGGCGGCCTTATGATGAAGAGTTAATTATTGTGACCGCTAAGGGCAAGGAAAAATGGGTTCGCGCGATAGGAATCCCTGATACCAATAGTGGCGCCGGGAAACGTGTTTATGGATTGTTTCAGGACATTGATGCGATTAAGCGCAATCAGGAGAGCCTGGACCAGGCGCGTTCGGAGCAAGCGCTCATTGCTCAGCGCCTTGAATTGGCAACCAATGCTGCAAAAATAGGTGTGTGGGAATGGGTATTGGAAGATGATTCTCTTGAGTGGGACGAGCATCTGATTTCACTCTATGGAATGGAGCCCGGTGAATTTAATAATAACTTTAGTTCCTGGGAACGATACGTGCACCCCGACGACCTTGAGATAACACGAAAAAAAATCGCTAGAGCGCTCGCAAAAGAAGCCCCTTTTGATTGCGAATTTCGCATATTCAAACAGGGGAGCGAGTTGCGTTATCTAAAGGCAATTGCGAGTGTTATTTTTGACGAGAATGGCAAGCCGAAGCGCATGGTTGGTGTAAATTACGATATCACTGAGCAAAGCCTGGCAATAAAAGCACAAAAAGAAGCGCGAATTGCAGCGGAAAATGCCAACAAAGCGAAAAGTGAGTTTCTTGCCTCCATGAGTCATGAAATTCGTACTCCCTTGAACGGCGTGTTGGGTATGCTCGGCTTGGCTTTGCGGACCAATTTATCTCAAGATGTGCAGCGCAAACTGGAAATTGCAAAAGACAGTGCGCATACCCTACTGACAGTGCTTAACGACATTCTCGATTTTTCAAAAATTGAAGCAGGGAAGTTGGACTTCGAAGCCGTTGAATTTAATCTTGCTGATACCTTGCAGTCGGTAGCGCAGTCGCTTTCGATTCGAGCCGAAGAAAAAGGGCTGGAGATTATTCTGGACTTGTTTGGGCTGCGACATACTTCTGTCATTGGTGATTCGGGTCGTTTGCGCCAGATTTTGCTGAACCTGTTAAACAATGCCATAAAGTTTACCCCGGAAGGCCAGATTGTTATTCGCGCAGGTACCGTCGAGGTAGACAGTGAGGTTGTGTTTTCTTGCGAGGTTGTAGACACCGGAATAGGCATTCCACTCGAAAAACAAGGCATTTTATTCGACTCATTTACCCAGGTTGATGCTTCTATAACGCGCCAATATGGCGGTACAGGCTTGGGCTTGGCAATTTGTAAAAAGCTTTGTGAGTTGATGGGGGGTGAAATCGGTGTAAACAGTGAGCCAGGCAAGGGCAGTATATTTTATTTTAAAGCCCGGTTGAAAAAAGGGTCCAGTATGTTGAAGCCGCAAATCGATAAAGACTTGAGAGGCTTGAAAGTTTTGGTGCTGGATGACAATGCCACCAATCAGGAAGTATTTCGATGTCAGCTCGAGGATAGGGGGTGCGAAATTTCGCAGGCGTATAGCGTTGATGAAGCGTATAACTTGTGTATGCAAAACCTGGGTGCGCTGTTTGATGTTGTATTGGTGGATCGCCATATGCCTCAAAAATCCGGTGATCAATTCGGTATGTTGGTTCGCGGTAATCCTGCGCTGTCAAAAATGAAGTTGGTTATGATGACCTCGGTGAGTGACGGTAAATCTTTAGAAGACTTGTATGAAATTGGTTTCAATGGGTTTTTCACCAAACCTGTCGCAACCCGGGATTTGTTTGATGTCGTATCCGCCGTCGTCAGTCTGAATGAAAATGACAACAGCCAATTTATCACTCAGGGCTTTTTGCAAGCTCTGCACAGTGAGGGCGTAACAGAGATTCAAAAATGGCCAAAGCAAACGCGAATACTTCTTGTAGAAGACAACCAGGTCAATCAGGCCGTTGCGGAGGCTATGCTCGATGACCTGGATTTGCGTTGTGACCTGGCTGCAAATGGATACGAGGCACTTGTGGCCTTGCGTGAAAGTTCGCAAGATGAAGTGTTTACACTCATTCTTATGGACTGCCAAATGCCGGAAATGAGTGGCTACACCGCAACACGAAATATTCGTGCCGGAGAATGTGGCGAACATTACACCAGGGTTCCAATAGTGGCACTTACCGCGAATGCGATGAAGGGTGATAGGGAGGAATGTATTCGCGCAGGTATGGATGACTATTTGGCAAAGCCGCTTGAGCCTGAAATGTTGGAGGCGTGTTTGCGACGCTGGTTGTTGCCCCTGCAAACAGCAGACAGAAATGTTGCCTCAATTGAGAAGGAGCCAATGTTGGAATTGCCTTGCTGGGATCAGGAAAATTTTTACAGGCGTTTCCGTAAAAATCGTCAGCGCGCAAAACGTGTAGCCGATTCTTTCAATGCGAATTCTCCAGACATGTTGGCGCGGTTGCAGGAAAATATCCAGGCGCAAGATGCATGGAAAATTCAGGAGGCTGCCCATGAGCTCAAGGGCGTCGCGGCGAATCTTGGGGCGATGAGAATGCAGGCCCTGTGCAGTGAAATTGAAGAGGCTGCAAAGCGCGAGAGCCTTGAAGGTCTGTTACCTTGCTTCGGGCTGTTGCAGTCAGAAAATCAACGTTTTTCCGAGGTCTTACAGCAGCACTTTGGCCCACAAGCGAATTGACGCCTATATTCTTCTTTTGTTTAATGTTCTAAAATCGGGATATAATAATAAGATAAAAACATAATATCCCATATTTGAAACATTATATTATTAGAAATATCATATTGGCAGAACCCGCCGAATCGCGTGCAAAGTCTCTTCCTGTGCATCCTGCGCTCAATGAACAGAGGCTTTTCCGGTCTTCAGTCCTTCTCGCTGGTGTTGGAGTCGGTGTTGATGTTTGAAAAATCCGTAGTCTGAAATGCAAAACCAGGTATCAGTACCGGGGAATTTACCCTGGCATTTGAATTAGGCTGGCGGCCTCAAACGGTCAAGTGCCGAATGTAAATATTTAACAGCAATTGCCTGCCCACTTGGGCACAATCTTTTCGCAACACGACATTAGCATCACTACCCAAGGAGGGTCGCATGATTAAATGCATTGATTTGAAATGGACGCACTTAGCACGCTTCAAGAGTCTGGTTTTCAAAATCGTTTTGCTTGTGAGCTTAAGTGAATCAGTTTTGGCTCTTGATGAACACAAAGTCAATCGCTCGCTCGCCGCACAAGGGCAAACCACCACAATTTCCTGGAGTAGTTTCAATAGCGCAAGCAGAGTGTACTGCGGTACTGCGTGCGCCTACCTTCAGCGCTCTGCCGGTAGATTGACTGCGCCAGCAGCATGGACCTTGCTGCCTTCAACCTGGCCTGGCGTGCCTGTAAATTCGCCGCCATCACCAGCAACATTTTTAAACATCGAATCCACACCGGCCAACGAACAAAAATACGGTGACCCGGTTTATTTCAACACCAATTACTGGCAAAAATCCCAGGTTGCCTACACGCGAGGCACGCGCGACATTAAAGCCTCGGTACAAATGTCGGGCAACCCGACTGCGGCTTTGGCGTATCACGTTGTTGTGCAAAACCAGGCATCATCCAGTCGTGAATTTTTTATTCGGCTACCTGCCCCCAAAGAGAAAAACTATTTGCACCCGGCAACGTATATTGGCGGGCCTTCCGGTGAGCAGCCCATAGCAGCGGGTGACAATGAAGCCCTGGTGCGTTCAAGTGTTGAAGTGTTTGTCGATGGTCTGCTTGTTTGGCATAGCGCCAATACAATTCACCGGCGTGATGAGGTATCCAACTTGTATGGAATGAAACAGGTTTGGGGGGAAGATGCAGTTAATGACTTGTACTACATTTATGTCGGCCGTTATCAACCCGGAGAAACGTTTATTCTGGATTACGTTGTGCAAACCGATGTTGAAACCATCGCGGAAGATTGTGAAGACGACTACAGCTCATATCCCGACACGTACTACCAGCGTGACTGCCAGGTCGCAACAGCAGGAAGAGACTTGCCCTCCGCGCTCGAAGGTAAGGCGACCTTTGATATTTTTTCTACATCGCTGCTACCAATGTACGTCATTCCCATTGATTGGGACTGGGATTTCAAAATCAGGATTTAACATTTTTTTGACTAACACTGGAGGTTAGTGAAATGCGAATTTTATGGATTTTTTTATTGTCAGCCTGTTTTTCTCCTGCATCAGCGGCGCCACCGGGGGATTTTGAAGAGTGGGAGGATGTTAACAAAATCAGCATCAGCACGCCGTTGGATAAGCTCGACTATCAAACAGCAATTCAATTTTGGATGAATAACCCTCATACAGGAACCAAATTTAACGAGCAGGCAGAGCGGGGTTTCAATCAAGACATACTCGCAAAGTACGGGGTACTTATCGATAACCAGGCGTATGACCCCAATCTGAATATCGCGCCAGCCAATATTCAGCAGTTGGGTTTTATCGATTTTACGGTTGCTGAAAATTCTACCCAGGGTTGGGCGCGCATGAGTGACAAGGCGGTGCCAGCGTTAACAGTTACGGTGAATGGTGAAGGTACCGCTTACGGTACTGCCTCCTGGCGAACCAACTATATTGTTCCAGGGTATGGCACACGCAATGTGTCTTTAAAATTTCGAATTCCGGAAGCTGTCCTCGATGGACGCTTTGAATTTAGTGGTAAAGGACCTTACCGTGGACGCATCAAAGCACAAGTGTTGGTGAATGGTTATCCTGTTTGGTGGAGCGAAGCAATGCGCATTGCACCTGCGAATGCGAAAAACGGCACGCAGTATGTTATCGATACACTCGGCGCTCCCTGGGCTTTTAACCATGCAACTGAAGTTGCTGCAGGGAAATGGGTCACTGCCAATCTCGGTCATTATTCTCAGGGGACATCGATGCAAGTGACAGTAATGTATTTTGTCGAAGCGGATGTCGATGAGGAATGCGGGTATGCGGCAGACATGTTTGCCTGCATGGGAATGACTGTGAGTTTTAAACGCGAAGAAACCAGTGACTACCCCGTGTTTAAATCATCGCCGCCTTCTTTGGTTTATATTCCTTGAAAGCGGAAATTTTAGAGTGAGTCATAACCCGGCGACGTCCAGTAAAGTACGTAACGGGATTTACCGCCAGCTTCGATCGCTTTCTGTTTGGACGATGACGATGCGCCACCATACGGATTCACAATGCCCGAGCCAGGAATGATTAAAGTATCCTGTCCGATGGCTTTGACGTCTGATGGAATGCCCGCCCCAATGCCCTGCTGTCGATTTGGGCCAAATGCAGCAGTGCCGTCGGCGAGGTTAAGCGTGTAAAGTTGTCCGCTACCTTCAGCCGGTGCGCAGGCGCTACCACCGCGATTGGGTAAATAAGTTGTTAAAAAGGCTTTGCCACCCGCCACCAGTGGCGCCGACAAACCTTTTTCACCCCTGCCGGTGAGTTCTATCATCCAGCCGTTGCTGTAATCGAGTAGTGAGCAGGCAGCGGCAACACAGCCTGTTGTGTCTGCAATACTTGTCATATCAAACACCCCGGCACCGACCGAAGCGGGGGTTGGGGGGGAGCCGGACGTAATGTTTCTGTCTTTTACGTAAAAAATAAAATTCGTATCGCGAGTTTCAGTCGGGTTCGCGCGATCACCAGTGACGAGAAGAATTCCGTCATACGCCCCTGTGCTGTCTTTGGTTTGCACAACTTCTGGTGCGTGAAAAAAGCGACGATCCTGGCTTCCGGAGGGGTTATAAAAGTCACCCAGTTTAGTAATGCTCCAATTGTTCAAGCGATGATCGGACGCAGTGCCTTCCGGTAAATCGACTCGCCACAACACACTGCCGGTATCGCCCACATACAGTCTATCGACGATGCCGTTGCCATTGCTGTCGAGTGTGGTCACAGAAGAAGGAATGCTATGCGTTAATTCACTTTCATAAAGTATGGTGTTGGAATTCGAGTTCAGGACACCTGTGGCTTTCCAGACCAAAGCGCCTGTTCGTGCATCGACAATGTAAATGGCATTGCCCTCTGCATCAGGTCCGCGTGCGATACTCCCAGCGCTTCCGTCCTTGTTGAGATCGAAACCGCCAGCGAAAATAAGGACATCGCGCGGCGTACTTTCAAAACGCACTTTGGCAACACGAGGCGTGGAAAATGTATAGCCAAGTTCATCAAAATCGCCGGAGACAGTTTTGCTTATTTTCCATAGAAGAGAAGGGTTGCTTCCGGGGTCGCTGGCATCAAGAGCGTAGTAACTCTTACCGCCACGGCGCATGCCGGTATAAATATACACCTCATCGCTGCCGTCCAAATCAATATTATTGTCAGCATCAACGACGAGTGCGACGGGTTCGCCATCCATACCGTAGGGGTGTGCGCTACTGCTGCTGGGAAAAGTACTGCTTCCCGCATTGGATCGAAGAGCTTGTAAATTGCCTAATAGCTCACGAGGAATAAAAGAAAAAATTTCACTGCCGGTTTCTGTTCCGGCAGTACTGGTGTTTTGAATAATATGAAAAAATCCATTGTTGCTACCGAAAAATAAACGGATATTGGGGTTGGTGGTGCTGTAGCCACCTGTTGTGCCGTAACTAATCGGAAGTGGGCTGGAATGGATGATGTCGCCCATAAGCCAGGGGCGAGTATCATTGGTGAGGGTATCGCCGTCTTCGTCGTCTACATCCTGGCCTCGGGCCCAGGAAATTAATTCCTGCGCACTTGCGACATCCGCTGCACCCAATAGGCTTTGAAGTGCGGTTGCCGTGGTGGTATCGGCATCGAAATTTTCGAACGTTGTACCACTTGCGGGTTCAACAAAAACCTGGCGTTTGCCTTCAGAATTTAATGTTCCAACATCATCACTGGTAAAGCCCGGAATTTTTTGGCCGGCACCACCGCGAGAGACGGTGCGTCCATCTCGCCCTGCAATTTCACCTTTATCTGGATCCGCAGTGGGTAGTGCACCTGCATCAGTCCAGAAGCTCAGTGCGCTGTATTTAATTAGGCCGTCGTCGCTGTCGAAAGCCCGGTTGTTATTTTGATCGATAACGTAGTCGAAATCGAAATCCAGATCCGGATCGCTCAATTTGAACTTTTTAATATTTCCCGGCCAGCGTTCCGTGGATTGTGGTTCGAACATGGCGATAAAAATATTATCCATTGCTTCGGCGCGATTAAAGATATTGACGGGAACTGTTGTGGTGGCGAATGACGCGCTAGTGCTGTTGGCTTCGGTAAAAACGCTTTCGAGTACATTTTTGATATTCACTAAATCGACGGCATTTCCGGAAAGTTCCATATATTGATCATCGGTTCCTGCGGCTTCAGCCCAATCATCCGTGAATGTTGCGGCGCTACCAATTTGAATGTACCAGGATTTTAAAGTCTGGTCGCCCGGTGTGGCGGTCAACATGTCGTTGTTTGACATGTAACTGACCATGTCTTCGAATTTCGCTGCCGAAGCACTATTCATATCGGCAGTGATTTCTGCAGTGAGATCGGAATCGCTACCGGTTTCATTACCGGACGTTGCGTAAATCTCATAAAAGTTCGTGCACTCAAATGCAGAGGGGGTCGCCGTGAAGGGAGAAACGTAGTTACCGCCGCTAAATACCGTTGGGTCCGGTGGCGGAGTATTGGTGCCATCGAAATTATTTGCCGTTTGATCGCCGTAAATGACTGCGCCACCATTGATATAACGAAACCATTCGTAGTGCAGTTCTTTCGGCTGGCTTTCGTGATAACGGCTGCCCGTAGTTGGCATAGGCAATGCCAGTAAAATATCAATAAGCTCCTGTTTGGCATTGTTGCCATCGCCGGCCTGAAACTCCTTGTAACCCCTTAAAATTGTTCCGCCGCTATCTTCATTCGAAATCATCAAGCCGACATGGACGCCGCTTAAATCCTCGAATAGGGCGCGAACAACGGCGACCAGCGATTGAATTTTAGAGGCTTCAAAGTCGCTCATATCGGCTGCGGAATCGCGCAAGCCGTCGCCGTCAGCGTCGCCATCTGAGGGGCCGCTGGGAACGCCATTTACCATAACGTCCAGCGCTTGTAAAAAACCAAAAGTTTCGGGTGTGTTAAGCATGTTTACACAGCGCCCGGCGGCACTGCCTTTATCTCTGCAAAAAGGACCGCTTAGATCCTGGCGATAATCCAGAGTAAACATCACATAGGGAGCGTTACCGGAAGCGCTGGCGCTTAAATAAATATCCGTGTCGTCTGCCTGAGTTGGTAGAGAAAATACGGTAGCGAATACCGAGAAAAAACACGCTAATTTACTTGTTGACTTCATGACAAAACAACACTTTAAAAACTTCAGGGTTCGGAAGCCGAACAGCAATCCCTCTGATTTTCCCGGAGCTGTGAGACAAGTGAGGGTTACGTCGGGCTGAAAAGCAAAGCTCTTCAAACCTATATTAAAGTCGAGGGTATGCACATTGGCAAAGAAAAAAAACGCTGATGCAAATAAATGTGACGCTTTTTTTGTTCTTATATAACTATAAACCTAAGGCAGATTTTTTAGCCTTTTTCGCTATTAGCGGTGGCACGGAAAGTTTCTTTTTGGCGTTTTCATCCTGGATAAATATGTGGCAGGTGCAGATATTTGTTTATTGAGTTCCCGATTATTTGTTATGAAAAAAATTATTTAATAGCGATTAATTTTTAAAGGCAATGCGTAAAAAATACAATTCATAATTACAACGACAAAAAACATTAATTGCTTTGCATTTAAAAACATACAGATTGTTAAATAAGACTAATTCGGACAGACTTTTTTTGGCAGTTTGGGCCTGGCGTTTGAGCGTCGACTTATATCAATGTATTGATTGTTTAATTGATTTAGCTAAAAGGAATTAGCTATGTTTGGCGTTTTCTGTAGTGGGCTCGTTTAATATTAATCCCAAATATAGGTGATAGACAGGATGAACGATGAAAATGAAAAAGCATGGTATCGAAATGCTGCGCCGCGTTTAAGCGCAATCTTGATTGCAGTTATTTTTCCATTTTTTGCGCATGCGCAACTCAGTGTAAGCGATATGAATACAGGAGGCGTGGTCGTTTCTGAAATTGTTGACGAGATTCTTGGGCCTGGAAATAGTGCGGTAGTCAGCAATGCAAGTATTACTGGCGACTCGCGTTGTATTGGCTTGTTCCTGGGCGGAAACGGACTCGGTTCGGGTGTGCTTGGTTTTGACAATGGCGTTGTGCTTGGAACGGGTGAGGTGATTGATGCCGTTGGTCCAAACAGCTCAGATGAGACAACCGGGGAATTTTTTACGGCGGGCGATCCTTTTTTGGATAGTTTGATTCCTTTTGAGATTACCTTTGATGCATGCGTACTTGAATTCGATTTTCAATGCCCCATGGCGGATACTGTAAGTCTTGAATACGTCATGGCTTCGGAAGAGTTTAATGAATTTGTGGGTGAGGGAGCGAATGATGTGTTTGGCTTTTCTCTAAATGGCGACAACATTGCAACGATTCCAGGAAGCGGCGGTTTGCCGGTGTCTATCTCCAATATAAATTGTGGCAACCCCTATGACCCTAATTCCAGCGAGCCCAATTGTGGTTTGTTTATTAATAATGATATCCAGGATGGCGGCGGCAGTATCAATATTGAAGCTGACGGACTCACTACAGTCTTGACTGCGACGGGCGATCTTTTGCCTGGCAATAATCATATGAAATTTGCTGTTGGTGATGTATTGGATGAAGCCTTCGATACCTGGTTGTTTCTCAAGGCGGGCAGCTTTCAATGTCAAACCATGGGCGGTCCCGAACTGGTAACAACAACTTTCTTGAGCGTGGCCTGTACGGCTTTCCAGGGTGCGAATCAATTTGCAAACGAAGATATTCTGGCACTTGACGAAGAAACAAATAGTCTTTCCGTTGTTTTTGACGGCTCCGATGTGGGCTTGAAATATGCGAATGTCGATGCATTTTCAGAAACACTGGGTGACGATTTACTTTTGAGCATTACCAAGAATTTTAATGTCTCCGGTTTGGGCGTAATTGACGACGCAGACATTATACGTTTTGTGCCTAGTGCTTTGGGTGACGACACAGCCGGTAGTTTTGAGATGTTTTTTGATGGCAGTGCAAATGGGCTAACCGGCCAATGTTCAGACATTAACGCGTTCCAGTTTCAGGATTCCCTGCCGACGGGTACTGACGATGATGGCGACGGTCTATTCAATGAGCAGGACCCATGCCCGCTTGATCCACAAAATGATATCGATGGTGATGGCTTGTGCGGAAACGTAGAGCTCTATTTCAGCTTCACCTCATCGCAAAACGTGAATGGTGTTTGGTACGCAGATGAAGACATTGTTGTTTTCAATGAGGTCGACGGTTCTTATGCAAAGTATTTTGATGGATCAGATGTTGGTTTAGGCCATGCCGACGTAGATGCATTCAAATTGCTGGATGACGGTAGCCTGCTCTTGAGTTTTATCTGTGATACAGAAGTGCCGGGCGTTGGGTTGGTCAAGGATGAGGACGTTGTGATTTTCTATCCAACAAGCATTGGTATTAGCACGGCTGGCGCGTTTGAATTGTATCTGGACAGTTCAGAAACAGGATTAACAGGCAATTATCTGGACGTGAATGCAATTGGCCAAAAAACTGAAGAAATTTAATGCTCACTGGAGTCGATATAGTATGAATACCAACATTATTAAAATTTTTACAGCATGTTTACTGTTTGCATTGGCCAATTTGGTATTTGCCGACGCAATCGATGATGCAACGGATAGTGATATTGCTGACCTCTGCTCAAACAGCCCGGCGAACGAGCTGTATAAAATAGCGAATAAAAAACAGAACTCTCAACAAGATCGTAGAAATGCGCTGATGAGAATGGTCGAGGTTTCTCGAGAATGCGCGGGTTCGAGTAGTCAACGCTTAACGCAATATCACCAAAAGATCATAACAGCGGGTCATAAATTATTGAGTGAGTCAGAGGTGGAGACACGCCGCGCGGCGATTGATTGTTTTCAATATGTCATTCTACAGCCGGCCAATGTTCAACCTTCCCAGGGAAGTATTAATCGCGGTCAGTCCATTTCAAATCTCGCATTAACCGATAGCGATACCCATGTTCGTTTGTGGGCATTGGAAGCGTTGGTGACACTGCGTGGGGATGATGCCCTTGTGCAAAGTACCCTGCAAAGTGCAGCAACCGATAGTGAGGCGATTATTCAACAAACTGCAAACGAGATGTACGCAGAATTGTTCTGATTGATCTTCTTGACACAGTATTTGGCGGCCCTCTTTGGGTATCAGAAGAGGGCCGCCATTCCCTGGTTTAATTTTCACTGTATTGTATTATTTTTTTTGATCCTTCCTTGAAGCTTGTCCCACCTGCATAGCGCCTCTGAACGTGAAATGCATTATACGCATAATGATTTTTAAAGTATGCGTTAACGCAGTGTGAAAATGTCAAAAGTTTGGCGCCGAACCGCCTGCATAATCCATTTGCTTGTCTAACCGGGCTGAATCATGTGTTGGACCACTTATATATTGATGATTCTTAACAAGTTTGCTTTATCTGGATTGGACTATAGTTAGTACTTAAAGGTAAGTCTGATAAAAAGCAAAATGCTGATTCAGCTTTCTGGATTCGTGTGGGAGGGCAAATGTTTTTAACTTCAGCGCAAGTGGAAAAGGTCTTAGCGCGTATTCTTACAAATAATATTTCGGAAGCAGAAGTGCCGGATTGGGCGCGCTCGGTATTCCTCGCCTTACAAGATCAGAACAGTGAGCGCTTGCATGCCGCAGATCACTCAGCGCGTTCCTCAACTCAAATTTCTCGCTTTGGGCGAATTGCACTTTCCTTTAATCAGCAACTTGGAAGCCTTGTGGATGAAACCCAAATGTTAGCTACAGCTACCGAGGAAATGTCAGCTACAGCGAGTGAAATTGAACGATTGGGGCAGCATGTATTAACAAAAGCGGGTTATTCTCAAGGTAATACTGTTGAAGGTAAAAAACAATTAGCTGCATTGTTGGATCATTTGGGTTCGGTGGAATCGACTATATCGCATGTTGGTGAATACGTGCGTGGGTTTGTTGAAAAAACACAAGTTATCCTCAGCTTAACAGATACGGTAAATGCGATTGCAGATCAAACAAATTTACTCGCGCTCAATGCAGCGATTGAGGCTGCTCGAGCGGGTGAACACGGCCGGGGTTTCGCGGTGGTGGCTGACGAAGTGCGAGGGTTGGCTTCGCGAAGTGCCGAAGCTGCGTCGGAGATTCAAGGGATTGTATCCGAGGTGGTTGACGGCGCGTCTAAAATTGATTCAACGGTCCAGGTTGCAGTTGGTGTGCTCCAGGAGTCGATTCAGAATCGCCAGGATGTAGAAACAGCTCTTGATGAGGCCCATATCTCTGCAGGTGAAAATGTAGAGGCCGCAACGCAAATCGCCTCTGCCGCATCGCAACAGAAATCAGTGACGCACGATATGGCGCAACGTGTTGCCGAGTCTGCAGACAGTGCCTTAGCGCTTTCCGAAGTCTTTTCTGAGACAAGCCAGATATTGAAATCCTTACGTGAAAATCAAGCTGCCATATTGGCCAATCTAGAATTTGAAAACCCGAATATGACACTCACTCTCGCAAAAAATGATCACGTAGTGTGGGTAGATAAAGTCGTTCGCTATGCACTATATGGAGAGAACAGTATATCGCCGCAAGAATTAAAGGATCATACTCAATGTCGTCTGGGTCGTTTTCTGGAAAGCCCAGCAGGTCAGGCTTACAAAAATGAAAAATTATTTGATGATCTCTATAAACATATCCACCCTCAAGTGCATAAAACGGGTATCGCACTGTATGAATTGGCAAACAGGAAGGAGCCTGATAAAGACAAGCACTTGAAGAGTGAAGCGGACAATCTGATTCAATTGTCAGGGCAAGTGTTGGATATTCTCGATACATTTATCAAGAAATAAGGCCTAAAAGAATTTATAAAAATGCCTGTTAAAACAATTTTTGTGTGAGTGAAATACGGCAGCTATATATAAGCTGCCGTGATTTAATTTAGTCCGCAGGGACGGCGGTCACTTCAATACTGTTAACACGATTATATTCAAGCCACGAGCTATCATTCAGGCTGCCAGGCCAGTTTGTCGAACCCGGCGGCGTCAGAACAAAACCATTACAAATTTCGATTCGTTCTGAACGGTTACTCAGGGCACCGAGGTTGCCGGTAAAATTGGCTGAGGTGTTGGGCGGATAAAGAAACTTTGAGAAGTGATCCGTTTCATTCAAGAACACCAGGCGATGGGATTTATTGATTGAGCTTTGTGACGTTATCACTTTCACTTTTTCAATATGATACTCGCCTCCTAATTCAAAAATCTGGCATGCATTGAATAAATAAGGTGAGGGTGTACTTTGATTGACTGTGAACGTTACAGATTCCTTGCTTTGCACTTCAGGTGTGTTTGTCACAGGAAGCAAAATCCATTGCTGTTCGCGACCAGGCTGCGTTGTAAACGACGTCACATTTTTCCAGTTTAATTGGTCATCCGAGTAAGCCAGGTAGCTGTGGTCGACCACGGACTGAATCAGGTAAGGTGAATTCGCCGTTGCATTTTGTTTTCGCATAATCAAGCGTTTATTGAAATCAAACTGGGGGGCGGCCTCATTTCCCAGCGCAGCAACGGACGGTGAAAGCGTCGGGTTTTTAGTGAATGCCCCTTCAGGAAAGGCTTGTGGGACTAACATCACTTCACGGTCATTCAGCCGTTCGACAGTCCAGATTTGGCTGTCATCGAAACGCAGAGTATCCATGCCGAGCGCGGCGCTTTCCGCTGAGCTTGTCATCACTGTGAGAAACTCGCCGGTCGCGTCATTCACAATATGGTATTGCCCGAATTCACTCAAGCTTTCAAGCGGACGATCATTCGGGTTCGCGCGTAATTCCGCATGCTCGCCAAACATTTCTTTGATATTGGAGACGGTTTTGGATTCACTGTGGTAAACCGTCAAACCTTTGAGCACGTAACTGTCATTATTTTTGAGGTCTAAACCTGTTCGCGCCTCTCCTGAAATCGATTGACTGGTTCCTGAATTGTCACATCTGAATTTTCTTTCACCAATCCATTCACCCTTGGAAAAATTGAATTTTCTGTAGGAAACACACAATCGATTGATCCAGCGAGCCCCTTTGCCATTGATAGCGGTAATATTGTCTTTTAACTCCGCACCCACATCCAATATGAGCTCTGCTTCGAGTTCATCCTGGTTAAAATCCAGAATGGTTTCTCTTTCGTAAAAATCCGAGCCGCAATCCTTTTGAGAAAGGGCGCTCAGGCTGCGGCTAACAGGGTCGTACTCAAGGTAATGTAGCTGGATATAAACACCCGTGCTTTTATCATTCTTTTTCCCCATGCCAATGCCGACCGCATATTGGTTGTCACCCAAACGGCAATCACGTGAGTTATTTGCGCCGAAATTGCCTGTGCCGCGGTCTCGCCCGGCTTTGGTGCGCCCAATATACCGATCGTTTAAATAATTGGCAGGAAGCGCATTGATATCGAAGATCTTAACCTCTCTCGATTCGACCGCGCTTGATACCGCATTTATTTGGCTTAAGCACGCATCGCGTTGGGATTGAAAATTTTCGATTATGGAATGGATATCTTCACCGAGCGAAACGTTGCAAGCACTACGCGATGCTTCGAGTGCGCCTTTGAGCGCATTTAAATGCGCTTGTGCGAGCCCGGTCTCGGTTAGATAACCCGAATTGATCAGCGACTCATAATGAGAGGCGTTGTTTGTTTGCAACGCTGACAGAGCATCTACTCGTGCTTGCAATATCTCAAAATGCGCAAAATAGTCATCAACGATGTTGGCGAGGCTTCCATGCATAGACATAAAGAGTGCTTCTGGCGTTTGGTTTGGGCTTTCGTTGCCAATGTTATTGATGGCTTTTACAAATTCGTTTCCAGTTAACGAATATTCCGGAAGCGAAATGCTAAACAGCCCGCTATGCGGAGCAATATCACTTTCACCATAAATATTTTGCATGCTCTGGCAATGCCCTTCGTTAAAGCAGAAAAAGACGTCTGCCACACCGAAGAAATCATTAACCGTTGCGCGAACTTCAATTCCGTTCGAACCACCCACTTCGCTTTGCAATAAATTAATTAATTCAATGTGTGTGAACTGTGGCACTTCATAGTCATTGTTGATGATCGAAATTGCGCTGCGAACGGGAAGAATTTTTGCGAAGGGGTCGTTGTTATCAACCGGAGGCAATTGAGAATACTTTGCTCGCATTTCCTTGTCGTCGATGGATATACCCTGGTTATTGAAAAAGACAACATCAAGGTAGGTGTTGGGCCCCAGATTCATAAGGTCTCCCTCATGCGTCAGAAAACAGCGCGTGTTCTCATTCAATGAGGCATCGCATGCCGTGGGTGTAAAGGCTGTGGCCAGGGCCTCCTCAACGGTTAAGCGCAAGTTGGAGCTTGTTTCACCTGGTGTGTAGTAATAGAGAGTGTGATTAATTTGTTTGCCACCCTCGGCATTGACATCCAGATGTAATTTAGCGAGATTTTTTTTGATGAGGTTGTTGTAGGTTTGCCAGCTTCCGCCCGAAACCACAAGCTTTTTGCTGTCGTCATAAAAATCTACCGTTGCATCAGCCACCACCGTTTCGATGGAGATTGTTCCACCCTGCGCCAGGTAATTGGTTTCATCTATCGTTAAGCAGGTCTGATCGCTGTGAGCTACGGCGTAATCTCGCGATTCCCCCGGAGTCAGCGTTAAATTACTTATGTTACTGCTATCCACCACGAGGGTTTCCCATGGCAAGTCGCTGTTGCCCAAATACACGTTGAATGCAAGTGTAATATTGCTCGCGGTGGCATAACCTGCGTTTTTAATCAGCAGGTTCATATCCAGTTTTGCAAAACAATCGGATTGGGTGTTCGTGCTGTTTTGAATGTAGGTGGAAAAGGTGTTGCGTTGTTCAAGTGTGGTGGCACTGCCAAAACTCACTGAGTTATCCTGTTTAACTTCAACACTTTTCTTTAAAAGGTCGGGAGAAACGCCCCACTCCACTTTTAGCCCAATGCTAAGCCCATGAGAATGCGAGCGGCTTTTGCGCAGCGTTTTGCCTTTCAGTTCAGAATTGCTTTCGCCGAGAGTATTGCGGTTCTGCTCAACAAAAATGACTTCGAAAGACTCGAGATCAACCTGGATCTCAGGGGCTGCGGCAAACAGTGGATGGTCAGCGGGGGCTTCGGGACGACCGCCATTGAAAATACCCATGGCCTCATCGTAATCGGTAAACGGGTCGAGATCTGAGCTCGCTCTGTCTGGGTCGGTGACAAAAACCGGAAGTGGTTCCCCCTGGGCATCAACCGGATTAATTCGCGGATATTCGAGTAGTGATTGAATAATATTGGCCGCTGAACCGTGTTCTCTGGTGCTCCCCTCAATTGCGGTGCTGGTCGGGCTCAGACCGGCATTGGCAAAGGCATCAACAATGGCATTTTTTGCACCTTCCAGATTCACCAGGTAGGTATCGGGCTCGTTTGGATCGAGGCGGGCTCGCCCGTCCTGCTCAAGCCTGTTGAGAGCGAGTTCAAATACACGCACACCCTCAAATTCCGTGGGGTCTTGTTTATCCGCATTCCAATTGTCTGCAGGAATATGTCGAGGAACGGATGCAGGTTCGCCATCAACAATATAAAAGCCGTAGGTTTCGAGAAAATTGTGCAAGCCGTCGCCATCGACATCCGGAGCATCCGGTACCTGTGTGCTCACACTGTTAAGCATGATGGGATCGTCGAATAACAAGTGTTTATATTGACTGTAATCAGACAAACCATCGACATCGGAATCAAAAGAATTGGGGTCAAGCCCGTGAGCGAGTTCAAATTCGTCGCTGAGACCATCGCCATCCTGATCCTGGGTGGCGTAAGCTGTCGTCGCAGCACTCAGTAATATTGTTGTCAGCGCAAAGGGCAAACGGTTGCGATATTTCTTTTCCATATTTTTCTCCTTAAATAAAGTGAAAGGCACAGTGAAGGAATTCCTGACTCTGTTTTCCAACAACTGCCATGCCTCAGAAAAACGTAGAGAGACGAATGCGAAACAGGTGAACTGTCTCGCCAACGTTCCGGCCTTAAAGAATTAAGCGACAAGGACCAAAATTCGTATGAATTTGACTACGTTGTGAGAAAAATAAAATTTAATCGTGTGGAGGAACGTGGTACTAACCGTGGTAATTAGCGTGGTAATTGTGATTTGAGACGTGGTGCATAAACTTTGTCACACAATACCTTTCTGTGCGACAGTAAAAAGTGAAAAGCGATGCCGTGATAAAGAAAAAGGCGTTGACATTGCCAACGCCAAACAATCAGGGAAGTAAATCCAATTGTGCTTGTAGCTCCTCACGGCTCGGCCGCAATTGTTGTTGGCCTTTCTTGCGTCGTCGTTCACTCAAATAATAAAGAATGGGTGAGGCGATAAATATAGACGAGCTTGTACCCACGACAATTCCGAACAGCATCGGCAGGGCAAAACTGGCCACGGCGGCGCCACCGGCGATACCCATTGGTAGTAAGGCGAAAAACGTGGTGGTCGAAGTGAATACTGTACGTGTCAAGGTGGACGAAATACTTTGGTTTAAAAGATCGATGATGGGTTTGTCTGGCATGAGTCGCAGGTTCTCACGAATGCGATCAAATACCACGACTTTGTCATTCACCGAATACCCGATTAATGCCAGTAAGGCGGCCACGGCAGTCAGATTAAATTCCACACCGGTGAGCGCAAAAAAACCGAGTGTTTTTGTTAAATCAAGGGCAATTGTTATCGTAGCAGCCAGAGCAAAGTGAGACTCAAAGCGATACCACAAGTAAAACAACATGCCTATGCTTGCTAACAGGATTGCCAGCAGTGTGGCATCAGCAAAATCGACGCTGACTTTGGGGCCCACCATGTCAACTCTCGGGAAACTGGCTTGGTCATCGATCGCGATTACGCTTGATTTAAGTGCGCTGATTTGTTCGTTGGCGAGCGAGCGGTTGTTTTGATCTGCTGCCAGACGCACGAGGTATCGGCCGGACTGCTCAAACTCCTGGATTGATGCATCGGCAAGCGCATTTGCACTTAATTGCATTCGCAGGTGTGCAAGATCGGTATTCGGCGACAACACTTCAATTGCAGTTCCTCCGGTAAAATCGACACCGTAATTCAGCCCAGGCTTGATATAGAGAACAACAGCGCTTAACGACAAAATTGCGGATAACACAAGGCCGACAACGCGCCCTTTCAGAAAATTAAATTTCTTGTTGGTGTGCAGGCCTTGGCCAAACATGCCCGACATGGTCAGTGCATGTGGCTTGCGTCCAGCAAGACTCCACTCCATCAGTAATCGGGTGATTCCCATTGTCGTAAAAAGAGAGGTTAGCAACCCGAGACCAATAGTGACCGCGAACCCGCGCACAGGGCCATTGCCCACAAGAAATAACAGGCTAACTGCGATTAGGGTTGTGACTCCGGAGTCGAGTATGGTGGCAAAAGCCTTCTCAAAGCCGGTCTTGAGTGCTTTTCTGGCAGACACACCGTTGAGGGTTTCCTCGCGTATGCGCTCATTAATAAGAATGTTGGCATCCACCGCCATGCCGATCGTTAGAATGATACCGGCAATACCAGGGAGGGTCAGTGTGGCTCCCAACACACTCAGAATACCAATCAGCAAGCCGAAATTAATGCCCAGACCGACAGTGGACACCAGGCCCCAACGGCCATAAATCACAAACATAAACATAAACACGATGCCGGCACCCACTAGTCCGGCGCTCAGTCCCATTGCGATCGCATCACTGCCCAAATCAGGGCCGACAGAGCGTTCTTCAACCACATCCAGAGGCACGGGTAGGGCGCCAGCGCGCAACATGAGTGCCAGTTCATTGGCCTCCTTGACGGTGAAAGAGCCGCTGATTTCGCCGCTGCCCCCTGCAATGACATCCCGAATAACAGGGGCGGTTAACACCTTATCGTCCAGAACAATTGCGAGGGCGCGACCAACATTACGCCGGGTCATCTCGGCGAAAAGACGTCCGCCCTCACTGTCCAGACGAAAATTCACAACGGGTTCCTGGGTGTTTTGATCAAAACCCAATTGCGCATCGTGAATATGTTCTCCTTCCAGCACGATACGAGGCTCTATGGAGAAGCGGCGATGTCCAGTGGTGTCGGTCAACTCGAGATTACCCGCAGTTCCCGGTATTTCGGCGACCCAGTGAAACTGCATTTTTGCAGTTGTGCCTAACAGCCTACGGATGTCCGACGGGTCCTCAACGCCGGGCATTTGCACCAGAATATAATCGCGACCTTGTCGGGTAATACTGGGTTCAACTAAACCGCTTTCATCCAGTCGTTGTCGTAATATTTCCAGGCTTCGTTCGATTGCATCTTTTTGCAGTTCTTCCAGCGCTTTTTCAGTGAGCGTGATACTGAGCTCCTGGCTGTGCTTATTCACTACGCTCACTAATTGCTCGCCTTGCAAGGTCTGAAGCGTTTTTGTCATCGCGATTACGGCGGCGGAGTCCCTGGCATCCGTTAATTGAATGGTGATGACCTTATCGTTGGCACTAATGGCGGCATAGTGAACACCGGCATCAATAAGGCGTGATTTCAGATTGTTTGCGAGAGCATCATTTCTCGCTGCTACCAGCTTTTCAAAATTTGCAGCAAGTAACAGGTGAGACCCCCCTTGAAGGTCGAGCCCCAGTGATACTGTATTTTCAACATAGGCAGCGGGCAGATAATTGGCAATCCGCACAGGCAGTATATTTGGCAAGGCGCACAGCAAACCGAGCACCGTTACCAGGCCATACACGATGGCACGAGAACGTAGAGAAGTCATAATATTACTCTATTAATAATGAGTGAAAATCGACGGTTGGTCGAAGCACCTACAGTGACGAGAAATGACCCTGGATTCGGGGCGGCGCGCGTTGGCAAGGGAGAGAGTATTTGGGCTTTTCAGCGAATGCGACCTGATGGGCGATGTCTGAGTGGCCCGTAAAGCCAAGGGATGGCCAGTCTGCAGACGGTGGCACAAAAAGCGTGGATGGGTTATCCGGAGTGGAAGGATTGCCCTCTATAATCGGTTTGATGCACGGTGTGTAAGTGGCAATATGGGAAGAAACGGAAAAGGTGTTTTTGCTGCCGCTATCAAGAGTGTGTACTTGGCTTAAAGCGGAATCGGCAACCGAGAAAATACAGAGAAAGGTAAGAGCCAGACACAAGGTCAGAGAGAATTTTTGAATTTCAACAGTTCGGCTCATGGTATTAAGGAGGTCTTGATTCTCAAGAGTGCAGAAATCTACCCGCGTTACATGGGGGTGATTTTTAGATGATCAATGGAGCGATCGAAAATATTTTTAACTTTCGCAGTATTAAATTGAAGAACGGTCAACATTGCGCGTTCAACAAAGCGTGCGGACTCTATGCCTTGCATGTCTCCCTTACCATTGTTCCCGGAGGCATAGGAAGCCAGCGCTTTTACCCAAATTGGGTTCGTTAGGTGAGAGGTGGTTTTACGTTCTTAATATTATGCGTAGTACAATACTCGCACAAGGGATCGCTGGGGATGCTCGTTTTTGAGATTATCACGCGCGATCTAATTCATGCTTTAAAGGCAAGTAAGGAACTTATCCATGTCTACACCTGAACATATATTTGTTGTAGTTGATCCGAATGATACAAGGCACGCGGCTTTGGAGCGGGTACTAAAAACGGCAGTGCAGCATACGACACCGCCGGTACTAAAGATTTTTGTCGCTGTCGATAGTGAGGCGGTGGACACACGCAGTGTCAATGACAACCTCTGTCGAGACCAGGGTTGGTTTGAAACCGAAATCAAGGCGCCAATCGAAACCCTGGGGTTTGAATACTCGATTGAGCTGTCCTGGACACATGAGTGGCAAAAATCCATTCTCAAAGCGTCAAAACGCTTTTCAGCAAATCGCATTTATCTGCCTGTGCATGCGCGTGTGCCGAGTTCACGTTTCTCGTTCAGTGAATCCAAATGGGACTTGCTGAAAACTGCCGAATGTCCGGTAGTTTTGATACAGCCGGGAGCAACAGCTGATCGCAAAGTAATTCTGGTCGCGGTAAATGTACAGGCGATGGCAGATGAACAGCGCGCACTTAACGCGAGTATCATTCAATGGGGCAAGGAAGTTGCCGGTATCTATAACGCGGACTTGCACGTGGTCAATGCCTACCTCGATTCCATGAATTACCCCGACCGCGGCAAACTCGCGCGCGAAAGTGAACTTGCTGCGGATAAAACCCATGTGGTGCAAGGCTACACTGACGAAGTGGTCTCGCAGGTGGCCAAAGAGATCAATGCCGACTTGGTAATTATGGGTACGCTAGGTCAAAACGGTATGGTCAATTCGCGTAGAGGGAACACCGCAGAGCGTGTGATCGCTGCGCTGGATCAGGATATTATGGTGGTAAATCACTGATTTATTTATAAGCCATTGATGTTAGAAAAAAGCGGATTCACTCCGCTTTTTTTATTTGCGTAGTTCCGCTGAAAGCGCTCAAATCAAGAGGTTTATTGAAATGGTGTAACCACGAGCTTCTCGTTCCGCGCTTTTGTTGCGTGCCTTACTTCCTGTCTAATGCTAGCTATGTAATGCGAACGAAAAATCTTTCAATTGTTTTATTGGTCTTTCGCATATGTGATTTGAGTCTGTATTCTGATAATTGAAGGAAGATTATCGCTTTAGCCGTAAAAAAATTGAGTAAAGTGTTGCTCATTTTAATAATTGCAGTTGCCAAGACACGGTAGTTGGGTATTTGCCACACACATTACTTACACTCTGAGCACTGCCGGTTAAGAATAGTCGCTTATTTCATAGAATGCACTTAAACCTCAATCAATAATGGTAAAAAATATGTATAGAAAAATAAGATTTATACCAGCTAAGCTCTTTTTCTGTGTACTTTTCTCTCCCTATGTGATCGCTGATATTTGCGATTCGCCACCGCCATACCCCATGCTCATTGCACATGGTTTTCATCTTGTCATTGGAACCGACGGTAATGATGATCTTGAAGGAACAACGACTGGTCGCGATTTTATTTTTGCCGGTGATGGCGATGACGACATTGTCGCGCATGGCGGCGATGACATTATCTGTGGTGGTGCTGGAAACGATCGAATAGATTACGGCAGGGGTAATAATCTTGTCTATGGTGGCAGTGGTGTCGATGAACTATTTACAAGAGATTACACTGACGATAAAAATAAACTTTATGGTCAGGGCGACATTGACGAGATCAGTGGCGGCGAAGGTGATGACTACATCTCAGGTGGAGACGGAGCAGATATAATCTATACCGGGAATGGGGATGATTTTATTGATGGCGATGATGGGGGCGACTTTATTGTTTTTTATAGTCGCAACAATCTCAATCGAGATGACGTGTTCGGAGATAAAATTATTTATGCTGGTGATGGAAATGATGAAGTCAAAATGTCCGGAACAGGGGAGAACGTGATTTACCTTGGCGACGGAAACGATTTCCTTGATGCCGACGGGCATCCTGAATCCCTTATGATATCGGGTGGTAACGGCAATGACTTTATTGTAGGTGGTAAAGCCGATGACTCGATTGATGGCGGAAAAGGTAATGACGAAATTTATGGAGAGGGAGGGAAAGATTACCTCGAGGGTAACGATGGGGACGATTATATTCGAGGTGGAAGCGGCGACGACAAGGTCTACGGTGGGAATGGAAGAGACATCTTGAGCGGTGATAGTGGGAATGACAAGCTCTACGGGGGAGATGGAGACGATAAGCTTTATGGGCACGATGGTAAAGACCAGCTGCGGGGCCAGGGTGGAAAAGATTATTTTCACGGTGGAAAAAATGACGACAAATGCGACAAGAAAAAAGGTGAATGGAAAAAAAGTTGTAAAATATTCTAAAGATAATATTTTCTTCACTCCCCCTGTTCACGAGCATTTAGATGGGTGTGCTGTCAGCAGTAGGTATGCAAGCACACCCAGTGCATGAGTTAAAGTCGATTCGGACGACGTGATCTCGCAGGTAACCGAAGTTTTACTTCACTGGGTTAATCATGGATTAATAAGAAGCCCCTGGTTCGGGGCTTTTTGTGGGGTGGGTATATCTTACGAATTCAATTTGGTGGAGCAATAGGGGCTCGAGTTCAAACTCATGTTTGTCAGCCGTAAGAGGCTCATAGCAACTTGTGAGGACTTTTGCGGGTTAAGTGTTGAGCCCAGCACAGGGTTTAAGGCAAAACGAGTTCAGGCTTTACTATCAGCCAAAAATTAATTTAAAACGCAAAAAATGATGGGGGTCGAAGCTCGTATTCGCTGGCAACACCCCAAATACAGATTACTTACTCTCGCAGAATTTTCACCCAAAATAGAAAATACCTTATTGGATATTGAGATGGGTGAATGGGTTATTGGCAGCGCGCTGGAATAATCTACAAAATGGAATCAGGCTGGGCTGGATATTGAAGTGAGTATTGACATACCCGGACACCATTTCGAGTCCTCAAACTTCGTCTCGCTATTAACAAGAAAACTGGAATCATTTCCTGAATTAAAACGTGGAAAACGCCAAATCGAATTTTTAGAGACCGTGGCCCTAAGCGATATTCATATTGTCCGCGAAGTGATAGAGTCCTGCAAAAAATGGGTATGGGATTTGCCCTCGATGATTTCGGAACAGTTCATTCGTCCTTAACCTACCTGAGCCGCTCGCCTATTGATGTACTCAGAATCGATCAATCCTTTATTCACGACATGCTCGTGGATAAGTGTGATATGCGTATCGTGCAAGGTATAATTGTATTGGCCAGAAACCTTCGATAGAAAAATCGTCGCGGAAGGGATTGAAACCGAAGAGCATTACCAAACCCCTCTACAAATGGATTGTGAGTATGGTCAAGGTTACCTTTTTGCCTGCCCAATTCCCGCGCAATGCTCGCTGAGTACATTTTGAATTGGAAAAATTCTCTTCCTGGTTATTACTTTAAAAATTCTATTCGGTGATTGGGCATTCGATTACAAACACCCCAAAGTCTTTTCACCTCACACCTCGAACTTCTGAATATGAGCCCGTAAATAGAATTGGCCTATCTAACTCCTTTAAATAATCAACATCGAGGTAAAGAGTTGGCGCACTCAAACCTTAGTTTATCACTGATAAAATTGACCCCGGATAAAATCAACGTCCAACCGCCAACTATTCACCCATCGATTATTCGCCAACCCATTATTCGCCAACCCATTATTCACTAACCCATTATTCACTAACCAATGATACACATTCATTCGCTTGGAGCCCCTTAAGGACATTGGGGCGCCAATAATATGAATCTTAAGAATAACCCTGGCTGACAACAGGCATTTTTTACACAAACAAAAAACTGGACAAGTCCCTATTCTTCAAAGCCCTATAATACAAAGATGCGGAACTTTTGAACCCACATATATGAACCGTTTTTAATTTTTAATGCTATATATGATCTATTTTATTGATAACCAGTTAACACTTTAACTGTTTGCTTGGCATGTAATAAAACAAAATATTAATCATGCTAACTAAAAGGTTTAAAACGACGTCGAAAGCAAAATAATATCAAACGATTTGGTTTCAATTAAAAATATTCACCCTTTTTTTACACTCGCATAAATATTATAGCGGCGCTTTTAAGAGCTGTATTGCTAAATTAGTTCTTATGCGTATCGATGAAGTTTTAGATTAAATATTGAGATTAAAACCTTGGTCTAACAGTTTTTGAGCTATCAAAATCCACCAGCTATAAAACCATGCACAACCTTTTAGCCTGTATTTATCTCGACAAGATTCGCAACTCATAGCGGACTACTATTTTGGAGCCCCCCATTAAGCACAATTAAAAACAATTCAAATATAATATTTTTTTAGTTTATTTTATATTGCAAGTTTCACTTATGGAGAACGAACACGGTATTTTATACAAAAATGGGAACCAAACATTCTCAGCTACCACACGTGGAAACAAAAGAGATCTGTTGCACGAGGATTGCATTGGGCCGAATTGAATCTTGCATATAGCGGATACTGGGCCATGATACTGACGGCAGTCCCTGTTCAACGAACAGGCGATACAAATCTTGCGTCTTCCGGCATGTGCTTCGATATTGATGGAGAAGATTCCGGCAACACTAGAGCAGATTTCGTTGCTACCATTGATATTGATCAGGAAATTAACACTCAATTTTATCATGCATTAGAAAAAAACCATGAGCTTTGATTGTCGGGTTGCACTTGAAATAGATGATATACAACTGGATTACCATTACCCCGGTCTCCCGCCCGACTCGTAAACCTTATTTGTAAACACTCTGCATGTTTGCTTATTGTTGCCGGTCTTCAAGGTCTGGCAAAAATAATATTCATTCATTTTTTTATACAATTAACCAACATATTGGAGGATCCATGAAGAACGCATTAAATCGAATTCAAATAAGTTTGTTTATTGGCTTGGCTATTTTTACGAGCTTCTCTTACGGAGAAAGAACAAGATTTTTCAGCCAGACATGGGAGCCCGGTGATGAACATTATCACGTTTGGGAACAGCACACAGGAGCAGCGATAGCAGGCCAATATTTTAACCTCGGCTATGCGTTTAGCGGACACTGGACCATGGCGCTTGGAGGCGCTTCTAAAAGATGGAGTAACGAGATAAATCTTGCATCTGCTGGCATGTATTTTGATATCGAAGGGGAAGAATCTGGAAACACCAGGACCGATTGGTGTAGAGGATATATCTATTACCGGGACTCACCTAAATTTATAACGTGGAGCTGGGACCACGATACTCAGACTAATCGAACCTTATATACGCAGCTACTTGACGCAGAAACGTGGACTTACAGGCAAAACTTGACTTCAATCTACCCCTTCATAGTCGGCGATGATGTGATATCGGGAACGGAGGAGTGGGTCAGGGCCGATTTTCTTGCTACTGTTGAAATTGACGAGGAGGTCAACACCCTATTTTATCGAGCCTTGGCAAAAAACGAGACCTATAATTATCGAGCTTCTATTGAAGTTGATGACATGGTAGTGGATTGCCATTACCCCAATGTTCCACCTGAACTTTAAACCAGATTTATAAATACTCTGCAGGTTTGTTTATTGTTGCCAGTTTTTAACACTGGCAACAATATTATTTATACAATTTAAACGGACGCTCCCGAGAACCATTACCATGAAACACTACAGAAAAAATATTTATACTGGTATTTCTTTCGTTGTTATTTCCTTGGCTATAACTGTTCTTTTTTTTCAAAAAAACGTGAAAGAAAATGAAAGTAGCATCGAATACACTGATATTAAACCAACCGCTCCAAGATCAGAAAATAATGAAAAGGTTACCCGTTCGAAAGAAGCATCAACCAATTCTGACGTAGCAGAATACATCAATGAAGAGCACAGTGTAGACGAAATCAGTGAAGCACTGAAAAAAATTAATTCATCAGATGTAAAATCGCGAATTAATGGAATTAACGAGCTTTCCAGGTTGGACCCGGAGCTTACACTTCGCGCCATCTATGAAGGTGTTGATCGTTTAGCGGGCGAACCTGATATTGAGGGAATGATTGTGGTCGGCGCAATGCGAATTGCCCATCACGAAGAGATACTTACCAATGAAGACCTAAACTACCTCTATGAAACGACGGCCAGCACAAATATAAAAGGAAGAATGGCGAGAATTCTTAGCCATAGAAATGATGACAGTTTGCTGGACAAGCACTTAAGTTACATGCAGAACCGGTTATTAGAAGCAAGCCCACACGAAAAGAGTAACATGCTGTATGAATTGGGCTCAATGGAAACACATAAAAGCGTTTCCTACATTAAACCTTATTTATACTCCAGCGATGAAAATACAAGTTTTTCGGCTTTGGTATCCTTGAGCTTATCAGGAAACCAGAACGATGTGCCTCTGGTTGAACCTCTGCTTTTACACAATTCGTATAAAATAAGAGATCTCGCAGCATCTGTTATCGTTACCTTGAACACCACAGGTGAAGACCATCCAGTTCCCGTGGAAATTGCATCGGCCTCTGGCAGTCAATGATTAGTTTATAAATCTAAAAACGAGCGGTAGCTTAAATTTTCCTCGACTTAGACGAACAAAGTCGGTGCAGATCAACAGCTGGAAACATTCGTTGTAATTTTATGCCCGCACTTTATTTAATTTCCGATTTTACCTTTAGTCCCCGGTGTTTCTCGACGAAATTGTAGCTAAGTGGTGAGCCTGCAGGCTCACCACGTCTGAGACTATAGAATGCTTTAGGGTGACATCAACCACCGCTGGCTCGGCCAAGCAGAATTTAGTGGCTGTGATTTAATATCCGCATCATCACCGTTGCCATTTGCCGTTAAATACCTACCCGTCCAAACATTTTTTAGAACGCACATGAGAGCTCCCCGGAATGTTTTCCATATTCCATTGCTGATTACCTCGTTACTCAAAAAAGTTACACACACAATATTGGTAGACTCCGCGTCACTTTGACTGTTTAGATAAGTTCCTGACCACTCGTTGCGTAGACGTACATAAGGTGAACCCGGCGCGGGTTCGATAATCCAGTCCTGACTTGCCCAGCTCGCATTGGAAGGTTGAGCTTTAGCTTGCGCATTGTTGTAGGTGTCGAACTGCCGCGGCTCAAGCCGGTGACTCGATTGATGGTGGAAAAGCTAACGATGAATTTTATGGAGAGGGAGGGAACAGATTACTTCGAGGGTAACGAGGGGGGCTATCAGCGGTGATTCCGCCGACGCACACGGTTTATGCTATTGGTTTTCTTATCCTCGCTGGCACCCGAAGATTTATTCGACTGGAGTAAGCACGGGGTTAATCATGGGATACTAAAAAGCCCCTGGTTCGGGGCTTTTTGTGGGGTGGGTATATCTTACGAATTCAATTTGGTGGAGGCGGCGGGATTTGAACCCGCGTCCGTCAGCACTCCCTCCGCGGCTCTACATGTTTAGGTCCGTTGATTAATTTAACCAGTTACAGCCCAACGGGCAGGACGTAACAAGCGAGTTCGCTAAAATTTAACTCCGACACCACAAACCGAATGGCGAAGCGGTCCAGTTCTAAATGACAGTTATTACCGCGGTACTGGCACCTTGGCAACAACCGCTAGCTAGCTTATTAAGCTGCTAGAGCGTATGAATCGTCGTTTGCGACTATTCAAATACAGCTTTGGATTAAGGTGATTCGCTGTCATCACCACATGCACCTTGGACTTTGTTACCGGCGTCGAATCCTAATCGCCCCCGTACCTCTCACTATTGTAGCGCCCGATGGCCTATTCAGGCTAGTGTTCCAGGCCACAATAAGGCAGTTAATGTCGCATAGGCCAATATTGCTCATCGGCAAATGTCCTCGCAGGTGGAGCGAGGCGCAAATCTACTGGCGCCATCGGCCATTGGTCACGATATACCCGTTTGTGCATCACGTGGCGGTGCCGTTACAACATTCACGTCAGCTATGGTCACCGTGAATGAACCTTGCCTGGATGAATTCACATCCCCATTGGTTTAGTTGTTTTGAGATATTGGGGTCTTCAGCGCCCTCAGCGACCACCTTCATACCCAGATCGTGTGCATAGTCAATCAGAATCTTTGTTTGAGATTTTGCAGACTCACTTGAACCCATTTGGGTTATCAAATCAGCGTTAACTTTTAACAAATTAAATGCTGCCGAGATATGGATATCTTCCTGAAAAAGAAACGAACTTGCGTCAAAGATCCCTGTATGGATGCCAATGTCGAAAAACTTGGTCGCCAGGTTTGTGGCCAGTTCATTATTTGTCAGAACGAAGGCTTCACTCATAAAGAATATCAAGGTGTTGTTAGATATTTGATAGTCACAAATTTTTCGGTAAATTTTTTCAATGACAAAATTTGATGTTAAATAAGTGTCGCTCAGTTTTATAAAAACTATAGGGTCGCGGCCATGCCGTTGTTTCCAATAGAGCTTTTTCTTGCAAACCTCCTCAATTAACCAGTCGTCGAACTGCTCCAGTTCCTTGTCTCCGTTCAAGAGATGAATAATTTCACTAGCGTACACCACGCCTTTATCGGGGTGATACCAAATCGGCGACGCTTCATAAGCGATAATTTTGAGTGTCGCAGGGTCGACAATGGATTGGAAATGTATTGAAAGGTCTTTGTTCTTAATAGCACTCGATAAATTATACGAGTTTATCTGGGTGATATTCGTATCGCCGCTATTATTTTTTGGCGAGGTATCCATCTCGCGTTTAACTTTAAATTCGTGCTTTAAACGCTTTCTATTTTCGGTGAGTTTGCGTTCATGATGAAGCTTTGAAACAGCGTGGTGGATTTTAGTTTCTTCATCCATAAGAAGCTGTCTGATTGAAACAGCTTCGTTCAGGGCGACGACAAGTTCCGCTGGTCGAGTCGGCTTTTTCAAAAATTTGAATATGTGTGCATCATTAATCGCCGATGTCACCTCGTTAATGCCTGCTTGACCGCTTAGCATTAGTCTCACTGTAGAAGGGTAGCTTTCGCCGGCCTTTGCGAGAAATTTGTGCCCTGGCATGTTGGGCATGCATTCATCAGAAACGATAATGTCAATATCTTCTTCCTTCAGTATTTGAAATGCGTGTTCGGCGGTGGTTGCAGTGTGCACGTCAAAGTTCGTCTTTCTCAGGTTGTCTTGTATTGCTCGGAGTATGTCTATTTCATCGTCAAGAAATAAAACTTTAGGTTTCGCTAACATTGTTATCCTCCAATACGATTACTCTCAAGGGCTCTTTGAGAAAATCTTTTTTAAAGCTTTTTGATTTGGCTGCAAAACTTTCGGTAATTTCGAAGCCTTTTGTCACGAGAAGTGCGCCTGATCTTGTGTAGATATCTTCGGCAACGATCATGCCTGCCTTGATGGCGGCGGCAGGAATTTCCTTTATTTTGTTCATTTGTTCGGCATTGCCAAAAAGCCTGATGAATATTTCTATAATGTCATTCTTGTAGGTGTTTTCCCGGCTATTGAGTGAGGATATCGCCAGAGACGTCTCCACGCCGCGCATCTCAAGTTCGTCAATGTCGAGTGCACACATAAGAATCTGTGCCGGTATGCTCATTTCTTTTTTTAAAGTTTTTCCAGAATGGAAAACTTCATCGATAAGTTTGACGACGCGTTCAAGCCTTGGAATATTTTCCAGTAACTTGAGTGTTAATTCCGGAATTTTCTTTATTTCCGCTTGTTCCTTGTCTGTTAATTCTATGCCGAGGTACTCTTTCTCAAGCGTGGCTTCGTCAATTGATATGGCGCCTAGCTGTATCAGCATGGAGGAGATTTCTACATGCCAGCTGTCATTGAGATTCATTGATCGTGCAACTTGAGCGACGCGCTTGTGCAGGCGCTTCGCACGACCAAAGGCGAGTGGGCTGGTTATAGCGAGTGCATCGGTAAGGACCTTGATGCTGCCCTTTAATGTTTTCTGCAGAAGATCTTTTTCGGCAGTAATTAGCCTGTGTTGAGTTACCGCAGAATCGAGAATCTCTTTCAAATCCTTGCTATTGCAAGGCTTTGTCAAAAATCGAAATACCTGTCCATCGTTCACCGCTGAAATCGCAGATTCAGTGTCACATTGGCCGGTTAATAGTAAGCGCACGGCATCAGGCGCGATTTTTCTGGACTCTTGTAAAAACTTTGCTCCGTCCATGCCCGGCATCCGCATGTCCGTTAGAATGACTTCAAAGTCTTTCTCTTTGATTTTTTCCAGCGCTTCATTCGCATTATGAGCGAGGTGGAGGTTGAAGTGCCTTCGTAAATTCTGTTTAAAGCCTTCGAGGATGTCTGCATCATCGTCGACACATAGGATTCGGGGTTTAACATTTGGCAGCATGGACCAGGTCCTCCGCGGCAGCTTTCCATTCAGGAAGTTGTGACACCAGATTCTGGTTTTCGAGAAATGCCATATCGAACTTACATGCACGCTCATCCCCCAGAATTTGAGCGGCGAGCACAGTTGAGATATGCACAAACCCTGTTTCACGCATGTTCGATGCGGTGGTGTCGCTGGGCTTGTAGTAGCTCCCTGTGGTTTCAATAAGTTGAAACGGCAGGTTCCACAAACTTAACAGGTAGGCAGTAACATCCGCGTGGGTATAGCCGAGTGTGCCATATTCCAATTCGAGCAACTGCATATCCGATTTTTTGTATTCACTCAGCACTTCTTCATATTCTGTTGGCAATGAATATGCAAGTACCAGCTGCCCGAGGGAATGGAGCAGTGAACCAGTGAAAATCAGATCGCTTTTTACTTCGTTCCCAAAGAGCAATTTGGCAATTCTTGAACTTAAAATTGACGATTCATAGAAGTGGCGCAAGCTGAATGATGGAGAAAGTCTTGCTTTTTCAAATGCACAGAAAAGTTCCAGATTAAGCACCAGGCCACGAACGCAGTCGAGCCCCAGATAAGAAACAGCCTCAGTAATGCTGGAGATTTCGCGAGCCAAACCAAGATAGGTCGAGTTGACCAATTGCAGGATTCTGGATGCAATAACGGGGTCTTGTTTAATAATTCTCGAGATGTCTTTCAGTTCAGATTCACCCGATTCAATCGCGTTGGTCAATTGATTATGAAGCTTCGGTAGAGTGGGCAGACTAGCAATCTTGTCAACACTGTTGCGGACATCTGTATTGGCAATTAGCCCTTGCAGCGCCTGTGCGTCTGCTATTGCTTCTTCAAGCAAAATGGCGTCGCACGGTTTGTTCAGAATTCGATGTGCAACTGATAAGCTTCGCAGTAGCTGTTCCTTAGCTGTTTGGCCGGTAAGAATAAGGCGCAAGGTGCCATCATATTGTTCGCGAACTTTTGTCAGTAATTCTGCGCCGTCCATTTTTGGCATGCGCATATCACTGACGATTGCATCAAAAGGTTGGTCATGCATTAAGTTGAGCGCTTCGGCGCCGCCGGTCGAGAAGCTCATATCCCACCGTTTGCGATATTTGCGCAGCCTGTTTTCAATGCCTTCCAGAATACTGGTTTCATCGTCTACGAATAAAATTCTCATTTTTAACCTCTCTGCTCGATTGGCAAGTGAATGAAAAAGGTTGTTCCCTGACCTTCCTGGGTTTTGAAGTGAATTTTTCCACCGTGTTTTTCGACGATTACGACATAGGCAAGAGCCAGGCCCTGGCCGGTTCCACGTCCTACTTCTTTGGTGGTGTAAAAGGGTTCGAAGATGCGGCTCTGAGCGTGTGCAGGTATGCCTGTTCCGCTGTCTGATATAGAAATAATGACCTCATCATTCTCTTCGCGAGTCTGGATATCAATAGTTCCTAATTCCTCTTTTTCGGTATCCGAAATCGCATGAGATGCATTAACAATGAGATTTAGTATGACCTGGTTGATGTCGCCAATATTGCAGTTGACCTCGGGGATATTGCCGAAGTCTTTATTTACTTTAGCGATATATTTGTACTCGCTTTTCGAGACTGTGAGAGCAGTATCAATGATGGAGTTGATGTCGGCATGGGTTTTTTCCAGTGATGGATGCGAGAAAGCTTTCATGGCAGAAATAATGTTGGTGACACGATCAACCCCATGCAAAGTTCTTTCTGCCGCTTTCGGGGCGCGCTCAATGAGATATTCCAGATCAATTTCCTCTTCAGTATCCGTTATGTGAGCGACTTTTTCGTTGGGTAAATTTTCGAAATTGGTATTTTCTTTGTAGAGGTTGATGAGTCCAATAAGATCGTTTATTGCATCCTGCATAAAATAAATGTTGTCACCGATATATTGCATGGGAGTATTAATTTCATGGGCAACGCCAGCAGCAAGTTGGCCAATTGACTCGAGTTTTTGAGAATGCCTAAGTTCGAGTTCCATTTGCTTTCTTTCGCTAAGGTCGCTAGCAATGACGACGTAGGAGCAGTCGAAAACATCTGCATCGTCGAGTACTGAAATCGAGACCAAAACCGGAATGGTGGTGCCATCAAGTTTTTTCCACTCAAATTCTTTCTGATATTTATTTCCGACATCGAGTTGAAGTTTAATCACTTTTTCAATGGAGTCACAAATGCTCCCCATTTTTACGCCGGATAGTTTCTCTTCATCGTAACCAAGTAGTTTGCATGCCGCCTTGTTACATTGCTCGATTAATCCACTGGAGTCTATGACTAACATGGCACTTGGCATGGCAGAATAGAGTTTGTTTAAACTCTGAACATTGCGTTGTAGCTGGTCATTAGCGAAGAACGCTTCCCGCGTTTTTTCCTCAATCATTTTCTCCAGTTGTTCAATTTGAGAATGTGCGCGATCAAGTTTTTTCACTAGTATTTCATTTTTCATGGGAATTCCCTTTACTATTCAGATTTCGATGCAAAGTGGAGGTCAAAAACACAAGTATTGTTGTCTGGCTCAGCGTCTTTTCTTTGATAGGCAATGGGAGTGTCAAAAAAGTCGGATACACCTTCGATAAACCCTTCCACGAGCGAAAAGAGATTGCGTTTCGATGTGTAAGTCATTACGAGATGAGTTTCGCTGAGATCCTGGTAGCTAAATTTGGGTGTTTCTGCATTGGGGTACAGTTTTTTTACTTCAACATGAATGACAGAATCCACTGTCAGTAAAAAGTCGCGTGCAGTGTGGATATTTTCGAGAAAATTCGGGTAGCGTTGAGCTAAACGTGGAAATGCGTAGCGACCAAAACTTTTCAAAGCATCATCAAGGCTAACGCCCAGGATCTCTGCCGTTTTGTTCGCAATTGTCATCAGGTCGGAATCCGGGTAAGTGCCAGGCCCAACGAAAGGCTTTTTGGTTTTTAGGGGACACAGAGACAATATCTCCTCGTATTTTTCATCTCCCCAGGTTTCGCAAATAAAGTTCTCAAGTAAATTGAATATAACGCCTTTCATTTTTTTTGCTCCCGATTAATAACTCTTTGAATATCTTGGAGCTCAGTATGTGCAAGGCGATGAAATTAGTGATGACTCAATATGGGTTATTTTTGGTTATGTAAGTGTGGCAAGTGGCTAATTCGATCAATTCTTGTTGCGAATGTACGCCAAGTTTATTGAATATAGACTTAAGGTGGTTGCGAACCGTGTGCGGGCTTATATGCAAAAGTGCAGCAATTCTTGGTGTTCTATAACCAAGTAAAAGTCTTTCAAGCACTTCCTTTTCCCTTGTCGACAGCTCTTGTATTTGTTGCTGGCTCAATCCGCAGAATGGCTCGGTTTTGTCAGTGTCAGAACTGTGCGGTGATGTGTTGTTGTCATTGTGTTTTTTGTCATTAGAAACACCTTGTAAGTGATTTATCGCGATATTCATAAGATCACGACGCCCCAGCACGAGCTGATATTCCCCAAGAGCATCTGTGAGGCAGGCAAGTAAGGTTTTGGGCGGGCAAGGTTTGGTGAGTATTTTAAACACCTGGATTTCGTTAATGGCTTTAATCGAGGAGGCAGTATCGATTTGGCCAGAAAGTATTATTCGAATGGTGTCCGGCCACCTTAAGCGGCATTCTTCGAGGAAATCGAGGCCATTAACGCCAGTAAGATGAATATCCGAGACGATGATGTCGAACTCGGCCTTTTCAAGGTGTTCGAGCGCCTTGGCGGTGGTAGAAACCGTATAAAAATCAAAAGGCGCCTTCCTTAGAGAAAGAGAGAGCCCTTCCAATAAAAATTCGTCGTCGTCTACAAAGATGACCTTTGCCATAGTCGCGTACCAATCTATGTATTAACTCTAGCAAATGGCCTCTCATCGTGCTTTTTTGCTTCCAGGTCGCGACCACAGGGGATTTGGTAACTCGCTGATGGGTGCCAAATCGGTCTTTGGGGGAGGGAATGGGGTGGCGCAAAAATGATTATTTTCGCGTAGAGTGACTCATAATCCGCCGTTTTTGCAGGTTCCAGTCACGCTCTTTTTCCGTCGCACGCTTGTCGTGTAACTGCTTACCTTTGGCCAAAGCAATTTCGCATTTCACCATGTGTTTCTTCCAATACAGCGCGGTGGGCACGACGGTGTAGCCTTTTTGATCAATCGCCCGTTGTAAACGGGTTATCTCTTTACGATGAAGCAATAATTTACGTGTGCGATAAGGGTCGGTAACAAAGTGGGTGCTGGCTTCGGGGAGAGGCTGAATCTGCGCCGCCAGCAGATACGCTTCGTCGTCCTTGAATATCACATAACAATCTGTGATCTGGCCTTTGCCGGCACGCAAGGCTTTCACCTCCCAACCGGCGAGCGCAATCCCTGCCTCAAAACGCTCTTCGAGAAAGTAATCGTGGCGAGCTTTTTTGTTCAGCGCAATGGTTGAACTTGTGTTCGCGGGTTTTTTGTTTTTTCCGGATTTAGCCATGGCGGCGCATTATATAGAGGACGAGTTGCCCTGTCTTCCATGTCGATATCAATGTACTTGTGTTGTCTGGCATTAAAATTGACGGCTAAAGCCGCTACAATGCCGCGATCACAAGAATGAAAAACAGGGCAACCATTATGAGTCAACAGAAAATACACGGGGTCTGGTCAAACAGCTGGATCTTTGTGCTTGCGGCTACAGGTTCCGCCGTGGGATTGGGCAATATCTGGAAGTTTCCCTACATGGCGGGCGAAAACGGTGGCGGCGCATTTGTGCTGGTGTATCTGTTTTGTATTGCCCTTATCGGTTTGCCGGTGATGATGGCAGAGGTCTTGCTCGGTCGTCGTGGCCGCATGAGCCCGGTCAATACGATGAAGCGGCTCGTAGAAGAGGGAGGCTTGCACGGCGCCTGGACCAGCATCGGTTGGATGGGAGTTTTTGCAGGCCTGTTTATTATGTCGTTCTACAGTGTGGTCGCTGGCTGGGCGATAAATTATGTCATCACAACCGCCAGTGGAACCTTCAATGGTGCCGATGCGGAACAAGTTGGCTCAATTTGGGGCGGCTTGTTAAATGACAACGGCACACTTTTGCTGTGGCACACCACCTTTTCAATTATGACCGGCGTGATTGTTGCGCTGGGTGTGACTAAAGGCCTGGGTGCGGTCGCGCGGTATATGATGCCCTTCCTGATTCTCGCGCTTTTTGTTTTGTTGGCCTATGGCGTAATGAAAGGCAACATGGCTGCCGGGCTCGACTTTTTATTCAATCCGGATTTTTCAAAACTGTTGTATAAATACGTTGAAGTGAACGCGAGCGGCGAAACCGTTGCCTGCAGTGGAGAGCTTATTCACTGTGAGAAACAATTGACTTACGAGCCAACGCTTAAAGCACTGGGGCATGCGTTTTTCACTTTGAGTCTGGGTATGGGGGCGATTATGGCTTACGGAGCCTATATGCCGGACCATTCCAACGTTGCAAAAACTGTTGTGACGATCGGTATTCTGGATACGGTTATTGCGCTTGTTGCAGGTATGGCCATTTTCGCAATTGTGTTTGCTAACCCTGAAGTATCTCCCGCCGGCGGGCCGGGATTGATGTTCCAGAGTTTACCGATCGCTTTTGGCTCTATGGCTGGAGGCCAAATCTTTGGAACACTGTTTTTTCTTTTGGTGACTGTTGCAGCCTGGAGTTCAGCCGTTTCCCTGATCGAGCCCGGTGTGGCCTGGTTGGTTGAAAACAAGGATTACAACCGCTGGGTTGCCACGTTAATTTTAGCTGGCTCGGCCTGGTTGCTCGGCATCACCGCCATGTTGTCATTTAATGTGTTATCAGAATGGACACCGATTTTCCTGTTTGGCAAAACACCGTTTAACTTTCTTGATTTTCTGACTTCGCAATTAATGTTACCTCTGGGCGGATTATTTATTGCGATTTTTGTGGGTTGGAAGATGAGTAAAACCATAGTAGCCCAGGAAATGGATGCAGAAGGTCATCCATTGTTTGAGATCTGGATGTTTGTGTTACGTTACATTTCACCGGTGTTAGTGGGGGTTGTGTTCGTATTCGCCTTGATTGACTCCCTGAGTTAATTGTTGGAGAACTAAATTGAGTCGTATAGAGCGCAGTGCTCTGGTAAATTTTTCTGCGCCGCAGATGTATTCACTGGTAAACGATATTGAACGTTACCCCGAATTTATGCACGGTTGTTCAGGCGCAGAAATACTGGAACGCGGAGAAAATTTCTTAACCGCACGCCTGGAGCTAAATAAAGCCGGAACAAAACAGGCCTTCGTAACCCGCAATGAGTTGAATGAACCTACCAGCATGACCATGAAACTTATTGAAGGGCCATTTAAAAAATTCAGCGGTCGCTGGCAATTCGATGCGTTGAAAGATGATGCGTGTAAAGTCACCTTTAGCCTCGATTATGAATTCGCCAATCCTCTATTGGGGATGTTGATGAAGGCAACCTTTGAAAAAGTGGCCAGTGAGCAGGTTAACTGCTTATGTGAGCGCGCTAAAACGATTTATGCATGAGGAACACGCATTGAGTTCGGAACAGATAGCAGTGGAAGTGGTTTACGCCTTGCCGCATAAACAAAAATTATTGAAGTTCAATGTTGATGAAGGGACAACAGCGCGTCAAGCTGTGGACCTCTCCAATATTGCGCAATTTTTTCCAGGTGAGGATATTGCTAACGCAAGGTTGGGGCTGTGGGGGCAGGCGCTCGGCACCAAGGGTGTACCGCCTGCTGAGGAGTATGTGTTGCAACCCGGTGATCGTGTTGAAATATATCGTCCACTGATCGCGGATCCAAAAGAGGTAAGGCGTAGACGTGCAGAAAAAGCCAGGGAAAAAAAGGACGAGTAATGCAGCGAACTCTGGCGATCGTGTTTACGCTTTTCGCACTTGCTGCGCAGGCGGAAATTTATCGTTGTGAATCGTCAGATGGTCGTATTGCTTTTAGTGAAACGCCATGTCAGGAAGGCCTGGTTGAAAAGGTTGAACTGAAGTCTCCCGCAGTGATAAGTTCACGTACCTTCAGTGTGCCCACAGAAAATTTACTGAAAAATGGTGACTTTGAAAATGGCACCGTGGGCTGGTCACTCGCCACTGAGACTGCGCTTTACCCTGGAGAGGGCACAGCAAACAGCGCGGCAGTAGGCTTACAGGTTTCCAAAAAAGAAAAAGATCGCTATGGCCAGGAAACGGCGGTGAGTCAATGTACAGCACTCAATAATGGGGCTTCGTATGTTCTTTCCGCAGATGTGTACCTAAAAGGAATCCCGGAGAAAAACCACGCAAACCGTATTCACTTGATTTGGTACAGTTCTGAGGATTGTTCGACGGGAGGGCAGTGGGCTCACTATCTTGAGCCAAAACCTGTTAGCTCGTGGCAGCACCTTCAAAGTAAAACCTTGACACCCTCCCTCGGTGCGCGCGCAGCAAAGATTCGAATCGTTCAAGTTGGAAAATATGCTCGCGGCGGAAAAACGCTTTGGGACAATGTTGCACTGGTTTCAAGCGGCGAGGCTCAACAAAAAACATTGCCGCATACTTTTATCGATGCACCGCCAGGCACCAACCTGATAAAAAATGGTGACTTTGCACAAAACCTGGATAACTGGTATCGCGGTGCGCTCTCCTGGGATGCCAATACGGGACGAAACGCCAAGGGCAGTGCGCGCGCAAGTTTGCACAGCAAGCGAGGTGGATTGGGAACGGGCGTGGGTAGTCAGTGTGTAAAATTGGCAAAAGGGCGTGTGTATGAATTATCTGCCTGGGTGATGAAGGATTTGAAATCCACTCAGGAAGGGGGCGGACGTTTACGCATCACATGGTATGGCGATACCCAGTGTCGCCAGGCGGGGAAAACCTCGGTGTATCACGCAGATTTTGAAGATAAAAGCGGTTGGCAATTTTTAAGTGTGCCCGATTTGCACGCACCTCAAAGCGCCGGATCCGCACGAGTGGAGCTGATTCAAAGTATTAAAGGCACAGGTGTATTTGCTGTTTATTGGGATGACCTTGCACTCACTCTTATCGAACACTGAAAGAAAGTTACATTAACGATGCAATAGTAACGCCTGGATCGGGCGTCTACTTGTCGCTATCGCCCGAACCTTCCTTCATATAATCTTCATCTTCAGGCTTGATGTCTTTTTGTTCGCTTTCTTCTTCTGAGCCGTCGGCGTTCTTGTCGAGTTGAGTTAAATCCCCACCCCAGCGGGCAAGCTTGTCGTTCTCAAAATGAACGGTAAACAATTTTCGGGTGAAGCGTTCTTCGCCACGTTTGACTGTGTAGTAATAATCCCAGCGATCGGCGTTAAAGGTATCTTCAATGAGTGGGCTGCCCATCACAAACTTGACCTGGCGACGAGTCATGCCAACCTCGAGTTTGTCGATCATATCTTTTTCAACGTAGTTGCCCTGTTGCACAACCAATTGATAGGCAAAGGGAAATTTGAGGGAGGAGCAGCCACCGAGAGCTGCCATGAGAGCCACTAACAGACTGATTGCACAGATTTTTTTCAACACTTTTACTTTCCAGGGCTTTAAGAATCATACCGGGCCGGGGATAATACCCGATTACTTGTTGACAAGAGAAGCCCCATTGGAGTTCAACTATGCCGAATGAAAATCAAGAATTACGCAAAGCCGGCCTCAAGGTAACCCTGCCCCGAGTCAAAATACTACAAATACTGGAAAGCTCCCAGGACCGCCATCTGAGTGCAGAGGACGTATTCAAGGCCTTGTTGGAAGCGGGTGAGGAAGTGGGCATTGCTACGGTATATCGGGTGTTGACCCAATTTGAAGATGCAGGTTTGGTAGAAAGCCACAACTTCGACGGTGGTCATAAGGTCTTTGAGCTATGCAGCGGCGACCATCATGACCACATGGTTTGTGTGGAAAGCGGTAAGGTAATTGAATTCCACAACGAAGAGATTGAGCGTCTTCAGGAGGAAATTGCCCGGGAACATGGCTATGAGATCACCGGGCATAGTCTGGTGTTGTATGTGAAGCCAGCCAGTGGCTGACGCTTGATCACTAAACTGCTTTGAGCATTTCACGGGCATGGGCGAGCGATTGCCTGGAGCCCGTGTCTCCCCCCATCATTCTGGCAATTTCCTGCACTTTTTCTTCCTTGTTCAAATTCCGTAAAGTGGAAAGCGCCCCTTTCTTGCTGACTTCCTTATTCACATAGAGATGCTGATGCGCCTTACTTGCGACCTGGGCAAGGTGGGTCACACACACAACTTGCCCGCTGTCGCCCAGCTCCCGCAATAAGCGGCCGACGACGTCACCGGTGGTGCCGCCCACGCCGACATCCACTTCATCAAAAATGATGGTGGGGGTGGTGGATGTCAGCGCGGTAACGACCTGAATGGCCAGACTGATACGACTGAGTTCACCGCCGGAAGCAATTTTGACAAGTGCCTTGGCGGGCTGGCCGGGGTTGGTGGAAATTAAAAAGTCGATACTTTCTGCGCCTGTTGCCGAAGGCTCGCTGAGAGGATTCAATTCAATCTTGCAGCGGGCATGCTCCATAGCCAGCTCACTTAATTTACTGTTCACAGCCTTCTCAAGCCGTGACGCGGCGAATTGTCTGCGTTGACTGAGTTCATCGGCCAGGGTCTGCCACGCTTGCGCTAAACTTTTTTCCTTTTGTTCCAGCTCTTCGAGTTGTGCATCACCACTTTGTAAACCGGCAAGTTCAGCATTCAGATTATGGTGGAGTTCGGCCAGTTGTTCGGGCGCAAGGCGGTGCTTGCGCGCAACTTCATAAATTGCACTGAGGCGTGCTTCAACTTCAGGGAGGCGCAGTTCGGCATCGCTATCGCTGTCCAACTGCCGTTCGATTTCACTTTGGGCCTCTTGAATTTGCACCTGAGCGGAGCGCAGCAATTCTTCAGCTTCGCTTAAATGTTTGGGCTTGTTGGGCAATTGTTTCAGCAGGTGCAGGCCTTGATGAAGCTGCTCCAACAAGCCGCCTTCGTCTGCACAAAGGTTTACGAGTGCCTGACTGTTCTGCTGAATGTGGTCAGCGTTTGCGAGAGTTTGTTGCTCTTCTTCCAGTGCCTGGAGTTCGTCATCGGCAAGCCCCAATTGATTGAGTTCATCCACCTGGTAACTCAGCAATTGAAAGCGGGCATTCAGTTCATCGCTTTGGCTGCGAACCTCGTTCAGTTTGTCTGCAACAGTCAACCAATCGCGATGCGCATCGCGAACCTGTTTTGCGAGTGCGCTCAAACCTCCGAATTCGTCGAGTAAACGCCGTTGGGTGCTGGCCTTCAATAAGCTTTGATGCTCATGTTGGCTGTGAACATCCACCAACATGCCACCGAGCTGACGCAATTGTTGCAAGGTGACGGTGCAACCATTGATGTAACTGCGTGAGCGCCCGTCTGCTGCGAGAACACGTCGCAGGAGGCACTCGTCTTCATCTTCATCCGTCAATTCATTGTCTTGCAGCCATTTTTTTGCATGTTTGAGCTTGCTGATATCAAAACTGGCATGCACATCGGCTTTCTTGCACCCCTGACGAACCTTGTCACCGTCGGCACGGGCACCGAGTGCTAACGAGAGAGCATCCAGCATGATGGACTTGCCGGCGCCGGTCTCGCCAGTGACCGTCGTAAGCCCCTTGCCAAGCTCCAGGTCCAGAACGTCTACCAGAGTAAAATTGCTGATATGCAGATGCGTCAACATGAGCGGCTCCCCACTTTGCGTGTTTAGTTTATCTGGTAATTTATACAGTATTACTGTTTTTGTATCCAGTATTTTTTTGATATGAGAAGACGCAGAGGAGCAGGGAGTTGTCTCAATTCGGGCGATAAGGGGAAAGAGGGGCAAGAATAAAAAGGGCCTCAAATGAGGCCCAAAGAGAACACTTCTTCAAGTTTAGAGATCTGTCACATATCCCGAGAAATCGGTCTTGGGACCAGACCCCTGTGAACATAAATTGCCGCGCGTGAATCGGAGGTCAAGATTTACGCGGTTAAGGTGAAATAGCCCTTGAATGTCGCTTCACCGGCCCCATATTGGCCCACTTCGGGCAGCCTTGATGCCAGGTGGCAGACAAGCATCGAATACAGTTGAGAATACAGTTGAGAAAGCCAAAGTGGAGAAAGCTGTGAGCGACGAGAATAAACAACCAGAATTGGAAGAGGATGAGGTGACCTTATCCCCCGAAGCGGAAACATCGGAAGAGTCGACAGCCGTTGACGAAAGTCCGGAGATTGCCGCATTGAAAGAAGAGCTTGCACAGGCGAAAGAGCAGGTATTGCGCGCAGCTGCCGAAGCGCAAAACGCGCGTCGTCGCGCGGAGCAAGATGTGGAGAAAGCGCATAAGTACGCGCTCGAAAAGTTTGTTTCCGACCTGCTTCCAGTTGCTGACAACATGGAGCGTGCAATCGGTGCTGCAACAGCGGAAGGTGCTGACCTCAATTCCGTTGTTGAAGGTGTGGAACTGACCTTGAAAAGCCTGTTTGATGCCTTTAAGCGCCATAATGTAGAAATGCTGGACCCCAAAGGCGAGCCCTTTGATCCACAAGTCCATCAAGCCATGACCATGGTGCCGCAACCCGAAGCCGAGCCGAATTCCGTACTGGATGTCTTCCAGAAAGGCTACACCCTGAATGGCCGTCTGGTGCGCCCAGCGATGGTGGTGGTCGCGAAATCCGAGTAAATCGCCGCGATTCAGGCGCAAAGAGTAAAACAGACGCAAAAACACACAATAAACCCGGGTGCGGACACTTGAAACTGAAATACCCGTACCAATATTGGGAGTAAACAAAGACAGGCCCGGCAAGCCGTAAACGGTTGTCGGAATCGAATTTGAGCGCTGGCGGCCACGATGAGCCAAAAGCTGTTAAGAGAATACTGGAGACAAAGCAAATGGGTAAAATTATCGGGATAGATTTGGGTACGACAAACTCTTGTGTATCCATTCTCGAGGGTGGCAAAGCCAAGGTGATTGAAAATGCCGAAGGCGATCGCACCACTCCCTCCATTGTTGCCTTTACAGATGACAACGAAATTCTGGTGGGTCAAAGTGCAAAACGTCAGGCGGTGACCAACCCCACGAACACACTTTTTGCAGTGAAGCGTCTTATTGGAAGACGTTTTGAAGATGATGTCGTACAGAAAGACATCAGCATGGTGCCCTACAAAATCGTTAAAGCCGATAACGGCGACGCGTGGGTAGAAGTCAAAGGTGACAAAAAAGCACCGCCGCAAATTTCTGCCGAAGTCTTGAAGAAAATGAAAAAGACGGCCGAGGATTACCTCGGTGAAAAAGTCACCGAAGCGGTTGTTACCGTACCGGCTTACTTTAACGACTCTCAGCGTCAAGCAACCAAAGATGCAGGAAAAATTGCCGGCCTCGACGTAAAACGTATTATCAACGAGCCCACAGCCGCTGCGTTGGCTTATGGTATGGACAAAACCAAAGGCGATCGCACCATAGCGGTTTATGACCTCGGTGGCGGTACCTTCGATGTCTCCATTATCGAAATGGCCGATGTTGACGGTGAGCAACAATTCGAAGTGCTCTCTACCAACGGTGACACCTTCCTGGGTGGTGAAGATTTCGATTTGCGATTGATTGAATATCTCGCAGATGAATTCAAAAAATCGAATGGCATTGACTTGCACAACGACCCCCTGGCCCTGCAACGCTTAAAAGAAGCGGCAGAAAAAGCCAAAATCGAATTGAGTTCCAGCCAGCAAACCGAAGTGAACTTGCCATACATTACTGCCGATGCGACTGGCCCGAAACACTTGGTGGTCAAACTCTCACGTGCGAAGCTCGAGTCACTGGTAGAAGATCTGGTGAAGCGCTCCATTGAGCCCTGTAAAATTGCGATTAAAGATGCGGGAATCGACCTCAGCGATATTCACGACGTGATTCTCGTTGGTGGACAAACGCGCATGCCTTTAGTGCAAAAAGCCGTTGCCGACTTCTTCGGCAAAGAGCCACGTAAAGACGTTAACCCGGACGAAGCCGTCGCCATGGGTGCGGCTATTCAAGGTGCAGTATTGGCCGGTGATGTTAAAGACGTACTCCTGCTCGACGTTACTCCCCTAACGCTCGGTATTGAAACCATGGGTGGAGTTGCGACGCCGCTAATTGAAAAGAACACCACGATTCCAACCAAAAAATCGCAAGTGTTCTCCACAGCGGAAGACAACCAGAGTGCTGTGACCATTCACGTGGTACAGGGCGAGCGTAAACAAGCCGCGCAAAATAAATCGCTTGGCCGTTTCGATCTGGCAGATATCCCGCCAGCCCCACGCGGAATGCCGCAAATTGAAGTGACTTTCGATTTGGATGCAAACGGTATTTTGAACGTAAGTGCAAAAGACAAAGCGACCGGCAAAGAGCAAAGCATTGTGATTAAAGCCTCTTCCGGTTTGAGTGACGACGAAATCGAAAAAATGGTGAAAGATGCTGAAGCCAACGCCGAAGCTGACCGTAAATTCGAAGAAGTCGTTACCGCGCGCAATACCTTGGAGGGACTTGTGCATGCAACCAGGAAAACGCTTGAAGAAGCGGGCGATAAAGCGACGGCTGACGAAAAAACTGCGATCGAAGCCGCGATTTCTGAAGCTGAAGAGGCGGTTAAAGGCAATGATAAAGAAGCGATGGAAGCTGCGACGAAAAAGCTCACCGAAGCTTCCAGCTCTCTAGCGCAAAAACTCTACGCTGAACAAGCCGCTCAGGCACAAGCAGGCGGTGCCGAGGCAGGTGCCGAAGCGCAAGCAGAGCAAGCGGCTGACGATGGCGTCGTTGATGCCGAGTTTGAGGAAGTAAAAGAAGACAACAAATAAGCACTGTTTGCTTTGAGTTGAAAAAACGCGGGGCAGGTCTCCGCGTTTGTTGTGTCTGATTATTGTTTTTTTATGCAGCAATTTTGCTGTGTTTAGTGATGATCAGACAATGGAAAATGGAAAGTGTAAGAGAAGTTCAACTTTGTTCTTTAGTCAGTGTTAAAGAGCAGAGCGATGCACTGTCTGATCATCGAGTGCAAGGTGGCGGCTCTTGAAACCTTTAAAGCCAGGGGTGGCTTGAAGGAGCTACAGGGAAGTATTTATGCGTTTTCAAGAGCCGTCACCTTGTGATCGATGATCTAATGCGTTGACCCACCTTATCTTCGAGAGGCTCAATGCAAGAAACAGAAATACTTAGTGGCCGAGAAGCATGTCTAAAAGAGATTATTACGAAGTACTGGGCGTAAAAAAAGACGCAAGCGCAGCGGAGCTGAAAAAAGCCTACCGCCGCGTTGCTATGAAACACCATCCGGACCGCAACCCGGACGACAAAGACGCAGAAGATAAATTCAAGGAAGCCAGTGAGGCCTACGAAGTTTTATCTGACGAACAAAAACGCGCAGCCTATGATCAATACGGCCATTCCGGCGTCGAAGGAATGGGCGGAATGGGTGGCGGTGGCCAGGGCTTCGGCAGTTTTTCTGATATTTTCGGTGACGTCTTCGGTGATATTTTTGGCGGTGGCGGCCGTGGTGGTCGCGGTGGGCCGTCGCGAGGCAGTGACTTGCGCTACACCCTCGACCTCACCCTCGAAGAAGCCGTAAAAGGCACCGAAGTTAAAATCAAGGTGCCAACACTCGTGGGCTGTAAAACCTGTGGCGGTAATGGTGCCAAACCGGGTACCAGTGCATCCACGTGTACCACCTGTGGTGGTCACGGCCAAGTGCGAATGCAGCAAGGCTTTTTCTCAGTTCAGCAAACCTGCCCCAATTGTCGCGGTAAAGGGAAAACCATTGGTGACCCCTGTCGGGATTGTCACGGGCAAGGCCGCGTAGAAGAAACCAAAACACTTTCCGTTAAAGTGCCGGCGGGCGTTGATACCGGTGACCGTATTCGCCTGGCAGGAGAAGGTGAAGCGGGGGCAGATGGTGGGCCTGCAGGCGACCTTTACGTGCAAGTGCACGTGAAAGATCATGAATTTTTCCAACGGGATGGGCGAAATCTTTATTGCGAAGTCCCTATAAGCATCTTTGATGCGTGTTTGGGTGGTGAGTTGGAAGTCCCCACTCTGGATGGGCGTGTAAAATTAAAAGTCCCTGCTGAAACGCAAACAGGAAAAATGTTCCGCCTGCGTGGTAAGGGTGTCGTTTCTGTCCGTGGTGGCGCTGCCGGAGACTTGATGTGCCGTGTCGTACTTGAGACTCCCGTAAACTTGTCCAAGCGACAGAAAGAATTGCTCGAAGAGCTCAAAGCCAGCATGAAAGGGCAGAAAAATTCCCCCAAGCAGGACAGCTGGTTTGAAGGAATGAAAAACTTCTTCGGCGACCTCAAAATGTAACCTGCCTCGGGCTTGCGCAACGTGAGCCCGTTTTCGTAATTGTCGTGTGTCCCTACACGCGTTACACTCTTCAGTATTCAAACCTTATATATGCCAAGGCGAACAGCCAATGAAAACTTTTGCCAATACCTTTTTTAAAGGCTTGCTCTTCGCACTTCCAATTGCAGCGACATTTGGCTTGTTATATTGGCTTTTTGCAACTGCTGAAAATCTGCTAAAAGTGCCATTGCAGTTTGTCTTGCCCCAAGGGTGGTATGTGCCCGGTATGGGCGTTGTTTCGACATTGGTTCTGATTTTTGTTCTGGGTATTCTGGTTCAAATCTATGTCGTGAAGTATGTTTTCATTTATTTTGAAAAGTTACTTGAGAGTATACCGGTAGTTAAAACACTTTATGGCAGTGCACGCGATTTGCTCCAGTTTGTAACGGGCAGCAAGGGTGAGGATTTACAAAAGGTCGTCGCTGTCGAGATTGCCGATCAGGTTCGCGTGGTGGGCTTTGTTACCAACGAAAGTGTCACCCTGGGTGATCAAAGTGATTTGCTTGCCGTCTATTTTCCCATGAGTTATCAAGTGGGTGGCTATGTGCTGTATTTGCCGCGAGATAAATGTGAGGTTCTCGATATGCCAGTAAAAGAAGCCATGCAGCAAGTCTTAACGGCGCATATTGGTTTGGGAAATAATTCACCTGACAAGAAATAGAAAGAAAAAGAGAAATAGAAACATGACAGTAAGAATTGCAGTAACCGGTGCCGGTGGGCGCATGGGGAAAATCCTGATTGAAGCCGTCAGCCTGGCTGAAGGTGCAGAGCTGACAGCGGCGATTGAGCGGCCGGGGAGTTCACTTCTCGGTGCGGATGCGGGGGAGTTGGCCGGAATTGGTAAAAATAATATCGCTGTTGTGGGTGACATCAATGAAGTCACGAAAGATTTTGATGTGCTCATTGATTTTACAGTACCGGAAGCGACGCTTGCTAATGCTGAAGCGTGCAACGCAAATTTAAAAGCCTTGGTTGTTGGTACGACGGGTTTTAGTGAAGAGCAAAAAACAGGTTTTAATGAAGCTATTCGAGGTATTCCTGTTTGTCAGGCGACGAATTATTCGACGGGCGTGAACCTCTGCTTTAAATTGGCGGGCCTCGCAGCAGAAATTCTTGGTGACGATTACGATATTGAAATTTATGAAGCGCATCATCGTCACAAAGTGGATGCCCCTTCCGGTACTGCGCTCTCCCTGGGAGAATCCGTGGCGAGTGCGCTCGGTCGAAATCTCAAAGACGTGGCAGTCTATGGCCGCGAAGGGATAACCGGGGCGCGCGAGCGCGCGAGCATTGGTTTTGTGACTTCGCGAGGGGGTGATGTAGTGGGTGATCACACGGTGTCTTTTATGGCGGATGGCGAGCGAGTTGAAATCTCACATAAAGCCTCAAGCCGCATGTCTTTCGCAAGAGGAGCGGTCAGGGCTGCGATTTGGTTAGTCGCGCAGAAGGCGGGTCGATATGATATGCAGGATGTTTTAGGTTTTCGTTAAAAATGCCAATCCATACCAACAGCCCAGGCACTGCCGCGGGAGGGAATACCCTGGGGTAAGCGAGGGCCTGCCGAGGGGTAGAATACGGTCTCATCAGTGAGATTACTGGCTTGGGCGTAAATGTTGAGGCGTTTATTAAATTTGTAGGTAAGTTTGCTGTAAGTGAGCCAATAGGCGGGCAAATTTCTTCGCGAATTTGCTTCCATTGGATCAAAGCTGTCGCGCCCAGAACGCCAGGCTGAAGACAAATTAACGTTCCAGCGTTGACCACCACTGTAATTCAGCTGCAACGAAAACATTTTCTTTGATTCACGAAAAGCCAGTTCTGCATATTCGTAAATTTCTGTCCCGGTTGTTCTTATCATCCAGCGGTCATTGGGCTGGTAATTTATTTCCAGTTCGTAACCGGCAAAATGGTCGTGATCCGCGTTGGTAATAACGCGTGTTGATCCTTCAATTTCGAGTAAGAGAGGGTTTTTGAAATGAGAAAAAAAGTGACCCGCATTCCAGAATATATTGTTATATTGCCCCGCCCAAATTACCTCATAGGTTTCAACTGTTTCAGCGCGCAGGGTTGGGTCACTACGAGACCAGGTGCTGTCCGTATTCAAGTTACTTAATGACGGGGCTCGAAAGGCATGCGCATAAAGCAATTTTAGTGCGTGGTTTTCGTTGAATTCATGAACAAAAGCGATGCGCGGTGTGATTTGGTGTTCTTTAATTTCCTTGTAAGAATCACCACGCAGCCCCAAGGTGATGTGCGTATCAGGGCTGTAGGCTATCTGCCACTGAGCATAAATACTTGAAACCGTCTGTGTGTCAAAATTAATCGGGAAGATGGTGAGTGAAACATAGTCCGGGTAGTACGTAACAGGAGCGATAGCGGTTGCGGGATTGAAACTATCAAAATTGTATCTGGAATCCAGCTTGTCCAAAAACTCTTTACGCCACTCGACACCAAATGCTAATTGGTTCTCCGGCGAGACAGTCCAACGGCTATCTACTGATAGGTGTTTCTGGCTTCCATCCGTGCTGGAAATATAAAGCAAGGGTTCGGTGCTGGGAGGCTCGCTAATATCACTAAAAATACCTTCACGACTGAATTTTCCTCGAATATTTAGCTCATAATCCGTTTGACTGATTTTAAATTTTGTTTTGGTATTCGTGGTATCCAAATCCCAACTGGCAAGCACCGTGGTATGGCTCATGTCGGTTTGGTTGTGGCCGGGTTGCAAACTGTCGAAGCTGTAAAAATCATCGGCTTTTGATTGAAATTGGTGGATCCCAAGTTTAAATTTTCCCGAGTCAATATTAATACTGCTGAAGTATCGGGTGTGTGGATCAGAAACAGGAATGGCATCGGCATCATAGGCATCGTAAAGGGTGTAGTTTTTGCCACCGGAGTCCTGCCCTTCAAAAGAAACATGCAAATTCAGTTTGTCACTGTTTTTATTCCATTGAAAACCCAAATGTGTTGTGTTGTATTCACCGACAAGAAGTCCCAGTTTGTTTTTGTTGCGTATGGTAATGATATTGATCACGCCCATCATGGCATTTGACCCATAAATTGCTGAACCTGAACCTCGAAGGAATTCGACGCGTTGAATTTGGTCAACAGGAAACTCGAGGAAAAAGGAAGATCCGCCGTTAAGCAGTGCCTGGCTGCGTTGACCATCAATAAGGAAAAGTATTTCAGTGCTCGACGCATCTGTTCGTCTTGCTCGCGATGACGCCATTGAATACACGCCAGTATCACTACTTCTATGAACCTGAAAGCCCGGTACAAAATTTAAAAGTTCTGCAATGTTGGTTATGCCCATTCTCTGAATCTGTTCATGGGTGAGGACAGTCACCGCTGCGGGTACTTCGGCCCTGGCTTGGTCAGAAAGGGTAGAACCGCTAATTTTGATATTTAGTAGCTCTTTAAGGGAAAGCGAGAAAATTTCGGATGGCAACGATTCGTTACCGTCCGAGGTCGAAGCCCATATTGAAGGGCTTAGCGCTATGCTAAAACTCAGGATGCACGCATTAAAATAATGTTTTGTCATCACAGTACCAGGATCGTTATCTTGATCTTGATGTTCATTAATTGAATGTATCGACGATTGACGTCATCGACAACCGTCAGCGCCTTGACCTAATCAGGACAGCGTTTCTGCATGCTTTGTGAGATACTGAACTGTTTGTTTGTCGCGTAGCGCGTACCGAATGCTTCGGGCGAGTAACTGCGGGCTAATGTTGTTTTTATCAATAGTGTCATACAAGCCCATGCCGATTGCTTTCAATGTAATTTTGTCATCGAGTGCGCCTGAGAGCATAATGAATGCAGGTGTTGTGCTGTTCTCGTGTATTCCTTCGATGAGTTCTAACGCTGTGTGGTTACCAAGATCATAATCGATCAGGCATACATCGTAGTTATTGTTTCTCAGTAAGGTCATCGCGTCATCATAAGAGTACGCCTCTTCCACTACAAAACGTGATTGCATTCCGTCGTCAGCGAAAAGGCTTTTCTTTATGATTACGCAGTCATCCAGATCGTCATCAACGACGAGCACACGTATTTGTTGCTTTTTATTGTATAAGGCGGTAGCTATGGTTGCGCGAAGTTCCTTGTGGCTTTCCGCAAGTTTACCTTCCAGTACACTTGTTTTAGTGATGTCAGAAATTGAGATGACGCAACCACTATTCAGATCATTTTCATCTTTATAGGGCATAAGTTTGATATGCATGACTCGATTGTCATCGGTTGTAACTTCCTTTTCGATGGCTAGGCCTGTCTTTGTTACTCGTGCAATATCGCTCAGAAAATTCTCGTATTTCAGTTCGTGGGAAATATGATGAAATGGCCGGCCGATATCTGATGGAAGAAGGTTGATGATGTTGCAGGCAGCTTCTGAAAAGCTACGAATCAACATGGCATCGTCAAGAAAGATGATGCCAATACTGGTTGACTTAACAATGTTGTCAAGATCCGTGTTGACTTGTGTGAGCTCCTCGATTTTCCCTTGATACTCGCTGTTTACTGTATAAAGTTCCTCGTTGACACTTTGAAGTTCTTCATTAGTGCTCTGCAATTCTTCGTTTGCGGCCATTAATTCTTCATTGGATGCCTGAAGTTCTTCATTCGTGGTTTCAAGCTCTTCAACCGTTGCTTGCAAATGTTCATGCTTTTTCTGTAGCTGATTTTCAAGATCGCGTATGCGCTGTTGTGTTTGTTGGTCGATATTCAGTTTTAGCGGTTTTTGTTTTTTATTAGGGCTTTGTGGGGTTTTTTCCTTAAAAATAACTGCAAAATAGGGAGAGGCGACGATTGGGTTTTTTATGTGGCGAACGCGTAGTTCCAGATTTTTCTGATCTCCTGATTCATCGCTATATTGTACGTTATCGTATTGAACCGTACTCTCTTCATTTGCAGCACGGTGAAGCGCGGTAAATACAACAATCTTTAAACTCTCGTTAATGATGTCCCTGAAATTTGCGCTGAATTTTCCTGCACGCAATTTAATAGTGTAGGGTGATACATCACCAAAAACATGCAATACATTGTGTTCTTCGTCAACTACGACAGTAGGGGGTGCATAGTCTTCAATTAAAGAATCTCTAACTACGCCAAATTGGTTGGCACTCTGATGACGCTGGTAGGATGATGAAAGCTGCTCCACCGAGGGGATAGTATCGTGTTCCCGTTTACTGATAGTGTCGAAAAGTGGAATTGTGCCATCCAAATTTCTAACGTTTGAAATTTTCTTGAATATCCGTTGTTTTTCGCTGATTGGTTCAAAGTGCTTTTTTAAATCTCCGAGAGAGTCCGACGTTCCGAGAAAAATATAGCCGTGTTGCCGCGTTGAAAAATGCAACATGGATAACACGCGTTTCTGTGCAGCATGCTGAAAATAGATAAGAACATTCCGGCAAGTAGCCAATTGTGTATTGGAAAATGGAGGGTCCTTGATTAAGTTGTGCGTTGCAAACACCACCATTTGGCGAATATTTGGAGTAACCGTAATTTGGTCATGGTCAACACTAAAATATTTATGTACTCGTTCTTCGCTTATGTCTGCGGTAACGTTGGGGCTGTACGATCCTGCGCTGGCTTCAGCGATTGCTTCTGGGTCGGCATCTGTTGCAAATATTTTAATCGTACGATTTTGGCCTGCCTCTCTCATGGCTTCGTCAAAAAGTATCGCAATAGAGTAAGCTTCCTCGCCGGTTGAACAGCCTGCAACCCAGATGCGTATGGGCTCGCTCTCAGGTGTGTTGGCGAGAATGTTTGGAATTACTTTTTTCTCCAATACGTCAAATGCAGCGGCGTCTCGAAAAAAACGGGTAACGCCTATGAGTAAGTCCTTGGCTAGAGTATGAATTTCTTTTTGGTTTTTTTGTAGAAGCTTCAGATATTCGGGGTAGGACGTTAAACAGTTGATGCCCAGTCTGCGGTCAATGCGACGAACAATGGTGGAGTTTTTATACAACGAAAAATCTATATCACTTTTATCATTGAGCAAGCTCAGAATTTCTTCCATGGCTTTCTCATCGTCTTCCACATTTTTGGTAATGGCTTTGGCTTGATCATCCATTACCGGGTGGGTCACATACTGTACGATCTTCGCTGGGATTTCAGTGGCTTCAACAACGACATCTGCGACGCCCGTTCGCACTGCGCTAATTGGCATGCCGTCGAATTTTGCAGATCGGGGTTCCTGAACGATGACTAATCCACCGACTTCTTTTATCGCATGAATTCCTCGACTGCCGTCACTGCCTGTGCCTGATAGAACGACTGCCAGCGCTCTATGATGTTGGTCTTCAGCAAGCGAACGAAAGAAAATGTCAATGGGGAAGTTGAGGCCACGCTCAGGCATCTGATCGACAAGAATTAACTTGCCTTCAGCGATCATCATGTTTTTTCTTTGCGGAATCAGGTAAATCGAATTTGCCTCCACCAACATGCCTTCGTTCGCCGTGTGGACAGGCATGGTGGTGTAGCGAGTTAATAACTCATTCATGACGGATTTAAAATCGGGTGAAAGATGTTGAATGATAATGAAGGCAACGCCGGTATCCACGGGCATATACCGCAACATCGATTCAAGTGCTTCCACGCCTCCGGCAGAAGCGCCGACAGCGACATAGGCTTTCGGGCCTTGATCTATTATTTTATCGTTTTTATCTGAATCGCTACTTGTCATACATCTATCCACCTGTTAGCCAGTGAACGCGATGGTCTAGAAGGGCGTTTTGGCGTCTATTGTTGAATTTCTAGCCTGGCTGGGTGTCGGTTAGCAAGTATAGAAGCGATTTCATTGTGGGGACAAGGTTTATTTAGGTGGTAACCCTGATAGCTGTCGCAACCCCATTCACGCAAAAGTTCGAGAACTTCGCGGTTTTCAACTCCTTCCGCGATAACGCTCAGGTTGAGCGAGTGAGCGAGAGCAAGTACGGCTTGTGTGATCGCTCTGTCGTCAGAATCCTTGAGAAGGTCGCGTACAAAGCTTTGATCTATTTTAATATGGTCTATCGGATAACGTTTGAGATAAGTTAACGATGAATAGCCCGTTCCGAAATCATCGAGCGCAATACTGATGCCGAGGCTTTTCATTTTTTTCAGGCATTTATCAATTTGTCGCGATTCTTCTAATAAAGCGGTTTCGGTGATTTCTACAATAATGTTTTTGCCGCTTAAGCCTGAATCTTTTAGTGCACCTTCAAGACTCCATAGAAATTGTGGATCGTGCAACATGCGTCGCGACAAATTAATAGACATTGTGGTGTCTGCTGATAGCACACCTTCGTCCATCCACTTTTTTTGTTGAAAAAAGGATTCATGCATTAGCCAGCGGGTAACCGGCACGATGAGCCCGGTTTCCTCCATCAAAGGAATAAACTCCGATGGTTGAAGCAAACCGCGAACTTCATGGTTCCAGCGTAGTAGCGCTTCTGTGCCGGTGATGTGTCCGCCTTTAAGATCGCCCTGTAGTTGATAGTAGACTTCAAATTCTGCTTTTCGCATAGCGTGGTGCAGGCTATTTCCGAGATAAAGCCTGTCCCTCGATGCTTTTTCGAGTTCAGGTGAATAATATTGGTAGTTGTTGCGGCCTTCGTTTTTAGCTCGATAGAGTGCGAGGTCGGCTTGTTTCATTAGGGTCTTGGCATCAATTCTGGTTTCGCCTACAGCGAAAGTAATACCGATGCTGGTGCTGATAAACACTTCCTGGTGGTTTACCAGACAGTGTGGGTGTAGAGCCTGGAGTATTTTCTCGGAAATATCTGCTGCGGTTTCCGCGCTATTTAAGTCTTCCAGTAAAACTAAAAACTCATCTCCCCCTACACGCGCCACAGTGTCTTCTTCTCTTACGCATCGATTGATGCGTCGGGCGACTTCAATCAATAACAGGTCGCCCGCATCGTGACCCAGAGAATCATTCACGTTCTTAAAACCATCAAGATCCAGGCAGAGCAATGCTATAGCTCCATGCCGACGTGTTCGTTCAAGGGCATGGTCGAGCCGGTACTTGAAGAGTGAGCGATTGGCAAGTCCTGTCAACGGATCCTTCTCCGCCATGTCGCGCAATTTTTCCTCGGCTTCGTGACGAAAGGAGCAATCAACTACCGTCATGATAAAACCATTGACATCACCGCTGGGCGTAAACAAGGGGCGTGCATGCATTTCAACCCATACGATTTTTCCCTGAGGGGTTTCAAAACGACATTCCTTGCTGAATTCCTTGCCACTTCCAATAGAAACACGAAGGTGGGGTATCGTAGCCTCAAAGTCTTGAGAGTGAAGTGCGCCTATCCACCCCATGCTCATCACATTCTCTGAGGGCCGACCTGAAATTTCGCACCAGCGACTATTTGCATAAACCGCTTCCCATTGGGCATTGGTTTGTAGAATGCCAATAGGCGCCAAGTCCGCGACCGCTTTAAAGCGCTGCAATTGCGTTTCTTTTTGAACACGAATTGCGTCCAGCTCCGAATTATCTCGTACCATCAAAATGATATGGTTTTCGCCATTTTCCTGATAACTGAGATGCGTCACTTCCAGCCGAATAACGTCGCCTTTTGATGTTCTGCCTTCCAGCTGCAGCGGGTCTTGTGTGCCATTCATGGGAGAATAAATGAATGTTTGAGTTCGGTGTTCGTTTGCATAGCGTTCAGGAATAAATTCTATGATTTCCTTGTTGAGCGCGTCGTGTTGAGTAACTTTGAATATTTTCTCCGCTTCAGGATTAATTCGTTGAATTTTGTGGTTGGTATTCAGTGTGATCATCCCTATCGGGCACATCATACTTGTGCGTAAAAAGGTGTCCTGCCAGCTATTGTTTTCCGGGCGGAAAGTGGGATGTGATTTTTCTCTTTGATTGTATTCGGTAAGGCGCAGTACACAGGCGGCGTTAGCCATCAATGGCCATGCCCTTTTAGCGATATTGGTGTGGTACGCTTTGGGGGCATTTGCCAGACACAGTACGCCATACAGGGATTTACTATCTGATATAGGAATTGCGAGGATTGAATTCAACCTGGGCCATTCCTGACCTCCTTGAATAAAATCCACCAACTCATTGCCTTGAAAAACCTGGCTGCGCCGATGTAATACAACATTTTTGAGTAATTCGCTTTGAAATGAGTTGTCAGCGGGCAACTTCCCGGTTGTACCATGAGCGCAGATAAAGCTGAGTTTTAAGGGGGAGTTGCTGTTACAGCGAACCACGAAGCCGAGCGGTGACTCGGTCAACGAGCACATCTCGATTAAGGTGCTTTGAAAAATGACCGAGCTGTCGGTCACCTTTCCTTTGTTTAGGTAGGATCTAATCCGGTCAATGGCTTCGCGTAAAGCACCATCCTGTCTACGGTCTTTCTGCATAACTTCAACTACGTGTTTTTATTTACTTCGATAAAGCATGAGTAAATTTTATTTCCCATACGGCGATATAGTAAATATATAGTCTTTATTCAAGAAAGAATGTTGAAATACGCGAGTAAACCCGATTTTTATTGCGTTATGGCGCGAAAAACAACTTCAGGGTTTGGTGGCATGCAATTTTTCAGTGATGGCACTGTATAGAACAATTTCCCCCTTCCCCGCCTGTTTGCTTGCATACATCGCTTTGTCAGCGAGAGAAATCAGCTTTTGAGTACTGATGCCGTTTTGCCATTCACAAGCGCCAATGCTGGCGCCGATGTGCTGGATGTGAACGGCTTCTTCTGCAAAGATGGAAACTGGTTGTTGTAGAGCCATTTTTTTCTTCTTTAAAACACCCAAAAACTCGTCCGTGTTGTGGTAATGGGTGACAACGAAGATAAATTCGTCTCCGCCCAAGCGGGCTACCATATCACTCTTCCGCAGATTTTTTTGCAGGCGGGCAGCGACGTGCTGAAGCAAGTCATCACCGGCACGATGACCATAAGTATCATTCACTTCCTTGAAGTGGTCGAGATCCATCATTGCAACGCCAAAATTGAGAGCGCGACGTTCCGCGTCGATAACCAATGATTCAATACGATCGTAGAAGGACGCGCGGTTTGGCAGGCGTGTGAGAGTGTCAGTGTAGGCCTGACTGTGCAGTTGTAGAAGCAGGCGATGACGCTCAATTGCATAGGTGATCGAGCGCGTGAGCAAGGACGAGGACGCGTCAAATTTGGGAATAAAGTCTTCTGCACCCGCCTTGATGGCTCCCTCACCCAGGCTAATCTGGTTGCTGCCAGTGAGGACAATGATAGGGACGGTGAATTTTTCGTCTAACAACAGCTCCAGCGTTTCAAGCCCTTGAGACTCATCGAGCCCCAAATCCAGAATCACGCAGTCAAATTGGCGATGCTTAAGGATATCGATGCCCGCTTGTAGAATATCAGTGGTTTCGAGCTCGTAGTACTTGCGCGCGTCCTGTTCGAGCATCCGGCTGAGGAAATAGCAGTCGTCTTCATCGTTTTCGATTGCGAGAACACGAATACAGTCTTCCGGAGGCCTTCTTTGTGAGCCGACCTTAATCAGCATAAATATTCCAATTGGTTATGTATACATCGATAGCTCTTTGAGTATAGCAAGGGACGTGAGATAAGGCTGGAAGATCCTGCTTCTGTTGCGACGACTTGGGTTTTTAGCGAAACCATTGATTGATAAGTGATTGGAAACTCGACGTCAGCTCTTCAAAACTCGCGGATTTGGCGAGGTAGAAATCAACGCCATGCTCATAGCAACGCTTGATATCATGTTCAGCATTTGAGGTTGAAAACGCGACCAGGAAGACTTTTTTGCTCGTTGGCATTTTGCGGAACGCTTCAATTGCGCGAATACCGTCCATTTCAGGCATGTTGAGATCAAGCAGGATTAGATCGGGTAATGACAGCGGGTCTTTACTGTTTTTTGTGAGCAGATCAATCATTTCCTTGCCGTTATTCGCGATACCCAATTCGACATCCAATTTAGTCGCCGCGAATGCACGTTGAGTCAGGTATTGGTCATCAGGATCGTCATCTACTACCAGAATTTTTGTCGTCATAGCATTACAAGCCATCGTGTGAAGGGAGTGTGATTGTAAAAACCGCGCCTGGTTGAGAATGTCCGTCTGCAGATATATTGCCACCATGTGCTTTAACAATTTGCTGGCAAATCGCTAAACCCATACCTGAACCCGGCGTGTTGCGCCCGACAAGGCGTTTGAAAGGGTCGAAAATTGTAGAAGAGGATTTTTTACTGAAACCTCGGCCATTGTCTTTCACGGTTAAAGTGACCTGACTTTCATCATGTTTGCAATTGATGCTGATTTCAGCGGGAATATCAGGACGAGCATAACGAATACTGTTTACAATCAGATTTTGCAGTACATGCTGGAAAGAGCTTTTATCAATAAATATATTTTCCTCATTGAGTAGTGTTATGCTGGCCTTTGACTCTTCGGTTAAGTTTGCAAGATCCTCTTTCACTGTATTTAAAACCTTGCGTAATGCGACAAGTTTTTTCTTCGGTTTTTGTCGTGAGTAGCGTGAGAGTTCCAGTAAGCTGTTGATCATGTCACGCATTCGGCAGGCGGCATTGGCAATGCGATCAAGCTCATATAGTGCATCAGCGTCGTCAATTTTTCCTTGCAGCCGCTCTTGTAAACTATCAGAAAACACAGATATTTTTCGTAAGGGCTCTTGTAAATCATGCGATGCGGAGTAGGCGAAGCGTTCGAGTGACGCATTGCTTTCCTCTAGCGTTTTTTCCGCTATTTTTATATCCGAGATATCAAAAAAAGTGCCTATGAGTTGTTGTGGTACTCCGGAAGAATCATATTTGTAAATGGAGTCTCGGGAGTAGCACCAAATCCAGTGTCCGTTGGCATGTCGGAAACGGTAATCGATAGATTCGCCTTGCTCAATCCGGTTGTCGAATACATTTTTTAAATGTTGTGAAACACGCTTTTCATCTTCTTTGTGAAAGAGTGAGATTGATTTTCTTTGCTGCGCCTTGTTGAGCGTTTTGAGCGAATAGCCAGTGATATTAGTAAATTGTTCATTAATATAAATATTTCGTTTTTCATTGAAATCGAAGATGTAAATGCCGCACAAGGATTTTTCCAAAACAGCATTCAGGAAATGGGTTTTGTCAGCAAGCTGTTGTTCGAGAATTTTCTTTTCATTAATGTTGGTAAGAGTGCCTGACATGAGTAATGGCCGGCCATTTTCATCCTTTATGGTATCGCCGCGGGTAAGAAGCCATTCATATTGGCCAGAAGGGCCCAGGCCTCGATAGATAATGTCGTATTTTTCTTCGTGCTCAAAATGCGCGTTCATGCCTGCCTCGATCAGTTTCTTGTCGTCGGGATGGATATGATCAAGCCAATGTTGCAGGTTGGGTGCTTCCTTGTCCGGATTGCGCCCTATCATTCTCATTAGTGTTGGGCTATACCACACTTCATTGGTTTGAATATTCCATTCCCAAACGCCATCGTTCGTTGCGCGAATGGCACGTTCAAGTCTTTCGGCCTCTAATGTTGACTCACTCTTTTCTTTATTGGGTCGATTCGCCACGGTATGACAACCTTTTTGATTTGTTCAATTGAGTACAAGTAATCGTGAAAATTCCTGTCAAATGCCACCGTTTTTTCAAGCTGGTCTATGCAGAATCCCTTGCTTGTATAAGTATACGCTGACTTTTAATAAGAATTTGAAAAACCGTTTTTTTGGTTAAAATGTGCACATCTACCTGGCGGAGAAATTCGGTAGCGTCGTAGGCAGATATTGGGCCAGGCAACGTGTAATATTTCGGTCATCAATAGGCTTACTGATGTAGTCATCCATGCCTGAGGCCAGGCACTTTTCCCTGTCACCTTTCATTGCATTTGCCGTCATTGCAACGATGGGAATGTTGATGTTTTGGTTGCCAGCGTGCCCTTGCCTTATTTCGCGTGTTGTCTGGTAGCCATCCATATTCGGCATTTGGCAATCCATAAAAACGAGATCGTAGGTTTCCTGTTTAAGTTTTTTTAATGCTTCGACACCATCATCGGCAATGCTGACGTGTATTTGTAATTCTTGAAGTAGCATGGAAGCGACCGCCTGATTTACCTCATTGTCTTCAACGAGTAAAATTCGAGCGCCTTCACGCCAGCGAGAGTGGGTTTCAATCGCCTGTGATTGATTGCTGTGCTTGCTTTCGGGCTGCATGAAAAGGGCTAAACAGTTTTGATAGTCCCTTTCTATAAAAGGTTTTGGAAAATATAAATCAAAAGCTTTATGATCTTCCGTATCAATTTGGCTTAAACGGGTCATTCTTTCCATAAAAACAATATGCTTCGGGTGCGGTGTCGCCAGATGTTTAATTAAATGAAGGCAATCTATTGGTTCGACGTCAAAGTTTTCTGAAAGAACTGCAAAGTCAAATTTTATTTTGTTTTTCGATAGTCCTCTTTGCAGCATGTTATAGCTACTAAAACCAAAGGTGTAAGCACCGGCACGTGCAAAATAAGCCTGAATAAGTTGAAGGTTGCAGGGGTTGCTATCGCATAGCAAAATATTCTTTCCGGCCAACAGGGTTTTGTTATTCTCACGATGTTGCCCTCGTTTGATATCGAGCTCAAATCGAAAGCAACTTCCTTTGCCTTCCTGGCTTGTGACAACAATATCGCCGTTGAGGGAATTGCATATTTTTTTGCAAATGGCAAGGCCAAGCCCGGTTCCACCATACTTACGTGTCATTGACGCATCGACCTGAGTAAATGGGGTAAACAATACATCGAGTTTTTCTTCAGGTATGCCAATTCCGGTATCGACGATTTCAAAAACAATCCGGGTATCAGGTTGAGATGCTTTCAGGGTGCAGCGTACCAGAACTTCCCCTTTTTCAGTAAATTTGATGGCGTTGCCGACGAGATTGTTAAGTAATTGTAGCAAGCGAGCGGAGTCACTGTAAATTGTACGGTACTCCAGTTCGCGCGTATCCAAGAGTAATTCCAGACCTTTTTCTTCAGCGCGTACCGCCATGGATTCTATAAAGTCGCCAAGAAAATCAAACAAGTTAATTTCAGTGTTTTCTATTTCCAGCTTGCCGGCTTCAATTTTTGAAAAATCGAGGATGTCATTGATTATGGTGAGTAAAGATTCAGCACTTGTGTGGGCAATATCAAGTTTGCGTAGCGACTCCGGGTCCAGTTCCGAATGCCGAAGAATGTTGATCATGCCCAATACGCCGTTCATGGGAGTGCGTATTTCATGACTCATCATGGCCAAAAATTCCGATTTGGCTTTCACTGCCTGTTCGGCTTCAGATTTTGCCTTGAGCAATGAGTTTTCATTTTCCTTGCGAAGACTGATGTCTTCTATTGTCGACCAGATTAATTTTCTCCCCTGGTCGTCATCAAGAATGATGCCGCTTAGAATGACTGGATAAGTGCTGCCGTCCTTGCGTTTAAAGGTGTTTTCGTATGGCCCGTACCTTCCTGTTTCTTTCAGTATTTTAACTTGCTCTTTATCAGCGTTGTCAGGTCCATTTGGTGTCAGGTCGCTGTAGCTAAGCTGCAATAATTCCTCTTTTGAATATCCCATTGATTCCGCAGCAGCCTGGTTGGCTTTAATAAACCGCCCGTTGTGAAAGTCGTTAAGCGCTATACCCAAGGGGGAATGATCGAACAATATTTGTAGTAGTTGTTGTTGGTAGCTCCGCTTTTGTATTAATTTACCTATGGCGTAAATGATTGCCAAAAGAATGAGGGCAATAGCCAGCAGGGAGCTGCGAAATAAAAATTTGTTGGGGGCAGAAAGCGACCAGCCATGCCTGGGGGTTGCCGCAATTTGCCATGCGCCTCCAGGTAATGCAATTTCCATAATCTGTGGTTGTCGGGAAAAGATATCGGCTGTCCCATAAAAGACTGTGTCGCTACTTTCACCGTCGCTTTTTCTTCTTATGGCAATATCCAGCGCAGGATTGGCTTTCATCAACCCCGCGGCTTCATAGAAACGTTGCGCATCCACAACGGCTGACACTAGCCCCCAAAACTGTTCTTCGCCTTTTTCATTGGAGATAAATACAGGCAGGCGACCAATAAACCCTATGCCACCCTGTACGAGGTTAACCGGCCCGGTTATCACGGGCTGACCATTTTTCTGTACATTCATCGCGGCTTCACGTTGTGTAGGGTGGGTGAGGTAATTCAAACCGAGTGCGGCTTCATTGCCCTCTAAAGGGTAAATCAAGCGAATAACCATATCGGGTGCCGCACCGATATTTCTTAGCTGGGTGTTTGGATTTAAAAGGGGCCGGGCATATTGTTCAAATCTCGCTTGATCCATCTCTGGTTCAACGCTAATCGCCGCTATCAGGCCCTGAATCGTCTGAATGTTGGTAAAGAGTTTACCTTCGATTTGAGCTTGAATGATGCTGAGTTCGGCGATAGTTTCAGTGCGTTGTTGTTGATGGAAGCGCTGAAAATTCAGGCGGTCGATGTAGTAAGCGGCGAAGAACAGCAACGCTGCACTCAAACCTAAAGCGCCGACTAGAACAGCGGATTGGCGGCGCACTCGTTGTTTTAACCGGCGCGTATCGACCTTCAATGGCATATTACGGATTCTTCACAAACATCATCCCTGAAAGTATAGATGAGCAATCCGGAGCGAATATAAAATCCTGGCGCGGTTGAGGTTTAGACGTTGGTGATTTCGTCTTCGGTGGCGTCGTGCTCTGTCAAAGAGTCCTTAAAAGCCTGTAAAACGCTGCGAGCACTAATTTGCCCAACAAATTTACCGTGTTCGACAATGGGCATTCGACGATGGCCGGTATTGAGCATTTTCTGAGCGGCGTCAATCAGACTGGTGTGAAAGTCCATGTACTCAATATCGCCTGTGTGCATAAAGTCGCCTACAGTTCCACCGCCTTCGTGGTAGTAACTGGTATGGATAATGGCTTTTAAACAGTCCATTTCGGAAATAACACCAATGACCTCGTTATTCTCATTTAATACCGTCCCACCGGAAACCTTGTGCTGCAACAGAACATGAATGGCATCAAATATATCGGTATCAGCTGTAAAAGTGACGGGGTTGACTGACATATAGTCATCAGTTTCAAAGGAAGTGAGCATAGGGTAGCCCTCTTGGTCATGCTGTGGCTCAGGCCTTGTTTTCGGTTATGCGTACAGTGAGTTGATCGCAGAGCAATTTTACGTCAACTGGCGCACAAATTATGTTTTTGGAATACCAAAATGCATAATCAAACATTTACACGCCGCAGCTAAGAGGTCAAGAAACAAATTAAAGCAAATGGCGCTTCATTCAGTATAGTTGTAAATAGAAAAAAAGTTATCTCGATAATTTATAGCGTTAGGTCGATATATTTTAATTAGAGATAAAGAGAATACTCCTTTATTTGTTTTAATTTTTATCAGTGAATACGAGCCGTTTTTATTTCAATCGATTTTAAAAATAGTAGTTGTAAAGCCTATTTTTAATGACATACACTGGCAGCAATCTCGTACTGAAGTTCCCGGTTGGTCGTAACGCGGTTTTGCAGAAGTTCACCACATTACGGGGATAGTACCCACGAAGTTTTACTTAAAAATCATAAGATTAATCACTTAAGTAGTAGCGAAGGGGTATGTAAGACGTGAGTTATGGCGCATTGTTAGTCCAGCAGTTATGGCCAATGATCCTGTATCTGGTGCTCGTTGTCGGCTTAATCATCGCAATGTTGGCTGGACCATACTTTCTCGGCAGGCGAAGAGTTTCGCGTGCTGTCAACGAACCTTATGAATGCGGCATTGTGCCGGTGGGTTCCGCACAATATCGTGTACCCATTCCTTTCTATTTATTTGCCATCTTTTTTGTGATCTTCGATCTGGAAGCTGTATTCCTTTATGCGTGGTCTGTTGCCGTTAAGGAAGTCGGTTGGGCCGGGTTTATCGAAGCGCTGGTTTTTATTGTAATTCTTTTAGTTGCATTGCTTTATCTTTGGCGCATGGGTGCGCTGGATTGGCGGACAACCAGACAAAAACGTGATCGGGCTCGCGTACAACCCCGTTAGTTTCATTGCTTCGGCAGCAGTTTTTTTGCGGTTGGTCACGTCGGAATACTTATCGCAATGTGAGACTTATCGAAAACGCAAGAATGCATTCCTGTCGCTCTCTCTCTGGAGCACCGGCCGTTTCTTTCTTAAGAGCGGGTTTTGACAGGCTGCACCTTAGGATGAGCGTTCATAAATTTAAAAATAATAAGCGATAGGACAAGAACCTAATTCGATATATTCAGTAAAAACTGAAGTTTATTTTTGGAATGCCGGAATTATTTAGCGTTTTCTCAAAGTGAATTGAATTTAAAAAAAGCAGAGCGAATAAATACGAAGGAACACTGAGTGTGAGGGGCTGGCTTTCGAAACCCTCAAGTCAGGGACGACTTGAGGGTTTCGAAAGCCAGCCCCTCGCAATCAGTGTTCTAGCGACAATCCCACTTACTCTTAAAAACAAACATGACTCAAACAACGAACAGAATTGATACTTTAAACCTGGAACCCGCAAATGGCGACCCAGGTGACGGCGCTGCACAATTCGTCAAAAAGAATATTCTGTTTGGAAAACTGGAACAGCTCGTCGCCTGGGGCCAAAGCAACTCACTATGGCCTTACAACTTCGGACTTTCCTGCTGCTATGTAGAAATGGCCACCGCTTTCACCAGCCGCCACGATTTAGCCCGCTTCGGTGCCGAAGTTATTCGCGCAACACCAAGACAAGCCGATGTGATGGTCATCTCCGGAACGGTATTTAGAAAAATGGCGCCCGTCGTGCAGCGGCTCTATGAACAATTACTGGAACCCAAGTGGGTCATCTCCATGGGCTCATGCTCCAACTCCGGTGGCTTGTACGATATTTATAGTGTGGTGCAAGGCGTGGATAAATTTTTGCCAGTGGATGTTTACGTACCGGGCTGCCCGCCGCGCCCCGAAGCACTGCTACAAGGTCTGCTCCTATTGCAAGAAGGCATAAAGAAAGGTGAAAGCCGCCCGCTGAGCTGGATGATCGAAGATCAAAACGTCTACAAAAAAGAAATGCCATCGCAGCGCGATTTAAAAACGCCGGAGCGCATGCAAGTAAAAACCTACCGCTCGCCGGATGAGGTCTAAAGTGAGCATCGCCGTCGAAGCCACACAAGAAATTCCCGGCATTCTTATCGAATTATTGAGTGCCTTTCCGGATTTGCAGGAACAAAGCTGTGCCGACGCTATGCCGACAGTGTGGGCGACGAAATCGCAAATAAAAAATGTGCTGAAAAAAGCTAAAAATCTGAATTATCCACTGCTATACGATATTACCGCCATCGACGAGCGGGTGCGCGACAAAAGAGTCGGGCAACCAGAAAGTGAATTTACCGTGGTGTATCAGTTGCTCTCTTTTGGTCGCAACGAATTCCTGCGAATAAAAGTGGCCTTGTTTGATGCAAGCTTATCCATTGCAAGCGTGAGCGATATTTACCCCAATGCCAATTGGTATGAGCGTGAATGTGCGGATATGTTTGGGATTGTGTTTGAAGGGCATCCGACGCCTTACCCCTTGATGATTCCCTCTACCTGGAAAGGGCACCCCTTACGTAAAGAACACCCCGCGCGCGCAACCGAAATGGAACCCTTCAGCTTGCCCGATGAAATTCAGGACGAAGAGCAAGAGGCCTTGCGCTTTGATCCCCACAAGTGGGGGATGACACGTCACGGCGACAATACCGATTTTATGTTTTTGAATCTCGGCCCCAACCACCCGAGTGTTCACGGTGTATTTCGTATCGCCCTGCAATTGGACGGTGAAGAAATTGTTGATGCGGTTCCGGATATTGGCTACCACCATCGCGGCGCAGAGAAAATGGCAGAGCGCCAAGCCTGGCATTCCTACATGCCTTACACCGACCGAATCGATTATCTCGGCGGCGTTATGAATAACCTGCCTTACTGCATGGCAGTAGAAAAACTGGCCGGAATAAAAGTGAATGACCGCATTAAAACCATACGCATCATGTTATGCGAAATGTTTCGCATACAAAGTCATTTTCTCTTTCTGGGTACGTTCGCGCAAGACGTGGGACAAATGTCGCCCATTTTTTATATTTTCAAAGACCGTGAATTTCTCTTTAACATCATAGAGACCATTACCGGTGGCCGCATGCACCCGAGTTGGTTTCGTATTGGTGGGGTTGCCCAGGATTTGCCGAGCGGTTGGGATATCAAGATCCGTGAATTTCTAAAAATGATGCCGAAAAATCTGAAGCATTACCAAAGTATGATTATGAAAAATCGTATTTTAAAACAACGCACCGTAGGCGTCGGCGTGTACAACACCGAAGAAGCCTTTGAATGGGGTGTCACCGGCGGCGGCTTGCGGGCAACCGGTTTTAATTGGGACATACGCAAAGCCATGCCGTATTCCGGCTATGAAAATATGGATTTCGAGGTGCCCACTGCAACCAATGGGGACTGTTACGACCGCGCTGCGGTGCGCTTTGAAGAAGTCTGGCAAAGCCTGCGCATCATAGAGCAATGTTTAAAAAACATGCCCGCAGGCTCCTACAAAGCGGACCACCCACTTACAACACCACCACGAAAAGATCGCACGATGATGGATATTGAAACCCTGATTCATCACTTCGTACACGAAAGTTGGGGGCCTGCCATCCCCGCAGGCGAATGTTGCACTCCCATTGAAGCCACCAAAGGATTAAACAGTTATTACATCGTAAGTGATGGCGGCACAACCTCGTATCGCACACGCATACGCACCCCATCCTTCGCACACTTGCAACAAATTCCCAGTATTTCACGCGGCATGATGGTAGCTGACTTGATTGCCATTATTGCCTCCATTGATTTTGTTATGGCGGATGTAGACCGATGAGCGAATTAATTCATGCCGTCAGCCTTGAAGAAAACGCCCATGTTCCAGGTGAACTCGACCCCTTGACGGAACAAGAGCGCGAAGAAATCGAACACGAGATGACGCACTATCCCTTTAAACAGGCGGCAACCATCGAGGCTTTAAAAGTGGTGCAAAAACACCAGGGTTGGGTGAGCGATGGCAAGGTCAAAGCAATTGCGCAAATTCTCGACGTGTCGCCTGAGGAAGTTGATGGCGTGGCAACGTTTTACAACAAAATCTACCGGCGCCCAGTAGGCGAAACCGTGATTGCGGTGTGTGATTCGGTGAGTTGCTGGGTCATGGGCTATGAGGGTTTGATGTCGCATGCTTGCGAAAAGTTGAAAGTACAGCCCGGGCAGACCAGCGCTGATGGACGTTTTACTTTGTTGCCGACGCCGTGCCTGGGTGCCTGTGATAAGGGGCCTGCTTTGATGTTTGGTGAGGAGTTGGTGACGAATGTTACCGGTGAGGAATTTGATAAGTTAGTGAAGTAGGGGGCTTATTTTATTTCGTTGGGTTTTTGGTTTGTTATTAATGATGGTGGCGTAGGAACACTTAGCGCAAGGTGCTGACTATTGAAACCGCATGAATACATCCCTGTAGCTCCCTCGCCTCATCCTTGATGCGAGGGTTTCAATAGTCAGCACCTTGCGCTAAGTGTTCAGAAAGCACTCGCGTAAAACAAACCAAAAACCCAACGAAATAAAATAAGCATCGCAAGCTTTGAGAGCAGAATTTTTAATAAGAGACGTAGTTGAATGTTTGAACGAGTATTGTTGATATTTAAAAAGTTTTTTCTGGAAAAGTATATGAACTCGTTTGAACACCGAGTGTGAGGTAGGCCCTGACGAAACCTTCAATTCAGGGACGAATTGAAGGAGCTACAGGGATGTATTTATGCGTTTTCGTCAGGGCCTACCTCGCGATCGGTGTTCCTGCGACAAGTCAGAAAAATACTGAGTTCAAAAACAATTAATACGGACTAACAACCTGGAACATTTAGCAACTTAAAATCATGAACTTACCACTAACAGGCAGAATTAAACCCGACAACAGCGTACTCAACTTAAAAGAGTACCAGGCTGCGCACGGCTACGAAGCGCTAAAAAAAGCACTCGCCATGCCACCCAATGATGTTGTAAACATGGTCAAAGACGCCAACCTGAGAGGCCGGGGCGGGGCAGGATTTAATACAGGATTAAAATGGAGTTTCGTCCCACAAGGTGAACAAAGCGCAACACCAAAATACTTAGTCTGCAATGCCGACGAAATGGAACCGGGCACTTTTAAGGATCGCTGGTTAATGGAATGCGATCCCCACCAATTGATAGAAGGCATGGCCATCAGTGCCTACGCCATCCAGGCGAGTGTGGCCTATTTGTTCTTGCGCGCCGATTACAACCTCAGCGCAAAAGTATTGCAGCAAGCGATTGACGACGCCTACGCAGCAAATTTATTGGGCGATAATATCCTCGGCACAAACTACAACTTAAAATTTTATTTACACACCAGTGCAGGTCGTTACATCTGCGGCGAAGAAACCGCCTTGATCAACTCCCTCGAAGGCCGCCGCGCAAATCCAAGAGCCAAACCACCTTTCCCACAAGTCAGTGGGCTTTTTGGCAAACCGACAGTGGTGAACAACGTAGAAACCTTCTGCAATATTCCCCACATAATTCAGCACGGTGTCGATTGGTACAAAAACCTCGGTATCGGCGAAGACGCGGGAACAAAACTCTACGGCGTAAGCGGCAAAGTCAAAACCCCAGGCTGCTGGGAATTGCCCATTGGCACAAGCGTAAGGGAAATACTTGAAAAACACGCAGGTGGCATGCAAGACGGATTAAAACTCAAAGGCTTTTTGCCTGGCGGCGGCTCGACCGACTTCCTCACCGAAGAACACCTCGACCTCGCCATGGACTACGGCACAATTCAAAAAGCCGGTAGCCGCATGGGCACTGGCACGATGATCATACTCGATGACAAAACTTGCCCTATAGGTATGGTGCTAAACCTCACGCGATTCTTCGCGCAGGAAAGCTGTGGCTGGTGCACGCCCTGCAGAAACGGTTTGCCTTTTGTGAGGCAACTTCTCACAGATATCGAAAACGGCAAAGGCAGAAAAGAAGACCTCGATACTCTATTGGAATACTGCGGCTTTATGGGCCCTGGTAACACTTACTGCGCGCTCGCACCGGGCGCCGCTGAACCCATACAGAGTTCATTGAAATATTTTAAAGACGATTATTTGGAACACATAGAGAAGGGCTGTTGCCCTTATAAACATTAACAAGAAAATTCGGAGACTTGCATGAATTATCAGATCGCCGAGTGCCGGGTGAGCCGTTTCGAAACCGTCACCGCAGGGAAGCGGTGTCGGAGCTACAGGGATGTATTCACCGCGTTTTCGAAACGGCTCATCCGGTGATCGGCGATCCCGCGACTCACTTAAATTTTACGGCAAACGAAAATGGCAAATATAGAAATAGACGGCAAACACTATGAAGTGAAAGAAGGCGAAAACCTCCTCGAAGCCATTCTGGGCTTAGGCCTGGATTTGCCCTATTTTTGCTGGCACCCCGCCATGGGTAGCGTGGGCTCCTGTCGTCAATGCGCAATCAAAGTGTACCAGGATGAAAACGATACGCGTGGAAAAATACTAATGGGTTGCATGACGCCCGCCAAAGACGGTATGCGCATCGGCCTTGAAGAAGAACAGGTTAGCGATTTCAGGGATCATTGCATTGAAGTCACCATGGCCAATCACCCGCACGATTGTCCCGTATGCGAAGAAGGTGGCGAATGCCATCTGCAGGATGTCACCATTATGTCCGAGCATACAACCCGTCGTTACCGTGGCAAAAAGAAAACCTACGAAAACCAGTACCTCGGCCCCTGCATTAATCATGAAATGAATCGTTGTATCACCTGTTATCGTTGTGTGCGTTTTTATAAGGACTATGCGGGCGGGAAAGACTTGGCGGCAATGGCCTCGCGAGAGAATACCTATTTTGGTCGTCATGAAGACGGCTGCCTCGAAAGTATTTTTAGCGGAAACCTGGTAGAAGTGTGCCCGACTGGTGTATTTACGGATAAAACCCTGGCAAGGAGTTACAACCGCAAATGGGATTTACAAACGGCACCTTCTATATGTCAGGGCTGCAGTCTCGGTTGCAATATAGCGCCAGCGGAACGCCAGGGAAAAATCAAACGTATTACCAATCGCTATCACGGGGAAATTAACGGCTATTTTATCTGCGACAAAGGGCGTTTTGCCTATGACCATATTAATTCTGATCTTCGCTTGCGCGACTGTTTTGTCGAAAATGAAAAAACGTCATACGACGAAGCGCTCCAACACACTGTAAAACTGATTGGCGAAGCGGGAAGCTGTATTGGATTCGGCTCGGAAAAAGCCAGCATGGAAGAAAATCTATTATTAAAAGCATTGGTTGGCAGTAAAAATTTTTGTTCCGGTATGCCGGCGGCGAGAGAACAACAACTCAAGGAAGTGCTGAATATTTATAAAAATGCCCGTACGGAGCTTATTTCACTCAAGGCCCTGGAGGCCTGCGATTGCATTTTGGTTTTGGGTGAAGATTTAATGGCCTCCGCACCGCGTATGGCTTTAAGTGTGCGCCAGGCAACACGAAACTTATCTTTTGAGCTAGCAGATCAAACGCGAATTCCCCGTTGGCAAGACGAAGCCGTGCGTACCCTGGCTCAAAATGAGCGAAGCCCTTTGATAATGGCGACGGTCAGTGGTAGCGAACTTGATGAGATCGCGAGCGAAAAAATTCACGCGGCACCTGCGCAGCTCACAGCTTTCGGCTTTGCTGTTGCTGCAAGCCTTGAAGGAAAAACCTGTTTGCCAGAGATAGCAGAAACCCTCGCGGGTGAATTAACTGAAAAAGCAAAAAGCGTTGCCGCGCAATTGCGAACTGCCAAAAAGCCCCTGATTATTGGCGGGTGCAGTTTAAATTCGCTCGCCTTGATTCAAGCCTGTGGTCAAATCGCTACGGCCTTAAGTCGCGCGCGATCAAATGGCACCGTATTTAAAACGCCTGTCAGCTTTGTGTTGCCCGAAGTTAATAGTTTGGGGCTCGCACTGTTGCTGGATGATCATACCCTTAAGCTCGAAGAAGCCGTGCAGAAAGGTTCTGAGAAGGCCGCGATTTTTCTGCGTGCTGATATTTATAAACATTTGCCATTTGAAGTGGCTGAGAAAATGTTTAGCAGTATTTCATCAGGTATCAGCTTTAGCGAATTGCCTAACCGTACTGCGGATAAATGCAAAATCAATTTCCCGGCGGCGAGTTTTGTGGAGCAGGAAGGGACTGTAGTGAATAACGAAGGGCGTGCCCAACGTTATTTTGAAGTGTACGCGCAGGCCAACCCTTCAATTAAAGAAGGTTGGCGCAATCTTCTTAACATCGCAAAAGGTATTCAGGGAAGCCTTGCGCAAGCAAAACCCCTGGCAGAGCTCGCGTGTTTTGATGATGTCAGTCACTTTGTCAGAAACAGTGCACCCGTTTTTTCAACCTGGGATCAGGTCGCACCAGATTCAAAATTTCGAATTGCAGGCATGAAGATTCCCCGCCAACCCCACCGCTATTCAGGGCGTACCAGTTTACAGGCCAACATTAAAGTTGCAGAAAATAAAGCACCGGAAGATAGCGATTCGCCTTTGGGTTTTACGATGGAAGGCGCGCCGACCCAAAGACCGCCAGCGTTGAATGCCTTGACCTGGTCACCTGGTTGGAACTCCAACGAGGCGATTAATAAATTCCAGGATGAAATTGGCGGTCATCTGCGTGGCGGTGACCCTGGTGTTTTGCTACTCAGGGAAAAACAAGGAGAAGATCTACAATTTTCTTTCACTAAAGCACAGAGCGCAGAACTTGTCGCGGTTAGCCAGTCACGTTTATTCGATAGTTGCGAACTCACCGTTTTATCGGCGGCCCTGGTGCAGCGGGCTGACATTCGTGTCGCCATGCTCGGCGAAGCCACCGCGCATAAGCTCGGTATTCAGGATGGCGATCTAATAAATATTAAAGTCGGTAAGGACGGAATTTCACTTCCCGCTTTAATCGACCGCAGTGTGCCAGAAAACCTGGTGAGCATTCCGAATGATATCCACACACAAAATGAACTCAGCGCAGCGCTCTTGCCTGCGCCCTGCCAAATAGTGCGAGCTGTCTCATGAACGACATCGGAACCAGCGCGGTACAAAGCACCTGGCTTCTCAACGTGGTAAACGTTGTCGCGATACTGGTTTTTGTTGTTGGCAGCGCAGCCTTTACCACCTGGGTTGAACGCCGCATGTTGGGCATTTGGCAGGATCGCTACGGCCCCAATCGCGTCGGCCCTTTCGGTGTACTGCAAGTGCTTGCCGACATGATCAAATTATTGTGGAAAGAAGATTGGGTACCTTCATTCGCAGATAAATTTGTTTTTGTTGTTGCGCCAACTATCGCGATGTTTGTCGTGGTTGCCGCCTTCGCGGTTGTTCCGGTCGCGCCAGGCATCGGTGTTGTCGATTTAAATGTCGGCTTATTGTTCTTCTTGGCCATGACCTCTCTGGGTGTCTATGCCGTTATGTTCGGTGCCTACGCCTCGGATAACAAATATGCCTTGCTGGGTGGCCTCCGCGCCGCGGCGCAAATGGTGAGTTACGAAGTGTTTATGGGGCTCTCACTGATGGGCGTGGTCATGCTCACGGGGACGTTTAATCTAAGAGAAATCGTTCATGCCCAGGAAGATGGCTGGTTTTTTATCCCGCAATTTATCGGCATGGTGATTTTCTTTATTGCGGGAATTGCAGAAAGTCATCGAACCCCCTTCGACTTACCCGAAGCCGAACACGAATTAACGGCAGGCTTTCACACAGAATACTCCGGTATGAAATTCGGCATGTTTTTTATCGGTGAATATGTGAGTGTGCTCCTCACCGCTGCAATGATGACAGTGCTTTTCTTCGGTGGCTGGCTTGGTCCCACCTGGGGATTTCTTGCGTACATTCCTCCTGTTTTCTGGTTTTTGTTAAAAGCGGGCATTCTTGTACTGTTAATGATTTTAATCCGCGGTTCACTGCCACGGCCACGCTATGACCAACTCATGGCCTTTGGCTGGAAAGCCATGCTGCCGCTGGCCATGGTGAATTTATTGATTACCGCCGTTGTGGTTTTGTTGTGAGGAAGTTGCTATGAGAATTCTTTATCTCATTTATGACTACATCGTTTCCAATGTGAAATCCGTTTGGGATGTGTTTTCACACACCTTCACCAAAGCCGACACCGTCGAATACCCCGATGAAATGCCCTACCTGGCCCCAAGATTTCGCGGCCGCATCGTTCTCACTCGCGACCCGGATGGCAAGGAGCGTTGCGTCGCATGTAACCTGTGTGCGGTCAGCTGCCCCACGGATTGTATTAGCCTGCAAAAAGCGGAAGACGAAACAGGCCGTTGGTACCCAGAATTTTTTCGAATAAATTTCTCTCGCTGTGTGTACTGCGGGTTATGTGAAGAGGCTTGCCCAACATACTCCATACAACTGACACCGGATTTCGAAATGGCGGAATACAATCGCCAAAATATGGTGTATGAGAAAGAACATTTGTTGATTAATGGGACGGGAAAATATCCGAATTACAGTTTTTATAATGTGAGTGGGAAGGCGGTGAGTGGGCGCAAAAAAGGCGAAGGGGTGAATGAGGCCCCGCCCGTTGATGTAAAGAGTTTATTGCCCTGACTTTTTGAGATTCATGGTGAGGATTGAGTTGTGTTTGCTTTTTGGTTTGAGGGAGTTGGTCGCGTGAGAACACTTATCGCAAGGTGGTGCCTCTCGAAAACGCATGAATACATCCCTGTAGCTCCCTCGCCTCATCCTTGATGCGAGGGTTTCGAGAGGCATCACCTCACGCTAAGTGTTCGGAGGGAATGACGCGCTACAAACCAAAAAGCAAACACAACTCAAGATCATCCTTTGTGGTGGACGTTACTGATTGAGAGAAAAAAACCGTATATACGAATGATTCGCGTGTGGTTTTTATTAAAGAAACAAAAATTAGCTGCTAAAAGTGTTTCATGATTTTGCCGATCGTCGAGTGCGAGGTACCGCTTGGTGAAACCCTCACTTCAGGGATGAAGTGAGGGAACTACAGGGATGTATTCATGTGTTTTCACCAAGCGGTACCTCGTGATCGACGATCTAACGCGATTAACAACAAAGAATTAAAAATTGGGGTAGAGATGCAAGCAACAGCATTTAACATTTTGTTCTACTTCACAGCCGCTGTCGCTGTGCTTTCGAGCATCATCATGATCACGCGCTACAACGCCGTGCATGCCCTCCTGTATTTAATCGTCAGCAGTTTAAGCATGGCCATTATTTTTTATCTACTCGGCGCCCCCTTTGCCGCCACACTTGAAGTCATTATTTATGCAGGCGCCATCATGATCCTGTTCGTGTTCGTCGTCATGATGCTCAATTTGGGTCAAAAAGCCGTTGAACAGGAAAAGCTCTGGCTGCAACCCAAAGTGTGGATACTTCCGAGTGTTTTGGTGTTTGCTCTATTGTTTGTTTTGCTTGGAGCCATGCAAGGAACGGGTGTCAGTCAGCAAGTCAATTTAGTCAGTGCAAAACAAGTAGGTATTACCTTATTTGGCCCTTACTTACTGGTTGTTGAGCTCGCGTCCTTCCTTTTATTAGCCGGTTTAATCGGTGCTTACCATATCGCGCGTTCGCCCGATGCGCGTGCCGGTGGCACAGCAAGGCAGCATGATATCGATCAGAATGTTGATCGGGTAGGTGGAAATCAAGAGCAGGGAGGGCAAGCGTGAACACCGTCATTATTGATCACGCCTTGTTGCTCGCGGCGATACTATTTTGTATCGGCCTGCTCGGTGTGCTGGTACGCCGCAATATTATTTTGATGTTGATTTCCATGGAGGTCATGTTAAACGCCACCGGCTTGGCGTTTATTGCAGCAGGTTCTTACTGGGGGCAGGCAGATGGACAAATTATGTTTATCGCCGTGGTCACCCTGGGCGCGGCGGAAGTTGCTGTCGGCCTGGGCCTTACCTTGTTGTTATTCAAACGCTATAACAGCGTTGATGTCGACAACTTGAAACAATTGAGGGGATAGCATGCTGAATTTACTTTGGTTGGTTCCCTTCTTTCCCTTTCTCGGTTTTGTGTTGCTGGTAAGTACAAGCGGAAAAATGCCAAAACCCTGGACCACAATGATTGGTGCCGGGTCGATTGGACTCGCTGCCTTAACGACTGCCTTGATCGCCTATGAGTTTTTAAGTCAGGATATGACATCCTTTCAGCTGCATTTATGGACCTGGATGGAAGCAGGTAATTTCGCACCCGGATTTTCGCTTTATCTCGATGGCCTTGCGCTCAGTATGCTTTTTGTTATTACCGGCGTTGGCTTTTTAATTCATATTTATGCCTCGGGATACATGTACGACGACGAGGATTTTCCCCGCTTTTTTACTTACACCAATTTATTCGTTGCAGCGATGGTAATGTTGGTGCTGGCAGATAACCTGGTGTTGTTGTTTTTGGGTTGGGAAGGTGTTGGTCTATGCAGTTTTTTATTAATCGGATTTTGGTATAAAGATCCTGCGAACGGCTTGGCGGCAAGAAAAGCGTTTGTTGTCACGCGTGTCGGCGATACGGCTTTTGCTATCGGTTTATTTCTGCTTTATAAACATGTGGGCACACTGGATATTCAGGAAGCGATGATCAAGGCCAAATTGCTTTGGACTGAAGACAACGCGACCGCTTCTCTCATTTGTGCCTTGCTTTTGGGTGGCGCTGTCGGTAAGTCTGCGCAATTACCGCTGCAAACCTGGTTGCCAGATGCGATGGCGGGCCCGACACCAGTGAGTGCCCTGATTCATGCCGCGACCATGGTAACCGCCGGTGTGTATTTAATTGCCCGTAACCACGAATTATTTTTACTCTCTCCAGACATGATGTACGCCGTAGCCGTGGTGGGCGTGCTGACCTTATTGATGTCGGGTTTCACTGCGCTGACGCAAAGCGATTTAAAACGGGTACTAGCGTATTCCACTATTAGCCAGATCGGTTATATGTTTTTAGCGCTCGGGGTGGGAGCCTGGTCTTCAGCTATTTTCCATTTAATGACGCACGCCTTTTTTAAAGCCTTACTCTTTCTAACAGCGGGCACCATTATTCTCAGCCTGCATCACGAACAAAATATTTTCAAAATGGGCGGCCTGGTTAAACGTCTTCCCTTGCCGTGTATTTTATTTTTTATTGGCTGTCTGGGATTGATCGCGGTGCCGCCCACGTCCGGCTTCTGGAGTAAGGAGCAAATACTGAATGCGACCTGGGAAAGCAGTACCGGTGGTCCACTTATCTGGCTGGGCGCCGTACTCGGTGCTTTTATGACGGCACTGTACACCACGCGCATGTTTTGTATTGTCTTTCTCGGGCCGTCTAACGGCGACGTGCATGAACCCAAAGGCTTTAAGTTTGTTGCCCCACTTGTGGTGCTGGCCTTCCTCGCCTTGGTTGGCGGTGTATTTGTTGAAACCGCCTGGCAATTGCCTCTGAGCAATGTTTTTCCGGGAGGGCATGCGCCACACCCGCCCACTGTGATTGTTGTCATTGCCATCGCAACGCCCTTCCTTGGAATTGCAATCAGTTATCTCTTTTATGGCAAGCGCGTGTTTTCTGCTGAGAAATTTGCCAATTCAGCCTTGATGAAACCGCTCAAGACATTTTTCGACAGCGGTTGGGCGATGGATTGGTTCTACGACCTCTTGCTGGTGAAACCTTATCAGTGGTTAGCAAAAATCAACAAAAAAGATTGCGTGAATCTCTTGCCGGATGCCAGCAGTGCCGCAGCAAAAATTTTACATGCGGCTTTGTCCATGACACAAAATGGACAGTTGCGATTGTATGTTGGTGTTATGGGGACGGCAGCATTATTCGTTATTTTTGTGGTTGTGTTTCTTTGAAACGGGATAAAAAAATTGAGTAATAATCATGAATAAAAAGAATGGCTAAATCGTATGAATAAAAAGGGGAGAGGTCCATGTTAGTGTTGTGGCTTATCGTGGTGCTGTTTGTCGGCGGCGTTCTTGCCGGTCTGGCTGAACGCGTGCATGCCGCAGCAAGTCGCTGGGTCACTCTGGCCACTCTGGTAGTCAGTGCGATTCTCCTTTGGCCTCTGGCGTGTGCACAACCCCAGGCCTTTGAAAGCGTTGCAGGGCAGAGCGGGTGGCTGGCGGTCCTGCAATGGGAATGGATTCCGCGTTTTGGTATTACCTTTTTATTGGCGGTAGATGGCATCAGCGTATTGTTAATCGCCTTGACCATTTTTCTGGGATTCATTGCCTTGCTGAGTGCATGGGAAGAAATCCAGACGCGCGTCGGCTTTTTCTATTTCAATTTTCTATGGACGCTGGCAGGCGTCGTCGGGATTTTCGCGGCTCTGGATTTATTTCTCTTTTTTATTTTCTGGGAAATTATGTTGATTCCCATGTTCTTTATTATTGTGATTTGGGGGCATGAAGATCGCTACTACGCCGCGCTAAAGTTTTTTATTTACACCCAGGCAAGTAGCTTGTTATTGCTCTTATCCATGATTGCGTTGGTTTTTCTCAACTGGCAGCAAAGCGGCGAAATCAGTTTCTCCTGGTTTGATTTACTGGGCACCAAAACCGAAGGGGTGTTTGGCTTGTTGCTCATGCTCGGTTTTTTTGTGGCCTTCCTCGTCAAATTGCCCGGTGTTCCGGTTCACAACTGGTTGCCGGATGCACATACTCAGGCACCGACACCCGGCAGCGTTATTCTTGCTGGAATTTTATTGAAAACCGGCGCCTACGGCTTATTGCGGTTTATCGTACCCTTGTTCCCCGAAGCCGCTTTGGCCTTTACGCCCTACGCTTTGATTATTGCTGTGGTCAGCGTGTTGTACGCAGCCAAAATGGCTTTCGCACAAAACGATATGAAGCGTTTGATTGCCTATTCCTCCATTAGCCATATGGGTTTTGTCACGCTTGGTGTTTTTTCCTGGAACGCGCTGGCCTTGCAAGGCACCTTGTTACAAATGATCGCACACGGTTTGAGTTCAGCGGGGCTATTTGCCATGGCCGGTGCCATACAGCATCGCTTGCATACACGTGCCCTCAGCGAAATGGGGGGAATGTGGTCGCAAGCGCCTCGCATGGCAGCCATTGCAATGTTTTTCGCCATTGCGGCCCTCGGCTTGCCGGGCCTCGGAAATTTTGTTGGCGAATTCCTTGTACTGCTCGGAAGTTTTCAAATGCATCCAATCGCAGCCATACTCGCAGCACTCGGCATGATCCTGGCCCCGGTGTATGCGCTGTATCTCTTGCAAAAAAGTTTTCTGGGCGAGCAAAGTGACACGTTTTCTGCCCACAGTGCATCACTTTTTGAATTTAAAGCACGCGAAGTGTTAATGATGGGTTTACTTATTTTTGGTTTGATACTGATGGGTTTTTTCCCGCGCCTATTGACCGAATACAGCGACGTAGCGCTTAACAGTTTACAAGCCCTGGGCTGGGGACCATGACATGACAATTGAAGAACTTATTGCGCTTGTTCCCTTACTGGTGGTTGCCAGCATCAGTGTGATTCTTATGTTGGTTGTCAGCTTTGTTCGTCATCATCGTTTAATAAGCCTCATTACGCTCGCGGGTTTTATTGCAGCAGGCATTATGGTTTTTCAAAGCATGGGGCAACCCGCGATACAAATAACGCCTCTCATCATACTCGACGACTTTAGCCGCTTTTTTATCGTCATGACCTGTTTTGCCAGCGTCCCTGCTGTACTTTTGGCTTACGACTATTTACGCCGCAGCGAGGATTTAAAAGAAGAATATTACATGCTGCTTTCTCTGGCGGTATTGGGCGCAGTTGTGCTCGCCGCAAGTAATCACTTTGCATCCTTCTTTATAGGTGTAGAACTCTTGAGTGTATCGCTGTTTGCCATGGTCGGTTATATGGTTCACGGCGAACACAAGCGCGTATCCACCCTGGAAGCCAGTATTAAATATATGATTCTCTCGGGGGTATCGTCCTCCTTCCTCCTGTTCGGTGTGGCCTTAATCTACTTAAATTTTGGCGTGCTCACTTTCGAGGGCATACAACAAAAAATACTGAACGGTACGCTTAATGGTTACGGCATGATGGGCATCGCCATGCTGCTGATTGGCGTCGGTTTTAAATTAAGTTGGGTGCCTTTCCACATGTGGACACCCGACGTCTACGAAGGTGCGCCCGTTCCGGTCACTGCCTTTCTTGCCACAATTTCCAAAGTGATCGTATTTGCCTTGGGTTTGCGCTTCCTGCACGAATCCGGCGCATTGGGCTTATTCAATGTTCAGGCCGCACTCGCTTTTATCGGCGTCCTCTCAATGCTGGTTGGCAACGGCCTGGCGCTGATGCAAGACAACCTCAAACGCTTACTCGCCTACTCCTCCATCGCCCACTTCGGATATTTAATCATTGCCCTAATCGCAGCCAGCTCGGCAAGCGCCACAAACAAAGCCCTCGCCATGGAAGCCGTTGGTTTTTATCTGGTTGCATACGTCGTTACCACCTGGGTCGCTTTCGGCGCGCTTTCTGCACTCTCGCAACCAGAACATGGCATTGAAGCAGAAAACCTCAAAGACTATCGCGGCCTTTTTTGGCAACGCCCCTGGCTCGCCGCCATATTTTCAGTTGCGCTATTGTCCCTTGCGGGCGTGCCACTCACAGCAGGCTTCATCGCCAAATTCTACGTCTTTGCGGCTGGTGCGAGTTACACCCTCTGGTTCCTGCTTGGCATCCTCATCATCAGCAGTGCCATCGGCCTCTACTACTATCTAAAAGTCATCATGGAAATGTGCAAACCGGCAGAAGATGAGAATGATTTTCAAAAAGCAGCCATTCCGTTTGAAAACAAACTTATTCTCCTCGTGATGACCGCGTTTGTCCTTTATTTAGGCATCTCGCCTCAAGCCTTGATTGAAAGTCTCAACTCAGCGATAAAGGTCTTGATGTAAATTTCACCTGAATTTACGGTAACCACTTACATAATGCTTGCGGAATTCACTGTCAGAATTGCGCCTGTGTGTGAATCTGATTCGTACGTTCAGACGTACAAAAAATGATAACAAAAACAAGATTGAATAAAGCCGAAAAGAATAGGGAACTGTCAACGCGACGCTTTCTATGATCGTCGAGTGCAAGGTGGTCATAAACGAAACCGTCGCCGCAGGGACGCGGCGTCGGAGCTACACGGATGTATTCACTGCGTTTTCGTTTATGACCACCTTGTGATCGACGATCTTACGCGACACAGTTCAATTACCATAGAATACAAACAACCAAATACAACCAACAAATCAAGAGAAAGATTTATCTACCCACTACATATCTTGCAACCATTCATTTTGCTAAATAGGAGCGCGCCCTAAAATGATTTCCTTCACGCTCAATAAAGAAAAAGTCTCATACGACGTCGACCCCAACATGCCCCTGCTATACGTACTTCGGGACGTCGCCCAAAAAACCGGCACAAAATTCGGATGCGGCGCAGGGCAATGTGGCGCCTGCACCGTGCACGTTGACGGCACCCCGATCCGATCCTGCCTGACCCCTGTCTCCGCCATCGCCGACAAAAGCATCACCACCATCGAAGGCCTGGCCGACGGCGAAAAGCTGCACCCCGTGCAACAAGCCTGGGTCGACAACAACGTACCGCAATGCGGTTACTGCCAAAGTGGTCAAATTATGAGTGCAGTCGCGCTTCTCGCAGAAAATGCCTCACCCAGTGAAGCGGACATCGAAACTTATATGCAAGGCAACATCTGCCGCTGCGGTACTTACCCTCGAATCAAAAAGGCCATTCAGCAAGCCGCCGTGCAAATGCAGGAGGTGAAATAATGTCCCAGGTCAATATTGTTAGCAGAAGACAATTTCTGAAAAGCACCGGCATGGTGGGCGGCGCCTTTATTTTGGGTGGCGCACTGCCGGGCTGTTCCGAAAAAGCCGTTGAAAGTGGCGCGGCCGACGTTGCTAAAGCCGCCGCAAAAAATGTCATCAGCGAGCTCGGCTACTTTGTCAGCATCGCCTCTGACGGCGCGGTCAATATTATTTGTCATCGCATGGAAATGGGGCAGGGCATTTTAACCTCGGTTCCACAAATGATTGCCGATGAATTGGAAGCAGATTGGTCGAAAGTCAGCGTGACCCTCGCAAAAGGTGACCCGAAATATGGCCATCAAAGTACCGGCGGTTCCGGCTCGATTCGCAACTTCTACGACTACACCCGCAAAATGGGAGCGCTTGCCAAAGATATGCTTGAGCAAGCCGCAGCCAATCGTTGGGGCGTCGACAAATCTGCAGTAAAAGCTGAAAACCACAGTATCGTTAAAGTGGGAACAAATGAAAAGTTCGGTTTTGGCGAACTCGCGGAAGATGCTTCGCAGCTGCCGGTTCCCGATCTGGACAGTCTTGAATTGAAAGACAAAAAGGATTTTAAAATTATCGGCAAGGATGTGAAATTACTCGGCCAGGAAAAGATCGTGCAGGGCACCGCGACCTATGCGCAGGATATTCAAGTACCCGGCATGTTGATTGCGAGTATTGAGCGTCCGCCCGTCATCATGGGGAAAGTGAAATCCTTTGATGCGACTGAAGCGAAAAAAGTCGCCGGTGTAGTCGATGTGATTCAGCTGAGAGAGCGCAGCTTGCCAATGAACGTTTGGCCCTCAGGAGGCGTAGCGGTTCTCGCTACCAATACCTGGGCCGCACATCAGGCGCGCCAAAAATTAAAAATTGAATGGGATCACGGTGCCAATGCTGCGCACAACACTGAGGCTTATAAAAAAGACTTGATGGCAAATGTGAGTAAAAAAGGTAGCGTGGCGCGGTCCGCTGGCGATGTCTACGCGCATGAATATGATCCCAATAAAACCGTTGAAGCCACCTACTTTATGCCCTATCACCATCACATGAGTATGGAAACACCTGCGGCAACTGCTTACCAGGAAGGCGACAAGTGGGTCGTCTGGACGGGTACGCAAACACCGCAGTGGGGTAAGCGCATGGTGCTGGAGGAACTGGGTTTAGAGCCCGAGGCTGATGCGGATAAAGTGGAACTCAATACGACGCTAATGGGCGGGGCATTTGGCCGTAAAGGCAAAAATGACTTCACCATTGAAGCGGTGGAACTTGCCAAGGCAACGGGTAAACCCGTGAAAGTCGTTTGGACACGCGAAGATGATGTGAAGCACGGTTTCTATCACGCCACGGCGGCCAATTACTACAAGGCTGAAGTGTCCGATGGCGGCAAGGCCGACAACTGGATTCAACGCGTGTCGCACCCACAAATTGCCTGGATGTTTAACCCCGCATCGGAAGCGCCAGACACTGGCGCGATGTCGCAAAGTTTTGCCGACAATCCCTTTGATTTAAAAAATCTGAGTTGCGAAGCGGCCAAAACGCCGACGCATCTGCGTATTGGATGGCTACGCGCCGTGCACAATATTCACAACGCCTACGCGATGGGCTGTTTTGTGGATGAGCTTGCAGCAAAATCCGGAATCAGTACACAGCAAATGTGGTTGAACCTGCTCGGCGAAGACCGTGTTATCGATCCGACAACACAGGGCTTCGAAGGTTGGAATAACTACGGCAATAACGATGAGGCGCATGCACTGAGCACGGCACGCATGAAAAACACAATCAATTATTTGTGCGAACAAGCAGGCGTGAATGAAAAAACGGCCGATAACGAAGGTTGGGGTATTAGCTATGCGACCAGCTTTAACTCCTATGCGGCTGCAGCAACCAAGGTGCGTGTTGTCGATAACAAGGTAGAAGTACTGGAAATGCACACTGCCATTGATTGCGGCGTTGTGGTTACACCTGACCGTGTCAAATCCCAAATGGAAGGCGCAATGATTATGGGGTTATCTATTGCATTGAAATCCGAAATAACGGTAAAAGACGGTGCGGTGGAACAAGGTAACTTCCACGATTATGTTGTGTCGCGTATTAATGAAGTACCGGAACTCAATGTGCACATGGTGGATTCTCAGGAAGCACCAGGGGGAGTGGGTGAACCAGGTTTACCGCCTATAGTGCCCAGTATCGTAAATGCCATTTTTCATGCGTCGGGCATTCGTATTCGCGAATTGCCGGTGAATAAAACGCTGACGATCGCCTGAACAGAAAATAGAAAGTAAAAAGCAGAAAGTAAAAAGACAAAAGAAAAAATGCCAGCAAGTAGCTGGCATTTTTTATTGAATGTTTTTACAGGCTCTTATTTGTAATTTGCAATTCCAGCAAAATCAATCGCATTAACAAAAGCCACAACATCGGAATCCATAATCTGCTCTTGTGAAGGGGATTCGACCTGAATTAAAAAGCGATTGTTGATGACAGTCATTGCGCCATCGTCGTTATAGATAACCTGGTGGCCTTTGACCATCTTCATTTTGGCCCCACTGCCTTGAAACATCATGGGGTTGGAAATCATCATCATTACTGTCTGAATCATCGGCGAGTCTGCAGCGATTGTGATATTCACATCTTTTTCGTCATTGTAATAATGGCGCGAAACCATAATGCCGCCACCAAACATGGCTGCGCCCGCAGCTTCTGATTCCACTTCGTCGGCTTGCCAGCCGCTCAAAGGTTGTGGCAAAAATTTCGCGAGATCATTTCCTCGTTGTTCTCGAATCAACTGCGCGGCATATTCGAGTTGGGTTACGGCTTGTTGGGTTTGGCCACTTTTGTACAGGCTGGATGCTTGATTGATCGCATCCTGCACTTCATCTGCGTTGACTGCAAAGCTGGCTAAGGAAAGAATGAATGTGGTGTAAAAGATAATTTTTTTCATATTGCCCCCAATAAGGTCTCCGTTTTTTATAAAGGCCAGAGCTTGAATTTCTTCGGTCTATGAAAGCGTGCCGATCGTCTACTTGTAAGCAGTGGACTGGCGTTCCCTCATTCTTGCCCAAAGGAAATACATCCGGCTTCCATATGGACCGGCATCATACCTCGAATAACACTTAATGGAGTATGAACGATTTCAACGTGGACAATTTCATTACAGTTCACGTACAATTGCGCCTCAGATCAGGCGCGTGCCGCCAGACCCACTGAAGCAGGGAAAATCTTAATGGCTGGTATAAAAAGCAGCTGTAACTAGTTGATTTAACTGTAAAAGTTTGGGTTTCTAGATTTATAAAAGCGAGGTGAGTCCCACTCATCTCGCTTTTTTACAAGCATCAAACGGAAAGCCCGTCCCCTACGTTCATCCCGTACGTTATGTGCGGATGCTTCGTACGGCCTGAAGCTTTGATGCAGCAAGGTATTGTGACACTAAAAAGTCGTATCAAAAAAAGAGAATGGCATGAGTAAAGTAAGAGTGGAGGGTTGGCATTGACCACGGGACAATTGAGAAACGGGGCCCAGCGCCCGGCAATATTGGTGCTGGCGGATGGCAGCGTTTTTCGAGGTAAATCGATTGGTGCAGAAGGGAGTGCGGTCGGTGAAGTGGTTTTTAACACAGCCATTACCGGGTATCAGGAAATACTCACCGACCCCTCTTACGCGCGCCAAATCGTCACGCTGACTTATCCGCATATTGGCAATACAGGGGTCAATGAGGAAGACGAAGAGTGTGGCACGATTTATTCAGCCGGCCTGGTGATTCGTGACCTTCCTTTAGTAGCCAGCAATTTCCGCAAGCAAAAATCACTCGATGAATACCTGAAAGAAAAAAATATTGTCGGCATTGCCGATATCGACACACGTCGCTTGACCCGAATTCTGCGCGACAAAGGTGCGCAAAATGGCTGCATTATGGCGGGTACTGTTGATGAAGAATTTGCTCTACAGGAAGCGCGCGATTTCCCCGGCTTGCAAGGTATGGATCTGGCGAAAGTCGTCAGTACCACGGAAACGTATCAGTGGAACAGCACCACCTGGCAATTGGGTGAAGGTCACAGTGAAAAGCAGGGCGGAAAGTACAAGGTCGTGGCTTATGACTACGGCGTTAAGCGCAATATTCTGCGTATGCTGACTGATCGGGATTGCGATGTCACCGTTGTGCCCGCGCAAACGCCGGCAGACGACGTGCTCGCGATGAACCCGGATGGCATTTTTCTTTCCAATGGCCCTGGTGACCCCGAGCCCTGCGACTATGCGATTGCTGCAATTAAGCAATGTTTGGAAACGAACATTCCTATTTTTGGTATCTGTTTGGGCCACCAATTATTGGCTTTGGCAAGCGGCGCACAAACGGTAAAAATGAAATTCGGCCACCACGGTGGCAACCACCCGGTACAAAACCTGAAAGACGGTCGTGTGATGATTACCAGTCAGAACCACGGTTTTGCCGCAGATGAAACGACCCTGCCCGCTTGCCTGGAAGCAACGCACAAATCGCTGTTTGATGGCTCCCTGCAAGGTATTCATCGCAAGGACAAGCCTGCGTTCAGTTTTCAGGGGCACCCCGAAGCCAGTCCCGGTCCGCACGACGCTGCAGAATTATTTGATCACTTTATTGAATTGATGGAAGGCCGCAAGTAATGCCAAAAAGAACCGACATAGAAAGTATTTTAATTATTGGTGCCGGTCCTATTGTAATCGGCCAAGCCTGTGAGTTTGATTACTCCGGTGCACAAGCGTGTAAAGCACTGCGTGAAGAAGGCTATCGCGTTATTTTGGTGAACTCCAACCCGGCGACCATTATGACCGACCCCTCAATGGCCGATGCCACCTACATCGAGCCCATTACCTGGCAAACAGTTGAGAAAATTATCGCCAAAGAAAGGCCCAACGCAGTCCTGCCAACAATGGGCGGCCAAACGGCTCTGAACTGTGCTCTCGAGTTACACAAACACGGTGTACTGGATAAATACAATGTTGAATTGATCGGTGCAACGCAGGATGCCATCGATAAAGCAGAAGATCGCGATCGCTTTGATAAGGCCATGAAAAATATCGGCCTCGAATGCGCGCGCGCACACATCGTTCACAGTATCGAAGAAGCGATGGAAGTGCCCAAGGAATTTGGTTTCCCCTGCATCATTCGCCCCTCTTTCACCATGGGTGGCTCAGGTGGTGGTATCGCTTACAACTGGGAAGAGTTTGAAGAAATTTGTTTGCGTGGCCTCGATTTATCGCCCACCAACGAATTGTTGATCGACGAATCACTTCTCGGTTGGAAAGAATACGAAATGGAAGTGGTGCGCGATAAAAACGATAACTGCATCATTATTTGTTCGATTGAAAACTTCGACCCGATGGGGGTGCATACTGGAGATTCCATCACTGTTGCGCCTGCGCAGACGCTGACCGATAAAGAAATGCAAATTATGCGTAATGCATCAATCGCGGTTTTGCGTGAGATTGGTGTGGAAACCGGTGGTTCCAATGTGCAATTTGCAGTGAACCCGGAAGACGGTCGCCTTGTGGTAATTGAAATGAATCCGCGCGTGTCACGTTCTTCAGCCCTTGCGTCGAAAGCAACGGGATTTCCTATAGCGAAAGTGGCTGCAAAATTGGCGGTGGGTTACACCCTCGATGAATTACAAAATGAAATTACGGGCGGTGCCACACCGGCTTCCTTTGAGCCGTCCATCGACTATGTCGTCACAAAAATTCCGCGTTTTACTTTTGAGAAATTTGGTGACGCCGATGCTCGCTTGACCACACAGATGAAATCGGTGGGTGAAGTAATGGCAATAGGCCGTACCTTTCAGGAAAGTGTGCAAAAAGCCTTACGTGGTTTGGAAGTGGGCTCAGCCGGTTTTGAGCAGAAGGTGGATTTCAAATCGGACGAGGCCATCTCAAAAATCCGTCGCGATCTCGCAACGCCGGGTGCGGAGCGCATTTGGTATGTTGCCGACGCTTTCCGTTTTGGCCTGGACCTTGAAGAAGTGTTTGAGCGTTCAAAGATTGACCTCTGGTTCCTTGCGCAAATCAAGGACATTGTTGATACCGAAGAAGCGCTCAAGGCCTTGCCCTTAACGGACATTACTGCGGAAACCATGTACGGACTCAAACGCAAGGGGTTTTCTGATAAGCGTTTGGGTAAGTTGTTAGCAGTCAGTGAAAAAACAGTGCGCGATTATCGCCACAAATTGGACATTCACCCGGTCTACAAACGGGTTGATACCTGCGCAGCAGAATTCGCGACTTCAACAGCCTACATGTATTCCACCTACGAAGAAGAGTGTGAAGCGCAACCGAGTGGACGTGACAAAATTATGGTGTTGGGCGGAGGCCCAAACCGAATTGGTCAGGGCATTGAGTTTGATTATTGTTGTGTGCATGCCGCTCTGGCAGCGCGTGAGAATGGTTTTGAAACCATTATGGTTAACTGTAACCCGGAAACCGTTTCCACTGACTACGATACTTCCGACCGCTTGTATTTCGAGCCGGTAACCCTGGAAGACGTGTTGGAAATTGTTCACAAGGAAAAGCCCAAAGGTGTGATTGTGCAGTTTGGTGGACAAACCCCGCTAAAATTGGCAAAGGCTCTTGAATCAGAGGGCGTGCCCATTATTGGGACGAGCCCGGAAGCGATTGATCGCGCAGAAGATCGCGAGCGTTTCCAGCAAATGATTCAACGTTTAGGGTTGTTACAGCCGCCGAATGCCATTGCACGCTCAACCGAAGAAGCGTTGAAAGTTGCCGATGAAGTGGGTTATCCGCTTGTAGTCAGGCCCTCTTATGTATTGGGCGGCCGTGCAATGGAAATTGTTTACACGCAAAATGAACTGAGCAATTACATGCGCGAAGCGGTGCAAGCTTCGGAAGATGCGCCGGTACTCCTCGATCACTTTTTGAATAATGCTATTGAAGTCGATATCGATGCGGTATCGGATGGCAAGCGCGTTGTGATTGGTGCGATCATGCAGCATATTGAACAATGCGGCGTTCACTCCGGTGACTCGGCCTGTTCACTACCGCCGTATTCCCTGCCGGAAGATGTGCAGGATGATATGCGCGAGCAAGTGCGTAAGATGGCGAAGGAGTTGGGCGTAGTCGGTTTAATGAATGTGCAATTGGCCTATCAGGATGGCCAAATTTACGTGATTGAAGTCAATCCACGTGGATCGCGAACTGTACCTTTTGTGTCGAAGTGTATTGGCGTGTCGCTCGCAAAAGTTGCGGCGCTTTGCCAGGCGGGTATTTCGTTGGATGAGCAGGGTTTTACCGAAGAAATTATTCCCGATTATTACAGCGTAAAAGAAGCGGTCTTCCCATTTAACAAATTCCCGGCGGTTGACCCGATTTTGGGGCCGGAAATGAAATCTACCGGTGAAGTCATGGGAGTGGGGGATACCTTTGCCGAAGCCTATGCAAAAGCACAAAACGGCGCGGGGTCGGCTATTCCTGCGAGTGGCAAGGCATTTATTTCTGTACGTGATTTTGACAAGGAAGGTATTAAAGTCGTTGCCAAGGAGTTGGTGGATCTGGGATTCGCCCTTGTTGCAACCCGAGGGACTGCCAACGCCGTGCAAGAAGCCGGTGTTGAAATTGAGATTGTAAACAAGGTTGGCGAAGGTCGCCCTCATATTGTGGACATGATCAAAAATGGTGAAATTCAAATGATTATCAACACAACCGAAGGTAAAAAAGCGATCAAGGATTCGGCCTCTATTCGTCGTAGTGCAGAGAATCATCACGTGTACTACACCACGACATTGGCTGCAGGACATGCGGTATGTATGGCTTTACGTTTCGGTAAGGAACAGGAAGTACGACGTTTACAGGAATTACATGAAAGGGTGGGTAAATAATGACGAAATATCCCATGACAGTTGAAGGTGAAAAAGCCCTGCGTTCAGAGTTGGATCAGCTTAAAAAAGTTGAGCGCCCGCGCATTGTGCAAGCGATTGCCGAAGCGCGTGAGCACGGCGACTTAAAAGAAAATGCGGAATATCATGCGGCGCGTGAACAACAAAGTTTTTGCGAAGGGCGTATTCAGGAAATTGAAGGCAAGCTTTCGCATGCGCAAGTGATCGATGTGAAAAGTATGCCGGAAACGGGCAAGGTTATTTTTGGTGTGACCGTCACAGTGATTAATTGTGATACCGATGCCGAAATTACGTATAAAATTGTGGGTGAAGACGAGGCCGATATCAAAGCCAATAAAATTGCTGTGACGTCGCCGATTGCGCGTGCTTTGATTGGCAAGGAAGTGGGCGATGTTGCCGTGGTCAATGCGCCGAGCGGTGAGATTGAATACGAAATTGATTCGGTGAGACATTTGTAAATATTTTTTAAGTATATAGAAACAGTAACCAACTTTTTAAATAAATCACAACAAAAAAAGCCAGCACATAGCAGTGCTGGCTTTTTTTTGCCTGTGACCAAATGGGACAGGGAAGAGTTGGTCTAGCGATCAAGGGCCTGGATATTTTGTGGCGTTTATTACGGGGTTTAGAATGTGGGAGTCTGGCGGAGCAAACTGATTTTTTCGTTTCTTTTACGTTGTTTTTGGTAGCGGGGCGGGTTTTGTGAAGGCGATAGCAAAACAAACACGTAACAGCGCGATGTGATGGTTTTGTGATAACTCGTTATTCCGTTGTATCAATAATTCAACGCACATTTGAATGGAGAGTAGAAATGAAAAATTCAACCATTGCCATAGCGGTGTTGATGACAGTTTTATCTTTGCGTATTTTCGCAGAAGCCCCGGCAGAAGGTCTGGTAATAGAGGGTGTGAGTGTGCCTGGAGTGGCACTTGGAGACAGTCGATCTCAAGTCAATGCGGAATACGGTAGCCCGCTGTTTTGCCAAAGTACATCAATCGCGGGTAACAGAGGCTCATGTTCCTACCGTGTTGCACAAGGTGGGCAAGTGAATGTTGTCTTTGAAGATGAAAGTGGAAGCCCGGCTACGGGGCTCGATAGCGATAGAGTAAGCATTATCAGGTGGAATGAGCTCGTTACCGGCTGGGTCACCACAGAAAATATTACTGCAGATTTTGCACTAGCCAGCCCGGAAAGTGTCGCTGCTGTCTATCCCGATGCTATTGTTTTTGTCTCCGACTTTTTTGGCATCGCCAGGATTGTTGATGAAGCGCGCGGTATAAATATTTCGCGCCATATGGATTTTTATGGGGGAACGCTGCATGTCAGCATGTCAATCTTTGAGCCGAGAGAGCCTACACTGGAACCGCCTGAAGAAGAGGTAAACCCGGGGAATGGTAACGGCGGCAAGAAAGGAAAGAATAAGGGCAAGAAATAGCAAGAAAAGTAGCGAAATTGAATACGAAATTGATTTGCTGAAGAAATTGTAAATCAGAGTAAGTTTTAAATTTCATAATAGAAAAAGCCAGCACTTTGCAGTGCTGGCTTTTTTTGGGTTTTTTTCGATTTTAAATCAGGGTGATTCCGGTTCCGGTGCAATACTTGTCACGCCGGCCTGGTTGCATGCGCCATTGGGTGTGTCTGCATAGATTAGGAAGTAATCCGTATAAACACTGTTGGTGCCGTTGGAATCATCGAAACGGCACGGCACATTGTCTATATAATTTGTGCCGGCGGTAACAATATGACGGCCGCCCAATGCAAAGAGCGACGAGTTGGTTTCTCGGCCCGGAGCACCGAGAAAAGTTGAGCCGAAAACCCCGGCGTACTGCGTGCCGGCACCAATGTGCATAAATCCTGCCTCATTGGAACTCGGCATTTGCTCGGTGTCTCCAAAAATATTGTCAATCATAAATTGATAATGGGGAGTAAACTGTCGAGGTAGTTCGGGCTCGCGTACCCAACCAGGGCCGTTGCTATCGTGGTTTCCGGTTTCAAAATCTTCCGGGTTAACATTCAGGCTTGTTTGACCGTCGGGTTTAAAGTTGCGCAAGGTTATTTTATTTTTACCTCCGCGCCCGCCGATGTGATCCCCTCCGAACCACGAGTTACTGACAACCATGCCCCATGACCCCATTACACGCATATTGTGTTCAATTGCACGCTTGGCTTTAGAGCCGATCACTGCACTATTTACAATCCCGCAATCGGTAAAACAATTGAAATTAACCAGCGGTAAATTGGATTCATTTGCGATCGAAGTGATCTCGGAAACAACCAGGCCATAGGGATACTGAACATATTCGCAAGGAAGGTTTCCATTTTCGCTGCAATTTTTGCCATCATCTCCGAGTTTGACCATACCGTCATACTCTCCGGTTTCACTCCAATCCATGTCGAGCTTGTGCAGCGTTACCAGTGTTGTTGCCATGCCCGCTTGAGCGCTTCCAACGCGTAAATCAGACGCACTGATATCGAAGGCCCAGCCATCGATGATGTGGCCAAATTCATCTTTTTGTAAGCGTGGATAATTATCGACAGTGATTGTGTTCGGTCTTTCTTCAATTGTTGGAATGGTTTGGCCACACGATCCGCGTCTGCCAATATTGAGCCCTGCAACGAGCGGATCGCTACCACTACCGTAAGCCCCAATCCGTACGTTACTCTCGGTGTAATCGATGCAGACACTGGAGTAAGTTGCTACTGAACCTCGTGCAAATAACACACGGGAGTTTTCAAAGTTTCCTATTGATGGTGTATCGTTGAGTTTGTTTGCTTCTGGAACGCCAGCCGGACACTCTGCAAAATCATTTTCGGCTGAAATACAGTATGTATCTTCAGCGGCAAAGGCCTCTGCTTGCGGTTTGATATTCACGCGCAAACACGCATCGTCGTAATTGCCCGCCGGCTCTTGCACGCGAACTTTTACGGCAAACTCACATTGTCGGGTTTCTGAATTCCAACGGCTGTTGCCTTCGCCTTCGCATTCAAATACGTGAACTGCTCGCGGCGCGCCGCTGATTTGTCGATTTTTGCTATTGCCCGTGGTCTCGAAATTGCCGGAGTCCGGGTCATCAAAATTAAAATGAAAGCCCAGGAATTGGCCAGAGGCGCAGGCCGTAGCATCGGAACCGCCAGTGAGATCCACGCAGTTTGTTGAGGTGCTATCCTGAGCCGAAAAATAGACACCTTCCGGGGATACACCATTGATGCGAGTCAGGCTTTTCAAGTGCGCGGTAACAGTGGTGTTAGTCCCATCGTACTCTTCGCCGCAACTTCCGGGTGATGCAACCGTGTCACCGTCATCTCCTGAATCATCGCCGCCAGAACCGTCGTTTCCAGCGCTGTCATCTCCAGAGTCATCGTCGCCAGTACCGTCATTTCCAGAATCACCGTCTCCAGAGTCATCGCCGCCTGAGTCGTCATCGCCTGACCCATCATCGCCAGCAGCGACAACGTCGAAACTCAATTCAGTGAAGGCCATTAATTCCCCGCCAGCATTCGCATCGGACCAGGCTTCAATACGTAAATCATAGGTGCCGGGAACAAATTCAAACGCGCTATAAACACCGGAAAAGTCGCCTGCCAGTAAATAAGGCGCGCCGCCCTCAACCTTCTCAAAAGACATTGCGCCGCTGAGAATAAATTTAACGCTGCTTGCCCCTTCAACGTTCGCTTCAATACTGAGGCCACTGGTGAAACTGCCCAGGTCGATAAGCGCAGCATCTTCAAGGGTGATTAAACTGACTTGGGTATCGGTATTGACGAGAGTAATTGTGTTTATGCTAGCGCTGGTTTCACCGCTGCTACTTTCTCCAGAGCCATCTCCAGAGTCATCACTCGTGTCATCGCCTGCTCCGGTATCCGAACCCTCATCGCCACCGGTACCGTCGTCATCTGAGCCCGTGTCGGTGCCATCGTTACCCTCTGTTTCGTCATCGTTACCACCACTGTCAGAGCCATTATCGGTGGTTTCATCGTCGGTTGAATCGTCATCGGATCCATCGTCAGAATTGTTATCCTGGGAACTGCCGTCGTTCCCGGAGATACCAGGTTCTTCATTCGGGCCGGACTCGAAATCTTCGCCACCGCAATTCGTGATAATCACGGTGCAAAATAAAATGAATAATAAGTTGCGAACCTGCCGCAATGCGAAAAGTCGTTCGTGTGTGTGATTTTTAAAATTAGCAAGCATAGTGACCTCGTAACAGCTGGATTAAGCGTTGCTCCAAACGGTTGCTACCGCGCATCTCTGTTTTGTTTTGATAAGGAATGTTTTTTTATTTTGACTTTTAATGGTCATATTATATTTCGATAATATTGCCGTCGACAGAGAAGCAACTGTGATAGATTCCGCAAACTGGTGTAAGTACTTACCAGTGTTGTAGGTCTTGTGACGAGGTCGAGATTTTGGTTCTCACCAAAAAGTCTCGGTTGGGTAGGGGGGATAAATATTAAGTCTGGGATTCAGGCGGTGACGATTTGGTTTACCAGTACTTCAGGGTATCTGGAAATTTTTGCCGGTCTTCATTGGTCGCGGCTTCATTGCACTCGCCGCGTAAGTAGACATTTCTGCCGTAATAGTTGTTTCCTAAATACCAGTAACCTTCCCGGCAGAAGCCGCTTTCAAGAACTTTTTGCTCCGCCAGGAGTTTTAGGTTTTTTTCAGTTTTTCTCGCCATCCGCTCTTCAGGGTTGCGTTGGCTATTTTGTGCTTCGGGCGAAATGCGTCGAGCAGGTGGGGCAACGATGACTGAGAGTTGAAAATGTTTGAGCCCGCTGCTGGTTATGCGTGTATGAAAATGGACGGCTTCATCCGGGATGTCCGGTGTTGATGAACAGGCAAAGACAATAATGGAAAAGAAAAAGGTCAGGAAGGAGACTTTGATTTTTTTAAAAATATTCAAGGTTATATAGGCTCGTATTTGTAGCCGGCACCGTATACCGAGCGAATAACGTCTTCGTCGCCCAGAGTGGGTTGCAGCTTTTTGCGCATTTTCTTGATGTGGCTATCAACGGTGCGATCACTGACTACACGATAATCCGAATAAATATTGTCCATTAGATACTGGCGAGAGAAGATTTTACCGGGTTGCTCGTACATCAGTTTGAATAGACGATATTCAATCGTAGTAAGTTCAGTGCTGCCGCCTTCCGTGATAACGCAATGGCGATCATCGTCGAGTCGAATACCCGTTTGTGGTTGGTCTTCGGGGCTTTCGGTTCGTCGCAATACTGCTTTCACTCGCGCCACCACTTCGCGCGGGCTATAAGGTTTGCAAATATAATCGTCGGCGCCAAGTTCAAGCCCAAGTAGTCGATCGACTTCTTCAACTTTTGCCGTCACCATAATGATCGGTACCGCAGAGTAAGCGCGAACTTCCTTACAGATTTCAATTCCATCTTTGCCTGGAAGCATCAAGTCGAGCAGAATCAAAGCGGGTTGATTGTCCTTGAGCCAGTCACTGGCTTGCTGACCGTCCTGAATAATTTTAACGTCGTAGCCGCTTGCGCCGATATACTCCCCCAGCAATTGGGCGAGATCGGGTTCGTCTTCTATGATCGCGATGGGTTTATTTGTCATGATGTATGCACCGGGAAAACTAGTGTAATACGTAAACCGCCAAGAGGCGAGTGGCTAGCTTTGATTCGGCCTTCGTGTGCTTCGACAATATTTTTACAAATGCTCAGCCCCAGGCCGGACCCGCCCGTGTTACGGTTGCGCGAAGATTCTACCCTGAACAGGCGCTCAAAAATCTTTTCTAATTTGTCCTCGCTCACACCGGGTTTGCTGTCCTCGACAACCACTTGAATACTGGCGGCGTTTGCCGTGGCTTCTACGTGTATTTTTCCGGGGGTGTCAGTGTAGTGGATTGCATTTTCAACCAGATTGATGAGTAATTGCATCAGGCGATTGGCATCACCAAAAATACAGGTATTGTGCGCTAATTTATTGTCGATAGTCAGCGTGAGACTTTTTTGTTCTGCCCGAAAAACAAAATCATCCTTAATATGTTCAATGAGCTCGTAAAAAGGCAGGGCTTCCTTGTTGTAACTCAGGGCCCCGAGGTCGGACAGGGAGAGTTCATATAAGTCGTTGATAAGTATGCTGAGCGAATCAATTTTATCCTTGAGAATGCCCAGGTTTTCCTGGTTGGTTTCACGAATGCCATCCTGCATGGCTTCAATTTGTGCTTTTACCACGGCAAGCGGGGTGCGCATTTCATGGGAAATATCAGCGACCCACTGTTTGCGGGACTTTTCATTGGCAGACAGTGTATTCGCCAATTCATTAAAATTTCGGCACAGGAGGCCGAGTTCGTCTTTGGAGTGGTGATTAATCCGTACGTCGAACTCTCCGGCCGCTAATTTTTTTGCACTTCGAGACAGAGCAATAAGCGGGTTGATGAGCCAGCGCGAGAGTAAAAGCACCACGGCGAGTGATACCAATGCAACACCAATGCTGATTGTTGCCAATGAGCGTAATTGTTGCGTAAGAAAGTGGTGGTCAATGCTCTGCAGAAAATCGGAGGGTTTGATGTATGCGATGTAAGCAATCAAACCTGTATTTTTGGCGTTAATTTCGTGGTAAAAATAATTTGCATCGGGTTTTTCATCACCTACGATCAACTTTTTATTTTGGTCGACGAGCAACAAGCTTTCCACAAAATTAAATTGGTGGGTATAGGCCGACTTTTGATTTTCCGGCGGCGCATCAAGGCTCACGTTCTTGTAAGCATGATTGCGAATTTTTTTCCAGACGAGGGTGTTGTTGTGCATGCCGTTCAGGCTTGGGTCAATACCGTGAAGTTCGACAATATCATCGGCAATGTATTCAAGCTTGTTGACGGTTTGAGAGGTGACGTAGTTGAGAAAGCCACTGCGCATCGAAAGTTGAGTCAGCATCAGCATCGCACTCATGCATAACGCAAGGGTTATTAAAAACGTCAGCCAGATTTTGTATTTGATGCTTTTTAACATAGAAGAAGTATTGCGCTGTGCAGGCGGGCTCACAAGCGGCCCGCCGAACTTTCATTTTGTTTGCACTTTTTTAGGCGCGATTATCTTTTAGCGTATATTGGATTTTTGTGGATGGGGCTTTTTCGCCTCGCGAAAGATCAGAGCGATTTTGCCGATTTCCTGAATGAGTTCGGCCTTGCTCACGCCGAGGAGTTCTTTCACCAGAGCGGACCGGGATTCGCGATCGCTAACGGCGATTTTAACCTTGATCAACTCATGGTCTTCAAGTGCGCGCTCGAGTTCGGCGAGTACACCCTCGCTGAGGCCATTGCCAGCGATGGTCACTATGGGGTTAAGGTTGTGCCCGAGAGTTCGGAATTGTTTCTTTTTGGCGCTGGTCACGCTCATGCTGTCTTGCCCTTATCGTGGTACGTCTATAAAGGGTACAATTGTACGCTAAGCGCCTTCACAAAGCGCGCTCTGAAGTGGCACAACAAGTGGTAAAACCGTGGCGAGATCCAAAAGCAGTCACCGCTGGCTGCGCGAACATTTCAATGATCCTTATGTAAAAGATGCACAAAAGGCTGGCTGGCGTTCACGCGCCAGTTTCAAGTTGCTGGAGCTGAATGAGAAGGACCGGCTCCTGCGTCCGGGGCAACTGGTTGTTGACCTTGGCGCCGCGCCAGGAGGGTGGTCGCAAGTGGCTGCGAAAGAAGTGGGTGTCAAAGGCAGAGTGGTCGCTTCGGATATTTTGCCGATGGACGCACTCGAAGATGTGGAGTTCATTCAGGGTGATTTCACGGAAGAGGCCGTTTTGCAGTCCATACTGGCGGCATTAGGGGGAAGCAAGGCAGATCTTGTAATCTCGGATATGGCCCCCAATATGAGTGGTGTAGCCGATGTTGATCAGCCTAAATCCATGTATTTGGTGGAGCTTGCGCTTGAAATGGCGCGAGAGGTGTTAAAACCCGGTGGTGTTTTCGTCTGCAAAGTCTTCCAGGGAGAAGGTTTTGACGAATTGATTAAGGAATGCCGTACGAGCTTTTCCAAAGTCGTTACGCGCAAACCTTCGGCCTCGCGCCCGCGCTCCAGGGAAGTCTACCTGGTTGCCAAGGGCTTGAAGGCGTGAGTTTTTGAGTCCAGTAATCCAGCGCTGGGGTTACAGCGTACCGTCATAGTGGGTTCATTCTGTGATGGTGTGGACCGTTTTTACGAGCTGTTTTTATGGGCTGTTTTTATGGGCTGTTTTTATGGGGAGTACAGCTCTATACTTTAAATCCCCGCTTTAAATGCTCGCGAGCATTGGCGCCTCAGGCCCCTTGCTTCGCAAGTCTAAGGAGATCTCGCCTTGAACGATATGGCTAAAAACCTGCTGTTGTGGACTGTGATTGTCGTAGTGCTGTTCACTGTCTTCCAAAACTTTAACCAGCCTACCCCCGGGCGGGAGCTGGGCTATTCAGACTTTCTCGATCAGGTGAGAAATGGTCGGGTGGTTCAGGTTGAAGTGGATGGTCGCATTATTCGAGGTGTGGACCGCGACAACAGTACCTTTACGGTTGTGCGCCCCGAAATTGCAGATTTTGGTCTGATGGATGATCTCTACGAGAACAATGTGAAGGTTATTTCTGCCGCCCCCGAGACACGCAGTATCTGGAAAGAGTTGCTCGTGGCAGCCTTCCCCATCCTTTTGTTTATCGGGGTGTTTATATTCTTTATGCGGCAAATGCAGGGTGGGGCCGGCGGCCGGGGTGGCCCCATGAGCTTTGCCAAGAGTAAGGCACGCCTCCTGGGCGAAGATCAGGTAAAAACCACATTTGCAGACGTCGCAGGCATTGATGAAGCCAAAGAAGAAGTGCAAGAGTTGGTGGAATACTTGCGTGACCCATCCAAATTCCAGCGCCTTGGCGGTCGTATACCGCGTGGTGTGCTGATGCAAGGCCCTCCGGGCACCGGTAAAACCTTGCTGGCCAAAGCCATTGCCGGCGAAGCGAAAGTGCCCTTTTTCTCGATTTCAGGTTCCGATTTTGTGGAAATGTTTGTTGGTGTCGGTGCATCGCGTGTGCGCGATATGTTCGATCAGGCCAAGAAGCAGGCGCCATGTATCATTTTTATCGACGAGATCGATGCCGTTGGTCGCCATCGTGGGAGCGGTGGCCACGGCGGTGGTCATGATGAGCGTGAGCAAACCTTGAACCAGTTGCTGGTTGAAATGGACGGTTTCGAAGGGAATGAAGGCGTGATTGTGATAGCCGCAACAAACCGCTCCGATGTGCTTGATCGCGCTTTGTTGCGTCCGGGTCGTTTTGACCGTCAGGTTTTCGTAGGGTTGCCCGATATTCGCGGTCGCGAACAGATTTTGAAAGTCCACATGCGAAAAGTGCCGCTCGACGATAGTGTTGAGGCGTCTATCATTGCGCGTGGCACGCCCGGCTTTTCCGGTGCCGACCTGGCGAACCTGGTGAATGAAGCCGCCTTGATGGCCGCGCGTGCGAATAAGCGCCTGGTAACCAGCGAGGATTTTGAACTTGCCAAAGACAAGATCATGATGGGGACGGAGCGCCGCACCCTGGTTATGTCTGAGGAAGAAAAAATCAGTACGGCTTATCACGAGGCCGGCCATGCCATAGTGGGCTATCTCAGCCCCGAGCACGATCCGATTCATAAGGTGACGATTATCCCGCGTGGACGTGCATTGGGTGTCACCTGGTTTTTGCCCGAAGCTGATCGCATCAGTGAGAGCCGCAGAAAGCTTCTGGGTAATATTGCGACACTATACGGTGGGCGTATCGCCGAAGAAATTAAATACGGTGCCGATGGTGTGAGTACCGGAGCGTATTCGGATATCCAGGTCGCAACGCGTTATGCGCGAGCGATGGTAGTAAATTATGGTTTATCCGAAAAGCTCGGGCCATTGGATTATGACGCTCAGGAAGACAATGGTTTTGGTAAGAAAATTTCGCCGCACACCGCACAATTGATCGATGAAGAAATCAAAAACATCACTGACGAATGTTATAAAAAAGCGCAGGAAATTCTGACGGAAAATAGTGATATTCTGGAGGCGATGAAAGATGCCTTGATGGAATATGAAACAATTGATTCGGAGCAAGTGAAGGATTTGATGGCGCGTCGTAAAGTCAGGCCGCCACGTGAATGGCGAAACAATGATGGCGATGGTGAAAAAACATCAGAGAAAAGCAATGAAGAAACGAAAAAGCCGGGCGACTCTTCTGTAGGTGGTCCCGCTAGCGAGCATTAATCTTTCTCTGAAAAACAACAATCTAAAAGCGAAGTGGTAGCACTTCGCTTTTTTTATTTTTGAAGCGTTAATATTCCATTCATGAAATTCGCAGATAAAACCCTGGATTTTGACTCACCCCGGATTATGGGGGTGTTAAACGTAACCCCGGACTCCTTTTCCGATGGTGGTAAGCTTTTCAGTCAAAACAAACTGGATCTCGACAAAGCCCTTTATGCAGCCGAAAAAATGGTGAGAGAGGGGGCGACGTTTATTGATATTGGTGGCGAGTCAACGCGGCCCGGTGCCGCCGAAGTCAGTGTGGCAGAGGAGTGTGATCGGGTATTGCCAGTAGTCGAAAAGATCGGCGCTAGTCTGGATGCCATCATTTCCATTGATACCAGCACACCACAACTAATGAGAGAGGCGGCGGGGCTGGGAGCCGGTTTGATCAATGATGTGCGTGCCTTGAGTCGCGAGGGTGCCTTGCAAGCAGCCGTAGAGACGGGTCTGCCTGTATGTCTGATGCATATGCAGGGCAAGCCCGCAACCATGCAGGCGCAGCCACAATATGAAAACGTTGTTGAAGAAGTCTTCGTGTATTTCCAGCAGCGTATGCAAGCATTTGTTTCTGCGGGCGGCAGGGAAGACAAGGTGATATTCGACCCTGGCTTTGGTTTTGGAAAAAACGACACGCATAACCTTGATTTGCTAAAATCCCTCCCCCGTTTCAAGGAAGGAGGGCAACCGATTCTGGTTGGCCTGTCTCGTAAATCAATGATAGGTCGATTGCTGGGGCGGGATGTTGAAGACCGGCTGGCGGGGAGCCTGGCACTCGCGCTGGCAGCAATAAAAAAAGGGGCGGACATTGTGCGTGTGCATGATGTGCAAGCCACAGCAGATTTACTCGAGATGAGCAAAATACTTGGAGAATTTTAATGGGCCGTAAATATTTTGGAACAGATGGCATTCGTGGTTGTGTGGGTAAAGGTGAAATCACCCCGCAATTTTTCCTTAAATTGGGCTGGGCTGTGGGCAAGGTCCTTGGTGATAAAAACGGTTCCGGACCCGGAATGGTATTGATAGGAAAAGACACGCGCATTTCCGGCTATATGTTTGAATCGGCCCTGGAAGCCGGTTTAATTTCTGCAGGCGTTGACGTCGGCCTGCTTGGCCCCATGCCAACACCAGCCATTGCTTATCTCACTCGCACCTTTCAGGCGAGAGCCGGCATTGTGATCAGTGCCTCTCACAATGCCTATACCGATAACGGTATCAAGTTGTTTAATACTCAGGGCACCAAGCTGGCTGATGAATTGGAGTTGGAAATTGAAGCCCAACTTGAAAAAGAAATGGACACTGCAGTAAACCTGGGTAAAGCACGGCGCATTGATGGCGAAGGCCGTTACATAGAGTATTGCAAGGGCTCCTTGCCCTGGGGCTTTAGTCTAAAGGGCATGACCATCGTGCTCGACTGCGCAAACGGGGCAACCTACAACATCGCGCCCCTGGTGTTCCAGGAGTTGGGTGCGAAGGTGATTTCCACGGCCGTATCGCCCGATGGTTTGAACATCAACCTCAATTGTGGATCGACAAAATTAAAAGCCTTGCAAAAACACGTGCTTGAAACCCAGGCAGATATGGGAATCGCTTTTGACGGAGATGGTGACCGCGTCATGTTTGTCGATGACCGCGGTGAAGTGATCGATGGCGATGAGTTGTTATTCATTATCGCCGCACACCGGAAAAAAACCGGCGGGGCCTGCGATGGCGTAGTCGGTACCTTAATGAGTAATTTCGGTTTTGAGCAAGGGCTCAATAAACTCAATATTCCATTTGAGCGCGCCAAAGTGGGTGACCGCTATGTGATTGAAGCGATGAAGAAAAACGGTTGGCAGCTTGGTGGCGAATCTTCAGGCCACATTGTGTGCAGTGATGTGACCACCACCGGGGATGGCATTATTGCTGCGTTACAGGTGCTTGCGGCACTCAAGTCCGAAGATGCCAGCTTGCACAATGTCAAAAAACGCATGCTGAAAACACCGCAATCAATGATCAACGTGCGTATCGACAAGAAAGTCGATCTGGATAATAACGAGGAACTTAAAAGCGCTGTCGCGACAGTGGAGTCAGAACTGGCCGGCAAAGGCCGCGTTTTACTGCGGCCTTCGGGCACGGAACCGTTGATCCGCGTCATGGTAGAAGGCGAAGATCACGCGCTCGTTGAGCGGCTTTGTAAAGGCCTTGCAGCCGAGGTTGAAAAGCTTGTAAACGCCGGCAAATAGAGCGTATACAGAGCGAAAGCGGGGATTGTATCCGCAAGCATTCTCCGCTACCATGCACGCCCCTTTACCGGGGGTCGCAGGCTGTGAAACCCGCTGCGATATAAACGACGATCATAGAGACTGATAACAGGACCAAAACATGCGACGCCAGATAGTGATTGGGAATTGGAAAATGAATGGCGATTCCCGCTCTAATCGCGAACTTCTCGATGGCTTAACGAATGCCTGGACAGGTGTTCACCAAAGTGAAGTCGCCGTGTGTGTCCCCTATCCCTATATTGCAATGGCTGCGGATGCCCTCGATAACTCAAATATCGGTCTGGGTGCTCAGGATGTGAGCCAAAACGACAATGGCGCCTACACCGGTGATGTCAGTGTCAGTATGCTCACTGATTTTGGCTGCCGCTATGTGCTGGTCGGTCACTCGGAACGCCGTGAATACCATCGCGAATCCAGTGAGTTGGTCGCGAGAAAATTCAAGAAGGCCTATGAAAACGGATTGATTCCCGTACTTTGTGTCGGTGAGACACTTGAAGAGCGCGAAGCAGACAAGACCTTTGATGTCGTTGGTGGGCAATTGCATAAAGTAGTCAATCTTTGTGGCCTGGATGGTTTAGCAAAAGGCATCGTCGCCTACGAGCCTGTTTGGGCCATTGGAACTGGCAAATCGGCTACGCCGCAAATGGCACAGGACGTCCACTCCTATATACGGGAAGTGCTGGGGCCCGAAGGTGACCAGATCCGTATTTTGTATGGCGGCAGTGTAAAACCTGATACCGCTGAAGATTTGTTTAAACAGAAAGATATAGACGGCGCTTTGGTAGGAGGGGCTTCCCTCAAGGCTGAAGACTTCGTCGCCATTTGCCGCGCAGCTGAATAAGCGGTAAGTAAAGTAGAAAGAGTATAAAAAGATGGAAAATCTTATATTAGTAGTTCACTTGCTGGTTGCCCTGGCCATTATTGGCTTGATTTTGCTTCAGCAAGGCAAGGGTGCCGAAATGGGTGCCTCCTTCGGTGCGGGTGCATCGCAAACTCTGTTTGGATCCAGTGGCTCTGGAAATTTCTTCTCACGCATGACTGCGATTTTGGCTACAGTATTTTTTGTGACCAGCTTTACCCTGGCAATCGTAGCAAAACAACGTACTGGCAATGTTGAAGATCTGCCTCCAGAGTTGATTGAAACCGTTGCAGAAGATACTGAAATGGATGATGTTCCTACCCTGGAAACCATTCCAGAAGCCGCTGAGACGGATGATCTTCCAGAAGTGAGTGTGCCTGATGAAGCCAGTGCGCCGGTAGAAGTATTGGACGATGCGCCCGACGCGGCGGTTGAAGCAGCGGAAGGCAGCACAACAGAGTAAACAGAAATATGCCCAAGTGGTGGAATTGGTAGACACGCTATCTTGAGGGGGTAGTGGCGTAAGCCGTGCCGGTTCAAGTCCGGCCTTGGGCACCATTTAAAAAGAAAGCACTCGAATTCGGGTGCTTTTTTTGTTTTGGAATTGTATTGAAGCTAACCAAGGCCGGCCTACGTCCGGGTTGACTCAGGCCTTCCCTGGCCTTCGGGGCTGCGCCCCGCCGCGTAAATATGCGGCGCCCAAATTCTTTCCGGAAGAATTTGTGGGCACCATCTAAAAAGAAAGCACTCGAATTCGGGTGCTTTTTTGTTTTTAGAGATCAAAAAGTCCAACAATAGCCGGACTAAATTCAATTTAAATTGACTATACTGCCGGATGTTTGACTTAGGCGACATTCGTCTTGACCCAGCGCGGCGCCATCCCTATAATGCGCCCCCTCAGCGAAGAGGTGTTTGTTCGCTGTATGCAGGTGCGGGGTGGAGCAGCCTGGAAGTTCATAGGGCTCCCAACTCAAAATAGGCCGAAGGTGCAGCGACCTTCGGGATATGAGCCCAAAGTTTGGGTGTGCCGAAGAAGTAATTCGCTGTATGCAGGTGCGGGGTGGAGCAGCCTGGAAGTTCATAGGGCTCCAAACTCAAAATAGGCCGAAGGTGCAGCGACCTTCGGGATATGAGCCCAAAGTTTGGGTGTGCCGAAGAAGTAATTCGCTGTATGCAGGTGCGGGGTGGAGCAGCCTGGTAGCTCGTCGGGCTCATAACCCGAAGGTCGTTGGTTCAAATCCAGCCCCCGCTACCAATTATTCAAGGGCGCAAGTATTGGTGGGCGCCCGATGTTCAGGTTCAGCGAATTAAGTTGGGCGTGAATTCTAGGGGTCGTTGGCGGAACGCCGCCCGGATTAAATCCAGCCCCCGCTACCAATTTTCTCGAAGCTACAGGTTTGATAATGCTTATCGGCTTGTGACTTTAAGGCACTGTAGCAAGTGCCGGGCACTTCGCAAAATTGCGAATTGCAAGCAGTGTTCTGTTTTCGAAGGGCCCCTTTTCAGGGGCTTTTTAGTATCCAGGGCACGGTCTATGAGCTAAAATGTACACTTCGATGCAGTGCAGAAGTGATTTTGGGAATGGGCTATAGGCCCATTTTTTATTTGCGTAGAATTTGCAGAGGGTCAAGCCTTGGCGGGCATGCAGACTCAGTTGGAAAAACTGTTACAGCCGGTGGTTGAATCGCTAGGTTGTCAGCTCTGGGGCCTGGATTATCTTTCCCAAGGCCGTAAGGCGCTTTTACGTCTATATATAGACAAACCCGGTGGCGTGCTCCTTGAAGATTGCGAGCGTGTAAGTCGCCAAGTGAGTTCGGTGATGGATGTTGAAGATCCCATCGCTGGTGAATATACCCTGGAAGTGTCCTCGCCCGGTATGGATCGCGCGCTCTACAAGTTGGAGCAATACGCAGATTTTGTAGGCGAGACAGTGTCGTTGCGTTTGCGTTTACCCTTTGAAGGCCGCAGAAAATTTAAAGGCTTGTTGGTAGGCATCGAAAATGACGATGTGGTTTTACGAGTGGAAGACGAGGAATACCTGCTTCCTTTTGAATTGATAGACAAAGCAAATCTGGTCCCCAGATTTAAATAAGTTTCCTTTTTTACGGAATCAGAGGCAACTCAATGAAGAAAGAAATTTTGCTGGTCGCAGATGCGGTTTCAAATGAGAAAGGCGTTGATAAGGATATTATCTTTCAGGCGATTGAAAGCGCCCTGGCAACTGCCACGAAAAAGCGTTATGACGAAGAAGCGACCATTGAAGTCACCATTGACAGAAAAACCGGTGACTACGTTACTGTTCGCAGTTGGGAAGTCGTGGATGACGATACGCTCGCAGAGTTGGGTACCCAATTTACTACTGAAGAAGCGGCGGAAAAAGATCCAAATCTTAAGCCCGGTGATGTTTATCGCGAACAAGTCGAAAATGTTGAGTTTGGCCGTATTGCCGCGCAAACAGCGAAGCAGGTTATCGTACAAAAAGTGCGAGAAGCGGAGCGCGCACAAATCGTTGATCAGTATCGCGATAAGGTGGGTCAATTACTTTCCGGTACGGTTAAGAAAGTCACCCGCGACAACATTATCGTTGACCTCGGTAACAATGCTGAAGGTTTATTGCCACGCGAAGAATTGGTAGGCCGCGAAGTATTTCGTATGAATGATCGTATTCGTGCGATGTTAATGGATGTTCGCCCTGAAGCGCGAGGCCCGCAACTTTATTTAAGTCGCGCATGTCCGGAAATGTTGATTGAGTTGTTCAAGATCGAAGTGCCGGAAATTTCCGAAGAGGTGATCAGTTTGAAAGCGGCAGCGCGTGATCCGGGTTCCCGCGCAAAAATTGCGGTAACCACGAATGACGGCCGTATTGATCCGGTTGGTGCTTGCGTGGGTATGCGTGGTTCACGTGTGCAAGCAGTGTCCAATGAATTGGGTAATGAGCGTATTGATATCGTTTTGTGGGACGACAGTGCGCCCCAGTTCGTAATCAATGCGATGGCGCCAGCAGAAATTGAATCCATTGTTGTGGATGAAGAAAAAGGCTCGATGGATCTTGCTGTTAGCGAAGATAATCTTGCTCAGGCGATTGGCCGCGGTGGGCAAAATGTGCGTCTGGCTTCCGAACTGACAGGTTGGGAAATTAATGTCATGGGCACAGAGCAATGGAGTGAGAAGCAAGCGGAAGAAGCGGGCAGTTCCCGCGATGTGTTTATGGACGCGTTGGACGTTGATGAAGACGTTGCAACCGTTCTGGTTGATGAAGGATTCACGACGCTTGAAGAAGTGGCCTATGTTCCGCTGGAAGAATTCTTGTCCATCGAAGGATTTGATGAAGATATTGCGAATGAGCTGCGTACTCGCGCAAAAGATGCCTTGTTAACACAAGCGTTGGCGAATGAAGAAAAATCTGCTGACCAGCAGCCTGCAGAAGACCTCCTGACAATGGAAGGTATGGATGATGTATTGGCGAATACGCTCGCAGCACGAGGCGTCGTCAACATGGAAGATCTCGCAGAGCAAAGCATTGATGAGTTAATGGAAATTGACGGTATGGATGAAGAGCGTGCAGGCGCTTTGATTATGAAAGCTCGTGAGCCCTGGTTCGCAGAGGCAAGTGAATAAGAGAAAACGGTAACGAGGATACGGACAAAAATATGGCTGACGTAACAGTAAGTGAACTCGCCAAGTCGGTAGGTGCTACCGTCGATAGAATACTCGCGCAGATGAAGCAAGCGGGTCTGTCGCATGCGTCTTCGGATGATGTAGTTACGGATGAAGAAAAACAAACCCTGCTGGCTTTTTTGAAATCCAGCCACGGTGAAAGCGCGGAAGGCCCTAAAAAGATCACGCTCAAGCGTAAATCAACAACCACTTTAAAAACCGGTAGTGGCGCAGCAAAGAAAACCGTCAACGTAGAAGTACGTAAAAAGCGGACTTATGTAAAACGTGATGTGCCGGAAGAGCAGCCCATTGTCGAGGCCCCGGCACCTGAGCCCGAACAGGAAGAAGTTGTTGAATCACTAGCAGTTGAGCCCAGCAAAAGCTTTGTCGATGATATTGAAGCGAAGCGCATAAAAGCTGCTGAAGCCAAAAAGAAAGCGGAAGAAGAAGCCGCTGCTGAGCGGGAAAAACAAAAAGCGGAAGCTGAAGCCGCATCTCAGGAAAAAGCGAAAAAAGGCAAACCTGCAGAAAAAGGTGCTGCTGAAGCAACAACAGAAGAAGGCCATCGTCATCATAAGAAAACACATCCGAAAGAGGATGATGACGATGATCAGGATGAGCATAAAAAACATAACAAGAAAGCAGGTAAAGCCGTTAAGAAAGTGGTTGCACCCAAGAAGGCTGCATCTGTACTTGATTATGTTGAAGATGAAGAAGAGATTGAGGAAGTTATTCATTCTCCCAAGCCGAAAAAACTTTCTACCAATGTGGTAGCGCGACCAATTATTAAAGTGGCGACGAATAAGCACGGATTTAAAAAGCCTACCGATAAAATTATCTACGATGTAGAAATTCCGGAAACCATTACTGTGGCCGATTTGGCTCAGCGTATGAGTGTTAAATCCGGTGAAGCGGTAAAAGCCTTGATGAAAATGGGGACCATGGTCACTGCAAATCAGGCTATCGATCAGGAAACCGCGCAGTTGTTGGTCGAGGAATTTGGGCATCGTCCCGTACTTGTCAGCGCCGATGCACTTGAAGAAAAGTTGCAGGAGCAAGTGACCAATAGCGAAGCGAAGTTGGTTGATCGTGCGCCGATAGTTACAGTCATGGGGCATGTTGACCACGGTAAAACATCCTTGCTGGATTACATTCGAAAAGCCAAGGTGGCCGCCGGTGAAGCGGGTGGCATTACCCAGCATATTGGTGCTTATCGCGTAAAAACCTCGCAAGGAAATCTCACCTTTCTTGACACTCCCGGACACGCAGCATTTACCGCTATGCGTGCTCGTGGTGCGCAGTGTACCGATATCGTCATTCTTGTCGTTGCCGCTGATGATGGTGTGATGCCGCAAACGGAAGAAGCTGTGCAGCACGCACGGGCAGCCGGTGTGCCTATCGTAGTTGCAATTAATAAAATTGATAAGGAAGCCGCTGATCCCGACCGTGTAAAAAATGAATTATCTGCACTGGAAGTGATTCCGGAAGAATGGGGCGGCGATACACAATTTATTCCTGTTTCTGCGCACACAGGTGAAGGTATTGAGGAATTGCTGGAAGCGGTGTCTTTGCAATCAGAAATGTTGGAGCTGCAAGCGCCGATTGATATCCCTGCACGTGGTGTTGTTGTTGAATCTCGTATGGAAAAAGGCCGCGGTGTTGTGGCCACCGTTCTTGTTCAAGGCGGTGAACTTAAAGGCGGCAACATTATGTTGGCCGGACAGAGTTTCGGGCGTGTTCGCGCGATGACAAACGAATTAGGCCAGTCTGTGAAAGAAGCTGGTCCATCAACACCAGTGGAATTGTTAGGTCTGGATACGCCGCCTAATGCTGGTGACGAATTTGTCGTTGTGCCAGATGAGCGCAAGGCGCGTGAAGTGGCAGAATTCCGTGCGGAAAAAGAACGCAAGGAAAAACTGCAGCGTCAACAAGCAGCCAAACTGGAAAATATGTTCGCCAACATCGGCTCTGATGAGAAGAAAATTTTACCGGTGGTGTTAAAAACCGATGTGCGTGGTTCACTCGAAGCGATCCAGGCTGCCTTGTTGGATATGGGCAATGAGGAAGTTCAAGTGAATTTAGTGGGTGGCGGAATCGGTGGTATTACCGAAAACGATGTAAACCTGGCTTTAACAACCAACGCCATCGTGATTGGCTTTAATGTGCGGGCGGATGCTTCTGCAAGAAAATTAGCGGAAAGTGAATCCATTGAAGTGCGTTACTACAGCATCATTTATCAATTGATCGATGAAGTAAAAGGTGCGCTCTCAGGTATGCTTGAACCCGAACGTATCGAGGAAATTGTCGGTATTGCCGAAGTTCGCGATACTTTCCGCTCGCCCAAATTTGGTCAGGTGGCCGGGTGTATGGTGACGGAAGGTACGGTTTACCGTAACAAACCCATTCGCGTATTACGCGACAACGTTGTGATTTTTGAAGGCGAGCTGGAATCCTTGCGTCGCTTTAAAGATGATGTCAATGAAGTGCGCAATGGTATGGAGTGCGGAATAGGTGTGAAGAACTACGATGTAAAAGTGGGCGACCAAATCGAAGTCTTCGATGTTAAAGAGGTTGCGCGCGAGCTTTAACGCGTTGCACGGTGATAGCACTACAGGTTTACTATGCCGAGAGAATTTTTTCGTTCCGACCGCGTGGCGGATGCCATTCAACGCAGTTTGGCACAAATAATTCAACAAGAAATGCGCGACCCGCGTATTGGCTTGTTGAATATTAATTCGGTGAGCGTAGTTCGGGATCTTTCCCTTGCACGTGTTTATGTCACGGTTGTGGGGGCAACAACGCAGAAAGAGCACGAGGCTGCTGTTGATGCTCTGAATAAGGCCAGCAGTTATTTGCGTAACCTGGTTTCAAAAGAATTGACCATGCGCTCGACACCGCGCTTGCAGTTTTTCTATGACAAGGTGGCCGTAGAAGGGCAAGCCCTATCCGCCTTGATTGATCGTGCTGTGGCGGAAGATATGTCGCACCACCAGGATGAGTCGAAAGACTAAGCGCCTTCGTTATCAAGAATGACGAACTAATATTGTGGGGCGTTAAAGCGAGTGGGACGGAAAAGAAAATTTGGTCGCAAACTGGACGGCGTGGTGGTCATTGATAAACCTGCCGGCGCAACTTCTAACGCAGTGTTGCAGCGAGCCAAGCGTTTGTTCTTTGCAAACAAGGCTGGACACTCGGGAAGTCTGGACCCCTTGGCGACAGGTGTTTTACCGCTTTGTTTTGGTGAAGCCACCAAATTTGCGCAGTTTCTGTTGGATGCAGATAAAGAATATTATGCGACGATGTGTTTTGGACAGAGTCGTGATACTGGCGACAGTGAAGGTGAGATCGTCGCGGAATGTGATGCCTCAGCGCTTACACAAAAGGATCTTGAACGGACATTAACGCGTTATCGCGGGGCGATTCAGCAGGTGCCGCCCATGTACTCGGCGTTAAAGCAAAATGGTAAGCCCTTGTACGAGTTGGCACGCCAGGGTATTGAAGTAGAGCGCGAAGCGCGCGAAGTTCATATTTTTGAGTTTGAACTTCTTGCTTTCCGGCCAGGCAAATTGGCAGAAATGGACTGTAAAGTCCGTTGCAGCAAAGGCACCTATATACGCAGTCTGGCGGAAGATATCGGGCGCGATGTAAAGACGGGTGGACACCTCAGCGCCTTACGCCGAAGTCAGGCTGGGCCTTTTCGGCTGGAGCAGGCTTTGGACCTTGATAAGTTGGAAGCCGAACGGGGTGAACAGAGAGCGGAAGTGTTGGACGCTTACCTGTTGCCCGTTGACTCTGCGGTCAAGGAATTAGCGGCCCTGGAACTCCCGGCGAACAGCGCGTTTTACTTTAGTCAGGGGCAGGCTGTCATGGATGGCGAAGTATATCGCCACGGTGAAGAAGGTGATATGGTGCGCGTCTTTGACGACGCCGGCGAATTTTTAGGCTTGGGCGAAATAACCGACGAAGGCTGTATCGCCCCCAGGCGCTTGATGGCGAATTAGACGTCAATCAGAACGCATTGGCAGTACAGGCTTCATTTAGCAGCCTCGCAGTTCGAAAAGAATTTTGGGTGGTTTCACTCAAATGTAAGCATTCATCGAGGAATTTGCGGCTATATTGCATAGTCAGCAGTTTTCGGGAATGTTTAGCGACCTGTCTGTAAATATGCACGGACAGGTTTTGGGTGGTTAAAACGTAAAAACGGCAGTAACGAGAGTTACGAAAGTGTGTTTTAACCTGCATATTCATATAGTAAATAAGGTAAATACAATGGCATTAAGTACTCAAGAAAAAGCAGATATCCTCAAGGAACATCAAGTTTCAGAAGGCGACACAGGTTCACCTGAAGTTCAGGTGGCACTGTTAACTGCGAACATCAACAAGTTGCAAAACCATTTTGCGGATCATAAGCAAGACCACCACTCTCGTCGTGGATTAATTCGCATGGTAAACCAGCGTCGTAAATTGTTGGACTACTTGAAAGGCAAAGATGCAACTCGCTATTCGGCCTTGATCCAGAAACTGGGTCTGCGTCGCTAAGTGATGTTAATGCCCGCCTCGGCGGGCATTGTTCTATTTATGCTGTTCCAAATTAACGGGTTCCATAAATAGGGCTACAACGTGAACGGATAAGGTTTTCGTTCCGTAAACGAAACAAATAATAGAAAACAAAGTTAGTATTAGTAATAGAAAGCAATAAAAAGCAGTAAAAACCCAAAACTCACCAGAGTTTAAGTATTTAGTTTTATCGTTGTTATTTTTATATAAGTTAATATTGTTCGAAATTGGTAAATAAACGTGAATGCAATGGGGCATTCAGAAAGAAAAGGATAATAGTGTGAATCCAGTAATTAAAAAATTTCAGTATGGTAATAATACCGTCACTCTCGAAACCGGCAGAATTGCAAGACAGGCAACGGGTGCCGTCCTTGTCTCAATGGGAGAAACCTCTGTACTTTGTACCGTAGTGGGTGCCAAAGAAGCGACACCTGGTCAGGGTTTCTTTCCTCTCTCAGTACACTATCAGGAAAAAGCCTACTCGGCAGGTAAAATTCCTGGTGGTTTTTTTAAGCGTGAAGGGCGACCTTCAGAAAAAGAAACATTAACGTCTCGGTTGATCGACCGACCCATCCGTCCATTGTTTCCGGATGGTTTTTTGAATGAAGTTCAGGTTGTATGTACCGTTGTTTCATCCGAGAAAGATGTTGATCCCGATATTGCTGCCATGATTGGTACTTCAGCAGCGCTGGCGATTTCCGGTATTCCTTTCAATGGCCCAATTGGCGCTGCACGCGTCGGTTATTCCGTTGAAGAAGGAAGTTATTTGTTGAATCCGGGTTATAAGGCGCTCAAGAGTTCAGAGCTGGATATGGTTGTTGCCGGAACAACGGATGCTGTATTGATGGTGGAATCTGAAGCAAATGAATTGCCCGAAGACATTATGTTGGGCGCGGTACTTTATGCGCACCAGGAAATGCAGGTTCTGATTCAGGCCATTAATCAGTTAGTTGCGGATGCAGGCAAGCCCAAGTGGGAATGGCAAGCGCCGGCAGTGAATGAAGAGTTGAAAGCAGCGATCAATCGCGGCTTTGAAGATTCCATTGGTGTGGCTTACCGCATTACGGATAAACAAAAACGCTATGATCGTTTGTCAGAGTTGCGTTCACAGGCGGTCGCTGAGTTAGTGAGCGAAGAGAACGGCGTGAGCGAAGGCGATGTGAAAGAACTCTTCGGCAAGATTGAAAAGCAAATCGTTCGTACTCGCGTTGTTGCAGGTGAGCCACGTATTGATGGTCGCGATTCGAAAACTGTTCGTCCTCTGCAAATCGAAATTGGCGTATTGCCAAAGGTTCACGGTTCGGCACTGTTTACACGTGGTGAAACCCAGGCATTGGTTGTTGCCACTCTCGGTTCCGCTCGCGATGCACAGATCATCGATGCACTTGAAGGCGAACACAAAGATAACTTTATGTTGCACTACAACTTCCCTCCCTATTCTGTAGGAGAGTGTGGACGTATGGGTGCAACAGGTCGTCGTGAAGTGGGGCACGGTCGTTTGGCTCGTCGCGGTGTTGCGGCAATGTTGCCGAAAGAGGAAGACTTCCCTTATACCATGCGTGTTGTGAGTGAAATTACAGAGTCCAACGGTTCAAGTTCCATGGCGTCTGTGTGTGGTTCCAGTCTGGCTTTGATGGACGCGGGTGTTCCCATGCGTGAACCTGTTGCCGGTATTGCAATGGGCCTTGTTAAGGAAGATAACGGTTTTGCTGTTTTGACTGATATTCTGGGTGATGAGGATCACTTGGGTGACATGGACTTTAAAGTTGCGGGTACAGCACACGGTGTGACCGCACTGCAAATGGATATCAAAATCGAAGGTATCACTGAAGAAATTATGCAAATTGCACTTGAGCAAGCCATGCATGCACGTTTGCATATTCTGAGTGAAATGAACAAGGTGATTGCAGTTCCGCGTGAGACCTTGTCTGACAATGCGCCACAATTCCACACTTTGAAAGTGGATCCGGACAAGATTCGTGACATCATCGGTAAAGGTGGTGCAACAATCCGCTCGATTACTGAAGAGACCGGTGCGTCCATCGATATCGAAGATGATGGAACTGTTAAAATTTATGCTGCCGACGGTGATGGCTTGCAAGCGGCGTTGGATCGCATCATGGAAATTACAGCGGAAGCTGAGATTGGCGCGACTTACCAAGGTAAAGTTGTACGTATCGTTGACTTCGGTGCTTTCGTAAACTTCCTGCCAGGCAAGGATGGATTGGTGCACATTTCACAAATCGCGCATGAGCGCGTGCAAAATGTTACTGACTACCTGGAAGAAGGTCAGGAAGTGGAAGTGAAGTGTCTTGATATCGACCAGCGTGGACGCATTAAATTGTCGATCAAGGAACTGTTGCCAAAGCCGGAAGCCAATAACGCAGAAGCTGCGGAAGACAGCGATGGCAATGCCTGATTTTATTTCTGGTTTAATAAAACCCGCTTACCGGCGGGTTTTTTTTGGGCTGTGGATTAGTCTGTGCTCGTATGTCGCGTTTGCCGAGGGCGAACATCGCCTGGAGTTTGGTTTCGGTGCGGGCGGTCAAAGCTTGAATCACTATCGCGGCTCGAAAGAGCGAGAGACAGTGGTGCTTCCCTTTCCTATTGTGATTTACTCAGGAGACTTTCTAAAAATTGATGAAGAGGATGGTTTGCGAGGCGAGTTTTTTGCAAACCATGAAGTCGAGTTCAATCTCAGTGGTGATCTGGAGTTGCGCTCCTCCAGCAAAGATAACCTTTTGCGTGCAGGTATGCCGGAACTGGATACAGCAATGCAACTTGGACCGGAATTCAATTTAAACCTGAGTGGCAAAGACTTCTCTGAAGGTTGGGCATTGCGGGTGCCCTTGCGTATGGCTTTTACAGTCACGCTGGATGATCCACAAATTATTGGTTACACCTTTAACCCGAAGCTCACATACAAAAGGCCCGGTTTTTTCGCGGGTTGGCGACTGAAATCAGATGTGGCTTTGTTGTACGCGACAGAAAAATTTCATGACTACTACTACCAGATTGATGAAGAGTTTGTCGCAAGTGAACGGCCGCTTTTTGATGCGAAAGGTGGCTATAGTGGGGCATATTTAAAGCTGGGCTTTCTAAAAAGACATAGGAACTGGCTGATGAACGTTTCCCTGCGTTATGACTATTTAGCGAATGCAAAGTTTGTGGACAGCCCGCTGGTCGAGACCGAAAATTATTTCTCTATTAGTTTTGGCGTGGCTTACCTTTTTCGCGAAAGGCGTTGGTAAATGTTGATCGGTTACAGAATAGATTTATTTGAAATTAAAACAAATCAGGTTTGTAACACTTGCTAATATTTTTATTTTTGACATTTAAATCATTTGTTAACGAAGAGCCCAATTTTATTGGGCTTTTTTTTGTTTTACGCGCCAGCGATATTTTCAATTCAGAGTAAAGTCCTGGAAAGACTGAGCGGGCTTATGGTGAATGTGAAAATAGGCTTATTGTCATATTGACTCTATCGGGGCAGCTTGTTAACAATTTCGTCTGGCTGCGCCGATAAGGGCGCATGCTATTTGAAAATTATTAAAGCAAAAGAATAAGTCAGCGTTACGAATCATGTTTTAAAGATGTCCCAAGCACGACAACTGTCTGGCTTATTCCTTGTGTATTAACATGAGGAACACACTATGTTTAGATCCGCTTCAATTAGACCTTTGCTTTTACGGTCTACTGTATTTTCATCAATCCCCTTGAAATACATTTTCAATTTATTATTTTTTTGTGCTTCGGCATTTTTTTGTTCGTCGACGGTTGCGCAGCAAGTACTCAGCTCAAATTCAACGGGCAACCAGGGTGGCCATTACTACACTTTTTGGAAGGATTCGGGTGATGCCACGATGACCTTGTACGACGGTGGCCGTTACGGTTCGCAATGGGGCAACAGCACCAACAATTGGGTAGGCGGTAAAGGGTGGAACCCTGGTGGACGTCGTGTCGTAAATTACGAGGGTTATTACGGCGTGAGCAATTCACAAAACTCTTACTTGGCATTGTATGGCTGGACCACAAACCCCTTGATTGAATATTACGTCATTGAAAGTTATGGCTCATATAATCCTTCTTCCTGTAGTGGTGGCCAAAACATGGGGAGCTTCTCAAGCGATGGTGCGACATACAATGTGCGCCGTTGTCAGAGAGTTAATCAGCCATCTATTGAAGGTACAGCAACTTTCTATCAGTACTTCAGTGTACGTTCTCCCAAAAAAGGCTTTGGCAACATTAGCGGGACAATTACGGTGGGTAACCATTTCGACTATTGGGCCAGTCAGGGTTTGAACCTTGGATCGCATAATTATCAAGTGATGGCGACAGAGGGCTATCAAAGCTCAGGAAGTTCCGACATTAGCGTCTCCGAAGGGAGCGGTGGCGGTGGCGGTGGTGGTGGCACCGGCGGAGGCGGCGGTGGCAGTACCGGGGGCGGCGGTTCCGGTGATATCAATTCCACGCCCTCAAGTACCAATATCGTGGTGCGTGCAAGGGGCACCAATGGAGATGAACATATTAACCTGCTGATTAATGGCAACGCGGTTGCCCAATGGACCTTGAGCACTTCCGCGCAAAACTATGTTTACAGTGGCAATGCTGGCGGCGACTTGCAGGTTGAGTTTGATAATGATGCGAGCGGTCGCGACGTGATTCTTGATTGGGTATTTGTGAATGGCGAAACCCGCCAGGCAGAAGATATGGAGTACAACACGGCCACCTATGCCAACGGCGAATGCGGTGGTGGTTCTAATTCGGAGACCATGCACTGTAGCGGTGTGATTGGTTTTGGTGGCACAGGTAACTGCTTCAGTGGGAGTTGCAACAATCAAGCGCCGGGAGGTTCTACTGGTGGCGGCTCTGGCGGAGGTAGTACAGGAGGCGGCAGTACCGGCGGAGGATCCAGTGGTGGAAGCACAGGTGGTGGTTCATCTGGCGGCAGTGGCGATATCGTCGTTCGGGCACGCGGTACGAATGGGGATGAAAGCGTCAATCTTGTTGTTGGTGGTGCCACAGTTGCGACGTGGACCATGAGCACCAGCATGCAGAATTACACTTACTCTGGTGGTGCTTCGGGTGATGTGGATGTGCAGTTTACCAACGATGCCAGTGGCCGTGATGTGATTGTTGACTATGTCATTGTGAATGGCGAAACCCGGCAGGCTGAAGACATGGAATACAACACCGCAACCTATGGCAATGGCTCCTGTGGCGGCGGAGAGTTTTCCGAAACCATGCATTGCAACGGTGTCATTGGCTTTGGTCACACCGACGATTGCTTCAGTGGCAGTTGCTCCAGCGGGGGCGGTAGTGCTGGTGGCTCAGGTGGAGGTTCAGGCGGGGGTAGCACCGGCGGTGGCAGCGGTACCCAGTGCAACTGGTACGGTAGTGTTTATCCGCTTTGCCAAAATCAAAACAGCGGCTGGGGTTGGGAGAATAACCAGAGCTGCATTGGCTCGGAAACCTGCGCCAACCAGTGGGGCGGTAGCGGAATTTTCTAAAAGCAAAAAAGTGGGAAAACGGGCCTGTTCAGGCCCGTTTTTTTTGCAGTAAACCTACGCTGCGCCTGTTTTGTTCGCTAGCAGGATGCAACAAATATCGGGTTCTGATTTGGCACGATTAGCGAATTACTGCTCGCTACATTGGACAAAAAACCTCTGCAGGGTGCATGAATACTAGTATGTTTTGGGGTGGCCTGATGAGAAAAGCTTTTTTCCGCCAGGAGAACGGTTACATTAATATATTAAATTGAAATAAATCGAATAAAAATATATTCAATTTTGATAGTACTTCACAGGCCTCATTTGAGGGTTTTCTTAAAGCCGCAGCCCCCAGGTGGCGGGAGTTTGACGTCTAAATCAACTTTCTGCCGCTGATGTATTGAGCGCCAATAATTTGCTCACCTTAACGGGAGTCTTATAGTTAATTTGAAAATATCCTTATTGTCATGTTGACTTTATGAGGCGGGGTTTAAGAAAATCTTCCCAAGGACTTGATTAACAATAAACAAAGTCTGCATAAAAATAAGTTAGTTTTAGCTCAATCATGTTTACAAGAAGTCCCCTGATCAGGGTTAAACCTGACTTATAAAAATAATAATTTATATGAGGAACACTAAATGTTTAGATCTGGCTCTATTCTAAAAAGTTGTATCACTCTCACCGCCGCCTGTGCCGCTGTATTTGGCGTAACAACTGCTAATGCACAGCAAACCTTAACTTCAAACTCCACCGGCAATCAGGGTGGACATTACTACACCTTCTGGAAAGACTCCGGCGATGCATCGATGACGCTCTACGATGGAGGTCGCTATGGTTCCCAATGGGGAAGCAGTACCAATAACTGGGTGGGTGGTAAAGGTTGGAATCCCGGTGGTCGTAAAGTCGTAAATTACGAAGGCTATTACGGCGTAGACAATTCACAGAACTCCTATCTGGCCTTGTACGGCTGGACAACCAATCCGCTGATCGAGTACTACGTAATTGAAAGTTACGGTTCGTATAACCCTTCATCCTGTAGCGGTGGCCAGGATATGGGCAGTTTTAACAGCGACGGCGCGTCCTACAATGTGCGCCGCTGCCAGCGAGTCAACCAGCCCTCAATCGAAGGGACTGCGACGTTTTACCAGTATTTCTCGGTGCGATCGCCCAAGAAAGGCTTCGGTAATATCAGCGGAACGATTAGCGTTGGAAATCACTTTGACTACTGGGCAAGCCAGGGTTTGAATCTTGGTTCGCACAACTACATGGTGATGGCGACCGAGGGTTACCAAAGTCAGGGCAGTTCAGACATTTCCGTGTCTGAAGGCAGTGGGTCCGGTTCGTCTGGTGGTGGTTCCAGTTCCGGAAGCACAAGTTCCAGCAGCGGTTCGAGCAGCAGTGGTGGGCCGAGCAGTACAGACATTGTCGTTCGCGCACAGGGTTCAAATGGAAGCGAGATTGTTAACCTGAACATTGGTGGAAGCACTGTTGCGACCTGGACGCTCAGTACCAGCATGCAGAACTACACCTACAGTGGCAACGCTGCGGGCGATCTGCAGGTTGAATTTACCAATGATGCAGATGGCCGGGATGTAGAGCTGGATTGGGTTTTTGTTAACGGTGAAACCCGTCAGGCCGAAGATATGGATTACAACACAGCAACCTACGGTAATGGCGAATGCGGCGGAGGGTCCAACTCGCAAACAATGCACTGTAGCGGTGTCATTGGTTTTGGCGATACCTCGGATTGCTTTAGCGGAAGTTGTAACAATCAGCCCCCGAGTGGTTCCAGCAGCAGTGGTGGTTCAACGTCCGGCAGTAGCAGTTCTTCTTCTGGAGGCACGAGTTCATCCTCCTCTGGCGGTACAGGCTCGTCTTCGGGTGGATCAACGTCCGGTAGCTCATCCAGTGGCGGAAGCGGTGATATCGTCGTGCGGGCGCGCGGAACGAACGGTGATGAAATCATTAATCTGAATGTGGGTGGCAATACAGTTCAATCCTGGACGCTTTCAACCAGCGCGCAAAACTACACGTATTCTGGCGGTGCTTCAGGGGACGTCGATGTTGAATTCACTAATGATGCGAGTGGCCGTGATGTCATTCTGGATTATGTCATCGTGAACGGTGAAACCCGTCAAGCAGAAGATATGGAGTACAACACGGCAACCTATGGAAATGGTTCCTGCGGTGGTGGCGAGTATTCTGAAACCATGCACTGTAGTGGTGTGATTGGGTTTGGCCATACCGATGATTGTTTCTCTGGAAATTGTTCCGGTTCCGGGAGTTCCAGCAGTGGTTCAACATCGTCCAGTAGTTCGTCTTCCAGTTCCGGTGGCAGTTCAGGTATGTGTAACTGGTGGGGAACCATGATCCCACTTTGTCAAAATCAAAGCAGTGGCTGGGGATGGGAAAACAATCAAAGTTGTGTTGGGTCCCAGACGTGTAACAGTCAATAATCAGTCGAGTATCACAATGAATAAAAGCGGGCTGTAAAGCAGCCCGTTTTTTTTCGAGTTTAAGGCTTTTCTGTTTTATCCGACACTTGGTTCGTTGGTAATTTATTTTGCAGGTTTAAAAATAATTTCCTGACACATATTCAAAAACGTATCTAAATAACTTTCAGGCTTTTCTAATGTGCTCGGTGTATTTTTATTAATACCTAAAAATTCCGGGATTAATGTATGTATCAATAATTAAACTTATCCATGTATACAAGAGTGTAAAAATATGGTGCTTATAAACCCTTTGCCTTATTGTTATTTTGCATATTAGCTTATGGTCGTATTGACCTTAACCTTTTGGTTGTGAACAATGTGTGTTAAGAGCTGGAAAAAATAAAAAAGCTCGATAACAAGAATAAGCTAAATACTAATCATGTTTGCAAGATGTTTCGGCATCAGAGTAGGCCTTGGCTTATTCAAAAAATAATAACGTTAATATGAGGAACACGTTTATGTTTAAACACTTAACTCAATCAAGAGTTAAAAGATGTTTGACTTTCGCTTCTTTAGGTCTCGCAGCACTTGCCACTTCGGTTTCTGCACAAACAACTTTAACTTCAAACTCCACCGGTAATCAGGGCGGGCATTACTATACTTTCTGGAAAGATTCCGGCGATGCATCCATGACGCTTTATGATGGCGGTCGATATGGATCTCAATGGGGGAATAGCACCAACAACTGGGTTGGTGGTAAAGGTTGGAACCCGGGCGGAAGAAAAACAGTAAATTACGAAGGTTATTATGGCGTAAGTAATTCACAAAATTCCTATCTCGCGTTGTATGGTTGGACAACGAATCCTTTAATTGAATATTACGTCATTGAAAGTTACGGTTCTTATAATCCGTCTTCATGTAATGGTGGGCAGGACATGGGCAGCTTTAACAGTGACGGTGCGACTTACAATGTGCGCCGTTGCCAACGAGTTAATCAGCCATCTATTGAAGGTACCGCAACCTTTTATCAATATTTTTCTGTGCGCTCACCGAAAAAAGGTTTCGGAAATATCAGTGGCACAATCACGGTAGGTAATCATTTTGATTATTGGGCGAGCCAGGGTTTGAACCTGGGTTCTCACAATTACATGGTAATGGCAACAGAGGGTTATCAAAGCCAGGGCAGTTCTGATATCAGTGTTTCTGAAGGTGCCGGTTCGGGCTCTTCAAGCTCCGGTGGCTCAAGCGGTGGAAGTACCAGTTCAGGTTCTTCAAGTTCGGGTGGTCCAAGCGGCAGCGATATTATTGTTCGCGCTCGTGGCACTGTGGGCGATGAAAGTATCACTCTATCGATTGGTGGTAATGGTGTTGCGACCTGGACTTTAAGTACTAATGCGCAAAATTACACTTACAGTGGCAATGCTGCGGGTGATGTACAGGTCGAATTTACCAATGATGGTGGTGATCGCGATGTGATTCTTGACTATGTTTACGTTAATGGTGAAACCCGCCAGGCGGAAGACATGGAATACAACACGGCAACCTATGGTAATGGCGAATGTGGTGGTGGTGAGTTTTCTGAAACAATGCACTGTAATGGTGTGATTGGTTTTGGCGATACTTCTGATTGTTTTAGTGGAAGCTGTAATGCGGGCTCTACTTCTTCGTCGGGCGGTACATCTTCAGGAACGACATCGACAAGTTCGTCATCGGGCGGCAATACCTCAAGCAGTTCTTCTTCGGGTGGGAATACTTCATCAAGCGGTGGAAGCGCTGGCAACATTGTTGTACGTGCACGCGGAACCAATGGTGATGAGATCATCAATTTAAATATTGGTGGTAACACAGTTGCAACCTGGACGATGGCAACCAGCGATCAGAATTACAATTACAACGGCAATGCATCTGGTGATGTGGATGTTGAATTTACCAACGATGCTAGCGGTCGAGATGTGATTCTTGATTACGTGATTGTGAATGGTGAAACACGCCAGGCAGAGGATATGGAATACAACACTGCAACCTATGGGAACGGTTCATGTGGTGGTGGCGAGTATTCTGAAACCATGCACTGTAGTGGTGTAATCGGCTTTGGCCACACCGACGAATGTTACAGTTGTGGCAGCAGTTCCGGTGGAACCACCAGCTCAACTTCGTCTTCTGGTAATACCTCGTCTTCAGGTGGCAGTGCTTCCTGTTCTGGATACGTAGGTATTACATTCGATGACGGCCCCGGCAGTAGCACCAGCACGTTGATCAGCCAGTTAGAGCAGCATGGTTTGACACCTGTAACCTGGTTTGTTCAGGGGCAGTATGTCAACAACAACGCCAGTCAGGTACAGCAATTGTTGTCTGTGGGTGAAGTGCAAAATCACAGTTGGGATCACCCTGATATGACTAACTACAGCTATAGCCAGGTTGTTGATCAAATCAGTCGTACATCGCAAGCGATTCAAAATGCGGGCGCACCTGCTCCAACTTTGTATCGCCCACCCTATGGCAACAACACCAGTACAATTCGTCAAGCGGCTCAGGACCAGGGTTTGCGTTTTATAACCTGGGACGTGGACTCCCGCGATTGGGACGGCGCCAGTTCTTCACAGATCGCCAATGCAGCAAACCAGTTGCAGAATGGTCAGGTGATTTTGATGCACGACGCGAGTTATCAAAACAATACCATTAATGCGATTTCGCAGATTGCTTCTAACTTAAGAAGTCGTGGCTTATGTGCGGGCCGCATTGACCCGAATACAGGTCGTGCTGTTGCGCCAAATGGTGGTAGTTCCAGTTCCTCCAGTGGTGGAACAACCTCGTCGACATCAAGTTCTGGTGGCAGCGGTAGTTCTTCTTCCAGTTCGGGTGGCAGCTCTTCGGGCTCTCAATGTAACTGGTGGGGAAGCATTTACCCTCTGTGTCAAAACCAGAACAGCGGCTGGGGTTGGGAAAACAACCAAAGCTGTATCGGCGCACAAACCTGTTCAAGCCAGAATGGTGGTGGCGGTATCATTTAAGACCTCTCAGTCTGATGCGCTATCATTCCTTGAGGGTCGCTTCGGCGGCCCTTTCTTTTTTCGCCTTTTTTGGAGCTTTGGGCCGACGCCCTTACCTTTGGTCAGCTCTCCCTCCCTGAAATTTGTAATGCCTGCCCAGACCGGTATACTCGCGCCCGTTTTCCGGTGCTCGCCACCACCTTCTTTTAGTTAACTCTGTGTCGTAAAAATGTCTTTTATTCCTCCTTTATTGAGATCCACCAAACTGGATTGGCTGGGTAATGTTCGTGGTGATTTATTAGCGGGCCTGGTTGTGGCGCTCGCGCTCGTGCCCGAGGCAATTGCGTTTTCCATTATTGCTGGCGTGGCCCCGAAAGTTGGCCTGTATGCGTCATTTTGTATCGCCGTCATTATCGCCATTGTTGGCGGCCGTCCCGGCATGATTTCAGCCGCGACCGGCGCCATGGCACTGTTAATGGTCACCCTGGTAAAAACACACGGCTTGCAGTATCTGTTGGCCGCTACGCTGCTCACGGGGGTGTTGCAAATCATTGCGGGCTACTTAAAGTTGGGTAATTTAATGTCCTTTGTCTCGCGCTCGGTGGTCACCGGGTTTGTGAATGCGCTTGCCATTCTGATTTTTATGGCGCAGCTACCGGAGTTAATCAATGTGACCTGGCATGTCTATGTCCTTACAGCAGCGGGCCTCGGTGTTATTTATTTGTTTCCTTATTTGCCTGTTATCGGCAAGGTAATTCCCTCGCCACTTGTTTGTATTTTATTGATTACTGCCGTGGTGTTGAGCCTGGGTTTGGATGTGCGCACCGTGGGCGACATGGGTGAACTGCCAGATACCTTGCCTGTTTTCTTATGGCCGGATGTGCCAATCAATTTTGAGACGCTGAAAATAATTTTTCCTTATTCGGCAGCTCTGGCTGTAGTAGGTTTGTTGGAATCCCTGATGACCTCAACCATCGTGGACGACTTAACTGACACACACAGCGACAAAAACCGTGAATGCAAAGGGCAGGGTATTGCGAATATTGGCGCGGGCCTGTTAGGCGGCATGGCGGGTTGTGCAATGATCGGGCAATCTGTCATTAACGTAAAGTCCGGTGGTCGAGGACGTTTGTCCACCTTTGTCGCGGGTGTATTTTTGCTCATTCTGGTGGTATTTTTAAGTGACTGGCTAACGCTTATCCCGATGGCGGCATTGGTTGCCGTAATGATCATGGTGTCGATTGGAACGTTCAATTGGGATTCGATTCGCAATCTCAGATCCCATCCCTTGTCATACAATATCAGTATGTTGGCGACGGTTGTCGTTGTGGTGTTTACGCACAACCTGGCCTATGGGGTTCTCGTAGGCGTCTTACTGGCGTCCTTGTTCTTTGCCAATAAAGTTAGCCACTTTCTGTATTTTGAATCTGATTTAAGTGAAGATGGCTCGACACGAACCTACAAAGTGATTGGGCAGGTCTTTTTTAACTCAGCACAAAAATTTTCGAACAGTTTTGATTTTAAGGAAGTGGTCGATAAAGTTATCATTGATATGACCCGCGCACACTTTTGGGACGTATCAGCCGTGGAGGCACTCGACAAAGTCGTATTAAAATTCCGCCGGGAGGGCGCTGATGTCGAGCTTTATGGGCTGAATGAAGCGAGCGAAACGATTGTTGACCGCTTTGGTGTACATGATAAACCCGAAGACTTGCAAAAAGTCCTGGGTGGCCATTGATGCACCTTAAAAAGCAAAAATCCTGGAAAAGTTAAAGGGAAAGCGACATGCAAAACGATAATAATACGACCCCAAAAACGAAAGTTGTACTCGCAGGAATCGATGGTTCATCCATCGCCACAGCTGTCGCAGATTATGCAGCGTGGATTGCCAGCCGCGTACACGTCCCTCTAAAACTGCTCCATACATTGGAAAGCCATTTTATATACCCAACAGACCTGTCTGGCAGTATTGGCCTGGGTACCAATGAAATTTTATTGGAAGAACTTACCGAGCTTGAAGCCAAACGCAGTAAATTATTAAAAGAGCAAGGAAAAGAACTCCTCGCGGCTGCGGCAAAACGCGCAGAAAAATTCTCAATTGCCGAGCCCGTCCTCTGTCAGCGCCACGGTTCATTGACAGAAAATCTCGTTGATCTTGAAGACGATATTCGTGTGTTGGTTTTGGGTGTGAGTGGCGAAGAACACAGCAAGGAAGAAGGTGTTGTTGGCAACCAGGTAGAAAGCGTCTTGCGTTCCTTGCACCGACCTATTCTGATTGTAAATCGCGATTTTGTCGCGCCCGAACGTATCATGCTTGCTTACGATGGCAGTGAAGCCGCCCAAAAAGCCTTGGCCTGGGTTGAAAGTAGTCCGCTTTATTCCGCCATGCACTGTCATATCGTGCACGTTGCCAAAGAGGGGGAGAATCCTGAAGGCTTGTTGGATGAGCCTGTTGCTCGGGTTGAGAAAGCGGGTTTGAAAGTGACGCAGGCTTATCTTCAGGGGCAAGCGCAGGAGCAAATTCTTGCCTATCAGCAGGAGCATGATGTACAGATGTTGGTGATGGGGAGTTTCGGGCATTCACGCTTGCGCGAATTACTTTGGGGTAGCTTTACTTTGAAAATGCTACAGAAGGCGAGTATTCCTTTGCTTTTATTGAGATAGTGAATTCTATTGATCTCACGCTAAGTGTTCCTGGACGTTGAATGCTTTTCCTGTTGGCTTATCAAGATTCATAATTTAATGACAGGGCGATAGGGATCAATGTTTATCTCTGCACTGAATCTTCAAACTTGCTGCCTGAGTTATCAATAGTTTTACTTGTTCCGTGTGTCCAAAGCACCCGGAAAACATCTTCTTTTTCTGGGTGGCGTAAAGATTCAAAATTGACTAAAAGCGAAAAGCTACGCGAATAGCGTGTGTGAGAGAGTCGCTATTCTTACGCGACTCATTTTCCGAATGCAAGGGAATCAAGTAAGCAACAATATAATGCCAAGAGCGGCTAAAACGATAGTGGTTGTAGTTATTCCACTCATCAAAGCCGGGCTTGCGCTGATAGCGCCGGCTATGAACAACAAGGCAAGCGCTTTCTTCCATAATGTCTTTTTTTGGCTTTTCTGAGCATCAGAAAACGCCTTGGCCGCTTGGCGAATCTCAGGTGCGCTTTTTGTCAGTGTCTTAACTTCCTTGAGTGAATCGAAAATCAAGTGCGGAACTTGTGGAAACTTTTCCATCCATTCAGGCGAATAGTACTTGAACTCCTTCAACAGCGTACAAGGATGAAAGCGGTTGCGAAGCCATTTTTCAAGGAAGGGGTGGGCGGTGTCCCAAAGATTCAGTTCGGGATAAAGTTGCTTGCCTAAACCTTCAATATTTAAAAGCGTTTTTTGCAGTAAGACTAATTGCGGCTGAATCGGCATGTTAAACCGCTGGGCCGTACGGAAAAGTGTAATCAGCGCCTGACCGAAGCTGATGTCTCTAATGGGTTTCTCGAATATGGGTTCGCACACGGTGCGTATGGCCGATTCAAATCCGGAAAGCGATGTGTTCTCCGGCACCCAACCACTTTGGATATGCAATTCAGCAACTTGCTTGTAATCACGCCGGAACATGGCCAATAAATTGCGTGCAAGGTAGTACTGATCTTCACGGCTTAAGGAGCCAACTATGGCCATGTCAACGGCAATATAAGAAGGGTCTTCCGGTTTGATTTTTGAGACAAACACGTTGCCGGGATGCATGTCCGCATGGAAGAAGTTGTGTTCAAAGACCTGAGTAAAAAATGTCTCAACACCGCGACGTGCGAGGATTTCAAGATTGGTGTTTTGCGCATGTAAAGCTTCGAGGTTGGTGACTTGAATGCCGTCGATGCGCTCCATAGCCATCACGTTGCTGCGCGTGTATTTCCAATGTACCTCTGGGACATAAAGTAAAGGAGAGTCGCTAAAATTGCGCTTTAGTTGAGAGGCATTGGCCGCTTCACGATTGAGGTCGAGCTCATCAATAATCGTGTTGCGGTAGTCAGCAACGACCTCTACCGGTCGAAGGCGCCTACCGTCTTCGCTGAATGATTCCACCAGGCTGGCGAGGATATGCATCAAACGCACATCCTTTTCAATTGTTGGCCCGATGCCGGGGCGTATCACTTTTAAAACAATGTCTTCGCCACTGTGAAGTTTTGCTGCGTGAACCTGGGCGACGGATGCGGAGGCAAATGCGTCGGCTTCGAATTCGGCAAATAAGTCTTCGACTTTTCCCTTGAGTGCTTTTTCTATCAGGGCTTTTGCTTCCTCAGCAGGGAACGGAGGGACGCGATCCTGGAGTTTGTCTAACTCTCCGATGATGTCTTCGGGAAGCAAGTCAGGGCGGGTAGAAAGCAGTTGCCCGAATTTTATAAAAACGGGGCCGAGTTCTTCGAATGCAAGGCGTAAGGCTTCCGCGCGTGAAACTTTACATTGTGGGTAGAGTTTGAAGGGGAATAGCAGAAGCGTATAGCGAAAAGGGATTTTTTGTCCGCTTAAAAAATTATCGAGGCGGTAGCGGCCGATGGTATGCAGGATTTTTAGGAGTCGGAAAAAGGGCACCTTGGAATTCGCCTTATTTTTTATTTCGATCTTGGGTTTGTTCTTGTTTTTGCTGTTGTTGTCGAATGACGCGGGCGTGTAGCCGCTCGCTCGCTGCACGTAACGCTGCGACTTGCGTTGAAAATTCCTTGAATTCGACTTTGCTGGGCAATACCTTGATTTCGTCTAACAGAAATCTTACAAGGTTGTTTTCCATGCTTGCAGCGTTTTCTTTTTGCCAATTTAAAAAATGTTTGATGGCCTCTGCAAATTGATGGCTCACAACTTTGGCGCCTTCGCCGAGTGGAGAGTTGAAGTCGATGAGGGCTTGTTCCCAATCAATATCCAGCTCCTGCAGCAAATCTTGCAGGATGGCGAGCTTGGCAGTGTTACCTTGTACACGGATGCCGCTTTCTGCCAGAGAGCTGATGTTGCCGCGCCCGCTAAGTTGCGAGTTGGCAAATAAAAACAAAAAATTGCTTAAACCGCCACTGACTTTACAGTCGATGTTTTTTTCCGAGTAGACGGCAAACAGGAATCTGTTTTCATCTGTGTGGCCAGGTTTGCTCACTTCCATATAAAGCGACAGCGTAGGTGAGCTTAAATCGAAATGGAATACACAGGTGTCGAGTTGTTGGAGTTTGTGCCGCGTGCCCGCGTCATAAGTCAGTGCGGCATTCACGCAGTTTTCCAAAGCGAGTGCAAAGGCGCTGGCGAGTGCTGGATCCATGTCAGGCTTTAAATCCTTTGTGGAGAGCGACAATACCACCGGTCATGTTGTGAAAACTGCAATTCTCAAAGCCGGCTTCTTCCATCATTCCTTTGAGGGTTTGCTGGTCGGGGTGCATGCGAATGCTCTCTGCGAGGTAGCGATAGCTGTCGGCATCATTGGTGACCAGTTTGCCCATGAAAGGTAGGAGTTTAAATGAATACTGGTCGTAAATTTTTTCGAGAGCGGCTGTTTCGGGTTTGGAAAATTCCAGAATCAATAAACGCCCGCCGGGTTTGAGTACACGCAACATTGAACGCAGGGCGAGGTCTTTGTCGGTCACGTTGCGCAGCCCAAAGGCAATGGTCACAATATCAAAGCTATTGTCGGCGAAGGGCAGGTGTTGTGCGTCGGCAAGTGAGTATTGAACATTGCCAGCAATGCCGTGATCCAACAACTTATCACGCCCAACTTTAAGCATGGAGTCATTGATGTCGGCAAGCACTACGTTTCCGTTCTCGCCAACAAGTCTGGAAAATTTCGCGGTGAGGTCGCCAGTGCCGCCAGCGATATCGAGCACGCTGTGGCCAGGTCGCACGGCAGAGGCCTCGATAGTAAAACGCTTCCACAAGCGATGAATGCCGCCCGACATTAAATCATTCATGAGGTCATATTTGGCGGCGACCGAGTGAAAGACGCCCGCGACGCGTCCGGCTTTTTCTTCAACCTTGACTTGTTCGTATCCGAAATGGGTTTGTTTTTCTTCGGCCATGCTTGACTCACTGGTGGCTTGAGAGAGGGGGATATTGTAGCGCTTCTGCGCCGGGATGTCGCTGTAAGCCCCTCAGATCGGGCTATTCGGTAAGGGTGGCGTACTGTGGGAGCAGGTCAGGAAGGGTCAACCCACTTAACCGCAGTGGTTTCCGCTTTTTCCTTTTCCGTTTCGGCGTTTTGTTTATGCGCCTCAACGCGTTGTAGGTAGTCCTGCCAATTTGCCTGCTGATTTTCACCGAGTTCTTTCAGGTAAGACCAGGAGTAAATGCCGGAATCGTGGCCGTCGCTATAGAGTAATTTAATAGCGTAGTTGCCCTGGGGTTCAATACCGGTGATGGCGACATTTTCCTTGTTTAGCTGCAGAACTTCTTCACCAGGGCCGTGCCCCTTCACTTCCGCTGAGGGCGAGTAAACCCGCAGATATTCCGCAGAAAGACGATAGTCCTGGCCATTGAAGCTGACTTCAAGGACACAGGATTTTCTGTGCAGCTTGATTCTCTCGGGTGGAGTATTAAGGCTCATGGTCGTAGTCGTATTTGTTTTGCTTGTACAGGTTTAGAACAAATAAAGTCGCCTTAAAGTATAAAGCGACTAAGGTCTTCATCACGCGCGAGTTCGCCCAGCTGTTTTTCTACGAAGGCAGCATCGACCACAATGTGTTTTTGTGTTTCGTCTTCCATAAAACTGATTTCTTCCAGCAATTTTTCAAGGACGGTATGCAGTCGGCGCGCTCCAATATTTTCAGTGCTTTCATTCACTTCATAAGCCGTTTCAGCAATACGACGAATGCCATCTTTGGTGAATTCCAGACTGATGTCTTCGGCATTCAGGAGCGCTTGATGCTGTTCAGTCAGCGACGCGTCGGGTTCAGTCAGGATGCGCTCGAAGTCTTCAGGGGTGAGTGCCTCAAGTTCGACGCGAATCGGCAGGCGACCCTGTAACTCGGGAATAAGATCCGAGGGTTTTGAAAGATGAAAGGCGCCAGACGCGATAAACAAAATATGATCTGTTTTGATCATGCCGTGCTTGGTGCTAACGGTACAGCCTTCGATAAGGGGAAGTAGATCGCGTTGCACCCCTTCGCGACTGACATCTGCGCCGCTGGTGCCTTCGCGTTTGGCAACTTTATCGATTTCGTCAATAAAGACAATGCCATTTTGCTCGGCCGCTTCTATGGCTTGGGTTTTCAGTTCTTCTTCATTAATTAATTTGCTGCATTCTTCATCCGTCAGTTTCTTGAAGGCTTTTTTTACTGGCAATTTTGTCTTGCGTGATTTGCCTTGGGGAATGTTGGAAAACATGTTTTGCAGCTGGCTGGTCATATCTTCCATGCCGGGAGGCGCCATGATTTCTACACCGACCGTGGGCGCGGCCAGGGAAATTTCTATTTCCTTGTCATCCAGCTCACCTTCGCGCAGTTTCTTGCGGAAAATTTGGCGTGTGTTGGTTTCTTTCACTTCTTCGTTTTCGATGCGCGCGGGAGGCAGGAGGACATCGAGTATGCGGTCTTCTGCCAGTTCCATTGCCCGGCTGCGCACTTTTTGCATTTCCTGTTCACGAAACAGTTTGACTGAACCGTCTACCAGATCGCGGATGATGGATTCAACATCGCGGCCAACATAACCCACTTCGGTAAATTTTGTAGCTTCCACTTTAATGAAAGGTGCGTTAGCCAATTTTGCGAGGCGACGAGCAATTTCTGTTTTGCCCACGCCCGTTGGGCCAATCATTAAAATATTTTTGGGGGTGATTTCATTGCGTAAATTTTTGTCGACCTGCATGCGCCGCCAACGGTTGCGCAGGGCAATGGCAACCGCTTTTTTAGCGGCGTTTTGGCCGACAATATGTTTATTCAGTTCGTGAACAATTTCACGGGGTGTCATGTTGGACATGTGGTTTTCCTTACTGCGTTCGTCCTGCTGGCTGGAAAAGCGAAAGGCGAGCAGAGCAAATTAATAACTGAGTTCTTCGATGGTGAAATTGTGATTGGTGTAAACGCAAATGTCGCCAGCGATGCTGAGACCTTTTTCGACAATGTCTTTTGCAGGCAATTCGGTATTGTCCAGAAGTGCACGCGCGGCAGATTGTGCGAAGGCTCCGCCAGAGCCAATTGCAATGAGATCATCTTCAGGTTGAATGACATCGCCATTGCCGGTCACAATCAATGAGGCATCTTTATTGGCGACGGCGAGAAGCGCTTCCAGACGTCTGAGGGCACGATCAGTCCGCCAATCTTTCGCCAGTTCGACGGCAGCGCGCACCAGTTGACCATTGTGGGTTTCCAGCTTGGCTTCAAAACGTTCAAATAGGGTGAAAGCATCGGCGGTGCCGCCTGCAAAACCTGCGATGACCTGGTCTTTATAGAGTCGGCGCACTTTGCGGGCATTGCCCTTCATAATGGTATTGCCCAGGCTGACTTGCCCGTCGCCACCTATCACGACCTGGTTGCCGCGTCTGACCGATAAAATGGTTGTGCCTCGATATTGCTCCACGCCTACTCCTCAAACGGGTTAATTTCCATTTTTCATTGTGGGGGTGGAGAGGGAATTTTCAACCGGACACGTGCCGGTGTTGATGGCTTTCAGGATGTGGCCATTCAGAGGGGGATGAATCAGCCGGAGCCGAGGACACGCTTGCGCACTTCGGCGCTGTAATTGTTGGAAATCAGGGTGCTGCGTGCTTTCGAGAGCTTGGAGCGCGAAGTAAAAGGACCAACAACGACCCGAAACCAGGTTTCGTTATCCCGAACAATCACTTTTTCGATACGGGCGTCCATGTTGAGCAGGATTAATTCTGCGCGCACCTGGTCGGCATCCTGTTGTGTCTTGAAGGAGGCGACTTGCAGGGTATATTCGTAACTGGGCGCAGCTTGTGCGGGAGCAGAACCTGGTTGGCCTTCATCCTCGACTTTGACTTCCTGATCGCGAAGTAAGTCGCGAAAGCTGAAGGGGGAGGAGGGGCGTTCGGGCTTTTCGGTTTCAACGAGCTGATTGTCGACTTTATTTTCAACGGCTTCCTGCGCGTCTTTTGCAAAGGATAGCTGGCTAGGAGCGGCATCTTCCACTTTGGTGAGATGCATTAAAAACATAATAAATGCGCCAAGCACGCCGCCGGTAAATAGCCAAACCCAGGCGGGTACTTTGGGTTCATAGCGCTTGCGGCTGGCAGCAGGGCGTTTTTTACGAGCGTAATCTTTGGCCATAGTGTGAAAATAATCTGAAAACGGCGAGGAGAATGTCCAATAATTGTAAACTATTATGCGTGCAATGGGAGGGGTTTTTCCTATATTTTTTAATTGCTTAAGGCGCTTTTTTAAAATTTATTTGAAGTGTGTCAAGTCGGCTTTTTAGCTGTAGTCGCCGGGGTCGACATCCACTGACCAGCGTACCCGCTTGGCGAGTGCCTGGCTCTGGATCTCGGTGATACTGAAATCCAGGCTGCGGTGCAGGGCAGCGCGATCGTCGCTAAAGAGTTGGAGTTGAAATCGAAACCGGTTCTGCACTTTTTCGATGGGCGCGGGAAAGGGGCCGAGAACCCGCAGGGCCGGGCAATTGGCCTGTGTTTTAAAGTGTAGAAATTTCCGTTTCAGCGCGGCGAGCAGTTCCATGGCGTTTTCTCCGCGTTTGGATTCGGCTCTCAACAGGGCACTGTAGGTAAAAGGAGGAAGCTTTGCCTGTTGTCGAGAGTTGAGGAGCCTTTGTGCGAAATGCTCATAACCTTCGTGAATCAGGCATTGCAGTAAGGGGTGTTCGGGCTGATAGCTTTGTAGCAAAACCGTCCCCTGCTGTTCTTCCCTGCCTGCACGCCCTGCAACTTGCGTGGTCAGCTGACCGAGGCGTTCCAGCGCCTTGAAATCTGAACTCATCAAGCCCTGATCGGTATCCATCACAACGACGAGGTCGAGTTTGCTGAAATGATGCCCCTTGGCCAGCATTTGTGTGCCCACCAGCACAGCGGCGTCTTTGTCATGAATTTGCTGAAGCAATTTGCTGAAATCCTGCTTGTTGCGCGTGGTATCGCGGTCAATACGCAGCACGGGATAGTGCGTAAAAAGCGATTTCAGGTTTTCCACCACCTGCTCTGTGCCGACACCATTGTGCAATAACTGCGAGTGTTTGCATTGCGGGCACTGGCGGGGCAAGGCGCGACGAGCATCGCAATGGTGGCAGTGCAGGCGTGCAGGGTGCTGGTGCAGCGTAAAGTTTAGCTCGCAGGCCTGACATTTCGCTTGCCAGCCGCAACTTTGGCAAAACAAAAGCGGCGCATACCCGCGGCGGTTAAGAAAAACCAGGGCCTGCTTGCCGGCTTCAAGTGTGTGGCGAATACCCTCCAGTGCGCTTTCGGCCAAGCCAGCTTGCAGGGGCTGATCGCGTAAATCCAGCACCTGCATATGTGGTTCTATAGCCTGCCCGGCACGCGATCTGAGCCGCAAATGGGTGTAACGGCCCTGCAGGGCGTGGTTCAAACTTTCCAGTGAGGGGGTAGCGCTGCCGAGTACAATCGGGATTTTTAACTGACTGGCGCGATAGATAGACAGGTCGCGCGCGGAATAGCGGAAGCCATCCTGTTGTTTGAAGGAAGGGTCATGTTCTTCATCAACGATAATCAGGCCGGGATCTGCAAGCGGTGTTAATGCGGCAAGTCGGGTGCCCAGGATGATTCTGGCCACACCAGAGCGGGCTTTTTCCCAGTTTTGTGCACGTTCGACTTCGCTAACCCGCGAGTGAAGCTCTGCTATCTCTACCTTGAAGCGTGCGCGAAAACGGGCGAGTGTTTGTGGACTGAGTCCAATTTCCGGTATTAAAACCAGCACTTGCTTGCCGGTTTGCAAAGTGCGTGCAATCAGCTGCATATAGACTTCGGTTTTGCCGCTACCCGTTACACCGTGGAGGAGGTAACAGCGAAAAGCGTGGTAGCGGATTGCAGCAAGCGCGTCGCTTTGCTCTTTGTTCAGTGCCAGTGCCGGGCTTGCGAGAATTTCCTGGGAAGGTGAAAAGGGCGGGATGTCCAGTAAGGCGGGTTTAATCAAGCCTTTTTCTTCCAGGGCTTTGGTCACTGCGCCACTGATTTTCAGGCGCTTGCAGTCTGCCACGGTGGCTTTGCCTTCACTGAGAAGCCATTGGTGCAGGGTTTGTTGTTTCTTGCTGCGCTTCAGGGCGTCGGCGGGTAAGCCCAGGCCCTCGGTAGTATGGACCCAAACGTGTTCGCGTAACTCCTCCCGCGCTTCGTCCTTGCGATAACGCAGTGGCAGGGCTGCACTGAGAATTTCACCCAAGGCATGGTGGTAGTAGCCCGCAGCCCACTGGCAGAGTTTGAGAAGTTCCGGTGTAAGTGAGGGTTTACTTTCAATTGTCTTGATTGCCGCTTTGATTTTTTCGGGGTTGATATCTGCGTCGGCGCTGATGCGAACGAGTACGCCAACCAGTTCGCGGTTGCCAAAAGGCAGCAGTAAGCGTTGGCCTGGCTGCAGACTCTCCACATCACAATCTGCCGGCGGCAGGTAGTCGTAGAGCTGGGGCAGTGGGAGCGGCAGGGCAATTTTTAGTATGGTTTTAAGCATTGAGTTCTGTTGCGTATCTGGTAGTATGCGCGCTCCCTCGGAAGCGGGGGCGCTACGATAATGGATGTACCGTGCCAGACACAAGATTTGGTGGCGGTGCACAGAACAGTGAGACTGAAACAATGCAAGCAGATATTCAACCCAAATACGGTGAAATGACCGCCACCTGTAGCTGCGGAAACGTGATCAAGACCCGTTCCACGATGGCTAAGGAAATTCACCTCGACGTATGTTCAGAGTGTCACCCTTTCTACACTGGTAAGCAGAAAGTTGTAGATAGCGGTGGTCGTATTGACCGCTTTAACAAGCGTTTTGCGCGTCGCGGTAGCAAGTAGAATTTTCGAGGGTTTTCGTTCAGAAAGCCCTTTCTTTCAGAATTATTTCTTAAAGCGAATCAGGAAGCCGAAGCTTCCTGATTTTTGCTGTGTCCGTGTTTCCAGTTGTCTCTGGAGATCTAGGGAACCTCTGAAAAATGGCCTATTTCCCCTGTGGCGGCGTCAGCTCCGTGCCGGTGTGCCGGCTCAGTCGATCCTCATTTAATCCAGTAAACCGGGGTGCCGGCTCAGTCTGTTCTCCGCGCGGTGCTTCCTTGCCACAGAAAAAATATTTCCATTTTTCAGAGGTTCCCTAGAACAGGTCTTCGGTAAGTCCTTCCTCGCTCCACGGAGTTCCTGGGTCCGGCGTGTTTTCCTTGGGTTCCGGTACATGTTCAGCACGAAATATCTCAAAAATTGCGTCCGGGTCGTCCACGCGCGCGCGCTCCCCGGTTTCGGGGTTAATCCTGACGCTCACGATGCCTTGCGGTTGCGGGCGGATGGTTTCCGGTTTGCCTTTTAGTGCCACCTCCATATAGTCCATCCAGATCGGCAGCGCAGCTGTACCGCCGTATTCGCGATTTCCGAGAGGTGTAAATTGGTCAAAGCCGATCCACGTTGTGGTAACCACATTGCCGTTGTAACCTGAGAACCAGACATCATTGGGGCCGTTGGTGGTGCCGGTTTTTCCAGCCAGGTCGTTGCGGCCAAGTTTCTTCGCGCGCACGCCTGTGCCTTGGCGAATCACGTCGCGCAGCATGGAGTCGATAATGTAGGCGACGCGTTCATCGACAACACGTTCGGCGCGTGGGTAGTCTTGTTCGGTCACAATGCCAAGCCAGTATTTTTTAATAAAGGGAAGATCAAAGGGGTCGCCGCTAAACTCGTAGGGCGCGTTGGGGAGCACGGGGCTTTGCACCAGATCGGTGGCCTGTAGGTCATCGTCCGAAAGACCGGTGTCGCTGTCCTCCGCAGAATCCATCGCCTCCGAGACTGCTTCCTCTCCTGCATTGAGGGTTGCATGGATTTCTTTACCGGATTCATTCTCTTCGTCAGCGCTTTCTTCATCTTCGCATTCCTGACACACGGTAAGTGGTGCCTCAATGTAGACAGTCTCGCCATCCAGGTTGGTTATGCGCTCAATCAGCCAGGGTTCAACACGGTATCCTCCGTTGGCAAACACGGCGTAGCCTGTTACCAGCTTTAATGGGGTTAAACCGAGGCTGCCGAGAGAGAGTGTCAGGTCTCGAGGGATGCTCTCCTCGTCAAAACCGTATTTCACCAGGCTGCGAACTGTTTCGCCGACACCGATCTGCCGCAGGACGCGGATAGATACCAGGTTCTTGGAGCCGTAAAGGGCTTTACGCAGGCGTGTCGGGCCGGAAAAGGTGTGGTCATCGTTTGTCGGGCGCCAATCATTTTCCAACTGGGAGTCATATTCAGACACGACGGGCGCGTCGTTGATCACCGTCGCTGCGGTCATTCCCTGTTCCAGCGCGGTTGTGTAGATGAAGGGCTTGAAGTTTGAACCCGGTTGGCGCTCTGCCTGGGTGATGCGATTAAAGTTGCTGTGGTAGTAGTCGAAGCCGCCGACCAGGGCCAGGATTGCGCCGTTGTCAGGGTTAAGGGACACTAATGACCCCTGAACCGCGGGGAGCTGACTCAGCTGCCATCCCGGGTTCTCTCCCCGGTTTTCTTGCTGGCCCTCCTCTTCCTGGTTTTCCACCTTGTTCTCCTCCGCTGTTCCGTCGACCTTAATCAGTCGAACGACATCGCCGACGGCGAGTAATTCAGCTGGTGTTTTCGGGGCGGGGTTGCGGACATTTTCATTTACGTAGGGGCGAGTTTCAGAAAGTTTTCCCTCCCAGGGAAGAGCCACAGTTGTGTTATCGGCAAATAAAAATGCAATGCTGTCTTCGTTTACCGCAGTGACAATGGCAGGTGTGAGGCCAGCATAAGTGGGAATCGCAGAGAGATTTTCCAGCCAGGGGGTGTAATCGAAGGTCTCATTGCCGTTATCGTCCGTCAAAATGACCAGGTCGGCAGGGTCCAATTGTTTTTCCGGGCCGCGGTAGCCGTGGCGTTGGTCGTAGGCCATGATGCCGTTGACGACAGCTTTCTGTGCTGTTTCCTGAAGCCTACTGTCGACCGACGTGTAAATCTCATAACCGTCCTTGTAGGCAGCTTGGCCCCATAGCTCCACAGCTTTCAGTCGAGCCATTTCTGTTACGTAAGGCGCAGAAATATCCAGAGCTTGCCCATGTTGGCGGGCAGTAACAGGTTTGGCGATAGCCTCTTCATAGCGGGCTTGATCAATAAAACCTTCTTTAAACATGCGTGAGAGTACGTAATTCCGGCGTTCGATGGCCCTTTCCGGGTTATTGATGGGGTTTTTAGAGGAGGGAGCCTGGAAAATTCCGGCGATCATTGCCAGTTGGGCCAAATCAAGGTCAGCAAGAGATTTACCGTAGTAAACCTGGGCGGCTGCCTCTACGCCCCAGGCGCGTTTACCCAAAAACATGTAATTGCAGTAAAGCTCTAGAATCTGGTCCTTGGTTAACTCTTGTTCAATTTTTCGTGCGAGGATAATTTCATTGAATTTGCGGGTAAATTCCTGGCGAAGATGCAGGTACTCGTGCCGCGTGATTTGCATTGTGATTGTGCTGCCGCCCGGGCCTTTGCGGCCGGTTTTCAGGAGGGTGTATACCGCGCGAGCAATCCCTTTTAGCGAAACGCCGGAGTGCTCATAAAAATCTTCATCTTCCGTGGCGATAATGGCGTTTTTCAGGTCATCGGGTATTAAGTCGATGCTGACAGGTTGCCGGCGATACTCACCGATTTCTCCGATTAATTTCTTGTCGGCCGAGAAAATTCGTAAGGGGGTTTCGAGTTTTACTTCACGAATTGAGGCCACTGAAGGTAATTTTGGACTTAAATACAGGAACATACCTGCTAAGCTTGAAAGGCCGGCACCGGTACCTGCAACAGCCAGCCAAAGGCAGGTAATCAAGACTTTTGTTCGCTTTTTCATGTTTTTTAGTAGAAATGGTGATTAGAGGCGGTAATTCGCGATGAATTGCCATTATAAGACCTTTTTCACACTTTACATACGTAGTCTTATGTTGCAGGCTATACTTAAAGTGCTATAACATAAACATCAGCTAAGTTGCGGATATAGATAGAAAAATGGGATTCTTCGGGTTATTTGATAATAAGACCAAGCCGATGCTCGGCCTGGATGTCAGCTCCACAACCGTAAAGTTGTTGGAACTCAGTCGCCAGGGCGACAGCTATCGCGTGGAGAATTATGCCGTTCGTCCGCTGCCCCCTAATGTTGTGGTTGAGAAGAATATTAACGATGTCGAGGCTGTTGCCCAGGTTGTGAAAGCCGTGGTGCAGTCTTCGCGCTCCAAGCTTAAGGATGCCGCTGTCGCCGTTGCTGGTTCTTCGGTTATCACCAAGCTTATTGATATGCCGGGTGATCTCAGTGAAGACGCCATGGAATTGCAAATTTCCCTGGAGGCAGATCAGTACATTCCCTATCCACTGGAAGAGGTCGCCATTGATTTTGATATCCAGGGGCCCTCTGCAAAAAACCCTGAACAAGTAGAAGTGCTGCTTGCTGCATGTCGCCGGGAAAACGTGGACATCCGTTCAACAATGTTGGAGCTGGCTGATCTGGTGCCCAAGGTTGTCGATGTTGAGGCTTATACCCTTGAACGTGCTTTTGCCTTGATTCAGGAACAGCTGGAAGATCAGGAAGAGCAGGTTGTCGCCGTAGTCGATATTGGTGCAACGATGACAACTCTGAGTGTTCTGGTTGACGGCAAAACGGTTTATACACGTGAGCAGCTCTTTGGCGGGCGTCAGTTAACAGAAGAAATTCAGCGTCGTTACGGCCTTTCCGCTGAGGAAGCGGGCTTGGCCAAAAAGCAAGGCGGACTGCCAGATGATTATGAGCCTGAAGTGTTGGAGCCTTTTAAAGAGGCAGTTGTTCAACAAGTCACACGCTCCTTGCAATTCTTCTTTTCATCCAGTCAATACAACGATGTTGACCACATAGTATTGGCAGGTGGTGTCGCTTCAATGACAGGCCTTGCAGGTTTGATAGAAGAAAAACTTGGCACCTCGGCAACTGTTGCCAACCCCTTTGCCAATATGTCCATTTCATCACGCGTTAATGCTTCTGCACTTGCAAATGATGCTCCGTCTTTAATGATCGCGACAGGCCTGGCCTTGAGGAGTTTCGAATAAGATGGCCAAGATAAATCTACTCCCCTGGCGCGAAGAGCACAGGCAGGAGAAAAAGAAAGAATTTGTAACCCAGTTAATAGGTGTGTGTATTCTTGCTGGGTTGATTTCGTTTGTTTGGATTCAGGCTGTAAACAAAGCAATTGAAAATCAGCAATCGCGCAATAGTTTATTGAGTAGTGAGATTGCAATTCTTGATAAACAAGTAAAAGAGATTCAGGAACTAAAAAAGAAAAGGCGAGAATTGCTCGAGCGTATGAAGGTTATTCAGGATCTTCAGGGTACTCGCCCGGTCATAGTTCGGTATTTTGACGAGTTTGCACGCTCAGTTCCAGAAGGGGTTTTTGTTTTAACGCTTAGTCGGTCTGGAAAGGTATTGAATATCGAAGGTGTTGCAGAAACCAATACTCGTGTGTCTGATTTTATGAGAAAACTCAATGAATCAGAGTTTTTTGAAAAACCAAATTTAAGATCGGTTACTGTTGATCCTAAGTATGGTGGTCAATCCAGTCGGTTTTCTATGCAGGTTAATCTTATTTTGCCTTCCAATGAAGAAGGAGGCGCGTAGATATGGCGGATCTTAAAGGTTTAATGGAGCAACTTCAGGACTTCGATATCAATGATATTGATTGGGATCGTATCGGAGTCTGGCCTGCTCCAGCAAGGGTATTTGTTGCGTTAATGGCAGTTGCGGTAATTGTTTTCGGTGCTTTTTATTTTATTGTGCGAGACAAAAATAGCTCTCTGGAGAAAAAAGAGGCCGAAGAACGAAGTTTACGCCAATCATTTGAAAGAAAAGCGTTTGAAGCTGCAAACCTTGATAGATATCGAGCCCAAATGATTGAAATGGAAGAGTCGTTTGGGGCATTGGTGAAGCAGCTGCCTAGTAGCACCGAAGTTCCCGGGCTGCTGGATGATATAGATGAGAAAGGTGTCCAAAGTCGGTTAACAATTAAGAGTATTACTCCCCAAAGCGAGAGAGCCACAGAATACTACGTAGAGCTACCAATAAAAATTGTTGTTGATGGCGGGTATCATGAATTTGGAACTTTCGTAAGTGGTATTGCAGGTATGCCTCGAATAGTGACGCTACATGATTTTAGTATTCGGTCTGCAGGGTCGAGTAACAGTATGCTCACGATGGACATCTTGGCGAAAACATACCGCTATAGGGCACAGGATAATTAAGATGCGTATTTCTATAAAATTAATTCCTGTAACGTTGTTGTTGGTACTGGTAGGCGCTTGCTCTGGCGGCAAAGATGATGACCTGCGATCATATATTCGCGAAGTGAAGGCCAAGCCCGCCGGTGTCATTGAGCCATTGCCCACATTCAATACATATGAATCATTTACCTATTCGGCAGCAGTTTTAAGAAGTCCGTTTGACCCACCCGTTGACATTGCAATGAGAAGACCTCAAGGAAGATCCGGGGCAGACGTTAAGCCTGATTTTAATCGTAAGAAAGAGTTCCTCGAAGGCTTCGACTTAACAGCGATTACTATGGTTGGTACTTTGGAAAAAGGTGGTACGCTTTGGGCGCTGGTGCGCGACGGAGTAGGCGGCATTCACTGGGTAACACAAGGTAATTACATTGGAAAGAATCACGGACGAATTATTGCAACCAAAGAAAACCAAATTGAATTATTGGAAATTGTTTCCGACGGCTTGGGCGCCTGGTTGGAGCGACCGCGAATACTCTCACTATCTGAGAAGGATTTATAAGCATGTTCACTATAAAATTTAAAATCTTATTGGCGCTGGCATTGACGGTAGTCACAGGTGTTGCCAACGCGGCCACCCTTCAGGATATAAAGTTCGCAGAATTGCCAGGTGAACGAGCAGAAATAAGACTTAGTTTTGATGGGGTTCCTACCCTGCCAGAAGGATACACAATTGAGCAGCCTGCAAGAATAGTTCTTGATTTCGCAGATGTTTTGAATGGTTTGTCAGAAAAAAAATACAGTATGTCGGTTGGCGAGGTTTCAAGTGCTGTTGTTCTCGAGGGTGGTGGTAGAACCAGGATAATCGTTAACCTCGATAATTCAGTACCGTATCAAGGCCGGGTTGAAGGTGTTGAATATGTGATTGAAGTGGGCGCCGAGTCAGGCTCGTCTGCACCGACAATGGCGGCTAGCCAGCCTCGTTACTCTCAGTCTGAAGAAACTTTTTCGCGGCCAAATGTTGGAGCTGGTCCGGCTATTTCGAATATCGATTTTCGTCGTGGTGAAGTTGGTGAGGGGAAAATCATCGTTTCGCTCACTGATCCCGGAATTGCTATTGATGTTGAGGAAGTGGCTAGTGGTATTGAAGTTCGTTTTTTAAGAGCAGGGTTGCCTGAGCAGCTTCGCAGAAAGCTTGATGTTTTGGATTTTGCAACGCCGGTTTCAATGCTTTCAGCGCAAACGGAAGGTAACTCGGCATTGATATCCATTGATACTGCTGGCGATTATGATTACCTCGCTTATCAGGCCGATAATGAATATGTTATTAGTGTTAAACCGTTGACTCCTGCAGAAATTGAAGAGAAAGAGCGGGCCTTTCAATATGTTGGAGAAAAGTTATCTTTAAACTTTCAGGACATACAAGTCCGGTCCGTGCTGCAGCTCATTGCTGATTTCACAGATTTGAACCTGGTTGCCAGTGACACTGTATCTGGAAGCATCACCTTGCGTTTGGAAAATGTCCCATGGGATCAGGCTCTTGATATTGTCTTGAAAACTAAAGGGCTTGATAAGCGTCAAATGGGTAACGTCCTGATGGTGGGGCCAGCAGCAGAAATAGCCGAGCGAGAAAGGCAAGAGATCGAGACCAAGAAGCAATTACAAGAATTGGCGCCGTTAAGGACAGAATATATCCGGGTTCGATATGCCAATGCCCGGGAGCTATTCGGGCTGTTTGTGGACTCAGGAATGGGCGGCGGCGGTGGCGGTGGCGGTGGCCGCGGCAGCGACCGAGTGTCAACCGGTTCAATCTTGTCGGAGAGAGGATCTGCGATTGTTGATGAGCGAACAAACTCAATTATCTTGACTGATACCGAAGAAAAAATTGTCCAATTTCGTAGGTTGATTGACCAGATCGACGTGCCTATTCGACAGGTAATGATTGAAGCACGCATCGTAATTGCAAATACTGATTTCAGGAGAGAGTTAGGTGTTAGAATTGCCGGAGCTGGCGCTAATTTTGGTAACCCCTCTTATGGTGGAGCGGCAAACCAGGAAGGTAATTTTAGTGCAGAAGGCAATGTTTACGACTTCTTTAACGGCGGTACGATGAACGCCGATGACCTGACAGTTGTTGATTTGGGCGTTTTTAACCCGACTGGATCAATTGCAGCGAGTTTAATAGGCAGTGATTTTGTTCTGGGTCTTGAGCTGAGTGCATTGGAAAATGCCGGGTTCGCGGAAATTGTGAGCCAGCCGAAAGTGATCACTGGTGACAAGCAGCAGGCATCAATCGAATCTGGTACAGAGATTCCTTATCAGGAAGAGTCGGCTAGCGGTGGAACGACTACGACATTCAAGGAGGCTGTACTGAAACTGGATGTTACTCCGCAAATTACTCCCGATGATCGAGTAATTATGGATTTGGAGATAACCCAGGATTCTATTGGCGAAATTGATTTGGCGAGTGGAATTCCCATATTAGATATCACTCAGCTTGAAACACAGGTATTGGTACCAGATGGTGAGACAGTAGTGTTAGGCGGGATTTACACCATCACTTCTGTTAACTCCGAGTCGAAAGTCCCGCTATTGGGAGACATTCCAATTGTCGGAAACTTATTCAAAAATAAGGAGAGAAGGGAAGATAAGCGCGAAATCCTTCTTTTCATCACTCCACGGATTCTGGACCATAATCTGGTTGAATAAACCTAGTGTCACCCGGAATCATTCTTGTCGGCCCCATGGGGGCCGGCAAATCCACAATCGGCCGCATGTTAGCCAATCGACTCTCCTGGAGCTTTGTCGACACCGACGCGTTAATTGAAGAACGCACCGGGGCAGATATTCCCTGGATCTTTGATGTTGAAGGCGAGGAAGGTTTTCGAGCACGTGAATCAGCGGTTCTCAACGATGTGCTCGATTACGAGAACACCGTAATCGCAACCGGGGGCGGCATCGTGATGAAGCAGAAAAATCGTGATGCATTAAAGGGGCAGGCCCTTGTTGTTTATTTATCAGCAGGCATTGACCAGCTTCTCGAACGAACCAGCAAGGACAAGAAGCGGCCTCTTTTACAAGTCGACGACCCCAAAAGTAAAATTGAAGAACTCTATCGCTTACGCGACCCCCTCTATCGTGAAGTTGCAACATCGATCGTGACAACTGATAATCGCAGCCCGCGCAACGTTGTCGCAGAAATAGCAACCTTGCTATCCAATCATTGAATAACTGAAACCTGCTCTTAATTGGGCAGTCAAAACTCTATGCGAAAACTCATTGTTGAATTGGGCGAGCGCAGCTACCCCATATTTATTGGAAAGGGCCTTTTAAAGGATCCCTCACTTATTGAGCCCTATCTTTCGGCATCTCAGTTAATGTGTGTGACCAATACAACGCTAGCTGAAATGTATGCAGATTGGTTCAAGCAAGAGAACTTGAAGGTGGCTAAATTCAATACCGTAGTGTTGCCAGACGGTGAACAATTTAAAAACCTTGAAACACTGAATTTGATCTTTGATGCACTTCTGCAAAATCGCCATAACCGCAAAACGTGTTTGTTAGCTTTCGGAGGCGGTGTTATTGGCGATATGACGGGCTTCGCCGCGGCGAGTTATCAGCGAGGTGTCGATTTTATTCAGGTTCCCACAACGCTGCTTTCCCAGGTTGATTCATCAGTGGGGGGAAAAACCGGAGTCAATCATGCCTTGGGTAAGAATATGATTGGCGCCTTTCACCAGCCAAAATGTGTTGTTATCGACACCGAAGTGCTGAAGAGCTTACCCGACCGAGAGTTGTCGGCTGGCCTTGCTGAAGTGATTAAATATGGATTGATTGCTGACCAGCCTTTTTTTGAGTGGTTAGAGCACAACATGGAAAAACTCGTTCAGCGCGATGAAGAAGCTCTTGCGTATGCCATTGAACAAAGTTGCTTGACCAAGGCAAAAGTTGTGGCAGCGGATGAACGCGAAGGGGGTGTTAGAGCTATTTTGAATTTAGGCCACACCTTTGGTCACGCGATAGAAGCGCATCAGGGCTACGGCGTATGGCTTCATGGCGAAGCGGTGGGCGCCGGTATGATGATGGCCTGCGAAATGTCGCGTAAATTAGGTTGGATTGATGATAAGCTAGTCAATAGATCCCGTAAATTAATAGAAGCTGCTGGTTTACCCGCTTGTCCCCCGAGTAATATGTCGGCGGATGATTTCCTGAAATACATGAGTGTCGATAAAAAAGTACTTGATGGCAGTTTGCGACTTGTATTACTCAAAGGTTGTGGGCAAGCCGTCGTCACGGAGGAATTTGATCGACAGGCATTGATGGAGACTTTACCTTAACCTGAAAAGTGGAAACATTTCCTGCGTGCTCGAATATGTCTAATACTGCATTGCCCGGAGCTGATTTGGTAGAAGCAGAATTGCCAAGCCGTTATTACTATGCAACGCCTGGTTGCGAAGGTTTGCTGCAGCAGCTTCAACATCTTTTGCGATTTGGAGAAGGCTTGCCTGTGGTTCAGGCAGGGCGCAGCGCAGGCAAGAGTGCGATGGCCGCTGAGTTATCGTCCCGCCTTGAAGATGTTCCTTTTCTGGTTTCGCTTAAATGTGGTGTCGAGCAAAATATCGGGGAAACGCTTGGTACTATCGTTCACGAGTTTGGCATCAGTGACGAGCAGCAACTCAATGCCGGCGAAAGCCTGGCTACGTTGCGACAGTTCGCGGCACAATTGGTAAACGATAAACAGTTGGCTGTCCTTATTCTGGATGATGCGCACTTGCTGGACAGTCAAAGTTTGGGTGCAGTAATAAGCCTTCTACAAGGAAACAATTTACCGGGCTACGGATTACACCTTGTATTTTTCGCGTCTCCTGGTTTGGTTGAGCGAGTTGATGAACTGGGCTTAATCGATGCACCGGTTTACGACTTTGAAATTCCCTTATTCTCCCCCTCCGAATTATCATCCTTCCTGAAGAAAAAATTTTCGAACACCAGCACCGGCTTCAATGCGAACCTTGTACAGCAAATCTGGAGTCAGTCATTGGGCTCGCCCGGCGTGGCATTGAGGCTTGCATTGGATGCACATGAAGAAGGTGAGAGCAAAAGCGATACCCTGGATGTGCTGAGTAAAATTCCCAAAGGTCATATGCTGGCTCTCGGTGTATTGGTAGCTGTTTTGCTTTGGGCAGCTTTTGCGAGAGATTCAGGTGAAGAAAAAGAAGGCTTGGGAAAACAGCCTGAGTTAGCAAATGCGGAGGGAGGAGTAGCAGAAAAAAGGACGGTGTTAACACCGAAGGTGGACAAGGCTGAGAGAACCGCTTCGACCGATGACGTCGCCGAAGAAGCTAAAGGCAAGGAGATAGTGCAACAGGAGGCTGTAGAAAAAATGGCGCAAGAGGATGGGGCTGTGATTGTTGATTCTCAGGCAAAACCGCTTCCTGCTATTCCCGTGTCGCAAGAGGCCAACAACAAAGCCGTAAGTGCACCGAGGCAGTTAGAGGCCCCTGATAACAATGCTTCAAAAGAGGGAGCAGCATTGGTAAAAAAACCGGAGGTCCTTCCCGAGGTTAAAATACAGTCCAGCAGTTCCGTGTCTATTCCGCCCAAAAAAGAAGGGCTGATTCCCGCGACGCCGCCAACACCTTCAGGAATGACCGCGAACGAGCTGTTTTTAATGGATCAGTCCCCGGACACATACACTCTCCAGATCATTGCAGCCAGTCGAAAAGATGCACTAATAAAGTACATAAGCGCGCAAGCCAACAAGAACGAACTCTACTTGTATCAGGGCTTGCGCGAGGGAAAGGCCTGGTTTGTTGTTGTCACCGGGATATTTACAAGCCGTCAGGAGGCTCAAGCTGCTATTCAGGGTTTACCTTCTGATCAACGGAAAGGTGGGCCCTGGCCTCGCCAGCTAAAGGACATCCAGTACGAGATCGCAGCAAATCGAAGCAGATAGCTGTAATTAGAAGCATTTCCCACCCTCACGCAGTAAAGGCCGACTATTTTCCCCTTGCCATGACCGGGGTCAGCAGTTAACATTCTGCGCCCACGACATCCCAGCCCCTCAATTTCAGGGGCTTTTTTGTCCATGGCGGATGAAAAAACCCCAATCAGGATGCAGCTGCAGAAGTCCCCGACGTCAGGGGAGTCGTAAGAAGTCTTCGGGGATTCAATTTGTTGGGTAATTCAGGAAAGAAAGTTGCATCACCAACATTGGCAAGATTAAGTAGCAAGTGAAACGCCTATGAATAATGGTCTTTATCAGTTAGATGAGTTTAAAGATAACTGCGGTTTCGGACTCATTGCCCACTTAAAGGGCATGCCGAGCCACAAGTTGTTGCAAACAGGTATAGAAGCACTGACTTGTATGACTCACCGTGGAGGAATTGCCGCTGACGGCAAGACCGGTGACGGCTGTGGATTGCTGATTCAGAAACCGGATAGCTTCCTTCGTGCTATCGCAGATGAGCAGGGCTTTAAGTTGGCCGATGCCTATGCAATAGGCGCTTTAATGCTCAGCACCCAGGACAAAAAAGCCGAACAGGCGAAGTCTATTCTTGCGGAAGAGCTCGCTAAACAAGGTTTAAAAGAGATATTTTGGCGCGAAGTCCCAACCGACTCCGCTTGTCTCGGGCCTATCGCGCTTGAAACGCTTCCCCGCATTGTCCACTTGTTTATTAATTTTGATAGCTCTGACATCAACCAGCTCGAAGCCAAGCTATATATCGCTCGCCGCAAGGCAGAAATACGCCTGGCAAAAGACAGCAGCTTCTATATTGCCAGCCTGAGTTCTCGTGTTCTGTCGTACAAAGGCTTGATGATGCCAGTCGACTTGCCTAAATTTTATCTTGATCTTGCCGATGCGCGATTAGAAACCGCAATCTGCGTTTTTCATCAACGCTTTTCTACCAATACCATGCCGCGTTGGCCGCTCGCCCAGCCTTTCCGCATGTTGGCTCATAACGGTGAAATCAACACCATCATGGGCAACCGTAACTGGTCAGTTGCGCGTACCAAAAAATTTCAGAACGATTTCATTCCGAAAGTAGAAGAAATTGTTCCCCTTGTAAATCGTACCGGCTCAGATTCATCGAGTCTCGATAATATGCTCGAGCTTCTGCAAATTGGCGGTATGGAATTACACAGAGCGATTCGCATGTTAGTACCACCGGCCTGGCAAAATGCCGAACACATGGATGAAGACCTGCGAGCTTTTTATGAATACAACTCTATGCATATTGAACCTTGGGATGGCCCTGCGGGTTTGGTGTTAACCGATGGTCGCTATGCAGTGTGTACTCTGGACAGGAATGGTTTACGTCCGTCGCGCTGGGTCATGACGGATGACGACATCATCACAGTTGCCTCGGAAGTCGGGGTATACAAATACGAGCCAAAAAATGTTGTGGCAAAGGGGCGATTAGGGCCTGGCCAGATCCTTTCGGTGGATACACAAAAAGGGTTGCTGCAACACACGCGCGAAATTGACGAAATGTTCAAGTCCAGCAAGCCCTACAAAAAGTGGATGGCAGAGCATGCGACGCGTATTGAACAGGAGCATGAAAAATCCGAACTCGTCAATAGTTTGAGTGACGACGAAATTAACACAGCGATGAAAATGTATCAGGCCTCCTTCGAGGAGCGTGATCAAGTTATACGACCGCTCGCGGAAGATGGTCAGGAAGCTGTCGGCTCAATGGGTGACGACACCCCCATGGCAGTTCTGTCTTCAAAGCAGCGCAGTGTGTACGATTATTTTCGTCAACAGTTTGCACAAGTAACGAACCCGCCCATCGATCCTTTGCGTGAATCGATTGTGATGTCCCTGGAAACGTGTCTGGGGCGTGAGCTAAGTGTATACGACGAAACTGCGGGTCATGCCGATAGAATTATTTTGAAAAGCCCGGTGCTTTCTATCGAAAACTTTCATGCGATTCGCAACTTACAGCGCGACAACTACAAACACAAAGTGTTTAGCTTGCACTACGATTCGAGCACAATAAAACTCAAGCAAGCCATCGAATTACTGACTGAAAATGTTGTTAAAGCGGTTCGTTCTGGTACAACACTTGTCATTCTAAGTGATGCGCATATAGAAGAAGGCTTGTTACCAATTCATGCAATGTTGGCAACCGGTGCTGTGCATCACCGTCTAACTCGCGAAGGGTTGCGTTGCGATGCAAACATTGTGGTAGAAACCGGAACGGCGCGCGACTCTCATCATGTTGCAGCGTTGATTGGCTACGGTGCAACAGCCGTGTATCCCTGGCTCAGTTATCACATCATTAATGATTTGATCGCCTCGGGTGAACTGCAAATAGATTATCAACAGGCCTACAAGAATTATCGTAAAGGCTTGAATAAAGGCTTGTTAAAAATTCTATCGAAAATGGGTATTTCGACTGTGGCGTCTTATCGCGGCGCGCAGCTTTTTGAAGCGGTAGGTCTGGCGGAAGAAGTAATAGATGTTTGTTTTGAGGGCACTGCCAGCCGTATCAAGGGTGCGACGTTTGCACTGCTGGAAGCAGACCAGAAAGTACTCGCGAAGGATGCATGGAAAAAACGAAAAAATATTCAGCCTGGCGGTTTATTAAAATACATGCACGGCCAGGAATATCACGCCTTTAATCCGGATGTTGTGCAAACATTGCAAGTTGCCGTGCAAACAGGTGACTACAGCGTTTGGAAAAAATATTCAGAGCTTGTTAACAAGCGGCCAGTAGCAACGTTGCGTGACCTATTAAAATTAAAAGAGAACACGTCAGAAATTCCGCTGGAAGAAGTGGAAGATATCGCAAGTATTATTCCGCGTTTCGATTCAGCGGGTATGTCTCTGGGAGCGTTGAGTCCCGAGGCCCACGAAGCCTTGGCGGAAGCGATGAATACGCTTGGTGGTCGATCCAACAGCGGTGAAGGCGGTGAAGATCCCGCGCGCTACGGCACCGTCAAAATGTCCAAGATCAAACAAATAGCATCAGGGCGTTTTGGTGTTACGCCGCATTACCTTGTTAATGCAGAAGTGCTTCAGATCAAGGTCGCACAAGGCGCGAAGCCTGGTGAGGGTGGTCAGTTACCCGGTAAAAAAGTGAACAACTTGATTGCACGCTTACGGTACTCAGTGCCTGGTGTCACTCTGATTTCGCCTCCCCCGCACCACGATATTTATTCAATCGAAGATCTCGCGCAGTTGATTTACGATTTAAAACAAGTCAATCCACAAGCTTTGGTATCCGTTAAGCTCGTATCGCGGCCAGGTGTGGGCACGATTGCAGCGGGTGTGGCTAAAGCTTACGCCGACTTGATCACCATCTCAGGCTACGACGGCGGAACAGCTGCGAGCCCGTTAACTTCTATTCGTTATGCGGGTTCTCCCTGGGAGTTGGGTTTGTCGGAAACACATCAAACCCTGCGAGCAAATGATTTGCGTGGCAAGGTTCGCATTCAAACTGACGGCGGTTTAAAGAGTGGTCTGGATGTTATTAAGGCGGCGATTCTAGGCGCTGAAAGTTTTGGTTTTGGAACGGCACCGATGGTGGCGTTGGGCTGCAAATATTTACGAATTTGCCACCTGAATAACTGTGCAACCGGAGTCGCAACGCAGCAAGATAAACTGCGTAAAGATCACTATATCGGCACAGTTGAGATGGCCATGAATTTCTTCAGGTTTGTTGCGGAAGAAACACGTGAGTGGATGGCTAAATTAGGGGTGCGTAACCTTGCTGAATTAATAGGGCGTGTCGATTTGTTAGAAGCCATCGAAGGCAGCACTGAGAAACAAAAACGTCTGGATCTAAGCCCGATTTTTCACACTGACGAATACTTGCAAAGCAAACCTCAATTCTGTCAGGTGGAGCGCAACGAGCCTTGGGACAAAGGAGAGCTTGCTGAGCGTATGGTAGCCGAGGTCTTGCCAAATATTGAGGCGAAAAAAGCTGGCGAATTCAACTTCCGAATTACCAATTGTGATCGTTCGATTGGAGCGCGGATTTCTGGCGAAATTGCAAAACGCCACGGCAACCTGGGTATGGCAGCGACACCTTTACGCATCAATTTAAAAGGCGTTGCCGGGCAGAGTCTGGGCGTCTGGAATGCCGGCGGTCTGGATATTTATCTGGAAGGTGATGCCAATGATTATGTAGGTAAGGGCATGGCCGGCGGAAAGATTGTTCTAACACCACCGAAAGAATCCACTTTCGAAACTCATACCACCAGTATTATGGGTAATACCTGCTTGTATGGCGCAACCGGAGGAAGTTTATTTGCTGCGGGCCGCGCAGGTGAGCGTTGCGGGGTTAGAAATTCCGGCGCTCATGTTGTAGTGGAAGGTGCCGGCGATCATTGCTGTGAATATATGACAGGTGGTGTGGTAACCGTCCTCGGGAAAACCGGTGTCAATTTTGGCGCAGGGATGACAGGTGGGTTTGCTTATGTTCTCGACGAAGAGAAAACATTCGCCATGAAACACAATAAGGATGTTGTTGCTATTTCCCTTGATGATCCTCGGGTTGTTGAGCATCGAGCACATTTGCGCTCGGTTATCGAGGAATTCGTTGAAGAAACAGGCAGCGCCTGGGGTGAAAGACTGTTACGCGAATTTGATTCGCTACTGTCATCCTTTGTGTTGGTTAAACCCATTGCAGCAGATTTGGCTACCCTGTTGGATCGCGTCAATGCGCGTGCTGCGTAAGTGAGGTTTTATTATGGGTGAACGTTTAAATAACAATTTTCAATTTTTGGATGTGGGCCGCCAGGATCCTGATAAAAAGGATATGCAGACTCGCACGCATAAATTTGTTGAGATTTACGAGCCGTACAACGAAAACCAGGTTCAAAACCAAAGTCACCGTTGTCTCGCATGTGGTAACCCTTATTGTGAGTGGAAATGCCCGGTTCATAACTTTATTCCTAACTGGTTAAAACTGATCAGCGAGGGGAATGTTATTGAAGCCGTAGAGCTGAGTCATGAAACCAATTCACTGCCCGAGGTTTGTGGCCGGGTTTGTCCGCAGGACCGTTTGTGCGAAGGTGCCTGCACCTTAAACGACGGTTTTGGTGCAGTGACGATCGGCAACGCAGAGAAATATATTACGGATACCGCTTTCGCTCTCGGCTGGAAACCCGATATGTCCAAAGTGGAATGGACAGATAAAAAGGTAGCGATAATTGGAGCCGGCCCTGCTGGTTTGGGGTGCGCGGATGTGCTGGTGCGTAACGGTGTTAAACCTGTTGTTTTCGACCGTTATCCTGAAATTGGTGGCTTACTGACTTTTGGTATTCCTGAATTCAAGCTCGAAAAATCTGTAATGGTTAAGCGTCGCGAAATCTTCACCGAAATGGGCGTGGAATTTCGCTTGAATACTGAGATCGGTAAAGATATCAGTATGGAAGCGCTTTTAAGCGATTACGATGCGGTGTTTATGGGGATGGGCACTTACACCTACATGAAAGGCGGATTTGCTGGCGAAGACTTGCCTGGTGTGCATGATGCCTTGCCCTTCCTTGTAGCAAATGTAAACCGCAACCTCGGCTTTGAGAAGGATGCGAATGAATTTATCAGCGTAAAAGATAAGCGCGTTGTCATTCTCGGAGGTGGGGATACCGCAATGGACTGTAATCGCACTTCGATTCGTCAAGGCGCGGCAAAGGTCACTTGTGCCTATCGTCGGGATGAAGAAAATATGCCAGGGTCTCGCCGTGAAGTTCAGAACGCAAAAGAAGAAGGCGTTGAGTTTTTATTTAATCGTCAGCCTGTTGAAATTGTGGGTGATGGCAAAGTTGAAGGTGTAAAAGTTGTCACGACAGAATTGGGTGAGCCTGACGAAAATGGCCGCCGTCGCCCGGTTGCGATTGAAGGCAGTGAAGAAATTATTCCCGCTGATGTTGTGTTAATTGCTTTCGGCTTTAAACCTAATCCTGCACCCTGGTTTGAACAGCACGATATTACAATTAATTCCTGGGGCGGCGTCGAAGCGGCCGAACAGCAGGAGTTCAAATTCCAGACTTCCAACCCCAAAGTGTTTGCTGGCGGTGATATGGTGCGCGGATCAGATTTGGTCGTGACTGCTATCTGGGAAGGGCGCGAAGCTGCACAAGGCATACTTGACTACCTGGATGTTTGACTACCAGGATGTTTAAAGTAGCGACGAACAACTTCGACAATAGACGTATAACAATAGAGTAAATTTCTTTACGCTGGATATAAGGCACCCGCATGGCCGAGTTAAAGAACGATCGTTTTTTGCGCGCACTTTTGCGTGAACCTGTTGATTACACCCCTGTCTGGATGATGCGTCAGGCAGGTCGTTACCTTCCAGAGTATCGTGCTACACGAACAAAAGCAGGCGATTTTATGGGCTTGTGCGGCAACCCGGAATTGGCGTGTGAGGTGACCTTGCAACCACTTGAACGCTACCCTCTAGATGCCGCGATTTTATTTTCCGACATTCTTACAATTCCGGATGCAATGGGGTTGGGGCTCTACTTTGAAACAGGTGAGGGGCCGAAATTTAAAAAGCCGCTCTCATCGACTGCTGAAATAGAAGCGTTGCAAGTCATTAATACGGAAAAACAATTAGCTTACGTTCTCGATGCAGTTAAATTAATTCGTAAAGAATTAAACGGCCGAGTGCCCCTGATTGGCTTTTCCGGAAGCCCATGGACGCTGGCGACCTATATGATTGAGGGTGGATCCAGCCGCGATTTTCGTAAAACCAAGACACTGATTTATGATCAACCTGAAGTCGCGAAACATCTGCTCAATACCCTTGCGGATTCCGTCATTGATTACCTGAACGCGCAAATCAAGGCGGGTGCTCAGGCCGTGCAGATTTTTGATTCCTGGGGTGGTGCATTGTCTTATCAGGCCTACCGCGAATTCTCGCTTGCCCCGATGCAACGCATAGTGGATGGGCTTATCAAGGAGCATGAAGGTCGCAAGGTTCCGATTATATTGTTCACCAAGGGAGGTGGCTTATGGTTGGATGCGATGGCCAACACCGGAGCAACAGCGTTAGGTGTTGACTGGACAGTTGATCTGGGAACAGCGCGCAAGCAAGTGGGTTCGAAAGTCGCATTGCAGGGGAATATGGATCCAGCGGTACTTTACGCTTCACCGGATCGAATTCGGGAAGAAGTTGCGGCAATGCTTGCGTCCTATGGAAAAGGTAGCGGGCATGTCTGCAATTTGGGCCACGGTATTACACCACATGTCGACCCAGCGAATGCCGGCGCATTTATAGACGCAGTTCACGAACTGTCAGCGCCCTACCACGCCTGAAACTCCGCTAAAGTATAATATCTGTCCAATTATCAATCTAGCGCGCCATTTGTCTTTCCAGTGCTACCGCTGGCGAAGCAATGGCTTATAATTTGCGCAAGAATAGTATTGGGGCCATTCTGTCTCATCCATGAGCCTCAACAAGGAAAATCGGTCTTAAGAGGATGTCTCAGTGGGTATAAAGCAGGTTAAAGTCAATGTAAATGAATTGACGGTGGGGATGTTTGTCTCCGGCCTCGATCGCCCGTGGACGCAAACTCCCTTTCCTTTACAAGGTTTCTACATTCGTGATCTTGACGAAATCAAGGAACTGAAGGTCCATTGTAATTTCGTATACATTGATGTCGCCAAAGGCTCGGCACCGGTTAAGACCAACTTACGTAAGATGTCCTCGGGCGGCACCAAGGAAACCCGCCGTCAGGCGCGAGCCGCTTCGCGGGCGCCGGTTGTCGACGTCGCGCCGCTAAAAATTCGTCGCGATGTGTACACGGAAGTGGCTCCCATCGAAAACGAAATTGGCAAGGCCCGGCAATTACATTTGCAGGTGTATCAAGCCGTCACTGATGTGATGGAACAGGTCGACGCCAATCATCACAATATCCCGGTCCAGGAAACCAAACGTGTTGCCAGCCACATGGTGGACAGTGTTATTCGCAGTCCCGATGCTTTTACCTGGTTAAGTCGCGTACGGGAAAAAGATCAATACACCTACAGCCATGCCGTGCGTTCAGCGGTTTGGGCTATATTATTTGGTCGCCACATTGGATTGCCAAAAGCAGAACTCGATGTTCTCGCTATGGGAGTTTTGTTAAAAGATATCGGTAAAACCCGGTTGCCTAAATATTTGTTGGAAAGCAAGGAGCGCAATAAAACGGAGCAGGAAGCTTACGAAAAATTTGTTGATTACGGTGTGGAGATTTTACGAAAGTTACCCGATGTCAAACCGCGCGTGACCTCTGTAGTCAAAACACACTGTGAACGTGTCAACGGCAGTGGTTTCCCTCAGCATTTGCGTGGAGACAAAATTCCACTGCTTGGAAAAATCGCGGGCATCGTTACCTTTTACGATGAAACGATTAACCCTCGCGGCCGCGCACAACCGCTATCGCCCTCCAAGGCCGTCGCCAAATTGTACGAATTGCGAGAAATCGAATTTCAGGAAGAGTTGGTCGTCGAATTTATCCGCGCGATCGGGTTGTATCCAACAGGTACTCTGGTTGAGCTGTCTACGGGTGAAGTGGGTGTAGTGGTTGAGCAAAATTTTGACCGACGACTGAAGCCCAAGGTTATGGTCGTTGTTGATGCATATAAAGAGCATTTATACGAACCGTTTCTTTTGGATCTCGCTGCGGATGAGAAAGAAAAACAAGCGAAACTGGATTCAGGAAAATTTGCTCCCGGTGAAATCGAGCGGATTGAAATTGTTCAGGATCTGGAACCCGGCGCCTACGATATCGATATTGCAGCGATTCGCGACTCTTATATTTCTAAAAAATCCGGAAAGGGCTTGCTGTCCTTATTTAAGCGCAAGGGCTTAAAATTACCCGGATTTTCCTGATTCCAGAATCTCTCGAAATTTCTCACTTATAACCCTGCCAGGGTTAATAGGTCAGCCGTACTTTTCTTTACGACAAATAACTCAATTCAGAATCCCGGAAAGCTTCTCACACGCAGAGCAGTTTTTTAGTATTTTGATTTAAAGAAACTAAAAGATAGAACAAGCTTACCCGCTTGAATTCAAAACCTCTGTTTGTTCAGGATTGAAATTAAAAAATTCCTGAGAAAGTAAAATCCGTTTTCGCTCCTCTCCCCATCGATAAGACCCGATGGTACCTGAAGCTTGAATAACACGATGACAAGGAATCAGTATGGCCAGGGGATTTGCGGCCACCGCTGAGCCAACTGCTCTGGCGGCCTTTGGTTTTTGAATTAACGTTGCAAGATCGCCATAACTACAGCAATGACCTGCGGGAATACTAAGCAAGGCTTGCCAGACATGGAGTTGAAAAGGGCTGCCGATAGGGCTCAGTTTTATTGCAGTTTCTTTTTTGCGAAAAATTGTGTCTGCCAGGCTTTGTGCTTTTTGCGGGCTCGCTGAAAAATGCGCATTAGGCCACTGCTGTATCAGGTCCGCCAGCAGGTTTTTCTCGGTGTCGCAGAAGCGGAGAATGTGAAGCCCTTTTTTTGTCCAGCATATAAATATTCGGCCGTAGGGGCTATCGGCTTCACTGTATTCAAAGCTGAGGTCTTTGCCTTCAGCTTTAAATTCGCCAGGTGTCGTACCTTCAAGGCTAACGAAATGGTCGTATAAACGGCTGCTACTCGATAAGCCGCTCTTAAAAGCGGCTTCCAATATTGAATTGTTCTGACGCAAATATTGTTTGGCTTTTTTAAGCGTCGCTAGTTTTAAATATTGTTTCGGGCTAACGCCAGCCCAGCGTTTAAAAAGTTTTTGCAGATGATGCGGTGACAATTGCACAATGTCAGCGAGGTGTTGCAATTCGGGCTGTTGATCGCTGTTGTCTTCAATGTAGTGCAACAGCGTACGAATGCGTTCGTAATCCTTAAATGCCTGGTTTGCAGTATTCATTGGCTGGCGGGTCAAGCTATCTCGCGATGGAATTTTAGGAGCAGTTTACGTGAGCAGAGGATCGCTGCAAGCCGATTCTTGTGCTGTTCCCGAGGTTTTTTTACCCTTCAACCATAGTGGTGGCAATACTTTCCCCCATGCGCACTAGTGATCCGGCTTGTAATTCGGCCTGCCACTCAAGGCAATTTTTCGGGAATAGCAATATCGCTGTGGAACCGAGTTTAAAACGACCAAGTTCTGCCCCTTTTTCAAGGCGAATTTCGTCATTATTTGTGTAGGAATAACGGGCGATATTTTTGCTGCCAGCCGGCAAAAGCCCCGCCCATGCGGTTTCAATGGATGCAACAATCATGGCGCCGACCATTATGACCGCCATGGGGCCAATAGCGGTTTCAAATATCGCTACCATGCGCTCGTTGCGTGCAAAGAGCTCAGGAATATTTTCTGCTGTTGTCGTATTCACCGAAAATAATTTTCCTGGAATATGCAGCATTTCCAGCAATCGCCCATCAAAGGGACAATGGACACGGTGATAATCGCGCGGACTTAAATAAATGGTCGCAAATTTTCCGCCAACGAATTGTTGCGTCAGTTCATTATCGCCGCCGAGCAAAGCCTGCAGAGTGTAGTTGTGCCCTTTGGCCTGAAAAATACGATTTTCTTCGATATCCCCCAATTGGCTGATCGCGCCGTCCGCGGGGCAAGCGAGTTGATTTTTCTGTCGACAAATCGGGCGTGCATCAGGTTTTAAGGCGCGAGTGAAAAAATCGTTGAAGCACAAGTAGTCCTCAGCCGATTCGCGCTCGGCCTCGCTCATGTCAACGTCATACTTGCGGATAAAAAAACGGATAAACGTATTTTTCCACCATTGCAATTGACTGTTTGCAAGTCGTCCAGCGAGTCGAGAGAGGAAATGTTGCGGCGCGACTTTTTGCAAGAATATAAAAAGTGCGTCCATCAGGGTGAACTTTTCTCCACGGGCGTGTTGGGTAGATTTCCCCATTCCGACCAGGAGCCGGGGTAGGCTTTGATATCAAAGCCCAAAATTTTACCCACCATATAAGTAAAACCTGAGCGGTGATGAGTTTGGCAGTGCGTCACGATTTCCTGGCCACTACGAATGCCCAGCATGCCGAGCCGCGCTTCGGCGTCTTCGCGAATTCGGTAGTGTTTGTCCGGGTCCATCAGGCTGGTCCATTCACAATTTATCGCGCCGGGAATATGTCCACCGCGGGCAGCGAGGACCTTGTCGCCACGATATTCCTCAGGGCTGCGGGCATCCCAAATGGTGAAGTTATCCCCGCCGAGTTTGTCCAGAATTTCTTGAATGGTCAGTTCGGCATCATTGTGAATAGTGATGACCGGGGTTGTCGGTTCAACGGTATTCTCATCGTTTTCGACCTCCATGCCCGCTGCACGCCACGCAAAAATACCGCCATTAATGTAGGAGTAGTGTTTGTGGCCGATCATATCCAGCGTCCAGATGAAGCGACCTGCCCAGCCACCGCCTTCGTCGTCATAAACGAAGAAATGTGTGTCATCAGTTAGACCGAGATAACCAAAAATACGTGCCAGGTGCGCGGTGTCCGGAAGTAAGCCGGGAACGGGCGGGCGACTGAGAGTCAAGGTCTGTGCAGGTAGGTGAATGGCGCCGGGGATGTGGCCATGCATATACGATTGCTCTGAGCACAAATCCACAATGCGGGCATTTTCGTCCGCAAAATTTGCCAGTTGCTCTGGCTCGACTAACAGGGGGATGCTCATGCTCTACTGCTACCTTTTTTTATCCTGATTTTTCATTTTGACGTCATTCAGGCTTTGAATTATGCGTTTATAACTGTCGACGCGCCATTTGTACAGTAAACCCTCAGATACTGCGCCTTTTATTCCACATTGAACTTCATTCTCGTGTTGGCAATTACGAAATTTACAATTTAGCGCGTGTTCGCGTAAATCCACAAAACCGTGAAGAATGTCATCTGCATCCATATGCCAAAGACCAAATTCGCGAATTCCAGGGGAGTCTATGCATTCGCCACCGCTGGGAAAGTGAAAGAGTTGGGTGTGTGTTGTTGTGTGGCGGCCTTTTGTCGCGGCTTCTGATAAGGCGCCAATTTTTAATTCCTCATCGGGCAGGAGTTTTTTAATAAGAGAAGATTTACCGACACCGGATTGCCCGCAAAAGATACTCACTTCCTTGTTTAGAGCTGATTGCAATTCCTCAAAGCCATCGCCGCTGTGCGCGGATACGGTCAACACCTCATAACCAATCTTTCGATAGCTGGCGATGAGATTGAGAAGTGCACTGTAGTCAGTTTGCTGGAGTAAATCGGCTTTATTTAAAACGAGTAAACATTTAATTCCCATATTTTCGGCGGCGACCAGATAGCGGTCTATCAACCCATGGTGAGCTTCGGGTTCTGGCGCAATTACAATCACCAGCTGGGATATGTTTGCGGCGACGGGTCGCAATTTGCCGTAACTATCCGGGCGTTGTAATAAAGTTTCACGTGGTTCGATTGAAACAACCACTCCCTTATCACCTTCGTCACACCAGAGAACCTGGTCACCCGTGACCACACTCTCAAGGTTCGCACGAAAATGGCAACTTTTGATTTGTGGTTGCCGCTGATCATCAACGTACTCAACATTCAGCTCCTTGCCGTGGTGGCTCAGGATACGACCATGTTGCGCATCTGACATATCGACAGTATCCAGCAAAGCACGTTGCTTTTTCTTGATTCTCTCGCTTTGTTGTTTACTCAGCTTTCTTTTTGACACGTTTATTTATTGTTGCATTTCATAGTGTTGAAATTCATATTGGAGCTTCTCATCTTCACAGCAATCCGCTGGCGTTTTTTTTTTGGTCTGATCAGTCGGGCATTAGCCATGGGTTTGCGTGCGATTGCTGCTTTGCTCGCGTTGAGCTGCTAAAATTGTCGGGTATTGTAAAGGAAATAGTCATGGCTTACAGCGATCAAAACCTGATCTGGATCGATTTGGAAATGACGGGCTTAAACCCGGAAACGGATGTCATCATCGAAATTGCAACCGTTATTACTGACAAAGACCTGAATATGCTCGCCGAGGGGCCAGTATTGGCGGTTCACCAGCCGGAAGCGGTTATGAATGCAATGGATGAGTGGTGTACTCGGACTCATGGGCAAAGTGGTTTGACCGAGCGAGTGCTAAAAAGCCGGATTAGCTGTGCTGACGCAGAAAAGCAGACCATCGAATTTCTACAAGCCTGGGTAGGCAAGGGAAAGTCGCCTATATGCGGTAATTCAATTTGTCAGGATCGCCGTTTTCTCGCACGCTATATGCCTGAGTTGGAAGCCTGGTTTCACTATCGCAACCTGGATGTAAGCACTCTTAAAGAACTAGCTGCGCGCTGGAAGCCTGAACTTTTGGAAGGCTTCAAAAAGAAGGGAACACACCTGGCACTTGATGACATTCTTGAGTCTATCGAGGAGTTAAAGTACTACCGTTCGGCTTTTATTAAGCTGGACTGATCAGAAACCTGGTTGGCCAGGTTCAGGTTGTCTTATCTTCAGGTGTATTTGGCCAGTTCATTAAAAAACACCAAGCCCTGGCAAGCCTGAGCATCAAAAACAAAGGCGCTAAATGCTCAGGTATTAAAATCAGATTGCTAAAATCCGGAACGCTTAACAGCCTGACCACGAAACCGGGATTCACCCGCCCTGAATAAAACTTGAGTTATGTCTATGATTGATTTTCGACGCTTCCCCGGGCGCCGCTGGCCGTTGGTACTCTTTGGTTTTATATGTGTTTTTTGGGGAAACTTTGGGCAAAGTTTTTTTGTTGGTGTGTACGGGGAAAGTTTTAAGAGTACATTGCAACTCAATGCCAGCCAATATGGCGCTGTCTATTCGCTTGCCACCTTCGCCGCTGGCTTTATATTTTTATTTGCCGGTGTTTGGATTGATAGAATTCCGCTGCGCCAGTTTGCATTAGTTGCGGGAGTCGGCCTGGCGTCGGCCTGCCTGGTACTGGCTTGGTCAAACTCCGTTTTTTTACTCTTCATTGGGCTTTTTCTGGTTCGACTTTTTGGTCAAAGCCTGTTGCCTCACACCGGGATGATTACCATGGCGCGCAGTTTTCATCGTGACCGGGGGAAGGCGTTGGGCGCAGCGGCATCTGCTGTACCCCTTGGTGAAATTGTCCTTCCGTTGTTGGCCATTGTGTTGATTGCACGAGTGGGGGCATCGTCATCGTGGTTAATATTTGCGATTGCGGTTTTTGTTTTATATTTCCCGCTTGTCCTTTTTTTATTAAAAAAAGATTGGTTGGATAGCGCAGAAGAGTCCGAAACCGAGCATGGCGATACAGCAGAAATCAGTGGCCGCTTTGCCTTACTTAAAACGCGTCGATTCTGGTTTGTATTGCCGGCGTTGTTATTCGGCCCTTTTGTTGTAACGGGTATCTTCATTCATCAAGATTACGTGTTACAGGTTAAAGCGTGGGCAGGCGCCTTGTGGGCGAGTGCATTTGTGCTTTACGGTATTGTTCACTGGGTTGCGTCTTTTATTGTCGGTGTTTTAATTGATCGCTATTCGGCACAACACTTATTACCCTGGTATAACCTTCCGACCCTGCTGGCTCTCTTGGTATTGCTTTTCGTTGCACCCGCCTATTCGGTATTGCTTTTTCTGGGCTTGTTGGGTTTTGCAATTGGGTTTGGTGGACCCATTGGCGCGGCCTTGTGGGCGGAACTTTATGGTAAAAAACATCTTGGTGGAATTCGCTCAATGGTAGCGGCGTTTACTGTTGTGGCAACGGCCATTTCGCCAATATTATTTGGGCTTGCTATTGATATGTCGTTGACCTTTACCAGTATTGTTTATAGCACACTGGTGCTCGGTGTGAGTGTCTGCCTGTTGGCTGCACTGGCTTTTCGGAAAAGCTGATTTTATTTTTCAGTTTTTTTTTCTTTGTTGGGGTTAAGGATTTTACGTTTGCGTCGTCTGTCAGTTTTTCGCTGTTGGGATAGCGCCCAATCAATATGTTCACGAAGTAGCGCGCTGGCATTTTTTCTGGTGTCTTCCAGTGCTCTCACGATATTTTCGTCCGTCTCAGCATTGCCGAGGCCTATTGCCAGGTTTCGTTGCCAGCGTTCATAGCCAATTCTTCGCAAGGGAGAACCCGCCGTTTTTTCCAGAAAAGTCGATTCATCCCAATTAAAAAGCGTAAGCAATTCGCTGTTTTCCAGTCCATGACGAGGATGAAAATCTTTTTCATCTGTGGGTTTTGCATATTTATTCCAGGGGCAGATCAATTGGCAGTCATCACAGCCAAATACGCGGTTGCCCATCACTTCACGGAATTCCTCCGGAATGGGACCTTTGTGTTCGATGGTTAAATACGAAATACAGCGGCGTGCGTCTAATTCGTAAGGCCGGGGAAAGGCATCGGTTGGGCAAACTTTCAAGCAGGCCTCGCAATCGCCACAACGGTTTTCTTTCGCCCGGTTTGTAAGGGGCAGGGGAATATTTGTAAATATTTCACCGAGAAAAAACCAGCTGCCATCCTGGTCATCAAGAATTAAGGTGTGTTTTCCCGTCCAGCCGAGGCCTGCGCGTTCTGCAAGTGGCCTTTCCAATACCGGAGCACTGTCTACGAATGCGCGTTGTTGGACATCGACAGGTAGATTATTTTCACTAAGCCAGGTCTCTATCTGGTTTGCGAGTTTCGCAAGTCGCTTACGCATCAGTTTATGGTAGTCTCGACCCAGGGCATAACGTGAGAGATAAGCCTTTTCAGAAGATTTTAATATTTTTATCTCCTGTGTATCCGGGGGTAAATAATTCATTCTTGCAGAAATGACGCGCAGCGTTCCTGGCAATAATAAATTCGGATGTAAGCGCTTCTCAATATTTTCATTAAGCCATTCCATTGAGCCACAGTAGCGTTTGGCAAGCCAGGCTCGCAGCGGTGCTTCTTCCTTACTCAAATCAATTTCGCTAATGCCAATCTTCTGAAACCCCAAATCCTGAGCCCAGGATTGAATTTTATTTGCGAGTGAGTTGAGATCAGAGTCTTTCACGATGGTGTAGAAAACGGCTTGGTTAAAATTTGGCAATGTAAAAAATGTAGGAGGAATCAACTGCTGTAGGGAAAAAATCCAAAAGATCTACAGTGATACCATCTGCTCCCGTATAATCGCGGCAATTCAACTTAAAGTCCACTTGAACAAAAACATGTCCAATCAAGCACTCCCATACACGCTCTATACCTGTGAGCAAACCCGTAAACTGGACCAGCTAGCCATCGAGGAAGCGGGTATTCCCGGCATTGTACTGATGAAACGCGCGGGCCGCTTTGCTTTTGATACGCTTTTGCAAGGCTGGGCACAAACAAAAAAACTGATAATCGTGTGTGGTGCTGGCAATAATGCTGGAGATGGCTACGTTGTTGCCGCGCTGGCAGCGCAAAAATCACTTGCTGTGCAGGTGTTTTATCTTAGCCCGCCAGAAAAACTACAGGGCGATGCGAAAGCGGCCTGGGCGTACGCTGAACAGGAAAAAGTCAACATCGCCCCCTGGACGCTGCAAGACTTTAAAACGTCGATCACGGAAGAGAGTTTGATTGTCGATGCCATTCTGGGTAGCGGTTTAAGCCGCACGGTGGAGGGCGACTATGCTGAAGCAATTGAAGCGATCAATGATTGTGGCAGTGAGATCCTCGCACTGGATGTCCCCTCGGGTCTGGATGGCGATACCGGCAAGGTTTGGGGCAAAGCGGTAAAAGCGACAAAAACCTGTTGTTTTATTGGCTTAAAACGGGGCTTGCTTACTGGTCGCGGTCCTGCATTTGTGGCGGATTTACGCTATAGCACGCTCGATGTGCCGGCGTCCTGTTTTGCCGAAGTTCAAGCGACGTGCCAGCGAATTTCCAGCCGGGCCTTGAAAAGTCAATTGCCGATGCGTGAAGCGGATGCTCACAAAGGCAAATTTGGTCACGTGATGGTAGTGGGTGGCGATATCGGTATGGGTGGGGCTGCGATTCTCGCCGGTGAAGCTTCGGCACATTCTGGTGCAGGTCTTACCAGCATTGCGACACAACCGGAACATGTCTCTGGAATCCTTGCGCGATGTCCTGAACTGATGGTAACGGGTGTGCCCTCCGGTCAGGCGCTTGAGCCGCTGCTAAGCAAACCCGATGTGATTGTCCTCGGCCCCGGGCTAGGGCGAGCTTCCTGGTCTGAGCAAATGCTGCAGCAAACGACGCTCACGGCTTTGCCTTTGGTTATGGATGCTGATGCACTGAATATTCTCGCGGAAGGGCGTGTGGTTCGTGAAAATCGACGTGATAATTGGGTGCTTACACCGCATCCTGGCGAGGCGGCACGCCTGCTCGGCTGCAGCACCCGCGATGTGCAGGAAGACCGTTTTCACGCTGCGTGGGAACTGCAGAAGCGCTACGGGGGTGTCATTGTTCTCAAAGGTGCGGGTACGCTGATTGTCTCCGAACAGGGGTGTATGCTGGCGAACGTGGGCAATCCTGGTATGGCCACGGGGGGTATGGGCGATATTTTAAGCGGCGTGATTGGTGCGTTGATTGCTCAAGGGATGTCACTGCATGCCGCAGCGGCGCTGGCGGTGTGTGTTCATGGTGATGCGGCAGATTGCTGTGCCGAAGATCTTGGAACACGAGGCCTGTTGGCGTCTGAATTGTTGCCCCACATACGCAAGCTATTGAACTAGGGGACGCAGTGGAGCTGTTGCTGGAAAACGACGTTCAAACACGGCAAGCAGGCGCTCGCCTTGCGACCTGCTTGCAGGAACTTCAGCAGGGCGCCGTTGTATATTTACAAGGTGATCTCGGTGCGGGTAAAACCACCTTTAGCCAGGGCTTGATTGCCAGTCTCGGGCATTCAGGCCCCGTTAAGAGCCCAACCTACACACTGGTGGAGCCCTATGAGATTTCGGGGCGTAAAGTCCTGCACTTTGATCTTTACCGGCTCGGTGATCCGGAAGAACTGGAGTTTTTAGGTGTAAGAGACTATTTTCAGTCGGAAAACATTTGCCTGATAGAATGGCCCATTAAAGGCGAGGGCTATTTGGCAAAGCCCGATATCGTTGTAGAATTACAGGCAGTTCCGGGGGGGAGACAAATGACATTAGCAGGGGTATCCGCTTTCGGAAACAAGGTGCTTGCACGTTATAGGCAGGCGAACGTTTGAAACCCGGTACTTTTGAAACCGGATTTAGAATCCTGGCTTTTAAATTCAGGCTTTTGAATCCAGTCGTTTGAATTCGGGTAATGAGTTAAAGAGAACTGACGTTGTATAAAAACACACTCGGCTTAATGCTGTTGTTGGCTTTCTCTTTTTCCGCTCTCTTTGTTAGCGGGGCTGCCGCCTCCACGGTTGAAGGCTTACGTCTTTGGCGCGCACCGGATTCCACCCGCCTTGTTTTTGACTTGAGCGGCCCGGTTGAGCATAAGGTCTTTACGCTACGCAACCCCGAACGCCTCGTTATTGATATTCAATCCTCCCGCTTTTCCGCATCGTTGAATGAGCTGGATCTGCTTAATACACCCATAAAAAATATTCGTTATTCCGAGAAAAAAGGCGGTGACTTGCGGGTCGTGCTGGACTTGAAAGAGCTTATCAAGCCGCGCAGCTTTGCACTTGCCAAACAAGCGGGAAAAAATGATCGACTTGTTATTGATCTTTACGACCTGGAGAAGGAAACGGTAAAAACCGTTCAAACCATCACACAGAGTAAACAGGAAAAACGCGATATTATTATCGCCATTGATGCGGGCCACGGTGGCGAAGACCCTGGCGCACTCGGCCCGAATAAAGTCAGAGAGAAAGATGTTGTACTGGCGATAAGTAAAAAACTCAAAAAAATTATCGACGAAGAGCCAGGTTACAGCGCGCGTTTAATTCGTGATGGCGATTATTACATGGCGCACAAGTTGCGACGTGATACAGCTCGCAAGGCGCAGGCAGATTTATTTGTCTCCGTCCATGCCGATGGCTTTAAACATGCGAGTGCGCGTGGTGCGAGTGTTTTTGCCTTGTCGCAACGGGGCGCGACCAGTGAAACCGCACGCTATCTTGCGCAAAAGGAAAACGAGGCGGATTTGGTTGGTGGTGTGGTCCTCGGTGATAAGGATGATTCCATCGTAGAATTACTGCTCGATCTCAGCATGAATTCCAATCTGGCCATCAGCCTGGAAGTGGGTGACAAGGTTCTTAAACAAATGGGCAGAGTCGCGCATTTGCATAAACGCGAAGTCGAGCAGGCTGCGTTTATGGTTTTAAAATCACCCGATGTCCCCTCTATTCTTGTTGAAACCGGGTTTATTTCCAATCCTCAGGAAGCGAGAAATTTGCGTTCATCCGCGCATCAGCTTAAGTTGGCGAACGCCATTTTTGCCGGCATTAGAGATCACTTTACTGTCGCGCCGCCCGAGGGCACCTGGGTTGCATGGCAACAACGCGGTGGCGGTAAAATTCAACATGTTATAGCGCGCGGAGATACACTTTCTGCCATTGCGCAACGCTACAATGTGAGCGTGAGAGATATTGTTCAAGCCAATAAATTGAGCAGCACGCAAATTCGTATTGGGCAAACCCTAACCATTCCAGCCAGTTAACACCATGTCAGTGATTAAAATTCTTAGCCCGCGATTGGCAAACCAGATTGCGGCAGGTGAAGTTGTTGAGCGTCCGGCGTCAGTCCTCAAGGAGCTTCTTGAAAATGCCATTGATGCAGGCGCAACACACCTCGATGTGGAGGTTGAAGCCGGCGGTGTTAAATTACTGCGCGTGCGAGACAATGGTTGTGGAATGGATAAGGATGATTTGCCACTGTCACTCAGCCGCCATGCCACCAGTAAAATATATGCTTTGGACGATCTCGAAGCCGTTGCGACCCTGGGCTTTCGTGGTGAAGCCCTGGCGAGTATCAGCTCCGTCTCGCGTTTAAAAATCACGAGTAATAATGGCCAGAGTGATTCAGCCTGGTGTGCTCAAGCGGAAGGGCGGGAAATGGAAGCGAGCTTATCGCCTGCTGCGCACCCACAAGGCACCAGCGTTGAAGTGCGGGATCTATTTTTCAACACGCCGGCGCGCAGAAAATTCTTGCGCACCGAGAAGACCGAGTATTCACGTATTGACGATACCTTGAAACGTCTGGCACTCTCGCGTTTTGAGTTGGGCTTTTCGCTTAAGAATAATGGTCGGGTCATTCATAATTGGCGCTCAGCACAAAGTCAGGCTGAAAAGGAACGACGTGTTGCCCAGATTTGCGGGCCTACGTTTATTGAAAATGCACTGGCTCTCGATATCGCGCGCACGGGCTTGCGTTTGTGGGGCTGGGTCGCTTTGCCAACCTTTTCTCGCAGTCAGGCAGACTTGCAACATTTTTATGTCAATGGTCGCAGCATCAAAGACAAATTGGTCACGCATGCGGTACGCCAGGCCTATCAGGATGTTCTCTATCACGGTCGTCACCCTGCTTATGTACTTTACCTTGAATTAGACCCAGCCAGTGTGGACGTGAATGTTCACCCGACCAAACATGAAGTGCGATTTCGCGATACGCGTCTTGTTCATAATTTTATTTTCTCTTCGCTGCATCAAGTGTTGGCCGATGTCCGGCCGGAAACAAAAAATGAGGCGCTTGATCAGCAGCCCATGATCAATCAACAAATCGAGCAAGTTCAGGAGCAGCGGCCGATCAGTTTTAACCAATATGCCGGTCGCGCGCCGGTGCGCACGACTGAAGTGCGTGAACAAATCGCCTCTTACTCAGCATTGGTCAATACTAATGATGTCACCGATACCTCACCGGCAAATAGAGAAACTGTTGTGCAGTCGAATGCGCGCATATTTTCGGAGCTGGATAAAGATGAAGAAGTTCCCCCCCTGGGTTATGCCATTGCTCAATTGAAAGGCATTTATATTCTTGCGGAAAACAGTGAAGGTCTGGTTTTGGTTGATATGCATGCAGCGCATGAACGTATCACGTATGAGGGTTTGAAGGATCAATTCCACGAACATTGTATATTGTCGCAACCCCTGTTGGTGCCTCTCTCTATTGCTGTCAGTGAGAAAGAGGCAGATCAGGCGGAAGAGCACAAGCAGGTTTTTCAAAAAGTCGGCGTAGAAATCGAACGAGCTGGACCGGAGACCATACTTGTGCGGCAGGTGCCGGCCATTCTTCACAAAAGTGATGTCGAGCAATTGATACGCGACGTGCTCAGTGATTTTATTGAATATGGCAATAGTCGACGTATCGAAGAAAATATGAATGAAATTTTATCTACGATGGCCTGTCACGGTTCTGTGCGTGCGAATCGGCGTCTTACCATTCCGGAAATGAACAGTTTATTGCGTGATATGGAAGCCACCGAACGCAGTGGTCAATGTAATCATGGACGACCCACCTGGACGCAAATGAGCTTGTCCGAACTCGACAAGCTGTTTTTACGTGGTCGTTAATGCCTGACCAGGGTTTGCCGCAAGTCATAACATTGATGGGGCCAACGGCTTCAGGTAAAAGTGCGCTAGGGCTTGAACTCGCTCGTCGTTTTCCTTGTGAAATCGTTAATGTAGATTCAGCGCAAGTCTATCGTGGGCTTGATATCGGCTCTGCTAAACCCTCACTTGAAGAACGAAAAGAAATTCCGCATCACCTGTTAGATATTCGTGACCCCGGCGACCAATACTCAGCGGCGGATTTTTGTCGGGATGTTGCACAGTTGTTGCCGGAGATTCTGGAGCGAGGGCGCACACCACTTTTGGTTGGTGGCACGATGCTCTATTTTAAGGCGCTGCTCGAAGGTTTATCTGATTTACCCGCAGCGGACGAAAGTGTACGTGCACAAATTGAAAAAGAGGCAGAACAAAAAGGTTGGCCTTGCCTTCACGCGGAACTCGCTAAAGTGGATCCGCAAACGGCTGACAAATTGCATCCGAATCATTCACAGCGCATTGCACGAGCGCTTGAAGTCTTTCGTGTGAGTGGCAAACCCATGAGTGAATTGCAGGCTGCATCGCCAGTGGGTGACAAGGGTGTCCTCGCGGCGTATACGGTTTGTCAGTTAGCAATTGCACCACGTGATCGCTTTGTGTTGCACGAACGTATCAGTCGTCGTTTCCAGCAAATGTTGGATGCGGGTTTTGTTGATGAAGTGCGACGGCTTTTTTCACGTGGCGACCTGAATTTATCACTGCCGGCATTGCGCTCAGTTGGTTATCGTCAGGTGTGGGAATATTTGGAAGGGAGAACCGACTATTCGACCATGGTCGAAAAAGGAATCGTTGCCACACGACAGCTTGCGAAGCGACAATTTACCTGGTTACGCAACTGGCAAGGGATAAATTGGGTCTATACTCAGGAAGCCGATGGCAATTTATTAGAGAAAGATGAAATTTTGCTACAAGCCTTGAATTTTTTGAGCAAAAGATCAATATAATGGTTGCCAGTCTTGAAATAAAACGGCGTTTGATGATGATGCTGTTGAACGGAAGACAGGTAATTTTGTCAGTTTATAACTATACGCTTGCACCGACCTTAAAGTTTGTTGTTTATTTAGCAAGGTTTGACATCGAAGTCTTTAGGTTAGTGTTTACTTACTTTTTTGTATCTCAGGAGAATAATCATGTCAAAAGGGCATAGCTTACAAGACCCTTACCTAAACGTACTGCGCAAAGAGCGCATTCCCGTTTCTATCTACCTCGTTAACGGTATCAAGTTGCAGGGCCAGGTGGAATCTTTTGACCAATTTGTTGTTTTATTGAAAAACACGGTAAGCCAGATGGTTTACAAACACGCAATTTCCACTGTTGTTCCCTCGCGCCCGGTTCGTGTTCCCATGTTGAACCCGGACGGCTCCGTTGATGAAGGGGAAGGAGAGTCCTGATTGCCTGTCAATCCTGAGTTCCCGCGCATGGCGCTTTATCCCAAGCCAGGAGCTGTAGTTGTTTTTTGATCGACCCGACTCAGGTGAACTTGCAGTACTGGTTCACCTGGAGTTTTCGCAAGCTGCTGTCAACCACGACCCCCAGGAATTTGAAGAACTGGTGCTTTCTGCTGGCGGTGATCCGGTAGATATGCTCACGGGCCAGCGAGCGATGCCCAATGCCCGCTATTTTATTGGTAGCGGAAAGCTGGAAGAGCTGCAGGCCCTGGTAAAAGGCCACGGTGCTGAACTGGTTATTTTCAATCACGACCTCAGCCCGAGTCAGGAGCGAAACCTGGAAAAAGCCCTGGCTTGTCGGGTACTGGACCGGACCGGTCTCATTCTGGATATCTTTGCCCAGCGTGCACGCACGCATGAGGGTAAGTTGCAGGTTGAGCTCGCCCAGCTTGAACATATGAGTACACGGCTGATTCGCGGTTGGACTCACCTTGAGCGGCAGAAGGGAGGTATTGGCCTGCGCGGCCCGGGTGAAACCCAGCTGGAAACAGACCGCCGCCTCTTACGTGCGCGTATCAAGGCTATTCACAAGAGACTCGAAAAGGTTCGCCGGCAGCGCGAGCAGGGTCGACGGGCTCGTACACGTGCAGATATCGCAACTGTCTCGCTCGTGGGCTATACCAATGCGGGCAAATCCACGCTGTTTAATAGCATGACAACCGCAGAAGTCTATGCGGAAGACCAATTGTTCGCGACCCTGGACCCTACAATGCGCAGAATCAGTCTGCCGGATGTGGGAGCCGCTGTTTTAGCGGACACCGTGGGTTTTATCAGCAACCTACCTCACCGTCTTGTAGAAGCATTTCGCGCCACGCTTGAAGAAGCTGCCAATGCCGACCTTTTGTTACATGTGGTGGATGCTGCCGAGGTCGACAAGCTTGAGCACATCGAGCATGTCGATACTGTGCTGAAAGAAATCGATGCCTTCGAATTACCGCGCTTAATGGTCTACAACAAAATTGATCTGCTTTCCAATGTCGAACCCAAAATCGACCGCGATGCCAACGGCCGACCCACAGCAGTGTGGCTTTCTGCGAAAGATGCACAGGGGCTGGATTTGCTTCAGCAAGCCATCGCCGAGACCGTTGCCGACGACATTCGCCACATGTTTTTGCGCTTGCGTGCAAACATGGGGAGTCTGCGAGCCCGGCTCTATCGCGCTCGCGTCGTGCTCGGCGAAAGCTTTCTGCCTGATGGCAAAATGGAATTGGAGATTCGTATGCCTGAATCCGAATTCCAGCGCATTCTGGCGGCTGAAAACCTGCAAGCGGGCGAGTTGATGATTGTTCAAGCCGACAAAAAACCGGATGACAAAGGCGATGATACGCAACTGGCCGATCTCGCTTGAGCCTTGAGGCTTGGCTAAATTTAAAAGCAGTGTAAGATGCACGGCAGTTGAAAAACATAAAACAACCTTCATATCCCACATCTGATTAATCAAATTCACACGAGACGGAGTAATCCTATGGCCTGGAATGAACCGGGTGGCAATAATAATGACCCTTGGGGAGGCGGCGGCAAACGCGGAAATGATGGCCCTCCTGATCTGGATGAAGCCCTTAAGAACCTGCAAAAGAAGTTGTCCGCCATATTTGGTGGTGGCAAGGGGGGTAACGGCGGAGGTTCGGGTTCAGGCTCCGGGTTTAGCAGCAGCATTATTGTCGTAATTTTACTTATCGTAGGGATTGCCTACGGCGCATTTGGTTTTTATCAGGTCGACGAACAGGAGCAAGCGGTTGTGCTGCGTTTTGGTACCTACCAATCGACCAAAGGCTCAGGTTTGCAATGGAACTTCCCCTTAATCGATACGGTATTTATTGAAAAAGTCACCCAGGTGAGAGAGTGGAGTTCAGTGGAACAAATGCTCACCGAGGATTTGAATATCGTAGATATTCGCTTATCGGTTCAATACACCGTCGCTGAAATTGAAAAGTTTGTGCTTAAGGTGAGAGACCCGGAGAACAGTCTGCAACAGGCTGCAAATTCGGCTTTGCGTCACGTGGTGGGGTCAATGGTTATGGACGATGTGCTCACTATCGGCCGTGCGGCATTGGCGGCAGAAGTGCAGACGCGCTTACAGGACTACCTGAATTCCTACACAACCGGAATTAATATCGAAACCGTGAACGTTGAAGATGCCAATCCTCCCCGTCAGGTACAACAAGCCTTCGATGATGTGATTGAAGCACGCGAAGACGAAGAGCGTTTTAAAAACGAAGCGCAAGCGGACGTGAATAAAATTCTCCCGCAAGCGGAAGCACAGGCGCGTCGTATAGTGGAAGAAGCCACTGCTTACAAAGGCAAAGTGATTGCAGAAGCGGAAGGTGAGGCCCAACGTTTTCAATATTTGCTTGCCGAGTACAAGAAAGCTCCGGAAGTGACACGCCAGCGACTTTATCTTGAAGCGGTTCAGGAAGTGATGGCTCGCAGCTCGAAAATCATGGTGGACGTCGAGGGAGGCAACAACATGATGTATTTGCCTCTGGATAAGTTAGGTAGTGGCTCCTCCGTGCCTGGAATGAGTAGTAGCGGTCGTAGCGGCAGCGTGCCCCTGGAGTTGAGCTCGGACCAAATGGAAGAGATCAGCCGTTTGATTACTGAAAAATTGCGTCGTGAGTTGTCGTCGAACAGTCGTAGAAGGGAGGTGCGCCCATGAGTACTCGTGCCTTTACAGGTTTATTTTTGCTGATGTTGGCAGTATTGGTAGGTGCCAATGCTGTATACGTCGTCAACGAGTTTGAGCGCGGCGTGAAATTAAAGTTTGGCCGTGTCGTCGATGACGATCTCACACCTGGCTTGCATTTTAAATGGCCTATCGCGGAAGAAGTGCGTCGTTTCGATGGCCGTATTTTGACCCTGGATGCCAGTGCAGAGCGTTTTCTGACCGTTGAAAAGAAAAGCATGATCGTGGATTCCTTCGCAAAATGGCGAATAGTGGATGTCGGTAAGTACTACACCGCCACCAGCGGTGAAGAAATGCGTGCACGACTGCTGCTTGAGCAGCGAATCAACGAAGGCTTACGCAACCAGTTCGCCAAGCGTAATCTGCATGAAGTGGTGAGCGGTGAACGCGACCAGCTGATGGAAGATATTACCCGGCATCTCGATGCCTTTATGCGCCAATCCCTGGGAATCGAAGTGGTTGATGTGCGAGTGAAGAAAATTGACTTGCCCGAAGAAGTCAGTGATCCGGTTTATGCACGTATGCGGGCAGAGCGACGTGAAGAGGCCAATGAGGCGCGAGAGCGCGGCCGCAAGGAGGCAACTTTCCTGCGCGCCGAGGCCGATCGCCAACGTGTCATTATCGAGGCCGAAGCCTATAAACAAGCGGAATTGCTTCGAGGTGAGGGCGATGCGCAAGCGGCTAACATCTACGCGAAAGCGCACAATCGTGACCCGGAATTCTATGCATTTGTTCGAAGTCTCGACGCGTATAAGAAAACCTTCGCCGGGCGCGAAGATATTCTCTTGTTAGACCCCAAAAGCGATTTCTTTAAATACCTGAACAACTCGAAAGGCCGTTAACAGCAGTTTTGCCTGAGAAGCGAAGGTGATAAAATACACAAACCGGCTCAGCGTAGCCGGTTTTTTTTGGTTAAGAAAAGAGCTATGGATAAAGTAGATAGATGGTTGCTGCCTGATGGCATCGAAGAAATGCTGCCAGAAGAGGCGCGCAACGTCGAAAGTTTGCGTCGCCGGCTGGTGGACCTGTTTCGATCCTGGGGTTACGATTATGTGATTCCACCTATGGTCGAATTTGTCGATTCCCTCCTGTCCGGTTCCGGCGAAGATGCCGAACTCCTCACCTTTAAACTCACTGATCAGCTTTCCGGTAAAACGATGGGTATTCGCGCCGACATTACGCCGCAGGCCGCGCGTATGGATGCCCACAGCTTGCAGCGCGAGGGCATAAATCGCCTTTGCTATGCTGGCCACGTCATGTATACCCGCCCCAAAAGCCCGCTGGCGTCGAGAACACCGGTACAAGTCGGAGTCGAGCTTTTCGGTGAGAGCAGCCTGAGTGCGGATATTGAAGTTCTAAGCTTATTGATTGAAACCTTGCAGATCGCCGGTCTCGATAAACAATATATCGATATTGGGCACGCGGGGATATTCAAAAGCCTGGCCGCTGAAGCCGCGTTTACGAAAGAAGATGAAAGCGCCTTGTTCGACCTGCTGCAGGTCAAGGCAAGTAATGAAATTGATGGCTGGTTAAAGGAAAAAGTCAGCGATCAACAATTGGCTGACTGGTTTCGTGCATTGGCGGGCTTATCTGGAAGTGCGTCAATACTGGCTGAAGCTGAAAGTTTATTTGCCTCGGCGCCTCAGGGGGTGCAAAAGGCACTGACGGAACTCAAGCATTTGGCTGAAGTCGTTCAACAACGCTACCCACAAGCCAGTTTGTTTTTCGATTTGAGTGAGTTGCGCGGTTACCACTATTACACGGGCATCATATTTGGCGCTTTTGCTCCGGGTCTGGGTAATGCCATTGCCAGTGGTGGGCGCTACGATCACATTGGCGAAGCTTTTGGTCGGGCTCGACCTGCCTCGGGCTTTGCTGCCGATTTAACGGCGATCAGTCGCATCGCACAACTTCAGGAAACGGCAGTATCGGGAATCTTTGCGCAGAACAGTGAAAATGAATTCCTTTGGGAAAAAATCCGTGAACTTAGACAAGCGGGTGAGCGAGTTGTCTGCGGTTTGAGTACACAAGCGCAGCCACAGGATTATCAGAATTGTGACCGTATTCTGGTTGAAGAAAACGGGACATATGTTGTTAAGGCGCTCACTTGAGTGCAAAGAAATTGAGAAATTTTTATGGGTAAGAATGTCGTCGTACTCGGTACGCAATGGGGTGATGAAGGCAAGGGAAAAATTGTTGACTTGCTGACTGAACAAGTGAAATACGTTGCACGCTTTCAAGGCGGGCACAATGCCGGGCACACGCTGGTTATTGAAGGTAAAAAAACCGTACTGCATTTGATCCCCTCGGGTATTTTGCACGATGGTGTCACCTGCCTGATTGGCAATGGAGTTGTACTCGCGCCGGATGCCCTGATGAAGGAAATTGCCGAGCTTGAAGAGCAGGGGGTTAACGTACGCGAAAAATTAAAACTTTCTCCTGCATGCCCATTAATCCTGCCTTATCACATTGCTCTGGACCAGGCGCGTGAACTCAAACGAGGCGAAGCTAAAATCGGTACCACCGGACGTGGTATCGGGCCAGCGTATGAAGACAAGGTTTCGCGTCGCGGATTGCGCTTGGGCGACTTGCTTAACGAGCAACGTTTTAGCCGTAAACTTGCAGAAGTGCTTGAGTATCACAACTTTGCGTTAACCGAATACTACGGCGTTGAAGCGCAAGACTACGAAACAATTTTGAATGAAGCCTTGCGTTTGGGCGAAGAACTCAAGCCCATGATTGCCGATGTCTCGGATATATTGCACTGTGCCCGGGAACGCGGAGAACATATTTTATTTGAAGGGGCTCAAGGCTCGTTGCTTGACATCGACCACGGGACGTATCCTTTTGTGACCTCTTCCAACACCACAGCAGGCGGTACTGCAACCGGTTCAGGTTTCGGTCCGTTGTATCTTGATTATGTATTGGGTATCACCAAAGCGTACACCACGCGTGTTGGTTCGGGGCCTTTCCCCACGGAACTGGATTGCGAAATTGGCGAGCACCTTGGTGTTAAAGGTCATGAGTTCGGTGCAACCACAGGCCGTAAAAGACGAACCGGTTGGTTTGATGCCGTAGCAGTGAAACATGCCGTTCGTATAAACAGCATGACGGGCATGTGCTTAACCAAACTCGATGTGCTCGATGAATTAACAGAAGTCAAAATCTGTACCGGCTATAAAAACTCACGCGGTGAAGATGTGGGCATTCCTTGTGATGCGGAAGGCTGGGAAGACATTGTGCCGGTTTATGAAAGTTTACCCGGTTGGCAGAGTTCAACGGTTGGCGTGCAAAAAATGGAAAACTTGCCAGACGCGGCAAAAAATTACATTGCTCGCCTGGAAGAGTTGGTTGGTATTCCTGTTGATATTGTTTCAACAGGGCCGGATCGTGTGGAGACGATCGTTTTGCGTCACCCCTTTAATTAAAAATATAGTGGGATCGAATAAAAATGTTTAAAAAAACGTGTGGCCTTACGACGGTAATTCTCGCTTCTTCACTGATACTTGCGTGCAGCAAGGAATCGTCCGATTCGAATGTGCCGTCGACTGCACAAAAAAATGAGCAGGCCGTAGAAGTCTGGCCGCGACCCTCTGTTCCGCATCTCGATACTCCCGAACTCAATGCGCGTGTTGACGAAATTTTCTTGCAGATGTCGCTGGAAGAAAAAATCGGACAGATCATTCAGGCGGAAATTCAATCCATTACACCTGAGCAAGCCAAAAAGTACCACATCGGTTCGATTCTAAATGGTGGCGGTTCGATGCCGTACCGTATTACCAATGCCAAGCAGGAAGATTGGTTGCGTATGGCCGATGCTTTTTACGAGGCTTCCATGGATGCTTCGGATGGCAAGATTGCGATTCCAATAATTTGGGGTACAGATGCCGTTCACGGTCATGGCAACCTTACAGGCGCGACTGTTTTCCCACACAATATCGGCCTGGGCGCGGCGAATAATCCCGAATTGATTCGTCAAATTGGACAAGCGACCGCGCGCGAGGTGCGTGCTACTGGAATTGAATGGGTCTTCGCACCCACTGTTGCGGTTGCACAAAATGATCGTTGGGGACGAACCTACGAAAGTTACTCAGAAAAACCGGAAATTGTGAACGCCTATGCCGGCGTGATGGTTGAAGGCATGCAAGGTAAGCCGGGCGCTGATGATTTTCTCGATGAGAAACATGTTTTGTCTACCGTAAAACATTTTATTGGTGACGGCGGAACAGTGGATGGTGATGATCAGGGCAATGCCGCAATTTCCGAAGCAGAACTATCGTCAATTCACGGTGCAGGATATTTTTCTGGCCTTGAAGCCGGTGCGCAATCGGTAATGGCCAGTTTTAATTCCTGGAATGGCAAAAAAGTTCACGGCAGTGAATATCTCTTAACCGACGTATTGAAAGGCAAGTTAGGTTTCGACGGTTTTATTGTGGGTGACTGGAACGGTCATGGCCAGATTCCTGGTTGTACTAATGCGTCGTGCCCCGACGCACTGGCTGCCGGGCTTGATATGTATATGGTGCCCAATGATTGGGAAGCCCTTTATCACAGTTTGCTCCAACAATATGAAACAGGCGCCTATGGTATTGGACGTTTGAATGATGCAGTAAAGCGCATTCTACGAGTGAAAGTCATGTTGGGTTTGTTTGAAGCACCAAAACCTTCCGAACGCTTTTATGGTCATGCCAAGGATTTTATTGGCAATGATGGACATCGTGCTATTGCTCGGCAGGCAGTGAGAGAAAGTCTGGTTTTATTGAAAAATGAAGACAATATTTTGCCGCTTTCACCGAAATTAAATATTTTGGTGGCGGGTGATGGTGCAGATGATATTGGCAAGCAGAGTGGTGGTTGGACGATTAATTGGCAGGGCTTGACGAAAGGCAATGAAAATTTCCCTGGAGCGACGTCTATATTTTCCGCTATTGAAAAGAAAGCCAAAGCTGCGGGTGGACGTGCAACGCTGTCAGTCGAGGGGCACTACACAAGTAAGCCGGATGTTGCAGTCGTTGTCTTCGGTGAAAATCCCTACGCTGAAGGCATTGGTGACGTGAACTCTGTGGAGTTTCAACCTGGCAACAAAACCAGCCTTGCCTTGTTGAAAAAACTTGAAGCTGATGGCGTTCCAGTTGTGTCTGTTTTTCTTTCCGGTCGGCCGCTTTGGGTGAATCCGGAAATGAATGCATCCAAAGCGTTTGTTGCGGCCTGGTTGCCCGGCAGTGAAGGCGATGGCATCGCCGATGTCTTGCTTACGGCAGCGGATGGCAGCGTCGACCATGACTTTAAAGGCCGTCTTTCTTTCTCCTGGCCGAAGTTGCCGACTCAAAATAAGTTAAACCCTCACCACGAAAATTATGACCCCTTGTTCGCTTATGGCTATGGCCTCGATTATGCGAGTGGTGAAGAGGGCCCGGGCAAACTCGAAGAAGATGTGCCTGGTGTTGCGTCAGCACTGGATGGTGATATCGACTTTTTTGTAGGTAAACCCCTTGAACCCTGGAGAATCTTTATTCGTTCTTCTTCGGAGCGTCGTTTCCTGAGCGGCAGCTTTGCGGAATTGAACGATGGTGATGTAAAAATCCAAACGCTTGATAAAGATTTACAGGAAGACGCCGTACTTTTCAGTTTTATCAACAGCCCGCAAGCTTCACTCACAATCGAAGAAGGCCAGGCGCTTAACCTGTCGCACATTGCGAGTGCTGATGGTGTGCTCAGTTTTGATATCCAAAATGTCAAAGCGCAGGGTGCACAACTTGAGTTGGTTATGAATTGCGGTTTCGCCTGCGAACGTAAAGTCAATATCAGCCAATATCTTGCGAGTATTGCCGATAAAGGTTGGCAAAACCTTCAGGTAAAACTGGCGTGTTTTGCACAAGAAGGGGACAGCTTTGACAATATGAGTTTGCCCTTCTCACTCCGCGCAGCGGGAAGTGGTGAACTTGCGGTTGCCAATGTTCGCTTTTTGTTGTCGTCAGAATCTGCGGCTGATTGTCCACAGTAAGGTCTCTGCAACGAAAAGAAATAATGTGATGGGCGTCATCTGATCGTAATTCGCGTTCTCGCGGCTGCTGACTAAACTAAAGGAAGACAAGTTTGAGGCAGCTCCTGTGTTTGCAAATAGCGATAGAAAAGATGAACGCCTTCGCGGCCCCAAGTTCATGGTGTATTGGCAGGGGCGCACCATGTTGGCTGATCGCAGCCTCTTTAACGCAGTCGTAAAAACGGCGTCCTCCGAGGGCCTCGGCTTTGAGATGGAGCAGGCCGTTTCCAAAGGTAAGTTCCTCAATATCGAATTCTTTATCACCTTCAGGGGCAAGGAAACGCGTTTACGCGCCAAGCTCAAAGTGATCTATTGCATGATCCTGTCTTCAAACCGCGGCGTATATATGGAAGCTCGCATCCTCGATATGGCTGATGGCGACAGGCACACCTATAACAACGTGCTGCAAGCGCTGGGTGATGCCAAGGAAATGGATTTAAGAATATAAATCCATTCGCTATTTGGTATTCTTGCTGCTCACCACATGGGGAGCACTATGAAGGACACAGCACATTTTCAAAGCATTCTCGCGAAACGCCTCAAACGGCGTAGCCTGTTGGCTGCCGGAATCGCGAGTGGCATGGCCGCCGTGCTCCCGGCGTGCAGTGACAAACGTGCTGGCAAAGGCCGTGCACAGCAAGCCGGAGAGCCGAAAATAGATAAAATCGACAGCAGTGTTGGTCGCGAGGAGCCGGTCGCGTCAACATTAACCTTCAAGGAATTGCCTCATGGCCTGGATGAAGACTTCGCTGTTGCAGAGGGATACGAGTGGCAATCAGTTGTGGCCTGGGGCGACCCGCTTTTTGATGATGCCCCGGCCTTTAACCCCTGGAAACAAAGCGAAGCCGCACAATTGCGACAGTTTGGTTACAACAATGACTATGTTGGTTTTATTGAGCTGGAAGCAAAAGGCACTGACAAACGTGGCTTGCTGGTGGTCAATCACGAGGCGACCGAACCGCGACTCATGTTTCCTGGTTCGCCTGCGGGAAACCAGCTTGATTTGGCGCAATGCAAAATTGATATTGCCGCCCATGGTTTAAGCGTTATTGAAATTCAGCAACATGCATCCGGCCCCTGGTCGCCAGTGTTGGATTCTAAATATAACCGGCGAATCACCCCTTGGACAGAAATGCAGTTTAGCGGCCCGGCAGCAGGCCATAACCGTATGCTTACTCAAATTTCCAGTGACGGTGTTCATACCCTCGGTACCTACGGCAATTGTGCTGGCGGGCTTACCCCGTGGGGAACAGTGCTGACTGGAGAAGAAAATGTGGACAACTTTTTCTATGGTAAAGCGCCCGATGGAATAGAAACAAAAAATTTTGAAAGCTTCGACGTGGATACGGGTGATAAAAATTGGGGGGAACATTTTTCGCGTTGGGATCTACAACAGAATCCGAGAGAACTCTTGCACGTTGGCTGGATCGTTGAAGTTGACCCCTTTGATCCAACCAGTAAACCGCAAAAACGCACAGCTCTTGGACGCTTCAAGCATGAAGGTGCGAATATTTATATCAACCATGATGGCCGTGTCGCAGTCTATATGGGGGATGATGAAAAATTTCAATTTATTTATAAGTTTCTGAGCAAAAATCTTTACAAAGAGGGTGATCGAGAAGCCAATTTGACCTTACTCGATGAAGGTGACTTGTTTGCTGCGAAATTTCATCCTGACGGTCGCTTGCAGTGGTTGCCCTTGCAATATGGCGAAGGCCCATTAACACCCGAAAATGGTTTTTCCGGCCAGGCCGATGTGGTACTGGATGCTCGCATTGCCGCAGATTTGCTGGGAGCGACGCCCATGGATAGACCTGAAGATGTCGACGTGAACCCGCACAATGGCCATATATTTGCAATGTTGACGAATAACGATGCACGCAAAGAAGAAAGAATCGATGCGGCAAATCCGCGAGCACTGAATAAGGATGGCCAGATTATTGAATTTTGGCCCGAGAGCAATGATCACACCGCCGAGTTTTTTCGTTGGGAGCTGTTTTTGATTGCTGGCAAGTTGGATGATGCCACAACAAACTATCACGAAGGGACCAGCGAAAATGGCTGGTTTTCCTGCCCTGATAACTGCACCTTTGATAAGCTCGGTAATATCTGGATAGCGACAGATGGTGCCACACGGCATGGAATTGCCGACGGTGTTTGGGCGGCCGGGGTGGAAGGTCCGGGGCGCGCACTCAGCAAGCGTTTTATACGAACACCGATAGGGGCTGAAATGTGCGGTCCGTGTTTTACACCAGACAACGAAAGTTTTTTCTGCGCAGTGCAACATCCCGCATCGGGTAGCCGTTTCGAAAAACCCAGTACCCGCTGGCCGGATTTTGATGAAAGTTTACCCCCGAGACCTGCAGTGGTCGCCGTAAGAAAAACAGGTGGCGGCCGTGTAGGCTCGTAATTCTCTTAAACAGTTTAAAACCCAGGGAGTCAGATTTATGCCAAACCGAAAATTACAATTCAAACTCGTCACAACAGCGATGTTGACTCTAGGTTTATCGCTGTGTCATTGGGCTACGGCGCAAGAAGCACATTTCGTCAGTAAAAAAATTGCCGATGGCTTGTACGTCTTGCAAGGTGAGGGTGGGTTCACCGGAGGCAATATTGCGATATCCGTCGGTGAAGATGGTGTTGTGATGATTGATGACAGCATGCCACCCTTTCTCGATAAACTAAAAAAAGCCATTGCAGACATCGCCGGTAAACCAGTGGATTTTCTGATTAATACACACGTTCATGGCGATCATACCGGTAACAACGCCGCATTTGGTAAGGGCAGCACACATATTGTCGCGCATAAAAATTTACGCGAGCGCTTAAAAACCATGAAAATTGATGATAAGCCAACGCCTGCAAGTGCACTGCCCGTCATCACATTTGACAGTGAAATTAATTTTCACTTGAATGCAGGCGAAATTCAGGTTCGTCACGTCGCGCATGCCCATACCGATGGCGATGCCGTGATATATTTTAAGGACTTGAATGTCTTGCACACCGGCGATGTTCTATTTAACGGCTTATTCCCCTACGTCGATCTCGATAACGGAGGCACTGTAAACGGCTATATCGCAGCGCAAAAAAACTTGTATGAGCACACAGATGCGCAAACTATCGTTATTCCTGGACACGGCCCGATTGGGACACGAGAAGATCTGAAGGCGTCGTACACCATGCTGGAAGAGATACAGGCTCTGGTAAAGAAACTGGTTGACGAAGGTAAAAGCGAAGATGAAATCGTCGAGCTTAACCCCTTGAAAGCCTATCACGACAAATGGAATTGGGGTTTCATTACCACAGAGCGTATGACACGTACTCTTTACAAGGATCTCACCACGAAATAAGCGTCCCGCTACAGCTTCACACCGGATCGGCGTGAAGCTGTATTCCCCTGCGCCTTGACATAGAATTGCCCGTATATTCAGTTTCAGTTCAGAGTCAAATGCAAATCCCACCTTTTAAACCGAAATTTTCCTGCCTTCAGTTTTAGTTCAGTTTATTCGGGCCAAAATAAAAGCTCGTTAAATGAAAAGTTTGAGGAGAGGGCAAATGGGCAGAGGCATCGTAATTTTTGTCATTCTAATCGCCGTCATATTCGCTGCCGGTTGTCGAGGCGGAATCCGCGCGCAGGCCTACGTCGAAGACACACACCACCACGAACCTGAACCCGCGCCGGTTGAATCGGATTTTTATCCATGGTTCCTGGGTTTTGAGATGGTCGATAGCCTGGGTATCGATTCTGGTAACTATGTTGATTACATTCCTGAGCTGGACCCTTATATCGATGAGGGAATTTTTGAAGTTTATTGGAGTGTGGATGCTGTGCGAGACTACATTGTCGAATACCGTATTAACGATATTCCCGATGTGCAGGGCAGCCGGTTAATTGATGCAGAGCTTTGTGGCTTGGGTTTAAGTTGTAACGCGGATGGGTATCAATATTGTCAGTACAATCCTGATTTTACTTTAATGTGTGATGTGGCTTACCCTGCGTATGAAGATATTAATTCGACTTTCGACCCTCTGGATGTCGCCGATATGGTTTACGATATTCCTGAGACGCTATACTTCGTAATGCAGATTTGCGATACGCAATCCGATTATTGTGAGTCAGAAGCAATACCCGTATTACTATACTAATACTATTGCGTATCAACCTCTAAGAGAGGGGTTCGCGAGATCGTCAATCACAAGGTGGTGGCTGGCGAAAACACATAAATACCTCCCTGTAGTTCCCTCACTTCATCCCTGAAGTGAGGGTTTCGCCAGCCACCACCTTGCACTTGACGATCATTCTACCCATTCTTCTTTTCAGATCTAAATTGGCTTATGGTCTTTGAGTAGGTTATGTCACGTTCTTTTCTTTGTTCTACATGCAATTGGTTGAAAAGAATATGAACTTCTTCGATCGCTAAGTGCAAGGTAGCGCTTGGTGAAACCGTCGCATCAGGGATGAGGCGACGGAACTACAGGGACGTATTTATGTGTTTTCACCAAGCGCTACCTTGTGATTAGCGATCTTGCGACTACCTTGCTTATTGAATGAAAAAACGATAAATGTGAAAAACTCGACACCTATACTATAGTTTAAACAGATTTTCACAAATTCAGGGTTTTAAATCCAAAAGTATCAGGTTAGAATCCCCGACATTGGAATCAAATTTGGAAGCGAAATCACAATGTTGACGCTAAATACACAAAGCAAGACCATCGGCAACGTGCACGGCACGGCGGCGGCCTTGGTGTGTGCGTCCTTCGGCGTAGTCATTGTATGGCGTCCAGTGTATAAGACCATTATGGTGACATTGCGCAAATTGACCTGGTAGATTAGAAAGAAATTTAGTCTGGCAGGTAAGAAAAAGCCTTCCAGACAAGCGAATAGAAACCCGGAAGGCAAAAGTCTTCCGGGTTTTTTCGTTTTAGGCGAAAGTAATTGCATATTAGAGATTATATATTTGGAGATAAATTAAGATTAATTTTTTATAAAGATGCAGGTAAGAAGTAATCACAAGAGTATTTCCTTTGAAGTTGGAAATGGCTCCGCTAAAGGCCGAATTGAATTTTGCTGAATTGATTGCAAGGCCTGCTCGCACCTGTAATAAAAATTTCTCTTATAACCAAAATAAAAACTGGAAAAACAAGGGGCAATTAAAGGGCTTGAAAAAAGCTTCTGTATTGGCCAAGCTTAAAAGCAAGCAGGCCCGGCAAGAAAGAAATGCGGGTGAAAAATTGAAAATGCGAATGAAAAAATTTAGAGAAGTATGATTGTTATTTACGGATTAAGAAGTCAGTTACAGGAAAAGCGCGCTTTGCTCTCGAATGTTATTAACCAGTGTATGCACGAGAGCTTGAGCTTTCCATTAAATAAGCGTTCGCATCGTTTCGTGTTAATGGAAGAGGGTGACTTGTTTTATCCCGAAGGGCGCAGCGAAGCGTACACTCTGATAGAAGTGAATTTGATGGAAGGGCGACAAAAGGAAACGTTAAAGAGCCTGATTCGGAACTTGTTTAAGCAGGTCGAGGAAAAAGCAGGAATTCGTTCTGTCGATCTGGAAATTATTTTGAAAGAACAGCCCGCTTACTGCTGGGGATTTCGAGGCCTCTGTGGTGATGAGGCAAAACTTAACTACAAGGTAGAGGTGTAAATATGGCCCAACCCACATTCATCTACGGTTCAGCGATGCTTTGCTTAAATGGCATTAACCTGATTGGCGTCTGTTTGGGCAAAGTCGTAGGTATCACGAACTAAGTTGCAGTTATCCCTTCCGGATGGCTGTAGGCAACCGGAGGAAAATGAGCCCCGGTTGCGAAAGTAATCGGGGCTTTTACTTTGAGCAAGGTATTTAGAACACCTTATTTTGAGTAAAGGCTTTTAAGTAAATAGCTCCCCAAGTAAAAGAGAGGAAGAACGATGGAATTCGAAGACGAACTGGAAAAAATTGCCGTTCCTAGTAATAACTAGTAGCGAACTATATCAACCGTTTAACAACAACGCGAAGACAACGAATTTAGCTGCTGCCCTGACCGGCGATGGGTGACCAAGGATAAACTCATTGCCTCCTATACGGTCGTTTATACGCAAGGATGCGTTTCTTTTTTTGGCAGACCGGTATGTTCGTTAGATGTCTCCAGGTGTCTAATGGAGTAAACAGGTGTCTAGTCGAGTGAGCAGGTGTGAAGTCGAGTAAGATTGATTAGGTCGGGTGCTACCAGGGCAAAGCGTTAGCGAGTTTTTTCTTGCGCAAGGCAAGCAGAAAACAGAACAGGGCTAAATAAATCGCCGGTTCTATCCACCCACTTTTCAAAGACCACCAAAAATGCAGGCAAGCCAATAAACTTGCCGGATAAATCCATGCGTGTAAGCGCTTCCATTTTTTGCCCAAGCGTCGCATCAATGCGGGCAGTGAGGTCAGTGCCAGGGCAAATAAAATAATTAAACACAAAAAGCCTACAACGATGTAGGTTCGCTTAACCAGTTCCCCGCCGATTAATGCCCAGTCAAGCGCCAGATCAAGCCAGAGCCAGGCGATGAAATGCAATGCGGCCCAAGTGAAACACCACAAACCCAGGGGGCGACGTAACCGGTTTAAGGGGCCAAAACCGCGAAGTCTGGCGAGCGGACTGATCACCAGAGTGAGGAGTAAAAGTCGCAGTGCACCGATACCCAGAAAGTGGATGATCGCTTCAACGGGTTCTCCGCCGAGCTTGCCATTTATTGCTGCCTGGTAGAGCAAGAATATAAAAAATGCTGGTATTACATGCACGAGAATGTGCAACAGGAAAAATAGTCGCTTAGGCATGAGTGTATTTAATAATATTTTTTCAAATCCATTCCGCTGTAGAGTTCGGCCACTTGGTCGGCATAACCATTAAAGGGAAGCGTGGCCTTGCGTTTTGCTTCAAACACACTGCTATTGTCGATGATGCGTTCGCTCGCTTGAGACCAGCGCGGATGGTCAACAGCAGGATTAACGTTCGCATAAAACCCGTATTCCTGCGGTGCGAGCAGGTTCCAGGTCGCAGGCGGTTGTTTTTCTACCAGACTGATTTTGACGATGGACTTGATGCCTTTGAATCCATATTTCCAGGGGACAACGAGGCGCAGGGGGGCACCATTCTGTGGTGCCAGCGTTTTTCCATACAAACCAACGGCGAGAAGGCTTAAAGGGTGCATGGCTTCATCAATCCGCAAGCCCTCAACATAAGGGTAATTGATGCCGCCGCCGACAAAGCGTGAACGCTGACCGGGCATTTGCTCCGGGTCATAGAGGGTTTGAAAGGCGACATATTTGGCTTTACTGGTGGGTTCAAACTGCTTGAGAAAGGCACCTAACTCAATCCCAACCCAGGGAATAACCATGGACCAGGCCTCGACACAGCGCATGCGGTAAATACGCTCAACGAGTGTGGCGGATTGCAGCAGCTCCGATACGTCGACAGTCCCGGGTTTGTTAACCTCGCCTCCCACCTCAACTGTCCAGGGCTCCAATTTTAGGCCCTGGGCATTTTGCTGAGGGTCTGTTTTAGCCGTGCCGAATTCGTAAAAGTTATTGTGGCTGAGTACCTTGTTTTCCGGCGTCAGGCTTAATCCATGCCTGCTCTTGTCTTGTTTGTACTCTAGCGGCTTTCGTGGAGCTTGCGTACTGGCTGTTTCGTCTTTACCGAAAAGGCCATCGAAAACCCCGGCGTGACCACTCAGCGGCAGGCTTGCTCCCGCCAGCCCAAAGCCCATGCCTGCAAGAAGTTGCCGACGTTGCTTGTATACCGCTTCCGGGGTTACGTCATTTTCTTTGATGTCAGGTATTTTTTTCATGAAACTCTGTGCCTTGAATCTTCGTGTTTGTAAATAGAACCTGGTCTTGTATTAACACTTGGTCGCTAGAGATCCCGGATTCTTTCAACCGATAAGCCGTATTTCACAACCGTAAGTCTGTCTATCAAAAAAGCATAAGTGGCAAAGTGTGCTGTGTCCACTTATGTGACCTCCTGGGCCACCTTATAATAGCGGGAGCTTGCTCACCATTGGGACAATCAGAATGAGTTTATTGCTTATAAAAAAAGACATTCCACGCACAATCCTTGTACCACTTTGCCTGCTCGCAGGGTTTTTTGCCCTTATCGCAGACACGCGAGCTGCAGATGAAGCGAAATTACATGGCCGCTGGCGCATATTGAGTGATGCATCTGTAAGTGGCATACATTTTCTGCAGTTTGAAGCGGGCAACAGGGTGTTTGTCGAAGGGGGAGAGGAGGAGCATAAGCTTGTCACTTATGTTAAGCAATATCGGCTCGAGGAAACCAAACTGTACATCGGTGAGGAATACGACGAAGAAAGTTTTGATATTGATTTCCAGGGGGGCAGCCTGGCACTGAGTACTGGGGGTGGGAGCCCACAGTATTTTACCCGGGAGCGAAATTTACGAAGCTATCCCGCGATTGCACAAGATCCGGAATCACGCCTGCTAGACATTGAGGCACTCGACTTAAATGTCGAGATCTTTGGCGACCGTGTTATCACGCACGCCTTTTACACCATAAAAAATAATTTTGATGAAGAGCTGGAAGCAAAAATAAATATTCCGTTACCCGATGATGCCCTCGTTGTCGGTTACGCTCTCGATATTGGTGAGCAAATGATTCCCGGCGTTGCTGTGCCAAAAGAGAAAGCACGGGAAACGTTTGAGGCCATTGAAGATCGCAAGGTCGATCCTGGGTTGGCGGAAATCACCCGAGGGAATCAATTCAGTACAGAAATTTATCCGGTACCGGAAAAGGGGCGCCGAAAAATTCGTGTGAGCTATTCTCACAGCCTCGACCGTGGGCTCACAGGCGCACTAACCTATCGCTTCCCCTACAGCGACTACGACAGTCAAGCCGCGTATTCACTCACCATGAGTGCCGATGGTATGCGTTTCCCGCCCACGGTAAAAAAATCACCCTTTTCGCGCCGGGATTGGGACGAGGCAAATACCGGGCAACGATTCTATTACGCAGAAGCCTTACTGGCTGACCGCGACAGGATTCAAGGGCTTGATGACCTCGAGGTACGCTTTGTTCCCGCGAAAGGATCGACCGCGATGATTTCCCGCTCTGCGGATGGCTATCGCTATACCTATGCGAAGCTGGATATCGAAGACGCGATGCTACAAAACCTTGACGCTCCTGAACGCGTCAGTATTTTGTGGGATGCGTCAGCCTCAGCGAAAGATGACCACAAACAAAAACTGAGTGTTGTTAAAAGCTGGATAAGCAAAATAAAAAAACAGAAAGTCGCTGAGCTGGAAGTGCAATTGGTTATTTTCGCGCACACCGTGTTACAGGAAGAAGAGCTTACCCTGCTAAATGGCAAAGACAGTGGCTTGATCGACCTGCTTGAAAATGTTGACTACGACGGCGCCACGCGCTTCGATTTGCCCGCGGAACGTGTAAAAACATACAACCCGGATTACGCATTGCTTTTGAGCGATGGCATTTCCACGATGGGTTCATTGGATGCAATGAATATAGACGCACCCCTTTACACCGTGAGTTTTGCGCAAACTAAAAACCTGCCCTGGTTATATCAAAGTGCGCGTATAAGTGGGGGTATGTATTTTAACGCTCAGGAAACCGGCTCGTCTCGCATTGCCCGTTTAATTGCCACGCGTATTCCAGATCTGGAAATGCGAGTAAATGGCGAGTCCAAAGAAGTGGATACAGTACTTTGGTATGAGGCGGGTAACACAATTACGGTGACCGTTGCCGCGCGCTTACCAGAAAATTTGAGCGATATGGCCGAGGGGACGCTGGCTTTTTCAGTGAATGGGGTTATGTTGTCTGTTGTCCCTTTTGAGCAGCGCGCACAAGGAGAAATTGCTCGCTTTGATTGGTTGCGCCTGCGCTTGAATGCCCTGAGCGGCGAACTCAAAAAAAATGAAGCGGAAATTCAAAAATTAGGTATGGAATACAGCCTTGTAACGCCTTATACGTCACTGCTGGTCCTCGAAGAATTGGATGATTACGTACAATACGGCATTCAGCCGCCGCCAAATTTTAAAGGCGCTGAAAAATATTCAGCGCTGCGTAAGGTTTTTTTGGATGAAGAAGAGGGGCCTCCTGAGCAAGCCGCCATCGTTGCATTTTTAGAAAATGCCTGGGGCGAGCGGCGTCAGTGGTGGGAGAATTCCACGAGAAAGAACCTTGAAGAAATTAAAAACACATTGAATGAAGTGCAACAAAAATCTAAAGAGCAAGCGCAAGGTGTTCAGGAATCGTCGGCCCCCGCATCGCCGGATACGATTGTTGCACACGATATTGGCGCCGTGGCGGAGGAGGTGAGTGTCTCCGGAATACGAGCCTCGATTGCGGGGCCACAGGCCACGACAACCTTGCTCCCCTGGTCTCCCGACAAGCCCTACCTCGACGTTCTAAAAGCCGGCGATCCAAAAGGTAAAAAAAGCCGCTATCAATTGTATCTCGAACAAAAACAACAATACGCAAAACAAGCGACGTATTTTATGGATGTGGCCCACTTCTTTGAGCAACAAGGGGAGCGTGAACTGGCCTTACGCATCTTGTCCAACGTACTCGAAGCTTTTCCTGAGAATGTCGGCCTGGAACGCATGGTTGCCTACAACCTGATCCAGTTCGAGGCGCTAGATGAAGCCATTTCGGTGTTGGAGCATGTGAAAGAATTAAATGCCTGGGAGCCCGCATCTTTTCGTGACTTGGCAAATGTGTGGGATAAAAAAGCGCAACAAAGTGCTGAACTGGCACACTATCAAAAAGCCATCGACTACTACTTTAAGGCTATACTGGGCCCTTGGGCGCTGGAAGACCCGCTGCGTGTCGTTGCGCTAATGGAGCTGAATCACCTGCTTGCCGGCCTGAAAACAGAAGCGCTTGCGCTCCCGGAATGGCAATCGGATTTATTACAGCATTTCCCTTTGGAATTGCGCATCGTGATTACCTGGAATTCTCGCGTGGCCGATGTGGATTTGTGGGTTGTTGAACCGAGCGGGCAGGAAGTGTATTACCGCCAGCGCAATAGCCTTGCTGGCGGCTATTTGCCTTTTGATATTGTGGACGGTTTTGGCCCCGAGGAATATCTCAGCCGTTTTGCGCTTGAGGGCGACTATGAAATCAAAGTAAATTTATATTCAAATGACAGTGTCGAGCTTTTCGGCCCCCTGAGTTTGACGCTCGATATCTATACACATTACGGCATGCCAAATGAGCAGCGTCAAACCACTACCGTTCAGCTTAAAAATGAAGGCGAAGCCATTCCGATTGGTAATGTCACCTGGCAATAAAGACACTTGGGAATAACGTCACCTGGGAATAACGTCACTTGGTAATAAATAGTAACGCGGGATTCCAATAAGATTGTAAGAATGCAAGAAAGAGAACGACCAATGCTCATAGAAGTGGATCAGAGCCTGCGCCAGCAAATGTTTAGATTTGCCTGCTTGCAGCTAAGTAATGAAGATTTGGCGGAAGACGTGGTGCAAGAAGCCTTGCTGGGTGCCACCCGCAATGCCGCCAAATTCCAGGGCAAGGCTGCCTACAAAACCTGGGTGTTTGCCATTCTTAAAAACAAGATCGCCGATGCCCTTCGCAAAAAAGCACGCAATCTCGAAGATAGCAATATGATGGGGGACGAACAGGACGACAGCGTTCCCGACGTTTTCACCCAACGAGGCCATTGGAAAAACGATGAGCACCCGCAATCCTGGGGTGACCCTGAACAGGCTTTTGATAATGATCAGTTTTGGGTGATCTTCGAAACCTGCATGCATGCACTGCCTGAAACCCAGGCAAGGGTCTTTATGATGCGCGAATTTGTCGGCTTGAGCAGTGATGAAATCTGCGAGCAACTGGCTTTGACCACGGGCAACTTGCATGTCCAGCTCCACCGTGCACGCATCCGCTTGCGAGAGTGCCTCGAGGACCGTTGGTTCAAGGGAGGTGAACATGTTGAGTTGCCGTGAAGCCACCCGATTGATGTCGGAAGCCCAGGAGCGCCCCTTGAAGTGGCATGAGCGCGCGTTCCTTCGGTTTCATAATTTGATGTGCAAGAGCTGCAAGCATTTTGAGGATCAAATGGCCTTTCTCCGCCGGGCGGCCAAGCGCTTCGCGCGCGGCGATGTCCCTCAGGATAAGAGCCCACCACCATCGGGTAGCTGACACATTGACAAAATTGTCGCAGCTCCCTATAGTTCGCGGCCTTCTTGTGCTGATCGGCACAAGTCCCTGCCCAGGTGGTGAAATTGGTAGACACGCCAGCTTCAGGTGCTGGTGGCCTTACGGCCGTGGAGGTTCAAGTCCTCTCCTGGGCACCACTTTCTTTAAAACTCCCTCTTTCTTGTTCGACGAAAATAAATCTATTTACTTGCTGTTCATCCCGTAAAGGATTGGTGAGTAACTTCAGGCGGCATTCGCGGCTGCAAATATTTTCAGGGAATTGCGCAGAGCTAACCCATAGACCGGGTTTTGTTTTCTTCGAGAGTCGAAACGAAATGAATAAAGTCATCTCTGGGGATGGGTTTACAGATCAGGAAGCCTTGGGCGATATCACAATCCAGGGACGTGAGAACTTGTTGTTCTTCCGGCGTTTCAATGCCCTCGGCAACCACTTTCATTCCAAGATTGTGAGCCATTGTAATTGTTGCGCTGACGATATGCCGGTTATCCAGGTCCTTGTCGATACCATCGACGAAGTAACGGTCGATTTTCAAGGTTTGTAGATTCAGGCTTTTTAAATAGGACAAAGACGAAAACCCCGTGCCGTAATCGTCAATCGCCATGCTGATACCCAACGAGTGCATGCGGCTGGAAAAGGCTTTGCCGCTTTCAAGGTCTGCCATTAATTCGGTTTCGGTAATTTCAAGTTCGAGTGTACCCAAGGGCAAATTGGAGCGGGTCAATATTTTGGTCAGTTGATCCTGAAATTCAGAATCCGAGAGGTGGCGAGCCGAAAGGTTAATCGCTACATGAATGTCGTATCCACGTTTGCGCCAATCCGCAAGGTCTTGTAAGGCCTGATTAACCGTCCAAAGTGTAAGAGGGCCTATAAGCCCGGTGTTTTCCGCAAGTGGAACAAATTCACCGGGTGATATAACCCCAAGTTCATTATCACTCCAGCGCAGCAGTGCTTCTGCGCCGCAAAGATGCCCATTGGTTAAATAGGTTTTAGGTTGATAATACAATTCCAGAGTGTTGTTTTGTATCGCGCGGCGCAAGGCTGTTGCAATACGCATACTTCTTAAACCATCATGATTTTTTGAATCATCATAAACCTCGATTTGATTGCGCGCGCTCTTGGCTGCGTACATGGCGATATCTGCTTGTCGCAATAGTGATGGGCCGTCCTTTGCGTGGTCAGGATAAATTGCGATACCAATACTTGCATCGAGATCTATCGACATGCCTGCGACATGAAAAGGCGTTGTCACACATTGAATTAACGATAAACCGAGATCTTTTAACTCCTGAATATCCTTAAAGTGATCGATGTAAAGTGCAAATTCATCACCGCCCAGTCGCACCATCAATAAATTTTTGCCTTGTATAAATTCTCTGAATCGTTGCGCCAACGTGACCAGCACATTGTCACCCTCCGAGTGCCCGAGCGAGTCATTGAGTTGCTTGAATCTGTCGAGGTCCATCACCAGCAGTGCGCTGCGTTTTCCGCTTTGAATGTTGGCGAGAACGTCGTTTAAAGCAGAACGATTTAATAAGCCAGTGAGCACGTCGTGGTTTGCCCGGTATTCGAGTTCATCCCGAAGGTGTTTTGAGCGCGTGATATCGCGCGCAATTAAAGTAAAGAAGCTGCCATCGGCAACCACCGAACGTGTAACCGAGACTTCCAATGTGAGTTCGCCAGATTGTGTAGCGATATTTATTTCGGGTCGTTTTCCTTTCGCACTTTGCTCAGCCACTTCGTGCAGATCGTCTTCCAGTGGCAAGACCTCAGTGAGTGCTTTGCCCTCGGTATTGCCACTGATTTGTAGCAATTCTTGTGCTTTTTGGTTGGCGGAGCGGACCTTTCCATGTTCATCAACAACTATGATGCTATCTGTATTTGCGCCAAATAAAACCTGTATCAGTGCGGCTTGGCGGTTTCGACGCAGACGCTCTCGTAAGAGTTCAAGTGTTTGACGGTCAAAGCGCTGTAATTGTTCGAAAGCCCCCAGTAGTAGAGCGAGTGTGAAACCAGGAACCAGGCTCAGTATAAAATGCCATTGCAGGTAAAAAAGGGCGGTGAGAGCAAAACAAAGTACAGATGCGCCGGTGATGACACCGAGATACTGCTTCCACGAAAAATGTCGCACGGTGGTCCACAACGCGAGAACAATCACTGCCGCTAACCAGCTGGCCCAGGCAGGTGCTGCTCGAATTTGTCCGTGCATTAAGGTTTGATAGCTGAGCGCTTGCAGAACAACACCGGGCACAAATCCGTGCACGGGGACGGGCAGAAAATCTCCGAGTTCAAGGGCGGTTGAACCCAGAAAAACTGTTTTTCCTGTGAAGCGATCGGCTGGTATTTCCCCGCTGAGAATATTCTGGTAGGAGACTCTTGGTAACTGTGCGGGTGAAATTGCAAAATCAATTGGATACGCGGTGTCGGCCTCCAGGCCTTTGGTTTGTGCCAATACTGCTGTTGCAGAAGGTCGGGTACCTCGTGGTGAGCTGTCCAAATGGACGATCTCTCTGACGAGTCCATCGCTGGCGATATTGACATTCACCGTCCCGCTCAAAGCATCAAACAAGGGTAAAGGCTCAGTCAGCACGTAAGTATTTGTCGCGCCGAGCGATAGGGTTTGCCAAAACGCGGGAAGGACTATGCGAGTGGATTCAGCCGCATTTATGGCGCGAGCGAGGTCAGCGTCGGCTTCAGGGTCGCCGGAGGACTGGCTGAAATCTATGTCGAAAAATATTTGTTTGGCACCTGCACCGTGCAGGAAATCGATCATGGCGGCGTGGGTGTGGCGTGACCAGGGCCAGTGACCTTGAGAGCGTATGCTTGCCGCGTCAATTTCGACCAAAATAATCTCAGGGTCGATTTCTTTAGTGAACGCAGAAAAAAGAAGATCTTCCGCCGTATACTTCCAGCTCGACAAAATGCCCGAATAATCGAGCAGTAGAAGTGTTATGACAGAGAGAAAAGGGCTTAAAAAATAACGGGAAAGGTTCCCGAGCATCCGCAAGAATTATCTTCCCTGGTTAATCTTCATCGTTGTCCTCATCTTCGTCGTCATCTTCATCCTCGTCTTCGTCATCATCGTCATCCTCGTCTTCGTCCTCATCCTCGTCGAAGTCATCTTCGTCAGAATCCATGTCATCAATGGCGTCGTCTATTGGGTCATCCATAGCGTCATCGCCGGGTTCATCGATAACTGGATCTTCAACAGGGTCATCCATGGAATCATCAACCGCTTCATCTTCTGGCGTGTCGACAGGGTCATCCATGGAATCATCCATTGGGTTGTCGACGGGGTCGTCTGTAGGCTCTTCTATTGTGTCCTCAATAGGATCATCCACTATTTCTTCCGAAGGAATCGGCGTCGCAAATTCCCTGATATCATCAGCCGCCTCCTGCATCAGCGATTCGGGTGTTCCCTGTTCATCCGCTTCACCCTCGTCTATGGCCAGAGCATCGTCAAAGTTGTCTGGTGTATCGTTTTGTTGGCTTTCCTCAACAATGCTGTCATCGCCAGCGAGAACGGCAGTGGTAGATCCGGACTCATCAGCACCGATGACATCGCCAGGCATCATAAAACGTTCGATGCCATCGAGGGTGCGCACGAGTAGTGCACCCTCTAAAAGTGAAACCACGGCGCGATCATCCGACAGGACAATGCTAAACAAGGTGCCTTTTACTACAGAGGTAAGATAGGGCGTTTCAACTTCAAAATTGCGACCCTTTTTTTGTTTGGAAACCTTGAACACGGCGGCTCCCGTTTTCTGAAGAACAGATTGGGTGGAACCCTGTGGGCGTTTGATGTGCATCGTGGTATTCGGCAAGACTTCAACGCGACTGCCATGAACAAGCAGTGTGATGGCTTCTTCTGCGCCAGTCTCTATGTCGACGGGCAGTGGATAAGTATCACCGGCTTTGATTGTTTTTTCATGAGATGGTGTGGAAGAGTTGAGGGTGTAGATCTTCGGCGAGCCGCGCACACTCTCGATTTTTAATTCATCTGATGAGGCTTGCGCAGCATTCACTGCGAGCACGGTTATAAGAAACAACGCAAAGTTGACCAATCGATACATCTGAGTCCCCATTTTTTTGACGCCAACACCACGACCTCCCAAAAACGGGAACGCATTTTTAACTATAACCTATGGTTAAAATTCATTCAGTCAATATTGGGGGGTAATAAAAAAATCGTTGCATTGTTGTAATTTTTATACCGGATTTATATATAGCCAGTTCATGCACATTAGCTACATTTACATAAGATATTTATGCTTTTTCATTGTAAGGAGATCTACTTGGGCAAGTGGGCTTACACGCTCTTTTTGTTTGGCTTTGCGGTGGTGTGTGGCCAGCCGAATGCCCATGCAGATGACAGGCTTATGGCTGTTGTCATTCGCGGAAGTGGCTTTTCTCCCGATACCTTTCTTCCGAGTTATGCCGACTATTTAGGGCGCACACTCGATGAAAAAGCGCGTGACAAAATTATTGCCAATATTCGCAATCAATATCGAGGAGACGGTTTTTATCCCCCTCAAATTAAATTGAATTCACAGCCGGGTCTTAACGGTATTGTCGCTGTTTCAATCCAGGAGCCGAGAGTTGTGGGAGTGCGACTACAGGGGCGGAAATATGTTGACGATGTAGAACTATTGAAAACCCGCCTGACGCTCCTGAAATCGATTCAACCTCTTAGTGCGGTCGCTTTTATTTCCTGGGTCGCTGAAACACGCACTCATACCGGTTTATATGTGGAAGGCGAGCTCGTTTCACGAAGCGCTCAGCCGCATTATTTTGACGCTGAAATTACGCTTCAACCTCGACGTTGGAGTGCGAGCCTGGGTGTGAATAATGAAGGGGCAGACTGGATTGGCAGGAATCTGGTCGATGGGAAAATTTCGATTTCCGGTATTGGGCCTTCGAATCTTGAATTGCGTTTGCGCGCTGTAAGTTCCAGAGATGCCGGCGAATTGCAATATCAAAGTATTCAGGCCAGGCAGGCATGGCGTCGCAGTCAATGGCGTTTGGGTCATTCTAACAGTTCGGTGGACATTGAGGATGTTGTTGGCACCTTTGACTACACTCGCATTCACGAGCGTAAACGCGTTTGGCTTGGCTTTCGACAGGAACTTGCCAGAAGCCAGAATTTATTATTTAAAGCCGGGATTACATTAGCCCAAAGTGATTACCGCAGAGAAGTCGAAAGCCTGTCGATACGTGAAGAACAAATCAGAAAAATTTCTCTGCTTACATCGCTGTTTTATCGCTCGAATGAAACAGTAATGCACAGAACCTGGCTGAAAATAACGCGCGGAGAGAACAATTTTGATGATTTTGGTTCGGACGCCGTTGTTCCTCAAGAAGATTATGCCGTTCTGGAAGTGGATTATCATTACCGGTATTTGATGCGACACCAGGGGCAACTTGAATTTGAAATCGCGCTCCAGGCAGCTGCCGACAGTTTGCCATTGGAAGAGCGTTTCCGCGTGGGCGGTACCAACATTGTTGGTGCGCTGGAACCGTCTACCATTTCCGGTGATGAGGGAGCCAGTGCGAGAGCTGCCTGGGTATCGAGAGCGTTTGGGTCACAAGATTCCTTTCGTTTCTACACCACTCTTGATTATGGGCGTGCCTGGCGAGAGGGTGAAAACACCGAAAGTCGTTACGCGTCTTCGAGTGCGCTGGGTTTACGATTTCAAAATAAATCCTGGCGATCCTACCTCGAATTTGCCAGCGTGTTGGAAGCGAGTCAGCAGTTGGACGAGGTGCAGCCAGGCGATACGCGTTTTATCTTTTCGCTGGAATTCAGCTTTTAGTATTGCCGCCCTGCGGCGCAATAGAGTAACGATTGCTTCCGGATTTTTTGGCCTGATACATTGCGAGGTCGGAACATTTGAGAACAGCATCGACGTCATAATTTTCGTGTGAAGCGAAAGTCACTCCGATACTCACACCAATTTCAATTAAGGCCTTATCAATATTAAAGGGGTGCTTGCACGCGCTAATTAGACGTTCAGCGATAGTTTTTGCCTCCTCCTCATTCACGTTTGGAATGGTTAGCACAAATTCATCGCCAGACATACGTGCGAACAGAGAAGGCCCGGAAGCTTGTTTTTTCTGTCGAAGAGAACTGGATATTCGTGCAACGAAGGCTGTTAGCAGTTTGTCACCGACATCGTGTCCATACTGGTCGTTTATTTTTTTAAAACCATCAAGGTCCAGAAAAAACACTGCAAGATCTTGCTGTTTTCTTGACAGCTTTTTAAGTGCTTCAGACAAGCGAAGAATCAAGCCTCGGCGATTGAGTATTTCTGTTAAATAATCGTGGGTCGCATCATGTTCAAACAGGCGTTGCTGCTTGGAGGAGATATAGGAAAAACCTGCTGCAATAATAATGGAGGTGAAAAGTGCAACGCCAATACGAACAATCATGTCCGTTTCAAAATGTTGATATGAACTTCCCAGCGCGAAAATAAAAAATAACAGCGCAATCCAGAACGCGACGCGATAAGACAACATATAGAATAAACTGGCGGTAATCGGGTAAATCAAAATCAAACCACGTAGACCGAAGAGGTAGCATGTTGCTATGAGGGCAAGAAACTGGAAGCCATAATAAAAATAATAATGAATTTCTCTGGGCTTACCCCTAAGAAAACTGATTGTTGCACACGCGCAAAATACCGTTGATAACGATGCGGTCACACCAATAAACAGCTCGCCAAAAAACAGATGATAGACACTGTATCCCGTGCTGAGCAGGACGGCGATCGCGTGTATTACCAAAGAGGGAAAGCGCGTTTGCGGGGCGAATGCAGATTTATTGAGACTCATAAACATCAGCGTATACATCGGTGTAAAAAGTATACAAGGTTAAAAAGAGGATAAAAAGCGCCAGTCACCTTGTTTAAGCACTTCGATAATTTTCTGTGAAAGGGTATCAATTTCAGTTGAATGTGGTTCATTGACTCTTGAAACGCTACCTGCCCTAGAAACATGCTGCTTGTTGAATTGCGGGTTAAATTGACGAGCCACCCTCAGGGAGTGGCTCGTCTACGGTGCAGGGCATGTGTAAAACCGGTTCTCTTTAGCGCTTGCCTGTGGCTCGCCCACTGTGGAAATCACTGGTTGCGCGCATTTCAATACGGTTAACACGAATTCGAGTCGGGCAAGCCATGCTGTTGGCATTCACTTTTTTGGCGCGCCCTTCTACACAGCTTTGCATGGCTGTGCTGACATCTGCTGGCGCTGCGGCGACATTCAAGCCACCGCCATTACCTCCGGCAATCCCCCCGTGCCCTTCACAAAGCGCTTCCCCTACGATGCCAATTCCACCTGGACCACCGGAATAAGAGAAGATTTGGCCGTCGGCGCAGACGATTGCGTAGTAGTCCTGCTTCAACTGATACACCGTATAGGCCGATGCGAAGGGTGCACAAAGGCCAGTAATAGTGAGTATAAGGGCGAATTGAGCAAGTTTATTTTTCAGGTTCAGAGTTTTCAGATTTAAAGTTTTCATGGTTGCCTCCAGAGGCTGCAATAGTTTGAATTGAAAGTATGTTGCCGTTTGAAAGTTGTGTCGTAGCCACGGCCAAATCGGTTCAAAATTTTTTAATAAAAATATCTGATAAGGCTGGAGGCCTTAATTGGTGGGGCTTGATTGGTGGGGTTTGATAGGTGGGGCTTGACTGGTTTGAGTGGCTAAAGAGTCCAGATGATTTTCAGCGCATTTGAGTGCGTCTTTAATTGCTATGTTTAATTGAACATTCGGCGAGTTGAAATTAACGTAAATTGGATTGAACCGTTAATGACCGAAACACGACATACCAAAAAACGGGATGTATTGTGTAGGCAAGCGCTAGCAAGTGGCCTCGCACAGTGCATTGAAACCTCCATACAAATCATTGGTAGAATGCGGTGTATATGAAAAAATTAACAATAATGGCGATTCCACTGTTATCGCTGCTGGCCATGAGCAATGCCCAGTCAGAGAACAGCGATACTGCCGTTCTCCATGCCCCCGCAGCAGAGAAGGTCTATCAGGCACGAGAGGCGCTGATATTCGCACTACCTGAGGAATACAGGGCTAAAGCGCTGACGCTCGAAATCAACAATATTGATGTGAGCGCGGGCCTGCAGCTGGAATCCGGTCAGCTGAAATACCACCCTTTGGCACCACTACCGGCGGGTAAAAACACCGTTCGTCTCGTGCACTTTGCCGAGGATGGCAGTGTTCATGAGCTGGGTTATTGGGAAATTGAAGTAGGCCGATCAGCGCGCTTTCAGGAGTTGTCTTTACAGGGGGGGCTGGATATGAGCTTGAATCAGCGACTCGCTGAGGAGGGCATGCAGCAAGCGCAGGATGATCGCTCTTTTCAGGCCTCCGGCCATTACTCAACTGTAGTGGCAAGTCAAAACTGGCGAACGGAAGGTAGCGCCAGTGTCATGTATGTAGATGACCCGTTGCAGAGCCTAACCGGGAAGCGTGCGGACATTCCCGGCTTTTACATCAAGAATACTGCAAGGCTTTTTACCTTGAATCTTGGCGATCACGTGATCGCTAGCCCCAATTTATTGCAGGATGGTTTTCAGAAGCGAGGTGTTTCCACCCGTGTGCGCTTAGCTGGACTGAAATCGACTGTAGACGTGCTGAGTGTTGCAACCGATCAGCGTGCAGGCCTTGAAGATGGTTTGGGTATTAGTGATGAAAACAGTCGAACGGATGGTGCGCGTCTTCGCTATCAACCAATAAAAAGCCGTTTGGCTCACCTTGTCCTGTCGACCAGTTACCTCAGCGGAAAATCCCAACAAGATGGGTTTGCTAGCTGGCAATCGCCAGGTTATTACGGATCGACACCGACTCCCGACGAAATCGTCAACAAGGGCGAGGCCTGGAATGCCATGATCGATGGGTTTTTTTTCGATCAAGCCTTACGCTGGCGCTATGAATATGCGAGTAGCCGCTATGACTTCGACGGGATTCATTCCGGTGAGGGAGCCGCGAGCGATGCGGCTTGGTCCTCGTTAGTGCTTTTTAATCTCCCCGCGCAAAACAATCAACAAACCGGACTTAATCTGGGTTTTGAAAAAAAGAAAATAGGAACAGAATTCAAAAGTATTGCGAATCTGCATCTGCCAGCCGACAAGGATTATCAAAAACTCTTCCTGAATGGCTCGCGTCATAAATGGAATTGGGCTACAAGTTTCGCGACAGAAAATAACAACCTCGATACCAATCCGGATTTTGCGCAAACGGAAACACGGCAGCTGACTGTGAGTGCCAGCTTTCAGGAATACGAACAGGCAAAAGCCGGCAGCTTGCGCGCAATTCTTGGTATGCCATCAGTCAACCTGAGTGCGACTAATGTTGAAATCGAAGATCTCTATACGCCTCCAGGTTTTCTTGCGAATGATATTAGTACGCGAAGCATGGGTATCAATTCAACATTTATGCATAACACCTGGAACTGGTCGCTGGCGCTGAATCGGGATGAATTAACGGACCATACAGGTTGGCAGCCACAGACCAAAACCGAATCCCTGATGTTAAATGCCAGTATCCAGCTTGGGAAAAAATATTATCTTGGTGTCGGTTGGCAACTCCAGCAACTGAATTACCTCACCGAGCAAGTTGATACCTATCGCCAATATTACTCGCTTGAGGCGCGGGCGAATTTTATTCCCGATCGTTTATTTGCGAGTTTGAATTACGGTATAAATCAAAACAAAGCGGAAGAGGATCCCTATTACGCGTTGCGTGATCAATCCACTTTTTTGAGTGGGGACCTTACCTGGCTTGTTAAAAAGCCGAAAAATAATCGATTGGGTGTCAGCCTGAGTCTCGCCTTTCAATACAACGAATTTGTAGACTATTTGTCGACCATAAATAATAACGATGGCAACCAGGTTTTCCTGAAAATTAAAACCGTGTTGCCCACGGCCTTGCCCGGAGTCGCCCAATGAATAATTTTAAACTGATCAAGCCCCTCATCGTGGCGCTCTGTTTTTTAACGCTTTATTCACAAGAGCTTTTTGCACAACTGGTTGTTTGCGATCCTGATAACCCTTGCACCGTTAGCGGTGCAGTGACGCCAGGTGTGAATGCCAATGTGATGATTACCTGGCGAGGTTATGCCTTTGTCGAACGAGGCACAGGTTTGAGTTCCGACGCGGGGCGTTTTATGACAACGGGAAACCGTATTTTGGGCACCCATAGCCAACTCTTACAACAAGCACTTATGCCAAATGCAACGGGAGAAGCCGTTGGGTTTCAGTTGAATGAAAGCGTGCAAGTTCCTCAGGATGTGCTCACCGTTTTGGCGTCGTTAGGGGAAGAGCGGCTTGTTTATACGCGAATGTTTTTCTTTGAAGGTGTGACTGCGACTGCAAGTGTGATGATTGATATTAACCAGCGAGTCAACAACGCGCGCGACCCGGCATCATTTAATCGCAGTCTCTCCTTACCTGATGGCAGTGAGCCTGGCGCAACAGCGTTAGCAATCAGGCGCATCCAGCTGCAGTTTAACAGTGGCTCCCAGGTTGAGGTCATTAACACGAATCAAAACCTGCACGTGCTCGCGACCGTTAATTTTGATCGAGCCGGTTTGCTGGATGCAGTGTGGGAAATTGCAACGCCGGGCTCAACGCTCGGGGTTGCTGTGTTCAGGCCGCTTGCAAATGTGCGTCAATATCTCGCTGGCGGCGGACAGATTGCGCTGCAAAGCCCAATGCTGCCCGCCGATGTGTCCGGGCTGTACCGTGTGCGCTTGCGTTTGAATACGCCTGAAATTGATCAAGCACCCGTTGAATTGCGCTATCAGGTTATTGAAAGTGCAATTACGGTGGAGCCGCACATTATTCAACAGGTAGACCCCGCGCCAGGAGCGGAGATTAATGCCAAGTCTATTTTTCGTTGGCCTGCGCAGACGGGTGCTGAGGCCTATCAGATCGAAATCTATGCGCAACCTGAGTCAGAAAAGCCGATTGCGGGCTTACTGTTAAACGCAGACCGCGTGCAAAGCCCGCTATCGCTCAGTGCCCTGAATAACATTGCAGGGGGTGACGTTTACTATTGGCGTGTTATTGCATTGGATAGAGCCGGCAACATTATTGCGGCGAGTGAATTGCGAAAATTTCAATTAAGACAATAAAAAGAGAACAGTATGAGTTCGAATGCAACTCGAAGTGACGAGGAGTTAATTGCGGCGATTGCCGATGAGAAAATGGATGCGGTGGAGGAATTTTATCGCCGCCATGAAGCGCGGGTTTATCGCTTTGCTTTGTCAAAGTTGGGGGACAGTCACACTGCAGCAGATATTTTAAATGATGTGATGTTAGAAGTTTGGCGATCTGCGGGAAAGTTTCAGGGGCGTGCAAAGGTCACGACCTGGCTGTTGGGTATTGCCCACCACAAAATAATTGATCATTGGCGAAAAGTGGGTGGACGTGAATTCACGGAAGTGGATGAAAGCCTGGTGGATGAATCGGAAACGTCGAGCCCGGAACACGTTAATGCAGCAGCAAGTGATGGCAAACTTTTAAAGGCGTGTATGGAAAAACTGAAAGATGAGCATCGGGAAATTTTACACTTGATCTTTTATGAGGAGCTGAATTTCGGCGAGATTGCCGAAATTATCCAGGTGCCGGAAGGCACGGTGAAATCGCGGGCTTACCACGCGCGCATGCAAATGAAACAACAACTTTTACGAGCGACGCAAGCGGCTTAGGCTGGAGTCGAAAGAGCTATGACAGATATCGAAGACAAAATGAATTTACTCGCGAATGGGCGTTTGAGTGAGCGTGAACGTGAAGAGCTGGAAAAAAGCCTGGGTCAGGACCCGGCACTCAAACAGGAGCTGGAATTTATGCGTTCGCTCAAGCAGGGTTTTGATGAGCAAGAGATTCAGCCTCCAGGCGAATTAGGGCTGGCACGTTTAAAGCGTGATATTCAGCGCGAACAAAAGCAAAAAGAGCTTGAGGAAAATAAAAGGGTAGAGCCCAAAGAAACAGAAAATGCCATTTGGAAACCGCTCGCAATAGCCGCTTGTTTTGTTGTGGCCGTGCAAATGGCGTTCATGCTCCCTGAAAATGACGGTGGGTCAGACATCGTGCCGCTGTCTGGCGGGGGGGCTGAAAATATTACTGGGCTCACCCTTCAGCTCGCGTTTAAAGACGAAGCACGAGCAGATCAAATTCAACTTGTTTTAAACGAAATACAAGGCAGTATCGTCAGTGGTCCCACCGCACTGGGTCTATATACCGTTGTGGTGCCAGAGGGGACGGAGCTCGACCCGTTAATCAGCAGCTTACAGGCGCTGGACATTATTGACGAAGCGGTCGCAACGCATAATGGCGAGCAATAACAATCAGGTAAGGTGCTATGCAAGACAAGCAGAATATAAAAAATTCTATCCGCGGTACGGTCCGTACTGTGAATCTTTTACTGTTTGTCATGGTGTTGGCAGCGGATGCGTTTGCGCAACAAACTGATGCTGCAACCGAGGCTGAAAGCGTGTCGGAGCGAGTAGGGGCAGCGCCCACTCAAATTTCTGCACAGTCACGAGCTACGGATTCGACAACCGACGAGACTCAAATACATTCACAATCAAGCCCTCAACGAAATAATCAAGCAGAGACGCCACAGGCTGATGCAGCACTTGTTTATGAACGTGATGAGGGTGATGAGAGCGATGAGAGTAATAAGAATAAAGAGAATATTAAGCGTGACGAGAGTGTTCAAACATTCAGTGCGGAGAATGCTGCAAAGGAGCCGTCTTCGGAAAAAGAGGCGGATGCAAGTACGAATACCCGGAACTCGCGTGAGACAGTTGAGCAAGCCCCTGTCGATAACAGCCCCTCGGATAAAAACCCGATAAAAAAAGAAAACACAGAGAGCGCAGTGAATGAACCTGCGGAAAACGATTCCACTCGGGAGCCGGTTGAAGCCCCAGTGTCACCACGATTGCGACCCCGTATCGACCCCGGCCCTAGCCTGATTAATCGCGATAGCATTCCGCCCATGCCGACCCTGGATTTCACTGATCATGTAAAGTCGAACCCGGATGTGGATTATGAAGCGCGTGAACTGTTGCTCGTGAGTTCCGGCATGCAAGCTGCGAGGGACGCCGCCGCAACACTCCGCAGCTACCAGCTTCAGGTCCGTTCTCGGCAAATTTTTGAAAACCTGGATTTGGTGATAACGCGCTTTCGACTTCCGCCAGATAGTGATGTGCTGCAAATGCGTGCAATGTTGCAAAAGCGGCACCCGGAATACATTCTCGATACCAACCAGCGCTACGAATTATTGTCGAGTCGACGCCAGCGTTGGGCCCAGCACACACTTGAGTGGCCCTCGGAAAATAGCCGCTGTATAAACAAAAAGAGCTTGCGATTGGGCATGGTGGATACGGGAGTGGATACGACACACCCCGCCCTTGTGGGGGCTCGCGTATCAACGCAAGCCTTCGTTGAAGGCGAGCTTGCCCCCTCGCTACACGGCACTGCAATTGCCAGCCTTTTTGTTGGCAAAGATGAGACAGGGAACAAAACGCCAGGTAAGGAACAGGCTGGTGTTACTGGCTTATTGCCCTCAGCAGAATTATTTGCAGCAAATGTTTTTCGCTCGCGAGCCGGCAAAAATGAAACCAATACGTTTGCCTTGGTGCGTGCGCTTGAGTGGCTCAGCGCTCAAAATCCCGAGGTGATTAATTTGAGTCTCGGTGGAAAAGAAAACCGTGTATTCGCAAGTGTCCTCGATGCAGTGATGGCCAAAGGTGTGATCTTGGTGGCTGCGGCGGGCAACGGTGGGCCTGAGGCAGCCCCGGTTTACCCCGCAGCGCAAGAAGGGGTTATTGCAGTCACGGCAGTCGATGCGCAGGGGCGTATTTATCGCTCGGCCAACCAGGGAGAATATATTGATTTTGCAGCACCGGGTGTTGAAATCTGGGCTGCCAATGCCGAAAAGCGCGGACAGTACCACAGCGGAACGTCGTTTGCGGCGCCCTTTGTAAGCGCAATTCTGACGGCGGCGAAAAACAATCGGGGCCGCGCTGAATTGTTAGCGCTCCTCCAAACTGAAGTAAGTGACAGTGGTTTACCTGGGCGGGACAACGTTTTTGGATGGGGGCTAGTGAAAGTTCCTGCAGAATGTCGTGATTAACCAGGAAAAAATGGAGTAAAAACAGTCATTGGCTTAAGCTACGGTGGCAGCTGGGACTTTTGCCAATGACTGTTTTCGGGCGCTTCCTTATTCCCGACTAGCAGCCTGCTAGTTTCGGCTTGTTGTGTTACTTCTACTGGAATTGTAATCCTGAGCCGGGGCTGATGATGCGCGCCCTGGTCGCTTGCGCAAGATCAAATCATCCCCTTCATTGCCACTGGCGCAACTGGATATCTTTTCAAGTTCGGCTTTAGCAAGCTGATTAATGGGTTTTGGATAGCCTGGTGCGATTCCCCCATGGTCTCCACAAATCTCCATCGCGGCATTGTGGTTAGGCGGATAAGCGCTGGTGTTGGTGTGACCATCGTTGCATTTGAGTACAAAGCCATCGGTGCTGTTACCACATATTTCGTAAGCACTAACACTTTGTGCAGCAAGGAGACTTGTTAAGAGGGTGGGCAGTAACAGGGTTATAGTGCGGATTTTCATCATTTTCTCCAATTCATTTTTTTCAATAAAAATAAAAATTTAGGGGTTGCCACCGAGCGTTGATACCGTGCGTTCTCGGCGGCCTTACCCCTCTGTCGGAGCTAATGAGAGTTTGGTTCAAATTATTTTAAGGAACCTCTGAAAAATGGCCTATTTTCCCTGTGGCGGCGTCAGCTCCGTGCTCGAATCCTCATTTACTCCAGTAAACTCCGGTTCTCCGCGCGGTGCTTCCTTGCTACAGAAAAAATATTTCCATTTTTCAAAGGTTCCTTAATTTTTTGGTTCTTTTCCTTTATCAACCGGGTTTACAGGGGCGACTCGGCCGTATTTGTCACTCAGGCGTACAATATCGTCCTCACCAAAGTATGTCCCTGACTGTACTTCAATAATTTCCAGCGGCACCTTGCCGGGGTTCTCGAGGGAATGTTTTTGACCGAGCGCGATATAGGTCGATTGGTTTTCAGAGAGTAAATACTCTTCTTCGCCGTTAGTGACTTTCGCCGTTCCGGATACCACTATCCAGTGCTCAGCGCGATGGTGATGCATTTGTGTCGACAGTTTTTCACCGGGTTTTACGGTGATACGTTTTACCTGAAAACGTTGGCCGCCATCCAGTGAATCGTACTTACCCCAGGGGCGATAGACCTCACGATGGTGCAGCCATTGACTGCGGCCTTCTTTCTTGAGTTGTTGGACAATGTTTTTTACTTTCTGGACTTCGGATTGACGTGTAACCAGTGTCGCATCCTTGGTATCCAGGATAATCAGGTCGTCTACGCCGATGGCGGCAACAAGTTTTTCCTCGGTGTGGATATACGAATTGTTACAGTCTATGGTGATCACATCGCCGCGCACCACATTGCCCTTTTTGTCTTTGTCGCTCACTTCCCAGAGTGCTGACCAGCTGCCGACATCACTCCAGCCGCAATCGACAGGAATGACGACGGCGGAATCGGTTTTTTCCATCACAGCGTAGTCAACCGAGTCTTCCGGGCATGCTCGAAAAGCGGCCTCATCGACACGAATAAAATCGAGGTCTGATGAGGTGTGTTCGAGTGCACGTTCGCACGCTAGGAAAATATCTTCGCGGTATTGCTTTAATTCTTCGAGGAAGCGGCTGGCCTTGAACATAAACATGCCGGAGTTCCAGAAGTAATCGCCACTGTCCAGGTAGTTTTGCGCAGTGTGTGCGTCAGGTTTTTCTTTGAACTCGGCAACGCGATAAGCCTTTTCGTTCCCGAATTCGGCGCCACCTTTAATATAGCCGTAACCGGTTTCCGGAGCGGTGGGGACGATGCCAAAGGTTACCAGTTGGCCCTGGTTGGCAATACTTTCGCCTTGGCGGATAGCCGCGCAAAAGGCCTCTTCATTCTTGATTAAATGATCGGCAGCCAAAACCAGCAGAATGGGGTCACTGCCGTCGGCTGTTGCCTGTAAAGCGGCAAGTGCTATCGCCGGTGCGGTATTTCTGCCGACAGGCTCGAGAATGATATGAGCGTGTTGTCCCGTATTTCGCAGCTGTTCGGCGACGATGAAGCGATGCTCTTCGTTACAAATCACCGTGGGCTGCGCATGCGCCAAGCTGGCTAGCCGTTTAAGGGTGGCTTGCAGCATGGTGTCATCGCCATCGAGGTTCAGAAACTGCTTGGGGAAATGGTGGCGAGATAAGGGCCAAAGCCTTGAGCCGGATCCGCCGGCCATTACTACGGGTAAAATCATTCCAGGTTCCATTCTAGTGATAAAGCAGGTTATATCGTTGGTTTTGCGTGGCCGGCATTATAGGCCCGAATCGAATAAGAATCACCCTAAGGGTTCAAGGCTCGATATGCGGTCTAGCCCTGGATTGCCAGGGTTTTGGGGTGTTTGCTGCATTTTTTATAAAGGTCATCGGACGTTCACCCGCTTGCAGCGGGTTGTCTCTTGAGTTCGCGCTTTGGTTCACGGCAATTGCAAACAGTTCCGCGTAAAAAGCAGGTGTCCTTCAACGAAACAAAGTGAAGGTGGTTCTGCGTCCTTGTAATGTCCTTGCTTACCGGGAGCGCCTTGCCCCGACGACTAGGATTAACAAAAAATAGTTATATTTCCAAATGTTATAGCTATCGTGAAAATGCACCTGTTCTTGCTTCACGGTTTTTAATAGCCTGTTGTATCTGGTGTAGGTGCTGGTCACAAGTTTTGACGTTGTTTTAGAAAATCAGGAGATTGAAAGTGAAATTACGATTTTTTTCAGGGTGGTTAATATTTTTAAGCGTTACATTTTTTGCTTCGTGGTCATCCGCTGCAGCAGAATTTAATTTTTCCAAGTCGACGCCTGTGGGAAGTTGGTCCGTCAGGGAAGATATCGTAACCGATCACAAAGGCAAGCAGACAGTGACTGTCTTCAAGCAGAGCCTGGTCGGCGAAGAGACTGTCGCCGGCGAAAAATATTATTGGGTTGAGATGGAGATGCAGGCCTACAAAGTCAAAAAAGAAAAGAGAAAAAAGCGTGGCGATAAAAGTATTGTGAAAGTTCAAATTGATCAGGATATTTTTAATGCCGACCCAGGGAATGCTGTCACGAATATGAATAAATACGCGCGTGAAATTATTGTGCAAAACGGCAACGGTGACCCAATTCGAATCGAGCAGGGTGGCGCAATGGCGCAAGCGGCAATGAGCGCAGCGAATGTGTCTGTTGAATATGACTTTAGTGACAAAGGTAGGGCCCAGAAGAAAGTGCCAGCTGGAAATTTTGCATGTAAGTTGGTAAGTGGAACAGGGAGTGTCGAAACAAAAATTGTTATTAAAAAAATGAAAGTGACTTCAGAAACAGAAAGTTGTTTCTCCTCGGAGGTGCCATTTGGCCTGGTTCACGCTGAAGCAAATATGGTTACCAATGGGAAAAAATCCAAATCTGTTACACAATTAATCGAGTTTGGTACATCCGGTGCAAAGAGTGCCATTACCAAAGAGCCGGTTGAGATGCCAAAAATGCCAAAGCTGTTTTAGTGAATTGTGCATTACACAATTCGGCTTAAGTGTTTGCGTTTTTTGTTGTTAAGTCGGATAAATCAGTAGCGCACAGGGACGCGCGGGCTGGAGTTCTCGGGGAGCCATTCTTCAGAGTTAGATCTTTCCAGTGCGCGCTCGTAACAGTCGCCAATTGCGATAACCGTACCTGGGCGCTTGACCCCTTCAAACAGTAAAACGCGTTTAAGATTATTTGACGCGTTGAATTTCAACATGTCAAAGACATCCTTCCGGCTGAGACGCTTCTCGTAGGTCTCCCAGATAATGTTGCTGATAATGGTGTACTGCATATTATCTTTCACCAATTCAGCGAGATTGGCGAACATCAGGTTATTGGGCGTGCTCACGGATGCTTTGTAGGACTTATTAGAGCGGGCTATGGTACTTGATGCGTCAATCTTTGTACAAGAAAGGCCACAATTTATGTGACAGGTCAGGCAAACAACCGTTTAATATTTGTTCAAGAGTATGAAATAAGGACTGATAACGTTTTCGTCGTTCAAAAAAGCTGGTCAAGCGCGCTCGCGAAGGAGGGATTGGCGACATCGTTGTGGTCCACCGCGTAGGCGGCGGTGATAATGGTAAGCCCTTCATACTGTCGCTCTCGAAGAAGATCGGTAAACCATTGAACATAAGGGAAATTGCCGCGCAACGTGGCGCTGGTAATAAATAAAGTGGCGTGTAATTGTTGGCTGACATTGTAGCGCGCTTGTTCAACCTCAAGTGTGGCACTTTGGTGTTGGAAAAAGCTGGGGTCGAAACTCAAATAGTTTTTAAATACTGGCGCTTCGGTGTCGTCCATAAGCAGGGCAAGCCCGGAAAGAATGCCACCATAAGATGTGCCGATAAGGCTGCGTTCATTCTCATTCACGCGATATTGTTGCTCTATGTAGGGTAAGAGCTCAGATGTCAAAAAATCGAAATAGGTTTTTGCGCCAGGTAAGCGGTAGTCTGTCGCGCGACGATCATTCGGGCCTTGTTCAATAGCGACAAGAATAATGTCTTTTTGCTTGCTGTCGATTATCTTTCCGAAGCCCTCAAAAATCCATTGGCCATCAGTGGCATAGACAACAGGATAATGTTGTTCACTGTCTTCATAGCCGGTGGGTAAATAAATATGGAGTGGGTAGCTGATTCCCGTTAGTGCAGAAAGCAAGGTGTCATGGAGAGCGCGGTTCTCGTCAAATACAACTTCATCCCAGGGTTGATGCCGGGAGCTACCAGGAAAAAATTCTGACTTATTGCTTTCACCGCTGCAGCCAAAAAGCAGGCTGACTATGAGGCTGTTTATCAGGAGGTTATATGTCAGTTTAGTCATACCGGGTGGCCTTTTGAAAAAAGCAGTCCTTTGCGAGTTGTCCTTGGGGTCTACCACTTGTGCCGAAGCCAGTGTACGTCGCTCTCAAGCCGGTTTGTCATCTTCCTTCGAAGATGATCGCAAAGCCGTTTTGAGAAAAGTTTAAGTAAGATAAAGAAATAAGCCTCGAATAGTGGCGTGTCATTGTCGGGATTTTGCTATAGTGGCAAACAACTAAAAAAGACAAATCGCAAAGAAGTGACATTGTGGCCAGAAAAAAAAGCCCCAAAAAAGACCCCTACGCAAAACGTGAAGCAAGTAACTATGACAACCCTGTTGCCAGCCGGGAACTGATTCTCGAAGTGCTGGAAAAATCGGGTGGGCCGTTAACGCATGAGGCCTTGTGCAGCGAATTCCAGCTTCAAGATGAAGAGCGGGTTGAAGCGCTGCGTCGGCGTCTCATTGCCATGGTTCGGGACGGTCAATTGATTTCCAATCGCCGCGGAGCATTTGCTTTAGTCAATAAACTGGATCTCGTACGCGGACGTGTACAGGGGCATAAAGAGGGCTTTGGCTTTGTCATTCCAACGGATGGTAGCAATGAAGATGTGTATTTAAGTCATCGCCAGATGCGCAAGGTTTTCAGTGGCGATGAGGTGTTGGTGCGCCTGGGTGACCTGGATTTTAAAGGGCGGCGTGAAGGCACCATTGTGGAAGTGCTTGCACAAAACACCTCGCAAATTGTTGGCCGGTATTTTTCAGAAAACGGTATTCAGTTTGTGCGGCCGGACAATCCTCGAATTGGCCACGATATTCTTGTTGCCCCGGGCGAGCAGGCAAATGCAAAGCATGGCCAGTTAGTGTCGGTTGCCATCACCCAGCAGCCTGATCGAAGAAAGCCGCCCGCAGGTCGTGTTGTCGAAGTGCTGGGCGATCATCTGGCTCCCGGTATGGAGATTGATGTTGCAATTCGCTCTCATGGTATCCCCTTTATTTGGCCGCAAGGTATCGAGGAGGAATTGAACGTAATTGCCGACGAAGTGACCGCAGCGGATAAGGCCAAACGTATCGACTTACGTGAACTGCCTTTTGTCACCATAGATGGCGAAGATGCCCGTGATTTTGATGATGCCGTCTACTGCGAAAGTAAGCGCGGAGGAGGGTGGCGTTTATTTGTGGCGATTGCCGATGTCTCTCACTATGTGCAGATTGACAGCGCGCTTGATCAAGAGGCGTTGACACGTGGTAATTCTGTCTATTTTCCTGATCATGTTGTGCCAATGTTGCCGGAAAAATTATCCAACGGCTTATGCTCACTTAATCCGGGTGTCGACCGCTTGTGTATGGTTTGTGAGATGACAATCAGTGCAGCAGGCCGAATTTCCGGATTTGTTTTTTATGAGGCGGTGATGCATTCACATGCGCGTTTGACCTATACCGACGTTGGCCAAGTCCTGGCTGAACGCGAAAAAGGCGCGCGTTCGGGGGTGCGGAAGCAGTTCCATCGACTCCTTCCGCAACTGGATGAATTGCATAATTTGTATTTGTGTTTACGGCAAGAGCGTGAGGCGCGCGGTGCAATCGATTTTGAGTCGCACGAAACCCGAATTATTTTCGATGAACAACGCAAAATAAAACGCATTGTGCCGACAGTACGGAATGATGCTCATAAATTAATTGAAGAATGTATGTTGGCGGCGAATGTGTGTGCCGCGCGTTTTTTGGCTCAGTACGAATTACCGGCATTGTATCGTGTGCACGCGGGGCCGAAAGAAGAGAAATTGCAGAAGTTGCGCGAATATTTAAAGGGTTTGGGGTTTGGTTTCCGTTCGCGCGGCAAAGTTGGCCCGCAGGATTATCAGCAAGTGCTCGAAGCCGTGGCCGATCGTCCCGATGCACATATTATCCAAACCGTTATGTTGCGCAGCATGAACCAAGCTGTTTACCAAGCGCAAAACGAAGGGCATTTTGGTTTGGCTTACCCTGCTTATGCACATTTTACATCGCCCATACGGCGCTACCCGGATTTACTGGTTCATCGCGCCATCCGCAGTGTAATTTACAGTCGCACACCGGGTAAGCGCGCCCGGCGCATTGGCACAACACCAAAACTGAAAAAAGCGGAAAGCTATCCTTACAACGATGCACAAATTCAATCTTTTGGTGAACAGTGTTCGTTAACGGAACGACGAGCGGACGATGCCACGCGGGATGTGATTTCCTGGTTGAAGTGTGAATATCTGCAAGATCATATTGGCGAAGAATTTCTCGGTGTGGTCAGTGCGGTAACCGGTTTTGGTTTGTTTGTAGAGCTCAAGGATTTGTATGTTGAAGGCCTGGTGCACATCACGGCCTTGCCGGAAGATTATTATCATTTCGAGGCCGCACACCACCGTTTGATTGGTGAGCGCAGTCGCCGGGTATTCCGCCTGGGGGATGAGATGCAGGTGCGTGTGCAATCGGTGAACCTCGAAGAGCGCAAGGTTGATTTTGAGCCGGTAAAAATTCTCGGCGCGAAAAAACGGGTTAAGGTGTCCGCACGCGCACAGGAAATGGCCGCCGAGTACGATGATAAACAGAAAAAGAAATCCACGCGAAAAACAAGTGGAGGCAAGAAGGCGGTACAGGCCAAAAACGCGCCCGCTAAAAAAAGTAAGAAGCGGCCTACCAAGAAAAATAGAAAAAAAACAAAATAAGTCAGGAAGTCGATTAGTCAGTCATGGCAAAAAACGAATACAGCTTTGGCTTGCATAGCATTCAGGCCTTATTGAAAGCCTCTCCACAGCGAATTACCCAACTCTATGTGTTGCGCGGCCGCCAGGATCAGCGCATGCAAAAAATTATTGCCCTTGCAGAAAAGGCGGGCATTGCTTACCAACTCAAGGACAAAAAGCAGCTGGATGAACTGTGTAAGGAAAATCACCAGGGTGTTGTTGCGGAACTGAAACCGGGCGAGAGTTTGCAGGAGAAAGAGCTTTACGAGTGGTTAAAAAATCTTAATGAGCCACCCTTCCTATTGGTATTGGATGGTGTCACTGACCCTCACAACCTGGGCGCATGTTTGCGCAGTGCGGATGCCGCTGGCGTGCATGCGGTCATCATACCCAAGGACAACTCGGTGGGGCTGACTCCGGTAGCGCGGAAGGTGGCCTCCGGTGCGGCGGAGCAAGTACCGCTTGTGGTAGTGACCAATCTCGCGCGCACAATTGGCAAGCTCAAGGATGCCGGTTTGTGGGTAAGTGGTGCTGCGGGCGAGGCTGAAAAATCGCATTTCGACGCAGACTTGAGTGGGCCGAGGGTGCTCGTATTGGGTGCAGAAGGGAGTGGTTTGCGAAGGCTCACCCGGGAATCCTGTGACGAGCTCGTTAAAATTCCGATGGTGGGAACGGTCAGCAGCCTCAACGTCTCCGTAGCCTGCGGCATTTTATTATTTGAAGTGCGACGCCAGCGATTGTTATCCTGAGTTATTCTGCCATTGAGTTAGCCTGCCATTAAGTAAGCCTGAAAGCCTCGCGTTAAACGATCGCCCATCGCCAATGTCGATGGCAAGCATGCGACGAGAACCGGGCTGCTAGCTCCAGGTGAAAAGATCAGTTTAAGGTGAAAAGACCAGTTCCGGGGTAAAGAGAAGAGTGATGAAAGACAGTTTACGAAAATTATTTTGGCCATTGCTCAGGCGTTTTGAGGAAGCCGAAGGCCAGTTTGTCTATAAACCTTCTCACAGGAAGGCTTTGCTGGCCGTGGGAATTCTGTTTTTTATCTTGTCCGCCGCGTCTTTCTATGGTGTTTGGGTAAGCAAAGCCTTCGGCGCAATGTTGCCAGTGATCATCTTTGCTGGCGCCGCAGTGGTGTGCAGCGCAGTGGCCCTGCTCGGCAATGATCGCGCGGTCGCCAAAATCTGGAACAGCCGTCAATAAATCCCCTGTTGGTCATGCTTGCTTTTTACGCACTACCTCCCTAGAATACGCCGCCCTAAACCCGCCAGAAGGGATATTCTACTTTTGGCGATACTCCTTGCTTCACCGTGCTCTTTGTTGATCGCCCGGGAAGCTTAAACCCGTAAGGAGCGACAATGCGTCATTACGAAATTGTGTTCCTGGTCCACCCTGACCAGAGCGAACAGGTGCCCGGCATGATCGAGCGTTATTCTTCCACCGTAACAGATAGCGGTGGCAAGATTCATCGCCTCGAAGACTGGGGTCGCCGTCAACTTGCCTACTCCATCAACAAGATTCACAAGGCGCACTACGTGCTGATGAATATTGAATGTGGGGATCAGGCACTCGAAGAACTCACCACTAACTTCCGCTATAACGATGCCGTGTTGCGTAACATGGTGATCCGTTGTGACGAAGCAGTTAGCGAAGAAAGTTTCATCGCCAAAGCCGAGAAAGAAAGCAAGGAACGCAAGGCGCGTGCTGAGCGTCGTGCTGCAGAAGCTGCGGCAGCGGCTGCGGAAGCAGAAGCCGATGAAGATGATGTGTCCGATGAAGACCTTGATGAGTCTGATGACGATGCAGACGAAGATGAAGCTGGAAACGAGGAGAACTAAGCATGGCACGTTTTTTCCGACGTCGTAAATTCTGTCGTTTCACAGCCGAGAATGTGAAACAAATTGACTACAAGGATCTGGAAACCCTGAAGGCCTATATCACCGAGACCGGCAAGATAGTCCCCAGTCGTATTACCGGAACCAAAGCCAAGTATCAGCGCCAGTTGGCGACAGCCATCAAACGCGCGCGTTACCTGGCCCTATTGCCTTATACCGACGGCCACGAATAAACCCTAAGGCAAATGATGCGCGCACTTGCTGAATTAATAATGAGTGGGCGCTGGCAGGCTTCAGTCATGGCCTTGATTGGCCTGCCTGTGTTGAGTCCAGCGGCGCTGGCCCTGGTGACCTTGCGTCGAGGGGCGCAGGATGGCCTTTGGGTCCTCACTGCTCTGGTCGCGCCCACTTTTCTTTGGTGGGTGATGGGTTGGAGTTGGTGGGCCTATCTGCTGAGTACCTTATTGTCCTCAGTTCTGGTCTACCTCGCGGCGCTGATGTTGCGCTCAACACAAAAATGGCCACAGATGTTGCTGGTGATTTCGGTTGTCAGCGTACTGAGTGCCTGGTTGCTGGTAAACAGCCTCGATTTTCGCGCCGATATGATGGCCATGGCCGACCGAATGGAAATGGGCGAGATCGAAAAGCTGGAATTCAGCAAATTGGTCGATGATTTAGTGGAACGCGGTGTGTTCCCGCCCGCCATTGCACTGACCGTGTTGGTGGTGGTTTGGACGGCCTTGTTGGTCGGCCGCTGGTGGCAAGCTCAACTCTACAATCCTGGTGGTTTCCGGGAGGAGTTTCACAGCTTGCGGATGGAACCAAAACTGGTCGTCATTAGCGCAGTGCTGGGCCTGGTGTTGATGCAAGCACCGGAAGGCGGAGTTGGCATCATTATGATGTTGTTTCCCCTGTTTGTGACTGGTCTGGGTTTTGTACATTGGTGGGTGGCAAGAAAAGGTTTCACACCACTTTTATGGGTGATGTATATCGGGATGTTAAATCCGCCGTGGGTGCAATTTATTGTTGTCCTTGTCGGGTTGCTCGACACAGCACTGGATTTAAGAAAACGTATTAATGCAAACGGCGCTTGAGCGCCGCAAAAAAGAGGGTAAACGAGATGGAAGTTATTCTGCTCGAAAAAGTCGGTAAGTTGGGCACAGTTGGTGACCGCGTGGACGTAAAAGCGGGTTTTGGCCGCAACTACTTACTGCCACAAGGCAAGGCCGTTGCTGCGACTGAAAGCAATATCGCTGAGTTTGAAGCGCGTCGTGCGGAACTCGAAGCTGCTGCAGCTGACAAGCGCACTGCTGCCGATGGCCGTGCGAAATTGCTGGCTGATCTTGGGTCTGTCACTATCGCTGCGAATGCGGGCGACGAAGGTAAGCTCTTTGGTTCCGTGGGTGTGCGTGACATTGCTGATGCAATCACCGCTGCGGGCGTAGAAGTGGCTAAATCTGAAGTCAAATTACCGGGTGGCACCTTGCGTGAAGTCGGTGAGTTTGAAGTGGATGTTCAATTGCACGTTGACGTAATGGCAACGATCAAGGTTGTCATCGTCGCTGAATAACTCAGCCTGACTGATAAACGCTATTCAGCAAAAAATGGGGATGCAGCACTGCGAAGTGAGGCCGAAATGGCTTGGCAGGCTGGACGGAAAGACAAGTCCGCATCGATGGTTGCATTCCCCCCATAAATTGGGTGCAATACCGGGGCACCCATTTTTGTAGCGCCAGGCATGTCTGAAGTCGAACCCCAGTATTTCCCCCCAAGCGATGAGGCTCCGCGCGAAGCACCGGTTTTGCCGCACTCGCTGGAAGCTGAGCAAAGTGTGCTCGGTGGCTTGCTACAAGATACCAGTCACTTTGACGCGGTTCTCGAACAACTCTCCACAGAAGATTTCTACCGTAGCGCACACCGCCATGTTTTTGCGGCGATGTGTGAGCTGCAGGAAAAAGACCTCCCTATTGATGTTGTAACCGTTGCTGACGAGTTGGACCGTCTGGAACAGCTTGATGACGTCGGCGGCTTGCAATATCTAACGGATCTTGTAACCAACGTCCCCGGCAGCGCCAATGTGGTGGCCTATGCTCGCTTGGTGCGAGAGCGTGCAACCCTGCGCCAATTGATCTCGGCTGCCACGGAAATCAGTCGCGCATCCTTCAACCCCGGTGCCATGGGTTCCGATGACTTGCTGCAGTTTGCTGAGCGCAAGGTCCTGGAGATTACTGAAGAGCGGCCAAAAGAGGGCGGCTTCGAAGATGTCAACGTTCTGCTCAAGCAAACGGTTGCCAAAATTGACCACCTCTTTCGTTCTGATCAGGACATTACTGGAGTCTCCACCGGCCTTAAAAACCTCGATGAGAAAACCTCCGGCTGGCAAAACGGCGAACTGATTATTCTCGCAGCGCGGCCCTCAATGGGTAAGACTGCGCTGGCTCTTAATTTTATAGAAAGTGCAATCACGACTCAGGATAAACCCGCACTGGTGTTCAGCCTCGAAATGCCTGCGGATTCGCTTGTCATGCGGATGCTTTCGTCCATGGGCCGCATTGATCAGGGGCGAATCCGTAATGGTAAATTGGCTGAAGACGATTGGCCCAAACTCGAAGTGGCCGCACGTAAACTCAAGGATAAAAAGCTCTTTATTGACGATACTGCGGGGCTGACACCGAATGAGGTCAGGGCACGTATCCGTCGTATTGTGCGGGAACACGGTAACCCCGGCGTAATCATGATCGACTACCTGCAATTAATGCACGTGGCCGGCTCGAAAGAGGGGCGAACCCAGGAAATTTCCGAAATTTCGCGCTCGCTAAAAGCGCTGGCAAAGGAATATGACTGCCCGGTGATTGCCTTGTCGCAGCTCAATCGGGGTGTAGAACAGCGCCCCAACAAGCGCCCCATGAACTCGGATCTGCGTGAATCCGGGGCGATTGAACAGGATGCGGACGTGATCCTGTTTATCTATCGTGACGAATACTACAACGAAGAGAGCCCGGAAAAGGGTACCGCTGAGATCATTATCGGTAAGCAACGTAACGGTGAGATCGGCACCTGTAAAGCCGCCTTCGTTGGTAAATACACCCGTTTCGACAACCTCGAATTTGACGGTTACGCCGAGTAACCATGGAGATCTTTCACCACATCAGCAGTGTGCGCCAAGCCTTGCATGAGGCGCGGGCAGCGGGCAAAAAAGTGGGTTTTGTACCGACAATGGGCAACCTTCATGCCGCGCATCTCGCCCTGGTAAAACAGGCGCAAAGTCTTAGTGATGTTGTCGTAGTCAGCATCTTTGTGAACCGCTTGCAGTTTGGGCTCAATGAGGATTGGGATAAGTACCCTCGTACACTCGAAGCAGATGCTCAAAAGCTGCGATCAGTGGGCTGCGATATGCTTTTCTGCCCGGAAGAGGCCGAGGTCTACCCCAATGGAATGGATACCCAGACACGGGTCATTGTGCCAACAATGGCGAATGTGCTTTGTGGCGCGAGCCGGCCTGGACACTTCGAGGGCGTGACGACGGTTGTCAGCAAACTCTTCAATATTGTGCAGCCGGATCTCGCCGTCTTCGGTATTAAGGACTATCAACAATTGGCTATAATACGGCGGATGGTGCAGGATCTCTGCATGCCTGTACGGATTGTTGCGGGCGATATTGTTCGCGAGCCAGATGGTTTAGCCATGAGTTCCCGCAATGGATTTATTCGCGAAGACGAACGGCCGAGGGTGAAGCAGCTTAATGCATCGTTGAACTGGATTGCTGCAGAAATCAAAGCCGGAGTCAGGGATTTTGCAGGGCTTGAAACCAGCGCCAGGCAACAGATTGAAAAAGCGGGCTTTCGCCCCGATTATGTACAGATATGCCATAGTCAAACGCTGGAACCTGCGGCACACGATGACAAGGCCCTGACAATCCTGGGTGCCATGTACACACAGGGCGCCAGACTGATTGATAATGTCTCGATCACCGTATAACAGACGCTGAAGTTGACGAGGCGCAATGCAGAAAAGACGAAGACTGTTACGCTCAAGTATGTAAGACCACAGTTAGCGTTAATGTCATTCAGATTTATTTGAGTTAATAGAGTTAATTAGAGTTAATTAGAGTTAAAGAGTAACGATGCAAATCACCCTGTTAAAAGGCAAGCTTCATATGGCCAGAGTCACTCAGGCCGAATTGTGGTATGACGGTTCGTGTGCCATTGATGCCGAGCTGGTTAAAAAAGCCGGGCTCAGGGAATTTGAGCAAATCGAAATCTACAACGTGGACAATGGCGAACGCTTCTCAACCTATGTAATACTGGCTGAAGCGGGTTCCGGTACCATATCTATGAACGGAGCCGCTGCCAGAAAAGTGCAAGTGGGTGACAGGGTCATTATTGCCGCTTACGCTCAAATGGAGGAAGAGGAAGCCGAAAATTTCAAACCACGGCTGGTCTATCTGGGTGCGGATAACAATATAGAACGCAGCACCAATACGATTCCCGTGCAAGTGGTTTAAGCAGGGCGCAGCTAGCCTAAAGGATGCTAAAAAAGGCCACCCACGCCGCCAGGTTTTCCTCATCAACGCTTTCGCAACTAAAGTCTTAATGCGCCAAAGTGAGTTTAGTGATTCACTATAGCGTTTTAGATCAGAATAACGATAGGAGAAAGACATGAGCACTGAAAAATCCTACCCCGTCCCCGAATCCATCAAAGCCAAAGCGCATATAACCAAAGAGACTTACGAAACGCTCTACAAAGAATCAGTCGAGCAGCCGGAGGTTTTTTGGGCACGTATGGCGGAAGAGTTTCTTACCTGGGACAGTAAGTGGGACAGTGTCCGCGAGTTTGATTTTCATAAAGGTGAAGCCACGTGGTTCAAGGGGGCAACACTAAACGTCAGCGCGAATTGTATCGACCGCCATCTTGAAAAACGCGGTGATCAGGTTGCGATAATCTGGGAGGGAGATGACCCAGCCGACGATAAAAAAGTCACCTTTAAAGAATTGCATGAACAGGTTTGCCGTTTTGCCAATGTACTAAAAGCACGTGGTGTGAAAAAAGGCGATCGTGTTTGTATCTATATGCCAATGATAGTTGAAGCGGCGTACGCCATGCTGGCTTGTGCCCGTGTGGGTGCAGTGCACTCTGTGGTTTTCGGCGGTTTCTCTCCTGAAGCATTGAAAGATCGTATTCTTGATTCTGATTGCCGTATTGTCATCACTGCAGATGAAGGTGTGCGCGGTGGACGCAAAATCCCCTTGAAAGCCAATACGGATAAAGCCGTGGCAAATTGCCCGAATGTGAACACCGTGTTGGTGGTAAAACGTACGGGGAGTGATATTGCCTGGAATGAAAAAATTGATGTCTGGTACCACGAAGCTTCGGCCTCGGTAAGCGCTGATTGTGCGCCAGAGCCGATGGACTCCGAAGACCCTCTGTTTATCCTCTACACCTCCGGTTCAACCGGTAAACCCAAGGGTGTGCTGCACACGACCGGTGGCTACCTTTTGCAAGCTGCGATGACCCACAAGTATGTCTTCGACTATCAGGAAGGTGAAATTTATTGGTGTACAGCAGATGTCGGTTGGGTTACTGGCCATACCTATATTGTTTATGGGCCGCTGGCGAACGGTGCAACAACCTTGATGTTTGAAGGTGTGCCCACTTACCCCACGGCAGCGCGTTGTTGGGAAGTCTGTGATAAACACGATGTCAGTCTTTTCTATACCGCGCCAACCGCAATTCGCGCATTGATGGCTCAAGGCGATGAACCTGTTAAAGGGACCAAACGCGATAAATTGCGTGTACTTGGAACAGTGGGAGAACCGATAAACCCGGAAGCCTGGGAGTGGTATCACAAAGTGATCGGCGAAGAGCGCTGCCCCATAGTCGACACCTGGTGGCAAACCGAAACCGGCGCGCATATGTTAACCCCATTGCCGGGGGCAACCGCGCTAAAACCCGGCAGTGCAACCTTGCCGTTTTTCGGTGTGGAGCCTGTACTTCTCGACGGTGACGGTAAAGAGCTTGAGGGAGCTGCGGAAGGCAGTCTTGCAATCAAGTCTTCGTGGCCCAGTCAGATTCGCACGGTCTATGGTGATCACGACCGTTTGATCTCAACCTATTTCAGTACCTTTAAAGGGTATTACTTTACCGGGGACGGCGCTCGCCGGGACGAAGACGGTTACTATTGGATTACCGGCCGTGTAGATGATGTACTGAATGTAAGTGGACACCGAATGGGCACCGCTGAAGTTGAAAGTGCCCTGGTACTCCACGAAAAAGTGGCTGAAGCTGCGGTAGTCGGTTATCCGCATGACATTAAAGGTCAAGGCATTTACGCTTATGTCACCTTGATGGCGGGTGAAGAGGGCAGTGATGAACTTAAGAAAGAGTTGATCGCTATGTGTGTGAAAGAAATTGGTCCCATCGCTAAACCGGATCTTATCCAGTGGGCACCTGGCTTACCAAAAACACGCTCCGGTAAGATTATGCGACGCATATTGAGAAAAGTTGCCGCGAATGAGTTGGACAACTTGGGGGATACGTCAACCCTTGCCGACCCAGCTGTGGTGGGTGAATTAATTGAAAATCGATTAAATCGAAAATAAGGATAGAACGGAAACCTGAAGTGAGTAGTAGGATTTCAACACGTATCACACCTGAGGATACACTCGACGTACTGTCGCAATTCGAAGTCGCCAAGCTGATTGATAAGGGCGAAAGCGAAATCTACGAAACGTTCCGCCGCTGTGCTTTGGCTGTGCTAAACACAGGGGCGGAAACGGACGATACCAAAGCGGTTCTCGATACCTACAAGGACTTTGCAGTCAAGATTATTCAGCAAGAGCGTGGAATTAAGCTCGAACTGATTAATGCACCTGACAATGCCTTTGTTGACGGTGAGATGCTGAAAGGAATCAAGGAACATGTTTTCGCCGCATTGCGCGATATTGTTTACATTAACAACGAACTGAAGGAAAACCGCGATCTTGATCTTGGTACAACAGAAGGCATTACCAATGGTGTCTTTCATATTGTGCGCAACGCAGGGTTATTGGAGCCTGAGCTAGACCCCAATTTAATTGTTTGTTGGGGCGGCCATTCGATCAATGAGGTTGAATACAGTTACTCAAAAGAAACCGGCTACCAAATGGGCCTGCGCGGTCTTGATATTTGTACAGGCTGTGGTCCTGGAGCAATGAAAGGCCCGATGAAAGGGGCAACCTTTGGGCACGCGAAGCAACGTCGCAGTGGTCGTTATATTGGCTTAACGGAACCAGGAATTATCGCAGCGGAATCGCCCAACCCAATCGTTAACAATCTGGTGATTTTGCCGGATATTGAAAAACGTTTGGAAGCGTTTGTGCGCTTGGGGCATGGCATCGTGGTTTTTCCTGGGGGCGTGGGTACGGCTGAAGAAATTTTGTATATTCTCGGCGTACTGTTACAAGCTGAAAATAAGAATGTGCCTTTCCCTCTGGTGTTTACTGGCCCGGAATCGGCTGAAGCGTATTTTGCAGAAATTCATAACTTTATAGGCGCCACTCTGGGCGAGGAAGCCCAAAAACGGTACAAGATCATTATTGATGATCCGGTTGAAGTTGCGCAATACATGAAATCACAGATGCAACAGGTGAAGGACTATCGACGCCTTACCCAGGATGCTTACTATTTTAATTGGGTTATGAAAGTTCCTGATGTTTTGCAATTTCCTTTTCAGGCGACGCATGAAAGCATGGCAGCGTTGAATTTGTCCACGGACCAGGATGCCGGTTCACTCGCAGCAAATTTACGTAAAGCCTTTTCAGGTATTGTGGATGGTAACGTGCGTGAAAGTGGCATTCGCGAAGTTGAAAAACATGGTCCTTTCAAAATCACGGGTGACGATAAAATTATGAAACCACTTGATGGTTTGTTGCGTAATTTTGTTGCTCAAAAACGTATGAAAATTCCCACAAGTGAATATATACCTTGCTATGAGCTAGTCTGATGGCTGACGATGATTTTTCCAGCATGCTCGGTGACGATGTGGTGCCGGCAAAAATCGAAAAGCGTCAGACCCTATCCAAAAACAAGGGCGGTGATGTCAGCAAAGCGGCCCGTCGTCAGGCGGCGGCAGATCACCCTGAAGAACAGGAGGATCCTTTAGCAGAACCAACAGAACTCGTTGACCCGCTTGCGGTACTCAGTTTTCAGCGCCCGGGTGTTCAACATGGCGTATTTAAAAATTTGCGTTTGGGAAAATACAGTCTGGATGCGCGTCTGGATCTGCACAAACTCAATGTGGAGCAAGCGCGCAAACAACTTTTCCAGTTTATTATTGATTGTCAGGAGAATGATGTTCGTGCGGCCCTTATTACGCATGGCAAAGGAGAAGGGCGTGAAACGCCGGCCAAATTGAAATCCTGTGTCGCGCATTGGTTGCCAGAATTACCCCAGGTACTCGCATTTCATACTGCGAAAAAACAACATGGCGGTTATGGTGCAACCTACGTTTTGCTCAAGAAAAGTGACAAACAGAAAGAAGAAACACGAGAAAAATTTTCGACCAAACGCCCCAGGTGACTTTGAGCTCAAACGTTATACTGAGTAGTCAGCACCAAAATATCGCTTCTTCTTGGCGGTTTTAACACGCCGCAAATCGGTCATACATAAACCATCAAGGCAATCCCCAAAGCCGGGGTCGACAGAAAAGACAATGGACTGAAACCCGCCCGGTTCAAATACAGAAGTGTATTGTTTATAGAGTATCGGGAGCTTGTGCCCCTGGGCAATAAAATTTTGTTGCATAAAATCAAAGGCCTCTTCGGCCTCGCGATCACCAAAAAGTTTTTCAAATCCGGCAATTTTTTCTGCAGTCAATTCGTATGGGTGAACTGCAGTCGCCAGGGTTTGTGGGCAAGCAAAATAGCGACGATAAAAATACACTAATTGGTCCATGAGCTCGCGAGGGTAATCGGCGCTCATGCTAACGGGGCCAATTAAGTAGCGCACATCCCGGCGTTGATTCAAATACGCCCCCAAACCTTGCCATAGATAATCGAGGCTGGCTTTTCCCCAGTATTTGGGGTTCACAAAACTGCGGCCAAGTTCAATAGCGTGTTCCAGGTAAGCCGTAAACTCCGGGCGAAAATGGTAAAGCGTTGAGGTGTAAAAACCTTCGGTACCGAATTTTTCAAGAATATCCTTGCCGATACCCAAACGGTAAGAGCCGGCGATTTCGAGGTTCTCCCGATCCCATAAAATCAAGTGGCGGTAGTGGCAGTCGAATTTATCCAGGTCGCGGTGTTTACCTGTACCTTCTCCTACTTTTCTAAACGCAAGTTCACGCAAACGGCCCACTTCGCGAATGACAGCCGAGTCTTCGTGATAGTCGAAAACATAAATACGATTGCCATCACGGGTTTCGCCAATTAACTCGGCAGCGCGCAATTCATTTTGCAGGGCTTTACGGTCTTCCGGGTGAGCGATGGTGCGTTCGGTTTCGAAAAAATTTTGTTTGTACTTACCAACGCGATACAAATGTTTTTTAAGTCGCTTGACCAGGGTGCGGTCGTGCAGGCTGTTGGAGTCGAGGCTATTGGCTGGAATGGTTTCGCCTATGCGAAACTTTATGGTGCCTGAGCGCTTGTTGAACATTTCATGCGCGAGCAGCGCCGTTCCCAAGGGTTTAAATAACATGGAAGCGCTGTAAAAAAGCAGGGAGTTTTTTGCGCCTATATGTATCGGCAGGAGCGGAGCCCCGGCTCGGCGCGCAAAATGCAAAAAGCCCGGGCGCCATTCGGTATCGCGCACACCCAAGGGTCTTGCGCGCGAGACTTCGCCCGCAGGGAATACAATAATAGCTTCTTCATTCTCAAGTGCTTCGAGAATACGTTTCACGCTGCGTCGTGGGTTGCCACCGGTCATATTGTCCAAGGGGATAATGAGGTTTTCGAGCGCTTTGAAATTTGACAACATGTCGTTGGCGACGATTTTGACATCGGCTCGCACTTCGCTGACCAGACGCAATATTGCAAGGCCGTCAAGCGAGCCTATTGGGTGGTTGGCAAAAATCACAACTCGACCAAGGGCGGGGATATTCGCCTTTTCGCGGGCACGTACGCTGTAGCTGAAATTAAAATATTCGAATACTCTATCGATAAATTCGAAGCCTTTCGCGTCCTGGTTCTCAATCAGGAAATTATTGATCTCGTTCTGATGGATCAGCCGTTTCAAGAAGGATATAGTGGGCTTGCGAATTAAATTGGGTTTATTCGCGAAACCGGGGAACTTGTCGATAACTGCCTGCTCGATATTTATCATATTCGGCCTCCGGGCCGTTGCCTGTTTTTATAAAGGACTTTCCTTTGGCTATTCAGGCAAATCTACGCAGCAATTTTTAAGCTTGTGTGAAACCCGTGTGAACATTGGATGACTGGCGCCAGGCTAGAATCTGAATGAAATTTAGCCTTATTGGGCGGTTCCGGTTCACAGCGTGCTGTTCAGTGTACGTCCATAAGGTACAGGTCCACAACAGAAAACTATCAACTTTTTATCACAGCGAAAACACGCTGTGAAAGCGTTTAATTGACGAAGACTGGGTGTTTTAGAGGTAATCAGGAATTGAGTTCAGAAGAGGACAACAAGCCCCACAAACAGGCATTTCCGGAAGAAGAGATTTACCGTTTCTGGTTTGGCGAGTGTGTCGACAAGCCCGATAGTTTGCAACCGCAGGGGCGGGTCTGGTTCAGTCAAAACGAAGCGCAAGACTTGTATTTAAAAAAACAATTTGGCTATCTTTTTCCTCTATTGGCACAGCATCGAGCTTCGGCGTTTCCGAGTGCACGCGCCGCCTTGAGTGCAATCCTGGTTCTCGATCAATTCAGCCGTCAAATATTCCGCAGCACGCCGCGCGCCTATGCTTACGACAGCTACGCTCTGGCAATCATGGATGCCGCAATGGAAAAGGATTGGGCGACTCACCTGACACCCATCGAGCGAGCCTTCCTTTACATGCCCTTGATGAATGCCGAAGGCTTGAGCCTGCAAAAACAAAGTACGCGCCTTTTTAAGGAGCTTGTGATGGAAGCGCAGGAGCCCTACCGAAGTTTTATACAGGGTCTGGAAACGATGGCGATTCGCAATCGCATGTTGATCGAGCGTTTTGGCCGTTTTCCGCAACGTAACCGTATATTGGGGCGTCGCAGTCAGGATGATGAGGCGTCGTGGTTGCTGCAGGCGAACAAGCGCTCAGTGAGCGTCAGTCGCTCCTGATTATAAAAACCGGGCAACTAGCTGGCGCGCGCCTGCTGGAACTGTTGGCTCAGGTATTTTCTTTGGTTTTCCAGTAGCTGGCTAAAGGGTTGCTTGAATTCCGCCACAATGTAACGCCCCTCCTCAATACCCGTTTCCATAAAATTCAGGCGTTGTTTAATCAGGGCGTTTTCGGCGGCTTGCTGCTCCAGTATCAGGCCAGCAACCGGTAGGCTGGAAGGGTTAAGATCCTGCTCGTCAGCGGAAACAAAAGCCGCGAGATCCAGTGGTATCTTGTCAATGATGCTTGCCAGCTCAACGATCAGCCAGGCGCTGCAGCTGGCGCGAAATAGCGCTTCGTTGGTAGCGTCGTTCGCATTAAATCGCAGGCGGCTGACCTTTCCCTCAATCAATGTGTCCTCGCCGTTGTAAAGACTCAAAACGTTGTGAGTAATCTGTTCAAATTTGGCCATCGTAGTGCGAAAGGTTTCGCTATTGAGCTGTTGTTTCAGTACTTCGTAATTCTTGATGTGTATCAGAGCGTACACACATTTTTCTGGCGTGAGCACTGGAGTCGGCGCTTCCGCGTCTTCTTCGATTTCGGTGTTTACGCTTTCCTGTTCGAGCTCAGGTGGTGGAGCTTTCGGTTGCATTTGCCAGCGCACACTGCCATCGCGGTAAAGATTCCACGCAAGCAGGCCCAGAAGAGTCAAAGCAAAAATGCTCAATAGATTTAAATTGGCAGTGAGCGGAGCCTGAAATTTTTCGAGAGTAATCGTGACGTAGCCGGAAAGGCTGTCATGTAACACAATGGATGCGGTATAGGGTTGATGTGTCTCAGGCGCAGGGCGTGCTTCACCGGCTTGTACCAGCAAGGTATTTTCAACATCATGAATGGTGGCTTGAACAACTTTGGGGTGGCTGGTGAGCTCTTGCAGCACACCTTGAAGGCGCACGAGGTCCTGATTAAAGGCCGCATCCACCAAACGTTTTGCTGTGAGCGTCGCGAGGCTTTGCCCGTAATCGTCCTGAGCGTGCTGCAACTCCGATCGTGCGGCAGGCCATAGTATCCAGGTGGAGAGTAAGAGCGCAGACAGCGCAGCCAGGTATGCGGTGGCGAGGGTCGAAGGGCGTTTTAGAATCAGGCTCAAAATCTTGTCCAGGGTAAAGCGTCTTATTGTCGGTTTTTTTCTCGGAAAATACTGTGCAGATTTCCCATTTTATCAGTGCCTTGGGCGCGGTGTTGGCTGAGCGCAAAAGCGTTTTTTACAGCCATTGGCAGACTCGTTATACTTGCGCCCGGTTTTGAACTCGCCCACGTAATGATGGCGTATTTCAAATAGAAAGAAAACTCCAGCAGATAGTATTGCCGTGCGTAAACTTGTTCTTATCACCATTTCAGGCCACGATCGTCCCGCGATTACTTCGCAATTGAGTGCTGTGCTCAGTCAATACAAGGCGAATATTCTCGACCTGGGGCAGGCAGTGATCCATGAAGCCCTGTCTTTGGGGATGTTGGTCGAATGCCCCAGTGAAGCTGATCAGCAAAGTATTGAGCACGATGTGCTGGCATTGGCGGAATCCATGCAATTGCATGCGCGTTTTGAATCAATTGCCGAGCAAAGCTACCGCGAGTGGGTGGGGCATCAGGGTAAGGCGCGGCACATTATTACCTTATTGGCCCGGCAGGTCACAGCGGACCACATCAGTGAATTGACAGGCATTATTGCGCGTAGCGGTTTGAATATCGATAACATCAGCCGACTGTCCGGCCGGGTCGATCTGGACAATGACAGTGATCTCAGCAAGGCCTGCATCGAATTTTCAGCGCGTGGAACCCCCGACGATATTGTGAAGCTGCGGGCGGATTTCGCGGATATGGCCACGAACTACGATGTCGATATTGCCTTTCAGGAAGATAATATGTTCCGCCGTACACGTCGCCTGGTGTGTTTCGATATGGATTCCACGCTGATTGAGGCCGAAGTGATCGATGAATTGGCGCGCGCTGCGGGAGTCGGCGATAAGGTTGCGGCCATCACCGAAGCGGCAATGCAGGGAGAAATCGATTTTAATGAAAGTTTTCGCCAGCGCATGGCATTGCTGGAGGGCTTGAGTGAGGATGTGCTTGAGGGCATCGCACACAATCTTCCCATTACGGAAGGGGCCGAATTGTTGATAACAAGCCTGAGTAAATTAGGCTACAAGACGGCGATTCTATCGGGTGGTTTTGATTATTTCGGTCGATATTTACAGAGCAAGCTGGGTATTGACTACGTCTATGCAAATACCCTGGAAATTATCGATGGCAAACTCAGTGGCCGCGTGATCGAGCCCATTGTGAATGGCCAAAGGAAAGCAGAGCTTTTGAAAGAGTTGGCTGAGAAAGAGGGGATTTGCCTGGAGCAAGTGGTGGCTGTCGGCGATGGCGCCAACGATTTGCCCATGCTGGGCATTGCAGGATTGGGGATAGCCTTTCGCGCAAAACCTTTGGTAAAAGCGGAGGCCAAGCAAGCGATATCCAATCTTGGTCTCGATGCCATTCTGTATTTAATGGGATTTCGGGATCGTGACCTGGGCCAGGTGGAGCGCGCTTAACTTTCTGTGTCGAAATCGTAGGTCATGCCATCGGCCGGTTCTTGCAGATAGTAACCTTGAATGTAATGCACCCCGGATTGCCAGAGTTTTGAAAGAATACTGGCGTTCTCAACAAAGGGCACGATGGTAATTTTTTCTTCTTGCAGGAGCTGCTTGATCAGCTCGCCGAGAGAATCGGTTTCCTCTGCGCCTTTTTGCAATTCCTGAGTGAAAGAACCATCCACTTTAATGTGCGTTGCTTTTACATGTTTTAATGCATTGAATGGGTTTAGTGCACAACCAAAGCGACTGATGCTAAAGCCACATCCCAATTCCACCAGTTGTTCGGTGAAGGTTTTTGCCACGTTTAAATGGTCATTGACGTCCACCTCATTCAATTGAAAGATTATTGAATCAGGGGGTAATTTTGCTGTTTTGAAGGCGACGCCGAGCCAGGGTGCGAGTGAGGCGTCGAGCATGGATTCTCGGCTGAGGTTTACAATGAGATTGGTTTTGTTGCCTTTTTCACGATGTTCCGCCAGCATTTTGGTTGCGTTCAATATCACCCAGCGGTCAATTTTTGTGGTCGCACCAATTTTGGCTGCAGCCACTAAAAAGTCGTCAGGAGATATTTCTTCACCTTCACTGTCAATCATGCGCAGCAAGACTTCATAGTGCTCCTTGTCAGAGCCGCGCAAACTGAGAATCGGCTGGAACAATAACTTAAACTTGCCTTTGTCCAAGGCCAATTGCACGGTAGTGGCGATGTCTTTTTTGAGGTCTTCTTTCTTGATTTCGGGTTCGTAGATTTTTGCTAACGAGTCCTTGCCTTCCTTGATTTCGGCGCGAACCAATTCAAGCGCTTTGTGCGCGTGATTGATCGGGGTATCGGTATCCGAGGTGGTTTCGTTGACGAGGCTGACACCGACGGCATAGTTGAACTGCATGGTCGAACCGTCGACATCGACAATATTTTCGCGGAGCTGTTTACACAACTCGGATGCGCGTTCGACGGCTTTCTGGGCGTCGATTTTCGGGGCGAGCAGCATGAAAGTATCTTCACTGTAGCGACAGAGAATGTCACCCTTCTTAACAAGGCCACGCGCGTAACTGGCGATGGTACCCAGAACAATATCCATGGAGGAGATGCCGACTTTATCTTTAACAATGTCGGTGAAATCAAGAATACCAATTTGGTAGATCGCGCTGTTGAACTCGCCACTGACCGCTTTGTCGACCAGACTTTCCAGACTCTCAATAAAGTAGTTTTTGTTATACAGGCCGGTTGCGATGTCCTGATTTTTGATTTGCGCGAGCTGGGCTTCCAACTCTTCGCTATTGACGTCGGATGTGCGTATCAGAAATTGAATACAGCTCTCTTCATCGTAGTTCGCCATGCGCACATCGATACTCAGCGGCTTTTCGGTCCCTTCGGGGCTCAAAGCATGAAAGTCGAGCTTGGAGGCTTCGGCATCAGAACCCTTGATGCTGAAGTTTTTCAAAAAGCGTTTAACCTTGTCCTGATCGTCTTTCTTGATGATATCGATGACAGGCATGCATTCCAGTTCATCGCGAGATTCGTGGTCGAGCAACTCAGCGAAACTTTCATTGGCGTAGAGGAACATGCCGTCTTGAACAAAGGCGATGGCATCCCGCGAGCTATCCAGCAATTGTTGATTGCGTTTTTCGATCTCGCGCTGACGGCGTTGTGCCACACGGCGGTTCTCACGATCTTCACGGGCATTAATTTCACGTTGAATAACGAGCAAGAGGTGTTGATCTTCATCGAGGCGCACGACGTCGTTCGCCCCAATCTTCATGCCCTCAACGATTGCATGTGAGCCTTCGACATCAGTTTGCAGGATAATCGGAATATCCTTGTTCATGCGCTTGATCGCGCGAATTGCATCAGCGGGTTTGAGATTGGTTGTAGTATCGAGACCTATGAGCAGGTCCCAGGCCTTTTCCTGGAGGAGTTTATTGAGCGCATCTTCACTGTCCACGTGCTGCGCGCGCACCGGGTGGCCAGCGTTGTGCAACATGCTGATCAGGCGCTCGGCCTCCTGGCGGGAATCGTTAAGAATGAGGAGTCGTATTGTGTTATTAGTGCTCATAAAGAGATTCTAGCCCAGGGAATACAATCTTTCGTGCTAAAAAGTGCCCGTTAAGGTCGCGGATAATAACACAGCGGACTAAAACGCGTGTTTGTGGCGTCAGTTTTTTTTACACCGGTATGCACAATGACTGGTCACTCCATTCGTTTGCGTGACGAATAAAATTTGTACAGTTTCGTTGGCTGAACGTGTTTCGGGTTCAAATATCATCCCAGGAAGAGTTAAAGCCTTCGGCATCGCGGTTATTGCTGCTCCTTGAAGGGGTATTTTTCTCCTCGGTCCCGGCCATCTCGGTATAGGTGAATTGCTTGATACTCCCGGTGGAAAACAGGCATTTGGTCAAGCGTATACTTACACTGCGTTCAGCGCTCATCAATTTGGCCTTCTGCATTTCTACAAAGGGGGCTTTTGCGGTGACAATTGTCGCGGGTTGATTGGTTTGATTGTTCGCAGGAATTAACATCGCTCGCATAAAGTCTGATTGGCCGCCCATATCAAAGATTTGAGCGGCACCGGCAGCGGTGGCGTGGTTGGATAATAGTTGTACCCCTGTTTGCGAAGCGCTTTTCAATTGTTTGACCCAGCGTACAACGCCGAGATTCCAGCTATAACGATTCTGTTCCTTGAGGCAAATAATCTCTCCTGCTTCCAGCTTGGGCGGCTTTGCACCTTTCCACAGCAAGCAATAACCACCGGCACTGACATTCTGGATTTGCGCTTGCCAGGTGGGGCGTTCTGCCTCAACTTCGTCAAAGGATTTGGAAAACGCCTGGGGTGTAAATGCGGTTCCCGCTTGTTCGTAATCACTGCTGCCGGAAATGAGTTCTTCAAACTTCCTCTTGCCGGATAAAAAATAATGGCAATCGACAAGGCCAACAGATATTTCAGCCGTAATGTTGACATCCCGCCGACCCAACTTGCGTTGCGTCACATTCCCCCAGGTATTGAGTAAGTGGTCAAGCAATGTATCGGGAAAATCCTTGGGCACCGAACTCATGTGTGGGTCATGATCAATATCTTCTTTACTACCACCTTGTTTACTGATACGACTGAGAAGGGGCTTTAGATCCAACTCAATAATGCGGTCCGTTTCCCCGCCTTTAAAACGGGATTTATACGTCGGGGGCTCGTCTTGAGACAAATTAATAATGTAAAAATTATCTTTATCCGATGTTACGCCTTCATGGGTTTTCAGTAGCGAGGACCATCGACCGAAAGCGCGATAGCAATGTGCAATATCATTTTTGCCCAATTGGTTGGGTCGGCAGGAGGCTAATAAAATGACCCGCCCCCAGGCATCCGCGAGCGTTGTCGTCGGAACATTTTCAATCATCATGTCCGACACACTTTTGTCGAGAATTTCATAAAACTCGGCAATCTGGTAAAGGTTGTGAAGGTTGAGCCACAGGCTGCGCGGTGACGACGCGTAGAGTTGATAACTGCGTAAGAAGAACAAGCCAATCCCACTGATCGCACGATGTAAAATCTTTCCTAGCAGATCAAGTGTATCCACTTTAAAGCGTGGCAAATTACAAATATCCCGTGCGGCCAGGAGATAACCGTCAACCATGTACTTTTGTAAGGCCTGGGCGATGACCGCGAACTTGTGCGCTTCTTCCGACATGGAGAGCGGATGTTGAAGGTAATCTCGCATAATACCTTCGATACAGTGTTGCACCGTGGGGCGAACCGCCTCCATCATATTGAAACGATTTTCGTAGTCGGTTTTGACGCGGTTCAGATCGGGAATGCTTTGGTAAAGAATGACGCTGGTGTGGGTGATTTTGGTCGCTTGCAAATTGTTAACCCAGGCTTCAATTTTTACGGCTTTCGCACTGTTGCAAAAAGCCGGTGCTTTCAAATCCTGAAGAGGGAGATGAAGCGCATTAAGAAACTCGCTGGGTTTAAAGTTTTTTGTCATTTGCCTTCTTGTTTATTCGTACACGCGTATCCTGCCTATGACGAAGTATAGCGTTTCTCCGTCAATTGCGACTTTCTTTAAGACGTAAGCCGACAATCAGGCGATGACGGTCTTCGAATCTGCCCCCGGGATTTCCTCGACCAATTGCGGTACCAGATAGCCTGGCAGTTGCGCACGTAACTTATTATAGAGAGTGAGCGCCTCGCTCTTTTCAACCTGGAAATGGCTGGCGCCTTTTACCTTGTCCAACAAATGTAAATAGTAAGGTAGAACACCACACTCAAACAACTTATTACTTAACATTGTGAAAATATCACAGTTGTCATTGATCCCTCGCAAAAGCACACTTTGGTTTAATAATGTGATGCCCGCGTCTCGACTGGCACGTAAAGCGCAACACACTTCTTCATCGATTTCGTTAGGATGATTCGCATGGATGACCAGAATGGATTGCAATCGACTCATGGACAACCGACGGTTGAATCGCTCGGATAAACGCGCTGGGAGTACAATGGGTAAGCGCGAATGAATACGTAAACGCTTAACATGTTCAATGTTTTCGATTTCTTCAATAAGCCATTCCAGTTGCCGATCCGAGAGCACCAGGGGGTCACCCCCGCTGAGAATGACTTCCTCAATACTGCTATCTTCACGAATGTAGTTAAAGCTCTGTTGCCATTCCTTTCTGGAGGGGGCGTTTTCCTCATAGGGAAAATGTCTTCGAAAGCAATAGCGACAGTTGATGGCACACTGAGGGGCGGCGATAAGCAGAACCCGGCCCCGATATTTATGAATCAACCCTTCGGCTGCGCGATAGTGGCTTTCGGCGAGAGGGTCCATTTGCCACTGGGCGCTGTCTTGCTGGCGCATTTCATTTTGATGCGGCAACACCTGCATTAGCAGGGGGTCGCGGGGATTGCCATGTTCCATGCGTGCGACGAAAGCAGGGGTCACTCTCAAGGCGAAAGCACCTAATGCCTCCTCAGAGTAGCCGAGATCGGTGGCGTTGAGGCCGAGAATCTGGAGCAAGTGCTGCGGGCAGGTAATGACTGATCGCAGTTGTTCTTGCCAGCAACTTTGCAAGCTGAGGTCTGGCCCCTGCACAGCGGGGATGGTTCGATGTATCATGTGCGCCTTTTTTGTACTCGGTTAATAATGAGGTCGAAATGGCTAGCTATTCTACCAATGAATTCCGCGGGGGATTGAAGGTAATGTTGGATGGAGATCCCTGCTCCATCGTGGAAAACGAATTTGTAAAACCCGGAAAAGGCCAGGCTTTTAACCGGGTCAAGCTCCGCAACCTGAAAACAGGCCGTGTGTGGGAGCGCACCTTCAAATCCGGCGAAAGCCTGGAAGGGGCTGATGTGATAGATGTCGAAATGGAATACCTCTACAACGACGGTGAGTTTTTTCATTTCATGGAGCCCAATACCTTCGAGCAACATCAAGCAGATGCCAACGCTGTTGGAGATTCTGCCAAGTGGCTGAAGGAGCAGGATAAAATTACCGTGACCCTCTATAACGGTTCACCACTGGCAGTGACGCCGCCCAACCACGTGGAACTGGAAATTGTGGAAACCGATCCCGGTCTCAAAGGGGATACGGCACAAGGCGGCACTAAACCCGCAACCCTGTCGACAGGTGCTGTGGTCAAGGTTCCCCTGTTCCTGTCCATTGGTGAAGTGGTGCGTGTCGACACCCGCACGGGTGAATATCTGGGCCGCGCCAGTAAGTAATAGCGAAAAAGGCTTGCCAAACGAAATGTGGAAAAGCCAGGCAAGCCTTGTCACCTTGAAAAGAAGAGCGCAGTTGCTGGCCGACTGTCGCTCTTTTTTTTCGTCTCGCAAGGTGCTCGAGGTTGAACTGCCTGCCCTTGGTGAAACCGGGGTGACCGATCCCTGGATTGAGTGTTTCCAGACCGATGGGTATAGCCTGCAATCCTCTCCTGAATACTTTATGAAACGCCTGCTTGCCAGCGGGTGTGGTGATATTTATTCCCTGGCGAAAGCCTTTCGCAAGGAGGAAGCAGGGCGATATCACAGTCCGGAGTTCACCTTGTTGGAGTGGTATCGCCTCGGCTTTGATGATCGCGAGTTGGCGAACGAGGTGGTCGCATTAATTGAGTGGCTTGTCGGCCACAATGTGCAGACGCACTTTGAGACCTATGCATCCCTGTTCGAAAGGCACTGCGCTATCAACCCTCACCAGGCCACTGATGGTGAGTTACAGGCCCTGGCTCGGGCCAACCTGGATTTTACGGGTGACCTGGCGAGTCGGAGTGCGTGGTTTGACCTCATTTTTACCCACATCGTCGAACCCGCTATGGGGCAGGATCTTTGGGTGGTATATGACTATCCTGTCTGCCAGGCAGCTCTCGCTCGTAAAGGCCGCAATGAAGAGGGGGATGAAGTTGCACGCCGTTTTGAAGTGTATTGGCGGGGGGTAGAGTTGGCGAACGGGTATTGGGAGCTGACAGATGAAGCCGAGCAAGCTGCGCGTTTTCAGGCAGATCTGGCTTTGCGCGCCAAACTGGGGAAACCCTTGCCAAAAATTGATGCCAAATTATTAGGGGCGCTTGCCGCAGGCTTGCCAGATTGTGCTGGCGTTGCGCTTGGCATTGATCGCCTCCTGATGTGTATCTGTGAGCTGGACGACATTCAGCAGGTGCAAACCTTTACCTTGCCAGGCTAGACTGGTCAGACTTCCAAATGGAGGCTATTACGATGAACAGGTCTTTGATTGCACTATTACTTTTGGCTGCGAGCTTACCTCTACAGGCAGGCGAGGTCGTCAAATGGGTCGATGAACGGGGTAAGGTTCACTACGGTGAGAAGGCCCCTGATGAATACAAGGACAGTGCTGAAAAGGTTGAGACGGAGATCAATATCGTTGCCCCCGAAGACGACATCAAATTGCAGAATCGCAAGCATGCGAGCCAGCTCAAGCGCGAAGATGAGTGGCGCAAAAGTCAGGAAGTTCAAACAAGAGTTCAAAACCAGCAGCAAGAACCCGAGCCGTCAAAAAACAAGATCTACACGCGTGAAGAGTGCCGGGATATGTATCCGAATCGCACTGCCGATAGAGTGGCTTGCTTCAAACGCGCCGAAGAGGCCGGTCTGAAGTAATTCCCGGCCTTTTGACTACCATTCCAGGCTTGATAGCTAATCGCTGTAAGCGAGATAAGTGCTTTAGTGCTCAGCCGGGCCAGGGCTTGTGGTTTCGCCTTCACAATCACAACTGATTTCATGATTCATGTTGAGTGCAGGCGATTCTGTCTGCGGCTTACCCACAATTTCGGCGGGCACGCCCACTACGGTGGTATGAGCGGGAACAGCTTTTAAAACCACACTGCCAGCGCCCACTTTTGCGCCCTCTCCAATTTCAATATTTCCCAAAATTTTTGCCCCGGCACTGATTAAAACGCCACGGCGTATTTTGGGGTGGCGGTCGCCACTGGCTTTACCGGTCCCACCGAGTGTGACGCCTTGCAGTATCGAAACATCGTCTTCAATAACGGTCGTTTCACCAATAACGATGCCGGTAGCATGGTCCAGCATCACACCCTTGCCAATTTTGGCTGCGGGATGAATATCCACACCAAAGGTGACGGCAATATGGCTTTGTAAAAAATAAGCCATGCTGGTGCGGCCCTTGTTCCATAGATAGTGGGCAACGCGATAGGCCTCGAGTGCATGAAAGCCCTTGAGGTACAGAAATGGAATGGCAAAGGAGTCACAGGCGGGGTCGCGCTCATACACAGCCTGAATATCGGCGCGCACGGCTTGGCCAATGCAGGGGTTTTCTGCGAGAGCACTTTCGATTATCTCTCGAATTTGCAGGGCAGAAATGGCTGGGCTTGCCAGTTTGTTCGCCAGGTGGAAACTCAGAGCGGCTTCGAGGCTGGTGTGATTGAGGATGGTCGCGTGCAGAAAGCTGGCGAGGGCGGGCTCACCTTCAGCTTGCGAACGCGTTTCATCACGAATTGTTTGCCAAATCGGGTCTTTCTCTACGAGGGTCGGCTTGGTAGAGCGGATTTCGCTCGTCATAGGGCTTCCATCCATTGTTCGTTAAGGGCCTTATTATTGGGGCTCAGCGCAGTGAATACCAGTGTTAATCAAGACAGTTTATTCGCGGTTTATGCACCATCTTGTGGCCTGATGCTTCAGGGGCACCAAATTAATGCGTTTTTATCGTGTTTCGAGGTGGGATTGATACCTTTTTGGGGCTCTGGAAGCCATTTTGGAAGCTGGCACTGTAATTGCTATTTGTAAGACCAAGAGAGGATTCAATGCCCCTGGTTATTGAGCACACTCCGATTACATTCAGGTAAAGCAGTAAAAATAGACAGCTAGGGTTCCGGTTGCGCAAAGTGCTGAAAATGTCACAAGTGCAATGCCTGGTCCGAGAGCGGTCGACCTCCAGCTGCCATTCTGTCCGAACAGTCCAAAAGGGTGAACAAGTTGCCCGGCACAGAAAGGAGGTTACACGGCGGGACAAAAGCCCGGGAGGTTTAATGGCGTGGAGCCATTGTTTCCTCTGTGAATAAAACGTGTAACCCTTGGGAGGTTTAGCATGCATAACAATATTTCCAGAACACTCGCCGTATTGGGCATCTTTTTCACCGTTATTCTTTTCTCTGCCTGTTCAAAGCAGGACATTCCCCCGGCTGACGAGAGCGTCGCCAAACCCGAAGCCGCACTAGTCCCCGCAGTTGAGGGAAAGTCGCAATTCAAGGTCTGCTGGTCAATCTATGTGGGATGGATGCCCTGGGATTACGGTGCAACCTCAGGCATCGTAAAAAAGTGGGCCGACAAATACGGTATTGAAATCGAAGTTACCCAGATAAACGACTACATCGAATCCATAAACCAATACACAGCAGGTGAGTACGACGGCTGTACCATGACCAACATGGATGCGCTGACAATTCCTGCCGCTGGCGGTGTCGACTCAACGGCCCTGATCGTCGGTGATTTCTCCAATGGCAATGACGGTGTTGTTCTCAAGGGTAAAAGCGATCTGGCTGATATAAAAGGGCAAACAGTGAATCTGGTGGAGCTTAGCGTAAGCCATTATTTGTTGGCGCGCGGCCTCGAATCGCTGGGCATGAGCGAAAAAGATGTCAACGTGGTCAATATTTCCGACGCGGATATGGTTGCAGCGTACACCACCGATGATGTAACTGCCGTGGTCACCTGGAACCCCTTGCTCAGTGAAATCGCCGCAATGCCAAACTCAACAAAAGTGTACGACTCAGCCAGTATTCCCGGCGAAATCATTGATCTTATGGTTGTAAATACAAAAACGCTTGAAGAGAACCCTGCCTTCGGCAAGGTGCTGACCGGTGCCTGGTATGAAATTATGAGTGTCATGAGTGCTCAGGATGAAAACGGAGCTTCCGTGCGCACTGCACTTGGCGAAGCATCCGGCACAGACCTCGCGGGCTATGAAGCGCAATTGAATTCAACCAAAATGTTCTATGAAGCCGGTGATGCGGTTGAGTTCGTCATGAGTGAACAGGTTAAACAAACCATGCAATATGTTGCAGAGTTTTCCCTGGCTCACGGATTGTTGGGCGAGTCTGCAACGGATGCCGGTTATATTGGTATCGAAACACCTGCCGGGGTTTACGGTGATGAAAACAACATTAAGTTTCGCTTTAACCCCTCTTACATGAAGATGGCTGCCGACGGAGAACTATAAAGAGGCGGGTGTTTCCGAAAACGCTTAACCTGGGGAACCTCTGGAATAAGCATTGAATGGAAACACCTGGTTTGCAGATTAGGAGACGCACACTCTTTAATTCAATGGCGCGAAAAAAATGAAAAAACTTATTAATTTACAGCCTTCGCGCCCCCTTCGTTGGTTCCTTGGGGTTCTGCCTTTCGTGCTTTTGTTGGTGCTTTATTTAAGTGCCTCGGAGGCGCGATTGGCAGAAAATCCAAACGATAAACTTTTACCTGCTCTCAGCAGTTTTGCTGATGCAATACAGCGCATGGCATTTGAGCCCAGTTCACGCAGCGGTGAATATTTATTCTGGCAAGATACGGCAAGCAGTTTACGGCGCTTGGCACTGGGCGTCGGAATTGGATCTTTCAGTGCATTGTTGGTGGGCGTACTGATGGGCGCTATCCCGCTTTTTCGCGCAAACTTCTCACCGCTGGTGACGGCAATTTCCCTTATACCTCCGATGGCAATATTGCCAGTGCTATTTATCATTTTTGGATTGGGGGAAGTATCCAAAGTCGTGTTGATCGTTATTGGTATTACGCCTTTTATTACCCGTGACATTCTGCAGCGTGTTCTGGAAATTCCGCAGGAACAGTTAATCAAAGCGCAGACGCTTGGCGCGTCAACCTGGCAAATTATTTTACGTGTGGTCCTGCCGCAAGTTATGCCGCGATTGATCGGCGCGATCCGTCTGTCTTTGGGCGCGGCCTGGTTGTTTTTGATTGCAGCGGAAGCCATTGCTGCAACCGACGGTTTGGGTTACCGGATTTTTCTGGTACGTCGTTATTTGTCGATGGATGTGATATTGCCCTATGTATGTTGGATTACTTTACTGGCCTTTATTATTGATTTCTTACTGAGAAAAATTTCGTTCAAGCTCTACCCCTGGTTTCACTCACAAAGTGGCGAGGGTGAAAACACATGAGCATGATTGAAATAAAAAATCTGTGGAAGGAATACGGTGACCAGGTTGTACTTGAGCAAATTAATAACCAGGTCAAAAGCGGTGAGTTTGTCACCATCGTCGGGGCATCGGGTTGTGGCAAAACAACGTTTTTGAAAATGTTGTTGGGGACGGAGAGCCCTTCCCGAGGGCAAATTTTGCTCGACGGCACAGCAATTAAGGATGAACCTGATGAGAGTCGTGGCATTGTCTTTCAGCGTTATTCGGTCTTTCCGCATATGACAGTTATACAAAACGTGATGCTTGCACGGGAGCTGGAAGCCAGTCCCTTGCATGGGCGACTTTTTGGTGCTGCGAGGAATAACGCCAAACGGGAAGCCGAAAATATGCTGGAAGCGGTTGGTTTAAGCCACGCAAAAAATAAATACCCGCACGAGCTTTCGGGCGGTATGCAACAGCGTTTGGCACTGGCCCAAAGTTTAATTAAAAAGCCGCGTATTCTTTTATTGGATGAGCCCTTTGGTGCACTCGACCCAGGTATTCGTGCCGATATGCACAAACTGGTTTTAAGTTTGTGGCGCGAACATAAATTGACTGTATTTATGATCACGCACGATATCAAGGAAGGGTTTTTCCTGGGAACGCGTTTGTGGGTTTTCGATAAGGACCGCTACGACCCACATGCGCCCAATGCTTATGGCGCACAGATTACCTACGATCTGCCTGTCGGTAAAACGGATGCAGAAGTGTGGCAGCAGATAGATAAAAGCCTTAAAAAAGCGAATGATTTTGTAGAGAACGCATAAAAATGAATAACTTGTCCTCGCTCTATTCTTTTGAACTGCCGCCGGCGAGCCATTGGTCTTTGGTGTTGCGTCGGGGCTTGCAGCTAAAACTCACAGACCTGGCCGGCGGCGCCAACGTCGGTATGATGTTTTATAACCCGCTGGATAAGCTCGAACGCTACAACGCGCCCGATACCTTAAAGTGTCAGCACACGTTTAAGCTTACCAAAGGCAATTGCTTGTACTCTGATATGGGGCGTATTTTTGCTTCGATTATTGAAGACGACTTTGGTTGGCATGAAAGTGTATGTGGGAACAGTACGCGACAACAGGTTGAAAAGCGCTGGGGCAAGCGCGACTATCAACAGGCACACAACGATTGGCAACAAAATGGTTTTGACAGTTTTCTTGTTGAATTGGCCAAGTACGGTTTGAGCGAAAGAGATATGGGGGCAAACCTGAATTTCTTCAGCAAGGTGGCTGTCGATGAAAACGGTAATTTGTCTCTCGAACAAGCCGGGCAGAAGGGGGCTTCGCTTACTTTGCGGTTTGAAATGGATACCCTGGTGATTCTGCACTCTTGTCCGCACCCTCTAAACCATGCTGCCCACTATCCGCGTACACCTGTACTTTGTGAAATTTCCGAGGCAGCACCAGTTGCTGACGATGATTTTTGTCGAAACTTTCGGCCAGAAAACCAACGAGGCTTTGAAAACAATCGTCTGTACTATCTGGGGGCGGGCAGATGATTAAAGAAAGCACTCGCGCACAAGAAAACGCTTTGGAATCAATAGTCGTAGCGGCTGGCGATTACCTGTTAAAAAAAGTTAAAAAGGGGCAAAGCGTGCGTATTCTCGATCTTGAGGGTAATCAGGCTGCAGACACCTTGTTTTACAAGGCTGATGATATCAGTGAACGTTATAGCGCAATGGATACCATTAGAGAGCAAGGCAATGTGTATCTCACAGCGGGTTCTGTGTTGATGTCCAATCTGAATAACCCGATGTTGGAGATCGTTGCGGATACCTGTGGTCGTCACGATACTCTGGGGGGCGCTTGTGCAACGGAAAGCAATACTGTTCGTTATTCTTTGGAAAAGCGTTGTATGCATGCTTGTCGCGACAGTTGGATGCTGGCGCTGGCAGAGCATGAAAATATCGGTCTCAGTAAACGCGATATCACGCACAACATTAACTTTTTCATGAATGTTCCCATTACGCCCGAAGGGGGGCTCACGTTTGAAGATGGGATCTCGGCAGCTGGAAAATATGTAGAGATGACGGCATTGATGGACGTTTATATTTTGCTGTCGAACTGCCCACAGTTAAACAACCCCTGTAACGGTTACAACCCCACACCTGTAGAAGTATTGATTTGGAATGCTTGAAAGGACGGCCTTTCAAGACGACTAATAACGCAGGACGGCCTGCCTCAGCATGAGTTGCATTTTTCATGTTCAGCAAAGTCTTAATTGCCAATCGCGCGGCTATCGCTTGTCGTGTTATTCGCAGCCTCAAAAAATTGGGTGTGCATAGCGTTGCGGTGTATGCGGAGGTAGACAAGCATTCCCTGCATGTTCGCGAAGCTGACGAGAGTTTCAGTCTTGGTGAAGGGCCTGCCACCGCCACCTATTTACAGCAACAAAAAATAATTGATATCGCGCTGGCTTGTGGTGCTGAAGCCATACACCCCGGCTATGGTTTTTTAAGTGAAAACCCGGAATTCGTTGAAGCGTGTGAAGAGGCCGGTCTGGTTTTTATTGGCCCAACCGCGGCTCATATGCGTGCTTTTGGTTTAAAGCACGAGGCGCGTGCGCTGGCCCAGACACACAAAGTCCCTCTCTTACCCGGTAGTGGCTTACTTCAGGATTTGAATAAAGCGCTCACTGTCGCCAGGGATATTGGTTACCCACTTATGTTGAAGAGTACTGCCGGGGGTGGCGGTATAGGTATGCAGGTTTGTCGCAATCCTGCCGAGCTTGAAAAAACCTTTGCCAGTGTTAAACGTTTGAGCGCGAATAATTTTTCCAACGATGGTGTTTTCCTGGAAAAATTTATTGAGCACGCGCGTCATATTGAAGTTCAAATGTTTGGTGATGGGCAGGGGCGAGCAGTAGCCTTTGGTGAACGCGACTGTTCGGCACAGCGCCGTAATCAAAAAGTCATCGAAGAAACACCGGCACCCAATATTCCTGACAATGTGCGTGTTGCTTTACAGGAAGCAGCAATTCGCTTGTTGGCAGCCGTGTCTTATCGTAATGCCGGAACAGTAGAGTTTATATACGACCAGAGTACAGACGAATTTTATTTTCTGGAGGTTAATACACGATTGCAGGTGGAGCACGGCGTCACCGAAGAAATATTTTCAATAGACCTGGTCGAATGGATGCTGAAGCTGGCAGCGAACACTCTCGGAAATATTGAAGTCCTGCGTGCGGGACTTGTACAAAGTGGCCATGCGATGCAATTGCGAATTTACGCTGAAAATCCATCACGTGATTTTCAACCCTCGGCCGGGCTGCTTTCCGATGTGCATTTTCCAGAAGCGGCTCCGGGTTTACGTATCGATACCTGGATAGAGCAAGGGACAGAAGTTTCGGCTTTTTTCGATCCGATGCTGGCAAAAATAATTTGTCACGCTGAAAATCGCGAGATTGCCGTACAAAAATTGTTGGAGGTTCTCGCAGCAACACGCTTGCAAGGGATCGAAACTAACTGTGAGTATTTGCAAGCTGTTTTGCAAACCGAAAGCTTGCGGAAAGGCGAGATGACCACAGCCTTTCTCAATCACTTTCAGTGGCAAGCGCAAACCATTGATGTTCGCAGTGCAGGAACGTTGACAACCCTGCAGGATTACCCTGGACGTAAGGGATATTGGGATGTCGGTGTACCGCCCTCCGGGCCCTTCGACAATCTGGCATTTCGTATTGGTAACGCCATACTCGGCAACCCCGAAGACGCGGCCGGCCTTGAGATCACCTTGCGCGGGCCAACGCTGGTTTTCAATAGTGAGCGCGAATTTATTTTGTGTGGCGCACCCTTCGAAGCGTCGTTAAACGACGAGGCCATTGAAAGCTATAAAGTGTATCGCGCAGTAGCGAATGACGTTCTCGATATAAAGCAAAGTTCGCAAGGCGGCGCGCGCACTTACCTCCTTGTTAGTGGAGGCTTGCAGGCGAATACTTACCTCAACTCCAAATCCACCTTCACTCTGGGGCAATTTGGCGGCTTTAGTGGGCGTGCTTTGCGGACTGGCGATGTCCTGCATTTTGAGAATCTACCGCTACACGCTGCGCAGCAATTTTCTGAATCTGCCTTTCCTTCTATGGAAAGTACCTGGAAAGTGCGTGTCATTTATGGTCCGCACGGAGCGCCGGACTTTTTTACTGACAAGGATATCGAAGAATTTTTTGCAGCCGAGTGGGAGGTGCACTACAACTCGAGTCGAACAGGAATACGTTTGATTGGCCCCAAGCCTGATTGGGCGCGAGAGAGTGGCGGTGAAGCAGGCATGCATCCTTCTAATATTCACGATAATGCCTACGCCGTGGGTACCATTGATTTTACCGGGGATATGCCCGTGATTCTCGGGCCAGATGGCCCCTCACTTGGCGGCTTCGTTTGCCCAGCTACAGTGATTACAGCGGATTTTTGGAAACTGGGGCAATTAAAAGCCGGTGATAAGGTGCAATTTATTCCCGTCAGTGTGCAAGAGGCGGTAGAGGCATTACACGAGCAAGACGCTCTACTTAATACCGGGAAGCCCGCTTTAACTGCCATTGATAAAAAGAAACCGCATTTGCCTGCGACACTTCTCTCTCCCATCGTTAAAAAACGTGCGGCAAGCGATGAATATCCGGAAACCGTGTATCGATTAGCGGGAGACCGGTACCTTTTAATTGAATACGGCCCCCAGGTTTTGGATATCAATTTGCGCTTTCGTGTTCACGCGCTGATGCTGAAGTTACAAAGTAAACAATCTGAAGGAATCATGGAGTTGACGCCAGGGATACGGTCGTTGCAAATTCACTACGATCCGCGAATTCTTGAGCTTGAAAAATTACTTGCCTTGCTCGAAGGTTGCGAAAATGAATTGGGGGATATCAGTAATTTGGAGGTCCCCGCGCGTGTGGTTCATCTTCCTTTGAGTTGGAATGACGATGCCTGCCGTTTGGCGATAGAAAAATACATGCAATCCGTACGTAAGGATGCACCGTGGTGCCCGGACAATATCGAATTTATACGACGTATTAATGGCCTCGAAAATATTCAGGCCGTGAAGGATATTGTGTTCTCGGCAAACTACGTGGTGATGGGGCTGGGAGATGTCTACCTCGGGGCGCCTGTCGCGACGCCGCTGGACCCCCGGCATCGGCTTGTGACTACAAAATACAATCCGGCGCGCACCTGGACCGCAGAAAATTCTGTGGGTATAGGGGGCTCGTATTTGTGTGTTTACGGTATGGAAGGGCCAGGAGGTTACCAGTTTGTTGGCCGCACCTTGCAGATGTGGAATAAAAACCGTGAGACGGAAGCATTCAGGCTGCCGTGGCTGCTACGTTTTTTTGATCACATTCGTTTTTACGAAGTCAGTGCTGAAGAGCTTCAGGATATTCGTGAAAAATTTCCGCTGGGAGAGTACCCACTCAAAGTTGAGAATACACAGTTTTCTCTAAAAAAATACAATGCATTTTTAGAAAGCAATGCTGACGATATCAAACGTTTTACTGAGTTGCGCGACCGTGCATTTTCTGAAGAGTTACAGCGTTGGCGTGAAACCGGTCAGATTAATTTTAAGGTAGAGCAAGCCGCTGAGCATTCTACTGAGGAAGAGCTTGCAGAAAACCAGGAACAGATTGAAAGTCATGTTGCCGGTAACGTTTGGCAGTGGCAAGTTAAGCCCGGCGTGAGCGTTAATGCGGGTGACCTGGTTTGTATTCTCGAATCCATGAAAATGGAAATTGAAATTCACGCACCTTGTGATGGTGTTGTTATTAAAATTTTGCGCGAAGCAGGTCAACAAGTTGCGGCGGGGCAAGCGCTGGCCTTGATCGAACGCAGTGGCAAACCCTAGCCAGAATATCGTATTGATCCTGGAATCAATACAAGCTGGATAGACAAACCCGGAATACACGGATACAGGTTAGACGAATGCAGGATCTACACTTTAAGACCTTACAGCAAGCCTACAGCACAGGAGCCTTAAACGTTCGGGATCTGATTTTCAATCTGCGTCAGTCCATATTGAATAAAAAAGACAATCCCATATGGTTGTATGTGCTCTCCACGGAGGAGCTGGAAGCTTACATTGCAAGGCTGGAAAGTTCGGCGATTGAAGATTTTCCGCTTTACGGCGTTCCATTTGCGATAAAAGATAATATTGATTTGGCGGGCGTACCGACCACTGCAGCCTGTGAAGCCTGGCGCTATGTGCCTGAGCAATCTGCCAAAGTGGTCGACTTGCTCATTCAGGCGGGAGCGGTGCCCTTGGGTAAAACCAACATGGATCAATTCGCCACGGGGCTGGTCGGCGTGCGCTCGCCCTGGGGGGCTGTTAAAAACGTATTTAATGAAAAGATCATTTCTGGCGGCTCCAGTTCCGGGTCGGCCCTGGCGGTTGCACTTGGGCAAGTGAGCTTTGCCCTGGGAACAGATACAGCAGGTTCCGGACGAGTACCCGCTGTATTAAACGGTATTACCGGTCTAAAACCCAGTCGCGGTTTGTTGTCTTCTCAAGGGCTCGTACCCGCGTGCAAGTCGTTGGACTGTATCAGTATTTTTTCACTGAATGTCGAGGACGCAAATTCAGTATTTGATATTGTTGCTTGCGAAGACCCGTCCGATCCGTATTCTCGGCCCAATATTTATGAAAATGGCAAACGCTATTTTAAACCTCATAGCCATTTTCGTTTCGGTGTTCCCAAAATGGAACAATTGCAGTGGTTCGGCGCTGAGAAAAATGCGGATCTGTTTAATGCTGCGGTGGATGCATGTGTGTCGGCGGGCGGTGAAGCGCTAGAAATTGACCTCGCGCCATTTATTGAAGCGGCAAGCTTGCTTTATGAAGGGCCCTGGGTCGCTGAACGTTACCATGCAACACAATCGCTTTACGAAAAAGATCCGGCTGCAATGTTACCAGTCATTCAGAATATTATTGGTAATGGAAATAAGGCAAGTGCAGTGGATTGTTTTGCTGCACAATACCGTTTGGCAGAGTTAAAAAAGTTGGCTGATGCGGAATTGAAAAATGTCGACTGTATATTAACCCCTACGATTGCGCGCGATTATACCATCGCGGAAGTGGATGCGGATCCGGTAACGTTAAATTCCAACCTGGGGTTTTATTGTAATTTTATGAACCTGCTGGATTATTGCGGCATTGCGTTATCCAGCGGTAAGTTTAACTCAGGCGCAGGCTTTGGGATTACACTTTTTTACCATGCCCTTAAAGATAAAAAAATATTATCGATTGCTGCCGGTATTCAAAATCAATTGTCCCGTCCACCAGGCTTATACAAGCATTTTGTTGCGAATTGTTCTGATGCTACACCACCAGAAGAGACCATTGATCTTCTTGTTTGTGGTGCTCACCTGGATGGTTTGCCATTAAATTGGCAGTTGAAGGAGCGGGATGCAGTGTTGATACAACGCACTTTTACTGCAAAAAACTATCGTTTGTATGCGCTTGAGGGAGGCCCCCCTTATCGACCTGGATTGATTCGCGTCGATACAAGCGGTGAAGCAATCGAAGTGGAAGTTTGGCGAATGCCTTGCGAAAGGTTTGGTTCATTCGTTGCAGAAATTCCGGCGCCACTGGGAGTTGGGAAAGTTGAAATAGACGACGGTAGCTGGGTGAGTGGTTTTATCTGCGATGGATGGGGCCTGAAAGGCGCAAAAGATATTTCCGAATTCGGCGGATGGCGTAACTACCTGGCTTCACTTGCAAAATAAATCAGGCATCTGAAGTATCTCTATCTATACTCAAGAGATTGTGTGTTTGAGGTATCTTTCCATGCGTTCTCCCTTGCGTTTTCAACTGGCGCTTTTTTTTAACACGGCACTCCGCTTATTGGGTTTTAAAAGTATCAAAAGCCAGTTTGCATTCGCATTTTTCCTGATTATTGCTTTCTCCCTGGTATCTGTCGGTTCTTTATACTTAACGATGTCGGCAAGTGCTGAAACCGTCAATATTGCGGGGCGTCAGCGCATGTTGAGTCAACGGCTTGCCAAGGAAGCCCTGTTGATTCGAACTGGTGCCGAAAATGAAGCCATTGCACAACAAACCATAGCCCTGTTCGAAAGTTCACATCAAGCACTTATGAATGGAGATAAAGACAAAGGGATACATGCGCCCGAAAGCGCAGAAATAAAACAACAACTCCAGAAAGTCGAGGCGCTTTGGTTGGAATATAAAAAAGGGATAGCAAGTTTGATTGCAGGTGAAGATGCACAATTGAACCGTGTAAAGGAACAAAACTTACAAGTTTTAAAAGAGATGAACATTGCGGTGAGTCTGATGGCGTCTCAAGCGAATGCGTCCCTGAAAAGCCAACAAGTGCTAGCCCTCAGTCTGGCTATAGCGGTTTTCATCGTGGCTCTAATAAGCTCGCTGCTAGGAATGCACTGGCTTATGTATCAAATCGGTTTGCTGAAGCATCGATTGGGTCTTTTGGCTGAAGGCGATTTCACTCAACGCATTGATGAGCAAACCAGCGAGAACGAAGTGGGTGATATGTTTAATGCTTATAATCGCGTGCTTGAACAGACAGGTTCGCTTGTCGGCAGGGTTAAGTCCTTAGCCGAAAATGTGTCTTCAAGAAATATCGATCTTGTACGCTCAGCCGAAACTGCAGAAAAAAATGTTAATCGTCAATATGCTGAAACCGAACATGTTGCGTCGGCAGTCACCGAGATGTCTGCAAGTATTAAAGAAGTCGCACGGTATGCCGCAGATGCCGCTGAAAATGTGCGTATGATGAGCAGTGAAATCGGTGAAGGAAAAAATGTTGTGGGTCGCTCACAAAGTAATATCAACGGCCTGAGTGAGGACCTGCTCTCTGCCGTCGGTGTGATGCAGGCTTTGAACGATGATAGTCAACAGATTGGTAATGTCTTGACGGTGATTACCGGTATTGCAGAACAAACTAACTTGCTGGCACTAAACGCGGCAATCGAAGCGGCACGGGCTGGCGAGCAAGGCAGGGGGTTTGCGGTTGTTGCCGATGAGGTACGTACGCTCGCGCAACGAACACAGGAAAGCACCGAAGAAATTCGAAAAATTATTGAAAGTTTGCAAAGTCAAACAGGCAAAGCGGTAAAGGTGATGGAAGACAGTACGATCGCAGCGAAGGAGAACGCAGAACATATTGCGCGTGCAGCGATTGTCTTGAATGAAGTGGTCGCAGGTGTAAACAACATCGAGAACCTGAATGCGATGATCGCTACCGCGTCGCAAGAGCAGGCGCAAGCGAGCAATGAGATTGATAACAATGTTGCAAATATCTCAACACTTGCAGGAGACACTCAAACCTTGAGTATGAACCTCAGAAATGTTGTGGAACATATTGAGCATGAAGCGGAACTGCTGGGTAATGCGCTTGCGGCATTGAAAACCGGTTGAACTCACGCGACCTGAGCGGGTTCCGAAATGCTCCTATGGGTTTCGTGTAAAGCGGGTTCTTCACGCGAAACGACTTCCGTTGAAGGATGGCGCCAAAGCGCTTTAATTAACGCCTCTTTCGAGCCTTCTATTTTCCAACCACCTTGAGCGATCCACTCGGCAATGGCTTTGGCAACATTGTTGTATTGGATTTTTTGACTGCTAAAATTCTGTAGCCAGTTTCGCGTAATGGATTCGTCCAGTTTATCCATAGACATAGCGAGTCCAAGTTCTTCAAGGGCCCTTGCGTTGGAAAGTTGTTCCAATTGGCCTTGCAAGGGTTTAACCAAAAGTTTTTTGCCTAACTGAATTGCTTCGCTCCCGAGCTCAAACCCCGCATTACAAATAACGCCTTCGGCAGTTGCAAGGTCATATTTAAAGCCTTCTCTTGAAAGCGGTTTAAGTTGAATGTGATCAAAGCGTTGGTATTCGGGGAATGGGCCGTAGTAAACGAATTTGTAATCACTAAACTTTTCCAGGTACTGCATGACTTCATCCACTTCCTCAAAGCCGAGATAGACCAGTATTTTATTTTTTTCTACCGGGTCCTGCGTGCTGTGGGTTTCGGCAATAGGCGGTAATATTGCTTGTCCGAAATGGTGCCAATGTAGTCCGAGGCTGGTACTGCAGGGTGCAAAATGCTTCATTAAACTGCGAGTGATGAAACTATCACCGCGTCGTGGAACGTCGTGTAAAAAGGCGTACTGATGGCCAAGTCCAATACAGGTTTGTTTGCGCAGCCTGGCTGCCCACGCAGTAATGGGTTCAAAATCTGTCACCACCAGGTCGTAAGGAGAGAGGTCGAGCTTGCGAATATCCCTGATAAGCGTGCTTAAACTGGCTTCTCTAAGGGTGTCGGTCAGTTTCAATTTACCGGCTTGATGAACAAAGCTTAACCCACGATGGCTGCGCCAGTCGCCGAACTCGTCCATATCAAAATACTTTTCACGATCTCGCCCTGAGAAAAGGAAGTCGACCTCAATTTTGTATTGACGCAGATATTTATTGACTGCGCGTGCACGACTGATATGACCGTTACCTGTTCCTTGTACACCGTAGAGAATTTTCATAAATGTCCTCGCTGATTGCGAAAAGCAATGTGTCGGGTGTTATTCCAGTTCGTAAAATGGGTTTGTTGCAGTGTTTGTTACGAATAAACAGCAAACCAGGAAATCATTAGTAAACAAAAACTGGAACCCATTGCCGCTCCAGCCAGGGTGTCAGTCGGGAAGTGGACGCCCAGCATCACACGCGCGCTTCCGACAGAAATGGCCCAGGGAAAAAGAATCCAGGCGAGAAAAGGTGCGTAGAAACTTAGTGCGCAAGCCATAAAGAATGCGGCAGAGGTATGCCCTGAAGGAAAGCTGAATTTATCCGAAGGAATAATTGCACTTTTAAATCCCGGTATCGCTTCGGGGGGGCGGTTGCGTTTAAAGAACGTTTTAGCAAAAAAATAAAAGCAGCGTTCCAATGCAAAGCCACCGACAAGGATCTTAACCATTAGCCAATTTTCGGCGAGTATGAATGCAAATCCGATCAGTGCATACAGCGGACCGTCAGCGGTAAAGGACACGTAACGGCTAAACTTGATTGCCTCGGCGCGCCGTTTGCGGCGCAGGCACCAACTAAAAGTCAAATGATCAAGGTGTTGAATATAAGGCAAAGGATTCATATTCGTCGCCGCTCTTTTAGCCTGTCATTTCATAGTTGAAATTCAGTGTTGAAATGTTGGGGTCGTTTGCCAGCTTACGCCAGCGATGCACTCCTCATAATTGAAAATATAAGAGGCGATTGTGACAGATCTATGACAGCGTACTGCAAGGCTTGTCGTCGATATTTATGTATGCGTATATTGCATAAAGCTGTCATAAATATGTCATGCCCTTTCAGTATCATTCGGCGCTTTTCAAGAAGGCGCAATAATGAGACAGCTGAATCCCATTACGGTATTTTTGTTTTCCTTTCCGCAATATATTGTCCTGTCGCTTGTAAGCTGTTTGTTAATGCTGACTGCGAACCCAGTGGTTTCTAATGCTAATCCAGATTTTCCATTCGGGCCGGGACATTTCGGGCCAGAAGAATCGGGTTTGTTATTTACCATTCAGGGTTCAAACACGGTTGGCGCTCGTTTGGCGCCCGCTTGGGCCAAGGACTTCCTCGAGGCTAAAGGTGTACAGAACCCCGCGATAATAAATCGGGATAAGGCCAATGAGTATCGTATTGTTGGAACGAGTCAATACGATAAAAGTGTTTACATCGATATTGCTGCCCACGGTTCCAGCACCGGCTTTGCGGGCTTGCTTGAAGGTTCTGCGGACATTGCCATGTCTTCGCGTGCAATTAAGCCCTCCGAAGTGAACGCACTGAAACACCTGGGCGATTTGCGTTCCTTTAATGGCGAACACGTTATCGCCATTGACGGCTTGGCGATTATTGTCAATAAGAACAATACGATAAACAGCCTTACTGTCGATACAATTGGTAAAATATTTTCGGGTGAAATTGATAATTGGCGAAGCATTAACGGCAAGAATAAAAAAATCACAGTCTATGCGCGTGATAATAATTCGGGCACCTGGGATACCTTTAAATCCCTCGTATTGAAAAAACACTATCGCTTGAGCCCAAAAGCATTTCGCTTTGAATCCAATGATGAGCTTTCGGACCGTGTAGCTGCAGATGACTCGGGTATTGGCTTTGTGGGGTTGGCTTCGGTAAGGCAATCCAAACTACTCTCAGTGTCAGAAGGCGAATCACGGCCACTTAAACCACGCCCGCTTTATGTCGCCACGGAAGACTATCCTCTTTCTCGTCGCCTCTTTATGTACGCTGCGGAGGATCAAAAAAATGGACATGTCAAAGCGTTTCTGGACTTTGTGCAGAGTGATATTGGCCAGGAAAAAGTCGCCGAGATCGGGTTTGTTTCGCAGGTGCCTTTGAGCGTGCCAGCAGAAATGGACCAGAACACGCCTGAAGACTATCTGGCGATAACACAGTTCGCTGAGCGCCTTTCAATTAATTTTCGCTTTGGCGAGGGCAGTGCAGTACTCGACAATAAGGCGCAGCGCGACGTCCAGCGCTTAACACAATATTTGCAACGCCCGCAAAATAAGGACAAGCGCATTCAGTTGATTGGGTTTGGTGACCAGAAAAATACCCGATCCAGGGAATTAGTGCTCTCTAAAATGCGGGCAACGATGGTGAAAACAGCCTTGTACAAAAACGGTATCAGTACAGAGTCGGTTGTTGGTTTTGGCTCCTGGTTGCCTGTCGCAGATAACGATGGTGCGAGCAAATTACGAAATCGCCGGGTAGAGATTTGGCTTTATGATGAAGACGTTCAGGAGGCCATTGCCGCTGCCAAACGGCAAGCCGAGGAAAACGCCGAAAAAGCAATACGCGATGCCTATAGCATCAGTATTCGATAGGATTATCGCCATCGCTTGACTGTCCCCGCCTGACCTGAAACACTTAGCCCTGAAAAGTACTGAATAAATAAACAGCTATTTGCTGGCAGGCAGGCGCTATGGCTCTCATTCTGGGCATTGACCCGGGTTCTCGCAAAACCGGTTACGGATTGATATCGAGTTTGAACAACAAGCTCGGCTACATAAGCAGTGGCACTATCCGAATTCCCGATACTTTGGCTCTTCCTGAGCGTTTGAAACTCATCTTCCAATCCGTCACGGAGTTGATTGAAAAACATCAACCTCAGGAGTTTGCTATTGAGCAAATTTTCATGTCGCGCTCAGCGGCCTCGGCCCTGAAGTTGGGGCAAGCGCGGGGGGCGGCCATCGTTGCTGCGGTGCAGCAGGGCTTGCCGGTGGAGGAATACGAAGCACGTAAAATCAAACAGGCTGTCGTCGGAACAGGGGCTGCAGACAAGATACAGATTCAGCATATGGTTCGCAGCTTGCTAAAATTGCCCGCAGCGCCGCCAGAAGATGCCTCTGATGCCTTGGCCGTTGCAATTTGCCATGCGCACACCCAGGCCAACCTTATTCGCATGGCCGGGTCGCGTTATAGTCGTGGCCGTTTAGCGCACTAGCTGGTGTGGGCCGCGCGAGAGGCAATACCTGACGCAAAATGAGAGACAAAACGAGAGACAAAACGAGAGACAAAACGGGCAAAGGTTATTGAAACTATTCATGTTAAGAAACACGATCTATGAGCAATAGCAGAGCTAAAACAAGAATGAAGAAGCAAGGGAATAGTCAATGATAGGGCGACTTCGCGGAACTCTGGTAGAAAAACAAGCTCCTCATCTCCTGATTGAAGTTGGCGGTGTTGGTTATGAACTTATTGCGCCCATGACTACAGTCTACCGCTTGCCCGAACTGAATGAAGAAGTGGTGTTGTACACGCACTTCGCTGTGAGCGAAACAGCACAGCAACTATTTGCCTTTCACAGTAAGGCCGATCGCGAGCTCTTTCGCTTGCTCATTAAAGTGAATGGCGTTGGCCCGAAAATGGCCGCAGGCATAATGAGCATGGAAGCAGCCGACATCGTCCACTGCGTGCGTTCAGATAATGTAAGCGCACTGGTGAAAGTACCCGGTGTTGGTAAAAAAACCGCCGAGCGCTTGATCATCGAAATGCGCGATAAACTCAAAGCCTGGCAGGGTGCAGATGCGCTGCCGCATGTGAGCCCGGAATTGGTAAGTGTTAGCGAAACCGCCCCTGCATCCAATCAGCTAATTGCTGAGGCGGAAAGCGCATTAGTTGCCTTGGGGTACAAACCCACGGATGCCTCGCGGGCGGTTGCCGCGGTGATGAATGACTCCGTCAATCGCGCCGAAGACCTGATCCGCGCAGCCTTAAAAAGTATGTTGCCCGCATGATTGAAGAAGATCGACTCATCAGCGCACAAGCGCAAACACCGGAAGACAGCCTGGATCGCGCAGTACGGCCGAAGTCGCTGGCAGAATATGTTGGTCAGCCCGTTGTGCGAGAACAAATGGAAATTTTCATTGGCGCTGCGAAAAAACGCAGTGAAGCCCTCGACCACACACTCGTGTTTGGCCCCCCCGGCTTGGGTAAAACCACGCTCGCCAACATCATTGCCGCAGAGATGGGCGTCGCCTTGAAAACGACCTCGGGCCCGGTATTGGAAAAAGCCGGCGATATTGCTGCACTCATGACCAATCTCGAACCCGGTGATGTGTTGTTTATTGACGAGATTCATCGCCTCAGCCCGCATGTCGAAGAAGTGCTCTACCCGGCGATGGAAGATTTTCAGCTCGACATTATGATAGGGGAAGGCCCGGCCGCCCGCTCTATCAAACTGGAATTGCCACAATTTACCCTGGTCGGCGCCACTACTCGCGCCGGTTTACTTACCTCGCCTTTGCGTGACCGCTTTGGTATTGTTCAACGCCTTGAGTTTTATTCGATCGACGACCTCACCAGTATTGTTGCGCGTTCAGCGCGTTTAATGGGTGTTGCTGTGGATGAGGGTGGTGCTCGCGAAGTGGCGCGGCGCGCGCGCGGAACCCCGCGTATCGCCAACCGTCTTTTGCGCCGTGTTCGCGACTATGCCGAAGTCAAAAGCGATGGCTTGGTCACCAACGAAATCGCCGATCTCGCCCTTAACATGTTAAATGTTGACGCTCACGGTTTTGATCACATGGATCGCCGTTTGTTGTTGGCCTTGATTGAAAAATTTGCCGGAGGTCCTGTCGGTATCGACAGTTTGGCGGCGTCCATCAGTGAAGAGCGCGATACCATTGAAGACGTGCTCGAACCTTTCCTTATCCAACAGGGCTACATTGTGCGAACGCCGCGCGGGCGCATGGCCACACAACTCGCCTATCAGCATTTTGGTTTATCAATGCCGAGCAGTGGGCAGCAGGACTCGCTTCCCGGCCTGTAAAAAGCACAAAAATCTCCCATCCACCCTATGCACAGATGCAAGGAAACTCAGTAGAATAGCCGCAACCAAGGGGGTAGGTTTGAACAACGAATTTATTTCTTCCATGCGGGTCTATATAGAAGATACCGACGCGGGAGGAATTGTCTACTATGTGAATTATTTGAAGTACATGGAGCGTGCGCGAACGGAACTGTTTCGCAAGCTTGGCTACGACAAGCCCGCACTTATCACAGATGGGCTATTATTGGTTGTCGCTGCAAGCCACGTTAACTATCGCAAATCTGCGAGGTTGGATGACTGGCTGGATGTCAGCGCCAATATAAAGAAAATAGCCAAAACCTATATCGAATTTGATCAGCGTGTGTATAAAGAAGGTGAACTTCTTTGTGATGCTGAAATAAAAATTGCCTGTGTCAGCAAAAATGAAATGAAACCGAAACGGTTTCCCGCAGACGTCTGTCAGGCTTTTACCACGTATTTTTCTACTCAGGGGAGCCTGTCTTCATGAACGAACCATTGAGCCTAATGCATTTAATCGGCAATGCCGGTCCTCTGGTCAAGATGGTCATGCTGTTGTTGTTTGCAGCTTCGGTGGTGTCCTGGGTAATGATTATTCAACGCGGTATTTATCAGATGCGCGCAAAAAGCGCTTACCGTGCGTTTGAAAAACACTTTTGGTCGGGCGTGGATCTTACTCAACTGTATCGTCAGAGTAATGCGCGTGCGAGTGCCAATGCGATTGAAGGTGTTGAAAATATATTTCGTGCCGGCTTCAAGGAGTTTACACGTTTACGCCAACAGGGTTCGACCGACCCGGATGCCATTATGGAAGGCACACAGCGCAGTATGAAAGTCGCGCTTGCACGTGAGGAAGAAAAACTGGAAGCGTGGCTCCCCTTTCTGGCAAGTGTCGCGTCTGTCAGCCCCTATATCGGTCTCTTTGGTACCGTGTGGGGCATTATGAATTCCTTTCGCGGTTTGGCAAATCAACATCAGGCCACACTTGCAACTGTTGCGCCGGGTATTTCTGAAGCATTGATCGCGACAGCGATGGGTTTGTTCGCAGCCATTCCCGCTGTACTTGCTTACAACCGTTTTTCAGCGCGTGCAGAATATTTGGTCAACAACTATCAAACCTTCGCTGAAGAATTTTCTGCGATATTGCATCGTCAGGTACACTCCAGCAAAAGCAATGGGCAATCGTGAGGACTTGCTGAATGGCCTCTAAAAAACGTCGGCCGATGGCCGAAATCAATGTTGTGCCCTATATCGATGTCATGTTGGTGTTGTTGGTTATTTTTATGGTGACCGCACCTTTGCTGATGCAGGGCGTGAAAGTGGAATTGCCACAGGCGCCATCGTCACCGCTCGATAATAAAGAAATCGAACCACTTATTGTCAGTGTACGCCAGGACGGCACTTTTTATCTGAATTTAGGGAAAGAGCAGGAGGTAGCGAAACCGCTGAACGAAATCAGTGATACCGTCGCCAAGGTGTTGCGACAAAAGCCGGAGACGCCCGTCCTGGTTTGGGGGGATACCAAAGTAGAATACGGCCTGGTTGTGCATGTGATGACAGCCTTGCAAGGTGCAGGTGCACCTTCTGTGGGCCTGGTTACGGACCCTCCGAGGACTTAGGGGTGTTTTCGCGCACCAATCTAATCGCCATCGGTTTTAGTGTGTTTTTGCACACGCTGGTTATCGTCTTGATGTCTTTTTCCTGGTCGACAAGTGAAGCGCAAAAAACGGTGCAACGCCCTAACTTTGTGAAAGCGGAATTGGTTGAGCTTAAGCAGAAATCCACCAAGGCAACGCAAACCAAAAAATCGGCGAACAAGATTGATATGCGCAGGCAGCAACAACGCCTCGAAGACGAAGCGCGAAGAAAAAAAGACGAGCAGGCACGTGCAGCAAGAATAAAGAAAGAGGCCGATGAGAAAAAGCGCAAGGAAGAAGCAGCGGAAAAACGTCGCCTCGAAGAAAACGCGCGAAAAGAGCGTGAAGCCGAAGAGCAGCGGATGTTAACCCAGCGTCAGTTTGAGCAGGCCTTGAAAGCAGAAGAGGGTTTGTTGCTGGAGGAGAGCTATGCGACCGAAGCGAGTTCCTGGCAGGCGGTTTTAGCGCAACGCATAGAGCGCAATTGGAGCAGGCCGCAATCGGCGCGCAATGGCATGCGTTGTGAAATTTCGTTAAACTTGGTGCCCAACGGTCATGTTGTCAATGCCATTATTATAAAAGGTAGCGGCGATGCTGCTTTTGATCGTTCGGCATTGGCTGCAGTGGAAAAGGCGCAGCCCTTTCCTGAAGTCAAAGATATTCCCCCTGAAGTGTTTGAACGCTACTTCCGAAAATTTACACTTTTATTCAGCCCTATGGACCGAAGATTATGATAAAGAGGTTGTTGTTGGTTTTGATCACGGCTTGCGTTTGTCAGCTGACGCATGCGGAACTGGTCATTGAAATTACCAAGGGGCTCGATAGGCCGACACCCATAGCCGTAGTGCCTTTCGGTGGCCTTAACGCGACAGTTCAGGAAAACATTTCAGATATTGTAAGTGCTGACTTACTTCGCAGTGGGTTGTTCCGCCCCATAGAGAAGCGCGATATGTTGGGCACGCCCACAAAGGAAGCAGACATTTATTTTCGCGATTGGCGCATTCTCGGTGCAGAGTTTATTTTAATTGGCGATCTGCAAGAAGGGACGTCGAGTTATGTGCTGGAATATCAGCTCTTCGATGTTTTGCAACAGCGCAAGATTTTCGGCAAGACCATTACGGGCAGTTCACGGCATTTACGCGATATGGCTCACAAGGTGAGTGATGATGTGTATCTTGCTATCACGGGCATTCGCGGTGCATTTTCCACAAAAATACTCTATGTTGAAGATGTGTTGCGGCCAGGGCCTAATCGTTACCGCCTTGTAAAAGCGGACGCAGATGGTGCACGCGAACAAATCCTGTTTGCTTCGAGCGAACCAATCATGTCTCCCGCGTGGGCGAATGATCTCAAGCGTGTGGCTTATGTTTCATTCGAAACCTCTCGCCCAGCGATATTTATCCACAATCTTGAAACCGGCGAGCGCACACAGTTAACCAACTTTAAAGGCTTGAATGGTGCACCTGCATGGTCACCGGATGACAAGCGCATGGCGATGGTGCTTTCGAAAGATGGCAACCCGGAAATTTATGTCATGGATATCGCAACGCGTAAGCTCACGCGTGTGACGCATACGTATTCGTCGGTCATTGACACTGAGCCAAATTGGACTGCAGACGGAAAAAGTTTGATTTTTGCGTCAGATCGCGGTGGCAATCCACAAATTTATCAGGTTGCCCTTGCAAGTGGGCGTGTAGAACGCTTAACCTTTGAGGGCGGATATAACGCACGGCCGCGTTTATCTCCGGATGGTAAAAGTCTTGTCATGGTGCACCGTGAGAATGGCGTTTTCCACATTGCCTGGCAAGATATTGCGTCCGGTGATATGCGCATTCTTACCGAAACTTGGCTTGACGAATCGCCCAGTATAGCGCCTAATGGCGCCATGCTTTTATATGCTACCCAGCATAATAAAAAAGGAGTTCTTGCTGCAGTTTCCATGGATGCTGGGGTAAAATTTAGACTACCTTCGAAACAAGGTAATGTGCGCGAGCCAGCCTGGTCACCTTTTGCAGATTGATCGCAAACCACGACACGATTGAAGGTTCCTGTACATGTTAAACCACTTGGGAGTGACAAAAATGACTAACACCTTGAAAACTTTACTCGCTTTGTTCGCTGTGCTGGGATTCCTGGCGGGCTGTGCATCAACAACCGAAGAGATTCCAACTGATCCCGAGCCCGAAGTTGAAGAAGTTGTAGAAGAGGTTGAAGAAGTTGTCGACACTGGTCCAGACTTGACTGGCGTTGATACTGTTTTCTACTTCGATTACGACAAGAGCTTATTGAAATCAGAAGCGCGTGCGGCGTTGATGATTCACGCTGAAGCGTTGAAAGCTAGCCCACGCAGCATTCGCCTCGAAGGTCACGCAGATGAGCGCGGTACTCGCGAATACAACATGGCTCTGGGTGAGCGTCGTGCAAACGCAGTACGTGATTTCCTCGTACTTCAAGGTGTAGACAGCTACCTGATTGAAACAATCAGCTACGGCGAAGAGCGTCCAGTTGCGGTTGGCAGTGATGAATCATCATGGTCACAAAACCGTCGCGTGGAACTCAAGTAAGACCTGCCTATCTAAGTATTCATGAATAAAGTGTTACCCCGTGCCGCTATCCTCAGGATAGCGGCCACTTTCATTTCTGTATCCAGCTTTTATTCCGCGCCTCTCTGGGCTCAAGCGGAAGTAGTCGATCCTTTGCCGCTCGGCGGCAATCAAAACAGCCACTCTAATCATCAGGCCGCGCCTCAGGAAAACACTTCTGGCCAGGCTGCGATTTCTGCGGAGTTTTATTACCAATTTCAGGCGCTGCAGCAAGAAGTTATGCAGTTGCGAGGATTGGTTGAGGAACAGGCATATGAGATCAAAAAGCTGAAGCAGCAGCGTTTGGATGATTACCTTGAGTTGGACCGCCGTATAGGGCAGATGAAAAATTCTGCGCCAAGCGCGGTGAGTCCAACGGCACAGTCAAGCAATTCACTACGCACAACTCCTGCTCCCGCAGATGAGTTGAAACAATATCGAGCCGCCATTGATCTCCTGTTGAAACAGCAGGATCAGGATGGTGCGATTGCCGCGTTAAACAAGCATCTGGAGGATTACCCCAAAGGGCGTTACGCAGCAAATGCGCAATACTGGTTGGGCGAGACTTATCTACTCAAAGGTGATCTTGAAGCATCGCGTAAGTGGTTTAGTCAGTTAATTGCAGAATTTCCTGCGCACAATAAAGTACCCGATGCAAAGTTCAAGTTGGCCAAGGTCTATGACCAAATGGGCAATAAAGAAGAGGCGCGTAAGCTCCTTGAAGATGTAGCGCAATCCGGTTCCAGTGCCGCAGGCTTGGCGAGAGACTATTTGAATACCAAGCTGTAAGAGACTTGCAGCTTGTTTATCCTTTTCTCATTATTCGTCTGTCATGTCTGAGCCCTCCCTTAGAATAACCGAAGTTTTTCATTCCTTGCAGGGCGAAGCGCGAAGCAGTGGCATGCCAACGGTGTTTGTGCGTTTGACTGGGTGCCCCTTGCGTTGCCATTACTGCGATTCGGCTTATGCTTTTCACGGTGGTGAGCGTCGAAGTTTTCAGAATTTATTGGACGAGGTTGCCGGTTTTGGTGCAGATTTTGTGTGTGTCACCGGCGGCGAACCGCTCGCGCAGCCTGAGGCAAAATCTTTTCTGAGTGCGCTTTGTGATGCGGGTTATCACGTATCCCTCGAAACCAGTGGTGCAATGGATATTGATGGTGTGGATGAGCGAGTTAGCGTGGTTCTCGATTTAAAAACGCCGGCCTCCGGTGAGGCGGAGCGCAACCTCTATAGCAACATTCGTTTGTTGTCGAAAAAGGATCAAATCAAGTTTGTGATTTGTTCGCGCGAAGACTACGAGTGGAGTCGCTTTAAAGTCGATGAATTGGGCCTGGCTGAAAAAGTTGGAGATATCTGGTTTTCGCCGTCCTGGCAGCAGGTGTCCGCCAGTGATTTGGCTGACTGGATAGTTGCGGACAAACTCAAAGTGCGCCTGCAACTGCAATTACACAAACTTCTTTGGGGAGACAAACCCGGTGTCTAAAAAAGCAGTGGTATTGGTATCCGGTGGCCTAGACTCGACGACCGTACTGGCCATCGCAAAAAACGCCGGGTATACGTGTTACACCCTGAGTTTTGATTATGGTCAACGTCATCGCAGCGAATTGCTCGCGGCGGCGGCAGTTTCGAAATCCTTGGGGGTTCAGGAGCATAAAGTCTTGAGTCTCGATTTGCGCGCGATAGGGGGCTCGGCACTGACCGATGACGCGATTGCCGTGCCCGAAGAAGAAAGTGGCGGAATCCCGGTTACCTATGTGCCTGCACGCAATACCATTTTTCTTTCGCTCGCCCTTGGATGGGCGGAAGTCCTGGATGCCGAAGCCATTTTTATCGGGGTCAATGCTGTGGATTATTCCGGCTATCCGGATTGTCGGCCTGAGTATATTGCGGCATTTGAAAGCATGGCCAAACTTGCAACCAAAGCCGGTGTTGAAGGAAAAGGCCTGACTTTTCACACCCCACTGATCGAGCTGACTAAGGCTGAGATAATTCAACGCGGAATAGCGCTGGGAGTGGACTATGCTAAAACCGTCAGTTGTTATCAAGCAGACAGCCAATTGAGGGCCTGTGGCAAGTGTGACAGCTGCCGTTTGCGCCGTCAGGGTTTTGCCGATGCGGGGGTCGCTGATCCCACCCTTTATATGGCATAGGAAGCGACGAGAAAAAGCGCTTGAGTTTTGTTTCTAAATCATTACTATATGCGCCTTCTCGCGGTCAGGCCGCTAGAGCACAAGTTTATGGGTCGTTAGCTCAGCTGGTAGAGCAGTTGGCTTTTAACCAATTGGTCACTGGTTCGACAAATTCGCCGGGAGCGAATTTGGACGCGGGAGCAAAGCGACGGCGGGCTGCAAGCCCGAGCCTCAGGAAGAGGCGAGTCCATCCAGTACGACAGGTGGAGAGCGGCGTCGGAGACGCCAACATTAAGATTAAAAAGTTTATGGGTCGTTAGCTCAGCTGGTAGAGCAGTTGGCTTTTAACCAATTGGTCACTGGTTCGAATCCAGTACGACCCACCATAAAAGAAGAAGGGGACATTTGTCCCCTTTTTTCGTTTTTGGCAGAAGTGAAAACGCTTGACGCTCGCAAAGCGCAGTTTTAGCGTAAGCAGAGCGCTATGTGCTATGTCGCTAGCGAGTGCCAGATAGCAAGCAAGATAGCAAGATAGCCAGATAGAGCGTTACAAAGGGATTCATCATGTCCTCAGATCTGCGTAGGCAGCAAAAACAAGTCGTTCAGGAGTATCTCGATCGCGCGATTGAGTTACGAGACTTGCATGCGCCAGAACAAAACACTGAGGCCAAGCAGGCGCTGATCGAAGCTGCACTAAAAGCCCACAACGCGGTTCTGATTGCCCACTACTACACCTCACCGGAAGTGCAGGCCCTTGCAGAGGCCACAGGTGGCTTTGTGGGAGATTCACTCGAGATGGCACGTTTTGGCAAGCAAAACAGCGCGCAAACGCTGATTGTCGCGGGTGTGAAATTTATGGGTGAGACAGCAAAGATACTCTCCCCTGAAAAGCGCGTATTGATGCCGACTCTGGAGGCCACGTGTTCGCTCGACCTCGGTTGCCCCGAAGATGAATTTTCGGCGTTTTGCGATGCCCATCCCGAGCGGGTCGTTGTGGTGTATGCAAACACGTCTGCCGCTGTGAAAGCACGAGCGGACTGGGTGGTTACGTCCAGCATTGCTCTTGATGTTGTCGATCATCTCGACAAGCAAGGTAAGAAAATTATCTGGGCGCCTGATAAGCATCTCGGTCGTTACGTTCAACAAAAAACCGGAGCCGACATGCTGTTGTGGGACGCGGCGTGTATCGTTCACGAAGAGTTCAAAGCCCGCGGGATTCTCGATTTGAAAAAGCAGCATCCGGAAGCGGCTGTGCTTGTCCACCCGGAATCACCGGAAAGTGTTGTTGAATTAGCCGATGTCGTTGGCTCAACATCACAACTGATTAACGCAACCAAAACCCTGCCTCATCCCGCTTTTATCGTCGCCACCGATCAAGGCATTTTCTACAAGATGCAGCAAGCCTGCCCGGGTAAATCGCTTTACATTGCGCCGACAGCCGGTAGCGGTGCAACTTGCCGCAGTTGTGCCAATTGTCCGTGGATGGCCATGAACGAGCTGGATGCTCTCGCAACGGTTTTTGACAAGACTGACAATGAGATTAAGGTTAGCCCGCAGTTGGTCACCAAAGCCCTTATCCCACTGGAACGCATGCTGCAATTTACTGCAAAATAGTTGTTTCCCGAAAAGATTATCTCCCTCAACGTCAAAACGCGAGTATAATATTCCTTTCTTTGGGCAAAAAATGCGTATTTATTGTTATTTTATCCTAATTAACCCAATAAATTAGGATGAATATTGATTTTGTGCGAGTCGAGCCCTAAAATTCACACAGTGTCGTTCCATTGTTAACACCTTGACGGAAAAGTGCTGTGTACAAACTGACAATCAACATTACTCTCTATCTCGCCGATTCCAGTGCCTTATTGGCACCTGTGTTGTTGCCGCTGCGCGGCGAATAACACTCTCTCAAACTCTTTAACCTGGCCCCTTTTATTGCACCTTCAGTGCAGAATTCGACAGTGCAGTACCCAGACTTGCCCAAAGCTGTTCTGGTAATTTCGAGTAACTATTTATGAGCAAAGAAAAACTGGTAATTTTTGATACCACACTGCGTGATGGGGAACAAAGCCCCGGCGCGTCCATGACACGGGACGAAAAAGTCCGCATCGCTCGCATGCTGGAAAAAATGCGCGTGGATGTGATTGAAGCGGGTTTTGCGATTGCCAGCCCGGGAGATTTTGAAGCGGTGCAAGCGGTCGCGAAAGCCATTAAAGAGTCCACAGTTTGTAGCTTGGCACGGGCCGTCGATGCGGACATTGATCGTGCCGCAGAAGCAATCAAACCCGCGGCACGTTCGCGTATTCACACCTTTATCGCTACATCTCCTGTGCATATGCAATACAAACTGAAAATGCAGCCCGAGCAAGTGTTGGAGCAACTGATCCACGCGGTAAAAAGAGCCCGCAACTACACCGATGATGTGGAGTTTTCTCTGGAGGATGGGTCACGTTCCGAATTTGATTTTATGTGTCGCGTCACCGAGGCGGCAATTGCAGCCGGTGCCACCACGATCAATGTTCCCGACACAGTGGGTTACGGGGAACCCGCAGAGTACGGCGCAATGTTCAAACGGCTGATCGAAGCGGTGCCTAATTCAGATAAGGCCATTTTTTCTACACATTGCCACAATGACCTCGGTCTGGCGGTTGCGAATTCACTGTCGGCGGTCATGAATGGTGTACGTCAGATTGAATGCACAATCAATGGCCTGGGCGAGCGCGCGGGGAATGCCTCGCTCGAAGAGGTTGTGATGGCTGTGCGCACTCGTAAGGATGTTTTTCCGGTTGAAACAGACATTGTGACAGAACACATTGTGCCGACCTCGCGCCTGGTCTCAACCATCACCGGTTTTCCGGTACAGCCAAACAAAGCCATCGTGGGTGCCAACGCTTTTGCGCACGAGTCCGGTATTCACCAGGATGGCGTTCTCAAGCATCGCGAGACCTATGAAATCATGCGTGCGGAAGATGTGGGTTGGAACACCAATAAAATCGTTCTGGGGAAACACTCCGGTCGAGCCGCGGTAAAAGCGCGCTTTGAAGCCCTGGGTGTCAGCTTTGACACTCAGGATGCCTTGAATGAAGCCTTCGCGCGCTTCAAGGAGTTGGCGGACAAGAAGCACGAAATTTTTGATGAGGATTTGCAGGCCCTGGTGAGTGACAGTGCCGCAGATAATCTGGCAGAACGCTTCAAACTGATTGATCTGGAAGCTTTGTCAAAATCGGGCCAAAAGCCCACAGCCAAAGTGCATATCAGTATTGACGGTCAGGCCGTCGAAAGTGAAGCCGAAGGAGGCGGTCCCGTGGACGCAGCTTATAAAGCGATAGAAGCGGTTGCCAAAAGCAACGCGGACCTCCTGCTTTACTCTGTGAATAACATCACTCAGGGCACTGATTCCCAAGGGGAGGTGACTGTGCGGCTCGAACGCAATGGTCACATCGTCAACGGTGTGGGTTCTGATACCGATATTGTGGCGGCCTCAGTGAAAAGTTATCTGCATGCACTTAACTTGCTGGAGTCACGTCGTGAGCGTTCGCATCCCCAGCGCGATGGGGTATAGTTCAGTGCATGAATGAAGCGCTGCGCCTGCATTATCTCGACGCTCTGGGTATCGACCAATTTGTGCCAACGCGCATTCTGCCGAACTCGGCAGAATTGCGTGTTTGCGAACTGCCATTGGCGACCCGTGACGACTTGTCTGATCAAGGGGCGGATACCGTCAGTGAGAATGCACAACGTGTTTTGCCTCAAGCCGCATCAGGCCTGCATCAATTAATCGATAACCCGGCTATTGGCAATAATGGCGCTAGGGCGCCAGAGGCAGATGCACCAGGGACCTCAGTAGAAAGGCCAACTCGCAGTCAGCCAAGGGATTCAACAAGGAGCCAACCTCAGCTTGCCAAAGGCATACTCGAGGAATTGGATTTGCCTGAGCAGTCGAACAACAGCCTGGAGCGCAATTCGAGTAAAAGCCCTCAGCCGACGGAATCCGTTGAACAGATTGCAAATCCCGCAGTAGAACAAATATCCGCGCGCTTTCAACTTGCAATCTGGTATCTGGAAAATATCAGTGCATTGGAAGGCGGGTTGCTGGTTATAGACAGTCATGAACCGCGATCAGCTTTGCCCACAGAGAGCTTACTGGCGAACATTCTTTTAAGTAAAAGATTACTTAATTTGCAATTGCCGCGTGTGAGTTTTTTGTCGTGGCCCCTGTCGACATCAGAAGGCGATCACAGCTGGGACGCTGCGAGGGATTATGTCTCGTCGTTTGTCGAAGCAAGAACGCAGCAAAGCCCATTGAAAGCCTGTATCGCGATGGGTGACGATGCATTGCATGCGTTGGGTGCCAAGGGTTCTGTGTATGAAGTGAATACATCGACGGCGTACGCGGCCCCCATTCTGTCTTTGCCCTCGCTGGTACAAATATTACATGAGCCTGCGTGCAAAGCGAGCGTGTGGCGAAGCTTGAACGCGCTCTTTTAACTCACCTGAACTAAACGCGATCTGAATTAAAATACCAATTTGTGATGGACGATGTGCAAGACCTGACTTTTGGCTTTTTGGACGAGGCCGATCTCCCTCAACTTTGCCAATTAGAAAAAGCGCTTAACCCTTCTCCCTGGGAAGCGGCAAATTTTATGTCGAGTTTTCATTCCGGGCACGCGTGTTTAGGGCTGCGAAACGGCAAGGATGTGATTGCTTATTGTATTTTCAGCGAAGTCGCTGATGAAGCGGAATTGCTCTTGCTCGCAGTGAGCACAGCCTGGCAAGGCCAGGGACTTGGAAAAAAGCTTGTAAAGCACGGCCTGAACGCCCTCGCAGCCAAGGGGAAGCAAACGTGTTTTCTTGAAGTGCGGGAGTCTAACGCTAAAGCCATCGCGCTGTACGAAAGCCTCGGTTTTAACTGTGTGGGGCAACGAAAAAATTATTATCCGGGTTTGCAAAAAGCGGCAAACGCCGAGCGCGAAAATGCCTTGATTTTTGCGATTGAATTAGCATGTTTTGATTAGGTATATCGCAGCCAAAAAGAGGAAGCACTTTTGGTCGGAGCAAAAAGGCAGTTAACTGAAGGGTCAATTTCACGTGCGCTTTTTAACATGGCCGCGCCGATGACCATAGCCTTATTGGCAACCATGTCTTTTAACATTGTCGACACGTATTTTGTATCGGGTCTTGGGGGGGATGCGCTTGCCGCTTTAAGTTTTCCTGTGCCCGTAATTATGTTTATTCTCTCGTTGGCAATTGGTTTGGGAGCGGGAACATCTTCCGTTGTCGCGCGTGCAGCGGGCTCGCATGATGACGACGCGATTAAAGTTTATATTACCGATAGCATTGCCTTGTCTGCGTTGTTGTCCATCCTGTTATGTATATTGGGTTTGGCCACCATCGATCCTCTTTTTCGTGCGCTTGGCGCCGATGAGCAGGTCTTGCCGCTCATTCATGAATACATGTTTATCTGGTATTTTTCTGCGCCGTTTATGGTGGTGCCGATGGTTGCGATGGCTGCGTTGCGGGCCCTGGGCAACACCGGCTTGCAAGCCAATGTCATGATTGCAATGGCTTTACTCAACGCTGCGTTAGACCCGATATTTATTTACGGTTGGGGCGGGTTTCCGCGAATGGAAATTGCCGGTGCAGCATGGGCGTCGTTTCTCGTGAGAATTATTTCGGTGTTTGTGTTGGCGTATTTTTTTGTCGGTAAACACCAATTGCTGGTATCGCCATTTCATTTTGATCGGATGCTGGCGTCCTGGAAAAAGATTCTGCATGTTGGCTTACCGGCATCCGCAACCAATATGATTATTCCGGCTTCCGGCGCGATCATTATTGCCTTGGTGGCACGCAATGGCTGGGAAGCCGTTGCAGGTTTTGGTGCAGCGACACGCGTCGAGGCTGTAGCCCTGATTTGTTTTTACGCCTTGTCGGCTGTGATCGGACCTTTTGTCGGGCAAAACCTGAGTGCTGGTCACTATCATCGATTGGGCAATGCACAAAATATATCTGCACGTTTTTGTTGTCTAGTCGGGTTTGGCAGTGCGCTGTTGCTCGCGCTCAGTGGTGAATGGATTGGGCAGATTTTCAGTGACAATCCGCGCGTGATTGAAATTACGCGCTTCTACTTATTGCTAGTGCCACTCAGTTATTTTGCATACGGCGTTGTGATGGTGGTCAATGCGTCTTTTAATGGATTGGGTAAACCCTTTCCGGGCGTTGTGTTGTCGTCGGCACGCGTCATTGTTTTTCTTTTCCCGCTCGCCTGGCTCGCCAATTATTTTTATGGTGTAAAAGGAATTTTCTTTGCAATTGCCGCCTCCAACATTCTCGCTGGTGCCTGGGCGTTTATCTGGATACATCACACTGTGAAACGTTTGACCGTGAACGTCGACTAGCTTGTGTTATTTGATTCGCCTTGCTGCCGATTAAACACGCGCGCAGCGCATGCAAACGCCAGTCTTAAATAAAATCGTTTTCATTATGGTTTTGCAAAAAAGTGAATGAGAGCAGAACTTTTTAATAGTAATTCTGAATAAGTTTGCGAATTAATTGGCGCAAGAACTTATAGTCTTGTTGACAATCTGATCACTCTTCCCTGAAAATCGACAGTGCTGATTTTTGCCGGTGAAAAATAATAATGTCGACACCGCCAGATGTTAACGGGGTTAAGAGCCGACGCTAACAAATTTATAAAAATAAATTCGTTAACTACTAAGCCTTGGGATCAGCGAGGTAAATCATGTTTGTAAAAGGCTCTCGGAAGCACTTTTTTCAGCTCTGAGTGTTATTGGGTTTGTCTGCCTTGGGTTTAACCGGGGTGGGCTGATTCGTGTTGTTTGCGTGTTGGGTATACAGATACCCGCAGGTTGTGCAGCACGAAAGCACAGGGATGCTGTTGGAAGTCGCTTAAACACAACGACTCTTGATTACTATTGAGGAACGAATCATGAAACACACTGACTTAAAGTCAGGGTCTACTGGATGGTTAAAAACACTGTCCTTCGCCCTGGTCTCCCTGTCTGCACTGGTATTTGCGGCAGGCTCTCACGCACAAACGGTGCTTAACTCCAACGCAACCGGCAACAACGGCGGTTACTACTACACCTTCTGGAAAGATTCCGGTGACGCCTCCATGACGCTTTACGGCAACGGTCGCTACACCTCGAACTGGGGCAATAGCACCAATAACTGGGTGGGTGGATACGGATGGAACCCCGGCAGTCGCCGAACGGTCACTTACTCTGGTAGTTACAGCGCGAGCGGCACGAGTTACCTTGCTTTGTATGGTTGGACTCGTAACCCCTTGATCGAATACTACATTGTAGAGAACTGGGTTAACTACAACCCCAGCTCGGGCGCGACGGTATACGGCACAGTTAACATCGACGGCAGCACCTACACTCTGGCACGTAGCCAGCGTGTCAATCAGCCCTCTATTGATGGAACGGCGACGTTTTATCAATACTGGAGCGTCCGTTCCAACAAGCGTAACAGCGGTACAATCAATGTTGGTGCACACTTTGACGCTTGGGCCAGCGTTGGTTTGAACCTGGGTACCGAGTTTAACTACATGGTAATGGCGACAGAAGGTTATCAAAGCAGCGGTAGTTCTGATATTACCGTTAGCCAGGGTGGCTCTTCCTCCTCGAGCAGCTCCAGCTCTTCCAGCTCCAGTAGTTCCAGCAGCTCCAGTTCTTCCAGCTCCAGTAGCTCAGCTTCAAGTTCGGGCGGGAGTGGTCAGTGCTGTAATTGGTATGGTTCCAACTACCCACTCTGTAATAACCAGAGCAGTGGCTGGGGATGGGAAAATAGCCAGAGCTGTATTGGTGTGAACACCTGTTCCAACCAATGGGGCGGCGGTGGCCCGGTTAACTGTAGCGGCGGTTCTAATAGCGCCTCTTCGAGCTCAAGCAGTTCCTCCAGTTCAAGCAGCTCGTCTTCAAGTTCCAGCAGCTCCAGTAGCGCCTCTAGTTCTGGCGGCAGCGCAAGCTGTAGTGGCGTCAATGTGTATCCTAACTGGACGGCTCGCGATTGGTCGGGTGGTGCATACAATCATGCCGAAGGTGGCGACCGCATGGTTTATCAAAACACCTTGTACCAGGCAAATTGGTACACCAGTACGGTGCCTGGCAGCGATGCCTCCTGGACCTCTTTGGGAAGTTGTAATTAATTCCTGATTGGCGGTGGGCCTTTTGTGCCCACCGTTTCCTCCATATTCCTTTCTGAATATTTAATTTCTCGCGCGCTCATTGCAGCAAATTGCCCCTTCGAGCATACGTATCGAAGCCTTGATGATATGATGTCGCGCTGCGCCGCGCAGGCGAACTCTCTGTCGCGAGGCAGTAGCAAACAGTTAAGAGAAATTCAGTAGCGTGTACTGGCGACAGTGCACCAACGAGGTTAGTTAAAGCATGTCATCACGCGCCTTGATCGATGAAATCAATAAAAGACGCACATTTGCCATTATTTCCCACCCGGATGCCGGTAAAACCACAGTCACTGAGAAATTGCTTTTGTTTGGTAACGCCATTCAGTTGGCGGGTTCCGTCAAGGGCAAGAAAGGGCCACATGCGAAATCTGACTGGATGACGATGGAGCAGGAGAGAGGTATTTCTGTAACCTCATCAGTAATGCAATTTCCTTATAAAGATCGCGTCGTCAATCTGTTGGATACGCCGGGCCACGAAGATTTCTCGGAAGATACCTATCGCACACTCACTGCAGTGGACTCGGTATTGATGGTCATTGATGGGGCTAAAGGCGTCGAGGATCGCACAATTAAATTAATGGAAGTGTGCCGTTTACGTGATACGCCAATATTGTCATTTATCAATAAAATGGACCGTGATATTCGCGATCCGATAGAAGTGATGGATGAAATTGAGTCGGTACTAAAAATTGCGGCTGCACCGATTAATTGGCCCATAGGAATGGGTAAAAACTTTAAAGGTGTTTACAACCTTTATACCGATACGATTCATCTTTATCAGCAGGGTATGGGACACACGATTCCCGAAGATAAGCAGATAAAAGGCCTCGATAGTGATGAAGCAACGGCATTGCTTGGTGCGTATGCAGATGATGTGAGAGAAGAAATTGAATTGGTGCGCGGTGCGACTCACGAGTTTGATTTGCAAGCGTATCTCAATGGAGAACTTACACCGGTGTATTTCGGTACGGCCCTAGGAAATTTTGGCGTTCGCGAATTTCTCGATGGATTCGTTGAATGGGCACCCAAGCCGATGGATCGCGCCACCAAAACGCGCGAGATCAATGCGCGTGAGGAAAAGTTTTCCGGCTTTATCTTCAAAATTCAGGCGAATATGGACCCTAAACATCGCGACCGTATTGCCTTTATGCGAGTCTGTTCAGGCCGTTATGAAAAAGGGATGAAAATGCGACATGTGCGCATAGGGAAAGATGTCAAAATCGCGGATGCTGTGACTTTTCTGGCGGGCGATCGCAGCCACGTTGAAGAGGCGGTTTCTGGCGATATTATCGGGTTACACAACCACGGTACGATTCAAATTGGTGATACCTTTACCGAAGGTGAGGATCTTAAATTCACCGGCATTCCGCATTTCGCCCCCGAACTTTTCCGGCGCATTCGCTTGAAAGATCCGCTCAAGACAAAACAATTGCAAAAAGGTCTGCAGCAGCTTTCTGAGGAAGGTTCGACCCAGGTATTCTTCCCGGTGAACAATAACGACATCGTAGTGGGTGCCGTGGGTGTACTACAATTTGAAGTGGTGGCATATCGCTTAAAAGACGAGTACAAGGTCGAAGCGATTTACGAGCCTGTTAATGTGAATACCGCACGTTGGGTAGAGTGCAATGACGCCACGAAATTGGCGGAGTTTAAACGCAAGGCCGCAGATAATTTGGCAATTGATGGTGGCGGCCACTTAAGTTATCTGGCACCGACTCGCGTCAATTTGTCCTTAACGGAAGATCGGTATCCTGATATTGTTTTTAAAGCCACGCGAGAACACTGACGCGGGCTCGTTTAAAACTATAATGAAAACACGATAAAATTTCGCTATGGCTGAGAATAACGATCAATTGGTTCCCACCTTGCCTCCTGAACTTGCGACCTATGGTAACCGCTTTACCCGCTGGTTGGGTCGGTTGGGTTTGGTTATTCTTGGCTGGCGCGTGGTCGGTAACTTCCCTAAAGAGAAAAAATTTGTGATGGCGCTTGCGCCCCATACCTCAAACTGGGACTTCGTTGTCGCGATGTTCGGGTTGTTGGCGACCGGTATTCGTTTGTCTTTCCTCATGAAAAAGGAGGCCTTCTTCTGGCCTTTTCGTGATATGTTTATCCGCATGGGTGGCATTCCTTTGGACAGAAAAGCCGCTGAAGATACCGTTGAGCAAATCCGCAGATGGTTTGAAGATCACGAGCAGGTTTGTGTTGCGATCACCCCTGAGGGCACACGTTCAAAAGTCGAAAAGTGGAAAACCGGCTTTTTACGTATTGCCGAACACGCCCGGGTTCCGGTTTTTATTATCGCTTGGGATTACCCGGGTAAGCGTATCGTACTCGACAGGTTTTGGGAGCTTGGCGAGAACGACCACAGTGTGGAAGCGGAAAAAATTCGCGCGTACATCAATCAGAAATATGTTGGGCGACATCCACATCTGCAATAGCGCACCCAATTGCCAGCTTGAGAAGCTGGCTTAAGTACACATGCAAAGTCAATTGAAGGGGGAATAGTCATGGAGCGGGCCTCACCGATTACGCGGTTTCTTTTAGTGCTTGCGTCCTTTGTTGTGGTTGTTGCAGGTATGCGAGCAGCAGAAGCGATATTGGTTCCTTTTTTACTTTCACTTTTTATTGCCGTCATAGCGACCCCTCCCTTACTGTGGTTGAAAAAGCGTGGTATCCCCTCGGTTGTTGCCATGTTACTCATTATTGCTGCAATTGTTATTGTGAGTGTGCTGGTGGGTTTAATCGTAGGCTCTTCAATCAATGATTTTCGTCAGGACTTACCCGAATACCAGCAGCGCCTTTCCGCATTGACGGCTGATGTGTTTTTGAAGATGGAAGGCTTTGGTTTGTCTTTTGATGTCGAGCAATTACGCCAGAGTATTAACCCATCCAAAGCGTTGGGGTTGGTTGGCAATACACTGGCAACCTTTGGCAATATGATGACCAATGCCCTGCTAATTTTATTAACAGTCACTTTTATTTTGGCGGAAGAAGTTCGTTTTGCGGATAAGCTTCGCTTTTCAGCGAAACACCCCGAGAAAACACTGGAGGCAATTTCACGTTTCACCCACGCGGTTAACCAATACATGGCAATCAAGACATTGATGAGCTTGTTAACCGGGTTTTTGATTCTGGTCTGGTTGTGGTTTCTTGGACTTGAGTATTTTGTGTTGTGGGGGTTACTGGCATTTTTGTTAAATTATATTCCCACTTTTGGTTCCATTCTTGCGGCGATTCCCGCCGTGTTGTTGGCGCTAATTAAACTGGGCGTGGGTGATGCTGTGCTCGTTGCGGCTGGTTTCCTTGCGGTTAATTTTGTTGTCGGAAACATTCTCGAACCTCGCGTAATGGGCAAAGGCCTGGATTTGTCGCCACTTGTTGTTTTTCTGAGTTTGGTGTTCTGGGGTTGGGTACTGGGTTCGATTGGTATGTTGTTGTCCATTCCTCTCACGATGACCGTCAAAATTGCACTTGAAAGTTTCGACGATACTCGCTGGATAGGCATTATGATGGGGTCGGGTAATGGTGTATATGAATTCGATCAGGACGTGGATACGATATTTGCGCTGCCCAATGAGGAGCCAAAAGCGGATAATAAATAAGCGCCAATCAATAGGGGGCAGGAACTTGAAATAAATTGTTGCCACTTGCTTTGTTCGCCAAGGGCATTTTAGTAGGCCTCTGAGAATTGACTGCGCTTTCCAATAATTTCAAGTGCGGCAACGCGGTAAGCTTCTGCAAGTGTTGGAAAATTAAAAATACTTTCAACGAAGATATCAACATCTGCATTGGACAATAAAGCCATTTGTCCAATGTGTACCAACTCAGTTGCACCCTCGCCAACAATCATTACCCCCAGTACTTTTCGACCTTCGGCATCACAAATGATTTTTAACATGCCATTTTGAATGCCGGAAATCTGCCCGCGGGCAATTTCGTCAAAGTTAGCGCGGCCGACAAGAATGTCACCAAATTTTTTGCGCGCCTGGGTTTCGCTGAGCCCTACAGCAGATAATTCAGGTATGGAATAAATCCCTGAGGGGATTGTATTACTCATTTTTCCCAGTTGAATACCGAGTGCGTTACAACTAGCACGTCGCCCCTGTTCCATGGATGCGGAGGCAAGCGAGGGCGGGCCGATGACATCGCCTGCGGCAAATATGTTTTCTACGTCGGTTTTCAGGTTTTCATCAACACTGATAAGACCCTGCTCATTGACCTGTAATCCTGCGGCTTCAATGTTTAAATCACCAACATTGGCGATACGGCCAGCAGCACATAAGAGTTTTTCACTGCGCACCTCGCTGCCATCGTCGCAGGTTACGACTACAGCATCGACATTATTCCATTCGCATGACAATACTGTTGCATTGCCTTTCCAAACACCGCCCATACTTTCAAAAGCACGGACAAAATGTTCGGTCAAATCACTGTCCAGAAAGCCGAGAGGTTGCGGATATTTATCAATCATCGTGACTTTAACGCCCAGGGCCTGAAAAATTGATGCGTACTCACTGGCAATTACACCGCCACCCAGAACGGTCAGACTTTTTGGTAAATAAAGCATGGAAAGAATTGAGTCACTATCGAAGATGTTTTCGTGATCAATCGGGATGTTATCCGGCTTTCGTGGTGTGGAGCCGGTTGCCAGGATTATGTGTTCGGCCTGCAACTCACGGCGGGTATTTTTAACACCGATAACCTGCAAGACTTTTTCAGACATGAACTGGGCGCGACCGTGAATGAGTTCTATTTGGTTCCTCTCAATTTGACGACGCATATAATTGTCATGTTCAGCGAGGACTTCTTCCAGGCGGTTAATCAGTGTCGCGAGCTCAAGGTCTTCCGCCAGTTTAAATTGCGCAAGTTCTGCGTTCATGCGCATGTTTCTAACACGCAGCGCATTTTCGCGTAACGTTTTTGAAGGGATTGTGCCGTGGTGAACGCAAGAGCCTCCGAGGTCTCGAGAGCGTTCAATTAGCGCAACCTTTTTACCAACTTTTGCTGCTTGTACGGCGGCTTTTTGCCCTGCGGGGCCGCTGCCAACAACAATCATATCGAACACTTCTCTCACAGGCTGAGGCTTCCTACTGTCGTATTTACCACATCAGCTTTTTCGAAAAGGGCTTCGATATCGTCCTGATAAAAATTCAGATCCGCCATTAGATCGCTCTCAAGGAGTGCAGCTTTGTTTTCATCAGCCGTTTCGTCGCGATCAAAACAATCGGCAAACAGGGCGCCGGCCATGGCAATCATGACCTGGGTTTGATGAGAGCTGTTCAGCTCTTTGTAGCTACCGAAATGCTCGACAACGGAACACACGATTGATGGCATTTTCCAGGCGTTGACGACGCGTGTCCCGACCGAGCGTTGGTATTTGGTTTCAAGGTTACAAATTTCTGACTCTGACAAGGCGAGTTTATGCCTGCGGGCAAGTTCGACAGCGAGTTGCAGAACTACCGGACGACCAATGTCATGCAACAGTCCGCCAAGAAACGCCGCCTCCACATTTTTTCGGGCGGCGCGTGCGATTTCCTTTGCCCATAGGCCGGAAGCCAGGGCGCGTTTTAAGGTTGCTGAAACATGATCCTCGTACCCGGGGACATCAAAAAGTTTGGCGTGCAAAGAGGCTGCCACTGCAATTTCAGCGAGGAGTTTCATACCGAGGCGGGTAATAGCTTGTTGCAGAGAGACCATCGAGGCGCCTGCAGGGTTGTACATTGCAGAGTTGGCAATGCGTATCACCTGTGCAGCGAGGGTTTGATCTCCCTGGATCAATTTGGCCATGCTGCTTGCGTCCCCATTAGGGTCTTCGGCGAGTTGTACTGCCTTTCGCGCCACTTCCGGTAGCATTGGTACTTCAAGGGCCTGGTTTTCAAGTGCGTGTTTGAGTCTTTGTTCAAAACCCGAGCTGGCATTTGCTGCGGCTTGATTGATCATAGTTACACTTCCTTTTTCTACAATATTAAATTTAGCAGTTGGTTCAGGATGCGCGTTGAAGTACGCGCCACGGTAGCATCAAAATAATTGGTATTGATGCGAAAGCTGAACTAGATTCAATAAATACATTGTCGTTACCTGGGTAGGTACTATGGCTGCACATAAGGTCCTTATATTTTGTCCGTACGCACTTTCATTGCAGGGCGAGGAAATTGAAAAGGCATTTGCAGTCACGCGTGTGTGCGATGAAGCGGAAATATTGGCGGCGGTGAAACAGGATGCGTTTAAGGTCGTCGTTGTTGATATGGCAGTATCACAGGACCTTGATCTTTCTTATTGTGAAAAGTTATTGAGCTATAACGAGCTGAAGGATATGCCTTTGGTTCTACTCACACGCAGTCAGGCAGGTAGGGATAAGTTAAAAGCATTTGAGATAGGCTGTGACGATTTCATTGAAAGTGTTGTCAGCCCCGAAGAAACCTGCGCACGTATTACACGGTCGATCTTTCACCGCATTGCAACCGAGCAAATTTCCAGCCGTTTGGAGATCGCAAATCAAGCGGCCCATTCCGCAATGGTCGACAACAGTGATCTGGGGGCAAATTTACAGTTTCTTTTGTCCGTGCATAATTGCGATAACCTTGATGAACTGGGGCAGCAGTTTTTCTCCATTATTGAACGCTATGGGTTGAAATGCAGTTTACAAATGCGCAGTGTGATGGGCGATAAAAACATGGAAGCTCACGGAATGGCGAAAGATCTGGAAACGCAGTTGTTGTCGCAAATGGCGGAATCCGGTCGCTACGTGGATTTTGGTAAACGCACGATTTGTAACTATGACAAAGTCAGTTTATTGATAAAGAATATGCCTGTCGATGACATGGAAAAATACGGTGCAATTAAAGACAATACTTTTTGTTTAGTACAAGGTCTCAACGCGCGTATCCATGCCCTCGAAGACAAATACCGTATTGAACAGGAAAAGGAAGCACTAAAGCGTTTGTCTCAGGACGTAAAAACTGTAATGGTTAAACTCAAGGATTCCTATCAGGATGTCATGCGTAGCATAGCCAACCAGGTTGAATCGACGTCGAATATCATTCAGGACCGCATACCGGCTCTTGCATTGATGGAATATGATGAGTCCTTTCTCGAAAATGCGCTGAATAAGAGTGTAAAGGAAACCAACCGTATTTTTAATGAAGGGCTTGTCGTGGACGAAGTTTTTCAGCGCCTTGAAGCAACAATCGAAAAATCCTTAAAAAATGCTGAAAAGCCTGCTGACAAGTTGACCTCGATTGCAAAGGTCGATGAAAAGAAACCCGATGGCGGCTCCCCACCTGTAGAATTATTTTAGGGAACCTCTGAAAAATGGAAATATTTTTTCTGTGGCAAGGAAGCAGCGCGCGGAGAACAGACTGAGCCGGCACCCCGGTTTATTGGAGTAAATGAGGGTCGACTGAGCCGGCACACCGGCACGGAGCTGACGCCGCCACAGGGAAAATAGGCCATTTTTCAGAGGTTCCTTAGTTAATCTCGATATATTTTTTCTGCCGATACGTGGCAACCTGAATCGGGTAACACCGCTGACTTCAATGTTTTTGCTCGTCCCTAAAAGGGCGTGCGTCACGTCAAAGGTGTAGGTGTAGCTCGATAGGATTGCAAAGCAAATTTTTGAAGGGATCTCGCTTTTCGTAGAACGGTTAGACGATTTCATCGAAGAATAAAACAATTTTTTCCGCACCATTTTTCTCAGTAGGAAAGCGTCGATTAATAAAATAGTCGGTGATCTCGTCGAAAATTGCACAGTCAATTCCTCAGAAAACACAAGGTGCGTGAGTACTTGCTATCCCAGGGTTAGAGTGAATGATACTGACTAGGCGTTTAGGTATACGCGAGTGCAATACGGCTGGCCCGTCATCGAAGCGAAATCAGTGAGCGATGCTTGCGCCTTTTAAGTGCACACTGCAGTCGTCTTCGGCATGTTTCAGTTCTTCCAGTAATATTCTGCGGCTATCTCCTAATTGTGGGTTATAAGAGCCGCACTGGTGGCTAACCTGGATTACGCTCAATGTTCGACTCGGCTCTGCAATGGGATGACCATAGAATGTTTTACGGAAGTTCTCGTCTCCGAGTTCGTGCAGGCCCGGTTTTATCACCGACTCGTGGTCCTTGATGCCCAAAGGGGGATTCAAAAGGCCCGCGCTCGCGTTTAGGAATAAAAGGCTTCACCTAATTTGGAAAAAGAATTGGAAAATGTTGGTTTGAATGTCATTATTGCGTGAAATTGGTGTTAGTATCATGCATTTGCAGAACTGTGATCCCGGGCATTTGAGGGTTTATGGAAAATAAAGATCTCGTATGGGACCTTGAGTCGTTTAACAAACAGCAGCGTGCACAAAACTTTGTCATGGGTTTTGAAAACAAGTTGTGTGTGTATTCGGCCAATGTGGAACAGCTTTATACCAATTACAATATCTTTTTTCCGAAAGAAGAAAACCGTAAATTGGTGATCCTTCCCAATCCCTATGCGCATTACGACACTTTTCAGGGGATAACCGAAGATGCCGTTAAAGCAACGGGCCTCTACGTTATTCCTGCAGAAAGTACCAATGTCGTAGGAGGGCTGCAAATGATCATCCCCCTGAAATCAGAAAATACCAAATACCGTCGCGTCCCCTTGGCAGTGGGTTTGAGGTTGATTAATCAGAAGCGCCCACCAGAGCGCCCATTCCTGCCAGTGGTAATGAAGGGTGACCTTCGGGAATTGGATACCGAGACACCTTGCCTGCATTTGCATATGTTACAACTGAGTAATTTGCCCAAGTTGTCAGAGATGGAGTTGGGTGATATTCAGAAGGTCATTTTAAAGCGTCTTCACGAGCTGGCAACGCGTAGTAGCTAACCTGAAATAGTGAGTGGTGGCAACATTGAGGTGATTCCGGTAGAGAATAAATCATATAAAAAAGGCGCGAATCGCGCCTTTTTTATTTATTGAGCCAATACAAATTGTATCGGTAGCGTAAAGGTAAAGGTTTCTCCTTTTACCTCATTGGGCACCGGTGGGAAGGGGTCAGCTTTATCAACGGCTTTTAAGGCCGCACGGTTGAAGGATTTACGCTGGGCCTCTTCCAAAAACTCTGTGCTTACAACACTGCCATCGCGATTGATAACCACATTTAAACGCAAGGCACCTTCATAGCCTCGCTCCAGCGCCACCCGTGGGTATTTCAGGTAATTGTTTGAGTGTGCTTTAAGCTCTGTGACGTAGAGCTGTTGACGGTAAATACTTTCAGCCGTTAACTCTTCCTCATCATCGGCTTCCTCCAGAATACTCGAGCGTGTAGTTGCTGCCGCAGCAACCTGGGTAGGTGCAGGTGTCGCAGGTTGCGAACTTGCTGCAGGAGCCTGGGCAGCAGGCCGTTGAGTGGAAGAAGGGGCAGCGGCTTGTGGGTTACTGATTGACGGTGGAGAAATACCGCTGTCGGGGTTTTCCAGACGCGGTGGTGCAATTGCCACAGTTTGTTCGTTGGAGGATGTCGCCGGCCGGTTGATTGTTGGTTGACTGGGAGCAGCGACAACAGGTGTTGTAATCGCGGGCGCACTGACGGCGGGGCGCGCCGCTGCTACCTGGGGAGCACTCGCTGGAGCACTATTTAAGGCGTCTTCAATTTCGGCAATTCGTGCATCGTTAGGTGCAGTAGAATTGAAGCGAGCAAGTAGACCGCTATCAATATCACCACCTTTGGTTAAAGCACTGCGAAAATCGGATGACAAGGGAACGGGGCCGAGCCAGGTGCGCAGCAGTAAGTCGAAAAAGCGAGGGTCAGTAATTTCGCCTAATTCGACACCATTAATGATGATTTGAACGCTGTCACCGCCGCGGATAACGGTAAAAATATCGCCGCGAATCATGCGCACCTTCAACAGATTGTTGAACGCAGCCATATTACTACTTTGTTCCTTCAGTTCATTTGCACTGGCATTCACTGCCATGCCTTCAATCCACATTCGTTTAAAACGCCTGGTTGAAAGTTTGTCGGCAGTCACGCGAACCTGAATTTGTTTTTCTTCCTGAGCCAACAAGATGCTATTGCGGTCAGTACTTGGGGTCGTGGTATACAGGCCGGCAATAAACATTTCCTTTCCGAGTTCGGCATGCGTGGCGACCCCGTTAAGCAAGAGTTCAGCTCTCGCAGGCAGAGCCAGGATCGATACCAGAAAAACGGCGAATACAGCGATTTTTTTGTGTGTGTTGATCATACTTACTCTCGTTTGTTTTATCTGACTATTAGCCTTCCTGCCGGTGTATTTTCCAGTCGTCAGGGTGAAGCAGTCATCTACTTCAACCGACATCTCTAATATTATGCTCCAAAACGCGAAAAATCGAGGATTTCACCTATTAATCACATAAATCTGTTTCGTGAATTAGACAGCAAAATTGGCATTTCCTCTCTCTTGTACATAAAAAATACGACTCAAAACGCAGAATTCAGTCTATCTTTTAACAAAAATGTCCGTACAACTAAAAAACTGACAGAGCGATAGAGCAAACCTTATGGAAGTCCATCCGCTTCATCATTATCCCCAGGACAGCCTGGATAAATTACTTTCTTCCATCCCCTTCTATAAGGCGATCAAACAGAAGAATCAGTGGCAGTACGACCTGCTAATGAGTTACTCCAGAATTATTGAATACAGCCCGGGAGAAGTCTTGCTGGAGAAAGGTCAGAAAGATCAGTGGCTTTATTTTCTCTTAAAAGGTCAACTTGTTGTGGTTGTTGGCGAAAAAGGGGATGAGCGCAAGGTGGTGAATTACATTACGCCGGGTGAAGTATTTGGTGATCTCGCGGTTTTGATAGATCAGCAACGTACGGCCACTGTTGTTGCAGATTCAAATTGTAAGCGGGTGGTGGTGTTCGGAACGGATTTTCAGGTATTCGGAGCATTATCTGACTTAAGGAAAATTTCTCTGGAAACCAAACTGGAATACTATCGCAATGTCGTGCATAACCTTCGCTGGAAGTTGGAGGTATACCGCATGTCCTATCCTGAGCATGTTTTTGCGTCCAATCATCGAAAAATTAAACTCTACACTGGGCCCAAGGACACCATGGAAGAGTTACAGAGCCTGGATGAACAAGCAAAAGCCCTGGCAAGATTGCTTGTAAATTGGAATCTGGAATTTGATCGACTCGCAATAACGCCGAGAGAAAACCTGGATTATCACTCTTTGGCTGCCTTGGGTTAGGCCACGTCGCGGCGTCTCCGTCGAATTTTATAATCTGCATTTTAGTCGCACAGTATCCCCGGATGCTGTGCGGGTTAGCGCGCCGCCGCCACAATCACACGGGCTCTAATAGTGGTCTAGACTCTTTAAAATAGTGCTGATTGCAGGTCTCTATGTTCAACAATCCGCTTGGCAAGCTAATTGGGCTCGCCACATTCATTTGTTTTCCCGCTGCCGCATTCGATGAATCCCGGTTGTGGCTACCATTAAGTTATCAAACACTTTATCTGCAATTAAAAGATGCGGCGGAAAATGTCGACGCCCTTGAGCGTTGCAGCGAAATCCTGGATGGCACCATTGATCTTGAGCAAAGCCGGAAAGACCACCCCATTTTTCGATTTCGTTGCCGTCAGGTGAATGGCCGTACTTACAGTGAAATGGTGGATGGTATTTCGCTTGAAACCCTGACAACGAAAATTCCCAGTGTTAAAAATCTCAGCGAGGAAGAAAAGGAACGGCTTCGTCTTGAGGAAGAAAAGCGTAAATTGGAAGAGAAAATGGCCCGTCTTGCGAAAGCAAGGGAGGTATGTGAAGCCTATAAAGCAGAGCGCACCCGCCTGATGTTGAATATGAATGATCTTGAGCGTCAACCAGAGCCTGAATCACTTGGTGAAAATCATTGGGTATTTCGAATAAATTTCGATGCGGAAGGCGGTTCCGGTGAATTATTGGAGTTTCAGGCGCGATGTGAGGTTCGTGAAACCGAAATTCAGCGTTTTGAGATGGGAAAACGGCCGACGGGATAGATCAATGCAACGAGCTTGATAAAAAAAACGCCGGGCAAGCCCGGCGTTTTTGTTTTTCAAGGAAATCAGCCTTTATTTCTTGGCTGGTCTACCTCTTTTCTTACCCGCTTTTTTCTTTGGAGCGGCTTTTTTCTTGGCTGCCTTCTTCTTGGGGGCTGCCTTTTTCTTGGCTACCTTCTTCTTAGGCGCTGCCTTTTTCTTGGCTGCCTTCTTCTTGGGAGCTGCCTTTTTCTTGGCTACCTTCTTCTTGGCAGCGGCTTTTTTCTTCTTGGGTTTCTTTTTGGCAGCGGCTTTGGCTTTAGCGGCTTGCTTTTTAGCAGCAGCTTTGGCTTTAGCAGCGGCTTTTTTAGCAGCCGCTTTGGCCTTGGCAGCAGCTTTCTTGGCGGCAGCTTTTTCTTTAGCGGCTTTTTTCTTGGCAGCTAATTTAGCTTTCGCAGCGGCTTTCCTGGCTGCGATTTTAGCCTTGGCAGCAGCTTTCTTGGCAGCTTTCTTGGCAGCAGCTTTCTCTTTAGCAGCTGCTTTCTTGGCAGCGGCAGCGGCTTTCTTGGCGAGAGAAGCTTGTGCTTTCGCAGTTGCTTTCTCAGAAGTCGCTAATTGCTTGGCTTCAGCTTTTGCTGCGGAAGCAGTCGCTTTAGCAGCTGAAGCAGCTGATTTAGCCGCTTTGGCTGCAGCAGAAGCTTTAGCAGCAGCAGCTTGAGCAGCTTTCAGTTGCTTGGCTTGAGCAGCCGACTTTTTCTTTTTGCGAATAGAAGCGACTTTTGCTTTTGCTGATTTTGCTTTCTTGGCAGTGGCAGCAGCTTCTTTTGCAGTTTTGCTAGCTTCGGCAGTAAGACCTTTCAGTTTTGCTGCACGCGCTTTTTGAAGAGCGGCGGTTAAACTGGCTAATTCCTTTTCCAGTTTAGCTACCGGATCTACAGCCTTCTTGGCTTTGGTTGCTTTTTTACGAGCCATAATATAGTACCTTTATTTAAGTTGAACGTTACAACGTTTTAATACATTACGATATAAATTGGAAAATTCAAGTAATTTCCGATTAATGCGCGTAATTTTTTAAAAAATAAAGGATTTTTTGCCAAAAATTTTAATTTTTTTGCCGTTCTAACAACAATTCGGGGAATTTTTCGAAAAGCTCCAATTGAATTGCTTCGTCTTCCTCTTTTTCATCGACAAATCGGATACCCAAACCCAGCAGACGAACGGCCAGGTTTTTTCTTTCACACGCTTCCCGTACAAGCGCTTCATAATTTTCTTTTGAAGGGCTTAAACCGGTTTTTTCGATACTGGTGGAACTGAAATCGGTAAATTTTACTTTGGCAAAGACCTTGGTAATCCGTTGCCAGGTGTTCATTCGGCGTAGACGGCTATGCAATTGAAGAAATAAACCAGGAACTTTAGCCAGGCAGGCATCCGTATTCGTTAAATCATCGGCAAAGGTATGTTCGACGCTCAGGGATTTGCGCTGCCTTTTCGGTGTGACTTCACGTAAATCTATTCCACGGCACAATTCATAAAGTTGTTTTCCATGGCTACCGAAGTGTTCAACCAATTCGAATATGCTCAGCTTTGCCAAATCTTCACAATTTTGAATATGCATATTGTGCATTTTGGCTTGCGTGACCTTGCCAACACCAAAAATCTTTCCAATGGGGAGCGTTTTGATAAATTTTTCGACATTTTTTGGGGGAATGACAAAAATTCCATCGGGTTTATTCAAATCACTGGCAATTTTTGACAAAAATTTGCTGTTCGCGACACCCGCTGACACAGTAATCTGCAATTTTTCGTAAATTCGTTGTCGAATTTCTTCTGCGATGAGCGTTGCACTACCTTTTAGTCGATGACACTCACTGACATCCAGAAAAGCTTCATCTAACGAAAGCGGCTCAATTAAATCGGTGTAATCGTAAAAAATATTTCGCATTTCGCGCGAGGCATGAATGTATTTATCCATGTTTGGGGGAACAACAAGGAGATCGGGGCATAAACGAAGCGCATGTGCAGTCGACATCGCTGATCTCACCCCAAAACGCCGAGCGTCATAATTGCAGGTTGCAATGACACCTCGTCGTTCAGCGCTGCCACCGACAGCAAGCGGTCGATTGCGGAGATTGGGGTCGTCACGCATCTCGATTGCCGCGAAAAAACAATCGGCATCACAATGGATGATTTTACGTTGCACAGACACGATTTCGCCTACTATTCTCTACTTAATGTACTTCCAGGCGGGATTTTGCCCCATTTGGGGGCCTGTTTGGCCATTCACCATAAAAATGCTTGCAGAGCGCGCGTCTTGCGTAAAGTTGATGTAGAATGGCCCCCGCAAAATAGATAGCTGTCGGAGAATAAACACGTGAGTCGTAGAAGACATAAGAAAGAAGCCGAAGACAAGGCTGATATAGACCTGACGCCCATGCTCGACGTGGTGTTCATCATGTTAATTTTCTTCATTGTTACCGCCTCCTTCGTAAAAGAGAAGACAATAGGCGTGAATGTCCCAGAGAACAATGATCAGCCTCCACCCGAGGACTTGAAAAGTAAGAATATCCTCATACAAGTGACTTCGGCGGATGAAATATTCATCGATAACCGCCGCGTAGATAAGCGCTCAGTGCGTTCCCTGATAGCCCAAAAGCACGCAGAAGCGCCTGAAGGCTCCGTGGTTGTGCGTGCGCATGAAGAGAGCTCAGCGGAAACCTATATCGTGATTGCAGATGCCGCCAGGGAAGCCAAGGTGTACAACGTGTCGCTGGTGCCTTTTGCTGACTAGACTGCAAGTTATTGAAATCTAATAAAAAAGCAGCCATTGGCTGCTTTTTTTTGCCTCTTATTTTACCTCTGTTTCCTGATATTCACTGAGCGCAGGGCAACTGCAAATCAGATTGCGGTCACCGTGAACATTGTCAATGCGATTGACGTGGGGCCACACCTTGGCCTCATTTAACCAGGGCAAAGGACGCGCCGCCTCATCACGGCTGTAGGGGCGCTGCCACTCTTCCATCACGTCGTCCAGCGTGTGGGGAGCTCGAGCCAGAGGGTTGTTGTCCCGGGGCCAGAGGCCCTGCTCAACCTGGGTGACTTCCTCACGTATCTTGATCATGGCATCACAAAACCGGTCAAGTTCTTCCTTGCTCTCGGATTCGGTTGGCTCAATCATCAATGTGCCTGCCACAGGGAATGACATGGTCGGAGCATGAAAGCCAAAATCCATCAGGCGTTTGGCGATGTCTTCTTCACTGATTCCGCTGCTTTCCTTGAGTGGTCGCAAATCCAGTAGGCATTCATGGGCGACCCTGCCGTTCTTACCTTTGTAGAGAATCGGATAGTGTGCTTGCAGGCGGGTCGCAATATAGTTGGCGTTTAAAATTGCATATTCCGTCGCTTTTCGCATGCCTTCGCGACCCATCATGCGTACATACATCCAGCTGATGGGCAAAATGCTCGCTGAACCCCAGGGGGCAGCAGAGATAGTGCCGTTCTCTATGCGGGTATTCTCGGGAGCAACCAGGGGGTGCGAGGGTAGGAAATCGGCGAGGTGTGCTTTGACACCAATAGGGCCCATGCCTGGACCACCGCCACCATGGGGAATACAAAATGTCTTGTGGAGGTTCAAGTGGCTGACATCGCCCCCAAACTGACCGGGCGCCGCGAGGCCGACCAGCGCATTCATATTTGCGCCATCGATGTAGACCTGAGCGCCGACCGAATGCAATAAATCGCAGATTGCGACAATATCTTCTTCAAATACGCCATGAGTGGAAGGGTAGGTCACCATCAAGGCGGCAATTTGATCGCCGTAGCGCGTGACTTTGTCCTGCAGGTCGGCAATGTCCACGTTGCCGTTGTCATCGCAAGCGGTGACAACCACTTTCATTCCGACCATTTGTGCGGAAGCGGGGTTGGTGCCGTGTGCGGAGGCGGGTATTAAACAAATTTGTCTTTGGTCTTCACCTTTGGAAGCGAAATAACGCCGAATCGCGACCAGGCCGGCGTATTCGCCCTGCGAGCCGGCATTCGGTTGCAAGCTGATGGCATCGTAGCCGGTACAGGCACGCAACATATTTTCCAATTGTGCGAAGAGCTCGCGGTATCCCGCAGTTTGCTCCGCAGGGGCAAAGGGGTGCATTCGCGAGAACTCGGGCCAGGTGACAGGAATCATCTCGGCTGTTGCATTTAATTTCATCGTGCAGGAACCGAGCGGAATCATTGCATGATTCAAAGCGATGTCGCGACTTTCCAGGCGTTTTAGATAACGCAACATGTCTGTTTCACTGTGGTAACGCGAAAACACGTCGTGGGTCAGGGCATCTTTGCGACGTCGCATGTCGGTTCTTAAATATTGCGTCGTTTGCGCTTTTTCCTGCAATTTTTCGAGATCAATTTTATAGCGTGAGTTTTCAGAGAAAATACTCAGGATATCGACAAGGTCATCCAAACGGGTGCACTCGTTGAAGCTGAGTGCCAGTGCGTTGTCGCCCACTTTTCGGAAATTAATATTGGCTGCGAGAGCCGCCTCGTAGAGCGTTTCTTGTTTGTGGCCCACTTCGATACAAAGCGTGTCGAAGAAATGAGGAAAACGCAGTTGCCAGCCGATTTCTTTTAAACCTTCGGCGCACAAGCAGGCGAGGAGGTGAACTCGGGAAGCAATATTTTTTACCCCTTGGGGGCCGTGGTACATCGCATAAAAAGCGCTCATCACCGCCAACAAAACCTGTGAAGTGCAAATATTTGAATTGGCTTTTTCGCGGCGAATATGTTGCTCGCGGGTTTGCATGGCCATACGCAGGGCAGGTTTGCCGCGTGCGTCGACGCTGACACCGATAATACGGCCCGGCGTGGAACGCTTGTAGTCTTCGCGAAAAGCAAAAAACGCGGCATGTGGACCGCCAAAGCCCATAGGAATACCGAAGCGTTGATTACTGCCTACAACAATGTCTGCACCGGCTTCCCCGGGCGCTTGCAGGAGGACAAGGCTCAGGATATCGGCGGCAACAATGGCCAATGCATCCTGGCTGTGAATTTTTTCGATCAGTGTCGTCAAGTGCGGCACTTCGCCATCGCAACCGGGATATTGGATGATGGCAGCGAAGTGTGCTTGTTCACTCAAGGTGTTGATATTGCCTTCGCGAATGTCAAAACCAAAATACGCGGCACGCGTTTTTATGACCTCTTTGGTTTGTGGCAAACAGTTTTCATCGAGTAAGAAAACATTTGAGCGATTTTTACGGCTGCAACGCTTGGCCATACTCATGGCTTCTGCGGCGGCGGTGGCTTCATCAAGCATGGAGGCATTTGCCATTTCCATACCGCTCAATTCTATGATCATTTGCTGGAAGTTCAGCAGGCCTTCAAGTCGCCCTTGCGCGATTTCCGGTTGATACGGTGTGTAGGCCGTATACCATCCGGGGTTTTCCAGAACATTGCGCTGAATGACAGGGGGTGTAAAACAATCGTGATACCCAAGGCCAATGTAGCTGCGAAAAATGTTGTTCTTTTGTGCGAGGCTTTTCAGCTCAGCAAGCGCTTCATGTTCGTTACATGCAGGTTTCAGGTTGCGGGTGTCATCACTGCGAATGTTTTCGGGAACGGTTTGGGCAATAAGTTCTTCGAAGCTGTTGACGCCGAGACGGGTTAACATAGCCGCGGTTTGTTGTTCGTCGGGCCCGATGTGCCGTTGTATAAATTCGGTGTGATGAAAAAGCGAGTGAGAAAATGGGGGTTTTTCAGATGACGGATTGGACTCGGATGACATGGCTGCAGGTATTCTTGATCTGGGACTCTCGATAGAAAGACGAAGGCCCTGTGCCTGTATCCCTTGTTAATTCGGCATCGCGACGCTGCAACGCGATAACAGGTTAAATACAGAACATGGACCTTCAGTTATTACCCAAATCGTCTGGATAGCCGGACCTTTGGGTTTTTGATTTTGCTGTATTTGCATCGCGCCAGCCAGGAACTCGCAGGCTGCTAAAATGGCTATGAACGCGAGGGGCAATTTTATCAACAGCCCAGGGGGATAACAATTAATGATTAACCTGATATTTGCGCTGTGGCTAATTTGGTTTACCTACAAGGGCGCACGAGCCGGTGCTTATGCCATGTTGTTCGGTTTGTTGGCTTTTGTTCTGGCCTACGGCTTGTGTTTTGTCTTTACTGACGACCTCGCCGCGTTAATCCGCCAATTTGGTGTCAATGCGCTCTATGCCGTGCCGATTGCAGCCATTCTTTTATTTGGGGGCTGTAGTTTGGCGGTGAATGTCTTGTCGAAATTGATTTTCTATCTCATTCCCGAGCTTAAGCACCGCGGTTTATCCCTTGGCGGTGCGGCACTTGGGTGTTTTTTGGGAGCGGTGAGTGGCATTTTGCTGGTGTGGGCTTCCGGTTTTATCCGTGCGGCCCTTGAATGGGAACATGAGCCCTCTCTCGTAGAAAATCACGCAAACAAGTGGGTGGGCGCGCTCGCTGATAAAGGCGTTGAACTTGCGGGTGTGGAAGGTGTGAAAGCACAGGCGGCGAAGGCAATGTTCAAGGACCCTTCCGGTTTTACGAAATCCCTGAAATCCTTGTCTGAATCTGCGGAGTTAAAAAACTTTGTACAGTCGCAAGAAGTACAGGATTTAATGATGAACAATGACATTGAAGGCCTGCAAGAACACACCGATTTCAAGGCTTTGTTGGCGCAGCCTGGCATGGCGAGTCTGGTTGCTGGAGAGCAAAATAGTGAACGCGAAGTGGCCAGTCAGCTCACAGACGTGTTACAGCGAATGCACGTTTTAAAAGATGATCCTGAAGTGAAGGTCATTCTGGCTGACCCGGAAGTAAAACAACTTATTGCTGAGGGAGACGCTTTGAGTTTGTTGGCAAATAAAAAAATGCAGGGGCTTGTCAATCGCGTTCTTGATATGGATATTTCAGAAATCGATTTGTCACAGTGGCAAACCAATCGCCAGGAGAATACCGCTTCAATGCACCCTGATAAATCTGCAACAAACTCTGATAAATCTGCAACAAATAGAAGCGAACCATCGAGTGTGATCGAGCAAGAAATTTATCAATGGTATGATGCAGAGGGTCGTTTACAATTTTCAGATTATCAATCGATACCTGTCGATAGACGAGAATCTGCGATACGTATGGTGAAGTAAGGCTTGCGATTAATTTATCAGGAATAAAAATGTCTGAAGACGTAAAACAAAATGAATTGGTTGGGGGCTGGGAAACGCTTGATTCCAATGTGGTGTATGAAAATGCCTGGATACGCGTTAACCATGAAAATGTGCTAACTCCAGCAAAAACACCCGGAATATATGGGCGTGTGCATTTCAAAAATCGTGCAGTGGGTGTTTTGCCAATCGACGAGTCGGGCCAAACCTGGTTAGTCAAGCAAAGTCGCTATGTTTTGAATTGCTACACCCTGGAAATTCCAGAAGGGGGTGCACCAGAGGGGGAGGATTTACTTTCGGCTGCAAAACGTGAACTGGAGGAAGAGTGTGGTTTGATCGCGGGTAAGTGGACGAAACTGAGAACGCTGCATCAAAGTAATTCGGTGACCGATGAAGAAGCACACCTTTTCCTTGCCGAAGAAATACGTTCAGGTCAACAAGCCCTGGAAGACACTGAAGATATTGAAATCATCAAAGAGCCGTTTACGAAAACCTTGCAGCGGGTGATGGATGATGAAATTACCGATGCCTTATCAGTTGCTGCAATTTTGCAATACGCCTTGATGAAAAATATCAGACTTGATTAACGGTGTTTTAAACGCAAATTAACGCAAACAACTGCGAAGCCTCCATGCCCCTTGTTTGCGTTAACCGGCGAAATAAGCGCTTACCTGCGATAACCCTGATTTCCTTGTCTTGCACCTTCCCTTGTCTTACACCTTCCTGAGTATGCAGTCCTTCAACATCCTTGCGCCTGATCCTGTGTTTCGCGTCCTGCGAGTATCAGTATTTGCTCCCTGCAAAAAAGCATCCATTGACCTTCCTGGGTCATCCTTCTCTTTCCTCTGACGTCCTTGCCTGTGTGAGAAGGAGCGCTTCCCTTGACCTTGCCCTGGTCACTTGCCTTCCATGTCTACGTCCTTGTTGGAAGCTATTGTCAGCCTTTTAGCGGTTTTCAAAAAGAGGACATCGTCACCACGTTTTGTAAGACATTGACTACAAAGGCTGTAAGTAAATTGGCTATCGGCTGTCAGATTTCATTCTTTAGCGCGTTAGCGCCCTGGCTGGAGGGCTGTTGCAGGGAGGCTATGGTTCGGTTTCTGCCGCTATGCTTTGCCTGGTAGAGCAACATGTCGGCGCGGTTGAGCACTTGCGCGAAATCATCGTCGGATTCTGTTGCGGCGGTAATACCGATACTGACGGTAAAGCGAAGGCTGCCGGAGTCGGTTTCGATAACGGCGTTTTCGCAGGCTTCGCGGATGCGCTCAGCGAGAATCGCAGCGCCTTCGAGTGGTGTTTCCGGGCAGCACAGAGCAAATTCTTCGCCACCCAGGCGACTCAGGATATCTGTTTCGCGGCACAGGGACCGACAGGTATTTGCCAACGCTTGTAAGGCACGATCACCCGCTGCGTGGCCGTAGTCATCGTTGATGGACTTGAACCTATCCGCATCCAGCATAATCACGCTTAAATCGCGATGGTGCCGTTTGAAGCGCGCAAACTCGCCTTCAGCCAGGTTAAAGAAACTGCGGCGATTGTGGGTGTTTGTGAGAAAGTCCAGCGTTGCAAGGCGCTCGAGCTCCTTGTTGGCGTGTTCAAGATGGTGTTTGGCTTCAACCAACTTCAACGCGGAGCGCATACGGGCGGCAAGGATCGAATATTCAATGGGTTTACGTACATAGTCATGCGCACCCAGGTCGAGGCTCTGGATGATGGCATCGTCGCCTTTTTCGGCGGAAACCATGATGACCGGGATATCGGCAGTAATGTCGTTGGATTTCAAGCGGGTGAGGGTTGCGATACCGTCAATGCCGGGCATTTGAATATCCAGTAAGATAATTGCCGGGCATGCGAGTGGTGCCAGTTTCAGGCACTCCTGGCCGCTACTGGCGGTAATAACCTCAAAATCGTCATCTTCGAGATCAAAACGCAATAATTCAATATTGTCGGGGACATCGTCCACGACTAACACTTTTTTCATACTCACCTTGTTACTGTCGCAATAAGTGAAGTATAGGAAAGTCGTGAGATTTCGCTTTATTCCTCAGTTGCGAAGTTATTTGCCATGTAAGTAAGGGCCAATTCGGCAAAGCGTTGTGTTTGGCGCGGGCCAAAAAGCTCCTGATTAGGGAACAGGGGAGTAAAGCCATCAAGTTCAAAAAACGATTTGCGAATGTGTTCGGGTGACACACTGTAATCGCGCAGCTTTTGCATGATGGCGGTTAAAGCGGAATCCCACTGCTCATCGGTGAAAGACAGATGTTCGATATTCACCGTTTGACTGAACTCGCGCGCGAGGCTTGCCAGCAAGCAGCGAATCATCCAGGTTGTTGGCATAACCTCTTGCGGATAGGTACGTGCGAGGTCATCACGCAGGTGTCGCACCAGTCTGGTCATACGACGCAACCAGGCATTGTTCGGATTGAGTGTGGTGGCGGGACGGAAAAACGGCGTGCTGTATGGAGAAGAGCCGTCAACACTGTGGATGCCACGTTTACCGCTTAAGCCGGATTCGACGAGATCATTTTTAACGACCTTGTGTTGGGCTTGCTGTTTATTTGCTGCCTGCATTTCTTGGTCCTCTCCAGGGTGGGGCGCGCTAATTTGCAGTGTTAGTGCAAGGTTCGCGTGCCGACCTGTTCGTTATTTTTTGCACCACTCTCTACCGCCTGGTGGATATTTTTTTGTAGTTTTTGCAGAAGACGATTGATGTTATTCACACTGTGATTGAGTTCCACAAGTGTTTGCATCAGGTCTTCTGCATCCTCTTCCTCTAATGGGCCGGAGTCTGGTTTGCGCCGGTTATCATTTGACATAATCAATCCGTTTATCAGCCGGTGTCTGGAATTACTCCCAGCTCAACGCACCACCTGTCTGGTATTCAATGACACGTGTTTCGAAGAAGTTTTTCTCTTTGCGCAGATCCATGATTTCGCTCATCCAGGGGAAGGGGTTTTGTGCACCGGGATAGGCTTCACCCAAACCAAGCTGTGCGAGACGACGGTTAGCAATAAAGTGCAAGTACTCTTCCATCATTGCGGCATTCATTCCGAGTACGCCACGCGGCATGGTGTCGCGTGCATACGCGATTTCCAGTTCGGTGCCTTCGAGTACCATCTGTTTGACTTCGGCCTTAAAGTCCTCGGTCCACAGTTTTGGATTCTCGAGTTTTATCTGGTTGATTACGTCAATGCCGAAGTTCAAGTGCATACTTTCATCGCGCAAAATGTATTGGAATTGCTCGGCAACACCGGTCATTTTATTGCGACGGCCCATTGAAAGAATCTGGGTAAAGCCGCAATAGAAAAACACGCCTTCAGTGACCACGTAAAAGCCAATCAGGTTGCGTAGCAATTCTCTATCGGCTTCTTCTGTACCCGTGTGAAAGGCCGGGTTACTGATGCCTGCGGTATGCGCGATACTCCAGGCTGCTTTTTTAGCAACGGAGGGCACTTCGCGATACATGTTAAAGACTTCACCCTCGTCCATTCCAAGTGATTCAATACAGTATTGATACGCATGTGTATGAATGGCTTCTTCGAAGGCTTGACGCAAAATATACTGGCGTGCTTCCGGGTTGGTAATATGACGATAAATTGCGAGTACCAGATTGTTGGCAACCAGGGAATCGGCTGTAGAAAAATAACCGAGCGAGCGCATAACGATTTTTCGTTCGTCTTCGGTCAGGCCGTCGGCACTTTTCCATATGGCGACGTCAGCCGTCATATTAACTTCCTGTGGCATCCAGTGGTTCGCGCAACCATCCAGATATTTTTGCCAGGCCCAGTCGTATTTAAAGGGCACCAGCTGATTCAAGTCGGCGCGGCAATTAATCATTTTCTTGTCGTCAACTTCAATGCGCGCAGCGCCCATTTCCAGTTCTTCGAGACCGGGTGCGGGATCGAGATCTTCAATCGCTTGTTTGGCTAATGCGACCGCATCGCTAACGGTTTTATTTTCCTTGCTCTCAGTCGCCCTGGTTTCTGTTGTTGCAACAGGTTCTTTCGTTTGATAACTCACAGCGGGTTCTTCAATGGCGGGTTGTGCTTGCGGTGCAGGTTGCACTGCTTCTTGCTGCATCGCTTGCTGTTTAACTGCAGGTGCGGTATTTGCACCTTTGGACGCACTGCTTTGCGTACTCTCTTCTTTGTAATCGTCCCAACTTAACATGTAGTTTTCACCTTTTTGTATGCGGTTTGGTTGCTATCAGTGGTGCCCGGTTTTGTATAAGTCTGTGGCAGGGGCCGCAGCCCCCGCCGCACAGACTCTCTCCCCCTTTGAGCTCCTGGTCACTTGCCTTATTGGCAAGCTTCACAATCCGGGTCATCCAATGAACAGGCTTTGGGTACTTCTGCCGGCGCGGCAGCCGCGCCGTTGCCATTGGTGCTGCCGGAGGAAACGGCATTCAATGAGCCTGTATTAATTGTGGATTTTTCGGTTGTGGTTGCTGCGAGTGCGCGCAAGTAATAGGTGGTTTTCAATCCGCGAAACCAGGCCATACGATACGTGATATCCAGTTTCTTACCGTTTGCTCCCGCAATATATAAATTCAAACTTTGTGCTTGATCGATCCACTTTTGACGGCGGCTCGCTGCGTCAACAATCCAGCGTGGTTCGACTTCAAAGGCTGTGGAGTAGAGCAGTTTCAGATCTTCTGGAATGCGATCTATTTTCTGCAACGAACCTTCAAAATATTTGAGATCGTTCACCATGACCTCATCCCACAAGCCGCGATCTTTTAAGTCGTGAACCAGATAGGGGTTTACCACAGTAAATTCACCGGAGAGATTCGATTTAACGTAGAGGTTTTGATACGTCGGTTCGATAGATTGAGAAACACCGGTAATGTTGGCAATGGTTGCAGTGGGGGCAATTGCCATCACATTGGAGTTGCGCATACCCTGGCTGACAACTTTACTGCGCAGGTTCGCCCAATCCAGTGTTTGGCTTTTATCTACTTCAATAAATTCTACGCCGCGCTGTTGTTCCAGAATATTGATAGAGTCGATCGGCAACTGCCCTTTGCTCCACAGTGAGCCTTCGAAAGTGGAATAGCTGCCGCGTTCACTTGCGAGTTCACTTGAGGCATCAATGGCGTAATAACTGATGGCTTCCATAGAGCGGTCCGCAAACGACACGGCTTCATCGCTGCTGTAGGGGATACGCATTTTGTAAAGCGCATCCTGAAAGCCCATCAAGCCGAGGCCAACAGGGCGGTGACGCATATTCGACGTGCGTGCACTTTCAACCGAGTAGTAGTTAATGTCGATAACGTTATCGAGCATGCGCACTGCGGTTTTCACTGTTTGTTGTAGTTTGTCGGTATCGAGCTTGCCGTCAACAATGTGTTGCGCAAGGTTGACTGAGCCGAGGTTACACACCGCGATTTCCTCGTTGGATTTCGTATTCAGTGTAATTTCGGTGCACAGGTTGGATGAATGAACGACACCAACATGTTGTTGCGGGCTGCGCAAGTTACAGGGATCTTTGAATGTGATCCAGGGGTGACCGGTTTCAAACAGCATCCCCAGCATTTTGCGCCATAAATCGATAGCGCGAACTTTCTTGCTCGGCTTAATTTCACCGGCTGCTGCACGGGCTTCGTACTGGCAGTATTTTTCTTCGAAAGCGGTACCGCACAAGTCGTGCAAATCGGGCACATCATTCGGCGAAAACAGTGTCCAGCTTTCATCTTTGAAGACGCGCTTCATAAATAAATCGGGCACCCAGTTCGCAGTGTTCATGTCGTGTGTGCGACGGCGGTCATCGCCGGTGTTTTTACGTAACTCAAGAAACTCTTCGATATCCAAATGCCAGGTTTCGAGATAAGCACACACAGCGCCCTTGCGCTTGCCGCCCTGGTTGACTGCAACGGCGGTGTCGTTGGCCACTTTCAGGAAAGGAACAACCCCCTGGCTTTTGCCGTTAGTGCCTTTAATGTATGAGCCGAGTGCGCGCACTGGCGTCCAGTCATTACCAAGACCACCCGCCCACTTTGAAAGCATGGCATTGTCTTGCATCGCACCATAAATGCCGTGCAAATCGTCTGGCACGGTGGTGAGGTAGCATGACGAAAGTTGTGGGCGCAAGGTCCCGGCATTGAACAGCGTTGGTGTCGAACTCATGTAATCGAAAGAAGACAGCAAACGATAAAATTCGATGGCGCGCTCGTTTTTCAGTTCCTCTTTTTCAGCCAGCCCCATGGCGACACGCATGAAGAAAATTTGCGGCAGTTCAAAACGGACGTCCTTGCTGTGAATGAAGTAACGATCGTAGAGGGTTTGCAAACCGAGATAGGTAAATTGCAAGTCGCGTTCTGGAATCAGGGCTTCACCGAGGAGTTTTAAATCGAAATCGCGCAATTCCGGTGCGAGCAATTCGAGCTCAATTCCTTTTTCAATGTAGCGAGGTAAGGCTGCAGCGTAATATTGTTGCATTTCAGCCTGGGTTGCACTTTCGGCGACCCCAAGGAAGCCGAGCGCTTCTGCGCGCAATTTGTCGAGAAGTAAGCGCGCCGTTGCAAAGGAGTAATTTGGTTCTTTTTCAACAAGTGTGCGCGACGAAATCACCAGCGACGTGTTGACGTCATTTTCAGAGACGCCGTCGTAGAGGTTGCGCATGGACTCTTTAAGAATCGCTTCTGCTTCAACATGCTCAAGGCCCGCGCACGCTTCGGCGACAATGGTTTTGATGCGGTCAATATCGAGCGGGGCGAGTTCGCCGCTGTGCCCTTTTACCTGAATGTTGGGGAAATCAAAATTAACTTCACTGGCAGCAGCGGTTTCGCTGCGCAATCTGGCGCGCTCTGCACGATAAATAACATAGCCGCGGGCCACTTTGTGTTCGCCGGCACGCATCAATGTTAATTCGACCTGGTCCTGAATTTCTTCAATATGGATGGTGCCGCCGGAAGGCATACGACGTTTAAAGGTGGCACTGACTTGTTCGGTCAGTTTTTCGACCAGCTCGTGAACGCGTGCAGAGGCTGCAGCGGTACCGCCTTCTGCCGCCAGGAAGGCCTTGGTGACCGCAACGGCAATCTTGTCATCGGTGTAGGGAACGACGGTACCGTTGCGTTTAATAACACGCAATTGTCCCGGCGCTGTGGCGGCAACCGACGAATTGCCGGGCGTGGAATAGGTTTGGGTTGCTGCGGGAGCGGCTTGGGACGATGAGCGTTGTTCGGTTTCTGTTGGTTGCATAAATTCCTGCCTGCTAGCACTTCTTACCGGGTAAATGGAAAAGGGTTGTTGTTAATTCGATTGTTGTCGCTTTTGTTTTCATTGCTTTGACATGTTTTGAAACAGCATGTTTGAAATAGCAGAAACACTGAGAGATGCGTCCCTCAGAGAACGTGTGAACTGAAGAGTCAGGGATGGCGGCATGCCCGGGTTGTCGGGGACGGGGGGCGAGGAACTGTGACCTGAATGCTTGCGACCTTTGATCCTTTTGATATTTTTCAAAATCGTCTTTAAGAGGCCGAAGCTGTTTAATCAAATTCACCAATGTGCCAAATCCGTTCTGCTGGAGCCAAAAATTAATGTTGTTTAGCCTTGAAGAGAAACACTCTGGAGATGCTGTTCCTACTTCTGATCTTTTGTTTGTTGTTGATCTATCCAATAACGATCTGTGTGTTACTGATCGTGTCGCTGGCGACTTACTGTTTTTGATCAACGGGTCTGCTGTTTCTTTTGTCTGTCTGTTGTTTCTCTTATTTGTTGTATCTCTTATCTTGTTTCTCTTATTTGTTGAATCTCTTATCTATCTGTATCTGTGTCTATTCGCTATTCGTAGCTTTCATTTAATTCGTTAGTGCATTCGTAAGCGGGTACGAAAACACAATTCAATAAGTCAGACTTTCCAGTGGGTTTGCCCCAAAATTGCGCATGACTTGTAGGCTCCCGGACCTTTTATTGTTATTCCATGCCGTGCACGTCTATGCCTGATCGCTTCCACAACGGTGTGTGCATTGGATCTGCAAAGAGGGCTGCTTTTGCAGATCATGTCAGGCAAAGCTCTTAAAAAAATGGCAATGTTCAACAACAGCCAAGGTCCTTCTTGCATCAAAAAGACAGCTGAAGGCCATGCCGTTCGAACGGCGATTGAGCGTGTCGTAAAACCTGTTTTTAAGAGTGTTGCGTTTGGAACTGCGTAGTCACTGCATGGGGATAAGGGCGTAAGTGAACGCTAACTTCAAGCAAAAAAAACCAGCGTTATTGCCCGTTTATCACCGACTATCCTGGGCCAGCTTTTTGAGCCAAAACACCATATATTGGGGTTGTGCCTCAAGCTGATAACAAGATAATGCGCTTTCTGGACTTTTGCAAGTCTGTTGGCTTGGTGGTTTCTTGTGGATAAAGTGTGAGTAACAAGCGTAGTTAGTGTTCGCTAACTATGTAGGGATTGGAGAGAGAGGCGTAACAAAAATTTAGCGATTTAGACATCAATTTATAATAATTTTTTCTTAGACGCTTTTTGTTTTATAGCGTTGTTATTGTTACAGGGCGCGAATTTTCTGAATTGTTTTATTTTTGAACTTATTCGGCGCGCTCGTTAAAAATTAACACTTTAGTGTGAGTAAATTTTTTACAAGTTTATTGCTCAACAACACAAAATTTTCCACAGGGCTTATCCACAAGCAAGGCTAAGAGTCGACCTTGGTCGGGCCTTGTCGGTATTGATTCGGGTATGTCTCTGCGTGCCGCTGTATCGCAGACCGCAGGTTGTTCAGCGAGGTAAGAAAATCGCAAGAAGAGCGTGTTGTTGTGAACTTGAAAGCCGGGTCCAGGCCCCCGGCCACGTCGCTAAATCATTCGCAGTTTCAATAATCAGGCGTGTTCTGCAAGAAATACCATTAAGGCTTTTTGTGCATGTAGGCGATTTTCTGCCTCGTCCCAAACAACAGAATGTTTTTCGTCTTCCAGTAGTGCCGCACTCACCTCTTCACCCCGGTGGGCTGGCAAACAATGCATAAAGACTGCATCGGATTTTGCGTAGGACAGCAGGTGGTGGTTGAGCTGATAGTTTTTGAATTTTATTTCGCGTTCTGCTTGTTCTTCTTCCTGCCCCATGCTGGCCCACACATCCGTGACCAGCCAGTCTGCATCGCGGCAAGCGGCGAGAGGGTCGCGGGTGAGGCTGACACGATCTTTATTGGCTTCGAGCAAAGCCGCATCGGGCTCAAACCCTTGTGGGCAAGCGATACGTAACTCAAAGTCACAGAGTCTGGCGGCATTGATATAGGACTGGCACATGTTGTTGCCATCTCCGACCCAGGTAACGACCTTGCCCTGGGGGCTGCCGCGGTGTTCCACATAGGTCTGAATGTCGGCCAGGAGCTGGCAGGGGTGAAAATCATCGGTCAAGGCATTGATGACCGGCACGCGCGAGTATTCAGCAAATTTTTCAATTTTACTGTGTTCAAAAGTGCGAATCATGATCATGTCGACCATGCGAGAAAGCACGCGTGCGGAATCTTCAATCGGCTCGCCACGGCCGAGTTGGGTATCGCGTGGCGACAGGAATATTGCATGGCCGCCCATTTGCGCCATGCCAGCTTCAAAGGAAACGCGTGTGCGTGTCGAGGACTTTTCAAAAATCATTCCCAACACTTTGTTTTCGAAAGGTGCCTTGGCGCGCCCTTCGCGCAATTCTTTTTTGAGTTGAATGGCGTTGTCGATGAGTCCGCGCAATTCGTCGGCGGAGAGGTCATTCAAAGTGAGAAAATGTCGCATAGTTGCTTCCTGTTTCACACGGTCGAGTAGGGCTTAATAATTTGTTACCAGCTCGACGACGGTGTCGATAATTTGTGTGGCTTCGTCTTCGCTTAAAATCAAGGGCGGCAACATGCGAATCACACTGCCTGCGGTGACATTCAAAATGAGGTTTTTCTGCTTGGCGAGTTCCACAAAATCCGGGCAGTCGCGATGGAGTTGGATACCGATAAGCATGCCCTTGCCGCGCACGTCGACCACCTTGTTATTGCCCGCAAAGGCCTCTCGAAAACGCGTGAGCATGCTCTCTCCGAGCGCACCGGCCTTTGCCATCAGATTGTTTTCTGCGAGAGCGTTGACGGTGGCGACCGCAGCCTGGCATGCGAGTGGGTTGCCACCAAACGTGGACCCGTGGTTGCCGGGCTGGAAGACTTCCGCAGCTTTGCCATGTGCGAGATAGGCACCAATGGGCACGCCATTGGCGAGGCCTTTGGCCGTCGTCACGACATCGGGTGTGATGCCGTAATGTTGGTAGGCAAAAAATTTGCCCGTACGCCCGTTTCCACTCTGGATTTCGTCGAGTATTAGCAACCAATCATTTGCGTCACAAAGCGCTCGCAGGGATTGCAGATAGTTGTCATTGGGCACATTGACGCCGCCTTCCCCTTGCACGGGTTCAACCATAACGGCCACGGTATTTTCATTTGCTGCGGCTTTAATGGCCTCAATATCGTTATAGGCAACGTGAGAAAAGCCTTCAACGAGCGGATAAAAACCTGCCTTGATTTTGTCATTGGCTGTCGCAGATAAAGTCGCCATGGTTCGGCCGTGAAAACTTTTTTCAGCGGTGATCATGTGTGGGCTACTGATGCCTCGATCCTGCCCGTATTTACGCGCGATTTTGATGGCGGCTTCATTGGCTTCTGCACCGGAATTCGAAAAGAACACGTTGCTCATCCCGGAAAGTTCGCAGAGGCGCGTTGCCAGTTCTTCCTGGGCCTCGATGCGAAACAGGTTCGAGCAATGGATCAAGCGCTGGGCTTGTTCGCAAATTGCGCGCGTCACTGCAGGATGGTTGTAGCCCAGTCCACATACGGCGATACCGGAAAGGGCATCAAGATAACGGTTTCCCTGGTCGTCCCACAGGTATACGCCTTCACCTTTCACCAGGGTGGTGTTTCGAGTTCCATATAAATTCATGAGCGCCGCCATTGAATTGCTCTAGCCTCTAAATACAGTTGATAACAGGTTGGTGCCAAAACGCATTTGCTACAAAATTTCCATTTCTGATCTGATCCGCATTGCTGGGTCAGGAATTGATTGCAGACCGTCGGCTCGGAAGCGTTGCGGTGAATATTCGCAGCCCAAAAACAAAACAGGCAGCGAGGGCTGCCTGAATCGAATCGGCCATTCTAGGGGCTTGTTGAATGCTTGTAAATGGGCTTCTGTGTGGCGGTTTTTCCACGTCTTTACCGGTAAATGCCGGAAAGCTGCGCAATAACCGCGCTTAAGCTACAATGCGCGCTCCCGGGTCTTTGAGACACCCAACAGCTTTCGACTGCCAGGCCAGCGATCGCCCATTTGATCCCGTCAGTGAATACGCGCGCGGGAATACAGTACAGTAAACCAGTAACCAGTAAAGAGGTTCAGTGCCATGGATATCATGGATACCATAAAGAAACAGATTGATGAAAACGCCATTATTCTTTATATGAAAGGCTCGCCCAATGCGCCCCAGTGTGGTTTTTCCATGCGCGCGTCACAAGCCGTGATGGCTTGCGGCCAACGCTTCGCTTATGTCGATGTCTTGTCTAACCCGGACATTCGTGAGAATTTGCCCAAATACGCAAACTGGCCAACGTTTCCGCAGTTATGGGTGAAGGGCGAGCTGGTTGGCGGTTGCGATATCATCACTGAGATGCATGAAAATGGCGAATTAAAAACGCTAATCGATTCCGCAGCGCCGCAAACAGAAGAAAACTAGTTACAAGAAACACAATTTTAAAAATAAAAAAGGCCTCATTGTCGAGGCCTTTTTTTATTGCGCCGTTGTGCGACCTACCGGGGTCGGTTACGTGTAAACGACTGGCGATGTGCAAGCAAAAACAGGAATAAAAACACAGTAAGTAGCGAGGGGCTGAACGAGCCACCGCCGCTATTGCTGTTTGTTGGGGTTTCGTTTCCACTGCCTTCGCTTCCACCGGAAGGGCTTGTGTTTGCACCCGAGCCCACGCCAGCCAACAAGCTTACTTTGCCGTTGATCACGCCATCACTGTCGTTGGGGCCACCATCTTCAATGTGAACCTGAATACAGTCATAGCCTGCGATAATGCCGGGCTCGTACGCGAGGTCATTTATACTCGGGCAAACGCCATTTTCCGTAGCCGCACTGGCGACGAAGTTACGCTCATCCTCGACAAAAGCTGACCAGCCACCACTGACTTGATAGTGGACGAACACACCGTCCTCAAGGGGTTCCAGTTGCGCCAGAATCAGGTTGGCGCTGGCACCGTCATCAAGACCTTCGACAACGAGATCGAACAAGCCGCTGGCAAAGCGCATTTCGGTAAAGGCATTGGCAGCCTGGAAACCGTTGTTGCCAAAATTCTCAACGTCAGAAACATTGAGGGCTGCACCGTTCAAGCCGACATGGCGTGCCGTTTGACCGAGACTCAAACGCAGGTGCGCATCGCTTTCAAGTACCTTGCCGTTTTGGCTGCTTTGCAATGCAAAACTTTCTTCAATTGCGTCGGCTGAATCGATGATGCCGTTGTCGTCTTCGTCAGTGAGCTGCGTGCTTGATTGCACTGACACCAGAACCGTAGCGCTGGCATTGGCGCCTCCGCTGTCGGTGATCGTGAGATGGACAGGATAGAGGCGGGTAGCAATATCGACCGGGCTAAATTCAAAGGTCGCAGAGTCGCTATCGCCGCTGCCGTTCAAGGCAACCAGGGCATTGGCACTGAGACTCCAATCGTAAATAAAACTTTCATTCGCGTTGGGGTCGTCAATGAGGGCCTCGACAGTGACATTGCCTTCAAGCCGGTTGACTACGCTGCCTGTCTGGCCATCCTGAAGAACACGCAAACGTAAACGCGGTGCAACATTGCTTTCCACAATACGCACTTCCTGTGAAAAATTACTGCCGAGAGCGGCGTTGATCGGGTTGCTCAAGGTCAGCAGGAAGCGTTCTTCGCCCTCTGTAATGTCATCCTCGAAAATCGTTATCTCGAGACTTGCACGGCGATTTTCAAAAGTTAATTGACCATTGCTTGCGTCATGATCCTCGCTGCCTGCAGGACCGCTGATTCTGTAATTGACGGTCGCCGGCTCCTCGGGCGGTTCGCCATTTAATTGCAAATTGATCTGAATATTACGACCTTCGCCCGTAATCTGATTTGGCGCCAGGGCGATAAGCGGGAGTACGCGAATCACTTGCGTCGCTTGCGCACTATTGTTATTGCCGTCTGTTGCTGTCCATACAATTTCATGGCGCCCCGGGCGGAAGCCGCCGGATTGCCGGTTGGGCGTGACTTCAACTGGCCCACCGAGCGCATCCGTGGCAACAGCCTCACCAATATCTACCCAGGTGAAATAGCCACCCGAAATCCATAGATTGTTCAGAGGCAGGGTAATACGTGGAGGATTGTCGTCGCCAAAGGGGTCAGAGCCTTGCAGGAATTCCTCCAGGTTGCTTAAGCCGTCGCCGTCGCTGTCTGCGCTGGCATCGGCTGGATCGTTTGGATTGAAACCATTGGCTGTTTCATAGACGTCAGACATGCCATCGTTGTCGTCATCAAAATCACAGACATCACCGAATTCATCGCCATCGTTATTTGCCTGATCGCTGTTTGCGACTGTTTCGCAGTTGTCTTCGCTATTGCTGATGCCGTCCTGGTCAATATCGAAAACAACGCTCAAGGTAAAAGTTTGTGTGGCTGCGGGCGCGCCGTTTTCACCGCCATCGCGGACACTGAGAGTGATGGTGCTGCTCGCCGGGCTGGACGCATCGGGCGTCCAGGTCACCAGACCGCTGCTGCTGACCACCATGCCTGAAGGTTGTCCGCTCAGGCTATAGTTCAAGCTGCCCGGGTCGTCGTCAGGGTCGCTGGCGCTGACTTGATAGTTGAATTGGGTACCCTGAATCACACTGTTGGCAGGCGTTGACGTGATTACTGGCCCGTCATTCACTGCGACCACCGTTACTGTGAAATCCTGTTGGTAGGCAGGCGCGGCATCTTCGCCGCCATCCGCGACAATAAGCGACACCAGACCCGAGCTCGTCACCCCTTCGGTCGGCGTCCAGGAGATCAAGCCTGTGCTATTGATCGTCATGCCTTGTGGTGCGTTTTGCAGCGTCCAGCTGAGTTGCTCGCCGTCGTTAGCGTCATCCACATCATCCACAATGGGTTGATAGGTCCATAGTTCATCTTCTGTAGCACTTGTCGGGGCGGGCGAACTGATCACAGGAGGCGTGTTAAACACGATGACGTCGATGGTAAATTCCTGGATGTCGCTGGCTCCCTCGGGGTCGGTCACGCGAATACGCACGAGGCCACTGGAGCCCGCCGCTTCCGGTGCATACCAAGTGGCGAAGCCGTCATCACCGATGGTCATGCCTTCCGGTGCCATTTCCAAATCGAAGCTGAGCGCTTCAAAATTGTTATCGGGGTCTGCCACCGTCAGTGTGTAGCTCCAGGTGTTCATTTCGATGACGGAAACCGGCGCCGCACTGGTAATGACAGGCGCATCGTTGACGGGCTCGACGGTGATGCTGAAAGCCTCCGTCGCGGCGACGGTGGCGTCTTCACCGCCATCAGTGACTTGTGCGGTGACTGTGTCGGATGTTAGTACCCCTTCAGTGGGTGTCCAGGTAATGAGGCCCGTTGCTGAAATTGTCATACCTTCGGGGGCATTGAGCAGCGCAAAACTCAGCGCACCGCTGCCGTCATTGGGGTCATCCACATCATCGATAACGAGTTGATAGCTGTATTCGATGTCTTCCGTTGCGTCAGTTGGCGCCGTGGACTCGATGACCGGCTGATAGTTATAGGCAATGACATTCACATCAAAAACACGTTCGAAAGGGGAGGTGCCGTCTTCGCCACCATCACTCACAATGACACGTATATTGCTCGCCGATGCGTCGCCCTCTGCGGTTTGCCAGCTAATCAAGCCCTCTTCGTCAATGCTCATTCCGGCGGGTTCGTTGTCGAGGCTAAAATTGATGTCGCTTGGCCAGTCGGTGTCATCGGGGTCGTCGACAAGCACTTGTATTAATGCGAGGTCGCCTTCAAGGACGTCGGTGTCAGGTATGGAAAACACATAGGGTTGGTCATTCACTGGATTGACGGCGACAGAGAAAAAGGTGTTGTCTGAACTGAGCGCGCTGTCCTGAATAATCACTTCGACATTGCTGGCACCGGGTAAATGCTCGTCGTCAGGTGTCCAGGAAATCAGGCCTGTTGCTGATATGGACATGCCTGTGGGGTTGTTGGCCAGGGCAAAGGTGTGGGAATCGCCGGCGTCTGGATCGTTGAAGGTCACCTGGAGGCTCCAGGGGCTGTCTTCGTCAATCGTCACATCGGCGATGGCATCCAGAACCGGGGCGTCGTTTTCCGCCGTGGCCGTGGCCGTAAATGTATCGGAATCACAAAGGCCGCCACTATCACAGACTTCAACTGTGATGTCCTGGGGGCCGGTAAACCCCTCTTGCGGTGTCCATGCGATCAGCCCGGTGGAAGAGATGATCATATTGGCGGGCATAGGTGCCAGTGAGCTTAAGGACCAGCTCATATCCACGCCATTATTGGTGTTATCAACATCACTGACACCGATAGCAATGGGGGTAATGGGCGTTTCTTCTGCACCGTTGATGGTCGCGGGAACACCGCTAATGCTGGGCGGGTCGTTCACGGGGTTGACGGTGAGGCTGATATTCTCGATGGCAGCTGTTGCGCCGTCCTCGCCATTGTCCGCAATACTTAAACTGAAATTGTAGGTGCTGCCCGCTGCGTCATTATCAGGGGTCCAGGTAATGGTGCCGGTCCCGGAAGTCGTATTGCCACTCACATTAATAATGCTCATCCCGGCAGGCTGACCAATGAGAGAGGGGCTGATTGTTCCGCCGAGGCTGTCATCACTGTACGCAAAGTTGTAGGTATACGTATTGTCTTCATTCACTGCTGTGACAGCATTGCTTGTTGTAATTGAGGGCGAGGCATTACAGGCGGCCGTAGTGAAAGTGGAAATGGATTGCGCAAATGGGCTGCTAACTCGCACCCGATATTGGTAGTTTGTGCCGCAAGCCAGGCCGCTAATGTTTCGCGAAAAATCGGTGCGACTGCTGGTTTCGGCACCGCCGCCCCCGGAGGTGGCAGCAAATTGTGCACTGCCGGCCTGCTGCCAGGTGAGGCTGCCCGTTGGGCGATACTCGAGGAAAAGCGAGGTCACACTGTTGCCATTCATATTGGCGCGGCCGTTGAGTGTGCGTGTGTAACGTGGATCGAGGTTGACGAAAGTGCCGCGAGTTTCCGCGTGAGGTGTCGCATTTTCAGGCGTGACGCCACCGGTACTGCTGATCCAGGTGGCCATTAAACTTTGCAAGGCGCCTGAAAGTGGGTCGTAGTCGTGCGCATCGCTTCCTGTTGGTGCCTCGTCAGTACGAGGCATGGTTTCAGCTTGAATTCTATTGTTGGAGTCTGTCGCGTTTGAACCGCTGGTGACACTTGCGTAGGAATTGAGGGTGGGGCTGCTATCGGGCCAGAAACTTGCCTGGTTGCCCGACTCGTGACAATAGCGGCATTTCTGGACACCGCTGCCAGTAAAAATTCTTGATCCGACACCGCGAGTGCCGTCCCAGGTGACGACTTCCACGGCGGCAAGGTGTTGATGGTGCGTTGCCAGAACAAAAAGCGCGAACAGGAAAGGCCAGCCTGGCTTGAAGCCTTTGCTGCGTCTGAAAATGTTATATCGCTTAATCACCGTAGTTTGCCCCGAGTTACCATTTTGTTTTTTATACATATCCCGTTTACCCCAATAAAACACACGTGAATTCCTTCCCTCGGCTGGAATTCAAAAGCCAATGTCTCTACACTCCCTGCAAGTTTTCTTTAAAAGTTTGTACTCGCATGGATGATAAAAAGCCTTCCATACACCAGGAAAAAACCCTGGTTAAAAAGCCCGGAGAATCAGAGCGTGACAAAGACGCTATCGCGGATGATGATCGCACGCGAGTTAGCCCTTCTTCACTCTCTCAATCGTCCTCTCAATCTTTGCAATCCTCTTCGCCATCTTCTACGCCGCCCATTTGTGCCGACGTCCCACCGGTTCAGTCGCAAGACCCGACCGTATTGAGTTCAAAGCAAAATACAGATAAAACACTTTCCAACGAGCACACGCTTTTAAAAACACCTGCTGGCGAAGACAAAACCGTTGTCAGCGCGCCGCGCAATGATGACAACACCGTAGTCAGTGAGCCGCGCAATCTTGCAGCGCAAACCTCACATTCCACCATTACCGATTCCAAATTACGCCTCAATGATGCGGGCGAAGTGGGTGTCGGCACCGTTTTGCGCGATCGCTTTGTTCTCGAAAGCGTGCTCGGCAGCGGCGGTATGGGCGCGGTGTATCGTGCGCTCGACTTGCGTAAGCAGGAGGCGGGAGACAACCAACCCTATATCGCCATTAAATTGTTAAAAGGTGCGTTTAAGCACCATCAAAAAGCCTTTATTACCTTGCAACGTGAAGCCAAAAAAACCCAGGAGCTTGCGCACCCGAATATCGTCACCGTTTACGATTTCGATCGTGTCGGTGATGTGGTTTACCTCACAATGGAAGAACTCAAAGGCAAACCACTCAAAGATGTCATCAAGGGCAAGAGTAATGTGCTGCTTGATTACAAAACCAAAATTCGCATCATTACCGAAATTGCCCGCGGCCTCGCTTACGCCCATAGCAAAGGCATTGTTCACTCTGATCTCAAACCTGCGAATATTTTTCTGACCGACAAAGGCACAGTAAAAATTCTCGATTTCGGCATCGCCCGTGCCGCCAACGAAGATTTGTATCAGGACAACTTCGATGCGGGTGAGCTGGGCGCACTCACCTATCCTTATGCCAGCCTGGAAATGATTCTCAACGAATACCCACATCCGGCTGACGATATTTATGCACTGGGCATCATTGCATGCGAATTATTAGGCGGCGTTCACCCCTATAACCGCAAGGACGCACAAAGCGCACTTGAGCATGCTATGCCTGCGCGCTTGCCCAAATTTCGCAACCCTTTAATGACGGCCTGGCTACGGCAGTCGGTTGCCTTGCAACGGACTGATCGGATTCCCTCCGCCAACGCATTTATCAAAAAACTGCACTTTGCCAATGCTGGGCCGCGAAGAATCAGCAGTATCGCGGCGGTCATTGTGTTGGCGGTGCTCGCCAACTTTATCTACCTGCAAAATGTTGAACTCGAAGCCGTCCCCTTTGACTCGTTGCCTGTTGAGCAGCAGCAGGAATTTATGCAACTCGTGGGCGAGAGCCGTACAGCTTTAAAGTTTGGCGATCTTGATGGTGCGGTGCACTACATCAACAAAGCCTTTGTTATTCATCAAACGCATGACCCGTTGCTCGAAGCCAAGGAGCAAGTGCTGACGATTCTGAATAACAATATCAGCGGCGCAACAGATGACAACACCAGGGCGCTGTTTGAAAAACAACTAAGCGAAATTTCCAAACACCCCGCGTTTGCTGAAAACCCTTTGGCAACGGCAACGCAGTAACACCGGCTAATTGTTATTCATGCCCTCCTCAATCCAGGTGAGCACTGCCCGTCCATCGTCATTGAGATCGTCGATACTTGCGGGAGCGCCGTCGCTTAAGCACAGGCGATTTTCACCCTGGTGATCCAGACCTTCAGCATTACAGGCCATACGAAACAAAATCGAATTCAGTAAGTCACCCGTGCTGGTGGTTTGTACCAATGCAATTTCGGCTGAGCCATAAGGGGCAATTTCAGTATTGGTGGCAACCAGACGGAAATTATCGATATTTCGCCAGTCTGGCGCCGTTGTTCCATCATGACATTCAGCACAACCGGAGTCAGGAATATTGCGATTAAGTACACCATCGCCCGTGCTTAAACTGCTAAAAGTTTGGCTGGCATTTACGTTGACAACCACGGTACCGAAACTTTGATTGGCAGAAAGCGAATCATCTTCAACGGTATAGGAAAAGCTGTCGTTGCCAATGAAAAAGCGCCCAGGTGTGTACTCGATAAGACCCTCAGCATTCAAAACAACATTGCTGCCATCACGCGATGCGGAGCTGTCAACGGCAACCAGGCTGAGGCTTAAACCCGAGCCTGCGGTGTCATTGAGAATGGGGTTGGGGCATTCAGCATCATTCAAAATACGTGGAAAATCATCACTGCTTTGCGAAGTGTTGGCATTCACGCTGCAATTGTCTGGCCCGCCGATTTGTGGCCCGCTCAACGCATTAACACGAATGGCGAGTGTTTCAATAATGGAGTCTTCGGCAAAACTATCCGTGAGGCGAAATGCAAAGCTGGCGTCGCCATCAGAAGCTGCAGCCGTGGACGTAAAGCGCACAATGCCATTTGTTTGATCAACGCTTTCTATTATGCCATTGCGGGGTAAACCAACAATGGAAATAGTGGGGGTTTCACCTGAACGAATATCGCCAAATGCTGATCGACAAGCCAGACTGTCAACGTCAAAAGCGCACAAGCCGTTAAAGATATTGATATCAACACTGTCGCCCTCTGTGACGACAGGAGTGGGTAAGCCTGTAGGGTCTGGCGCATTATCGCGAACAGCGATGCGGCGCAATACTTCGACGGAGTTGGTGGCATTGGTGAGGTTAAAAACCTGTAAACTTAAATCATGGTTTGTGCCGGGCGTTAGCGCTTCAAATACATATCGGTTGCTTCGCGATACGATGCTGCCGTCAAGCCGCCATTCAAAATTATCAGCAAAAAAACTATCGACCCCTTCAAAAACTTCGAAGCCATCGAAATCCATTATCGCGTCTGCTTGCAGTTCCGGGTTCACGCCGGGGGTGATACGGGCAACCGGAAAACCCGGGCGCGCATCGCGTGCAACATCATTGTCAGGATTGCTGTCGTTGTTCAGGTGCTCGCGTAAAATCTCAGCACCGCTCAACCCGGAAAAATAATCGATCCAGAAGCGGTCCATGGTGAGGCGTGAAAGTGGCATTGCGCCGCGTTCATAGACATAGTGAACCAGATTTTCGTTGTTGATAAACTCTTCGTAACTGTCAAAATCCACTGCACGATTGCCAATTTGCAAATGGCACAATCGACAATTGCGAGCAAACATGTCGTGGTATAAATCTTCCTGACCTTGCCAGCCAGCAGGGGTGTAAGCCGGGCCATTAAAATTATTCGAGGGTAAGGTCGCGACAGCAGACACCAGGTTTTGAATTTCTTGCTCCGTCGGCGGTGTTTCGTCGCTGCCGAAATTCAGACCTTCAACACTGCTTGTGTTTCCGTACCAGCCGTGAACCGCTTTGATGGGAATTTCAAAGCGACGTAAATTATTTTGGTCGTAGGTAAACGTGTCCAGTACCATCTGGTTAATGTCGCGAAAGGATTCTTCCTGTGCGCTGCGGGAATAGCGGTTGGTCAGGTCACTTGAGACTTCCTCGCTGGCATATACCGGGTCTGCGGCAAAACCGTCTTCGCTGCTGGTATAAAGAAACGCATCCAGGTCAAATAGCATAAAGCTGGAGTCGAGGTCAGCCGCTTCGGCGTTAATACTGTTTAAGTCGCCAACGTTAAAGTCGGAAACATTGGTGTCACCAAAGTGGCAAACAACACAAACGCCGGGAAGAAAGCGCTCGCCGCGGCCATCAAAATTCATCGAAGGTGCACGAACATATTCGCCGGTAACTTCATCCGGCACATAGGCGTAAAACTTAACAATTTTTTTACCGTCAGCAGCCGCGAAGGTACCGTCGCCACAGTTGCCAGTCGGGGCTTCACTGAATTCCATTACTACAACGGCAAACTCATTGCGGCCGGTGAGTGCATTCTCAAGATTGGGATAATTCACAACATAGGAGTAAATGTTGTTGTTCTCGTCCTTGCGAAAATACATGTCGCGACCGAAACCCAGGTCAAAGTTGTTTACGTAGGTGACGTGTTCAACTTGTTCGGGATAGGCCCTGAACCCGGCGCTTTCGATCCAACTATCAAGCGTTGCAGCGGCCCCGTCAGGGTCAATACAGTTGTAGTAATTGTTCGCTGTTTGCCGCGATTCAACGTTCAGTTGTTGACGCAGCCATTCTTCGCTAACGCTAAGTTGTGTGGCGTTACTCGAAAATGTCGAGGTGTCGAATAAACTGATACCGTCTTCGGTTTTTTGTGCAAGATGGATAGAAATATTACCGCTTGCAAACTGAGTCAGGGAAAAATTTAAATTGAGGCTGGCTTGTTCGACATCTTCGAATTCCAGCCGACCACTGCGGGATTGACCACGATAAAACTGGTTGACCTCATCTGCGTCGAGCAAGGGTAAGCGTGTACTAAACGAGAGATTTCTATCACTGTTTGCGGCAGGCGAGATGCCCGCGTTAACGGTACCGTTAAATGTTGAAACAGGAAAGGTTTCGCTATGTGTCTCACCAAAGCGATCAACCCAATTCACTGTTTTGGAAAATTCAAGTTCCAGGGGAATGTCGTTGGCGAGCTCAACACCTTCCTCGGCGGCGAGAACAATCAAAAATTGTTCATTGACATGTGGGCCGAGAAGAAATGAGTTGAGATCGGCGCCGGGAAGCACAAGTACATCGATTTCGTCGCGTGCTGTTGCACCGTCTGCATCAGCAATGGTGAGTTGAAACTTGAGTGGAATACCTTCAGGTTGGTTAACGGGAACTTGCGGAGCTGTAAAAACAACGCTGTTAGCCGTGCGTTCATACAACTCGACTGGAAAGTTATAGCCATCAATTGAAAGTTGTTCCCAGCGGAATTGCAGAATGGGGTCATCAATGCCATCACTGCCATGGCCTGAAAGTACGACATCTGAACCGGAGCGCACAACGATGCTGTCTTCTGTATTGACGGAAGTGCCAACGACTTCAGCTTTAGCGATAGGTTGTGCATCGCTCTGCTGATCTACATTGCCTCCACATGCGATCAGCGCAAGGCTTGCACCGCAAACGAGTAAAAAATTAAAACGCATAACGCAATCCCATTGAGAAAATGTTGATGCTCATTCCTTCAAGCCCGGTAATGATTTTGTAATTGGCAAAGCCTTGCAGACCTCCACGAATCGGTCCGTCGGCTTCAGTTTGTCGTCCGCCGCGAATTACAGTATTTAATCCAAAAGAAATCACTGAATAACTACTGTCTAATTCCGAGGTGGGGATTTGAAACGCGGTTTGCGCACTGCGATCGTTGCTGTAGTAAGAATCGATAAGTCGCGGGGCATCTTCAGATTGCGATACCAGCTCAAGGCTCAACCAGGGCATATAGACACCTTGTCGAGGTGTGATTGTGTATTGGGCTTTTAGACCCAGAGTAAATTCCATTGAGGAGATATCCTGTTCGCGAACAACCAGATCAAAGGCGCTATCGTTGATATCATCTTCAACAAAACTGTCGACACTAATATCCGTTGAGCGAATATTAAAATACGGTTCCAGCCCCCATTGATTCTTTTGCCAACTGTAACCGCTCTCGAAAAATAAGGACGTCATACTCGCGCTGGTCGTACTCACCGTTTCCGTATCGGTTGACGGCACATCGGGATTAAATGAGGTATACCGAATAGAGCGTGTGGTATCAAAATCCATATTTTGATAGCCCGCTGAAAAACTGAAAAAGAAATTATTGGGTTGATAGAGTACGAAGGGCATAAAACTGAAGCCCTTGCTGTCCATTCCGCCCTCAACAATACTTTGCGATGCGTCGAAGTCTACAGTTTGATTGGCATAGCCAGCGGCGAGACCCGCAATCCAGTGTTCGTTGATAATGTAATCAAAGCCCGCGTGGATTTTTGAACCATCAAAATCAAATGCATCTTCGGTATCGGTGGGGCTGCGATCACCAAACCCGTAGGAGTAATTAATAAAACCACCCCAGCGGCTGTATTGATTGATGTCGGCGCTGGCGGCCCCGCCGCTATGCCCTTGCCAACCTGGTGCTGCTGCAAAATTAAACCCGCGGGCACCGAGGCGCAATGCAGTCATGCGCGCTGCGAGGCCAGAAATCTGGCCATTAACAAATTCGCTGGAGACTGTGCCTTGAGCTGCGTACTCTTCAGCCGCTGCCCAGCGCAGGGCAAAACCCAATCCTTCAAGGTTACTGCCGAGACTGAAAACGGTTGAGCCTTCACCGGTAATCTCATTGGCAGTATGAATAATTTCACGTACGTGACTAAACAAGGTGTAGATCTGACCTGTACAGGCCGATTCGAAACCTTCCTGGCGTGGGTCCAGGCTTGGATCGAGCAACATGTCGTCACGACACCCTTCCTGTTCGACCAGGCGATTGTAGGTTGTCCAGGTGGCTAGCGCGGATTGCTCTTCCAATTCTGTTTCAAAACTGCCAAACAAATCGGTGAGATCAGCGAGAACACTTTGGCTCCAGATCGCAGTAAGCGATGCCGCATTCAGGGCGGCAAATTTTATGAGTTTATGCATCGCTTAATGGCCTCAGGATTGTGTCTGACGGACAAAGAAGAAGTCGCCGACTTCGTGGCCCGCACCCTTGATCACTTTAAATTCGGGTTCTTGTTCGACACCGTATTTTTTAGCCTTTTCAATAACTGTGCTGTGGACTTTTAAGTACAACTCCGGGCCTGAAGTAATTTCACCCGCATTTTCCAGAGCGTCGAGAAAGGCACTGGCAAAAACGGAATGGCCGCGAGAGTCAGCATTATCCAATACTGGTTGGTCGCCGCCCGAGGACAACAGTAACCGCGACTTTTTTGCCAGCTTGTAGCGTACGTAGTCCTCCGAGTAATTGGTTTCATTTCCCATTAACAAGAAGCCCGGTGCGTTAGAAAGCAGACCTGCGAAACAGGAGTCGGCAACAACCATGACGCGTTTGGCTTTCAAACGCGCAAGATGGCGAGTCACAAATTCATTGGAAACCCAGAAGGTATCGTCGGGTGGAGGGTTGGCGTTAACCGGCAGCCAGTAGCCGGCTTCATATTCACCGCTGCGGATGCGGCTGCCGTGTCCGGCATAATAAATCAGTAAGTTATCGTTTTCGCCGAGTTGATCATTGAGTTCATTGATTGCACGCATGGTTGCGGCGGCATCGGCATCAAGGAGGACCGTGACGTTGAAGCCGTATTGCCCTTCGAGGATATCTTTTGCGCGTTGAGCGTCAGAGTAGGGCGTGGCGAGATCATCGATAACGTCGTAATTCTGGTTGCCGATAACGAGCGCGTAGTATTTACCAAAATTCATATCGCGGATATTCAAACTTTTAGCGCTTCCGGCAGTTTTTACGCGCAAAGTAGGGGGGGCATCCGGCTGGCGATAACGGGGTAACTGGTCGACTTCGTTGTATGCAACAAGGCGTTCGTTTTCGAGGCGTTCGATCCAGGCCTTCAGTTGGTTTACTTCGTCTTCGGCTTGTTTACGTGCAGTCGCTTCTGCCAATTGGGTTTCATTTTGAATTTTGCCTTCAAGATCGTTCAATTGGCGATTAAGCAAATTAATTTGTGAATCCTTTTGTGCAATATCGTCAGTCAGTTTTTTTCTCAACGCTTCCTGTTGGGCTTGCGCAGCGGATTGGAACATTAAATTATCTTCTTCCATGCCCCAGGCCTGACGGTAGAGGTTGAGAGCCAACAATTTATCCTCTTGTACACCCAGGCCTTGTTCGTAAAGCGTACCTAAATTAAATTGTGCGCGACTGTTGCCTTGCGCAGCGGCCTTCTTGTACCAAATGATTGCTGCCTCGTAGTTGGGTTCGGAGCCGAGGCCGCGCTCAAAAATTTCACCGACATTTGCTTGTGCTTCGGCATCACCACTCTCTGCAGCAGGCATCCAGATTTTGAGCGCTGTTTTGTAGTCGGCGCGATCAAATTCTGTATATTGGCCGCCGCGAATACGGCAGTCAGCCGCAGTTGTGAGTACAGGGCGACCAGGTGTGAGATAAGTACCCTGCCCGAGGCGACGTACCTGGCCGGGGAGCAAACAGTCGACAACCTGAAGATCTTCGACAGCGGCATGGCCAGCCGGGTTTTTACTAGACTGATTGCTGGATTGATTAAGCGCGTTAGTTTGACTTTTGGTTGCTTGCGAGTTGCAAGCACCCAAGCCAAGGCTTAACGTGAATATAATTACGATAGATCCGATGAGGGATGTAGGCGCGTGCTCTCGATAAAACATAGTGTCTTCCCGACGATTTATTCATTTAATTATTGGTCACAGGCAGTGAGGAGATGACCGATGTATTGTTCTTCAATTCATCGATACGGTCAAAGTCACGCGCGGAGTTTTGTCGCGTGATCAGACCGGTGAGAAGACAGCGAATCTGCAGACAATTATTTTTACGGTTTACAGCGTGTAAACGGCAAAACAAATTGCCTAAGCCACCCTGGGTGGTTGCGTTGATTTCAGCAGCCGTCCTTGCACTATCCTCCTGCATGCACACCTTTCTGCCCGATTTTGCTGCTTTGACAGATGGCGCGAATGTAACAAATTTTACGGATAAAAAGCACAAAAGTTTCGTGATTTTTAACGGGAAAACGTTTACAAATGCAGGTCTTGTGAATATTTACCTGGAAGGCGACGGTCGCCCTTATATAAACCGAACTAAAGTCAGTGCAGATCCCACACCTTTGTATCCACTGGCGCTGGACCTCATGCAAGTGGAGCAAAAAGCGGCTTTCTATATTACGCGGCCGTGTTATCACCAGCGTGATGAGAATTGTCATCCGGGGCTTTGGACGACGGGGCGTTATTCGTCTGAGGTTGTGACAACTGTGAGGGAGGCTATAGAGTGGGTCATTGCAGAATATGGTCTGGTCGATATTCGCTTGATTGGCTACAGCGGCGGTGGGACCCTGGCCTTGTTGCTGGCAGAGGAGCTGCCGCAAGTGAGAGAAATTGTCACTGTTGCGGGTAATCTGGATATTGATGCCTGGACCACTTTTCACGATTATGAGCCCCTGAACCAATCCATAAACCCGGCCCGACGCGCATTGCCCGAAAGTGTTCGCTATATGCACCTGGTTGGGGAAAAAGATACGAATATTCCACCGCGACTGGGAGCGAAAATCTATTCGCTCCCTGAGCATCGTTTGCGCTTGTTTTCGGGCTTTACGCACAGCTGTTGCTGGCGTGAGAATTGGCTGCAGATACTGGCGCAAATAGAGCGGGGATATGTAGAGGAATAAAACTGATAATGCATGATGTAGATGCTGCTTGCGTAAAGGTGGGGCGGCAGGTTTGGTGGTTTGCGCTCTTGCTATTGGCGTCGTTTTTGTGTTTCAACTCTGCGGTATCAGCAGAAGAGGGGCCGGAAATTTCGGCACTGACGATACGTTATCCCGACATACACCACCCCTATTACTCTCAGCGAGACAAGTATTTTCAGGAAATACTCAAGCTGGCTATGGAAAAAAGTGGCGTTAAATTTGAACTTTTGCCCGAGGGCTTGCCATCTTATAACGAGAAACGCAGTGTTCTCTTTCTCCACAATGGTAATTATGACGTACATTGGCTGCACACCAGTAGAGAAAAGGAAAGGCTGCTAAGGCCAATCAAAGTGCCACTCTACAATGGCGCCATAGGCTGGCGAGCATTTTTCATCCGCCCGGAAAATCAGGTTTTGTTCTCTGAGGTGCGGAATGTAGAAGATTTGTCGAAGCTTGTTGCTGCGCAGGCGCAGGACTGGCCGGATCTGAAAATTCTGCGTGCCAACGGCTTGCGAGTAGAGGTGATTACAAGTTGGGAGGGGATGTTCAAGCTAACGTCGATCAAGCGGATCGATTACTTTCCGCGTTCAGTTATTGAGATCAGGAGGGAGAGTCAGTTGGATATCGCAAAGGAATTGGTAGTAGAGAAAAGCGTAATTATAAAATACCCTGCAGCCTATTATTTCTTTGTTCGCAAGAGGGGTGAGCGCTTGGCCGGAGCCTTGGAAAAGGGGTTGAGTATTGCATTGGACGACGGCAGTTTTGATGCCGTATTTGCGCGCTATTTCGGTGAGGATTTACAAGCGCTTCAGCTTGATAAGCGACAAATCATCGAGATAGGGAATCCCGAACTCGAATCAAGCATGCCCCTGGCTGATAGACGCTTGTGGTTGCGCGCGAGTCAATTTAGCGCCGCTGACTAACACTTCGGGGAAGCATGGTGAGCGCCAATACGATAGCCCTGTTTGATGCGCTTAAACTGATGAGTGGAGCGCAAGGCCTATTGTTTGCGTTGGCGCTGCTCACCCTGGGTGACAGGAATCACCTTGCGAATCGCTATCTGGCCGTTTTGCTCGCGATTCTTGGCTTGATGCCAATTCATCGCTTTCTTTGGGGAACGGGCTATATCGAATACTTTCCCGCCTACACAAGTATCGTACTTTTTCTGGGGATTGTCATTCCGCCCGCACTTTTCTTGTACGTTCGCACCATGACCTATGTCGAAACGCGCCCCCCCTGGAAGTGGCTGATCGTTCCCTTAATTTTTGCCTGGGCTATGCAGTTGCCCACGCACTTTGCGACGGTCGAGCAGAAAGTTGCCCTGGTCTCGAATACCTATATCAATATGGACATGCCGCGGGTTCTTCTCGTAAGTTTTCGTATCTACGTGGTAATGGCGCAAATTTATTTATTCACTGCAGTGGGTTTATCGCTGTACATGCTGCTCAAACATACGCGCAATATTCGGCACTTTTTCTCCTATCGCGAAAATATTGAACTTGCGTGGGCGCGCAATGTGATTCTGGTATCCATGTGTTTTCTGCTTGCCACCTTGATTTTATATATTCTGCTGCCTTTTTTTGGCTCGGGAGATGAAGCGCAAACGGACTACCTTATTGAACTCATGTTTAAGATTACCGACGTTTTTTTTGCGGTGGTGGTGTTTTATTCCGGGGTGATGGGGCTACTCCAGACAAGAATTTATCAGCCAGCACTGTTACAGGAACAAGAGTTTGAAACGATTGTCACCGAAAGTGGTGGCGAAGCGGACAAAGAAAAGGAGAAATATCAGAAATCCGCGCTGAGCCCGGAGAAGGCTGAAAAGATACACGCGCGTTTGCTTGAGGTGATGGACATTCATAAGCCCTATCTGGAAAGTGACCTGAATCTCGGGCGCCTGGCGGAACTAACAGGGAGTTCGTCCAATCACCTGTCGCAAGTGATTAACGGGCAGTTAGAGACCAGCTTCTTCGATTTTGTAAATGGTTATCGGGTCAAATATGCGCAGAGCTTGATGGCGGAAGAGAATTGCAAAACGATTCTCGATATTGCCCTGGAAGCGGCGTTCAATTCCAAATCGGCCTTTTACGGCGCGTTCAAGAAAAATACCGGTTTAACGCCCGCACAGTATCGGCGAGATCTCCAGCGTGACATGCTGTGATCGCAGTCACAGGCACCCCAATAAAAAGGTACTTCCCTACACGAAGAGACGACAAAAAGTCGCCTTGAGCCTTATTTTCCCTCATCGGTGCTTAAGCACCGACACACACCAAATATTGAATACAAATAAAAAAACAAAATATCAGGGAAGGCACCCATTATGAGTATCCACCACACCAATAATCAGTTTTTGCAGTTAGTTAGTTCTGAAAAAAGACTTTCCCTTCAGGTCTTTGGCCAGTTCTGTTTACGGAACGAAGCCGGTCAGGTGATATCCATCAGTTCAAAAAAAACCCGTGTTCTTCTCGCTGCATTGGCTTTTCGCGGCGAGATGAGTCGTCGTGAGCTTGCGCGGTTATTGTGGAGTCGACACGCCGATGAGCACGCATTGACGTCCTTGCGACAAGCGCTCTCCAGATTAAAGTCCAGTGTCGGAGAGGCCTGGCCGAGGCTCTTACTTGTCAGTCGTCATCGAGTGAAATTGCACGACGGGGTTGGCTGCGATTTACGCGCTTTACTTAACAGCGAGCAGCTTGATTCTTCAAAGCGACAAGCCCTTTCAATCGCCTGTAAGCACCGCCTTTTCGAGGGTCTGGATAACAAGGACCCAGTCATCAATGGTTGGTTGGCAGATTGTCGCGGAAAATTTGCGGTGCATTTGCAAAATTTGATTCAACAACAAATGAGTGTGTCAGGCTCGGCAGAAGAGCACAGCCTTCTTGCCAATGATGCAAGGGTGCTAGCCCATTTGTATGTTGTAGCGGAGAAAAATACGGACACTCAAGGGCAGAGGATGGATAGCCTCTGCGAGAACTATGTTGATTATCTGGCGGCAAAAGTTGAATATTTTTGGGTCAATGGCGTACTCAAGCGTCTCGGCCTCGATCAGGTATTGCCGCAGCTCAAGGAGACAACGCCCAATAAGGGGGCACACCGCGAGGGCATTCGTATACCTGCAGATATCAACAATATTCTGAGCACATTCAGGGAGGCCGGGGGGCGGGTCGTGATCCAGGGCGAGCCTGAATATGGAAGAACAACACTTATGCTGCGTTTGCTGGTTGAACTGCTTAAGCAGGTGAAGTCAAAACGCGAAGCGCCTGTGCCGGTAGTGCTAAATGTTGCGCATTGGACCGGCAACCGGCTTTACACATGGCTGAAGAATGAATTGTCTTACCGCTACGACCTACCGAATGACGTTGCGGGTCGTTTTTTCCAATCGAGACGTGTGCTTTTATTCCTGGAGGGGGTGGATGAGTTGCCACGGCAATTGTTCGCTTCCTTTGTGCACGAAATCAACAGTCTCAGCTGCGTTCAGGGCGATTTTTCATTTTCAGTGTTTTGCCGCGAGGAGCTTCAATTGCAGGCGCATTGCAAAATCCAACTGAACGCCAGTTTCAAGATCATATCGCCTGTCCCTACTGGCTTGCTGGTAGCAACTGAATAAGTGAAGCGCATTTGGCGTTGAAAACACAGGGATTGTGTTTTGTTTTTTGCGCTTGATTTGCTAAATGTAAATTATTATCATTAGCGCCTTCTTTTACGGAAAGGCGCTTCCGCTTTTCCTTTGGCTAGACAATTCTATATTCAAAGGAATTCCCCATGCATAGCTCAAAACTCCTGCTCGTTTTTGCCTGTCTCCTGGCGTTGGCGAATTGTGGCGGTGACGACAACAAAAACAATGACCCGGATACAGACTCGGATGGTGTTGTGGATAGTCTCGACGCCTTCCCCAACGACCCCAATGAAACAGCGGATAGCGATAGCGACGGGGTAGGTGACAATGCTGACAATTGCGATCAGGCAAATGAGGATCAGCATGATGCCGACGGTGATGGTCTGGGTGATGTCTGCGAAGCCACCTATGCCTTTAGCGATGCAGACGGTAACAATACCGTCTCCTATACCGGTCAAACGGCGCGTCACATGTTGATTGAAGAGCTGGTGGTGTCAATGAATAACCTGCAGCGCGGTGATGTCCGTGAGCTTGCCGATCTGGTGAGTGAAGAATTCAATTTGATCTACCAAAACTATGATGCAGCGACAGATACCGTCAATGCACTTGATAGCACAGCCATTACCTACAGTATTGCCGATGGCGACACCTTAATCACCAATACTGACACACCCGCTGACCTTACTTTGGGTTCCATCAGTACTGCCAAGAATCTCGACGGCAAAATCGCAGGTGCGGACAAATGCTTCCACCTTCTGGTTGACGGAGAGGATGCGGCAGATTGCGCCGATGGTTCTCGCGGTGAATTCTTTGGATGGGACCTGGGGCTCGACGCCGATACTCTCGTGCGCACACCTGAAGACCTCGTACAGTACTTCTTTACCCGCATTGCAGAAGAGGCGACCTCGGACGAGCTAGCGACAATTGCAACCCTTGAAAATGACAATACCGCGATTGATAAACCAACCCTGAGCGCCTTTGGGCACGACTATCGCCAGTTGGCTCAAAAATTCCTGTTGGGTGCAGTCACGTTTTCCCAGGGCACTGCTGATTATTTGCAAAGCGACTTCGGCAGCGAAGAAATGTTAGCGCTGGAAGAAGACAAAGCGTATACCGGCGGTCAACATAATTGGGATGAAGCCTTTGGCTATTACGGTGCAGCGCGCAATGCGGCGAGTTATACCGATAACGAAGCACGTGCAGACAGCGGCCGTATTGGTTTTGCCAATGGTTACAACGATTTGAATGGCGATAACCTCATCGACGTTCGCAGTGAAATTATGCTGGGCAACGCGACCAATTGTGCAAAACGTGATGCAGGTGCAACAGTGGCAACCCAATTTACGGAGACCGCGTTTGATGCCTTTATTGCCGGTCGACAAATCCTGCAGGACGCAGGCGATGCCGGTGAACTCACTGCAGCTCAGCAAACCGGGTTGGATGCGGCGATTCTCAGTGCCTCAGTCACCTGGGAGAAATGTATCGCTGCAACCGTTGTCCACTACATCAATGATGTCATTGCCGATATGGGTGAATACAGCGAAGGTAAATTTGTTGACCTTACGCACTTCTCGGACCTTGCCAAACATTGGTCTGAAATGAAGGGCTTTGCGCTTGGCCTGCAATTTAATCCCTTGTCTCCTTTCCGCACTGACGGGTCGGGCGTGACTGTCACCGATTTGAAAATGGTGCTGAGCCTGATGGGAGATGCGCCGGTGCTGGCAGATGACACGCAAGCAGGAGAAGCCTTTGAAGGTGGTGCGGCGGCCTACATCGATGATTTGCTGGAAGCACGCGATATTCTTGCAAATGCATACGGATTTGCTGCTGAAAACGCTGAGAATTGGTAATATAAGCGCCAATCATTCTCGTTAGTGATTGGCTAGCAAATACGATTGAGAAGATATTCTCTCTCTACTCCTGAAAATCAAGGGTTTGGGACTCGGGCTTGAACCCTTCAGTGTAAAGAGACGCCGCGTTCCGGCTTTGAATATCCAAACGATTTTTAAGGTTCAGCCCTGAGAACGAAGTGTGGAAACGCACTTCGTTTCTTTTGTTTTAGGGCCTGTGCCACCGCATGGCAACTGAAAAGCAGAAGCGAAAACCCACGGGGTATAGACATGAAAGATAAGCTGGTAATCGGAATAATGGCAATCGCGCTCGCAGCTTGCGGAGGCGGTGGCAGCAGTGGAGGTGGGACGACGAGTAGCAGCAGTAGTTCATCGTCCAGCGCTTCCAGTTCGGGCTCAAGTGGTTTCAATTACAGCGCCCTGTTTGCCAACCTTGCCGACAATATTATTTTGCCGACCTATCAAGAATTTGATGCGGAACTGCAGGCAACAGCCAGTGCAGTGACAAGCTGGTGTGGGGCCATCGATGGTGCGGAAGAAGCCAGTAATCTGGAAACCGCGCGCCAGGCTTGGCGTAACGCTATGGCAGTTTGGCAAAAGGCCGAGCTCCACAACGTCGGTCCCTCCGCGTCGCAAGCCAGCTTGTTACGTAATCAGGTTTACGCGTACGACAGCAATCCGCTCAATACCTGTAGCACTGACCGGGCCGTTGTTCTTGCTGAAGAGGACGGTTTTGATATTGGGTCACGTATCTTCGGGGCGCGCGGTTTGGACGCCCTCGAATACATGCTTTTCAATGACAACCTCGAACACACGTGCATTGAAAGCAATGATCAAACTGCGCCCTGGAATGCTCGAAGTGAAGTAGAACGTAAACTGGCGCGCTGTGCCTATGCCGAGTTGTTGGTTGCCGATATCAGTGCGGCAAACAGCAGTATTCAGCAGCAGTGGAATGACTCCTACCGCGATGTGTTCGTGAATTCGGCTGCTGAAGTGATCCTTGAGAATGTCAGCGATGCGCTTTTTTATATTGAAAAAGGCACTAAGGACAGAAAGTTAGGTGTCCCCGCGGGCTTGCATGCCGACTGTACGGCGTTAGCGTGCCCTGAAGCGGTGGAAGCGCCCTATGCCGATGCGGCTCTGCAAAATATCGCAGCCAACCTGGATGCTTTTGAAACACTTTTTACCGGAGCCGACGGTGTGGGTTTTGACGATATTATTGCGGCCGCCAATATGGAGAGTATTAATACGGCATTCCTTCAGGAAATTGCCGACGCAAGAAATTACCTACAAAGTTTGATTGATAATTCCGTCTCCCTTGCCTCACAAAGCCAGGCGATACTCGACTCCGGCGATGCCACGGCATGTGTAAACAGTCAGGCAAACCCCGATACCGTGCAAACTGTTGAGGTGTGCAGCTTGCAAGGTTATATCAAGCGTATTACAGACCGTCTGCGTACAGATTTTATTACGATAGTGGGTGTTGATTTACCCGATTCTTCTCAGGGTGATGCGGACTAAATAACTGTGACAACAAAGCGATTAAAGGCCAGTGTGGCCTTGGGTAGTTTGCTGGTTTTGCACACACATGCAATTCAGGCGCAAGATGAAAAAGAAACCGGGCGGTTGGTCATTCCGCCGCCCAGTGGTATCCAGGAAGAAGTGCTTGTCACTGGCGGGCGCGCGGCCTTGTCAACACTCGCGGGTTCGGCAGCGATTGTCGACGAAGAGCTGATCATAAAATTTGAGACCACCGATCTCAATGCACTCCTGAGCCAGGTGCCGGGTGTCTATATTCGTCAGGAAGACGGTTTTGGCTTGCGGCCAAATATCGGTTTGCGTGGCACAAGTTCAGAGCGCAGTTCAAAAATTACCATTATGGAAGATGGCATACTGATTGGGCCCGCACCTTACTCTGCGCCCGCCGCTTACTACGTGCCGAATGTCGGCCGTATGCAAGCGGTTGAAGTCATCAAAGGCCCGTCAGCGATTCAACACGGGCCGCATTCTGTTGGCGGTGCCATCAATTTTGTCAGCCGTGATATTCCCGATGCCCCCACGGGTGAGGCGTCGTTGGTTTTGGGTAGTTTTGGTTCACAAAAAGCGCGACTGTTTTACGGGAGTGATTGGCGCCAAGGCGGTTATTGGTTGGATGCCTTCGTCTACGGTTCAGAGGGGTTTAAAGAGGCTGACTATGAAGGTGAAACCGGCTTTGATCGCCAGGACTTTAATGGCAAGTTTGCCTGGCGTTCCAGCGAAAGCGCTGCGGTGTATCAGGAATGGGTATTAAAAATTGGTTATGCGGAAGAGGACGCTAACGAAACCTATCTGGGTTTAAGTGATGCTGATTTTTATGCGTCGCCACTGCGGCGTTATCGCGCGAGTGCCCTGGATCGATTTCAATCGGAACATGAACAAATTCAGTTGTTGCATTCCGCAGATTTTCGCAATGATTGGAAAGTCATCACGCGGCTGTATCACCACCGTTATCACCGTAGCTGGAATAAATTTGACGGCATTATCGATGGCCCGGAAGTGCGAACAGTGCTCGCTAATCCGGATATTTTTTACGATGAAATGGCGCTGCTGCGCGGTGAGCGCGACAGCAATATTCTGAGTAGTCAGCGTATCGATATCACCAATAACGATCGTCATTTTCTGGTTAGCGGTATCGACAGCCGTATTCAAACCCTGTGGCAAAGTGGCGATGCGGAACATCATCTGGAGTTGGGTTTGCGCGTCCATCGCGACGAAGTTGAACGCGACCACAGGCAACGCGGCTACCTGATGCAGTCGGGTAGTCTGGTTTTTGATGGTGATGAGACTCGACCCAATAAGGCCTTGAACGACGGTCTCACTGATGCCATTGCGATTTATCTTCGCGATGAGATTCACTATGGCAAGTGGGTGTTCAACCTCGGCTTTCGTCACGAAAATATTGAAGCAGATTACCGGGATTTGCTTATCGCAGACGAGGGCGCGCAACGCACGCAAAGCAGTCAGAATATTTTCCTGCCTGGCGCCGGCGCGAGTTATAAACTTAATCCTCATGTCACGCTGTTAGCGGGGGTGTACAAAGGGTTTTCGGCAAAAGCCGTTTCAGCTGCAGAAGAAGTGAAGCCGGAGGAAAGTTTGAACTACGAATACGGCTTTCGTTTTTCCAAAGATGTCAGTCAACTGGAGTTAATTGGCTTTTTTAGCGACTACACCAACCTGATAGGTCGGTGCCGGGCATCGGACCCGTGTGCAGGCGAAGAATTTAATGGCGGTGAGATTGAGGTCAAGGGGCTCGAGGCCACAGCGAGTTATTACTGGCAAGCAAAAGGCGGCTGGCGTTTTCCCGTCAACCTGGTTTACACCTATAGCCAGGCGGAATTTGGTAGCAGTTTTGAATCCAGCTTTGACCCCTGGGGTGATTATGTTGAGCGAGGTGATGAGCTGCCTTATCTGCCTGAACATCAATGGTATCTCGAGGCAGGTCTTGAGAAAGGCCCCTGGTCTTTCTATACCGCTTTACGCTCCGTGAGTGAAATGCGGGAAGTTGCGGGCTCAGGCCCCTATGAAGATGGAGCGTGGTTGCCGGAACTCACAACAGTCGATGTTAGTCTTGAATACGCCTTTAGTGATGCGCTGAATTTTCGCGCGGTGGTTGAGAATGCCAGTAATGAACAGGAAATCGTTTCGCGTCGACCTTATGGTGCGCGACCTAATCAAGCGAGAACAGTAAAAGTCGGTGTCCACTATCACTTTTAGTGAAAACCTGAATCAGTTTATCGCTCCCTTGCGACAAGGTTTGAGCGAACCCTTTATGTACCTGATTTCAGCGGATAAACGCTTGTTTCTGCCTTTCCTGCTCAGTGCTTTTTTGCTTGCATTGTTTGCGCTTTATCGTCAGCACCAGACCTTGAGCTGGAACATTATTCGTAAAAACCTGTTTGCTGCAGACTTCTGGTTAACACGTTCGAGCCTGGTCGATCTGGGCTATTTATTTCTGAATAGCCTGGTCCGAATTCTTGTCTTAGTGCCGCTCTTCGCCTCAAAACTGATGGCAACCATCGTGGTTGCACGTTTCTTTCAGGCTCAATTTGATACGCCAGTGGACCTGGCCTGGTCGGCAACGACGGTCATCATGTGCTACACCTTGCTGTATTTTATTGTTGACGATTTCAGTCGGTTCGCCTTGCATTTCGCCATGCATAAAGTGCCCTGGCTTTGGTATTTTCACAAAGTTCACCACAGTGCTTCTATACTCACACCCTTAACGTTGCACCGTGTTCATCCACTGGAAATGACGCTTTACTATCTGCGTGATCTCCTGGTCTTTGCCTTGATAAGTGGATTTTTTGTTTACCTTTTTGGGGCCCGGGTGGGAAGTTTGGAAATTCTGGGCGTCGGCGCGCTGGGTTTTATTTTTAATATGTTGGGTGCAAATTTGCGGCATTCACATATCTGGCTGGGGTTCGGCAAGGCCGAAGCCTGGGTGGTTAGCCCCGCGCAGCATCAGCTTCATCACAGTGCGGCTGAAACCCATCGCAACATTAATTTTGGTACTTGTCTCGCAGTGTGGGATCGTTTGTTTGGTGTCTGGCGTGCGTCCGGGCAGCGACCCAATAATTTGCGTTTTGGCATACAACAATCATCACAATTGACTCAATAACAAGGAAACTTAAATGAAAAAACTAATTATTGCTTCCGTTGCCACCTTGTTTGCACCTTTTGCCCTGGCAGGTGCAGATTGTACGGCTTATCCGAAAAGTGAATGGATGTCCGAGTTCGATTTACAAAAGAAAATTATTAATGAATACGGTTTTGCAATTTCGCGCTTCAAAGTTGACGACGAGTGCTACGAAATTTACGGCTGGGAAAAAGGCGCGAACGGTGAAAAGGTCAAAATTGAAGTGTATTTTGATGCTAAAACCGGTGCGATAGTTAAGAAAAAATAAGAATCGAGAAGCATGGTTTGGGATAGGCTTGTACGCACGACACACTGGCTGAATGCAAGCCTGTTCCTACTCGGTTATTTTGTCTTTGAAGAAGGCGAAGACTGGCATCGCTGGGCGGGTTATGCGCTTGTGGCAAGCACTTTCCTTCGAATAGTGTGGGGCTTTACCAGTACAGGTCCTGCGCGTTTTTCCCACTTTTTTCCTCGTTCCAAGACCCTGCAAGCACACCTGTCGGACTTAAAACTTAGGCCTTTTTCTCGCGGCGGCTTGCACTATACCTTTGATCACAATCCTCTGGCCGCGCTAATGTGTTTTTTTCTTTGGTTTGCACTCCTGTCGACCGCGTTGAGTGGATGGCTGCTCACGCTTGACTATTTTTGGGGGAGTGAGGTCATGGAAGTCACACACGAATGGGCGGCAAATGTCACCTTGTTTGCAGCAGGTTGTCATGTGCTGGCTGTTGGTGTTATGAGCTATTGGTATAATAAAAACCTCCTGAAAGCCATGTTGTGGTCCCGCTCAGGTTCACAATCTTCTGCTACAGAAAACGGAATTCAGGAAGAGTAAACAGACAAAGCGGGCGCGCTACCCGCATTTGCCTAATACCCTGTAAGTATTTAACAAAGTTTTAACCAGGATTTAACCAGGATTTAACTAAGAGTCATCATGTATTGAGACATTAATTGCACAGGCATTGATAACAATCACGAAAAATAAGATCTAACCTGTTCGCAATACGAGTTTACTGTTTCCGGATTTTACTAGTCGACTCGCCATGTCAGTGTCAGTAATGCTTCATTATTTTCTTCAGGCTGGCCTGCACGAATAAATTCAGCAATCGCGTATTCCGCGGTTAAACTCCAGCTTCGAGAAAACTGAAATGTGAGGCCAATGTCTGTCTTGGTCCAGTCCCACCACAAGCTGGGTGAAGGGAACACAGCTGGACCACCAAAATCATTAGTCAACTCTGAATAGCGTAGTGCAGGGATAATCTTTTGAATATAACGGTTATCGCTGAATGTAAAGGCATGTGCTACTTCAATTTCCCAGCCATCGCGTTCGAGACCGCCGAGGTCTTGCACAACATATTGTGCAAATAATGAAGAGTTTTCACCGTACCACCAGAGATTGACGCCACTTTCGAGCTTGTCATTGTCTTCAGTTTCGATCGCCAGGCCGGGAATCACTTCGCTTAAATCCAGAATATCAAGATCGCCGCCGTAAAAAGTCCCGTGAATGTCGACGGTATCAGCCAATTCGCGCTGATAATGAAAGGCCATCAGGTTAATGCGATTGCCACCACTTTCACTGACCCAACGAAAGCCCAGTGCTGCACCTAGTTCAGGTGCTCGCCCAAAACGTAAATCTTCAACTTCGGCATCATAAAGAATTGGAACACCGGCTTTGTATTCTGGATCAAAATTAATCGGTGGATTGGGATTCGCGCCGTTGTCGCCAGCAAGAGCGTTCACGTCACGCATAAACAAGGGGTTGCCGACGGTGTACGTTAATTTTCCGTAAAAGCCCGAAGCGAAATCCATACCCACTTCAAAGCCGCTGTCTTCAACACGGTTAAAGGCAGTAGATACCAGACCGTAACTTTCCATATGGCGGTCTTCCTGGCGTTCGAATTTTCCGAACTTGCCTAATTGTATATAGAAGTCAGCTTCGTCGGGCAGTGCACCCTGAGTGTATTTTTTTCCGTAGCGAAGTATAAGGCGGTCAATACTGACATCGTAGTCGCTGGAGGTTGGGTTTTTTTCATAAAGATCAAAAACATCGATCTTGCTTAAAATAAAAATATCGTTGTCGCCGACCCAGTTAAAGTGCAGTGCCACGTTGGAGAGTTCAATACTGGAGCCCGCGTCAACGGTTTCCAGCCAAGCGGTACTTTGGCCAACAGGCAATGCTTCAGGTGGAAAAGGAAAATTTACCGGCCAGTGATTATCGTCACTGTTACGATAATTTAGCTTGCTTTCCATTTTAAAATCAAAATTGGCATGCACAAAAGGTGAAGCAACCGCAAGGCCCAGGATGCAGGCAGGTACCAGGTTTGTTTTCATTACAGCGTCTCCTCAGTTTTGAATTGTGTGAATAATTTACAAGGCCTGCAAGTGGTCGAGCATTTGGCGAACACTTTGATAGCGCTTCTCCGGCTGTTTCTGTAAAGCTTTTTCAATAATGTACTCAAGTCCCCTGGGTATGTCGGGAAGTAATTTTGATAGTTTAAGGGGCGCTGTTTTCGCGTGAAGCTGCGCGAAATCCTCAAAGGATTTGCCAGCGAAGGGCGCGCGGCCACAAAAAAGTGTAAACAGGATAATACCAATTGCGTAGATGTCTGTACGCTCATCCAACTTTAAACCGTAAAATTGTTCTGGTGCCATATATTTCGGTGTGCCGGCGATCATCGTGTTTTCAGTTTCGTCGCTGACAATTTTTTCTCCTGTTTCACTGTGTTTGACTCGCATTGCCAAACCAAAATCCATTATTTTAAGTATGCCCTGGCGAGTAATCATCATGTTCGCCGGTTTTAAGTCGCGATGAATAATGCCCTGCTGATGGGCAGCAATCATCGCGGTGCAAATTTGTTTTGCTAGCGCAATGCCGATGGAGACTTCCATCGGCCCCTTACGTTGAATTAATTTTCCGAGGTCGTGGCCCTGAACATATTCCATAGTGATGTAATATGGTTTTTGAAATGCACCAAAATCGAAGGTGCGCAAAATGTTGCGGTGCGTGATGCGACGTGCAAGCCGGATTTCTTCTTTGAATTGTTTGAAAAGTTCAGGGTTAAATTTGGTTTTGCTCAGAATCTTGATGGCGATATTTTCGTCAAGATCCTGGTCGCGCGCGAGGAAAACTTCTCCCATGGCGCCGACACCAAGCAAGCGTAAGGTTTCGTAACGGTTGGCGATGATATCGCCAACATCTATACGATCTTTATCTCTCACGGCGTGTTGTTGGGTGCTTTCGCTTTGTTTTGCACCGCGCACCATCGTGGCTTTGTCTTCGATGGGTTGAGGATCGGAAAGAACGGTTTTGTCGCCATCATCACTGAGAGAATGGTGAGGCGCCGCCACATCGGGTTGGGTTTTTTCGAGATCGTTTAACAGGTCGCCAGCTTTTGACAAGGAGTCATCTTCATCCAGGTCTTCCGAAAGTTGTGCGAGGTAAGACTCCAGCTCGGCCTTTTCCTTCAGGCTGGTGCCCATGTGATTGACGGCATTGAACAGCACATCAACTTCATCATTTTGTTTCAGGCGAACACGTTTTTCGGGGTAGTGTCCTTCCTGAATTCGATTGGCGATTTTAACGAGGTTAATAATGGGTTTGGTAATGCGTTGCGATAGTATCCAGGCAAATACCGAAGCAAACACGAGGCAAATAAGTCCAACAACAATCACTTGTTGTTGAATGCGCACAAAAGGTCGTAATAGTTCGCTCTGCGACTGGGTCGCGAGAACGAAACCGAGATTGGTGCCATTGCTGCCTTTTAGTGGGTAGGCGACTGACAACAGGAGATCTTCTTCCGTTTCGATGCTGAGGTCGGGTACAGCGCGCCCGGATTCAAATACCTGGCGCCAGCGCTTACCGTCCGCTTTAAACCAATTTTCCAGTGTCGGGCCCAGTGTTACGTTGGTATTGTAAATTGCACTCAACGAATCAACCTCGCGGGCTTCGTTGCGTGTAAAAATAAAAAAGCCGATTTCGCTGGCGGTAAGCGATAAAATCTCTTGCGCCATTTCGGGGGACAACTCATACGCGAGGGCAATGGTGCCGCGCACAATATCCGGTGCAAAATTATCAAAAACGGGTGCGACAACGATTTGCAGTAATTTGCCCTGGCTCGCCATAATGCTATTCGCTTCACGCCCTTCAAGGGCAGAATCAAAAAGCGCACTGCGACCAGCGAGATTTTGGCCGATCGCTTCGGGGCGATCTGAGCGAGCGAGAATGTTGCCTTCGTCATCAGTGATAATCATGACATCAAAGTCAAGTGCCTTTTCAAATTCGAGACTCAAATCCTGCAAGGTTAAAGCTTCACCTTCGTAAATGAGTGGAAACACTCGCCCATCCTTTGCAAGACTTTTAACAATTTCAGACACGGAAGCGATGCGGCTATTAAGTTTGGTCTCAAGGATGACACTGGATTGCGCGAGAGAACGTTCAATCGAACTCATGGCACCCTTTTTGGCTTCTATACCGATTCGCCAGGATGTTGCCAATATCAGAGCGCTAAACCCGATGAGGATCAGGAAAAACAGTTTCTGTCGTATGCTGAATTTGACTTTGTATTTTTTATTTTTTTGTTTGCTCATGCTTAGTAGAACTCGTCTTCAAAGAGGGCGGGTTTCTTTTTGTAGTCCTTGCCGTATTTATTTTTATGGGCCACGCGCTTGTAGTTTGATGCATCTAAAACCAGGTTATCGAGATTGTTCTGGCCTTCGCTTATCGTAATGGTTGTTTTGAGTTCACCTCGAATATGCCACAGTGACAATTCGTAGTTGCCGGCAGGAATTTTATCTATTTGAAAGCTACCGTCTTTTTCACTGATTGCATGGTAGGGGTAATCAGACACCATAACAAAAGTCGCCATCTCCGGGTGAATATTACAATAAACTTTAACGATACCCGAATGATCCATGGCAACACTGCGAACACTGCCCCCTTTGAACGTGCCAAGATCAAAGGTGTTTTCTCCTGAAGAAGAAAAGACATTGTGTTTGATATTGTCGTTGTTATTGAATTGCAAGGTATCTCCACGACGAATGGTTTGCACAACGGGCAAATAGGTTTTGTTTTTCATATCCACTTCGTGTGTACGAAGATCCTGATGCATCGCGTTGTGCGCTGCTGGATTTAATGGCGTTAATGTTACAATGACATTGGTCGGGCGATACTCTTTGTTACGTTTTCCAATGATGCTAATTTTGCCTGCAAGTACACCGGTTTTTTGGATTGTCGCGGAAGCGGCCGTTTTTTGTGTTTCAGGTTCAACCCTTACCGGTTCTATCGGAGGCTTGGCGATCAGTTTTTCTTGTTGATCGATTTTAGGTTCTGGAGTGTCGGGTATAGACCTGTCATCCGGTTTCGTTCCGGATACTGGAGTTTCTGTTTTTTCCACTGCGGTTGTTGTTATGAGTTCATTGACGCTCGTTGGTTTGTCAGAAGTAGTGTCTGCTCCAGTTTTTGGAGTCGGCTCTGTCGGTGCTTCAACCGTAAGGCTTTGCTCGTCGTGTTTGGGTTCGGAGGCCGGTTGCGAGGTTTTCGTTGTTGTTGCCTCAGAGCGATTGGGTTCAGGCGCGTGCTTTTGATGTGAGCAGGCACCAAGCAAAATAATCATGACCAACAAGCCTGGTCGAAGCGTGGTGGCGACTTTCATATATGAGCCTTTATTTAATTTATTTTGATTGACTATCAACGCAGTTAGAGCCCTGGAGTCATAATATACGGAGCCAAGCGAAAAAAGGGCGAAATAGGCAGCACAGTTTTCAAAAAAGCAGCACAAAGCGCGGTTTGAGCGACAGTTTTATATCGAATGACAAGTTGACTAAAGGTTAAATAAGCGGGTGGAATGGCAGTAAAATCAACAACAAAAGCGTTATAGTCCTTGTATGAATAAATCCAAATTGCACACACTGATTTTCAGCCTGTTCTTGGCCTTTGGTTCATTGAGCATGGTAGCCTGTAGCGGTGGCGGGACCTCTGATCCAGTGCCACAACCTCAGCCAGAGCCAGAGCCAGAGCCAGAGCCAGAGCCAGAGCCAGAGCCAGAGCCACAACCTCAGCCAGAGCCACAGCCTGAACCTGAACCACAGCCAGAACCCGAACCACAACCCATGCCGGAAGGTGTTGCGGTGGTCAATGGTTCTCCGCAGTCAGGAAATTTTTGGGCTGGTGTTGGCGCCGGAGGCGGTGGGGTAGGGAGCCGTGAAGTCATCGCGGTTGAGCACGAGGCATTTAACGAAGCAACCCGAATTACCGTCACTGATCCAACGGGTGAGTTCTGGAATGGTCAGCTGACTTTTCCAATCAATATGGATGTTGAGCAGGGCGATGTCGTCCTCGTCCACGTATACATTCGGTCTATCGAGAATACCTATGAAACCGGTGCGGCCTTTGCGTCCGCATTTATTGAAGATTTGACGACCTACGACAAATATTTAACGCGTGAGATCACTGCCGCTTCGCAATGGCAGGAGTATTTTTTGCCAGCGGAGATCACAGACAACCAAAGCGAGGGAAACCTCGCCTTCAAGATCGGCTTCGGCGGCGGCGACCGCCCGCAGGTCTTTGATATCGGCGGTGTCGAAGTCCTTCATTACGGGGATATTGATATTAGTTTGCTGCCGATCACTCGCCCTACGTACGTGGGGCGAGAAAGTGATGCCGCCTGGCGCAGTGCCGCCGCAGAGCGCATAGAGTTACATCGCAAGGGCGATTTCAGTATTGAGATTCTGGATGCTGAGGGCGAGCCTGCCGCTGATGTGAGTCTGGATATTGATTTTGAAAAACATGCGTATCACTTCGGCTCAGTCACGGTGGGCCACATTCTCGCTGATACCAGTAGTGATGCGATGACCTACAAGGAAAAAGTACTCGAACTTTTTAACCAGAGTGGGCCGGAAAATGATTTGAAATGGGCGCCCTGGATCGGGGAATGGGGCGAGAGCTTTAATCAGCAGCAAACGCTGGCAGGCTTGCAATGGTTGCGAGATAACGGCTTGTATACGCGGGGGCATGTGATGGTGTGGCCCTCCAAGCGTAACCTGCCGAATATGATGCAGCAATATTTGCCCGATAACCCGGCAGAGGCGGACCCGACCGCACTCGATGAAGTGCTCGATCATATCGACGATATTGCCAGCGCGACCATTAACCATGTTGACGAGTGGGATGTATTGAACGAGCCCTACGATAATCATTACTTGATGGATGCTTTCGGCAACCAGGTTATGGTGGACTGGTTTAATCGGGCGCGTAGCCATTTACCCACGCATGGATTGTTTTTGAATGACTACAGCATTTTGTCCGCTGGTGGCCGCAACTTTGCGCACCAACAACATTTTGAAGATACCGCACGCTATCTTGTAGACAATGGGGCACCGATTACCGGTCTTGGAATGCAAAGTCATTTTAGTGAGTCTCCGACGGCCATCACTACGGTGTACGATATTCTCGAGCGCTTTCGTGAGTCCTTCCCGAATCTGGTGATTCGGTCTACCGAATTTGATGTCAGCACTGAAGACGAAGCGCTACAAGCCGATTACACGCGGGATTTCCTGACAATTTTCTTTAGTCATCCCTCCACGGTGGGCGTGCAACTTTGGGGTTTTTGGGCAGGCGCGCATTGGCGCCCTTCCGCAGCCATGTACGATCAGGATTGGCGAGAAAAGCCTAACGCTGCGGCCTGGAAAAGCCTGATCTATGACGAGTGGTGGAATGATTTTGATGTGAATACGTCAGCGGAAGGCACATATCAAGGTCGCGGCTTTTATGGCGAGTACAGTGTTCGGGTAACGCTGGGAGACACAACCAGACGTTTTGATTTTTCAGTTCTACCGGACACCGAGAATAATTTCAGTTTTTCATTTCAACAATAACGTGCATTCGTAAGTATTAGGCGGCTCAAGCCTGTAAAACCGGGCCGCCTTTTCCACTCCTCCAGCCTGGTTCAGAGAAAGTATTGCCGACATGCAATTTTCCAACACGGCAATGCTCATTCGATTTGTTAGTAAAGCTTTTCCCTTTACGTATTCACATCTGGAGTCAACACATCGGTTCAGTTAAGCCTGTGTGAGTCTTGAGTTGTCGATCGTTTTTACATGAGGTTTTGATTTTGATCATACGGTTTTGTTGGCGCCCAACAAGGATGCGGGCTGCAGGAATTTGGCATAAAAAGTGCTCGGTTGCGGCTGATGTAAAGTTGCGACCCCTTTAGGAGAGTGTTTTGAAAAATATAATAGGAATCATTTTTCTGCTTTCGGCTGCGACCGCAAATGCAGGCCTTATAACAACCTACACAGATCGAACTGAATTTGAAGCGAGCGTTGGTGATACTGTTACAGAAGACTTCACCTCACGCTATCACTTCCCCATTCCCGGAGGCATCCTGGACAGTACTACAGCCTTTGGTGATTTGAATGCTGGAGATATTGAAAGCGGAGCCAGTTACAGTACGCCTGTGGGCGACGGCTACTATTTCAATATCGATGAAGGTGGTAGTTTCAGCGGTGGTTTTCTCGACAGCCTCGAATCCACGGGTGCTCGCGATTTAACTATTACTTATGATGCGGCAGTGTCTGCTTTTGGTTTTGACACCGATAGTCTGATGCCGAATTTTAACCTGACTATTAATTTCAGTGATGGAAGTAACTACCTGACAAGCGTACTGGGTATTGACTCCTACAGTTTCTTTGGCTTCCAAAGCGATTTGAGTGATATTGTCTCTGTGGTTATTGACGGCTTTAGCACGGGGGATTCAGCAGGGGCTGGCCTGAATTTCGCGATTGATAACCACACTTTTGGTGGATTCGCTATAGATGCGGGCGAAGTTGTGCTGCCAGGTGATGGTGATTCCGTAAGTGTGCCTGAGCCCGGCAGCGCAGTCTTGTTGGCGCTGGGCTTGCTTGGCTTGGGAATAGCTCGCCGCCGCGTATAGACCTGTTTATAATATACACAACGAAAAAACCTCGAACTTTCGGGGTTTTTTCGTATTGGCATCTCTATTTTCATTTTTTCTTCTTGCTAAGTCTCTCCTAAACGCTCATCCTTAGTCCCCTGCCTGGCCTTGAAAGCCACATATTTTCAATGGCTTAGTGGCAAATCATTATAAATAACTACAATACAAAGAATATGAAGGGCATAAGCCCGAAACGAAACAAGGCAACACCCCTGCATGAGTATTGAGATTCCGGGATACAAAATTCTGCGCGCCATAGGACGTGGTGGAATGGCAACGGTGTATCTGGCTGAGCAGGAGATCTTTGAGCGCGAAGTTGCGTTAAAAGTCATGTCGAAAAGCCTGGCCGAAGACCCGAGCTTCGGACAACGCTTTTTCAGGGAAGCAAAAATAGTAAGCCAGTTGGTACACCCGAATATTGTGACCGTGCACGACGTCGGCGAGCACGAGGGTCACTACTACCTGTCTATGGAGTATATTGACGGCGGTGATTTGAAACTGGCCCGCCGCAGGCTCACCTTCAGACAGAAAATTCGTGCCATACGCGATATCGCCACGGCGTTGCAGTACGCAGCGAATAAGGGCTATGTGCACCGCGATATCAAACCCGAAAATATCATGTTCCACCTGGCAGATGGTCGCGCGGTATTAACTGATTTTGGTATTGCGCGTGCGGCTGAGGCGGAATTGAGCGTCACCCAGACAGGTGTCGCCATCGGCACGCCGCACTACATGAGCCCGGAGCAGGCGAAAGGCCAGGCGGTCGATGGCCGTTCTGATATTTACAGCCTGGGTGTGGTGCTTTACCTGACTTTAACGGGCAAGGTGCCCTTTGATGCCGAGTCCGCTGTGGCGATTGGCATCAAGCACATTACCGACCCAATTCCACTCTTACCCGTGGCCTTGAATGATCTCCAACCCTTGTTGGACAAAATGATGGCCAAGGCGCCCGATCAACGTTTTCAAAATGCCGCATCCTTGATTTCCGCTCTCGATCAACTGGATATGCCAGTATTGGAAAAGTTGGCGCTTGATTATGATCGAGAGCAGCAAATCAAGGAAAGCCAGACGGATGCGGAAGATGAGACACCAACATTGGTTTCCTCCCCGGCAAGCCCACAAGTAACCGCCCCGGTGACTCCACCACCCCAAAGCCGCCCAGCCATGGCCTCTACCAGCGGTGGTGTAGAGCCTTCAGCTTCAAATAAAGAACCTTCAGCTGCCAGTAAAGCAAAACCAGCACAAAAAAAGAAAATCGATCGCCAGGAACCACAATTAGGGACAACAACTGAAATCAACGAGGCGGTTCCACATCAGGATGAGCGCTTTACCGTTATTTTTGATAACGATGAGCTGGACACAAGTAGTCGTGGCGTCAGTTTTTTTGGAATCTTTGTCGTCGTCCTGATTTTGGGTTCAATAGCGGGCGCAGCGTATTTCTATCTCAACCCGGCTGAATGGGAAAAGCGTGTTTTACAAGTGCAGCACCTTTTGCAGCCGGAGCAACGACCAGATCAGGCGCCGCCAAAGTCGGTAGTTGAAGAGCAAACCCTCCCCCCGGAAGAAAAAGAAACTCTTGATACCCCTTCCGATCCTGCACCCGTTGAGGTTTTGGACACACCAGAGCCAGTCGAAGATACGACGCGTTCAACTATCGACAATTTAGAAAGCGCTTCAAGCGAAGAGGAGACAGGTCTCGCTGAGGCCGAGCAAGAGCAGACTGAGGAAGCACTTTTTGCTAAAGCTCTTGAGGAGCAAAAAGCCACGATATTTCGATTACAGGAAGCCTTCGCCAAGGATGCTGCATTCTTGCCCGACCTCGTCGCAGCACACCGACAAATGTTGGAACTCAACCCCGGGGATGTTGAAAGTCAGCAAGCACTCGACAATCTGGAGCAAAGCGAAAAATCCAAAATCGAGGAATTGATCGCCAGTAAGAAATTCTCTGCGGCACGTAAAAAACTGGAACAGTTACAAAGTTTATTTGGAGGTTCAGATACCAACAGTCAGAATAGTCTCGAAGCCAAAATTGAAGCAGAAGAAAATAAGGAAAATATTCTTGCCAAAGCAGCTGAATACTATTCAGCAGGTGCTTTGGTTGAACCGGAGGGTGCCAACGCGCTCTCGATGTATAAAGAGTTACTTGCTATTGATGAGCGAGATGCTCGTGCTCTTCAAGGTGTTCGAAAAGTTTCTGATTTTTATTTTCAGCAAGCAAGCGCCGCATTTGCCGAAGAAAATATTGAATTGGCAGAGGAGAAAGTGAAGCAGGCGTTAGAAGTTGATTGGAAAAACGATAGCGCGGAAACCTTGCTGGAAAATATTCGTAATTTACAGGAGCGAAAAGCCAAACAGGATTTGTTGTTTTTGCAAGCGGAACAAGCGCTTAACACTGGCAGTTATTTTGAGCCTGTGAAAGAAAATGCTTATCATTTTTATGCTCAAATTCTGGAAGATGAACCGGAGAATGTTCGTGCTCTTCGCGGCGTTGTTATGTTGAAGGAAGGATTTTCTTTATGGTTGCAAGACCTGGTTAATCAGGGCGAGTATCAACTGGCTGAGATGGCATTGGTGACCCCCTTGAATATTTTGCCGCAGGACCAGGAGCTGCAAGAATTGGCAGAAAATATCAACAAGCAAATAGCTGAGCGCAGCGTTAAAAATCAGGCCGCAATTGACAAAGTGCTGGTGAGTGGAAATCAAATTAGCGACGTGAATGCTGCACAGCAAGATCCAATTAGAGCCGGACGTAACATTTACGTCGGATTTCAATATAGCAATATCAGTTCGGATGCAAACCAAATGGAAGCACGTTTATTGGATGGCGCAGGAAACATTGAAGTGGCTAAAGCGGCAGTTGTACTGGATGGCGGTAATGGCGTAGCGATTTTGCTGTTGGAAAGCCCCGTTGGGAGCTTTCCAGTTGGTTTGTATACGCTTGAATTAAATTTGCAAGGTAGAAACCTTTTCTCCCGTGTTTTTACTGTTGAGTAATACTTAAAATAGCATTATTTCCCTGCAATTTCGGGGTTTACTAGCTTGATGAAGCTGAACTCATCTGGCTTTGCAAATAATTCTCAAGGCCGACTTTCTCGATCAAGCCGAGTTGTGTTTCAAGCCAATCGACATGCTCTTCTTCTTCGTCGAGTATTTTCTGGAACAAGTCGCGACTGACGAAATCCCTGACAGACTCACAGTAAACGATAGCGTCTCTCAAATCGGGAATCGCAATCATTTCCAATTTCAAATCACACTCAAGCATTTCCCTGGTGTTTTCGCCGATCAAAAGTTTTCCCAGGTCTTGTAAATTCGGAACGCCTTCAAGAAAGAGAATACGTTCGATTAAGTTATCCGCGTGTTTCATTTCATCAATGGATTCGTGGTATTCATGCTCTGCTAATTCCTTTAAGCCCCAATCCTTATACATTCTGGAATGAAGAAAATACTGATTAATTGCAATGAGTTCATTGGCAAGCACTTTATTAAGATGTTCAATTACTTTGGCGTCACCTTTCATTGGAGCCTCCTGAAATAAAAACAGACAAATGCAGGCCAAGGCCTGCACAGATTACGCGCTAGTTTAACGCTTCAATGAAAAGTCGCAACAATATTTGTAAAAGGGACGGTTTCGTTGCAATTGAGGGAGGTAGAAAAGAGTGCGCAGTAGAAAAGTTGAGAACCTTGAATTTTATGGGATTTCAATAGCCAGTTGTTTGGCTGTTCAAGTTCGGGTTCGTAGTAGCCATCGCTGGATGAGAAGTACGGAAGATAATCGCCGCTTTGTACTTTTTTTATTAAATCTTTCGGCGCATTTTCTTCTTCCATAATTTGAACATGTTTATTTATATCATCCACACTGAAAATCAACATGCTGATTTCCTGTTCGTCATGCGTGTGCAAAATGTAGCGAGATGGTTTGGTCGCAAAATAGTATTCGCGTACTTTGTATTCCTGGCAAACAGAGAAAAAATGTTTGCTCAGTGCGGGTTCCTTGAAGATGGCATCAAGCCCCTCTAGCGCACGCGTTTTTAATTGGCGGGACAGGTCACGAAAATATTCATGTTGCAGTCGTGCTACTGCGTCATGCAAATCCTCTATAAAATTACGTTTGCCTTTGCATACATAGTAGTCAATGATCCCTTCGTTGAAAGCGTCAATGACCTGGGACTGACTAATTTCACTGGTCAACAATACCTTTTTGATATTGGGGTTATTCAATTGACGACAAAAATCCAGCCCGTTTATTTCAGGCATTTGATAGTCCACGACGACCACGGAAAGTTGCTGGTAGCGGTCGTGTTGCTTACGAAGCGAATCAGACTGGTTAAACGTCAGGTGGATAATGTCTTCAAAGTCATTGTGGACCAAACGACTAAAGTCCACGTTAGGAGGGACTTTGGGTTTGCGTTCATTCCCCCTGTTTGCAAATTTTAATGCCGCATGGGGGTCGCTGAAGGTGCAGCAACTGAATTGCTTTTCCATGTGCAATGTTAAGGCGAGCAAAAAATGTGAATTGTCATCAACGAGAGCGATTTGTGTTGGGTAGTAACACAGCGCCAATTCAGAATTCATTGTTTAACCCCGAGTAATATTAAAAAAATGCTGGGCCTGTCAGATAAAGCACGAAAGCAGGTCGTAGTGCATATGCTTATTGTTTTTACTTGCGGGCAGAACTTAGCACAAATTGCCTGGGGGGAAGGGCAATATTGCGACAAATTTATCGAGTTAATGTGAGTGTTTAATTACTTATGCCAAGGGGTAGCAAAGCGCACCCATATCAATCTGATTTTCCTCGACTGCGGAACTGACAATTTCTTTTGCCAGGCAGGCGCATTTTCCACACTGGGAGGCGACGCCGAGTTGTTTGCGCACCTGGCGTAGATTGGTTGCACCGCCGTCTACCGCATTGCGGATTTGCGAATCAGTCACACCTTTACAAAGACAAACGTACATAAGGTCAATACATCCAGAGTGTTCAATTTAATCAGTCAATCTTGCAATTGTTTCTGCTTGTCCTGACTCGAAGCCTGGCTCAAAGAGAGCCCCTTGATCAGCGCAGTCCCATAAGATTAATGCTAATGATAATGATTGTCAATTAATTAAGCCGAAAATACAATCACTTTGATATACAAAATTAATGAAATTGCCTATGGGCTTTGTGTATCATTAGTCCCCGCTATCAGCTGAGCTGGTGTAATTGATGAAATTTGCGTCAACTTGCCGAGACTTTCAGCTGACATTTCAAAAAATCCTTAAAAATCATTAAGTTATAAATTACCTCCAGGGAGAATCAACATGGGCGTACTCGTCGGTAAATCAGCTCCTGATTTCACTGCACCCGCTGTTCTTGGCAGCGGTGAAATTGTCGACAATTTTTCTTTTTCTGAAGCGACCAAAGGCAAAAAAGCGGTCGTTTTCTTTTATCCGCTGGATTTCACCTTTGTGTGTCCTTCCGAGCTCCTGGCTTTTGATCACCGCATGGCGGAATTCGAAAAACGTGGTGTGGTTGTGATTGGCGTTTCTATCGATTCCCACTTCTCGCACAACGCGTGGCGCAACACGCCTGTTAATGATGGCGGTATTGGCCCGGTGAAATACACATTGGTCGCAGATATGACGCACAGCATTTGTCAGTCTTACGATGTTGAATCTGAAGGCGGTGTTGCTTTCCGCGGCTCTTTCCTGATCGATGAAGACGGCCTTGTGCGTCACCAGGTGGTTAACGATTTGCCACTCGGGCGTAATGTTGATGAGATGCTGCGTATGGTTGATGCGCTGGCTTTCCACCAGGAGCACGGTGAAGTGTGTCCAGCAGGTTGGAAAGACGGTGATAAAGGCATGACTGCTTCACCAGAAGGTGTGGCCGCGTATTTGAAAGAAAACGCAGAAGCACTTTAATCGCAGGTCATAATAAAAAAGCGCGCTGCTCACAAGGCAGCGCGCTTTTTTTATGTCTTCAGGTTCTTATTCTGTTTCGTTTGCCAAGGCAAGAGGCCAACCGCCGAGGTCTTTCCATTTATTGACGATGGTACAAAACAACTCAGCAGTTTTTTCTGCATCGTAGGCCGCACTGTGGGCCGATTTATTGCAAAACTCCATACCAGCCAGGGCGCAAGCGCGAGCAAGCACAGTATGACCAAAAGCCAGGCCCGAGAGGGTCGCGGTATCAAAACAGGAAAAAGGATGAAAAGGGTTGCGCTTGATCTCACAGCGTTCTACCGCAGCGTTGAGAAAGTTCAAATCGAAATGTGCATTGTGACCCACGATAACGGCCCGGTTGCAGTCGTTTAGTTTTATTTGTTTGCGTACTTCCTTAAATATCTCCGTGAGCGCATCGTGTTCATCGACGGCTTTACGTTCTTCGTTTTCCGGGTCAATACCGGTAAAGTCGAGAGCGGCTTGCTCGATGTTCGCACCCTCAAAAGGTTTGACATTGAAGGCGAGCGTTTTGTGGGCGTGTAAATAGCCAGACTCGTCAATTTTTAATGTTACCGCTGCGACTTCCAGGAGGGCGTCTGTCTGGGCATTGAAGCCGCCGGTTTCAACATCGACGATCACTGGCAAAAAGCCACGAAAACGTTTGGCGAAAGCCGCAACGTTCTCGTCCTCGTTTTCGGGGTTAGCGGAAAGGTTTTCCTGACTCATGAAAAAACTCTATTGTTTTTGCCGTTGCCACTGCAAGTTTTCACCGGCAAGGAGAGGAATCAGTGGAGAGCCGTCCATCATAAATTGCTCGGGAACTTGCCAGGGCTTACGTTCGAGCGTGATAGTCGCTTCGTTACGTGGCAAACCATAAAAATCGGCACCAAATTGCGATGCAAAAGCGTTGAGCTTTTCGAGCGCATTGGCGCGTTCAAAGGCCTCTGCATACAGTTCGATTGCGCTAAATGCGGTATAGCAGCCGGCGCACCCACAGGCCGTTTCTTTTTTCCCTTGAATATGGGGTGCGGAATCTGTGCCGATAAAAAATTTGGGGTTGCCACTGGTAGCCGCTTCGATTAAAGCTTGTTGATGAACATTGCGCTTGAGTATGGGAAGGCAATAGTAATGTGGCCGAATACCGCCGACCAGCATGTGATTGCGGTTAAACAACAAGTGGTGGGCGGTGATGGTCGCGGCTATGTTTTTTCCAGTTTGCGCGACAAAGTCGACGGCATCGCGTGTCGTGATGTGTTCAAGCACAATTTTCAAACCCGGAAAATCTTCAACAACCTGGCTCAAAATAGTTTTAATAAACACGGCTTCACGATCAAAAATATCAATATCACTGTGCGTGACTTCGCCGTGAACCAGCAGTTTGAGTCCGGCATCCTCCATCGCTTCCAGCGCGCTGTAAATATTTTTAATGTCGGTAACGCCAGAGTCGGAGTTGGTAGTCGCACCTGCTGGGTAGAGTTTGCAGGCATGGATCCCCCGTTCAGCAGCGAGTTTGATTTCCTGGGGGGAGGTTTTGTCAGTGAGATAAAGCACCATCAAGGGTTCAAGGGCTTGCCCCGGCTGTAATGCTGAGCGAATTCGCTGTTCATAGGCTTGTGCCTGTTCAACCGTGGTCACCGGTGGGACAAGATTGGGCATCACGATGATACGGTTAAATTGCGAGGCGGCGTGCGGGACGGTGAGTTGAAGGGCCACGCCGTCGCGCAGGTGAATGTGCCAATCATCTGGCTGGTTAAGAACAAGTGTTTCGGTCATTTGGTGTCGGGCGGGCAAGGGTTCAATCAAGCCTGAATCAATCAGGGGTTAAGGGAGCGAATGCTACCGGAATTTCGATGCTTTTGCATGTTTGAGGCGCTTGTGCGGGTCTTCTTACGGTAATGCGTTAGGGAATCTTGTGGAAAAAGGGCTAAAATGCGGCACTGCGAAATTTCAGGGTTGTTCCATGCTAAACATACTTGTTATCGATGATCATCCGCTGGTAGCCGAAGGCCTGGTCAGTATTATTGCGACCCTTGAGGATGAGGTGAGCACGCAAACTGTCAGCGATGGCGCCAGAGGGGTAGAAGTCGCATTGCAATGCAAACCCGATCTAATCCTCCTCGATTTAAATATGCCCGGCATGGATGGTCTTGAAGCGCTGGGCTTGCTCGGCGAAAAGTTACCGGCGTGTTCAGTGGTTGTGGTATCGGCCTCACTGGATAAAAGCGATATGCAGGCTGCAATGAAACGCGGAGCGATGGGGTTTGTCCCAAAATCAGCATCGCCGGATATTATGTTGTCTGCGTTGAAACTGGTGTTGTCCGGGGGGATCTATGTCCCGCCCGAGATGCTCGATTTTTCCGGAGCCGAAGAAAAGACGGCGCACGCTCCCGCGCCAGCAGCGGCGAGAACACGGTTAACACCGCGACAGCTTGAAGTATTGAAACTGCTTAGCGAAGGCAAAGTGAATAAGGAAATTGCCCGCGTTCTGGATTGTGCGGAGACGACAGTGAAAGCACATGTGACTGCGGTCTTTAAGGAATTGGGCGCTCGCAACAGAACCGAGGCTGTAGTCAATGCGCAAAAGCTTGATCTTTTGTAGGTTTTTTCCGGGCTAAGTGGGTTTCGAATCCCTTCGGTTTTTCTCTCTAATTCTTTATTTTTTTTATTCCTTTATCGTGCATGGTTTGTGAATTCGGCGAATAAGGGGAAACGCAAGAAAATTTTAATCACTCTCTTCACTCAAAGCCTGCTTACTGTGATTCAGGAAAGCTCGTAACTGCATCGGTTTAAACGGTTTATGCATAACGAGGTAGCCGCTGTCTTCAATTTCACGCAGTCGTTCGGCTGCGGTGTCACCGGTGATAATTGCCGCGGGTAATTCGCGCCCTAAAAAGCCATTAATTTGTTTTATCGCCTGTATGCCAGTTTTGTTGCCGCGCAATCTAAAATCCGCTAACAAGACATCCGGTTGAAAATCCTCGTTTGCCAGAAAGGTTTGACAGGCATCCGCATCGGCAAAAGCAGCCGCTTTGTAGTGCCAGGTTTCCAGTAAAGTTAAAGCACCTTCGCGCACACTTTCCTCATCGTCAATGATTAACACATTGAGGCGCGAAGCTGTGTTGTCGCCATCTGTTTGATAAGTGCGTTCGGGTTCACCAATATGACTGGGCGCATTGGCGAGCGGCAGGGTAATGCTAAACTGGCTGCCGCGATGTGGGGCAGATTCCACGCTGATATTCAAATCCAGCAAATTCACCAAACGTTGCACGATAGCGAGCCCGAGTCCAAGGCCTTTTTCACGGTCACGTTCCGGGTTATGCAATTGCACGTATTCATTAAAAATATCTTTTTGTTTGTCTTCGGGGATGCCGCAGCCGGTGTCTATCACGCTGAGTATCAAGGCGTTTCCCTTTGCTTCGGTTTTAATCGTGACTGTGCCACTTTCGGTATAACGCAGGGCATTGGAGACAAGGTTACGAATAATACGGCTCAATAACGCTGCGTCAGTATGGACGTAATAGGCAACATCCTTACAAATCAATTTAATGTTTTTCTTCTCGGCTTCTGCAGCAAATTCATTGGCGAGAGGTGTCAGCACTTTTTGCAAGGATACAATCTCGCGTTCGACTTGCATGCTGCCGGCATCCAGTTTGGAAATATCCAATAAGGAATTAAAGAGCCCCTGCAATGCTTCAACGGAGTTATCAATATTATTGACGATGCGTAACAATTCACTTTGTTTCACTTTCTCCTTGAGTGCAGTCGTGAATAAAGTGAGGGCATGCAAGGGTTGGCGTAAATCATGACTGGCGGCGGCGAGAAATTTTGATTTGGCAATGTTGGCTTTTTCGGCTTCGTCTTTTTTCTCCGCCAGTTCATAGCGCAGGCGTTGGATTTCCAGAAAACGTTGGTTACTGTCGCGGCCGACGACATTCATCATAATGCCGTAGAGCGCGGCCAAAATAGCCAGACCGTAAAACATCGGTGTACCTTTGTACAAACAAAAAATGACCACGATGCTCATCGCCGGTACTGTATAAGCCTGACCGGCCAACAAATACGTGGTGCTCGCATGCGAAGCGCCAATGCACATGGCTACAAGAATAACCAGAAATAACATTTCGTATTCGAGATGGTTGGGAGAGGCAAGTAAAAAAGGTGCGGACGACCACACCAAGGCAGTAATAAAAATCACTGCGGCATAGGCGTAACCCCAACGCGTGTGATCTTCGAGTTTGATTTCACGTTTTTTAAATTGGTGGGCCAGCACCAATCTCAAGGCACAGCTGAGTGTGAGAGCAAGGAACCAGAGTGCCAGTATCGATGTGCTGGTAGCAGGGTTGGGAATAAAAATGACGATGAGACCGGTCACCCAGCTATTGAGTGCAGTCATTGTAGCTTGCTGGTAAATCGCTTTGATTTGGTCCGCACGCAGTCTTAGCGTTCTGTCTTCCGTTGTCATAATTTTGAATGGCTTGTTTGGCATTCGCACTGCTGAAGGGGATGAGTGCTGTAGCGAGTTAGTCAGTCTTTCCATTGAGTCAGGAGGGATTTTAAGCGCAGTTGCAAAATTAATCGACTTCTTCAAAAGTCGTACGACCCGAAAACCACCAGGACTTTTGTCGCACGGAGTCTTATTAGGCTGTCGCTTCAATCTGCGACTTTTGATTTGTACTTCTGAGACTTCTGCAGAATAGGTATTCAAGGGCTCAAAAAATACCCTGTGTGCTGATTTCAAACCATCAAGGAGAAGGATATGAAAATCAGCACAGTGAAATTTGCACTCAGTGTTTTTGTGAGTACCAGCTTGTTTGCCTGCGGAGGCGGAGGAGGTGGTAACGGAGGTGGCCAAAGCAGCGGTGGGAATGGGAGTAGTTCGACTTCATCTTCCGGCAGCGCATCGGGCTCGTCCTCCAGTTCTTCGAGCAGTTCAAGCTCGTCCGGTGGCAATGGCGGTGACACCGTCACCCTCGGCGGCCAACTGAGTGGTTTGCAAAGTGGCCAGGTCAAAATCTCCAATGCAGGCGCGACCCCGACAGATATCAGCAGCGACGGCAGTTTTAGTTTTGTTGTGCCCAGTGGCAGCGACTACGAGATTCTGGTGGAAAGTAATCCACTGGAGCAATTGTGTTTTGTAGAAAATGGTACGGGGCAAGCGGGTAGCAGCGCAGGCGACATTGTTATTACCTGTGAAGCGGTGAGCGCGGCGCAAACCTGCAGTGGTTTTGCCGACAGTGATGGCGATGGCCTCACCGATTGCCAGGAATTGGACTTGTATGCGACGCACCCCTGGCAAGCAGACACCGATGGCGATGGCTTTGACGATGGTCGTGAAGTGCTGGATTTCGACCCGGACAACACACCCTATATTTTTAACCCACGCATTGCCGACATGGCGCAAATTGCCGTCGATCTGACTGCGGTGCCAGAAATCGATCTCGACTTCACGGAATCGTCAGGCTCGTCGCGTAGCGTGGGCACACAATACGAAGAAAGTGAAAGTAATAGCCTCAGCAGCGACTGGGGCGGGGAGATTTCGCGGCAGTTGGAAGTGGGGCACACACTCAGTGTGGAAACCACGCAAACCGTGGGAACGGAAGTGAATGTCAGCCTCACCGATGTGGGCGTGTCTGGCAGTTATGAATCCAGTTTAAGTGTGGGTTTTGAATCGTCCGTCACCACCACGCGTGGGTCTTCGGTCAACTGGAGTCGTTCTGCTGCGCAAGAAAACTCACGCGCATGGTCAGAAACGGTAGAACTTACCGAGGAAGAAAACAGCACCTACAACGGCGGTTTTCTGCGTGTAACTGCGCGTGTGCGCAACGAAGGCCACATTCCTTACGATCTTGAAAACCTCACTCTAAGTGCCGTGTTGTTTGACCCATTGCGACCTTTTGATATGCAGTCTATCGGGACAATGGAATTCAGCGATGGCGGTTTTCCGCGTACAACCATTCTTGCCGGTGACAGCGCGCCACTGAATTTCTCAACGGATCTCACTTTGTCCAAAGCGCAACAATTATTGCGGGATTCAAAAAACATCGTCATTACCCCCGGAACCTATCGTCTTGTTGATATCAACGATCAAAGCCTTTTGCTCGTTGACCAGGATGTCTCTGCACGGACTGCGACCGTCACTATCGATTACGGTATTGATGCGGCGCGTGAAGACAAGTATCGCGTTGCGGTAAATAGCGGTGTCGGCCAGCGCGGCATTAACCTGTTGGCGGCGCTCGAAGACGTGCTCGATCTCACGGTCGAAGAAGGTGAAGGCAGTTGGATCTTTGGCAACGATAGCAGTGCCTCCAGCACGCCTGCGGGCTTGTTGCGTGTTGGCAGTTACGCGATGGATGCTGATAACAACCGTTACTGGTTGCTGGCTCACAATCGCAATGCCGACGGCGGTGGCCGCGTGACCGAGTATTACAACCTGCTGCAGGAGGGCTACAGTCTGGCGGCGTTAACCTTGCGTGCCGGCGACAAAGTCAGCCTGGTTTATGTTGGCGACCGCGACCGCGATGGTTTGAGTGATCGTCAGGAGCGCAACCTCGGGACCGATCGTGACCTGCTCGATACGGACGGTGATACCCTCGGCGATGGCCTTGAATATTACGGTTGGCTGACTAACCGCAGTGCAGCACCTTGCGGCCAGGGCGACAACCTTGTGCGAGTCTACAGCGATCCGCTGGTGATGGATTCCGATGAGGACGGCGAGGACGATGCCGCCGAACGCGCGAATTGTGATAACCCGAGCTTTAACTTTGTTGCCGATGCGGGCATGGACCAAATCGTTAACAAGAATATGCAAGTGACACTTGATGGGAACATTGAAGGCACTGGCCAGGGCACTGTTTCCTATGTTTGGAACTTGTTGAATGGGCCAAATGTGGAGGACGAAAGCGGAGTAAGTACTCGCGTTCTGGAAGGTCGTCGCCCCATTTTCTATGCCCCGGATGAGGTATCGACTCTGGTGTGGGAGCTGGAAGCGACTGTCGAAAGCGAAGTGCAACGTGACCAGATTCAGATACAGGTTCAATTGGATCGCAACGTCGCCGTGTATGTTGGAACACCGAACCCGGATGTCGCTGCCGATGGCAGCATGACAGCGCCTTACAGCACCATTAGTGAAGCGCTTTCGGCAATGGATGCGGGCGATGATCTCTACGTGATGGCAAAAACGGAAGGTTACAACCTGGTGAACTCGCTCGCAGTGCCAGATGGCACCAGCATGTTTGGTGGCTACGATGCCGATTGGGTTCGCGATGCGGAAGACAATCGCAGCACGCTCATCTACACCCCAACACAACCCTTGCCTGCGGTGAGTTTTAGCGCAGTCAGTCAGGAGATGTGGTTCTCGGGTTTCTCGGTGTATCTGGACAGCGCCAACCTCTCAACGAGTGATAATGTCGTTGCGGTGGACGTGGCCTCGACAACAGATTCTGAAGCCTTGTACTTCACAGATAACCGTTTCGAATCGTCCGATGTGGCTGCAGGAACCTCAGCGACACCGGGTTCGAGTTATGCACTCCGTGTTAACGGCCTGGGCAGTTTGTACTTGTGGAGCAATGAACTGTTAGCAGGTACGGGCGGTTTTGGTGCAAATGGCGCTAACGGCACAGTCGGGACTGACGGAAATGATGCAAATGGACGTTCTGGCGGCAGTGGCCAGCCTGGCCCGAACGGCGGTGCCGGTGGGGTTGCGGGCAACGGTGGGCTGATTGTTGATCGCACAGGTGGCAATGGCAGTACCGGCACACACGTCAATAGCACTGTACGCGGAGGCTCTGGCGGCGCGGGTGCGAATGCTTGTGAAAATGCCACACGCGTAGGCGGCAGAGGTGATAACGGCACTGAAGGCGCGAACGGCGCGGGCGCAAGTCAGCCTGTTTACAGTGGCTTTAGCCGTGCTTATGAAACCACAACAGCAGCCAACGGCGGTAACGGAACGAACGGAGCTGGCGGCGGCGGTGGTGCCGGTGGCGGCGGTTGTGGAACAGCAGCAGGTGGCCGTGGCGGCGGTGGCGGTGAAGGCGGTACCGGTGGCACCCGTGGATTCGGTGGAACCAACGGCGGCGCGTCCATCGCACTGTGGCTAAACAATGTAGACAGCACTGAGTTGCGCAACAATACCATTGAAAGCGGTTTGGGCGGCAGCGCAGGTACGGGCGGCAGCGGTATGCGCGGTGGCTACGGTGGCGACTACGAAACTGGCGGCTCGCCTGAAGAAAACTGCGTACTCGGGGCCTGTGATCGCGGAGGTTCAGGTGCGCGCGGCGGTGATGGCGGTAATGGCGGCCGCGGCGGTGATGGCGGTGGTGCAGCCGGTGGTGCATCCTTTGCGGTGTTTATTACAGCCGGACAAAGCCCCTTGTTCTTCGACAATACCCTGATTGCCGGTGTCGGTGGTGAGGGTGGTTACAGCCGCAGTAACGGCGGTCGTGGCGGTGACAGTTATGCCATCTACGATGCCGATACCTCGGACGGTGCCACACCGGAGCTGGTAAGCGGTAATGAAATCACCAGTGGTGTTGCAGGAAGTGGGGGTGGAACCCTGGTGGGCAGTGCGGGTAGTACGGGTACTGCTGCCGGGACGAACTTCTAATTTTAATTGTTGATTAAGAATGAAGTTTCAACGTGAGAGGGCGCTGCAAAGCGCCCTTTTTTCATTTCGAGTGAGAGTACTTAGCGCAAAATAAGCAATGAATTGTTACTGCTTTTATCGAGCGGAACAATCACACTGGAGCGCTGCGAATCGAAATGAACGCTGAGTGTTTTTCCATTTAAGCTGACTTGCTTCGGTGCTTTACTCAGAAAAATTTCCGCACTTGTTAACTGTTCGCTAGCCGGAATTTCCGCTTCAATTCTAGACGACTGGGCGCGCAAACGAATAGCTTGCTTTTGCTGTGTTTGCATATCCACAAAGGTGAATTCACTCTCACCTTTTTTCGGTGCCGGGTTGAGTAAAACACGTGTGGTACTTGCGTCTGCTTGCCACAACAGTTTGCCCTTGCGTGCGTGCTCATCTTGCAACTCATCATGCAACTCAGCATGCAAAATAATGGCATTCTCTCTCATGTAGCGCGGCAATCTGTCGAGTGCGACTTCAACGAAGCGGGTTTTCCCACCTTTAATGGTTTCAGTTGGTTTATCAAAGTTGCGCCATTCGCCTTTGGGGAAATAAATGTTTCTTCCCTTGTCGGCGTTAAACATGGGGGCAACAAGAAGATTATCGCCAAGATAAAACTGATCCCACATTGCCCAGGTATTTTTATCCCGTAAATGTTGATAGGCCATCGGTTGCATCAACACGCCGCTTTGCGCGCTGTTGTTCGCCAGTGCAAACAAGTGCGGTAGAAATCGCATACGGTCGTCCAGTATGTCCCTGAACAGGGTCTGGAATTTTTCGTCATACTGCCAGGGCATGCGATCGCGACCATCGCCACCGGCGCCATCCAGTTTGATTTCAAATAAACCGGTCATGCTACCGGCTTGCATCCAGCGAATGTAAAGATCTTCCGGTATATAACCTTCTCCCTGATAACCGCCGACATCGGTGCCCCAAACGGGAAAGCCCATAAAACTGCTGCGCATCGCGTTGGCAAAGTTTCCTTGTAAGCCGTCCCAGGTGGTGCGAGGGTCACCGCCCCAGATGGCGCTGAGGTAGGGTTGGGTGCGATGCCAGGCCGAGCGCATAAAGGTCACCTGATCTTTTTCCCAGGCATCGGCAAGGGCATCGTGATGATGTTTGGCAACCAGCCAGCTGTATTTGTTGCGGCGTTCCGGAATCGGTGTGCCATCAAACCACTCTTCGTATTCGGGGAACACTTCATCGGCGCGATCAATTTTGTGGCCGCGCACACCGTGAGCATATTGATTTTGTTTGAGTTCATTTTTATACGCTTGTACGGAAGCGGGGTGGCTTAAATCAATATAACTAAAGCGGCCACCCAGGTGTTTTTCAAAGCGCGCGTCGCCAAAGGTGGAAGTTGCAACCCAGGTCATAAATTCCAAGCCGTAGTCGTCGCGTATGCGTTTTATCCACGCTTCAGGATTTGCAAATTTCTCACTCCAATTCATTTTTGACCAGGCGTGGGCGCCATCACTGTAGGGCCGATCTACAAACCAGGACGTGAAGGGCATGGCAAGCTCACTCAAACGATCGATGTCTTCCAGAATTTCAGCGGCACCACCGTCATTTTGATCGCGCCAGCCGACAGGTCCTAATGCCCAGACTGGCACGAACTTGGGTTCGCCAATTAAATCAAAATAGTGTTGATGGATTTCCGTGCCGTTATCGCCGGTAAAAATATACCAATCGAGCACACCGGTATCGTGGTGAATACGGGTTTTTTTATTGATCGCAAATTCGTAACGGCCGCGCGCAAAGGTATCAAAAAATCCGCCGTAGCCAGCACTGCTCATAAAAAATGCGGAGTAAGCCGTTGCATAATTTTCACGAAAGGCCGCACCTTCACTATTGATATCCACATTGATTGTTGCACCTGTTAAATCGGGAGAAAGTCGATTGTCAGGCTGTAAAGGGGCGGACAAACCAAAAAAATGATCGCCCAACCACGCAAACTCAAGCGTTGTTTGTCTGCCCCACTCGGGTGCAGCGTGCAGTCGAAAACCACCAGAGACTTTGGTGATGGCAATGTTAACCTGCCTGGCTTTTTCGTCGTAGGCGGTACGGTAGAAATCCACTGAGGCAGGCAGGTTGGCACTTATCAATAAACTGCCGTCATCTTTTTGGCTGATTTCCCAACTGTCGAGTTGTTCGTAGTTAAAAGAAAAACTTTCCAGTTTGAGGAGAGTGGCTTTGTTATTGCGCACAATGATGTTGTCATGGTCAGCTTGCAGTTCAACATTGCCGTTTTGTAAACGAAACGTTTCGGCGTGCAGCGAGCCGCAAAACCCCAAACAAAGTCCCAAAAGGGAAAAAAATGACATATACCCTGGTAATCGAAAACGCATAGTATCAACCTTATTTTAACGATTAAATTTCTGTGGCTTTTTATAATGAGTGAGAGTTATTCAGAAAACTTTCCATTTTCCTGAGAATCCCTAAAATCCTTCGGCGCGAATAAACCATTCGTCGTTGTCCGGGAAGCCGGGATATTTTTTATCGGGTGCGCCTTCCCAGCCGGACAGCATCATGCCGACCGCTGACAACAGCGCACCGTTTGCCGGTAAGTAAACGCGTAACCCGGAACCCGCTTGCGGCACATGGCCATTGTTGAGGTAGAGGTTGTGCGTTTTATCCATTAACAATACTTCTACGGCGAGCTCCGGTTTTCCGAGGCGTGCGGCGGTCATGGCGATCATGGGGTAATCCCAGCCCCAGATTTTTGTTTCCCAGTCCCAGGTGTCGAGCACCGCTTGTAAGGTATTGAGCATGATGTCTTTATCCACCGTTTTATCGGCAAGCAAACCGAAGGCCGCAAGCATGCTGGGGTGATCCGCGCGGCTTTCCACTTTGTCAAAGGTATCCGGCAGGCTTTCTATGGCGACGTATTTGCCTTCTTTAATTGGAAGAGCGGCCAAATAATCGAGCCGCTGTTGCCACTCTTTGGAGGGTTTTAAACCGCGTCGAGTGCGCCAGGTTTGCGCCAGCTCGAGACCGGAACGCCAGTACGCCAATTCAAAAGTGGGGTTGCGTGTTTGTCGGGGGTCGTAAATTTCCTGGGCAATCCAGATGGGCGCGTCGAGATTAAAACGGTTTTTCTCTTCTTCCCAAACCAGCATGCTGACCATGGCCTCAGCGGTTTCCTCGACAAGTTGCGCATAGTCGTTGATAAGCGCCGGTGAAGGGTTGCTTTGGTAGAGCATTTCCGCCAAATGAATTACATGTGGCTGGTTCCAGATAATCAAGGGATTGCCACCAGGACTTTCACGATTATCTGGCCCAATCATTTTTGCCCAGCGTGCGCCGTTCAAACCACGCGAGGCAGCTAATTTTTTGGCAGACGTTAAATGTTTTTTATACCAGTTGAGAGCCTGCCGTGTGTATTCGCTGTTGCCCCAATAGGTCCAGTGTGCTGTGTGCCACCAGAGCATTTCACTGTGGTGTTTGCCATACCAGGAAGAGTGTGTGAGACCACTTTCCTGCGCGGGAAATTCGGCGCGCGCTTGTACGGCCAACAAATAGCGGGATAACACAATGCGACGTTCGAGCTCTGTCGCAAGTGGCGAGGTGCTGCCGGTAAAATCGACTGCAGCGCCGCTTAACCAGAATTGTTTCCAGGCCGTTTCAGCGTCGGCTAAACTGTTTGCGAATTGAAAAGCCGGGAGTTGCGGGACGTTTTTCGAAAAATGGATACGAACCTGTAAGTGTTCGCTATCGTCGGTACTGATCAAGCGAAAGTGATGTTCGTCTTTTTTGACGAACAGGGCGCGACCGTGCCATTGCAAACTTACCAAATGTTCAGCGTCATCAATATTTCGTTGCAGAAATACCTTGTTTTCATCACGAAAAATAACGCTGGTTTGATGTCCACTTTGAGTAAACTCGATATCAGGCGTGTTTTTAACATTCAGGTCATAACCGCGAGGAAAATAAAACTCCAGGGCCAGGCGGCCATCTTTTAATAACGGGGATTGGATATCCGTGACCAGTGCGTCAGCGCTGCTCTCACTAAAGGTGCGAACCTGCACAGGCTCGCCCTTTAATTCGTATTGGCTTTGCAGTACACCTCTCCATAAATCCAGCTCCTGTTGAATATTTTCCAGCTCGTTGGGCAAGGCAGAACCATCGAGACTGAAACCAATACGCGCAAGGGGCAAGTCGTGGGGGTTTTTTCGTAACCATTGCGCCGCGTCATTGTCCATGCGGCTGGGGAAATTAACTTCGCGTCCGTACGCGGGATAGCTTTCCATTGCGTCTTCAAGTGAATAGCCTGCGGGGTTTTCGCGGCTATGCCAGGCCCAACGGGCTTTGGTTTCCAAAGGAATACCTTCTGCGAAATATTTTTCGGGAAAACTTTGTAAGCCACTTACATCGGCGGTAAAAGCAAAACGGCCGTTGCCAATAGTGAAAGGTGAGGTGGGGTCCAGTCTGGTGAGCTTCGGGTTGTGGCGTTTTACCAGCGCTTCACGATCAATTTTTTCTGGTAAATCGGGCGTGCTATCGCAGCCCGAAAGCAGTACCAGTGAGCAAGCGAATAAGCCATAAACTAATTTCATTTGTCTGCCTTATTATTTCTTTTATTCAATTTTCCAAGACCGTTCCGGAGAGCTTTACCCGGCGCCGGTGTTGTGCTGCAACAAACGTAAGGTGTATGTCTTACTGGCAAGGTGCGAACAGGCGTCCGACCATCATTGTTATTTGTGACTTTGTCGATTCCCGGAAGACATTTCCTCGATATTTTTGCAGCAAAAAGGCTCTCGGGCTATAAGTTAAAGTAATCATGCTTGATTGAACTTATAACTAAAAAGACGCCACGAGCATAATAAATTATCAGAGGTGAATAACAACTGTATTCAGAGTTTTATTAAAGTTTTTTTGCTGCCAGCCGATACTCTGAACAAAGCGGTAGAAGTATGCGTATGTCTTCAAAATCTACAAGACTGACTTTAGTCGCAAGTTTACTTGTATTTTTCACCTTGTCAGCACTGGCAGAAATGCCCGGCGAATCGCTCATGCGTGAGCGAAAAACGGTGCCAGCTGTCTACACCAATGCAATTAGCGACGGCGCTTGGGAAATCAAGCAAAGCGTTTTCAGTTGCAGCCTTGAACACCACTTGCCTTACTACGGAATTGCACAATTTAGAACGCGTGCGGGCGAGCGTTCAGCATTTATTTTGCGGGAAATGAGCAGCCGTTTTGAGCCTGGCGAAGCAATATTAAGTGCGGCACTGCCAACCTGGCAGCACGCGACACGTGTTGCGAACAGAACAGCTGCAATGGATGAGATTTTAGGCTCAGCACCTGCAAAGCGCGGTAATACTCCCATGTGGCTGGATAGCGATTGGGCAGAGCTACTGTTGCTGAAATTGTATGAAGGCAAGGAAATTGAAATCAGTCAAAAAGCCTGGTATCAAAAGAGCCGTGCTGAACGCACAAGTCTGGTTGTGACTCCTATAGGTTTTCGACCAGCATATGAAAAATATCTGGCTTGCCTGGGCTCACTTTTACCCGCAAATTTTGATCAAATGAAACGCAGCGCCATTTATTTTCCTGCGGGTGAAGTCGATGAAATTCCACCGGCAGAGGCGCGCAAGCTCGACAGGATTTTACAAATCACGAAACACGACAGCAGAGTAAAAGCGTTCTTTGTTGATGGCCATACCGATAGCGAAGGCGATAGAGCTGAAAATCTCGAGTTATCCCGGGTGCGCGCAGAATTGGTTGCAAATTATTTAACCCGTCGGGGAGTACCTGAAAAGTGGATTACGCTTCGCTGGCACGGTGAGCGTTATCCGGTTTCTGCGAATACCAGTACTGCGGGAAAAGCAAAAAACCGTCGCGTGACTATTCGTATGGAGCGTGTGGAAGATATTGAAGTCTTACCCTTGAGTGAAAACGCAGAATAAAACATTCCCTTTTTTTCATTGAGGCTTATTTTTGCAAGCCTTCCAATATGGCAACAGCCCATATGCGCTCGCGAGTATTATAAAAATCTGCATTTGCTGCGGCTCGCAGCTTTTCTTTTGCCATGGGTACATCGCCTTTTGCCCATAAATGGAAGGCCTGATAAAAATCCTCTTTGAGTTGCGTACAGGTGTTTTTTTGCTTGAAGACAGAACCGAAATCGATGGGTGAGTTGGACTGCGTCAGCCAATTTTTTATAGCACGCTCTTCAGCATTTTCCGCAGCACTCATTTCGATTAGCGCCAGGTGACCCGAAACATTGTATGCCAGCTGCGCGAGCCAGTAGTAAATGCTGTGGTCAATCAGGTCAAAATTTTGCTGGCTCTTTGCCATGGTCATAAACTCTTCGGCATAGCGCCAGTTGCCGTTTGCCGCAGACGCCATTGCAAGGGCAATGTAAGATGATTTGTTGTGAAGGGTGTTCTCTGCCTTTTCGACAAAGGCCTCCGTTTGAAAATCCCTGCCTTCCACCAGGGCCAATTTAATATAGCTGGCAATATTTGCGGCATTGCTTTCCATCGCCATTGAACGCATTACTTGATGCTCCGCTAAAGGTAGCAAACCCAGCGCAAGATATTTTTCACTTGAATTTGCCAAACGCCATGCCGGGCTTTCAGTGCGAGTCGCCGCGCGGGCACTGTGACTGGCTGCGAGTAAGAGCGTGTTTTCGGAATCGACTTCGCAAGCATGTAATTGTGAAAGGGCTGCCAGGCTTTCCGCCAATTGCCAGCGATAGTCGTTGTCCTCTTCGTCGAGAGTTAATGCGCGTTGCGCGCTGTTAGCCGCCAACTCGGGTTGCTGAAGTTTTAAATATTGTTCACTCAATTGTTTCCAGCTCAAGGCATCTTTTGGTTGTTGTTTAATTGCGCGTTGTGCATGTGAGCGTAGTATTTGTGGTGACTGCCCCTTACTGTTTGCGAGGGCATAACTCACTCTCGCAGGCGGGGGAACATCAAGCCGAATTGCGGTTTGCATGCTGTTGTACAGGGCGAGAAGGGCCGTTTCATCTACCGTTTCGGTATAGAAACTGTGGTAAACCCATGAGAGGTAGTAGGCGTGTTGATAGCTTGAATTGTGATTGTCCAGTTGCCAGGCATGCTTGTAGTGCTCAAAAGCGCGTGATAGCGCTTCAAGGTCCTCATTTTTCTCCCAGTGCTGCCATGCCTCCTGGCCTAGCTCGAAAGCGGTATTGGCTGATGTTTTTTGCGATGAACCTGGGCTTTGCGCGTTATTTATCGTGTTCGCTTCTTTCACCGTGCTCATAGTACTTCCGGTATTCACAGTGCTCACAGTACCGCAAGCAGTACCCAAAACGAGAACACCAAGTGCAAAAGAAAAGTGTTTCAGCATGCGTTTATTCGCCCTGCCATGGTGAGTAGCCGAGGCTTCGCGCCCTGGCAAAAGCGTCTTTGGAAGCTTGAATTTGCGAATTAAAGCCGCGTGCGAGGCCGAGGATGTACCAGGCTTTACCGCTGCTCTGATAATTATTGACGGCTTGTTGAGCAGGTGCGAGCGCCAACTCAAAATCACCAAGCTCAATATGGCGTTCGGCGAGAGCAGTAAGATATTCAAGGCTGTTTTCGCCATGTGTTTGTTTTAATGAAGCGAGATCATTGTTGCCGTAAACATTTTGAAAACCCACCAGCCAACTTTCTCGTGTGCCAAGTTGGGAGACGGCGGCATAGTAGTCGCTGTATTCAGGAAGCGTTAAATTTTGATTGCGTTTCTCAAATTGAATCTGCACGCGGTACCCGCTGTCGGTATCCCTGCCACTTTGTTTGAGGCTAAACCAGGGCGTTTCAATATCGTTCCCGCGTGTAAACACAAGAGCCTGTTGATTTTCCTTACCAAGAAAATCTACCGTCATGTATAAGTTGTATTGTGAGTCATCGTAAAAGGGCAGGCGACGAGTGTCCGGCAGTGGCAAGCTGCCGACACCGAAGAGGTAGTTAATCTGGTTAAAATTCGCAGCTCGCGTATTTTGTTCATCGTCCATTTCCTTGAACATCACTTTGGCTTCGATACGTGCGGGTTGCCACAGGTCCTCCGCGTTGAGTACCCGCGCTTCAACATCAAAATCCAGCGCGCTGCTGTAAAGCCCTTTAATAAAGTTGACCAGGTTGGTTTCGCGTTCATTGCTGTTAACCCACCAGGAGCGCGTGTTTTGTTCAAAAAAGCCGGAAAGCTCTATTTCAATATTGCCCTGCGTGTAGTTATTTTCATCGCTGTGGTAGCGTATTTTCAGATGAGCAAAATCCGGTGCAAAGTCATGTTGCATTTTGGTGAACTTGCCACCCTTGCCATCAATAATCAGCGTGTTTTGATCGCGCAGATAGTTACTGATACCGGGGAAAAGCCCGCGGTCACCGGTGGTATCCATGTACATAGCCGGCCCGTGATCATCTTCGGGAATATAGACAATCATGTGATCGAATATTAAATGTACCAAGCTGGTATCGCTTTTGCCGCTATTGGGTGTTTCGATGAGCGCGGGTAGGGCGGGAATGCCGAGCATACGTAAAAGCGCAATCGCAGTAACGGTTTGGTCTTTGCAATCTCCGTAATTGGCTTTTAATACATCATCAGGAAAATGGGGCTCATAACCCCCACGGCCGAGATGGGCAAACACGTAACGAATATTATTTTGCATATAGCCATAGACCGCGCGAATTTTTTCTTCGCGACTGGCGTGTTTGGGAAGTTGCAAACTGTTGATGATTTTCTTCAGCTCATTGGACGGCTGAATTTTGTCTTTGACCTTTTCCCAGGTCCAACGGTCAACCGCCGACCAGTCATCCAGGGTGGATACGTGCAACATTGAGGCGACCTGGTGGAAAGGCGGCATCCAGGCTTCGGTATAAAAAGGCTTAACCTTGCGCCACTCCCAGCTGTAAATGTCTTTGCCCCCGGTGCTGCGTTTTTTCACTTTTTGTGGGTACTGGTTAAAGTATTTGAAATGCAGTTTTTTATTTTGCGGGGCAACCAGCTCGTAGTGATAGTGGTGAACCAAATCTCCGCGCCAGCCATCTCCACCAACTTTCCGCTGAAAATACCAGGGCGTACTGTTGTCAGAAAAAAGCGCGGGAAATGCGAGATTTTTACTGCGTTGGGTGTATTGAAACTCGATGATTGAACCCGGCACCACATTGGGTAGGGAAAAGACCAGTTCTGAGCTGTCGGAATAAAAATCCTGGCCGCCGCCCGTTATGCGATGTTGAACAGCATCTTCGGAAACCGCGGTAATCTTTCCGCGGGCTGAGCGCGCATTGGCGAAATCCAGATGGATATCGGAATAGTAGTGGTCAAAAGGAATGACAATACGGCCATAATCACGTGCGGCTTCGAGGCTGTTGATGCGAATTGAATAGTAACCAAGCTGTTGCCAGTTGCCATCCTCATCAAACTCCGCTTTCTCCAAAGCGTAAAGTACCTCTGCGTCGTCGTTGAGTTTACGGAGTGAGGCCTGGTCTTCGAGGCTGGGCGCCAGACGTGGACTGGTCTCTTGCGCAAAGGAGGGGGGGGTTCCAATAAGGTAACTGGCCACACAGAGTGCTGTGGCAGCCAAAAAGCCCTTAATAATCAGTGAGTTAAGCATTGGTGCCTCTATCCTTATTAGTATTCTTTATTGCTGCTCGTTATTTCGTTTGTTGCCAACAGTCTACGCCAGAAGTGTGCTACAGGTTATTTTCAGCGGCAAAAGTGCCTGTGGCGAAACGGTTTTCGCGGTGGCCTCAGAAGCCTGCTGGCCGACGCTCCCGTGTGCCCGGCAAATTTAACACAAGCTTTATATGGCCGCAGCTAAGCGCTACAATCACGCCCCTTTTAAACTGGCGCGAATACGTGCCATGCAAACTGGCGCGAATGCGTGCCATGTATTTTTAATGCGCGGATAAATCGGGAGCGTATATGTCTTGTTCTTCAATTAAAAAGGTCGTTCTGGCCTACTCTGGCGGTTTGGACACGTCGGTCATCGTCAAATGGTTACAGGAAAACTACGACTGTGAGGTGGTCACCTTTACGGCTGATATTGGTCAGGGTGAAGAGGTCGAGCCTGCGCGCGCCAAAGCAGAGGCCCTGGGTGTCAAGGAAATCTATATAGACGATTTGCGTGAAGAATTTGTCCGCGATTTTGTTTTCCCGATGTTCCGTGCAAACACCATCTATGAAGGGGAATACTTACTCGGTACCTCGATTGCGCGCCCTTTGATCGCCAAGCGTTTGATTGAAATCGCCAACGAGACAGGCGCGGATGCCATATCCCACGGCGCCACGGGTAAGGGTAACGATCAGGTGCGTTTTGAGCTTGGCGCTTACGCCTTAAAACCCGGCATACAGGTGATTGCCCCTTGGCGCGAATGGGATTTAACCTCACGTGAAACCTTGATGGCCTACTGTGAAAAGCACAATATCCCCGTGGACTATGCCAAGGCGAAGAAGAAAAGCCCTTACTCCATGGATGCCAACTTACTGCACATTAGCTACGAAGGCGGCATTCTTGAGGACCCTTGGGCAGAGGCCGAAGAAGATATGTGGCGTTGGTCCGTCGCGCCGGAAGCCGCACCGGATAAACCCGAGTATATCGAACTGACTTTTGAGCGCGGCGATGTGGTTGCTATCAACGGCGAAGCCATGTCACCGGCGACTGTACTGGAAACGCTGAACAAAAAAGGTGGTGCACACGGTATTGGTCGCCTCGATATCGTAGAGAACCGTTACGTGGGTATGAAGTCACGCGGCTGTTACGAAACACCCGGCGGTACCATTCTGCTACCTGCTCACCGCGCCATTGAAAGCTTGACGCTGGACCGTGAAGTCGCGCACTTGAAAGATAGCTTGATGCCTAAATACGCCGAACTGATTTACAACGGTTACTGGTGGAGCCCGGAGCGCAAAATGTTGCAAACCGCCATCGACGAAAGCCAGGCAACCGTCAACGGTGATGTGCGACTTAAACTTTACAAAGGTTCCGTTAAAGTAGTCGGCAGACGCTCTGCGGAAAGTTTGTTTGATGAAAGCATTGCGACCTTCGAGGACGACGCCGGTGCATACAATCAAAAAGACGCGGAAGGTTTTATCAAGCTCAACGCCTTAAGAATGCGCATTGCTGCGCAAAAGGGCCGTAAGCTTTTGTAAATCCAAAATCTCATTGTTTTAGAAAGGAAATAATTATGCGCATACTTCATACCATGCTTCGTGTAGGCGACCTCGACAAATCCCTGCATTTCTACATCGAAGTACTGGGTATGAAGTTGCTGCGCAAAAAGGACTACCCTGAAGGCAAATTCACCCTCGCCTTCGTTGGCTACGGAGAAGAATCCGAAACAGCCGTAATCGAACTCACCCATAATTGGGACACCGACTCCTACGACATCGGCAATGGCTACGGCCATATCGCCATCAACGTCGACGATGTTTACGCCGCGTGCGATAAAATTAAAGCCGCTGGGGGTAAAGTCACTCGCGAAGCCGGGCCGATGAAACATGGCTCAACCATTCTGGCTTTTGTTGAAGATCCGGATGGGTATAAGATTGAGTTGTTGTCGAAGTAGTCAAAACTTTTTTAGCCAACTGTAAATGCACAGGCCTTAATTAAAAATCTCGGGGTCGAATCCGGTTTTCGGGTAGAGGTTTAGCCTTGAAAACCAACGCCCAATGGGTGACCATGATTTTAGATGAACAGTTGTGCACCCTTCACGCAATATCCATTGATTGTTACACTCTGATGTAATCAGTGTCCAGCCGGATTTATTGAGGAGCATCGGATTGTCCATCCCCGCCAAGCCAAAGCCTAACTCTTCGGAAGTTCTCTACGAGCAGATCCATTCCTTGTACAGGCAATCTCCTTTCATCTATCTGGGAATTGTTTTTGCTATGTCTATCGTTGCCGCATTTTTTTGGACAAGGGCAGGTGTGTGGGCAGTAGGGGCTTGGGTGACTGCAACACTCGTACTCACATTAGCGCGAGTCGGCTTGGTGCTTGCTTTTCGCCGAGTCAACCCGGAAGGCGAAGCCGTTTTACGTTGGGGTATTGCCTTTGCTTTTTCCTCCTTGCTGTCGGGAATACTTTGGGGGGCCATTGCACTGGTTTTTTTAAATCCAGAGGAGTTTGATTCAGTTTTGCTTATTGCTATTGTGCTGACCGGGATGACAGCTGGTAGCCTCGTGCCCCTATCCAGTTTTTTACCCGCCTACTTTGCCTATTGTCTGGCAGCGATGTCGCCACTTGCGATCATCATGCTCCAACAAAGTGAAGGTTTCCTGATTTTAACAGGCTATCTGGTCATCGCGTTTATTGTTGTAAACCTTGGCTATGCATTTGTTGTAAATCGTAATCTTGCACAATCGATACGGCTGCGCTTTGACAATCTCGATCTATTAGAAAATGTGAGGTTACAAAAAGAACTCGCGGAAAAGGCCAACACAGATAAATCACGATTTCTTGCAGCGACCAGTCACGATCTACGCCAACCTCTGCATGCTATGGATTTGTATTTAGGGGCGCTCGCCAATCTACTCAGCAATTCAGAACAAAAAGAGTTGCTAAACAAGGCGCGCTTATCGAGTTCCGCTTTAAAGGACTTGCTTGAGGCCTTAATGGATATCTCCAAATTTGATGCGGGTAATGTTCAGGTAAGTTCGCACTTTTTTAATGTGCGGGAGTTGCTCGATGATTTGTATGAAGAATTTCATGAGCAGGCCACTGCGAAGTCCACAACAATCCGGCTGTTTGGGCATTCCCATCAAGTCTATAGTGATAAGGTATTGTTAACCCGTATCTTACGGAACCTGGTGCACAACGCCATACAGCATAGTGGTGCCAGCAAAATATTGTTGTCGGTACGCAGCGTGGGAGAGCAGGTTCGTGTCGAGGTCAGAGACAACGGCTGCGGTATTCCTCTCGCAGAGCAGGAGCAAATATTTTCTGAGTTTTATCAACTCCAAAACCCGGAGCGGGATCGCAATAAAGGATTGGGTCTGGGCTTGGCGATAGTGAAGCGCTTGAGTGGCTTGTTGGGCTTCGGCCTGAATGTTATGAGCACCCCTGAAAAGGGGGCCTGTTTTCGTTTGAATATTCCCAAAGCATCTGCTCTTGAAAGCTACACAGAATCAGATGAAGTGGCAGCAGATTGTGATGTAAGTGGCGTGTTTGCGATATTCATCGAGGATGAGATTTCGGTAAGGGATGCCATGCGGACTTTGCTCAAACAATGGGGATGTGAATTGTTAATCGGCGATAGCCTTGCAGCTGTTGAACGTGAGCTGGATGCGCTGCAATATCCTGCTCCAGATGTGATAATCAGTGATTACCGTTTGCGAGACGGCCATAACGGCATAGAGGCGGTAGCGAAGCTTCGAGAGCGGTTTGGGTGCGACATTTCTGCAATTATTATCAGTGGTGATACCGCCCTCGATATTCAGGAGGAAGTCACGGGGCTTGGCTGTAGAATGTTAAATAAACCATTAGACCCCAAAAAGCTGAAAGCGACGATTGCGGAGCTAGGAGTTGCCGGTCCCTGACTGGGTGATGCCAAGCAATTCACGTGCTTTTAAGCCGGCTTGCATTCGGTTATCAACATCAAGAATGCGTAATAAGCGGCTAACATATTGTTTTACTGTTCCTTCAGTTAAAAACATTTTTTCCGCAATTTCTTTATTCGAGAGTCCCTCTGCCAATAGGCACAACATTTTTGTTTGTTTTTCATTGAAGTCAAAGTGGGCATCATTTTTATTTGTGCGTGCACATAGAGGAATATACTCGGCGCCTGCAAGAACCTGCTTTACTGCAAGTAAAATACTTTCGCCATCCGAAGATTTTGTGACGTAACCTGAGGCACCGGCTTCAATACAGCTGCGAATCACGATTGGATTTTCATCCGCCGAAACCACAATGAGTGGTGTGCTGCGAAGTTGCTGACAGAAACCGCGCACGCTGTAGGCTCCCTTCATGCCCGGCATACCCAAATCCAATATGAGTAGGTTGTAATGGTTCGCCTTTAGGGCGCTTTCAACTTCCTGTTGGGTCCCCGCAAAATCGATGTGCAAGCCCTGATCCAGCTGCTTTAGCCAGACTGCGACGCTGTCGCGAAACAGCCCATGATCGTCCGCTAGTAAGAATTTCAATGCAGTGCTCACAATGATTCCCAATGATTAATGTCGGCATTATAGCGTCATTTTTTCTGTTGTTGGGTGGCGAGGTCAAACTGCTAACTAAAGTTAACTGTACTTGTTAACCATGGTGAATAGGCTGAAGTAAAAGACTCTCGTATTATCAGTAGTGGCTAGAGATTAACCAAAGGAAAAATAATATGAGAATACTGGTTCTAATTGCAATCCTGTTGCACGGACACTTTGTGCTCGCTGAGCAAGAAGGCGAAGTGCTATTAAGGTACCCGGAAAGTGCAGCGGTAGATTTGGGGCTGGGCTGGGATTTGCATAAGGGGAGGTCTGTCCCTAATGTGTGTATTAAAAACTTTGAAAAATATACGGTGCCAAAAAATACTAAAGAAGAAGGCTTTGAGCAAGGGAATAACACCTGGTCCTTGATGCTCCAACTGGATATAGGGGCGAAGCAGAGCCTTGGATACAATGAAAAAGTGAAGACAGCTGCGGTTAATTCTAATGCCGGGTTTTCTGAGTCCTCTAGTTGGAGTGTTGCAGCCAAATATAATATGTCAAGGGATAACAGATATATAATTGGAAAGCAAAAAATTGTTACTTCATGGGAAGCCATCAAAAGTACAGGTGGCCTTATAGAATTAACCGACGCGGCGAAGAAGTTGCGAGATGAGGATCCGGAAAGTTTTACACGACAATGCGGACATGGATACGTGGCGCGAATTGAATACGGTGGCAACTTTCATGCGTTGTTTAACTTGCATCACGCTACATACAGTGCGTCATTGGATATAAAACGTCACTTTGAGGAAAAGACTTACGAAAAAATCGGAGTAGATGAATCGAGTGAAAGTGGAGGAGAAAGTGGTTCAAACGACCTTGACTTTAAATCATCATTTTCCTGGGATGAGCAGGATATAGATATACATGTAAGCGAGTCAGGCGGTGCGCCGTCAGCTGCAGGGAATAATGTTGATAGCGTAATTGAACAATATGTGTCCTTTCCGGAGCGCGCAGCTGAGGCACCCACTGAATTCATGATGGCGGTTTTCCCGTATCCTGAGTCTACACCACTGTCCGAAATTCAGGCACCTTATGAGGTGTTGGCGCGTGAATATTTCAAGTGGCTTTATCTGGAACGTGAAATCGGAAAAATGATTACCGCTGAACACGATGCTAACCAGGCTGGCTATATTTTTATTGAGGGCGTGACTGCCAGTAAAAAAGATCTGGAATATATGCAGGACATGGCAGGAGATAAGGTTGATGCCATCGCGAAAGTTGCAGTCGACTGTATCAAATATCTGAACGATACCGAGTTAGTTGACCAAAAGAAAGTTGAAAAACTATGTAGTTTGAAGGGATTAAAAGTGGATTTTATGGTGATGGATAAAAAAACGGGCCAGTACAAAAAAACGAAGGTTGATGTCCTTGAGTCAGATATCTACTACCTGGTTCGGCTGCCATACAGCCCCGCGGTATTTGACGGACTGTTTTTGAATAACCAGACTGCCGAAAGTGCCATGTCATACCGCGACTTGATCTTTAGCCAGGTTAACGGTGTCTATCGTGAGCGCTGTGGTAACGAATATATTACTCATTACTGCGAAAACGAGTCCAAGATCGAACAGGCGGTAAATAACTATATTCCTGAGCAGCAAGGCATTATGTATTACAAATATCGTGCCTTTCAGGATGGAAAATCGTGTATAGCCATCAATAGCCAGGGTTTCCTGACAACGAATAACTGTACGCTCGCAGATTATTTTGCAATTGACCACGATACCAACCAGGTGCGCGTCAGAAAGCATGGTAACAGTAGTGGTAAGGTTGACGGCTGTTTGCGTTATATATTTATTTCCGGGCAAAAATATGCACAAATCAAGATGGTTGCTTGTGAAAAAAGTAGCGATGATGCGTTTAAAAACTATATGTCCTCATGGGATTTGGTAGCCTATCGGGGAGATGGTAAAAACCCCTATCGAATAATTAGAGATGCGTATTACAACGACCGATATTCTGCTGACTACTGCCTGGATGTTCAGGGTGATACTGACAAACATAATACGAAAATCATTAATTACAGTTGCAAAGATAGCTCGTCACAGGAATTGAATCAGAAATGGAAGCAGGAAACGCCTGTATTTCATTTTAATTAGGAGGGATATATGAGCAATATTAAATGGTATTTGGTGTGTGTGATGGTTGTGCTCTCGGCATGTTCTAATACACAACACCAAGCAGAGAAACTGGTGGGGGGAGAGGGAATCTCAATTATTCATACCCCATCCGATGTGCAAACCAGCTATGTAAAAAGCCCGGATTCCCGGGCGCGGTTTTGTACTGAAACCGATGTGGACTTTTCAAAGACGGCATCATCAGGTCTTAGCCTCGGTTTGGGCAGGGAATCAGTGGGTGAAGAATCGTCCCAGGGTGCACTCGCCCTGGGGGGGCGAGACCCGGCGGTACTCATGGCGAGAGAACTCATGTTTCGCGCTTGCGAATTTACCTTAAATGCTAACGCGGATCCTCGTCTTGCGTTAAAAGTATACGCTGGTACGCTGGATGCAATAGTTAAAATAGCGAAGTACCAGCAGTCAGACGGGAGTGCAACAGCAACTGCCGCAGCGAGTATCGATATGTCTTCGGTACGCGCCCAGCCCACTATTCATGAAGAGCACACACATTCTGATTTTTCAGGCACAAGGCATGCTGGTGAGGATGCAGCACCAAAGGAGGTGAAGACCCAGTCGGCACAAGCCTCGAATGATGATAAAAGCTACGACTGGGACTTCAACTGGGATTACAAGGACGAGGCCGATACGATAGATCCTGCACACCCCTGAAAACCGTTGTTTTACTAGTCAGGCGCGTCCAAAAGGCCGCTGGTTTTGACCTTCACTTCAGAGTGGGCTAAGGCGGAAAAGCGTTTTAGCCTGCTTTTTATGTTTTGGGGTAGAATAGTCCCTTCTCCTATGTGTGTTACTACACATGGATTATGAAAGGGTTCAGCGGTTTCAGGGATTGACGCCAATGAAGCTCGCTTCTACAGTAGTCAAGATGACATAGGCCCTTTCGATAGTAGTGTTGTGTCATATTGTTTCCCCCCTCACACCCTATTGCGCAATGTGTGTGCCGTTGGATCATTCCCGGGAGGGGGCAATCAGGATCAATTCGTACAACCCGATTTGTGCAACATCTTCAGGAATGGAGGGTCTTCAATGTTTTGGCACACCTCAAAAGTACTTTGCTTGTTCTCGCTGTCCTTGTTTTCCCTGTCGTCGCTTGCTGAGCAAAAGGTTTATATCCCGAACCAGACCAGTGCCAGTTATCTTGTCAAGCAAGCGGAATTCGCGATGAACCATGCGGAGGAAGCGGACAAGAAACGCGCGACTCAGAAGCACATGATTATTTATGATATTTATATCAAAGCGCGCAGCTATGCAATTTTAAATAAAATATTCTTTTTTCTTTCGGTTGCATTTGCTATTGCGGTTCTTGTCTGGCCCTCGATCACTGTTATTTTTGACTCGCGGCTGGATAAATGGAAGTGGATCAAGTCGGCCACCGTACAAACAACAGTGACGGGAATTGCTGCACTTTCTTTTGCTTTTTATTCACAATACAAAGACAAGCAAGTCTATGCGGAATCACTTATGAGGCATGTGTTGTATTCAGAAGAACCGATACAGACGATAAGTGTAAAAGTGTCAGAAGAACTGTCGCGTATTGATCGTGGCTTCAGTTTTAACAGTGTGATAAGTAAAGAAGAGCAATAGTCATTGGGTGCGTCTATTCGCGGTGTGCCATAAGTTGCGAGCGCAAGACAGCGATTAATCTTTCTTCGTTTATGGGTTTTGTCAGTACGTCATTCATTCCAGCATCGATGCAGGCTTTCAGGTCAGATTGAAAGGCATTTGCCGTTAGGGCCACAATTGGTATTTGGCTTTTGGATGAAAAATCCGGGTTATTCCGTATGGTTTCGGTTGCAGTGTATCCATCCATCAGGGGCATCTGGCAATCCATCAGTATCAAATCAAAATGTACTGCAGATTTCAGTTTGTCCAGGGCTTCCTGACCATTGTTAGCAACTTCGGCGCTTACACCGAACTCATCAAGTAAACCGATAATCACTTCCTGATTAATTGAGTTGTCTTCGACGATCAAAAAATTCTTGTTTTTTAGCCAGATATAATTTCTATCGATATTCGTTTGATCGGTTATTCTAGATTCGTTTTGATGTTGGGGCCATTTAACTGGAATGTCCACGGTGAATTCCGTTCCCTTTCCTTCTTCGCTTGTCACGGAGATACGGCCACGCATTAAATCTATCAAGCGCTTGGTAATGGTTAAGCCGAGTCCAGTGCCTCCGAATTTTCGCGTCGTTGATGCGTCGGCCTGAGTGAAAGACTCAAATACGGTTGCGCATTGTCTTGGGCTCATGCCGATGCCGTTATCTTTTACTTTAAGAATAAGACGAGGTGTAAGCGTATTGGCATCCGCCAGGTCAACGATCAAGTTTACTTTTCCGTGTGGAGAAAACTTGATTGCGTTCGCTAGCAGGTTAGTCAGAATTTGCTGTATGCGGGCTTCATCGCTCATAAATTCGGTAGTGCCGTGTATGTTGAAAATTAACTTCAGTTCAACGTCGTTTTCCTTTGCTTGTATGGAGGATAGATCCACTAAATTATTTGCCAATACTCCGATGTCAAACTTTTCAGTCTCAATTTCTAATTTTCGTGCTTCAATTTTGGAAAAGTCCAGAATATCGTTTATTAGTTTGAGCAGAGAAGTTGCACTGGATTTTGCGAGATGAGCCTGTCTCTGTTGTTTGGTATTTAATTTGCTTTTTTCGAGCAAGCTTAGCATTCCCAAAACGCCATTCATCGGTGTGCGAATTTCATGGCTCATGGTTGCCAGAAAGTTGGATTTGACTTTCTCCGATTGTTCGGCCCGATCTTTTTCTCTTTTGAGATCTTTCAGTTGGCGACTGATGATTGTAGACATATTGTCCAGTACAGTTTGAATTCTTGAAAATTCATCTATGTGATGTTCTTTGTTCCTGCTTAGATACAAGCCCTGAGAAATGTCTTCGCATTGGTGAATGATTTCAGAAAGGGGTGTGTTCAACGCCTTTCTGAGCTTGTTGGCTGATAGTTTTAAAAATATAAAAACTGCGACAGCTGTAAGTGAAATTATTCCTACACCCCAAAAAATTGGACCCAAATGTCGAATAATGGGTTCTTGAGTTTGTAGGGTAAGTATTTCACCACTAGTCATTTTCAAAAAATTTACATGATTCGATGTTTTAACTGAGGGGGAAAAGCGGGTTGTAATGTAGCCCCGTGAATACAGGGTGTTCGAGCTGTTTTTTATTGCGAACCCGGTATCAGCATCCATATTATTGGTAATAGCTTGTGTAAAGCTTTCAACAGATACCAGAAAGACTAAATGCCCGTTGAGTCGATATGGGTTGATAAACGAATTTTCCTTGCGAATGAGAGGTGCAGAAACAACCAGGTAAGCCTGGTTGTTGAACGCGTCGCCTTCTGGAATCAGCAGGCTTTGATGCGTCTCAAATTGTTGGTTTATTGGATTCAATTGGCTAAATTGTAGTTTTAGGCCACGCGTATTTTCAAGTTGATAATAGTGAAATGGAAAAGCTTCCGTTAAGTTTCCCTGCGCATTCAAAGTGATGGCGGCATCGATTTTTTTGTTAATAACGAGTTCACGTAGAATTCTCAGTGTTGCACCTACGTTACCTGGCTTGTCTGCAACGTTAACGAGCTCAGGGAATTTACTGTATAGACTGATTTCCCTGTCGTATTGCGTCATTTTACGATTGGCGTCTATTGCAATGGTTTGAGCACGCCAGGTCGCGCTGTTTTGTGCATGCTCTAGCGCATTAATAATAAACAAAGTGAGTAGCACACAGGAAACAACCAAAAGCGGCATCAATGCGAATAGCAGCGTGTAGTAGCGAAAAATTGTGCTTAGGCTGCCTTTAATCACTGCTTGTCCCTGTGCTTTGAATCAAATACTGGTTCATCAAATCACTTGCCTCTCGGGCATCCATTGCGCCGCCACCAAATCGCACAAAGCCTTTTAGCATTCCTTCCCACATTAAGTGCATATTTTCCTTGCTCGGCATGGGAATCGCATTGTCGAGGGCTTGAACCAACAGCGCCATATTCGGGTTATGTTTGTCGTTTTTATGATGAAAAGGGAAGTTCGCCCGCGATTGTGAAAGGATTTTTTGAGCGTCTGTTGAATAGGCAAATTCAATGAATGCCAAAATATCTTTTTTTCTTGCGCCATCCAGCGAAAGACGCGGAAACATGAGCGCCGTTGTGGAATAGTAAGAGCGTAAAGCCTGGCCTTCACGATCGGGAAGGGGGGCAATCCCCAGGTTGTCTCCGAGAGCGGTTTCGAAATTGTCGATTTCCCATACGCCATTGATATGGTAGGCCATCTTTCCTTGACTGAAGCTTGCGAGATTGCAGTTATAGTCACAATAAATATCAAGCACACCGAGGTTTACCAGAGACCAAACAAATTCAAGGGCAAGGGTGGTTGTGTCGGGGTGAAAATAAATACTGGAGGCATCGGTAGGCAGCGGCCCGTAACTGGCGATAAAGGGGATAAACCAGTACATATCCAGCACATTCCAGCCAAGCAGGCGTGTGTCCGCTGATAAAAATCCGCGATGCGCGAGCAATTCTCGCCAATTCGTTGCAGGCTGCCTGATCAATTTTTTGTTGTAGTAAAGAACCAGGTGGTTACCCCGTGTTAGCGGGAGGCCGTAGAGTTTTTCATTTTCACTTCGAAGAGCATTAAATATATCGGGCTGTTCTTTAAAATAGTGCTCAAAGAGGGGGCGGGGGATTTCACTCGCGTTGATCTCGTAGTGCTGGCCAAGGAGGTCGGCAGCGGTAATCAAAACGTCCGGTACATGTTCGTCATCCTTTGCAGCCAGCAATCTGGCGGCTAACTCGGACTGGTCAACCCAGGCGACATCGAGAGCCAGGGTGTTCGATTTCTGAAAGTGTTCTATGAAGTTCTTGAATACCGGGTCAGAGTTCGTGTAGACCACGGACAGGGGCGCATCCTTCGGTGAGGCGGCCAAAGTATGGGGGGAAATAAGTGCCAGAATCAAAAGCGTCAGCAATCGGTGCATGCTGCCTCCCAAGGCTGTCTCTTAATTGTAGAAGCTCATACGGCCAATGTTATGATGGCGGCTGAATTATTCATCTGGCAAGACCTAAGTCTGGTCACCGGGCAGCCTCTTTTTTGTTCTACGTGGTCAGGTTCACACTCCGGGTTGTGTTCGGATGATGCCAATCTGCGCTAAATACGATCTGTAAAAACAAATGCGGAGCGACCTGTGGGAGAGATCCTGAAATTTAAAAAGAAAAGCCCCAAGGAAAAGCACAAGGGTAAGACACTTTGTCGCAGCGGTTTTCATAAGTGGCGGGTGCTGACTGAGAAGAAGTTTGACGTCAAACAGGGGAAGTTGGTGACAGTGCTCGAATGTCAGCGCTGTGGTAAACGTGAACACAAACTGATTTAGGGGTAAGTAAAGTAGATGGCCTGGCAGGAGACAGATTTACAAAGCTTGAGTGTCCGCAATGACTTTAGAATTCGCGGTGAATCCATGACGCGAACAGAAGTTTTCTCAGATGCGGCCTTCGCGTTCGCTCTCACCATGCTCGTGGTGTCCGTAGGGAGTATTCCAGAAACCTATCAGCAATTGATGCTTGCCTTGAAATCTATTCCGGCGTTCGCCATGAGCTTTGTGCAGCTGGGGGCATTCTGGTTGGCGCACCGCGTCTGGAGTCAACGTTATGGTCTGGATGACACCGTTTCGACCTTGCTGACGTTGCTTATGATTTTCGTCATTTTGGTATTTGTCTATCCGCTGCGGCTGATATTCTCAACGTTTTGTGCTTATGTCACTCAGGGTTGGTTGCCCAGCGAGTTTGTTATTCAGTCAATGGATGAGCTTGCGGGTTTGTTTTTTGTTTATGGTGCCGCGTACGCGATATTAGCTGGAATAATTGCCTGTCTCTATTTGCAAGCCTTTAAAAACCGTGTCGAACTGGGGATGAATGAGATAGAAATATTGAGAACCAGAGAGGCAATCATCGCCTGGTTGGTGCAGGTTGGATTTGCATTGGCCTCAATACTCGTGGCCTTGCTTGTTGAGGGCTATTGGAAAAACTTTGCTGGTTTTGTTTATTTTGGTTTAGCGATTGTTATGCCCTGGTTAGCAATACGACGGGAAAAAAAGGTTGTGCGTTTAAAAGCGAATGACAAGCAGGTATAAAAAAACCCGGCAGAGCCGGGTATTTGTTTTATGCCAATTCGCGTTTAGTTACACACGACACCACCGTTTCCACCTTGTTGACTATTACAGGTGCTTTCACCAATACAACTTTGGTTGTTTTCCCAGCCCCAGCCTGAGGTATTTTCACAAACTGGATAAGAGCTTCCCCACCAGTTACATGTACAGGCACCGGCAGAACCGCCACCCGAAGAAGAGCTTGACGACGAACTGGAAGAAGAGCTTGAGGACGAGCTTGAAGAGGAACTAGAGGAAGAGCTAGAGCTTGAAGACGCGCTTGAGCTACTCGAAGAGCCACCCGAACAGTTGCCACTAAAGCAATCATCAGTATGGCCGAAACCAATCACGCCACTGCAGTGCATGGTTTCAGAAAATTCGCCACCGCCACACTCGCCGTTGCCATAAGTTGCAGTGTTGTATTCCATCTCTTCAGCTTGACGAGTCTCGCCATTCACAATGACGTAATCAAGAATGACATCGCGGTCGGTTCCATCGTTAGTAAACTCAACTTCAACGTCTCCGCTTGCACCGCCACTGTAAACGTAATTCTGATCACTGGTACTGAGTGTCCAGGTGTTTACAGTTGCGCCGCCGACAATCAAGTTAATAATTTCCTCGCCATTGGTGCCGCGTGCGCGTACGGTGATATTGCCTGAGCTACCGCCGCTGGAGGAGCTGCTTGAACTACTGGATGAGGAGCCGCCAGAACTGGAACTGCTGCCTTCCCACACGCTGATGTCGGAGCTTCCCGTACTTTGGTAACCTTCGGTAGCCAATACCATGTAGTCGAAACTTCCGAGGTTTAAGCCTTGGCTTGCCCAGTAGTCAAAGTGGTTGCCCACGTTAATCGTGCCGCTGATATTGCCGAAACCTTTTTTCGGTGAGCGCACACTGAAATATTGATAAAACGTTTGCGTGCCTTCAATTGATGGTTGTTGGACACGCTGACAACGCCGAACGTTATACGTTGCACCGTCACTTTGAAAGCTTCCGTAATTTGTGCCACCGCTACAAGAGGAGGGATTATAAGAACCGTAGCTTTCGATAATGTAGTATTCGATGAGCGGGTTGCGAGTCCAACCGTATAAGGCGAGGTAGGAGTTCTGTGAACTGTCTACACCGTAATACCCTTCATATTGAACAGTTTTTGCTCCGCCCGGGTTCCAACCTTTACCGCCAACCCAGTTGTTGGTACTGGAGTTCCACTCGGACGTATAGCGCCCACCTTCCAACAGGCCAAAGGAGGCATCCCCAGTGTCTTTCCAAAAGGAATAATAATAACCGTCGTGTGTTCCTGTATCGTTTGAGGTGAGTGTCTGTGCGTGGGTCAAGGGAAGTAACAAAGCCAAACTTGCGATACCACAGCAAAGTTGACTCAGCAATTTGAAGTAAGTGTTTCTACGTACTGTCTTCGAGAACATAATTAAGCCCTTTTGTTTTATTTAATTTATTCGGGCAATTCAAAATTTAGTGCGCAGGAAGCCATACTGTAGCAACCAGAGGTGCACAGGGATTCCGACATTGCCCAAATACATTTCATTTGGCCTTCGTAAAAAACGGCAAGGTTTTTACGTGGCTCATCAAGCTAAACAACAAGCTCAACAAGTTTGCTTTGCCGGAGCTGCACCCTGCTAAAAGTACATCTTCCTGTCTGATTCTTGAGAGGCAAAAAAACTTTTTACTCTTATTGTGAAAATGACAATAAGTGAAAATATGATCAAATTCTAGTTTTTATCGAGAGGGAAATTTTCAAGATAGGTAAAGAGCGTTATTTTTGAGGCGCCATCCCTGGCGCTAAAATCATCAAAAAGTCTTTTGTAATCAATGAGTTAAACCTTTTGGCGCGAGCTTCCTCATCCTTACAATAAGTTATTAAATTCTGGGATTCGTAACAAATTAATCTAATGTGGATATTTATGCCAGGCTGACGGAATCGGGTTTTGGTAATAAGAAAAACAAAGTTGCAAATTTTTGAGTATAAAAAGGACTTAATCGAGGGGGCATTTTCTATACGTCTTGAACATTATTCAGTCTTGTCGGGCAAATTAATGAGTGAGTGGACGCTATATTCAGGCATAAAAACGATTCGGCTTTTTTGCTTCTTCTTTTTTTCTTGCAGTCGCGGTTAAATTTCGCCAATCACATAGTTCAATATCGTAGGACGCCTTGAGATGCTCAGCATCAAGATTCGCTAAAAACAGATAGTCTGAATATCGCCAGCTTGCACCATAGGCCTTGTCCTGGCCACAGAGTGTTGCCAGATGCGTACTTGGTAATGCGGGGTGCATCAGTAAGACAGCCGCTTCTTTATCACAAGAAGCTAACAATTGTGTATAAGCTGTTTTAGTAGAGTGAAATTTTTTAAGGTGTTGAGGTAGTAACATGTAACTCGCGTAAGCGGTAGAGGTATCACCCTTTAAATTATTTAAGCATTTCTGGCCGAAACGCCAGTCAATATATTCTGAACTAACAAAGGCGTCGAGCCCGTAGTCTTCCGCAAGTTTAAGGTACAGGGAGAATAGACCAGTATCTTCAAAGCAAACGAACATATGAGTATCAATATGTGTGGGAGTCATTCCCAGTGACAATACACTTTCTATTTGGTTGCGTAGTTCAAGTTCAAGTTCGTCCAATTTTGCCTGCTGACAAACTATTTTGGGGTCTGAATAAAAAAAACCGTCGTTATTTACGAGGCTGCTAACTTTATGGGCCGGGCTTAACGGACGCCATGGAGCGTGAGGGTATTCACACGTGAGCGTCAGATGAATACCAAGCTGCCAATGAGGGTTAATCTTTGCCAGCTCGATAGCATGTTGAAACCCGGGGCAGGGAGGCATAACACTGGCTGAACCTATTTTGTCTTCGTTGAAAAGTTTTTCAATGGCTTGGTTTACCTCTGTACAGAGTCCAAAATCATCGGCTTGAATTAATAGTTTCGTTGTCATCTGCCACCTCACATACGGACGATTTCAAAGTGGAAAAATAAATTTTCCATTTCTTGATGCTGTCATCATTTTGATTGCACTTGTGAATATCGCTTTGCATATTAATTGTGGAGACAAGATCTATGTGAAGGTATTTGCTAATAATCTTCAAAAGAGACGATTCTCTTTGTTCACAAGACATACCCTGTATATCATCATCCAATTGAAATATGGAAATAATGACAAGTGCATCGGTATTTAGCGCGTGTCTTAACTGCGTTAGTACCCTGTCAGGGTTTAAGTAATATAAAACCTCATTTAACACCAGCACATCAAACTTATTGTGACTTCTAAACTGATTGATATCTTCGCAACTAAAGTGGTTGCCATAGTTTTTTCTGGCTATGTCAATTGCTGTAGATGAAATATCAATGCCGTGATAAAGCGGTGACGATTTTAAATGAGTGTAGAGCAAACCTTCGCCACAGCCCGCATCCAATATTGCGCCATGAGGCTTGAGTTTTTCACAGTAGGAGGCGATTAGCGCGTAGCGCGCAAACTCTGAATTGTCGTCCAGGTATTCCCAGTCGCCATTTAGGTATTCATTATTCCAGCGTTGAGCGAGAGAACTATTATTTTTTGTTTTTCTGAACTGCTGTTGTGTATTTTTCATGGTGTGTGCCACTGATGTACTGATGAAAGGCGATAACCCTAGATTAAAATATTATTGGATAAGGAGTTGAACAGGTTGTTTTTGCTTACAGTAGAGAAGCCACAGTTAAAAAGAGGTCAAAAATGTAGGTCCTAATTTAAAACTAAAATGTTTACATGCTGTTTATTCGGAAAGCCATAATCATCGTTAAACAAAAACATTAAAAATGTCGAAGCCTATTAATGGAAATTAATGACTAAATGTTTAACTTGTTAATCAATTAACATTTTTAACTGGGTAGCCCTTTAAAAAAAATAAATAGAATGCCAAATCACTTTAGGTTCACCTTCAGAAACCTAGCATGCGAAAAAATTAAAAAAATAGCCGTTTTTAATAAACGTAATATGCATTGTTAACGTTTAGGCAATTTTATATGCCAATAATAAAACTTATATAAACTTATATGATGATTCATGACTGTTAAGAGATTTTAAAGTATTGAAAATAACAAAGTGTTTTATCAGGCAAAGCAGTCGCAAATCTTTATTAATATATTTTTACACCTAAGAAAATAATATTGTGAGGGTAAACTCCCGCGTTATTCTGGGGCCTTCAGCAAATAACCTGGCGAGTTAGCGTGAACTCGTTACAGGCTTATGTTCGGTGGTAAAGGCTGGTTCGCTTAGTCCAGCATCATTCGATTTTTTTCTAATTCTATTCGTGGCGACGGGCAGCCAGCGAAGGACGGTTTTGGTCTGAAATTTGGGCCAAAAGAAGCCGGCGTATTTTTGTGCGCCAAAACACAACTAAAACCTTAAAGGAAAAAACTATGACTAATAATCATAAGTTAATAGAAGAGAGCAAAAGTCAAATGGTTGCTGACTTTGCAATTTCTGCGACATCTGAAACCTCTGTAAACGTCTTTGAAGATGTGGCAGGCCGTAGCTGTAGCAGTAGTGATTGCGATAATGATCGTTGCTGGTGGGGCACTGAATAAGCCCTCGCAAAGACCACCCCTCTTGACAGAGGGGTGGTTCCTACATTTTTAACGAAGTGAAACTTATGCAATATGAATTACATAAAGCCGTTTGTTTAGTGTTTTTTGATGATGCTTGCCAAATTAAAACCCCACAAGAATCTTTTACTATCGCTGGTGGTGCTGCCGTAATGCGTGTTGTGGAAGGCCTGAAGGGGAGGCGAAAGCAGGATATCCTACAAAAGCTTAGCGGCAATATGCACTCAGAAACACGAGCAGCTGAATTTGTAGGCTTTCTGGAAAAGCATGATGTCCTGGTGGACGCAGCGAACAACCAGTTTTGCACCCAATACGAGGCTGTACTGGATTTCAAGAACAGAAGGGCAAAAAAGCTGACTGGCGATGCGTCACCACTTGAATCCCTTTCATCCATTAGTGATGTGTTTCTTGATGGCAATGACGCGCTTGTGCAAGCCTTTAAGCCGATGCTTGATACACTTGGTCTTAAGCAGGAAGATGAAGCGCGAGCGGGCTTGAGTTGTTTTTTAAATTATCAAGCATCGACAGATATGCTCTTACGGCAAAATAGTGAAGCTTATGCACGCAAACGCCCTTACTTGATTTGTAATTTTTCAGCCAAAGAGTTTGTGTTTGGCCCTGTTGTTGTTCCTCAATTGGCAACGTCCTGCTATCACTGCCTTTTTCAGCGCTCTTACGCTAATGCGAATTACAAGCGGGAGTTTCTTGCTTCGCGTCACCTGAGTTCACTTGTGCACGATGTCCCATCTGACCTCGCAGCGCTTTATGTGGGTTTATTAGCGAATGAAATTAGAAAGCTGCGACAACTTGATACGGCAGCCAGCCTCATTGATCAGCTCCTGGTAATTGACATCAGTGATATGTCGGTTGAAAAGCGAGCTATTATTAAGGCGCCTCGTTGCGAAGTCTGCGCAAAACAAAATCACCGCCCCCTTTCTGCTATTCGAAACATGATGTAGGTAAACGCATGTGGCATGCATTATCAAATGAATTGCATCACACGGTAACGCGTCTGAGTGATGAACGAAACGGGCTGATCAATCAGCTCCTGGAAGCAGCGGTACAGTTAGATGAGCCGCCCTTATTTATTTTTCATGCGCGTTGCTCGAACCCCTTGTACCACGAGGCTATACAATCCGAGCACGATCGAAAATTGCCTGATGCGCTGGCTACGGGTTGTGGACTCACGCGCGAAGAAGCATTGTGGTCAACGCTGGGGGAAGCTGTCGAGCGTTATGCCTGTGAATGTTCCACGTATTTTCAATTGGAAACGGCAACCTGGGATGAAAAGCGCAATCAGGCTTTGCCGTTGGAAAAATTGATTCTTTATTCAGATATTACATTGAAAAAAATTCGAGGTCTGAACCCGCTTAGCGCGAGTGAAAAGATGCGTTGGTACACGGGTTTTGATCTCCATACAGGCAATAAAGCTGAAATCCCGGCACAACTCATCTGGAATGATTATCAACCTTTGACGAAACGAGAGCGTTTTTCGCCGGGGATTTCAACGGGGTTGGCTTGCGGATCTAATCTCGTTCAAGCGCTTGAGACTGGTTTGAGAGAAGTTGTCGAGCGAGATAGCTTTGCCTGTTGGTGGCTAAGTTCGCTTCCCTTGAAGCGCATTGTGTTAAACGATGTGTTGAAGTCAGCGTTGTCAGTGGGGGTGTTGCAGTGTATCGAACACCCCAATTACGAGGTGAACTTACGGTGGAGTACGAGTGATCTTGATGTGCCATCTGTGGTTTGCTTAGTAAGAAGTCGATTTCATGAAGGGACCGCTTTGGGTTCTGCATGTCATTTGAGTGCGGCGGTCGCGATAGAAAAAGCAGTTCTAGAGGCCTTTCATACCTGGAATTGGATGAGTGACATGAAGCGGACAGGTGTTCAACCAAGGCCAGCAGAAAAAATAAGAGAATTTGATGAGCATGTCGCCTATTACATGAATGATGATCATATTCAAAATCTTGACAGCTATTTTAGTGAGGAATCCTATGAGATTCCCGAAAACCATCTGGAAAATTGGACAGACAGGCACGCTGCGCTCGCGGAGATGTTGAGGCGATTACGAAAAAAGGGATATACCACTTATGCAGCAGATATTACACCTGTCGACGTCGCAAGTTTTGGTTTTCATATCGCGAAAGTTTTTGTGCCTGGTTTACAGCCATTACACGTAGGATTTGGTCGTGAGCATGACGATTTGCGTAGGCTCACCGCTTTTACCCAGTCTCTGGGGAAAAAGGAATGGGTTTTGAACCGCCTGCCCCATTGTTTTCCTTGATTTCGCGACAAGCCACAATCCCTGGAGATACGACTTAATGTTAAAAATAAATGTACTGGGTCAGGATCGACCTCAACAAAATTCAGAGTTTGAATTTTTTAACGAGGCCTGCAAATACCATCGCCACCATGCAGTAAGAGACAGTAAGCCGATAGCTGATCATTTGCATGCAGCAAATCGCCTACTCGAGGTATCGAATAACTATAAGAAATTTTATAGCGCTCAGGAGGTTAAACTTGAGTGTGATACGGACCTAAGCCAAAGTCGCTTGCTGGATTGTCTGCAAAAACGCCGTAGTTGCCGACATTTTTCGACTAGCCCGCTGGATTTTGCACAGATGTCGAGTTTGCTCAACATATCTTTTGGTGCGACACGTTTGTCTTCCAACCCGGCTTTTTCACAAGACCGCATTCATATGCGTTCGTATCCTTCGGCTGGTGCGTTGTACCCGGTTGAAACCTATGTAATACCGTTAAATGTCACATCTCAACCTGCTGTATGTGCGCATTACAGTGCGATAGAGAAGCACCTCTCAATTGTGCGCCACCAAATAGATATCGACGATGTGCACGACATGTTCATGTTGAAGGATGGTACGGCTGATACCGCTCTGATTGTTGTTTTCGCGGGCGTTTTTATGCGTTCGACGGCGAAGTATCAATCCCGGGGTTATCGTTTTACTTTGATGGAAGCAGGGCACATGGCGCAAAACCTGTGTTTAACAGCGGCTGCGATGGGCTTGGGTTCGCTGGCTTGGTCGTCTTATTATGATGACGAAGTGAATGAATTGATAGGCATCGACGGTGTCGCTGAGAGTGCTGTTCATTGTGTACTTCTGGGTCATCCTAAAGAAAAAACTGAGCGTGGTGAATGAGAGGTTTGACAGAAATTCAACATCGCTTTTTAAGTGAATTGAATCGCGCGGTTTCAACGTCAATTTCGGAAGAAGAGAGTTTCTATTTATCTTTGAATTCGAATGCATCGCTTTCCATTTTGTTACGGGCAGTAGCGAGTGGGAACTATTTGCTGGAGTCTTTCGATAACAGGTGTGTGGTTGTTATGAATAAAGCCGTATTAGATGCTAATAATGGCCCGCCTTCACCAATTCGAGTTGTATTGAACTTGCTGAAAAAAATAACCGTTCACCCGTATTTCAAAAACGCCTATGCCAACACTGAAAACCTTATGGTAGTGGAATTGGGCGTAGGGCAGATAGATTTTTGCAGCGCAGAAATTAAGGGTTTGCGTCATGTCTATATTAGTGCGACGAGTAAAATTGAAAATGCCTTAACCCATGAGCTTACCCATGCACTTTGTGAAACGGGTAACCGTTTTTTGGATGAAGGCCTGGCCATGTACATGGAGGAACAATTAAACGGTAGCCTGGATGACTTTGAATATAAGAAATCGCGAATACCGGCAGAGGAAAAACTTTCTGATTACCGATTTGCTATATGCAGTCAGGCGCAAGCAGGAGTGTTTTTATCTGACACAGAAAAATACAGTGCCGAATATATTGAGGCTTACCATGCTATCACGAAAGTTTCCGCTGGTTTGGCAGAAGAATTACTTTTTTCTGCTCTGGCCGAACTTCGGCGGTGCTCAAGTGGCTTGCAGCAATTCGATGCGTTGAGTGAATTCCTGGATTCGAGGGATGTTTGGTATCACGATGCAGAATTGGTACCTGATCCCAATTTGATCGAAAACGAGATTATTAAATCAATGATCAGTAAACAACTGTCAGAGAGTTTTGAAAAAATCAGGGCGGTATTTTATAAAGTCCCAACTGACAGCTTGTCGATTGAAGAAAAAGTCGCATGGTGCCTTATGTGGTTGCGGTATCTACAAATTTCACTTTCCAGAAAAAAGGTATCAATTATGGCTGACTTGGCGAATATTTCTTACCTTGCGCAATGTATAAAGGGGGAGCCCTGCTGTCAGGCGGATTACTTTCTCATTCAGGCACAAGTTGAATCGCTTCGCTTGCAAACAACACATTCACTGGAAAAACTATCGGAGCACTCAGAGCGCTATTACCAGTATATTGCCGAAGCGGAACGGCTCGATCCAGACTGCCCGCGTGTTCTTTTTGAATCTGCAATATCGGATTTACACAAAGCGCGACAAACTCGAGACAAAAAAGTTTGGCGGCAGCAAATGAATGAAAAAATGGAACGATTGCTAAATACTCCCTATGGCATAGTGATTGAGCAAAAGCGTCTGTTGCAGAAAGAGACGGCCGTGTAAGACGACAATGCGATTCTTGGTGATGTGTACTCAGGACTCAGGCGGTACGTGGCCGCCGGTGGTCGCAATTGCAAAGGCATTAGTGGAGCGTGGCCATCGCGTGTTGTTTTATGCCGAAGAAACTCTTGTCGATATTTGTCAATTTGATGAAAACGAAAAGGTAGAACCGGCCTGTTACTTTTCTCGTTTTTATGAAAGATGGCGTCATCAGTGCAGAAAGGACAAGACATTACACCTGCGGCCCGACTTCCTGGAAAATTGGGCAGATTCCGTGAGCGTGAAAGTGAAGAGGCTTATCGAGGATTTCCAGCCGAATATGTTGATCACTTGTTTCTCATGCGTTGCGCTTGCTGAACGAATGGCTGCCTGTTTTTCTATTCCCTGGTGTTTTATCAATCCTGCATTTTACTTTGGGGCCGGAGCCAAGCGCACGATCACTGAGGATTTCAATCGATATGCAGCTCCGGCAATCGCGGCTTACTATCCAGATCGGCTCGCCGCCGCCGACCTGGTAATCCACACGACTAATCCGTATTTTGATTTGCAGCCAAGCGTATTGCCTCGTCGCCATCACATAAGTGGTTTTTTGTATTGGGAAAAAAATTGTACCGTCCCGGATTATCTTCACACTCAAGGGGCTCCCTGGGTGCTTTATAGCCCGAGTACGGCAGAAGGCGAAGATGATAGTTGGCAGCTACAGAATTTAATCAAGTCAATTTCCGGAAAACCTTTGCGTTTGTTGATAACACACCCACACGCGCAAAAATACCGGCAGCTAGCGCGTGCGGGTGAAGTATTCATTGAGCCGCCCTTGCCGCACTCACAGGTAATGCCTCACTGTCAGTATTATCTGGGGCCTGCGGGACATGGAACCGTCAATAAATGTCTGATGTATGGCTTACCGATGTTGTTGTGGGAAGCAGGTGTTGACCAAGCCGGAGTTTGTTTTCGAGCAAAACGCCTGGGCGTCGCGATGAAAATTGAAAATGCACGGTTTAGTCTTATGCAGATCAGTGAAGCATTAGATAGGTTTATAACTAACCGCTTATTATTGTCCCGGGCTCGAAATCTTGCGCAGCTCTTCAAGGAGTCGAACTGTAATGCGGATATTCGTGTTTGCGATGTGATAGAGCAGACGCTGAAAAGTATTAGTGCAAAGAAAAAAATGCCGAAATTACCCATACGAATGATGCCCGAGAAATCGAGTTAATACGAATGCCTCACGCTAGTTTGAGGTTTTATTGCGAATGAGAAAAAAGAGTCTTGAGCAATGAATATGATAAAGGTACTAATTAAACGCTCCCGTTTAACCATGGGGCTTGCGCTAGTTAGTGCGTGTTTGAGTGCGCTGACATCTATAGCCTTGATTCATATGATTACCAGTTTTCTTTCGAGAAAGCTGGATGCAGCAGATAGTATGCAGTTGCTCTTGTTTGTGGTTCTGATTGGGGTGTCGAGTATTAGTGCGTATTGGGCCCATGTTGTTGTCACTCGCCTGGGGGTGCAGGTTACTCGAAATATGACAATAATGGTGATAAATCGGGTTATTAGAACCGGGCTAAAGAAATTAGAGTCTCTGGGAGGTAATCGTTTATATGCGACGGTGACCGGGGATATAAGCTCAATTAATTCAGCAATTAGTATGATCCCGAATGCGATTATTTGTGTCGGCTGTTTACTAGCGGGTTTGGCTTATATGTCTTATCTCGCATGGCAATTTATTTTTATATTGATTTTTTTTGTTGCAGTGCTTGCGTTTATTTCACACTGGTCATCCAAAGTCCTCGTGCGGTATTTTTCAAGGCTGCGTTCTAATTCAGACCAACTACACTATTGTTATCAAGGAATATTTCACGGTATCAAGGAATTAAAGTTGGATAACAAATTCAGTCAGTATTTTGTTTCTCAGGTCTTTATTCCGGTGTGTAAAAAAGCTGAAAGTCTGGGGCTAACAATCGGCAAGCGGCATGCAGCGTATTATAACTTGAATCTTGCGGTATTTTTTCTGGTTATCGCCTACGTGATATTTGTACCATATTCGATAAGTCGAATTGACCTCACCGCAGCCATAGGTATAACTATTACCTTACTTTATCTTCAGGGGCCACTGAATGAGTTGTTCCAGGCCGTTCCAGTTATCGCTAAAGGTAATGTCGCAATTAGTCGCGTCAATCAATTGAGCGATGGTCTTGTAAGCGAGCTTGACGTGAAAGAGGGGAGCGCATTTGAAGAAGAGTCTGCCAGCTTGGGTTTCAAGCAGCTGCGCTATAAGGGAGTGAGTTATTATTATTCTGATCCAAAAGCGGACGGTGAAAAAAGCTTTCAGTTAGGGCCTGTTGATCTTACTCTTGGTCCTGGGAGAATATTATTTATTACTGGCGGCAATGGTGCGGGTAAATCCACGCTCGCTAAACTCTTGTGTGCCCTGTATGTTGCCCAATCAGGCTCGATTGAACTCAATGGAAAGGAGCTCAATCAAAGTCAATTAGCAAGCATACGATCCTATTTTTACGCAATTTTTCCTGATTTTCAGCTATTCAAGGAAACATCCAGCATGCATATGCATCTTGGAAAAGAGCAGATGTTGATGAATTTTTGCCGGCAATTGGCCTTGGACCACAAAATTGATTTCAGCCAGGGTGAAACAGATGTTCAAGCACTTTCGCAAGGCCAGAAAAAAAGGCTGGCCCTGCTCTATGCTTTAATGTCCGAAAGGCCCATTCTTTTGTTCGATGAATGGGCAGCAGATCAAGATCCCTTTTTTCGCGAATATTTTTATATGAAACTATTGCCAGAGTTGCGTGCAGCGGGCAAATGCTGCGTGGTAATAAGTCACGATGATCGCTATTTTCACTGCGCAGACGAACTTTACAAATTAGAATACGGCGAGTTGAGTTTAGTCAACGAAGTTCCTGGGAAAAGCCGTAAGAGCGCTTAAATTTTAACCGGCTTGCCATTTCTCGCTGCTTTGTAAATTGCCATTAATATTTTCATATCTTTTAAACCCTCAAGGCCGGAAATATGGTCAGGTAAAGGGTCTTTACTCAAGAACAGTGGGCCCATCGCCTCCATTTGTGTTTGTTGATGATGCTTAAAGGGAAAACTAAAGCCCGAATTATCCCCACCAAAAACACTGCTCTTCAGCGGGCCATAGGAATAGGCGGGTGATAGGCTAAAGGTCTTCTGTTCCGTGCCAACAGTAAGAGTATCAATATAGTTTTGATAGGCCGAATATCCAGTGGAATAGGCTCCACTCGGAAACTTTAATTGCCAGGAAATACCATTTTCTACTTCCTTGAACTTCTCTCTGTCAGTAATAGGGCCAAATTGCGCAGTGACTGAAAGCGGTTCTTCCTGAGTTGCATAGCGAGCGGCCTGGACGCAGTAAATACCCACGTCCATGAGCGAACCACCGCCCGCTAATTTTTTATCGAGGCGCCATTGCCCGGCTGGGCCAACATTAATGGAAAACACACCATCGACATATCCAATATTGCCAAAGGTTTTTTGTTGGCTCCATTCAATAATTTTTTGATGGTAAGGATTGAAATGTAATCGGTAACCAATTGCGAGTTTAACGCCTGCCCTGTCGCAGGCGGCAATCATATCTTCCGCTTCCTTGACGCTAACCGCCATGGGTTTCTCGCAGATAACGTGCTTACCCGCTTTGGCTGCACGAATAGTAAAGTCTGCGTGCATACTATTGGGCAAACATATATAAACAACATCAATATCTTTTGCGTTAATAAGTTGGTCGTAATTATCGTAATTAAAGATATTGCTGTCTTTGAGTTTCCATTTTTCCTTCCAGGCGGGAATTTTCTCCGGACTACCCGTAACAATGCCGTTTAAGTTCCAGAATTGTGAGTTGACCAAGCCATCGGCAATACGATTAGCATAGCGCCCAAGCCCAACCAGGGCTATGCCCAATTTTTTTCCCTTGTATTTTGCGTGGTGTTCTGCAAGGGAGAGGGATGAGGTAAAGGGGAGGCTTGCGAGTGACAAGCCGAGACCATTGAGAAGTGCGCGGCGCTTTTTATCCATTATTTTTCTCCAGCGAGAATCGTCAGGTTGTGTAACAGCAAATCATTCCATATAAATGTCGAAGACAAGGTGAAGGTCACCTTGTCTGTCCATAATGAATGCAGAGAGTTTAGTGCATATGCTTGCCGGGTAAGGCAATGCCGAGCATTTGGAGTTGTTGCGCAGCGTAGGGGTCGCCTGTGGCTTGGTAGCGCTGGTAGAGGCCGAGAATGTCGCCTGCGCTGAAGTGATTTTTTTTGCTGCAAACCTTGGCAACCAGGTCCAGCAATCGTGCAAACATGGCAGAGAGCTCAGAGAACACATGACCATGCGTCCGCGAGTTCTCAGCCAAATAGTCATAAGCGCCGCCGCCCATCCCGACAAAGTAATCTTTTTTAATGCCCTTGCGGGCGTAATTTTCAGGAAATAACGCCCCGATGAAAAGGGCAAGGTCACCAAGTTGCCGCAATAGCAAGCAGCGTTCACGTTTTTGCGCGGTTTCTCGCGCGTCTTTGTAGAGTAAGGCAAGAGGTCGAAGGGTCAGGGCGCCGTCTTCATAGCAAAATACTTGATCACTATGACCAAAACGCGCGAGCAAGTCGCCGAGATACCACAGGGTATCTTCCTGGGGAGCGGGGTTTAGGGTGCTCCCATATTCAGTCAGTCGCTCACGAAAGTAGTCTGCAAGCGCCAATTCAAAGGTAGGGCCAGAACGTAGAAGCATGCGTTCCTCCTTTGGTGCACTAATTTCTGCGCCATCAGCGTTAAATATAATCACAAATAGCCATTCTTTCCAATAGCTATCGGCCGCAATGTGAGGTGCTTAAATAATTCTAAATGTGCGTTAAATAAGCAATAAGGGCTAAATACACGCGAACAGAGAAATTGCTGGCGCTCAATGCTTTATTGCGATTGTGCCGAGTGAGGCAATTTATATACTGCACCACGAAGGTCTGTTTAAGTATGCAGTGCAGGGGGACACCAGCAACACAAAATACAAGGCGGACTTTTTTCCATTCTGCTGATCAGAAGCAGTTCTGGGGTTGTCTGGCAGGAACACAACGACTACAAGCAATTTATTTAGAACACTTCGAGAAAAACAGTTCATGAACACGCGTTCATGTTATCGCTCTCATCTTAAATCTCTCATTTCTAACAAGGGGATGAATATGTTCAGAAAATCTTTGCTCGCGACATCGGTTACTCTCGCCACAATAGCGGCTCTCACAAGTCATCACAGTGTTGCTCAAGGTGAGCAAGTGATACTGGAAGAGACCATTTCCCTGGGCACACGCTCGAAAACAGGCCGAACCCTGAATGATTCGCCTGTGCCAGTTGATCTAATCAATGCTGATGATATGGCTTCAACGGGGGCAACCGAAGTCGGTCGCATGCTGCAATCCCTCGCGCCCTCATTTAATTTTTCCAGTTCAACCATCAGTGATGGTACAGATGCATTAAGACCGGCAACCTTGCGAGGCCTCGGGCCAGATCAAACGCTGGTATTGGTGAATGGCAAGCGCCGTCACAATTCCGCTTTGATTCACGTGAACACCTCAGTGGGGCGTGGCACTGCGGGCACAGATATGAATGCTATTCCGGTTGCGTCGATAAAGCGCATTGAGGTTTTGCGAGACGGCGCGGCGGCACAGTACGGATCGGATGCGATTGCCGGTGTTATTAATATTGTTCTTAAAGACGATGATCAGCAGGGCAGTGTACATGGCTCCATCGGTGAATACACCGAAGGCGATGGTCAAACTTTCGTGCTGAGCGCCAACAAGGGTTTTGAGGTTGGGGATGGTTATTTTAATTTATCGGCTGAATATCGAGATCGAGGACGGACAAATCGAGCGGGATTAACGGGCGTTTGCCAATACACCACGCCCTGCACCGATAATGGCGATGGCACCGTGACTGCGACAGACCCTCGTGAAGCATCATTCAATCGGCAAAATTTTCGCATCGGTGATGCTGATTCAACACAGCAAAGCATTGTTATGAATTATGGGAATGATATCGGAACCGATATGCAAGTTTATTCCTTTCTCACCTGGACAAGCCGTGAAAATACCTCGGGCGGATTTTATCGCCGCGCAAATCAGGCTGATCGCAACCCGGTTGAGGATGCCTTCGGCAACCCGGTAAACGGTGGCGAAGCATTTTATCCAGATGGTTATTTGCCTTTGATCAATACCGATATTGAAGATTTTTCTATTGGCGCGGGGCTCGCCGGCGAAATGGGAGATTGGACCTGGGACCTTGGATTGACGCAGGGTATGAACGATTTTGCATTTAATATCAGCAATTCGGTTAACGCTTCCCTGGTTTCGGCTGAAGGAGACAGTCCGACATCGGCATTTGCCGGTGAGTTGGGCCTGACCTTAACGACCCTGGATTTAAGTGCTGCCAGGGATACTGATTGGGGCCTTCTCGCCTGGGGCGTGGGTTACAAACGTGATGGCTATTCAATTGATGCGGGCGAAGAGGTATCGTATGAAGATTATGATACCGATGTAAATGGTGATCCAATCGGTATTAATGATGCGGCGGGAGGCATTCAGGTCTTTCCCGGTTTTAAGCCGTCGAACGAAGTGGATGAAAGTCGCAACGCCTGGTATCTCTATGTGGATAGCGAATTTGAAATGAGCGATGCACTTATGCTTAGCGCTGCCGCGCGCTTTGAAGATTACAGCGATTTTGGTAACACCGCGAATGTAAAAGGGTCTTTCAGTTTCCGACCCAATGATGTGTTTACTTTGCGTGGCGCCGTCAGTACCGGTTTCCGTGCACCGTCTATGCAGCAGTTGTACTTCAATAATGTTAGCACGCAATTTAATAGCAGTGGCGAAGCAGAGGAGGTAGGGACTTTTCGAAACGATAGCAATATTGCGCAAGCTCTCGGCATTCCGACGCTGAAGGAAGAAACATCAGTGAACAGCAGTATTGGTATGATTTTCGAACCGAATGATGATTGGACGATTACCGCAGATTTTTACAATATCGATATTGAAGATCGTATAGTAATCAGTGGCCGTATCACCGAAACCGGTGGCGTGGTACCTTCAGTCGATCAGGCTTTTCAAACGAACGGCGTTGCTGCGGCACAGTTCTTCCTTAACGCAGCGGATACCAACACCCAGGGTGTTGACCTTGTTATTACTAATGAAAACGAACTGGATAACGGCGCCTCCCTGGATTTCACACTCGCGGCAAACTTTACTGAAACGGAAGTCGATAATATCAAGTCGCCTGAGAGTTTGTCGTCCGTGCCGGGTATACAGGATTTGATATTTACTGAGCAGGATCAAAGCATTCTCGAAGAATGGCAACCGAAAGATCGCATTAATTTTACAACGCAGTATGAATTGGATGCCTTTGAAATTACCTTTAGCCTGAATCGTTATGGTGAATACACCGTATTAGATGGTGAGCGTCAAACCTTTAGCGCCAAAACCCTCGCTGACCTGCAATTTATCTGGCATCTGACAGACAACCTTGATTGGAATATCGGAGGCAACAATATTTTTGACGAAGTACCCGATAAAAATGAAGTGGGTCAAAGCCGTGCGGGAACCATACTTGATCCTGAGGGTAATATTATTGTTGAAACAGAAGGAGTATTCCAATATTCAAGGCGTTCTGCTCCCTTCGGCTTTAATGGAGCCTATTTCTATACGGGTTTAACCTGGTCGTTTTAATCGCCTGCGGTTGCAGTAGCGCAAACTGGAATCGGGAAAGCCCCGATTCCAGTTGGTCTGTAACTGGCTTCTCGATGATTTGTAGTAGGTAATTTGTGGTAGGTAATTTGTGGCAGATAGTCTCGTCAGTCAGAAGGATCTGAAGTTGGTCTAATACGTTTCAGCGTGGCTTTTATTACCAGATAAACAATAGCAAACGCTGTACCCGTAGCGGCACCACTCAAATGCGAAACATAGTTTATACGAGACTCACCTTTAAGAAACGCTATTCCATAGATATCTGAACCCACATAAAAACTGGCAACGATTAATAAAGGGATACGGATTCTTCCCGCAAATAAAACGATCAGGTAGAAAACGGATACCCATTTGTTCGGGTAAATAATACTCACAAAGGCCATGGTGCAAGTGACAAAACCTGAGAGTCCAATTGTAGGGACCTCTCCAGGTGGCACGAGAAAGCCATATTGATAAGCAATTTTTGTAAACACACTGCAAACGGCAGCCATTAGCAAAAAAGAAAAATTTCCGAGAATTTGTTCTGCAGCAATTGCAAAGGCAAAAAAGAAGATGAGGTTGAAAGCAAGGTGAAGTATATCTGCATGTAATAGGCTTGCTGTAAAATAGGTATACCACTTTGGTGAGTTTGGATCAAAATACAACTCGCGTGTCATTGATTTAGGGACGATTGCCTGGTAGCGAGCGTATTCTTCTAGCAAAACCTGTTTTTGAGTTTCGTTGAGTGCATTTTCCTCGCTAAATTGATCTAATCCAAGTTGTGGCGTAGCGGCGTTTTCGACGCTTAGGAAGAAAACATGACAATATAATTCAGCAGATTGGCCATGTTCCTTGAATACCGGCGCTGCCTGAGGAGAAATCTCGTTTTCACAATAATTCTCAAGGGCCCAGTTGTGAGTTTTTTCGCTATAAACTTGTAAGAAAAAGATTAGAAAGCACAAGCACGCGATGACAAAGGTAAAAAACGGGATACCATTTAGTCTGGCAATGACGGAATAAGGAAAGAAAAGCATAGTATGCAAAAACCGGGTATGATTCTTTTCTCCGAGTTTACAGTAAAAACGCTACAAAGGTTATGGTTGGGATAGTAAACCTTTGTTAGGAAAAGGGTAAATGTACGAACTTCATATTGCCAATAAAAATTATTCCTCCTGGTCTCTACGCCCTTGGGGCTTGATGCGATGCAAGTCTGGGGCAAAGCAGCCTTAGAAGAGGATTGGCGTGAGAGAATGACTGAGGCTCTGCTTTCGTAACCTGCGTCCAGATTAAAAGGTCACCGGTAAGCTTAAACTGATTTTAGTTAGTTTGAGAGATGGCATAATAAATTCTTTCATAATAAATTCTTTAAAGGGGGTTGATAGAAATGCGTGTGCACTATTTTCAGCACGTAGCGTTTGAGGGGCTGGGAAGCATTGCAGATTGGATAGATCGCAGGGCTTATGAAGCCGTTTGTACGCCATTTTATGAGTATGCGCATTTGCCTGCGTTAGAAGATGTCGATTTTCTTATCGTTATGGGCGGCCCAATGAGTGTTAACGATGAGGAGGTGTACCCTTGGCTTGTTGAAGAAAAACAATTCGTTAAGCAGGCCATTGACACCGGCATCCCGGTGTTGGGAATTTGCCTGGGTGCACAGATAATCGCATCAGCGCTAGGTGCTAGGGTTTATCCCAATAAGGAAAAAGAGATAGGCTGGTTCGACATTCACGCAGAAGCCTTACCGGATACATTTTTTTCTTTTCCCACACAACAAAAAGTCTTTCATTGGCATGGAGAAACCTTTGATCTCCCGGAAGGGGCTCAGCGGCTTGCGTCCAGCTTGGCTTGCGTCAATCAGGCCTTTCAATATCAGGATCATGTGTTAGCGCTGCAATTTCATTTGGAAACCACAGTGGATTCCGCACAATCAATCATAGAGAACTGCCGCGATGAATTGGTGGTCGCGCCCTTTATACAAAGTGAAAGCCAATTATGCATGGCGCCTGTAGAATATTATTCTGCGGTTAATGGAGTTATGGATAGCGTATTGGATTTTTTAGCGCAGGCAGGTAAAAAAGTTGATGTTTCAGGAAAGTGATAACAGTTAAGTAAGTAAAAGCAACCAGGAAAATCAGGGTAGTAAAATAGTCATGTCAGAAAAGCCACGAACAGCACAGCATGAAAAATTGGACTATGTGGAATTTGCTTCCAGGAATTTATCGGCAAGTAAAGCGTTCTTCGAAAAGGTATTTTCCTGGGTGTTCACGGACTATGGGCCAGATTACAGTGCTTTTAGTCAGGCAGGCCTTGAAGGGGGTTTTTATCGCTGTGAGGATCAAGGCGGCATCCCGGATGCAAGCCACGGGAGTGCCTTGCTGGTGTTTTACAGTGAGAACCTCGAAAGCACGCAAGGGAAAGTGGAGCGCTTTGGCGGCGTGATTGTGAAACCGATTTTTTCCTTCCCCGGTGGGAGGCGTTTTCAGTTTAAAGAGCCAGGTGGAAACGAATTGGCAGTATGGTCGAATTTTGAATAAATTGAATTGCTTTGATCCAGGTTTAAGTTTAGCTGTGAAACTGCCAGCGTTTGCTCGCCTTACCCTGATTTTTTTTGTTGGTTTATGTTTGTTGATGTTCACTTCCTGTGGCAGTAAACAGGAAAGCCAAAGAGAGCGGGGCACGCGCGAAGGTATTTTGCATATCGCTAACGGTGACGACGCCCGGACTCTGGACCCGCAAGTTGCGACGGGCATCGCAGAAGGGAATATTATCAATGCGCTATTTGAGGGGCTCGTCAGTGTTCATCCACAAAGCCTGAAAATCGAGCCCGCCGTGGCTGAACGCTGGGAAGTCTCGGAAGATGGCTTGCATTATCGATTTTACCTCCGCGACGATGTTCGCTGGAGCAATGGCGAGAAACTGGTCGCAGACGATTTTATTTATTCCTGGAAGCGTATGCTCGATGTAGACAACGCGCTGACCTTTTCCTACCTTTTCTTTTACATTAAAAATGCTGAAGCCTTTAATAAGGGCTTGATTGAGTTTCATAAGGTCGGCGTGCGTGCCGTCGGTGAAAGTTTACTGGATGTTGAACTCGCTGCACCGACACCCTATTTTCTTTCGCTCCTGGATCACTTCAGTTTTTATCCCTTACACCCACCGACGATTGAGAAACACAAAGCGGCTGATCCGCGCTTGTCTCTTTGGACGCTGGCCGAGAATTTTGTTGGCAATGGCGCTTTCACAATGAAAACCTGGTTGCCAGACCAAAAGGTAGAAGTGCAAGCGAACCCCCATTATTGGGATGCCGAGACGGTTAAATTGAAAGGCATGGTCTTTCACAGCATTCCGGATAAATTAGTTGAGGAGTTGGCTTTTCGCAGCGGACAGGTGCACATCACGTATACACCCACCCTGGCGATAGAGAAGTTGGCATACTATCGCGCGAACAAGCCTGAGTTGGTAAAGATCTCGCCAGTCTATGCTTCAGAGTTTTATCGCTTTAATACACGCATTGCCCCTTTTAATGATGTCAGAGTGCGACGTGCCCTTGCACTGTCCGTTGACCGTGAAACCCTGGTTAAGCGCGTGATGAAAGCGGGGCAGGAGCCTGCCTGGTCGCTGGTGCCGCCGCTGGAAAATAACTACCAGCCGCAAAAACATTTTTCTTACGATATTGAACTGTCGCAGAGCCTGCTGGCAGAAGCGGGCTATGCCAATGGAGAAGGGTTTCCGAAAATTGATTTATTGGTAGTGTCGAGTCGTATCAGTATAAATTTAGCAGTCGCACTTCAGCAAATGTGGAAAAACAATTTAAATATTGATGTTGAGATCCGCAATCAGGAATTAAAGGCCTATTTTGCAACGCGCAGCGCCCATGATTTTATGATGGTAAGTGGAATCTGGTATGCCGACTATCTGGAGCCGAGTAATTTTTTTGAATTGATGTATTCTTTTTCCGGTAATAACTACACGGGCTGGCATCACGCCGAATACGATGCGCTAATGGATGCGCTTAAACGCACTCAGGAAAAGGAGAAGCGTTTAAATTTGTTTGAAGAGGCGAACAAGATTCTCGCTGAAGAAATGCCAGTCATCCCTCTATTCTATCCGCAAGCGGTTAACCTTGTTCACCCTGAAGTTCGCAACTGGGTTCAGAGCCCAATCGCGCATGTGCACTACAAGCACGTTTCATTAAACTCGGAAAAACAATAATAATTTCTCGCGATATTCACGAGCGACAACACAGATCTCAATTCTGAGAGCAATGCTCTACCAAAATTTTGGTAGGCGCCGGCTAATTAGGGCGTATAGCTTCACATTTGTTGAAAATACCTCAAGAAAAAAATTGCAGTCCTCCTTAAGATCAGAAGAAAGTTATATTCAGGTTCTTCTGTTTTCAGGTCTTCTTTAGAAACGATGGTGAATGACCCTGCACTCCGAGGAGGGCGGACCCATCAATAATGTGTCATGTGCAATGTGGAATGTTTAAGGTGTAGAGGTATGCAATGAAAAATATCAAGGTTCGCTCTGTATTTGAATGGTCTATTATCGTTTTCTTTCTGTCGCTCTGTATAGCTTGTTCAGGCTCGGATAAGGATGAGCTCGAATCAAATTCAAGCACGTCCACAAGTTCAAGTACTTCTTCAAGTTCAAGTACTTCGTCGAGTTCGAGTTCTTCCTCCAGTTCAAGTACTTCGTCCAGTGCCAGCAGCAGTGGAATGTCAGGCGGGGACGAGGATAATCAGCCAGATAATGTGACTTTCATTGATCGAATAAATATTACACCCGGTCAGCAAGTCACATCGAATGTTGTCGAATTTCAGGGCTTCGATACGGCGGTGACTCTTTCAATAGACAACGGAAGTTATTCCTTTGATGGGATTAATTTTACCGATCAGCCTTCTGAAGTGGTCGCCGGGGATTCTCTGATGGTACGCTTAACCGCGCCTGAGCAATACAGCACAGAATTGACAGTGACCCTTTACATTAACGACGCAGCGTTTGCTTTTTTCACTGTTAGAACCGGTATAGAAGTCTCTTCTGCACCACCTGTCGATTGCTCTGGTCTGGATGAGGAAGTGGGAAAATGGGTCAACATTACACCACCTGTATTGGCGGATCCAGTGAATATTGAAGTGAGTGCTGTTGTTGTTAACCCAATAGACGGATCGGTCTATGCCAGCGGGTCTAATCGTACCAGTGGAGGAGCATGTCCTGAAGGTGAAGACTGCCCGGACGTAAATTCCGGCGTATTGCGCTCCAGCGATTGTGGCGCAACTTTTGTGCGTGCCCACGATGACGAAATGGGTACGCCTGAGGGTAATATTAGTCGGGGCGTCCTGTGGTCGATGCAAATTGACAAGCAACGCCCGAATATTTTGTATGTGGCGAATGGCTATGGTCCCGACAATACCTTGTATAAATCAATTGACCATGGCGAATATTGGACCCCTCTGCGAGCAGACCCGGACGGCAATTTAAACTTTGTTCAAGCAATTGGCATTCACCCGGAAAATGGCGACCACATTGCGATTACCTGGCATGATGACTGTCCGCCGCCTCACGTGGCCTGGTGTTTCTCGCGTTCATTGGATGGTGGCACAACGTGGACCATGTTTAATGGCCCTGAATTATACAGTTCGGATGGCGATCAATACGGCTGGCAGGAAGGTGCAAACATTGCTGTGCTCGGTTCAAATAGTTATCTGGTGTCAGCAACGGTTGGTATTTGGTTGACTCTTGATCTGGGCGAAACCTGGATACAAATGAGTGATGACATTATTTATGGAAGTTACAACGGCGGGCATGTGATCGCAAACGGAAACTTGTATTTGCCAGGATATAACAATGTTTATCGTAGCGCTGCTGCGCCGGCGGAAGATCCTCCCTTTGCCTTGCATGACGGTACCCCAATGGAAGAATTTCAGTCGCCGGCATTAACGATGTTGGGTTATTTTGATGGCAAACTCCTCGGGAGTTTTGGTCGCCAGAATGTGCGCCAGCCCAATTGGACTATTCCGGAAGCGGCTTTTGAAAATGAAACAGAAAAACCGGACTTCTTTGACTGGACAAACTTACCCGATGAAATATGCGGTCCGATAATGTGCCGCGGGTCATTTAAAATAGAATACGATCCTGTCCACAACGTTCTTTATTCGGTACACGGTTCTGCTGGACTGTGGCGTTATGTGATCGAATAGGGAGAGTCCTATTATCTGAATAGCGAGGCTGGCTTTCGAGGCGTTTAGTTTTTCTGTTGTAGCCAGTCTTCGTTCGAAATTGTGTAGAGCACATGTTGCTTCAGGGGGTTGCCATCCGGAACACCAGGATGTGCAAAGTCTTTTGCCGTTTTTTGCATACCGAGGCGCTGCATCACTGCTCGCGAAGGTTGGTTAATTTCCGCAGTAAAGGCAATGATGTTTTTGAGTGCGAGAGAGTCAAAGCCAAATTCGAGGGCATATTTTGCGGCTTCCGTGGCATAACCTTGGCCCCAGGCACTCACTTTATATTGCCAGCCGACTTCGATGCCTTTAAGAAAGGGCAAGTCGCGAGGTTTATTCAAGCCCGTTAGGCCGATTAACTCACCGCTTTCTTTTAATTCAACGGCCCAGAATCCCCAGCCATTTTCCTTAATCAGCTTTTGCATTTTCTGAATTTTGCTATTGCTTTCACTGCGCGTGAGGGGCCTCGGGAAATAGCGCATCACGTCTTCGTCGGCGCACATTGCGGCGTAGGCTGCATAATCTTTCGCGAGCCATTGCCGCAAGCGCAGTCGTGGTGTTTCCAGCTCAGTGATGGTTGCGGTCATTACATTTTGACAATTTTATCGCCAACACAGACCTTGCCGTTTTGAATCACTTTGGCATTGATGCCGCGTAGATTCAATGCTTTTCCTTCATCGGAGTTCACCCAAAGCGTGGCATCCTGTCCGAAACGTTCGGAAAATTTTTTACAGCCCAGGTGTGGTTCTGCCGTGACTTCGAGTTGTGCTTCTCCGAGTTGGATGCGGGTGCCGGGTGGTAGATTATGCTTGCTGATGTCGAAATCGACATAGAATTGGTCACCGGCAAGAGGCCAGCGGGTCTGGTCTTTTTCAATAGCAGCGGTGGCTCGCACATTCATAATATTAATTTGCATGTCGGTATTCGCTTCGCCTTTTTTATAGCCGCGTGCTTTCCAGTTGTCACCGACCAGACCTTCCGCAGTATCGAGTTGTGCTTCCTCCAGAATTTCACGTTCACCGGTTTGTGGTCGACGAACGATTAATTCAATGGTGCCCGCTGAGCTGGGGGCTTGCTTGATGGTTTCCAGATTTTCATCAAGTTGTTGCATAAGATATCCTTATTTCAGTTTTTAATACCGGGCTTTATTTCAAAAGCGTTGTGACGATTAAGACTAAAAGCGCAATGTTACAAATAAGGCCAATGAGGTAAAAGTAACTGCGCGGGCTGGGATTTTTTTCAGTTGCGATTGCGTAGTAGAGCACCATGTGGAAAAGGCGTGCCACCGCGTAGGTCATGGTGTAAACGCCCAGCCAGGTATCGCTGACTTGTATAAACAAGGCTGCGAAGATGGTTGCCAGCATAATCGTGGTGTTTTCCATGGAGTTGGCAATACAACGGTTGGCACGAAATACAAAAGATTCGTGACTGCTTTCCGGGTATTTACCGGGAATGGCTCCAGGTTGTTTGGCTTTCACAAAAGCGGCAATCAGACTTTGTGCAATTAGCGTGGCGAGAATGAGGGCGAGGCCCCACCAGGTAAGAGAGTAATCGTTGAACATGAGGCTATCCCTGACGGCTTCAAAATAGTGAGGGGGAATTGTAACGCTCTGACGCCTTCGGGTTAACTGTTTTTAATGAGCTTTTGTTTTTGTGCAGCACTCAGCGCCTTGATTTGCGCTTCTCGCTGACTGGCTTGTGAGCGATTGTCGAATTTTTCAGAATAGACAATCTTCAGCGGTTTGGCTCGACGAAAAAATTTCGCTCCGCGGGCTTTGCTGTTACCTTCAGCGGTGGCCAGATGTTCCTGAAATCGGCGCGAGGGGTCGGTGCTGATTCCCGTATAAAGACTGGGCTGGTCCGTCACAATGATGTAAACGAACCAGTCGCGAGTTTTTGTGTCCTGAATATCTGAGTTAGAAGCTTGGCAACTCATCCCGTGTGATTACCAGGTCGTGGTTGTACACATGGTTTTTGTGAGCATTGGTATTGTAGTACTCGCCTGTCCAGAAATTATTAACATGTGTTTGGCCTTCTGCGGTATCGCTATCATTCCATACTACGAAATATAGCCACCACGCGCCATCCGCTTGCATGGCATCAGGGTCGGGGATATTGGAGTTTTCACTCAGCGCCACCAACTTACTTTGTTGCGGGTACTTTAATACGGCGTTGTAAGTCGCGGCTTGCGATTCATAGTTTTGTGCACCATCGTAAATATCCTGGCTGACAATATCGACATAGTCATCACCGGGATACCAGACGGCACTTTGTCCATTCCACACCCAGATTAAATTATTCAGGCCATGAACGTTGGTGAGGCGGTCGTAGAGCACGCGCCACATAACAACCTGAGCGTACGCAGCGGGGAAACTGTCGCTGCGTGTTTGCCCCCACCAAAACCAGCCACCGGAGGCCTCATGCAGTGGCCGCCAGAGTACAGGCACGCCTTCGTCTTCCAATTTTTGTAATTCATCGGCAATGATATCGATATCGGCGATGATGCCGGCGTAGTGCGGATGCGTGGTATCCAGTTCACCTGCAGTATTCAGGGGAATTACAAAATCGGTTTTGGGGTTATTGCTTGTGGTCGCGCTGTAAAAGGCTTCGGTAACATTGGAGGGGTCGCGCCAATGCCAGGCAAAGGTGACCAGGCCGCCAGCATTCCACCAGGCGATGGCTTCCTCTGTTTGTGCAAGCCCTTCCCCGCCCGAACCGGTGTAATTCATATAGTCGTAACCGAGTATTGCCGGGTATTTGCCGGTGTCATTGAATACGCGCTCCGCCATGTTAATGCTATCGCGCCAGGTCAGATCCTGCTGCCCCGAGAGCATGGCTTGCCCCCAAATGCCTCGCAAATAGTCATACACAACTTCGGCCTTGGTATCGGCGTTGGGGTTCACCAGGTTTTCGTTCATCGGGCTTTGGTCACCGTTCTCACCCATGCCGGGGCACAGGCTTACAGACAGGCAGACTTCATTGCTTTCAAAACTCCAACTGCCATTGTCGTTATCGCAGAGGGTAAGTTCGGCAGAACCGACTTTACAGTAGTCAAAATTACCGGGGCCTGGATCGACAGCAGACTCGAACACGATGCAGGAAAAGCCGTTTTCCCAGCCCCAGCCATCACCATCGGGATCGCTACCGGCGATACGGCAGTAAGGCCAACCCGTGCTTGTGGCATTGGGAATTGCTGTGGTGGAGCCCGATGAGCTCGAACTCGAAGAAGATGTGGATGAAGAAGAGGAAGCGCTTGACGATGAGCTGGAACTCGACGAGCTTGAGCTGCCAGTACTTGTACTCGCTGAGCTTGTGCTCGACGTGCTTGAACTTGAGCTGCTGCTCGCACTGCTACTGGCGCTACTGCTTGCGCTATTGGCGGGCTCGTTAGTATCAGAGCCCCCACCACCGCAGGCTGCAAGGGCCAATATTAAGGGGCTGGCGAGAAGGATAGATTTTATGCTCATTGATAACTCTTTTAACATTTTTGTGATTTGGGCAGCGGGATAATTCGTACCTTAGCACGTTCGGATCCTTCAAATATGCAAATAGTTTGACGTTGCCCACTAGCAATGTAATGCATTACATCATACCGCTGAATTCAGACAATTACGAAAAGCGCCAGACCGGTGGGGGCTGGGGTTGCCTGAACTGAATGTGTGATCAGTGTGAGCGAATGCCTGTTCAATGAAAATCACGGGATTGCAGGGCAAAGTGTTCAAAGCGCTCGGAGTGGTCTTCAATGCGGCCAGCGATAATATGAATCACGCCGCTCTGGGTTTCCAGGCGGCCATTAATAATCAGCAGCTTGCCACTGAGCAGCGCTTGCCGAAAGAGCGCCTGGGTGTTTTTCCAGACAATAATATTGATATTGCCGGTTTCATCTTCGAGTGTGAGAAACAAGGTGCCCTTGGCCGTTCCCGGCCGTTGCCGACCGGTCACCAGACCGGCAACACGCACAAAGCGGCCATTGCCGATACTGGCCAACTGGCTTTGTTTTTTGCAGCGGGAAAACGGCCATTCGTTGCGTAATAATGCGAGGGGGTGGACACGTAAACTGTGGCCGGTTGTTTGAAAATCTGTACAGATATTTTTTTCGGTGGTAGGCGCTGCTGTGGTGAGCCCTGTGTGATCTTTTTCCCATTCGAATAAAGGCCGCGCCTCGGCAACCGCTGCCGTTTGCCAGCGCGCTTGGTGACGGTTGCCGCTCAGCGTATGCAAGGCATCGGCTGACGCGAGCAGTTGTAAATCCGCTGAACTGAGTGCACAGCGCTGTGCCAACTCATCAATGGAAACAAAAGGTCGGCTGCGCGCTTGCACAATCGTTTGCGCCTTGTGTTCGGCGAAACCTTTAATACGAATAAAACCCAAACGAATGCCCCAGTAGTTTTTAACGTTTTCGAGTGTGTTTTCGTATTCACTGATATTGATATCAATGGGCAGCACCGGGATCTTGTGGCGGCGGGCATCCTGAATTAATTGTGAGGGCGAATAGAAACCCATCGGCTGGCTATTTAATAGCGCACAATAAAAGGCGGCGGGGTGATGACACTTAAACCAGGATGAGGCGTAACAGAGCAGTGCAAAACTTGCCGAGTGCGATTCAGGAAAACCATAACCACCAAAGCCTTTCACTTGCGCAAATAAACGGTGTGCGAAATCTTCGTCGTAGCCATTTGCCAGCATGCCTTGAATAAACTTTGTCTCAAATTGCAGCAGATTGCCATTTTTGCCCCAGCTTGCCATTGCGCGGCGTAATTGGTCCGCTTCACCACCGCTAAAACCTGCGGCAACCATCGCGAGGCGAATGGCTTGTTCCTGAAAAATGGGTACGCCGAGTGTGGGGGCCAACACACTTTTAATGGCATCGTTTTGATACTGCACGGCTTCGATGCCATCGCGGCGGCGCAAATAGGGGTGCACCATATCGCCTTGAATGGGGCCGGGGCGCACTATGGCAATTTGAATGACCAGGTCGTAAAAACACTGCGGTTTCAGGCGTGGCAACATCGACATTTGCGCGCGACTTTCTACCTGGAAAACACCGAGGCTATCGCCATCGCACAACATGTCGTAGGTCGCTTTGTCTTCGCGAGGCACATCGGCAAGCGACTGCATTTTGTTGTCGTAGGTACTGACGTAGTGAATGGCTTTTTTTAATGCGCTGAGCATACCCAGTGCAAGGACATCCACTTTTAATAGATTCATAGCTTCGAGGTCTTCCTTGTCCCATTGAATTACCGTGCGATCGGGCATGCTGGCATTTTCCAGGGGGACAAGGTCACTGACTTTGTCCTGGGCAATAATAAAACCGCCGACGTGTTGTGACAGGTGACGAGGAAAACCGAGAATTTGTTCGACCAGAGAAAAAAAATGCAGGATGCGCTGTTTCTCCCTGCTGCTTTCACCAGCGTTAATATTCAGGCTTTCAATACGGGCCTGTAAGTCACGGCTGCGATCCCACCAGGCGAGCGATTTTGCAAGGCGATCAATAAAATCCGGATCAAAGCCCAGTGCCTTGCCGACATCGCGAATGGCCGAACGCGCGCGGTAAGTAATCACCGTTGCTGCCAGAGCTGCGCGTTCGCGTGTATATTTTTTATAAATATATTGAATCACTTCCTCGCGACGTTGATGTTCAAAATCGACATCAATATCCGGGGGCTCATCGCGCTCTCTGGAAATAAAGCGTTCGAACAATACATTGATTTGCCCCGGTGCAATTTCGGTGATCATCAAGCAATAGCACACAACCGAATTGGCTGCGGAACCGCGCCCCTGGCAGAGAATATTTTGGCTGCGGGCGAAGCGCACAATATCGTGTACGGTCAGAAAGAAATATTCATACTGCATCTCTTCAATGAGTTGCAGTTCTTTTTTAATCAGGGCTGACACCTCGGTAGGTGTGCCTTGCGGCCAACGAATTTTTTCGCCTTCCTGCACCAGGTTTTGTAAATGTTGTATAGGGCTTAAATTGCCGGGCACCAATTCACGCGGGTACTGATAACGCAGCTCGTCCATACTGAAAGTGCAACGCCGAGCCAGCATGCGACTTTCGTGGAGTAAACTTTCCGGGTACAGCTCGGCTAATTCCTGAGGGCTTTTTAAATAGGCTTCAGCATTGCTGGTGAGCTTGCAAGCGAGTTGATCAACCGCGCAGTTGTCGTGAATGGCCATCACGGTATCCAGCAGGGCTTTACGTTCACGGCTGTGCATCAATACCTGAGGGCAGGCCGCCAGAGGAATATCAAATTGTTGGGCGAGGGTGAGCCAAAAACGCCAGAGGGCATTCTCCCCGCCTTTTAACTGGCGATCCAGCGCAATCCACAGCCGCCCTTTAAAGGCTTTGGTGAGTTCGGCGGCACTGTTTTTAATGAGATCGCGTTGCGTTTGAAAATCGGCCTGCGGCAGCCAAAGTAACAAGCAGCGCTGCAAACGAAAACGCAAATCGTCGAAGTGGGCTTCATAGCTGCCCTTATCAGCACGGCGGCGGGCAAGGGTAATAAAGCCGCTGAGTTCCGCGTAAGCCCGGCGATTGGGGGCCAGCGCCACCAGATGTAAGCCGTTACTTAAGCGAAAGCTGCTGCCAACCAGAAGTTTCAAGCCCAGCTCGCGCGCAGCGATATGGGCCTTAACCATACCGGCCAGCGAACATTCGTCAGTGAGTGCCAGGGCTTCGTAACCGAGGGCGTGTGCTTGCGCCACCAGCTCATGGGGGTGAGAGGCGGCGCGCAGAAAACTGAAGTTACTCAGGCTGAAAAGTTGGGCATGCGACATGCCCAAAGAATACTGTATATACAGACAGTGTCAAGTTGACTCCGTGCCAATTTGGACCCCTGTCTATTCTATAGCACTGCAATTTGAACGATGGATTTGATTTATGGGTTTGTTCTTTTAGTTGCTGCGATTCTGGTCTCGATCGAGTTGGTCGATATTACGCATGCGGCGTTCCTCGGATTGGTCTTTTAATTTCTGCTTGAGGTACTTCTGATTCATGAGTTCGGCAGAGCCTTCTTTATAACCGCGTTCGAATTCTGCACGCAGCTCATAAGGGCACACATTTGGGTCGGACTTATCTTTCACCGCGATTTTATAGCCATTTTCGTAGCTACAGAATTGTTTGAGGCCGTCACGATAGCCCGCGATAAATAATTTTTTGTCTTCATTTTTCAAGGAAGGGCAGCTTGCTATGTATTGATCAAAGACGCGTACACTTTGTGCATCCAGAGCGGCCTGCCTGCCAAGCGCTTGCCAGTCATTGCCATTACAGCTGGCTTGTTTGACTTTAGACGTGCCGCAGCCCATCAAGGCGATAACCATAAAGATCAACGTGAATATAAATGCAATGGGTTTCATAAGTCCTCCCGACTACCGATTAAGTTTTTGTGTACGAATAATGTTTTCGACAATTTCGATGTTTTCCTTTAACGCCGCTAATTCAGGGTAGCGTAAATGTGCATTGCGCAGTTGAATTAACGCAGATTCAAAATCTTTTCTACTCAGGTACAGTTCAGCTCGCCCGAGAATTGCGTCCTTCTTGCTTCCATCCAGGGCTTCTGCACGGATAAACAATAATTCGGCTTGTTCAATATTGTCTTGCGCTTTTTGAAAGCGTGCAAAATCAAGCAATGCCATCCCGTTGTTTGGGTTAAGGTCAAGCGCGGTTTGAAAATGTTGGTAAGCTTTTTCGCTTTGTTTGAGCTTACTGAAGGTTTGCGCGCGGTGCCAATGAAACTGACTTTTTGCATCGCTGGAACTTAAGGGAAGGCGGGAGCTTGCATGGGAGAGAAGATCGTCCGCTTGCTGCCAAAGTTCAAGTTCAGATAGCCAGAACATATATTCGTTGACGGTTGCTATACCAATACCATCAAGTTCAAGGCTGTCTTTTAGTAATTGAATTGCGCGGAGATAGCTGCCCTGTTGTAGATGCAGTTGTGCGGCACTGCGTAAATTATTTTGACTGCCTTCACCGAGGTGAATTGCCACTTCCAGACTGGCTAAAGCGTGTTGCGTCTTGTTTGCGCGCATTGAGATCGCCGCTTTCATTAACCAAAGATTGCTGTCATTCCGGTTCTTTTCGATGAGTTCGCCCACCAGGGCTTCCGCTGCATCAAACATTTCTGCTCGCGTTAATGCCGACAGTAACCCTTGTTGCCAGCTACGATTATTGGGTTCCAGCGCCAAGGCTTGTTGATACCCGGTAATCGCGCTGAAAGGACCGAATTCCTGCATATTCAAATACGCAAGTTGCCCGTGAATCATGGCTTCGTTCGCGCCAAAGGCAACTGCATTGGCAAAATATTCCCGTGCTTTTTTAAAATCTTTCTTTAATAAATAGAGTTGCCCCAAATCACTGTGAACACGAACAAGTTGCGGCATTCTGTCGAGAACGGCTAAATAAGTTTCCTCAGCTTGGTCGAATTTTTTAATGGAAAAGTAGACCTGGGCTTTCAAGGTCAGCATGGCGGGGCTCAGTTCTATATCGTAATAACTTTCCAATCTGTTCAGGACCAGGTTTTTATCGTCACTTTCGAGCAGGGTACGCAACTCCTCCGCCATCTCATATTCTTCGGGGGCAATGCTTGCTTCGCGCTCGCGATAAGGGCCAGTAAATTGCGGAAGGATAAATGTCGGTTGTTCAAGCGTGAGTTCAAACTCGTCGAGAAAAGCGCAGGCGAACATCGCCTTGAATAGCAGTCCATAAAATACCAGGAGTTTGAAAGTGTTGCGATAAAAATCCATATTAAACTCGATAGTTAAAGACGATTTGATAGAGGTAAATCGCTTGCACAGCCTGCCCATGTTTGGTGGGTTTGGTGAAGCGAGCACTTTTAATCCAGGCGCGAATAATCGTGTTCATTTCCGGATAAACCGGGTCGACAATCTTTTTTATGTAAGCGCGCCCTTGCTGATCAATTATGATTTCGACTGACGTTGTGACGCGACGAATTCCTCTGCGAACTAACTCAGGTGGAAAACGGCTTAATTGATAAGAGACGAGTCGAGGAACAGAATCAAGGTTTTTAACTTCCAGAATGGGAAAATCCGCGCTCAGGGTTTTGGAAAAATCAATATCATCGAGATTAAATTCCGGGGCTTCCACTTCGACAAGTTGGGTGTAATCCAGCTTCGGTGTACTCGCATAACTCATGTGTGCGTGTGAGCCGGGTGAAGTTAAACTGATTGATGGCGAGTCGACGCTTTCAGCTTGAGTTTTGGGTCTGATTGGGGGAGGAGGCGGTGGCGGAGGAGGAAGTTGAATATCAATTTTTCGTAGTACCAGCTCTTCTTCCGGCGCGGCATTCACCTTGTCTTTGAAGTAGACGAGCATGAGAAAAATCATTGTGACCAATAACATTGCCAGCGGCAGAAACCAAAGAGCAGAGTATTGTCTAGTCATCACTGGCGGTCGCAAGGTTAATGTTTTCTATGCCGGCTAACTTGGCCCGGTCAATTACTTGCACAAGTAACTCGGTTCTAACATTTTTATCTGCCTGAATAACGAGAGGGCGCATGCGGCTTTTTGATGCTTGCGTCAGTGTGCTTCTAACGCCTTCGACACCTATGTTTGTGCCCGAGTAAATCACCTCGCCGTTTGCGGTTATGGCGATAAGGAAAACGGAGCGTTCCAGTTTTTCGGCAGAGACTGCGCTGGGTTTGTCGACTTCGACTCCCGTCTCGCGCACAAAAACCGTGGTAACAATAAAAAAGATAAGCAAAATAAAAACGACATCAAGCAAGGGGGCAAGATCGATATCCTGCTTGTGCGCTTCTTCCAGCTTGGCTTCAAGTCGGTTCTTCATTCAATTCAGTTCTTTATTGAGGGTATCCAGTTTATTTTGAACATGACCAAGGTAGGTCAAAACGATAATGCCGGGGACAACCAATACGAGCCCGAGTTGTGTTGTCAGCATGGCTTCGGCAACCCCACCGCTGACCACTTCCTGAAGTTGAAAGCCACCTTCCATCGACATCTGCGTGAAGGTGCCCATAAGCCCACTGATTGTGCCGAGTAAACCGAGCAGAGGAAGCGCCGCAAGAAAGGTACGCAAGCCATTCTTCCAATGTTCATAGCGTTCGAGCCAGGCTTGGTCTTTTGCCGAAAAAAGCAGGGCAATTAACAGCGAGTAAATCAAGCTTGCCAATATCAGGAGCGCCCAAATCACCGGGTTTTTCAGCAAAAAGATATTGTGTTGCAAGGCCTCAAGCATGTATCCCGCCATCCAGTTTGCTTAACTTAATTGCCGTGGCATCCAGCTCGCGGATGTAGGAGCGCGTTTTTCTTGAAAGCAAGGCACTCAATAACAGCGAGGGGATTGCAACGATTAATCCCAGTTCAGTTGTGACCAATGCCTCGCTAATTCCGCCAGAAACTGTGGAGGGATCGCTAGCGCCGAATATTGACATCATCTTGAATGTTTCGATCATGCCGGAAACTGTTCCGAGTAAGCCGAGCAGCGGGGCAACCGCAGCGGCCATTGCAATCACGCCGAGGTAACGCTCAATTTTATGTTTGTACTCCATGATAAAGGCGACCAGTAAATTTTCCCTGGTTTCAGAGGCGGGGTGGCTCAGGGTAATTTCGGCCAATTTATCCTGCGCGTTGCCTTTGGTTTGCCAGCGTTGCCGCAGTGCGTTCAGTAATGATCCTGGTTGCGTGGACTGTTTGACTTCTTGTGCAATATTCTCGGCAAACACCGGATCGTTTTTAGGTAAGCGATAAAGCTGAACGGCTTTGATAAGAGAAATAATTAACGAGAGTGCACCGAAAACCAGAATGGGGATAACCCAGAAACCTCCCTGCTCGACATGTTGACCGATGCCAGCGCTATTTTTTTCAAGACGTGCAGCATTCCCGAGACTGGGGTCGAGATTGAGCAGAACATTCTGCCCGGACTTTAGCTCGCCAAGATTCTGGTATTGTTTGTTGGAATAGGGATGTTCAAGAAATGCCAAATCGTTACCGAAGGGACGATTTAATACTCCGCCGAGCTTATGCTCTGCATTGAGCGCAAGCTGGATAGGGCCAATTTTTAACGTATCGGCAGGCAATATATCGCCATTAGGCGCAACAATTTCCTGACTTTGCCAGGTGGGTTCTAATTGCAAGCGAGTGCGAGCGAGCAATTGTGGAAGTAAGTCGGCAGGATTTTGCTGGGCATTGCGGGGTTGTGCGTTGCTGGCGTCGGTGTTTGGGGTGTCAAAATCACCCGTACTACTGATATAGGTGCCCATTAAGTGCCGCTGATACGCGCTTTGGGTATTCCATAAATCGAGACGTTTCTCTAATTCATCAATGCCCAGTATTTTCTCATCGGAAAGACGTTGTAAATTACCCGCTTGGCTCCTTAGAGAAAGAATACTATTTTCGAGCCCTTGCAGGGATTGCGAATATTCTTTGGATTCCGTTTCAATTCTTCTCTGTGTTTGTGCCAATGTTTTTTTGGCATCGTCAATTCTTTTTAGAATCTCCGCAGTTGCGTCCTGGCTTTCACTTGAGGCCGAAAAAAACAGGGCAAGGGGAAGCAGCGCTATTGAAAACAGTATTGGAGTACGAAGCAGTTTTTTCATTCGAGGCCTTGGTCCTTCTTTTTTGTTCCGTGTTATGAGTTGTCCTCTTGACAGAAATTCTGAATTTCAATCAGGGATTGGCCAAAACGGGCAGGTCAATATATTTTGCCTGAGTCGGGTTTTCGCTAATGTTTTTTAACGCGAGGATCTGTCGACTAATGTGTTCAATATTAAAATATTGAGCCAAAGTATTTTTGTCGAGCCATTGCCATTCCGTTTTGTTGGCGTAGCCCATGCCCATGTATTCGCCATCATCACTGATGTACCAGGCCTGACTCAGACCAAGATAGTATTGATTGACCATTATGCGCTTCCCATTGAGCTCCAGAGGGGCTTTGTGAATAGCGATGCGGCTATCAAACTCATCCAGCAACTTAAGTAAACTCAACAGGCTTTCCATACGTTCACTGGTGTTGAGCGCGTTGTCCTGTAAGGATTTAAGATTGTCAGCTCCGCTTTCCTTGAGTGGCGGGGGGAGACGGCGATAAATTTGCTGGAATTGTGATGAAGCAAGTTCAATTGCACTCTCAGTAAGCGCTTGTTGTTTTTCGAGTTTCTCTTGTTCGCTAATCAATGCCAGGCGTTTTTCGTCAATATTGTCGGTTTTGGCATTGGATTTTTCGATAAGCTCTTCCAGTGCGGATTTTTCGCTTTGATAGAGTTCAATTTTCTGATCAAGGAGGGTCTTTTGTGAATTCCAGTCGACAATGAGTTTTCCTGTTTGGCTTTCTAGTTCCAGCCATTGTGTAACCAGATCGGGGAGGGCTTCGTTGTTTTGCGCGGCAAGGGCGAACGGTTGAAATAAAAATGTAACAAGCAGTGTGAAAAAAACGCTAACCTTCATGGTATTGCCTATCCTTTAAAGTTATTGCTTGACGCTTACGTTTTGCCAGTAGCGTTATGTTCAAAAATCTGAATGCGTTACTCGATAACGCAAATCGCTATTAGCGACAGGCAGCCTGGATGCCAATGAAACAGTGGTGCGCTACAAACTATAATTTTTGTGTTTGCCGGCGATAACCAGTAAGAATCAGAAATGCCTGGCAACAAAAGTTCCGTTGTTTTAATTTTTACAACCCTTTGTGGGTAAGCGGTGCGCTGGATATTAGTGAGAGCTATTGAGTAAATGCTGGCGAATTATTTTTTTGTCTCAGCTATTTTGGTCGCAACTATTTTTACTAAGGTTTTACTCAGGTTTTATTCAGGCTGCTTTTATCTCAACTATCATCTATGGAAACGACTGCGCTCACTGGATTAGTACATTTATAGTGCCAGAATGAACTACCCGTATTTATATCTGAAATCGCAGTTGCCGTAAACGACTTTGTCGCAGATTCGCCCCGATTGCGTGGTATAAAACGCGAGATTTACCCATAACCCCAGTCCGTCTGATTCAACAAAGCAATGTAATCCTTTACGTTGGAACCTGTATTTTTTTATAAAAGGATTGGGCTGGGGATATGCAGGCTGCTTGTGTTTGTGTTTGTAGTCGTCCGGATCAATCTATTGGGCCTTTATAGGCTATCAATGGCCAGCATATTCTTCGTTACCCCGGTCAGGGCGCGTGCAGCTCCACGTTTTACCTCGTCCCGGAGTTAATCGGCCTGGCTTCCTTAAACTTTCCTGATTATCAGTGTAAGATTTGAGCAGTTTTTCAGGTCACGGATTCACGTTTGTTGCATAATACTCCGTGTTTGATAAGCCGGGTTAAGCTTGCGTGCGTCTTTGTGTCTAAAAGCGCCTGGTGTCACCTCGTTCAATTCTCTATTCAGGAAAAAATATATGAATAAATGGATACTGATACTTCTTCTGATTGGTATAGGGGCTTTTGGCCTGTGGAAAGCGGGCGTATTTGAGACAGGTAGTCAGGGGGATGACCTCACGCGCTACGTGCCAGCGGATACTGTGCTCTATTTTGGTGGTACCACCGATAAAGCGCTGGCAGAATTTATGAAGGACTATCCCTTGTTTCCGGGTGCACCGACCAGTGATGCGCAAATGGCGAGTTTATTGACGGATCTGGATCTGGGAGAATCGCCTTTCGGCAAATTGTTCACCTATATCATCAATGATTACAGTTCAAAATCAGATGGCAGTTATCAGTATTTTGCTGATTATTTTGGTTTATCTGTGGAAGGCGCCTATGCCGTATATATGCACGGCGCGATGCCTGTTATCAACCTTCCGCTGGCCGACGTACAAACTTTTAACGCATTAATTGAGAATGCCTCCACCGAAGCGGGCTTAAGTTATCGGGAAAGCACTCTGGGTGCTGCCAGCCTCAAGAGTTGGACGCTGGAAGAGGGCGAGAATAGTCTCGATCTGGTGATTGCAACACACGAGCAATCGGCGGTGATAACCCTGTTTGCGAAGGCGGATACGGAAGAATTGTTATCTGAGCGATTGGCGCTCAAGCCTGTGGCCAACTCCCTCGCATCTGCCGGTACGCTAAGCAAATTGAAGAAGAGTTACGGGTATCGCGATGACATGCTGTTTTTGCTGAACATTGAAAACCTGGTGAAAGCCTTCTACGACCCTGAAAGCTCTTCGTTGGCGAAAGATATTCAACGTTATATGCCAGCAGAAGCTTTTGCGGAGTTTAGCGAGAACCTGGATAGCAGTTGTCAGGAAGATTATCTCAAGCTGTTTGCGGCGGTTCCCCGAATGGTTGGAGGCTACACAGCGATGAGTATTGAAGGCGACACCTTGAGCTCGAGTTTCCAAATGTTACTTGAAATCAAGAATGCTCTCGTCACCACTGAGCTGCAAAAGCTTCAGGGGCATATTCCTTCACACGTGCTGAACGCCAAAGACAAGATTTTCAGCTTTGGCCTCGGTTACAACCTCGACAATATGACACCCGCACTGACAGCACTGTGGACCGAATTTACCAATGCAAGTTTTACCTGCCCAGAGCTTATCGAAGCTCAAAACGAGGCGCGGCAAACCAGCCCGGTTATGCTTGGCATGGTAACGGGTATGGCACCGGGTCTGCAGGGCGCAGGTGTATCGATATACGATTTTGATTGGGACGCGACCACAAAGCAGCCAAAGAATGTTAGCGCCTTGATCAGCATAGCCACAACGAATCCGCAAGCTTTGCTCAGTATTGCGCAAATGTCGCCCATGCTGGCGGGTATCACGATTGCTGATGATGGCGGCGCGAGCAAATTAAATTTACCGATGGTGCCTGCGGGCGTCGATGTGTACGCCGCAGTTAAAGGTCAAAATATTGTGATCTACACAGGTGAAATTGCAGCACAGGAAGCCGAGAAACTCAGTTCAGAGACCTTGGAAACTAACGGTCTGTATAACCTGTCATTGAATTATCGCAAGTTAGCTGAGCTGGCTGAAACTCTTGATCCTTCGGGTTTGCCAATCACACAAGGTAAAAATTGTGTGGAGTACTATGAATTCGTACACATCATGGATGCCTTGCGTTTGGACTTCAGTTTCTTGTTTAAAGCCGTCGACGCGGGTATGGAGATGGGCTTTGACGCTTCGATGGATCGCCCCAAGAGAAAAAATACCAAACTGGAATTGACTGGAAGTTGGAAAACCCGTTATCACGATGAAGAGTGCAAGCTCTACGATGGCGGCACAGAAACCTTTAATAGTGATGGCACCGGGTCTTACGCCGAGCTTGATACTGAACAGAATTGTGAGATCTATAAGGTTGCTTACCAATGGGAGAAGAACGGAAACGAAATTCTATTTTCCAGTGACAAGCCCGAACTTTACCGCGACAGTTGTGAAGAAGAGTGGCAAGAAGAAGAGTTTGAAAGCTACAGCTGCCATATCATGAACGTTGAAGCCAAACGCTTCCAGTGTGTTTTTGACGCGGGCTCCGAAGAAGCTGGCGTGTACTTTTACGAACAGCTCTAAGCGTCTTTGATCACAATATGGAAAACAAAAAAGCACTGCCGAAAGGCGGTGCTTTTTTTATATAAAAGAAAAATAAATCGCTAAAGCGCGTGCTTTACTGAAGCCCTCGTAGAAAACGGCGTGCAGAGAGCAGTGCAAGTAAAATCCACAAACTAAAATGCAGACCACCCCCGCCGGAGCTTCCCGCACTGCCACCACCAGAGCCACCACTGCTTGAGCTGCTGGAGGACGATGAGCTTGATCCGCCATTGCTCACGGCGAGAAGCGTGACTGTGTCGTTGGCAAGATCCGCCCCTGTGGGGTTTTGCAAACGTATCTGCATGCTTGAACCACTGAGATTACTGTCCACACTAATCGTTTTGTTCGCAAGTTCGCCATCGCTCCAGCTCAAGGTTCCGCTGTCAGTGGTTGTGCCATCAATTTCCAGACTCCAGTCAACACTGACTTCTCCCTCGCCGCTTTGTTTCCGTTGAACGGGTAGCAACACGTTTTCAGCAAGCCCACGTAATTCAATTTCATCGCTAAGCGTTTGTAATAAGGGAATGTCACCGCTTTCGCTTATGTGAATCAAGCTGATATGTGGCGAGCGAAAACTTGCATTGCCTTGCGGTCGTACCAGGCGCAAGGCCAGGCTTTCGAGCCCTTCAAGGTCGGCATCGGCAAGTAAGTCTATGCTGAGGACTTGTTCGCCGCTTTCACCGTCTGCCCAGTTAAGTTCAAGGCTGCTGACATTGATATCTTCGAAACCGGCATTGAGAGGCAACACTTCAATTTCAGTGGTCAGAGCGCCGTTGCTGCCAGTGCGATTCACACGAATTTCAAGGCTATCGCCCTCGACACCCGCATAACTCGCTGCTGAAAATTGTAGCGATGCATCTACAGTGGTTTGGTCTTCCATTAAAAACAATCCGGATTCGATATCGCTGACCGCGATCACGCCACTGGGTAAAAAGGGGTACACGCCCCATGCGCCGGCAAAGTTGGCAGAGTCGCTAGCAGTTACTGTATCGAGGTAACCTGCACGTGAGATTGACGCAGGGTCACTGATATCCAGCACCGTCAGTCCCATGGTGTAATTTGACATGTAGTAACGGTTGCCGCGCACGAAGCCATTGTGATCAATCGCCTGATTTGGGCCGACCCAGGAGGTATAGTGTTCTGGATTGGCCAGGTCACTCATATCAAATACGCGAACACGCGTGTTTAGACCGATGTAAAATTCGTCGAGCTCGTCATGAACAAACAAGTAACGACCGTCTTCCGACCACCAGCCTGAATGCACATACTGCGCGTTTTCGTAAGTAAACCAACTGATAAGTTCTGGCGTAGAGGGAACGCTAACATCAAAAAGCCTGACTTGATCTTCATTAAAATCTGTCAGTACGCTGCAATTTGTGTTTTCACTGCCGTTGGGGCAAGCACTTTTTTGTGAAGTGCCGACCGCAATGCTCGCTGCATCATGCATGTAGCCGAGCGTTCCCGATGCAAATAAAGTCGGGCTACTCGGGTTTTGTAAACTGTATATGCGGAAGTCACCTGCGCGCCGATTGGAACCGGCTATGACGAGTTGTGGTTCAGTGTCTGGCAGCGTGACACCGAAGCTGTAATCTGTTTCGCCTAGATACACATTGTGTGCCGTGGAAAAATCTGAACTGTTACTAATTTCCGTCGTGTAATTCGGCAATGTTCGCAAATCAAGAATCATCAGGCCCATATCACTTTCTGTTGTGACATAGGCAAAAGCCTCCCAACGATCGGTATTTTCGTTCCAGTTTTGTAAAATTTTAATATCACGCCAACTGCTGTAACTTCCATTGTGTGTGCTGATGACTTGAGGGTTTTCCGGGTCGGTGACATCGACCACAGAGACGCCATTGCTCAAACCAACAATTACATATTCACGCAGGGTATTTAAATCCTGAAATCCCCAAATATCGGAACCCTCCGCGGCCCCGGCTTTTAAATTGCCGAGAGAAAGCTGCGCAAGTAAATTGATATTTTCACAACGGTAAATGTCGGCACGGTTGTCGATGCAGTCGCTGCGCGGGCGACTTTTGGCGTTTGCTTGAATTTTTTCAAGCATGGCATGCTTGGCTGTCGCATCCTTGATGGATTTTCTATCGACGATCACGCGAAAACCGCGCGCTTCAAATTCCTGTCGGCGTGCGGGTGGCAGACCGATCAAAACCGATTCGTGTTGTACACGATCTTCACTGCTAAAGCCTTCCAGTCTATTGCGGCTGGCATAGAGACGTGAACTGGCCGAAAGATAGCGAAACAAGGCGTCAGCATCGCCCAACTCATAATGACCTTTGCCAACGAGTATGCTGTCGCCCTTGCCTGCGACTGCAAGGGCATAGTCAATGCTGGCGCAGGGGCGAAAACTATTGCGGCAATCCCCCTCATCGGCCCCTTGTTCGTGCACATAGCGAGGTTTATCGTCGTCGGCAAAACTCATGGAAGACGCCAGGCCAAGTAACATCGAACAGGCAATTCCGCGCAAGACATTTTGATAACGGATTGGCCAGGATAAATCCCGTTTTAAGGGTGTCGAAGTCACAGATTGCGGGAGTGACGAGTGTCTGTGTGGCTTATACCAAAGCTGTAATGAAGTCATAAATCCCTGTTGCCTTTACTTGGTTAACATTTTCCATCATCGTATGGAGTCCGCATGCTATCAACAAAAAGAAGTGTAAATAAATGTATCAGTTCCAGAAATACGACGGTATGACTAAAAATAAGGTGTCCTTCGGTCAATTAAAAACGCTTACGATCGGGCTATTTGTATGCCTGATCGTGTCGACCGCTTATGTAGAGCGGGTATTTGCCGAGGAATCGAATGCGCAATTGAGCCCCGGCCTACAATTTATGCTTGGCGCCTCCGAGCACTATGCCCAGGTTGGCGCCGCGTTCTACGTGTCTGAGCTTTACTATCTGGATCAGGCGGGTAAACAGCATTCCCTCAAATTTGAGGATAGTCCGAATTCACAAGCGCGTATTGGGCTGGTGAAGCTCAGTAACGAAAATGCTGCACAGACTTTAGCACTTGCCCTGCCGGCCGCAGGCCAACTGATCAAGGGGCTCGGCTTTACGCTTGGTGTGCCTCGGGATCTCAATCATGGTTACCCTTTGCGAGCCGAAAAGCCCCTTAACGACGCCACCATGTTTTGGACCTGGCAGCAGGGCTACAAGTTCCTGCGTCTGGATTTGGCCGGAGGGGACAAGCGTGCTGCCCTGCATTTAGGAGCAACCGGTTGCGAATCACCGGCGCCGGTGAGACCGCCGCAGAAGCCCTGTGCACAGCCAAACCGCGTCGATTTTGTTTGGAAATTTGATACCGCGCGTGAACTGAAAAATATCTGGAATATTGAACTGAATCTGGCGTATCTCGACGAGCAATTCGATGCGCTCGGTGATTTTCAGATGTGCAGTGGTTTTTATGCGAACGATACGTTTTGCGCAGCGTGGATTGAGAGTCTCGGCCTGGATCTTGAGCGGGGGCAATGCCAATCTTCCTGCAAGCACCAGCAGCTGTTTCGCATGCGCCTTTAGCGAACGTTATTCGTGAATCACTTTGATGGTGGTTAACCTGAACACGTTTACTTACGCAAGACATGTATTTGTCATGCGTGTGGGCACATTCATTCGCGCGACGGTGGTATTTAGCCTGTTTTTTCTGTTTGCTTGTTCAAAACCAACGCCATCATGGGAGTGGGACCTTCCTCCTGACTTTAACCCTCCGATTGTTCCTGCAGATAACCCGATGAGCAAACAGAAAGTGGATTTGGGGCGTTATCTTTTCTATGAAAAAGCCTTGTCAGGGAATGGTGAGCAGTCATGTGCGACCTGTCATCAACAACAATATGCGTTTGCTGAAAACCGGGGGCTATCAATCGGTTCTACGGGCGAGGTGCATCATCGAAACGCCTTGAGTTTAACAAACGCGGCTTACAATAAAAGCTTGACCTGGGCGCAACCTGAATTGAAATTGCTTGAACGACAAATTTTGATTCCTCTTTTTGGGGATCAGCCTGTTGAGATGCAGCTAAACCAACAAAAGACGCTAGCGTATTTAAAGCAGTCTCAACTGTATCGGGAGCTTTTTCAGGCGGCATTTCCGAATGACCCGGACCCCATTCATCTCGACAACGGTGTGAAAGCGCTCGCAAGTTTTGTACGTAGCCTGATCTCCTTTAATTCACCCTTTGATCGCTATGCATGGTATGGCGAGGATGCAGCATTGAATGAGGCTGAAATACGTGGGATGACCTTGTTTATGTCGGAGCGTACTGAGTGTCGGCATTGTCACGGGGGATTTAACTTTTCACTCTCCAGTACACATTTGAACAGTGTGGAAGGCCCAGAGGATTTTCATAACACAGGTCTCTACAATCCTCGCAATGAAGTAAAACTGGATTTGGGGCTTTTTGAATTCAGCTTGCAAGAAAAAGATAAGGGCCGCTTCCGTCCCCCGACCTTGCGAAATATTGCACTGACAGCGCCGTATATGCATGATGGCAGTATCGCAACGCTGGAAGAGGTTCTGGAATTCTATGCGGCGGGTGGCCGCGAAATCTCCGAAGGGCTTTATGCGGGTGATGGGCGCAGCCACCCTAACAAGAGCTTGTTCCTTCATGGCTTTGTACTCTCCGAAGAAGAAAAACAGGATATGCTGGCATTTTTACATGCCTTGACTGACCGGCAATTTATTCAAAACCCGGCGTTTTCGGCTCCAGGAAAAGTTAAATAGCAATAAGGTTAACGGATATAAGAAGCCGGGTAGACTGGTCAGGTAAAAATAAAACCAATAAAAAGGGTTCACTATGGCAAAAATTTTATATGGCGTATCAGGTGAAGGTTCCGGACATTCGTCGCGAGCCAGATTGATCAGCACTTATTTAATTCAACAGGGGCATGAAGTAAAAATTGCCAGTTATGATCGCGGTTATCGCAATTTGAAAGATGATTTCGATGTGTTGGAAATTGTTGGGTTGACAATTGTCAGTGAGGACAACGAAGTGTCCAAACTGAAAACCATTACTGCAAACCTCAGCAAAATTCCCAGCGGTACCAAAGCGCTTAACAATTTACGTGAACTTATCAAGAGTTGGCAGCCGGATTGTATTATCACTGATTTTGAACCTTGTACTGCGTATCTGGCGAGTCACTATAATCTGCCTTTGATAACGATCGACAATCAACATCGCATGCGCTATATGGATTATTCCGTACCCGCCGCCTTGCGCAAGGATCAATTAATCACCGAAACAGTAATACGCGCGATGATTCCGCGGCCCTGGTTATCCTTGATTACAAGTTTTCATAACGGCCCCTTAAAAAATGCACGCAGCTTTCTATTTCCACCTATTTTGCGGGAAGAAGTGTTGGCGCTCCGGGCAACGGAAAAACCGCATATTCTGGTTTATGTGACTTCTGGCTTTGAGAGCTTATTACAAACGTTGCGGCATTTTAATCGCGAGTCCTTTTATGTTTACGGGTATGACAAGGATGAAACGGAAGGCCATTTGCACTTTCGGCCCTTTAGCAAGCAAGGTTTTCTCGAAGATCTGGCAAGTTGTAAGGCGGTAATTGCCACTGCGGGTTTTACCTTAATTAGTGAAGCCTTGTATTTGGGTAAGCCGTATCTTGCTTTTCCAATGCAAGGTCAATTTGAACAGCACTTGAATGCCTATATGCTTGCGCAAAAAGGTTTCGGTGCAGAATGTAATGAGCCGGATATAAGCTCATTGGCTGCATTTCTTTATCATCTCCCGGATTACAAACAGCGATTGCAGGAATACCCACATGAAGGCAATACCGCGATTCAAAACAAGCTGGACGAACTTTTTGCGAACAAGCTTGCTGAGCTTCAGCGCTTTAAGCCTGAATAAGTTTTTTATTTTTACCGCCTTTTTTATAATGAGTGATTCACTGTTTGCCAGGCCGTCAGAATTTTCAAATTTGAAAAAAGACGAGCATATTCAATTTATTACAGGGGCTGCCTGGCTCGAAAATGTATCTGATACTGGTATTTCTGCGGAGGGTGAGCCGGGTCAGCAGGTCTGGAAAATACCGGTTAGGGTCTGGGTCTATGAACCCGAGAACAGCTATTTTCGCTTAGGTGCAATTGCCAAAACCTTGAAAGCGAAATATGGTCTGGAAGTCACTGAAGCGACCAGAGAGAACTTTGATCGCCGTGTGAATTTACTTGTCGCGGATAATGAACGCAACAAAAAGATTGTGGTTGAGATTGAAGGGCAGCTTTTCAGACTAAATAAAACCGATGCCCGTGGGCACAGTGAAACCATTATTGAATTACCGGAATCGCGTTTCAAACCGCAGCAGAAACAGGTCACGTTTCGGGCAATTCTTGAGCCTGGTGACAAGCGAACTTTCTTAGGCAAATGTTTATTAATCCCTCGAAACGGGGTGTCCTTAATCAGTGATATTGATGATACCGTTAAGGTTTCAGAAGTGGGTGATCATGGAAAGTTGTTTGACCATACTTTTTATCAGAATTTCAAAGCTGTAGCGGGCATGTCGTCCCTCTATCAGGCGCTGGATCGCCAAAATGTTTCCACACACTTTGTCTCTTCCAGCCCCTGGCAACTTTACCCGGAGTTGGATGCATTTCTCGATAATCAGGATTTTCCCGAACGTTCGTTATACCTGAAAACGGTGAGATTCAAGGACAGGAGTTTTTTCAATTTATTTAAAAGTGGCGATAAAACCAAACCGCAACAAATTGCGCCTTTGTTGGAGCGCTACCCTCAAAGAAAGTTTATTTTGATTGGCGACAGTGGCGAGGAAGACCAAAAAGTGTATGAGGCGTTTCTTAAATCGCATCCACAGCAAGTTCTGGCGGCGTTTATCCGCGAGCTCGAAACTGTAAACGGCCAATCCGCGAGCGGCAATGCAGCGCACAACAATGCAGAGAACCGTATAGAGAACCGTATCGGGGACAATAGTACAGCGAGTAAAGAAACCAGCAGTGATGTCCCCGGCTTGCATTTCTTTAAACAAGCAGAGGATATTGAGCTTGTGTTAAAAGAAATGAATATTCTGGCCGAATGACCGTATATTTCTCTCTTTAAATCCTCCAGATATATATTGCTGTTAGTAAAATCAAACTTATCATTAGCAGGCTGAAAATACGCTGCCAAAAGGCATCATTCAGGAATTGACGAATAATTCCTCCAACCAACGCCCAGCTGCCTGAGCTGGGTGTCCCTACGCTGCTGAAAACCAGGCAAAGAAGGCAGGCCGAAAGAATATTGGAAGATAAGTTCGGCAAAAATAATGCGCCCGCGGTCAAGGTCATTAACCAGGCTTTAGGGTTGATAAACTGGAAAAGCAAGGCTTGCAAAAAAGTAAATGGTCGAGTTTTTTCATCTCCGTCTTTGTCCAACGAATTCCCTCTGAGAATCCACGCAAGATAAAGCAAATATACCGTCCCGATTATTTTCAACACAAGGTTCACCGCGGGTACTTGCATAATCAGGTATCCCAAACCCAAAGCGGAAAAAAACAATTGCAAGGCGACACCAGCTTGTATACCCGCGATGTGGGGCAGGGTTTTGACAAAGCCGAAGCGCAACCCGGAGGCCAATAGCAGTATGTTGTTTGGCCCTGGCGTGACTGACGTTACGAAGGCAAAACTGATAAGTGGCAGTAAAAATTCCATAACCTGGCATTCCGTATGAAAATTCAATGTTGACGATGCTTAAAATAAAAATCGAAACTTAAAAAGTTGTGATTAAAAAAATGTCTGGACGGAATTTTAGGTTGGCGTATAGTTGCAGTACAGATTCAATAAAAATTCATTAAACCGGTACAGATGCATATATTGTGAATCTGTACCGGTCAGGATTTTCGAAACTGTACTGCCTGTTCACCAGCTTGAATGATTCAGGCAAGACACATAAAACCATGTAGTGAAACCCTGGTAGGGGAAAGCCGGTAACCCAAATAGAAAGGGTTTAAAGAGAATCGCCATGTCCAGCCTGTATAAGGAAATTGCCATCAGCCTTGCCCGTGAAATAGACGAGGGCGTCTATGAACCGGGCGATAAAGTCCCCGGAATTCGTGAGCTAAAACTCAGTCGAAAGGTCAGTGTCTCAACTGCGGTCGCTGCCTATCGCCAACTTGAGGAGGACGGTTATATTGAAGCGCGGGCTCGCTCAGGTTTTTACGTGAGCAAACGTCGCAGTGTGCAATTTGCTGAACCTTCTCTGGAGTCTCTGTCCAAACGCCCCGGATTAGTCGCGGAAAAAGCGAGAGTGCTTTTGCTCACTGAGCAGCTGAATAAGTCCGGTGTGGTAAAACTGGGTGCAGCGGTGCCCGATGGGCATTTTTTGCCAGGTCAGTGGTTAAAACGCGTTTCTGCCGAACTACTGAGGGAGCAGCCATTGTCAGCCGTCTTGTATGAAGATCCACTTGGCGCTGCAGATCTGCGCCAGCAACTTTGTAAGCGGATGAAGCTTTTGCGATGTGGATGCAGGCCGCAGGACCTTATTGTGACGAGTGGATGTCAGGAAGCCGTATTTCTAGCGCTCAAAGCGCTGACACGCCCGGGCGATGTTGTCGCGCTGGAATCGCCCAGTTATCACGGACATATACAGTTGTTGGATGCGCTTGGGCTTAAGGCAATTGAAATTCCTTCCGATCCACGCAAGGGTATATCACTCGAAGCCTTCCAGCTTGCCATTGAGCAATGGCCGGTAAAAGTGTGCTTGTTGATTCCCAACTTCAGTAATCCTTTGGGTTCCTGCATGAGCGACGCGCGGAAAAAGAAACTGGTTAGCCTCGCGGCCGAACACAGTGTGCACCTGATTGAGGACGATATTTATGGCGATCTTGATTTTGCCAATAAACGTCCGCTGCCTTTAAAGGCCTGGGATAAACACAACAACGTGACCTACTGTTCTTCATTTTCCAAGACCCTCGCACCGGGCATGCGGATTGGCTGGCTCTTGAATAGCGCACTCATTGAAGCCGTGGAATACCAAAAAATTATTACCAATGTGGCTGTGAGCAGTTTGCCCCAGCATATTATTGCGCGTGTTCTGCAGTCGGGGCGTTACGAAAAACATTTGCGCTATGTGCGTCAGGAGCTGCAGCAGTCCATGCAAAAAATGCGAGCAGCGGTTGCGCGCTATTTTCCCAGAGAGACTCGCATGACCTCGCCTTCGGGTGGTTATGTACTCTGGCTCGAATTGCCGGGTAATGTGGATGCGGTCGAAGTGTCTGAATTGATGATCAGAAAAAACATCAGTGTGGCTCCGGGGCCTATGTTTTCGGCCAACGGCAAGTACCAAAACTATATGCGCTTGTCGTTCGCGGTGGCCTGGAATGCGGACATTGAGAAAGCGATACAGGCCCTTGGCCGCTGTATTTATGCAAAGTCCTCAGCGCAGGGCTAATGCAGGGCTAAGCCCAGAGAAAGCGAAAACCCGCGGTTAGCGCAAGATTCAAGACAAAAAAAAGCGCAGCAAGGCTGCGCAAGTCTCGAGAGCACGTAGGCGGGCGAACCCGCGCACGTTTGGAGTTTTGCCCGGCGATGCCGGGGCTCCATGACCGATGCTTGTAGAGCAGAAGCACCGATCACTTAATAAAATGCAATAGCCGCCAAAAACCTTTCACTTGTTCTGACTTTTTTTGCATGTCGCCATGGTATCGGGCGACGGAGCGATGTATTTATCAAGCAAAAGCCGGTCATGTATACAAGTATAGGAGCTAAGGGTAGGTTAGATAAGCCCTAAGGGTCAATACTTAGGACTCAAAAAGGTGGGATTTGGTTGATTTTTCAACAAAAAATCATGAGTCGCTCACTAAAGTGCAGCTAACAGGTGCTTGGCGCGATCGGTGTTAGGGCTGTCTTCTCCCGCAGTGCGTAACCAAAACTCGTAATGTTTTTGCATGTAATGCCGGGCGAGTTCCATTTGATTTTGACGCAGATAGATACGACCCAGAGTGGAATAACAACGCGCATAGGAAATGTTATTGGGGTTATCGAGGTAGCGCAGTATCTCCAGAGATTTGTCGGCGTAATGGAGTGCAACATCCAGACTGCGGCCCTCGCGGTAGTAAGTCTCTGCGAGGTTGGCATAGATTCCGGCTAACAGCGGGTGGCGGTCTCCCAGTTTGAGTAAGGTAATATCCTCGGCGCGATGAAGGTGTGGCATCGCCTCCCGAAAATTACCCATCGAGCTGTAGATTGCGCCGTTGTTGAGATGGATATGCGCCATATCCGGGTGGTCTTTGTCCACCGACATCCTGTAAATGTTTTCAGATTGCGCCAAATTTTTTAAAGCCTCTTCTGGCAAGCCTCGACGCCAGTTGGCGATACCAAGATTGCGATGCAGCATGGCCGTAGAAAAGTGTTTTTCTCCGAGCAGTGCTTCTGTTTTGGCAATTCCTTCGTCGTACCAGGCTAGCGCTTCTTCGGGGCGGCCCAGTACCGTGTATGCCGCACCGAGGTTGCCATAAATTGTCGCAATATTGTTGTAGATAAAGTCGGGGTGTTGCTCTAGTAGTAACAGTGCTTCTTCTGAATTCTTAATCGCAGCATGCATTTCTCCTATTTTCCATAACATGTTCGCACGCGTTGTAAGTAAATCGATACGTGCAGAGTCGTTTGCTTCCAAAAGTTTTTCTGTTTCGTCAATGATTGTCGCAACATCCGGGTATTTACCCTCGTAAAAATATAATTTTGCTAATGCACTTGCGCTGGCGACGCGGTTTTCGAGCTGGCCCTGTTCGCGTTTCTGAATATCAAGTGCTTCGCGCAATAGCGGATAGGCTTCCTTGTAGAAACCCAAATCACGGTAAGCAATACCGAATGTCAGCAACAATTTTGCTTTCACCAGTGGCTGACCAATACTGTCTTGCTCAATGCGGGTCACCCCGGAATCGACCAGTTGTTTTGCACTGATTTGCTGGCCTTGTGTTCGGCTCGGATTGGAAAGTTCGAACATGTGAACCAGAAAGTCTTGAACTTCTTCGGCTTCGCGACTTTTTTTGTAAGCGATGTCGCGTTCATGAATCAGTTGTAGCTGTTGCCCCAGTAACAACACAAATAAACCGCTCACGGCGGTGAGTATTTGCCAGTTGCGTTGGCTAAAACGGGTAAATGAATACCAGGCAGAAGGACTGCGGCCACGAATCGCACGCTTGTTGAGAAAGCGTTCCAGGTCTTCCGAAAATTGTTGTACGCTGGCATAGCGCTCTGCGGGTTCTTTTGCCAAGGCCTTGAGCAAAATGGTATCGAGGTCGCGACCAATTTTAAAAAGCCTACTCTTTTTACTTACGCGAGCGGGTGCGGCTTCGCAAATCTGTTTGAACAGTTCGAAATTATTGGTCGTTTCTTCATAGGGCTGCGCTTCACTCAAAAGCTCGAACAACAAAACTGCGAGACTGTATTGGTCGCTTGCTGTACTCAGGCTGCGTTTTAAAATTTGTTCGGGGCTGGCGTAGCGCGGTGTGACAGGTAAGCCCAGTTCAGTGTGATGATTGTCGTGGTCACTTTGATTCAGGAGCTTGGCAATGCCAAAATCCAGAAGCCGCACTTCACCTTTTTCCGTCACCAAAATATTACCCGGCTTGATATCCCGGTGAATAATTAAATGCTGGTGCGCATGAGAAATCGCATCGCAAACATTTAAAAACAAACGCAACCTTTCATGGAGCCCGAGATTATTATTTTTACAATAATCGTGAATGTGCTCGCCTTGCACATACTGCATTACAAAATAGGGGCGTGAATCCTGGCTGATGCCGCCGTCCAGAAACTGACAAATATAGGGGTGCTGGAGTCGGGCGAGGATCTTACGCTCTTGCTGAAAGCGTGTGACCAACTCATTGTTATTTTCCCAGGCGCGAATCAGTTTGAGTGCCACGGGAGAGTCGTGAATGCCGTCAATACGCTTGGCAACATAGACTTCGGCCATGCCGCCACAGCCAATTTTCTTGTGTAAATGGTAGTTGCCGACGATTTGACCGCTCAGATCAGGTTCACACTGTTCGATGTGGTCCTGGTGCATAAGACCTATAAAATCTTCATCTTCACAGGCATGTAAAAAGAGCGAATGACAACTTTCAAACAAGGCGCTGTCGTCCCCGCAACGCGCTCTCATGAAACTCAGGCGTTCTTTGGGGGGCCGTTCATTGGCTTGTTCAAAAATCTCTTTGGCGCGCAGTATGAGTGATATATCGTTTTTTATTAGCATATTCGACCTGTCAGGCATTAATACTCAGTCAGGAAGTCAGGTGCGGGAGCTATGTGTTCGCCCATTATGCTTTGCCCTGCAAAAGCGAGGTGTGAACTTGTTCGCGCTTGCGTACTAGCATGTTATGACTTTTTGTTAGCCTGTTTTGGTGGTGTCGACTATGGTCTGGGGTTGATTGCTTTCAGCGGTCTCAGCTGTCGTGGGGAGCCACTTCTTTGTATTGTTGTCGCAACCAGGCCTTGGCCCAGTTCCATTGTCGGTAGTAGGTGGCGTCGCTGATTTGCAAGATTTCGACGATTTCACTGACGCTGAATTCCCAAAATGTTCGCAACTCCACAATCCTCGCAGCGTCCGCGTCAATTTCCCTGATCGTATCAATCACATCGGTGTAGACCAGTAAATCAAAAAGGGTTTCAGGTAGGGCAACATCATCCCAATTGTCACAGGATTCGTCACAGCCACTGTCCCGTTTTTGGGCTTGCTTGCGCCGATATTTTTCCTGAAGGATTTGCCTGAGCTTGTAATAGGCTATCGCGAAAAAGTGGCTGCTATTGTTGAACTGACGTGTTTTTAAGGTGCGAAAGTGGCAGTAGAGTTCGTTAACCAACTCGGTCGCTTGCAAACTCTGTTGGTTACCGTAGTCACCCAGAACGCGTTTGGCAGAGCGATGCAAACGTTGATATGCCAGGGAAATCAGAGCGTCTAAAGAGTCTTCGCTGCCTTCGTTCCACTGGTATAAAAGCTGAGTCAGGTCTGCCATTTGAGCTCGTTTATTAGAGTTAGAACCCGGCATTGTATAGCCAAAAAGGGTGAGAGAGCTATGATGCCATTGCGTAGGGGGAGGGTGCGCTCTTATGGGGCAGCTCGTCTAAGAGGAGGGGGACTTGCCGGTGGTTTGAATGTATGAAGGCACGCGTTTTTCCCAATCTGGCTTCAAACACACCGCTCAGCACAATTTTGTAGTGTGATGAACCGAGGAATTGTGTCAAAAATTAGTCAATTGACCTCTAAATCAACACAGAGTGCCAATCCTTTGAGTAACATAGCGTTAGTTAGGGGAAGAGCTTACTAATAAAAATGAAAATTCTATTGGAGTTGTGGACGGGAATAGGGCCATTAATTCGCAGTTTGCCTATTGCCAAAGAATTACAAAAACGGGGTCATGAAATACAGTTTCTCAGTCATGACCAATCTGCAGAAATCATGTTGGCGAGTGGGTTTGAGCAAGCGGCCTTAAATCCGAAGGACATCGCCATGCCCGGAATGAGTGGCCCAGACTGGCGTTCTATCGACAGTGTGGCGGCGCTTCGCGGCTTTGCCGATATGGCGTGGATTGAGCGCAGCCAGAAGGTGTGGCACGGTTTTCTCAGGGCTGAAAACTTTGACCTGATTATCTCGGATTTCGGTGTGCAGTCTGCCCTGGCGGCGCGCTGTATGAAAATTCCGCTCGTCACCATCACCCAAAGCTGCATGCATCCTGGCCGAAAAGGCGGACGTATCTGGTACTGGGAGGATGCGCGGGATGAAGAAGCCAGTGATATTTCCCTTAAAACGACAAATGCCTTTCTCGCCCGCTTCGGTGCCGAGCCCTTGAAGCGCTATGATGATCTCTATGTGGGCGATAAAACACTGATTCCCGGCATCCCGGAATTCGATTGGCTCGAAGAGCAGGATGCTGCAAAAACCTACTACATCGGCCCGGTACTGTGGGGCGGCCTGCACGATAAAGAGCAGGAACTACAACCGTTCAAACAAACATCCTTCACAATCTTTGCCTATACCGGCCGCATGAAAGACAGCGCGGGTAACAGTGGTCAGTTAATTCTCGACTGCTTGTTGGATGCGGCAAATAAACGGCCTAATTTGAACTTCCTGATATCTACTGGTGGCCTCGATTTAAAAGCGGAAAGCATGCAGGATCGCTTGAGTGACAACGTTAAAATTGTGGATTGGCTTCCGATTTCACAGGCATTTTCCATCGCCGACCTCGTGATTCATCACGGTGGTCACGGCTCATGTATGGCCAACATTATTTATGGAAAGCCAGCGCTCGTATTACCCACACATACGGAGCGAAATTTCAACGCGCACCGCATCAAGGATTTGGAGCTGGGTAATTTCATTGAACGCCAGGATCTCAACGCCGAAAGTTTGTTAAAAGGTATCGAGTTACTGTTGGAAAATCATCACTACACAGACACCGTTAAAAAATACCAGCAAGTCGTACAGGAAAATTATCAACGCGGTGTCGAGCGTGCGGCTGACATTATTGAGTCCTGATTCTATGAAAGTATCTGTCATTATTCCCACTTATAATCGGGAAAAAATTCTGGCTTTGACGCTGCGATCGCTCGTGCGGCAAAAAGGAATCAGCATGGACGATATGGAAGTCATCATTTGTGATGACGGTTCCAGTGATAATACCCGTGAACTTGTAGAGGGTATGCGTGCTGAGCTGGATATTCATTATCTCTATCAGGAAGATAAAGGCTATCGCGTTGCGCTAGCGCGTAATTTGGGCCTTAAAAAAGCGCGACATGACATTGTGGTGTTGTTGGACTCCGGGGTTGCAGCCAGTGAATATTGCATTGCAGCTCATCGCGACTTGCATGAGTCACCGCAGTCCAAAACGGTCGTAATCGGCGAAATTTACGGTTACAACTACAGTATGCGCAGTGCAGATCTCAATCAGGATTTTGATTTCTCCCGTCCGGATCGCAGTATTGATTTTTTTAAAGTGACGCAACAATACCTTGATATTCGTCGAGAAAACTATAACGCCGTGCGGGGCGATCTAAGCCTCTTACCGGCACCGTGGACCTTGTTCTGGACTACGAATGTCTCGTTCTCTTTGGCTTTTGTCCGCCAGGTTGGGCTATTTGAAGAATTGTTTGAAGGGTGGGGCGTGGAAGATATTGAATTGGGCTATCGCCTCCACAAAGCCGGTGGTCGTTATGCGCTGGGTGAGCGCGCAGCCGCCCTGCACTATCCTCACGAACGAGATAGTACACACCAAAAAGAAAGCAATTTGCGCAATCGTGAATTGTTCATGCAGTTGCATGATGATGACATCGTAAAACGCTATATGACATCAACAGCACTGGGTTTTAACCTGGAATTACTTCAAAGAGAACGGCATAAGGCAGGAAAAGTACTTGAAGTCGAATAGGTTTTTGCTGGCCGTATTTGCGCTGGGCGCACTTCTTACACTGGGCGGTTTATTTTTAATTCGAATGGAAATTACCTCGGTAGCCATGGGGGTTGTCGAGTACCGTCAGGAAACCGTTATATTTGCGAGTGTGGATGGACAAATTCACAGTCAGGATGTTGCCGTTGGTGTGCCCGTAGATACAAATCAAACCTTGTTGCAACTGCAGAATCCTGAACTGACCTTGCAAGTCAATCAAATAGAAACAGAATTGTTGGCGGCAAAATCCGAGTTGCAGCGTTTACAGCTTGAGCAGGATGAAAAAAAGATTACCGGTTTTGTGCCACAAATTCAGGATATTGATGCGCTTCTGAAATTACAAAATAATTTCAATGACCTCAGTATCAAGCTGGAAGAAAATAATACTTTGTCGCTCGAACAGAACCTGATCTCCCGCAAGCAGTATTACCAGGAAAGTATGGACCATGTGCAACAGCAAATGGCGTTGCTGGAAAGTAAAAAGTTGCAGCGCTGGAAAAAAGCGGGCCTCGAAAACCAGCGCGCGTCCATGCATGCGGCTGCTTTGAAATTTCAGCAAGCGAAAGTCGAGCAACTCGAGCATCGTTTGCAGCTCTTGCAGGAGTTGCAGCAAGGTTTGCAAATTGTTGCACCGTATGACGGTACGGTTGTCGATTATTACTTTGACTATGGTCAGGAGCGAATCACCCGAGGCAGTAAACTGCTGAAATTCGCGAATCCTGAAAGCGGTTTTCAGGTTAAAACCTATATCCCTGAGAAAAATATCGATTTGATTTCCCCCGGTATGCCCGTGCGTATGGAGTCACGTGTGTATCACTCACAACTTGAGGGCTATCTCCACGGGAAAGTCCTGCAAATTGTCAATGAACGCGATATTCACAGCCCGCAAGATACAGCCCAGGCCTATTACGAAGTGTTGGTATCTATTGATCGCTATCCCCATCCGCCGGTGCACGGTTCACGGGTTGAGGTAGAAATCATCATCGGTAAAGGCAATGTTGTTGCAGCCTTGCTCAACCGCCCCGCGATTGACCGAAGTGCGCAGTCAGATTGAGTGATTTATGAAGCTGGAAAAACTCGAAAACAGTAAAAATATTATTCACTACTACTTTTCGCATTTGAGTGAATTGCGCCTGGGTATTTTTTTAATATTATGCCGTGTTGTCGTTGTTGCGCCCATCCCTTGGGTCTTCAAAATTGTCATTGACCAAAGCGTTGCCTCCGCGGATGTTTACGGCATTCTCGTATTGATTCTGGTGTGTTTTGGCTTGCTGTTGCTGCATTATTCCATGGGGGTTGCGGGAATAAAAAAACTGGGACGGGTCACAGCGACCATGATTCGCGATCTGCGAGCGATGGTTTTTCACAGAATGCAGTTGTTGTCTTTCGCTTACCTTGATCGTAACACCACCGGTACCTTGCTCAGTAAATATGCGGTTGATACTCAAAAAATTCAGGACACCTTGATTATCCTGTCCGAAAAAGTGATCCCGGATTTGGCCTATGGATTGGCCACCCTGATTGTATTGATCAGTCTGGATTGGCGTTTGTCTGGTGTTTTATTGCTGTTGATTCCAGTCTATTTTTTATTGCGTTATTACTTTTGGAATAAATTGAAAGTGAGTCATGAAACGATTCGGGTTAATCAGGAACAGCTCACCGGTAAAGTCTCGGAATTGATTTCAGCCTTGCGGTTTTTGCGAAGTCTGGGTGAAGAAGAGCGCTCGGAAAAGCGTTTGCAGCAGAGCAACGAGCAGTTGGCAGAGGCGAATCACGAGATGCTGGGGACCAAAACGGTATTCTGGACGACGATGTATGTGATCACCCAGGTTCTGTCATTGATTATTGTTTGCGGTGGCGCCTTGCTGGTAATTCACGGCAAACTGAGTTTGGGAACACTGATCGCCTATCTTGCAGCGTTACCGATTCTCCTGTTGCCCATGGATACACTCACCATCTTTTCCGACTATTACTATCGCGGTGATGTCAGTTTTCAGAGTATTAAAGAGCTGGCAAAAAATGAAAATGTTGAAACGCGCAAAGGCACAATGGAAATTCCCGGTCTGGTGGGGCAGATTGAATTCAAGGGGGTGACGTTTTGTTATCCCGGTAAACCCCATATCCGGGTGTTGGAGAATTTCTCACTGCGAATACAGGCCGGTGAAAATATTGCGCTTGTTGGCGCATCCGGCGCGGGTAAGAGCACCATTACCAACCTGATACTTGGGCTCTACGATATTCAGGCTGGCAGTATTAGTATTGACAATGTACCAATGGAAAATATTTCCATGGCCTGGCTGCGACGCCAGTGTGCGATTGTTATGCAGGATACGATTTTATTCACCGGGTCGATTGCCGATAACCTGCGGCTGGCAAAGGAAGATGCGAGCGATGAGGAACTCATTGAAGCAGCGCGAGCGGCGAATGCCGATGAATTTATTGCACAGTTGCCAAAAGGCTATAACACCATTATCGGCGAGCGCGGCGTGGGATTGTCGGGTGGACAGCGGCAACGTCTGGCAATTGCGCGGGCCATTCTGCGAGACCCCAAAATACTTCTGTTGGATGAGGCAACGTCTGCCCTCGACAATGAAAGTGAATACCTTGTCCGTGAAGCCCTGAAAAATATTGCCAAAAACCGTACGGTTATTACGATAGCCCACAGATTGAGTACCGTGCGTGACGCGGATCGAATTGTTGTTTTGGGTGAAGGGCAGATACTGGAAGAGGGAACCTATGAAGCGCTTTCGAACCAGGTGGGCTATTTCAAACGGCTTGTCGATCTAAACGAATTTGCTGCGAGTTAAGGTTGAGCTGTCTCTTCGCCTGTATCTTTACTTGTATTTTCACCGGCGCTTGGCGTTTCTCGTTGTAGCAAATCTTCCAGGGAAAACCAGTAGCGACTCACGTTTAAGGGGGTTGCGTTTGGCAACGTTGGGTTGGGTAGCGACAATACGCGCCGCTGTCCAAGACGAGCTTGTTCAATCGCGCTTTCAAAATACGGCCAGAATATCGCATCAAATGAACCATCGTTTATCGCTAAATCCAGGCCGCGTTGAATATGCTGGGCTAATTCGGCTTGCTCCTTGCGAACGAAAAAATAATACGCTGCCGGATAATGCAAAATCAGATGTTTTTCCACCGCAAAGCCACGGCCTTCGTAATTTTCAATTTCTTGATACGCTTCTGTTAACCCACGTGGAAAATAATCACCCCGTTTTCTCTCTAGCATGACCGAAAGGGAAATAAAATCTGTTGCAGTATCAACCTTGAGGCCTGCGGCTCTCAATATCTGGGTGTCAGGCCAGCTATAACCTTGTAGCGCAATGAATTTATTAAGGTCGTTGAGAGAATGTAATTTGGAAAATTTGTTCTGGTCTTCTTCGCGAATAATAAAAAGTCGCCAGCCAATCATGCCTTTAAAAAGCGGCACGCGAATAGGCAATAAAGTTTCTTCAAGAAGCTTGCTGGTATTTAACCACTTTACATCGAAGACTTCGCTACGTAGATACTGAATGCTGCGGTATTCCGAATGAGGCTCAACGGGAACTGCTTGTAATTGATAATGAATACCGGATTTATCGAGGGCAAGTTTCAGCAAGTCGAGAAAGTAATTTTCTCGTTGGGCCAGGTAGCTGTGATCATGGCGGGCATGTTTGATTACGATAGGCGTGTCATTACTGAAACCCATGGAGGGTAATAACAGCACCAAAGTGAAAGCAAGTAATCGCCACAGGAATGGCGGAGAAGAGCAATTAACGAATGTCTGCGCAAATAAATGCATAAACGGGCTTCAATTAAGAATTGGGTTTATCTGCATTCCATTGCGCTGCAAGTTTACACGGTTTTTAAAATACTTAGTACTATACAGCTATACTTGAACACAGGCTCGAGTGTGGCGCTAACGACGAAACGCCTGTGAGATAGCTGCAAAGCAAGCGGGAGAGAGAAATGATGGTAAAAAATATCGGTGCAAAGTGGTGTGTAATGCTGCTGTTTTTGGGGCTAGCTGCTTTGCCTGGGTTCGCACTCGAAGTCGAATTGCATGCCTGCCAGGCCTTTAAGGCACAAATCACTGATCTGGAATTTCTGACAAACGATAGCTTTTTGGTGACGGATAAACAGGGCTCACTGTATTTTTCTGAAGGCTGTAACAAGAATATTCAACAAGTGCAGTATTTCCAGGTGAAGGACCACAGTGAGTTGGGCTTGTTGGGTGTCGCGCAGCGGCCAGGCGCAACAGAAGGAGAATATGAGGTCTTTCTCTATTATTCACCGGCTTCACCTTCCAAAGTGTATACGCGCTTATCAATGTTCACGCTGGATACCGGCAAGGCTGTCCCCAAGCTGACGGGCGAAAAAATTCTGTTGGAAATAGACCAGCCCTATGGCAATCATGATGGTGGTGCGCTGAAATTCGGCCCGGATGGGCATCTTTATCTTGGCGTTGGTGACGGCGGGTCCGCAAATGACCCACATGATCACGGTCAGAATCCGGCAACCTTGCTTGGCTCAATCGTTCGCATTGCGCCGGATAAGAGCGAAAAAGGTTATCGCATTCCCACTGGGAACCTGCAAGATTTTATGGGCGAAGCTGCACCGGAAATTCTGGCGATGGGGCTGCGTAACCCCTGGAAGCTCGCATTCGACAGTAAGGGTAATTTAATTGTTGCCGATGTCGGCCAAAATAAGTATGAGGAAATTTCCATTCTTGCGGCCTCGAAAATTGGTAAGCAAGCCCTTAATTTCGGTTGGCGCTTCAAGGAAGGTCAAGCCTGTTTTCGACCCGCCAAAAATTGTGAGCGACCCGGTTTGGTCGAGGCTGACTATCAGTATGAGCGAGATTTTGGTGCGTCAATTACGGGGGGTGAAACCTTGATGTACGGCGGCAATGAATACTATGTCTTCGCCGATTACGTCACTGGCGCCATAGGTGTGCTGGATCTCGCCGCGCCTAACAAGCGAGTGGCAGAAAGGTTCGAGCGCGGTAAGCTGTGGACAACCTTTGGCAAATCGCCAACAGGAGAGGTGTTGATCGCCAATATCGGCGGTGAGATATTCCGTTTAGGTTTGAAATAAACCATTGTTTTCAGGGCGCTGAGCGCGCCCTGAAGCAGTTTGAACACATTATTTATTTTTCCAGAAATCCGCGTTTTTAATTCCCAGCGCTTCCGGGTCAAAACTGTAGGTTTCGACACCACGCTTACGTTGCGCTTCATAATCCTGCAGGGTTTTTATCGCCGGTTTAGCCATAAAGAAAATAACCAGAATACCAACGATATTGGTCCACGCCATGATGCCGACGCCGATATCACCCATGGCCCAGGCGAGATCAGCGGTTTTAATGGCGCCGTAAAATGTCGCCCCCATCAGCATCACTTTCAAACCGAAGGTCAAGCCCGGCGCGTTGAAGCTGCGTTTTATGTAGGCGACGTTGGTTTCTGCGATGTAGTAGTACGCAAGAATCGTCGTAAAGGAAAAGAAAAATAGCGCAAAGGCAACGAAAGGTTTCCCGATGCCAGGCAGCACGCCTTCGATGGCGATTTGAGTGAATGCCGGGCTCTTGGGATCAATTTCCGCAGCGAGATTTTGCACCAGGAAGCCCGCTTCACCGACAACATTGTAAGCACCCGTAATCAAAATCATAAACGCTGTGGCACTGCAGACGAAGAGCGTATCCACATACACAGAAAATGCTTGCACTAAACCCTGCTGTGCGGGGTGTTGCACTTCAGCAGCGGCGGCCGCATGCGGGCCAGTGCCCTGGCCTGCTTCGTTGGAATACACACCACGCATCACACCCCAGCCGACAGCGGCACCGAAGCCCGCCATGGGGTTAAACGCATCACCTACGATCATGGCAATGACACCGGGAACTCGATCAGCATTTAAAAACACAATGATCAAAGCAACAAGAATGTAGGCGAGTGCCATAAACGGCACGACAAATTGCGCAAAACTTGCGATGCGTTTGACGCCACCGAATATAATAAAACCCAGCAAAACAACCATCACGCTGCCGCTAAGAATCTGGGTTTGCGACAAGGCGCCAAAACTGGTTTCAATGTTCTGGCCTGCACCGAAGGCGGTCACGAGTGCGTTTCCCATGCCGTTGGCTTGTACGCCGGGCAACAGTAAACCGCACGCAAGAATCGTTGCTATTGCAAAAATCCAGGCGTAAATCGGTTGCCCCAGCGCTTTTTCAAAATAAAAAGCCGGGCCGCCTCGGTATTCACCATCCTGTTCTTCTTTGTAAATCTGGGCCAGTGTTGACTCAACATAAGCGGTGGCGGCCCCCAGAAAAGCCACGACCCACATCCAGAACACGGCACCGGGACCGCCCAATCCGATTGCGGTCGCCACGCCCGCAATATTACCGGTTCCCACTCGGCCGGATAAGGAAACGGTCAGAGCCTGAAAAGAAGATATGCCTTGTTCAGAGGGTTTGCCGGAAAACAACAAGCGCCACATCTCCGCGAACATGCGAACTTGAACAAAGCGTGTAAGAACGGAAAAAAACAAACCTGCCCCGAGACATAAGCCAATTAGCGGTTTGCTCCAGATAATGCCGTTGATATAAGCGACTGCTGCTTCCATGAGGCCCCCAAAATTGTTCGTTCTTGTTGATTGTGATGCAGTTTACATGCACTTGGTGATTATTCCCAAGGGCTTCGCTACACAGCGACCATGAGTGTGTTTACAATGCAAGCAAAGGAACGATTGACGATCATGGAGCGTTATGAACGAAGAACGTATTCATCACCAGGCGTGTAATTTGTGTGAAGCAATTTGCGGCCTCGAAATAACCACGCGTGGCGAGGAAATTGTCTCGATTAAAGGAGACAAAAATGACCCTCTCAGCCAGGGGCACATCTGCCCGAAAGCCATTGCCTTGCAAGACCTTTACAAAGACAGCGAACGCTTGCGAGAACCCGTGCGCCGCAATGGGGATGCCTGGGAAACTATTTCCTGGGACGAGGCATTTACTCAAGTCGTTAACCAAATTAAAAAAGTTCAAGCTGATTACGGTAATGATGCGGTCGGAACCTATCAAGGCAATCCGAGTATTCATAGCCTTGGCATTATGTTGTTCGCGCGAAATTTTCTTCGTCAAATTAATTCCCGCAACCGGTATTCAGCAACCTCGGTAGATCAGTTACCGCACCACGTTGCCGCAGGCCTGATGTTTGGCCATTCCATGCTTTTACCGGTGCCGGATATTGATCGCTGTGACTACATGATTATTCTTGGAGCCAATCCGCTGGTATCAAATGGCAGTATTATGACTGTGCCCAATGTGGGTAATCGTTTGAAAGCCCTGCAAGCGCGGGGCGGTAAGTTTTGCGTGATTGACCCAAGAAAAACGGAAACAGCGGCACTTGCCGACGAACATTTTTTTGTAAAGCCTGGCAGTGATGCACATTTACTTGCTGCCATGATTACGACAGTTTTTGAAGAAGGACTTTTTGCACCCGGTAAGCTTGCCCAACATATTATTGGGCTCGATAAAATCGAGGCGCTTTGTGCGGCGTGGCGGCCAGAGAATGTTGAAACGCAATGCGGGATACCGGCAATGGAAATTCGCCGTATGGTACGAGAGTTTTGCGCGGCGGATTCGGCGGCCTTATATGGTCGCATGGGTGTTTCTACCCAGGAGTTCGGTTCTTTGTGTCAGTGGTTAATCATTGTCTTTAACACCATCACCGGTAATCTTGATAAAGAGGGCGGAGCGATGTTTGCGCAACCCGCTGTCGATTTTTTAAAACAAGCCGGAGCAAAAGGAAAGTCCGCGTTTTCATTTGGGGGTTACCACAGCCGTGTAAAAAAATTACCGGAGATGCAAGGCGAGCTGCCCGTGACAACTCTCGCGGATGAATTATTAACGGAAGGCGAAGGGCAAATCAAAGCCATGGTGGTGATTGCGGGTAATCCAGTGCTTTCAACACCGAATGGGCAGCGTGTGTCGCAAGCCTTTAGCCAACTTGATTTTATGGTGGCGATTGATTCTTACATTAATGAGACTACGCGGCATGCCGACATTATTTTGCCGCCTGCGACGATTCTTGAACGTACCCACTACGACATTATTTTTCATGCCCTGGCAGTGCGTAACACCGCACGATATAGCGAAGCACTTTTTTCCAAATCCCCCAACCAATACAATGATGCCGAGATTTTTCTTGAGTTGGCAATGCGTATGCAAAAGCATTCGCCTTCACTCAATGTATTGGACAAACTGAAATTACGCTATCTAAAAAAACACGCTGCGGCGTTTTGGCTTAATCATCAGCTCAAGCGTGGGCCTTACGGTAAAAGCCATGGATTAACGTTAAAACGCTTGCGTGCCGCAAAAAACGGTATTGATCTGGGGCCATTACAGCCTTGCCTGCCACAACGTCTTTTTCACCAGGACAAAAAAATTCGTATCGCACCGGAAGAAATTACGCGCGATTTGCCGAGATTGCATCGCGATTTAATTAGCTCGGAGCAGGAAAAGTCGCGAAAGGAAAGCTTGTTGCTGATAGGTCGACGCGACCCGCGTACCTGTAATTCGTGGCTGCACAACAGCAAGAGGATGACCAAAGGTAAAGCGCGTTGTGTTGCTCATATCCATCCCCACGATGCGAAAAAGCACCAACTGAATACAGGGCAGTATGTGCGTGTGCATTCCGCAACAGGCAGTATTGAGTTGGAAGTTCTGGTGACGACCGATATTAAACAGGGAGTGATTTCCATCCCGCACGGATGGGGCCACAACTTGCCGGGCGTAAAAATGAGCTGTGCAGTTGAACATGCTGGTGTGAGTGTCAATGACCTCACCGACAACAGCTTTTTTGATCGTCTGAGTGGCAATGCGGTCTTGAATGGTGTGCCAGTCACTATCGAAGCGGTATTAAGTACTACGCAATCATTTTTAGCGATTGGATAAACACCTTTTATTACTGTTGCTGTGGCAAAAGTTATGCTGCGTTATGCCTGGCTCTTTTTCCAGGTGCGTAAACTTTGAATAATGTTTGCACTTAAAATTAGACAGGCACCGATAATCATTTTGATACCAAGCGTTTCATTCAAAAAAATGACGCTGAGCAGCACGGCAACGGGTAAATACAGATAGTAAACCAGGCTTGTAATAATCGCGGGAAGCTCAGTACTGGCTTTCACCCACATACTGTGTGCAACAAAGGTACAGAACACGCCCAGTATCCCAAGCATAAGCCAATCATTCATGCCTAGAGCCCAATTACTTTGCCCGGCCAGAGGCAAAAACACCAGGAAAGCAAAGGTCGACTGCCCCCAGGTACGCGTCATCGTAGGCAAGTGCTGAATCGTCTGATGGAGTAAGGGCAAGCAGGCATATAAAAAAGCACTGACCAGACCTAATAATATTCCCACAGTTGCACCGCTTTGCAGATCAAAACGCGGGATGACGAGCAAGCAACCAATAAAGCACAACAGTACACTGGCGAAATCGCCAAGTGTTGCGCGCTGCCCTTTAAATAGCCAATTCAGCAATAAGAGGTGGATGCCAAAGGTTGAAATGCTGATCGCCCCGAGCGAAGCTGAAGAGAGTTTTATGCTGAGAAAATAGGTGTACCAGTGGGTACCAAAAAAAAGACCAATAACCACTAGCATGCCCCAGTCTTTTTTGCCGCGAATTTTATTAAAGTCGCGACTGAGAGCGACGATAACACTCAATATCGAAACTGTAATTGCGAGGCGAACCAGACCGATGGTAACTGCATTTGCACTGACGGCTCGCACCCATAAGGGGACCGTTCCCATAATCAGGGTTGAGCCAATGGCGATCAGTAAAACGCGACGACTAAAGCTCCCCGCGGCGGTATTTGTCTGCGGCAAAATTGGCGGCCCTCGCACTTAAAGCCATGTAGGTCAAAGAGGGGTTTTGGTGGGCCGATGATGTCATACATGCGCCGTCAGTGACAAATAGATTGGGAATATCGTGAGCCTGGTTCCAGGCATTGAGAACGGAAGAATTCGCATCACGCCCCATGCGAGCCGTACCCATTTCGTGAATGGCGAGGCCGGGTGGTGCATCGGTAATTTGACGGTGAATATCCACAGCACCCACAGCTTCCAGCATTTCCACGCAAGCATCCGCCATGGCTTCCATCATCAGTAAATCATTTTTGCCCCAGCGAGCGTCGATAACAACCTGGGGAATTCCCCATTTATCCTTTAACTCTGGATGCAATCGAATATGGTTTTCATATTTGGGTTGCATTTCACCGGAGGCACCAAAGCGAAATTTCCAGGGGCCGGGCTTGCGCATCGCGGCTTTAAAATCTGCACCAAAGCTTGCATCGTTAAGGCCGTAACTCACGCTTTCGCGCAATGAGTTGCCGCGCAGGAAATAACCGCGTGAATGTTTTTCCTTTTGTTTGCCCAGGTTAACCCAGCGAGGCACACAGGGGCCGGTGGGCCGTTGGCCGCGGTAGTAATCATCTTCGAAGCCTTCAAAAGTGCCTGTGGCGGATGAATTGTAAATGTGGTCCATGAGGTAATGACCGAGCGCGCCGGATGAATTCGCCAGGCCAGTAGGGAAGGCATCCGAAATTGAATTCAACATAATTTGTGTGGTACTGATCGTCGAGGCGCACAGAAATACCATGTTGGCTTTGTATTCCCGGGTTTCCAGCGTTTGTTCATCAATGACATTGACGCGATCAACGCGGCCGGTTTTATTGTTGTATTCCACGCTGTGTACCACACTGTGACAAGCAATATGTAAATTGCCCGTTTTGATCGCGGCCGGCAGTGTTGAACTTTGTGTTGAAAAATAGGCGCCGAAAGAACAGCCGCGCTGACACTGATTGCGTGCCATACACTTGTTTCGCCCCTGGTCGAGAAAAAATTGTGTGGGCTCAGTAAGGTGTGCGCATCGGCCCTGTACCAGAACGCGATCCTTGTATTTTTGTGCAATTTGTTTTTGCGCATGACGCTCAAGCGCATTCATTTCGAAAGGGGGTAAAAACTCGCTGTCAGGAAGCGTGGCGATATTATCCTTATTGCCGGAAATGCCGATAAATTTTTCGACGTGGGAATACCAGGGTGCAATATCTTTGTAACGAATAGGCCAATCCACACCTTCTCCGTCGATGAGGTTTTCCTGGAAGTCGTAATCACTCCAGCGAAAACTCTGGCGATGCCAAATCAGGGAACGGCCACCTAATTGATGGCCGCGAATCCAGTCAAAGTGCGTTCCCTCTGCTGTTTGGTACGCGGCTTCGCGATCATTCGCAAAGAAATGTTTTGTGGCATCGGTAAAGGCGTAGCACTTGCGCGCAACGAAATGGTCATCGTTTATTAATTGTTGAGCGACTCTCCCGCGGTGAGGCATATCCCATTGGGCTTTGCCTTCACCAATGTAATCCTGCTGATGTTTGACCGGCCGCCCGCGTTCGATCATTAATACATTCAAGCCTTTTTCGCAAAGTTCTTTTGCGACCCAGCCACCCGCAATACCAGAACCCACAACGATGGCGTCATAGGTTGTCGAAGATTTTTTTATCAGAAAGGGGTCAATCATTTTTTATTATCTAATTATTAAAAATAAAACATCGAAAATGCGCGATTGTTATTTTCGCTTAATTTAAAGTGACCTTTATAGCCGCCGGGAATAGGATCATAAACCAGTTCTCTGGTTCCACCTTCTTCCGAGCTGTAGTAGGAGAGAGCAACAAGACTTTTAAGTTGTGTAAAAAAATGACTGTCGAGGTCTTTATAAGGTGCTTTGGCTTTGGCAAGCGCTGCCATGCACGTGTTTTGTTTGGCGGAAGATAAATTTTCAAAAGCATCTCCCTGATCTGCCTTGGTCAACAAGCAAAAGCGGTCGAGTACATCAATAAAATGCTTTGCTTCCGCAGCATCGATTGCGTTGGCCAGTTGATCGTCGATAACACCTTGAACATCAACCTCGCTGGCGCTGGCAGTATCCGTTTTGGGGATAATGACATCGGCAATTGCCGCAAGGGCTTTCATCTGGGCCAGGGTTAAGATCTGCCCTGCCTGTAAGGGTGCCGCAAGACGACGTTTAATGTGTTGAAAATCACCTGCAAGCAAGCCGGGAGACAGCAGCGTCGCACAACCCGCGGTGAGCGAAGTGAGGAAGGCGCGGCGTGAAGCCGACTGTAATTCATTCGTCATTATTATTTCCTTGAAATCCACTCGTCCCGTAGCAAAATCGTATGATTATTCATTTACTCGTCGTTTAGTCGTGGAGCGCGCGACGCATTTTAAGCCGCTCAAGGTCCAAATTACAAACGACCGAGGCTATGGTATGTTAACCCCGTTTAATCAAACCAAGGTGAAACCATGAAACAGCAAAAATACCGGCACAATAAATCAATAATAAAACACTCTGTCCTTCCCGGTTTATTCTTGCTAAGCATCATTTTTTCCACGTTTTCGCAATCCAGTCTGGCAGCCCCCTGGGTGCCTGACCTTGGAAATGGCCGTTACAAGAACCCTGTCATATTTGCCGACTATTCCGACCCGGACCTGGTCAAGGTCGGCGATGATTTTTACATGGTGGCTTCCAGCTTCAATGTGATGCCGGGTATTCCCGTTCTGCATTCGAAAGACCTCGTGAACTGGAAAATCATTGGTCATGTCTATCAAAGTCTGCCCTTTGAAAAATTTGATAAGCCGGTGCATGGTCACGGCTCCTGGGCCCCCAGTATTCGCTACCACAATGAGACCTTTTACGTTTATTTTTGTACGCCGCATACCGGGCTTTTCGTTGCCACTGCGAAAGACCCCGCTGGCCCCTGGGAGCTTACCCAAATGGCGAGCGTTGAACTTTGGGAAGACCCGTCACCCCTTTGGGACGATGACGGCAAAGCCTACCTCGTTCGCGGCAAGGTGCGCGCGGACATCCTCTACATGCACGAGATGAGTCCCGACGGCTTGCGTCTATTGAGCGACGGCAAAGTCATCTACAAAAACCTCGAAGAGCAGCCCGTTATCGAAGGCCCGAAAATGCTCAAGAAGGACGGCTGGTATTACATTCTCGCACCGGCAGGTGGTGTGCAGACTGGCTGGCAAGCAGTATTACGATCCAAAAATATCTATGGCCCCTATGAGGCGAAGACCGTGCTTCACAAGGGGAATACCGACATCAATGGCCCGCATCAGGGTGGCCTGCTGGAATTGGACAGCGGCGAATGGTGGTTCACCCACTTTCAGGACCGCGAACTCTATGGCCGTATCGTTCACATGCAGCCGGTCACCTGGAAAGACGGTTGGCCGGAAATGGGCAAAGACATTAACAGCGATGGCATTGGCGAACCCGTAATGGAATGGGCAAAGCCGGATGTTGGCAAAACCTGGCCGATCACCATTCCGCAAACGAGTGATCAATTCAACGCGAGTCAATTGGGTTTGCAATGGCAATGGCACGCGAACCCCAAACCGCATTGGCACGAGCTGAATGCGAACAACTCGGGAAAGCTCAAGCTAAATATGGTGCAAAACCTTACCCAAAACGGCAACTTGCGCTTTGTTCCCAACTTGTTTCTGCAAAAATTTCCAGCGCCGGCATTTTCCGCCACCACGAAAATTGAATTTCAGCCGGGTGGTAAAAAAGACAAAAGCGGGATCGTCATTATGGGCCGAACCTGGGCCTACCTCTCGCTCTACACCGACGATGATGGCGTTCATCTCGGGATGTTCAAGGGCGCTTACGAGCAGTACGATGATGTCACTCAGCTAATCGAAAAAGTATCTCTCAAGGAGAACAAAAAAGGGCGATACACTTACTACTTAAAAGTTGAAGTGGCAGACGGTGGTATGTCGACGTTCTATTACAGCAAAGACAATAAGAAATTCACAAAAATTGGTGAGCCTTTTCAAGCGGACAAAGGTGTTTGGATTGGCGCAAAAGTGGGGCTTTTTGCCTTGAATGCCAGTGTGATTGAAAGTTCAGGATTTGCGGAGTTTGATTGGTTTGTTGTGGACTAAAACCGGAAAGAACCGAAGCAATTAATTTCGCGAACGTCGAGTGCAAGGTGCCTGAAGTTGCCGCGAAATGGACATTCTACTATTAAAAAGATTGAGATAAGGTAGTGGAGTGCAAAGATCCCTCACTTCAAGCGCGAAGTGAGGGGTAGAAAAAAATCAGGACAGATATCAAGAGCGTAATTTCTTCACCGCATAATAAGCCGGCTTGGGCTGATAATTACGATCAAACAAAAGTGGATAGTTGGTTCGCCCACGAACCGGGAAGTTATTCTTCCAGGATTCAGAGTCGCCTGTTCCCCAGAACGTGACACGGTCGATCTTGTTGCGGTGCTTCAACAACAATTTAAAGAATTCCACATAACGGTCGGTTAAACGATCTTCCATCTCCTTCGGCAAACCGTTTGGCCACGGATTAAGTTGATCAGAATACTCAAAATTTGCCGAGATTTCTGCGCCCATATATTTCCAGGCTACTGGTAACACATCGACATCCAACTCTGTTACATGCACACGCATTCCCGCTTTTGCGTAGGCTTTAATGCTGTCTTCAAACTCTTTCATGCTCGGGAAGTCGAGGCCAATATGGCCCTGCATACCGACACCGGTAATGGGTACGCGGCGACGCTTCGCGCCTTCAATCCAGTTCACCAAAAATTGACGCTTGCCAGGGTTCTGCATGTTGTAATCGTTGTAGAGCAATTCCGCATCCGGGTCGGCATCGCGCGCATAACGGAAGGATAAATCCATAAAGTCTTCGCCAATGATTTTAAACCAGGGGCTTAAACGCCAACCTTTGGCTTCATCAATACTTTCGTTCACCACATCCCAGGCCCAGAATTTCCCTTTGTAGCGTCCAACCAGGGTGCTGATGTGGTCCTGCATGCGATTAATCATGGTGGCGCGATCGACAAAGTTGCCTTTCTCATCGGTAAAACCGCCTTTACCCATTTGCGAATGCCACACCAGTACGTGACCCACCAGTTTCATATCATTTTGCAAGCCCCACTCGACAAATTTGTCGGGGATATCAAAATTCCAGGTATCGAGTGCCGGGCGAATACGTTCCCATTTCATCTCGTTTTCCATGGTCATGGAATTGAATTCTTTCGCGAGCAGGGAAAGGAACTCCGGCCGCGCTTCTTCCATATTGCGTTTGCTCATGATCGAACCGATCAGAAAATCTTTTTTGAAGGCGTCCTTAAGGCCAGTGCTTTCCAGTGCGTTGGCCATGGCATTTTGCTTGGCAACTAAAAGGGCGGCGCCGAGGGCGCTCGATTTCGCGATAAATTGTCTTCTTGTAATGCTCATGAATTATTTTCCGTTTAGCAGATTGTCGACGGCATGGGCTAAATACAGATAGCTCGCACCGAGGTTGATGACGTATTCGTTTTCACCCCAAAGAAAGGGCCAGTCTTCCTTATTCTCAGGGAAATCGGGTTTGAGAATTAACACTCCCGGCACAATTCCACCAGCGATAAAGGAGAAATCAGCGCGGTTCATACCATAGGCAACGCGTTTTGATTTTACGCCAACGCCAGAGACAAAGGACAGATTAGAACCCGGATGCGCACCTAAAATATAGTTCAAGCCGCGAAAAACATCCTCTTTGCTGATCAAACCGGGAAAGGCCTGGTGAAGATAGTAGTTCACAACACCAATGCGAATTACGGCGCCATTGCCGGCCCAGCCGCCTTCGGTAATCAGGACGCCGAAGGGGTTTTGTTCAGCGTAGCCATCTAAACGTTCTCGATGGGCAAGCACGAGTTCACGAATTTTTGCTTTGTAATCGGCGTCCATGTAGGGCAGGGCACGGACAGCGAGTATGGCCTGGAAGGCGAAACCTTTTTCGAGGGTAGCAAATTGATTGGCGAAACTTTCCTTGAATTCGTCATCGCCGGTTGTAACCAGGAGTTCCAGAGTGGCGGTCAGCATTTCAGCATCCAGAGGGCCACCGGTGGTGTTGCCATGACGAAACAGGAAGGGTTCACGACTCTGTTCTTCTTTCCAGATTTTCAGCGCTGTATCGAGGCACTCTTTTGCGAGGGCATCATTGTGGCCTTTCAATGCGCGGCTGGCCGCAGCGAGTGCAGCGATTGAGCCGTAGTTGAGGGCAGAGGATTTGCTGGTAAAGGCCCAGCGATCATCAAACTTGCCGCTTTCCTTACCGTTGCTTTCCAGCTCACCCATTTTGGGATTGTAGATGAGATTGTCTGTCATGGTCAGGCCGTCACCGAGGTGGGTGTACTGACTGATGTCCGGCACAATAATACCCGGAATGGCGTGACCCACGGCGCGAAATTGGGCGATGAGCGCAAGGGTGCCGTGTTCGATTTGTTGCAGAATGTCAGCCTTACCGTCGGGGACGTGAATATCGACATATTTAGCGGGGTAATCGACCAGGGTATTGTCGCGTTCAGGACGGAAGCTCTCCCAGACTTCAACCAGATTGCGAACGGTACGGTATTGGGTCTGTGTGCGAATATCGTAGTCACCAGCGTCGTACCAGCCGCCAATATTCAAGCCGGGTATGTGTTCACCGGGCTGGAACCGGGTGTCGGTGGTGGGGCCTTGAGCATAGAGATCGAAATGCACATGGTCGACCGGGGCTTGCACCGCATCATCCAGGTGTGAGGCGCCGTGCCAAACGCGGTAAGCCTCGTTAACCAGCACGTGATCCATTTGCACCGGGAAGAAAACATCCAGGGTGGGGTGCCAGATTTTTTCGTAAACGTCGTCGGCAATGGGGAAGGCGCTGCCTCGCAGGCCGGCGTATTCGACTTGATAAATCCCTTCTTTCTTGACGTCGCTAAAATCGAAGCTCAAATAATCATAGCGCTTGTAGCGGCCCCACACGTTTGCGTCGGCGCTTTTAACCAGCTTGCGTTGGCCCTTGTGGTTGATTCGGTACAGGCTAACCTGCTTGCTGGCGCCGTCGTCAAGCGCATGTTTGTCGAGCTCTATAAAGGCGGTTTTCGTTTGCTGGGGGTGGTAACCAACCTGGGAGTGGCTAATAACCGGTTCACGTAACCAGTTTTCAACGCTGTTGGCAGAGAGCGTCCACTTCAGCACGGTGCCGGTTTTACCCGCAGGTAAAAGTTCACGTACAACAAACCAGCCGTTTTGCGCCTTGTTGCGGCCATCGTAAAGGGCCAGGTTGCCTTTATGGCTGCGAATGCTCACGCGCTTGTGATCGTTCTCGGGGGCGAGCGTTAATTGCCTGGCTTCTGCCAGTGCAACGGGAGCCACTTTGTCATTTTGCTCCTTGGGCCCACTGGGGTAGGTGCGAAAATAGCCTGTTTGCTTATCTGCGATAAAACTGGTTTCAAAATAGGTGGCTGGCAGAAACTCCAGATTGAAGCCTGCTTTTCCCTCAAGTGCGGTTGGCAGGGCACGTGGCAGCCTGACTTCGATGACGACCTTATCGCCTTTCGCCTGGGCGCGCACCGAATAGTCAAAATTAAAATCGGGGTAGCGTAAAAATGCTTCGATCACTTTTTTATCGGCGTCAACTTTTCGCTCAACAAACTCTGGAATGGCATCCCATTGCTCAGGGGTTGCATGCAGGCGGACATCGCCGTTGGTTGCTGTGCGGGCGCCGTGATGAATGAGTTCAATACCGCTTATTTTTGAATCACTGAATAAACCGTTGTACCAATTGCTGAAAACCAACACATTGACACCGCGCGTTTCAAAGTATTCGTTTTCATTGAATTGCAATGTTTGTTTTGCAAACACACTCGATGACAATATGGCGAGAAAGAAAAGCACAGGACTAACAGGCATTTTTTTGATCATTGTTATAACTCTTTTGACCGGGGAAAACAGGAATTTTACTTAGTATAAAGTATAATTATAGTTAAAATGACTATATCTAAGTTGGTCAGCGAGAGCAATGCTCTGCTTGCCTGAATCAAACTGCCAGCAACGCCTTGATTGAATTCAAGATGAAATTTGAGCAGACCCTGTTTGTTTATATCGAGCCCTTGACCGCAGACTTGCAAGCAGGACAATGCTTAACCATAGTTAGTATCACCCCCAATAAAAAAGAAGAGGACGCGTCAATGCGCAATACCCCACTGATATCCCCCAGGCTACTGCTTCTTCCCCTGGTCTGCTTTCTCCTTTTATTCGGCGTACAGGTTTGGTCTCTGGGCGACCCTGTTTACGTCAGCGAAACCGTTGTAACGGACGCATTACCGTTGGTGGAAGGCCGACAGGTTGCAACCTTGTATGTTGATGATGAAGATCATAAAGGGGTGCGCCGTGCGCTTGGCGATTTGCAGCTGGATATCAAGCGTGTCACCGGAAAAAAAGCGCGGCGTGTGAGTCGGCGCGAAGATCTTGGCCCGTATGCGGTGATCGTCGGCACACTCGGTTTGAGCCCGCTCATCGACGAGTTAGTCAATAAAAAAATCGTTGACCCTTCTGCAATAAAAGGTAAGTGGGATGCCTTTCATCTGGAGGTTGTCGACAATCCTCTCGAAGGTGTTGAGCGCGCGTTAGTGATAGTCGGGGCGGATAGACGTGGTACCACCTACGGTATTTACGATGTTTCTCAACAAATAGGGGTATCACCCTGGTATTACTGGGCCGACGTGCCAGTGGCCAAAAAGAAAAATATTTATATTTTAGGGGAGACACGCGTTCAGCAAGCGCCAGCGGTGAAATATCGCGGTATTTTTCTGAATGATGAAGCACCGGCATTGACCTCGTGGGTCCAGGAAAATCACGGCAATTACACGCATGAGTTTTATGTAAAAGTCTTTGAACTTTTGTTGCGCTTAAAAGCCAATTTTATGTGGCCCGCCATGTGGAATAATGCCTTTGCTGATGATGATCCAATGAATATGATTCTCGCTGACGAATACGGGATTGTCATGAGCACCTCGCATCACGAACCCATGATGCGAGCGGATAAGGAATGGAATCGTCACGGTGTGGGCAAATGGGAATATTCTACGAACCCGGAAAACCTCTACGATTTTTGGGTGGATGGCGCCAAGCGAAACAAGAATTACGAAAGTATTTACACCATGGGAATGCGAGGTCAGGAAGATAAACCCATGAGTGAGGGAGAAAATATTGAATTGCTGGAAACGATTGTGCGTGACCAGCGAGAGATTTTAACGAAAGTGTTTACCGACCGCGACATCACTGATGTGCCGCAGGTCTGGTGCTTGTACAAAGAAGTACAAGCCTATTACGAAAAAGGCATGCGTGTTCCCGACGATGTGATCTTGCTTTGGTCTGATGACAACTGGGGCAATATTCGTCGCTTGCCCTCACCCCAGGAGCGCAATCGCAAAGGCGGTGCCGGTGTTTATTATCATTTTGATTATGTCGGAGGCCCGCGTTCTTATCGCTGGATAAACACCGTGCCTCTTGCAAAAATTTGGGAGCAAATGCATCTCGCCTGGCAATACGATGCCACGCAAATCTGGATCACCAATGTGGGTGATCTTAAGCCCATGGAATTCCCGATAGAATTTTTCCTGAGTATGGCCTGGAACCCGGAGCGCTGGGGTAAAGACAATATTCAAGAGTTTGGTCGGTTGTGGGCAGAGCGTGAATTTGGCAAGGAATACGCAGAAGAAATTGAAGCACTGATTACTGGTTACACACGCCATAACGGTCGGCGTAAACCGGAACAACAGGCGCCGGGTACCTACAGCGTGTTGAATTACAATGAAGCTGAGCGCGTTGAAGCAGAACTGAATGATTTGGTTGCCCGTGCTGAAAAAGTTTATAAGGAATTACCGCGGAATAAACGCGATGCATTTTTCCAGTTGGTTTTGCATCCTGTGAAAGCCTCGGCAATCGTTACGCGCATGTACAACGCGCTTGAACGCAATCGTTTGTATGCGCATCAGGGGCGTGCAATGGCGAATCAATTTGCGGTGCAGGCAGAGCAACTTTTCGCCGAAGACGCGGCACTAAAAGCGCAATACCACAAACTGAATGGCGGTAAATGGAAGGGTTTCATGAACCAGAGCCACATCGGTTATCGCAGTTGGAATAATCCTGAAGCAGATCAAATGCCAATGACCTACAACTACACACCCGGTGACTATGCGGAATTTGGTGTTGCAGTGGAAGGTGTGGAACCCGCTTGGCCAGAGGGCGGCGATTATCATCTGCGATTCGATCAGGCCGGAATGCAAACCCGTTGGCTGGAAATTTTTAATCGTGGCACTCAAGCCTTTAATTTCAGTGTGAAGCCGCGTGAAGAATGGATTCAAGTCAGCGCCACGGAAGGGCCGGTGAACGATCAAGTGCGTGTTGACGTCAGTATTGATTGGAGCAAATTGCCGGAGGGCGAAAGCACTGGCAGTATCGGTGTTCGCGGTACGGGCTGGGCGGGTTCGACTGTGCGTGTGACAGCATTCAAACCACCGCAGAATGTTTTGAAAATGGCGAAAGGTTTTCTTGAGGCCGACGGGTATATTTCCATTGAAGCCGCAAACTACAAAAAGAATCAGGCCGTGAATGGCATCGCCTGGCAGGAAATACCCTTGCATGGGCGCACCGAAAGCTCTATCTCGACTTATCCAACAGGGGACACCGTTTTCGATAAAGCGGGAAGCGGCCCGTGGATTGAATATCCACTGACGTTTACGCGCGCAGGTGAAGTTGAAGTGCAGCTCTTTCTGGCGCCGACCTGGCCATTAATGCCTGGGCGAAGTTTACGCTACGGCGTATCGTTGGGCGGTGATACAATTGAACTTGTCGATCCGCTGGTTGACTTCGATGATACGCGTGGCGACTGGGGTAAGACCGTCAGTGATGGTGTTCGTGTCTCGAGCAGTGTGCACACAGTCAAAGAGGCAGGTGCGAATACGCTACGAATTTATATGGTTGATCCCGCAGTCACAATACAGAAGATTGTCATTGACACCGGGGGATTAAAAGAAAGTTATTTAGGTCCGCTTGAAAGTACGTATAAATAGATGAAAAAAAACCTTCCGCTCAATGTGCTATGGCTTGTATTCCTTGCCTTTCTTTTTCTTGCGGGCTGCTCACAGGAGGACAGCCCGCAAGAACCGGACACCCATTTTAATTATTATGGGCGTATTGATTTTGAGCAGGAAGCATCACCGGTACTGATATGGCAAGGCTCCAGAGTGGAAATGTTGCTTGAAAAGGCGGAGTGGGTTGAGCTTAATTTTTCCAGAAAAGCAGGTCAGGTCTATTTTGATGTTCTGGTAAATGGAGATGCGCAGTTTCTTGCTGCACAGCAGGGGGCGAATCGAATTGCATTACCGGAGAGTTCAACACCCATCAAGCTCGCATTGGTCAAACGCAATGAAGCATCGAGTGGAACCATTGCCTTTGATGGTATTACCCTGCCAAAAGGCGGGAATAGTCTTGCATTGCCAAAAAGTTCGGCGAGTTTAAAATTTCTGTTTTTTGGGGATTCTATAACTGCCGGTGCCTGTAATGAAGATGGCGAGGAAGATCAATGGGAGGATATGCGTACTCACAATGCCTTGAAAAGTTATGCGGCTTTAACAGCTGAACATTTTTTAGCGGAGTATCAAAATATCTCTGTGAGTGGAATGGGAATTTCCATGGGGTATACGAGTGGCACCTTTCCTGATACCTGGAACAAGCTTTACCCTCATGGAGATCGGGCGCTTGAAACTTTTGATGACTTTCAACCCGATTTTGTATTTATCAATTTAGGCGAGAATGATGATTCCTGGAGTCAATCGCGCGGTGTGCAATTCCCTATAGATTATGATGATCGCTATATTGCCATGGTAAAGGCAATGCGTCAGGCCTTCCCCGATGCGCATTTTGTAATATTGCGTGGTGGTATGTACGGCGGTAAAAAAAGTGAGCGCTTACGCGAGCCCTGGAAAAAGGTTGTAGCAAGTTTGAAACAAACAGATAACAATCTTTCGTCTTTTGTTTTCTCTCATTGGAGCCGTTTGCATCCTCGGGTTGCAGATCATGAACAAATGGCGAAAGAACTCGTTGCCTGGCTTGAAAGAAAAATTTACTAAAACAGTCTTTATTTAGACCAATCCAGGCTCTTGAGTTTACGCGAACTTCGAATAATCAGTTTTTCCCGAACTTCTTCTGAATTGAGCCCTTGATTGATTAAATCTTTTGAAAAGCGATCGCTATCTTCAATTTCAATCGGCGCTTCAACACTTACCCAGCAATCGCGACCGGAATGCTTGGCGCAATACAGGGCCTGGTCGGCCAGATTGAGAGCCTGTTCCCAATTCAGTGCCGTGGGTTTAAGAGGCATAAAAGGATAAAAAACAATTCCCATTGAACACCTTAAATCAATAATGGCGTCATTGTTCAATGTCGCTTTATGGCTTTTGATCGAGTTGTAAATTCTCTCGGCAATCGGGAAGGCGGCACTACGGCTAAGATGACGTAGGACGATAACAAATTCTTCGCCGCCCCAGCGAATTACAAAATCGGAATCACGCACATTTTCTTTTAAAAGCTCACTCAATTGTGTGAGGACGCTGTCGCCTGCTGTATGACCGTGGCGATCGTTAATTTTTTTGAAGTGGTCGATATCCAGAAGGACAAAGGTCAGTCCTTCCAATCTCTCTATGCCTTCCGCAATTTTCTTGGGGCTCGCCCAGATTCGATGTAAATGATTGATATCGGTGCTGATAGATTGATAAAGAAAACGGCGGTTTTTCAAGCCTGTTAATAGATCTGTAACGCTCATTTCTTCCAGTTTGGCGTTGAGTAATTTCAATTCTCTTTGAGTATTGACAAGTTGATTGTGCTCGCGCCGTAATTCTTCGGTACGCTCTTCTACTTTTCGGTCCAGCTCTTTATTGATCTGATCTTTCATCTGATCAATTTCCTTAAGCTGGCGAACAATCGCACGTTCCTGTTCGAGCTTGCCGCGTTCGTACTCAAGTTTGCTGCGATACACGTAAATCATGCGATACAAACCACCGATAACAATAGCGGCATAAATGCCCCAGGCCCAGGGGGTGTCCCACCAGGGGGGCGCAATCGTAATCGCGACTTCTTTTGGTGGGTCGCTCCAGGTCCCGTCATTGTTAGCAGCGCGCACCTGCAAAACATAGCGCCCAGGGTCGATGTTGGTATAGGTCGCATCGCGTTTGTTGCCAACGTTGTTCCAGGTTTCTTCAAATCCTTTCAGTCGGTAGCTAAAGCGATTCTCATCGGGCGCTGCATAATCCAATGCAACAAATTCAAATGAAAAAATAAAATGGCTGTGCTTGAGGTTAATCTGCTGCGCTTTCAGGATGGATTCAGTAATGGGGGCTGAAGGACCCGGCTCAACGGGTTTGTTGAAGATTGAAAACTTTGTAATTGCAACGCGAGGCGCGCCACTGTCACGATTGAGTCTTATTGGGTCGAAGATGGTTAAACCGCGTGTGCTACCAAAAACCAGTTCGCCGTTGCGTAACATGGAAGGTGAATTACGGTTATAAAGATTGCCGATGGGGCCGTCATCTGTGGTGTAGGTCGTAAAGCTAAAATCATTTTTGTCGAGTCGCGTTAAACCTTGGTAAGTTGAAAGCCATAAGCCGTTGTCTGCATCTTCGGTAATGCCACTGATGTTCAGATTGGGAAGTCCGTCGCTTTCAGTAAAACGCTGAATGTCGCCGGTCATGGGGTCGAGGCGGTTCAAGCCTTCACCATTGGTGCCAAGCCAAATAATTTTATTGGTGTCTTCGTAGACGCTTACGATTTGATCAAGGCTCAATGAATTTTCATTGCCAGGGTCGTGTGCGAAGTGCTGTAAGTATTTTTTATTTTCAGGGTCAAACAAATAGAGCCCATTGAAGGTGCCCAACCAAAAATTTCCGTTGTCGTCCTCGATGATTTCACGAATATACAATTGATTCAGCTGCTGACCGTTTAAGTCGGGGAGATAGCGCGTAAAACTTTCAGTTTCCGGATGGTAAAGGTTTAATCCTTTTTCGGTGCCGATCCACAATTGTCCTTTACTGTCGGCCAGCAGTGCCCAAGGTTCTCTACCGTATAAACTTTTTGAATTATTGGGGTCTTCCAGGAAGCGTGTAAAGGTTTCTGTTTTTCTATCGAAACGATTCAAGCCGCGATCCCATGCGCCCACCCACAAAAACCCCTTTTTATCCAGCGCAATATCAAGAACAGTACTGCCGCTCAGGCTGTTGCTATTTTCTTTTTCGTTTTGCCAGGTTTTAAATTTACCGGTTTTTCTGTCGAGATAGCTCAAACCGAATCCACAACCAACCCAGATATTGCCGATTTCGTCTTCGAGTGTCGCCAGTACGCCACCATCGGCGAGAGAGCTGGGGTCATTCGGATTGTGTCGATAGTTCAGGAATTGCGATGCCAGTAAATCAATACGGTCAACCCCGCTGGGGAAATAGCCCACCCAGGTGCCGCCACTTTGGTCGTGAAAAATTTTACGGCTGACAAAGTTACCGGGGCCACCTTCTACCCCTTCAACATAAGTGTAGGTGGCAAATTCTTCGTAGACGGGGTCATAAATATGCACGCCAATGCCGTCGCCAATCCAGAATAAACCATTGGCATCTTCGTTAATGCTCCAGACCTCGCGGCTTTTTTCGCTGGTGTTGTGAATAATCCGTACAAATTTATCCCTGGCTTCGTCGTATTTTAATAAGCCACCGCTTAAGCTTGCGACCCACAGTGTGTTTTTGGAGTCGACGAAAAGGTCACGAACACTTGTTGACGTAATTTCCTGCTCATTAATGTAGTGGCGGACGCGATGGGTTTGTGGGTTGTAGGAAAGTACGCCGTTATTGAAACTGCCTATCCAAATCGTGCCGTTGGCTTGTTCTTCAATGTCGGCGACAAAATTCGCTTCGGAAGACGCGAGTGGAGGAAGCACAGTGTCTATTGCCGGGAGTTTATGCCAGGTTTTCTCCTCAGGGCGGTAAAGCAGCATGCCGGAAGAGGTGCTAAACCACAGCTGCCCTTTGCTGTCCTCAAAAAAGTTGTAATAGAAAAGGTTGCCCTGATTTTCAGGGTAAAGGCATTTGAAGCCGTCGAGACTCGGTTGCCATGCACACACGCCCTTGTGGGTGACGACCCAAAGGGTGCCATCGCGAGTACTGACCAAATCCTTGATCCAGTTACTGGGCAGAGTATGCGCTTTGTCGGGGTCCGCACGGTAGTGGCGAATTTCGTAGCCGTCATAGCGTGCCAGCCCCTGAATCGCACCAATCCAAAGAAAGCCGTCACTGTCCTGGGCAATGGTGTTGATATAACCGAGCTTTTCGATTTGATTGGTAAGGATGGGTTTAAACTTGAGTTGCGGCGGAATAAGGCTCTCGGCCTGAATACAAAACGGAAACAGGCAACAAACAGCAAAAACAGCAGTTTTGATGTGTGATGTTAATGACAAGTCAGTCCCCGACAGTCAGTGTTCGGATGGTGGTTGTTATTACCGACAGCTACTTGCCAAGTTTAGACCATATTGGGACTGGATGATTATTTGCCCGACAAAATTGCGTATTGGCCTACAGCCTTTTCCGTCGCTTGTTTCCTCTCGCTGGCTTGGCAGGTTTATTACGTAAACGCAGACGCTGACGGGTTTCGCCTTTTTCGCTGGGTACAAGGTGGTGCTCGCCATCACCAATCAGGTCTTTACGCCCCATTTCAAGCAATGCTTTGCGCAGGGTGGGCCAATTTTTGGGGTCGTGATAACGCAAGAACGCTTTTTGCAGACGGCGTTGTTGTTCATTCTTCGGCGTGTAAATTTTTCGGCCTTTGTAGCGCAGGGGCTTTAAGGGGTTTTGGTCCGAACGGTACATGGCCGTCGCCAGCGACATGGGCGAGGGGTAAAACGTTTGTACCTGATCCACATTGAAGTCGTGTTTTTTTAACCAAAGAGCCAGGTTCATCATATCTTCATCAGTGCAGCCCGGATGAGCGGCGATAAAGTAGGGAATCAGAAATTGTTTCTTGCCCGCTTCTTTGGAGTACTTGTAAAACATTTTCTCAAACGCGGCGTAAGTCCCCATGCCGGGTTTCATCATCAGGTCGAGTGTACCTTTTTCACTGTGTTCCGGCGCAATTTTTAAATAACCACCAACGTGGTGGGTGACCAGTTCTTTAACATATTCCGGGTCTTTAACAGCAAGGTCGTAGCGCAGCCCCGAGGCAATAGAGACAGTATGAATACCGTCAATCGCACGAGCCTTTCGATAGAGCTGCGTAGTGGCGCTGTGATCGGTTTTCAGGTTCACACAGATTTCAGGGTAGACACAGGAAAGCTTGCGACAGGAAGCCTGGATTTCCGGGTCCTTGCAGTTCAGGGTATACATGTTGGAGGTGGGGCCGCCGAGGTCAGAAATCGCGCCGGTAAAACCCGGGACCTTTTCCTTGATATCTTCAATTTCCTTAAGGATAGAGTCTTCCGATCGGCTTTGGATCACCCGACCTTCGTGCTCGGTAATTGAGCAAAACGTACAACCACCGAAGCAGCCACGCATGATATTGACCGACGTTTTAATCATGTCATACGCAGGAATTTTCTTGCCCGCGTATTTGGGGTGCGGCACACGTTGATAGGAAAAACCAAAAACATAGTCCATTTCATCGGTTTCCAGAGGGATAGGTGGGGGATTCACCCAGATTTCCTTATTGCCATGTTTTTGAACGAGCGCGCGAGCATTTTGGGGGTTCGCTTCCTGGTGCAAAATACGTGAAGCATGCGCATAAAGTACGGCGTCTTTCGAGACTTTTTCAAAAGAAGGAAGGCGAATGCACGTATGCTCCGGGTCCAGTTCTTTTTCCTGACGGCGCAGTGGCAAGGGGACGATACGCACAACTTGCTCTTCATTATCTTCCGCTTGGGCATCCGTAGCGTTTTGATTGCCAGGCCGATATTCGTAAGGGTTGGGAATAGCATCGAGGCGACCGGGCCAGTCGATACGCGTCGAGTCCAATTCGGTGTAACCGCCGGGCACATGCTCACGTAAAAATGCGGTACCGCGCAGGTCAGTGATCGTGGCAATATTTTCACCTCCAGCCATACGATGCGTTAACGCCACCAAAGCGCGTTCGGCGTTGCCATAAAGCAAAATATCGGCAGCTGCATCAATCAAAACCGAGCGGCGTACACTGTCACTCCAGTAATCGTACTGCGCGATACGTCGCAGACTGGCTTCAATACCGCCAATCACGATGGGCACATCTTTATAGGCTTCCCGGCAGCGTTGGCTATAAACAATCACCGCGCGGTCGGGGCGCTTACCGGCTTCGCCATCGGGCGTGTAGGCATCGTCATTGCGGACTTTAAGGTCTGCCGTGTAGTGATTGATTAAGGAATCCATGTTGCCCGCGCTTACCCCGAAGTAGAGATTGGGTTTGCCCAGCGCCATGAAGGGGGTTTTCGAGCGCCAGTCCGGCTGATCAATAATGCCAACACGAAAGCCCTGCGCTTCCAGCAAGCGACCGATAACCGCCATGCCAAAGCTTGGGTGATCAACATAAGCGTCACCACTAATCAGAATCACATCACAACTGTCCCAGCCAAGTGCATCCATTTCCTCTCGCGAGGTTGGCAGGAAGGGGGCGGTGCCAAAACACTCTGCCCAATAGAGTGGGTAGGAGTTCAGGCTTCGGGCTTTTTTCACGGCAATCATAAGGTGGGAACTGACTTCAAACTGACAAGAGCCTGCTATTATAGGCGACTCCTCGACCAGGTTCAGCAAGAAGACTATGAACGCCCCCCTCAGTATGGAAAGCAATACCCTCGAAAGTGCTGCCGAAGAAGTACTGGCTGCACTTGTCACTGCCTTGAAAAAGGGTGATGCCGTGTATCTGAGCACGGTAATAAGTACCTGGGGGAGTTCGCCAAGGGCACCGGGTTCAATGATGATGTGGAGTGAGCACAGTGGTATTGTGGGGTCGGTATCCGGCGGTTGTATTGAAGAGGATTTGATCCAACGCTTCAAAAACCGGGAATTTGATGCGAATCGAACACACAGCCTGGTTTACGGCGAGAATGAAGAAGATGGCCGCGCCTTTAAATTACCCTGTGGCGGCAAACTTCAGTTATTGATAGAAGTGCTTGAGCCGTCGAGCCTTGAACAATGGCAGCGCCTGGCGAACGAATTACGCTCTCGCCAGGGGTGTTTGCGCAGTGTTTCTATTGAGTCTGGCAGTTGGCAAATTCAAGCATCACAACCGCAAGCCTTATTCAAGGATGAAAAAGCCATTCATATATACATCGGCCCGAGTCACAAGGTGTTGATTGTCGGGGCCAATCAAATTGCCAGTTATCTCAGTCAGTTTTGTTCGGCGCTCAATTTTGCTGTGAGTGTCTGTGACCCTGGAGACGATATTGCCGCTGATTTTCCGGTCAGTGGGAAACATTTTTATCGCCGCTATCCGGATGGTTTGGTAGAGAGCCAATTTAACGACAGCGCTTCCGCTGTGCTTGCGGTCAGTCACGATCCGCGGCTCGACGATATGGCATTATTGGAGGCCTTACCGGGCAAAGCGTTTTATGTTGGGGCAATGGGCTCCGTGCGCACCTCGGAAGCGCGCCGCCAACGTTTACTCGAACTTGGTGTAACTGAAAAGGAATTACAAAAAATGCACGCACCTATTGGTCTCGACATTGGCAGCAAAACGCCAGCGGAAATCGCCATCAGCATTGCTGCAGATCTGGTACGCGTTAGTAAGCAGAAAAGCGTAAACTAAACCCCCGTTGTGAAAAAAGTCTTCACACTCATTCTCGCCGCCGGATACTCCCGCCGCTTTAGCGAAGCCCTTGGTCATGAACAAAATAAACTGCTTGCATTATTACCAAGCGGCTTGAGCGTTCTCGAGCAAACCCTGCGTACACACTGTAGATGGAGTGACAATTATAAAATTGTCGTGAACGCCCAACAAACGGCGACCCTGGAAAAACTGCAAGCGCTGGCGATACCCCGTGAAAAAATTGTTGTGTGTGAAAGCAAAGGAATGGGGGACAGTCTGGCGAAAGGAATTCATGCCACAAAAATGGACGCTGACCTTCAAGGTTGGTTCATTGCGCTTGCTGATATGCCATGGTTAAAACTTGAAACCCTCGTGCGCTTCAAGCGTTGTATTCATAAAAACCCGGGGCAAATTATTCGCCCTCTTTTTAAGGGCAAGGTCTATTCTCAAGCGGGTCATCCGGTATATTTTCCTTATCAATTCCGCGACGAGCTTTCGCAGCTGGAGGGCAATGCGGGTGCAAAAGTGGTACTTGAAAGGCATAATGAAAAACTTATGACTTTTGAAGTCGATGATGAAGGTGTGATGAGGGATGTGGATACGCCGGAAGACTTACTGTTTTAAAAATAATTCCAATCGAAGATCATGTGAGAAATGCGGGTTATTCCTTCATCGTTAAATTTGCTAAAAATCCTGGATCTACATTGAGTGTGGGGAGGTCTCTCCCGAAACCCTCACTTCAGGGATGAAGCGGCCGGCGAACCGGTGAGGGAGCTACAGGGATGTATTTATGCGGTTTCGGGAGAGACCTCCCCGCACTCAATGTTATCGCGATGCACTGTTTCAAATTTAACAATGAAGGAATAACCCGCATTTTGGCGTTTCCGCAATACCCATATTGGAAAATAATCGATAAATTGATAAGAACTTAAATCAGAGTGCTTGCTAGAGAACCACTGAGAAAATGAAAACATTCTATTGGCATGATTACGAAACCTGGGGTACGGACCCGAGTATAGATAGGCCCAGTCAATTTGCGGGCGTGCGGACCAATGAAAACCTGGAAATTATCAGTGACCCTCTGGTGCTTTACTGCAAGCCCGTCGACGATGTGCTTCCCAATCCCGAAGCGTGTTTAGTGACGGGGATAAGCCCGCAAAAAGCCGAAAAAGAAGGCTTGAACGAGAATGAATTTATCGCGCGTATTCACGCAGAATTCATTCAGCCAAAAACCTGCGGTGTCGGCTACAACTCTCTGCGTTTTGACGATGAAGTGACGCGCTACAGTTTGTATCGCAACTTTTTTGATCCTTATGAGCGTGAATGGCGTAACGGTAATTCCCGTTGGGATATTATTGATATGGTGCGCTTATGCTACGCCTTGCGCCCCGAGGGGATCGAATGGCCAGTTGTTGATGGTAAACCCAGTTTTAAACTGGAAAACCTCACGGTCGCGAATGGTATTGGGCATGAGGCCGCACACGATGCCTATTCGGATGTGGCGGCAACGATTGAGATGGCAAAGCTGGTAAAAGCCAAACAGCCCGCGCTTTACGACTATGTCTACCAAAACAAGGGCAAGCAGGAAGCGGCGAAGCTCATTGATGTAAAAAACCGTAAACCACTTTTTCATATCAGTTCGAAATTTTCGTCAGCCAATGGCTGTGCAGGGCTAATTGTTCCCCTGGCTTGGCACCCCACCAACAAAAATGCCGTCGTTGTGTATAACCTCGCAGTTGATCCAGCGCCACTGGCAAAGCTCAGTGCAGAGGAAATTCGGGAGCGCGTTTTCACTGCGGAGGCGGACTTGCCAGAAGGTGAGTACCGCCTGCCTATAAAACTTGTGCATTTAAATAAATGCCCAATACTTGCAATTCCTAAAATACTCGACAACGACGCGGCGAAAAGACTGCACATTGACAAAGCCGCGTGCGAATCACACTGGCAAAAACTATTAGGCTACGATGTCGAGGAGAAGTTGCAGCGCATGTTTCGCCTTGATGCGTTTGAAAGTGATGGTGATCCGGAACGGATGCTCTACGATGGATTCGCGGGAGATCGGGATAAGTGGATTATGTCGGAAGTTCGCAAGGCCGATGCTGAAACGCTTGCGAAAAATAATTTTGTTTTTGAGGATGCACGCTTTAACGCGATGTTATTGCGCTATAAAGCGCGACATTATCCTGAATCTTTACAGGCTCCCGAAAAAGCCGAATGGCAGGAGCTCGTAAAAGACCGCTTGCACACAGCGGGCGTTCGTCGACATTCGTTGCAATCCCTGCGAGACCGTATTGCGGAGTTGAAACAGGAAAAGACTGACGATAAAAGTGCGCAGAAGATTCTGGAGGATGTGCTCACCTACGCCGCGCAATTGGAGGCTCGCTATTCCGATTAGTCTGACGGCCTGCAATTGCGCAGGGAATTTCCGCCACTTCAGATAATGGCTTTCCCCGCTTTTGGGCTGGCGCTGGGCCTCGTTTATCCGTATTCCTTTTCCAGGGTGTTGTTCATTCTTTCGTGACTTTCCAGCTTTGGTTTTCACTCTCCTTCATAATCACCTTTTCCGTTGGACTTTCAGCAGCGCCAGGCTAGAGCCAGAATGCCCGCCCCGAACGAAAAGAAGGGATATTGTGGTATCTAAACGGGTCCAAGAGCAGGTAAAATAACGCTCAATGGGGGAGAGTTACTCAGGCATGTTTTTTCAATTCAGGAGTGCATCAAGGCAGTGTGCTCGACTCGCAGACCTTATGTTTGCACATCGACTTGTATTCGTTCTGTTTCTTGCAAGCTGTCTGGTTCAGGGTCTCAGTGCCCAGGAGCAGGCCGCTGCCGGTCCGGGCTTCCAATTGCATGTTGAAAACAAGGGCCTACTTGAATTATTAAAGTCGGAAATTCAGCGGCAGCGATCTCTTAATTCCCAACTCCAGCAATTTAACAACCCTCGAAAGTTTGTCAATTATGAGCGGGAGTTGCTCGTCAAACGTTTGCGTGCCGAGGCCTATTATGGCGCGCGTGTAGAAAGTAATTTGAGTGAAGGCAAGGTTCACTATTACGTCACGCAAGGTAATCGTTACAGAATATCCGCAGTTCGTTTGGTAACCACAACGGGGATTCAGCTGCCAAAAGAAACCGTTCTCGGTTTGAAAGTCGGCGATGCCCTGATTGCTGAAGACGTGTTGAAAGCAGAAGAGCGCCTGAAAGCCTGGTTATCAGAAAATCATTGTTTATTTACAATCAGTTTAAATAAGGATGTGCGTATCTATCACGCCAATAAACAGGCGGAAGTTGATTTTCTTTTGGCAGAGAGTCCGCTTGTTAATTTTGGCAACATTGAATTGCAAGGGCTCTCCAGTATTGAGGAGGACTATCTCAGAAAAAAACTACCTTTAACGTCGGGAGAGTGTTTTAGTCGCCGAAAGCTGGATGACAGTCGTATGGCGTTTTTGCAAAGTAATCTGATTGCCAATGTCTCGGTTGAGCTTGGTGAGCCTCACGACGGTCTCGTCGATGTACGCTTTAATTTAACGGAGCGGCACCACAGAACACTGGCTGTGGGTATGGGTTATCAGGATAAGGACGGTGCTGGCTTGAGCCTCGACTGGGAGCATAGAAATATTTTTCATGCAGGGCAAAAGCTCGAATTTGACAGTTACCTTGCTCAGCGAGCGCAAACGCTTGAAGGCCGATTAATATTTCCGGATATTTGGGTTGACCGCCAGGAATTGATGCTTTTTACCAAATTAGAACAGGAAGAACGTGTTGCGTTTGATTCGCGGCGCGCGTCAACCGGTGCTATTTTTTCTCGCGCTCTCCTTAAAAATGTCAAAGCTGGTGTGGGGCTGGAATTCGAGCATTCGAGAGTGACTGATAAAGAAGAAACAAACTCTTTCAGTCTGTTGTCTGTACCGCTCACCCTTGAGTACGACAAGCGGAACAATATTTTAAACCCGAAGCGCGGTTGGCTGGCGAGTGTACAAGTTCGGCCCTATAAAGACATCAGCAGCAACGACCTGGATTTTGTTAAAACCAGTGGCTCGCTGCACGCGTATCACACCTTTAACAAGGCGGCCTGGCAACCGACACTGGCGGTGCGAGCAAGCAGTGGTTGGATTAATCAAGCGCCGCGACCCAGTGTGCCAGCCAATATTCGTTTTTACGCCGGTGGTGGTGGTTCAGTGCGTGGTTACAATTATCAAACACTTGGGCCGCTGGATGAAGATAAGGTGCCGCAGGGAGGCTTGTCGTTTACGGAGTTGTCCAGTGAGCTGCGTTTACAATTCACTGAACAGTGGGGAATGGTCCTTTTTCTTGATGGTGGTTACGCATACGAAAACCAGGAGCCTGAAGTTGGAGAAGATTTACTCTGGGGCGCGGGTTTGGGTTTACGTTACTACACCAGTTTTGCGCCGCTGCGTCTTGACCTGGGCTTTCCCTTGGATAAACGAGAAGATCTTGACGACGACTATCAACTTTATATCAGTATAGGTCAGGCGTTCTAATGCGTCGCTTTCCCCTTTTTACAAAATGGTTTTTACGTACACTTGTTAGTTTGCTTGTACTTATCCTACTGTGTTTGGGGTGTGTCGGGTTTTTAATAGGCACTGAAAGTGGTCGCAAACTGATTGTACAAAAAATACCTGGCTTCTTACCTGCGCATATACAGTTACACGTAGAAGGTCTCGCCAGCGCATCGCTGGGGCAATGGCAGGCATCGCGTTTACATGTGATTATGAACAACAAGGACGTGTTGATAGTCGAGAAATTTGCATTGCATTTCGACTTTAAAGCGCTACTGGATCGTCACGTTCATATTGCTTCTTTCAGTGCCCAGCAACTCTCGCTTTTTTTACCAGAATCCGAGAAAGGCAAAAATAGTGAGCAGCAGAAAAGTCTCAGTATTGCGCTTCCAGAAAATTTCCCTGAAGTTACCATTGACGAGCTGCAAATACAGAGCGTTGCTATTTTCCAGTTTCAGGAGAGCGGCCAGCAATTGTTATTTCCCGAATCGAGTCTTGAGGCTGCCGGATTTTGGCATCGAGCGACGCCGTTGGAAATTGACCTTTCTCTTCAGTCTTTGAATGAAAAACACTTTTCTATAAATATTTCGAGTAATCTCGATGCGGTAAATTCACAAACCACTCTCCATGCAGAAGTGAAAGAACAGGCAGGAGGGTTCATCGGTGGAAAATTAAAATTACCCGTGGACCAAAATCTGGATGCACGCTTTCAGCTAAACCATAAGCTCGCCGGGGAAACGCACGAGCTACAGCTAAGCCAGCTTGAATTCCCGTTGTTTGATCGAAATTTTAATGCGGACGCTTCGGTAAACATTCTTGCTGCAGATAAAGCCTTTAAAGATATCCATTTGCAATTGAGCGCAGAGCAAAACGCCCTGTTAGAGGTCAATGGTTCGATAGTCGACAATACTTTAGACCTCTCACTGATGTTACACAGTTTTTCCCTGGACTTAATTCAGGCCTGGGTACCAGAGGCGCCCAAAGCTATCTTGAGCGGCGGCGTGAAACTCAAAGGTAAACCCGAAGCGCTGATTGTCGAAACAGAATTGGCGGGAGCACTTTTTCAGCACTCAGACCGTCTGCCTTTCAAGTCGAGAGTTGACTACGACAATGCCGAGGTGAAAATCCATTACCTTGAAACGGCCATAGATGCCATGACGGCAAGGTTGGCAGGTAAGGTCAATTTACGACAAGAACAATTGGATTTAGAACTTGTAGCCAAGACCTTGCAAGTGGAGCGCGTGCTTGCATTTTTTCCGGGTCTAAGTTTGCCCGTTGAAGATCTACACGTTGAAAACCTGTTTGCAAAAGTGCGAGGCCCCTACACTGACCCTCAAAAACTTGAAGGTGAAGTTAACGCCGATATGCACGGACGTTACCTCAATGAGGCTCTGAGCTTACAAGTCCAACTGGCTAAACAAAGCAACCGTGTGACAGTCAGAAAATTTGAGCTTGAAGCATTAAACGGGCTTGCACATGCAAGCGGGGATATCGATATTCAGACGCGAGAACTGGATTTGCAATTTGTGACGCGTGCATTTCCTGTAGAAAGCCTGACGCTGCTAAAGGTGCCGCTACCGGAAGGTTTGGAAGCAATACTGGATGCGGATGTGAAAGCGTCGGGAAACTTGACCAAGCCGTTATTTGAATTAAGTGCGAATGCGCATGGGCGCTATGAAGATATTCCATTTTCACTTTCTTCGCGTGCGCATGGCAGGCAAGATGATATTGAGATTGAAATCTTTACGCTCAAGACCTTTGATGAGGACGTGCTGAACATTAATGGGCAACTTACCCCTACAGATATTGCTCTCAATCTGCAGGCGGGTAACGTTCCGGCAAAACTTTTTCAGGCTTTCGGTTGGTACGAAAATATTGGAAAAATATCTGCAAATATTCAAGTTGCAGCCGTAGTGCATGAAAAGGCCATTCAACACCTGGATGTCAATGGCAACCTGCATTATTCCGCAGCCTTTAATGTCTATGATCAGCAGGGCGAAAAAAGTACTTTGCCATTTGATTGGCAAGTGACTTTGCAAACTGTGAAAGATGAATTGATTTTGAGTTCAAATCTGGATTCTCTGGATACAGATGGGGGTGAATTGCGCGCGGTTTTTTCATTGCCGCCTTACCTGGATTTTGTCAATCATAAAAAGCCTTTACATGAACTTCCGTTGAAGTTTAATTTGCAAGGCAATACGCGTTTGCGCTTGTTTTCCCTTATGGTAGACCCGGATATTCATCGTTTCAGTGGAGAACTCACGACAGTGCTGAAACTGGACGGCAACCTCGGGCAGCCTGATCTCAAAGGTAGTATCGAGATCGCCGACAGCGCTTATGAAAATACGGTCAGCGGTACAGTGTTACGCAATGCAGCCTGTAAACTGGAAGCGGTGGGCCATTTAATTCGTTTGTATGAATGCCAGGCTGATGATGGCTATCAAGGTTCATTTCAACTGACAGGTGATTTTGATCTCGGCTCATTGATCGAAAATGTGAGTGTTGAAAAAAATCGCCAGCAAAGTGCAGCGGTATCGACAAAAGAAGATCGCATCAATCTTGAGCTTGTCGTCGACAAGGCCAACCTTTTGAAGCACCCTGCCGTAGATATGTTGGCAACCGGAAAACTCAACATCAGTGGCTCGACCAAAACACTGCTGGCCTCCGGTGAAATCGAAATTTCGCCGCTCACCGCCTTCCTGGATGAAACAGAATGGGGGGCAAGCATTCCCGAGCTTGATGTTGAAGAAATTCATGAGGGGGAGAATGCCAGCGAGGCAAACAGTTCTGCCTTGCCCATGCCCACGATATTGCTCGATATTACCATCAGTACGCATCATCAGGCCTGGTTGCGTGGTCGAGGCTTGGAGGCTGAATTGGAGGGGGATATCAAGATCCGTGGCAGCACAAAGGATGTTCGCTACGAAGGTGAATTCCGCACTGTACGGGGAAGCATGGAGTTTTTTGGCAAAAAATTTATTCTTGAAACCGGAGTCGTTAATTTTGTTAATGAGTCTGTTTTTATTTCCCTGCCCGCCGTGTATGAAAAACAAGGGGTACGAATTCGTGCTTTGGTCAAGGGTTCAGGAAATGCGATCTCAGTGGAATTGAGTTCGACGCCCGCAATGCCAGAAGATGAAATACTTGCCTATATTATCTTTGGCAAAACCATTAAAAAGATGACAGCAATTGAAGCATTGCAGGTGGCGAATGCGGTACAAAAACTGCGTGGCTCCTCCTCAAGCTTTTTTGATCCCATCGCTACAACCCGCGAATTATTAGGGGCCGACACACTTTACGTACAAAGTGCGGATGGGCAAGAAGGCGAGCAGGGGCTCAATGTCGGTGTGGGCAAATATTTAAGTGAAAAAGTGTATCTTGAATTGGAATATACACCTGATCCTACCCAGCCCTGGAAAGGGAGAATTGAAGTTGAACTCACGCCGCGGCTCAGCCTCGAAAGCACCGCGGGTGGAAAAGATGGGACCGTGGGTGCAGAATTAAAGTGGAAGAAAGATTATTAATAGCAACCCGACCGAATGAAACAGTCAATGACCACTGCGGAGCTTACTATGACTGATGAACGACCCCTGGTTTTTGGAAAAGCCTTGAATGGCAAGGGCGGTGCGACTGAACTGAAAAGCCTGGAAGACATTAAAAATTGTGCGCCGCCTTATTGGGTTCACTTTGATGCAAACCATCCAGAAACAGAAAGCTGGATACGCGCCATTGCCAGCGAAATTGATGAAGATACCTTAAGTGCAATGTTTGCCCCCGATGCGCGGCCCCGGGTGTTGAGTCTGGAACACGGCCACCTCGTTATTCTGAGAGCAATCAATCATAACGAAGGCCAAAACCCTGAAGATATGTTGGCGGTGCGCTTCTGGATTACGGCAAATCGGATAGTCAGTTTACGTTTCCGTAAATCGCGAGCGGTCACTCACGTTGGTACCACGCTTGATAATAACAATGGCCCGAAAACCATTGGCGATATATTTTCACAAGTGTGCTCAACAATGCTTAGCTACATTGAAGTGTCTATTTCGGAACTGTACGACACTCTCGATGCCTTGGAAGAGCGGGTGTTGGATAAACCGGATAGGCAACTGCGCGCGGATATCTCCGACGTAAGACGTTCAGCCATTTTGTTACGTCGTTACATCGCACCGCAAAAAGATGCGATTAATCAATTGCGCTATGAAGAGGTGCCCTGGTTAAGCGCGCTTAATTTGCGTCGCATTCACGAAGCTCAGGATCTCTTGATGCGCAATATTGAAGACCTTGATGCAATCCGGGAGCGTGCGCAGGTCGTGAAGGATGAATTGGTCAACGCCCTGAGTGATAAGCTCAACCGCAATTTGTATCTGTTATCCGTGATCACGGCAATTTTTCTGCCTCTGGGTTTTCTTACAGGCTTGTTTGGTATCAATATCGGCGGTATGCCGGGTGTGGATAATAGTCATGCATTTACGATATTCAGTATGGCGCTAACGGGCTTGATACTTACGCAAGTTGCGATATTCAAATTGCTGAAGTGGTTTTAATACGAATTAAACCTTATTGAAAGCAAGGGAAAACTTTCCTTCATTCAATACTGCTTGTTGTAGTTTTATTGCCGAATACTCAGCACTGATGCGATCCTGAATTTTAGATTTATCCTTTTCAGATGTCGCGAGCCCAAAACACAGACCAGTCAAATCACTGCGCTCAAACTTGATATCGTCATGCCAGTTGTTGGGCTCGCTACTGATTTCAGTGGCGGGGCTTTCACGGCTGCAGCGCCATTCCTGATCCAATTTAAATTGGCGGGCCTTAAGGAGATGGTTTTGAGTAAAACGTTCTGCAGTTCGATCTTTTTCGTTCAAGATAATCGCATTCAATTGTTCCTGCAGGCTGGTTAATTCAGGTCTGTCTTCCGTGTAGATTACGGGCGTCGCTTTCTTCAGGCCACTGTATTCACCGGTATTGAAACACAGTGCTACACCGCGATGTTTGTCGGCGTAGTGTTGCCAGGCCAGCAGGTTTGCCTGTGATTCATAGAAACAACACACACGCAGTTTTTTATTGTAGTTTTTCCAAACACTGAGCAGTTTATCCATATAGCCAAAGCGCGCGTCGATCATTTTTTCCAGCAGTTCTTTCAGAACTACTTCGGCTTCTTCGGCAGATTGAAAGCGGTCGTCATCGCGCCATCGCCGTATTGCATTGATGAGCGGCGTGTCGCCCTGGGGCGCATCGCGCGAGAAAATCATACCGGAGGCCAATTTAATTGCTGCGGGCAGCATCTCGCTTTTTTCAAATTGAAACCTCGAGTTGTAAGTCAATTCCAGAGGGTCACCAAAACAGACAGGCGAAGACCAGCGCAATGTTCGATGCTCAAGAATCGCGCAGGCGGTCTCGATAGAGCAGTATTTGACCAGGGTCTCCGGGGTGGTGCTCACGGTGGGTAAGTGTCCTTGTTGGTGGCGTCTTTTATTAAAGATAGACCGACTTTGCCTCCAGAGGAGCAAAATATCGATTGAGTCTTGCCGAAGGGGCGCTAGAATAGCGGCCGTTTGCGTAAAATTTACCAGCAATACCTACTAGCAATATCTATCAGGAGAGTCTCAAGTTGAAGTTTGCCGGCGCCCATATCCTCTCAATCGACCAATTTGAACGCGGAGACATCGAAGAAATTTTCCGTGTCGCAGACGAAATGGAACCCTATGCCTTGCGCCGCAAGGTTACCCGGGTGCTGGAGGGCGCGATTCTCGGCAATATGTTTTTCGAGCCCAGTACGCGGACACGCGTCAGTTTCGGCTGTGCCTTCAACCTGTTGGGTGGCAACGTACGCGAAACCACAGGCGTACAAACCTCCGCGATCGCCAAAGGCGAATCCCTTTATGACACCGCCCGAGTACTTAGCGGATATTCTGATGTAATTTGTATGCGTCACCCCGAGCCAGGATCGGTTGCTGAGTTTGCATCCGCAAGCCGGGTACCTGTCATCAATGGCGGGGACGGGGCAAACGAGCACCCGACTCAGGCCCTGCTCGATTTGTACACCATTCAAAAGGAAATCAAAGCCAAGGGCGGTGCGCTTGACGGCTTGCGCGTGGCAATGATTGGCGATTTGCGCTATGGCCGAACGGTGCATTCTCTGGCACGTTTGATGGCGCTCTATAAAAATATGCAGATTGTGTTGGTATCGCCTGTGGAATTGGCGATGCCTGAGAAATACATTGAAAAATTGCGTGAAGCGGGCCATGTGGTGGACGTTTCTACCGAGTTGACGCCGAGCATCCAACATGTCGATATCGTCTATTCAACGCGTATCCAGGAGGAGCGTTTTGCCAGCAAGGAAGAGGCGGACCTGTACCGCGGCCGTTTTCGTTTAAACCAGGCGATCTACACGCGTTATTGCGAACCCAATACGGTCATCATGCACCCCTTGCCACGCGATTCACGGGCGGAAGCCAATGAACTGGATAAGGATCTGGACGAGAATCCGAACCTGGCGATTTTCCGCCAAACGGACAACGGGGTGTTGGTGCGGATGGCCCTGTTTGCGCTCGTTCTGGACGTGGTTGATGATGTCGATAAACACGCACAACGCGTGAATTGGTATCACACACGCGGATAGGATTGCGGGCTATCTCTGGCTCCGGCATTTACAGCAAAAACTCATTCACACGCGCAACTAACTGATGCGAATCCAGGGGCTTATGTAACAAGCCAGCTGCGCCTTCTTCCTGCACCAGGTGGTGCATCGAATCCGTGTCCAAATCAGAAATAAACAAGCGCGGTTTACCTGCCAGTTTTAAATCCTTTTTCAGCATGCGACTGTATTGCAAGCCCGGTGAGTCCGGGCCGCCAATATCAAGCAGCAGCAGATCCGGATTAAACTCACGAATTTTGCGCATGCAATCATTTTGATAGGCGCACGTTGACAGAAAGCAGTGCCCATCCAGTGCGGTGCTGATATTGGCCAGGTTGCTCTCGTCATTGTCGACAACAAAAACCTTGCGATGAGGCCGGAAGGGGCGAATGGTGGCGCAGTTGCGACCGCGCTTTTTACTTTGGTAGAGCGCTTGGTCTGCGTATTTAATTTGCTCGTTTAAATGGGTTCCGGTGGTGTAGTTGATAATGGAGCCGCCAATGCTCACGCTTACACGGTCGGAGCTTAAAGAGGTACGGTGGCGAATATTGAGCTCATGCAAGGTACGGCGAATTTCGTCGGCAATGTGCTCGGCGCCGCGTTCCGGTGTATTGGGCAGCAGGGCAACAAACTCTTCGCCGCCAAAGCGTGCCAGAATATCGCCGGGTCGACTCATGCAGGCTTTCAGGACTTCAACAACTTTAACGATGCATTCATCACCCGCCGGGTGGCCGTAGGTATCGTTGTAGAGTTTGAAATGGTCAATGTCGATCAGCAATAAGGTCATTGGGTCGCGATTGCGGGTTGCGAGGCGCCATTGTTCCAGCCCCTTGTCTTCAAAGGTGCGGCGGTTGTAGAGGTTGGTCAGGCTGTCGCGCTGGCTCACTTCGCGAAGTTCCCGGTTCAGGCGCGTCAATTGATTGCGCATATCAACAATGCGTTCCATTGCCCGGATTTTTGCGCGAACAATGGTTCCGCTCACCGGTTTTATTAAATAGTCATCACCACCGGCGTCAATGCCCTCGGTGTAACTATCATCACCGCTTTCACCTGTAACAAATATAATGGGAATCCAGAAGTCGCCCATGCCTTCGCGAATCAGGCGTGTCGTTTCAAAACCATCAAGCCCCGGCATCTGGACATCCATAAAAATAATGTCCACAGGGGCGTTTTCAACGATTTGCATGGCGGTTTCGCCGTCTTCGGCGCAGAGCACTTCGTGGCCGGCATCTTCAATGAATTTACTCATTGTATGCCGTAATGTAGGACTGTCTTCGACCAAAAGGACTTTCATTTTGCACCCCCGTTTGGCGAGCGTGGCGTCTTGCTGCCACCGTGCTGTCATGATAGCACAGGGAGCTGTGCGCGTAAGAGCAAGCATTGCACGGCGTCAAGTGCTTGAGGGTATAATGCGCGGTTTAATTTTTTTGGAAGTCAGATCCGGAAGTGAGAAATGTCAGAATTTGATGATATTCGCCCCTATAACGACGAGGAAGTTCGGCCCTGCATCGAGCGCTTACTGGCCGATCCGGAGTTTATTGACGCGATAATTCGTCTACGCTTTCCCAATCTTGGCAAGCATTTGCCATTTCTGCTTCGCGGTACCGTGCGCAAACGTGTACGCAAGGAAATGGCAAGTGTCCGCAGTGTCCAGGATTTTCAAAATGTCATTGAAGGCTATTTTGCCAAATTGATTGAGCGAACTGTTGATACATTGAGTGTGTCTGGCCTCGATGGTTTACCACGCGAAAAAGCCGCGTTGTTTATTAGTAATCACCGCGATATCACCATGGACCCGGCCTTTGTTAACTGGGTGTTGTATCACAACGGTTTTACCACAGTGCGCATAGCAATCGGTGACAACTTACTGACCAAGCCCTTTGCTTCCGATTTGATGCGTTTAAATAAAAGTTTTATTGTTAACCGTTCAGCCAAAGCGCCGCGTGAAAAATTGAAAGCAGCAAAACATTTGTCGCGTTATATCCATCACAGCGTACTGCATGACAATGAAAATGTCTGGATTGCACAACGCGAAGGTCGCGCAAAAGACGGCCTGGATAAAACTAACCCGGCAGTAATCAGCATGTTGGCAATTTCTCGAGACAAGAGTCAGAATTTTGCGGATTACATTCGCGATGCCAATATTATTCCGGTCAGTATTTCTTATGAATACGACCCACTTGATCAAGCCAAGGCGCGTGAAGTTTTTGAGAAGGAAACCACTGGCGAATATCACAAGGAAGAACATGAGGATGTGATCAGTATTGCGCGCGGTATTGCCGGTTACAAAGGCAATATTCATTTAAGTTTTGGGGAACCTCTGCACGGTGACTATGAAAATGCAGAAGCGGTAACAGAGGAACTCGACAAGCAAATATTGAGTCACTATGTGCTCCACCCGAGCAATTGTATTGCCTATGAGATGCTTGAGAAAAAATCGCCTGCCGTACCCGTCGGTGAAAAAGGCGTATTGTTTACGTCGCAGGATTGGCAAGCTCAGCGTGAAAAGTTTCGCGAGCAAATTGCTACCTGTAACTCACGCTATCTCGACACGCTTTTACGAGCCTATGCCAACCCCGTATACACCCACTTGAAATTACACACGGATGCTGGATCAGGAAATTAAAACCCACATTCAGCAAGCCTATTCCAACTTTCTGAAAGCCAGGGATCTCAAGCCGCGTTACGGCCAAAAGCTGATGATTGCGGCCATTGCGAAAACGCTTGGCAATATCGAATTCGATGCCGAAGGCTTTCGCACTGGCGAAGGCCATGTCTGCGTTGTGGAGGCGGGCACAGGGACTGGCAAAACCGTGGCTTACCTGCTTGCCTGTTTGCCGGTTGCGGCGGCGCTGAATAAAAAAGTGGTGTTGTCTTCGGCCACCATTGCCCTGCAAGAACAAGTGGTTAACAAGGATTTGCCGGATGTGCTACGCCACAGCGGCCTCAATTTCTCCTTTGCACTGGCTAAAGGCCGCGGCCGTTATGTGTGTTTGAGTAAACTCGATAGATTGGTCAGTAGCGATGACGACAGCCAATTAATTCCGGTGTATGAAGAAGAGTACGTCGAGTTTTCAGCGGAAGATAAAAAACTTTACGATTCGCTGGTGACGGCATTAGCGGAAGGCGAGTGGGATGGCGATCGCGACAATTGGCCTCTCGAAATTGAACAGCAGGCCTGGCAGCGTGTCACTACGGACCACCGACAATGTACCGGGCGAAAATGCAGCAATGTGCGCGCGTGCAGTTTTTTTAAAGCGCGTGAAGCGCTGGAAGAGGTGGACTGCATTGTTGCCAACCACGACCTGGTGCTTGCTGATCTGGCCTTGGGTGGTGGCGCTATTTTGCCCGCGCCGGAAGACACCATTTATATTTTCGATGAAGGTCATCACCTGCCTGAAAAAGCACTCAACCATTTTTCCCTGCATACGCGTTATCGCAGCAGTATTCGTTGGTTGGGGCAAAGTGAGGGGCAGTGGCCAGGTCTTATCGAAGCATTCGATAATGCTGAACATTTTTTAAATTTGGCGCGCCCCCTGGAAGGCACCTTAAAGGCGGTGCGAACTATTCTTGAAACGCATTTGCCTTTCATGCAAGTGTTAGTCGAAGATGTGGATCGCAGTGAGCGCACACCTCGACTGCGTTTTGAGCACGGTCAGGTGCCGGAACAGTTGGAAAAACTGGCACTGGAACTCACTCAAGGTTTTTCCCAGCTTGGTAATGTGTTGCAAAAGCTACACCGTGAAGTTGAGGAATTAATAAACGAGCAAAGTGCGTCAGTTCCCCTGGTTGATTTGGAAATGCTCTATGCCGTACTTGCCAATTGGTTGGCACGCACTGAAGGGAATCAAGCATTGTGGCAAAGCTTCGCGACAACCACTCCCGATGAAAACTGGCCCATTGCGCGTTGGATTACGCTGCTCGATTTTAATGATCAGCAGGACTTTGAAATCGTGTCGAGTCCCATCCTCGCGTCCCGCGCATTGGAAGAGGATTTGTGGTCGCGTTGCTTTGGCGCGATTGTGACTTCAGCCACCCTGACCGCGTTAAATTCTTTTAACCGTTTTCAATATCGTGCCGGAACGAGCGAACACGACACCTACGAAGTGGTCCCCAGCCCCTTCCATTTTTCTGAAAATGCAGAACTGCACATTCCCGATTTTGCTATTGAAGCGAATAATGCGCAGGCCCATACCGATAATCTCATTGAATATTTACCGGATATTATCGACCTCGACCAGGGAACACTGGTACTGTTTTCTTCGCGCCGACAAATGCAGGATGTCTACCAGGATTTACCGCACGAATTGCGCAACAATATTTTGATTCAGGGCAGTGAATCCAAGCAGCAACTGATAGCCAAGCACAAAAGCCGTATTGATAATGGAATAGGCAGCATACTTTTTGGTTTGGCGAGCTTTGCAGAGGGCGTTGATTTGCCGGGCTTGTATTGCGAGCACGTCATTATTGCCAAAATTCCCTTTGCTGTTCCCGATGACCCTCTCGAATCGGCGATGGGGGAGTGGATCGAAAAGCGCGGCGGCAATGCCTTTATGGAAATTGCCGTACCCGATGCTGCCATGCGTTTGGTGCAAGCCTGCGGCCGTTTATTGCGAACAGAAAGTGACGTAGGAAAAATTTCAATACTGGATAAACGTTTATTAACCAAACGTTATGGCCGTGTGATACTGGATTCCCTTCCGCCTTATAAAAAAGTATATTAATTACATACGGGGCATCACCTGAATGCCCAGTAAATTCAAGCCGGTTTTCAAGGTTGTTGCGACACCTTTACTCAACATTAATCGGCTTGAACGTGTTTGGGGGTCGACATCCGACCTTAATATTGGGCACGCGTCATAAAACGTTGAGAACGCCGAGCTTAAATCATAGAGGTAGTTACATAAAACATGCGGGTAGGCTTCGAGTGCGACTTGTTCAAGCGCCTCGGAAAACTGCATGAGTTTTACGCCGAGTGCATACTCCTGATCTTGCGCGAAATGAATCGGCGCTGCAAAATTTTCGAGGTCCTCGTCTGCTTTACGAAAGATGCTGTAAATACGTGTGTAAGCGTATTGCATGTACGGACCGGTATTCCCTTCGAAACGCAACATACTGTCCCAGTTAAACACGTAGTCATTTGTTCGTGTTTTACTCAGGTCGGCATATTTTACTGCGCCAATTCCCACTTTGTGGGCAATGTCCTGAATCTCTTGCTCCGCGAACTCGAGACCACGTTCTGCAAGTTTTGTGCGCACAATTTTATCCGCGCGTTCAACGGCTTCATCCAGCAAATCGGCCAGTTTTACGGTATCGCCGCTGCGTGTTTTAAAGGGTTTGTTGTCGTCCCCAAGAATCATACCGAAAGCGTGGTGTTCAAGGCTGAGCCATTCATCCGCGTAGCCGGCTTTGCGGCCAATACAAAAAACCTGTTGCATATGCAGTGATTGACGCGCATCAATAAAATACATAACGCGATCGGCTTTCAAGGTTTCGCTGCGATACTTCAGGGCTGCAAGATCCGTAGTGCTGTAAAGATAGCCGCCATCGGATTTTTGAATAATGACGACAGCCGGGTCACCATTTTTGTCTGCCAGTTCCTTAAGAAAGGCCACTTGCGCGCCTTTGTCTTCGACAACAATGCCTTTCTCCTGAAGATCAAGGACGACGTCGGCCAGTAAATCGTTGTAGGCACTTTCGCCGCGCACATCCTCGGGTTTGAGACTGATGTTCATTTTTTCGTAAATTTCTGCTGCGTGTTGCAGAGACACATTTTTAAATTGCTCCCAAAGCGTTAACACTGCGGCATCGCCCGACTGCAGTTTCACAACGTATTCGCGCGCGGTATTGGCAAAATTCGGGTCGGCATCAAAGTGTGTTTTCGCCTGGCGGTAAAAGCTTTCAAGGTCACTTAGAGCAAAAGCGGCTTCCTCTCCCTGTTTAAGGTGGCTTTCCAATTCCGCAATCAGCATGCCGAATTGCGTTCCCCAATCGCCCACGTGATTTTGGCGAATCACCTTGTGCCCCATAAATTCGAGGATGCGTGCCAGGGCGTCACCCAGTACGGTTGTGCGTACATGGCCTACGTGCATTTCCTTGGCGAGATTGGGAGATGAGTAGTCGATGACAATCTGCTGCGCTTCATCGCCCTCGTCCATACCAAGGCGAGGTTGATCAGAGGCATATTCAATCTGGCGTGCAAGCCAACGCGGGTCGAGATGAATATTGATGAAACCAGGGCCTGCGATCTCTGTCTTATTGGCGATGCCTTCGAGCTGCAGGTTATCCAGAATAAGTTGGGCCACGTCGCGCGGCGGTTTTTTCATGGCTTTCGCTGCTGCCATTGCACCATTGGCCTGATAATCGCCAAAACCGGCTTTCTTGGCGGGAGTGATATGGGGCTGGAAGTCGCCCGGGATGCCTGCATCGCTCATGGCGTTGCGGAAGCGTTCGGAAAGCAGAGCGCGAATGTTCATATTAATTTTGCGGGCTATGATTAAGGAAGCCGCGATTTTAGCGGCCTGCAAGTAAGATGCAAGCCTCATAACACGTAATTAACAGGTAAATACTGGCAAATCCGTCGCAATCGGCGCTGCGAGTGAACACTTTAGCAATCACTTTTTGGTCGCTAATTTGTTAAAACACGAAAAACAACGCTGAAAGTAAAGATCTATAAGTGAAAACCTATAAGTGAAGACCTATAAATAAAGGAGCCAGCATGACTGAGGAAATTGGTATAGAAATTCAGGATGGCGTATTAACGCTCAGTTTACGTCGCCCCGCCCAGCGCAATGCGCTGAATCTCGCAATGTATGAGGCGCTGGCCTCTGCACTTGAACACGCCGCTGAAAACCCTGAGCTACGCGCCATACTGATTCATGGCGAAGGTGGCGCCTTTACCAGTGGCAACGATTTGAATGACTTTGCCAGTGCGGCCTTTAATTTTGATGAAGGTCACCCACTCATTCGTTTTATGCATGGCCTATACCTTTGCCCCTTGCCGGTGGTGGCTGCAGTGGAGGGGGTCGCAGTGGGCATTGGTACAACCTTGCTGTTGCATTGTGATTTTGTGTACGCACATCCTGATGCTGTTTTTCAACTTCCCTTTGTCAATTTGGGTTTGTGTCCGGAATACGCCTCCAGTTTATTTTTGCCTCAACGCGCGGGGCATGTGCGTGCAGCGGAATTGCTGATGTTGGGTGAAAAGTTTTCTGCGCAAGAAGCCGAACGTTGCGCCTTGCTTAATGCCGTAGTGGAACACCCCCTGGAAATCGCACAAGCAACGTGTGCAAAGCTCGCGAAAAAAGCCCCGGAGGCGATAAAAATTACCAAGGCCTTGTTGAAATCCCCGATGAAAGAGCAGGGGCTCAAGGTGATGCAGGAAGAAGGGGCATTGTTCCTCGCCCGCTTAAAGTCAGCGGAATTCAGCGAAGCGGTGACGGCGTTTTTTGAAAAACGTGAAGCCGACTTTTCCAAACTCAATTCAAAATAAGGAGTACACCGTGAGCAGTCAATTTGATTTCAAAAATAAAAACGTTGTTGTTGTAGGTGGAACGAGTGGCATTAATCAAGGTGTGGCGGAGTGTTTTGCTCGAGCGGGCGCGCGCGTGGCCGTGGCCAGCCGCAGTGAGGAAAAAGTGACGGCTACTGTTGAATTACTGGAAAAAGCCGGCGCTCAAGCACAAGGTTTTTGCTGTGATGTGCGCGATGCCGAAGCATTGGAAAAAGGTTTGAAAGGAGTGCATGAAGCCTGGGGCGATATCGATGTGTTGATATCCGGCGCCGCGGGTAACTTTCCTGCGTTGGTTGATGGTTTATCCTCCAACGGTTTTAAAGCAGTGGTTGATATTGATCTCGTGGGGACTTTCCACGTCATGAAAGCGGCTTATCCTTTACTGCGGAAACCCGGAGCCAGTATCGTCAATATCTCTGCGCCTCAAGCGTTTTTACCAATGGTGGCACAAGCGCATGTGTGTTCCGCAAAAGCCGGTGTCGACATGATTACGCGCTGTTTAGCGCTGGAATGGGGGCCGGAGGGAATACGTATTAACAGCGTGGTGCCTGGCCCGATTGAAGAAACAGAAGGGATGAAACGCCTGGCACCTACGCCGGAATTTATTGAAAAAGCGCGCGAGTCGGTCCCCTTAAAACGGCTGGGTAAAAAACAGGATATTGGCAACACCTGCCTTTTTCTTGCGTCTGAACAAGCCTCGTACATTAACGGCACAGTGATACCCGTGGATGGGGGATGGTCGCTGGGTGGCGCTTCCGAATTGAGCAACCAGTTGGGAGAAATGTTCAAACAACTCACTAAAGCCGGTCGCTAGTTTTAAAACAGGCTTCCCAAAAGGAGAAAACATATTGCGCGAACGTTTAATTGTTTGGTCAAAGCGTTTTTTGTTCAGTTTTTTATTTTGCACGGCGTTAAACCTGCCGCTTGTTGCGCAAACAAATCAGGGCTTTGCCAAAAAACTGGTTGAAGCTGCGCGGGAACGTACCGAACATTTTGTTGTTTACAATGGCGCTTATCGAAAAATCGCTTACCCTATGGGCGACGTGCCAAATAATATTGGTGTATGCACGGATGTGGTGATTCGCTCTTATCGAAAGCTCGGGATCGATTTACAAGAACTGATACACGAAGACATGCAAGCAAACTTTTCTCTTTATCCGAATATTTGGGGCTTGAGTCACACCGACACGAACATAGATCATCGGCGCGTACCGAATCAGCGCGTATTTTTCTCACGCTTTGGACGGTCTTTACCCATCAGCAACAAGGCTGAGGACTATCTTCCCGGCGATATTGTTTCCTGGGATTTATCTGCAGGCACGCCTCACATTGGTATCGTCTCGGATAAAAAAAGCCGCAAGGGCACTCCCCTGGTCATCCACAATGTAGGCTGGGGGCCGAAGGAAGATGATCGCCTGTTTGCTTATTCCATCACCGGGCACTACCGCTATCACCCCGACCTCGGCACTACTGTCAATCATTCAGAAGAATAGGTAAACTACGCGCCCTTTGAACCCAACTGTTCCTGAACCGACAGGAATAAAAAGGACTGAGTTGAACGGACATGAATAAAAGCGCGAACCTGGCACACAGTCAGGCAGAAGAACTCATTCTAAAATTCAGTTGTGACGACCGCCCGGGTATCGTGGCATCGGTCGCGAGTTTATTTTCCCTGCAAGGCTTTAATATTCGTGAGTCTTCACAGTTTGAGGATGTGAGTACGCGCCGCTTTTTTATGCGTACGGTATTGGAATCCGTCGAAGGCCCCAAAAATGTCAGTGACGTGGTGTCAGCCTTTCAATCAGTCGCTGAACGCTATCAAATGGACTGGGAGTTGTGTGATGCGCGGCAAAAATCGCGCATTGTGATCGCCGTATCCCAATGGGGTCATTGTCTTGATAACTTACTGAATGGCTGGAAGCGGGGTTATCTCCCGGTTGAAATCGCGGCGGTGGTATCCAACCACGAAGATATGCGCGAGCTTTGTAACTGGTACGGGGTGCCTTATCACTACCTGCCAGTTACCAAAGAGAGCAAGGAAGATCAGGAAGCGCAAATTCTGAGGGTCATGGCGGAGTCAAACGCGGAGCTACTGGTTCTGGCGCGCTACATGCAAATTCTTTCAGACAAGCTATGCACGCAGCTGGAAGGCAAGGCCATCAATATTCATCATTCGTTTCTGCCCGGGTTCAAGGGTGCCAAACCCTATCACCAGGCCTTTGATCGAGGTGTAAAGCTTATCGGCGCAACGGCCCATTACGTCACCTCGGAACTCGATGAAGGCCCGATCATTGAGCAAAGTGTTGAGCGTGTGAGCCACGCGAATACGCCTGATGAGCTGGTCGAAATCGGCCGGGATATCGAAGCAGTGGTACTTCAGCGGGCTGTTCGTTGGCATGCTGAACACAGAATTCTACTAAATGGCACTAAAACCGTCGTTTTTGCACGTTAAATTCATCCTGGTTTATAAAATCTGCCATCAATTCTTAACCTTTGAGCAGGATGATGCTCGCGCCGATTGAGGCACGAAAGCCCTGTCGCAATTCTTTACACTTAACAAATAATAATGACCTCAATTAAAGTGTAAGTGATTGATATTATTACGAATAATTTACCTGGCATGGTTTTAGCTTGTCTTTGGGCTGTAACGATGCTCTTCATAAGAGAGCTTGCAATGGAAACGGAGTATAAAATGCAAAATTTGTTTAAATCACTGGTACTGCTGGCAATTGTTGTAGCGTCTGCGAATGCTAGTGCAACCCTCGTAGAGGACTACATTAACCTTTACGAAGACAACGGCGACAAATACGTCTACTTGTCTGCAGGGCACTCCTACACGGTCACTCACGATCTGACTGACGAAGGTGTTCCTTTCGATTATTTCGTGGATAACGCCTGGTTAAACCTGTCTTTTTCTGATGATTTTGGATGGGAAACCCTGGACCTGTCATGGTGGGATAACGAAGTCGCGATTGCGCACGGAGAAGGTATATTTGATGTCTTTGAAGTGGATGGCACAATCTTTAGCTACGAAATCGAGCATGTAAATATTTTCGATGCAGGTGTAGCGGCCTTGAATTCAGTAGGTCAATTACAAGTCACTATCACAAGTATTTTCGGCGACTTTTATTGGAAAGAATCTACCCTGTTTGCGGAGATCAGCCCAGTAAGCGTTAATGAGCCAACCACGTTGATTCTCCTTGGTATTGGCATTATTGGATTAGGCTTGGCACGTCGCCGTAAGCCTCAATAAATTGCACTAACATATTTTTTCGAAAGGGCTGCATTCGCAGCCCTTTTTCGTTTAGGCTTGAAGTTTTTAGCCGGAGCGTCAGGACATGTTTGGAGCCATCGAAGCAGGCGGGACGAAGTTTGTTTGTGCAGTTGGCAGTTCGCCTGACGCTTTGAAGACTGTCTCCATCCCAACACGCACACCCGCCGAAACGCTGGAGCGTGTTGCTGATTTCTATAAGCCGCATTTGGGTTCTCTTCAAGGCATAGGCATTGGATCATTCGGGCCGGTTGATCTCGATTGTAAATCATCGACTTACGGTTACATTACTTCCACACCCAAGCCTGACTGGGGACACACCGCGTTGCTGGCAAGCCTGCGTGAGAAGCTGAATGACGAAACGCTGCCTCTCGCGTTTGATACCGATGTGAATGCCGCAGCACTGGGTGAAGCGATGCACGGTGCAGCGCAGGGGCTCGATAACTTTGTTTATTTTACGGTGGGTACCGGTGTGGGCGGTGGTGTTATCGCTAACTCGCAATTCATCCATGGCGGCATGCACACCGAGTTGGGTCACATTCTCTTGCCCAAGCACCCTGACGATAAATACCAGGGGCATTGCCCTTATCATGCAGACCGTTGTTTTGAAGGCCTTGCTTGTGGTCCCGCGATCAGTGAGCGTTGGGCCTGCAGCAGTAATGACTTGCCGCCAGATCATCCGGCATGGGAACTTCAAGCCTGGTATATGGGGGCAGCTCTGTGCAGTGTTGTTTGCAGTTTTGCTCCACAGCGCGTGATTTTCGGTGGCGGTGTGATGCAAATGGAAGGGCTACTGCAAAAAGTTCGACACGCTTTTGCTCAGCATTTTCAGGGATACATGCAGTATGCGGCGTTGAACAATCTTGAAACCTTTATTGTTGCGCCCGCTTTGGAAAACCACTCAGGAATTGTTGGCGCCTGGGAGTTGATCAGGCGGCAAGTGTCTAATCTTTGAAACAAAAAACGGGAGCCTGAGCTCCCGTTTTTTGTTGTATTTGTTGCATCTTCAAAATAGAGGCCAGCAAAGCTTAACCGCGACCGGGCGCATAGGGAAATTCCATTGCCTTATACTCTTCAAGACTGCCTTCAGGCTTTTCGAGACCGTCTGGAATAGGCCTTTTAGAAAAAGTCTGAAAATACAATACGCAGGCGTTGCGCCACCAGTACGCTTCTTTAACATGAATATCTAAAGCCATTTGAACTTGCTTGAATTGCAGTGGATCAATTTTGCCTTCAAGTGTATCCCACTGTGCGGCCATCGCTTTAACGTCTTCTGCGCCTTGATAATAACGGTGCACTAACTCGTCCCAAAGCGTACGGCCTGTTGATTTTATTTTGTAGTCCCAGGGTAAGTGATGGAACCAGAGTAAAAATTCTTCGGGCGTGGTTTCTGGTTTAGCGAACTGTTCTTTCAGCGGCGAGAAGTACTGTTCAACTGCATTTTCTCCACTCGGTGAACGGTCAAGGCCGATGCCGTTTTTATCTGCGCGATGGTAATACGTCGGGTTCCAGTCGTCGCGACCGAGATTATCTACCCAGGGGCCAGGACCATAGTGATGCCCGGTTGCCATCAAATGATGCAGGCCCAAAGGTGTCATGTAGTCGACCGTCATTTCACGCGATCGCATCATCATATCCTTGATACTCGCAACAACTTTTTTCTCGCGCGTGAGGGTTTGGCGAATCCATTCATCAGCAATGACGTCAGCACGGGCGTCAGGGTCCCAGGCCATACGGCCAAACACATACCAGTTGGATTGCAAGATGGGGTGGCCCGTCCAATTGCGGTCAGTGCCGATATTGGCGACGCCAGCCATGCCGGAAATACTGTTATTAAAAAGCGAACCGTCAACAACCCTGGCAACGGTTGAGCCTTCGCCTTTTGCATAGGTTTCTGCTTGCAGTGCTTCTTCGTACATCGTGCCGAGATAGACCATGTGCGTGCTGAAGCCGAGGTATTCCATGGTAACCTGGAATTCCATCATCATCGGAGTCTGCGGTGTGGCGCCAAACAGCGGGCTAAAAGGCTCACGCGGTTGGAAATCAATGGGGCCGTTTTTAACTTGCACTAAAATATTTTTGCGGAACTTGCCGTCGAGCGGTTTGAATTCTGAATACGCTTGTTTTGAACGCTCTTCATTTTTGTCATGTGCGTAAACAAAGGCGCGCCACATGACGATGCCGCCGTGTGGTGCAAGGGCATCTGCCAACATGTTAGCCCCTTCTGCGTGGGTGCGACCGAAATCGCCTGGGCCCGGTTGGCCTTCTGAATTGGCTTTAACCAGGAAGCCGCCAAAGTCGGGAATGATGTCGTAAATTTCGTCAGCTTTGTCTTTCCACCATTGCTGCACTGCGGGGTCGAGTGGGTCAGAAGTTTTTAGGCCGCCGATCAATTGCGGTGAGGAAAACTTCACCGAGACATAAACTTTAATTCCATAGGGGCGGAAGACATCGGCGAGGGCTTTCACTTTTTCCAGGTAATGCGGTGTAATGACCAGGGCATTAGCATTCACATTATTGAGCACAGTGCCGTTGATACCGAGGGAGGCGTTTGCGCGCGCGTAGTCGTAGTAGTGTGGGTACACATATTCCGGTAGTTTGTGCCAATCCCAAATTGAAGAGCCGGAGTACCCGCGTTCGACATGGCGATCCAGATTGTCCCAATGGTTCAGGGTTCTGACATCAATACGTGGGACAGAAACAAGGTCCAGTTCACCCGGTGTTTTACCAAGTTGCAGTTGTCTCAAAAAATCAAAAGTACCATAGAGCAGCGCAACATCGGTGTTTGCAGCGATAACTGTCAGCGCTTTGCCGTCAAGCTTCAGGTTTTTAATGGTATAGCCTTCATCGCCCAGTGATTCACTGTCGATATGCTCGGCAAGAGCGGGAACCTGCTCTGGTGTTGCAAGCAGTAAGGAGCGCTTACCAAAAGACCTTTCGTTTTCAGCGATGCCGCCAACAAGGCCTTCGAGAGCCATGTGCAATTCCTTGCGAATAACTGCTGATGTCGCACTGTCGCCGGCGACATGCCAGCTTTTTATTTCTCGGTGAATTTTTTTACTCTGGCTTTTTTCAAGACTGTCGTATTTCAACCACAGCCGGTAGCCGTCATCCCCGTCGGGAAACGTCGGCGCTACTGCGTAAACCGCGGAGCTTATTAACGTTGCCATAAAGAGTAGCGTGCGCAGGCATGTCAGATACTTCATAGTATTTTCCTTTTTTCTTCAGTTCCAAGGCTCGGAATTATTATTTGGACAAGCCTGGAATGTGTTTTACGTCAGGATATTTTTAATCAGGACCTTGTTACACAGCCTGATCGTTGTACTCAGTATTGCTGTGTTCAGATTTGCTGTGTTCGGATTTGCTGTGTACAGAGTCACTGTGCTTCAGGGTTTTGAGAAGAACCTGTGCAGGGTGATTGAGTTGCTGCTCACTTTCGCGTTTTACCTGGCTGCGGCAGGAATAGCCGGTCGCGAGAATATGCGCTTTATTATTCGTGTTGTTTAAAGTGGGTTGCCAGCTCATGTTATAAATTTTTGTCGAGGTTTCACGATTGCGACTTTCGTGGCCATAGGTGCCCGACATGCCGCAGCATCCTACATTTTTTATTTCCAATTGTTGGCCGAAAGCAGCAAAGATTTTCTTCCACAATGCCAAACTGCCAGCAGCATTACTTGCTTCCGTACAATGCGGCAGTAGGGTATAGCTGAGTGTAGCAGAGGGTTTTTCAAGGTTTTGTAAAACGGCGTCCTGTTGGCTCAGCCATTCTTGTAACAAGAGAACCTCGGGTGCGTTTTCACCCTTTAAATATTTTTTATATTCGCCACGATAAGTCAATGTCATCGACGGGTCGATACCGACCAGTGGAACCCCGGTGGCGCTTAAGCGATTGAGCATTTGCGTGTTTATTTTTGCCGTGCGTGAAAATGCGCGCAGAAAACCGTGTACATGTTGTGGTTTGCCATTGGCTTTATAAGGCGCGAGCATGGGGGTGTAGCCGAGTAATTCCAGGAGCTCAGCGACATCGTTGACCAGTTGGGTTTCAAAATATCGGGTAAAGGCATCCTGAACAATCACGACAACTTTTGCGCGCTGCTCTTCTTCCATGGCATGTAATTTTTTTTCTGTGGCAATTGGAAGTGTTAGTTTTTTTCCTGTCAGTAATGGGCCATCAACAAAACCCACAACGTGCTTGAGTAACCATTCGACGGGGCCGAAACGCATAAAAAAGTTGTAAACCGCCGGGAATATGGCTGCCAGTGGCAACAAGGATTCAAGCATACCAACCAGGTAGTCTTTCAACGGGCGGTTATAGCGCGTGTGATAAGCTGCAAGAAATTTACTGCGAAACTCTGGTACGTCCACCTTGATGGGGCATTGCCCGCTGCAGCTTTTGCAGGCAAGGCATGCCGCCATGGAATCGTATACTTCGTGCGACAGATCAGGTTTGTTGCTTAAAGAATGTAAAAACTTTCGTGGCCATCTAAAAATTGCCGCAAGGCGCCCTTCAAACATTAGCGAAGAGAGATCCTGTTGGCTGTAAGATAAATGCTGCAGCCAATACTTGATTAAACTTGCACGCCCCTTTGGGGAATAGGCGCGTTCGCGCGTGGCTTTCCAGGACGGGCACATTGCATCGTCGGGGTTCCAGTTAAAACACGCGCCGTTACCATTACAGTACACCGCTTCGCTAAATTGCGCCCAATTCGCTGCACTTATATTGCGATCCTGTTGTCCCCGTGTGGGCACTTCATCAATTTTGAGCAATTCAATGGTTGCATCGGGCGTAGCAATTTTGCCCGGGTTTAATTGGTTGTAAGGGTCAAATGCCCGCTTGATACGTTGCAATTGCGGGTAGAGTGGGCCAAAAAATTTAATGGCGTATTCAGAGCGTACGCCTTTACCATGTTCGCCCCATAAAAGACCGTGGTATTGCAAACACAAATCGGCAACACGGTCCGAAATTTCCCAGGCAATTTCTTCCTGTTGTGGGTCCTTCATATCCAGCGCCGGACGGACATGTAAAACACCGGCATCGACATGGCCAAACATGCCGTAGTCAAGATTGTAAGCATCGAGAATTTCGCGAAATTCCATTATAAAATCTGCGAGATGCTCAGGTGGCACAGCGGTATCCTCAACAAAGGGAACAGGGCGTTTTTCACCTTGTACATTTCCGAGGAGGCCAACCGCGCGCTTGCGCATGGCCCAGATTTTATTCACGGCTTCATTGCCGAATGCGAGCGAATAACCAATACGGCCGTTGGATGCGTCGTCGGCTTCGTTTTGTAAACTTGCTGTAAGCACCGCAATTTTTTGTTCGAGTTCGGCGTCGCTTTCGGCGGTGTATTCGACGAGGTTTATACCTTGAAGGCGAGTGTCGGTTTCTGGAAAAAACGCTTCAACCTGGTGCCAAATAAAATCATCCATCGCCAGGTTGAGTACTTTGGAATCAATCGTTTCAATGGATGTTGGCCCGGCTTCCATTAACTGAGTGGCGTCTTGCAGCGAACTTTGGAAGTTATCGTATTTTACAATTACCAATGCACTGCATTTGGGAATCCGCAGCACATTTAATTTGGCTTCAGAAATAAACCCCAGTGTGCCTTCACTGCCACATAAGATATTGTTTAAATTCAGGCGGCCCTCATCGTCGCGAATATGCGCGAGATCGTAACCTGTAAGGCAGCGATTTAATTTCGGGAATACCTCGGTGATTAAATCAGAAAACTCCGCGTGAATGTTTTCCAGAACCTTGAAGATTTTTGCGCTGCGGTTGTCTGCTGTCTTTGCGCTTTCAAGCTCAGAATCGGAAATGGGACCGCTGCGAAGACAGGTGCCATCGAGCAACACACTTTCCAGTTCGAGGACGTGATCGCGTGTTTTACCATAAAGACAGGAACCCTGGCCGGACGCATCGGTATTGATCATCCCGCCAATAGTGGCGCGATTACTCGTAGACAACTCCGGGGCAAAGAATAATCCATGGGGTAAGAGCGCCGCATTGAGCTGATCCTTGACTACACCGGATTGCACTCGCACCCATTGCTCTTCTGCATTGATTTCCAGAATCTCATTCATGTACTTGCTGATGTCGACAACAAGCCCATCCGTCAAGGATTGTGCATTGGTGCCGGTGCCGCCACCGCGCGCGGCGACCACAACCTCGTGAAAGCGGTCGTCACTGAGCAATTCACAGAGGGAAATCAGATCCTCGCGATGTCGCGGGTAGAGCAGCCCTTGGGGCTGTACCTGGTAAATGGAATTATCTGTCGAGGCAACACTGCGTTTGCCTTCAGAAAACTGAATATCGCCGTCAAAGCCCTTTTGTTTCAAAGCTTCGAGAAATTCGAGGTAGAGGGCTTCCAGAGAAGCGCTGTTGTCGAGGCGTGGAATCATAGAGATAAATATAGGAACAGTTGTCGCGACTGACCAGCTAAAATTAAAGGCGGCTTATTCTACCATTCCCCCATCGAAGCGGCTTGGTCTATTCACAGGGCGCCTTATCCTTCCCTGGTTTTTTGCTGTTCAAAAGCCGCTTTTTGTTCGGGTGTGGCAGGTTTCTGGAAACGTTCCTTCCATTCCTCGTAGGGCATGCCATAAACAATTTCGCGTGCCCGGTCATAATCGATTTCAATGCCACGCTCCTCGGCAGCAGAGCGATACCATTTCGACAGGCAGTTGCGGCAAAAGCCCGCAAGGTTCATAAGGTCAATGTTTTGCACATCCTTGCGGTTATCCAGGTGTGCAAGCAAGCGGCGAAAGGCAGCGGCTTCAATTTCGGTTTTTTGATTGCTCATTGTTGCTGGCCCCCTAATTTAGTTGCTGGCTCATTAATTCGTTAAGGAAAAAGACTTCAACATCGTCACCTTCAGACAAGCAGCAATCCTCGGGAATCAAGGCGAGGGCATCGGCCCAGACTGTTGAGGCCAAAACACCGGAACTTTGATTGGTGAATTTTTGTGCTTTACCGCCCTCAATGCGAACGCGTAAGTATTCTGGTCGCTGGCGCGGTTTATCCAGATCGAAGCCGAGAGGGTAGATTCTAGCGCTTACTCGGTGTTTTTGCAGTCCTTGCATTAGCCTTAGGAGAGGCGCAGTGAAAAGCAAAAAGGTGACAAAGGATGAAACCGGGTTGCCCGGTAGGCCTAGCATCAATGTGTGCCCGATTCGGCCAAAGGCCAGAGGTTTGCCCGGTTTCAGTTTGATCTTCCAGTTGGAAATTTCACCCAACTGCGCCATCGCCGGCTTTATATAGTCTTCTTCTCCCACAGACACGCCGCCAGTGCTTATGATCAGGTCGCAATTTACTGCGGCCTGCTGCAAAGCCTGAACCGTGGTTTCGAGCTTATCTGCAACACTGCCGCTATGCACTTTCACTTCGCAGCCCAGCTTCTCAATCATGGCCGCCAGCATGAATTTATTGGAGTTGTATATCTGACCGCTCTTCAGGGGCTGGCCGGGTTCTACAAGTTCATCACCGGTACCTAAAAGTGCAACGCGTGGTTTTCTCACACAGCTTACTTCCGCAATCCCGACACTGGCAATTAACGCGAGATCCTGCGGGCGCAGGCAGTGGCCAGCGGTAAATAGCTGAGCGCCTTTTTTTACATCCTGCCCCTGCGGGCGCAAATTTTCTCCTGGCTTGACCCTGTGTTTGATTAACACTGAAAGTCCGTCTTCGCTGGGTTCACAATCCTCTTGCATGACGACAGCATCTGCGCCAGCGGGGATGACGCCACCAGTGAAAATTCTTGCTGCGGTGCCACTGGAATGGTTTTGGGGTGCACTACCTGCGGGGATACGTTGGCTGACAGAGAGCGTTGTTGGTACTGTTTTCAGGACCGCTGCGCTAAGGGCGTAACCGTCCATTGCACTGTTTGCCGCTGGAGGCACATCAATATCGGCAAAGAGATCCTGAGCGAGTACCCGGTTCAGTGATTGCTGCAAAGGCAGGCTTTCACTCTCTTCGATTTTTTCGCCAGCTTGCAATATGGCCTGAAGAGCGTCTTCAATAGTAAGCATTGAGTTGGACTCTGTCTTTTTGACTTTGTTTGTAAGCGATATAATTAAATTTAGATCAGCTGCCCAACAAAATTACAGGGCCGGTGTCGCGCGTCCAATTGCGATCGAATAATACCGTTCCAGCATGTTACACACGCACCTGTCGAACCCGGTAAGCAAAAAATAACGGTTTTATTTGCCAGCCCGGCGAGGGCGCGTGATTGAATAGTGGATGTGCCGATTTCTTGATAGGAGAGTTGGCGAAACAATTCGCCGAAACCGTCTACTTCGGAATCAAACAAAGGTGCGACGGCTTGCGGAGTATTGTCCCGGCCTGCGAAGCCAGTCCCCCCGGTAATCACTACAGCATGTACAGAGGAATTAAAAATCCACTGCGAAATGACTGCGCGAATGTGATAGATATCATCCTTAATCAGTTTACGTTCGTAGAGAATGTGGCCGTCTTCCTTGAGCAGGTCTTCAAGTTTTTGGCCGGAGGTATCGTTATCAAAGTCGCGTGTGTCGGATACCGTGAGTATGCAAATATTCAGAGGAACAAAGTCATTTAATTTTGTTGACATAAACGTAAACCTGCTTGAAAAAATTTAGCCGCCGGTGGCATTCATAAAGCGCACAATTTGCGGTTCACTGTCCAAATCAAAATAATGACGTTCCGGTTTGATATTCATGGAGGCAATAATACTTTGTTTTAATGCGTCATCATTGTTCGGGTTGTCTCGCAGTACCGCGCGTAAATCGACACTGTGTTCATTGCCCAAACACAAGAGCAAACGCCCGGAAGCGGAGACCCTGACACGATTGCAACTCGCACAAAAATTGTCACTGTGTGGCGATATGAAACCAATTTTATTTTTATAGCCTTCGACATTCCAGTAACGCGATGGACCGCCGGTATCGTTGTCATCGGCAGAAAGCGAGAACTCACTGGAGAGTATTCTGCGTAAATCGGCACTGCTTATAAATTCCACATTGCGCGCATGCGATTGAATTTCACCGAGCGGCATTTCTTCAATAAAGCTGATATCGACACCGCGATCCAGCGCGTAGCGTGCAAGAGGCAGGGCTTCGTCCAGATTGTAGTTGCGCATTAGCACGGCATTGATTTTGATGCGTTTAAAACCTGCTTCTATGGCTGCATCAATGCCGTCGAGGACATCATCAAGTTTGCCGACGCGCGTAAGTTGTCTAAAGCGCGCTTCGTCCAGGCTATCCAGGCTGATGTTCACATTGGTAACACCAGCCTGTTTTAATTTGCGAGCATACTGACGCAAATGCGAACCGTTGGTGGTAAGGCAAAGTTGTTTCAATTGTGGCAGCGCGCCTAACTGTTCGAAGAGTTTGATAACATCTTTGCGTATGAGTGGCTCTCCGCCTGTGATGCGAATTTTGTCGACGCCAAGTTCTACAAAATTCTGGCCGATGCGCGCCAATTCTTCCAGGCTCAGTACTTCCTTACGTGGAAGGAAGGTCATATCTTCCGCCATACAATAGATGCAGCGGAAATCGCAACGGTCGGTCACCGAGAGTCTGACGTAGGAGACGGTGCGCTGAAATTTGTCGGTAAGTCGAGGTGTATTCATGGCAGCAGTGTATCCGATTCCCTCTGTCCAGGTACAATGAGAAATCTCAAATTATTGCAAAAGCATTATCAGCGCGACGACAAAAGCGAGCCAGCCCAGACCAGCGAGGGTTTGCCAGAATATCAGTGGATTGCGCTGCATCAAAGGGCGTTCTCGCGGGGTCAGCCACGCCGGGTTGGGTCGCTTCAAATCCTGAATAAACTCCGAGAGGGCGTTGTAACGGGCTTCAGGTTCAATGGCGAGGGCTTTTTCCAGTGCGCGGTCTATCCACTGCGGTACCAGCGGGTTGTGCCGCAAGGCTGAGTTGTATTGGAGTTTTTGGAAGTGTTTCAAATCCTTGGCGTCGCGATAGCTTGAGCCATAAGGGGCTTTGCCAGTGAGCATTTCATAGACCAGCACGGCGATGGAAAATTGGTCCGAAAGGTGGCCGACTTTGCCGCCGTAGCGATATTCCGGCGCTGAATAATCAAGCGTACCGAGAATAATGTCGCGTTCAAAACTCACTTTGAGTTCGTCAATACCTGCGACCCAGGCCGAACCAAAATCAATGATTTTTATTGCACCGCCGTGGCCAATCACAATGTTTCCGGGTTTGATATCCTGGTGCAGCGTGTCCTTGCGGTGAAAAGCGCGCACGCCTTTAATGACCTGGTCAATAATTTCCACTGTATCGCGAATAGGAATAGGGTGACGCTCTTTTATTAACTGCGCGAGCGTTGGCCCACTGACGTGCTCTGTCAGGTAGTACAAATAACTACGCGCTTTGGGGGTTACAACACGCACAACGTAGGGGCTGCTGATACGCGCGCCCACCCAGCTTTCCATAACAAAACGTTCGATATAGGCGGTGTCGTCATCATAATTTAACGAAGGTGTTTTCATCACCAACAACTTATCGTTTTCGTCGCGTACCAAATACACCTGGCTGCGCTCGGATTCATGCAAAATCTTTTCAACTTTTAAACCGTCGATTTTGTTGCCGACGGTAAGAGGAGGGGGAAAGGGCAGTTGTTTTAATGCCGTAACAACTTCTGTTTCAGTTGCCGCACCGAGTTGTTTAATCTCGACAATTTGTATGCTTTGGTTGTCCTGACTGCCGCGTTCGAGCGCGAGGTCGAGCGCCTTGCGCGCCCAGGTATCTTTATTCGTGCTAAATTCGTTGGCAAGGCTTAACCAGTCGTTACGTTTAAGATAATCGTGTACGCCATCAGACGTAAGAATGTAAATGTCACCCACGCTTAATTCAAAACTCAAACTATCAATATCCACGGAAATGTCGGCGCCGAGTGCACGGCTTAAATATACCGTGTCCTGATTCATGCGCTGACTATGGTCGCGTGTGAGCTCTTCAAAATCATTGTTGCGAATGCGCTGTAAACGCGAATCACCAATATGAAAACTGAACGCGGTACTGCCTTTTAAAATCAAGGCAGTAAATGTGGTGAGATGACCCTGTCCATAAATTGAATTGCGGCTTTGGCCCCACAAATAATGATTCAATGATTTAATCACGCGTTCAGCAGAACGGTTGGTGGACCAGGTGTCTGGTGTTGCGAAATAGTCTGTTAAAAAACCGCTCACTGCCGTTTGGCTGGCTTGGCGGGCGGCATCGCTACTGCTTACACCGTCGGCGGTTACGAAAGCCATGCCTTTTGTTGTTAACGTCGTACCGTCAGGAATTTTTGCACCGAGGGTGTCCTGATTCTCGGGCTTTTTACCCGCTTCACTTAGTTGGGCAAAATCGACTTCGAGTATTGAGCTGAGGTGTTCCAAGGTCTCGGCTACCATGGGGAGAGTGGGCGCACGATTATGGCAAAAAGAGCAGTGGGGGAACAGCGGTAATCACCATCAGGTGACTACCGCAATAAAAAGAGGTTTCACGTTAATTCAATGCGTTCGACCGTGCCGTCCGGCAACACCTCCACCATGTGGCCTTCGGGCTCTTCCAGGAATTGCACGAGAACAAACACCAGCAAGGCACAACCCGCAATGACGAGGAAGAACGTGCTGGCATCTACAAAACTGAAAATAGTCAGAAAGGTCACTGCGCCAACATTCCCGTAAGCACCTGCCATACCTGCAATTTGTCCGGTCATTCGGCGTTTCACGAGTGGCACCATTGCAAATACAGCGCCTTCGCCAGCTTGTACGAAGAAAGAGCAAAACATAACAGACATTACCGCGAGAGCCACCGGCCAGGAACCGTTGATATTGGAAAGCGCAAAGTAACCAATCGCGAGTCCCACAATAAAAATAGACAAGGATTTTCTGCGCCCAAAGGTATCACTGATCCAGCCACCGCCGGGCCGCGCCACCAAATTCATGAATGCGAAGGCTGCACCGAGCGCACCGGCTTGAGCCAGAGACAGGCCTGTAAAAGTTTCGAGGAAAAAAGCCGGCAACATGGACACAACTGCAAGCTCGGAACCAAAGGTGACAAAGTAAGCCCAATCCAGAATGGCCACTTGCTTGAATTTATATTTTTGATGGTCTTCGACACCGTTTTGTAACATATCCTTGTTGACTTTATAAATCTGGCTGAACTGGAAAATCATCAAGGCAACAAGGCCAGCGTAAATAATATTGACTGCTGTCGCGCTCAACAAGTTGACACCGGATGGGCTCAATTTCCAGGCAAGAACACCGAGAATAAGATACATCGGTAAATTCATTGCCAGATAAAAATAAAAATCTTTTTTACTGCTGACTTCTAATCCGCCGGATTTTTTGGGCTTGAAATACGTTGATCCTTTCGGCGTATTACGTGCTCGCCAATAGAAAAAGATACCGTATAAGAACGCCATCACCCCGGTTGTGCCAATGGCATAGCGCCAGCCATCATCGCCGCCGTAAATCAAGGCAAGTGTCGGCAAGCTGAAGGCAGCTGCAGCAGAACCAAAATTTCCCCAGCCGCCATATATTCCCTCTGCAATGCCAACCTGGCGGGCCGGAAACCATTCTCCAACGAGGCGAATGCCAATCACAAAGCCTGCACCCACAAAGCCGGTTAGAAAACGCATGATGGCAAGTTGCTCATAGGTCTGGGCTGAAGCAAATGCGATACAAAGAACACCAGAGATTAATAAAAGAAGGCTGTAAACAATTCGAGGGCCAAACTTATCCACCAGAATACCGATTGCAATGCGTGCGGGAATTGTTAAAGCAACATTGAGTATCAACAAGGCTTTCCACTGAGCGAGGCTGAGATCGAAGGCCTCCATAATCAGCGGCTTCAGTGGTGCATGTGCAAACCACACCATAAAGGTCAGAAAAAATGCAAACCAGGTAAGGTGAAGTAAGCGAATATTGGCCTTGGAGAAATCCAGGAACTGCGTAACGGTGTTCATAGCTTTGCCTAAAGTCATCAAATTTAGTGCAGAAGCCAGAGCAAGGAGTATGCCAGCGCTATGGGGGAGCGGTATTTCGGGCGTTTGGCTTATTTTGGAGCAATCAAGCGCGTTCAAATAGCATTGTTTTAGAACATTCTTTCATGGCTTCGCTCGTGTTTGGTGCGATAAAACCAGCCTTAGCACAGTGGATGAGCACCATAATGAGCCATTTTGTCCATATCTGTGCGTGGCGCAGAAAACATTTGATTAAAATAACCTCCGATTTCTGCACAGGCGTAGTGCAAAATTGCTATACGGTGGTGCATAAATTTAGTTCTCGATTCACTTGCGCTTGAAAACGCCCCAGGAAATTTACCAAAACGCACTTTAATGAAGCAATTTTCTCGTTGTTTTTACTTAAAAGATATTGATAATCGTTATTAAATATGGTGCAAGCTATTGATTTATAAGTATTAAAATTATTGTTTCCGGGTGTTCCGCTCGTTGGTGTCATTCTTGCAAAAGGGAATTCCAGAAAATCACTCTTTGAGGAGTGGCTGGTGCAAACGAAGTTGAGACCCCTCGTATGACTAAACAAAGAATCATAGTCGTGGGCAATGGCATGGTCGGACATAAGTTCATCGACAACATGCTGAACCACGATAGAGCAGCAGATTATGAGCTGATTACTTTCTCCGAAGAGCCGCGACTGGCCTACGACCGTGTACAACTGAGTTCTTATTTTGCGGGCGCCACGGCAGACGATCTTATGCTGACCTCAGAAGACTACTATCAGGAGAACGGTGTGAACTACGTTCTGAATGACAAAGTTGTTGAGATCAAGCACGCAGAAAACAAGGTTGTGACGGCGAGTGGTCGTGAAGAAAGTTATGACAAATTGGTTCTGGCAACGGGCTCCTTCCCCTTCGTTCCTCCCATTCCTGGCCGTGAGCAGGAACACTGTCTGGTGTATCGCACCATCGAAGACCTTGAAGCGATAACCGCCTCTGCAAAAGAGAGCAAGGTCGGTGTTGTTGTGGGTGGCGGTCTTCTTGGATTGGAAGCGGCAAATGCACTAAAGAACCTCGGCCTTGAGGTGCATGTGGTTGAATTCGCTCCACGCCTGATGGCGGTGCAATTGGATGAAGGTGGTGGCCAACTTCTGCGCAGAAAAATTGAAAGTATGGGGGTGGCTGTTCACACCGAAAAAAATACACGCGAAATTGTTGCCGGTGAAAACAAGCGTTATCGCATGAATTTCGCAGACGAAAGTCATCTCGAAACCGATATGATTTTATTTTCTGCCGGTATTCGCCCACAGGATGAGCTAGCACGTCAATTTGGCATTGAAATCGGTGAGCGTGGTGGGATTGTCATTAACAATCAATGCCAAACCAATATCGACAATATTTATGCGATTGGCGAGTGTGCACTTTGGGGTGGCATGATCTACGGCTTGGTTGCACCGGGTTACACCATGGCGAAAGTTGCCGCGTCTCACATTACCGGTGGCGACGAAGCGTTTACCGGTGCGGACATGAGCACAAAATTAAAATTGCTCGGCGTGGATGTTGCGAGCGTTGGCGATGCGCATGGGCGAACACCCGGTTCTCTTTCTTATATTTACCAGGACGGTGTAAACGAAGTTTACAAACGCATCATCGTCTCTGAAGACAGCACAAAATTGTTGGGTGCAGTGTTAGTCGGTGATGTTGATGCCTACGGAACCCTGCAACAAATGTGTGTGAATGGCATGGATTTGCCAGAATCCCCGGAAGGTTTGATTGTACCGAGTGTAGATGGTGAATCAGCAGGCGGTCTGGGCGTTGATGCCTTACCCGAAGGTGCACATATTTGTACGTGTAACGAAGTGACAAAAGGACAAATTTGTCAGGCTGTGCGCGACGGTGCTACAACCATCGGCGCAATCAAATCGGAAACAAAAGCCGGAACGTCCTGCGGCGGATGTGTCGCCCTGGCAACACAAGTCATGAATGCGGAACTGGCAAATCTCGGTGTCGAAATTAACACGGATATTTGTGAGCACTTCCCGCACACACGACAAGAGTTGTATCACCTGGTCCGTGTCGGTCAAATCAAATCGTTTAGTGAAATGATCGACAAGCATGGAAAAGGCCTGGGTTGCGATATTTGTAAACCGGCTGTTGCATCCATTCTTGCAAGTTGCTGGAACGACTACGTACTAAAAGATGAGCTTGCAGGTTTGCAGGATACCAATGATCACTTTATGGCAAACATGCAAAAAAATGGAACCTATTCCATTGTGCCGCGTATCGCCGGTGGCGAAATAACGCCGGAAAAACTTATCGCGATGGGGCAGGTAGCCAAAAAATATAAGTTGTACACCAAAATAACCGGTGGCCAACGTATCGATATGTTCGGTGCGCAGCAACACGAATTACCAATGATATGGCAGGAGTTAATTGATGCCGGTTTTGAAACCGGACACGCCTACGGAAAATCGGTGCGCACAGTGAAATCATGCGTGGGTTCAACCTGGTGTCGTTACGGCATGCTCGACAGCGTGGGGATGGCGATACACATCGAAGACCGTTACAAGGGTTTGCGTTCGCCACACAAATTAAAATTTGCAGTGAGCGGTTGTACGCGGGAATGTGCAGAAGCACAAAGCAAGGACGTGGGTGTTATTGCAACAGCCGATGGATGGAGTTTGTATGTCTGCGGCAATGGTGGTATGAAACCTCGCCACGCTGATTTATTTGCAACCGGCCTCGATGACGAAACCCTGATTAAATATATCGACCGTTTTCTGATGTTTTACATTCGCACCGGCGATCGTTTACAGCGTACCTCCGTGTGGATGGAGAATATGGAAGGGGGCCTCGATTATCTGAAATCGGTAATCATTGACGACAAATTAAATATCGGCGCCGAGCTGGAAAGCGAAATGGCGCATGTCATTTCAACCTATCAGTGCGAGTGGAAAACCACAGTGGAAGATCCGGAAAAAGTGAAACGCTTCCGCACCTTTGTGAACAGTGAAGAAAAAGACAATACCGTTGTTTTCGTGGAAGAGCGCGATCAGATCCGCCCTGCCAATGAAGAAGAAATCGTACGTTTTGTTGAAAGCGAAAAAGAGATTGCATAATGGGAGCGGCAGAAAAGCTTATGAGTTGGCAAGTAGTGTGTAATTCAACTGATCTCGAAGAAATGATTGGTGCCCGCGCCCTGTTAGATGGTGAGCAAGTTGCGATGTTTCGTGTAAAGGGCAAACTCTATGCCGTGAGCGCTATTGACCCTTTTACCAAAGCAGCGGTACTCGCTCGGGGAATTGTCGGTTCCTTGAAAGATAATATTGTTGTGGCTTCCCCCTTATTGAAACAACACTTTAATCTTGAAACTGGCCAGTGTCTTGAGGATGAAAGTGTACAAATCAAGACCTACCAAATTCGCGAGAGCGATGGAAAAATTGAATTGGCGTCTAACTAAAATTTGAGCCCTTTGGAGCAAAGCTATGTTATTTGGCCGCAAGAAAAAGAATCCGATCAAAATTGCCGATAAAGGTGTTGCGGAGTGGAAATACGCTACGTGTGGGTATTGCTCTGTTGGCTGTGCAATTGAAGTGGGGGTAAATAAGGACGGCGAACCCGTAACAACGCGTGGCGTCGGCAGTGCGGATGTCAATCGTGGCAAGCTTTGTATCAAGGGTTTGACCGAAGCACAGATTTTTAAAGCGTCAGGTCGCGGTGCCGAACCGCGAGTGCGCAGCAAAATCTTTGAAGACTGGCAGGAAACCAGTTGGGACACGGCGCTCGATAAAACAGCAGAAGAGTTCAAGCGTATCCAGGCAAAATATGGCCGCGACTCGGTCGCAGTCGTTTCCACAGGCCAAATATTTACTGAAGAGTTTTACACGCTCGGTAAGTTGGTAAGGGGCGTTATCGGTACCAATAATTACGATGGGAATACCACCTTGTGTATGGCATCCGCTGTATCGGGCTACAAGCGCTCATTTGGTTCCGACGGGCCTCCCGGTTGCTACGGCGACTTTGAGCATACAGACTGCTTGCTGGCTTTCGGCTCCAATCTCACTGAGCAGCATCCCATCATTTATTGGCGCTTAAAAGAAGCCCTGGAAAAAAGAAAGTTCCCGGTTATCGTTGTTGACCCACGCGTAACCATGTTCGCGCAATTCGCTGACATGCATTTACCGATCACGCCAGGTACGGACCTCGTTCTCCTTAATGCGTTAGCACATGTCATTCTCGATGAAGGCCTGCAAGATGAAGAATACATCAAGCGCAGCTGTAACGGTTACGAGGATTTTAAAGAACTGGTTGCCCAATACGACCCGGTAACGGCATCGAAAATTTGTGGTATCGATGAAGACACCATTCGCAATGTCGCGCGGCTATATGCCAATGCGGGTGCGGCGATGTCAATCTGGACGATGGGTATTAATCAGAGTACACATGGTTCGGACGGTGTTTGCGCGATCAATAACCTTAATTTGATTACAGGCAACATTGGCAAGCCCGGTGGAACCAGTTTATCTATTACTGGCCAATGTAATGCAATGGGGACGCGCGAGTGGTCTTCGTGTTCAGGCTTGCCTGGCTACCGCGCTCTCGAGAACCCGGCGCATAGAGAAGAAATTGGAAAGTTTTGGGGGGTTGATCCCGAATTTTTTCCGAAAAAACGCGGGTTATTCCAAACCGATATTTTCCCGGCGATAGAAACCGGACAAATTAAAGCCTTGTGGATTATTGCAACCAACCCGCTTACTTCCATGCCGAATTCAGCGCGTATTCGCAAAACCATGGAAAAACTGGAGTTTTGTGTTGTGCAAGACAGTTACGAAGATGTTGAAACAGCACAATACGCACATGTTTATCTTCCCGCGTCAATCTGGGCGGAAAAAACGGGTTGTTTTACCAATACTGAACGTCGCGTCAACCTGACTCGCCCCATTGTTAAACCGTATGGAAATTCGAAACCGGATCAATGGATTTTTAACCAGCTTGCAAAGCGCTGGGAGCAGGGGCAAAAAATGAATTTCCCTGAGGAAACCTCCGACGTATTCGAGGAGATGAAATTACTCAGTAAAGGCGAAGGACGAACCCTGGATATTACCGGCATGAGCCATGAAATCATCGAGAAAAAACGTGGAGTTCAATGGCCGATGCGCGAAGGAGATGAAGAGGGTACCCCGCGTTTGTACACAGATGGTGTTTTTCAATTTCCGGATGGCAAAGCGAAATTGTTGTCCTTGCCTTATGTTGAGAACAATGAGTTACCGGATGATGACTATCCGTTTTGGCTGAACAGTGGACGTGTGGTTGAGCATTTTCACACTCGCACAAGAACGGGCAAGGTGGGCAACTGTAATAAATTCAGCCCAACGCCTTATATGGAAATGAATCCGGACGCTGCGGAAGAGTTGGGTATCGAGCATATGTCTTATGTGCGCTTGGTGTCGCGACGCGGTGACGCAGTGGTGATGGTGCAACTTACCCAACGCGTACCTTATAACATGGTTTTTATTCCCTTTCATTTTCATGATTGTGTGAATCGTTTGTCTTTGGGTTTGTTGGATCCACATTCGCGTCAACCTGCTTTCAAGCAGTGTTCGGTGCGCATTGAGTATACGGATCAGAAGGAAGCCGCTCGACTCAACGCCGAGATGAGGGCATTCTGATTCCGGGAAAATATGCGTCGCGGCTTTTCTTTTGCCCTATGAGCTTGGTCGCGGGAACATCGAGTACGAGGTGGCCCTTTGCGAAAACGCATGAATACATCCCTGTAGCTCCGTCACTTCGTCCCTGAAGTGACGGTTTCGCAAAGGGCCACCTCGCACTCGATGTTTGTAGAGTTCATGTGGGCAAAAGAAAAGCTACGAGGAAAAAATCGCAAGTAAGAATCAGAAAAGCGGGCGCGAAAGACGTACTCGCGTTGCTAAAAAAATATACGACATTGTCGAGAATTTCCCGAGAGGGCTTATGAATTGGATTGTTGATGAGCATGTGGGTACTGCTGTGCGAAACCGTCGGAGGCAGGAAGCCGACGTCGAGCGCACAGGGATGTGTTTACAGCGTGTTTCGGACAGCAGTACCCACATGCTCATCGCACTTAAATCCGGTTCATAAGCCCTCTCGGGATATTCCGGAAACTACAACCGGAAACTACAAAGAGCCAATCAAATAAAGAATGGCACTAAAGTAAAAGTAACCAGAGAAGCATTATGTTTAAGTACGTTAGAGATGACGAACCTGAATACGCATTACTAAAAGATCCTGTTACATCGGATAAAAACCGCTATGGCAAGGAGATTAAACTCACACCGGTGAATGATAACGGAGTGAGTTTGCGTATTAATGGTGATGAACGTATTGGTGATAACCCCAATCGTACCAAGCAGCATGCTTTTCATTTTACCGCCGATAATTGTATTGGTTGTCATGCCTGTGAAGCGGCGTGTTCAGAAAAAAATGATCTGCCGCCGCATTTAAGTTTTCGTTCTGTGGGCTATGTAGAAGGGGGGACCTATCCCAACTTTACCCGCATGAATATTTCGATGGCTTGTAACCATTGTGATGATCCCGTGTGTTTAAAAGGTTGTCCAACGCGCGCCTATACCAAACACCCGGAATACGGTGCAGTGATTCAGGACCCGGATATTTGTTTCGGTTGTGGCTACTGTACCTGGGTGTGCCCCTACAATGCACCGCAGTTAGACCCGGTGAATGGCCAGGTTGAAAAATGCAATATGTGTGTGGACAGGCTGGAAGTGGGGTTGAAGCCCGCCTGTGTCTCGGCGTGTGTGGGTAATGCCTTGAACTTTGGTGTTGTGGAAAATATGCCAGAGAATCGTGAGCAAATTGAAACACAAATTCCCGGTTTTCCTGATCCTTCTATCAGTAATCCCAATATTCGTTTTCAGCAAGTGAAATCCATGCCGCGTGAAGTGACCCGCACGGATTCCATGCCGGTGAAGTACCATAAGAGTAATGCGGATGGGAAGTACAAGCCCGTTGTTCACAAGAAAAACGGAGAGAAAAAATACTGGAATGTGCCGCGTTTGTCTTCGCGTGAAAATCCGCTGGTTATTTTTACATTAGTTACCCAGGCCGCATTGGGGACGTTTGCCGCTGCATTTCTTGGCAGTTTAATCGGGGTGGAAAGTTTGCAGGCGATGGCGAGCTCAGTGATGTATGTGCCGCTGGTTGTATTGGCGCTGGCTTTTGCAGCATTGGGTTTGTTTATGTCAACAACGCACCTCGGCAAGCCATTCCGTTTTTATCGGGGTTTTAATAACTTGCGGCATTCGCCTGTTAGCCGTGAAGGGCTAGGTGTTGTCATTTTTATGGCCTTTGGCGGTTTTCATATGTTGAGTGTGTTGCCTGAGAATGCAGTTTTTCAATCGCTTTTTGGTGCTGCCTTAAGTGGCAAGTTTGCAGGTTTGGCCAACGCGACCGGGATTCTGTCAGTGCTTGGTGGTGCCGGGGGCTTGTATTATATGTACCGTTGCTATCGCATTCCCGCGCGTCCGTTTTGGAATCATTGGCAAACAGGCTGTTCCTTTGTGGGGAGTGCCGCTGTGCTGGGCGCCTTTACGGTTGCAATTATCGGTGTGCCGTATTTGTTAATGAGCGGTGGGGCTTACCTTGCTTTATTAAACAGTCTGGCCCCTTTAATGATTTTCGGTTTGTTGCTGGAAGGCCTGGGCCTTTACTTTCATGCTCGTCAACAAGCGAGTTCTGAACACGAAGGTGCAGTGTCGCATTACATTCAGAATACGACCTTTGGTAAATCCTATATTTTAAGAAATTGTTTACTTGCCTTGAATGCCGTCGCAATCGCTGCGCTGGTCATCTTTGCTGAGGCGAGTTGGGTCACGCTGGTTATGTGGACGGCTGTATTTGTCAGCGTCAGCGTATCCGCATTGATTGGTCGTGCGCTTTTTTATGTTCTGGTGGTGCCTACCACCATGCCAGGTGCCTTCTTCTGGAAAAACAAAGGTTTTGAGGAGCATGCGCGTGAGATTGGTTTAGCAGCCAATCCAGCAGTTGGCGTAGCCATGCACACGCACTAGTGCTAATAATCACTAAGCATGTAACTCGACAGTTCGGTGTGCGTCTCCTTCACTTTGCACCAGTTGGGCGGCTTTGGCCGCCTTTTTTTATGTTTGCAGCTCAGGCTGCTATTTCTCAAGATGCATGAATACTATGAAATCGTGTAGCAGCTATTTTAGTGATTAACGAAATGTGCTCTGACTTCAACGGTGCCGACGTGAAAATGCAGGCCGTCAGATAACTCCAGTTTTTCGACCTTGTTTTTATCTTGCCAGATGCCATTGGTGGAATCCGTATCTTCGATGCTCCAGCGGCCGCCAGAGTAAGAAATCAAGCCGTGCTTCTCGGAAATGCTTTGATGACGGAAGACAATATCATTGCTTTCCGTGCGACCAAAACTCCAGCTTTTCTCCACATCCTCTTTATTAGACACACTGCGAATTGAAGGGGGCTCGTCTTCAACAAAGAAAAACATGACCAGACCTTTTGCACCTTTAAAGGCAAGCGCCACTTTTTTAACATAGGCCGCTATTGCCCGCTCCTTGGCTTCGTTGTCCTTGCTATTGAAGTCTGTGGTGTCGCCATCAAGATCACTCCAGCCCGGAGGCAATTGATAAGCCTGAAATAGCATGGTGGAATCTTCTTCATCTTCGTCTTCAACAATGGAAGACTCAGCGCGCTTGCTTTTCACTTGCACAGGAACACCGACAATGGTCACTTCGTTGTCAATCATCTGTAAGCTGAATTCTTCTTCACCAAATTGAATGATATCGCCAGGCTGCAAAAGGCGGTTCTCGCTTAAGCGTTTGCCTCCTACAAAAGTCCCGTTGGTAGAATGTAAATCCTGAAGATAGACGCCGTCGTCTTTAACGTGAATGCGGGCATGTTCACGCGACATATTGCCGACATCGACCTGGATATGGCAGGAATCGCTGCGGCCTACCAGCATGGAAGGGCTGTCCAGAATAAATTCCTTGTTATTTTTTAGATAAATCAACATGTACTTGTTGTTCATGATTGCAGCCTGCTGTGCGCCCTTCTTGGGTCGATATTCTTTGTGATCGGTGGTTGTTAAATTGGCATTATTCTAACGCCAGAGCCTGTTGCCGTACACACATGGTAGCCAGGCTCTGAAATGTCTATATCGATAGTGCTGAAAGCACCAAAAGTACCGGGAGTACCTTTAGTCATCCTGGCTGTGAAAAACGAGGCGAGAGATTGCGCAGCCATCTTCAAATACAAAGCTGAACTGCCAGCCCTGTTTTTCAGCCACTTTGGCAACCAGTGATAGCCCAAGCCCAAATCCGCCGGTCAGCATCATGGAGTTAGTGTCATCGCTTTTGCTTGCAGAATCCTCATAAACCGGCATGGAATTGACAATTTCAATGCGGCCTACGCTTAAGCAGTTCAGGGTGATTTCGCCATCTTCACAATGTTGGAAGGCGTTGCGCAACATGTTGTCGAGCGCAATGCGTAAAAGTATCGCTTCAATTTCGATTTCAAAACCATTTTCGATGTGCGAGTTGAGTTTTACCGCCTTATCCTTAAAGATTTCGCGGTTTTCTTCGGTTACTTCATCCACCAGCTCAGCGAGATGGACGACAGTTTTTTCAGGCGCATGGTAACGATCGACCGCCAGCCACAAAATGGCTTCGGTGACGGACTTCATTGTGTCACTGGCGCGTCTGATTCGGGCGAGTACCGGGTCAATATTGTCGTCCCCGCGTTGACGTTTGTGTTCCAACACGTCCATGGCATTGCGAATAATTGAAATTGGTGTGCGCAACTCGTGGCTGGCGTTACGCAAAAATTGTTTTTCCCGCTCGTTGCTTTCGTGAATACGCCATAAAGCAGTGCGCAATTCCTGGCCGAGTTGGCCGATTTCATCGTCCTTCAGATCCAGAGGTAAATCCGAGGGCGGGTTGTTGTCGATGCGGTTCATCCATGAAGACAGGCTTTTCAAGGGGGAAATGGCTTGGGCAATAAAAAACTTGAACAGGAAGATTAATACCAACACCGCGAGGCCGCCGATCACGGAATATTCCTTGAATTTCTTCAAAACTTTTTCGCGTGTCGATTCCGAGACCGTAATTTCATAAAACAAAATAAATTTTTGGTCGGTTCCGGGCAAATCGTTTACCAACAGGTGGTAGTGCGTATCGTAAGAGCCGGAACGTTGGAAGTTATACATGATGCCGTCACTGGCCTTGGGCCAGGTATCCCACTTTTCGATAGGGAAAACATCCTTCACGCGTTGGCTTACTGTTTCTGCGCCTAAAAAACCCACCATAGATTGTGTATTTGGCAGGGGAGTACAGGTTTTTTGCGCGTAGGCATCCATATACAATTCCGCTTCATACAAAATCACATTGTGTGTTGCAGCGGTTAAACCCCAGCGGTGCAGGAAAAAAAGCATGCTGGTATAGAGCGCAACCAGTAACACCGCAAAAATACCGATAATTCGGCTGGTGCGGTTAATCAGGGAGCGTTTGTTTGTGTAAGTCGCTTGAGCGTGACTGCTGCTCTCGTCGTTAGGCATCGCTGGTATCTCTTAACGCAACGCCAACGCCACGCAAGGTATGGATTAAATTTTTATCGAAGGGTTTGTCCACCTGTTTACGCAAGGTATACATGTGTGATTTCAGCGCTTCGGAGTCTGGCGGGCTGTCTTTCCAGAGAACGCTTTCCAACTCCTGGCGAGACAAAACGCGCGGGCTTGCCTGCATCAAGGCAATCAATAATTTCCAGCAGGCGGGCGATAAATCGATGCGTTGTTTGTTGCGAAACACTTCGTGATTGTCGAGGTTCGCTTCCAGATCTGCCACTTTGAGAGAGGTGCTATTCGCGGTGCGACGCTTGCTAATGGCTTTCAGGCGCGCTTCCAATTCAGGTAAATCAAAAGGTTTGACGAGATAATCATCGGCACCCGCATCAAAACCTTCAAGTTTGTCTTCGAGTGTATCGCGGGCTGTGAGAAAAATAATGGGCGCATTTTTACCCTGTGCACGCAATTCCCGGCAAAGATTCAAGCCGTCGAGACCGGGCATCATAATGTCCAGAATCATGGCTTCGTAATTGTTGTCCTGGCACAGCTGCAAAGCGTGATCGCCACGCTGGGCATAATCGCAATCAAAACCCTGCAGCTCGAGAAAATCGAGCACGCTTGCAGCGAGATCGCGGTTATCTTCAACCAGTAAAACCAACATGCCTGAGCCCTCATTGTGTTGCTTTGTTTTGCTTCATTGCTTACCAATTTGATACCAATTTCATACCAGGTTGGTAGTAAATATAGCAGGCAGGTTGATTTTACCTGTCAGCAGGCCCAGGGCAAGTCAAATTATGGCGCCGTTCACCCCTCAGCTGTTGCCGCAGGCCCGGTTAGCAGGCACGGCGATATCCATTAGTTTGGGGTTCGGCAGGTCCAGCTTTGCCATAAAAGCGGCATAAGCTTCCGCTTTATCAAACTGCAAGCGTGGGTTGTATTTACGCTCTTCGCCAATGGTGCTTTGCGTCCAGCCTCGGTAATCGTGGCCAGGAAACACCACAACGTCGTCGGGGTAGCTCAACAGCTTTTGGTGCAGGCTGGCAAACTGGTCAATCGCATTCCCGTTTTGGAAATCTGTTCGTCCACTGCCGCGAATTAGCAGCGTATCCCCGGTGAAAAGCAGGGTGCGGTTGCCATCTTCAACAGCAAAGGTGTAGGAGTCGTCAGTATGGCCGGGGGTATACAGGCATTGCACCGCGATGTCACCCACCTGAAGAAGATCGCCATCACCAAAAGCGGCGGTTGCGCAAGTGGACTGGGCCTGTTTACCGAACATCGTAATGCAACCTGTCGCATCACGTAATTTACCCAGCGCGGTAACGTGGTCAGCGTGGGTGTGGGTATCGATGGCTATCACCAGTCTCAACTCAAGTTGCTCAAGCAACAATAAATAGTCATTGATATTATCGATAACGGGGTCGATAAACAGCGCCTCGCGACTGGATTCGTCGGCGAGGAGATAAGTGTAAGTTGAAGAGCTGCGATCAAAAAGTTGTCGAAAAATCATAATAAGCGCTCCATTAAACTAAAAAGGGAAATTGAGAGCAGGGAGATCGCAAAGATTTTTTGCAAACTCGCTGCGGGTAAATATTTAGCGAGAAACTGACTGAGCAACATGCCCACCAGGCTGGCCCCCATCAACAAGGCAAGGGGGGTGAACGGTAAACCGGGCCCCATTAATACCTGGGTTAAAAAGCCCGCGCTGCTAATGAGGGAAATGACAAACAAGGAGCTGGCGACGGCGATGCGAATATCCAGCTGACTCAATGCCAACAGCAAAGGCACGATCAAAAAGCCGCCGCCCACACCGAAAATGCCTGAAACAAAACCCACCAGCACGCCACCTGCCGCCAAACCACTCAAGCAGCGCGGTTTGAGCTGAAATTGTCCTGTGGGGCTCAAGCGACACAACAGGGTGTTGGGGAGTTCGACATCCTCACTCATGTCTGCCCGGCGCACTCCGGCTTCCACGGGCTGGTTATTGGCTTGCATCCACATACGTAGAGCAATCATGCTGGCGAGCAAGCTGAAGCCCAGCAATAACAACAGTTCGGGAATATAGAAGGCTAACCATCGGCCCAGCGGGGCAACCGCAGCACCGCTCACCGCCAGTATTAACGCGGGTGTCCACAGGATGCGACGGCGTTGTTGTACGCTGCCGTAAACGGCACTAATTGCCACTGCGCCTAAGGCCAGGCCCATTGCTTCATTGGTTGAAATGGAAGTAAGTACTAACAGCAGGGGCACGGCAAATACCGAACCTCCCGCGCCGGTTAAACCCAACAGGCTGCCAATCAAGAGTCCAATAAATACTTCCATCACGCTGTCTCCTGGCTTTTTTCGATATCTCGTGCCGTTTAGGCGCGGTTATTCCAGGGCATACGCGCGAGCACAAAGGCCATTGCACAGTTGTCCGTGATACCGGCAAAGGTAAGGCCGGCACCCACGAATCCACTCAGCAGGAAAAACCCGGCATGAGCACTGAACCCCAAAACAACTCCCAGGAGAATCAAAACCCCGGCGGTAATACGCACCTGGCGCTCAATCGAAATATGTTGTTTTTCGCCAGTTTTCACCTCGGCGCCTGCCGCTTTGAGGGCATTGAGCCCACCTTCCAGAATCACGGCCTCAAACTGCCCTAATTTGCTGGCAGCCACCTCCGCGCGTTTACCACTTTGGCAAAGCAGGTAAACCGGCCCTATGGCGGAACATTGGTTTGAACTCAAGCATTGTGATAAGCGCTCTTCTGAAAGCTCATGCAGAGGTAAGTGCACGCTATCTGGTAAGTGCTCGCTATCAATTTCAGCCTTGGTACGCAGGTCGATAACAATCGGGTTTTGTGCCGAAGCACGCTTCAGGGCCAGAAACTCAGCCGCGGGGATGACTTGTGCCATAAAAGACCTCACTCAGGACAATAAATAGATTTCAGGGTACGGATGACAGCGATACTGGCTTGCCCATCCAGCGCGTAATACACGGTTTGCTGTTCCTTGCGGGTTTTCACCAGGCCCGCCTCACGCATTTTCGCTAAATGCTGCGATAGCGCGGACTGGCTCAAGGGAATACGCGCATTGAGTTCGCCAACTGACATTTCGTCATCAATCAACAAACAGCAAATCATCAAGCGGTGGGTATTGCCCAGCTGTTTAAGGAGCTCGGCAGCCTCATTGGCATGGCTTGCAAGTTGTTCCAGATCATCCATAGCTGTTTTCCGGGTTGTATATTAGGTAAAGCTAATTTAGAGGGAATTATATTAGAAAAATATAAATAAGCAATATCTAATATAATGTTTGTTTTGGGACAGCAGCGCGTTTAAGGGCAGGAGGGGCAAAGGGGTAAAGTAGGGAGGAGCAACGCTAATTAAAGAACCCCGAAAGCTCAGGGATCAAAGGAAGACCAGATATCGTATTTATTGCTATACCAAACCATGAAGGGCAATTCGATGATGAGATAAGTAAGCAAGGTAAACCCAAACCAATTGGCTGTCAGAAATACCAGATTGAACTCGGTGCCACTTCCCCAGAAAAGGCTGCCCGCCACGAGCAGACAAATAGCGGAGGCAACGCCATCATTTATTGCCACTTTCACTATGTCTGAACCACAGAAAAGCGGGTAAACAAGGAAATAGGCGATACAGATTACGACTGTATTCAATATTAAAATAAGGAATTCCGGGTTATTCATATTGCTTGTTTTGTGCTAGGGAACCTCTGAAAAATGGCCTATTTTCCCTGTGGCGGCGTCAGCTCCGTGCTCGAATCCTCATTTACTCCAGTAAACTCCGGTTCTCCGCGCGGTGCTTCCTTGCCACAGAAAAAATATTTCCATTTTTCAGAGGTTCCCTAGAACTCCTTCAGTTCAAAGGATGTTTGAATATTTTATCCCTGCCCAGGTCTTCGTAAACTTGCCAGCCATTGTTCAAATATAAAGGCGCCACCTCCGATTTGGCATAAAGAAAAGCGTGGCCCGTACCTGATGCAAACATTACGGCTTGTTTAACAAGCTGGGAAGCAACGCCTCTTCCCCTAAAGGCCGGTTTGACAATCACACCGTTTATCCAAAGCGTATACTCTTTTTGGCTTGCATCCTTCCATAAGGAAAATACCAAACCACCCAATAAAACCTGATTTTCAACGGCAACAAGTGGCGCTGGGCATTGCATGCCGCCTTTATTCTGATTAAAAGGTTCAAATTGCCCCCATTCCGCCTCAAGGATTTGTTTTAATTCTGATAAAAATTGAGAAGGCGCCTCGAGTGTTTGGGAAAAAATCTTCATATCCGGGCGCAATCCGCTTTTAGTCGGGTGAGTGAGTAAATGTTTTTCTGGTCTTTTACTATTTTACTTTTTTTTGTTTATCAACACGTCCTGCTGCCACTTTCCCGGTTTCTTATCGGTACGGTGAATACAGCCTGGCCAACAGCAAGGCCGCCTTTTACCTTCTTGCAGTTCTTCAACAGTACGGCTAATACGTTTGGCTCTGGTCTTTTCCTGTTTGGCGTCTTCCACCCAACAAATAAACTCATTGCGGGCAATCGGAGTCAGGCTTTCCCATGTTTCGCTTAAACCTTTTTTCTCGCTTAATGCGAGTTTCAGGTCTGTTGGGAGTGCGTGGACCAGGCCACCAGAAAGCTTCAGGTTCATGCGTGAAGTTATATCCTATTGCAATTGGCTCAGCAAGCACACATTCGGGGTTGAATAGAGACACTAATTTCTGGCACCAACGCTGGCAGGAAAATTAAAGTGGCTTCCACGAATAATTACAGTTGGCGTTTTAATCCATTGCCTTAGTGCAAGCAATTTGTGAAGTGTAATTTGTGCGATGGTCTTCGACAATTCTTGAACAGTAAAAGCGTTGTTTTTTACAGCTAGCCTGCCAGGCTTCGGAGCTACCAAAGGTCAAGGAAACAATATTGGATATTGCTATATCGTCGGGAGCGCAACCGATAAGTCCGGCACTTTGAACTTGATAATCTGCCTCATCATAATTGCTATTAACAGAAGCAACTTCCGTTGTGGGATGAAGTGTGCAGGCACTGAGAAATGTAAGCGCTATAAAGGTAAATATCGTTCTCATTCCGTTTCAACCTCCATATACGTACCGTGGACAGAAGCAAAAAAACTTTCATATTTCTTTCAAGTCCAGGCTTTTTTCTAGCACTCACAATAATCTATAAAAGCGTAATCAGCAAAATATTTTTGTTTTTGGAATAGGGCGGGCTTTGAAGCGCCGGGTGGAGTGACTCCGGTCTTAAACGCCCGGTGGGCCGTTGGCACCTATCCGGACGCTTTTTGTTTTCTTTTGAGGTACAAGCCAATTCCTGGCTTTGGGCAGCTTCCCTACTTGTAGTCTTCTGGAAAATTATTCAGCAGTCTGAAAGCCGTCCTGAATCCAGCTAATTGCTGCTTCCGCCGTATACTCCTGAGTCCAGTCACCCTTACGGTTGTTTCGTGCTTCCTGCATAAAGGCCTCAATGGCATCGTCCACTGATGCGAATTCTGGCCAACCCAAATGCTCCATGTACTCTGGAATTCCCCGAGGTTCGACGTAGTTGTTACCGTCATCATCATCGTCCCACTCGTGTATAACATTGCCCGACGAACTTGCCGAATATTGATCGAATGTGGGTAGCGGTTTGCGCGCATCACCCTGGGCAAACGCAACGATATTGTTTTCACAGATCGCGTTTTCGGGAAACCCGAGTGTTGCATCTCCACCAAACATTTGGAAACCTGTCGCATTGGCAGCAAAATCAGCTGGAGCCGCATCCTGACGAGTAATGCCATGCAGCGCAACGCTATTACGTATCAATTGTGGAGAAGGCCAATAATCCTCGGCATTCAATGCAGCATTGTCTTGCGAAATAAATCCTGCAAGTGGGTTCGCGATTGAGAGGACACCTTCAACAATGCCATGGGGTCTCAATTGAAAGCCGTGCGAGGACGCACGGGCGGTAATTGTATTTTTAAGCGTGACATCGTTATTTCGTTTTTGGATATAAATATTGTGATTAAATTTATTTGGGGGGTTAGTTTCGGAATAACCGTTTCGATCGAACACACTTTCTTCAATTGTAATGCCGTCCACATCATCACAAAATAGCCCCTGCCCACGTGGCGCATCAGCAATAACCGTGCGGAATAACTTTAGGTTTTTTGCGCGAGTATCTTCTTCTTCCCACCCTTGTGCGCTCATCTCGCCACCTAGAAGAAGCACGCCTTCAAAAGTAATATTTCGATAAGGCAGCTTAAAACTAATTCCGTCGTGAATCTCAAGGTCAACAAAAAATAAATTACTCGGAGCATCACTTCCGTTGCCACTCAGGCCACCAGTAAAAACTGGCCGCGGTAGCGATTCTTCGCCATAAGCTCCAAATACTGTGGGGTAATCGGCATTGAGCCCTGCTGCGGTCGGCCATGGAAGCTCTCCGAATGTATCACCACGTTTAAATAGCACATGGTCGCCTGGTGCGATCATTTGCAGCACAACGTTCAATGGAGCCGGGTTACTTTCAGACAAACCATCCGCTTCAGCTAAAGCATCGGCACTCACATAAATTTGTTTCGAATCAGGGTGCAAAGCTAATTCTGTCCAGCCCTGATCATCTTTAGGTAAATCCGGTGGATCGACTTCTACTCTGTTTTCATTGCCATTGTCATTGTCTTGCCCACCTTCTTCGGAATTGTCATTCTCAGAAGAGGGTTCTTCGTCCTGGTCATCGTTATTTGTCGAGTCAGTTTGTTCTGTGTTTTCTTGTTCCATCGGGTTTTGTTCGCCTTGCTGATTGTCTTGATCAGTATTGGAGGTGTCATCACTGCCTCCGCAGGCCGATAAAACGAATAGGAACGAAAAAAGAAAAAGGGCCTTGATAAGTGTGTTTGGTAGTTTTATGAACATAATTATCAATCTCAAAAATATTTTTTGGGCTGAAACCACAAGGAGTGGTTGTTTCTTGTTATTGCGGAAACCTGTTTTTGGTGAAAGCCTCGGGCCTAACAGGTGCCAATCATCATCAAGCAATGATGATTTACGCTTTTTTAAAGTGCTAAAACGGAATAAATATACTATTAAGGCATGAGTGCTTTTACAATTCGTAAAGGCGTGGAGTGGACGAACCGGGAACAATTGTGTGTGCCAAATCACATTTATTATCTGGAATTGTTGGTTTGGTTTTTTTTTGGACGTTTTAAAAAATAATCACCCTAATCAGTTGCGATCAAAATTAATCAGAAAAACGTGAATTTTCACGATTTTATTTTTTTAATATTTTTCGTGAGTGGCACTCACTAATTTAAATTGTTAAGTATGGCTATTGATGCGTAGTGCTCGCTAAATAAAAAGTATTCAGCCTCACCAATGTCCGTTTTTATTTTTATTGATTTTTAACGGCTTCAGGCACAATTTTTTCAAACGCAGGCATAACGCCGTTGTCGGTATTGGCAAGCATGGCGATGGACAAGGATTGCGCCGGAATGTTGAGCCATATTGCATTAAACCCGGGGATGCCTCCACCGTGCCACACCACTTTTTGATTGTTGGATGTAAACAGGCTGAAGCCTAAACCCCAACCGTATTGTTGCATGAATTCGATTTTCGGTGGGCGGGCTTCCATCCAGTCTGGATGCCAGGTTGATTCATACACCGGGCGGCCATCGTTAAGTTGGGCAAACTCCGTCATGTTGGCAATACTCGCTGCTGAAATGAGTGAGCCATCGTAAAGCGCGTTTGACCATTGCAGTAGATCACGAGGTGTCGACCATATGCCACCAGCGGCACCGGGAGAACCTGTAAAACCGGTTTGCACAAAACCGGTGTCGGATTCGGGTGATACATGGTGGCCCGCGCCCCACTTTTTACTCTGTTCCGGGTTTGGATCGTAATAGGTATTTTCCAGTTTATAGGGTGAAAAAATCGCTTGCTCAAGAAATTTACCGAGCGGCTTTTCAGTTACCGTCTCCACAACATCGCCAAGCAATACGAAAGCCGTATTGGAATACCAATGATGTTCTCCAGGTTCAAAATGGTAGGGTGAATTCACGCGTTCTAATACGCGGTGCGGATGAGGCTGTTGTGTAAAATCGCCGGGTGCATCCTCGGGTAGGCCGGCTTCCCACCAATCTTTCAGGCCGGAAGTGTGTGACAGCAGATGATAAATTGTAACTTTGTTGCCATCGGGGAAAGAGGGGAAAAAATCGCTAAGCGGCTGGCTCAAGCGAAGCTTGCCTTCTTCAATGAGCTTCATTACTGCAACCGCTATAAAAACCTTGGTCACGGAAGCAATTCTCATGGGGGTGTTATTTTTAATGGGGGTGGAAGCACTGAGCGTGCTTTTGCCACTTGCACCCAGAAGTGGAGCCTCGCCCATTTTCTGAATGCCAAAGGTAATGCCCACGGCTTTTTGTTCGGCGATGGTCACATCCACAATACCTTTCAAGGATGTAAACAGTGTGGCAATTTCGTCATCTGCTGTTTGGGTTTCGCGTGTGCAACCTAATGTGCCCGCTGCAAGAAGGGCAGTGGAGAGCGTCAGTAGAAACTCTCTTCGCGTGGATTCGTTCATCATTAAACCGTCGCCTTTTATTTTCTTAACGTTATCGTGTGAAACCGGAAGGTTCAAGCATCAAAAAAGTAAAAAAATGATAGCTTGGCCGATTCAGGAATTTCCGTGCTTTAAGTCCTGCGCTGCGTCTTTAACGGCGGCGATATCCTCTTCAATATCCAATACACGCTGAGAACGTTTGAGTGCGAGTTGCCTGTGGTATTCGGCAGCGTCCCGCACGTCCGAATTGCGGGTTTGGGAAAGAGAATAGAGGGCTTTTTGTAGGCGCATGGCGACTTCAACCATGCCCGCGCCGTCGCGGCCGATTGCCTTGAAAGCATCGTCGAACATATCCTGTGTTGAAATCAAAGGTACTTCAATGCGGTCGCACTTTGGGTCCTCGTCAGTATTGGTATCGCGATCGCTCCAAACTGAAAAAAGGCGCAACAAGCTTCCAATCACACTAATGGCGGTGCCGGGGTCGTTAACAGCAGGGGATAGGGCGCGGCTCGCGATTTCTGATAGCACCACCAAACCAAAGCGTGGGTCGTCGTCAAACGCGCGTGACTGTTTTACCTTAAAACAACTTAAAACGCGCTTGTAGTCATCCTCTGCGGGCTCGCCCTCGTCTTTGTTTATATAAGCAAGCACTCGGCCCGGAAAAGTGAAGGTGCCCGGTAGGCATGCAATCTTCACGCGAAATGCCTGCTCTTGTGCGCAAGCCTGAAGAGCCGACATATCAATGTGCTGGATAAACCCAACCTCTTTTGCCACTACTGAATTGTCTGTCTTCGAGGAAATGGGCTTCCCCTGCGGTTTTTGTTGTAAAGGCACACCGCCAAGCGCAGGTTTTTTGATTCGCCGTTGCAGGGCTTGCAGAGTGGCCGCTTCAACTTTTTCGATAGTCGATTCCATTCGCCCCAAACGTGCAATGCGGTCTACCCAGCGCACAAACATCGCAATAACCAGGCAAAATACGAGCACCGTGATAACAAAAAGAATAAAAAGCCCGGCCGATTCGAAATAATCATTTTTCACTGCTATGAGCGCAACTGTACTGTAAATAAACGCGCCGACAAATGTTGAAAGGGCGTTTTGAGATGCATCATCAGACACCACCAAATTAAATGAACGCGGTGTGGCAGTTCTACTCGCGGAACTGTAGGCGGATAACATCGAAGCCACTGAAAAAGTGGCAATAACCAACATACTGCTCGCCATAATCGATAACAAGGTTTCGACCGCATCAAGTTTGATTTGGGGCAACAGAGTTGCGAGGGAGGTATCATCAGCGAGCTTTGCCAAAAAGGCGGCCGCTATTGAGAGTAAACAAACTAACAAAGGCCGAACCCAAAGGTGGTTACGTAACTGGCTTAGATTGAATCTGATGCGATCCAGTGAAAAGTCTGATGCCATAGGGGACTCCACTTGGGTGTATTGATCGTACTGCAATACTTCAATGCAATTAGCATGGTTATAACATCGTTCAACGACGCTAAAATCTAAACAAGAACCAGCAACACCAGTACCGCTGCAAGGGCGCTTGTTATAACGAGGAAAACCATACCTAATTTGGAATTCGCTTTTAATTTTCTATGATAATTTTCGATATGTTCTTCCAGTTCTGGCCCGTCTGCTTTATCTTTGCAATGCGGGCACTCGGAAAATATCACTTTATATCGCATCGTGCAGCGTTCACATTTTATTGACGGCGTAATTTTTACCGGTAGTTTCATTGAATGCTCCAAAGTGTAATTGGGTAGCGAGTGCAATTGCTAAGACCCGCTAGCAATATCACTAATATTGGCTTTTATATACGCAACAATCTTCTTTTCCAGATCGTTATTGGTCAGTTCATATACGTCAAATGCGTCATCAATCTCATGCAGCTCTTTGTAGCGTGAGCAGCCCTTAAAATGATTAAACCAGGTTAGATCCTCCACATCGTGCACGTACTCAGCACTGATATTGCCTTCCTCATCGGGCTCAAGGCTCAATGCGATTCCCATACCCAGTGCTTCCGCTAGCTGTTTGTGCCCTACGGCCTGCAAGGCTTCATAACACCCCTTTATCTCGTGGCCGCATTTCTCCAATACGAAGCACTCTATACCATTTCCGCCCACCTCACACTCGAATGTCCAAAGGTAGTGCAAGTGCATAATGGGCTCGGGTAGGGATTCTAGAATGGCGCGATCACTTTCGGTGTAGCTTAGATGGCAGGTAGAGGCGATGTGGCCGCAAAGCACTGGGTTCCAAATAGGTTCGGAGCCTTTGAATAATTTCTTCTTTGCAATTTTTTTGTACTTAACTTTTTTGGGGTCGGAGGCTTCCATCCAGGTCAGTACGTTTCCTTGTTCATCTACTGCATTGAATGCATAGTTCTTCGTTACCTCCTCCGGGCTTAGGGGGTCGCCATAAGGCCAGGGTATGATGCTGGTAATTCGGTAGCGCTTGGGGTTTTCCGGGGTGTTTAAAGTCAGGGCCTGAAGATTGGGCTCGTCTTGCATATATTGAATGGCTTTTTCTTTGGCTTCTTCTTCGTTGTTACCGTCAAAATACAGTGTTTTGTAGCAGGCCCAGCCTGCTACATCTTCTTCTTTGCGATTGAAAAGGGCTTTTTGAGCTTCAGGCACGATTAGGCAATTGCTGACTTCTACTTCGATGCAATAGGTGTTCATTGTCAGGTGTCCATCCTTGAGTTTTAACGCGACCACTTATGAATAGGAAGATTTAAATTGGCTTCGATTAACACAGTATTCTAATTCTTACTTAATCGTATTGCTTTACATCCATCCGGTTGCACAAAGTCATATTGTGATGAGTCTAGGTGGTGCCACCGCACAGTCCGGCTACGCGAAACCTATTCTCTCTCCACACTTGTTTCCCAGCCGTCATAACGGCCACCCAGCTCCCTCGCTTTTCTGTTTGATCTAATCGTATGGTTTGTTATATCGCCGAGGTGCATAGTTCCGTTGTGGCTATATTGAGTGAGGTACTCAGATCCGTCATTCTCTTTACCGCTATGGTGAACGACATAATTCTCGCTCCTCACCCAGTTAGTAAATGTTTGGCACTGGGACGCTTTAGGGAAATAGGCCCAATGCATAACTTCTCTTACTTTTTCGCGAATATCACCTTCAGTGTCTAAAGAATCTAAAACTTTTAAATCTTGAATTATTTGCCAATCGTCATCGGTTGGGTAAAGTTCATTCCAGTAGTATTTCTTTTCTTTATCTGTTTCATAAACATACTGAAGCTTATAAGACCTGGAGTCAGACACGCTTTCAACTATTTCTGCGGCTTTTTTCTCAGTCGTGTCTAAGTAAAAATAGAAGAACCGGTGACCATCAACCGTCACGCTTCCCACGTAAACCCCTCCTGATGCTGAGATTTGATCATCAAGAGCTTCATCGACAGAAGTCAAGTGTGGAAATTCCTCGTTGGTAGGCATGCCATGTTCAGTTGGGTTTTTGAATGGAAGCCTAACTCTGAGAATGTTGTTACGAGGGTCAGCGTCCGCTATCTCGGCATAGCCGTGATTGTAGGAAATCCAGGCTTGGTCGTCGCCCATTGTCGCAGGGAATGTGTACCAGATGTCTAACACGGCCTCTCCTTATTGGGTGTAACAATGTTGTCTTATAGAAGTTTATATTAACTTGATTTTTAACACGGACATTTTTAGCTACGTATAGGTGTCTAGTATTTGAACAAAAAGGTGGTCTCGTCTGTTCACCTTTAGGTTATTGAACAATTTCTATCGCCTTTTATACTGAAAATTTTATGGTGTTTGGACGTCTACTCTATCATCCCTGGCCTGATTGGGTCGGGATTGGAATAATAGGATATTTCCTTTAATTTCTTTAATTTTTGCTTCATCACCGGGTTCCAGGTATTCGTCTGGGTTATTGGATTCTATCCGGGCATTCCATACAACTCCTCGGTATCTTGCTTTTCCATTTTTTTTAGTGACGCATTCTATTATCTTTGCATACTCCGAATGAAATATATCGGAGTCCCGGGTTTTCTGGTTATTGATCTTATCAAACCTTTTACTTGGGATCTGAAGAAAGATAGCTGCGAAATTGGCTAATGTATCTTTTAGATAGGAGATAATTTTGTTCATTAATCAAGACCAGCCACAATATTTTCGATGTTTTATAGTCTTTAAACGTTTAATCCGTTTTCAACGACTCTAACTCCAATGATTCCTTGTTAACCATTTTGACTTTCTACGAAGTGAGTTATTGACTCCATAATAGTCTCTAGTTTGCTCATTGGAATTCTTGCAATTCGAGGGCTATCGTCTGTGCTATTTGCAGAACATTCTTGGGCAAAAGGAAATTGTGCCAAAGCCTGTTCTGTGCTTTTTGTTCGTGACCAGATAGTAGCCGTATATCGGCCTCCAGTTTTACCACCAATATGAAACTGGTATTCACCGAGTTTAAACCGAACCCCCTTGCCATTTTTTGTTACGCTGTGCTCAATTGAAAGCGATTCTAACTTTGGTACAACTTCGGTGTAGATACGCTGGGAGTTTTTCTTTTGAGCTGCCTCTGTAGCAGCCCGAACATCAGAATCGTCAGATATGATTATTTCTTGTGCTTCTGGGTGATATGATTCAATAAACTCGGAAACAGCATCTATTAGTGTTTCGTTCCCATCCCAGAAATACTCTCCATCCAGTCTGGTATTGTCAAGAACAGTATGGAGGAGAGATTCAATTTTACGGGCGTCAATTGCAGTCCATGCTTTAACTATTGCTACCTTTACTGGGCTCATAGTTCCAAGTAATTCGCGTTCTCGGCGCTCAGGATGATCTGTTGTAATACCGATTTTCTTAATAGGCGGGAATGAGCTATCAGAATCGAATTTCTGAAGTTTTTCAGAAAATATTGGCTCTGCAATGTATAAGGTATTTTGTGTACTCATATCTTTCCATGTAGTGATGCATTACACCGCCTGTAGGGGCAGGCAACACGCGTGGCGATTTGGCTGCCCCTCTGGCTGGCTTTGTTATGCTATTTACTGACCTATTGTAAAGTTAATAGGGTTTTTTACGTCCGGCTTGCCATCCACAAACGGAAACAAAACGGCAACAGGTTTACACCCACCTGCTTCTCCGGCAGACTTTATTAAACCTGCCGTGCCGAGTGAGGCAATAGAGGTAATTGTTTCAGGTATTTTACTATCTGAGGTTAGACCGACTGATGTAATTACACCATTGGAAAACCCTGCAGATAATGCAGATGAACCATAACCGGGCTCAAAATTAATTTTCTTTTGTGCACCTGGCAATGTGATAACACTTACTGAACTTATGCATTTGTCTGTAACAGAAAAAAATAGATGCGGCTTGGGCTCAAAGTAAATTAACCCTTCATCTTCACTATCAAAGTCTATTGATGCACATGATGCTAGGATCGCTGAGATAAATGCTATTGAAAGTTTTTTCATGACAATCTCCTTATTGAGTTGATTTGGCATTACGTCCAGATCAGTTGCGTTTTGGTTATAGTGTAGTTTTGGCCTACAGTGGCGAAGCCATGCCAAAACGAAGCGAAGATCAAAACGTCAACTGGAGCTGTTTGTTAGGCTTTTTCAATTAGATACAAACCTCTGGATTTTTTTGTTGAAAAAATAGGTGCGCCTATGCTGCTTAGCGCTATTTCCTCTAGAGGGCTAAGATGGCAATCACAACCAAGGTGCACGCCTTTTAAAACCAGTTCATCATCAAAAGGTACGAACTTTAAATCATCCACCTCAAACACTTTGCCAGAGTTAAGATCAATAATTAGTCGATACTCTTTTTCGTAACTCCAATTGCTAAATTTCGTCTTCGTTGTCTCTACAAATAAATCCCACCAATCATGCTTTTCTACATCAATTTTAGCCGGACGTTTACGATATGATATTTTTATCAGGTGTTTTTTATCAATTTCAAATTCTAAACCTATACCTTTATGCTTGTCAGCGTAATGCCCCCATTGCACTGGATCCCCTGATCGTTTACTCAAGCACAAAATCCCCATTTTTTTAGAAAAATCTTCTTTTATCTTCTCGATAACCTCATCAGATGACCTTACACCATTTTTATGGAAATCAACAAAAAACTCATACGGATCATTTAACCGATGTATCTCAGAAATCATTACCCTTTTGTTCGCTATATTTGAAAGCATATTTTCTTTGCTTCCAAAGTAAAAAAGTCGCATCTGTATTCCTGTTCTAGCCTAACGCCCCGACTAACTCGCAGTTACTGCGGAGTTTGTTTTATGCGAAAATTGCGTAGTAATGCATGAAACGAGCGGAGCAGTAAGTGTCGAGTTGAGCTGTTTGTCATACGTTAATAGTTTCCCAGTTAAACTCTTTACCTTTTTTAATATGCTCATAAATTTCATTTCGTTTGGCTTGAATTTCTCCAGCTATTTTCCAGTAATGTAGCTGAAAGTTCAGAACTTTTTTCAGAAGAGTTGATGCCGTTTTCATTATGTTTCCCTGCTCGAATAAACTACGAGTTAATTCATGATATTTCTCAAATTCAATGTCTTCGGTTATAAATTGATTATTTTCTACGTATTTAATCTTGAAGCTATTCTCATGCCTTCCATGTAAGAATGAGTGCACCATCTGGTTTCTTAAATACGTGAAGAAAACCTGCTCTTCTTTCGTAAATACCATTAAAGTTGATTTAATTACAGATATAAACTCTAAAGCCTGCTCGAGGTACCTTTGCAGATAATTTAAATCTAAATTTGAAGCATGCAATTTGTAGCTCGGTATATAGCTGGACTCAGCTTTGACGCTGTCGTAGAGAGAAGCCACCCATATAACACCAGCCTTACTTCGCAATTCCGATTGTTCCGGTTCATTTTGTAAGTAATGCCCCCAGCAATCAAGACATGTTAAGTTGTCTCCAAATAGGCAAAAGACTCTATTAATCAGTTTCTTTTGTTCAGATGTATATTCCATGCTAATTACGTATAACGTCGTAAGCACACGTAATTTTTTAATGGAGCGAAGCGCAATGGAAAAATTATCGTGTGGCTTACTTTGTTAGAGGCTAGTAGTAATTTTCTGATTTTCAATTTCACTGATACACGAGGATAACTTGGATAAGCTCACACCCCAAGTTGATTTTGCCTCTTCTTTTGTTCGGCCGTAACCTTGCAGCCTAACCATAAGCCCCCAAGCGTCTTTTATGCCATGTAAATATTTTAGCTTTTGTAATCCAACTTCCAGTTTTGACCACCATTCTCCACTCCCTTCTAAAGCCTTAACGAATATAGACGCCAAATACAATAAATTTTCTGGGTTCTTGTTTGCGTCAAAATCGGAGAAGATAATATCCGTATACGATCCCAATTGTGATTTAATGGCTGGATGATCATTTATAGGGAAAAAACCTTTTTCGCATCCAACGCTTTCTATAAGCGAGTCGGTGGCATTGATTGCCATTAAAAAGTCTCTATATTCCGGAAATCCCTCTACTTCTGGTATTAGGGCAACCAAATTATCATCTCCTTTAACACGACGATAACCATTATTTTTTTCACCATCGCCATGATCATATGGGGGATAGGGAACTGCGGGACCCCATGAGTCTTCGATATAGACGATGGACTGGTCATACTCTAAAAGCTTGATAGCCCGACTTGGAGGGAAGTTATTCTCTTCCAAACATCTCCATGAATTTTGTAATTCCTTAAATATTTCTTCCTTTTGAAGCATAGCTTGATCCTGAATGTATTGGGCCTCTAACAATATGAATAAATAGACTAGTGTTCGTTTTCAAATTCCTATATTTAGACACAACTGTCCATATCCAGAAACTTTTTCCTATATGTAGACATGTCTATATCTGGACATATCCGCAATAACTGCCGTTAGACAATTGGCTTAACGAAGAAATTTAAGCTAACTAAAACACAATTGAAACGAATTTCTTGGTTTTATTAAATAAATTTCAACGCTAAGGCTATAAAGTCTCCCCTTGTTATTAATCTTCTTCGTATATATTTCAACTCGAAATAAAGCCTTCCCATCGAACCAATCTTTTCGGAGAGTATCTCATTCAATGAGCTAATCAGCTGTTCAATAAACACCCACCCCAAAAACCTGACAATCCTCTTACACATCCCGGACTATAATCGCCCTTTTAACCAGCATTTGAGGAAGAATATGAAAAAGGTTCGTTGGGGTGTTCTGGGTACAGCAAAAATCGCCCAGGAGTGGTTGATTCCGGCTATGCAGGAGGCGGGGAATGCAGAGGTGATCGCGGTGGCCTCGCGCACGCAGGAGAAGGCGGATGCCTATGCGGCGGAATGTGGGATTCCCAAGGCGTTTCCGAGCTATGAGGCGCTGCTAAAGAGCGGGGAGGTGGATGCGATTTATAACCCCATGCCCAACCATATGCATGTGCCCTGGAGTATTGCCGCGATTGAGGCGGGTAAGCATGTGTTGTGTGAGAAGCCGCTTGGCCTGGATGTCGAGGATGCGCAAAAGCTGGTGGATGCGGCCGCAGCGAAGCCGAATTTGGTGGTGATGGAGGCCTTTATGTATCGCTTTCACCCGCAGTGGCTGAAAATTAAAAGCCTGCTGGAAGAGGGGGTATTGGGCGAGGTGAAGCATGTGCAAACCTGTTTTACCTATTTCAATCGCGATGCGAAGAATGTGCGCAATATGCCGGGCATCGGCGGTGGTGGCTTGCTGGATATTGGCTGTTATTGTATTTCTGCTGCGCGCCTGGCGATTGGTAAGGAGCCGGTGCGCGTGAATGCCTCTGTGCAGATGGACCCGGAGTTTGGTGTAGACGTGCATGCGAGTGCGCAATTGGATTTCGGTTCTGCCTGGGCGACTTTTAATTGTTCAACCCAAAGTAACTCGTCGCAATTTGTGCAAATTATTGGTGAGAAGGGGCGTCTTGTTGTCGATACGCCTTTTTACAAACGCGAAGATCGCCCTTGTGAATTGGTGCTTTATAAGGATCATGAGCGCGAGGTCATCGAGATTGGCCATCACAATCACTATGTTGCGCAGGTGGAGGCGTTTTCACAGGCGGTGCTGGACGGCAAACCTGCGCCCACGCCCTTGGCGGATGCGATTCACAATATGCGGGTGATTGATGCTTGCTTTAAGTCTGCGGAAAGTCAGAGTTGGCAGGTTTTGTAAGATTTGAGTTTCGCTTGTAGAAATTGGAATTTCAAAAAAGCCCGGTTGTTTTGACCGGGCTTTTTTTATCTGAAGAATAATGCTGCGCTTAGTCTTGATAGATATGGTGGCTTGCACAATTGCCTTCTATCGTCGCGTCCCCCTCTTGCAAAAAGCAATTGGTGTTGGTGTGTTGGCCGTTCACGTAATAGGTTTCAGTGGTTTTCACAGCCTGCGGAGGGTTGTAACCCGTGCACCACAACATTTCCTGTTTGACATTGATGACAGTGGATCCACCGCCGTAGTTTCTATCGCTAAAAGTTGACCAATAGCAGCCACTTTTCAAATAGCTGCCGTAGCTGCCTGTCTTTTCAATACTGACGATGGCGGAGGCGTTTGCAGCGAATGTAAACAAAAGGGTGAAAGCGCTAGCAAGTTTGATTGGTGTCATTTTCATCGTTATTTTCCTTGATAATTGAGTTAGCGTTTTGTGTTCCTGTACTCCGATAAAACAGGGCGATTATAGGGGGCTTCAAGTGTCAGGCAGAATTTAATGCGCGACAGTATGGGGCTTGTGGCGCCAATATTTTTTGGAGTACGTTTACAATTAGTTTGAGCTGAAAGGTTCGTTTTAGAGATTTATGTATGAGGGTTTCGCACAGCGTGGAATGTTCTGTTTGTTTAAATGATTGCGAGAAGCTCAGGCCAAATTTTAAGCCGCAGCGTGGGTGTTTTTGGGTGTGGCGCTTTGGGTGTTGTTAAAAGGCACAAAAGCGTCGGCAAAAATGTCTCGGCTGTTCGCACCGGCAAGGAAGCAGATTTTACGGAGTTTCTGAACAAAGTTTACGCCGCCGCAGAGATAAACCAGATACTCTTTTGTGGAAGGGTAGTGTTGTTTTACCCATTGGTAAACGTCTGCCTGGATAATTTTTTCGCTAATGCCGGTCTTGGGCGTGTGTTTGCTGTGCTGACAAATAAAATCCACTTTCAGGTTGGTGTGTTGTGCTGCGAGCGCAAGTAAGGGTTCATGGTAGTAGAAACCTTCGGGTTGGCTGGCAGCGCAAACGAGATGGATTTTTCCCTGGTGTTGCTTCGCGAGTGCATCGAGCAGCACGCCGTAAAGTGGCGCGAGCCCTGTGCCAATACCAAAAAGCAGTATGTTTGCATCGGGACGCTCGGGTTGGTACACGCAATCGCCATGCGGGCCGGAAATGTCCAGTTGGTCACCGGTTTGAATAGTGTTCGCAAGCCAGGCGCTGACGGCACCGTCTTCTACCACTTTGATGTGCAAGTGGATTTCGTCGCTGTCACTGGCGGCTGCGATGGAGTAGCAGCGCGCGTTGTCATTGTCTCGCCAAAGCGTCAGGTATTGCCCCGCTTGAAATTCGAAGCCTTCAGCTTTTAAGGCCAAGAGCAGGACATCGGCATTGAGTTTTTCGATACGCGTGACACGAGCGGGTATTTTTGCCAGTAAGTTTTCATCGCGAATGCTTAAATCGCTTTGCGGCACACAAGCGCAACTTAAAAAATACCCTTTGGCTTGCTGCGTACTTTTTAATGCGCGTTGCGATGCGGACGGGAGTTCGCCTTCTTCCGCAGCGAGCATGCAGCTTTGGCAAACACCGCTTTTACAACCATGCGGAATATCGAAGCCTGCGCGCAGGAGGCCATCAAGAACGGTCTCGCCTTCGTTCAATACAACAGACTGTTCCTGATAGCAAACACTAGCCATTATTTGTTGAGCACGTCGTCTTTAACGCTCATGGCGATACCGGCAATCTCATTAATATCTTCTTCCGCAACGCCGAGTTCCTGTAAGGTGCCAACCAGGTTTTCTGCCACCGCGTTAAAATGTTCTTCGGTGAGTGACATGTGTTTGTGGGCTTCGCGCATGTCTTTGCCGGTGTAACTGTTCGGGCCACCGAAGACCATGGTTAAAAACGATTTTTGCTTGGCGATTTGTGCATCCATATCCACGCTATCAAAAAAATGGCTGATGCGATCATCGCCTAATACTTTGCGATAAAATAAATCTACTGCTGCGTCGACGGCGGGCGCGCCACCTATTTTCTCGTAAATCGACATGGGTTGTTCTCCTGGTTCTATAGGGATAGAGTTACAACGGTTAGTGTCATAACTGGTTTAACATGTAGGTAATGGCCTCGCGGAGTTCTTCCTCGCTGAGGGCGTCGTTACCGCCTTTTGCTGGCATTAAGCCGTAACCGTTTGCGGCATGCTCAACAAGTACATCAATACCCTGCGCTGCACGTTCGTCCCACATGGCATGGTTGCCAACAATCGGGGCACCGTTAATGCCTTGTGCGTGGCAAACCTTGCAGTTGCTCTTAAAAATCTGCTCCCCCGCCGAAATTTCCACTACGGGTTCTTCCTTACTACACCCGGAAAATAGTATCGACGCGCTCGAGAGCAGAACGAATGAGAGACGGTTTCGCATAATTTTGGCTTCAGGTTTTAAATTAAAGGGGAACGCGTATCACAACGCCGCCCATGACATCACCGATTTTAAAATCGGTTTTTGGCGTATCCTTGTGTTCGTTGTGGCAAGACACGCAGGCCTCTGCAACGGCAACATCGGGATACACGGCCGTAAAATACGTCACATCACCCAGGGTTTCTTCACCGTAAAAATTCTCACCAGGGTTGGCAGAAATAAATTTAAGGCCTTCTGCTTCCATGTCGGTTTTAGGTGCATTTTGTTTGTTAATCGGCCATTCGCTTTGCAAGGAGTAGGTAAACTCGTCAGTTAAATCGCGAACAGCTTCTGCTCCGGCGCGAAACATTTGCGCGGGCAGGGGTGCACCGTTATCGACATCTTTCCAATGTTCAACCGGGAAGATGGCATTGGCGCCTTTAGGCCCTAAACGTTGCACAATTAATTTGGTGTAGTTGGTGCGGTCGGCTTTCATTACCGCAAAAAGGGAGTCGGTATACACTTTAGGATCAATTCCCGGTTTGGCTTCTTCCCCGCAGCCTGACAATAACAGGCAGGTACTCGCAATCAGCATGGTCGTGGTGGCTAACTTCATTTTTTTTCCTCGCATGGTATGTGTCGTTCACTTCGATAAAGTTTTGACAAGTTAAAAGTTACCGTTGTCAGTACCTGCTGTTGTGGTTACCGGTTTTTACCGGTTTTCTCTTTTCAGGGCCCATTCTATTGAGGGAATATCCACGCTGGGTTTGCCTGAAAAATTATTACGAATTAAGCCTTCATCCGCTAATGCGTTTATTGCAAATCCCAGGCCATGACAATTCATGCACACACTGCGCAGCATTTTTTCATTGGGTCTGAGATTAAAATTCTGGTTGTGATTAACACTGACAATGGTTTCACCACCGGACTTTTCAATGCCGCGTGGCATGTGGCATGAGGCGCAACTTACGAGGCCGCCGGTATCAGCATTTGTTGCAATCGCGTGTTGCCATATTTGCCCGTGCGGCGATGCTTCAAAGGCTTGGGAATGTTCATCGTCATGGCACCCTAAACAGGCATCCACTGCGGCGAATTCGCGATCAAAACGGTGCGCGCTGTGGCACGCTGTACAACTTTGGTGCTTTTGTAAGGCGTTTTCGTGGAACTGTAATGAGGCACTCGACGGTGAATCGGCCGGTTTTACAGCAGAAAGTGGGTGGCTCACTTCGTCGGCGAGGCGCATACCATGTTTGCCTTGCTTAAACGTAGCGACTTCCTGTTGATGGCATTGCTTGCACGTTTCAATGCCGGGTTTTTCTATCCAGATATCATTTGTTTTTTTATTATTTTGGTGAACCTTATTGCTTTGGCTTTGGCTAGTGCTATGGCAACCTTCACAATTGATACCGGCTTGCGCATGTGCGCTCATTTCCCAATCGTGGAGAATGTCCTCGTTCATATGTGCGCTCGGCGCTACAGCTTCATCCAGGGTTAACGCGGGTTTGGTTTCTGTATTTTTTATGCTTGTGGCATTCACGAGTGGCAAGGCCACAATGGTTTTTATCCAATCCTGATTGGCGTTCTCCACCAGAAAGCTTTCATAGAGCGCGCGATTATCATGGAAGTTATGGCAACCCGCGCTTGCACAACTGTCGAAGGCCAGATCCTTGTGGCTTTCGCGTTCTTCGCCGATGTCGACATGGCAGTGAAAGCAATAATCATCCGGTAGGGTGACGCCCATTGCGCGAGTTTGCTCCATCTGGTGTTCGGTGTGGCAACTGATGCAATAGCGCGCATCAAGAATTTTTATGCTGTCGGCATTGCGCGGGTCGGTAAATTTTTTCTTGGGGTGCGAGTCGTGCGCGAGTTCAAGATCTTCGGCGTGGCAGTTTTCGCAAGCTTCTTGCAATATGTCTTTTCCGCCAAAAGGGGAGGTGTGGCAAGTTTCACAGGCCATTTCGATTTGAAAATGCCCGTGGCTCGCTTCACCAATTAAAAATGCCGTTTTTTCTTTTTTGAGAAATAATTGCCAGCTGAAATACGCGGCCAGCGCCAGTGCAAAAACAAACCACAGGCACCACCAAATGACATTCTTACTTTGTTTTTTCAAAAGTAATACACCGATAAAATATGCATGCCGACCAATATCGGCAGCGGCCAAACAATGACGATATGAGCCCAGGTCCAAAAGCGCCGCAGGCCTTGTGAAAAATTTGTAGGCAGTAAATGGCCGAGTGCAAGACTGAGGCCCGTTGCCGCGCCCAGCGCCAGGGTGCTAACAAAGGTGAGCATAAGCATAAAATTTAAATTCGAGCCGAAATGCAGGCCGGTGTGAAAAAACAACAGTACAACGCAAGCGAGACCAAGAATTAAGTGCGCCAATCGCCAGATGGAATACTGACCGAGGTAGTGAATAATTTTTGATGACAGACGTTTTCGCAGGGACATCAATAAGCCGATAACGGACATGCCCAATAAACTAAAGCCTGTGACTTGCTTCCAGAATTTATCGTTCCAGATGTTTTCAAACGCGGTAGGCTGTTGAACACTGTCTGACACACTCAAGGGCGGAAACGCGAGCAAGAAACCCACAAAAAGTAATGCGAGGGCAGAGCAGATGAGCATTGCTGGCCAGAATCTTTCTTTTAATCCCGCTGTGCTCGCGTCTGGCGAGGCGTCTTGCAACATGGAAACCAATAGCGGCTTACACGAGCCACAGGTGCTACCCGCTTTGCAGCTCTGGCTGATTTTTTCGAGAGAGGTGCAGCCTTGTTGTATGTGTTGGCGAATTTCGCCCTGGCTCACAAGGTTGCACTGGCAAACGATGGCCGATGCTGGCCAATGATTAACATCGTTCTCGCCAGTCCAGAGTTCGCCAAATAATAAAAAGCGCAGAATTTGCCAGGGGTAGATACGGCGCTGGTTTTGCCAGGCTTCCTGCACACGAGTGAGATCGTCCCATGCGCCGATGCACAGCACACCGGTGAGGTGACCTTTATGCACAACAATTTTGCGGTAAATGCCTTGTTTTTTTTGTTGGAAAACCCACTCAAAGCGACGTGAACGAAATTCCAGGTCACTGACTTCGCCCATGCTGCACACCTGTTCGTTCAACACTTTTAAACGCGAAATTGCCTGTGAACCGTGATATTGCATGGCTTTATTACCAGCAATACGGTTTGCAGCCGCCGCCGCTTGCTCAAGCCCGGGTGAAATCAAGCCGTAGGTTTGGCCGCGGTGTTCACTGCATTCACCTATGGCATAAATATGTTTGTTAGAAGTACGGAGTTGATCATCCACAACAATGCCGCGCATGACTTTAAGTTGCGCGTGTTGTGCGAGTTGGACATTGGGTTTTACACCGGCGCACACCAGAACGGTGTCGCATTCAAGTTCGCCACCGAGATACAACTTAACGCCTTCCACACGTTCGCGACCCAAAATAGCGCGCACACCGGATTGGGTAATCACGCGAATGCCGAGTGCTTCGATTTTACTCTGTAAGAGTTGTGCAGCGGTGTCGTCGAGTTGCCGATTCATCAAACGGCGACTTTGTTGCACCAAAGTGATTTGTGTATTAGCACGTTGCAGCGCGCGCGCGGCTTCAATGCCGAGCAGGCCGCCACCGACAATGACAACATGACGACTGCGTGCGCAACGTGAATATAAATATTCGGTGTCTTTCATATCGCGAAAGGTGTACACGCCGCGCATCTCAATACCTGGGATGTCCGGTTTGTGTGCATTTGAACCGGTTGCGATCACGAGTTTGTGATAGTGATAGCGTTCGCCACTGGTGGAAACAAGCTCACGTTTCTTTGCGTGAATTTCTTTTATGCGCGCAACAACAAACTCGAAGCCCGGAAATTGTTTGGTGTCTGGTAAGGGGTTAAGCAGTGCATCCGGTTGAATTTCGCCAGCAAGCAACGAAGACAGCAATACCCGGTTGTAAGGAAGAACGGCTTCATCGCCGAATAAAATCACTTTACGCTGTGGCTGCTGTTTCAAGAGTTCATGACAAAAACGAATACCGGCGGGGCCCGCTCCAATAACCAGTACGGTTTTCTGTTGGGTGTCTGCGTCATCGACGGTGTCAATGTTAGCTTGCTCAAAATTGGTGCTTGCTGGAATAGCCAATTGTTCGTTCATCGTGCATGCGTAAATTTTTTTATGCCTGCAGGACTAAGAGCAAGAAGGTTGCCAGTTAGTTTGAAAATACGAAATACAAGCGCTGGTGCGGCTTATCACTGGGCTTGAATCGGCTTGGAGAGAAAAGAGCGAGCCAAAAAAGTGCGAAATCAAACACGCCAGGCACAGAAATGAAACCCGTCTAAAGAAAAAAGTGAACTGTTTTGGTGAGCGATTACGGAAAACGCGCGCTAAAAAACACCGCTTGCACTGATACCATCAAAAATAAACTGAACCGCAAGCGCGGAAAGTAACACGCCGAACACGCGGGTGATGACGTGCATACCGGTAAGGCCGAGAAGTTTGGGAACGGTTTCTGCGAGGAGGAGCATAAACAGTGTGAGCAGCATGACGGTGAGCATGCCTGCCAATACGATGCCTTTGGAAAAAACATCACCTTCAAATTTAGCCATTAGAAGAATTGCAGCGCCCATCGCACCCGGGCCTGCAATTAAGGGTGTTGCCAGCGGGAAGACGGAAATATCCACTTTGGTGCTGGCTTCGTCTTTTTCTTCCAGGGTGGTGGATGTGCCGCCGGAGTTGCGTACAAATACCATGTCGATACTCATCAAGAGTAAGAGAATACCTCCTGCCACTTTTAATGCGGGCAGGCTAATCCCGAGGCGTGTTAGTAAGAAATTACCACAGAGTGCAAAAATCAACAGGACGGCTGTGGCAATGGCGGTGCCGCGAAGGGCCATTATTCTGCGAGTGCGTGTTGCAGTGGTGGCTGTGAGCACCGCAAATACGCCGGCCACGTCGATGGGGCCGACCGTGGCAAAGAAGGTGGTGAATGAAATGACGAAGGTATCGATCATATCTTTTTATTTCTTTTCGCCATCGAAATAATCAACGGCACTGCTTGCGAAGCTGAGGTGTTTAAATGTGCGTTTTCCCTGGGGGCCAACCATCGCGAAGACTTTGTCAGAATCGGGGTACTCACACACATCGGCTTCTTCCATTGTGCTCACACATAAGTACGTAATGTCCTTGTCGCTGGTGTTGACGATTTGGTGGGCAACGTCGCGGCCACCGGGCGGGCACGCAATGATGTCGTTTTTACGTAGCGGATATTCCTTATCGCCAAAACGCAAGATGCCTTCACCTTCGAGGATAAAAAACATTTCTTCCACAACGTGGTGGTTGTGAAAGGGGCACACCCTTTTTCCTGGCGGCACTACCGCGAGGCTGTAGCCGAGGTTTTTGGCTCCAATATTTTCGCTAATGGGTGCGAAACTGGATGCGAAGGCACCATCGTCCATGTGGGTGAAATTGTTTAACTCATCGAGGTTAGTGACAGGTTTCATTGCGGCACCTTGAGTTCAGTGTAATCAGTTGATGTTCTTTTTCCATTGCGCATAGCGGACGAGAAAATCGGCTGGCCAATAGCCATACCAGGCGTAACCTGTGCGGCGTTCCCGGTGTACGTCTTCCAGTTTAAAGACTTTTTTGCCGTCGCGATTTGCCATAAAGGGCGTGTTGCTATCGAGCTCGTAAAAGCGCGCCCAAATTAAAGGCGCGTTGTTATCTTCAATGATGATTTTGTCTTTATCTGAGCTGTGGTAATCAAAGCGTTCTTTGTCGACGGTTATGTGCTCTACACGAAAACCGCTGAGTGCATGTGCATTAAACCAACGCGCAGCAGCATCCACGGCCTTGATAATTTCTGCATTGGGTTTCGGTATGCTCATGAGGTAATCGAGCACGGCGACACTTTCGCTGGTTACGAGCGCGGGCAATTCAAAGGTGCGGGCACCAATCGGTGCAAGTGTGACGGGGTGGTATTGTCCCGCCCAAATGGTGGCGTGTCCTGCCTGTTGTACTTGTAAGCTCAGGAGTAGTTTTTCACCACGTGCGAGGGCTTGTTGGCAGCGCACGTTAATGTCGGGTGACAAATAGTCGAAGGGTGCTTGCCTTGTTGCTGCTTTTCGCAACAGGCTGAGCACGCCGGGCATCACATCATCGGCGAGGGTAATGTAGCCATAATAACTTTTGGTGTTCGGAGGGGAATGTGTCCAGCCGCCATTCGGGAGTTGTGCCGCTAAAATAAATTCGAGGCCGCGCAGGCTGGCGTCCCGGTATTTTTCGTCGCGTGTCTGGCTGTAGGTTTCCGCCAAATAAAGTATTTGTGTGTAAGTGTTGCGATTGTCGAGCGTTGTATCCTGTTTTAATTTGCGGGTTTTAATTTCCTGCTTTTCCTTTTCACTCAGCACGCGTGCGGGATCGCGATTTTTCGGCCAACCGCCATTGATACGCTGATAAAGCAGGATGTTATCGGCAATGCAGGTGATATCGGCTTCATCACATCGAGGGTAGTCGAAGGTGTCGTGTAACCTTTGCCAGTGGCGAATACCGTCCGCGAAACCGTCAAGGGAAATAGGGTAGTAGGTTTTGTCGCCTTTTTCGTTGGCATGCAATGCAGTGCAAATTAAAGACAAGCCCAGTATCAGGGTGATACGAGCAAATTTTAAACGCGCTTTCTTTCGGAAGTTATTCTGGTTCATGGTGCAGCACCTTAGCCAGGATGCTGCACGCTATTCAAGAGCTATTTGTCACTTACAGGCTGGCATTAACGGTTAAGAAAGCGAACCCAAAGAATCGGAATCGCAATGGCCAGGGCTCCCAGAGGCCAAATCACCCACCAGTTACCCGGGCTCATTGTTGCATTGAGCATAAAGAGGCCAAACCCTGAGGCGAGCATAATGCCGGTTGTGTTCAGCATCTCTTTCATATTTTTAGGTTCCCGGTCAGCCTGGTTTTCCTTACTACTCAGCCAATTTGCCCACATGCCCAAAATGGCTAAGCCAATACCGAGGCCTGCCCACTTCACCCACAAATACTGTGGCATGGTGACGTAATTAATCAGCGCCAGCATGGCCAGTATGACGGCCAGAGTGGCAGACCGGCGAATTGTAATTTCCAGATCCGTCGGCTGTTGGTTGTCGTTGGCAGAGTCGATTGTATTTTCCATGTGTTTTTCCTCATCAGGTTCGTTTTTATCTGCATCCTCGCTGCGCAAGGTATCCAGACTCACTTCGAATACAGCTGCCAAAGATTTCAGCGTTTCCAAACCGGAGGGCGCGCCATTTTCAGCGCGTTGAACAGTTCTGACACTCAGGCCCGCCATCTCGGCCAATTGCTCCTGGGACCATGCCCGTTCTGTTCGTAATTTCCGTATCGGATTTGACATGCTGTAACTGACTCCTATTAAAGTGATTTTGTTATTTTCCGTGAACGACGCGAACCTGACTTTGACATGACAGTGCCCAAAACTGCACGACAGGCACCTGACAGTGACCTGACAGGGGTGTTTTTGCGTAAGCAAAGCGCATTTTCTTCCTGTTGCGATAAGGCAAGTTAGAACTCTGAGTGTGAGGTGGCCCCTTGCGAAACCGTCACCGCAGGGATGCGGTGTCGGAGCTACAGGGATGTATCCACCGCGTTTTCGCAAGGGGCCACCTCGCGATCAGAGTTCCCGCGTGATCCCGACTCCTCGATGAAATTCTACCGGCTTATCTACGATTTTTCAGTTAGCCAAAAAGAAAAAACCCGGAGCAGCAAAGCCACTCCGGGTCGATTTCACATAAAGCGTAAAAGAGAGAGGGAATTAATCCCACAAACGGTAAAGCATTTCCCACTTGGCTTCTTCGAAACCCGTCCAGGTGCCCCAACCTTCAGTGTTGGAGATGGGGTCGTATGCGTGGGAGTAAAGACCACCGGTGTCACCTGATTCAGGGTTGATTGACCAGTAACAGGCTTCGATGTTCTTCTCATCCATGTAGTCAACGAAGGCATTTTGCCATTGCTCGTCAACATTGTTTGTAGTGAGGTGACTCCAACGATCGATATCGCGTTCACTGGAACCTTGTGGCCAGTTCAGGTGACCACCGAACTCACCGACGACCATGGCGTAGCCCATGTCACGCAAGTAACCGAAGTGCTCTTCCCAACCTGGGCGCAGAACTTCAGGGTCGATCACGATCTGACAGTTGTTGTCGCCAGCTTCGTCACCTTCCATGCCTTCACACTCGGGTTGGTTCGGGTCCATAAACATACGTTGTACGAATACGGAAGGACCGTAGGTGTGTGGAGACCATACCAATTGTGATTGTGGAACGGCAGGTAAGTTGTCGCCCGCAGGGTAGAGGTTTTCACCCCAGTTCGGGTTGGAGAACTCGTCACCGTGTGCAACAGGATCTCGGGTATCAGGTGTGCCGTCTTGCGCATTTGCGTTTGCGGAAATACCTTGAACAAAGATCAACAAGTTGGGGTTCACTTCCTGAATCGCGGTGTAGGCATCTTCAGTGTGTGTTTTCCAATCTTCCCAGGAGTAATCCCAGGGCTCGTTGAAAATGTCGATACCGATGATGTTATCAACACCCAATGCATCGGAGAGGCCAGCGAGTTCACGCAGGTCATCCAACCACATTTGCTTGTTGTATTCCTGAATACGCGTAACGCCATCGGGGTTGTTGGTGGCCGCACAGGAAGAGTCTTCACGATAGAAATCGTAGTTGTTGCGATCCGCATCCGCATAGGGAGGACGCGCATCGAAACGGCCCGCACGCCAGCCAACGTAGTTAGAGCAGGAGTGGATGTCGAGCATGATTTCAAGTTCGTATTGGTCGGCCAATACAATGAATTCTTCCATTGCTTGACGCGCGTTGTCCTGACGCAGTGGCTCGTAGTTTTTCAATACGCTGCCCATGCCCTGAGGATCAGTGGGGTCCAGTGTTTGTGGCACGATAGGGAAGCGAATGGTGTTGATGCCGCGCGCAGTAATCTCTTCCATGGTTTGCTCAATGGTACGACTGTTGTCGTTGGACCAGAAAACGTTACCGATGTAGAGCTCCATTGGCGCACCTTCGGGGTTATCGGGATCATCCGATGGTTCGTGACGACCTTCCAAACCGAACCAGCTACCACAACGAACGGGGAAGACTTCACCGTTTTTGGTGATCTGACCCTGGCTGTTTACGCGGAACAGTGCGTTACCCGTAGAGCCAGAACTTGAAGAACTGCTTGAGCTTGATGAGCTGCTGGAACTTGAAGAACTGGAGCTGCTTGAGGAACTTGAGCTGCTGCTGGAAGACGAGCTGCTTGAAGAACTTGAGCTGGAAGAACTTGAGCTTGAAGAGCTGGAAGAACCGCACTCTACGCCGCCCGGGCTATGTTGACCCTGGCCTTCACAAGTTGATTGACCAATACAGCTTTGACCATTCTCGTAACCCCAACCGTTGGAGTTTTCACAGATTGGCCAGGTGCCTTGACCGTACCAGTTACATACACAAGCCTGGCTACCGCCACTTGAACTGCTGGATGAGCTTGAAGAGCTGGAAGACGAGCTGCTTGAAGAACTTGAACTGCTCGAACTTGAAGAACTTGAGCTGCTGGAGCTGCTGGAGCTGGAAGAACTTGAGCTTGAAGAACTTGAACTGCTAGAGGAACTTGAAGAGCTGGAGCTGCTGGAAGAGCTGCTTGAGCTGTTACCGCCAGAACAAATAGCACCTGTTACAGTGGGTGTTTCGGCTGCGCCGCCATTGGTGTTGCCCTGAAAGCCGAAGCTGGCGCTTTGGCCGGGTTGCAAAGTACCGTTCCACCCCATGTCGCTGGCGGTGTAATTGCCGCTGACATTGGCATTCCAGGAATTGGTGACGTTGTTGTTGTTATAAGACCAGCTAACTTGCCAACCGTTAATGGTTGATGAGCCGCTGTTTGTTACGGTGATTTCGGCAGTAAAACCGGAACCCCAGGCATTGGTTACCGTATAGCTACACTCCGCTGCAGCAGAGTTGCCCCAGGCGGCGGCGGTTAAGCCCAAACCTAAAGCAGCAGCAAGACGAAACCCTTTTACTTTTTTAGTAAACATAGAGTTTATCCTCTCAAACAATGATCATTTGTTTATTGTTTTATTGTTTTATTTTTATGCACACCGGCTAGTTTAATAACATTGTGCAGGTGTGCGTTGTCGTACAACTCTCGACAAAGACCTGCGCATTAGCGCGGGGACTACTCCCTGAAAACGGTTACGTAAATCAGCCAAAAAAAACAGGCATCGAAGCCGTCGTGGTGTCGCTCCATTCAACCGGGAAATCCAGGGTAACAGTCAAGCCTGCCGCGAGTCAGCACCGTGTGGTCATACTGGTATGCATCGCGGAGTCGCACTTTGTGAAAAGCCAAATACTTGGCAGGAGAGTTACCTCGGATCCTTTCGATTTATTCTTATTGTTAAAAAAACAGCAATTTGTCGCGTAATTCTATAGTAAGAACGTATTATTGATGAAGGGATTTTTATAGTAATTTGGAATATATCACATATAAAAATTACCCCGGGATGACTCCCGGGGTCTCACCCACTTCAATCGCTGATAAATCAGGCTTGGCGGGCATTGGAAGTGCGTGTCAGGGGCGAAGGTAGCGCTTGCTTCTGATTTCCACGTTATTTACTTTCCAGATGACGAAGGCATGGCCGATTTCAGTCAATGCTATTTTGGGGTAGTTCGCGTATTCACCCTCAACTTCATCATTGACTGGTTCGGCAGCCGTCCATTCGCCAGTGGATGTAAGAAAGTGGGCTGCACGAATATTGGTCGAATTGGTGCCGACTTGCGCCCATACTGCAATCGCGTTGCCGTTTACATCGGTGTCGATATCCATGTAAGAAGCGAATACGCCGTTCTCGCTGTTTTCAAGAGCTTGCGGTGTGCCCCAGGTTCCCGTGGCTGCATCGTAGCGATTCGCAAAGGTATCGTAGACGGACCCATTAGCGGGTTGTGACTGGGCCCAAACAACGAAGATGTTCCCTGCCGCATCGGTTTGTGATATCGGGTGATGGGCTTCTTCTGTTGCCGTGCCATTGGGCTGACTTTCGCTCCAGGTTTCGAGCTCGGGGTCAAAGTAAAATGCGCGAAGCATGTTATCGGCTTCGAGCGGCGCACTGCTTTGTTTTATTGTGAAGACCATGGCCTTGCCTTCGAACATGCTGATGTGAGCCGGGCTGTAATAGGTATTGGAACCCGGAATGGCCGCTGCATCGTTCCAACTTGCTGACTCGGCATCGTAGTATTGGTAATACAGCGCACTTTCAGCAATATCATCAAATACCGCTTGCCAAACGACAATGGCGTTACCCTCGGTGTCCATGCCGATGCGAGCGAGTCCTGTGCCCTCTCCAGTATTCAAGGTGATCGTTGTTGGGCTATCCCAGGTTTGCGCAGTACTGTCGAAGCGTGCAAAAAAACGTTCAATGGGTGAAGACGTGTTTTCCCAAAGCGCAATGGCATCACCTGCGCCTGCGGCATCATAGGCGCTGGCCATATTGATATTCCAGGCACCTTCGGGGCTGAGAGAGAAGCTTGTGCTTGCGCCGAGGGAATCCTGAAACCAGGTGTCGTCGTTGCTGTCTCGCCACAACCCGAGCAGAGTATTACTCCCCGGTGCCACAATGGCGGGGTGCCAACTTGATCCGCCAGCCGAATCTGCAATCGGTGAGTGTGTTTGTGCAATTCCAGCGACGATGGGCGTGATATTTATCGGGTAGCGAAAACTGAGTGGATCGAGCGCGCCTTGCCAGAGTACCGCACCAAAACCGGTATCATCCATTGCGAGATCGGGCAGACTCCCGGCATTGCTCTGGCCTATCGAAATGCTTTCCTGCCAACCTGCGAGACTGTCGTCATTGATCAGCGTTCCGCGCGCGCTTGTTTGAATAAAACTGGCGTTTGGCGAAAGGTTTTCGAGAAACAAGTCGAAGCTTTCATCGCTCTCATTGTCGAAATCGCCGAAAGCCGTGATCGCAATGGTTGTCATGGTTTCACCGGCTAAGAAACTCACACTTCCACTTTGAGCACTGTAATCTTCGCCTGCCGTGGCGGTGTTGTCTGCGGTGTAAAAATCGACGCTGACCGCATCAGCGGTGGCGACATCCAGTGTAAGCGTGAACACAAGATTGGTGTTGCCTGTATTGCCTTCAAGCACACTCACACCGGCAATTGAAAGCCGTGCAAAGGGCTCATCAGTCAAAATTGTGCCGGTGGCGAGTGCCTGAATTAATTCGACATTGTCGCTGGGGTTGCTTAAGCGAATGCGAAAAGTCTCGTCGTCTTCAGTGAAGGTATCGCCGAGTACTTCCACGGTAATGATTTTTTGTTGCTCGCCGGCGAGGAAAACGAGGCTGCCGGATACGGCGGTAAAATCACTGCCTGCACTTGCAGTTTGCTCTTCGCTGGCGAAATCAACCGTAATTGTTTCAGAAGACGGTTCGGAAAGGGCCACTGTGAATTCCAGGTTTTGACTTGCACTGTCGCCTTCGGTGAGGGACGCGGACGTGATACTCATGGAAGGAATAGCGGGTGTTGCACTGTCGTTGTCGGCGATGGTGCCGATCAGCGAAGGAGTAATGATATTCACCCTGCCAGTGCTGCTCGCGGGAGAAAGCGAGAGCGAGAGGGTCAGGGTTTCCGGGTCTTCAATAAGGTCATCATCCATGACTGCAACCAGAATTTCAGTGCTATTTTCTCCGGCAACAATATTGGTTACACCGGACACTGCGGTAAAATCTTGCGGGCTTAGGGCGGTGTCTGCGCTTGTGTTGAATTGGATTTCAATATCTTCATCAATGGCCTCATCGATGAAAAGTTTGAAAACAAGAAAGGAGTCTGCACCGCTCACTTCACTTGCGTTTGCAGGTAAGCCGAAAAGTTGCGGTCCATCGCGGTTGGTGTCACTGTCGTAAATAAAACCCTGGACAACATTTTGGGCGAGCGTTGCCGGCCCCTGGATATTATTAATCAGCAGTTCGAACACTTCGGATTGTTCGACATCGTCGTCTGCATAGATTTCAATTTCAAAACTTGTAGTGCGCTCGCCAACAGGAATGGTGAGAGTGGTATCACGCCCACTAAAGTCATTTCCCGCTAGTGCGCTGACATCGCGAGTGGCAACATCAACTGTGATGTCACTTTCTGCGGCAGCTTGTAATTCAAAAATAAATACAGCATTAGCGGTATCTGTATCCGGTTCGTTGCTGTAAGCAGGCGACACTTCCAGAGCGGGGAGGTCATCGTTGAGGAGGGTCACAAAGGCTTCGTCATTGTCGATCTCTACAGATGGTGAGACGTTAAAAATATTGACGACGAATTGCTCGTCTTCTTCATATTCCAAATCGCTGATAATTTCGATTTCAATAGTGCTTGCCACATTGCCTGCGGCAATTGTGAGCGTACCACTTTGTGCGTTGTAGTCGCTGCCAGCGAGCGCGACACCATTGCTGGTGGCGAACTCCAGCGTCACGTCTTCGGACGCGGCTTTGTCCAGGGTGACTTCAACGGTGGCGAGGGTCGGAACAGTATCACCCTCGGCCAAATTCAGATCGTGAATGCTTATTCGGGGTGGCGGAGGCGGTTCGGGTTCAGGGCTGCCTTCGGTATTACCATTGTTGTCGCCTCCGCCGCCACTGCTGCAAGCGCCGAGAGCGGAAACTAAAAAAAGGGTAAGGAAAATTTGTGTGAATACGGATTTTATCGTGTGAGTGTTCATGTAAACGGTCCTCATCATTGAGTTGTTAAGCGACATCCTGCGCGGAAATCCCGGTTTTTATTGCTTAAACAGGAAGCGAACTGAAATCGGCTCATCAGGATTCATTTTTTTTGAGCCGTTTTTTTGCTCCTTGCTGTATGGGTGATATATGAGGAGATAAACGCAGCCGCGAGACATGCGGCCAGAGAACGAGTGATGCCGCCAGAGAATGAGGAGGAAGAATGTTAGTGCTCACCCGCAAGCCCGGTGAAACCCTGAGAATTGGTGAAGCTGTATCGATTACTGTGTTGGAACTCGATGGTAATCGTGTTCGACTGGGAACACGTGCCCCCGGAAGTGTGTTGGTCTATCGGGAGGAAATTTATCGCTTAATCAAGAAAAAGGCTGAACGAAACAAAATGGAATAATAAGCGTGGTTCTGAATACTGCGAATTTTTAAGCCGCCGCTTTGTGTAGGCCGTCAAGTTTTGCGGCTAATTTTATAACAGGGCTTGCGTTATACTGGCGTGTATGACGGCAGGCGATATCACACAATTATTGGAAGCGATTCGTCGAGGCGATGAGCGGGCGCAACATGCACTGTATGAAAACGTGTATCAGGAATTGCGTATCATTGCTCGATCACAGCGTCGACGTTGGACAGGCAACGAAACGCTGAATACGACTGCATTGATTCACGAAGCCTATGCCAAATTGGCGAAAGCGGATGGCGACTACCAAAATCGCGCTCACTTTCTCGCGACCGCTTCGCGCGCGATGCGACACGTGCTGGTGAATTATGCGGAGCGAAGTCAGGCACAAAAGCGCTCATTGCCTGATAAAAAATTTCACGAGGACGTGGAATCGTCTAACACAATTGAAGAGTTGCTGATGATTAATCAGCTCCTGGAAAAGCTGGCGGACGATAACCCTCGGTATTGTCGCGTGGTAGAGTGCCGTGTTTTCGGTGGGATGAGCATTGAAGAGACTGCAAAAGCCCTCGGAGTGTCAGCGGCCACCGTTAAACGTGATTGGGCACTGTTAAGCGCATGGCTTTATCGCGAATTGAGCCCGCAAGAGGAAGATAAATAAAACTGATTCGTTTTTGCCGACGTGGTGTGGCTGTTGTAAACGTGGACGGTTTGTTGAAACTCTGACAAAGGATGCAGTGATGAGTCTACCCGGTCATCTTGCAAAACTGTTTTCTGAAATTCACGGCTTATCCGATGAAGATCGGGAAACGTTTTTGAACACACATTGCGAGCATGACAGCGCACTTAAAATGGAATTGTTGGCGCTTCTGCAAACGAGTGAGCAAGCGGAAAGCTGGTTTGACGGGTTTAGCTCGCGCCTCAGTACCCTCACCCAGGAGCAGGGAGAAAATATTGAGCCTGACCTCGAGGGGCTTGAAACTATTGGCCCCTGGAAATTGCTTGCTCTCCTTGGGTATGGCGGAATGGGGACGGTTTACCTGGCCGAGCGTGCTGATCGACAACATCAAAAGCGCGTTGCGCTCAAGGTACTATCCACGCATGCGGTCGATGCAATTTCGCGTTACCGCTTCCAAACTGAACAACAAATTCTCGCCGGATTAAACCATAAAAATATTGCACGCTTTCTCGATGGCGGTGTGACCGAAAATGGCACATCCTATATCGCAATGGATTACGTTGATGGTGTTTCCATCAATGAATATTGCCAACAAAAAAAACAGAAGCAACACGCAATTCTGTCGCTATTCATTCAGGTATGCGAGGCCACGGCTTATGCGCACAGTAAACTTGTTGTGCACCGTGATATTAAGCCAGCCAACATCATGGTGGATGACGCCGGTAACGTGAAGTTACTTGATTTCGGTATTGCAAAAATACTGGACGACGCACAAGCCGCCAGTGAGTTAACGCAACTTGCTTTTCGGCCTGTGAGTCCGAATTACGCCAGCCCCGAGATGTTGGCGGGCGGTGATGTGAGTCAGGCAACGGATATTTATTCCCTGGGTGTGGTGTTGTATGAGTTATTGAGTGGCGAAAAGTTATTTTCGTCAACGCGAACGGGTTTTAATCTTGAAGCGAGCAAGCAACTCCCGGAAATAAAAGAACAAAAGTATTGTAACGGTGACCTGGTCGCCATTATAGAAAACTGCCTTTGGCCAGATATGGAGCGCCGTTATCAATCCGTCTCTGAACTGTTGAATGATATTCGGGCTTTTCTCGCTGGTCGCCCAGTGAGTGTCAAAGCGGGTTTACGGTCTTACTTGTTTGCAAAATTTGTTATGCGCCATAAAGCGGCGATTGCTGTAGCCACAACCATCAGTTTGTTACTGCTGACCCTTTCGTGGTTGTCTATTCAATTTGCGTTAACGACTTCACATCAGTCACAAGCGATAGTGGAAGAGCGCGATCGCGCAAATACCATAAAGCGTTTTCTAATTGATGTGTTTGACAGTGCACATCCCACTGCAAAAAAAAGTGAGTTAACTGCAATCGAAATCGCCAGTGAAGGTTTTGAAAAAGCCAAATTGGAATTAGCCTCTGAACCCGAAATACAAAGGGAGTTGATGGCGGCTTTTGCAGATATTTTTGGCGATTTGCGGGATCTGGAAAAAAGCCGTGAAGCGCTGGAAGCACAGTTGATTCTGGAGGAGAGAATAAAGGGACAAGTCAGCATTGAGTACATAGAGACTTTGCTTCTTTTGGCAATCACCGTTGAAGCACAAGGTAATTACCAGTCGTCATTGGAGTTTGCACAGCGGGCTCTGGCTTTGAGTCTTAAAGGCGGGTTTCTCAAAGAACAGGCACGTGCTATGGAAAAAACGGGCCGAATTTATCACCTGCAAAGTCAGTATGAAGCGGCGCAAGAACAGTACTTAAAGGCCTTGGCGTTTTATGAAAAAGAATTGCCGCAGGCCCTTTATGATCGTGCACTGACCCACCTGCACTTAGGCTGGTTAACCCTGCATCGGGATAACCTGGTGCTTGCCGGAGAAAACCTCGAGAAAGGCTATGCAATTTTGCTTCAAGACGATGAGGGCAATCGGGAAATGATTGCGGAATTTCTATTGGCGCTGGGTTTGTACCACCTTAGAACAAACAACATCGACGCAGCCATCGCCTCTTATGAAGAATCCATTGCACTATTTACTGGTTTTCTTGGGCCCGGTAATGCCGTTTTACAATTCCCTTTGAACGGGCTGACAATGGTTTACAACCAGATTGGTGAATACGATAAAGCGATAGAAGCGGGCCACGACGCCATCACACTTACACGACAAAGCAACCCCGACAACCCCAATCTCGGGCTATTTATTGCGGAGCTGGCCAATGCGTATCGGGGGAAGGGCGAGTGTGAAACCGCACTCTCTTATTTTGATGAGGCTAGAGCCATTATGGAAAAGGCCTTGCCGGATCACCCCAAGATTTATACCTCAGCATGGCAGTACGGTGCTTGCCTGGCAAACCTGGGGCGGCAGAGTGAAGCGGAAAGTTGGATGCGTAAAGGCTATGAAGGTTTAGAGGTGTTGTTGCATCCTCAACATTTCAGAGTGCGTGATGCTCGCGAGGCTTTAGTCGCTTTTTACAAAAAAGTGGGGAATGAACAGGCCTTGAAACGTTACGAAACAGAAAATCAAAAAGATTCGCAATAAAAAAAGATGTTGTCTATGCGGTCTATTGTAGTCCGAAAAGATAATAACGAGGAAAGCGGAGAATTATTGACGTTCAGTTTAAAGAGAAAATATTGCAGGCAGACTCATTAGAAAAGTGACTGCCTGCAATGAAAGTGGAGTCACTGACTCAGCTTTTAAAAGCGGAGCCAGTGACGGGGTATTTTACTGGCCCCACAAGCGATTCAACATGTTCCACTTGGCTTCTTCGAAGCCGGTCCAGGTGCCCCAACCTTCAGTGTTGCTGATTGGATCGTAGGCGTGTGAGTACAAGCCACCGGTGTCACCAGACTCAGGGTTGATAGACCAGTAACAGGCTTCAATACCTCTGTCGACCATGTAATCAACAAATGCATTTTGCCATTGCTCATCAACGTTGGTGGTGATGTGGTTCCAGCGGTTAATATCACGTTCACTGGAGCCTTGTGGCCAGTTCAAGTGTCCACCGAACTCACCGACAACAATCGCATAACCCTGGTCACGCAGGTAACCGAAGTGCTCTTCCCAACCTGGGCGCAAGATGGATTCGTCGATTACGATGTTACAACCGAGATCACCCGCTTCATCGCCTTCGAGGCCTTCACACTCTGGTTGGCTTGGGTCCATAAACATACGTTGTACGAATACAGATGGGCCGTAGGTGTGTGGTGAGAACACCAGACGCTCGCGCGGAATGTTAGGCATGTCGCCGCCCGCTTCGAAGAGGTTTTCACCCCAGTTCGGGTTGCTGAACTCTTCACCATGCGGTGATTCATTGTTGGTGTCAGGCGTACCGTCCTGATTGTCGTGTGATGCAGAAATACCCTGGATGAATACCAGCATATCGTCATTCACTTCGGCAATGGCCTGGTAAGCATTTTCGGATAAGCGCTTCCACTCAGCCCATGAATAATCCCAGGGTTCGTTGAAGATATCGATACCGATAATGTTGTCGACACCCAAGGCGGCAGGTAGGCCAGCCAATTCACGTAAGTCATTCAGCCAGGCCGCTTCGTCGTAAGCCTGAATGCGTGTGACGCCAGCAGGGTTACCGGTTGCGGCACAAGAAGAATCTTCACGTGGGAAGTCATACAGATCACGATCGTTGTCCACATAGGGAGGACGCGCGTCCAGACGACCTGCTCTCCAGCCAACATAGTTGGAGCAAGAGTGGATATCCAGCATCACTTCCAGACCGTATTGGTCAGCAAGAACGATGAAGTCTTCCATTGCTTGACGTGCATTGTCCTGACGCAGTGGCTCGTAGTTTTTGAGCACGCTACCAGTACCTTGCGGATCATTGGGGTCGAGAGTTTGCGGCACAATCGGGAAACGAATTACGTTAATTCCGCGAGCCGTAATTTCCTGCATGGTTTGCTCAATGGTGCGATCGTGGTTGTCCGCCCAGAAAACATTACCAATGTAGAGTTCCATTGGTGCACCGCTGGGGTTATCGGGATCATCCGAAGGCTCATGACGACCCTCGAGACCGAACCAGGAACCACACTGAACCGGGAAGACCTGACCGTTCTTAGTAACGCGACCGGTGTTGTCAACACGGAATATTCCGGCGCCGCCAGAGCTGGATGAGCTGCTGGAGCTGGACGAGCTGGAACTTGACGAAGAACTGGAGCTCGAGCTGGAACTGCTTGAGCTTGATCCGCCTGCTGCAGTGACACTGATATTGGAAACGGTATAGGTTTCGTCAGCCCAGGAGGTTTGACCTTCTACAACAATTTCCAGAGTGCTACCGCTGATGCCGCTTGCAGAAACAGATTTCTGTGCGAAAGCATTGTTATCGCTGGAGAGAGCAACTAGCCCACCACCGTCTACACGGTACGAGATGTTCAGGAAGTCTGCTTGCTCCATTGGACCAGCGCCTTGCGCCAACATGCTGAGGCTAACTGCAGAGCCGCAAGCGATGTCGATCGGACCTGTGCTCCAGGTGAGGTTTTGGTTGCTGATGGCAACACCGTTGCTGGAGAACGGCAGTCCACACTGGCCACCGGAAGAACTGCTTGCGCTCGAAGAACTGGAAGACGAACTGGAGCTGCTAGAAGAACTGCTGGAGCTGGAAGAACTGCTGGAGCTGGAAGAACTGGAGCTGCTCGAGGATGAGGAGCTGCTGGATGAGCTGCTGGAAGACGAGCTGCTTGACGATGTGCTGGTCGTTCCACCAGAACAAATTGTGCCGCTCAGTGCTGGCGTTTCAATTGCACCGCCGTTGCTGTTACCGATAAAACCGAAGCTCGCAGATTGGCCTGGTTGTAAATTGCCATTCCAACCTACGTTGCTTGCAGTGTAAGAACCGGAAAGGTTAGCGTTCCAGGCTTGTTGGACGCTGTTGTTATTGTATGACCAGCTGACTTGCCAGCCATTGACGGCTGAAGAGCCGCTGTTAGTGACAGTGATTTCAGCCTGGAAGCCGGAGTTCCAGGAATTGACCACTGTGTATTCGCAGCTTGCATGCGCAGAACTACCCCAGGCGGCGAGAACACCGACGCCCAATAGCGCAGCAAGCCTTTTATTTAAAGGCTTACTAAACATAGAGATTTCCTCTCAAACAATGATTAAATCGTTATAAATATCTTTATTCGGGTACAACTTTTTATGCGCGAATTCATTACACTGGTTGCAAACTTAAACAAGTTTGAACAGGGAATACAAAAAAGCGCAAACACATCTCCAGAATCGCAGGCAAAAATTGCCTCACGTATATCTCCACAGCGTTTGCGAACACCAGATGCCTGGTGGGGCTGGAAAGCAAGGTTGGCCACTTACAGCAAAAAACAACAAGGCGCGAAACCTTTGTTACATGTCGATAACAACGTTAAAGACACAAATTACTTTTCAACTAAAACGCGTAAACGCTAAAGTTTGAAAGCTGGATACATCGCTCTCATAGGCATTGCTAAAACTAGCGTGCGAAAGCTCAAGGAAAAGACACATGAATAAAAGCAGTGTGGCGTTAATATCAACACGACGTTTTTTATTATTATCCTCGGGACATCCACGGCGAAATCATAGCTCATGCCCGGAGTTGGGAGAAGTGTCTAATGCCAAAACTCTGAAGAAATTAGCGCTTTATTCAAAACAATCCCAAGGCTTGGCGTGTAAAATGCCGTTTCGAGATTAAACGGGAGCAAAATGGAGTACAAATTGAAAAACCTCGTGCCCGCCCTCGAGGCAGGTTTTTTTGGCTTGGCGACCCTGGTTGCCGCGATAGGGCTTTCCTGGTTTGTGTTGATTCAGGCCAATTACGGCTATGGTGTGTGGCACGATCACGGTGGTATCGGTGACGCCATCGATGAATTTGGTCCGCAAAATCGTTACAAGGAAAATTTTTCACTCACCAGTAAAGAGCAGCGTGTGTTTTTGTTTGCACAGATTGTTGAAGCGGTTCATAACCAGGGTAAAGGTTTGGAAGTAATCACTTACAAAGTAAAAGGTAAGGAGATTTCACTGCTGCGCGAGCCGGAAATTGTCCATCTTAAGGATGTTGCAAACCTGATTCATACACTTATACTCGCAATTTATATTGTTGTTGCACTATTGATCGCGCTTGGCGCGCTTCGCTATGTTCGCGGTACAAAATTACCGTCCTTGAAAACGCAATCCATCGGTGTGGGTGCAATTGTTGGTTTGATTGCAGTGGTTATTTTAATTGTGGGCTGGGATAAGCTTTACGCGCTTCTTCATATCTGGGTTTTCCCGGATGAACATCAGTGGTTTTTTTATTATCAGGATTCCCTGATGTCCACCATGATGTGGGCGCCGCATCTATTTAATTATATTGGTATTGTTTGGGTGGTTTTAGCGGCCTTGTTTTATGCGGGGCTACTGTATTTGCAGAATCGAGTTAACCGCGCTCTGCGTTGAGTGTAGCGATCCTGGAAAGCACATAAAGCGTTAAAATGGCCAGAATACGGCCGGGATTTTATCCTGACGTAAGAGGGAGGCAATATCCATCGTTAGGGCAATGCCTGCGTGAACCGCGACGCCGCCCCAAATTGAGCGCGACCTCAGGGCCAGAATGCCGAGAAATAGACCAAATAAAATAGCGCCAGTTGCCTCCGGCCACAATTTAGGAAAGTGAATCATCAAATAGGGTACGCACATTACCCAAACGGCATTGGCTCCTATGGCGGGTCGTAAACCTTGAACGATAAATCCGCGAAAGAAAAACTCAAGACACACAAACTGTAAAAGATATAAAAATTCCCAGGCAAGAAAGTCGAACCATGATCTGCCTGCAAGATCATAAAAAGGGTAGTGCTTTAAAAAATCTTCGCGAAACGACACTAAAAAAATAAAAAATAAAATCGGGCTGATCAGCAAGACATAGCCTTGCCAGTGTTGGGCGGTCGCTTGCCATCGCCAACCGTAGTCAATCAACTTTTCCTTGAGTGTCACACGTAAAACGAGCCAGGGGAGCAGCACATAGCCGACAACATGCCAGAAGGTCCACCAGAGATAGCCAAATAATTCGGCAAAACCCGTTGCCTGTAACTTTCGTAACCAGAAGTGGGCCTGCTCTCCCTGAAACAGGCTCAAATCACGCAGAGCCGCCACCATAACCGAGGAAAATTTTAGATAGTGGATCAGCAGCAGACTCACGCAGGTGCAGGCGAGAATAGTGAAGACACGGCGTAATGCCGCTTTGCGCTCCAGGCTATAACTGGGGGCTTGCGCGTCAATTTCGTCAAGTACGACCAGAATATTACGAGGGTGCAGTTTGGTCAGCATTATTGATTATCGCTCTTGTTGTTATCGCTCGTGCTCAACGTATCGAACTGGTTCAGACAGCTCGCTAAGGGTTGGTCCGGGTAGTAATGATCGCGCAAATAATGAATAAACTTTAATGTTTGAAATGCATCGAACCAGGTGTGAAAGTGTACAGCAAAATCTGCCGCAGTGATTTTTTGCTTTATACAGTGATCGCGAAAGCGATCAAGTTTAATGTTATTAAGAGCCCCCTCAATTTCCTCATTGAAGTTAAAGCGTTGGCCTTGGGTCAGATAGAGATAGAACACATCAAGATTCGTTAACAAGGTTTTTAAAACCTTGAAAATGTTTGGTTGATAGTAACAATATTCCTGTTCCGCCGCTTGCAGCTCCAGAATATTTTGTACTGCGGGGCCCGTGCCAAAAGGGATTCGGTCTGAAAGCCGCGCCTTGATTTGGATACAGATCTCGGGCACCGCGTGTACCTTGCCAATTTTCGCGATTTTATTTAATAAGTAAAAGTCTTCGGCTGCGGCACGGGGTGGAAAACCGCGGGCTTGTGCATAGGCCTCAAATTCAATGGCCAGGGCTGAGCCCAAACTGCAATAAGCGTAGGGAGAGCCCGCCCAAAAGAGCGCATCGCGAAAATACTTGATGCTTTGTTCGTAGCGTTGGGTTGCCTGAAAAACCTCGTCGTCACCAGCGTGTTGATGCTGAAAATCAAACACCATTGCAGCGCTATCCAAATCAGAGGGCTTGGTGAAATAGTTGTCAGGCAACTGTGCGTCAGCGTCGGTAGAGTAGAGCCAGTGATCCTGAATGACGTTTCTTCGAAAAAGCGTGAGCGCCAAATCACCCGCAAGCTTGCGTGCGCGGCCAACGCCTTCTTTTGTTTTTAGACACAAGGCCGCCTGGTGGCGTTCGGCAAGCAAAATGGTTAATTTGCCAAACGACAATAAGGAAAGGTGGGCGGATTGCCAGAGAGTGTGGGCATTTTTTTTTAGCAACCAGCAAAACGCGAGGTTGGATTCGGTAATGTCTTGTCGTTGTTCATCTTCAGATTGATTGAGAACGACGATGAGCAAGGTATTTGCCGCGAATGGCCGACCTTCAATGTGGACCACACTTTCGATTGTTTCATTGTAAACCGGCAGTGCAATGCAATGCTCAAACAGTAAGTCATCGGGGAAGTTGGCCAATAACTGACAGTCCTGTTCAGCATACTGTGCGAGATATTTTTCAATGGCCGACACGGCAGTGTCCTCAGTGTAGCGCGGCAGTGATGGGCAGTTTTAATACTATGGCCGCTTCTTCTTCTAATAAAGTCTCAAGACGCTGACTTATATTCTTTTCGTCAAAATACAAGGCTGCGAGGTCAACAAACAAATTGCCGTGTTTGTCTTCAGACCGCGTAATAATATCGTAAAAGGTTTTAAGCTCGCCGTCGGGGAGGGCATCTGCAACCAAACCGAATCGCTCGCAGCCTCGTGTTTCAATAATACCGCCAATGAGAAGACGGTCGAGTAAATAGTCACTGGAATCCTTACGCATTAATTTACGCAGAGCATTGACATAGGGGTCGCGTGTATCGGGCGCAAGTTGTAAGCCACGTTGAGTCATGATTTTTACGACTTCGCGAAAATGTGTCATCTCCTCAATGCTCAAATCAATCATGGCCCGCACAATTTCAGGTTTGTCCGGGTAGTGACTCAACATGGAAATTGCCATGCCCGAGGCTTTCTTTTCCGCCGCAGCGTGATCGATTAAAAAAGCATCAAAGTCTGCCAGTACGGCTGAAACCCAGGCGGTGGGGGTGGCGGCTTTAAGTGTAATCATGGGCCTATTCAACTCACATCGTAATTTACATCGTAACTCACATTCAGGGGCTTGAAATCAAACCGGCATTGCACCTGGGCGTCAACACGCAAAACAGGCGCAACGATGGTATATAATGCCGCGCATTTTTACAAAAACGGAAACACGCTATGGTTATTTCTCCTAAAGTCCGCGGATTTATTTGTACCAACGCTCACCCCGAAGGTTGTGCAGCCAATGTGCGCGAGCAAATTGCCTATGTACAACAGCAGGGCGACGTTACTGATGGGCCCAAAAAAGTCCTCGTGATTGGCGCCTCTACTGGCTACGGCCTGGCCTCTCGCATTGTTTCGGCCTTTGGCTGTGGTGCGGCGACTTTAGGTTTATTCTTCGAAAAGCCAGGCAGCGCCAAGCGTACCGGGACAGCGGGCTATTACAACTCCCTGGGTTTTCACGCCGAAGCCGAGAAGGCAGGCCTTTATGCGAAAAGTATTAATGGCGATGCCTTTTCCCATGAGATCAAGCAAAAAGCCATTGAGGTTATCAAGCGTGATCTCGGGCAGGTAGACCTTGTGGTCTACAGTTTGGCTTCCCCGCGCCGTACCGATCCGGATTCCGGCGAAACCTACAACTCGGTACTCAAGCCGGTTGGCCAAAGCTACACCGCGAAAAACCTCAACACCGATACGCTGAAAATCGCCGATCTCACCCTTGAGCCCGCCAGCGAAGAGGAGATTGCCAGTACAGTGAAAGTGATGGGTGGCGAAGATTGGGAATTGTGGATAAACGCCTTGTCTGAAGCCGGCGTGTTGGCTGAAGGTTGCAAAACGGTTTCCTATACCTACCTCGGTGAAAAAATTACCTGGCCGATTTACGGCAAAGCCACCATTGGTAAAGCGAAGGAAGACCTTGATCGTGCTGCAGCGGTGATTTCTGCCAAGGGTGTACAGGCCAATGTGGCTGTCCTTAAAGCCCTGGTCACGCAGGCGAGTTCTGCTATTCCCATTATGCCCTTGTACATTTCTGCGCTGTATAAAGTGATGAAGGAAAACGGTTCTCACGAGGGCTGTATCGAGCAACTTTACCGTTTATTTACTGAAGGGCTTTACACTGACTCACCTCGTGTAGACGACGCCAACCGCTTTCGTATGGATGACCGTGAATTGCGTGCGGATGTGCAGGAAAAAGTTGAAGCACTTTGGAATGCGGTGACGGAAGAGAATTTGTTTGAGACGACGGATTACAAAGGTTACAACGCTGAGTTTTTGAAACTCTTTGGTTTTGGTGTTCCCGGCGTTGATTACGAGGCAGATGTTGATCCTGATGTTCAGCTTGAACTTGAATAGTTTTTAAAATTTTTCAATTGCCGAGTGAGCGGGAAGGTTTGGTTGCAGGCCGTATTGCGTTTTCTTTATTAGAGTTTGTCGCAAATCGCAGATCACGGGGTAAGGCTTTGCGAAAACGCATGAATACATCCCTGAAGAGACGGTTTCGCAAAGCCTTACCCCGCACTCTGCGATGAGAAAGTTTTTCGTTTAGAAAACGCAATACGGCCTGCAACCAAACCTTCCCACTCATGATAGTTCAAAAATAATTACATTCACTATTTGAATAGACTTTAAGCTCTTTTATCTGAATGCGATGAACTTACTGAACGTCGAGGGCAAGGTGGTTGCTGTCGAAACCGTCTCTTCAGGGATGAAGCGGCCGGCGTCCCGGAGAGGGAGCTACAGGGATGTATTCATGCGTTTTCGACAGCGTCCACCTTACCCTCGGTGTTCTTACGCGACTCACTATCCAACCGAAAAACCAGGATCATTTTCAAAAATTAAGAGTGGAAAAGAAAATGAAATATAAAAAACTTGGTAACACCGACATTGATATTAGTTTGATCTGCCTCGGGAGTATGACCTGGGGAGAGCAGAATACGCAGGAAGAAGGTTTCGCCCAAATGGATATGGCGGTGGATTATGGTATTAACTTCTTCGATGTGGCGGAAATGTACCCCGTACCGCCGCGCGAAAATACCTATGGCCAAACCGAAACCATCATGGGTAATTGGCTAAAAGCGCGGGGTTGTCGCGACAAGATTATTGTCGCCACCAAAGTTGCCGGGCGCGAAGGCAATAACAGTTCGATGTCTTATATTCGCGGTGGTGCGCGTTTGAATCGCACGCACATTCACGAAGCGATTGATCAATCACTGAAGCGTTTGCAAACGGACTATGTGGATTTGTACCAGGTGCATTGGCCCGAAAGGCACACTAATTTTTTTGGTCGTCTTGGTTATACGCATAAACCCGACCCGGATGATATTCCTATTGAGGAAACGCTCGAAGCGTTGGATGAGATTGTCAAAGCCGGTAAGGTTCGTCATATCGGCTTGTCTAATGAAACGCCTTGGGGCGTGATGGAATATTTACGTGCTGCAAAAGACAATCATTATGCGCGTATTGTGAGTATTCAAAATCCTTACAGTTTATTAAATCGTTCCGCCGAGGTGGGGTTGGCGGAAATGTGTATCAAGGAGCAAGTTTCGTTTCTGGCCTATTCGCCTCTGGCGTTTGGTGTGTTGAGTGGAAAATATTTGCATGGCCAACGGCCGGAAGGCGGGCGCCTGACTTTGTATGATCGCTTTGTGCGGTATTTTAATGTGAATTGTGATGAAGCCGCCGAGGCCTATGTCAATATTGCGAAAACACACGGTCTGGACCCGGCACAAATGGCCCTCGCATTCGTGAATGAGCGCGATTTTATGTCGTCCAATATTATTGGTGCGACGAATCTGGAGCAGTTGAAAGCGAATATTGAAAGTGTCGATATTGCCTTGTCTGAGCCTTTGCTTGAGGAAATTGCCGGCGTGCATCAGCGCTATTCGAATCCGGCGCCCTGAACCCTCTTCGCTAATATCGATCAATGTTTACTGGAATGGGCGCGGTCTGTGCCCTTTCCAGGTTAGAATGCGAGCGTCATTAAATCAGTATTATCTTGTTATTGATGAGCGCGAAAAATAACTCCAAAACCCCTCCGCAATTATGGCACCCGCGTTTTTGGACAAGCTGGGCGGGTATGGCGTTATGGTGGTCGCTCGTTCAAATTCTACCTTTTCGTTTGCAAATGGTGCTTGGTGGTTGGCTCGGTCGTCTGGCTGGCCGATTGAGTAAACGACGCAGGCGAATCACGCGCAAAAACCTGGCCTTGTGTTTTCCGGAAAAATCTGAAGAAGAACGAGAGACGCTTTACACGCAGTCCATGGAGGCGGCGGGCCGTGCATTTTTTGAAAGTGGTATGGCCTGGTTCTGGCCGCGCTGGCGCCTGCAGAAGCGCTATCGAATTCAAGGTCTCGAGCATTTACAAAAAGCGCGTGAAGAGGGGCGCGGTGTGATTTTTCTCGGCATACATTTCACTACGATTGAAATGTGCGCTGCGTTCATGAATATCGCCTGGTCTATTGATGGTTTTTACCGCCCTCATAAAAACCCGGTCTATGAATGGGTGCAGCGCTATGGGCGCGAGCGCCATAACCCCGAAAGCCAAACCATTCCTCGCAAGGATGTGCGCGGCATTATTCGTACGCTCAAAAGTGGCCGTGTCATAAACTACACCACAGATCAGGATTTTGGCGCTCGCCACAGTGTCTTCGTGCCTTTTTTTAATATTCCGACTGCAACGGTCACCGCACCGAGTCAGCTTGCGCGTGTCGCGGGTGCTGTTGCCATTCCCTACACAACACGAGCAAACGCCAATCTGACCGGCTATGAAATTACGATTTACCCGCCCATCGAGGGTTTCGGGTCGGGCGATGAACAGGAAGAGGCTGCGGCTTTTAACGCGTTTATCGAGGCGCGCGTGCGGGAGAATCCGGGGCAGTATTTGTGGTCACATCGCCGTTTTAAAACCCGGCCGGATGGTGAAAAAGATTTTTATAAGGTTCAGGCCCTGGTAGACAAAAGTCGCAGAAAGCGTTGAGTCTACCCTCACCTTGACCTCCAGGGCAGTAAAGTGTGGCGGGGCGTATGCGGTCGCAGGAAAAACATCGACAACATACGGGCAAATTGAGCAATAAAGCGTTAATAAAAGAGGAAATAATAAAATGAATACTCTGCGTCAGGTTCTTGTATTACTGTGTTTTTGTCTTTGTCTGCCAGCCCTCGCAAACACCGCGAGTGGGCTTGAGATTGGCGACCCTCTCCCGAATTTTTCCCTGCCTGGTGTTGATGACCGCAATTACAGCCCGGCAGACTTCGCTGACGCAGATGTATTACTCGTTATTTTCACTTGCAATCATTGTCCAACTGCCCAGGCTTACGAAGAGCGAATCATGCAATTACAGCGTGATTATCAGGATAAGGGTGTGGCCTTGCTGGCTATTTCTCCCAATGATCCCAAGGCTGTGCGTTTGGATGAGCTGTCCTATTCGGATCTCAATGATTCCCTTGAAGACATGAAAATTCGTGCAAAGGACAAGAATTTTAATTTTCCCTATGTATACGACGGTGAAACCCAGGTGTTAAGCCGTAAATTCGGCGCGATCGCAACACCCCATGTGTATATTTTTGATAAGCAGAGGAAGCTGCGATACAAGGGGCGTATTGATGATAGCGAAGCCGGCACGCCCAAGCGCCAGGATACACGCGCAGCACTTGATGCTCTGCTGGCCGGCAAACCTGTTGAGGTAGAGCATACCCGGGTTTTTGGTTGCTCGGTCAAGTGGTCAGAGAAAGTAAAAGACGGTGAAGAATTTATAAAAAGATGGGATGCCGAACCCGTTGATCTCGAAAAAATTGATGCGAAAGGCGTGGCCGCGCTCGCAGCTAACCCGACGGATAAATATCGCCTGGTAAATTTATGGGCCACCTGGTGTGCGCCCTGCATTATTGAGCTGCCTGAACTGGTTGAAATTAATCGCATGTATCGAGGCCGCCATTTTGAGTTCATCACCATCAGCCTGGACGACCCCGAAAAATTTAATAATGCACTTGCGGTATTGAAAAAGAAAAAAGTCGCTGCACAAAATTACCTCTTTAATAGTGATGACCGCGATGCCGTCTACGAAGCGCTTGACCCTGCCTCTCAAGGCGGGGCGCCTTATACCGTGTTGATCGCGCCGGGTGGCGAAGTGGTATGGCGTAAACATGGCCCCATTAATTCACTTGAAACTCGACGGGTTATCGCCGACACCCTCGGCCGAACCTATGCCGATGATCCGGTAAAAAAATAGACTGACCGGCTTGCGGGCGAGAGCCTGCAAGCCCCTTTTCGCTCGCATTCGTAAGCGACTCGCCGCTCGCGCTCGAATACAGGAATAATCCGTCGCAAACCTTGTCGCCAGCCCCCATCGCCAGTACCATTAGCGACCTTTTCAATCCCCAAGGAAATGTCCCATGCTCCACGGCAGTCTTGTTGCCCTCGTGACCCCTATGAAACCCGACTTCAGTATCGATTGGGATGCCCTGGGTAAATTAGTGGAGTGGCACATTGCTGAGGGAACGCACGGGATCGTGGCCGTGGGCACCACGGGCGAAAGTGCAACGCTGAGCATGAGTGAGCATCACGAGGTGATTCGACGGGTCGTTCAGCAAGTGAAAGGGCGCTTGCCGGTCATTGCCGGAACCGGAGCCAATTCAACCTCGGAAGCGATGGAATTAACGGAAGGGGCCAAGGCCGCCGGTGCAGATGCCTGTTTGCTGGTTACCCCTTACTATAACAAGCCCACACAGGAGGGTTTGTATCAACACCATTGGTACATTGCAGACCGCGTTGCCATCCCGCAACTGCTTTACAATGTGCCGGGCAGAACCGCAGTGGATATGCTGCCGGAAACCGTTGCGCGTTTGTCCGAACACCCGAATATTGTGGGAATCAAGGAAGCAACGGGCGATATGCAGCGTTTGCAGGATATTCAGGCCCTGGTGAAAGATGACTTTACTCTGCTTTCCGGCGACGATGAAACGGTCGTTGAATTTATGGCGCTGGGGGGGCATGGCGAAATCTCGGTCACGGCGAATGTGGCACCGCGACAATGTGCAACTCTTTGTGAACTGGTTGCCGCTGGCAAGGTCGAAGAAGCGCGAGAATTGCAGGCGAGCCTGATGCCGTTGCACAAGAGTATGTTCCTGGAGTCCAACCCGATTCCTGTGAAGTGGGCGCTGGCGGAAATGGGGCACATTAACCGGGCAATCCGTTTACCTTTAACTGAGTTAGACGCACAATTTCATGCCGAAGTGCGCACTGCCATCAAGGCCTTGATCTAAAGCGATAAATAGAAGTTGAAATAATAAGTGATGAAAGTATTTGTTCGAATTTCCCTCGTATGCAGTTTATTGGCGGTTACCAGTAGCTGTGGCGTTTTGTTTGGTGACAATGGTGTATTTCGCGGTCGATCCAAGGATTACTTGCGCACCGGCGCAATAAAAACCATTGACGTACCGCGTGATATGCAAGTGACCTCTCTGGAAGAGCTTTATGTTGTCCCCGACGTAAATGTGCGAGATGAGTTTGGAGACCCACTTGCGCTGGGCGATTATGAAATCCCACGCCCGCGCCCCTATAGCACGGACAAAAGTGGTGTGGCGGTAAAGATTCAATCGCAATTGGGCAAACGCTGGGTATTCCTGAATGCCTCGACATCCCAGGTTTGGCCCCAGACCCAGAGCTTCCTTTCTGAAAATGGCATTCTTGTCAATTTCAGTGACGCCAGTCAGGGTGTCATCGAAACAGGCTGGATGCAGTTTAAAGCGGATCTTGATAATCAATCCCGCTTCCGAATCAAAATTGATAAAGGCATTCACCCGAATACCACGGAAGTGCATGTTGTTCAGGTGCAATTGCCAATGGGCGAGCAGCCGGCCGGTGATTTTGTTTGGCCGGAGGAGTCCGATAATGCCGACCGCGAAAAATACCTTGTTGATCAATTAGCCCAGGCGTTGGCGGCAAACGTGGATAACAAGGCGGCCTCTTTAATGGGGCAAAATGTGGGCGGTGAAGAACGTGTGAGTTACACGAGTGTGAATCAGGAACCGCAATTGCGTATTCGTCTTCCCTGGCAGCGCGCGTATGCGTCACTCTCGGAATCCTTGAAAACAGAAAACTTTCAATTTTGGGAACAGGATGGTGACCGCAAAGTGTTTTACGTGAATTACCTGACCGACGAACAGCGTGAAGAAAAGGGATTTCTCAGCAAACTCGCATTCTGGTCCAATGATGATGACACACCAACGGAAGAGGGCGATGCCGAGGCTCCCGCGAAACTGGATGCCTTGATGCAAAATCTGCATGACAGCCCCAAAGTGCGCAGTGTTTTTGAAGGTCTGCCTAATGTGGCTTTCTCCGGTGCCGCCAGTAATATGAGTGGGTATCTGATTGTGGTACAAACCTTTGAAGAACAAGGTGAAGAAGTGCAAGGCGTCATTGTGCGGGATGCACAGGGCCGAACTGTTCCCTCCAGCCTGAGTAAGGATTTGCTCAGAGTGGTTCGCAGTAATCTGATTTAAATTGAAATTTGCCTCTCTAGGCAGTGGAAGCAGTGGCAATGCCACCGTGGTTGCCACTGCTTCCACCTGTGTTTTACTGGATTGTGGATTCAGCCTGAAAGAAACGGTATCGCGACTCGCGCGCCTGGATCTCTGCCTTGAAGACCTCGACGCCGTCCTGTGCACGCATGAACACAGTGATCACGCAAAAGGGGTTGCCCCCCTCGCCAGAAAATCGGGCATTCCCTTGTTCATGACGCAGGGGACGTGGCTGGCGAGAGACTATGGTGAAGTGCCTGATCTTCAGTTGATAAAAAACTATGAGGCATTTGCACTTGGCGATCTGCATATTCAACCGGTAGCGGTTCCGCACGATGCGCGAGAACCTGCGCAATTTGTTTTTTCCGAAGGCAGCAAACGGCTTGGTGTATTAACCGACCTCGGTTGTGTCACGCCGCATATCATTGCCGCGTACGCAGAGTGCGATGCTCTGTTATTGGAGGCCAATCACGACCTCGATATGCTTTGGGAGGGGCCTTATCCCCCATCGCTAAAATCGCGTGTGGCCAGTGATTGGGGACATTTGAATAACCAACAAGCTTTGCAATTACTGGAATCCTTAATTTCTCCGCGTTTGCAAACAGTGGTACTCGGCCATATTAGCCAAAAAAATAACCACCTCGACAGGGTACGTGCAGCGGTTGATGGAGCGGGGCTGGTTGGGGCTGAACACCGCATGCATTACGCGTGTCAGGATGAGGGTTTCGCCTGGTTGGAATTGTAACAAGGTGAATGTTTTCCACACCGTGTAACGAAAGTTCCCACGTGGTAGCAAAATAATTTCTTCTGCGCTGTGTTTTGCTCTTGATTTTCATAACTTATTGATTTTATTAATATTTTTTGAATTGGTTAAATGTTCGACAAGGAGGGGTCCAGGTAGCAGTTTCGCCTCTCAGAGCCAGCTGTTAATAAAAAACTCACATAGTTATCCACAGATTCTGTGCATAACCGTGACACTAATGTGACGCATGTGTGTAGTTTCCCCAGGATGAATTTTTATCCGGACAAAACAAGACAAACAAATTGCATAGCGTGGTTTATACTTTCTTCATAGCACGATAAAAAAGGAGCCCTTGGTGGACGAGCGCAGAAAATTTGAGCGTACCCCGACTTCAATAAGAGTGGAAATTCGGCACCCCGCCTTCGGAACGATTGTGGGGCATACACGCGATATTTCTGACGGTGGAGCGCAGGTCACGATGGAAAGTCAACTCACTCCGCCAGTGGGGACAATAGTGGATGTGCAATTTAAAAAAGTTGTTGGCCCGATCAATCAAGAACCCGTCGCCATGAAAGTCATGCACTGCAGTAAAAACACTGTGGGGCTTATGTTTATTGGTTCAAGGTAATTGATTCAAGGTAATCGATTCAAGTCAGCATGATTGTTTTCCAGGTAGCATTGCCAGGTTAATTAAAGGCAATGCTGTGGTTTTAGTACCTGAGCACCATCTCTGAATCTGACACTCACCAGTGTCTCACAATTCAATTTCGGGTTTCCCTCAATATTTAAATAGGACAGTTTCGGTCCTTCTTTCAGCGATGTTAATGCACTTATTCCGGTATTTTTGAGGTTTAGCTGCTCGAGATGTTTGAGTGTGTTGAGCACTTCAATATCTTTCAGCGGGTTGCCTTCCAGGCCTAATACCTTGAGTTCGGTGAAAATCGCCAGGCCAGACAAAGTTTCGATTGATTTTTCAGGGCATAGCAGGCTTTTAAGGTCTTTCGCCGTGCGCACTCGCTCTTCCTTGATGGTTTGGTCGATACAGCGCTGCAGGGCGAGGTCGGCCACTTTGAAATCTGTAAATACGCCAAGTGGGTTATACACCGTTTTTTCATTCACATTGATTGCATAGTCCGCGCAACTGACCAGTAACAGGCTGAGACTCAGGGCGAAAAAAGTCGCGATTTTCATAGGTAATCTCCTCAAGACCAGCCTTTGATTGGCAGCAAGCCGGATAATTCATTGCATTATAACTTTCGAGGCTGTGCTGAATAAGGTCAGGTATTCGCCTCTTACTCTGTAACGCCAATGCGCTAGGGCGAGCGTCGCGTTCTCTATACAGGGGCTCAACACAGCAAATGAATAATACGGGCAGTGCAGAGGATACCTGGCATTGCTCAGGGTTGCCCTCAATATTTGTTAAAAATATTCAAGCTTATTCTTGAGATGCTAAAAATTTAGCAATTGGGCTTGTGTCGTCCGTCTCGCTGTGCTACTTTTTTAGCATAATGCTAAAAAAGTAGCATCTCATGTCTGAATTGAGAGCCGGATTGAGAGCCGGATTGAGAGCCGGATTGAGAGCCGGATTGAGAGCCGGATTGAGAGCTGGATTGAAAACTGAATCGAGAGCATGTTTATCACCATACCTCTATTCACAATGCTATTGGCTTTGGCCCCCGGGCCGAAAGTAATGAATATGGAGACCTGAATGCCACATTCGCAGTTTGCTAACCTGAGTCGCAGAGAACGCCAGATTATGGACATTCTTTACGAAAAAAGTACTTGCTCCGCCCAGGAGGTTCAGCAGGCTCTTCCAAATCCTCCTGGTTACTCCGCCGTGCGTGCATTGATTGCGCGTTTGGTAGAGAAAAAATTTGTCGTGTTTCGCAACGAAGGCGGCCGCTACATGTATTCCCCGGCGGTCGCTGAAGACCAGGCGCAAAACACGGCAATAAACCGTTTATTACGTACTTTTTTTAAAGGCTCAAAAGTGAAAGCTGTTAATGCTTTGCTGGATGTTGATAGCGAAAGTTTGAGTGCGCGTGAAATTGAAGAGCTGGAGCGTACTATCGCGCGCGTAAAACAAGCACAAGAGACCAGGGCTGAAGAATGAATATTGTTTTCGACATTATCAATCTTGTCTTTACCGCCTGGTTAAAACCCATGCTGGCAATGGCATTGTTGATTTATGTCGTTAACAAACCTGACTTTAGGTCGGCGGCGACCAATCATTGGTTACTTTTTCTAGCAATATTAAGCCCGCTTGTTTTTATTGTTTTCTTTTCCTCCTTGCCCCGAATTGAGTTTGCAGTATTGCCTTCCTTTCTCGCGGAATTCACAACAACACAGGTTTTTCAGCCCGCCCGTTCTCTTTTTGACGCTCCCAATGTTTACAGTGTCTTTTTATTGGCCGTGTATCTGGCGGGAGTGCTTGTCTTTTTGGGCAAGATTGTTTTCGCATTGCGTGACACCCTGAAACTTATTGCGCGATCAGACATTGTGGATGATGAGCTGGTACTTGGACATTGTGATGATTTGCGGAAAATTTTTTCAGTTGCGGCTTCTATTCGTGTTGTGTGTTCGGCAGAAATTAGCGCACCCTTAATGTTTGGTTTTGTCAGACCCTGTATTTTATTGCCGCAACATTTTCAAGCTTGGGGAGAGGCGCGATTGCGCCGAGTGCTTGCACATGAAATTGCACACATCGAGCGACGTGATTGTTTTTATAAACTGTGTGGAGAAGTGTTGTGCGCGTTTTTCTGGTTTAACCCGCTGATTTGGAAAGCACATAAACAGGGTGCGTGGTTTGCGGAGTTGGCCTGTGACGATTTAGTGGTGAGTAAGTTGCAGTGCCGGGCCGAATATGCGAGTGACTTGCTGGAAATTTCGACCGATGCTTGTCATCATAAATTGGCGGCACTGAGTTTTATAAAAAAATCAGAACTGTACCTGCGAATTAACGCAATCCTTGATAGTGGTAAAAACCGAAAGGCTCTGGATTGCCTCTCTCGTACATTTTTGTTCAGTCTGGTATTGCTGATGCTTTTGCCTGTTTCTGTTCTCGAAGCGAGGCAGACCCACTATAAAAGCTTGAGCGAACTGGAACTTGAGGCGTTGCAAGCGCAAACGAGAGTTAAGGTACAAGATCTGATTCTTATTGAACCTCAAGATGGGAAAGAGCGGGATGATTGGTCGTTAGCCATTGATGGCTATGTGAAACTTGAAGTGTTGCAGGAGCGCTATAAGCGCCAAAGCCGAAGCACTCACGTCCCCCAAAAACAAACGAGTCAACAACATACGCAGTTGGCGGCATTGAATTATCACGCGCAAAAACCTGTGGAAGAAAGCATGGCAATTCAATCCAGGCCTCGGCTTGATTCCCTGGAGGTACAGGCGCATCAGCCTCTTGAGATAGTCACACCCTACTATCCACGGCGAGCATTGCAAAAAAACCTCGAAGCAACGGTTGTCGTCAGTTTTGATCTGGATTTACAGGGGAAGGTGTTGAACCCAAGAATTGTCTCGGTCGATCACAACAAGGTTTTTAATCGTCCGGTATTGAAGGCTATTTCCGAGTCGCGTTACAAACCTATGACGGTAAATGGCCGCGCAATTATTACAAGAAACGTCAAAGAAACGTTTATTTTTACACTAAAGGACACAGCTGATACTCATTAATTTTTAACAGAGGAATCAGTTATGTATAACGCAACTATTGAAGACCTGCCAGTGGCACCCGTTCGCTGGATCTATGCGCTACCTATGGCCGCGGCTACGACGCTTGGGTTGCTGGTTTTGATGTACCAGCTCATTTTTACCGAAGCTGTTGTGATTGATCCGGAACCGTCTCCGGTTATGCCCAAGGTGTATTGGGAAGAACCGCCGCCCCTTTTACCTGAGCTTCCAAAGCTTGATAAGCCGCAAACGGTTAAGCACCCACCGCAGCCCCCCGAAAACAAAATTGACGGTGACTATGACGTGGCAATTGCGATTCCGAACGGGGACTACAGCAAGCCAGAATTTAATGGCGACGTGGTGTTTAACTTTGATGCACCCATTGAGCATTTTATTGTCAGACCACGTTATCCTGGCACTGCCTTGCGCCGGGGAATTGAAGGGTATGTAGAGCTACGCTTTGATGTGACACCCATTGGCACCACGGAAAACATTGAAGTCCTGCGTGCAGAACCGCCGGGTATTTTTGAGCGCTCTGCCATCAGAGCAGCTGAACGTTGGAAATACCAACCCAAAACGGTAGAGGGTAAACCGGTTTATTTTCGCGGTCTGTCGAAAAGGGTGACGTTTGAAATGCAGGAAGGCTGAACGAATTAGTTGTGCCCTTGTTTGCGCTTTCTTCGGAAAGCGCTTTTTTATTGGGCGATATTTTTACCGCCAGTTAATCGTCGATCAGCCGCTTAATTCAGTTGTGGTTCAGCTATGAACCTGTTATATAGCCGGAGTAGTATTCCAATGATTTTTTCACTTTCTCTTTTAAGGGCAGTCCCTTACAGGAGCTTCAAACCATGAAAGCCTTACTCTTCCTATTTGTATTGCCATCGTTACTCAGCCTGGCAGCATGTACTTCGGTCACCAAACCCACGCAAAACACAGGTCAACAGGTGAACACTGTGAGCCCGGTTCAACAACAGAACCAACAGCGCGTGCTCAAACGCAAGGTTGCCATTGCCCGCTTCAGTGATGAAACCAAGCGCTCAAACAGTTTTTTAATTGACGACGAGGGCAGCAAACTGGGTAAGCAAGCTTCGGATATTCTTGCGGCGCGACTTGTTGAGAGCGGCAAGTTTATTATGTTGGAGCGCATCGATCTGGAAAAGGTTATTCAGGAGCAGGGTTTCGGGCAATTGGCCGCCATGAACGTTGGCGCTGACTATTTGATTATTGGTTCGGTTTCAGAGTTTGGTCGAGGCAATCAGAGTGAGGTAGGGGTATTCAGTCGTAACCGAATTCAGAAAGCCGATGCCACGGTGAATATTCGAATGGTCAATACCCAGAGTGGCGAAATTGTTTTTTCTCAGGAGGGTAAGGGCTCTGCAACTATTGAGGCCAATACTGTTTTTGGTGTCGGTGATACTGCGGGTTACGATGCCAGCCTTGATGATAAAGCCATTTCAGCGGCCATTTCAAAAGTGATTAGCAACCTCATGGAAAACCTTTTGGAAAAACCCTGGCAAGCTTTCCTTATTAAGGATGATGACGGTCAACTCTATTTAAGTGCAGGTGCGTCACAGGGTATTAAAGTAGGTGACGAATTCAAGGTGTTGTTGCGGGGGAAAACAATGGTGAACCCGCAAACGGGCTTGCCTTTGGAAATGCCGGGTAAACAAGTCGCCAATATAAGAGTAAATGCCTTGATGGGAAGCGGTAACAATGAGTTGTCACTCGTAAATATTACATCGGGCAGTCTTGCGGGGATGACAATTGACAAGCTGGTCGTTCGCGAATAGGAGCCAAGCTATGAAAAGTTTCGTATTAAACGGTGTACTCGTTCTGCTATTTTCCACTATTCTCGCTTCATGCGGCAGTTATCAGTCCGCGACCCAGGTTGAAGAAGGTGCGACCTTGCAATTGTCTGGTAATTATCATGGAACGGAATTGGTCGTCGATAATGGCCAAGCGATTGCCATTGATAAAAATACACGCTCGTTTAAGTTGAATGGTGAGAAAGTGGTTCGTTTTAGTTTAAATCGCGGCGGCCATACCATAAAAATCTATCGCGCAGGCACCCTGATAGTTGATCGCAAAATTTACGTGTCTGAAGGCAATGTCGTTGAGATGCAGGTACCATGAAATCAGGTACCATGATACCAGGGACCATGAAACATAGTCTGATTCTTCTTTGTTTGGTGTTGGCGAGTTGTACGAGTATCGTCACCGAACCTTTTTACTGGGGGAACTATTCAAGAACAGCTTACGAATACGCAAAAAACCCAACGGGAAAAACACGGGAAAATCACCAGCGGGAACTCATACGCATAATTGAAGTATCTGATAAAAGAAAACGATTGGTAGCGCCAGGCATTCATGCAGAACTTGCGCGCTTGTATTGGCAGCAAGGTGATAGTCAGCGTGCCGAAACGCATTGGCAAAAAGAAGTGCAGCTATATCCGGAGTCGCGGCCGTTTCTTGATTTTTATAGTTCCAAAATGGGGGTCAGGAAATGATAACAATAGGCTATCAGTATCAGGCCTTGAGCCGGGTTGCCAAATCTCTGCGTGTTTTTACTTGTTTGGGTTTACTGATTTTGATTTCAGCCTGTGCCCAACAACAGGAAAGAGGCCCGGTTGAAGATCCTTTTGCGCTTTTTAAGTCTGAAGACCCGATGAGTATTCTGATATTGCCGCCTGTGAATCTCACGACTGCGGCAACCGCGCCGGACTACTATTTAAGTACTGTTGCAGAACCCTTGAGCCAAAAGGGCTATTATGTTTTGCCGGTGCCTCTTACCAAAGAGGTCTTTGAGCTTGAGGGCATCGTTGATGGAAAGCAGCTTCAACGTAACGATTATTCACTCTATCAGAAACACTTTGGCGCCGACGCTGTATTGTTTGTCAGTATTCTCGAATGGGATACCCACTACATGGTGCTTGCCGGGGCCGTCACCGTCCATCTGGGCTTTGAGTTGGTTTCAACACAGAGTTCTAAATTATTATGGAAAACCAATAAGGAAGTCACGATAGAGACGACCGGGCGCGATAACAACCTGCTCGCACGTGCAATATCAACGGCTCTGAATACCGCAACCCAGGACTATATTCCCATTGCCCGTCAAATAAATGCACAATCGATTGACGAAATCCCGGCAGGGCTTTACTTACGTAAACTTCAGGAAGAAAATAAAAAAAATAAATAAAGCCTTGTAAAAGACAGTATATAAATTGTTATGTTTAGCCCGATTGCCGTGCGCGCGATGCACGAAGAAGATAAAGAAGCGGCGCAACATTTTGCCTCCAGGTATGCATTGGCGTTTGAGCCGGGGGAGCAACGTGACTTTGAACTTCATTTCCAGAATCAGGAAACGTTGTTGCTGGACTGCCGCCATAAGAAACCCATTGTAATGCGCGTCGATTTTGTGGGCGGCGCCAATTTACATCGCTTTCGTTTTGGTGGCGGCAAGAGTCAGGCCATCGCCAAAGCGGTGGGTGTGACAGCGCACAATAAACCCGGGGTGCTGGATGCAACAGCGGGATTGGGTAAAGATGCTTTTGTGCTTGCTGGCCTCGGCTGTGAGGTGAGCATGATTGAGAGAAACCCATTAGCCTTGTGTTTGTTGCAGAATGGATTACAGCGCGCGACCGAGTGGTTACAGTCTGAGCAAGCTCAAGAGGATCCTGAATTAAAAGACGCATTGGCGACGACGATAGCGCGTATGCATCTAGTCGAGAGTGAATCCCTGACGTATTTGAAAACTCTAGAGTCCGGGCAGTTTAATGTGGTCTATCTCGACCCAATGTTTCCGGAAAAGAAAAAGTCGGCACAGGTCAAAAAAGATATGCAGGCTTTTCAGTGTCTTATTGGAAAGGATGAAGATGCAGATGAACTGTTGGAGCCAGCCTTAAATGCCGCGTTAAACCGTGTTATTGTCAAGCGCCCGGCTCATGCGCCGTATCTTGCGGGTAGGGAACCGGGCTATCAGATAAAGGGCAAATCTTCACGTTTCGATGTGTATGCCATAAAAAAGTTTTGAGTGGCCCGCGCACCCTCGGGATTTAATCATCCTGCTTGTTAAAGAAGAAGTAGATGCGGGCGAGTACCATACGGAATTGTGCTGTTATCGCAAGAATAAAACCGAGACCACCGAGTAGTAAGCCACCCAGCATCACTAGTTCTTGTTTAATCGACGGCTCCAGCGATACATTCGCCATATAGATCATCATGCCACCGACAAAAAAATAAATGACGCCGGCACGAAATTTTTTAAATAATTGATCGAGAGGAACCGCAGCAAAGCGTTGAAATCGGGTTGTCTTTTGCTGGTTATTGGTGGTGTCAAGATCTTCGTCGTTGTGCTGTGGACTCATATTAACGCATCCATTTTTCCGCGGCTTTATTGTCGCTGTCTCGCGCCTCTACCCATTGGTCACCTTCTTTTTTCCAAAAGGGGGCTTCGGTTTTAAGAATATCAATCATAAATTCACAAGCGGCAAAAGCCTCGGCGCGATGAGGAGAGCTGACACCTACAAAAACAATTTGCTCGCCGACCTTTAACTCGCCCACCCGGTGAATAATACAGGTGTTGTCCAACTTCCAGCGGGATTGGGCTTGTTGCTCAATTTTTTGCAAGACTTTCTCTGTCATGCCGGGATAGTGTTGTAGCAAAAACGTCGCTTGCGGATTGTCAGAGAATCGACGTACATGGCCGACAAAGGTGACACAGGCTCCGCTATCGCCAGGGCGCAGCAATAATAGGCGTTCATGTTCAACGGAAAAATCCTGTTGTTGAACGCGTATCATCTCAGCCGCCTGTTACCGGTGGAAAAAAGGCAACTTCATCCCCGAATTTTACGAGAGTGTTGTCGTCACACAGCGTCTGGTTAAGGGCGCATTTAATGTGCGCAGCTTTCAGATCTTGCCATTGCTCTCCGCGCTGGCTCAGTTGCAGCTTTAATTCACCAAGGGACAGCTTCTCGCTGATAGAGTACTGTTCGTTTGTCACACCGAGATCATCGGCGAGTTTGGCGAAGTACAACAAACTAATTGTGTTCCCGGCCATCTATCGTTCGCTCATTTATTTGCCTGGAGGGGCTTTCCAATCCCCGGATTTGCCGCCGCTTTTTTCCAGTAAGCGGGTATCACGAATTACCATGCCTTTATCAATAGCCTTACACATATCGTAAATGGTTAAGGCGGCAACACTGGAAGCGGTGAGTGCTTCCATCTCAACGCCCGTTTTTCCCTTGAGTTTACAGGTCGCGTCAATAATGACACAGCGCTTGCTTTTATCCAGAGTAATCTCCACGGCAATTTTTGTAAGCATCAAAGGGTGGCAAAGTGGTATCAATTCGCTGCATTTCTTGGCAGCCTGAATACCGGCAATGCGCGCCGTCGCGAAAACATCCCCTTTTTCTACCGTGCCGTTTGCGAGGGCGTCAACAATTTCGTGGCTCACATCGATAACACAGCGCGCACTGGCTTGACGTTCACTCTCTTGCTTATTGCCAACGTCGACCATATGGGCTTCGCCCTTGTCATTTAAATGCGTAAGTTTACTCATTTGGCCACCAATAAATTGTGCAGCACGCTTGTGTAGATATTGTGTAAGCGGATCAATTCCTCACAAGAGGTGTGTTCGTTGACCTGGTGTATGGTTGCATTAACCGGGCCGAGTTCCAATACTTGCGCGCCTGTTGGAGCGATAAACCTGCCATCGGATGTGCCGCCAGCGGTAGATAGTTCGGTCTCCAGGGCACAATGGTCGCGAATCGCTTTTTGCGCGGCGGCAACCAATTCGCCTTTTGCGGTTAAGAACGGTTGGCCGCTCAAGTGCCATTTGCACTCGAAATTCAAACCGTGTTTTCGCAAAATGTTTTCACAGCGTTTTTGCAATTCTTCAGCGCTGAGTTCTGTCGAAAAACGGAAGTTAAATACCACTTTTAGATCACCGGGGATCACATTGGTCGCGCCTGTTCCCGCCTGAATGTTGGAAATCTGGAATGACGTAGCCGGAAAAAATGCATTGCCTTCATCCCAAACTTCCTGAGCCAATTCTGCTAAAGCGGGGGCCGCCAGATGTACGGGGTTACTGGCGAGATGGGGGTAAGCGACATGCCCCTGTTTGCCAATCACGCGTAACTCACAACCGAGAGAACCACGACGGCCATTTTTTACCACATCACCTACCGTGTTTGTGCTGGACGGTTCGCCCACCAGACACCAGGTGATTTTTTCATTGCGGGCTTCCAGCCATTCAACAACCTTCACCGTCCCGTTAATCGCAATGCCTTCTTCATCACTGGTAATTAAAAATGCGATACGCCCCTGGTGGTCGGGGTGCTGACTCACAAATTCTTCGCAAGCCGTGACCATGGCTGCGAGGCTGCCTTTCATATCGGCTGCTCCGCGGCCGTAGAGCAAGTCGCCTTCGATTGTTGCTTTGAAAGGCGGGTGTTGCCATTCCGCTTCCTTGCCACTGGGGACGACATCAGTGTGACCGGCAAAGGCGAAGAGAGGGCCGCTATCACCGCGCACCGCCCAGAAATTATCGACATCGCCAAAACGCAAGCGCTCGACCTTAAAGCCAATGGCCTCGAGCCGCTCAATCATCATTGGCTGACACAAGGCATCCTCGGGGGTAACGGATTTTTCTTCTATCAGCTTGCAAGCAAGTTCAATTGTTGGATGTGTCATTAATTAATTGTTCGCGTGCAATTCTTCGTTAAGGGCAATGGCAGATTTGTTTGTCTTGCATTCTACGCGTCCACTCATCGAGTTACGCCGGAAAAGTAAATCGTGTTTGCCGGCGAGTTCACGTGCTTTAAGAACCTGAACTTCCTGATTTTGGTCGTCGAGTAAGGCCACCTTGGTACCGGCTGTAATGTAAAGGCCGGATTCGACGATACAGCGATCACCGAGCGGTATGCCGATACCGGCGTTGGCACCGATCAAACTTTCCTTGCCCACTGAAATAACAATGTTGCCGCCACCGGAAAGGGTTCCCATAGTGGAGCATCCACCGCCGAGATCTGAACCTTCTCCCACTACGACGCCCGCAGAAATACGGCCTTCGATCATACTGGTACCGAGTGTACCCGCATTAAAATTAACGAAGCCTTCGTGCATGATGGTCGTGCCTTCACCAATGTGAGCACCGAGACGGACTCGGGCAGTATGGGCAATACGCACACCTGTGGGCACCACGTAATTCGTCATTTTCGGGAACTTGTCGACGCAGTCGACACTCAGGACTTTGCCTTCCAGGCGCGCTTGCAACTGGCGAGCGGGCAGTTCGGCAATATCGATTGCCCCCATATTGGTCCAGGCCACATTGGGGAGAACGCCAAACAGGCCGGTGAGCTTAGTGCCGTGTGGCTTTACTAACCGGTGTGAAATTAAATGCAGCTTTAAATACCCTTCGGGTACAGATACCGGCGCGGCATCTTCAGCAAGCAGAACCGCCACCAATGGGCGTTTGCTGGCTTTGAGTGTCCGCGCTAACTGAGACAGCTCAAGCTCTCCGGCGGCGGTGAGTTTCTCGGCAATCAACTCCAGTTGTTCGGTGCTCAGAGACAGGGCCTGATTCCCTCCCTCATAATCGAGAGCACTGGAGATGCACTCGGAAATGGCTGACGCAGGGTTGAGCAAGGGCTGAGGGAAGAAGACTTCCAGCCATTCGCCTTTCGCGTTTTGTGTACCGACGCCCAGGCCGATGCTGTAAAGCGCTGTCATAGGTGGGTTTCCTTTTAATTGAAAATGCTGCTGTATAAATCGGGTTTAAAGCCGCAATAAATACGGCCATTATGTTCAAGTACGGGACGCTTGATGAGCGTCGGGGTGCCAAGAATGAGCAACTTGCCGTCGCCAGCATCAATTTGCTCGCGTTCTTTTTCGCTGAGCTGCTTCCAGCTTGTGCTGCGTCGATTGATCAGATCGTTGGCGCCGACGACATTAAGCCAGGTGTCGAGCTTACTGGTGCTCAAACCATTCTGGCGAAAATCGTGGTATTGATGCGCGATTCCCTCAGCTTCAAGCCATTTGAGGGCTTTTTTGACAGTATCGCAATTCTTTATACCGTAAATAACGGTTGGCATTATCGGGGCCCCACGTGTCTGAAAAGGCCGGCAATATTAGCAAATCGTGCCAGTTAACGCATGGGGCAATGGGCTCCAGGGAGTATAAAGGCGCACAACTCAGGTGGAGCAAGGCAAATTCAGTGATTGCTAATAGCTATTGATAAAATCTAATTAATTGAATGTATGTATTTACGCTGATACGTTATATTAAAACTGTCTTGAAAATTCGTAGTAAAACGACACATTAAACGGGAGAGTAGAAATGAAACAGACAAGTGCGGTGGTAGAAAAGTTAAACGTCCTTCTTGCAAGCAGTTACACCTTGTACTTGAAAACCCACAATTTTCATTGGAATGTCACTGGGCCAATGTTTACGACTCTGCATACCTTGTTCGAGACACAATACAACGAACTGGCTTTGGCAGTCGATGAAATTGCGGAACGTATCCGAACACTGGGTGCGCCTGCGCCAGGTACCTATAAGGCCTTCGCCTCTCTCAGCCTGGTCAAGGAGGAAGAAGGTGTGCCGAAAGCGATGGATATGATCAGCCAGTTGGTTGCTGATTCAGCCGTCATTTCCGAGATTGCCAAAGAGGTGATTGCCGCAGCGGAGGATATTAATGATCAGGCCTCGGCCGATTTGGCAACGCGGCGCATTGATGTTCATCAGAAAAACGCCTGGATGCTGCGTAGCCATCTAGAGTGATCAGGCACTAGCGGTATTGGCTTTGCCCGTCTTTTTATTTCAAAAGGGCAAGCTATTGAAAAGTAAAATCCTGGCCCGCCGTTTGGCGGGCTTCGTTTTTCTCGAGGAGCGATTTGAGAATTGCACTGATATTTTGCTTGATAAGCAGGTGTCCAGCTTTCGGAACAATATGGAGTTGACAGCCGGGTATTCGTTCTAGTTTTCTGGATATTGCAGGGGCGATTGCGCGATCAGATTCTCCTCGCCAAATATGACAGGATACGTTGATATCCTCAAGCTTGAAGCCCCAGTCGCTCACGGCGTAAACACACTCATCACTTAAACCCCTGACGCTGCGTTGCAGGCTTTCGAGAAAGCAATCGGCCAATATTGCTAGATCTGAGCTGTTTTCCACCTTATCAATATCATCCGTGGACCAGGTGGAAATATAGTTTTTTAAATATTCTGAGGGGGCTTTGGCAATGCTTTTTAATAGCAGTGGGAAAAAGCGTCGGTAGAGTGACGGAGAAAAGCGAGCAAAACCTAATAGTAGGCGACTCATGGCTGGTTCGCTGCCTTCGAGTTCTGTCAAATTTTCTATCGGCGCAATGCTATTGATAATACTGAGTTTTTGACAGCGCTCTGGAAAATAGTGGGCAAAGGCGAGAGCAAAAAGGCCGCCGGAGGAATGCCCGAGTACGGGTAGACAAGTATCATTACGCGCAAGCAAAAATTCGTTGATATCCTCGGCCCAGGTTTCGAGCGCATAGTCGGGAATCGTGCTGCTTTTATCAAAGCCCGGTCGTAAAACCTGAATCAGCTTAATATTGTGTTGTTTAAGCAGTTGCGTGTTTTCCCACCAGCGCCAGGCGATCACGTCATGCATATAAAGTACGGGTTCGCCATCAGGGCAACCGAAAATTTGGTAACTGAGCTGGCGCCCGTTTCGCAGTTGAAACAATTGCGTGTGGCCCTGGGGTTTTTTCTGTTCTGGTGAGAGGCTGCCTTGATTGCTCTGAGCCTCTTGATCCAGGTGAGGAGTAGAAAGAATTAAGGTGACTAATTCAGCCTGGCGGTTTGTGTCAGTTTTTGAAAATATTGATTTTAACTGGTTTCTCAAAGTGTTTTGGCTCAAGTGATTTTTTTCAGCAATATCTGCAAGGGTATAACCGGATGCCAATAACAGTGCGAGGCGCGCTTCAGCGGGAGTGAGATCATAAAATGCGCGTAATGACCGCTCAGACAAACATTCGGCCAATGCATTGCTGGCGATAAATAAGTTACAGGAATTTTTATCGGCAAGTGCTTGTGCGAACAACGACAACGTAATCATTTTTTCCTGATTTCGCGAAGACACCTCTTCTTTTTTTCTGACATCGAGTTTTATGCTGTCATTAAATTTTTTATCGGTGCCACGGTCTCTGTTTGCAAGGCAGTTGTTAATGAGCCTTAAAACATGTGTGCGGACGTTTTTGTCCTCTATTGTCAGCTTGTTACCACTGAAACCGAAATCCGAGGTAATTTGAAATAGTCGACGTGCGAGATCGTTTGCATAAGACAGATTAAAATCGGTATTGACACAAATGACCGCGACGGGTAAAGAATTGAGCAGTTGCGAGGTCGAATTGCGGTTTTCCTGGCTTTCTCTTAGTCTCTCATTGAAACGAAAAGCGCGGTCCAGGTGCGTCAAAATGGACTGTTCCCTTGCCAATTGTAAGCTGCTCAAGCACGACGCTTCAGTTTGATAGGCCTCAAAAAACCGGGGCCAAAGTTCGAGGTCTTCGGCGGTTTCATATATTAAGGGAATGAGGTTCGCAGATTCCGATTCGAAGCTATCCATTTGTTGTGTCATTTTGTGCGTCGAGTGCTTATTTTAGTGAACGCAACTGCAAATCCCGGTTATCAAATAGAAGAAAACCAGGGAGATTTAGCCGAAATGGGTCATGTGTCTCGAAACTCCGACTGGTAGAGTCTCAGCAAGTTCATTCAAAATCTGATTTTTAAGGAGACTGACGCGTGAAACGACTTATATACAGCTCGTTAAGTATTTTTCTCATCCCATTTCTTGGCGCGTGTGGGGGTAAGGCGGAATCTGAAGATGTCAGAACACCGGGTATTCAAGCTGAAATTGAAGTGCGCACGCGCGGTAACGGTCAATCTCGTGTTGTGGCGGTGCTTACTGTGGGGGATGGCGGGTTATTTCCGACGATGCTTGATCTGACGGGGGATGATCGCATGCGGGCTAGCGATGGCAGGACCACCAAGACTCTCGAAAAGGATTTTGATTTACTCGGTGATATTCAATACGAAGCAAGTTTCGACGGCGACGACACGGGTACGGAGTTTGTTGTAATGCTAGAGCGATCTGGCGATACCAGTGCACCTGATTCCCGAGTCCGGTTGCCAGGCCCTTTTAACCTCATCTCACCGGCAAATAATGCAAGCTTTACGCTTGATGAGCAGTTTGATGTTTTGTGGGAAGGCGATTTTAACTCGGATGCCATGCGTCTGATTACTGCGACGCGTTGCCCTTCAGTAAGCGGCGGTACCTTGCTTACGGGTGACTTGATAACAGTGGAAGACAATGGAAGTTACGTGTTGACAGGACGCGAAGCGATTGGCGGTTTTGAGGAAGAAGCGGAAGCGGGTGCAACCTGTGAAATCGAATTGACACTGATTCGCGTCAGATCGGGCACGCTTGATCCGAATTACGCTGAGGGCGGCTACATTGAAGGGCAGCAAATTCGCTCAGTGGATATTCGGGTTATCAATCGCTAGGGAAAAAGTGCCTCACCAGAAAAGTGAGGCCCTTATTATTTTTATAACGCAGCGATTTGCGCATCCATCCAGGTGAGACGTGCGGACAACCATTCACTGAGGTAGTCGACCTCGCTCTCGTAGGTTTCGCCGATAAAATAATTTGGCCAAACTTCTACATTGAGTACATCCCAGCGGTTAAAGTTGCGTGCAAGCGCACCCGTTTCTTCGAGCAGAGAGACTTTACTTTCAATCATGTTGGTGATTTCTGCATCTGCCAGTGCGCTTGAACGCAAAGTGGTCCAGCGTGTTTTTAGCAGGTCTACAAAATACGGGTCTTCCATTAAGCGCATCCACCAAAAGGGAATGGGGAAGACACCGCCGTCAAAGCGAGTTTCGGCATCAAAAATCCAGAGGTCCGTACGCCAGCCGTCATTGTAATTAGCATTGCCGAAGGCCAGGTTGTAATCCCACAGGGGGCCCATCGCGAGTTTTCCATTTTTATCCTTTTGTAAAAATGTACTTAAACGATAGCCATCGATGTTGCCTGAAATCTCGGTTGCTAACAAATAATCCACGAATGAGTCGACGTCGATATAATTGCGATAGCCTGTATCGGGGTCGGTAAAATTCTCGCCCGCCAGCGCATCTTCAAAAGCGTAAACGTAGTCTTCGATATAAGCGCGTTGTTCAGTGGTAATGTCTGAATGATGCGGCTCGTGAAAAATAAAATGGTGCGCGCTATTGTTTGTTTCAATTCCGTTGCCGTGTATAGACTGGAAACTCATATTGGGTGTGTAAAGTGCGTAGGCGCCGGGGTCGCCCTCGTGTTCGCCGTTGGTTTTATCGATTTTTATAATGTAACCGCCGGTCAATTCTTCGCCGCTATTGTCTTCAGGCCGCAAGTTCGCAATATCGACACGGCCGTTGTCGCGTTTGATTTTTTCCAACAGTACATAAACACCTTCATAGCGACCATTAAGGTATAACTCGACGTACAACCAGTCTGAAACGTAGCGGCCGAAGGTGGCACCAATGTCCATCATTAATGTATTACGCATCAGCGATTTATCGCTATAGGGCCCATGGAAAACCCAATCTTCTTCTTCACTAAAACCCAAAAGGGAGACATCCAGGTCATTAAATGCCGCATCGCGGGTCTCAACGCCATAGCTCTTCTTGTCGAAAAACGTCTGAGAGCTGGAACCGCGATACTCGATTCCTATATTCCCGTCATAATCAATGATCGGCGGCTGGCCAATAACATAGTTGGTTACTCGCATCGTTGCGTTGATTTTGGGTTCATCGACAATATTCTGATTGTTGGTAAACACTTCAACAACCGGCAGGAGGTTTGAGTCGACGATGCTTGATCCGCTGCTTGAAGAACTGCTGGATGATGAGCTGCTGGACGAAGAGCTACTGGTAGAAACCTGCGAATTGGCGCTGCCGCCACCGCAGGCTGCCAATTGAAGGAACAAGGCGTGTAAGAGTGTTATCAGTATTATTTTTTTCATACTATTCCCTTTGTATTCACGAACGAGTGATAAAGGGAAATTACACCATTAAGCCTTGAGTGTCACCTTTGGTTTTTTACGCTTGGGGTAACAGCTCCGACAAATCGGGCACACGGTGCCATCACAGCCGCGAGCACTGCAAAATTCGCGACCGTAATAGATAATTTGCAGGTGCAAGTCGTTCCACTTGTCTTCCGGGAAAAGGCGCTTCAAGTCTCGTTCTGTTTGCACCACGTTTTTCCCTGAGGTTAAGCCCCAGCGTTGCGCTAAGCGGTGAATATGGGTATCAACAGGAAAGGCCGGTTCACCAAAGGCTTGCGACATGACGACACTTGCCGTTTTGTGCCCGACGCCAGGCAGGCTCTCTAGTGCAGTCATATTCTGCGGGACTTCGCCGCCGTACTCTTCCATCAGAATTTCTGACAAGCGTTTTATCGCTTTGGATTTTTGCGGTGACAATCCGCAAGGACGAATAATTTCGCGAATTTTTTCGACGCGTTGTTTCGCCATTTTCTGTGGGTTGTCTGCCAGTTTAAACAAGGCAGGTGTCACCTGGTTGACGCGTTCGTCGGTGCATTGTGCGGAAAGTAACACGGCGACCAACAAAGTGTAGGGGTCTTTGTGGTCGAGCGGTATCGGCGGTTTGGGATAACGGCGTTGCAGTTCCTCCTGAATAAAGGCGACGCGTTCCTGTTTATTCATGTTTCAGTTCTTTTCTGTAAAGTATTGTTTGATGCGTTCAGCGGCTTCGACACATTCTTCGAGGGTGGCCACCAATGCGATACGAACGCGATTTTGCCCCGGGTTACCCGTTGGTGTACTGCGTGCGAGAAAAGAGCCTGGTAATACAGTGACATTGTATTTTTCAAAAAGCGCTGCGGCAAAGGTCTTGTCATCGACCCCGGTTTTAAGCCAAAGATAAAAGCCCGCCTCGGGCTTTTCAATGTCGCAGACCGGGGCAAGAATATCTATTACCGCAGCAAATTTTTTGCGGTAAAGCTCGCGATTGTCCCGCACATGGTTTTCATCTTCCCAGGCTGCGATGCTGGCTTGCTGAACGGTTAAAGGCATGGCGCAGCCGTGATAGGTGCGATACGCGAAGAAGGCTTCGATCAGATGGGCATCGCCCGCGACGAAGCCTGAGCGTAAACCCGGTAAATTGGATCGCTTCGATAAACTGTGGAACACCATGCAATTGCGGAAATCCTTGCGGCCTAATAATTCACAGGCTTGCAAAAGGCCGAGTGGTGCGGCGTTCTCATCGAAATATAATTCTGAGTAACATTCGTCAGAGGCCAACACGAAATTGTATTTGTCCGCGAGTGCGAGGAGTTGTTGATAATCTTCCAGTTTGAGTACCGCACCGCTGGGGTTGCCCGGGCTACATAAATACAGCAATTGGCACGCTTGCCAGTCTTGTTCGGACACGCTGTTAAAGTCTGGTAATAAATTTGCTGTATCGCAGTTAATGAAAACCGGTTCGGCGCCGGCTAGCAGGGCGGCCCCTTCGTAAATTTGATAAAACGGATTTGGCATGAGTACTTTTGCATCTTCGCTGCTGTCGACGATGCACTGGGCAAAGGCAAAGAGGGCTTCGCGTGTGCCATTTACTGGAAGGATGTGGTGTTCCGGCGAAAGTGCTCCTTCAGACAGGTGAAAACGTTGGGTGGCCCATCGCGCAATGGCAGCACGCAACATTTCGGTTCCACGTGTTGCCGCATATTGCCCGATACCGTCGAGGGATTGTGTCAGGCGTTCAAGTACAAAAGGCGGTGCGGGATGTTTTGGTTCTCCAATCGACAGTGGAATATGCTTGAGTGATGCTGGCGGGGCTAAACCCGCTTTGAGTTCAGCCAGTTTTTCAAAAGGGTAGGGCTGCAACCTGAGTAAATTTTTATTCATAGTTGTTTATTGATTCTTTTCTTCTTCAACTTTTTTATCGAGCCGCTCGCAAATAATTTTTTGCAAATTTCTGCACAATTGTGGATCGGAAAGGGGGTTACCATCCATGTCGCTAATAAAAAAGACATCTTCGACGCGCTCGCCGAGGGTTGAAATTTTTGCGTTCTGTAACTGGATGCCCAGTTCCATAAAAACCTGACCGATTGTTGCCAGAAGGGCTGGTCTGTCCGGGCTGATCACCTCCAGTACGGTGTAGCCGTGAACAATGTCATTGCTAATACTGGTAGACGTAGGAATTGCAAATTGTTTCAGGTCTCTGGGGGTGCGGCGTTTAATGACATTTTGATAATTGCCGACCAGGCTCAGTTCTTTTTTGATCGCGGCGATGATGCGCGCGTAGGTTTCCGGGTTGTTGCCAATGGGCTCATAGTTTTCCGTCAGTACGTAAAAGGTATCGAGTGTATGGCCACTCTCTGCGTCGTAAATACGCGCGTCCTGAATCATTAGCTGCTGATGCGCGAGCGCAGACGCAACTGCGATAAATACATGAGGTGACGCTTTGACGCGAACGAAAATCTGGGTGGCACCCTCGAAACTCATGCTGGTTGTTTCGCGAATTAAAATAATGTCTTCGTCTTCCTCACGAGAGGCAATCGCTTCAGCGTGCCAGGCGATATCGAGATGACTCTCACGTATAAAATATTCATCGCCCATAGTTGCCCAAATGGCTTTTGCCCGGGCTTCTGAAATGCCTTTGTCCCGCAGGCGCGCCGTAGCGAGTGCCTGGGTTTCCTCAATGAGCTCCGCCTTGTCGATAGTTTCTTCGAGGCCACGGCGTAGAGCGCGTTTGGTGTCCATATACAATTGGCGAAGCAGGCTTGCGCGCCAGGTGTTCCACACATCCGGGTTGGTTGCGCACATGTCGGCGACGGTGAGCGCATATAAAAAGTCGAGGTGCAGGCGATCGCCGACTTCAATGGCAAAGTTGTGGATGACATCCGGGTCACTGATATCCTGTTTTTGTGAAACGTAAGACATTAATAAATGTTTTTCGACTAACCAGACAACGAGGTTGGTTTCGCGTGTATTAAATCCATGTTGTTCGCAAAATTCACGCGCATCGACAGCGCCCAGTATCGAATGGTCCCCACCGCGGCCCTTGCCAATATCGTGGAAAAGACCGGCGATGAGTAGTAAATGCGGCTTCTCCATTTTTTTCATTATGTAGGCGGCAATGGGAAACTGTTTTTCCTCTTCAGGAAAAGTAAAGCGACGAATGTTTTGAATCAACAATAGCGTATGCGCATCCACTGTATAGCGGTGGAACAAGTCGTGTTGCATCTGCCCGGTAATTTTTCCAAAGGCAGGCAGGTAACGGCCAAGTATGCCGTAGTGTTTCATACGATTGAGTTGGGTGACGAGGCCAAAATCAATATTGAACAGTTCAATGAACAGGGCGCGGTTTTGCGCATCTTCGCGAAAGTGTTCATCGACAAGCCAGCGGCGCTCCCGAATCAAACGAATAGTTGACGCACGCACGCCTGCAATTGATGGGTCCTTACCCATTAACACGAATATTTCCAGAAGCGCGCTCGGTGTTTCATCGAATACCTGATCGTGCGTAACTTGAATGTAGTTGTCACGCAGCTCGAAGCGCTCGTTAATTTTTTTGATTTTTGGGCGGCGTTTTTTATGGATGACTTCATCGAGGTATTGCAGAAGGACATCGTTAAGCTCACTGAGCGCCATCACGGTGCGATAGTACTCGTGCATAAATTGTTCGACGGCCAGCCCCTTGTCGGAGTCTTTAAAACCAAAACTTTTTGCGAGTTGGCGTTGGTATTCAAATAGCAAACGCTCTTCCGGGCGCCCGGCTAAAAGGTGCAAGCCGTAACGAACTTTCCACAGGAAAGCTTCACAACTTCGTAATATGCCAAACTCGTATTCAGTGAAAAAATCCTGGCCCTCGAGCTGCCGCAAGGTTTGTACACCAAAAAAACGTTTGGCCACCCAATTGATTGTTTGCAAGTCTCGTAACCCCCCCGGAGCGTTTTTAACATTGGGTTCGAGGTTGCTGGTTGTATTGTTGTGTTGCGCGTGGCGTTCGTTTTGCTCATCCACTTTGGCTTTAAAAAAGCGGTCTTCGCGCCACATATATTTGGGGCCGGTTTTAATTTGTAGTTGGTCACGCAGTTTATCGTTGCCTGCGATTCGGCGCGCCTCAATCAAGTTAGTGGCCACAGTGATGTCTTGCTTGGCAATTTTAATGCACTCCTTGAGAGTGCGCACACTGCTGCCTACACCGAGGCCGATATCCCAAAGATGAGTGACAAAAGCCTGAAGGTTTTCGTCGTATTTTTTTCCAACCTTGTTGTCCAGCAAGATCAGAATATCGATGTCAGATTGGGGATGAAGCTCGCCGCGCCCGTAACCGCCCACGGCAATAAGACAAATATCGTCATCCCAGTCGAACTGGTACCAGCTGTAATGGAGAATCAGGTCAATAAAAGCCGAGCGTTCGTGAATAAGGTGACGAATGTCGTTGCCTTCATAAAAACGCGTTTCGAAATGTTGATTGATGCCCGCGATGGCATCCTTGAAAACCTTGATTTTAGGCTTGCTAGCCAGATCATCACGAAAGCGGTTTTGGTTAAAGAAGATGGGTTGACAGGCGTACTCGGGAAAACGCAGGGAAAGCGATGCACCCATATTAAAAACTTTCCTCGCTGCGAGCGGTAAACACTTCCACACCGTCTGCGGTCACCGCCATCGTGTGTTCCCATTGGGCGGAGAGTCGGCCATCCCGTGTTTCCACTGTCCAACCGTCATTTTTGAGCTTGGTGTGGTGTTTGCCGGCATTAATCATGGGTTCAATTGTAAAGGTCATGCCTTCTTTCAAAACCATGCCGGTATTTTTCGAGCCGTAGTGCAAAACCTGGGGCTCTTCGTGGAAAACCTTGCCGATGCCATGGCCGCAATATTCACGCACAACAGAATAATGATTGCGTTCGGCATGATCCTGAATGATATGGCCGATATCGCCAAGCCTGGCACCGGGCTTCACCAATTCAATGGCTTTATAAAGGCATTCCTGAGTGACCGTGACCAGGCGATGTGCATGGGGTGCGACCTTGCCGACAAAATACATTTTACTGGTGTCGCCGTGGTAGCCGTCGTAAATCACGGTGACATCAATGTTAATGATATCGCCTTCCTTCAGGACCTTTTTCTCGGAGGGAATACCGTGGCAAATGACGTGATTGACCGAGGTGCAAATCGATTTTGGGAAGCCCTTGTAGTTTAAAGGTGCGGGAATCGCCTGTTGGGTTTCAGTGATGTATTGGTGACAAATACGGTCCAGTTCGGCTGTCGATACGCCGGGAACGACGTAGTCGCCAATCATTTCCAATACTTCTGCCGCCATTCGGCCGGCAACCCGCATTTTTTCGATTTCTGCGGCACTTTTAATACTGACAGCCATGATATCCCGTAATTTCCTGAAATGAGTCTAAAGGGGCGACATTTTAAACCATCGCCACCGCGCTTGCATCGCACTTGTTGTTGCCCGTATAGTCGCCGGCGTCATTAAGGCGACGTTTCAAGCATAGTCAGTATCGGGAGAGCGTATGTCCAATTCCGGAATTCAGGTGGTTTTATTTGATTTGGGAGGCGTGCTGGTGGAACTCGACGGCCCTCCGCTGTTGCCACAGTGGTTGTCGCAGGAGCTGACGGAACTCGAAAACTGGCAATCCTGGGCGCGCTCGCCCGCAGTTGAGGCTTTTGAATCAGACAAGATGACGGCCGAAAGCTTCGCGGAGCAGCTGATCAGTGAACTGAACCTGAAAGTAAGTGCTGAGAAATTTCTCGAAAGGTTCAAGGCCTGGCCAAAGGGCCTCTATCCTGGTGCTGAAGCGCTTCTTTCCCGGTTGAAGCCTCATTACACACTCGCGTGCTATTCAAATACGAGTCACCTTCATTGGCCGCTTATGATGAATGACATGAAATTGGAAAAGTACATGGATTTCGCCTGGGCTTCCTTCCAGATCCAGTGTTACAAACCTTCGAGGGAGGGATTTGTCTTTATTTCAAATGAACTGGAGAAATCTCTGGGAGTGAGTGCCGAAAATATCCTGTTTATTGATGACAATCCCGCGAATGTTGAGGCCGCAATAAAGTGTGGCATGAAAGGGCAGCACGCGCGAGGGCTGGACTGCGTTCGTTCCCGTTTGATTGAGCTTGAGATTTTACCGGTTTAATATTCTTTTAATAATCACTGACTTGATCCTGTCAGTGATTATTGGCTTGGCCGATTGACGATAAAAATTACTGCCAGTACAAGAGGGAATCACCTGCAACACGATCATAATACTCACGCCGCTGCTGGTCTTGTAAACTCATGGTATGCAGCTTTAGGGTTCTGTCGGCCAAACTCTGGCCAAACAGGAAGGCGATATAGTTGCCGTCGGGTGAGAACACCGGGCGGTTGTGCATATATTCGCCCTCGGTAAGTTGTTCATACTTACCTTCAGTATTGGCTAGATAAATTTGCATCGAGCCTTCGTAAACCTTTTTATAGATCTTTTCGTCGAAATAAAAATTGTAGTCCACTAACGCCGAATACAATAGACGCTTGCTATCGGGGGACCAGGACACGGGGTATTGAACTTGTACCGAGCTGTCGGACGCTAAGGTGTTGGCACGTTGCCACAAATCCAGAACGTAGAGTTCGCGTTTATTTTCCTGGGTGGATGCGAGAATATAAGCGATTTTTTTGCCGTCCGGTGACCACTGCGCGGAAGCGAGAATCGCTTGTGATAGGGCCCTGGTGGGCAAATACGCGTTCATGTCTGCATGAATTGCAAATTCCTTATTCATTGCGCTGAGTTGCGAGACTTCCAGTAATTTTTGTTTTTCGCCCGTTAATATATCCACAATGTACATTGAAGAGTTGGATTTGTTGACACTGACAAAGCTCAACATATGATTATTAGGGGACCAGCTGAAGCCGCGTATATCGTCGGCAATGGCCAGGGTGCCTGGTGTGAGTTCACCATTTTTGAGTAACATGAGTTTGCGGAATTTACCGGCTTTTTCAATGTAGGCTATCCAGCGTCCATCCTTGCTAAAAGTAGGGGAATGCTCCATCTCGGGTGCGAAAGAAATTTGTTCAATTTCACCGCCGTCCAGTGCAAGTTTAAAAATATTAAAGTCTTCGGAGGCCTTGTTCAGGTTCACTCGTAATTCGTTTTTACGATTAGACATAAAGACAACTTCGCCAGTGGAAGAAAAATGCATTTGCGTATCCATCCAGGCGCTGTTATCGGTAATTTTTTTTAGTTCGCCGTCTTCGTTTACGGCATAAATGTTTGTTGAGGGGCCGATTGTCCGGCTTGAAAAATAAATATCGGCGTAAGTGGGTATACAGATTGTGATCAGCAAAAAACAACAGCTGAATTTTGGTATTAGCCATCCTTGTTTAACTCGAGACAACAAGCCTCCCGGCCTTTCAGCTTTACCAGCCTGACGCTTATAAAAGTGCGTTGAATTGAGTGTGCTTGTGCACATTGTACTTCTCCTTTGTTACCTCTAAAAGCAAGTACTTTTTCTTGCTAAAAAACCGCGACCCTTAAGGGCCGCGGTATTCAGACTTTCAATTTGCCTGTTTACATCCCTTTTTTATAAGGGTGGGTAGGCTTTTTCAACGAGAACGTTAAAGGCTTCAGGGAACCAGCGACCGGCATGCGGTGCATTGTCCATGGCGCCAGTGCCTACTGCATTGTTGTAGCGGTTAGGCTCGTTGGGGTTACACATTGGGTCATGTTGTTTCGCTGGATCGTTGGGGTCTATCTCAAAGTCAGGGGTGCTGACACCATCTGATTCACCTTGAGGTTTAATCCAAACGTAAGCATCAACGCCGGGTTCCGGTGCAGCGGTTGGACGATAGCCCACACCACCAGGTTGGTTACACCAGTTACCACGGTGTACTCGACGATCAACACGCGACTCGTTAACGTACGTTTCGAGATCGTTGCTGCTGGACTCCGCAGTTGGTCGGTCTGCTCCACCCCAACCATTACGGCCAGTGTCGATCAACATTCCAAGTGTAGAAGGTGCGCCGCGCGAAATCATGGCATCACGCCAGGCCTGTACGAAGCTGAGTTCTTCGAGGTAGTTGTTGAACTCGTAGAAGTCAGCACTCTTCACCTGACCACCGCCTACTTGCAGATCCGGGTTGGTGAGGTAAGGCTCAATGGTGGGCGTGTAGTTCGCAGAGTTGGATGCGAAACCTGCAACCGAATCCCAGCCGCGATCAGTATTGGCAACGACATCACCAATCAACTGAACACCTTCACTGAAGTTATCACTCCATCCGAGCCAGCCGGAGTGGGCGATATCCAGATAAGGGTATACGTTGGGGACAGAGCTCAACTCGTTGAGTGCGTGAGTAATACCGTCGCGGTAACCGCCAGGGCCATTTGCTTCGGCACAATCTGGCTCATCGAGGTTGGTTACCAGGTTAGGCAGTGAATCCACTTCTACGATGGCAACGATACGGATATCTGCATAAGCAGGATCGCGCAAGATCTCGATGATGGGTGCAGTGTACTCGTTTACGTAGCGATCGAAGCCACCTTCAGAGATGCGCAGTTCACCGTTAGAGGCGAGGGCCGCACAGTCACGGTTTGGCAAATCGTAGAATACGAACATAAACAGGTTGGCACCTTGAGCGAGCGCTTCATCGAGGTGATCACGCAGACCAAAACCGTCTTCAGGACCTTCGATTGCACCGATGCGATCCATCCACACCGCAGTGTTGTAGTTGGCGATCAGGCTACCGTTAGGCTCAGCAGCGGCTTTTGCAGACCAAACCGGGTCGATATACCAGTTAGCGCCTACGAAAGGGTTGTCCAGGCCAACGGCACTGCCGGAACCGGAGGACGAGCTGCTGGAGCTTGAAGAGCTTGAACTGCTAGAGCTACTTGAAGCACTGCTGGAGCTGCTAGAGCTGCTTGAAGAAGAGCTGCTAGAGCTGGATGAAGCACTTGAGCTCGAAGAGCTGGTTCCGCCACAGGCACCCAGGCTTGTCCAGGACGCATCGCTACCTGGTGTGGAGTTGGTGTACCAGTTCGCGCGATACAGGGTGTTCTGATAAACCATTTGATCACCGGATTCAGCGTGATTTGGTTGACCACCGGCCCAATCTCTCGCGGTCCAATTTGGATACACGTTAACACCACTACAGTTATTGCCGCCGCCAGAAGAGCTTGCGCTGCTGCTGGAACTTGAGCTGCTCGAAGACGAACTGCTTGAAGAGCTCGAGCTGGAAGAGCTTGAAGAACTCGAAGAGCTGCTTGAGCTTGAAGAACTTGAAGAGCTACTGCTTGAGCTGGATCCATTTGACGTGATGCTGATATTAGAAACAGTGTAAGTTTCATCTTCCCAGCTTGTCGCACCTTCAACAATGATTTCCAGAGTGCTTCCGCTCAGGTTGTTCGCGGAAACTGTTTTCTGGGAGAACACATTGGTGTTTTGGGAAAGCGTCACTTGATTGCCATCCAGAACATAGTAAATGTTCAGGTAGTCAGCATTCTCCATTCCACCCGTTCCGACTGCTTGCATGGACAGGTTTACGCTGGATGCACCGGAAATATTGATGGCACCGGTTGACCAGCTTACAGTTTGCGCAGTGATCGAGACGCCATTGCTGGAGTAGGGTAAGTCACTGGAGCCGCCACTTGAGCTTGCGCTGCTTGAAGACGCGCTACTGGAGCTGCTTGAAGACGAGCTACTGGAGCTGCTTGAAGATGAACTGGAACTGCTGGAAGAAGAGCTTGAGCTGCTTGATGAGGAGCTTGAGCTGCTCGAACTTGAGGAACCGCAGTCACTAACGACACCGGCGCCACCATTTTGGCTGCTCTCGCAGAGGTTGCGACCGATACAGGTTGAACCGTTTTCCCAGCTCCAACCGACATTGTCATCTGAACACAATGGGCGAGGTTCATCGTTCCACCAAACACATTGCTCAGTACATTGTTGACCGCCCGAACTGGAAGCGCTGGAAGACGAGCTGGAACTGCTAGACGAAGAGCTTGAGCTGCTGCTCGTATCAATGGTCGTTCCCCAGGTTTCAATAATGCCCTTCACGAACTGACCTGTCGCTGTCAGATCTGAATTACTCCAGTTGCCAAACACGCTGGCATTTGGCTGCAGAATTGAAGAACCCTCTTCCTTGCGGCTCACCGCCCAGTTCAAGTGGGAGATGTTGTTTTGCTTGAGGAAGTTCATCCAGTTATTGGTTTCGCCCTGGTTGGCGGCACCATCACCGTTTGCGTTTACTGCACCCCACTCCGTTACAAACAAAGCGATACCGTTGTTCATTGCTGTGGTGGCTTTATCCCGTAGCCACTGCCCGTGAGTGCCCGCGTAAAAGTGCAAGGTATAGGCGATGTTGCTGTAACTTGTGATGGGGTCTTGTGACGCTGCGTCGACATCCTGAGACCAGGTGGGGGTACCCACGATAATCAGGTTGTCGGGGTCAATCGCGCGGATAGCGGCGATGACGTCTTCGGCGTAGGGTTTGATTACGCCACTCCAGCTAACTTGCAGAGGTTCGTTGTAAATCTCGTAAATTACGTTGTTATATTCGCCGTATTTCCCAGCCATCTCTTCAAAGAACGCAATGGCTTCGGCTTTTTTATCTTCGGCGTGATGCGAGTGGAAATCGATGATGACATACATATCATTGTCGATCGCCGCATTTACCACAGTTTCAACGCGCGCCTGGTTGCCGTTCGGATCTTCGATATAACTTCCGTCCTCATCAGCGCCCATGGCTGCGCGAACGATTGTGGCGTTCCAATCGTCTTTCAGCCATTTCACGACATCGGCGTTGTACAGATTTTCCTGCTCCCAACCTGTGTTGGACCAGAAGAAGCTGTTACCGGCAAAGCTCTTTGCCTGGCCGCCGCTCAGTACCTGGTTTCCACTTACCGTAAGCTTTGGGACATCAGCAAACGCCGTGGAGGCAAACATGGATGCAGCACAAGTGGCCGCCCCAAGGAATGCCTTGAGTTTACTTCTCTTCATAGGGATGTACCTTTTATTAGGTTTATCGTTATGTATTCGTTGAGGCGTCTGTTTTCACAGCGCGCTCTTTATTGTTATTCCACCGTTTCGAATACCCTGTTCAGCTCGATATCAGACTCGGCAAGCTCATTCTAGGTGAAGCAATTAGTAATTAATAGGAATGAACAGAGGGTGTTTTAGTTGAATTGGTTATATGACGTAGATTCTGGATTAAGGCATTGCACTAAGAAACCACTTTTCTTTTCGGAGGATTAAAAACGATTTGGAGTCCTGGTCTTTCAGAGTGACCGATTTTGGGTAGTCTAAAATTAAGAAAAATTGCAGCGATATGCGCTGAAAATCTTCGATATTGTGGTTAGGGTTCAATATTCAAGCGATTTTTATAAAGTATTTGTGGAGGGCTAGCTACCAAAAGTAATAAAAACAATACATTGTTATTCCCAAAGATAGCAAAAAGGCCGCTTTTTCGGTTTTTGAGCCGATTCACAAAAGTGCGAAATCGCGTTCCAGCTCGAGCTTTTCCCCGTTAGCTTAGGCTCTGTTTATTCACAATTATTTGGCAAATCTTTGATTTGCTTAGCCGTCATTTTCCACCGAAGTACACATGAAGACAGTCAAAGAGATCGAGAATAGAATCATAGGTACATCATTTTTTGTCGAAAGAGTGAGCAACTGAATCTCAATGGGCACTGAATCGCAATGGGCACTGAATCTCAATGGATAATGTAGACAATTATCGCGAAATTCTGAAATTACTGTATGTCTTCTCCTTTAGCCTCGGCTTGTGGACGTGTTTGAATATGCTCGTGAACAAACCCGGACCGAGAGGTGCGCGTCTGAGCCTGCTGGTTTTTCTCGCGGTGTTACTCTTCGTGCCGCTCAATGGCTATCTCGGCCTGGTGATGAATGAAGCGGTGGAGCTGCTGGATTCTGTGGCAAGCACCATTAGCTGGTGTTACGGCCCGCTGATGTTGATTTTGATAAATAATGTTTTGCGTCGGCAGCCCCATACCTATCTACCTTTGGTGCACTTTTTACCTTTCGCCCTCTTTGCCGCTGCGCATTTTTTCCACATGGATGGCTGGGTATTTGATTATTATCTGTTTTTGCTGCTCTCGCAGTTGTCCCTGTATCTCTTGCTCACATTACGTCTGGTCTACCAGCATCGTCAGCGTTTACTGATGCTCGGGAAGGAGTTTCGTAACTCTGCCTATTACTGGATGCTTTATCTGGTTGCAGGGCTTTTTGTACTCGCGCTCTACGATCTGGCGTTGATGTTTGCTATCCATTACGGCCTTACCCTTAACTTCTATTTTGTTTCCACCACCGCCTGTGGCTTTTGTTTGTACCTGAGCACGATTTGTATTTTTTTATTGGTGCAGCCGAATGCTTTTGAATCTGAGCCGGGGCCTGAATCCAGTCAGGAGGATGAAGAGGCGCATGAGCAAAAATTGCGTTATGTCGAATTATCGGCAGAGGCAGCCATTGAATTGGCCGAAAAACTGAATGCTCTCATTGATCAGCACAAACCGCATTTAGACGCTGAAATATCCTTATCAAAATTAGCCGCGCTATTGGGCGTCACCACACACCAACTATCAGAGTTGTTAAATATCCATCTGGAAACCAGCTTTTACGATTTTCTTAATCACTTGCGCTACAAGGAAGCGGTGCGATTGATGGAAAACTATCCTGATAATTACAGTATTACCGACATTGCCTATTTGGCAGGCTTTAATAATCGCAACTCTTTTTACAAAGTGTTTAGAAAATATCAGGGTGTTACACCCGGTGAATACCGCAAACAATGTGCCCAAACCGTTTAATGAAAACAGGAGAAGTGTATGAACAAGTATTTAGTTAGTATTGCCGCCCTGGTGCTGGCACTGCCTCTCCAGGCACAAGTCAATCAAGACCTGCCTGCGATGGCCACACCGGATTTCGACGAGTTTTATCTGGCTTCGGAGTTTTCAATTCCGACAACAAAGCATGTTTACATCGACGATGTTGAGGTTGCTTTTTCCAGGGATTGGTTGCGTGATTACCGCGGAAGAACCAGCAGCAATTATGAAGAGCGGATTTTCGACAAATATGGAACTGCTTTAAAAAAAGCGTTGACGGAGGATTTAAGTGAAAGTGGCTGGCACGTGAGCAACGAGAAATCAGCCAGCACGTTAATTTTGACGCCTAAAATTATTGAGTTGAATATCTACGCGCCCAATGAGCCTGGTATTAAGCAAGTTATTATTCGCAATGCTGGCCATGCAAAGCTGCATTTGACCTTTAGTTCGCCAAGCGGCGAGGCTTTTATGCGCGTAATTGATCGTCGGGTTACACGTGAAAATATAGGCAGTCCAATCGTTGCAAACCGCGCAACCAATTACCGCTATTTTCGAATGTTATTTGAAAAGTGGTCTGAAATGTCGGTTGAATATTTGAATGAAGTGCATGATCTGGTCGAGCAACAGGCGAAGAACCCGTAGCAGACTCTTATAACAATCAGGCTAGAAAACGCAGTAACGTTTTCTAGCCTGTTTCTGCTTTTTGGATGCAAACGTCACCGTTTATGCGGGTATTTCCATAGGCCCTGAACACATTGAGTTTAAGTTTAGGGCCGGAATTTCAGGTACGTGCCGCGTTGACCTAAATTACGCCTGGAATAAAACGGTATCGCACATGCTTGCAGTAATCATGATAGGCCGGGTCGCAACTCAAATGTCGTTCTTCGGTAATCGCGCGCCAGTAGTAGAGATAAGTCATGAGTACTAACCCGAGGAACTGCAAGACGGCGGGCAAAAAGTGATTGTCGATGGCGTTATAGATAATTGCCGGGAACATGATGCACCACCAGGCGAAGTTCTTGGAGGCATACGCCGGGTGCCTGACGATGGCAAAAGGGCCTTTGCGGATAATGCCGCGGTGGGTCAAATTGGAAAAGCGCGTGCCGAACCAGAGGGTGGCTAACATGTAGACGGTGTAACTGGCGATCATCAAAACCAGGAATATGGTGATGATCCATTGCACGTCGAACATGTAAATCGCTTCTTTTTCGCCTGGAGGCGAATACAGCCAGCCAGTTGCCACTTGAACAGGCGGATAACACAGAAGGCAGACCATCCAGCCCAGTGTTGTGGGTTCGGCGGAAATGGTTTGGTTGTCGACCCAGCGCGATGAAATGACATAGCCACACCAGGCCAGGGCAACATCAATCGAAAAAATCAGTGATGTTGAAATATTGTAAAGGTCATTGTTGAGCATTGAGTTGGTGTAGTTGCCGGCTGCAACTTTTGACCAGAGCCCGGCATTACCAAACAAATCCCCAAAGACATAACCAATATTGTTAGAGAAATGGGGGAAATTATTGAAAAAGAACACCGTCATAATCGGTGTGAAAAACAGCTTTACCAACAGGCCGCGGGTGATTTTTTTATCAATTTCACCGAGCTGATATTTGTTCTCCAGCTTTCCCAGAACCTTGCCAACAGGCCAGAGAATCAGACGCTGGCAATAATAGGCATACTCAAAAGCATCGCCTTTGGTGTCATATTTAAAGCCGCGGGTGAGAAGGGCATAAGGGAAGCCCACGTAGATATAGCCCCACCAAACCAGATTCAGAAATTGAAACCAGGGCTGGTAATAAGCGTGTTTGCGAATATAACCGTACTCGTTGGCGCTGTGATAAAACTGGATAACCAATGTCAGCAAAATGAGGTACAGCAGGTAGTTACCAAAACATTCGAGCAGGAAGCTGAAGTAGTGGCCCGCTTTGATCTTCGGGTGGATGGAGAAAAAATTCGCTTTGTCGCGCAACCACAGGCGCAATGCTTCGACGGCCACCATGGTGAAAGTGATGATTAACAGGGCGGCAATCAAGCCTTCTGTGCGATTGTCAGTCAGTTGAAAGCCAAACACATACAAGCCCTTTTGTAAGGCTTGTGTGGCGTTGTACCAGGCCGCGAGAATGAAGGTCATCACGGCACCGGCTACGCCGCTAATCCAGGCGTAGTCGGTAATCCATGAGCCATTGTAATCGCCCATGGAATTTTCAAATTGGGGTCTGGAAGGCTGTTCCAGCCGAATAGTGTTAGTCTCAGACATCTCTACTTCCTCTGAGTGGCTCGGGCCACCTTTATCGTTATTTAAATCGCAAACATGCTTACTTTCCTGCGAGAGCCTAATGCTACCAGAACTTGCCAGACAGTATTACGTTAAATGTCGCGATACTGTCTGGTTTCAGGGGGTAATGTTTACGGTATCGCTAGTCGGTCTGACTTTCGAGCCCGTATTTCCCCAATTTCAGGTGTTCTGGTTTTGGTTTGACCAGACAATCTTTTCTTTCGAGGTCACCGAAGTTTGGACCACCAAACTGCGGTTTTTGGCACTGCGTTCGGGTGTCTCGGACAATTCCTTGAAGCTGAGCTTCTTGCTGCCCCCGGCGCGGCCGTATATCCCGAGCCAGACATTTCTGCCGGAGTTTTTGGCAATGTACAAACTTTTATCAGCAATATCGACGACCTGCTCCCAGGTGAAAGCACCAGGAAAATCCTGGTAGAACGGGTAGTAGGAAAAACCGATTGAACAGGTTTTCTTGATCTGGCGCCCATCGCCGAGATCGAAAGTGTGGTTGCGTAAGGCCTCCTGGAATCGCTCGGACAACATGCCGGCCTTATCGCGGCCACATTGGCGAATCACAACCATAAATTCTTCGCCACCCCAGCGAATAATATAATCTTCCGTGGAGAAGACCTTGTGCAAAAGTTTGCCAAATTGTTCAAGGATGATATCGCCGGCTTTATGGCCGTAGTTGTCATTGATGTCCTTGAAATTATCAATGTCCAGTAGCATAAATAAAACATCGGCATCACGCGGATAGGAGGTAGCCGAAGTATGAGCAGCGTAGCGCTCGTTACTGTCATTAATATCGCCGTAAATACGTTCAACAAAGAAACGGCGATTTCGTAAGTTGGTGAGTTGGTCGGTATAACTGGCTTCTTCGAGAAGCACGTTTTGTTTTTGCAAGGATTCAAGAATCCGCGCTTTGGATACCGCAGAAACGGCATGACTGTGAAGGCGAGAAAGTTTATGTGTATCGCACTCACCGAAGTTGTCTTCTTCACTGCACAGCAAAAGCAAGCCGGCAATTTTTTCGTTTTTGCGAATGAACATGGCAATCAAGCCGGGCGCGTCTTCAGCCTTGTTGAGAACTTCGTTGTGGAATTTTTTAGGTAGCACAACAACTTCAGCTTCGTTGCCTTCATTATTTGTTTGCCACAGTTTTTCAATGTTGTTGGCCGAGAGCTGTGGTTTAAAGTGCAAAATATTTTCTGTCTTGTCTTTCTGCGCAATCAAATCCAGCTCTTCCTTGTCTTCATGGCAGAGCCAGAAAGCGGCATGGCTGGATTGTTCGAAAAAGTGCAGCGACTCTTCCAGTAAAACCTCGGAGAGGCCTTCGAGTGTGGTTTCACGATTGACCAGCTTGACGATGTTGTCCAGCCTTTCCAGTTCATTGTGGGCTTCCTTCAATGTGCCGGTTCGCTCTTCCACAATCTCTTCGAGGTTGCGTGTGAAATCGAGAAGTTGTAAATGTGTCTTGGTGCGCGTGAGCAATTCGTTTTTCGAGACCGGTTTTACCAGGAAGTCGTTCCCCCCACTCATAAAGGCTTCGGCAAGGTCAGCAGTTAAATGCTTGGCAGTAATAAAAATAATCGGTAAATCGTGAACAGATTTTTGCTCGCGGATGATGCGTGCGGCCTCGTAGCCTGTCATTTTTGGCATCATCACATCCAGCAAGATCAGATCAATGTCACTGTCTTCGGCAAATATTTTAGTTATCGCTTCATCGCCGCTCGCCGCTTCACTTAATTTGTAATGATGCAGCGAAAGTTGCGACAGTAGGACCTGACGGTTAATTTCGTCATCATCCACAACCAGAATATGAAACTGTTTGGCTTCGAGGTTGGGGGATTCGATAACAACTTCTTCTTCCTCGCCGGAATTCACAATCTCAATGACTTTGTTGATACGATCAGAACCTTGGTTGACGCGGTCAGCTTGCGGTTGCTCTTCGGAAATGGGGAGCGTGAAATTAAACGTTGAGCCTTTGCCGGGTTCAGATACAACAGAAATTTCTCCCTGGTGAAGTTCAACCAGGTTTTTGGCAACTGAAAGTCCGAGACCTGTGCCTTCATATTCGCGCGCGGCACTACCGTGTGCCTGACTGAAGGAATCGAAGATGCGTGCTTGCTCTTCTTCAGAGATGCCAATCCCCGAATCTTCAATAGAAACTGTCACCCACGTTTCATCGGCACGTGCATAGACACGAATATAGCCGCTATCAGTAAATTTAATGGCATTGCCGATGAGGTTATAGAGAATTTGTTGCAAGCGATCTTCGTCTGCAATGACTGCCGGTAAATCTTCTGGAATCTCGTTAATAATTTGAATGTTCTTTCGATCCGCGAGGGGCGAGGTCATCATAATGACACTGCGACAGATAGCGTTGAAATCAAGGGGTTGCAGTTCCAGCTTCAGGCCATCGCTTTTGATTTTTGAAAAGTCCAGAATGTCATTAATCAGGCTTGATAGTCGGCGGCCACTGGCAGCAATAGTTTTTAATTGATGGCGAGCCAGCTCACTGATTTGTCCGGTGGTGTCATCAATGAGAACTTCGGTTAAGCCAATAATGCCGTTTAAGGGGGTGCGCAGCTCGTGTGACGTGTTTGCGAGAAACTCATCCTTGATTTTGTCGATGGACTTGAGGCGATTAACCTGTTCCTTTTCCTGCTCAAGAGCGAGTTTCTTTTTCTGGCTACGCAAAAACTGCCAAATAAGAAAAGCGATCGTTAAGGCGTAACCAATTTTTGCTGAAGGTGTTTCCCATGGAGAAGGGAGAATTTTTATTTCCAGTTCAACGGGGTTACTCGCCCACAGGCCGTCGTTATTTGACCCGATAAATTTAAATGTATAGGTGCCGTAATTGAGATTGGTGTAGGTGGCCGTGTGTTTGTTTCCCGCATCGACCCAGCCTTGGTCAAAACCCTCCAGCATATATTTGTACTGGTTTAGTTCGGGGCTTTGGAAATTTAGCGCGGCAAAGTCCACAGTGAACATTGAGTGGTCATGATTCAAAGTAATTTTTTTTGTTCGGCTTATATCTTTTTCGAGGATGTTAAAACTGTCTCCGGGGCGAACACTTTCATTGTAAATTTTAAAATCGGTAATCTGCAGGGGGGGAACATGTGTGTTTTCAATAATGGTATTGGGTTTGATAATGGTAATACCCTGGGTGCTGCCGACAAATAATTCACCGTCTTCGTTAAAGTAGGTGGCGTTTTTATTCATGATGTTGCCGGCCAACCCATTGACATAGTAATAATTTAAAAAGTGCTCGGTTTCAGGATCAAAGCGACTAACCCCATTTAAGGTGGATAACCACAGACGCCCATTGGTATCTTCCTGAATACTTGAAACCGTATTGTTGGGTAAGCCATCTTCAACCGTGTAATTTTTAAATCGGCCGGTGGTTTTGTCCAGCAAGCTCAAACCACCCTGGGTGCCCAACCAGAGTCGCTTTTTGGAATCTTCGAAAATCGCAATCACATAGTTGTTTACGATGGAGTAGGGGTTGTTGGGGCTGTTTAAATAACGTGAAAAAGTGTTGGATTCACGATGATAGCGATTCAAACCAACAAGTGTACCGATCCAGACAGTACCCGAACTGTCTTCGAATATTGTGCGAATAAATTGCTGTCCTAAACCATTCGGGTTGCTCGGGTCTGATTTAAATTGTGAAAACTTTCCGGTTTTTGGGTCGTAGCGATTGATGAAGCCTTCCTGGGTGCCGATCCAAAGCTGACCGCGACTATCCGATAGCAGTGTCCAAACGTGCATGCCCGAAATCGTATTGTCGTTGCCTTCTTCAGGCCTGAATCGCGTGAAATCACCGGTTTCAGGGTTGAATTTATTCAAGCCCCCTGACCAGGTACCAAACCAGAAATCGCCGTTTATATCTTCCTCGATTGCTAATACTGCATTGGCTCCCAGACTGTTGGCGTCGCTGGCATCATGGACAAAATGTTCAAAGGTATTTTTTTTGCGATCATATAAGTTCAGTCCGCCTTCAGTTCCAACCCAAATCAAGTCATCCTTGTAAGGATGAATCGCCGTAATTGCATTGTGATTAAGTGAATTTTTTTTGGTGGGTTCGTTGCGTAAAATTTCAAAGGCTGAGGTAGAGCGGTTAATGTAATCAACACCGGAGGGGAACAGGGCGACCCAATAGTTGCCATTACTATCTTCCAGTACGTCGCGTACTTGATTGCTATTGATACTGGAGCTGTTGTAAGGGGTGTGCAGGTAATAGGTAAAACCGTCTGATTCGCGATTGTATTCGTTTAAACCTCCCTGGTCGGTTGCAACCCATAATTTATCGCGGCTATCCAGATATAGGCGCCAAAGTCGGCTACTACTCAAACTGTCGGGGTTATCAGGGTTATGGGTATAGTGTTTGTATTGGTTTGTTTCAATGTTGTAACGGTAAAGCCCGTCAATAGTTGCTAACCACAAGTCACCGGATTTTTCTTGCACAATATCGCTGATGCCGCGCAGTACAATTTTGTCACTACCCAGAGCGTAGTTTTCCAGCGTATGCGTTTCGCGATTGAGTCGTTTCAGCCCGTGCCCATCGGTGCCAATCCATAAGTTGCCTGAACGATCTTCAAAAATGCTGGTGACGTTTAATCGTTCGTATTCAGAAGCGAGTTTGTTTCCCGGTGGAAAGGTGTGGATTTTTTTTGTCTCATAATCGAAATATTGAAGGCCAACACGCGTCCCCAACCAGAAAGTACCCTGGGAGTCCTCATAAATTGTAAATACGTCATTGCTGCTGGCATTGAGTTCGCCTTCGACTTCGGTAAATGTTTCAAAATCATCGGAGTCGCGTATGTAAAGATTTAAACCGTTTGGCGTCGCGACCCAGAGATTTTTCTTCCTGTCTTCGATAATTTTCCAGATGTTGTTGTGGCTAATACTACGTTTGTCGTTTGCGTCGTGATGGTAAACAGTAAAAGTATGACCATTGAATTTTGCAAGCCCATTACTGCCACCGAACCACATGTAACCTTCGCTATCCTGAAAAATAACATTAGTTTCGGCAATCGGAAGATTTTGCTCGGTAATGATGTGCTCAAAACGAAGTGAGCCGGGCCCTGCAGAAATTGTTGCAGAGAATAGAGTTAAAAATAATGAGGCACAGCAAATTAAATTGAAGGGCCGGCATCCTTGAGAGAATTGAAATCCCGCTCTGAAAAAATGCATAGGCGACAGCATATTATATTTTTTTAATTTATTTTTGGGAGCCTAAAAGCTTACCGCAAGAGGGCTCTTCTGTACACGCGATTTTGTCAGCTTTAGCTACCGTGCATAAAAAAAACCCTGCCAGTGGCAGGGTTCGGTTATAAGGCTAGCGTATCGCTAATTGTTGTTTTTAAACGCTCTGGTTCGTCTCTTCATAGGGTTATGCAAATCATATGCATTTTGTGAGCGCTGATACATCTAACCTCTTACTGACAAGTTGGCGTCTGGTGGACTCCACCGTGACGCCCCTGAAGGCCGAATGTTATCGACTGTCCAGGTGGGATAGTGCCGTTATAGGGATAATTATGAGCACTAATTTTGTTACCTGTTGCGTTGAGCACTGCATTCCAACCGGATGACAGGCTTTCGCCGCTTCCCAGGTTTATTGTGAACGACCAGCTATTCACTGCTGTTATGCCGTTGTTTTTGATTTTCATATGGGTGACAAAACCTGTTCCCCATATGTCTTCGCGTTCGATAATACAGCTCAGTTTACCTGAGCCGCCAGAGCTTGAGCTGCTGGTACTGGAGGTGCTAGAAGAGGAGCTTGAGCTGCTTGATGAGCTACTGCTACTGGAGCTACTCGCAGCTGATGAGCTCGAGGAGGAGCTTGCACTATTTCCAGATGAGCTGGAACTTGAACTGCTTGAGCTCGAGCTTGAAGAGCTGCTTGAACTACTGGCGCTGGAACTGCTTGAACTGGTGCTGCTTGAGCTGGAGCTACTGGAGCTAGAACTAGAACTACTGGAGCTTGAACCGCTGGAACTGCTCGCGCTAGAACTACTGCTACTTGAAGATGAGCTCGATGAAGGGTTAGCGCCATTGGGGGCGTCGAACCATTGCTTGAACCACAGGCCTGTTTCGGAATAATCGTTATCAACCCAGGGGCCAGCCATATTGGCTCTGGGTAACAACATGGAAGAGGCGTCATCGCGAGGGCTCATAGACCATGCAGACCAGGAGATTTTGTTTTGATTCATAAAGTTCATCCATTGTTCCGCAATCGCGAAATTGGAAGAACTCACGTCATAGCTTGAAGTGCCCCACTCAGAAACGAAAATTGCCAGGCCTTGCGCCATTGCATCGGAAACTCGGGCCGACATCTGCTCAAATGGGTGAGAGCCTGCGTAGTAGTGAAAGGCATACATCAGGTTGCTGTAGTTCAGGGGGTCTTGAGCAACAAGGTCTACGCGCTGGCTCCATGTGGGGTTACCCACAATAATGATATTGTCTGGGTCGTTAGCACGAATAACCGGAATCACCTGATTGGCGTAGTCTTTTACGACATCCCAGCCAATAGATTCTGGTTCTATTTCATTCGCGATTTCGTAGATGACATTGGGTAGATGTCCGTAATCACGTGAGATGATGTCGAAGAACTCTATTGCTTCTTCTGTAAATTTCGAAGGGTCGTTGTGGATGTGCCAATCGACAATTACATAGATACCGGCGTTGACGGCATCGTCGATGGCTGAGCGAGTGAGTTCCATCATCATTTCCGGTTCGGCCATGTAGCCGCCCCAGTAGTCACCATCATCGCGAAAATCTTCGATATACATCGCGAGCCGAACAAATTCTACGCCGAGGTGTTGCGCAAGGTTGGGTATGGTTGCGTCATCGACAATGGGGAACCATTGTAAACCGTGGGTAGCCACGCCTTGCAGTTGGATTGCCTGACCTTGCTGGTTGACAAGGTTTGGGCCGCTAACTGAAAGCTTGCCATTTTGTTGTACGGTATTTGCCTTCCAGCTATTGGCGGGATAGCTCAGGGTTTCAGCTTCGCCGAGCCCTGTCGGCACATAGCTGCTATTTGTTGTGAGCATGATTTTATCTATCCACAAGCGCACACCGCCCTCATTCTGTTCGAGGCGCAGGGTGTGTGTTCCTGCGGAAAGGGACAGGCTATCGCCGGCATTGTGCCACTCGAGCGTTGCGAAACCGCTACCGTCGTAAGTGTTTTCGGATGAGATCTGTTGCCAGTTTTGCTCGTTTCCATCGAGGACGACGGTATAGGGGCTTATCCACTGCCAGGGCGTCGACATGCGGGCCCACAGCTGATATTCGCCACTTTCGGGCGCATTGACTTCAAATTCGATATAGCCATCGTCGTTCCATTGCCATGGTGCGAGCGCTATTTTTTGGGAAGCATCCGGGTGGCTTTTTACAACTATGGGGCTGTATTCGGCGCCAGATTCGGCTTCTAGCCAGATGTAGTTAAAGCCATCATTGGCAATGACTTCGGCGGTGGATACTAAGCCTGTGGCAGCAAGCAAGGAGACAACAGTAGAAACAAGTCGCTTACTCATTTTCATTTCATGTGACCTCTCATTCTCGAGCAACTGGTCTTATTATTTTTATATCCAAATTATTTTTTATATGTTTGGATCTTAACCAGGTTGCCCGATGTTAGTGATGAGGCCGCCCGCATGCAAATACAGGCTTAAGCATAGGGAGCCCGCAGCCTTATGCCATTAAAAGCATAAAAACAAACTTTTTATATCTCTATTGGTTATTAGTTTTGATGTATTCCCGCAACGTTATAGAGGAAGACCCAGAAACAGCCTGATCTACAGGGGAGTAGACAGATGAAATTGACGACAAGAATAGGGAATATGGTGTGGTCAATTTGTCATTTTTTTTAAATTTTTATATCTTTATTGGAATAATAAAATTTTTAATATTCTAAAAAAGACTTAAAAAAAATAAATTCCGGCTCTTTGTGACGTGCAAATCGACGAAAAAATTAAAAAAATCCGAGATGTTGATTTTAGCCGAACGGTAAAAACGTCTGACTTTTTTGTGATGAAGAACAGGGAAAAAAATAGAAAACAGCGCTGGAGGCCAATAAAAAAGGGGGCATAGCCCCCTCAAGAATCATGTTTGCGAAGACATCCCTATGAAGAGGAACGGTATTCACAAACTCAGTATACATAAAAATTTGTTTTTGTAAGCCTCTCGCTTGTCGTGTGTTTTTCCTTGCTTGCGATTAATGCATGCGTTGATTTGCATAATTCAATTCATTACGCATGGTAGATCCCACCGTAAACAGCAGGTGTGCCTGCGCCGGTGATGTTTGACCAATTTAGTTTATTTTTCATCAAAGCCTGATTTGCTAGCCATGCAAAAGTGGCCGCCTCCACCCAGTCAGGTTCAATACCAAGTATTTCGGTTGTCGAAACGGGCAAGTTCAGTTGCTCTGAGAGTTGTTCGCACAGCACGCGATTGTGCGCGCCTCCACCGCATACGAAGACCTCCTCAAGGCCGGGGCAGTATTGTGCGCAGTGTTGGGCGATTGTTTGAGCCGTGAAACGCAAAAGGGTGGCCATAATATCTGCAGGGGGCATGTTTTGGTGAGACTTGGTTTGGTGGGGCTTGGTTTGATGGGACTTGGTTTGATGGGGCATGGTTTGTTGCTTTGCCAGCTGTGTTTCCAGCCAGGCCATGCCAAACAGCTCGCGGCCTGTGCTTTTAGGGGGCGGCGATGCCAACCAGGGCTCCGCCAGGAGCGTTTCAAGAACCTGCGGTATTACGGTCCCGCTTGCAGCCCATTCACCATTTTTATCGAACGCTGCTTTTTTGTGCAGGCCGATCCAGGCATCCATCAGAACATTGCCTGGTCCGGTATCAAAGCCCAGGATGCCCCCATCCTTTTTTAGACAGCTCACATTGGCCATGCCGCCAATATTAATGATGCCGCGCTCAGATTCGGGACTGGCAAATGCGAATTGGTGAAAAGCTGGCGCCAGAGGAGCACCTTGCCCGCCTAACGCGATATCTCGACGCCTGAAGTCGGCCACAGTGGTAATACCTGTTTCTGCGACAATTGTATTCGGGTCGCCAATTTGGACCGTGTAGCTGCTTGCGGAACCGTTATCCGGAGAATGGCGGACCGTCTGCCCGTGGCTGCCAATGGCAATGATCTCCGAGGGCTTCAGATTTTGTTGCTCGAGTAAGTGCCTGACGGCTTCGGCAAAGGAGAGAGCCAATTGCCTGTCTGCAAGCGCGAGGTGGTGCAGTAAGTCGGCGCGAGCCTCACAGAGATCAAGCAAAGAGGAGCGTAAATCGCGGTTAAGAGGGTACTCCAGGCCGGCACGCTGTGAAATGTGATTATTCTCGATCTCGAATAGGCCACAGTCGATGCTATTCAGGCTTGTACCTGACATAAGACCGATGTAAAGCCCCTCAAGAGGTGCCGGGTTCATACTTAGAGAGACGCAGAGTGACTGGTGTCGGCGCTGGCGAGTTTGGTTGGGCTCGTTTGGTTATCGAGTTCTGCCATCAGTGACTGGGTCTGCTCAAGAAAACGAGCCATTTCAGACTCTTGAATCGATTTCGCCTTGGGTAGAGCCACCCGAACCGGGTTGCGAACAGCGCCATTGACATAGAACTCGTAGTGCAAGTGTGGTCCTGTCGCCAACCCGGTCGAGCCAACGTAAGCAATGACCTGACCTTGTTTCACGCGTACGCCACTGCGAATACCTTTGCGGAATTTACTGATATGCGCATAGAGCGTTTTATAGGTTTGTCCATGCTGAATAATGACAACATTGCCATAGCCGCCTTTTCGCCCGGCAAAAACCACCTTGCCATCTCCCGTTGCTTTGATAGGCGTGCCGTGGGCAGCGGCATAATCGGTGCCTTTGTGCGCGCGAATCTTATTCAGGACTGGATGCTTACGGCGTAAATTAAAGTGCGAGCTAATTCTTGCGAAGTCGATTGGTGTGCGCAAAAACTCCTTGCGCATCGTGTCGCCCGTGGGTGTGTAATATTGTGCATCACCATTTTGGTCGACATAGCGAACGGCGCGGTAGCGTTCTTTCTGGTTAACAAACTCGGCAGCCAGAATGTTGCCATTCCTGATTTTCTCGCCATCCAGAAACGCTTCTTCATATAACAGTTTAAAAGAATCGCCTTCACGTATATCCAGCGCAAAATCGATATCCCAACCAAAAATATTTGCCAGCTCCATAAGGAGTTTGTCATCCATGTCTGCTTTTTTACCGGATAAAAACAGGGACTGCTCGATTGTCGCGCTGCGTACCGCGTATTGAATGTCAGGAGAGCGTTGGCTTTCTTCAAATTCATAGCCTTGTTCTGCGCGAGTGAAACTGAAGCTGTTCAGTTTGTCGCTGCGGTATTCGAGGCGTTGTAGTTGCTGTTCTTCGTTCAGGCTAAAAGTCAGAGTGTGGCCGGGATACAGCCGGGTTAGCCGTTTGCTTTCCACGTGCCCCTGCAACAACGCCATCATGTGTCGATCACTCAGGCCTGCTTGTTTGAATAAGCCGGATAGCGTGTCGCCAGAGCGCACGGTTGCGGTATACAGCTTCTCGGAAGGAGTCTCGAAGGTGCTTGTGGCATGCCATTCCTCTTCCGTGGGAGGTAAGGGCTGTGCTTCGACAGCGAGGTCCAGTTTGCGAACCTGCAATTTGGCGGAGGCGGGGTTGCTGGGGAAAATAGCCAGCGAGCCGAGCGCACAACTCAAAAGTCCCACTGCAATTGCATGACTTTTGGGGAAAGATCCCATATGCCTCAACAAGGTATTTTTTCTTTTGTTTTTAGTGGCTTGCTTCACTTTTTTAAAAATTTCCGCAGCTCTCGGGCTTAAACGTCAAATTTATAACAGAAAAGCCGGAGCTTTTCACCTCGTACCTCTTTAATTTAGCAATTATTTGAATTTTCTACGAAGTATTTGATTCGACTTCGAATTTCTGTATTGTTCCCGCCTCGTTATAAAAGCGTTAACAGGTCAGAAAATGTCAGAGGTCGATACAAACTTACTTAAGGATTTGCGCGCTAGGGGCTTGGTGGCGCAAATGACGGGAGAAGATCAGCTCGAGGCGTGGCTTGCTTCGCCACGCACGCTATATTGTGGTTTCGACCCAACCGCAGACAGTTTACATATCGGTAGCCTGGTGCCGCTGTTGACACTCAAGCGCTTCCAGTTAGCCGGCCATACGCCCATTGCATTAGTCGGGGGCGCGACGGGCTTGATCGGAGACCCAAGCTTCAAGGCGCAAGAGCGTCAGTTAAATACAGAAGAGACCGTTCACGCCTGGGTCGATAGTTTGCGCAAACAGGTGAGTCGCTTCCTGGATTTCGATGCGCAGGCCAACCCCGCGAAGGTTGTGAATAACCTCGACTGGGTGGGCAAAATGGATGTCCTCAGTTTTCTGAGAGATGTGGGCAAGCATTTCTCTGTCAATAATATGGTGCAAAAAGAGTCGGTCAAGCAGCGTATCGAGCGCGAAGGCTCGGGTATTTCGTTTACTGAATTCAGCTACATGATATTGCAATCCCTTGATTTCGCTGAACTTTTCAAAGCTCATGGCTGTAGCCTGCAGATAGGTGGCTCTGACCAATGGGGTAATATTGTGGGTGGGGTGGATCTCGCGAAACGGCTTTATGGCGGCCAGGTCTATGGTTTGACACTGCCGTTAGTCACCAAGGCGGATGGCAGTAAATTCGGAAAAACCGAGAGTGGCACCATTTGGTTGGATGAAAATAAGACGTCTCCCTACGCCTTTTACCAGTTTTGGCTGAATACCGCCGATGCCGATGTCTATAAATTCTTGCGCTACTTTACTTTTCTGAGTGTAGAGCGCATTGCTGAAATTGAAGAGCAGGATCAAAGTGCGCAAGGTCGTCCTCAGGCACAATCTGTGCTGGCAACGGAAATGACCGCAATGATCCACGGCCAGGCAGGTCTCGAAGCGGCGCAACGCATTACCGAAGTGCTTTTTTCCGGATCAATTGATCAGTTGAGCGAAGGGGATTTTGCACAACTCATGTTGGATGGCTTGCCATCAACTGTGTTGGCTCGATCTGCGCTTTCAGAGAAATCGTTAAGCCAGTGGTTGGTGGACGCCGGGATGGTCGGTTCCGGTAAGCAAGTTAAGGATGCGGTAAATCGTTCCGCGTTACTTGTGAACAACAAGGCGATTTCAGCAGATGAAATGGTGGATACTACAGCTGCCCTCGCTGAAGAGAAATCACTCTTCGGCCGTTACTATCTTGTAAAATTGGGCAAGAAAAAGTACCACTTGATCGAAATTGAGTAGCTTTTGTAATTAAAACCAGGTAATAGTACCTGGCGCTTGCTTATTGCCTGGCTAATAATAAGAGGGGACAATGTGAGCGGTGCATCCAGAGAAGATGCGTATTCTTCATTCCGGGGCATTGGCCCAGCGTTGAGCTTGCCTGAGCTCTCCGGGATGTTTGGATAATTATCAAACAGAAGAAGTATCAATAACTGAGAGATATCACAACAACAGTTGTTCAATGGAATTGAGCAAAGTAGGGTAGCTATGCACATACTATTGGTAGATGATCACAAACTGTTTCGAGAAGGTATGCGTTATGTTCTCGAAGAAGGTCTTGAAAACGAAGGCAGTTCAGAAAAGCTTGTTATTTATGAAGCAAGTGACAGCGATACTGCTCAGGAGTGTATCAAGAATAATCCACAAATCGATCTGGTACTTCTGGATTTAAAAATACCCGGCAACGATGGAATGTCGACGCTGAAAAGCGTAGTCAGCCATTTCCCCCTGATTCCGGTTGTTATCCTGAGTGCGTCTCAGAGCCGGACCGATATCAAGGCCGCGCTGGATAATGGCGCTATGGGCTTTATCCACAAGGACTCTTCGAGTTCTGCTGTGATTAACGCCATTCGCCTGGTGCTCAGCGGCAATATTTATCTGCCACCGGTTTTCCTGCAAGAAGGCAGCCTGAATGGGGCTGGCAAGGATGCGGGTTTGACAGAGCGTCAAATCGATGTAATTTCCTTGATGGCGAAAGGCATGTCAAACAAGGAAATTGCGGGTGATCTTGAGCTTGCTGAAGCAACCGTAAAAATGCACATCACGAATATCATGCGTACCCTCGAAGTGACGAATCGTACACAGGCAGTTCTGAAGGCCGAAAAACTGGGCCTCGTCGAAACCGGTTGAGCAGGGCTCAGGGTTGCTCGGGCAAAACGCTATTCAGAAACAAGCGAAATTTAGCGGGTGAAACAGGTTTGTTAAGCAGTGGAATGCCGCTGCTTTGAATCGCACGCAAGGGTTCTGAGGCTGTATCTCCCGTAATGATCAACGCGGGAATTTCTTCTGAATATTGAGCTTTAATCAAATCGATCGCGCCGATTCCAGTGCGGCCTCCTCGCAAACGATAGTCGGCAATAATTGCATCGGGCTTGGCATGTTGCGTATTGAGCTTTTCCAATACATCTTGTGGTGTTGACCCCGCGAAAACCGTGCATCCCCAGCTCGTAAACAGCTCCGCAGTGCTTTCCCGAACGTCTACATCATCATCAATCACAACGATATTGAGCTGAGTGTCTACCTTGCCTTGCACCCATTCATTGGAAGTTTTCGGTAAGTCGGTAAAAGAGGTGGCGGACCCTGCTGGAGCGAATATTGAAAATGTAGAGCCTTTTCCGCAATTCGATTCAACTGAGATTTTATGACCGAGTAGTCGAGAAATACGCTGCACAATGGCAAGGCCCAGGCCAAGGCCTTTACTGCGATCACGCTCTGGATTGCTGAGCTGATAAAACTCATCGTAAATTGCGTCCAGCTGATCTGTGGGTATGCCTATTCCGCTATCTGTCACGCTAATCTGGATAGTGTCCTGTTGCAGTTTGGCGCCAACTGAGATCGATCCTTCTTTGGTGTAGCGTATGGCATTTGAAAGATAATTTCTTACAACCTGTTCGATCATCGCAGCATCGGAATAACAGAGAATATCCTCACAGTTAACACTGAGCTGAATACCTTTTTCGAGTGCATCGTTATCAAAATCGCTAACAATGTGTTTGAGAATGGGTTGTAAGCGAAAGTTACGGCGTTCCGGGATGAGTGTGCCCGCTTCAAGTTTGGAAATGTCGAGCAAGGCATTGAACAAGCTTTGAAGCGCATCTATTGAATGCACTATTTGGTCAACAAGTTTTTTATTTTTGGCTTCGCTGATTTTGCCTGCAAGAATCGAGGCGTAGAGGTTCAGTGCATGCAAGGGTTGTCGCAAATCGTGGCTTGCGGCTGCTAGAAACTTTGATTTTGACTGGTTGGCCCTTTCAGCTTCTTCCTTTTGGTCCCTGAGTTCATCAAGGAGAATACGGTTTTGGTGGCGGACTTTCAGGGAGTCAATGTACGTTTTGTTAATACGTAAAGCGAAATAGCAAAGGAAGGATATGAATATAAAGATTAGTGCGCTAACAGTAATGTAAACCTTGCCGCCTTGATATAACAAGCAAAATACCAGGGGGATGCTTGCAGTAAGAAAATAGGCGAAGAAAGCGGGCATGTACATATACATGGAGGAGACGGAGCCTGCTCCCATTCCGGTGAGCACCGAAATAATGAGCAGTTGGTATTCAATTTTTTCGGGGTGGAAGAACCACACGCTCGCCGTTGCCCATGCGAGCGCGTTTACGAAGGCGCCCACAGTGAAAACGTGAGCGAAGAAAGTCCAGCTTGCCTGATGCCGCTTGTTAAGCCAGAGATAATAAATACCGAGTCGGATTGTAAAAATGGCAACGAGTGAGAAATACCATATGTACAAGTGCGTGGTTGGTGCGGCAGAAGACATGCCAATCACAAAGGCTGCGCCAACCAACAGGTTGATACCCAGCATGCCCCAGGTTTGTTTGTAAAGGAGCTGAACCTGCTCGCCGAGTATTAAATTGCTGTAGTTCTGGTTTTGAGGCGTTTTAGCCATCTCGAAGCCTGATTTTTATTTAACCTGGTTTATCTTTAGGGCATCGTTGGGGGTGGCGTTTCTTTTACCCCGACACGCGCTTGCCGGCTGCTCGGGATTATAGCGAGAAGTGGTCGGCAGGGCGCAAAAACCATCCATATTCAGTTGTTTTAAAATACCCGCAGAAACTTGT
>LANB01000001.1:0-225000 GCA_000964245.1 Cellvibrionaceae bacterium 1162T.S.0a.05 | reverse complement strand
TGTCATACAGTGCCGCAAAATAGGGGCTCCATGGGTCAAGGTGTTTTTGGAATATCTCATATGACGCATCGTAATAACCTAGTGCGGTATCGAATTTTTTTTCCTGATAATGAGCTTTCCCCAAATTTAACAATGAACAGCCCACCTCTAAGTGTCTGCTTCCATATACCTCTATATTAACCCTCAAGCTTTCATTTAAATACTGAATGGCTTCGGCGTTGTTTCCAGCCGATAAGTAGGCAAGACCCAAATTGTTCAGAATTTTTGCAACTTTGTAGTGCTTGTTTCCAAAAGTTTTTCTTTGAATGCCAAGCGCTTGTTCATAATATTTAAATGCAATATCTTGCTCGCCGACTCTTTTGTAAATATTACCCAGATTATTGTAAATCGATGCAATTTGGGGATTATTTTTATCAGGAAGGCTTGTCAGGATCGCCAGTGCTTTGTGGTATTCGTTTATAGCTTCTTCGCTTTTCTCCAGGCGCCCGTATATCCGCCCAAGGTGTTTATACGTATTCGCGATGTCAATATTGTTATGGTTTTTCTGTTGGAAAATTGCTAAAGCTTCTGTATGAGCCGCCTGAGCAGTTTCGTACTGGCCATTTTCAGCTAAAAATTCTCCGAGGTTATTGAGGGTCTGAGCTATATGATAATCGTTTGATACTGCCAGTGATTTTTGGGTTTCGAGAGCTTGTTGAATCAATGATATCGCTTTCTTATGCTGCCCCAATTTCCCATATATCACACCTAATCTATTTAAAATTTTGCTTTTTTCCAAAGGTCGATCGGCCAATTCTGTGGTGAATGTCTCCACGCCCCGGTCTAGCAGGTCAATAGCGCTTATCTCGTTCCCATTTGTTGATTCAGGATTGGCAGCGTCAAACACTTCGGTTAAATAATTTAAAAGCTTTTCATTCGTGACCTTTTCCTGAATCGCGAGGTTTCGTTCGTTGAGTACTCGCGACTGCTGAGCCAGGCCGACAAAAAATATGCTGATAAATGCAATGACAATTGGCATGAGTATGGACGCATTTCGTCTAACATAACGCTTTCCAATGTAGAAGACGGTATTTTTCCTCGCATTGACTGGCTTATTTCCGAGGACGCATAGAATATCGTTTCGAAAATCCTGTATTGAGCGGTACCGATTGTCAGGTTCTTTTTCCAATGCTTTGCGAAGAATTGCATCCAGGTCGCCAGAAAGGGATTTAGCTAGCCTGGATTTTTGTTTTTCTGTCAGTGCGTCGTTGAATTTAACCGCCTTGCTTGCAGAAATGGGTATGGCGTTGCAAACGGCCCAATGTAAATTTTCCTTGTTGGTCCGGTGGGGAGATATGCCAGTCAGGAGTTCATAGAGTACAACGCCTAAACTATATTGATCGCTCTCTGTAGATATCAAATCCCCTTTGATTTGTTCGGGGCTACTGTATTTAGGTGTCATAGGAGGGCTAAATTTTGTGAGCGTCTCGCTGTTATCTTCATCAAGCAACTTGGCAATGCCAAAGTCTAAAAGTTTTACCTCCCCATCATCAGATACAAGAATATTTGAAGGTTTTATATCTCGATGAATTATCAGGCTTTGATGTGCTTTTATTACGGCAGCGCAAACATCTGAGAACAGTTCAAGACGTTTTTCCAGTGGTAGTGCACAGTCAATACAATATTGGTCGAGCTTTTTTCCAGGAATATATTCCATGACAAAGTAAGGCCAATTTTCCTTGCTCAACCCGGCATCAATAAACTTGGCTATGTTGGGGTGGTTTAGACTGGCAAGTATTTTGACTTCTTTTCTAAAGCGCTCTATCAAGATATCCAGGCGGCCCCAACCTTTTACAACTTTTACAGCGACAGGTATATCGTGTGCGCCATCTAAACGTTTTGCGTTATAAACATCAGCCATTCCTCCACTTCCGATTTTTTTCAGGAGTTGGTAGTTACCCATTGATTGGCCTGAGAGATTTATATCGACCTGTTCACAATCATTGAACGGTTTCCACAAGCCAAAGAAAGAATCATCTGATTTGTCGTTATTGTAAAGTTGCATGCATGTATTAAATAATCGCGTGTCGATTCCGCATTGCTGCTTTATAAACGGGATTTGATCTTCCCTTTTTTTTTCTAGCGCGAGTAAGTAAACGTGCCGGGCATTTACTTCAACTTCCCATTTATTTTCCACAGTTATGACCATGATTCATTACCAGCCAGCTTTTTGCCCATTTCCAGTGGCGGCTTATAGTGCTTTCACTAATTTCCAGTATTGATGACACTTCCTTTATATTAAATTCCCAGAAAACGCGTAGTACAACGATATCAGCTGCAATTGAATCTATTTCTTTCATTTTTTCTAGCGCGTTTCTAACACTGATTATCTCTATGAGTGTCAATTCCGGTTCATGGGGTTGTGAGTCGTTGGGGTTTTCAATGTCGGGAGGTGTTCGCTTTGCCGCTGATCGGTACCTGAAGTAATCCTGCAATATTTGTCGAATCTTTAAAGAAGCAACAGCAAAAAAATCACTGCTTCGAATGTGGCCGTATTGCGGTGTATTGCGAAAATGAAAATACAGCTCGCTGATAAGTTCTGTCGCTTGAATGGATGGGTTGTTCTGGGTGTAGCCGAGCGCATATTTGGCGCATTTGTGCAGGCGGTGGTAACTCAGTGAAATCAATTCGTCCAAAGCCAAATGATTTCCATTATTCCATTCGCATATAAAATGCGTCACTGATAAACGAGTATTCTGATTTTCCATGGTATGAACGTATGCGGTAAGGACCTGAAAAGGCATTTAAAATGTCGATTAGTTCACGTTTCTATGTGAGTTGCTGCGTTTAAAACATGTTAGAGCAGCGAAAGTTTTTGTAGTTGTAATTTTTTCAGGAAGGACGGCCATTTTACAAAATTAAGGTAATTGGAAAGTGGAGCTAAACAATAATGAACCATAAAAATTTGAGTCTATTTATAGGACTTTTCCCTCAAGTAAATCATATATTTCTGCTTTTTTTGTTAACCTGTTTACTGTTTTCATGACAAGGAAACGACTTTTATTTCGTAGTGTATTTTTAACCGCTAGTTTTTTTTAGCCTGTCAGCCCGTTTGGGTAGTGTCTGAGGAGAAAATATAACGAATGTTTTATTTCTTAAAGAAGCATCTAAACAAATGGATGATCGGAAATGAGAACTTCATCACGCTGAGAGTGGTTAATGGTAGATCATACCGTTTTGATACGGTGTGTTGATAATCTTGATTAATTCTATAGCTTCGGTCTGGTGCAGGGCTTTAATTATGAATGCATTAGTAAATTTTAGAAGAAAGTTTTATTGCTGTTCTTGGTATGTGCAATAACGAAACCTGGTGTAGCAAGTGCCGCTTCAGGAACAGTATGGGGTGATATTTATACGTTTGAATTACGAGGTGGCCGTTGTGATGAGGGAGGTCTGGTTAGGGCGCGCAGATAAACATCAGGTGCTTTGTTCGAATTGGACGAGCAACAATTCGGCGTATTTTAGCTGTAGTTATAGCGCTTCGGGAAATACCATGGCATATCTTCGAATATATTTCAGGGGTTAAACGAGTTACTTTAAAATTATAAAGGCAGTCAAGGGTAATCAAAATCCCAGTGCTGCGCATACCAATTGACCGAGAGATAATGGACTCGGCGATTTTCGGTTGAGTGGCGTTTTGCAAAAATTAACAACTGGTGGTGATGGCTCGGTAGCTCTTTACGGCGATGCAAGATCTTCATTTTAGTGCAGTAATAATTAATGCCGATCGCCTCTTTGACTCAATACCTTTTCAAAGCATTTCAATTGCTGATGAAATACTACATTTGGCAATCAGTCGAGCCGCGACGAACAAATTTGGCTACGATAAAATATTTTAGGATGCAGCTGCGACCGGTGACTGTGCTCTTAGCGGAAATTATTTTGGTGACAATGTTCCTGCTTGTGAGTCTGCTGTTGAAGGTATCGCATATGCGATGCAAGTGATATCCATCTGGGGCGCGACATGGTAACCCAATGCGTTGCCCGGTGGAAAGTACACATTAATGGCTTCCGGGAGTGTAGGTGACGCACTTTATGAGTGGGAATTTTCATATGGTAATCTAATTGCGATAAAGAAATTTGTTGCGAATCTGGGCTATGTAGAAAGTTTATCCAGTCGGGACTCCAGAGAGGAAAGTAGAGAGTTTTGTGAGGTGGATTGCGAAAATACGGTTTTGAGAAATCCGAATCCTGGTCAAGTTGGATTGCCTTCTTCGGAACATTTTTCTCTATATATTGCGGTGTGTGTAAGAAGATGTGTGGTTGATTTGAAATAGCTCGCTAGCTAAATGGATTTAAATATGAATTCGGTTTTAGGTTGGAATCTGGTTCAAGACTGAATATATTTTTGCGGTAAATTTAATCATAAAATATCGAATATTTTAATATTTTTATTTCTAAATGACAGAATAACGTAATTTTTTACGTAGTGTGGGTTATTTATATTTTTATAGGCATCATATATCTCTTTGAATAATTTAAACCTATTAGTAAGGAAGAGATGGTTATATGTTTGTTTTTAATATTAAAAAGATGATTTATTGTTTTGTTTGTTCAGCCATTATGGCAACAATATTGTCTGCACATGCGATTGATATACGGGATGATTTTGAGTTAAGTCAGAATTCAACTCAAACTTTTCGAATTGTTAGGGATGGTGTGCGTTTTACCTGTGCAGATGGCGTCACAATTATCTCGAGTGGAAATAGTGCTGCAATTCATGTTGAGGCAGATTTTGTAAGAATTGATAACTGTCATATTCGAGGACAGATTGTAAGTGGTCGGCAGTCTCCGGGAGTGGGAGTCCATGTTGACGGTGTAAGCGGATTTCATTTAACTAACTCATCGGTTAAAAACTTAAGAACGGGTGTGTTGATCGAGTCTGCATTCAATACAAATATTAGATCCAATAAAATTCTTTACAATCTTATTGGATTGGAGGTTTATGACAGTTTATATCCTCGAATACGGAATAATGTTATTGGTGCATGGGATAGAAACGAACGTGCTGCAAGTAGTCCAGAGCGTATGTCCACCAGGGCCGGCATTCTCGCTGAAAATACGGATATGATGTCGGTACACAATAATTATATGGATGGGAATGGCTATTCTTTTGGCACATTTTCTGATGATGGTTCTTTTTCGAATGACCGTCTGGAAATATGCGTAGACGGAGAAGTTCCTTTATTCACACGAGTAGCTGGATGGGTTATAGTCGGGCCAATATTCGAGCTTGCAGCGCGTGATCAAAATAACAATGTGTGCCCAGGTCCGCCTGTTGGTATTGAGGAAAATCTGGTTGATCCAGACAGGTATGCATTTGGTAGTGGGATTACAGTCATTGGTGCGAAACGAAATAATCGAATTGACTACAATGCGATAAACAATAGTCGACATATGGGGGTATTCTTTCTAAATCCGGAAGAGTCACCGATAATCAGGAATAACTGGTTGCAAGGTAACCGAATTGGCGTTGCATTTGATGGTGCACGTTTTATCGAAGATGATGATGCTATAGAAATAAAAAATAATCATGCAATTAGAGATAGTCATGTGGGCATTTGGTTTGAAGATGAATCCAGTGTATTAATCGATCTGGGGAATAATAACTTTGAAAATAATGTACAGAATTATGGCGGAACATTGTTTGGTTTAAACTAGAAGGCAAAAGCCTCATCGATAAGAGGGTGCTGCGGGTTTAAATCGCCAGCAGTGCTCCCTTCCCTGGTGGCATCATGAATTGATGCTGCGTCAGCATTAACTTATGAGCTAATTGGAAAGTCGAACCTGATAACAATAAATGCATAAAAATAAAGCTTTTTAAAGGACATTTTTCTGGGGTTTCGGGTTTTTTTATTTATTTAATCTGATTAGCAACGTTTCATGACAAGGAAATTGACGTTATTACGTAGTGTGTCGGGGAGGATGCCCTTTTTGCTAGCTTGTCGACCTACCTGGTGGTGTTCCAGTAGTAAATTAAACGAACGTTTTATTTTACTCGTTTTTATCAAGTCATTAGTTGAATAAATATTGGAGTGAGGACTCTATCAAGCTGAGATTGGCAGCTAGTAGATTTGGTCAAGTGGGTGCAGTGTAGAAGGTGTCGCTTGGTCAAATCAAGGGGAGCGGTTCGCGTTGTTATCTAATAGTTATCAATATGCCACTGATTTGTTGAGAGTTATTGTTGGTAAAGTAATTTTGAAAATCAAGGGGTCTGAAAAATGTTTTCATTTAATAAATTCAGAAAGGCGGTCGAAAAATATATTTTGTTTTTTTGTGTTTTATTTTCCGGAGCAGTGTTTGCCGTTGAAGGCACAGTTTATGGGACATTGCGCACTTTCGATCTGAGAGACTATCGCTGCGATTTGGAGAGTGGTTCAACGACAAACTGTAAGGATGCCACTCGAACTGTTGCAAACTACGATACCGCAACTTTGGCTTTAAAAGGTGTTCGGGTTGAAGTTAGAAGAGCGGACAGCAACTTGCAAATTTGTGCGAGCTATACAGATGATTCAGGGTATTTTGAATGCAGTTATAATGCTGGAGGATCAAGTGTAGAAGCATATCTAAGAATAGAATTCAGGGATTCGGAAAATCGATTCAAGCTAAGGCGAGCGGAGTCTCGGGGGGATCGAACCGTTCAAGCATTTGCGAATTATCCACAAGATAATGGTTGGGCTCCCTTTGTATTGTCCGGTGGAATGCAGAATGCCTCAACTCATAACGCCAACGTCGTACTCTACGGCGATAATGTATCAGAGCAAGATATGATTGATGCGAATGTTTACGCGGAAGCATACTATGCATTTGAGCAGTTTGAGCAAAGTGGTATCTATGACGCTTATTTGAGAGATCACGGTTATACCAGAATTATTATGGTTGATGATTTTTTTGATGGTTTTGGAGGGTGTTGTAGCGACTCTCGAACGAGGTTGCTTGGTTTTGATCGCCCGGCCACAGAAAGAAACACTCAAAGGAGCAACGGTATTATTTTGTCGCCAGGTGGATTTAATCACGAGGACTATCCACAACATCAATATCCGAATGCCTACCGCACCTCTACAGTCTTACATGAATTAAGTCATCTCGTGATTAGTAAGGCTCAGGTGAAAGAACTAGGGGCTGATAAGGTTGCGCTTGCAGTTTTCAACACAAATAGTTGTTTTCAGGGCCCGCCAGCGAGCGGCGTTGAAACAGAATTCTCGAGGGACGGCCATTCATCGTGTTATCAGCCTATCGAAGGCTTTGCTTATATGATGGCTGCTGCGATGATATGGTCTCCTGGAGCTCAACCGGGGGAAGCTTTTGTTTATGGACCACTAATCGGTGCACCAATTACCTTTGAAAATGTCACGAGTTCCGGTTGTAGTTATTGTAACTCTTCAAATAGAACAACGGTGCTAAATGGAATGCGTTACTTTTGGGACCTTTATGATACTTACAATGAGGGTAATCAATCTGCTTGCGAAGCCGATACTGTTTCACTTGGTTTGCTCGATGTTGTTAGGCATTACCTTATGAAACCAGTAGGCTTTGGGGATGGTTCACTTAATGGAATATTTAATCCAGGGTTGCCAGGTGGAAACTCTACGGAGTCGGGCCTATATGATATGTCGCGCTTGGCTAATCTGGGGGCAACTGGTTCGACTAGCTCTGGGCCATTTATTAATGTCTGGAAAAACGCATGCTCTTCTCCGGGCGATTTTGTGAATCGAAATTGCATTTCGGAAGCGAGCTTGGCGTGCACAGCAAATTTCTCTCATCTGCCGCCCGATGCCGATGGGGTAAATGAATGCATTGATTCGTATTTTGAGCAGTATTGCTTGTAGTGTTTCTTGCGCCCCAAATCAACCATGTTTGGGGCATCTTTTCTGGGTTCTTTATTTCTGTGAATCAAACTGCTTTGGTGTTATTTGCCCGCTTTTAACGCGGCAATTGTTATGTAATCACGAAATTGACTAATTAAATCGGTGCGTAATTAAGGCAGATCAAGTCGTTAATAATCGTAGTTTCATTTTGAAAATTGAAGTAAACCATATATGGCACTGATCCCCTGTTGGAATAAAAGACAATCTTGTCGTTCCAGACAGGTATGCATTTGATAGTGGAATTAAAGTCATTGGTACGAAGCGAATAAATCGAATTGACTACAATGCGATAAATAATAGTTTTCATATGGGGGTTTTCTTTCTAAACCCTGAAAGGTCACCCAAAATCAGGAATAGCTGGTTGCAGGCGAATGGAATCCGTTTGAAGTCCTAACGTTTTATTTTGTCTACTATTGCAGTTGTTGAAAAACCCGCTTTGATTGGGATGACAACGACCAGCCCACCATTTTCCGTTACGGCGTTGTAACCGACTATCTCTTTTTCCTTATAGTCACCACCTTTAACCAAAACGTCGGGGCCCAATGTTTCGATAAGCTTTATTGGTGTTTCTTCATCAAAGCTGGTCACCCAGTCAACATCGCGAAGAGCGGAAATGACTTCGGCGCGGCTATCTAAATCCATTATTGGGCGGTCATTGCCTTTTAAATTTCTGACTGATGAATCTGAATTGAGGGCGACGACCAATTTATCGCCCAGTTGTGCTGCCTGTTGAAGACAGTCGACGTGCCCCGCGTGAAGTAGATCAAAACAGCCATTAGTAAAAACAATTTTCTCATTATTTTTTTTCGCTTCCCGTACCAAAGCGCGAATTTCACTGAGGGTCTTGATTGCAGGTGATTTGCTATGTATTCGCATCGCTTGCTGAAGTTCATTGGCGCTAACTGTCGCGGTGCCAATCTTGCCGACAACAATGCCTGCGGCTACGTTAGCTAATTGCATGGCGCTATTGAGATTAAGGTCGCAAGCCATTGAAGCGGCGAGGCAGGCGATTACCGTGTCGCCGGCACCTGTTACATCAAAGACATCTTGCGCTCGAGTTGCGATGTGAGCGGGAGGCTTTCCTTCCTCCATAAGGGCAATACCGTTTTCTCCCAGCGTGACCATGAAAGCCTGAAGCTTCAGGCTTCGTCTGAGCTTTTCAGCTTTGGAAAACAGCTCGTCAAGATTTTCAGTGGGGCCAACCACATTTTCCAGCTCTTTTTTATTCGGAGTGATCAACGTTGAATTGGCATACCTGGAAAAATCGCTGCCTTTCGGATCCACCAGCACTCTGATATTGAGTCGGTTGCATATTGCAATGATGCCTTCGGGGGAAACGACGGTTCCTTTGGCGTAATCTGACAGGACAACCACATCATGACCTTCGATTATTTTTTCCAGTACAGAAAGGGAAGTGGTCTGTTCGCGAGCCTGTTGTTTTTCTTCAAAGTCCAGGCGAATTAGCTGTTGATGTTGGCTTAAAACTCTCAGTTTTGTCGTTGTTGGATGTTGTTCATCTACTGAGAGGTGGTGATTGATTGCAAGGGCATCAAGCGAGGCTTTTATGGTATCGCCTGCAGCGTCTTTTCCTATTGTCCCACAAAGCGTTGTTTGACAACCGAGTGCGCGGATATTGTGAGCGACATTGGCTGCGCCACCCAGGCGGTCTTCAACGTGTTTAACATTAACAACGGGTACCGGTGCTTCGGGAGAAATTCTGGAGCAGGGGCCAGACCAATAGCGATCAAGCATAATGTCGCCAATCACCAGAACCTTGCCGGATTGAAAGTTTGGAATGGAATTCATTTATACGCTACCTGAATTTATAGCACGTGTTTGATTCGGGTTTCATGGAAGTTTTTCATTAAGGTTTTTATTTCCGAGAGTACCGTGTCAGGGGTTATCTCCCTCATGCATTGAAACTGGCCTTTACATGTAGGTTGTCGCGCACAGGGCGAGCAAAAACGATCGAGATATATCACTGTGCTGCTGTCATGCCCCGTATGCGTATAGGGGTTGGTTGAACCAAAAAGAGATATGCTTGGCACCTTTAGTGCGTGACCGATATGCGTTAAGCCTGTGTCCACGCCTATCAATAGTGAGCAATTTTGAATCAGGGCACTGGATTCCTGAAAGCTGGTGGCTCCGCTCAAATTAATCGCTCCACTTGTGCGGGCTATCTCTTCCGCTGCTTCGCGGTCTTGTTCACCACCTAAAATAATCGTGCGCAGTTGGTAGCGTCCACGGATTCGTAAAATGACCTGTTCCCAATATTCATCGAACCAACGATTTTGTGGGCGCAAAGAAAAGGGGCAAATGATTGCGTAAGCATCCTGTTGTATTTTGTCATCGAGGAGCCGATGCATGTCGGTGCGCGCTTTGTTGGTGAGGGGAATGTACATGTCCCAGGATTGCTCGGGGTAGCCAAGTTGGTTTGCAAAATAACGATACTCGGCGCCGACCTGACTTTGGTCTGCGAGATTTCGCGAGATTGTACGAGTCATAAACAGCGTATTTCCTTCGCGTGACCCCAGGCCTACGCGCGTTTTCGCACCGCTGAGCCAGCTCAGAAAGCCGGTTTTCATCAGACCCTGGAGGTCAAGGGTAAGGTCAATACCTTTGCTACGGAGGGTGCGCCTGAAATCAAGCACCGCTCTGGCCAGTTGAATAAAACGCCGTTTTTTCAGGAGGTCAACCCAGCGAGCTTTGTCCCACAGTATCAGTTCATCAATATTGGGGTGGCCTTCCAGCAAGCTTTCAAATTCACTCTGTACGAGCCAACTAATGTGTGCGTTTGGATGTCGGGCTCGAATGGCGTCGGCGACTGGGCTTGCGAGTAAAATATCGCCCATCGCACCGGGTCGAACTATCAAAATCGAGATATTTTGGAGGGACTTTCGCATGCCATTAGCCGGAGACGGAGGCTTAAATTGCAGACATATTAGCACGAACTACCGAGGTGCTTTTATCAGGAAGAAAGTTGTCAGGGACTCTCAAAAAAGACTTTTAAAAAAAGCGGAAAAAGCGCTTGACTCTGCAATCGGCGAGTGTAAGATACGCGTCCTCGCTCGGGGTGCTCTGAAGCCCCTGAAATCAGCGAAGTTCTTTAAAAATTAGGAAATTCAAAGTAGTAACATTGCACTTAATGTAATGTGATTGAGTAACTGAGCGTTGTCCTGTTTGGGGTATCGGTCTTATGGCTGGTTCCTTGTAGTAGTGGGGCGATGTTGAAAGAGTTTTATCAAGCATGCATGTCCGGTGTAATTCGTTATGAAAGCATTCAAATTGTTTGTGTTGCGTCGTCCTGTTTATGCGGGGTGAAGTGATACAGATGAGGTGAGAACAAACACACAGCTAAGATCGTAAACCAAGTCGATTTTTTTAATCCTGATTGTGAAGTTAACGCGATGGTGGCCTTTGAAGCAAAAGACATAGCTTGGCTTTTGTTTTGAAGGGTAAAAAAGCCATTTGTGTTATATGGTCAAGTGATTAAGCGCATACGGTGGATGCCTTGGCAGTCAGAGGCGATGAAGGACGCAGGAGCCTGCGATAAGCGCGGGGGAGTTGGCACGCAAACGCTATATCCCGCGATTTCCGAATGGGGAAACCCACCTCTTTAGAGGTATCTTGTACTGAATACATAGGTGCAAGAGGCAAACCCGGGGAACTGAAACATCTAAGTACCCGGAGGAAGAGAAATCAACCGAGATTCCCTGAGTAGCGGCGAGCGAAAGGGGACCAGCCGATGAATATTATGTTAGTGGAACAGTCTGGAAAGTCTGGCCATAGAGGGTGACAGCCCCGTACACGAAAGCATAGTAGTCACGTATTAAGTAGGTCGAAACACGTGTTATTTTGACTGAAGACGGGGGGACCATCCTCCAAGGCTAAATACTCCTGACTGACCGATAGTGAACCAGTACCGTGAGGGAAAGGCGAAAAGAACCCCGGAGAGGGGAGTGAAATAGAACCTGAAACCGTATGCGTACAAGCAGTGGGAGCTCTTCGGAGTGACCGCGTACCTTTTGTATAATGGGTCAGCGACTTGGTGTTTGTGGCAAGGTTAACCGTTTAGGGGAGCCGTAGGGAAACCGAGTCTTAACAGGGCGTCTAGTCGCAGGCACCAGACCCGAAACCGGGCGATCTACCCATGGGCAGGTTGAAGGTTGAGTAACATCAACTGGAGGACCGAACCCACTGACGTTGAAAAGTCAGGGGATGACCTGTGGGTCGGAGTGAAAGGCTAATCAAGCCCGGAGATAGCTGGTTCTCCCCGAAAACTATTTAGGTAGTGCGTCCTGTCTTACCCTCGGGGGTAGAGCACTGTTTGGGCTAGGGGGTCATCCCGACTTACCAACCCCATGCAAACTCCGAATACCGAGGAGTACAATCAGGGCAGACAGACGGCGGGTGCTAACGTCCGTCGTCGAGAGGGCAACAACCCAGACCGCCAGCTAAGGTCCCCAATCTCAGTTAAGTGGGAAACGATGTGGGAAGGCTTAGACAGCTAGGAGGTTGGCTTAGAAGCAGCCATCCTTTAAAGAAAGCGTAATAGCTCACTAGTCGAGTCGGCCTGCGCGGAAGATGTACCGGGGCTCAAACTGAGAACCGAAGCTGCGGATGCATTTATGCATGGTAGGGGAGCGTTCTGTAAGCCGCTGAAGGTGAACTGTAAGGTTTGCTGGAGGTATCAGAAGTGCGAATGCTGACATGAGTAACGATAAGGGGAGTGAAAAACTCCCCCGCCGGAAGATCAAGGTTTCCTGTCCAACGCTAATCGGGACAGGGTTAGTCGGCCCCTAAGGCGAGGCAGAAATGCGTAGTCGATGGGAAGCGCGTTAATATTCGTGCACCGGCTGTGATTGCGATGGAGGGACGGAGAAGGCTAGGCGAGCGCGGCGATGGTTGTCCGCGTTTAAGGTGGTAGGCTGAGAACTTAGGCAAATCCGGGTTCTTAAGGCCGAGAGCCGATGACGAGTTTCTTTTTAAGAAATGAAGTCGTTGATGCCCTGCTTCCAGGAAAATCTTCTAAGCTTCAGATCACAGTTGACCGTACTGTAAACCGACACAGGTGATCAGGTAGAGAATACCCAGGCGCTTGAGAGAACTCGGGTGAAGGAACTAGGCAAAATAGTACCGTAACTTCGGGAGAAGGTACGCCGCTGACGGTGAACGCTTCGCGCGGTAAGCTGTTGGTGGTCGAAGTGACCAGGTGGCTGCGACTGTTTATTAAAAACATAGCACTCTGCAAACACGTAAGTGGACGTATAGGGTGTGACGCCTGCCCGGTGCCGGAAGGTTAATTGATGGGGTTATCTTCGGAGAAGCTCTTGATCGAAGCCCCGGTAAACGGCGGCCGTAACTATAACGGTCCTAAGGTAGCGAAATTCCTTGTCGGGTAAGTTCCGACCTGCACGAATGGCGTAACGATGGCCACGCTGTCTCCACCCGAGACTCAGTGAAATTGAAATCGCAGTTAAGATGCTGTGTACCCGCGGCTAGACGGAAAGACCCCGTGAACCTTTACTATAGCTTTGCACTGAACTTTGAACCTGTTTGTGTAGGATAGCTGGGAGGCTTTGAAGCGTGGACGCCAGTCCATGTGGAGCCGACCTTGAAATACCAGCCTGGCATGTTTGAGGTTCTAACCTTGGTCCCTTATCGGGATCGGGGACAGTGTATGGTGGGTAGTTTGACTGGGGCGGTCTCCTCCCAAAGAGTAACGGAGGAGTACGAAGGTGCGCTCAGCATGGTCGGAAATCATGCATTGAGTATAAAGGCAAAAGCGCGCTTGACTGCGAGACTGACAAGTCGAGCAGGTACGAAAGTAGGTCTTAGTGATCCGGTGGTTCTGTATGGAAGGGCCATCGCTCAACGGATAAAAGGTACTCCGGGGATAACAGGCTGATACCGCCCAAGAGTTCACATCGACGGCGGTGTTTGGCACCTCGATGTCGGCTCATCACATCCTGGGGCTGAAGCCGGTCCCAAGGGTATGGCTGTTCGCCATTTAAAGTGGTACGCGAGCTGGGTTTAGAACGTCGTGAGACAGTTCGGTCCCTATCTGCCGTGGGCGTTGGAAAGTTGAGAAGAGTTGCTCCTAGTACGAGAGGACCGGAGTGAACGAACCTCTGGTGTTCGGGTTGTCACGCCAGTGGCACTGCCCGGTAGCTATGTTCGGACGGGATAACCGCTGAAAGCATCTAAGCGGGAAGCCTCCTTCAAGATGAGCTTTCCCTGGGGTTTACCCCCCTGAAGGGCCGTTCAAGACCAGGACGTTGATAGGTCGGGTGTGGAAGCGTTGTGAGGCGTTGAGCTAACCGATACTAATTGCCCGTGAGGCTTGACCATATAACAGAGATGGTTTGGCACCACCAAACGAAACAGCAATTTGTGATTGAGAAATCGAAGAAAGTAAAAGTTTACGAAGCAGTGTGTAGCTTTAATAGCGAAGCGGACAGTGTGCGAAACAGATAAGACTGGAATCAGACACATCAATCGACTACTTTGAATATCCTTTTTTAAAGAAAACAGAAGTAAGAAGTACAGATTAAGAAGTACAAAGAAGAAGTAAAAGGACAAACAGATTTGAGCGTGTTGTTGTGTGAACAGAACAGCACAAGGCTCATCCCGGTTTGCCTGACGACAATAGAGAACTGGAACCACCTGATTCCATCCCGAACTCAGACGTGAAACGGTTCATCGCCGATGGTAGTGTGGCGCTTCGCCATGTGAGAGTAGGTCATCGTCAGGCTTCTATTACTAAACCCCGATCAGCGTTGGTCGGGGTTTTTTTATGTCCCGCTGCAGAAGGAGGCCTACTCTCGTGAGAGTAGCGGAACGCCGCCCCCGAATGCGGATCAGGTATCCTCAGGCTTCTATTGCAAAACCCCGATCAGCAATGGTCGGGGTTTTTTATGTCTTTTTGGAAAACAAGATACTGAAAAAAAGGCGCTAAGCTTTCGCTAGCGCCTGTTTGAAGTAAAACCTTGCCCGGTTTTTAACCGGTTTTATTTCTATGCTTCGTAAAATTTCGCAGCTTGGTGTACTGCTTTTCTGATTCTTGTATAACTCGCACAACGACAAATATTAGTCATACTTTTATCAATTTCTTCGTCGGTAGGGTTTTTGTTTTTCGCGAGCAGTGCGGCTGCGGCCATGATCTGACCACTTTGGCAATACCCGCATTGCGGTGTATCGATTTCGATCCATGCTTGTTGTACCGGGTGAAGGTCATTGTCGCTTTTAGCAAGTCCTTCAATTGTGCGAATGTCTTTACCATTAAGACTGGCTAATGGGATTGTACAAGAGCGGACTGCTTCTCCATCAATATGTACAGTGCATGCGCCGCACTGGCCAATACCGCAACCAAACTTTGTGCCTTTGAGTTTTTGTGTTTCACGTAGAAACCAAAGTAAGGGCATCTCCATATCGACATTGGTGGGATCGATTGTTCGACCATTAATTTTAAATTTTATAGTCACAGTCAGCTCCTAAACTTGAAAACTTTCAGCGAAGGGTTGTCGATAAAGTCGTTTTCCACTCGCAGCAAATATGGCGTTTGCCAACGCAGCAGCGGCTGGCGCTGTTGGAGGCTCTCCGACACCCGTTGGTTCGTGATCATTGCTAATTATTGTTGTATGGACTTCAATTGGTGCATCTTCGAGTTTCCCCATTCGCAAGAGACCAAATTGGTTATTTGTTACTTTGCCATCCTCAACCTTAACTTTGTTGAAAAGCGCTGCATTCAAGCCATCGATAAATCCCCCTTCCATTTGTGATCGAATGTGGTTCGGGTTAATTGCCAAACCGCAATCAATAGCACCCCATGCTTCATGTAATTGCAGGCGTTCGTCAATAACAGAAACTTCAATAACGAAAGCTGCATAAGAGCCATGACAAACATGTCCAGCAATGCCTATGCCTCGCCCTTTGGGTCGCTTCCTTTTCCAATCCGCCATTTTCGCGGCCTCCTGAAAACAGATAGCCATACGCCCGGAATCTTTTATGGTTGCGCCCCAATTTGTATAAGGTAATTCTCTTGCTGGCAGGAGTAAATCAAGCCGAAATTCGAGAGGGTCTTTATCCAGTTTGTATGCGATTTCGTCAATCATGGACTCATTCGCAAAGGCCCAGGCAGGATGTTGCGGACCTCGCCATGGCCCTGCGGGGATAAAGGTTTCATTGCTGCAGCGTTCCACCCGGAAATTTTCGAATAAACCTTCCGGGAAACAGCTGTCTTGAATGCCCGCTTTGGTTTGTGCTTGCCGATAAAACCAGGAAGTGATTTTGCCATCTTTGACGCCGGCTTTAACTCGCGCAACACAAGCCGGATCATGCATGCCCCGTTCAATTTCATCTTCACGCATCCACGTCACCTTGACGGGTTGCGCGATCTTTTTAGAGAGTAAAATGGCCTCGCGAACAAAATCCCGTTCGTAGCGTCGGCCAAAGCCGCCTCCCATGCGTTTACTGATAACCTCAACCTTAAGTGCATCAATTCCCGCATATTTTTCGGCTTCCTCAGCAATCGCTTTCGGGTTTTGATGACCCGTGATTATAGTCGCCGAATCATCGCGAATATCCGCGATACAATTGAATGGTTCCATTAAAGCATGTGCATGCAGGGGCTTTTCATAAATACGTTCAACAGTAAAATCAGCATTGCTAAACGCCTCATCGACATTGCCGACATCTTTACTGCGTTCGGCCGGAGAGTCGTCAGTAACCAGGTCATAAAATTTCTTGATTCGTTCTTCTGAATTCTCTTTGGCGGCATCATGGGTATTTTTCCATGTCGCGTTCAGCGCGGCTTTTCCCTTCATGGCAGCCCATAAATTATCTGCAACGACAGCAATACCCGCTGCGAGAATTTGGACATTGCCATTAAACCAATGCGTTTCCTCCTGGCTGCTCATTTCGACGACTTGCTGAACGCCTGGTACGGCAAGCGCGGCTTTTTTGTCATAACTCGCTATTTGTGCACCTATCGCAGGTGCGCGAGCAATTACAGCTTGCTTGCAGTTGGGATACTCAGCGTCGATACCAAATAGAGGTTTTCCTGTAACGATATCTTTTAGGTCGATATTTCTCTTGTCAGTGCCGATAATTGAAAATGCATTTTTATTTTTGAGTGTTATTTGGCTTTCATTGATTTGTCTCTGGCTTGCACCTTCAGCAAGGTCGCCATAGGTTATAGTCCTTCCGGTTTTTGAATGAACCACTGTATTCCTGGTGGTTGAAAGCTCTTCTATTGGAACACCCAATTTCTCCGATGCTTCCTGAATGAGCATTTGTCGCGCTGCGGCGCCTGCTTTACGCAAATACTCCCAGGTCCATCTCACTGAATGGCTACCGCCAGTGTTAGCCTTAACATAACGGAAGTCGATTTTTCCTTCGTCATCTCTTTTAAGATGTAAGCGTGTGTCGCGGATAAAAGTGATACTTTGCCAATCCAGATCCATTTCTTCGGCAAACATCATTGGTCCTGTTGTGCGCATAAATTGGCCCATTTCCATCACTGGCGATTCCATGGTGACCTGGTTATTTTTATGAACTCTAACGTAAAGACTCCAGCCGGTTGTTGACGGCTGCTTGGTTTTCGCTTGTGCTGCCATGGGTAGATTGAGACTGAGGACCCAGGCCCCGGAAAGAAAACTGGATTTTAGAAAATGTCTACGTGAAATTGTGCTTCGCTGCATTGCTTTCTAACTCCTTGGCTGAGCGATGACTGTGTTCAAAAACGTGCGTTGATAGATCGTTGCGGGACAGAATAAATTGCCGGGGTGTTTGACCGGTAAAAAAACGGAATTCTTTGCTGAAATGGCTGGGGTCGTAGTAGCCATATTTCTCAAGATTAAATTGTGCTGAATTGTGAGTCATATCAAAAAAGGCTGTTGCAAAGCGTAGATTTTTCGCGAACTGTTTGGGTGACATCCCGATATTGTTTTTAAATTTCTTCTCAAGAGTTCGATAGTGGCAAGAGGTCTTTTGCGTGATTGTCGAAATCGATATGCATCCACGATTTTGACCGATAAGTTTTATCGAACGACTTACAGTCGGGTCGAGTTCAACATGAGCAAGGAGTTTTACAAGCCCCTGGTTCAGCTGTTTAATCAAGCTTGGTTCTGAGTTCGAATGGAAAATCCTGTCTTCTAATTCACATAGGAGAGGTATGTTAAAGTCTTTCAGTTCAATGGGTTGGTTAAAAATACTTGCCGCCGGGAAACGACCGAGCGCCGCGAGGGTTTGTGGAAATAGTTTTACACCAACCATATTTAATACGCTGTAACGTGAACACATTACCGATTGGTTTTTGGCGCCTACCAGGTAACTCTTCTCAAGGTTTTGTACGCATTTGTTCCCGGAAACCGGGGTACGTTTATAGCTTCCACCAAAAGAAAAAATGATTTCTTCAAAGCCATCCGGAAGCATCAGTTCTGCTTCCCGGGGGGCGGGTTGGGCACACTTCAATAACCAGTAATAGGCAACGAGGCCATGCAGCTCAGGTGCGGGTTTGAAGACCTTAAAATGCAATCCTTGCGAATCAATATCCCTGAATTCCGTTATCCAGCTCATAGACCAGCCGTTGATTTTCCTGAAATTGGGGCAAGTCTATCGAGTTTCTGTAGGGCTGTAATGTAAAAATTGGGTCTAATGCAGGAAATTGGGAGCTATTGCTGGTTGCATGCCCGCAGCAGGTGAGGCGGATTGCCACCCCTTGAATTGGTCAGCATATGAAGCGAATATTTCGTGAATTTTGCCGAAAACCGTTTCCAGGTTTTGACCAAAAGCCATACGGGTGTTTTCCTCCCTGAGTTTTTCACAAGCGATGTGGTAGAAGGTTTCGTAATTGGTTGTGCATTGGCTGTTCCCCAGACATTCGATAAATAAAGTCAGGGTCACAAGATACCTTTCAAGATCTGTATCGCGTGTATTGTGTTTACCAAGCATCAAAAGAATTTCGGTAATTTCCAGGGCGCTACCAAACATAGAAACGGCAGCGTTCCACTCTTGCGCAAGAATTTTCTCTTCTCCCAACTGTGTAAGGCGTCGCCACATGAGTTCCGCTTGTTCTGATGAAAGGTGGGCGAGTTGCCGATGTTTACAACACAGTTTCATGGCTTTTCCTGTATTCATTGTGTGAAGTTTGCTTAAGCTCGTTTGGGCCGTGCTCGGGCTCGTGCAGCAACATGAAAAGCAAAATACCATTGAGGCACAGACACGCTGCCCAAAATGCAATAGCGTCTAAAAGCCTCGGTTTCATCTTTCTTCTCCTGTTACTGGAAATACGAGTCTATCAAGCATAACCCTTTAATGCAAATAAATATCATTATCATTTGGTGTGGCGTCCTGATCCGCATGGAATTCAGGCACCTGGCTATATTTAAGCGTTTAAACGGGCAATTTGGCCCCGAGCCAGGAAGTGAAGAGCCTGCAAGGTGATATGAACGATAAGGAAATATTTCAAAAACTCGTTTACGGGATTAGCCATGATTTAGGCGCACCGCTCCGCAGTGTTGTGCGTTTTAGCGAGATGCTACAGGGTAAATTTGCAGATCGCATGGACGAGCGGGAAGCTCAATGGTTTAAGTTTGTGGTGGATGGTGGCAAACAGGCGCAATCAATGCTTGAAGCCTTGTTAACATATTCGCGCCTTGCCACCAGGTCAGGAGAAAAGCGTGAGCTGGATCTAAATGATCTTGTGCAACATCTGCTTGTTGAGTTGAAAGCGCGCCACGACTTTGTCGCGGAGACCTGGATTCACATCGACCCTTTACCCAATGTGTATGCGCATTATTCCCATATGGAAGTGCTCTTCCATTCCTTGCTTGAAAATGCGGTTTTATTCCATAAAAAAGACAGCCGTACACGAAGTGTGAGTCTTGGTTACAAAATGCTCGATACCGCGCATGAATTCACCTTCAAGGACAATGGTCTGGGCGTGGCCAATTCTCATCTTGGGCAGATCACACAACCTTTTTGGCGCGGCTACAGCGCTGAGGAGTATCCCGGTTTAGGTATGGGGCTTGCGTATTGTGAAAGGGTGGTACAGCTCTGCGACGGCGAAATCGTCTTCAAACAGCGCGAGAAAGAGGGTGAAAAGGGGCTGCAAGTAAAAGTGATATTGCCCTTTAGATGATTAAGTGGCTCAGGCCGCTGAACCACGGTTTGAATTCGGTATAAAAACCTCACTTCGGCTGCGCTAAATTCTGCTATACCTTAAATAATGCATGGGAACTCAGGCAGTATCCAGTTTTATGTATCCAGCTCAACACCTGACTCAAGACGCCAGCAAGTTGGTGACGACGAGACCGTTTTTGGTCGTGGAGGACGATTCCGCAGACGCTGAACTTGTTCGGGTGATGCTCGAGAGAAGCTTCCGCAATGAGGTTGATTGCCATGTGGTCAGCCGCCTTTCCGAAGCAATTGAGTGCTTAAAAAAAGGGAACTATGCCGCTGCCATCCTCGACTTGAATTTACCAGACAGTCAGGGCATTGATAATATTCGCGCAATCACTCACCTCTTCCCAAAACTCCCTCTCGTAGTCCTTACCGGTATGGATGATGAAATTGCAGCTGCGCAAAGTTTGCAGATGGGGGCCCAGGACTACCTGTCAAAAAATGAAGTTACTGAAAATTCTCTAGGGCGCAGTCTACGTTACGCACAGGAACGTAAGAGTATAGAGCTCCAGCTCAAACAGGCGCTTGAAGAAACTGCGCGCAATAACCTGCAATTGAAGCGACTTGCACAGCACGATGCCTTGACCGGGTTGCCCAATCGTCACTTTTTTGAAGCGACAGTGCGCAAAAGCCTTGATATTGCTGAGCGCAGAATGCAGCCACTCGCCTTACTGTATTTCGATCTCAACAATTTCAAACAGGTGAACGATACCCTTGGTCACAGTGCTGGTGATGAGTTGCTTAGAAAAGTTGCAGAACGCGCAAAAGGGGTCGTGCGCGATTCTGATTTTATCGCCCGTATGGGGGGGGATGAATTTGTTATTCTCACTGATTTATTAACAGATCGTGCAGAAAGTTATTCTCTGGTTAGCCGATTGAACAATACTTTTTCGCAACCCTTTCATATTGCCGGCAAGGAGTTGTATTGCGAGCCTTCGATCGGAATCAGTTTTTATCCCGATGCGCCATCGCTGGATCTACTTTTGAAGCAAGCGGACCTGGCAATGTATCAAGCGAAAAGCAGCAATACGTCGGTCTGTTTTTTCACCAAATCCATGGAGCAAACCTACACACGTAATCTTAAAATTAGCCATCACTTGACCAAGGCAATTGAAAACGAGGAATTTATCTGCGAGTTTCAGCCACTTTTCCCGGTAAGCGATGATAATAAAATTTATGCTGAAGCCCTCACACGATGGCAATCGCCTGATCTGGGGCGGGTGACACCAACGGAGTTTATTCCCTTACTTGAACCCACCCCCATGCACGCAAGTCTCGTGCAGTATCTCGTTAGCCAGTGCGGTGAATTGCGAACACAGGCTGCTCAAGAGGGGCTAGAGATTGGTTATCTATCTATCAATATTTCTGTGAGGGACTTGAGTAATGCCAATTTCTGTAAACAATTTTTGAATTGGATACAGCAGGCAAAGCTTGAACCTCATAATATTTGCCTTGAGCTCTGCGAGCGCGAAATGATTCAGAACTGTGTGCAATGTCGCGCAAATATTGAACGTTTGCGGGCAATGGGTATTCGCATTGCGTTGGATGATTTTGGAACAGGCTTCGCATCGGTCACCCATCTAGTCTCGCTACCGCTGGATATACTCAAACTGGATAAAACACTTGTTAATAGTGTGAATACGAATTCTCGTAATCTCGCTATTAATGCCGGAATTGTGGAGATGGCTCACCGCCTCAATATGAAGGTGGTTGCCGAAGGTATTGAAACGCAGGAAGAGCACGAAATTCTTAAAACAATAAATTGCGATATGTATCAGGGCTGGTATTTTTCAAAATCTCTTGAGTTGAACGACTATATTGAATGCATGTTACTACGTCACCGCGCACACTAAGTTTTCTCCTTCTCAAGACCTCGACCCATTACAAAGTACTGAAATAACCGAGCAAGCGCGGCGAACAGGTTTTTAACGCTTGATATGCCTGATTAACTTTTGAGTTTGTAACCGGTTTTGAAAATCAAGTGGACGATAAACAGGCACAGTAGTAAAAATGCACAAACCATTCCCAGGCTTACCGCCACAGATACGTCTGACGATTCATAGAACGCCCAGCGAAAGCCGCTTACCAGATACACTACAGGGTTGAATAGGGTAATGGTTTGCCAAAGTGGCGGAAGCATATTGATGGAATAAAATGTGCCACCTAAAAAAGTGAGAGGTGTGAGCACCATTAGAGGAATAATTTGAAGTTTTTCAAAACCATCTGCCCATACGCCGACAATAAAACCAAAAAGACAAAAACTAAGGGAAGTGAGTATAAGAAATAACAGAAAAATAAAGGGGTGTGCGATCGAGTAATCCACGAACAGACGCGCCGTTAACATGATGATCAGGCCGAGAATAACGGACTTTGTCGCAGCGGCACCGACAAAACCAATTACAATCTCCCGCGTGGAAATTGGCGCGGCGAGAATTTCATAAATCGCACCGGTAAAGCGTGGCATGTGGATCCCAAAAGCGGCGTTATTGACACTTTCACTCAGCAGGGTGAGCATGATCAAACCGGGTACGATAAAGGCGCCATAGTGAATGCCGTCAATTTCTACCATGCGCGAGCCAATTGCCGAGCCAAAAACGATGAAGTACAGGGAGGTGGATAACACCGGTGATGCAATACTCTGCATCAAGGTGCGCATGGTGCGAGCCATTTCAAAGAGGTAGATTGCTTTAATTGCGTAAATATTCATGCTTTGTTTCCTACCAATTCAACAAATATATCTTCCAGGGAGCTCTGTTCGGTTTGCAGATCGTGAATTTCTACACCAAGTTCGCCGAGGGTTTTTAAAAGCAGGGGGATCTCATTGTGTTCTTTTTGGGTGTCAAAGGTGTAAATCAGTTTCTGACCGTCGTCCAGGCTTTCCAATTTAAATTGTTGTAACTTTTCAGGGAGTTGAGAGAGTTTGTCTGCAAGCACCAGGTGTAATTGTTTCTTACCCAGCTTTTTCATTAACGCCTGTTTCTCATCGACAAGAATGATTTTGCCTTTATTGATCACACCGATACGATCTGCCATTTCCTCAGCTTCATCAATATAGTGAGTGGTGAGGATAATTGTCACTCCGTCTTCACGGAGACCGCGTACGAGTTCCCACATTTCCTGACGCAACTCCACGTCGACACCTGCTGTGGGTTCGTCCAGAAAGAGCACGCGAGGTTGGTGTGCCAGCGCCTTGGCAATCAAGACGCGCCGTTTCATACCGCCCGAGAGCGCCATAATGCGTTGATCGCGTTTCTCCCACAGCGTTAAATCTCGCAGTATTTTTTCAATCCAGGCATCGTCGCGCGGTTTGCCATAAAGGCCACGTGAAAAATTTACCGTTGCCATGACAGATTCAAATATACTGAGAGACAATTCCTGGGGAACAAGGCCGATTTGCTGACGCGCCAGGCGAAAATCTGCGCGAATATCATGTCCCCGGACTTTCACCTCACCGCTGCTAGCATTCACAATACCGCAAACAATGCTAATCAAGGTGGTTTTACCGGCGCCATTGGGGCCGAGCAGGGCGAAAATTTCGCCTTCTTCAATATCGAGGTGAATATCGTCGAGAGCCTGGAAACCGTCGGTGTAGATCTTATTGAGACCGGTAATAGAAATAACCGAAGTCATAGCAACGCATCCGTGTAAAGCGAGAAAGCCGCTGACAATAACATGTTTCAAAAAAAGCGAAAACCATGAATAAACTTTTTACACTTTTATGTCTGATTTTACTCACTTCTTGCACACAATTGAGCGATACAGCGAACACCGCACCAACAAATTTGCAACACCCGGAAATCAAGGCACTCGGTGATCGTCTCGCAGATTGGCAATTGGCGCATATGGACGATTTTTCATATATCCGAACCTTTCAGGATCACACTGCCTGGTCAAAGGGATGGGTGCAAGCGGCTTTTTATATTGGCCTGAATCGTTGGGCCTCACGTACGAATAACACTTTGTACCAGCAGGCCATGTACGAAAAAGCACAAGCTAATCAATGGGAGTTAGGGCCGCTCTATTGGCATGCCGACGACCAGGCGGTGGCGCAAATGTATCTCGCATTGCCTACTTACGGCTTTAATATCGACAGCGTGAAAATTCAACAAGCATTTGACAAGATATTGTCAGTAGCCCCCGACAACAGCCTGGAATTTTTTCAGGATAAAAGCGGTAAGAGTGAAGGCACCTGCCAATGGCGCTGGTGTTGGTGCGATGCACTTTTTATGGCACCACCCGCCTGGGCAGCGCTCAGTCAACAAACAGGGGATGAGCGTTATCTGGAATACGCAATTAAAGAATACCGGGCGACACGCGAATATCTTTTGGACAAGGAACATTCCCTGTTTTATCGTGACAGCCGCTTTTTTGACCGCGTAAACCCAAACGGCAATAAAATATTCTGGAGCCGCGGCAATGGATGGGTATTTGCGGGCTTACCCCTGTTGCTGGAAAATATGCCAGTCGAGCATCCTGCACGTGAAGAGTTTCTGGCTCTTTATCGGGCAATGGCGAAAACATTTATTGGTATTCAAACGGCAGAAGGCTACTACAGCTCCTCGTTGCTGGACTTCGATAATAACCCACCAAAAGAAACGAGTGGCACAGCGTTTATTACCTTTGGCCTCGCATGGGGGCTCAACAATGGCATATTGCAAGCTGAAGAGTATAAGCAAAGTGTGCAACGCTCATGGGCTCTACTGTCTTCCTCAGTGAATAACGAGGGGATGTTGACCTGGGTACAGCAGGTCGGCTTTGCACCGGACTCGGTATTGGAAAGTGATACCCAGCTTTACGGGAGCGGCGCATTTCTATTGGCTGCATCCGAGATGCTGGCCTTGAAGAATGCTTACTAGCCTCTTTCATTCGAACCAGGGAAAGGAAAATCCGGGCGAATAAGAGAAAAGAAATTCAGGAATCGTAAAAACCCCACGCCTGAATAAAAGGAAAATACAAGGCAGACCGTATGGCCTCATAACCGAGGCCCTCAATCGCTCGACGATACTGCGACATAATTAATGCGTAATTCTGCTTCTCTCTTTCAATAAACGTTTCAAGGCTCTCCCCCTCTGCCGGTTCACTGGTTTTATAGTCAATAATCCACGTTGTTTTATCCTTGTCGACTACCAGCAAATCAATAATATAGGTATTCAGGCGGTCGCCTCTGTTGTGCAGGCAGAGTGCAAACTCACTGTGTTTTTCAAGTAGATCGTCACCCAACATCCACTGAATATTGGTGTCCAATACAATTTTCTCGATACAGTTCTCAGTGCGAAGCAGCGCGTCTTCAATGAGTGCGGGTGGCAAGCCAAGGCTGAGCAGGCGTGCTTGCCAGTTTTGTTGCGTTTTCAGTGTTTCTTTGCGATAAGTCTTTTGCCAGGTCATTAAACCTGTTTCACACATTTCCTGGAGTATTTGATGAATTAAGCTTCCGCAATGGCGGGCGAGCGGTGATGTAGCATTCACGGCATTGGCAGGTGTGTTGTGCGCAATTTCTTCCAAATTTGCATCTGAGCTAACTGCCGTGTTATCGAAATTGTAGTCTGCAATATAAGGTGCAAGCAGGTGCTTTTCAGGTAGTGCAGGAACGCGAAAATCTGTAGGCAAGCGACGTAGTGGTTTTTTATTTGCGCTTTCGTCCGAGACTTCTGCATTGTCTCGAGTCAGGATGTCAATCTCGTCGCTGATGCTGGGCCAGATATAATGCAGCATGGCATTTTTTGCTGGTGGTGCAGCGTCACCTTTCTTGTCAAAAGAAACCGACGCACAAAGGTGAAGGTGTTTTTTTGCACGAGTACAGGCGACATACAACAGACGGCAATTTTCGAGCCGATCCTTTTTCCTGTTTTGAACCTGTAAGTGATTATAGGTCGCGTCAGTGTCCTTTCCGGTTTCTGTGATCGGAGCAAAAAGCAACTCTTCATCGCCTTGGGGGCGAAGTCGTGTCTGCCAGAGAAAAAGTTCAGGTTGATTCGGGCGTTGCCCACTGTGGAGCGAGGGAAGTATAACAACGTCAAATTCCAGACCCTTGGATTTGTGTATCGTCATTATTTGCAAACTTTCATCAGCCCTCGGGTCGGGTTGCGCAAAGAGTTTCTCGAGCCGTTTTTCGAAATGCTCGAAACTTTCCAGACTACCGTGTTGATCCTGTTCTTCCAACATTGTGAAAAACGCTTCTGCGTTTTCGCGGTCTTCCTCATTTTGTAAACAAGCCGGGCCACCCAGTTCAAACCAGCAACCTTCTACCCAGGCACGCAGAGGCAGGCGCTGTCGATTTTCGAGATAACAGTCAATTACGGTGAGTACACGTTCAATACGCGCACATGCATCGGGACTCAAACTGTTTTCCGTTTCGCCAAATTCATTAAAAACAGGCTGTGCAAATAAGTCACCTTGTTCTGTGGTGGATTGTCCTGTGGTGGATTGTCCTGTGATGGATTGTCTTTTGGTGGATTGTCCGATTATGGATTGTTTAGAAAAGGCCAGACAACGAACCATTTGTTGCCGCGTACTCAAGGGGCCGGATGAAATTTTACTGCGACTAATCGTTTCGAGGTCAAGCAGTTTGAGACCACACCAGGGAGCACGTAACAGGGCAAACCACGCTAACTTATCACCAGGGTGCAAGAGCGCACGAGTGAGAGAAAGTAAATCCTGAACAATGACCTTTTCTGTCAGCACTTGTAAATCAACGGCGCGATAGGGCAGGTTCGCCTCTTTTAGCAGCGGGAGAATATGCGCGGCATGTTGACGATTACGGACCAGAATGGCAATACTTGTATTGTTATTCTCAGTGCGTTCTTTACGAATAATATCGACGATACATTGGCCTTCATCGCACTTACTGGTCCCCTCACCAAAACCGTGAACTTTTACAGCGGCTTCGGATAAGCCTGGGTGGATGGCCTGTGCGGGGGAATAGGGGACCGCGCCCTGAGTAATATCGGCGTTGTTGGGGAAAGCGTGCTGAAATACAATGTTGACCCAGTCTACAAGCCCCGCCTGGGATCGAAAGTTTGTACTTAATTGCAGCGGTTTAAGTTGCAGTTCACCTATGCCCTGTTGTTTGGCATATAAAAATAAACCGACATTGGCGCCGCGAAAACCGTAAATGGATTGCATGGCATCACCCACGCAAAAAAGTGTTCGACCATCGCCCGCCTGCCAGCCTCGCGTTAATTGTTTAAGTAAATGAATTTGGCTGATGGATGAATCCTGAAATTCATCGACAAGAATATGACGAATTTGATAATCCAATCGCAATGCAAGATCACTGGGTTGTAAATCGTCACCGAGCGCCTGTGTTGCACGCAAGGCAATTTCATTAAAGTCTACCGTGCTGTGTTCTTTAAATGTAAGGTGCAAATACGCAACAAGACGCGGCAATAATGACGTCAATGCATTGAGAACTTGCCATTGATTTTCCTGGTACGTGTGTCGAGGAAGATGGAGTAATTCCTGTAGGGCTTCTACCAGAGCGGGTCTTTCTCGCAGTATCGCCAATAAGCTTAACATGTGCGCCTTGGCGTCCTTGTTGCGCTGCCCTTCTTCGCCTTTGCCTCCGGGAGGGAAACCTTGTTTTACTGTTACCTGTTTACGTGGTTCGCCGGCGCTGGTTAATAATAAAAAATTTATTGCTTGCCATTCATTCAGCGCTTTCGGTGTGCTGCCGGGAAGTTGGTCATTGTTGGCGTCGTCGACAAAAACATCCAGCGGGCTGCTGACCCCGGAGTCCCTAAGATTTCTTGCTGCAAATTTGCAGAGTGTGAGTAAACCTGAAACCTGGTCTTCAGGGAAGACGGCTTTAACCTGTTCGACTTTGTCATCAATGACATGCTGTAAATGGCTCTCCAATAAATTACGATGGGCGTCTTCAAGTGGGCTGCCACCGAGTACGTCTAGCCAGGCGTCGCGTTTTTTCAATAAATCCACGAGTAAGGCAGCCAGTTTATCCAGTTTATTATCAAGGTGAAGCAGGAGCAGAGCGATGGTCTCTTGAAATGGGCTGTCGGTTTCCAATTCATGTAAGAAATTTTCTACAGCATCGGTGTAAAGCTCATCACTGTCTTCGCTGACGCGTAAGCCACTGCCGAGCACGGCGTGCAAGGGCAATTGACGGGTGAGATAAGCACAAAAGCTGTCGAAGGTCTGAATGCGCAGGCGTTGGCTATTGTGTAAGAGTTGCCAGTTTTTTTGTTCGTCGCGCTGTTTAAGTTTACGTGCTAATTCCCAGGTTTGGCGTCTATGGCTTTCATCCGGAGCCTCAGTCGTCTGTGCAAGGGAGAGCGCATCGACGACGCGTTTACGCATTTCCGCTGCGGCTTTACGCGTAAAGGTAATCGCCAATACTTCTTCCGGTTGATCGACATTGGCAAGTAAGGCCAGTAAGCGTTGAGTGAGTAGCTCGGTCTTACCGCTACCCGCAGGCGCCTCACAAATATAACTCTGACGGATATCAAGGGCCTGACTGCGTTCGTGTTGGTCGGGAATACTGCTCATAAGTCACCACCCGAAAATTCCATATTGACATCGCTATCACTATTTTCATCGAAAATTTCCCTGACCCGACACAAGGATTGCAAACCGCAATAGCGGCAGGTTTCTGCATTTTTTTTGGGGTTCACATCCGCTTCGCCTGCGAGAAATGCGCGTGCCAGAACTTCAAGTTGGCGATGCCATTGTTGCAATACTTCTTCCCAGGTGTCGGGTAAGTCGAGTCGGGTCAAACTCTCGGGTGCAACCAGACCGGGTGTGTGCTCAGGTGTTTTTGCAATACCTTTGAACGCCACATTTTTTGCATTCAATACGGCAAAGGCGGCAGCACTCACATTTTTTTCATTGGCAATTGCATAAAGCGGAATTTGTGGTTCGTCAGGGCGCTCTCCGGCCCAGGCTTTTAGCTCGGGGCTTCCGGTTTTATAGTCGATCACAAAGTGGCTGCCGTCCTCAAGTTCATCAACGCGGTCTGCGCGAATCTGCAAGGGCAAGTTGTCGATACGTAGCTTACGTATTTTTTCTTGCTGCACCACTTTAAAGGGGCGGCGTTGTTTTTCCACGGCAACCCAGGAGAGCAAGAGGCTTACAGTGCGCTTGCTTTCCAGCTCCAACAGTTTGCTGGTTTCATTTTCCCTGGCCAGACCCGCTCGACTTTGTTCGACGCAATCCCGAATTAAATTCTCGATATCTCTCTCGCTCATGGTGAGGAGGCGCTGCTGGCTTTTCACTGATCGCCAAAACAGGTCGAGGCTTTGATGAATGAGTATGCCGCGATCGCGGGCATCAATCCCGAGTGTATTCTGTTCTTCGTCTTCGATCCCGAGGCGATGTTTGGCAAAAGCCTGAAAATAGCAGGCGGCTTGATCTTTTAGAATTTGTGTCCCACCGGGAATGGTTTCGGACAGGTTCAATGGCGAGCCGCAATGATCATTAAAGGCTTGAAGGCGCAATTTTTCCCTGGCAATCAGCGAAAAGTAATCGTCTTCAGGTTGAGAAGGGCGGTGGGCTTCCTGTCCTTCTTTCGATTGTGTAAACGTGTTGAGTAAGGGGCTGGGTAAGAGCTCGCGATCTTCCTGGGTTTTGGCATAGCTAAACGTCACCTCGGGCGCACTTTCTGAAAAGTGTTTACACAGTTTCTCGGCGTAACGTAACTCCCCATCGTAAGATGCGCGGGGCATGGCAAGATCACGCTGTAAGGCAGCGGGAATAAACGGATTGGGTTCACACGCTTGTGGCCAGTGTTGATCGTCCATTTGTAAAATACGTAGATAATCAAAAGGTAAGCCTGCCGCCTCAAGTAAACCGAGAATCTGTATGGGGGAATCGAGGGTTTGTACTTGAAAAGCCTGGCGAGCACACAAACGCAACAACGCGAGTGCTTGAGGAAACCCGACTTTGTTTGCGAGTACCAGATCCAGGCTTGCAAAATTTTCAAGAACATCCGGCCATTTTTGAATCTGTTGATATTCCAGTGTGTTGCTCGTACGCGTTCCGGGCCACGCTAGCGCATCCAGTTGTTTTTGAAACAAAAGGGACCATTCGAGGCAATTCAAATTTTGGTATTCAAGGCCTCGACTACACGCCTGAAAACTTTTCAGTGCCTGATAGAAAAGGGGTAATTCCGACTTGATCTCTTGCGACTCATTGGTATGCGCTTCGCCCTCTTCTTTTTCTTCGATTGCGCCACACGCTTCGGCACACAAAGCATAGAGGCGGGAACGCCGAATTTTTCGCCCCTGCTTTTTGAGTAGCCGAATTTCCAGCATCGCACGGGCATCAAGTTCAGAAAAGTCGGCGAGGTAGGGCGAGCGTAAAATATGGCTCAAGGTGTTTGCTTCAATCTCATTGTTGTTCAGTTCCAGCGCGTAAAATGCCGCGGCAACAGGCGCTGTGTCACAGAGCATTTGCCCTGCTGAGATATTAAAGCCCGGGGCATGCCGCGCCTGACTGGCAAGGGTGTATTGCGGTTCAAAGCGTTGGTGAAAGGCTTGCTCAATTCGCGGTCGTAATCGTGTCAGGTCGGGAACGACAATGGCAATACGCGGTGGCGTTTCCCCCTCGTTTTTTTGCAAAATCGATTCTGCCCAGGACGCCGCACGTTCAATTTCATCATTTTCCGTCAAGCATGCTTGTACTTGAACAGCACTGTGTGGGTGACAAAAAACGAGTTCATTGAATTCGCAATTGTGTGTTTGCCAGGTTTGAAACAGGTTTTGAGTCAGGGGTGGAAAATCCTGGAAACCGTACAAAATGACTTTTTGTGGGCTGGGTAGGAGTGCTTTGACAAAGGCATCGACAACAGCCGTCATCATATCAGTCTCGTCAATCAATGCATGTTGTGCACAGTGTTGTTCAAAAGCTGTAATTAACTGTTTTAAAAATACGGTTTCGTTATAGTCGGGCAATGATTGCGGATGCTGACACCATAAACGTAGTGTTTGCCAGGCCGTACGAGCGAGTTCCGCCGTATCATTTTCATTCAGTAATTCGTAGCCTTGATTATTGCTCGTGAACAGCTGCTGCCACAAACAGGTTTCTTGCAAAGGTGAAAGTAGGGCAAAATCGCTTTTATCGCCCAGGCGCTGCATTTGCATTTTTTGCCATTGTTGTTGATACCAACCTGCCAGCGAATAGATAGCGGGCCTGGGCCAGGAGATACGGTTCTCACTGCGTTTTTGTTTTGCGAATTCTGTTTCAAGCCAACGGGTCAGTCGCCTGTTTGCGGTGAGCACCAGTGTTGTGTCATCCAGCGGTGGCAGTTGTGTGATGATTTTCAGAGAGCGGCTCCTCGTGAATTTATCTAATTTTTGCAGTCTCTGTGGGCTTTTTAGCGAAAACTCTATCGAGAGTGAATAAAAGCCTTCTGGCCGTGTAATGTGAGCAAAAAAGCAGGTGGAAAGTTTACCTTAGGCGCGACGCGGATAAAACGGGCGGGTCTAAATTCCGCAGAAGTGTTTAAACGAGAAAGGCGGCCAATAAGGTTGCAATACCGAGGAAGGACATAAAGCCAGCAATATCGGTGACAGTAGTGAGAATAATCGAGGAAGATTGTGCAGGGTCCTGGCCAAGTTTTTTTAATACCAGGGGAACAAGCGCACCGGCAATACCTGCAATCGTCATGGAGATAATCATCGCCAGTGCGATGACGAGCGCCAGCCCGGCATTGCCACTCCAGAAATACACACCAATACTACAGGTGATTGCGATGGCCATACCATTTATCAAGCCGGCGAAAGCTTCCTTGGTCATTACGCGTAACCAGTGACGTGTCGTGATTTCTCGCAAGGTGAGACCGCGCATCGTCACTGCCAGAGCTTGAGCGCCGGTATTGCCCGATTGCCCGGCAGCGATCGGCATTAGCACAGCGAGAGCGGTAAATTGCGCGATGGTCGATTCGAACAGGCCCACAACGGCGGCAGCGAGAAAGCCGGTGAGCAAATTAATTTGCAACCAGGCCTGGCGTTTTTTAACAGCAAAAAAACTGCTGGACAAGGCTTGTTCATCGCGGCTGGCTCCCACCATGGTTTGCATACCTACAGCGAATTCTTTTTTTAAGGTCGCAACGGCATCCTGTTGGCGAATAATGCCTAGCAAACGGTGGTGTAGATCGATAACAGGGATAGCGTCTTCAGCGGCATGTTGAAGTTTTTCGATGACTTCGGAGTAGGGGTCAAAGGCATTAACCTGGGCTTCAAGGGGAAGGCCGAGTTCGTTGAGCCTTTGTTGATCATCCGCAGTGACCAGGTATTCAAGAGGAACTTGTGCAACGAGGCGTAAATCTTCATCAAGCAAGTAAACATTTTTTCGCATGTGTGCCGGGTAAAGCGGTAGCAGCTTGCGGGCTTCTTCAACACAGTGACTTGATCGCAAAGCCAGTAATCGCGTTTCCATCAAATGACCAGCACATCCACTTGGATAGTGGTCAAGTTCCTCGATTTCATCCGCCAGGTCTTTGGGTAAAATATCAAGGTAGTGTTGGCGTGTTTCTGTTTCGAGGTGGCCCAGTAAGTTGGCGCAGGCCGGGCTATCGAGATGTTCGAGAATACTGATGGCTACGGCATCATCAAAGGCTTGTAAAATGTTTGCGGCGCAGGAAGGCGACAGTAAACTCCAGACTTTTAAGCGAGCCTCCTGACTTTGGCGCGCGAGAATGGCCGCACTTTCTTTTGCGGGTAGAACTTCAAGTTTTTTAGCTGCATCCAGAGGGTGCTTATTGAGAAAAGCTGACGAGAGCACCTGAATCCCATTTTCGAACACATTATCCAGCGCTTCAGTGCTCATACCCCTGGCTCCTTGCGGTCGACGAGTAAATCAAACAGTGCAAGTAAGCTCGCACCATAAGCGCCAGCCAAATCTCCCAGTGGTGACGATTCAGAGCGCAATTCGGGTAACTTTTTCTTTGCTTGAGCCCGGCGTAGTTGGTGATGCTGCAAGACGCCGATGACTTCATTTTTGCGATTGAGTAATACCAGACTGTCTGATTTTTTCCACGCATCGTGATCAGCGGCATGTTCCAGACTGCTACGTGCGTAGAGGCTTGGTAAACTTTGTAAATTGCATTTTTGCAACGGTGTGTCCTGCTGCATGCTGAGAAGATCTGTCAGAGAAACACTGCCCCTTAATCGATTGTCATCGTCCACAATCAGTAACTTGTCGGCATCAAGGGTACCTTCAAATTCAGTTACGCGCGTAAGTGCGTCGCCCACACTAATATTCAAGGGAAGTAAGAGGATATTGGTGTCCATCCATGCGCCAATATTGTCTTCGGCATAAGACAATAAAATGCGTGCAAATCCGTAATTGTTATCTGGCAACGCCTTGAGTATCTGGTTTTGTTTCTCAGTATTGTACAAACGTAATACCGCGACTTGTCCTTGTAAATCCAGATCATTCAGAATGTCGATACTGAGTTCACTTGTACTCTCAAAGCAATAGCGAGCAATATATGAAGGGAGTATGTAACGTACAAGCCGTTTGCGACTGCTGTCTGGCAGTAATTCCAGGAGCGCGCGTGCTTGTGTTAAGGATAGACTCTCGACTTCGCGCGCGGCACTCTGCGCTTGACTTTCAATATACGCTACCAGCAGATCAATATCGTATTCAGTCATTACGATTTTTCCGCAATTATTTCGGCAATACTTTCCTGGACAATGTTGGCTGGCAAAATAGCTTTGCCCTCCGAGGTTTCAAGCACCAAGGCACTGCGAGTGATTTCAATCAAGCGCCCCTGCACACCTGCAATACGTATAACCTGGCCGGGCTCGTAGAGCTTGCGCGCACTCTGCGAGCCTATAATATTACTGATAAATTTTTTCGCGCCCAAACCAAAGGCCAGGGCAGCACCAGCCAGTAAAACACCGACTCCCACAACAAGGACATCTGTTAAAAACTCTACGCGGATGCCGAGCTGCTCAACCGCAATAACCAGCGCGGTGACGACGACTGCGAGTTGCGCAGTACGCGCAGGAAAATCTGTTTGTGCAAGCCCGGTTGATAAGGACGTACTGGCCACAGCACTACGCACCATACTGCCTATGGCAAAACCGGCGAGCACGATCAGGAAAGCGGCGAGGAGACGCGGTAAATAGGCAACCAATGCGGTGGTAACACCGGCAAATAGTTTCCAGCCGAGTAAATGAGTTGTTGCAGCGAGGAAAAACAACAGTACAGACCAGAAAACCAGATCTCCCCAAAATCGGCCGTAATTGAGAAGAGGGAGGTGTTGCAAGCTTTTTAAATAGGATGCACGTAAAAGGAGTGTGTCCAGGGTGCTGATAAATTTGCGGGTAAGCAAGCGCAAAATCGTTGCCACGGCCCAACCCGCAAGCAGGAGAAGAAAGGCACCGATAAATTGCGGCAGGTAGTCAACAAGTTGTTGCGAAAACTCCTGCCAGGTTTGCTTGAGTGCGCCGTGCCATTCAAAACTTTGCGTTGATTCCGACATGCCTCTCCCCGATTAACCGTTGGTTGCTGAAACCCTGGGTTTGTCAATAAATTACGCCTTTTGATCGCTACTGGCTACTTTTTTTACCCTAAAAAGGTGTGTGAGACCAATTTTAAACGCCAGCCGTGCTATGTTGTTCATTGGCCGCCTCGCAGAGATAGAGTAAACGGCAGCCTGCCTGGATTTTTGGCATCGTGTCTTCACTCACCCATTGAACCTGGTTGTTTTTATCAAGGATACAGAGTAAGACAATTTTGTTATTTGTGTTATCAGCTTGCCAATTTTCAAAACTGTATTCCTGGGTGATGTTGGTTTTGCGAATTGTCGCCCCGCGGTTTAGCATGCCGGCCAGGACACCGTAGGTGATATCCTTGCCAAAAAGTGTGCGCCCTTTATAGTGATCACCAAGTTCATGCTTACCTGTTTGCGCTGACGTCTGCGTCAGGCTGAAGACATTTTTTGAACCAAACTCTTCCCGAAAATGCATGGCAGTCGTGGCGTTCCGTTCGCGATCGAGTGAGAGCGACAGGGCGGAGCCCAGACCTGATTTATCCAGATAGAGTTCCGCGTGGTTGGAAACGGGATTACCGTAATAGGTTTCCAGCCCCTCCATTCGTGCCGGTATCAACGCGTCCCACCAGGAATCACAAATAACTGATGTGACCCCTTGCTCTTTGAGCGCTTTGGCGATGGCAATGGACACGGTATTACTGCCGACGATAAGAACCCCGCGCGTTGAGGGTTCGGCGACATCCAGCCAGCGCGCAAGGTGGCGGGCGGTGGTCCCCTGGATTAAAACGGTTCCAATAATGATGGTGAAAGACAGTGGTACCAGCAGGTTAGCATTCGCCACGCCGGATTCTTCCAGGCGTAATGCAAAAGCCGCGCATACGGCGGCAGCGACAATACCGCGCGGCCCCACCCAGGCGAGCAGGACTTTTTCGTTGAAACTGAAACTGGAGCGGCGCGTACTCAAAAATACCTTTGCCGGCCGTGCAATAAACTGCATCACCAGCAACACGGCTAACGCACCGATACCCAATTGCCAAAGCGCGGCAAAATCGATGCGCGCGGCGAGAAGAATGAACAGTGAGGACACCAGGATGGTGGTGAGGTTTTCCTTGAAGTTCAGGATTTTGCGAATATGTACACGCGGCATATTGACCAGCACGATGCCCATGACGGTGACCGCGATCAGGCCGGACTCATGCGCAAGCGCATTGGCCAGCGAAAATGAAATGCCGACAAAGGCCAGGGTCGCGAAATTGTGCAGGTATTCGGGTATCCAGTGTTTGCGTAAAAGAAAACCAAGAACCAACGCAAGGACGCCACCGATCAGTGCGCCAATGGCAATAGTCGCGGCGAATACACTGGCAATATGACTGAGGTTCTGGCCCTGGTGTTGTGAGGCGATCCATTCAAAAACGAGGACCGCGAGCAGCGCACCTATCGGGTCGATAATAATCCCTTCCCAGCGCAGGGTGCGTGAGATGCGGCTGTTTAGCCGTGTCGCTTTCAACATGGGAACGATCACTGTGGGCCCGGTTACGACCATGATGCATCCAAAAAGCAGCGACAGACTGAAATTTAAATCAGTAAGAAAAAAAACGGCGAGTGTTGTAATAGCGGCATGGACCAGGATGCCGACCGTGACCATGTTGCGAACAGTCGATCCGATATCGTGCAGTTCAGACATTTTCAGAGTCAGACTGCCCTCAAACAGGATGACCGCAACCGCAAGCGACACGATGGGCAGCAGTAAGTCTCCAAAAATGGCATCGGTGTCAAAAAAATTGAATACCGGCCCAATTAGAATGCCCGACAACAGCAGGAAGAGAATAGCTGGTAGTTTTATGCGCCATGCAAACCATTGGCAGACGAAGCCGATGAGCCCGAGGAGCCCCAATTTTAATAAAATAAGAGAGGTCATGATTGTTCCTGAAAGACACGCCGGTGAACATTAGCAGGCCCGGTAGCGGCTGTAAAACTCTTTGCCAAGCGCCGAATATTAAGGGCTGAGGCCATCATTCACGGCACCGCCATGACGCACAACCTGATTTCATAACAACTTATTTCCTTTTGCAGCGCAAACGGGATGCGCTTTGGATAACACCTGAACACTCCGCTGCGTGGTGATAACGCGTAACGATAAACACCTTATAGACTATGGAAGGAGGGTAAAAAGACACATTGACGGATAAATTAATTTTCTTATAGGACGAACACAAGAATTCAGTCGCCGGATTGACGCAGTATTTTAAATTTAAAACCAGAATCGGGTGGCTAAGCACTTGATTTTCGAATGATTGTTATAAAAAAGCACTAATTGTCAGCGTGACTATTTTCAATAGTAACTTTCAAACAAATTAAAAACGACTTAATTGTCGCTCACGTCATATAAATTTAGTTGTTTCTACCGTAAAATCCCTTTGCTGTTTGTATAAGAAGTACAAAACAAACGCATTAGAAGTACATAAGAAGTGATCCCTTCATACACTTCAATAATCCATGTTTGTGAAAATTATATCCCAATAAAGGGGGCGCTTATGTCTCGAGTATCCTTGTGGCTGTTAATCGGCCTGTTGTTTTCATCGTCGGCTTTATCACAGTATAAAGTTGAAAATCTTGATCGTGGACTGGTTGCAATAGCTCGTTCAGACGGTTCGGTTTTAATCTCCTGGCGCTGGTTGGGTCAGGACCCCGACAATACCAGTTTCAATCTCTTTCGGAACGGGAATCAAATTAATTCTTCGCCCATTAACTCGCGTACAAATTATGTGGATGCGGGTGGCTCAACGTCCAGTACCTATGAATTAGAGGCCATTGTTAATGGTGTTGCACAAGCACGAGAAAGTGTCGGTGTCTGGAGCCAGCAATTTTTGCGTATTCCCTTGCAGCGCCCTGCAGGTGGCACAACGCCCGATGGTGTGAATTACGACTACAGCCCCAATGATTTAAGTGTGGGTGATCTGGATGGCGATGGCCAATATGAAATTGTCGTAAAGTGGGACCCATCCAATGCCAAAGACAATTCGCAAAGCGGCTATACCGGCAATGTTTTTCTTGATGCTTACGAAATGAATGGCGGTTTTAAATGGCGAATTGATCTTGGTCGCAATATTCGAGCAGGGGCTCATTACACACAGTTTTTGGTGTATGACTTTGATAGCGATGGCCGCGCTGAAATTGCGGTAAAAACGGCGGATGCGACACGCGATGCACAAGGCACAGTGATCGGTGATGCCAATGCCGATTATCGCAACAGCAGCGGTTATATTCTTTCCGGGCCTGAATATCTCAGCATGTTTAATGGTGAGACCGGTGCAGTTATGGACACGGTCAACTATGTGCCAGCTCGCGGCAGTGTTTCTTCCTGGGGCGATAACTATGGTAATCGCGTCGATCGTTTTCTAGCGGGCGTCGCCTATCTCGATGGTGTGAACCCCAGCGTGATCATGACACGGGGTTACTACACTCGTACCGTTCTTGTTGCCTGGGATTGGCAGAACAATCAATTCAGTCAGCGCTGGGTGTTTGATTCGAATAACAGCGGCAACGGCAATTACGCAGGGCAGGGCGCGCACAGTCTTGCGGTCGGCGATGTTGATTTTGATGGGCGCCAGGAAATTATTTTTGGTGCAGCAACAATTGATGACAACGGTACCGGCTTATATAGCACGGGCCTGGGAACAGGCGATGCTCTGCACCTCTCGGATATGAATCCAAATAACCCCGGCCTGGAAGTGTTTATGGTGCATGAGTGCCCCTCGTGTTACGGCGAACACGGTGTGGAAATGCACTCGGCACAAAGTGGTCAAATACTGTGGAGTGATACCGGCGATTACATCGACGTTGGCCGCGGAGTTGCGATGGATATTGATCCGCGTTATGCAGGTTACGAAGCCTGGGCCTCTCGCGGTGGTCTGTACAGCGCCGCCGGCCAAACAATTTCATCGACCAGACCATCGCAAATAAATTTTGCCGCGTGGTGGGATGGTGATTTACTGCGTGAGATTCTCGATAGCAATTACATCAATAAATGGAACTACAACAGTGCTAACACCTCGCGTTTATTGAGTGCAGGCAACAATGGTGCTGTGTCAAATAATGGAACCAAGGCGACACCCGGTCTGTCGGCCGATATTCTCGGTGATTGGCGTGAGGAAATTATCTGGCGCAATAGCAATAACCAGGAACTTCTTTTGTTCGTCACCGATTACGAAAGCGAACATCGCTTGCGAACCTTAATGCACGATGCGCATTACCGAGTTGCCATTGCCTGGCAAAATGTTGGCTACAACCAGCCTCCGCACCCGTCCTTTTTTCTGGGAGCAGGGATGAGTGACCCCGGTCAACCCAACATTCAGGTTGTCGGGGCGGGCAACCCGCCGCCACCTCCGCCACCTGCGAATGAGTTGGTGATAGAGGAAAATGAAATTGGTTTTTGTGCTTACGAAGGCAGTATTGACAGTAATCACGCGGGCTACACAGGCAGTGGTTTTACAAATACCACCAACGCTAACGGCACGGGTATCGAATGGAAGGTCGATGTGCCCTTATCAGGGAATTACACCCTGACCTGGCGTTATGCAAATGGTAGCAGTACAGATCGCAGCGCAGCAGTGCGAGTAAACGGCGCTCAGCAGACAAGCCTGTCTTTCCCCACAACCGGTGCCTGGTCTTCGTGGGCGAATGCTTCGGTAAACCTGTATTTAAATGCGGGCATTCAGGAGTTGCGTTTGCAGGCGAATACTTCCGGTGGTTTGGCTAATATTGATCACCTGGTGGTTGAGGATGAAAACATCAGCGCTGCAGATTGTAGTCAATCCAATTCGAGTTCCACGAGCAGTTCCAGTTCGTCCTCCTCGTCAACAAGTTCCGCGAGTTCATCCTCCAGTTCCAGCAGCGCATCAAGCACGAGCAGTGCGTCAAGTTCGAGTAGCAGCTCAAGTTCAAGCAGTTCCAGTTCTTCTTCGAGCAGTGCCTCTTCAAGCTCAGGTGGAAGTGCAGGCATCGCTTGCGTGCCCGGCAGTGTCGATACCTGGGGGACAGGGTTTGTACTGAATAACTTTCAAGTGGTAAACGAGAGTAATAGCACCTTAAACAATTGGTCAGTAACTCTGGAATTTGATCAGGCGATCACTATTACCAATTCCTGGGGCTCTCAAGTCAGTGGTTCTGGTACACGCATTACGGCTTCGGGCGTTGGCTATAACAGCCAGCTCGCACCAGGGCAAAGTGCGAGTTTTGGTATGCAGGGCAGCTCAAGTACGTCAATTCAGGTACCAGACTGTTTCCAATAAGGGGCCGTAAATTCAAGCCCACTCGGGCTTTTGGCAAAAGCAGTCGTTTGGCGTCTGCTTTGCCTTTCTCATTTTGAATCGATACGGTGCTGTGCATGCGCTGTGCACATTGTTTGAACATCCCGGTGAATTTTCCCTTTGTTTGCTTATAGATTTGGTTGAAAGCAGCGTTTATCCTATCTGCGTTCTCGCTTTGGGTTGGGAGAATGCTTTTCAATTAATAAATTGTGTATTCCTCACAAGCAGCTTTGCTTGGGTTTTGAGCTGCCAAACAATAAAAGCCAGTCGATATCGCATGTATCGACCTGAATAAAAGGAAAATCCCATGGATTTCATAAAAAAAATACTGCGTCTCTATGGAAGCCTTGTCCGTTGCATTTTTAACTGGGTGGAAATCTGGTTTTCGTTCAGCCTTTGGAAAAAGATTAAAAGCGCTTTCGCCGCCTTTATTGGTTTGGTGATTTTATGGGCAACAATTGGCTATCTTGACCGAGCATGGGAATTTCGCGACGACCATCCAGAACGCGGAGCCAAAGTTGTCAACACCGCAGATGATGTCTTTGGTGATAGTTTCAGTTCAATTCGCTATCTCGATCAGGGTTGGGATAACGATGACAGCATGTGGTTTTACTACATTACTCAGGGCTCGAACCTGGTGCCCTATGACTTCTTCCTGGAGTTGGAAGTTGCCGACTCGCAAATGAAATTTCGCGATGATAAAAACATCCTTCACTACCGTTATCTCCCTCAGGAACCGTCCGACCTAAACCCGGATGGGTTGCCGGTGGGCATGGCCAAAGATCACTATGATGGGCGCACTTATATGGGGTTCACCTGTGCCGCGTGTCACACCACACAAGTGAATTACGGGGGTGTCGGGATACGAATTGACGGCGGGCCAGCAATGGCAGACATGGAAAATTTCATGGCTGGACTTGCTAGCGCGCTTGAAAAAACACGAGAAAATGACGAGAAACTTGCGCGCTTTTCTAAAGCAGTGATTGCACACGGCGAGTACGATGATGTGGAAGAAATTAAGGACGATTTGGAGCGCTTCGCGCGTAGAATTCGTTCGTACGTGATCATTAATAGCCCCCGCAGTACCACCAGCCCGTTAACGTCCTATGGCTATGCAAGGTTGGATGCCTTTGGCCGAATTTTTAATCGGGTGAGTGAACACGTCTCCAGCCCGGAATCGTTACTGGACGCCTTCTCCCGTGTTTTAAATCCGGAAAAGTATGAAATTGTTGTGAATGCGCTTGAACCCGTTTTTGAAGCGGATGATCTTTCACACCTTCTGGATAAAGTATTAGAGGTGAGTACGCGTGAAAACTTGCTAACCCCCAAAGAGTTGGTAAGTCTTCGCAACGAAATATTTAACCCTGCCGATGCACCAGTAAGCTATCCCTTTTTGTGGGATATCCCTCAGCATGATTACGTGCAATGGAATGGTGTTGTCGGTAATTCTGGAATCGGGCCGATGGGGCGTAACGCGGGCCAGGTGATAGGTGTGTTTGGCACCTTGAACTGGCGTCAGGAAGATAGCCTCTCGCTTTCATCCTTTCTGACGGGGCAGGGCCTCTATGGTGAACATGTTCGTTTTGATTCATCGATCAATATTCGAAACCTGAGACGGGTGGAAACGCACCTGCGTGATTTGTACTCTCCACTTTGGCCCGAAGATATTTTGCCTAATCTCGATGATAAACGTGTTGATGCGGGTAAAAAAATATTCGACCGTTATTGTGAGGCTTGCCATGAGCGAATCATTCGCGACGACCCCAATCGCCGCGTCGTTGCGTTTATGTCTGGCCTGGATGATGTCGGCACGGACACCAAAATGGCAATGAACAGCGTGACTGCTGCGGGGTATAGCGGGATAGTTAAGGATCAATATGTGGGTGTTGGGGGTGTCGGAGATATCCTGATGGAGCGCAAAGCGCCACTCGCCGCCTTGCTGACCAAAACGACGGGCAATGTGATTGTGACACCTGACCCCGATAAAAACGTTATTCAACATTGGGCAGAGCGGATATTCGATTTGTTGTGGACCTTCGCCGATAACGAAGTTAAAGCTTCAATGAAAAAGGGAACTTACGACCCTGCGACATCCGCAGAACCCATTAAGGATCTATTGGCCTACAAGGGGCGACCCTTAAATGGTATTTGGGCAACGGCGCCTTATCTACATAACGGTTCTATTCCAACGCTTTACCACTTGTTGTTACCGAAGAAACGAGACGGAGATCCTGAAGACGGCGAATACCGCCCGGATGAATTCTATGTGGGCTCTCGCGCGTTTTTACCGGATCTCGTCGGTTTTGATTATGCTGATGAGCAAGGGTTCCGCTTCGATACCTCAATTTATGGCAATCACAATACAGGCCATGAATATGCCGCGGGTAAGACACCGTTGCCCGATGGTACTACGCTGGAACCCCTGACGCGTGAACAACGACTGGACTTGCTGGAATATTTAAAATCCTTGTAAGGCCTTCTGCTGTAATTGAAAAATAAAAAAGGGAGCCTGTGCTCCCTTTTTTGTGTCTATTATTTTTTCGGTAACCCTGAATTCTCAAGATACATGATTCGGGTTTTTTTGGACTTGAAATCGAAACTTTCTCCTTCCCCTTTTTCCATACCGTTTTCGATTTCAACCTTGTTTTTTAACAAATCGATTTTAAATATGCCGGCGACGATATCCGGATAGCGGTCGTTATTCATATCGATTAACTCAAAGTTGACAACGCTGTGGGGGCGACTCAACAGTCGGTGGCGACTGAAATTTTGTTTGCCATCATTTTCAAGCCAAATCAGCGTCTGTCTCTCGGGGTCGTCCCAGAGGTTGTTCCAACTTGCGACAACAATATCCATATCGCCGTCCAAATCCATATCCGTTGCCTTGGCTTTTACTGCACCATAGAAACGATCCAATCGGTGAAAAGTAAATTTCATATTCCCCTGGTTCTCGAGCCATTGCACACCGTGGTATGGCTTGGGGTCGGTTTGTAAATCGTGGGCGTCACCGTTGGTAAAAAGCATATCCATATCCTTATCACCATCGATATCGTAAAGTTCCAGGCTGGTCGAACCAATCATGGGTTCAGGTGCTTGAAAAATAACTGACTTGTCAAACTCTCCCTTACCCTTATTGATCATGGCAACAATCATTTCATATTCTTGAGAAATGAGACTGACAATATCCAGACGACCGTCGCCATTCAAATCCACGGGGCTGACATTTAAACTTCCTGAAAGCGCGAGAATGCTGTGTTTTAGCGGCTTTTCCTTGCCGCGATTTTCGAGCCAGGCGATTTCACCGTATTGGTTGTTACCAAAAATAGAAACCAACAAGTCGGGGTCGCCGTCTTCATCGACATCCATTGCCCGTGTTTGTAAAACGCGAGGAACATTTTCTAAAAGGATTTCCTGCGTAAATTTCCCTTTCTTTTGTTGGCGTAACAAAATAACTTTACCAATATCCAGTGATACAGGCGGAAAGAATTTCCCTAATGAGGAGACGATGATGTCCATATCGCCATCCTGATCATAATCGAGCACTTCTGTGTGGGCGGGAAGGGCAATGTTTGCGAGGGTTTGTTCGCGCCAGGTTTTGCCCTTTTTGTAGAGCAAACGCACTTCATTGCTCTCTGCATCACAAACGAGAAATTCTGTTCCCTTGCCGCGCAAATTTGTACTTTGAATGTGCGATATAAGAGGAAAGACGCCGGTACTCGCCCACTCATTAAAAGAAAAGTTGAGTGGACCGGCACTTTCATCAATGGGTAAAACCCCCAGAGCTTCCGGGCTGCTACCATAGTAGTAGGCAGTAATATCACGAATATGTTCTTCCGAAATTAACTCCCGACCTGCACGCTCGGCAGCTAATTCGGCCATACGTTTAACGGCATAGGGCCAATCTTTTCTCGGCATCACAGACGGCGATGGCACAGCATGACATGCGCCGCAGTAGGTCTTAACAATTTGCTGTACTTCGGCCAGGGTTTTGGGGTTTTGACCCAGGGTCGGGGAACTGTTCAGGGTGATGCAGGCTGAAATCAGGCAAAGCAGGATGTTTCTTGGACGACTAACAGCGGATTTCAGGGCGAATATTTTGAGTCTCATGGTTCTTTGAAAATAGGGCCGAATCAGGGTTTAGATCAGGGAAGGGTACCACAATCGCCAGTAATAGTTGGTGACATTTTGATCATGACGCCGTTTTCGAAGGTGTATTGAAGAGATCAGCTGGCACAGCTGTGTCTCCCCTGAAATGGTGACAAAATGACAGGTTTTAGACTTGCTGATGACATTAAAGCGACACCAATGGCGCTTTCGTTGTCTGCGTGGAAGAATCGGTTTACTTTGTATATTTTCTTTATTATTCTTGGCCGAATTCAGGACAAACAGTTATTTTATATTGTCTCATTCAAGCTGTTATGCGAGCTTAAATATTCTTATCATCCAGTGGTGGAAAATTGATATAAGTATTTGCTGAATTGAAAAACTGAAGCTACCAAATTAAGGCTACTAAATTTAACTATCTAAACGGAGCTGATAATTACAAACAAAAAAATGAGTCAATAGTAATTAATGCAAGACTGCTAGAAAAAAGCTATTAATAAAAAAGCTACAAGTAAAAAGCTACGTACAAATGACTACCAATAAAAAGCTATAAGATCTAATTGTTCAGCTTGTAAAAAATAATCAAAAGTATTAAAAAAATCGGTAAAAACTGATAAAAAATACTCCTTCCCCAGCGCCCTGAGTAAGCAGAAAACTAATTTAACTTTGAATCTCTTTTAAAACAGGGGAGGCTCCCATGTGGGTTCGTGTATTTAAGTGTGGTGATCGATTTGCTCAGGTTTTAATTTTTCTCGCGGCGACTTTTTATAGTCTGGCTGTTTTTTCGGACGCCCATATTGAATTTCAATCGCTTTCGTGCAACAGCTGCCATGGTAAATACCAGGATTTTACGCTTTCGCCAGGCTATACCCACGAATCATTGGAAGCCAAAATCCATAACGATATGCCCGCAAATGACCCTTCGATGTGTATCGACGATTGCGCACACGACATGGCAAATCTTCTTTTATCACCAGATGGCGTTGTAGCCAATTTGGGGCTGGTGACGGGCTTACCCCTGGTGACCAGTAATGTGCCTGCGGAAGTGGATTTTCGACCGAGCTTTTCAAAGTGTCTGACAAACCCCTGCAAACTGGAGCTGGATTTTGGTGATGGTACAAGTTGGTCGCAAACGACATCGGAGGTTAGCGACCTTCCCGAAATTACTCACTCCTATATTTCTTTGGGTGACTACCATGTCACCTTGACGGTCACCGATACAGTGACGGGTGACGAGGATTATGTGGAGACTTATATATTCCTGACTGAAGAAGAATCTTTCGCAGAGTACGTCGCGAGTTGTAAATCGACGCTGGGTTTTGATGATAGTGACATTCCCAATGATTTGAATTGCGCAAATGCTTACTTATTTGACAAAGATGAACGTGCAATCAATGACTATGTGGGTCACCGCAGAATAAACGAGGAAATTGATCTTTTGTTTGCGTGTCGCTGGGTACAGAGTAACACCCAGCCAGGGCCTGAAAGATTGGAACCTCCATTTGTTATGGCAGAGTCCGTGGAATTGCTCATGCATAACCGAGTCAACGGTGAAACCTGCTTTTTTAAGGCAAAGGAGCACCCCTATCCACTTCAGGGAGGAGGAACACATTCTGCGGTTCCAGTAGATCTCGTGCCACCGACGGTTTCTGCGGCTGCTGCGCCAGGTTCCTATGAGGCAGAATTTTGGGACACGCCGATGGAACTCGCTAGATTTATTCCCTGCGTCGATTGTCACGCGGCGGGCCCGTATATCGCTACGCCGAGAATCGCGCCTTTTCTGGCTCGCTTCGGTGTGCTGAACGATGGTCACGACACCTTTGGTCGAACTCAGGCAGGTACAAGCACACAAGGTCATTATCATATTGCTGGTACAACCTTTGCCTTTATGAATAGCATGGCGGCATATCAAAATAACCAAAATACCTGCGCTAACGGTTGTCACTCTATTCAGGACAATTCGCCCAAAAATCAGGACTTTTTTAAAGATATCCCGACATCGAGGGATTCTTCACCCGCCGTTTTAATTCCAGCGATAAATTCCGTGCTCAAATCACATTCGATTGGGTTCTTCCCCGAGTTTAATATTAATGATGCCGGAGTCATGCCCGTTAATGACCCGGCGAGTGGTGAATCGCCGGAAGCGTCGGACTACACCTGGATCAATCAGGACACCCCTTATCCCGCGAGCGATTTTGGGGATGTGGAAACCATCTTTAGTGCGCGAGAAAAATTCGAAAAAACACTTTCGTGGTGTGGTAAGCCACATATTGTTGAAGCCCATGTTGTAGGCAGTGATTTAACTTTCCACCCCTATGAGATGCTCGATCAGCTGTCTCGATTTAACACCCTTGAAGGTCTCGTATGTTTGAACGGCGAACAAGCAGATGGTAGTTGTCATAATTACGAAGTTCGTTACCAGTGTAAGGATTCTGAAAATAAAACCGGATGGACCCGTTGGTTCAATGTCGATTCAGAGACGTTTTCGGGTGATCACGAAACCCGAAGCGCTCACGAAAACGATGCAGGCGGCAATGTTTGTGGTGCTGGTGTTGCGCTTTTCGATGTATTTAACGTGCCTCTTCCAAGTGAAAAAATACTGAATGGCAATCGCCAGGTATCGGGCATAGAAGGTCAAGCGACTGCAGCTAATGGATGGACCTATGGCGGCTACGGCCCCGATGATAGATTGGCGGAGTTTGATAGTAGTGGCCTCGTGTGCAAAAACGCTGATCAGCCTGATGGCCAGTGTTCCAACTATGTTGTGAAATATCTTGCGTGTTCAGATTCTGCGGAGGCTATTGAAGCAGCGCTGGAAGCGCCCTGGTCTGGAAACCTGTTAACTGCGAGGGATACCTTTAATAGCGCGGAAACGCGGTCGCAACCTCGTGACTACAGTTGGAATACACAGGATTGGGTTATTGAGCGAGAAGCCAATACGACCTTCGTTCGCCTTAAAAATACAGCCTCAGGCCTCTACCTGACCGTCGAAAACAATAATGAGAATGCTGTTGTCAGAATAAGTGATTACAGTGCAGGGCTTAATCGCCAGCGCTGGGAGATAGAGCCAACAAACGACAGTACTGAAATTCGTTTTCGCAATGTCGGTGCCAATCGCTATTTAACCGTGGTGGATGATGGTGATTTTTCAGAGGTTCTCTCAAAAAGCTTACGCGCCGACTGGATCAGCCAGCGTTGGAAAGTCAGGTAAAGAATCTGGATGCACGCCTAAACTAAAACGGTCTCTAAAAGCCCACAAAAAATGGTCCCCGCAGTGGTTTGTGGGGCCCTCCAATAAACGGGTTCTAAAGACTAAACTGAGGACTCCTGACTATGTGGATACAAAACGTCAAGGGCATTGCCTTTTTTACGAAAGGCTTATTTATTTTATTGTTAGTCTCCCAATCTGAATCAATCTTTGCTGAAGCTCACGCGGAGTTCCATTCTCTGGGGTGTTACGGTTGCCATGGCGAAGTTGCGGGTTTTTCGCCGGTTTTTAATGTTACCCATGAAACCTTGCAAGCAAAAATTCACAATGATATGCCAGCGAATGACCCGAGTTTATGTGTTGATGATTGTGCACATGATATGGCAAATCTTCTTCTCCCGACAGATAGGGGGGTGCGCGCTATGTTACGTGGCTCCAGTGATACAGGGACCTTATCAAGCACTCCGATCACCGTGACATTTTCGCCATCGTCTTCCGAGTGTTCTTCAAGTTCAAACTGTACCTTGTTGTGGGATTTTGGTAACGGGAACGTTTTATCACAAACGACATCTGACTTAAGTTCCTTACCGGATTTTACACGCACCTATACCGAAGTCGGAGATTATCACGTGACGCTTACTGTCACAGATAATGCAACGGGAGACCGGGATTTTGATCAAACATTTATTTATATTATCGAAGAGGAATCGTTTGCATCGTATGTGGCCAGTTGTAAATCCGCTTTGAATTTTAGTGACAGTGATATTCCCGACGATTTGAATTGCGCAACGGCTCATGAATTTGCCAAGGATGCGCACCCGAACCTTCCTGACGTGATTGCTGGGCACGCTGTTAACGATTATGTCGGCCACAGAACCATTACGGATCAGGTTGACCTGGTTTTTGCCTGTCGCTGGTTGCAAAACGATTTACCCCTGGATGAGGACAATCTTGCACCACCTTTTGTTCTGGCGGAATCTGTTGAGATGCTGATGCACAACCGGGAAAATGGTGAAACCTGCTTTTTTAAAGCGAAACCGCAGGATTCCATTCCCGGGTTGGCAAGGGGCGGGGTGTCTGTCGAATTGGTTTCACCCACCGTTGCGGCAAACGCCGCGCCAGGTTCATACGAGGCCGGATTTTGGGAAACGCCCATGGAACTTGCCGAGTCAATTCCCTGTACTGACTGTCATTCAGCTGGGCCCTATATCGCGACCCCGAGAATTGCACCGTTGCTGGCACAGTTTGGTCTCCTGAACGATGGTCATGACACTTATGGTCGATCTCTTGATGCTTCTGGCAATACGGAAGGCGATTATCACATCGCGGGTACAAGCTTTTCATTTATGAACGCGATGGCAGGCTTGCTGAATAACCAAAACACCTGTGCCAATGGATGTCATGCAATTGAGGATAACTCAACGGATTTATTCGGTTTTGTTGCCGCGCCACCGAACGTTCCGAAAGATGAACCAGTGAGTTTGATTCCCTCTATCAACCAGGTTTTGTCCACGTATTTTGGAATTTTTGACGGCGTCAATGTGACGGTGGAAGCCATGCCGGCGCACGATCCGATAAGTGGTGCCGATCCGGATACCCAGCCATACACCTGGATTAATCGCGATACACCTTTGTCTAATTGGAACGACAGCGATATAGAAACGTTTGCCGCAGCAAAATCAGAATACGCAACATTACTCAGTTATTGTGGTGACCCGGGCACAATAAGTGCGCACACCGTTGGCAGTATGCTTGAGATTCATCCTCAAGAATTGCCACAGAATGTTAGAACCTTTAATGGCAAGGAAGGTTTGGTATGTGTTAACAGCGATACCAGCGAAAACCTTTGCTTTGACTATTCAGTGGCCTATCAATGCCAGGAGCCTGGTGGTCTTCCCTATTGGACCAACGAAAATAATAGAGATACGCCAGCAGGAAGCTGGGAGGGGGCGGGCGACTATGAAACCAAAGCGGACCACCAATTCGTTTGCGACGCAAGCCCTGATACTAAAACCGTAGGCGTACGAGCCACATATGTACACCCGGCAAATGGCTGGACTTATAGTTTATACGGTCCCATGGATCGTCTTGCGCAGTTTGATCGCTATGGTTTGGTGTGTCATAACACGGATCAAATTGACGGTCAGTGTTCAAATTACGTTGTGCAATTTCGGGCCTGTTCTGATGAGATTGTGATTGCTGAACAACAAATCGAAAGTCTCTGGTCGGGTTTTTTGTTAACCGCTGCCGGCTCGGGTAATGATGCGGACGTGAGAGTACAGCCAGAAGATGAAACATGGAATACACAGGGTTGGCTTATCGAACCTGTTTCAGGAACCAGTTTTGTCCGTATTAAAAATATCGCGGAGAATCGTTATCTGAATGTTCAGAATAACAGTGGCTATGCGGACGTTGTCTTGTATCAATTTGAAGGCACTTGGGGGAGCCAGCAATGGCTTGTAGAAGACATACCGGGAAGTTCAGATGTGCGCTTGCGAAATGTTTGGTCGGGCTATTATCTCACGGTGAGTAACAATGGCAGTTACGCAGATCTGAAAGCACAAGCCTTAACTACAAGTTGGCCGAGCCAGCGATGGCAAATAAACTAACAAATCAAAAAGCGATATGAATGAAACACGTGATTTGATTGTCAATCACCGCACATGGATTGCGGAGACTTTCTAAAAAAAGGGGCTCAATATGCTGAGCCCCAAGTGGTTAGTACAACAGGTACTAAAATGGTAAATCGCAAGCCTTTATATAACGTGGTAGAAAGTTGACGTAGCAAAAAGGCTTGTCGATTTTTTTTAAAACGAGATGACAGCCTGCAACCACAATTTTTCTGTGTCAGTCCCGAAGTCATCGGCAGTGTAACTGGCATATTTTGCGAGCAAACCGACAGGGCCGACTTTACCGGAAACAACTACGCCCACTTCGGACCCGAGGTCTTCCATACCGCCAGCGGCTTCGGAATCATCGGAGCTGAGGCTGTGGTAAACAACAGCGGCTTTAACCTTGCCGATATTGCCACCAACATTGACGTAGAAATCCTGAATGCCGCCAGCAATATTTCCGAGGCCGCCATTCAAATATTTGTCAGTCCAGCCCTGGAAGGCGTGCAAGGTCGCGAGTGGTGTAATAAACATGCCATCACTGCCATCGGCACCGAGGAGTTCATAGCCCACTTTGAACGTAACCGGGTCCACTTTAAAGGAGCCTTCCAGTAAACCGTAGAAAGCGTTGTAATTTAAAGGAGAACCGTCGCCTTCAGTTTGTGACGCGAGCTCGGCCGTGTATCCAAATCCGGCTTTGCTGCCAGTGAAGCGCAATCCAAGGGTGTCGGCAGAAAAGTGTGCGGCGTTCTTGTTTTCAATGGCATAGTAGTAGCCAGTCAACGCGCCAATGTCTTCGAAATTGTATTTGGCATTTAACAAAACGGTATTATTTTTGTGGTCACCTGCGGGGTGATCACTGCCAAAAATGCGATTGACGTTGTAGATGTAAGCAACAAATACCGAAAGATTTTCTGTTCCCGTATGGTTAATGCTAAAACCATCGTACGTTTGCTCGTTTTGTCTCCAGCCAACACCACCAACATAACGTTGGTTATCCAAAAGAATGCGTTGACGACCATATTTAAGCACAGTGCCATCGCCGGTGTAGGACAAGTAGGCCTGATTCAGGTCTTCGCCTTCAGGGTCAAGGATGCTGGCAGAATTTGGAAATTCGGGCGTGCCGGGGTAAACGTTGTAGTCAACGTCGTCCAGCTCAGTGACATAGTCAAATTCGACAAGTCCTCCCCAACCGTTGTACTTTCCGGAATCGTAAGTCAAGCGCGTGCGTAAAGTGTTCGCGGTAGCTTCAAGATCGTCACCGCCGGTAGCCTGAGTGACATCTTCCATACGCAGGCGAAAATTTAACGTTGTTTTTCCGTCTTTGATCGCGTCGACAAAACTGGCTGATTCTTCAGCCAGCGTTAAAGGGCTGGTGCTAAGACCGAGTAACAAGCTTGCGAGCAAGGTAGGTTTGGTGTATTTCATACAGCTAAGCTCCTGATGGTTTTGTGTAGTAAGGCAAAGGTTTGTCGCAATTGAATAAAAGGCATAAAAAATATCGTTAATAAAAGTATGGTTTTTTTGTAACAACGCTTATCAAGCTGATAAGCGTTGCTCGCCGTCCATGTTGTTTTCATTTTCTGTTTCTGATTTTCCTTCCTGGTTATCTATTGGGTTTTCTTGCTGATTGTTTTCCGGTTCATCGTGTTCACGTTCACACTCTTCGAGGAAGGAGAGCAACTCTTCACGCAAGCTGTAATAGTCCTGATGTTCAAGCAGTTGGCGGCGCGTCCGTGGGCGCGGTAAATCGACTTCGAGTATCTTGCCTACTTTTGCATTTGGGCCATTGGTCATCATGATGACGCGGTCTGCCAACAGAATTGCTTCATCGACATCGTGCGTGACACAGATCGCGGTCACCTGGGTACGTTTCCACACGTCCATCAACACTTCCTGTAAATCCCAGCGCGTTAATGAATCCAGCATGCCGAAAGGTTCATCTAACAGCAGTAATTTAGGCGAGAGGGCGAAGGCGCGAGCAATACCAACACGTTGTTTCATTCCGTTGGAAAGTTCAGCCGCTTTCTTATCCATGGCATCGGCGAGGCCGACACGTGACAAGTAGTATTCAACAATTTCCTTGCGCTCTTTTTTACTGCCATGGGGATAAACGCGTTCCACACCCAGGGCGACATTTTCACGCGCAGTCAACCAGGGAAACAGGCTTGGCGCCTGAAACACGACGCCGCGGTCGGGCCCAGCCGTGGTGACCTCTTTGTTGTCCAGAATAATTCCGCCATCGCTAATTTCATTGAGGCCAGCGACCATCGACAACACTGTTGATTTACCGCAACCGGAGTGCCCAATCAGGGAAATGAATTCGCCCTTTTTGAGTTTCAGATCAAATTCGTCAACGACTGTGAGAGGGCCTTTTGGTGTTGGATAAATTTTTGTAACTTTTGAAAACTCGACATAGCGATCCAGTGTTAAGGGGTTCACCTGTGCGGCTTTTTCTGCTGCGTTGTTTGGTGGGAACGCTGTATTCGGTGTAATGTCGGGCAAAATAAGTGAGTCATCCTGTTCACCGGCTTCAGCCCCCACTTTCATCAGGTACTCGGTAATCTCCTTACGGAGTGTTTTAAATTCCTCAATATGGTTCATCTCGGTGCGATCACGCGGGCGTGGAATATTCACAACAAATTCCGGCCCGAGCGTGGCTTTCGGTCCGGGGTTAAGAGGAATGACCCGGTCTGCAAGAAGAATCGCTTCATCCACATCGTTAGTAATCAGCAAAATGGTTTTCTTTTCCTGTTGGGAAATGATTTCAATTTCATCTTGCAGTTTTGAACGGGTCAGTGCATCCAGTGCAGACAAGGGCTCATCCAGCAATAACATTTCTGGTTGCATCGCGAGTGCACGCGCAACAGCGACGCGTTGACGCATGCCGCCCGATAATTCCGCAGGGCGACGATCAATCGCGTGGCTTAAGCCCACCATGTCGATGTACTTCAGTATGTGTTCCTTGCGCTTCGCCGCAGACCAGGAGGAAAATACTTCGTCGACGGCGAGCGCGATATTGCCGTACACGCTCAACCAGGGCATCAGCGAATAACTCTGGAAAACAATCCCGCGTTCCGGGCTGGGTTCCTTAACAGGCTTGCCCTTGAAAAGTACTTGCCCCTCGTCGGGGCTGACCAGACCGGCGATCGAAGAAACCAGGGTGGTTTTGCCGCTACCGGAAAAACCGACAATCGCGACAAACTCACCTTCCTTGATTTCAAGGTCAATACCACCCAACACCTCAGTGACATTTTTGCCACTGCCATAGTTTTTTACGAGACCCTTTATTTCACAAAACTTGCTCATGCGTGCTCTCCTTATCGTTTGTCACTAAAGGTGAACAGGCTTTGCAGGGTGTACATCATGCGGTCGAGGAGAAAGCCGATAATACCGATGGTGAGTACAGCAACCATAATTTTGCCAAGCGATTGCGAGGAGCCATTCTGGAACTCATCCCAAACAAACTTACCAAGGCCCGGGTTTTGCGCGAGCATTTCCGCAGCAATAAGTACCATCCAGCCAACACCAAGTGACAAGCGTAAACCGGTAAAAATCAGTGGCAGGGAAGAGGGCAAAACCAGTTTGGTAATTTTAGTAAACCATCCGAGTTGTAATACCTTGCCAACATTCATGAGATCCTTGTCAATGGAGCTTACACCGAGAGCAGTATTAATCAGTGTCGGCCATAGGGAGCACAAGGTGACCGTAATGGCGGAATTCAAAAAGGATTTACTGAACCAGCTGTCGTCAGTTGTGATATACGTTGCGCTTACTACCATGGTAACGATAGGCAACCATGCAAGAGGCGAAACGGGCTTAAAAATTTGAATGATGGGATTCAGGGCCGAATTAAATGTGGTACTCAGTCCGCAGAAGATACCCAGAGGCACGGCGATGATAGTGGCGAGAAAAAAGCCCATAAACACCGTTTTAATACTGGTAAATATCTGATCGACATAAGTCGGCGCACCGGTGTATTCACGCCACTTGATTTTATCCAGCTTGCCTTGCTCTTCATATTTCGCGTTGCGCTTTTCCTGGCGCTCATAGAACGCATCGGCTTTTGCTCGGCTAGCCTGGTGATCTTCCCAGAGGCCAGTCGCTTCAGTGTAAACTTCTTTAGGTCCGGGAATGGTCCCGAGGCTGGTTTCTATTTTTGTAGAAAGTTGCCCCCACAGAAAAAGAAACACAATAAACGCGACAATCGGGATGCCCATAACAAGCCATAATTGTTTAGCCTGCTCCTTGGGGTTTTCGCCAGCCGCCATACGTGCGAGCGGCACGAACCAGGTAAAACCTGATAGCTGTAAAAAGTTAATGACTTTGTTCATAAGAGTACCTGTTTAGTTAGTTTTCAATCCGTTTTGCATCCCTTTCACTTTTTTCAGGACGCAACTTCCCTGTTGCGCTTGTTTGTGCGTCTAAAAATTAATGTTTAAGTGTTTTTTATTTTTTGCTGACACCAGTGGCGGTTACAACTTCACCCTGCTTGAGGCCAATGGGGAATTTCGCCAGGTAATCATTTGGTTTATGACCGTCGTACACAATGTTGTCGATAAAGTGAGTCTGTGGATCACGATAACCATCAGTGCCAAAGGGGAAATCTTCTTTTGCGACTTTGCCTTCCTTAATCAAAAGCTTGGCAGCTTCCATATAGATTTCGGGCTTGTACACGTTTTTGGCAACTTCGTGATACCAGCTATCAGGCTTGTCTTCTGAAATTTGACCCCAGCGACGCATTTGCGTGAGATACCAGATTGCATCCGAGTAAAAAGGGTAGGTTGCGTAATAACGGTAAAACACGTTGAAGTCGGGCACTTCACGTTTGTCACCTTTTTCGTATTCAAAGGTTCCTGTCATGGAGTTTGCGATAACGTCGTAGTCAGCACCTACGTAGTTAGGTTGCGATAGAATTTTTACAGCGGCTTTACGGTTAGCGTTGTCGTTTTCATCCAACCATTTTGCTGCGCGAATCAGGGCTTTCAAAACGGCAAGGTGGGTATTGGGGTTTTCCTCAGCCCACTTGCTGCTTACTCCGAAAACTTTTTCAGGGTTATTTTTCCAGATTTCGTAATCGGTAATAACAGGCACACCAATACCTTTGAATACCGCTTGCTGGTTCCAGGGTTCACCGACGCAGTATCCGTAAATGGTACCGGCTTCGAGCGTTGCGGGCATTTGTGGGGGTGGTGTAACACTCAATAAAGTGTCGCCTGCGATTTGACCCACATTCCCTGCTGCGCCTGGTCCGTAATAACCTGGCTTGATACCGCCTGCGGCGAGCCAATAACGTAATTCATAATTGTGAGTGGAGACCGGAAAGACCATTCCCATATTGAAAGGCTTACCTTCGTCACGGTATTTTTCAACAACAGGTTTTAAAGCACTGGCACTAATCGGGTGAACGGGTTTGCCATTTTCATGGGGAATATTGGGTTTCATTTGTTTCCAGATATCATTGGAAACCGTAATGCCGTTACCGTTTAAATCCATGCTGAAAGCGGTGATGATATGTGCCTCGGTACCATAACCAATTGTGGCGCCCAGCGGTTGGCCTGCGAGCATGTGGGCACCATCGAGTTTGCCGTCGATAACGCCATCGAGAAGTACTTTCCAGTTTGCCTGTGCTTCCAAAGTGACAAATAAGCCTTCATCCTCAAAATAACCTTGTTCGTAGGCGACGGCGAGAGGAGCCATATCTGTTAATTTAATAAAACCAAAAGTTAATTCATCTTTTTCGACGTCCAGTTCTTCGGCAAAAAGTGACTGTGCGCTAAATGCGAAAGCCATTCCGCCTGCAAGCGCGCAGAAACCTCGTCGTAAATTCCTAAGCCGTAACTTCATAAGTAATGCCCCAATTTGGTTAGTTTCAAAAATTGTGCTTCCCGTTTTAAAAACCCGAAGCGTTTTAATTTGCACGCACAGGGATATCGCAAAAGCGGTGCCAACTGCTAAAAGAAATTAAAAATATAAATATTTATTCAATAAAAACAGGGGCTTAGATTGAGGTTTCCGAGGTGGGCGAGGCGAGGCTTGGAAATGGGATTGCACCACAATGGTTAGAAAATTTAGTGTTCAAGTTCCAATCTTAAGCAGGCTCAAAATATTTATTGGATCAAATTGGTGCGCGGGCTATATATGGGGGCTTCGTTTTTTGGATTCTTGTGACGCAGGTTTTTTGTGAGGCCCCGTAATGGGGCGCAAAGAACTAATAAAATAAGGTTATTCGAGAGGAAAAAGGTATAAGTCAGGTTGTAAGTGAAGCCTGGTTTAAAGCAAGAGGCGCAGTGTGCTCTCAAGACACCGCCAAACCACTGAGTTAACTATAAGCAATAATAGAAAGGTTAAATCCGGGGTGCGCTGCGTGCTCACTGACAGGTGAACATACTAAGTAACAGATCAGGGCTTGATTTTAATCGGCTTACTTCCAAAGGGGCGATGTCCTGCTGGTCGCACTCCTGGAAGTAAGCGTCATAATTAATGATTAAACCCATTTTACCTGGCCACGGTAGATAACTTTCTTCTTTTTATGGTTAGTGTCAGTACTTTCAACTGCAACAGGTTTTTGCGCGCTGGTAGGTAGCTCGACACCGCGATAACTGCGTTTTCCTGAGTTGTGTTCTTGAGAGGCTTTCACGACGGTTAGCGCTAACCCCATGCTTTTAAAATAAGTCAATTGGCGGGGGTTAAGGGTCTCGATAAATTTGTTGAGACTATTTTGTAAGGTTCCCACATTGGACCGCAGTGCGAGCTCTAATAGCTGAATAAGTTCTTCCACATTTTTGCAGCGCAAATTAACTTTTTCATGCAGCTCAACCTGAATGCGTAAGGCGCGAATCGCTTCCAATGTGAGCTCAGTAAATTTTAATGACTGAGTTTTCATAATCTCTTTCCCATGTTGTAGTCACTGGACTGTTTTTCTCTAATCATGCATTTAAATTCAGGCTTACGGGCAAGTCAGTAAAAGTTCAAATTAGCAATGGTTTTTTTAAGAGAATAACAATGCGTGCAATATTTGCTACCGCTAAAAGTCGTGAATATTCACCTGCGACGACAAACGCAAAAGGAAGAAAGACGAATGACATTGTCCACAAAAATGCCACGTGCTACGCACTATTATGAGGCGACTTTTGTACAATAAGGGTGCATTTTATATAACTTTTATTCCGCTTGAATTTGCTGCTGATAGCGGAATACTTGGTAGGGTGTAAAGGCTGGGAAAAATCCGGGATCTGCAGCAAAAATGTTCTTTGTTTCTGCACGCAAATTGAGGAGCAACGTGCAACTTCGTGAATGGTTAAACCTTTGGATGTACCTTGCTTGTCCGAAATTTTAATTGCGTAAGTTGGTGTTAGGCGGATAAGTCTTCCGCGATCATCAGCCCATTACCATCCAGATCATAGAAGCCCGCGACTTTCACCATGCCTTCTACAAAAATCGTGTCGCCATCAAATTTTACCCCGGCTTTTTCCAGCGCGTTTCGGGCTTGATCGAAATTGTCGACACCAAATACGGGCATGGTGTTTCCAAAATTGATTTCCTCTGCGTCACCCAGGCCGAGAGTGACGCCGGGTGTATTGGTTGCCAGTTCGGTCCAACCGGCTTCATCAATACTGTGAAGCTCCTCGAAACCGAGATGTTTTTTGTACCATGCTGCAGACGCTGCGCGATCCTTAACTGAGAGGGCAATTGTGATGGTGTTGTTGGGCTGGATAGTAGGCATAGTCGCTGTCCTTTGTTACTATTTATACGCATGGAAAGATAATATAGTAAATATACAAAATATACAAAACATAAATAAGACAGCCAAAGGAAACAGGAAAAAAGAAACGAAGGTGCTAAGGAACCTCTGAAAAATGGCGTGCAAAAGGGGTAATACCGGCAACAGCTATTCGAAGGTGAGGCGAAATGAAAAATGAACAGCTGATCAATTTGTGTTCTCGAACCTGGTCGCTCACTGCGCTTGGCCTGCTTGCCAGTGGTGTGCCCGGGCGGGTTTCACCGTTGGCCGCAGCTGCCGAATGCGGCAGAATTTCAATGAGTGCAAGTGTGGAGCACCTGCAAGTACTTGGCCTCATCGAGAGGAACCCCGGGCATGGTCACCCCTTGCGGCCGGAGTTTCGCTTACTGCCTCATGGACAAGAGGTGGCAGACTGGGCACTCGAATTATTCAGATTTATACCTGGTTCAGAAGAGCGTTCGTTGGTGCGTTCAAAATGGTCTTTGCCTCTGCTGGCGTGTTTGCCGGATGAGCAGCGGTATTCAGATTTGCGTCGACAATTGAACCCTGTGACGGACAGGGCGCTCTCAAAGTGTCTGTCAAAGCTCACCGAGGGGCAGTGGCTCAAGCGCAGGGTGCAAACTGATTTGGCACCGCCGCTGGTGACCTATCGGACAGTCAATGTCGGCAAGCGCTTGCATGAGCACTTGCAGTCTTTTCCAGTGGCAGCATGAGTATGGAAAGCTTAAATAGGAGTTGTAAGAAGCGTGGGCTAGGCAAATAAAAAACGCGCAGTATCAGAGCTTGGTAGATACTGCGCGAAAGGGCACTCGGCAACGAGTTAGAAATGTTTTAACGTGTTGTCTTCACAATCAAAGCGCAATGGCTTCGGGTTTATCGAGGTCGTTGATCACGGTCCAACTGCCTCCACCTTCAGTCACTTTCAATGCCCAGTGTTCAACACGATCAAGGTAAACCTGTGGGTTCTCATTGTCAGCGCGTAACTTGGTCACGTTTAAAGCCTGAACTTTGAAACCATCCAGGGTGATATCGAAATCACGGACATAACCTTTAGGCAATTCTTCTTTCAAATCTGAATAAATCATGATGGTTTTGTTGCCCACCTTGGCTTCATTCAAATATTCAATGCCTTGTAAAAGCCCACCCGAAATATCTGTGTAATCACTGCTTTTTACATTTTTAACAAAGTCGGCAATGGTGGTAGCAAATTCGCGCTTTTGTTTGTTGGCTATCGAGGGGCGACCATCCAATACCACTTTGGCGACAATGTCTTTCTCACTGAAACTGCCGCTGTCTATGCGTGCCACTGCGAAGGTATCGCCGGGTTCCAGCATGGCCAACATATAATTAATTAATTGTTGGGCTTTGGTGAGTTCCTGGGTGTAAGTGCCAGAGGTGTCCAATAGCAGGTAGACGCCTTTGGCATAGGAGGTCTCGGCGACCTCCTGCTCACTGCTGCTGCAGGAAACAAACAGCACACAGCTCAGTAAAATTAAAGCGAAAGTTTTCATCGTATTCTCCTTTTGCTTTATGTTCATTTATTTGCTTTTGGCACTGTCGTAAGCGCTGTTATAGAACTCGTCATCGCGCTGAGTGCTATTTTTCTCACGTTTTTGCCAGAGCGATTCGACCCACAGAGGCAGGGCGATAAACAAGTCGTACAAACTGATCACCACTTTGCCAAGGTGTTTGAAAGCCGTTGCAAAGATACGCAGTATCACGGCAATCGCATTCACAAAAATCTCCAGCAGGCTGCCAAAAACAGTGCGACCGGTTTGCAGCAAATATTCCAGCGGAATCGCAACCATGGTGAGCGCCAGTGGCAAAACAAAACCAAGAATCATATTGGCCGCCATGGGTATCCACACATTGATGGCTGAACCTTCATGTGAAGAAGTTTCTACACCTGCCAGCGAAGCACGCAAGTTTGCGAGGTCGGCAGCAATTTGATCACGCATAAATGCCAGCGCGGATTCGGTGCATGCCAGGGTTAATAAAACCGCCGCGGAAGCAATCATGATTGTGCGGCGCACCTTGTCATCCATTGAGCTGATCAAGGGAAACAACTTGGTAATGCGCAAGCTTTCCAACAGAAAAATACCGGCCGTAATTTCCAAACAAATAATCACCAGGGCAGCGAGGTCGGCGACTTTGACGCCGGCAACGCGGCTTACCGAACCGACCATTTCCGACATCGGCAAGGCGATAAGGTGGAAATTAAAAAAGGCACCACCTACGGCAACAACAATTACCAAAGCAGCAATTAAAAACTGCGTGATCGCAGAGGCTTTTAACGAGCGTTCTGCACTGTCAGTGGCCGCAAGGATCTCTTTGTACTTCAGCATGTGCTTGTCGATATTCTGGCTGCGTGTGACGATTTCCTTCAGCTTGCCGCCCACTTCATCCACGCTGTAAGCCAGTTTGCGCCAGAAGGGGGTCATGGCTTTCAGAATGCTGTGGCGCTTGGCGCTCTCCTGACGATAAGCGGCCAGGTTCTCCGTGTGTTGTTGTTTGGCAGAGGAGTGAATTTGCTCCAATACCTTGACACTGATTGCCGGTGTTTTATCGCTGTTTTTCATTTTGGCGACGGCATCCACCGCATCCACCCACTCGGGGGTGGCTTGTGGCACTTCAGTGCTATTGCTGTAGTCGTCCTGGATTCGGGTGATGTTTTCCTGAATTTGCTTTTGCAATTGCGGATAACCCCCCAAGTCGCGCTGGACGAATTTATTGATTTCGAAAAACTCTTTTTCGAGGTCTTTTTCGATTTGTTCGCGGCCTAGCTCCAGCAGGACTTCCCGGTTGCGAGCGTGCAAGCGCTGTGCACTCTTGCGCGCGGCAATGGAGCCGAAACGAAAGCCGGAATAAATCAGGCGAAACAAGCTATTGATGGCCTGATGGGCAGCATGGCGAGCCAGATACAAGGCCACAACCAGCCCCAGCAGAATCACCAGCAGTACGCCTGGCGATAGGGTTTGTAGTGTACTCAACATAAGTGTGCCCTCTGTTTTGAGTGTTTTTTGTTTCATGGCAGCGATGTGCCATGAGGCTTGCTGACATAATGGGAGGGGCACTGGCAAAGGTACAGTGATCAATTCTGTTGAATTGTGGCGAAATATGGCAGAGCTAACTCATTGATTTAAAACAAGAAAAAATATCCAAAATCAGTTTGAACCCCTTTCGGCTTAAGGTATCCAATAGGGGGGAGAAAGCGCCTTGACTTGCCAAGGGGATGCCTGGTACCTTGCGCGCTGCGCGAGAGGGCGCCAACCCCCCTCAAAAACACTTATAAATGATTCAAACGGGTTAATTTCATACATGTTGCATCTGTCTTTCGGGCGCCTGCGTTGCGGCCTCTACCTGGTTTTATGTCTTCTGGCTGCCTGCGGGGGCAGTGACAATAATTTCCCTCCTGGCGAGCTTAATGACCCGAATGTCTTCCTGAGCAGTATCGAGGTTGAAAACCACGATATAGATTTCGACCCCCGACACTCCGGCCCCTACTTTATTCAGGTGGCCAATGAGGTGACCAGTGTTAGTTTTACGGCAACCGCTGGGCGCGAAGGGCTGCAGGTTCAGACGTATCAAACCAGTACCTTGTTTGTAGAGAATTCAACTGAAATCGAAACGATTGATTCCGGGGCGAGGCACACGTTTAACCTGGCAGAAGGCACCAACATCATAACCGTACGAGCGCGTGACCCTGAAAACTTCCTGATAACGCCCTATACCATAATCGTGAACCGCGTCAGCACGACTGCGAGCCTGGCGGGCATTCGGTTAGGCGATTCACTTACGACCTCTGGCTATTTTGCTTTCAACGAGGCATTTGACCCTGAGACCTTCGCCTATACCGTTGATGTGCCCTATGAAAACTGCTCCGGGTTTATCGAAGCTATAACCAATAACAAGTCCACTGGAATGATTGTCGCAACACCTGATCGCATTGTGGACCCCGCAGTCTCTTCCGATGCCGTCGCCTTCAATATTGCAGTCGGCGAAACGCCTATCCTGATTGATTTAATTTCCGAAGATCGGTTAAACACTGCGCGTTACTCACTCACAATCACCCGTGCTGCGGGGACAGCGAGTGAACAAAATGCGAGTGCACGTTTTGCGTCATTATCTGTTTCAAACGGTGATTTTTCTTTTTATTGCAATCGCAACAGTTACGGCACTCACCTGGTTAACAATAATGTGAGTTCAGTTGATATTGTGGCGGTACCAGAAGTTGCAGGGGCGACGATCACTATTAATGAGCAGGCTTACGTGGCAGGCGAGGTGTTCAGTTTGCCACTTGAGAGCGATGGATCAACCACCGCCACTCTGGTGGTGACTTCCGCAGATGACAGTGTGAGCTCTACCTATACCATCCCCATTGTGAACCGAAATACCAATGTTGTGCGTGTGAATACTGCGGAAGCACTGCAGGAAGCACTCAAGAATGCGCAGCCACTTGACGATATTCGCGTGGCTCCGGGCGTGTATAGCGGAGTGGCTTCCGTGGAGGCGAGTGGTTCTGCAAGCGCACATTTCGCAAGTTCCGCTTCGGGTACGGCAGACGAAAAAATATATCTCACAGCGCAAACAACCTTTCGCCCAAGTGTACTGCAAGGCGAAGGTACGGGTGCCAATGCCGTGCTCGAAATTCGCGGTGATAATTGGCTCATTGCGGGTTTGAAATTTGCGAATGCCCAACATGGCCTGGTGTTGGACGCAGCGTCTTCCAATATTATTGATCGTGTTGAAGTATTTGATACTGGTGCGCAAAACCTTGTTCTGCGCAATGGCAGTAGCAACAATTTAATTACGCGTTCACGTTTTGGCAGCGCGGGAGCTGAGGCGATTGCCATTGGCAGCGATAGTGCTGACTGGGCGAGTAACCCTATACCGGGTAGTTACCAGGAGGGTGACGACAATAATACCATTCATTACTCATTTTTTGCTTCGAGTATTCGCGGTGAAGGTATAGAAGTGAATGAAGGGGCTACCGCAACCCTGATCGAGAGTAATACCTTTGAAAGTGGCAGCCTTGCGGATCAAAGCGAAGCGAGTAGTCTGCTGCGCATTCAGGGAAACGATACGGTGGTGCGTTACAACAGTTTCTATCACAGTAATGATGCCGGGCTTGAAGAGGTGATCGCTGTCACAGATGCTTGGCAAGATTGGCATAGCCTTGATTGGGGTGAAAACACCGCGATTTATCAAAATGTGTTCGACCTTTCCGGTGCGAATGTCCCGCTGGTGCGTGCACAAAGTTCAGCAACCTGGGTAAGCGAAAACCAGCGAGAAGCGGGCGCGACGCTTGCTTATGAAGGCAGTGGTATTGATGAAGGCTATAGTGTGCCGGTTTATCAAATTGCAGCGGCATCTCAGGATATGTGTGTCGGTTATGAATCGGTCGCGTTCAATGATACGGTTTCGGTGGATATTGCTCATGCGCAAACTTGTGTAGATGGGGATACCACCCAGCAGTGGAAATTCCTCGCCGAAAAAGACGGGTATTTCCGAATTCAGAACGTTGCAGATTCGGAGGTTTTCCTTTACCCCGCAAGCACCTTTATTCAGGGTGCATGCAGTGGAACCGCAATCAATAGCGTTGTGCTGGCGGAGGAGCCTGGTAGCGACGGCAAGATTTACCATTGGCGTTTGCGCTATGACGGTGACGACCTGTTGTTCCTCAATAAGTCGAATGAGAACTTCCAGTTATCCATGCGCAGCGACGCCGATCAGGAAGGCCTCGTTGTTCCTGAGGACTCCTTCGTCTTGATGTGTACCGGTATCGGTCACGAATTGCAGCGTTTTCGTTTAATCCAGCAATAGTCGATCAAGCATATGGTGCGCGTTAGCGCGCCATATAAATCCAGTTTTGAGTCACGTTGTCACACACGATAAAGCGCGGATTCAAACTCATACATTCAGTCAGGCTTTGCGGTAGTTTATTGTTGTAACGCGCTCTGACGGCATTACTTTGTTTTTCTTTTTTTAATAACTCATACATTTGCGTAAAGCGGTCAGAAAAATTAACGCCTTTACTGCTTATGTCTTCATAAGTCGCCACAAATTTTGTAAACGACATGGTGGCATCTGCGAGCCCCAGCGTTACCATTTTTTCTATGTAAAGCGGATATGCGAGGCTTAAATAATCGCGATCATCGAGTTCCGAATGGCGGGAGCGTTGCGGCAGTTCGAGCCGATTGGCAGCAGAAAGCGCTCCTGAAGGTAAATTTTTATTATGCTGGTTGAGCTGTAACTCATAGGTGCTGCTGCCACAACGAATAATGTCCATATCGAGTACGCAGGCCTGTTGTAGCGAAAATGCGGGTGTACTGGCCTTTGGCTGGCTAACACGTTCTTCACTTTGGCGTTGAACCGCGCGGCGAGGCGCGGCTGGCGCCTGTGATTGGATGACAGGTTTGCTCGCATGGGTGGAGCGAGTGTTTGTTTTGGTTGATGGCATACTGAGACCGAGTTTCGCCGCAGGACGTTTTAATAGCAGTGCCTGGGTCGAAGGTGGGTTGCGCCGAAAAGACTGGAAGTCCGGTAAGGATGAACCTTTACCCTTGGCCTTGATTTGACAGTAAATGTCTTCCAGTTCCGTTTCTGGCTTGGGGTCTGTGCATGCCCATAGATTTGCACCAAGCAGGCTAAGGGTGAGAAGACTTATTCTGCAAAAGCGATAAGGCATAGTGATAATCCCTGGGCTCATTGATGTTGAAAAATGGGTCAAGTTCGGCCGTTGGAAACTCGACAACGGATGTGTCATTTTCATTTACAAAGTTTTTAAAGGCGCGGCCACCACCGTCAAAATAGTTCTGAAGCCTTGTGAGCAATTCGATTGGCCACAAAGCACAAGTATAGTGCTGTCTGCCATCACTCGCGGCGATGACCACTGTGTTTGGGCGCCGGGCTTGCCAAAGGCTTTTGGCAAAGTCGTCTGGAAGAAAAGGGCAGTCCACCGGGGCAGTGAGTAAGTGTGTGTACTGTGGATGCGCTTCTGTTAACCATTGGAGCGAAGAAATGACTCCGTCAAGGGGGCCGGCTGTGCCCTGATGCCGGTCTGTGACCAGGGGTAAATCACAACCCGGGATTGCGGAATTGCTGTTCACTAACACCAGGGAACACTGCTTCTTAAGGGTTTGTACGCAGTGGTTCAGCAAGTTGGTATTGCCAAAAGGAAGCAGGCGCTTGTCGTCCTGCATGCGGCGACTACGGCCCCCGGCGAGCACGACAGCGGCTATTTTTTCGCTTGAATCAGGCATCGCTATTGTCTGAAATTACCCGGATTTTGTGCAGCTACATTTCGTATTTCTGTCGTTATAATGCGCGGCATTCTTTCAAAGAGAGCAGTGTAATGGATCTTGAGCAAAGTAGACGAGAATATTTAGCGGGAGGCTTGCGCCGAAAGGATCTTGAAGCAGACCCTATCGAGCAATTCAGGCGCTGGCTGGAGCAGGCAGAATCCGCGGGCGTGAATGATCCAACGGCGATGGTGCTGGCAACCGCCTCAGCGGCAGGCGAGGTGTCGCAGCGTATTGTGCTGCTTAAACATTTTGACGCGCAGGGCTTTGTTTTTTACACCAATTACGAGAGCCACAAGGCGCGAGATATTGCAGAAAACCCTCTGGTGAGTCTGCACTTTCCCTGGCATGCGTTGGATCGGCAGGTGAAGATTCGGGGCCGTGTTAGCGGTGTGAGTCGCGAAGATTCGGATAAGTATTTTCACAATCGCCCGCGCGAAAGCCAGATTGCTGCAACTGCCTCAGACCAAAGTAGAAAGATCGAAAATCGAGCAAGCTTGTTGGCGCGCTATGAAGACATTGAACAGCGCTATCAGGGGCAGAGGGTCCCTCTGCCCGAATTTTGGGGGGGGTATCGTGTTGAGGCGCAGCGCATCGAATTTTGGCAAGGCGGGGCCAAGCGCCTGCACGATCGCTTTCTATATCGACGGGTCGCATCCGGCAATAGTGATTTTTGGGAAATTGATCGTTTGGCACCCTAGCGTGATCTAATTAACAAAGTGAATTAAAGCAAAGAAATTTATTAGAAAAAAATGCAACCTTTTCGAATTTCAGAGTCTATAACTATCAAGAGTATGTGATTTGACGAGCATCTCCTCCTCAAAGTTAGATCATAGCTTTCTCCGAACAGTATTATGTGTAGTTAGCCCGCCCCCTTTGGCGGGCTTTTTTTTGTCCGAAGTCAAAACTCATGTATTTGTGAGCGCCAAAACCCGGTGGAAACCCGCGGCACTGCTAGACTGAAAGGAGGGTGATATGCCCTCGATGTAGATTTATCAGGATTTAGCGATATGAAAGCCCCCCGGATACTGCAGCTGGCGATGATTAGCCTTGGCTGGTTGCACTTTACCCACGCAGACGAAATGACCGCAGCTGACCTTATCGAGCTCGATTTTGAAGAGCTTGTGAATATGAACGTGGAAGTGGAAAGCGCGGGTAAGAATAAAACACGAGCCATTGACTTGCCTTATGCGGTGCACGTCATTTCCGCAGCTGATATTGCCCACAGCGGCGTTCAAAGTGTCGCAGATGCGTTGCGCCTGGCGCCAGGTGTTTCAGTCTCACAATTATCTGCGGGGGAATGGTCTGTGAGCGTCCGCGGCTTCGGAGGCCGATTTTCGCGTTTCTATTTAGTGATGGTCGATGGCCGTATTGCTTACAACACTGCATTTTCGGGTGTGAATTGGGATGAACTCAATATAACCCTGTCTGAAATTGATCGAATAGAAGTGATACGTGGTCCCAATGCCTCGGCCTGGGGCGCAAATGCTGTGAACGGCATTATTAATATTATTACGCGGCAAGCAGACAGAGAGGCCGGTACGCGCATACATGTTTGGGCGGGGGAGCAAGGTCGGCGAGGGCAGTCATTCGCGCGAAATCTGCCCTTGGAAGGGGCTTGGCATGGTAATTTTTATGGGCATGTCAGCGCCTGGGATGGCTTGAAAACTGCGGAAGGTGTGCTGGAGACGGGCGTGTTGAGTGAAAACGCCCATCGGGATTGGCGCTTGGCAAGCGCCCTTAAAACGTCAGAAAACGACAGCGAGTTGCACATTCAGGTAGAAGCGTTTGGCAGTGAGCAAAGCCCTTATTGGACGTGGCTTGATGAGAGAGTGCCTGACGAACACTTGCAGGCAAATGCCGAATTCAAAACCGGTTGGGCCGCACAGCTTAAATACGAGAAGGGTTTGAGTTCCTCAACAAAATGGAAGACTCGCGTTTCTATCGACGGTACGGACCGCGACGCCGATTTATTGTTCTGGGATTCTAAAAATTTACAACTTGATTCCGAGTTTCATGCAAATTGGCAAGCACACGCATTTTCTGTGGGGTTCAATTCGCGATATAACGATTCAAGTATTGTCAGTCGTGGCGATTTCCCGGAAGTAATTGTTCCCGCTCAAGCCGTAGTTAAACATTACGGTGTTTATTTGAGTGATGTTTACCAGGCGCATGAAGATCTGGTCGTGTCTGTGGCTGCCAGGGTAGACCGTTCAGACCTCGGGAACACAAATCTACAACCCTCTTTGCGCTTGTTGTGGAAGCCGAGAGAAAATTCACGAATTTGGGCTGCCGTCTCGGAAGCGAGTGCGGCGCCTTCGCGTGCGGTCCAGAATATCGGAGAAGTTGCCTACGCCCTGATACCCGCAACCCCGGACGTGCCCTTGCCTGTTGTTTTGGTTTTAGAAGGGCATACAGGTGAAGATAAGGATACAGAGTTGCGCGCAACTGAAGTGGGTTTTCGCCAAACTTTTGATAAATTCAGCTTTGATTTTGCATGGTTCAACTTCGACTATTCGGATGATGTCGATGTTATTCCCACGGGCGACCCCGAACTCATTATGCGGAACCTTATTACCCCACATTATTTAAGGCAGACTGCAACATTTGAGAATTCACGATCTGTTTCGTCTGACGGAATTGAAGCAAGTGTGCGTGGGCAAATTCATGATCGATGGGAAAGCCAGCTGAATTTCTCAAGAGTGAATTTAGAAAAAAGCGGGGATAATAGCAGTGAAGTCGCTTCCTGGATAAATACGTTCAAACTTACCGACAAGCTACTGCTGAACTTGAGTTTGAGGCATGCCCGTGGTGTCGCCAATACCGAAAGTGCATTTGAGCGCTTCAATACCGGTTATGGTGAACCAGATGATTACTCAGTGGTTGATGTTCACTTTAAATGGAGTTTCAGTCCGGAGTTCAGTTTGAGTCTTATTGCCAATAATCTTGGTGATAGCCACGGCGAAGCATTGAGGGAGGAGTTTAGCGCTCCCATATTGCAAGTGGAACCATATACATTGCTGAAGTTAAGTCTTCAGTATTAATTTGTGATGGAAGCATTCCAGTCTGTTCGGGATTTGAATTAACGTGAATATTTCGATTAGTCAGTTTATTAAAGCAATAGCATACGTGTTGCTATTTCTGGCTTCTCATACATTTGCAGATGAACAAAAAGTTTCCGCCTTGCGTTCGGCTTATCTCTTTTATTTCTCCAGCTTTATTGAATGGCCTGAAAATACCGAATTTACTCAAAAAAATATAGTGCTTTGCGCTTACACAAAAAATGAGAGCGATCAGTACCAGTTAAAAACCATTCAAGGGAAGGCCTTGGGTCAATTAACGCTCGATATCCGTATATTGAATTCGGCTGACACTTTTTCCAGTGATATTAAAGGAGCGGGCCGCTCTTCAGTCGATGGTTGTCATTTGTTGTATTTTAACCAGGCAATGTCGTTGAATCTGCAAGCTGTTTCACCGACAACGCTACTCATTTCCGAAGGTGATGTCGTAACCAAAGGCGATATCCATCTTTTTACCAATAATAATAAATTGATGTTCGAAATCAATTCCAGAGATTTGAACTCTAAAAAATTTAAGGTGAGCTCAAAACTTCTGCGTTTGTCTCGCACGGAGCAACGCTAATGCGTCCCTTGAGTGATCGCTATGGATTGAGATTGAGGCTCATGATTATGAGCCTGGTGTTGGTCTTGCTTGCCACATTGGCAATTGGTGCCGCAGTAACATGGAATTATTCACGGCTTGCCAAGAACGATTTGCTTACACGTGTAGGGATTGAGACGGAGATTATTATTCAAAATGTGTCCGTTTCTATATTGTTTGATGATCGAGCGACAGCGCAGGAAATTATCTCCACTTTCAGTGCAGACCCTTCTGTGTTATCGGCAGAGCTCTACAATAAGGAAGGTGAGTTATTTAGTCAGTACCAGGCCGATGTTGAAAGTCTCAAAACTGCGAGTTTTGAGTTTAAGCGAGAAATCATTTTTCAGGAAGAAATCATTGGGTATATGTTGGTCGAAGTGTCTAACCAGGAAATTCGGCAACAAAATTTCGCAATTCTGGTGTTCCTGGTTACCGTTTCTCTTATTGTTCTGGTGGTGGCGTTTTCCTTTTCACATCCACTGATTAACTCCACTATTCAACCACTCTTGAAATTGCATGATACTTCACAAAGAATTGCCGAAACAGGGGATTACAGTTTGCGCTCGCCCGTTACTTCCAGTGACGAAGTCGGGCGGTTGAGTTTGGCTTTTAATCAGATGCTAAATCAAATCGAGCACCGGGATGATATGCTCGAGAAGCAGGTGCGACAACGTACGACCGAGCTGGAGAAGTTGGCGGAGGAGTTTCGTTATCGGGCATTTCATGACAATTTAACGGGCTTGCCAAATCGTGCTCTGATGGATGAACGTTTTGAGCACAGTGTTGAACATACCTTGCGTTGTGATAATCGGTTTGCCTGTTTGTTGCTGGATCTGGATGACTTCAAAACAATCAATGACACCAAAGGCCATGAATTTGGCGATGACCTTTTGATCGAGGTTGCCAAACGACTTAAAGCAACCGTGCGTGCCGAAGACCTCGTTTGCCGAATCGGTGGCGATGAGTTTCTTATTTTGCTCAATGATCTTAAGAGTCCGGACGACGTCAATACAATCGCCAGAAAAATCCTGACCAGATTGGGGCGAGAGTTTGTTTTAAAAAGCGAGCGTTTTAAAACCGGTGTGAGTATTGGAGGTGCCTTGTTTCCTGATCATGGCACTAGTGCGAGCGAAATAAAACGGCATGCAGATGTGGCGATGTATCGGGCAAAAGCAGCCGGTAAAAATCAATTCTGTATCTTCACTGAGGGAATGCAGGATGATGTGAAGTATCGCTTGCTAATCAAGAATGACTTGAAGCCCGCGATCGCACGCGGTGATTTCGAAATTTATGTGCAGCCAAAAATTAATGCCGTTGATAATCAAATTGTCGGTTGTGAAGCACTGGTTCGCTGGAACCATCCGCAAGAAGGCTTTCTCACGCCAGACAAGTTTATTCCCTTCGCAGAGGAGGCCGGTTTAATTTCGGACATCGATTACTTTGTTATTCGAGAAAGCTGTCGTAAGCAGAAGGAATGGACTACGTTGTTTAACTTTCCGATACCGATAGCGTTCAACCTGTCCGGCCGCCATTTTCATGACTTTAAAATTGTTGAGGTGTTACAGAACGCGATTGATGAATTTGCAATTGATCCTTCACTTCTGGAGGCGGAAATTACTGAGGCGGTGCTTATTGAAGACCCGGAAAAAGCACAAAAAATTGTTCACGCTGTGAAAGCGCTTGGGATTTGTATAAGCCTGGACGATTTTGGTACGGGTTACTCGTCTTTAAATTATTTGCGTACCTTGCCGATAGATACCGTAAAGTTGGATAGATCATTTGTTTCAAATATTGTTGAAAGTGTTCAGGATAGACGCTTGACGCGGGGTATTGTTTCGTTGGCACAAGGTTTAAATTTACGTTTGATTGCCGAAGGCGTTGAAAATGAAAAGCAAATGAATGCGCTGATGGAGCTCGGGTGCTTTTTTATGCAGGGTTTTTATTTTTTAAGGCCGGTAAAAACTTCAGATTTTCTGCAGTGGCATTTAAAGCGCTATACAAAGTCTATTCTCAGCCGTCAACGTGCTTAAGGTGCTTTAAGCGGAAGCGCGGTGGTATATTTAACCTGTTTTAATGCAAAAACAGAATTGACTGAAGCGACATTGGGTAGGTGCACCAGCGTATTTTTTAGAAAGCGTTCATAGCTATCTACACTGGTCACCACGATACGCAGTAAATAGTCTTTATCGCCGGTAACCGAGTAGCATTCAACGATTTCGTCGAACTCCTGCACCGCCGACTCAAAGGCATTCAATGACTCTTCATCGTGTTTTTTTATGGTGATATAGGCATGCACAGAAACACTAAGATCAAGTCGTTGACTGTCCAGTAGAGTAACGCGCCTTTGAATAAAGCCCTCCTCTTCAAGGCGTTTGGTTCGCCTCCAGCAGGGTGTATGTGAGAGCCCGACCTTATCGCCGAGATCGCTCATTGAAAGCTCGGCATTTTCTTGCAAGGCTCTCAATATTTTTAAATCGTAGCTGTCCAAGTTTGCACTCATCAGGTTAACCTTGGTTATTCTTACTTTCTACATGCTATATAATCCCACGCTTTAACCTGAACGAAAAGATGATTTTATGTTTGAAAAGCTCGATGCCTTAGCGCCAGACCCCATTCTTGGGTTGATGGCGAAATTCAATGCAGACAGTCGCGGTGAAAAAACCGACCTGGGTGTTGGTGTCTTTCGCGATGCCGCCGGGCAAACACCGGTTTTACGTTGCGTTAAGAAGGCGGAAGCACAACTCCTGGAGGGTGAGACCTCAAAGGCCTATGTTGGGCCGGCGGGTAATTTACTTTTTAATCAAAGTATTGCGGCTCTGGCTCTGGGAGCCGAACATGCTGTGTTACGCGAAGGGCGCACAGTCTTTCTGCAAACGCCGGGTGGCTGTGGTGCCTTGCGTGTTGCGGCGGAATTACTCAAACGTGCTGATAAAAGCACAGGTCTCTGGTTGAGCGACCCCACCTGGGCAAACCATCACCCATTGCTAGGTGATGCTGGATTGCAATTAAATAATTACCGTTACTACGACTACGATCAGCACTGCATTCGTTTCGACGCGATGTTGGAAGACTTGCAAAAAGCGGAAGCGGGGGATGTCGTGGTTTTGCATGCATGTTGTCACAATCCGTGTGGCGCTGATCTTGATCGTGCGCAATGGCAGGCTATAGCGAATTTGCTGAGTGAAAAACAGTGTCTGCCGTTGGTTGATATGGCCTACCTCGGTTTTGGTGATGGGCTGGAAGAAGATGCTTATGGTTTGCGCTTGCTCGCAGATCAATTGCCGGAGGTGCTGTTAGCAATTTCCTGCTCCAAGAATTTTGGTCTCTACCGGGAGCGTGTCGGGGCAGTGGGTCTCATTGGCGAAAATCCGACGATTTGTGCAGCGAGCGCAAGCCATTTAGCAAGTATTGTGCGCGGCATATACTCCATGCCGCCTTCTCACGGCGCCAGCATAGTCGCGAATATCTTGAACGATACCGAATTACGCAAAGAGTGGGAGTGTGAATTACAGGGTATGCGCGAACGTATTCAGAATCTGCGTAAAGAGCTTGTCGCTGGAATGCAAGCGGCGGGGGCGGGAACGCGATTCAATTTTATTGCGGAGGAGAAAGGCATGTTTTCTTTCCTGGGTATTGATGAACCCAGGGTAGAGCGTCTGGCCAAAGAGTATGGAATTTATATGGTGGGCAGTAGCCGAATTAATGTTGCCGGTCTAAACAGCAACAACATGACCGGATTTTGTGAAGCACTGGCGAGTGTCTTATAACGGCGGGCACGTTGTAGATGCCTTTTTTCTTCTTAAAAATTAGCTGCAATTGAGTCGGATAGCGTCGTTAAAGCATCTATACTTTTGTGATTAGAGCTGTTGATGTGAGATAGTCAGTGAGTACCAATATAAAGAAGCTGCATGTGTCGGATTTGCGTACCGGAATGTATGTGTGCAAGTTGGATCGGGACTGGTTGGACACGCCCTTTATCATGCAGGGCTTTATGATTGAAGAGCGCGAAGATATCGACATTGTCGCTGAATATTGCGAGTTCGTGTATATCGATATTGACGAGGCTCGAAAGTACGCAGCAAACGGGCCGAGTTCCTCGGTGGGCACAGCCTCACAGGGGCGACGAGGCGGGCCGCCAGACTATCAGACCGATGTTTCTTCGGAACACCGGCAAATGTATAAGACCTTCCGCGAAGCCCGCTCGGTGACGCGTAGTATGCTCGAAAATATTCGATTGGGCGCAGCCATTGATAACAATCAAGCCAAAGACACTGTCAATGAATGCGTGCAATCGGTAATTCGTCACCCGGATGCCTTGTTGTGGATGAGCCGAATTCGTCAACAGCAAGAGTACACTGCTGAACATTGCTTAAACGTTTGTATTCTGGCTATCGCCTTTGGTAGGCAATTGGGCTTTTCGGAAGCTGAACTCCAGAATATTGGCATGTGCGGTCTGTTACACGATGTGGGTAAAATGCGTGTTCCGCAAGAAATCATAAATAAACCTGGAGCGCTCACCACCAAGGAATACCGTATGATGAAAGCGCACACCGTGCATGGACGCAATTTGTTGATGTCCACGGCAGGTGTTTACGGCGGCGCAATTGATGCAGCCTATAGTCATCATGAGCGCATTGATGGCGAGGGTTACCCGCGCAAGCTGAGCGGCAGCAATATTTCCTACTATTCCAAAATTATCTCGATTGTAGACGCTTACGATGCCATGACTGCAGATCGTTGTTACGACTCGGCAAAAACCTCGACTCAAGCACTTAAAATTATTTACGCAGAACGCGGCAAGCAATTCGATGAAGAGCTGGCGCTCAAATTTATTCAGACCATAGGCCTTTATCCGGCGGGAAGTTTGGTTGAGCTTTACAACGGTGAAGTTGGAATCATTATTGAAGCCAATTTACGTCTGCGCCATTTGCCCCGTGTGATCCTTGTCCTCGATGAAAATAAAAACAAACTCATAAAAGAGAAAATAGTTGATTTGAGCCTGATCGAGAATGGTGACTTGCCCAAGCGCTATTTAATCAAGCAGGTTTGGAAAGACGGTTCTTTCGATGTTTCTATACGGGATTATCAAAATAAAGGTTTGCAGTTAAAACACTGATCTATCCCACCCTCTAACGAAATAACTCAAGAAACTCTTGACTTTGCGCTTCCTGCAAATCAATAATGATACCATATATCATAACATTTATAGATTGTTGGGAGTGACAAATGAAGTTCAAACTACTGGCTGCATTAATTGCAGCAGTGTCGTCGCCTGCGTTAGCCCTGCAAGGGAAAGTCCTGGATATACATGGGAACCCAATCCCCAATGCAGATGTTTTTATTGATGGTGAAAGTCAGACGGTAAAAACTGACCGCGATGGTGAGTTCAACATTAATAGCGAAGGCGCACATGAAATACATGTCACTGCTGTCGGATTCAGTCATAAGGCCTTGCATATTGATCACGAGAATCCTGAAGGCCCCATTGTTATAACCTTGCTGCGCACGGTCATCGAACAGGTGGATGTCATAGGGTTACCGATTCACGCCTCGGCAATTGAGTCGGCCCAGCCCATCGCTGTGTTGAATGGCGAGGCTCTACGGAATCAGCAAGCGGCAACGCTGGGCGATTCTCTGGCCAACGAAGTGGGTGTACACACAAGCTTTCATGGCAATGTTGCCAGTACACCTATTATTCGCGGTTTAAGTGGGCCGCGTGTGCTGATCACCCAGAACTACCTTGACGTGTCCGATGTGTCGCGTGTTGGTCCGGACCATGCCGTCGCGTCCGAAGTTTCGACAGCAGAACAAGTTGAAATTTTCCGCGGGCCTGCAACCTTGTTTTTCGGCAGTGGCGCGATTGGTGGTGTGGTGAACGTCGTGGATAAACGTGTCCCCACTGAAACAGAAACCTACGGTGAATGGCAGCTTGCACACGAAACGGTCAACGACCAGCGTTCTGCGTCCTTTAATTTAAATACTGGTCTGGAAAGTTTTGCTTTTCATCTGGATGGGTTCTGGCGGGAATCAGAAAACTATGAGTCTCCCGTTGCCCCCGAACTCGATCACGAAGATGAAGGGGAAAACATCGTGGCCAATAGCGCCGAAGAATCCAATGGGGTGACGTTGGGTAGCAGCGTGTTGCTGGATGAATATCTTCCTGTTGGTGGTTATGTAGGGTTCTCCATTGGCAAACTGAATCGTGAATACGGCATTCCAGGTCATGCCCACGGTGAGGAGGAGCATGAGGCGGACGAGGAAGCAATTTATGCAGATCTCGAGCAGGATCGCTATCAATTAATGAGCGAACTGGATCTTGATAGTGCCTGGCTCAGTTCCATCAACACCCGTTTGGGTTACACCGAATATCAGCATGCCGAAATTGAAGAGAGTGAAATTGGTACAACTTTTTCGAACAAAACCACAGAAATGAAAGTGGATTTTATGCAGCAACCGCTTGCCGAGTGGAAAGGTGGCCTCGTGTTGCACTATAAAAAAAGCGAGGTCGCGGCAGCGGGAGAAGAAGCTTTTACGCCACCTTCCGAATCAGAAAACCTTGGCTTGGCCATTGTTCAGGAAAGACATATTGGCGATGTACTGTTGCAACTTGGCGCGCGCGTAGAGCGCGATTCCCTGACTGCCGATAATATTCTCCTTCCACAGCTGGAGGTGCACGGCCACGATGAAGAAGATGAAGAGGAGCATGAGGACGTCGAGAGTCCAGCGCAAGTATTTGCCCGAGATCTGGATTTTTCACCCCTGAGTATTTCATTTGGCGCGGTGTGGGATTATAGACCCGGTTACAACCTCGGGCTCTCTCTCGCGCATTCTCAGCGGGCACCCTCGGCGTCAGAGGTGTTTTCGTTTGGCCCTCACATCGGGACGCGCAGTTATGATATTGGTGCCTTGTTTGCTTCGCACGAGGAAGACGGAGAAACCCATTTTGAACTCAGCGAAAAGTCCCTCGAGTTAGAAAAATCAAACAACATTGATATCACGTTTCGTAAGCATGAAGGTGATCTGGGTTTTATCCTCAATGCCTTTTATAACCGTGTTGACAACTATTACTATCAGGCGGCAACCGGGTTGTTTGCTGAAGTCGCGCACGACGATGAAGACGAGCATGAAGAGGAAGAGGGCGCTGAAGATGAACACAGCGATGAGCTGCCAGTGTATCTATTTACGAGCGCAGATGCCGAGCTTTATGGTTTGGAAGCACAAGTATTTTGGCAACTCAATTCGCAGCTAAAAGCGACATTTTTCTCGGATTCTATTCGCGCAGAATTGAAAGGCAATGGTATGAGTTTGCCGCGTACACCGCCACTTCGTTACGGCGCTCGCATTGTTTACGATTGGGACGTGATCTCTGCACAACTGAGTTGGACTCACTATGATGATCAGACCCGGGTCGCGGAACTGGAATCCGCAACAGCGGGCTATGACTGGCTGGATGCCAGCATTACCTGGAATTTGGCGCTAACAACATCTGAACTACAATTGTTTGTTAAAGCTGAAAACCTTGGGGATACCGAAGCACGTGTCCATACCTCTTTTTTGAAAGACATTGCTCCGAGACCGGGCCGCAACTTTCGACTAGGCATTCGTGGTACTTTTTAACGCGTAATAAATCACTGATGATGGTTGCATAATCAACCCGATTGGAGTCTTGAAATGAATAAGCAGGCAGTGAAAAGAATTTTAAATAAAGCCCACGATATGTGTGTTCATTCCGGTAATCGATTAACCGAGAAGAGAAAGCGTATTCTCGAACTTCTGGTGACTTCGAAAATACCCCTGTCTGCCTATGAAGTTGCAAGTGCTTACAATGAAACTGCAGATGCAGCAATGCCGGCAATGTCCGTATATCGTATTCTGGAATTTCTCGAATCAGAGCAGCTTGTGCACAAATTAACATCAGCGAATAAATATGTTGCATGTTCCCATATTACGTGTGATCACCGTCATGAGGTTCCGCAATTTCTAATCTGTGGGAATTGTCAAAGCGTAAAAGAAATTGCAATTACCAAATCGATCATCGATGATTTGGATCTGCAGGTAAAAAAGGCGGGCTACAAGTTAATGAATTCCCAGCTTGAGTTGGATTGTCTCTGCGATGATTGCGTATCAAAAGCTGCATAAATAACTGTAAAATCAATTCAAATCATTTGTTACATTGAATTTGTTGGCAAGTGTTTAAGCTTAATGATCTCTTGTTAACTCGTTTAAGAAGAGCAGCTGTAGTGTGAAACGCCGCCAGCTTTGAAAAAGGATTTGGGTTTTAAACGGTAATATTTGTCTTCTACCTCCTGTGATTGTTCATCATAGGGCTTGTTTAGTACAGTTTGAAGTTCCTGAACGAGTGTGTAATCGCCATGCATGGCTTGCTGGTAAGCGGGTACAACTAACCATTCACGCCAGGCATATTTTGGGTTGCTGCGTTTCATTTTTTTTGAAATTTCCATCGGGTTTCCGCCGGAAACTGCCAGATTACGCCAGCTTTCTAACCAGGCTTGCCATTGTGCGTCAAGCGGCTGCGATGTTTCTGTGTAGAAGCTCTTTTTTAAAGTTGAGATATCCTTCGGTAGGTGGGACAGCTCGCGAAAGAAAATCGTGTAATCCACCTGGGTATCCAGCATCAGTTGCATGAGTGTTGACACTATTTCTGCATTAAATTCTTGTATTCCAAGCTTGGTCGCCCACATGTTTTTAATTTGTTTTTGCATTTCGTCTGCAAAAGCGCTGCGAACATGATCAAACTTTTTCAGAGCGTGTGTATCTTCTTCGAGTAACGGTCGCACCGCGCTCCAGAACATATGAAAATTGGCTTCAGCCGCAGCAGCTTGATTAAAAAATGAAAAATGTTCACCACCGCCAATCCAGGGTTGGAACTCAGGGTCAAAAATTTCACAAAAACCGAAAGGGCCGTAGTCGAGTGTAAAACCGCCCGCAGCACAATTGTCGCTATTGAAATTACCCTGGCAGTAGCCAACACGCAGCCAATTGGCTACGAGGGAGGTCAGTCGTTTGCGGAACAAAACGGCCAGCTCAATTAATTGCTCGCTAAAGGGCAGGGAGGGGTCGATCTCACTCAGATATTCCCGTTCAATTAAATGTGCGACGATCATATTCAGCTCTTCATACGCTCGCGCATGGGAATTGTTACGTACACGGCGTGCAAACAATTCCAATTGGCCGATACGTAAGAAAGAAGGCGCGACGCGTGTTGAGATGGCCACCGGGTTTTCAACCAGAATATCGGGCTCATCGTAAGGGGAGCCTTCGGAATACCAGGGACGGTTGACGGTTTCAGTGCGAGAAACAAAAAGCGTCAGGGACCGGGATGTGGGTACACCCAAAGCATGCATATAGTCCTGCGCCAGGAATTCACGCACACTTGAGCGCAAAACCGCACGCCCATCGGCGCCCCTGCAATAGGGGGTTGGACCGCCACCTTTTAATTGCATTTCCCAGCGACGTCCGTTGATCACGCCTTCGAACACCGATATGGCGCGACCGTCTCCATAGCCATTGCCGGTGCGGAAAGGGCACTGTTGGGTGTATTCGCTGCCGTAAATCGAGAGTGCGTAGCCGGTTGCCCAGCCGATTTTCCGCATGGGTGCGATTGCCGCCGAGATATCGCCGGAGAAGATGCGACTAAAAGCGTCGTTTTCTACGAGGGCATCGCTCAAGTCCAGTTCTTTGAAGAACGTTTTACTGTGACTCACGTATTCCGGCTCGGGTAAGGGCGTCGGTGTGACCGGCACAAAATGACCAGAGAATACCTGCCGAGGGCGATGATCATCTCCCTTCTCAGACGCATCGGGGTCCGCGTTCAGCTTATTCATGAGCGAATAGTCTGCGAGTTGAGCGAATTCTTCGACGGTGTTTACAGCTGTCTCGTCAGTTGGTTTATCTGGATTGGCCAAAATTCTGCAACTCCTGAAAAGAGTGGGGTACTGGCATTTGCAATGGGCGATTTGTGTATTTGGTAGACCTATTGTCGCTGCTCGCAGCGTGAATGTCATTGTTAGTTGCAATTTTACATGCGGACAAACCCACGCGTTTATTGTGTGTTTATCACGTTAAAAACTTTGTTTAATCGCTACACCTTTTCATACCAGATTCGAGCGACATAAAAAACTTTTTTCCCTTCGGGCAGATGTGCCACGATTTCATCATCGAGGTTTTTCCCGAGCATGGCTTTGGCGAGCGGCGAGTCCATGCTGAGTTTATTCTCGCGAATATTAAATTCGTCCGGCCCGACAATGCGATAGTTTGTCAGGGTGCCGGCTTCGTCTTCGAGTTCCACCCAGGCGCCAAAAAATATTTTGTTCTGGTTGTCGGGTACGCGGTCAACAACATTGAGTTCATCCAGACGTTTGGATAAGTAGCGCACGCGTCGGTCAATTTCCCGGAGTCTTTTTTTACCGTAAATATAATCGCCATTTTCCGAGCGGTCGCCATTTTTTGCCGCTTCGTGAACGGCATCGACAACCTGTGGTCGCTCGACTTTCCACAGTTGAGTTAATTCTTTTTGTAGCGCTTCTGCACCCGCTTTGGTGATGTAGGGTGAGCCGCGCTTCACAGGAGGGCGCCAGCGGCCCACTAGTTGAACTCCGGCATTAATATTTTTCCAGGTTGCTGATGCTCAGGTTACTTTGACAGTCTGCCGGCAAGGGCAGTTTGAAAATTTTACAATAGAAGAACAACTCATCGTCTAACATACAGCGAATATTGTCGATGTTGCGAAAGCCGTGCCCTTCGTCTGCAAAAGTACGGTAGGCAACGGGCAGGCCCTTTTGTTTTACCGCCTCGACGATTTTCTCTGCCTGATTGGGTGGTACGACTTTGTCTTCCAGCCCCTGAAAAACCAGTAGCGGGCACGCGAACTGATCAATGGCGTTGAGGGGGGAACGCTGTTGGTAAAGTGCTTTTTTTTCAGGGTAGGGGCCGACCAGCTGATCAAGGTAACGCGCTTCAAATTTATGGGTATCTTCGGCAAGTAAGCAGAGGTCGCCAATGCCATAGAGGCTGACACCGAGTTTGAAAGTGTCGCGAAAGGCGAGCGCGGCGAGCACCGAATAACCTCCCGCGCTGCTGCCTTTAATAATTAATTTGTTCGGGTCGGCCAGTTCCCGTGCCACCAGGTAATCGGCAGCCGCACATAAATCATCCACATCATTAATACCCCATTGGCCATAAAGGGATTGACGAAAAGCCTTTCCGTAGCCGGTGCTGCCTCGGTAATTGACATCGAACACGGCAAAGCCGCGTTGAGTCCAATATTGAATTTTCAGATTGAGTGCCGCATCCGTCGCGCCGGTCGGGCCGCCGTGGCATAACACAATTGTCGGCGGCAGTGTGTCTTTCGGTGCGGCGAAGTCTTTGTGAGTGGGTGGGTAATAAAAGCCATAAGCTTGCCTTGGCCCCTGTCCTGAATTTTTTATCGCAAAGGCGTGGCTTGTTGCTTGTGAAATATTTTTCGGTTCAAGCTTCAGGTCACTGAATTGCAGCGTGTGTGTTTCACCTTTCTCATCGATCAGGCTCAAACGTGAGGGAGCAAGCGAACTGCTGGCAATACAAGCGGCTTTGTCATCAGCAGCGGAGAGATTACTGATACTGGCAGCATCGATATCCAGCCGGGTACAGGTCCAGGTTTGTGTGTGTTTTTGGAGTGGCTTCTTTTCGAGGCGGTAGAGGGACCAAAAGCCGTCACTCACGGCCGTGGCAATTATGGTGTTTTCATTCAAAAAGGCGTAACAGGACATATTAAATGTCCAGGGGGGTGTCGCAAATTCCCGGTCCTGCGGGCAAATATTTTCCAAAGACACGGTCTTGAAATCCCTGGACAGGTCACAGCGATAAATATTCCACCAGTTTGAGCGGTCGGAGACGACATAGAGTGTTCCATCAGGCGACCAGCGGGGTTGGCATAAGCTTTCCTGTTCACCCACGTCAAGAGTTTGGCGAGGCTTACCTTCTTCATTAAATTGACAAATTGTCAGTTGGGTGTGATCCCAGGGGAGGTTGGGGTGACACCAGCTAATCCAACAAAGCAAGGTGCCGTCGGGTGAAATACGCGGGTGTGCGTAAAAATCCTGGCCTGCGGTTATCACGGTTCGTTCTCCCAGACTGGCTTTCTCAAGGGAAATTGCCACCAGCGTGGTTTTGGGTTCCCGAGTGGGATCGCGATGATCTTCACAAACAGCGTAAAGCCGTTGGTGTTGGGCATCGTACTCGAGATCGGCAAAGCGCAATTTACCGTCGCTGTCCTCTGTTAGGGCGATGGGGTCGCAGTTGTTGTTATCGATATCCAGACTGTAAATACGTTGATCATCCGCCAGCACAAAAAACAGTTGTCTGCCGCCGAGCGTGAAAGCACCGCCGCCATATTCATGAACTTTAGAACGCGCATTGAGGGGCCGGGGCAAAAGCGAGTGGCTCGTGTTGCCGTCATAACGCATAATGGTGCAACGATTTTTTTCTTCAGGCAGCGAAAGGGCAAAGTAGAGTTCGCCATTGTGCCAGCGCGTTTCTCCAAGCTGAGGGGATTTACCGCCGACTAAAGCGGCACTCATGTCTGAAGTCCAGGTGCCGTAAGGCAAGATAGTTTTCATAGTACTTTCCAAATGGACAATAAGCCCAAAACAACATCGTCAATGAAAGGCCAGGGTTCTGTGGACCAGGCTCTGGATAGCCATTTACCGGCCTTGAAATCCGCGAAGACGCTATATTTGGCGTTCAGTGGAGGGCTGGATTCTACTGTACTCTTTCACTTGTTGCTCGCGCACAAGCTCAACTTTACCGTCTTGCACGTTAACCACGGTCTTTCACCTTCCGCCGATAGGTGGCAAAGCCACTGTGAAGCCTTGGCTGCGAAATTTGAGCTGCCGTTTCTCAATGGAAAAGTTGAAGTTGATAATTGCGGTGAAGGACTGGAAGACGCCGCGAGGACTGCGCGCTATGAATTTTTTGCCCAACAGCTCGCGCATGGAGACATCTTGCTTACCGCCCATCATGCCAATGATCAGGCGGAAACCCTGCTCTTTCGTTTGTTGCGAGGGAGTGGCTTAAGAGGGCTAACGGCAATTCCGGAAACGCGTTCTCTCGGTAGCGCACAGGTCTTGCGGCCGCTTTTAAATCATCAGCGGCAAGAATTATTAACTTTTGCTAAAGCGCAAGGCTTGCAATGGTTTGATGATGAAAGCAATGAAAATCAAAACTTTTCCCGAAATTTCCTCCGGCATGACATTCTTCCACGCTTGCAAACGCGCTGGCCAAATGCCGTTTCGCAGATTGTGAGTTGCAGTGAGTTGCTGAGCGAGGAAGCCGCGTTACTTCAGGAATACAGTGCTGAGGATCTTCAGGAATGCGATGTCAAATGCGAGCGGGTAGGCAAGAGTTTGGCGCTGGATAGACTGCGGTCCTTTTCTGAGCGACGACAAGCGGCGATCCTTCGTGAATGGTTCAGACAGGAGGGTTATCGCCCTTTTTCTCGCGCGCAGTACATCCAGATCATCGCGTTAATGGCTTCGCGGGAAGATGCTCAGCCCGTAGTGAAAGCGCACAATTGGCAAGTTCGCCGTTTTAATGAACGGCTTTACCTTTTTGCAGTACGTGACATTCTGGACCCGACCTTGACACCCCAGCCTTTAAACTGGCATAGCGATGAGGTTCTTGATATAGGTGATGCATACTTACATTGTGTTTCCGGGCCGAAAGTCGAATTCTCAGTCACTTTTCGCCGAGGCGGTGAACGCTGTTGCCCACGAGAAAGGCAACACTCGACGACACTCAAGAATCTCTTGCAAGAATACAGTCTGGAACCCTGGTGGCGGGATCGTGTTCCCCTGATTTACTACCAAAATGAAATGTGTGCAGTGGGCGACCTTTTTGTGTGCGATTCAGGCGCTGCGTGGCAATTTAGATGGGAAGTGAAAGGCTAAAACCCGCTTAATTCACGAACAAAAATTTAGTTAACACATTAATTGAATTGCACGCGCCTCTGAGGAAAAGCCGATGGATTTCAAAGGCCGCCTCATGTTTACCAAAGGTCACCGAAAGCTGTGCCAAAATTAGGTGAACTTACCTATTTGTGACTTATTTACCTTGCGCTAAATTGGTCATGGGTGTGTACTATGAGAAGTAGATTTCACCCTCAAAGCCATGACGAAAAGGATTATTCGTATGCTTCCCGATAAAGAGACTGAGACGTTCAGTCTTACAATAGAAAACGATAGCCAAACTGACGACGAAGAATTGATGTTAACTTCTAAAGATAAGGTAACGCCTGAAGAAAAGGAGAAACACGCGCTGGAAAGTAAGCGCAATGCCTACCGCATAGATTTACGTCGCTATGTCGATAGGCGGCAAGAGGTTGACCGGCGAGAAGCCGTCCGATTCGAGGACGACCGTCGGCAATATATCCGGCGTGCGGAAGATCGCCGCTGGCGCCTTTCTTGAGGCGAATGTTCCTCACCCCAGCACGTAATTCCTGATTGAGCTTGTTAACCGTTTCTGGTAATCTGGCGTCCCATCTTACGGGCGTAAGCGAGCTTTGCTTTTGACTGGGAAATGGTGCTGACTTACTCTGCGCTTTCCTGGCTTTAGTCTGCTGGAAGCACTCCACGCCTCCCGAATTTTCTTGCAGCATTCCTCTCCCATACGGTGTGAAAGCCGCGTGGTAAGCGGATTTTTGGAATATTTATGTCGACAGATGGTCAAAAGAACACGCGTTTTATTTTTGTAACCGGTGGTGTGGTGTCCTCCCTCGGAAAGGGCATAGCCTCCGCCTCCCTGGCAGCGCTACTCGAGGCGCGCGGTCTCAAAGTCACCATCCTCAAACTGGACCCCTACATTAACGTTGATCCTGGCACCATGAGCCCATTTCAGCATGGCGAAGTGTTTGTTACCAGCGATGGTGCGGAGACGGATCTGGATCTGGGACACTACGAAAGATTCATTCGTACACGCATGACCAAACGGAATAATTTTACGACCGGGCGTGTATACGAAACCGTCTTGCGGCGTGAGCGTCGCGGTGATTATCTGGGGGGGACGGTTCAAGTGATTCCCCATATTACCGATGAGATAAAACGTCGCATACTTGCAGGCGGTGAAGGAGCTGATATTGCGCTGGTTGAAATTGGTGGAACGGTAGGGGACATCGAATCGCAACCCTTCCTCGAGGCGGTGCGACAGCTTAAGGTGGAAATGGGGAGCAACCGTGCCTTACTGATGCATTTGACCCTGGTGCCCTATATTGCGACGGCGGGCGAAACCAAAACCAAGCCCACGCAGCATTCGGTTAAAGAATTACGTTCTATTGGTTTACAGCCCGATGTATTGCTTTGTCGTTCTGAAAAAGAAATCGATATTGATTCGCGCAGAAAAATTGCCTTGTTCACCAACGTTGAGCAACGCGCTGTTGTGCCTTTGCCTGATGCCGATTCAATTTATCTGATTCCTCGTTTGTTGCAGAGCTTCAATCTTGATGCCTTTGCCCTTGAAAAATTTGCTATCGATGCGCCGCAAGCAGACTTAAGCGAATGGGATGAGGTTGTTGAGCGGGAAGCCAATCCTGAGAATGAAGTGACCATCGCCATGGTCGGTAAATATATGGACTTACTGGACGCCTACAAATCCCTGAATGAAGCGCTCAGCCATGCGGGTATCCACACTCGCACCCAGGTAAAAATCCGCCACATCAATGCTGAAGATATTGAGGAGGCGGGCACTGCAGTGCTTGAGGAAGCCGACGCGATTCTGGTGCCTGGTGGTTTCGGTGAGCGCGGCCTTGAAGGCAAGTTAATGGCAGTGCGCTATGCACGTGAAAACGGGGTACCGTATTTGGGCATTTGTTTGGGCATGCAGTGTGCAGTCATTGAGTACGCACGCAATGTACTTGGCTTTGAAGACGCGAACAGTACAGAGTTTAATCGTGATACGAAAAATCCCGTTATCGGTTTAATCACCGAATGGATGGATGAAAGCGGGAAAAAGGAAACGCGGGATGAAGAATCTGATTTGGGCGGAACCATGCGCCTCGGCGCGCAACAATGTAATCTGGAGCCCGGTTCGCGCTCTGCCGAAATTTATCAGTCAACAACAATAGAAGAGCGCCATCGCCATCGCTACGAGGTTAATAATACTTACCTCGATCGTTTAAGAGGCGCAGGCTTAAGCATAGGCGGATGGTCTGCCGATAACACCCTGGTCGAAGTGGTAGAAATAACGGATCACCCCTGGTTTCTCGCTTGCCAATTCCACCCGGAATTTACCTCGACACCCCGAGACGGGCACCCCTTGTTTACCAGCTATATTAATGCTGCCTTGAAAGCAAAAAATTAGGATACACGAATATCACGTTAGTGGGGCTAAGCAAGCTTGGCCCTGTTTCATGCGGAAGAAAATATGAGCACAACAGATAAAACAATTACGGTGGGCAATGGCGAACGCGCTGTGGATGTCGCCAACAATCGCCCGTTTACACTCTTCGGTGGAATGAATGTACTGGAATCCAAAGAGCTGGCATTAAAGGTGGCGGAGCATTACGTAAAAGTCACAGATAAGCTCGGCATTCCCTATGTGTTTAAGGCTTCTTTTGACAAGGCGAATCGCTCGTCCATTGCCTCCTTTCGCGGCCCCGGTATGGAAGAGGGCATTAAAATATTTGAAGCGCTCAAGCAGGAATTCGGCATGCCGATCATTACCGATGTGCACGAGCCCCATCAGGCACAGCCGGTCGCGGAAGTGGTCGATGTCATTCAATTACCTGCCTTCCTCGCACGGCAAACTGATCTGGTTGCAGCGATGGCAAAAACCGGGGCAGTGATCAATATTAAAAAGCCACAATTCCTGAGCCCAGGCCAAATGAAAAACATCGTTGAAAAATTTCGTGAAGGTGGCAATGAAAATATCATTATATGCGAGCGCGGCGCCTGTATGGGTTACGATAACCTCGTTGTTGATATGCTTGGCTTTCGCACAATGAAAGATGTCAGTGGCGGTCTGCCTGTGATATTTGATGTCACACATTCCTTGCAATGTCGCGATCCCCTGGGCGCGGCTTCCGGTGGTCGCCGTTCACAAAGTGCGGAACTTGGTCGCGCGGGCGTTGCGGTCGGTATTGCCGGTTTGTTTTTGGAAGCACACCCGGACCCGGATAAAGCCTTGTGCGATGGGCCTAGCGCTTTACCTCTTGATTTACTCGAAGCGTTTTTAACCGAAATGAAAGCGGTAGACGATGTGATTAAAAATCTGCCGACGTTAAATATTGATTGATCTCTCTTGATGCTTTTAGAGAAATTTTTATTGGAACTTTAATTAAAAATACCTTCAGAAAAGAAAACAGGAACCCCCTATGAGCAAAATAGCAAACGTAATTGGATTTGAAGTCATGGACTCGCGTGGTAACCCCACGGTCATGGCGGAAGTGGTATTGGAATCCGGTGTCGTAGGCAGCGCCTGTGCACCTTCCGGTGCCTCCACGGGCTCTCGTGAAGCTCTTGAACTGCGAGATGGCGATAAGAGCCGTTACCTTGGGAAAGGCGTATTAAAAGCCGTTGCCAATATCAATGACACCATCAAGCCTTTGCTGGTTGGCAAAGATGCCGCTGCACAACGTGAACTTGATCAACTGATGATTGATGCTGATGGTACTGAAAATAAAGCCAAACTCGGCGCAAATGCCATTCTTGCGGTCTCACTCGCTGCTGCCAAAGCGGCCGCGGCAGACAAAGGCTTACCTTTGTACGCGCATATCGCGGAAGTTAACGGTACGCCTGGCCAATACACCATGCCAGTGCCGATGATGAACATCGTCAACGGTGGCGAACACGCAGACAACAATGTTGATATTCAGGAATTTATGGTTCAGCCCGTTTCTGCGCCAAACTTCACTGAAGCGCTGCGTATGGGTGCGGAAATTTTTCACAGCCTGAAAAAGGTTTTGTCTGGGCGTGGGTTAAACACCGCAGTGGGTGACGAAGGTGGATTTGCACCTAACCTGCCTTCAAATGAAGGTGCGTTGGAAGCCATTGCTGAAGCTGTTGCCAATGCCGGATACAAACTCGGCGAAGACATTACTTTGGCTTTGGACTGTGCCTCGTCTGAGTTCTACAAAGACGGCATCTACGACATGGCCGGTGAAGGTAAAAAATTCTCTGCCGAAGAATTTGCTGACTACCTGGCTGAGCTCAGCGCTAAATATCCGATTCTTTCAATTGAAGATGGTATGGATGAAAGCGATTGGGATGGTTGGGACGTGCTCACCAAAAAAATCGGTGACAAAGTCCAGTTGGTTGGCGATGATTTGTTTGTGACCAACACAAAAATCCTGAAGAAAGGTATCGATAACAAGATCGCTAATTCCATTCTTATCAAGTTCAACCAGATCGGTTCCTTGAGTGAAACTTTGGACGCCATCAAAATGGCGAAAGACGCAGGTTACACTGCGGTAATTTCTCACCGTTCGGGTGAAACGGAAGATACAACGATTGCAGATTTGGCGGTGGCGACTGCGGCGGGTCAAATTAAAACGGGTTCACTGTCTCGTTCTGACCGTATTGCGAAGTACAACCGTTTGTTGCGTATTGAGGCCGAGTTGGGTGAGAAAGCGCCTTATCGTGGTCGTGCCGAATTCAAATAATCGTTTTTGTTTTTTGTTTGAGAAAAGCCCGCTCTTTGTAGCGGGCTTTTTTTTATTTTTAAAATTTTCCCGTTGGGTGGGCTTGTCAAATTGTCGCATTGTCAAAGAGTAATGCAGTTTTGATTTTATTGTGAGTTAGCCGCATAAGATCGCCAATCACGAGATGATCCTTTGCGAAAATGCATGAATACATCACAATAATCATTATGATTTCAAACAAAAATCCTGGATAATTGGCAGGTGAGAAAGAAGAATAAGGGGAGAGGGAGTATGGATGTAAAACAAGCCGGTACAGTAATAAAAACCTTTTGCAAATCCATTGTCGACTCCTGGTTTGTGATTTTCACCATATTGGGTGTTGCCGCACTCGTCACCAGTTTTTTTATCCCCGACCCTTTTATTAGCAAAATCCTTCTCAGTGCCTCCAGCGTTATTGTATTGTCCGGCAGCTTCGCAGCCATGACGCGCTGGCTCTCTGTGCACGGCATTGTCAAAAAAGAACTCGAAAATATCTTGTACGGCAAGGAACACCTTAAGGAAAGCAAGGTGTTTGGTTTAGTGTGGGACAGATTGGTTACCGTCTCAATGGAAAAATACATGCCTGCGCTGATCGAGTACTTGCACAAGGATTTTCTGCGCGTTTACCTGCCCGCAGATAAGGAATTATTTTATAAAGAATATCACCAGTCCTTCGATGTCTACTGGGAGGATAAAGCACGGCGAGTGATTCGCATTGTCGAATCGATTGAAATTACGATATGTACCAATAGCCCGGAAGAGCATGACTTGCCTTATTTACTGGAAGCCGAGTATCCGAAGGAAAAGCAACTCTCATATGCGGTTGAGACACTTAAAGTTGGGACTCAGGACTTTCTTGGAGAAGTGGAGCACAGCCAGCGGGAGGAAGACGGAATTTGTTTTGATCGCATTCATTACAATTTACGTATTTCCGGCGAACGGGAGTATCGTTACTTTCGTAAAACGCGGCGTTTAATCAGTCTCGATTACGAGCCTTTTATTGTGTTGGCAAGTAGCTGGCATACTTACCGCCCGAAGGTGACGGTGAAGTGCCACGATGAAGATATCAAAGCGTATTTCACCTCTACCGGTACAACGCGGAACTTTGATACGATTGATGGTCGAAATAATAGCCACTATATGAAGGAGGAATACCCGGAGTTGATGATGAAGAAGCAGGGGTATTCCATCTATTTTGCGTCTAAATAGTGTGCTATTCTAGGAGCAAGCTTAAGCGATCCAGAGGTCTGATATGAAAACCAAAGAGTGGTCATAAAGCAGCAGAAACGAGAAAAGCCCGCCTTCGCGGGCTTTTTTCTTTTCCGGGGTCGGAAAAACCGGGAGTTATGGCTTATAGTTGCTTAGTGTGAATATAAGAATTGGTTATAAATCAGGCAATTGGGGGCCTGGAGGCCGATAAAAGCAGGGCGTATACTGCTTGAAATCGGGGAATTTGCTATGAAATGGTTAATCGGGGTCTTGATTTTACTGCTGGTCGGCTTGCAATACCGACTCTGGGTGGGGGAGGGTAGTCTTGCTCATAACCTCAAGCTGCAGCAGGAAATTCGCAAGCAGGAAGAGGAAAATCAGCGCCTGATGGAGCGCAATAAACTCCTTGAAGCCGAGGTGGCTGCCCTGAAGAATGGCTATGATGCCATTGAAGAAAAGGCCCGTAACGACCTGGGTATGATCAAGGAAGGCGAAACCTGGTACATGATAGTCGAAGAAGACAACGCTAAGAATGAGTGATAAAAAGCAGGTTATTTGGGCTGTTCTTCCCGCAGCCGGCAGTGGTACACGCATGGAAAGCGACACCCCCAAACAATATCTTTCAATTGCCGGTAAAACGATACTGGCTATCAGCATCGAAAAATTTTTACAAATGGATGAATTGGCAGGCGTCGTCGTGGTGCTTGGCAAGGATGATTCAAATTGGTCGAGCCTCCCTTACGACAATCACCCAAAAGTGCACCAGGTGCTGGGTGGTGCGACACGCAGTGAATCAGTATTACACGCATTGCAGTATCTCAGTCACCTTGACGAATACAATGATGAGCAAGTGGATATGTGGGTCATGGTGCATGACGCGGCGCGACCTTGCGTTCGCGTGCAAAGTGTAAGACAGCTTATTTCCTATTGTTGTGACCATCATCGTGGTGCGATTTTGGCATCACCTATCGCGGATACTGTAAAAAAAATTCAATTCAAGGAAGATGAAAACCAGGATAGAAGCATTGAAAAAACACTTAATAGAGAATATCTCTGGCAAGCGCATACCCCGCAAATGTTTCTTGTCAGAGAATTGAAGCCGGCTTTGGATTATTGCTTATTGGATGGCTTGCATGTGACTGACGAGGCCTCGGCTATTGAAAATGTTCATGGCGAAGCTGACGTTGTAATGGACCGTCGTGATAATATTAAAATCACTCACCCGGAAGACCTTGCGCTGGCAGAATTTATTTTGCAACAACAAGGGAACCTCTGAAAAATGGAAATATTTTTTCAGTGGCAAGGAAGCACCGCGCGGAGAACCGGAGTTTACTGAAGTAAATGAGGATTCGAGCACGGAGCTGACGCCGCCACAGGGAAAATAGGCCATTTTTCAGAGGTTCCCAAGAGCAAGGACAGTAATTCAATTACCTGGTTTTAACCCCCTTAACCTGGTTAGCGGATAGAAATCACTTCAACTACAACCAGAAAGAACGTTACCGGGAAAACTATTCACCATAAACGCTATAGTAGGAATGCTCTACATGAGGAATTTTGAGTGCGTATAGGTCAGGGCTTTGATGTTCATGCCTTTTGTGAAGGCGAAAAAATCGTAATAGGCGGTGTGGTCATTCCATACACTCAGGGTTTGCTTGCGCATTCGGATGGTGATGTGTTGTTGCACGCACTTTGTGACGCGTTATTGGGAGCGGTTGGTCTGGGTGATATTGGCAAACACTTTCCCGATGACGACCCGCAATATCGCAATGCCGACAGCCGCGCTTTGCTCAGAATGGTTTATGCACAAGTGCGTCAGCAGGGCTGGCAATTGGTGAATGCGGATATGACAATTATCGCACAGGCGCCAAAAATGGCACCGCATATCGACAGTATGCGTGCAAAAATAGCGGAGGATTTACAGAGCGATATCAGTGTGATTAATGTGAAAGCAACGACCACAGAAAAACTGGGTTTTACCGGCCGCAAGGAAGGCATTGCGGCTCAGGCATGCGTGCTTTTGCAAGCGCTGTAAATCAAGTAGAACATATTATGTCAACGACCATGTTTTCCCTCGATTTTCCTTATGCCTACAATAAGCCCCAGGCAACAGCAAGCTTAAAACTCAAACCTGAAGATTTTAAAGTCGATGAAATATACGACTTCACGCCATCCGGCGAAGGTGAGCATTTCTATTTGCAGCTTCGCAAAACTGGAGAGAATACCCAATATATTGCTGAAAAACTTGCGGCTTATTTCAATATAAAGAAAATGGATGTCGGTTATTCCGGAATGAAAGATCGGCAAGCGGTTACCAGTCAATGGTTCAGTTGCTATTTGCCAAACAAACTGACTTTTGATGAAGAACGGTTTGTTCGCGAATCAGACATCAATGTTGAGGTGCTCACGCAAGCGTGGCACAAACAAAAACTGCGCAGGGGTGTACACCAGGCAAATCGCTTTGAGATCTTGCTGCGGGATATTCAGCGCAATGACGAAACCGAATCGCGGCTGGTGCGTGTGCGTGAGCATGGCGTTCCCAATTATTTTGGTGAACAGCGCTTTGGGCGGGACGCGCAGAATTTACATAACTTTGCTGCGCATGTTGAACGTAGCCAACGTGAGTTTGCGCAAGCCGACAATTTGCCGAAAAACACGCGCCGCAAGAAATCCAGGAAAATTCCTGCGATCTGGCAATCTGCAGCACGGTCCTGGCTCTTCAACCTGCAGTTGAGTGAGCGTGTCAAGCTGGATACCTGGACACAAATCATTGACGGCGATGTCGTCGAAAGTGATTATCTCGGCAATCAACAACCGACAGCTGCCATGTGGGGAAGAGGGCGTAGGAGCACGCAAGCTGCAGCCCTGGAAATCGAAGATCATGCTCTGGCAGCCTGGCAAAGCTGGTGCGAAAAACTGGAGCACAGTGGTTTGTCGCAAGAGCGGCGAGTGTTGCAGTTACACCCGCAAAATTTTCAATGGTTTTGGGAAGAGACGGGCTTGCGCTTGAATTTTGATCTGGGTCCCGGTCAGTTTGCTACGGCTTTGCTACGAGAGCTTGCGCAAATTTAAAGCGCTGTAAAATAAGGCCGGTACAAGGTGTTTTAGCGTTCAGCCATCAAGGTCGTCATGCTATAGTTCGGCGACAATAAAACTGTAGGAGTTTAAACAGTGGATCGCCTGAATTTACAGGGCGTGGGCATGACCTCGCAACGAACGCGCGACCGTCTGATTCAGCGGTTGATTGATCAGGGCTGCAGTAACCTTGCTGTGCTCGAAACCATGTCCAATACCCCCCGCCATCTTTTCCTGGATGAAGCACTTGCACACCGGGCGTATGAAGATACGGCCTTACCGATTGGTCACGGCCAGACACTCTCTCAGCCCTATATTGTGGCGCGCATGACCGAGACATTGATTGCGAGCTGCAATGACTTGAATGGCGGTCAGGGAGGGCCGAAAAAAGTTTTGGAAATAGGCACCGGTTCAGGTTATCAGACAGCAATTCTTGCACAATTAGTTGATGAAGTTTGGACGGTAGAGCGTATTCGCCCCTTGCAAGAACTTGCGCGAAAAAGAATGCGCAAGTTGGGTTTAAACAACATCAGATTTAAACATGCAGATGGTGGCTTCGGTTGGCCGGAACAGGGACCATTTGATGGCATTTTATCTGCAGCGGCACCGCGCACTGTACCCGATGAGCTCAAGCAGCAGCTCGCTCCGAATGGCGTGCTGGTGATACCCGTGGGCGCCGAAGAACAATATCTGACTCTGGTGATTCGCGAGGGAGATAGCGACAACTTTACAACACAGAAACTGGAAGCTGTGCGTTTTGTCCCCCTGCTGTCAGGTGTGACCCGATAAAAGGGCAAGCCGGACAGCCCAGCAAGAAATGACGCCATAAGAATTCCGCAACCAAACCGGAACGACAAACATCTCGATATTAATACACAAAGAAAAGACACTAAAAAGAAGACACTAAAAAGAAGAATACTATGGAGACTGAATTGCCCAATCGACGCCCGCGTGACTACTTGCTTTTAGCTGCAAAGGGCATGGCGATGGGAGCAGCGGATGTTGTGCCCGGCGTGTCGGGGGGGACGATCGCCTTGCTTACCGGCATCTATGATGAACTTATTGGCTCACTCAAGAATATCGGCCCCGCCAATCTGGTGACCCTTTTCAAGTGCGGACCAGCGGCATTTTGGCGGGAAATAAATGGCACTTTTCTGGTCGTATTATTTGCGGGCGTGCTGGTGAGTATTAAGACCTTTGCCGCAGTCATTGCCTGGTGTCTGGAAAACTACCCTTTGTTGGTGTGGGCTTTTTTTAGCGGTTTGATTGCGGCTTCTGTGGTGATGTTGTGGCGCAAACAGGAAGCCTGGCACTGGCGCCAGTGGTTGGCTTTTGCTGTGGGGGTGTTTGTTGTTTTGTTTATCTCCATGGCGCGCCCGGCAGAGTTACCTTCGTCGAACTGGCTGCTTCTGGGAGGGGGTTTCATTGCAATCGTCGCCATGATCTTGCCCGGAATCTCGGGAAGCTTCATTCTGTTGCTGCTCGGCTTGTACTCTGGTTTGTTGGCGGCAGTCAATAACAACGATATTGTGGCCTTGTTGTGTTTTCTTGTGGGCGCGGTATTGGGTTTGTTGAGTTTCTCCCGTATTTTGGCGTGGCTGCTTGAGCGTTACCACACAACGACATTAGCTGTGCTACTGGGGTTTCTGGTCGGCTCCCTGAATGTGACCTGGCCCTGGAAGGTGGTATTGGAAAGTACAATTGATCGCCATGGTGAAAAAATTGCACTGGTTCAGGCAAATGTCCTACCCGCAGATTTCGCGCTAGAGACCCAGTCTGACCCCATGACAGTACTAGTATTATGTATGGTGTTTTTTGGTATTTTTCTGGTACTTTTTACTGAGTGCGTGGCGCGATTAATTTCTCATAGTAGTAAGAAAAGATGACAAAAGTTTGAACAAAAGCATGGTTGAAGCTCGGATTTCATCTCAAAAGTGGCAGAAATTGTTTGATCAAATTAGATTATTTCCTAATAAAGTATTAGTACTAATTTCTAAAAATTATTAAAACGATTGTTTTATGTGGGAAAGCTTCGTAGAAAAAGTCCTGGATTTGGCGCCTCTCTTACCGCGTTTTTTAGTGAGGGTGTTCAATATATCGATCATATCTGTTGCTTTATGTGCCTGTGGAAGTCACAGTTATCAGGCACCTGTAACCGATATGGAGCCGCCACCTTCGCGCAAAGTCAAAACGCATACCGTTGCCGCGGGCGAGACACTGTATTCCATCGCATGGCGCTATGACCTTGATTTTCAGGACCTTGCGCAAGCAAATAGTGTCGGAAACGACTTTAAAATCTACCCCGGACAAACCTTGAACCTGAATGTCGAGCCCAGAAAACCCTGGGCAGAAAGGCAGCGGCAGGCACGTTCAAAACTAACGGAAACCAGGCCCGCAACCCGCAAAGTTACCTCCCCTCCCACACGTTCAATAAATACAACGAATACGACCAAGCCTGAAGCAAAAGAGGTAAAAAGTGTCCAGCCGCTTGGCTGGCGATGGCCTTTAGAGGGGAAAGTGATTACCAACTTTCGGGCAAAGAAGGGGCTGCAAAAAGGTATTGATATTCGGGGCAAATTGGGGGAGGCTGTCGTAGCTGCCAGTGCCGGTGTCGTAGTGTATTCCGGCGATGGTTTGCGGGGCTACGGCAAGTTGTTGATTGTGAAACACAACGACACCTACCTAAGTGCCTATGCCCATAACCGACGACTATTGGTAAAGGAGGGTGATCAGGTCCAGGCTGGCGAAAAGATAGCTGAAGTGGGTTCGACCGGAACAGATTCCGTCAAACTTTACTTTGAAATTCGCCGCGATGGAAAACCCGTAAACCCTCTTTTGTATTTGCCGAAAAGCTAGTCGGTTTTTTTATAACTAAAGAAACTCCAAATCTGCCGACACAGTTAATACTGCGCCAGGTAGGGAAGAGAGCCCTCTAATAATGGGAGCTGCATATTTGTCAGGGAAGCGTAACGAAGTTGGTTGTTTATAAGCAGTTGCAACCAGTAATTTAAAGCGCACAGCCGGAAGGCCATTTACCAATTGAAGGTGTAGTAAGGCCAAACACAATCGACAGTTACAAGGGGCGAGAGCATGGCACTGCAAGAACTGCAAAAAAACTCAAAATTAGAAAAAGACTCAGTTATCCTCGGGGATTTACCTTTCAATGAAAACGATTCCTCAGATGAGGTGGAAACCCAATCCGCTAAAGAGTCCTCCCTCACAAGCATCACTGAAGTAGAAGACAGCTACCAGAAAAACCTGGATGCAACCCAGCTGTATTTAAATGAAATTGGCTTTTCGCCTTTGTTAAGCGCAGAAGAAGAAGTGTATTTTGCGCGTAAGGCTTTGAAGGGTGAAGAAGCCGCACGCAAGCGTATGATTGAAAGTAACTTGCGCTTGGTGGTAAAAATTTCCCGCCGTTACGTGAATCGCGGTTTGGCTCTGCTGGACTTGATTGAAGAAGGCAATTTGGGCTTGATTCGAGCTGTTGAAAAGTTTGATCCAGAGCGAGGTTTCCGATTCTCAACTTACGCGACATGGTGGATTCGTCAAACCATTGAGCGTGCGATTATGAATCAGACTCGTACGATTCGATTACCGATTCACGTTGTCAAAGAATTAAACGTCTATCTTCGCGCTGCACGCGAATTGTCACAAAAACTGGACCACGAGCCTTCAGCGGACGACATTGCGAAGCTTTTGGACAAGCCTGTGGAAGACGTTGAACGTATGTTGGCGCTCAATGAGCGTGTGACCTCAATGGATGTGCCTATTGGTCCATCTTCCGAGAAAACCGTAATTGATACCGTGCCCGACCAGCATGTTTCAGATCCGGTGCAGCTATTACAGGACAGTGACCTCAATACCAGTCTGAATGGTTGGTTAGAAGAGCTCAGTGAAAAACAGCGTGAAGTTGTATCTCGACGCTTTGGTCTTCGCGGGCACGAAACCAGTACGCTCGAAGAAGTGGGTAAGGAAATAGGGCTTACGCGCGAGCGTGTTCGTCAGATCCAGGTTGAAGCGCTGCGTCGCTTGCGTGACATTCTGGAGAAGCAAGGCCTGGATGCCACTGCGCTATTTGGTGCAATGTAATTTGGCATAGTTCCTGGTACAAAAAACAGAACGAAACGAAGAAACAAAAAAGCCGCTTGATCGATGATCAAGCGGCTTTTTTTATGCTCGGGTATTCTACCCTGGCGTAAATCTGGATGAGTGGGCGATTTAGCGTTCCAAATACTGGATTTTGCCTTCGACACCATCCCACTCTTCGGCGTCTTCGGGGGCGTCTTTCTTTTCCGTAATATTCGGCCATACCTCGGCAAGCTCGGCGTTGAGTTCAAGGAACTGGGCCTGATCCTCAGGAAGCTCGTCTTCCGAGAAAATCGCGTCAACCGGACATTCTGGCTCACACAGGGCACAGTCAATACATTCGTCCGGGTGAATCACCAGGAAATTCGGGCCCTCGTAGAAGCAATCTACCGGGCAGACTTCCACACAGTCTGTATGCTTACATTTAATGCAATTTTCACCCACTACAAACGTCATAGCTGGTCCTCAAGCCAAGTTTCTGAAAGCGCGACATTCTAGCAGGATGCCAGGACAGTGCAAATTAAAATACCTGCCGACAATCAGGGTGGGGTTTGCAAGCCACAGCGCGGAAACGCCTCGCTGCAGGAAATAGAAACGCTGTGAATTGAAATCTTGCCATTCACTTTTTGCCCATACGTTCGCAGGCCGATTTCCAGGTACTCACCCTCCAAAATATTGAAAATGGGGTGTGCTTCGGAAAGTTGACAATGGGTGGTCATCCCGCCTGGCAAAATGTCTTCATTGGATAGCCAGCACTGCCACTCGCCGTCCCAATTTTCCATAACCCGCTGCGCATAGGGCTGAATTTCTGCGCCGGAGTCAATATAGGCTTGATCTGCGACAAAGGTAAAAGAGAGGGTGGCATTCTGGAGTTTTAGTGGGCCAGCGAGTGTTAAAGCCAGGTTTTGCGAGCGATTGTTGGGTTCAAAGCTGACTCCGCCGCTTGCCCCGCTATTATAGTGTAGTGGGCGCGGTGGGATGGTGTACCAACCTTGGTCCATTGGCACGGAAAGCGGATAATCTATCCAGGCAGAATGCACCGTTATGCGGCCCCTGGAATAATCATTTTCGCCATTGATGCCAAGTACAGCATATTCATCATCACCGAGCACAAAAGCGAGCCCCGGCGCATCAATCCTGCAGGAATAGTCATTCGGGCCTGCAGAAAGGTCTTCGAAATAGCAGCGCGACTGTAACCATTCACCACCCATTTGGTGGGTAAAGAGATATAAGCCCTTGTTGGATTCAATGTAGGTGTTGTCCAGGGACACCCGCATATTGAGATTTGCGCCGTGAAGAAAGTCGGGGCCATGATAGTTGTGAGCGAGCGTAATCCCAATTGTGCCTGGGGATTGGTAGCTAAGTTCATTTTCTGAATAATCGGGCCCCCCTTGCGCGGAGGTCCACCAGCCGTCATCAAGGGGTAAATGGGTCGCTTCTTTTCTTGTGAGCGCGACGGCAATACTGGGGTAGTCGATCGATTCCTGGTTTTCGTAGCCGTGGATCCCGGTTTCGTTCTGAGCATCAGGAAGGCCAGGCCCATCACTCACTTTGTATTGCAGGGCAAAAAAACCGATTCCCAAAACCACCAAAATGGTGAGACTCACAGCGAGGATAGGGCTCTGGCGTTGCGCTGTTTTATCTATCTGTTCGGCCGGCAGGGCTTCCACCGGTGCGACCAGGCGAAAGCCTTTGCCATGAACCGTTTTAATCAGTTCGCCACAGCCGGCGTCAGCGAGGGTGCTGCGTAAATCAGCAATAACGCGAGATACAGCCCAGTCAGAGATGGATTCGTCGGGCCAAAGTAGATCAATGATTTGTTTTCTGCTGACGATTTCGGGTTCGTTATCAACGAGCAGAATAAAAACGTTCAAAAGGCGAGGGTTGTCACTGACTAATACTCGATCGGCATTGAACAGTAATTTTTTGTCTTTATCCAGGAGCAGAGGCCCAACGGAAACCTGCATAGTCAATCAAAACTCTAATATCGTGTTGGAAGCTTTCCAGTTAGAAACGCCAATCAGGCACGATATCTGTGGATGATCGACACAGCAATACTGGTGGCTTACTCAGCAGGCGTTTCAGGCTATTTCGTTGTGATTATGGGAAACCATTCACAAAGTCAGAGTTTAGAACAGGATGTATAGAGTTGGAAGCCGCGTCGTAATGCGGCTTCTCGGAGGGAGGGAGCTTAAGGTGTGACAATAACCAGGTTTCCGCCGTCGTCACTCAGTGCACCCGTATTGAATGCGGGGGAATCTGCGGGTGTTCCGTCTTCACGGAAAGCGTCATGTCTCACAACATTATTGGCGTAGGAGCCCGAGATGTCAGCGCCAATCTGAACAGTGATCGCACGTTCAATTTGATCAAAGCTATTGTTGTGTATCCCAATATTCCCGATGTTACCAACGAGAAATATACCTAGAGGGTTTAAGCCCAGTTCAGACTGATTGAAAGAGTTGTCCTTGATCGTTGAATCACAATTACTTGCACCTTCGCATCTTGCCATCACTGCGGTGGTAACAAAATTGATTTCATCTAGCGAGAGGCTATTTAAATTGGAGAAATGGTTGTTCTGAATTATTGTGGAGCCGGTAGAGGATATACCAACAAAATATTGGTTGTTCTCATTGGTTGTGGTTGATGTGAGCCCGCTAGAAACATTTTCTATTGAATTGTTTTCGAAAAAGGTGGACTCGTAAAACAGCCAGGTAGCGATGCCATAGAATAGCCATTGCTGATAATAAGTATCATTGTGAAAATCCAGTATTCGACTATTGATAACGTTGTAGCGGGTTCCCGGTTTAGTTGGACCATCCTGTTTTATGGCAAGAATGCCGGCGAGTTGAGCAGAAATAATATCGACACTGTCGACACTAAAAGTATCAACATTTTCAGCGTATATACCCATTGCGAAGTCGATAAGTCTTCCATTTCCTTCAATCGTGAGGGCGTTGTTGTCGCTGATGTTGGGAGCAAAGATACCGATTTCAGCTTCTTCTGCATTGTCACTTTTATCCTTATTTATAATACTGACGTTGTTGAGATTTAACACAACATTGCGTGCTTTCACAGTAATCGCCGCCTCATAGACAATATCGTTACCGCTATATGCAGTGTGGGAAATGGGTTTGTGGTCACTATTTCTATCGAAGATCATCGTATCCACACCATCGGGTGGAGTCAGACAATAGGTTTTATTATTGTCGTCAATGGTAAAAGGTAAGGCTGTTATCCCGACATCACAATCTTCTCCAGCAATGAAAATTGTATTGCCGCCATCCATCATGCCTGTTCCAACAAGAAAAATATTTTCTCTTGCTGGAAAGTGTCCTTGAACATAGGGCTGATAAATCGCTACACGATTACCGGCATAAATACCGATTGCGGGCGCGCGTGTTGAGTCATTTTGCACAATGGCCTGGGCGAAGTTGACCATGTTATTTTCAGTGAGTGCAAGATCTCCGCCGAACGAATGATTGTAAATTGCAATCGATTCGCCATGAATTTCATTAAAGCCCGGAGAAACCTGTTCCAGGGTGTTGCCACTGATAATAGCGTCACAGCTTTGTTCGCCATTACGCGATGGATTGCACGTGTGGCTGATGCCGAAAACACGTGCGCTCATATCGGTATGCACCAGGTTTTTAATTGTATTACCTGTGATACGCGTTAGATATGAACGGAGGACTGAAAATCCGCGGCTTGATCTATGCGATTCAGCCTCTGAGTCAACCGTGTCGATAGTGTTATTTGTAAGCTCTGCACTGTCATAATCTGTAATACTTATCCCGGCCAAAGTGCTCGCATCGTCATAGAGGTCGTTATATAAATTGGAAATGGTATTGTTTCTCAAGACTATCGATTGGTTGTCGGTAAAGGACGCCGCTTCGAAAGACATGCCCATTAACTTCGAGTTGGTGATGTTAATCTCTTCGATTTGTACTGCGGGAATGGATTGCAATAGAACGCCAATACTGAAATCATCAATTTGGCCTTGTCCTTTTATCGTCAGACTTTGAAGTGTCTTGCCGCGCGCCGAAACGCCTGCAGTGATCATACGATTGTCATTCGGGCGGGTATTGCGTATACGGACACCGTTAAAATCGAGTGTGACATTTTCTGCTCTGATGTAAATAGCAGGTTTAATAAACTTATCTTTCGGGCTTCCGCTATAACGAAAGTAACCTTGTGTTCTTGCCCAATTCGCATTGACGCTTAGCTCTTTTTTGCCTTCGCTATTAACAGGGGCGTCCAGGCAGTACGTCTTGTTTGCCTGGGTGATTTGATAGGGTAGCGAACTGATAAAAGTATCGCATTCCTGCGCAAGGCATAACCCTGGAAAAGCGAGAGAAGTTATAATTAAAAGTAAATATCGAGCATTCATAGTAATTTACCTAATGATGTATTTCGTTTTATGTTTCTTTTTTTAGTTGTTGTAAAAAATGTGCTCTACTTGGGGTTGTTTTTTTATTCTGTTTTAATTCTTAATAGTCGGTTTCCTGTAGAAAAATATAGAAATTGATGTGCGCTGTCATAGGCAAGATAACCACCCAGTTTTAAATCATTAAATGGAATGTTTATTGGCTCCCAATTTAGTCCATCGTTTTCTGATTTAAGAATTTTGGGGTCGCAAAAGTTTGGGAATAAACAATAACTGGCATAGAGAGTATTTTCAGTTTCAATGATTGCTGCAGTCACTGGCCCAGTACCGGGAATGATTTGCCAGTCGTTGGCTGCTTTACTTTGGCTTCTTGCAATTCCGTCGTGAGTGGGTAGAAACCATGTACCACTAGTGCTCGACTGTAAGGACTGACTCCCTTGATAGTGGATGCCATCCAGCCCGGGTATTTTTGTCGCGCGATAATTGTCGGGAGTTTCCATCCCTTCCATGAGTTGCACACCAATGTTGTTGCCATAGGTAGTTAAAACCCAGGTATCACTGTCGAGAATATGAATTTGATTCGATAAATAATTTGCGCCTGCAGGAATTGACCATTCTGCTTGCCCCTCAATTAGCTTCCAGCTAAGCCCGCCATCGAAGGTTTCGGCAAAACACAGGGAGGAGAGGGTGTAAGCAGTTTCACATTTCAAATGAAAAGTAAGAATCAGATGTAAGTTATTGTTGGGGTCGAGGGTCACATTGTTTGCAAAGGCATAAGCCATAATGCCTCGTTCTCCAACCCAATACTCTTGCTGATCTTGTGGTGGCCAAATGACCTCCCAACTTTCTCCGGCGTTATAGGATTTATAAAGCGCGTCGTAAACCCCGGAATAACCGACAGAGGCGTAGAGTATGTCGCTGTTCAAGGGGTCGATTGCGAGCGACCAGGTTTTACTGTTCCTGATGGCAAGGTTTGAGTCCAATTCCTTCCAGCTGGCGCCACAATCCTCGGACTTCCATAGACCATTAAAATCCGTGCCCATGTAAATAGTGCCGTGTCGATTTGGGTCCAGTGCAAGCGAGTGAACGTCGGCAGCAACAGCTGGGGGCTTTATGTCAACGACATCCTCCTGCAAAGCCGAATTTTCACAGTCAGCAATAGACGGTGGCGTTTCAATAACAGGGGGAGGCTCGATTGGGGGGGTAGTTTCGGAAGTTGTTTCTTCTTCTTGTTCTTCCTGTACTTCTTCCTCTTGATTGTCGCTACTATTTTCTGCTTCTTCGGAAGCTTCGTCCTGGGAGGCGCTATCATTGCTCTCTTCGACAATGACGTTTACTGGAGAGTTATTTTCCTGGTCATCGGCCGATTGAACCCCGTCGAGGTTGGACCCACTTCCTTTTTCGCCGCCGCACGAGGCGAGTATCAATAGAATTGCAAACGTAAGAAACTTTTTGGTAACTGAAGAATATTCAAGCGTGTTCGTTAACATTATTTTATTTTCCTGAACTTTGGTGGCTGCCAGTTAAAAAGCAGGGGCCTTTTTCCAGGTTGGTTTTGCCGTCTTCATAAGGCAGTCCAAGGTCTCTTTCAACAAACCAGAACTTGTCGCAGTTGGTGATGGGTGGTTTGGTGATATCCAAAAAACTTTTTCCGAATATCTCGCTGGGGCTAGAGTAGTCAGGAATTTGCGACCCTTTGGCATAGGGCAATTCCAGGTGCACATTCAAAACGCCGGTTGCCCCGATATTAAAATCAATTACGTTGTCTCCGGTTTTAATATGGTTCTGGTCAATGAGTAGATGCGTTGAAAAAGGCGTATGTAAACCGTGTGGTGTTTGCGATACAGGGTTAACCGGGCTATCTGTATTGAGCATGTTGTCCCTCGGGTTATCAAACGGATAGACATGACCGTTAACCATAATCGTGGGGCTACTGAGTTGTGCATGACTTGGCGCCGTACTGACATCCATCTGGCCTAGTGTGTAGTAGAGTCTCGCTTTGCCATCAACAAGCTCACCCACGGTGTCTGGAATGGGAATAATGGTGGTGCGTGAATAAAGAGGCAGTGTTTCTGCACCCGCGCTACTGGTTGAAAAAACGGGTATGTCTCCGCGTTCACCACCTTCAATATAATTGTGAATGACTTCATCTGGCGCGGGCCCGCTAAAACCGAAGTTGTCCCAGTGCAGAAGTTCTACATAAGGAATTACCTGGGAATAATCCTTGCCAGTGTTGTAAGAAAATGTTGTGAAGTGGACAGTGTATTTTTTCTCTGCTACAAAAACCGAAGGCAAAGGATTGGTAGCAATATGCAAACCGTTGATGTAAGTGCGTAAGCGTGTTGGTGTGATTTCAAGGCGCCACATAGCGCGCACATTGGTTATTGGTGTCAAGCTCACATCTGGAAAGGGGAGAGGATTTAAACTGCTGATACGTTTGCTGTAGTCGCAACCGTAATTCATTTCAACCAGGGTGAGTTCTGGCGAAATAAACGATTCCGGGTAGACGCTGCAAGCCAGGCTGCTTTCATTTTTTATAAAGCGTAAATAAGACGGCATGCGCTCAGTATCGTAGTAAGCTACGTGTATTGCGCCACCTGCTGCATTTATTCGTAAGGTGTTTGGTGTGTCTTCCTGGTCAATATCAAAAGAATCATTGTGGCTGGTGATGTCGACGGGCAACATTGACTGCGGGCGCGATGACAAGGGTATGATATCGAGGTACCAGGTATCACGTGGTTGAGTCGCGCCATCGAGATCAAATTCGATAACAGCAGGGTTATTTTCCGTTGCCTGGCTAATATCAAAGGTTGCTCGCGGTCTGGCAGCAATACCACCGCGGTCGCAACTTTGATTTAGATTCGAAGCTACCTGATTGTGAGTATGGTATTGCGGGTTAATAAAGGAGCCGCCGGTATGAGGAACCACGCAAGGAGTTGACGCGGTATTCCAGAGTCTTTCGTCAATCGCGCCAGCTTCTGTATTGAAGTCATCAAAAAAGCCGGTTAAACGAGCGCGCATTGCATCAACTCGTGCACTACTTGCTGTTACCTTGGTGCTGGATTTTTCAGAGACTTTGCCATCGGCAACTGGCCATAAATTATTACCGAGGTAAGTATGGGAGCTATCCGGGCTCTCGGGTTGATAGACCAGATTACCAACCTCTGTTTTAACCCACGAACCACTCGCCGCTTGTACGTGAATTTCATACTCCTTACCGTTTTCCAGTGGTTGGATTTGAACAGCATTAGGGTAATTTTCGCCAAACTGGTGCCAGTCAATGGCTTGTTGTTGCCGCACACGGTAAGGAGCATCACTACCGGCTTCCCGGTAAGTAATGTAATAACCTACGATCTTGTGTTGGTTGATCAGGTTGCGTGGGATGGGGTCCCAAACGACAATTGCATTTCTATCGTCGCCAAAGGCGCGAACATTTTCAGGTTGAGGCAGCTGCGAGTTGACCTCAACGCTCTCAGCTGGAATAGTGGCTTCAGGAACGGGTACGGGCTCTGAAGGGTCAGCCGTTGTCTCGTCTTCTGTGCTGCTATCTACTGCTTCGTTACCATCCTCGGTTGCCGTTCCATTTTCGATATTGTCATCGCTATTATTATTTTGATTTGAGTCTGTATCGTCATCATTCCCGGATACGTTACTTTCGTCACCGGTGTCTGCTTGCTCATTCCCGGCGTTCTGAGAATCGCTTTGATTACTTGTTGACGGCTCAGCATGGTTGTCGGTCGAGCCGCCTTTACCTCCGCCCCCACAAGCGCTAATGACACTGAGTGAAAACAGGAGTGTTAATAATGTAATAAAGGTCTTGAGTGTACTGTTACGAGAGGAAATTGGCATTTCTGATTTCACTTTTTTCTATAGGCCCGACGAAGGTATGGCGGATGAGCGTGGACTCCGGTTTCTTCAATAAAGTGTTGAGAAAGCGCGGGATTTCTGGAAAAAGTGTAATGAGCTATTTGTGATGAAGCTTGACCAAGTGTGATGGCGTATGAAATTACTGTCGAGTGCTTCACATTTGTAGAGATTGTGAGCGTGAAAATTTTAAAGGTACTTTTCTATCCTGGCGCTATTCAGATTTTTGCCCGTCTGTTCGTGAAAATAAAAATTGATGGCGTGATCAGTAAGCTTTTTTGTCGGCTTACCAAATACGCGGGATGCCAATACACAAAAAACCTTTGTATTGTAAGCACCAGTCAAAAAATTTCGACACAGGTGCATGATGGAAAAAGCCGCTAGCCGCTATGTTCATACTTTAGTTTTAATCATTATATCCTTCTCTTTTCCAATGACCGTTTCTGCTGAATGTGAAGGTGATTGTTTAACCGCCTACGTCGAACAATGTAAAAACAAGCTGGGTTTTGAATCCTTGCCAGCATTCAACTGCAACCAGGGCTTACAGTTTCATCCGCCCCTAACGGAAACAAGTCTTATTAATGATTATGTGGGTTACTACAAAGTCAACAACGATGTTGACTTGACTTTTGCTTGCCGCTGGCTAAGAACCGAAGACTTAAATTCCCTGGGGCCAGGCCCTTTTGTCAGCGCCAGAAGTATTGAGCTAATGATCCATAAACGCGATACCGGGGCCACGTGTTTCTTTAGTGCCAAAGAAAGCGATCTGGAATTTGGTAACAAAACACATTTCAATAGAGCCTTAACGCAAATGCTTTCAGTGACGGATCCAAATGCAGATGAGTATTGGCGTACACCGGAAGAAGTGAATGCAGAAGTTCGATGTGTTGGCTGCCATGTCGCCGGTCCAGTCATTGCCTCTTCGGTTATCTCACCCTTTCTTGAGCGTTTCGGATTGCTGAATAATGGGCATGATACTCACAATTTCATGTCGGCATTCAACCCCAACGGCGATCCTGAAGCGGGTCGTTATCATGCCTTTGGCGACGTGATGGCAAGTTGGAACGATTTGATAACGAGCTATTCGGAATCTGGCGATTGTGGGAGTGGTTGCCATGCGATTGGTACGGGCTCGCCGCAGTCAACGATTGTGGTTGATGGTTTTCCACTGCTGGCGAATATCCCGCTGATTTTATCCCTAATCGACAATGATGAAGTAATGCCACCGCTTGATGAGAGTAGCCCCTATCGCTCAATTAATCTGGATTCCCTTGCGGGTGATGGCGATAACGAAAGCTTTTCACAAGCGAAAGAAAAACTACCAGTATTAATGTCGACGTGTATCGCACCAGGTAAATTGGAGGCCCACGCCGTTGGTAGCCCGGTTTCTTTTTCGACAACCGACAATTTTCCGGACGAACTTGCGCTGTTTAATGTCAAGGAAGGACTGTTGTGTATCGATAGACACCAGGTGCGTGGCTTTTGTAACGATTATGAAACACGATACTTTTGTGAAGACAATACCGCTACGGGAGGATATTGGACTCATGCAGAACAAGATGAATGGTATGACCTTGACGACCCGTTTCCTACAGCAGACAACGAAACCCGTTCAACACTCGCAGCGAACGGCATTCTGCCCTGCGATGGCGCTGAACCTATCGCTATGCAGGCGCGAACCAGTTTTGGTGGGTTGATTTTTACTTACAATGCGCCGAGTGATCGCCTCGCGGAATTTAACGCTTATGGTCTGCACTGTAAACATACAGACCAGCCGGATGGGGAGTGTTCAAACTACGTCGTTAAATACAAAAATTGCCGTGAAGCGCCTACAGCTTTGCAAACGAAAATTCGTAGTGATTGGTCTGCAAAATTACTGACTGCAACCAAAGCAGTGAATAATGCTGAAACACGCGCGCAGCCGAACACGCCTTCATGGCCCACGCAAAACTGGATCATTGAGCCCCTTGTCGATTCACCCTGGGTACGAATAAAAAATGCTTCTACCGGGCTTTATTTAAATGTTGAAGAAGATCGCGAATTTTCCATGGTGCGCAGCTATGAATTACGCGAAGATTGGGGAAGCCAACTCTGGATTCTTGAGTACGTTAAAGACGGGGGTGGTGCTGTTCGTTTACGAAACCAGTGGACAAATCGATACCTGACTGTGCGCGATCAGGGGGATTACGCGGAAATTCGAGCGCAGGACTTAAGGCGACATTGGCCGAGCCAGCGTTGGCAACTGTCCAGCCTGAATAATTGAAGCACTCGACAATAAAATAATGTTTTGCTCGCCTGAATCTGATTTTAAGAAATCAATTTTGACCCTGGATATGGTCTTAAAAAAAGCCCCGGCATAAGCCGGGGCTTTCAATTCTTGTCACACTACATTCAAGAAAATTAATCGTTCAAATTTGGTCTTCAGTTGAAACTAATTTTAAGTAAAAGTTTATGCGTTTTTTTGCGCTCATGTCTCAAGGGTATTTATCCACGGCCTAAATTGAGAGGGTTGAGACTTGCCAATTAATTGTTGTACTTGTTAATGATGAATATGGTGTCAATTCACCGTGTTCATATTTGCTTTGCCTGAATTATGCTCTAATACTCGATAAGCAAGAACTTCGATCACTTTAGAATTTATATTGGCGGTCAACGTTATGAAGAACCCGGTTAAAAGTATTACGAATGTTGTATATCGCATTAGCATAGGTGGCCTGCTCGCTATTTGTGTTGTCATACCCGGATATTCCTGGGCGCAGCTCAATGTTACTGATGTTGATTCAGGCGCAATTGTTGTCGAGGATATTGTCAATTTACTTGTTGATAACGACAACCCGGCAGTTGTTAGCAATATTCAGGTGACAGGTGACAATCGCTGTATGGGACTTTTTTCTGGCGGCAGTGGTTTAGGAGCCGGTGCTCTGGGTTTTGACTCGGGTATTGTGATCAGTAGCGGGAGTGTTTTAGACGCCGTAGGCCCCAATTCAAGTGACGACACAAGCGGAGAATTTTTTACCGCCGGTGACGCCTTCCTGGATAGCCTGGTAGTGGGGTCCGACACGTTTGATGCCTGCGTCATTGAATTTGATTTTAGTTGCGGTGCAGCTGAGCAGATCAGTGTTGAGTATGTTATGGCCTCAGAGGAATACAATGAATTCGTTAGTGAAGGGTCAAACGATGTGTTTGCTTTTGCGCTTAACGGGACCAATATTGCCACCATCCCTTCCAGTATGGGCCTGCCGGTCTCAATCAGTAATTTAAACTGTGGCAACCCCTTTAACCCTGCAGCACCGGTTTCTCCCAACGCGCCGTTCTGCGATTTATTTATTAATAATGATATTCAGGATGGCGGCGGCGATATCAATATCGAAGCTGACGGTTTAACCACGGTTCTTACAGCAACAGGCGATCTCATTACGGGCACAAATCATATGAAATTGGCCGTCGCCGATGTGCTTGATGAGAGTTTTGACACCTGGGTGTTTTTGCGTTCAGGGAGTTTCCAATGTGTAAGTGATATTCCCGACCCACCTGATCCAATTGCTATTCCCGACGTTAAACTGATAACGACACGCAACAAGGCCTTTTTTGGCGACGAATATTTTTTGGATGAAGATATTGTTCAGATAAAACTGGATGGCACTCGCACACGTTATTTTGATGGTTCCGATGTTGGGCTTGCGGATACGGCTTTGGATGCCTTTTTTGTGTCATCCAATGGTGATTTGTTTTTAAGCATCTCCCAGCAGCTTGAGCTGCCTGACATTGGTTTGCTCAAAAATGAGGACATTGTGCGTTTTAGGCCAAGCTCTTTGGGGATTAATACCTTGGGGACTTTCAGTCGATTCTTTACCGGTGCGGATTTTGGTTTGCTCGACGGTACTCACGATATGAATATTGACGCCTTGTTTATCGATGAGGGCCGTACGACTGAACCTTTGAATGATGATGACAATGATGGCATTTTGAATGTGGGCGACAGTTGCCCACTGGATGCCCAAAACGATAGCGACGGTAACGGTATTTGTGACAACGTAATTATTTACATGAGTTTAACGAAAGAGCTCAACATTGATGGAATGACCTTCGCGGATGAAGACGTATTTTTTTATAAGGACGCGACGGCAAGTTATGGCTTGCTGTTTGACGGATCGGATGTGGGCCTGGCCGGAACGGACATCGATGCTTTTCGCTTGCAGGAGGATGGAAGTCTGTTACTCAGCCTGAAAGATTATATTACGATCCCTGAGATTGGCGTCGTTGCTGATCACGATATCGTCCGTTTTATTCCGGAATCCCTGGGTGGCAGCACGGCAGGCAGCTTTGAGATTCATGTTGACGGCTATGCTACCGGTATCGAGGAATACTATGTAGAAGAAGATTTTGACTTTAATGGTGTGGATCTTACTTTCTCACCCGAACCAGAACCCTTGTTACTGTACAGTTTAAATAACACGGCCTATAACGATAGCGAATATTTTTACAACGAAGATATTGTCAAGCTGCGGAGCGATGGCAGCAGCACCCGTTTGTTTGATGGCTCCGACGTCGGTTTGACGCATACTGGTATCGACGGGTTTGGTTTATCGACGTCGTATGATTTATTTTTAAGTGTTACTAATTATGTCGAGCTTAATGAATTCGGTTTGTTAAAAAACGAAGATATCGTACGTTTCAAACCCGATTCACTCGGTGCTGGAACTCGCGGAACATATATTCCATTTTTTGTAGGCAGTCAAAATGGTTTAATCGATACTGATGTCGATATCAATATTGATGGATTTTATGTCGACGAAGGCGAGCACTCTGGTGCAGGTGGCGATGATGACAATGATGGCATAGTCAATGAGCTGGATACGTGTCCACTGGATGAAAACAATGATGTGGATGGAGATGGAATATGTGGCAATGTACTCGTTTATTTAAGCCTTGCGGCATCGACGACGGTTCAAGGTATAGCAGTTTCCGATGAAGATATCCTCGTGTTTTCTGAGGCGAATGACAGTTACGCAATATATTTTGATGGTTCGGATGTTGGGCTAAAAAATACTGACATCGACGCATTGCGTTTAATGAAAGATGGCCGAATATTGTTGAGTTTTAATTCCTCCGTGGATCTGCCAGGTATCGGCACGGTAGCCGATTACGATGTGGTGCGTTTTACACCGCGTAAGCTGGGCCAGGTGACAGAGGGTAACTATGAAAAATATGCGCAGGGCGATCAATTTGGTCTGGTAGAACTCGTTGCCGAGGAAGACTTTGATCTTGGTGCCCTGGGCTTATATTTTAATTAAGTTTATTCTTGAATTGATAAAGTAAGTCGAGCGCCTCGCGGGGGCTGAGATTATCCAGATCAGTTTCCCGAAGGGCCTTTTCTAACTCAGAGGGTGCCTGGCTACTAAATAATTCACCTTGCACAACCGTTTCAATGTTCTTTGTCACCTGTTTTGAACTGCCATTTTCGAGTTGCTGTAACTGCTTTCGCGCGGCTGAAATTACATTGGCAGGAATGCCGGCGAGTTTGGCAACCTGTAAACCATAACTCTTACTGGCCGGGCCGCGTTGTATTTTATGAAGAAATACAATGTTGTCGTCGTGCTCGGTAGCGTCGAGGTGGACGTTTTCGCAATGTTCAAGTGAGTCGGCAAATTCTGTGAGTTCAAAATAGTGTGTTGCAAACAGGGTAAACGCCTGAATTTTTTGTGCAAGGTATTCTACGCAGGCCCAGGCTAAGGACAAGCCATCATACGTGCTGGTGCCGCGACCAATTTCATCCATTAAAACCAAACTGCTGCGGCTGGCATTGTTGAGAATGTTGGCTGTTTCAGTCATTTCCACCATAAAAGTCGAGCGGCCACCCGCTAAATCATCGGCCGAACCGATGCGGGTGAAGATTCGATCAACGAGGCCAAGACTGCAACGGGCTGCTGGTACAAAGCTGCCCACTTGTGCGAGTAAAACAATTAACGCGGTTTGCCGCATGTAAGTTGATTTACCGCCCATGTTTGGGCCAGTGATGACCAGCATTCGATGCTGACGATCGAGCAATAAATCATTCGGCACAAAAGGCTCTTCAAGAACATGCTCTACAACCGGGTGTCGACCTTGTTCAATGTGTATGCCTTCTTCTTCGCGTAAATCAGGCTGACAAAATTGTAATTGCTCTGCGCGTTCGGTGAGACAACACAACACATCAAGTTCACTCATTGCACGCGAACACGCCTGTAAGGCGTGCAGACTTTCATTCACATATTCAATCAATGCTTCATACAAGGCTTTTTCGCGTGCAAGCGCGCGGCTTTTCGCAGATAGCGCTTTGTCTTCAAATTCCTTGAGTTCGGGTGTAATAAAGCGTTCGGCATTTTTCAGGGTTTGTCGGCGAATGTATTCAGCGGGCGCATTTGCTGCTTGTGCTTTACTGATTTCAATGTAATAGCCATGAACCCGGTTGTAGCCCACTTTTAAGGTAGACAAGCCCGAGCGTTCCTTTTCCTGCGCTTCCAGTTTTACCAGAAACTCACCCGCATTGGCGCTGATGTTGCGCAGCTCATCAAGTTCGGCATCGAAGCCTTCTGCAATGACGCCGCCATCCCGAATAAGCATAGGTGGTGTTTCAACCAGGGCTTTTTCAAGGCGAAGAACCAGATCGGGAAATTCACTGATATCCGTGGCCAGATTGCGCAGCTTGGTCGCGCCTGGTGTTGCGCTGTCTTCATCAAGTTGTGCAAGTTCAGATTGCAATAAGGGGCATTGCGCGAGTGAGTGACCAAGACGGGACAGATCACGAGGGCGGGCGGAGCGCAGTGCTACGCGCCCAAGGATGCGTTCGAGATCACCAACGCTTTTTAGTACAGCTCGAAGATTCTCAAAGCAATAGTTTTGCAGGAGCTTGGCAATCGCCTCTTGCCGTTGCTGGATGATCGTAATGTTACGTAGGGGGGTGTGTAAAAAGCGGCGTAGCAAGCGGCCGCCCATCGCGGTTGAGCAGGTATTTAACACCGAGAAAAGTGTGTTGTCTTCACCACCGCTGAGATTGAGATCGAGCTCAAGGTTTCGTCGCGTCGCTGCATCCAATGCAACAAAATTGCCGGGCTCTTCAACGCTCAAGTTGGCTATGTGCTTAAGTTCGCAGCGTTGGGTTTCTTTTGCATAGGCAAACAGGCAAGCGGCAGAGCCAAGTGCAGCGTGCAAGCCGTCGCAACCAAATCCGTTTAAGTCCCGTGTTTCAAAATGCGCACACAACAAGCGTTGAGCGGTTTCTTTATCAAACTCCCAGGCCGGGCGCCGGCGGAAGCCCGGACGAGCGCTGATAAAATCAGGCAATACCATGCCTTCGGGGGCGAGTAATTCAGCCGGGCGTAGACGTTCAATCTCACTGAATAGCGCCGCCTCATCAACGAGTTCGATAACCGAAAAGCGACCACTGCCCATATCGAGGTGGGCGAGACCAAAATGGTCGTGTTGGTGGCATAACGCTAACAGCAGATTTTCACGGTTTTCATCAAGCAGAGCTTCATCACTGACAGTGCCGGGCGTGACAATGCGCATGACCTTGCGTTCAACAGGCCCTTTGGATTCATTCGGGTCGCCAACCTGCTCGCAAATTGCAACTGAAATTCCCAGTTTAACCAACTTGGCGAGATAGTTTTCAGCAGCGTGATAGGGGATACCCGCCATGGGTATGGGCTTGCCATTGGACTTGCCCCGGGCAGTGAGGGTCAAATCAAGGAGTTTCGCTGCGCGCTTGGCATCGTCGAAAAATAACTCGTAAAAATCGCCCATACGGTAGAAGAGCAGCTCGTGCGGGTGTTCTGCCTTGATTCGCAGAAACTGCTGCATCATGGGGGTATGGTTATCGAGTTTCAGTTCAGATGGGTTAACTTCTTGATTCATATGGAATTTATTTTAAATATGGGCTGCCAGGAAAGCTGGATATGGTAACCGAATTAAGGCTGGGGCCCAAATGAATCTATGGGCCGCGTTTTGAGAATGTTTGGGTTTGGAATGGGCGTTGTAACCCGCCATTCAGCAGGTCAACCCCAGGGAATTTGATTGCAATGGCTGTTGGTCATGTTGGCGTCCGGCGGAGCTACAGATTCAATTCGAAGCCGGTTTTTCGTCACGCTATTCCTGTTTATTTGTACGGCTGTATAAATCTAAATATATCCGTGGTGTTGTGAATTGAAAAATTGCACAGTGCTGCATCCCCCTTTATTTGATTGTCGAAACAAGCATGCGGCGCTTTCACAGAACTTTGAGTGCCAAGGCAGTGCGATACCGTTAGTATTGATGTCATTTTTTTAGTTAAAGAAGCGCTATGCAAAAAGGTCGTCTTTTCCGTTCAGTATTTTTTGTTGTATTTGTGAATTTGTGATTCATTACAGAAACTCTCCATATTTATTCAGTAAGCGGTAGACTATTTATTCTTACTCTTTACTATTCCAAAAAAATAAAAAATATCGGCCTCCTTTTGAGGCTTTACTGGATTAGTCGCTGTCCCTTCAATTTCCAATAGTTTCATTTTCTTCGGGTTTATATCGGCCTCGAATTGTATGTTTTTTAAATTTTGATTCAGGATTAGAGTATGAATAGCTTCAATTTACGAATTTTAATTCTGCTTTCGCTATTGTTTATATTTGAGTCGGCAATGGTTCACGCAGGGTCTTTTTCAAAGGGAAACTGTCCTTCACTTAAAGAGGTAAGAGTTGATTGGCATATTGAAACGACCAGTCAGCCGGGTGGTGGTTGGAAATTTGATAAATTTATAATGCGAGAATCCGGTACTGCACGAGCTGATGAACTTTGGCACTGTAACGCCAGGAAATCCCCCAGCTCTAATAAATATGACAATGAAATTATTTGCACCTACTTTATAGATTTTGAAGACAATCCACAGCCAGCTATTGTGGTGAAGAAAAAGAAACCGAGCAATTATGATTGTGATTGTGATAGCGAAACCGGTAAATACCGGTGCAACGTAAAATAAATAACTAACGTTGAAATACAATTCTCTCGCGTTTCTTTCAAATTATATATGCATTCGATAAAGGTATCAGGTGGCGTTCTGGATTCGCTGTGAATTTAGATTCAAGCCTTTACTACATCTTCCCGAAAAGGAAAAAATAATGAATAAATTGTTATCTCTTTGCGTTGCTTTTATGCTGGCCCTGGTAACTGCAGATGTGCTCTCAGTTCCCGCGCATACCTGTAATGGGCAGCCACTTGTTTGGAGTAGTGATACGCTCAATTTTAAAGTTCCTTCGAGGCATTATCCCCAGGACTCTATTCAGTATCACAATTTGAACCTTGCCCTTTCGCACTTTAACCGTAACCCCAGTAATTTCAGAATATCGACAAGCTACGAAGCAAGAACGCGAAAAAATACCGGAATGAATGGCAATGGCGTGAATGAAATATTATTTTCCAGTCTGGATGGTGATGCCATTGGTCGGGAGCTTAAGATATTTTCCTGTAGTGAAGGTTTGATTGAGTCTGACGTCATATTAGCAACAGCACCGGATTGGACTACAAGTTCGTCAGCGCTTCGTTATCTGGAGTATGGCGGAGATCATGAAAACGCGGTAGGGGTGCTATTGCATGAATTTGGCCATGCTGCAGGTGTTGGGCACACGGTAGACTCAATGAGCAATATGGGAAGTGCACATTATTTTTATCGTAACGGCTCGACAATATACGAGGGCGTTGGCGAGGATCTAAGTGTAAGTCTGAGAAGTCTTTACGGAAATGGTGAAAGCTCCAAACAGGATTTGGCTGTTTCGCACTACCGCTATGTTGGGAATGACGGTGAATATGCCTTGGTGGGTTTTACACGAATACTGGAAGGTGGTACGGAACCATTTTCGGTGATCAGTGGCGGTATGCCTGTTTATCATCTTGTTCGCGGCGAAGCGTATGACCTTGAGTTTACTTATGAAAATATGGGGCAGAACAGCGCCTTTGTAAGCGTCGAATTTTACCTCTCTTCAAATAATTACATTTCTCCCGGTGATCGTTTAATCGCAAGGTTTGAAGGTTTGCATATCGGTCCAAATATTGTATTCACGAAAAAATACAACATTACCCTGCCGATGAATGCCCATGGAAGAATGCATTTAGGCGTAATAGTGAATCGGGAGATGGCTGAAATTAATGGCTCGAAAGAGTCGACTTTAGCAAACAACCGAACCTTTCATCAGATACTGGTAGTCGACGAATAGTCATAGTCTCATGAAAATTGTTTTTTTATTCTGGTTACTATTTATTTCTTTTCAGGTTTTGTCATCGGATGTAGGGAGTCAAGGCAGTCTCGAAGAACGTGTTCGTGCAGCGGATTTGATTTTCCAGGGAGTGGTAAGCGATATTCAGTATGCATTTTCCGAAGATCTAATTGAGGGTGAGATGTATAAAACCCCTTACACCTTTGTGAGCTATCGGGTTGAGGAAGTTTTTAAGGGAAATATTCAAACACCAAGCGTGACCTTGCAATTTTACGGAGGGCCACTTGACGAGGATAAGGCTGTACTAATGAGCCATAGCCCCCTTTTTGATCGAGGCGAACAGGATCTGCTTCTTGTTAGCGGTAACACTGAAACCTTGTGCCCACTGGTGGCGTGCAGTGGCGGGCGTTATCGCATAGTTAATGGCCAAATATTAAGTGACGCGGGTCAATTGATTCACATCAATACCGAAGGCGAATTTGTGGCCGGTGAATTTGTCGATGTACAAGAGGTTCGTGAACATCAAATGTTGCCGGGAATGACCTTGAGCCGGCAACGAAGGCAAGAAGGGGAAAGCGAGACCCTTGAATCTCATCAACTAGCGGGGCGCAACACGTTGCTACCCGGTCAGGCAGCGTTTTCACAACATGTGCGCGACGCTGTAGAGCAATATCACACACAGGAGGAGCTGCAATCGCTCCCACAATTCAAAAACGCCAACGTCGACGACCCGATCAGCGATGTGTTTCGCAAATACCTTGATGCTCCCATTCCTGAGGGGGAAAAAAATAATACAGAGATCGAAGTGACTGATCCTTCCGTTATCCGTGAAATGGCGCTTGAACAAGAGTATTACCGGGCTATTGATGATGGAAAATCAGACGAGGAGTTAGAAACTATTCTAAAAAAAATGCGAGCCGAGCTTGAACCAGCACAGGCCCCTGTGTTGAGGTCTGGCGACGTAGTGAAGCCAGTGAGCGAAAAAAATAACCGTGAAAGAGTATTGGCATCGCAGGCTTCTGTACCTTTATCAGCCTATCTAAAGATTATTATCTTTTTGATAGTCCTTTGTTTACTGCTCTTCTTCGCTTTGAAACGAAATGGCTAGTGTATTTAACAACAAAACCCACGCCTTTGATTGATATTCAGAAACGCTGTAAATCGATAAAGCTGTTGGAATAACGCCCCGATAATTGAAAATGTAGCTAGAGATAAAGTTGATGAGACCTGATTGTGACAAAACTTTGTTTTCACAAAAATTGTATATCTTTTATATACTTTTCTTTGTGATTTATTTGGCCGGTGAGGTAAGTATTGCTAAACCAACATCAGTCATTCATAACATTCCCGATATTGATGATCAAACTGCAAGTCAGGCAATATTCCCTGGGGGAGTCGCTAGTTTCAGACACGGCGTAAATTGCGAAACTGAACCGTGTGAATGGCGTTGGGATTTTGGTGATGGCACCACTGAGCTTGTCAGAACGCCTGCGTCTATAGCTGATTATGCTGAAACATCGCATGTATATTCAAGTTTGGGAGTATACCCGGTGCTGTTCACAATTACAGATAACGCTGGTGTAAGTAAAAGTCTTCGGTCCTATGTTCTGGTTGTCGAAGACGAGTCGCTGAAAGAGTATGTTGATACTTGTAAGCGTGACCTTGGTTTTAGCGATAGCGATATTCCCGACAATATGAATTGTGCTGCGGGTCTACAGTTTGAGCTCGATAAGGATCGCGCAGTGAACGATTTCATTGGTTATCACCCCATTACCAGCGAAGTGGATCTGGTGTTTGCATGCCGCTGGTTACAAAGTGGGAAAAGGCATCACGCAGATTTTACGGATCCGCCTTTTAAAGTATCTGCTTCGGTTGAAATGATAATGCATAACCGGGTGTCGGGTGATACATGTTTCTTTAAGAGCAGTGCTCGGCAAGTTCCGATTGAAGGTTCCGATCCGGTAGGTGGGCGTTTTGGCGTTCCAGTAGAAATTGTTTCACCGACGGTTGCTGCCAATGCGCCTGACGGTAGCTACGAAGCGGGCTATTGGATTCAACCGTTTGAACTTGCAAACAAAATGCCTTGCGTAGATTGCCACGCTGCGGGGCCCTATATCGCTTCACCCAGAATCACGCCTTATCTGGCCAGGTTTGGGTTGTTGAATGATGGTCACGACACCTTTGGTCGATACTTCCCCGACGGACCTCTCGCTGCTCACGAAACACATGGAAGATACAGCATGCCGGGCAAAACATTTCATGGTTTTAGTGAACTCGCCGCACACAACAATCGCACGGATGAATGCGCGAGTAGCTGCCATTCCATCGCTTCGGGAGATGGTATAGAAACTATCGTTTTTCCAAGGCCTCCGGGAGTACAAGGGATACCTATTGAACTCATCCCTTCTATTAACATGATCACTAAATACGGAGAGCCTGAAATAAGTATTATTGGGGCCGGGCTTATGCCACCCAATGCGCCTGTTAATGGCGATGACCCGGAATTATCAGATTTTACCTGGATTAATGAAGATACCCCTTTACCATCGTCCGATGTTGGTGATGTGGAAACCATTTTTACAGCACGAAAGAAATTTGGACCATTGCTCAGTTATTGTGGTCAGCCTCATGTCGTTGAGGCGCATGTGGTGGGTAGTGACCTGGTTTTTCATGGAAAAGAGTTGCCCGACAAATTAACAATATTTAACTCAGCGGAAGGCTTACTCTGTGAAAACAATAAGCAGCAAGACGGTACCTGCGAAAATTATAATGTGCGATACCGATGTACAGACTCTAAACAAAAAACCGGCTGGACTAAATGGAAAAACAATGATTTTCCTTTAGGCATAAATGGTCAAGATGATGAACGAGTCAGGGTAGGAGAAGAAGTGTGCGCTGCATCGGAGCTCATGCATGACATCTTTTCCAACCCCTTACCGGTAAACGAGAATCTGAACAGTGCGCGCCGGGTTTCCGGCATCCAGGCAAGAGCAACGTTGAGTAATGGCTGGACTTACAGTGGCTTTGGGCCGGATGATCGCTTGGCCGAATTTAATAATAATGGCTTGGTGTGTTTGAATGAAGAGCAACCCGATGGTCAATGTTCAAATTATGTTGTGAAGTATATTGCTTGCGATGGTAGTGAAGAAGCATACACCGCGAGCTTTGCAGCAATTTCATCCAAAACTCTTGTTACCGCAGCAGGCACTACGAATAATGCGGATGTGCGCGGTCAACCCTTCAACGTCAACTGGAATACTCAAACCTGGGTGATCGAAGCCGAGGAAGACTCCGAATTTGTCAGAATAAAAAGTATCGCGTCGGGTAAATATTTACAAGTCCGTTCAGATACCGAAGGTTCACCACTGGAAATTCACGACTATCGCGCTAGCTGGGATAATCAACGATGGCTGATAGAACCGATTGAAAATAGCACAAATGTCAGGTTGAGAGACGCGATGACGAATCGTTATTTAACCCTGAACAATTATGGGAATTATTCTCAAATCTTGTCACAAAGTTTAAATCCGGGTTGGGATACTCAAGCCTGGCAAATTAATTAAAAGCGTTTGATTGATTAAAAGAAGGAACGGGAGATGAAAAAAATGAAAACTGAAGTTTATATGTTTCTACTTGGATCTATTGTGCTTGCGTGTAATGTAAGCGCTAAGGATAACCTGGATTGTGTCGAAGGTCTTACAGAAACTTCAGGTGTGGTTGGTGTTATCTGTAAGGGAGAGTGCAGTGACCCTGGGCCGCCCACTGAAATCAACGGGACCAGTGGTGATGATATTCTCATTGGTACAGAAGGTAGGGACATTATCCGCGGGAAGGGAGGTAATGACATTATTTTCGGTTTAGGTGGCAACGACAGAATTTACGGCGGGAATGGAGACGATAAAATTGACGGTGGTAGTGGGCACGACGATATATATGGAGGAAGTGGCAAAGATGTAATTGAGGGTGGCTCCGGTAATGACGAAATATATGGCCGTGGAGGTAAAGATAAAATTAAAGGTGGATCGGGTAATGACAAATTATGTGGAGGTGATAAAGACGACACAATAGAAGGCGGAAGCGGCGACGATAAAATAGCGGGTAATCAGGGGAATGATACTCTTCGTGGCGGATCGGGCGATGATATTTTATTTGGCGAGGCAGGGCGCGATAAACTTTTTGGTGACGGTGATGATGACCGGCTTGAAGGTGGTTCAGGCAGGGATAGTTTATTTGGTGGTACGGGAGAGGATTCACTGGATGGTGATGCAGATAAGGATAGATTAGACGGCGGTGAAGGGCGGGACACCTGCACTCGGCGAAAGCGTCAAGACAGAAAAGATTTTCACCATAGAAATTGTGAGCGCACGTAATAGCAGTTCTTCGAGTACGACAATAAAACGGATAGGCGGTTAATGAAAAGTTGTTGGCCGCCTCATAAGTGGTAAATAAATGTGAGAAAAGAAACTGTTTTCCTGATTGTCATTTTATTATTGTTTTCGACTTACTTGTTGCCGATTGCCTTGAATCATCATGATGCAGATCGCGAAAAAGATATTTACGTCCAGAATAAAGAAAAAGTTATTGAATACCAATCTCTAGCGAATGACCGGATAATTCCTACAGAAAGTTGGGAAAATCAAAATCATGAATTGAACTCCGAAAATTCCAGTGATGGGCTATTCGTGACTGACCATGAAAAGCGAGTCAAGGCATATTTAAGTATGGATGAGGATGCGCGAGGGCGTTCCTTGAGTGAGTACTCGGAAATGTTCTATCCCTTTTCTTCACTTCAAAGACAGGAGAGACTTGCACTTGCGTTCAATGGCCTCACTTCCAATAATCGCATGCTTCGAGATCTAAATTTACAGCTACTTGGAAGTGTCACCCCGATCGAATTGGTTCCCGAATTTATCACCTTATATGAAAGAACAGAAGACATTGAATTAAAAGAAAGTCTTGTTAAGTTGTTAGCCTATACCATTGGCGACGCAAAAGAGGAATTAAACTCAGGTTCTGGATTAAGCGAACACGAGGACGTTAAAAATTTCTTTCTTTCCAATATCGGGAGCTTTCCTGCTGAACTTGAAGAACCGGTATTTGACGCTATTGAAGAGGTATTCACCGAGGAAGAAGTGATCAATATTGTTCAACAAGGTTATTTTTCAGGTGTTTTGCGTGAATAAGCTCGGTTGGGTACTGCCTGTTTTGGTGAGAATGGGTCTTTAACATGGGCTTATATCTTATTGTTTTTAAAGGCGTCTTCCGTTAAAAGCGTTCTTAAAAAAAGGCCGGCGCCTTATTTGATTTTACACGGTTTTACAGGTGTGGCGCCAAAATCATTTTCAAAAAAAGTCATTTCATAGTTTTATAGCGGCTGAGTTCCATGGGTGTACTGCGTATGGGGCATCCTAAATTTTTAAGACGGAGTATAAAGATGAGTGGCTATTTCGAAATCAGCAAAGCGTCAAACGGTGAATTCAGGTTTGTATTAAAAGCGGGAAATCACGAAACAATTCTTACGAGTGAAACCTATAAAAATCGCGCAGGAGCGGAAAACGGTATCGCGTCGATTGGGAAAAACTGTGAAAACGATGCGCGCTACGAGCGCAAGACCGCTACAAACGGTAAGGAATATTTTGTGTTAAAAGCGGGGAATCACCAGGTTATCGGTATGAGCCAAATGTATGCTTCGGCGGCAGCGCGTGAGAGCGGCATTGAATCTGTAAAGGCTAATGGCACGAGTTCAACCGTTAAGGATGCAACAGCTGTTGCCTGATTGAGGATAGAGTTATGGATCTTGTTAAAATTGCGGCAAAATTATTTATTAAAAAGATGGGTGCATCTGGCGGCAGCCTGGATATAGCAAAGGTAATGGGTGGTTTGACATCCTTGCTTCCTGTGAAGAGTGGCAATCTCGATTTGGGCTCGCTTGTGGGTATGGTTAGCCAAAATGGCGGCCTCGCTTCCAAGGCGGCTTCCTGGCTTGGCGACGGTAAGAACGATGAATCTTTCTCCGCAGGGGATATTTTCAGCCTCTTCGGTGAAGATAAAGTCCAACAATTTTCCAATGCTATTGGTACAGGAAAAAATGACGCTGCAAGAGGATTGGCGCGCATGATTCCCGAGTTAATCGACAACAATAGTAAAGGCGGGGCGATCATCGACATGGCCAAGCAATCGATTGGTAAAAAATTGTTGAAGGGTTTGTTTTCCTGAACCTATTCATTAAACAACTGAAAAATTAATTAAAGTAAGTTTGTGAACCCCGGATGCCTTCCGGGGTTTTTTGTATGTGGCTATTTGTAAATGGCTAAGACAAAAAAATCCTGAGCTATCAGGATATTATTTTAGTTGCCGCCACTTTGCTGAAGATTTTCAGCAATTAAAATATTCAGTAACCCTGTCGCATCGTTTTCCTGACTTGTTGCAACCAGTATAGACGAAGCCGGTACTCTCCTCGTCATCAGGAAAAAAACCACAGAATTTTTCTTGCATTTCCCACACATTACCCACCGCAATGAGTAGCATCCTGTCAGTAGATTTTCTATTTTTTGTTCTCACATAGGCCTTGTACTCAAAAACAACACCTTTATGAACAAATGGGCCCTTTTCGACAAATTTATCTTTGGCAAAGCTGTTATTCGTGACTAGCATGAGTGGCATGAATAGGAAGAGTAGGGGGAGTACTTTAAATTTCATTGGTTAAGTCTCAACGTTAGTGAGTTAAAAGTTGATAGTTGTGCTTGATATAACCGCTATAGTAAGCCCTATAAAGCAGCAGCTTTGGCTTGCTTTCTTTCGGGGCATGAATCACTTTTGACGAAAATATCGCTGGTTATGGTGCGGCCAATTTATGCTGTCAGCAATATGAGCTAGATAAGGCATTAGAGTCTTGTGAAACAATCAGCAAATATATTCTTTTTTTCTGGTTTTCAGAAAGGTTTTGGCTTTAGTTTGCATATTATTTTTATTGCGGTTTTTTCCTGGTGAGGAAAGATAATGATTTCTTACATGTGAAATAAAAAATTTAATATAAACCGATAAAACCCCCACCCGGCAAGCAGGGGTTTAATAGTGATCTCAAATGCTGGCTGAATGGATAAAAAATGGCTGACGATAAAGCTGTAGCTGAACACATTCACAGTGATCTACAAATAAGTGGCACAGAAAAACGTGTTTCCGTGCTCTGGCTCTACCTCGGAGGGGGCTGCTCGGTGTTTTTTCACCTTTTGTTATAGAGGCTAAACAAACTAAATTTTAGTACTGCGTGGCACATTTTCAGTTCCTTATTAGAGAATATGTAATTTACACATCAAACCTGTCACATATTGCGAATATAGAGTTGTGTTTTTTTACGGTTTCTGAAAAACGACTTGGATATATGATTGATTTTATAAATAAGGATTGTTTCTACACGAGAGAAAAACACCAACAAATGCAAGGCATTAATAAAAATGAATAACCCTAGGCGAATTGAAGAAAAGGCGCACCATGATGCGCCTTGAAAGAAATTAAGTGGAAAAAACTATGATCATTCTCGATCAGGATTTAGTTAAAATTGTCTGAAATCTTGCCGAAGCCGATTCGGCCGTTGCAATGCAGCCATTGTGTGCGAGTACCGCCACCACATTGACCATTGCCCCAGGCGCCGGTATTAAAATCCATGTGCTCGGCTTGACGTGGAGTCTGATTGTCGACTTTCACCCAGTCGATAATGGCATCACGTGAACCCCCATCGTTATCGAATTCGACATTAATATCGCCGTCGCCTTCAACAGTGACTGCGAATTCCTGGTAGGAACGGCTGAGAGTCCAGTTGCCGACAACCTCGCCATCTATCAATAAATTAATATGTTCACCACCGGCATTACCGCGCGCGCGCAAAGTCACAGTGTGCGTTTCAGCACTTTCAAAAATGCCGTAGTTCACGCCACCCGCACAATGTAGCCATTCGGTGTAGGCACCACCACCACACACACCATTTGCGTAGGCCGCATTATTTTGTGTTTGGTCTTCGGTTTCACGGCGCTCCCCGTTGACTTCGATGTAATCGAGTCGGACATCACGGCCATTGGCAACCCCGTCATCGTTCACAAACTCAACGGCGACGTCGCCCTCGTTGGAAACGATGCCTTTATAGGTTTCAAATTCCGTAGATAGTTCGTGTGTTGCAACCGTTGAGCCATCCACGGTCACTTCAATGACTTCATCACCTTGTGTACCGTGCGCACGTAACTCATAAATCCTGAACGAGCCGCTGTCCGGTGGACACGCTTGCGCTGCAACTTGAACCGTTGCGGTGTCCCACAAGTCATCAGGATTACCGTGCTCCCAGTCGCCGGCGTACATGGATATTGTTGCTGTACCTGGAGACCGCCCGATTAAATACTGGAAACTGCTTTGTCCCACGGTCTCAACGACGCTGTTATTACTGGATGTAATTCGAATGTCTGGAAAGCCGCCACCAAAATCAGAATGGAAATTGAATCCCGGGCCTGTGGGGAAGGTGTTGCCGCACCATTGCGTGATGTTATAGGTATTGCGGTCGAAGGTGACCGGGGGTTGGCTATGCGGCCAGAGCACTTTAACTTCCAGTTCGCTGAAGCTGATACTGCCATCTGCGCTGCGATTGTTGTCATAACCTTCAACTTTCATCATGACTTCATGCAAGCCGCCCATTGGAATGCCTGTAGCACTTTCCCATCTTTCAAAATGGGCCGTTACGTTGATAGTGCCGCTCGTGCGTTCGTTTCGTCGAATACTAAAATACTGTACGAAGTCATCCGAGTTTGCCCGAATAGAAGGTTGTCCTATTCGTTCCATACGGTAGAGGTCATAGGTCGAGCCGTCCGCCGTGAAGCTACCCATCGATACGGCGTCAGACGCTTGTGACGGGTTCCAGTTACACCAGCTTTCGATAATGTAGTACTCAACCAATGCCTCTTTATGTTGTTCCGAGCCCGGGGAGCTGGCTTCTTCTTTTGCGAAATCCCGCGTCCAACCATATACGCTCAAATATGAGGTTCCACTCTGGCAGCCCGGGTTATAGTTGGCGTTATATTTGACCTGGAAATCCCCGCGTTGTGCGTGGGTGAGCCTTGAGCCGTCAAAACCAAGTCCTCGGCGAGCAAGAAAGTTGAATGTATTGTCCCAACGTGCACTAAATGTCGTACCGTTTACGCTTGGGGTAATACATGCGAGGCCCTCGTTGTCCTGGTTCCATAGCTCATAGGTATACCCATTCGGCGTAGTTTCTCGAATCTGGTCTCCATCTGCAGCGGTTAAGCAGATCTCTTGAGCGTTTGCGCTTTGGAAGCCTAAAAAGATCAAAATGAGCGATAGTATTAACTTATAGTGCAATTGATGGAAATAATTATTTGAATTACGTTGTCGCATAGATGTGTTCCTGCCTTGTCGATTTATTCAATTTGTATTTATTAAACTCAAAGGTATGCCTGCAAATCAGCCGAATTGAGACTGATAAGCGACAGAGACCATTCGAGCCGTATTTTCGAATGTACGAAAAACCCCGATAGCGTTCGGGAGCACCCCGGAAGCACAATTTCGGTGCGCAATGAGGGTGTTTCAGGAAGGAAATATTTATTATTGTTCTACGTGCAATATGCAAATATGCAAAAGCGCTGGATAAACTCTCAAAAATATTTTCATTTTCGTTGTTAACCGGAAATAAATCCCAGTTTGATCAAACCCTCTTGAATCAGGGGGCTTGGGTGGTCTGAAAGCAAAGAGCTTGCTTGATAACGCAGTTCTTCATCGTTGGAACGACTAAGAATACCGAGTATTTTTAAAACGAATATTTCATTCGGGTCGCTCAGACATTCCAACAGAGCTGACAAGGATTCAGGGTTGGTAGGTGGAAAGAGTTTACGTGCTGCAATTTCCCTGAGCGCAATATGCTCTTCGTGATTGAGCTGTTCTATGAAAAATGCAAGATCAGTTTGGCTGCTCAATGCATACAGTACTTTCATTTTTGTTTGGGCATCAAGAAGAGGGTATTCTTCTTTCAATATTCTCGATCGCTCTGCCCAGTCAATTTGTTGAGATGCATCCGGAGTGATATCCGCTTCCAGGGCTTCCATAAATGCCATACTCGGCAGGTAGAAGTTTTCTTCTTGCTGTGCGGAATTCACTGCATGATGGCTGTCAGCGCAGGCATATTCGCCGATACACAGGGTAATTGATTCGCGGTTATTCTCATCTTTTGTCCAGTCATGAGTTTGAACAATACGAATGGGCAGGTGTACCAGTAATGTTGCAAAAATATCTGCCATATCACTGTTGATCTCAAGGCTGATTGTCTCCTCAAGAAAATCCTTCTCCTGAGCGTCGGTATCCAGGGTGAACCCGAAGTAATCCACAATATGTTCCAGTACAGAGATACGTGTAGCAGAAATGGCTTTTAGTTTGCCAGTCTCATTTTCCTCATTGAAAGAAAATGTAATGGTGCTTGTATTTTCAGGTGTAATTATCGGTGTTTCTTTGGGTTTTTCGGATAGAGTAGGGCCAACAATTTTGTGCTCTGAATCGACTGCCGGGGTATCGATAAGCGTAAAAATTTTCCAAAGGGCGAAACCAATGAGGGCAAGCAGGCCTATCCGAAGAAAGGCTTGCTTGCTTTTACTAATGTGAAAACCAGAGGGGGCCACGCGCTTATTCTCGTTCCAGCGTTTTCCAGGTGTAGTTATCACCGAGTGGCGCAATATCACGAACGAAGTCTATTTTATTGCTGTTGCTGGTTTCTCTTGCCCATAAATTGATTGGCGTTTTGCCGTCGAGATGGAACACAACCCAGTCACCCACTTCTTCACCAAGGGCGTCTATTTCATTTATGTGATTTTTATTAAATGTCCACCAAAATAAATCGATACCGATGTAGCCCGCACCCGCAGTACATTCATAAGTAATGCTGCAGATAGTGCGCTCAATAGATCTGAAAAAGGGGAAACCGGTTCCTTGAATCCAGGTGTCACACTTCCTGACCTTTTGGCTTTTGGGGCCATCATATAAGATGGTGGCGCCAATCGTCGGATCTCCCATGAAGTTGCCGGTTGCCCAGCTGCCGACCAGGCCGAGATTCGGGCTTGTCGAAGTGCAGGAGCTGGCATGGGAAATGAGAGGGGCAGTCAGCAAAATTGCCAAACTACTAATACAAATAAGCACTTTATTGGTTTTGATCTTTAACACGGTGTGGTTCCTCATAGAAGTTTTAGCGCCGGATAGATTCCAGTCTGGTTTCTTATTTTGCTAAACCGCTTAAGCCAGGTAACAGGCGTGTTTTCCCGGTTGGTATTGGGAGGGTGACTCTTCGTGTCACGCCTTGTCAGGTCACGTTTTTTCATGTCCTGCCGTGGCTCGGTATTGCCTCGAATCGTCGTCAGGTAAATACGATGCAGAACGGAGGCACCATTCGGGCCTGGCGCTTGAACACTTTTTACAGAAGACGCTTAAACGTGGAAGGCTTGAAGCAGGTTTAATTTTGTACAGTCAGATTCTAACGGTAGTGAGTTCACAAGATGAAGAAGAGCAACTGTTTAATTATTCTTTCCGCGATTCTGCGCACATTCCAGGAAATTTCGGTAAATTTAAGGGAAGAATATCGTTTTGTTTTGCATATTGTTACTTTTGGCGCTGCACAAAGTTTAAATTGTTCGGAGTCAGGGTTTGATGGGCATTCCCCTGATCTAAATCAAGCGGGTAGTTAAGAGGCAGGTCTAAACTATATTGATATGCGACCTATTCGTGGGTATTGGGCCCTTTTGTTTGGGTCCAAATCATCGATGAACCTTAATACGGGGCAGTTCCAAAATGGGGATATCAAATTCAAACGATGCAATCGTCGCTGATGCTAGCAAACCACTGATCAGCAGCGAAAGTCAATCTGGAGAGGGTAGTGCACTCACACAAGAAGAAAAAATTGTGGGTAAAACCTTGAAGAAGAATATCGTGCTCAGCGAGGAGGAGCTTAGGGAAATCAATACCCGTGAGGGCTTGATTCAGCTATTGTCCAGCAAGAATATCAATGTCAAAAAGGCACTGGTCAAGTTGCGCTACGAGCAGGAACTTGAAAAGTTGCAAATTGAACTGGTACGTTTACAACGCGACGTGCAAGAAAACGGGCGTCGCGTTGTTATTATTTTTGAAGGTCGCGACGCGGCAGGGAAAGGCGGCAGTATTCGCCGCTTTATAGAACATCTAAACCCGCGTAGTGCACGAATTGTCGCATTACCCAAACCCACCGAACAGCAAAAAGGGCAGTGGTATTTTCAGCGCTATGTGGAAAAGCTTCCCAACCCCGGTGAAATCACGTTTTTTGATCGCAGCTGGTATAACCGCGCAGTCGTTGAGCCAGTTATGAATTTCTGTACTGAACAACAACATAAAATATTCCTGCAACAAGTTCCGGAATTTGAACATATGTTGTATGAAGACAATATAGAAATTATTAAATTCTGGTTTTCCATTTCGAAAGAAGTTCAGGCAGAGCGCTTCGATTCACGCCGTAATAACCCCCTTAAACAATGGAAAATTAGTCCTGTCGATGAAGAGGCGCAGGCACATTGGGATTTGTATACACGTTACAAGGATGAAATGTTCAGTAAGACACACACGTCATATAGCCCATGGATTATCGTAAAAGCAAACGATAAGAAAAAAGCGCGCCTGGAGAGTATGCGTTTTACGCTGTCGGCACTGGATTATAAGGGCAAGGAAAATGCCGTTACCAGTTTGTATGCGGACCCTGCCGTTGTTGTGCGTTACCACAGGGGCAATCGCAGTATTGATTAAGTTCTGAATTCAATGGCAGGAGAGTTTTCTGCCAAACGCTCAGCGCTTGAATATTGACCCTAAAATGCCGCGGGCAATTCGCCGCCCGAGTTGGCTGCCTATGGCGCGCGTAACACTTTTTATAAAAGCTTCACCCGCTGATTGTCGAGAGCTTGAACGACGCGTCTTTCCTGGTGTTGATTGGCGTGGTGTTGATTGGCTTCGTGAGGGTTTACTGGTTTTAGGGGGCGGTGCTTTCGCTGTGATCTGTTGTTCTGCGCGTTTTCGCAATACCTCGTGTGCCGATTCACGGTTAACGCGTTGTGTATATTTGTCGCCATGTGGTGAACGTTTGATTTGTTCTTGACGCTGTTGATCGTCAATTGGCCCGATTTGACTGTGTGGAGGCGACATCAGGGTCTTTTCAACAATTTGAGGAATACCGTTTTCATCCAGATTGGATATCAAGGCTTCACCCGTACCGAGTTCCGGTAAAACTGATTTTGTATCAAAGTTTGGGTTTTCCCGAAAACTTTCCGCTACCGCTTTAAGGGCTTTCTTGTCTCTTGCGGTAAAGGCACGCAGCGCATGCTGAATCTTCAGGCCCAATTGTCCGGCGATGTCCGCTGGAATATCCAGGGGGCTTTGGGTGATAAATATGATGCCGACGCCTTTGGAGCGAATCAGCCGGACAACTTGCTCGATTTTTTTAATCAGGCTCTTGTCTGCGGAATCAAAAATCAAGTGTGCTTCATCCAGAAAGATAACCAATTTCGGTTTCGATTGATCACCAACCTCAGGCAAGTCTTCGAAAAGCTCGGCCAGTAACCAAAGCAGTACACTGCTGTACAGACGGGGTGATTGTTGAATGAGTGTGGCGGCATCCAGAATGTTTACCAGCCCTCTGCCACTCATGTCGGTACGCATCAGGTCGGCGAGTTCCAGCGCAGGCTCACCAAGAAAGTGTTCGATGCCCTGAGCCTCAAGCACCACCAGGCGGCGTTTAATCGCGCCCACACTGGCAGATGAAATATTTCCATAATCCGCTTTGAGTTCTTTTGCATGCTCTGCCACCCAGCTCAACATGGATTTGAGATCATCGATGTCCAGCAACATCCAGCCGCGTTCATCCGCTTCGGTGAAACAGGCATAGAGAACCCCGGTTTGTGTTTCATTCAATTCAAGCAAATTTGCCAACAACAAGGGGCCCATCTCGCTGACAGTGGTGCGTAAGGGGTGACCACTTTTTTCCAGAATGTCCCAAAAAACAACAGGCATTGCCGAGAAGGGCATAGTGTTCAAACCAATATATTCAACGCGCTCGGTAATTTTTGGATGGGGCGTGCCTGCCGCAGCAAGACCGGAAAGATCCCCCTTGATATCGGGGACAAATACCGGAACGCCAGCAAGCGAAAGTTGTTCGACCAGAACTTGCAGGGAAACGGTTTTGCCAGTGCCCGTTGCCCCAGCGATAAGGCCATGGCGATTGAGCGTAGACGCCGAAATGGCAATCTGTTTTTCGCCGTTACCTCCAAGAACCAAATCCGCCATACTGCCCCCTTTTCCTGAATTTTGTTATGTGTCAACATTTGAGTATTCCCGATTCACCTAACAATCCAGACCGAAAGGAACCTCATGCAATCCATATTAACGCAAACCTATTATGGCAACACCCTCCAGGAATGGTTTATTGCGACTGCTATCATCGTTTTGTCGGTGATTCTCGCAAAAATCATCTATTGGATCTTTTCGCGTGTAGTGCGCTTATTCACCGCAAAAACCAAAACCCAGCTCGACGACCTGATTGTCGATATGATCGAGGAGCCCTCGGTATTTCTGATTATTGTGGCGGGTTTCTGGTTTGGCCTTAACTATCTTACGCTTCCGGAGGCGCTGAGCACATTTATTGGCCGTGTCTACCAGGTTCTTATTGCAATCCTGATAGGCTGGATGCTAAGCCGTCTTTTCAATGCGCTGTTCAGAGCCTATGTGGCGCCCCTTGCCGATAAGACAGAAAGTGATTTCGACGATCAATTGCTGCCCATCGTGCGTAAAGGCATAAGCACGATTATCTGGGTGATGGCCATCATCATCGGTTTGAACAATGCAGGCTACGATGTCGCAGCGCTGATCGCAGGTTTGGGTATTGGCGGCCTCGCGTTGGCAATGGCAGCCAAGGATACTGTTTCGAACGTATTCGGCGGTTTCACAATATTTACCGATAAACCCTTCAAGATTGGGGATCGCGTTAAAGTGGCGGGCTATGACGGTTCGGTGGAGGAGATTGGCATCCGCAGTACGCGATTAAAGACGCTTGAAGGTCGTATCGTCACCATTCCCAATGCCAAGTTTGCGGACGCACCGGTAGAGAATGTGAGCTGGGAGCCCTCACGCAAGGTGGTGATTAATCTGGGCCTCACGTACGACACCACGCCAGAAAAGATGGAACGCGCAATGGCAATATTGCAGGAAATCAATAATGACAATCCGCACACTGAAGAGAAAACGGTCATTTCATTCAATGCCTTTGGCGATTTTGCAATGAATATCATGTTTATCTATTACATTGAAAAAGGTGAGGATATTGCTGGAACACAATCGGAAGTGAATCTGGAAATTTTGAAGCGATTTAATGCTGAAGGGCTGGAATTTGCCTTTCCGACTCAGACGCTTTACAACATTACTCAAGCTTGAGTTGCAGGTAATATGCCTTGCTGGCTTCACAACGTTCAATACAGCTTCAATCTGAGTAAAACGTTTAAAATATAAAGTGTCTAATTTCACAATCCGCAAGCGGTCGATACAAAAAAGTTAAAGTGATTGTGATCGGCCGTTTTTTATTCATTTGGATTTAAGCTTCAATAGGCATAGAAACAACTTTCATGAAATTTAAAAGAATGACGAAAGCAAATTGAATTTTAGATGAATACAAGAAGAATTATGATGTATAACGACAGCTGAAATAAGCACCTGCAACCTACGCCTGTCCGATATCCATACTATAAGGCTAATCGACAATAGCACCGCGCCCGCCAATCGCAATGGCATAATTGTCGGTGTTATTGGCCTTCACTACAACTGTTGGCACCTTACATGCGAGTCATTGACGCAGTATTCGGAATTAGAGCCAGAAAACCATGCCATATTCTGGGAGTAAGTCATGCGGAGTATTGAAGTTTGAACACCTCTGCGCCTGCATCTTCACACGACCACCACAGTGATCCAGATCCATGGGCTCTGCGTAGTCTTAAAGCGTAAGTCTTAAGATTATGCACCCAAAACGGGACAAGGATCAAAAATGACGAACGAAAAATATTCAATCGAATCTTTAAAAAAACAGGTTCAAAAAACGTATCCTGACATGCCGGAGTATATTCAGGCTTTAGAAGATGTTGCAGAGGATGTGCTCGCGCCGGAGTCTTCAGATTCACGCGAGGTGCTAGAACAAAATTGGCGCGCACTACGGTACCTGAGTGAGCCCGATCGTATCATAAATTTTCGTGTTGCCTGGGTTGATGATCATAACCGCCGACGCTTCAATCGAGGCTACCGTGTTCAGTTCAATAACATGTTAGGTCCCTACAAAGGCGGGTTAAGATTTAATAAAGCGCTCAACACCAGCGTACTTTGTTTTCTTGGATTTGAGCAAACATTTAAAAATAGTTTAACCGGGTTGCCGATGGGTGGCGCAAAAGGCGGGTCCGATTTTGATCCCCACGGAAAAAGTCGGGAAGAGATCCAGCGTTTTTGCGAAGCCTTTATGACGCAGCTCGCGAGACATATTGGCCCTGACATTGATGTGCCGGCAGGGGACATTGGTGTGGGTTCTGCTGAAATTGCCTACATGTTTGACCAATACAGAGCCATTACCGGAAAGTTCAGCGGAGTATTAACAGGTAAGCATCCCGTCTTCGGCGGGTCATGTTTCCGTGAGGAAGCGACCGGGTACGGCACAGTGTATTTTGCTGAGCACCTGGTGAAACACGAATTCGACGAAACGCTCGAAGATAAAGTCTGCGCAGTCTCGGGTGCAGGCAACGTTGCATTGCACACAGCGGAGAAATTACTCAGCAAAAAAGCAAAAGTGATCGCACTGTCTAACAGCAAGGGTACAGCACATTTCAAAGACGGTTTACAGCAAGACATGCTGGAACGCTTGAAAAAGCATATCGGCAAACGTGGCGACTTACAGGAATTTGCTGAACAGCAAGACATTACTTTCAAGCAAGATAAAAAGCCTTGGGCATTGCACCCGCAACTCGCGTTTGCTTGTGCAACGCAGAACGAACTTGATGAGAATGATGCGAAGGAGCTGATTGAAAATGAATGTCTTGCTGTGTTCGAAGGGGCGAATATGCCTTGCACTTCCGCTGCGATGCAAAGCTTTAAGAAGAGCCCTATCATTGTCGCCCCGAGTAAAGCCGTCAATGCAGGTGGTGTAGCCGTATCGGGGCTTGAGATTTCGCAGAATCGCACGCGCCTCCGATGGCAAGCAGACCGTGTTGACAAGAAGCTACAGGAGATTATGCACACAATTTTCGAAGCCTGTTGTGCCCACGGAAAAACAGGCGAGAATTCCGCTATCGACTACAAACGAGGTGCAAACCTCGCTGCCTTTGAGCAGTTATCTGAAGCGTTACGTTGGTACGGCACTGCGTGATAGATCACCATTAGCTCATTTCATTTTTTTCGAAACAGGAGAGTAAATATGTTTACCACAACTGTTAGCGACAGAATTATGGATGTATTAGTCCGCTTCGGTGTGCGTCATGTGTATGGTATGCCTGGCGATGCGATTAACGATCTTATCGAGGCGATTCGGCGGCGCGATGATATCCAGTTTATTCAGGTGCGTCACGAGGAGGCTGGAGCTCTGGCCGCCTCTGCACAGGCAAAGTTAACCGGTGAACTTGCGGTGTGTGTCGGTACGTCTGGTGGAGGCGCCATCCATTTATTGAACGGGCTTTACGATGCCCACATGGACAATGCACCTGTGCTTGCTATTACCGGGCAAGTCGCGCGAGCAGAGATGGGTTTTGAGTCACATCAGGAAGTGAACAGTCAAAAATTGTTTGACGATGTGGCAGGTTTTAATGCGACGGTTGTCAGTCATGAGCAAGTGCCCTCACTTATTGAGCAAGCTTGTCAGCATGCTTTGACCCACTCAGGTGTCAGCCATCTTGCCTTGCCTGAAGATGTTGCAGGTGAGTCTTTATACCGCAATCACGAAGTACAACTCTCACGGGAAACGATCAGCGATGCCGGCCGCCAAAATGCCGTACCCTCCTCAGAGACAATTGCACAAACACTGAGCACAGTGGAACAGGCCTCTCGCCCCGTTATTCTTGCTGGTTTTGGTGCGCTGTCTGCGCGCGCCGAACTGATTGAGTTCGCGGAGAAAATTCAAGCTGGAATCATTCATTCTTTGCGTGCCAAGGAACTCCTCGCCGAGGATCATCCGTTGTCGTTGGGTGGGCTGGGTGTGCTTGGTTCGAAAGCGGGACAGGAAGCGGTTGAGCGTTGTGACCTGTTAATCACGGTGGGTACCGACTTCCCATACAAAGACTATTACCCGACGGGCAAGGCCACCATTGTGCAGATTAACAATGACCCGACACGCTTTGGTCGACGCAGTCATGTCGATATCGCACTTTCAGGAGATGCCAAAAGCTCACTGGTGCTTTTGTTAAAGACGCTCAGCGGCAGTAAAAACAGAGCAGACAAACAGGATTTTTTGAAGTCATTGCAGGGGACTATGAACAAGTGGCGCAAGCAAAAAAATTCCCTGGAATCGAGCAAACAGGAAGGAAGCTTGAACCCAAAGTGGGTTGCCAATGAATTAGGAAAATATGCTGATGATGATGCCGTTTTTGTTTGTGATACGGGTGCCGTGACTGCGTGGGCTGCGAAGTATTTGCCAATGAAAAGTCGTCAACGTTTTACGCTTTCTGCGAACCTCGGTACGATGAGTTTCGGGTTCAGTGGAGCGATGGGCGCGAAATTGGCCTACCCGAATCGTCAAGTGATCGCCTTGGTCGGCGACGGCGGTTTTGGAATGTTAATGCAGGATTTTCTGACCGCCGTGAAGTACAAATTGCCGGTGAAAGTGATTGTTTTCAATAACGAAAAATTAGGCTTGATTCAAATGGAACAGGAGGCTAAAGGGAATCCAGAATCGCAAACGGCTTTGCACAACCTTGATTTTGCGGCCTTTGCAAAATTGTGTGGTGGTCAAGGGTGGTCAGTCAAAGACAGCGATCAGTTTGCGCAAGCATTGAATGAGGCCATGCACACTGATGCCCCCTGCGTGATAGACCTTAGTATTGACCCATCGTATTTAGTAAAACCGCCGAAAGTTGAGCTGGGTCAGGCTGTGAAATTTTCAATTGCGAAAGTAAAAGAGATGTTTACTGTGTCCGAAGTACAGTGACTTACGTTTAAACCCACGTTTCAAAACACGTTTCATGCGCAGGTGGTTCCCAAAAGGCGCACGCAGTTTTTGAAGGGATTTATGAAACTTCAATGAAAAGTGTGTGTTTTGTGATCTTTTTAGCGCTAATTTCACAAGTGCTCACATTTGCTCAAGCGCAGTTGTCACGCATTTATACACAATGAACGCCTGTTTTAAGTTAATGCCGGGCCGCGGTTTTGCCCGGTTACAGCGATCATTGGAGTGTAAACGTGAAAAAAATACGACTTAGTTCAGCAATTACATGGGTTTTTGTAATTTTTTGCATTAGCCAACTCTCGGCATGTGGAGGCGGCGGTGGTGGCCAGAACGGAAGCCTCTCTTCCAGTTCAAACTCGAGCAGCGCAAGCAGTTCAAGTTCAAGTAGTTCAAGTTCGAGTTCGAGTTCAAATAGTTCAAGTTCGAGTTCGAGTTCGAGTTCCAGTTCAAGCTCGAGTAGTTCTTCTGGAGGGCCGAGCGACGATGACGACGCGGATGGTGTGATTAATTTAGAGGATGTCGACCGGGATAATGATGGTTTGATTGAAATTGCCACTCTGGAGCAGCTCGACTGGGTGCGTAACCAATTAGCCGGTGAGGCGCGCCAGAGCCACGGCGGAGAAGCCGATTCCAGTGGATGCCCAATGGAGGGATGCAGAGGCTACGAGCTCATCGAAGATCTCGATTTTGATACCAATGGCAACGGCGTGGCGGATACCGGAGATACTTACTTTGATTACGACGGTGACGGCTCCTATGCCGGATGGTTGCCGCTGGGGGATGCAGAAGCGGGCTTTACCGGCTCCTTTAACGGTAATGGACACAGTATTTCCAATTTGTATATCGATCGTCCAACGGAATCGAATATCGGGCTATTTGGTTATGTGGGAAATGAGTCGGCAACATCGGTCGTGACTATAAATAATCTCGTACTTGATCAGGATGTAAGAATTACTGGTGATGAAAAAGTTGGTGTACTAGCAGGGCATTTTCAGGCTTTCGTGCCCATCGTCGAAACTATTCGCGTTCAAGGGCAAGTGAACGGTAACTCTGAGTGTGGGGGCGTTTTTGGTGATTATGAGCCCGAGGGTTTTGGTGATCTTATTTTAAATGAAATTGAAATTGTTGCAGACCTTGATTGCCAGCAGCGGGTAGGGCTTTTAGCAGGTTCAATGTTTGCCGCCATGGCTTCAATGACAGTGACGAATATACAAGCGAGTGGTGAGCTTAATGCACCACAAGGTTATGCTGGGACCATAGGGCATTCGCAGCTTCGTTATGGTGAAGTTTTGTTTTCTGATTTGGATATCGCACTTTCGATTATGGGTGCGCATTGGGATTACGGAGGGTTAGCCGGCGCCCTGATTGTGCAAGGACATGATATCGAAACAGTTGTTATCCAGAACGTGGACGTTGATATTCAGGCGATTATCGACTCGTTATCTGCTTACGCTGGTGGAATTATCGGAAGTTTTCATAGTCTCAATTCTTCCCAGGCTGTATTTCGAAACATCCTGACCGAAGGAACGATTATTAGCAATGGCAGTTATATCGGTGGCGCATTTGCTTTGATCTCGCATGGCGAAGGGTCAGAACATAGTACACTGGTGAGTGAGGTACAAAGCCACGTGAATGTTGGTGGTAATGAAAACATCGGCGGCTTTGTGGGTAATTTGCATGTCGGAGTACAGGACAGCAGAATTTCTATTGTTGACAGTTTTGCCACTGGCGAGGCTGCCGGGGGGGATGATGTAGGTGGTTTTGTTGGCGGTGTCAATGGCCAGGGCGGCACCACAGAAATATTGAGAAGTTATAGCACGGGCAATGTTGCCGGAATCAATTCCGTTGGTGGCTTTATCGGCGAAGGCGGTGCGTTTTCTGTTTCCGGGTGTTTTAGCAGCGGTATCGTGAGCGGTGAAGACTATGTGGGCGGGTTTATAGGTTATGGCCTGGATGACATTATCATCGAATACAGTTTATCCACAAGTTGGCTGAATTTTTACGATGACAATGCCGGCAGCTTTGCCGGGTTGCTAGAGGAAGAAGCCGAGTTCGTTGCGAACCATTTTCTCGAACAAAATGGTTTAAGCGCAGTGGGCTTGGTCGAAAGTGGTAGTAGCCCTGGCTTGAGTGCTGTTTCTGGTCACAGCGAAACCGAATTGATGTGTCCCCAGTCGGCCAATAATACATCCTGTTCCTCTGGTAGTTTGTATGCGGGCTGGCAAGCAGTGTTAGGGAGCAACGAATCGGCCGCATGGGATTTTGGTTCTGCAAATCAATTCCCGGGTTTATTGATTTCCGGAGAAGTGCATCGCGCGCTGAACAAAACTCCCTAAGCCTCTGTGGTTGCAGTAGAAAGTTGGGGAGCCGCTCGTAAAGGTTTCCCACTTTCTGACGCGACCCTTTTCATATTGAGTCGTTAAAAAAAAGCCACAATTATTGTGAGCATTCAAAACCGGCTATTAAATCTATAGCTTTTTTTCAGGTAGCGACGCTGGACATCGCCGCCCAGGCATTCGATAATCTTCGCTCTTACATGGCTGGCAATAGCCGCTATGCACCTCAATCGATTTCGCATCCAGGATGCCTTGATGTCGGTGAGAGTGTCTCAACTTGTCTTTCCGAAATCCACCCTTTGGGTATTGCTATTACGGAGAAGAGCATGTCAAAAAATACGAATGTCGATAACGCGATGAATGATGCAAATACACAGGTAGAAAAAGTATCGCTTAACAGTTTCGATACGCTTGACACTTTGCGTGTGGGTGCACAAGAGTTCCACTATTACTCGTTGGCGCGCCTACAGGAAAAATTCCCACTTGAAAAACTGCCTTTTTGCTGGCGTATCCTTCTGGAAAACCTGTTGCGTAAGGAAGATGGCGTAAATGTCACGCAGCAGGATATCGAGAGCATTTGTACGGCAGAGCTGAATCGCGTGCCGACAAGTGAAATTGCTTTTAGCCCGGCCCGTGTCGTACTCCAGGATTTTACTGGTGTGCCAGCGGTGGTTGATCTCGCCGCAATGCGTGATGCCGTTGTCAAATTGGGCGGCGATGCCGACGTGATTAATCCACAAGTGCCCGTCGACCTAGTGATCGATCACTCAGTGATGGTTGATTACTTTGCCTCTGAAGACGCATTGAAAAAAAATACAGACAAGGAATTTGAGCGAAACCTGGAACGCTATAACTTTTTACGCTGGGGGCAAAAAGCGTTTTCAAACTTCAGGGTTGTGCCGCCCGGCACCGGCATCGTTCACCAGGTGAATCTGGAATATCTCGGTAAGGTGGTCATGTGCGGCGAGATGGGCGGCAAATTGTTTGCCTGGCCAGACACCCTCGTGGGCACGGATAGCCATACTACGATGATCAATGGCCTCGGTGTGCTGGGTTGGGGTGTTGGCGGTATTGAAGCCGAAGCCGCAATGCTGGGGCAGCCCGTTAGCATGCTCTTGCCTGAAGTCGTCGGCTTTGAATTAAAAGGCGCTCTGGGCGAAGGTGTGACCGCGACGGATTTGGTGTTAACGGTAACGCAAATGTTGCGTGCTCACGGTGTTGTCAGCAAGTTTGTGGAGTTTTATGGGGACGGCCTTGATTATCTCAGTATTGCCGACCGCGCAACCATTGCCAATATGGCACCCGAATACGGTGCGACCGTTGGTATTTTTCCTATCGACACAATGACCCTGGATTACCTGGCACTTACTGGCCGCACTGAAGCGGAATTGGCATTGGTTGAGGCCTACGCAAAAGCTCAGGGAATGTGGCGTCGACCAGAAATACGAGCGAACTACAGTGCGTCATTAAGCTTGAACCTGAGTGAAGTCGAAACCAGTATTGCGGGCCCCAAACGCCCACAAGATCGCATTAGCCTCAAGCAAGCCAAAACAAAATTTGAAAATTATTTGCGTGAAAGTAAAGAAGCGACGGCCAATTTGATCCCGGCGTCAGCAGAAGCGGATTTTGGTGCAGAAGGGGGGAGTACACAAAAAGAAAAAAGTGAAACGCAGGAAGCGCTTGTGGCTTATCGTGGCCACGAATTCAAACTCAAGGATGGCGATGTCGTAATTGCGGCAATTACATCCTGTACCAATACCTCCAATCCATCTGTGATGTTGGCTGCCGGCCTGGTCGCGAAAAAGGCGCGAGAACTGGGCTTGCAAGTGAAACCCTGGGTTAAAACCTCAATGGCGCCAGGTTCACAGGTGGTACCAGCCTATCTTACGGCAGCGGATTTGAAGGATGACCTTGAAGCCCTCGGCTTTCACGTTGTGGGCTTTGGTTGTACAACATGCATTGGAAACTCGGGGCCTTTACCGGAATCGATTAAAGAAGCCATTCAGAAAAATGATTTATTGGTCGCTTCCGTACTGTCCGGCAATCGCAATTTTGAGGGCCGTATTCATGCCGATGTGAAGGCAAATTATCTGGCATCACCGCCGCTTGTTGTTGCGTATGCGCTCGCGGGAACAATGCATATCGATTTGATTAACGAGCCTCTTGGTAAGCGGGAAAATGGCGAAGCCGTGTATTTGCGCGATATATGGCCCACGCAATCAGAAATTAATGCTTTGGTAGACAGAGTGATTAGCAATACACTGTTCAAAGAAAAATATGCCGATGTCTTCGCGGGTACAGAACAGTGGCAAAATTTGCCGGTAAGCGAAGCGCGCACCTACACCTGGCCCGCGTCGACCTACATTAAAAACCCGCCCTTTTTTACTCATCTAAAATCCGAGCCCGAAAGTATTTCGGCTTTGAAGAATGCACGCTGTTTGGTCAAGGTTGGGGACTCGATAACCACTGATCATATTTCTCCCGCCGGCGCAATTCACCCGGACAGTCCTGCTGGAAAATATTTGATTGAGCAAGGCGTTCACGCTCCTGACTTTAACAGCCTTGGCTCGCGGCGCGGCAACCACGAGGTGATGATGCGAGGCACCTTTGCCAATGTTCGGCTGCGTAACCAGTTGGCTCCCGATACAGTTGGGGGCTATACACGTTATTTGCCCGACAATACGGTTATGCCAATTTACGATGCTGCTATGAAATACCGGGAGGATAATACTCCGTTGATTGTGTTGGCGGGTAAAGAATACGGAACGGGCTCGAGCCGCGATTGGGCTGCGAAGGGCAGTAAGTTACTCGGTATCGAAGTGGTATTGGCTGAAAGTTTTGAGCGCATTCACCGTTCCAATCTGGTGGGGTTTGGCGTACTGCCTTTGCAATTTAAAGAGGGAGAAAATGCAGCGAGTCTGGAATTAAATGGTGAAGAAGTTTTCAGTTTTGCGACGGTGCTGAAGGAGGGCGACAACGAGCTTGAATTAATTGCACGTAAGGAAGATGGCAAGGAAACACGCTTCACAGTAAAAGTACGAATCGACGCCGCAGCCGAGTGGGAGTATTACCGTAATGGAGGAATCTTGCATACTGTTGTGCGAAAACTTGCGCAATCATCTTCAACCTAATAGTGACCACGCATAATGACTAAAAATGCCCACCGTATAGAAAGTGACTCAATGGGGGAGATTGAAGTCCCGGCCGATTGTTATTGGGGCGCACAGACCCAACGCTCTTTGGTGCATTTTGCTATTGGCGGTGCCCCTTTTGTTTGGCAGCGACCGGTTGTAAAAGCCTTTGGATTAGTAAAGGCTGCAGCCGCGCAAACCAACGCTGAATTGGGCTTGTTAAACAAAGAACTGGCGGACGCAATCGTCTCCGCGGCCAATGAAGTGAGTAAGGGCCAATGGGATGCACACTTTCCACTGGGAGTCTTCCAGACAGGTTCCGGTACGCACAGCAACATGAATGCGAATGAGGTCATTGCAAATCGCGCCAATGAGATTCTGGGAGCGAATCTGGGAAGTAAATCGCCCGTGCATCCTAATGATCATGTCAATATGGGTCAGTCCTCCAATGACGTTTTTCCGAGCGTGATGCATATAGCCGTGCTGGATGTGTTTCATGATCGATTAGAAGAGGAGCTGTCCTTATTTGAAACGGAATTGGAAAATAAAGTCGAGGCTTTCAGCGCTATCGTAAAAAGTGGCCGGACACATTTGCAGGATGCCGCGCCCTTAACCCTGGGGCAGGAAATTTCAGGTTGGCTTGCGCAGCTGCGTTTTGCTAAGGCGGCATTAATTAGCAAACTGGATGCTTTGCACGCTCTTGCGATTGGCGGTACAGCGGTCGGCACAGGGCTTAATTGCCACCCTGATTTCGCATCAAAAGTTGCGGATACACTTTACAACCTCTGTGTTATTCCTTTTACAGCGAATACGAATAAATTTTTTGCTCTTTCAAGTCATGATCCTTTGGTGGAATTCTCGGCATCTCTACGTACACTCGCTGTGGCCTTATTAAAAATTGCGAATGACATACGCTGGCTGGCGAGTGGCCCACGTTGTGGCATCGGTGAACTTATATTACCCAAAAATGAACCGGGCTCGTCGATCATGCCTGGCAAGGTTAACCCAACACAATGCGAAGCGCTAAGTATGGTTTGCGCTCAGGTTTTTGGAAATGACGCAACGGTGGCTTTCGGCGGTAGCCAGGGAAACTTTCAGCTTAATGCTTATAAGCCTGTGATTTTACATAATGTTATGGAGAGCACGGTGTTATTAGCGGATGCTATGCACGCTTTTAATTATGGTTGCTTGCAGGGTTTGAAACCCAATAGAGAGCGTATTGACGCCAACCTTGAACGCAACTTGATGTTAGTGACCGCGTTGAATCGACACATTGGTTACGATAAAGCCGCTGAAATTGCCAAATTGGCGGAAGCTAAAAACCTCAGTCTTAAACAAGCCGCTATCGAGTCAGGCTATGTGGATGCAAAAGAATATGACGCTTGGGTTGATGTACTTTTGATGACGAAAACATCAGAAAACTGATTCCTGCTTATTTAACCAGGCTTCCTCTTTAGGTGAGTGCAATAGTTCAAGTGAGCAATCGACTTTGAGCCTTAGGCAAATTGCTGAAGTTGAATGCGTTGAATCAGCTCCCACACTTTTTGTTGGTGTCAATGTGTCTGCCATCGAGCAAACAATTGGGATTAGCGGCGTCCTTCCGTCATCGATGTTTGGGCAGGGAAGTCAGTGTTTGAAAATGCTTCATTTTGATTTGTTTTGAAACATTAATTCGCCTTTTGAGCGTGCAGTTTCCCCGTTGTTTACCCTGTCTCATAAATACGATGCCTCCATATCATCATATAATAATTTAATATACAATTCTGTTGTCGTATTATATTACGAAAAAGGTATGCTGTTTTTTATCTAGTAATGTTGCGCGCGAGCCGGCTGGATCCAGAGTGGTCAGGGCGTTGAGCTATCAAGCAATGCATCTGGCCTTTGTCGTTCTGGTCCTCCATTAAAATAATCAAATCAAAATCATGTTTGCAAAACAGTGGGGACATCATTATGCGAATACTCCCTTTTAACACTTATTTTTTATTCACACTTTCTCTTTCCCTGATAATGACACTTTCAACCCGTGTTCAGGCACAAACCGAATGCCAATGTAATTGGTATGGTGATGGACTGTGGCCGGTTTGCGAAAACCAGGACAGTGGCTGGGGCTACGAAAACGGTCAAAGTTGTATTGGTCAGCTAACCTGTGAAAATCAGGGTCAATGGAGTAACGGTGGTCTTGAATGTGGCCAGGGTAATAATAGTTCGAGTAGCAGTTCTTCAAGTAGTTCTTCGAGTAGTTCCTCGAGTAGTTCTTCGAGTAGTTCAACCAGTTCCAGTAGCTCGGCCAGTAGTTCAAGTTCTTCCGGTGCTGGTGCTTCCTTGAGTATTGAGCTGGAATCACTCGCGAACCAGAATGCTTTCTCTCCCTTCAGTGTTCAAAGCGATGTTGCTGCGTCGGGCGGTCAATTTATCAGTTGGCCGAACAACGGCAGTCATCAAATTCTGAATACAGCATCCGACAATCAAAGTGGCCGGGTTACAGTTGATTTTACCTTGTCGCAAAACACGTCCGTCGATATCAGCATTGTTGCAAACCTTGCAAATGGAAATGATGACTCGTTTTACTACAAACTCGATTCCGGAAATTGGGCAACACAAAACAATGTCGCAACCAGCGGATGGGATACTCTCGATCTTTTGCGTTTTGAAAACGTGTCAGCGGGTTTACACACCTTCAGTTTGCAGAGACGTGAAGACGGTGCGGCGCTGGATCGCGTCATTTTTAGTGTTGATAGTGGGAATATTAGTATTGGTGGAAATAGTTCATCCAGCAGCAGTTCCAGTTCAAACAGCAGTTCCAGTTCAAGCAGTTCTTCATCAAGTTCTGGTGGTATCCATACGCTTACCGTGCGGATGCGCGGTGCCGTGGGTGATGAAGTTGTTAATCTGCAAGTGGGGGGGCAAACAATACAAAGTTGGACGCTCTCAAGCAATATGATGGATTACTCGGCGAGCACTAACGCCACCGGTGAAGTTCGGGTCGCATTTGTAAATGATGGTGGCGATCGCGATGTGCAGGTGGATTATCTGGTTGCAAATGGGGTGGTCTATCAAGCGGAGGATCAGGCGGATAATACCGGTGCCTACTCAGGCTCGTGTGGCGGAGGTTCTTATTCTGAAATGCTGCATTGTAACGGCTCTATTGGCTTTGGCTTTCCTTTGGGTGGAGGCAGTGAAAGTTGCAGTTTGCCATCGCAATTTAATTGGACGTCGAGCGCCGCGTTGATCGGACCAAACCAATCAAACTGGGCATCCGTGAAAGATCCCACCATCGTGCAATACAACGGCTTGTATCACGTCTATGCGACGGTATTTGATACTACTCTGGATCAATGGGGCTCGATTTATTTTAACTTCAACGATTTCTCGCAAGCCGATGCAGCGCCGCAAACGTCTATGCGCAACACAACAATGGGTAACGCCGTCGCTCCTCAGGTGTTTTACTTCAGGCCCCATGGTTTGTGGTATCAAATCACTCAATGGGGCGGTGCGTATGCGACGACGACGGACATCAGTGATCCATACAGTTGGTCTGCCAAACGCCCTTTGTTGGCTGGTGAACCCAATGGAGCACTCGATTTTTGGGTAATCTGTGATGATGCGAATTGTTATTTGTTTTTCTCGCGGGATGATGGCGTGCTCTATATGTCGAAAACATCGATTGCAAACTTCCCGAATTTTTCTGGCTATTCTGTTGTAATGGAAGACAACCGTGGAGCAAATTATCTATTTGAAGCCGCGAACGTGTATAAAGTGGATGGCCAAAACCAATATTTGTTGTTAGTAGAGGCCTATATTTCCGGCCCGCGCTTTTTCCGTTCGTGGACGGCGCCCAGTCTTGATGGCCCTTGGACGCCTTTGGCCGATACCGAGAATAATCCTTTCGCGGGGAATAACAATGTGGTTTGGTCGCAAGGGCAATGGGCGAATGGCATTAGCCACGGAGAATTAATCCGTTCAGGTTACGACGAACGCCTGACTATTGATCCGTGTAATCTACAATTTTTATATCAAGGTCAAGCGGGTAGCGCATCGGAATACAGCCATATTCCCTATCGTCTTGGGATACTGTCTCACAATTAAAGTGCCAGATTTAGCTGTTTGTATAAAGCGGCCGGAGCAAATGCAAAGGCCGTTTTATTTTAATCTCTGGCCCCGTTCCAATTAGGGGACAGGTTCAAAGTCCCAGAGATAGGCTTCCCGGTTTTCGAGAGCTGCACCGAGAACCACTTCACCATTGACAACGCCAATGAATTGGTCGTGACGCCAGCGGTTGCGAATTAACCATAACTCATCGTCTGGAACAAACTCCCACATTGCACTCAACCAATAAACAGGTGCTCGTCCAAAGTGTATGCCTGGCTGCTCGGTGTGTAAGTGTGAATTGGGCGAGGCAATATTTGTAATGCGATAGTATTTTTCTACGGCGGCTTCAAGTTTCCACAGCGCTTCGCTGTTCGCAGTGGGTGAATCTCTGGTGTCGAGAAGTGTTAGTTGTCCGTTATTGGCTAACAAGTACTGTGAACTGTCGATATTTTTTAAGGCATAAGAAAATTCAATGGGGCCAACAATGGCTTCGCAATATTCAAGAGAATTGATCCAGTCTGCGATCAATTGTACTGCGTGAATATCGATTAGCTGGCTTGCGAGTGGTGGCATTTGTCCTTCATCCCTGCGACTGATGCGTTGCAAGAGTATCGAGTTATCTGCAAAGCCAGGATCGACGATAAAGGGGGCTGCAAGTTCCAAATTGCCGTGAAGGGGGAGAGCACCGCAGGCGTTGCTCTGTGGTAAATGTGTATCGTAGCGAAAATCCAGCGAGGCTTGAGTGGTGCCTCCAGGTCGGTGACATTGTGCGCAATTACTGTGTAAATATGAACGTGCCCGCGCATCGAGATCTTCACTGTCATCACTGCTGCTGACCAGGGCAGTATTCATCCATACAGAGATGTCTGACGAAAATAATTCCAGTTCGGAAAACAGATGTAGTTGGTTTACTTGCCTGCCGTCATTGAGAATACGTTCACGGTTTAGTTGCGCAACTTCAAGGCCGAGTGCAAACCCGGCGGCAGCGGTGTGGCAGGCCTTGCATTCGCCGCTTGCTGGATAGTGCCAAGTCTGCTGTGCCAGTTCTTCGTCCAGCCATGTGTCTAACAGGAACGCTTCTGTTTGCTCGGCATTCCACTTGTAGCTATAGCCACTCCATCCACTGTCTGCTTGCTTGAGCAATAGACGCGTTTCAATAAATTTTTCATCGAGAAAGAAATTCTTGATCAGTATGGTGCCGGCGGGGAAAGCGAAATCACCATCATTTTGGATATCAATTTTTTCTCCTTCAGGAATAGCCATAAATCGGGTTTTTTCGGCATTGTCGGACCAAAAACTTTCGTTAATTTCGTAGGCGAGAACACCGTCCATAGGCTGGGTGGGGTCGGCCATGTTAACGCAGCCGGTCCTGGAAAGTGTTCGTGGAAGGGTTTCTGTTTCACTTTCGATTTGTGGTTCAGCCAGTTGATAAATGTCACCGGTAAAATAGTCGAGAACAAACAGTTCACCATCGTGGTCTTCCGCAAACGCGGATATTTGCAAATTGGTGCTGGCGATTTGCCTGTAATCTGCAGAAGTCAGGGCTTCAGTATCCAAACTCCAGAGTGTCCCCGATACAAAATCACCAAAAATGTAAAAACCGTAAAGGTCTCCAAGAGCTTGCCCGCGATAGACATAACCGCCAGTAACAGATCGGCCTTCGACATGGTGATAATTAATTAAAGGTGAAATGAGCTTTTCGGTTGCGCTGCAGACTTCATTCTCGCGCAAACCTTCAAAGCAAGGCCAGCCATAATTACCGCCGTTGACAACACGGTTGATTTCTTCAATCCGGGTCCAGCCGACATCACCCAACCATAAATCCCCTGTTAACTTATCAAAAGACCAGGACCAGGGGTTGCGAAATCCGTAAGCAAAAATTTCTGCAAGGCCCTGGGGTACGGCATTGTCTGGTGCGGGTTGTCCTTCTGCGGTCAAGCGCAGAATCGAACCAAAAACGTTGCTGGGATCTTGCGCATGTTGACTAACACCACCATCTCCGAATCCAATGTACAAGTACCCATCCGGCCCAAAGCGCAGCTTGCCGTTGTTGTGAATCCATGAAGGCTGTTGTTGTGAGTAGATTTCTTCGCGAAGCGGGCGGGCGTCTGCGGTCAATAAAACTGATTGTCCGTCATTTTCGAGTACAAAGCGGGAAACATGGGAGTGCAATGCTTGGTCATCGTGGCCACCTTCGGTAAAAGATAAATAAATGTAACCGTTGCTTTCAAAGTCAGGATGAAAAGCCAGATCGTACAGGCCGCATTCGTGACAACTGCCGGGTCCCTCAGGTGAATAATAGACATCGTAAAATTCGCGTAAATCAAAAAGTAATTCTGACGAATAAGTACTGCCGTTTGCCTCGATACGGCTTATTTCACCTGTTTGTTGCGTTACGTAAAAAACATCGTTCCTGCCTGGCAAGAATTCAAGATCAGTGATTAGCGGATGAGCGGATGCTAGATTGAGTTTATTCAGCGCGATCCCTGTCGATTGTTTATATTTTCGCGCATCACAAGTTTGAACTGATGGAGCATTGTTGTTCTTGTCCAAGCGAGATGAATCGCCACCGCAGGCACAAATTATTAGAATGAATCCGAAGAAAGCTAACCTACTGAGAGAGGGCATAGAAATGTTAACGTCCGGTTGTTGATAAAGCATGCGAAGTGCTTAAGAAATTGTTTGTTACTCGTGCCTATTCAATTCAGTTGAACGCAGGCAGTTTCCTGTATTTGCACCAATTGTAGGTTTAGTGAGAACGTAAAGGCTGCTCACAAGTTTACTGCGTTGCGAAGGCCGGAATCAATACCCTCTTATCTTGATAATCCGGTTTTAGCCAGCACCCGATCGGCCGTTGGAAGGTCCAGAGTCTTAGGGTGGGCGTTTGCGATGCCCCGAGTTACTGATCAGATGAAATCGTCCAACGACAGCGTCACCTGGATTCAAGAGACAAGAAATGTGTGATTAAACTGCGATGTTGTGGGGCGGATTTTGAAAGGTGTTTTCAACACACACGCGGTTTCGACCGGTATTCTTGGCGCGATAGAGCGCGACGTCGGTGCGCTTGAAAAGCTCGTCGAGGTCGTATGTTGTCATGGAGGCAACACCGAAGCTTGCGGTTACCTTGATTTTGGAATGAATATCTGACTGTTCAAGTTTACTACGTAAATTTTCCGCAACTTGCTGTGCTTGTGCTGTATTGGTGTCACGACAAACCAGGATAAATTCTTCACCGCCCCAACGCGCAAGACAATCTGAACGGCGTGTATTGTTTAATAAAAGTATCGCGGCTGATCGAAGTATATTGTCGCCTACCTCATGCCCGTATTGATCATTAATCTGTTTGAAGTTATCAATATCCATCATAACAAGTGAAAAAGGTGTTCGTGTGTCTTTCCACAGCTGCATATTCTCGTACAATGCATCACGAATTCCCAGACGATTTCGTAGGCCTGTCAATTGATCTGTACAGGCAATTTCCGCATATTCCTTATTTTGGATTTCAAGTATATTGTTTAGATCCAGCAGCTCAGCCTGTTCCTTCTTGCCGCGTTCGATAGATATCTTGAGCTTGATTACTCGCACTAACAATAAGAGTAATATGAGAACGGACCAGCCAAAAATCAGGCCTCGATAGATTAATTCGCGCGGAAATAAGGCCCCCTCAAATACCACTTTTTCCAATTGAAAGAAATGTTGTTCGTTAAAATGAGTTTCACCTGTTTGAAGTTCCAGACCAATGATATTGTTGTATTCAGGCTGGGAGTCTTTGAATCCAAGGCGCATGCTTGATAGCCACCAGTTCGCGACAGCAAATGCGCTTTTGTCAATATAAAGCCCCTCACCCAAACGTTCTACAGGTATCGATACCATATTATATTTTGTAGATTTTCGATCCTCAGGCGTGTAATAAGGGGGGGCGGCATTGCGAAGCATAACTCGCACGTTATTCGATTGCCCCTGGTATTTGATTTGTACCCAAATACGCTCAAAGTCTGATAAATTCAAACCCTTGCCATTTTCATCGCGCAAGTCGATTTCGAAACTGCAATAAGCGGGAAAAATTGTTCCCGTTTGGCATTCCCATGCGAGCTGATCCTGGTTAACCCAACGGATGGTGCTGTTCCCCTTGGTTGATTCGTCTGCAGTTAATTCTGATGGGTAGGCATGTAAATCCAGGCTGCGTGTCCAACTAAACCAGGACTGTGGAGAAATAATTATCAGAATCGAGAGTGCAGCCAGTGAGGCAAGCAGTGTTTCGGCAGGGCGGAAATGCTTGAGCGGGGAAAATACAGAAATATCCATAAAGTTTGCCCGTATTATACCGTTTCCAGTTCGGCAGTTTCACGACAGCAGACCTGATTTCTGCCATTCGCTTTGGCCTGATATACGGCATCATCTGCTTTTTTAATCAATTGGCTCAAGCCACGCTCGTTAAGTTCGGCTACACCAAAACTTGCAGTCACGCGTAGGTCACCTTTAAAAGGTGTGCGAGCAAGAGTTACGCAGAGCTGTTGTGCAAGCTTTTCAGATTCTGATGCGCGCATACCCATACAGGCAATGAGAAACTCCTCGCCCCCCCAGCGTGCCAGTGCGCAATGTTGGGGAAGCTGGAAATCAATTAATTCGGTGACCGAAGTCAGTGCGGTATCGCCAACGTCATGCCCAAAATTATCATTGATACGTTTAAAGTGGTCGAGGTCAAAAAAAATGAGTGAAAAGGGGCGGCGCTTTTCGTGCCATTCCTGCAAGGCTCTTTGGAAATAGTCTCGCATTCCTACTCTATTCAGGGCACCAGTTAAAGGGTCTTTTTTTGCCAAATCCTCAAATTGTTTATTTTTAAGATTAAGAATTTTGTGTATTGAACGTAACTCCTGCTGATATTCAAAGCTTACTTTCGCTTTACGTTTTAGCTGGAAAAAACGTATTACCAGAAAGCCGAAAATAACGCCCACCCAGAGGAGGGACAGAACGCGATAGAGTAATTCATCATTGATGTAGTTGCCTTCCAGGTGAATGCGATTGAGCTTTATCTGGTCTGAACCTGCTTCGCGAAAGGAGCCGCTCTGAATTTCGAGAAAAATAACATCGCCAAATTCGGGTTGTGATTGCTCCAGGGCCAGCTTCTGATTGTCTAACCACCAGTCTGCAACAACAAAACTTTCCATCTCTATCATTTCACCTTTCAGGAGAAATGAAACCGGTATTTCAATCAAATTGTATTTGGTGGATATTTCGTTATCTTCACGAAAATAGGCCGGGTGGCGATTGCGAAGATAAATGCGCAAGGAGTCGCCATTACCAACATAATCGGCTTGCAGTGAAATGCGCGAAAACTTGCTGAGGTCGATCCCTTGAAATTCGTTATTTTCGAGTATGAGAATGTAACTACAGAAGGCTGAGCCGAAGGCTCTGTCTGATTCGCAGCGCCAGATTCGCTGTTCCTCATCAACCCAGGAAACGTTGGCGACGCCGTTTTGATCGGATACCAGTCTCGCGGGAAAGCTGGCGGGGTCAAGTTCAAGTTGAAATGCGACTTTATTGCTGGGCACAAGCAAAACGGCGAGCGAAAGCAAGGCCAGGGCGATGAGGCTGACTTCCAGTTTACTTAACGACAAGAATAAGACAGAGCCTGGTATGCGCATCTAACAACTTTTATTCGGGATACTCCCCCAGTTTAGACCAGGATTGAGCGATTGTTGGCGCAAAATAGCTTATTCTTTTAGCGCTTCATCTGAAGCAAAATATTCATTGGTGTTGTCTCTGAAGTGAACGCGAGTCGGCTGAAATTGACAGAGCGAACCTCTTTGCAAAAGTCTCCGATGTTTATCAAGCAAGGGAGGGTTCAGTACTCCGGCCGTGACCAAATAAATGCCATTACGGCGCTTAACACAAGAAGCTGAATGATAAGCAGTGTGACCTTAACACCGAGAATCAATGAAACTGAAAATGTCACGCCTACCGCGGCACTCGCGGCAATTTTTGCTTTTCTGGATATGGCGCCATGAGCTTGCCAGTGTTGAATTGGCGGCCCAAGTGTTGGGTGGTTAATTAACCAGTCATGCAAACGAGTAGAAGAGCGACTGAAACAAAAAGCTGCAAGTAACAGAAATGGAACGGTTGGGAGCAGAGGCAAAAAAATTCCCGCGATGCCAGCGAAGAGGGCGAGTAGGCCGGGAATGACAAAAAGCAATTTTCTTACATACATATATAGACTTAAGTATTGAGTGCCCCTTGCGCTGTTTTGACAAAGAAGTCGACTACTTTTTCATATTAGTGACACAACTTTGAAAAGCAAACTATTCTTTATAAATACATTAACGAATACCTGACACAACTGCGACGCGATCGCAGAGGATTGACGCGGTGAAGGCTTCAAATGACAAGCAGGGAATGGAAGCCCGTCTCAACCAGATTATCCAGCAGCATTCAGTTCTGCAGGATTATGTTCAAACCCAAAAACCAAATGATCTATGGCTTTACGATGTCGCAGCGAAAACGGAATTTCTGAGCCACAGCTTTTGGACTTTATTGGGTTACTATGCCCACGACGAAGATGTTCGCAAACGCAGCCCCTATCTTTTTTCCCATTATGAAGACACCTTGCAATCGTTGCTTGCCAAGGCGAAAAGTGAACCCGGCGTCTTTCATTCGGAGATGCTTCTCTATCAAAACCGGCACGGCGCACTGTTACCGCTAAAATGTGTTGTTTTTGGTGTCAGCGAAACTGGCACCGAAACCGACTATATATTTGGAGCGCATTTGAAGATTGATATCGGTGTTAGTGAGGAAACAGCCCGTGAAACCTCTGCTCAGGATGGTAATACCTCAAAAGGCCTTGATCTACCTGCAGCAAATGAGCTGAACCAGGTGCTACGAGCCATGAATAAATGTTTTCCCGGTGCTGAGGTTTTTCTTATTTCTCCTGATTGGGAAATAGAGTTCAGTAACACCGCTCAATCCAAAACATTTGAACAACAGTTTTCCAGGTTGCAAAACGATGCATTGGTAACTGTGCAACTTAACTTCATCAAAGCTTTTGAAGGCGGACAGGCTGAATTTGAATTGGTCTCGGGGAGCATCCATGAGTCCTTTCACATTTTTCCCTTGTTCGCTTCTGAGGGCTATGTAAAAAGTGCATTGTGCATTATTGAAAATGTGACAGAACAAAAAAAGCACATTGAAGCGTTAAAGGAAAGCGAGGCCCATTTAAAAGTGGCCACTCAGCTCGCAAAAATTGGTTATTGGGAGCTCGATATTGCCAGCGGTGTATTCACATTTAACGAACAGTTTATAAATATTCTGGGTGTCAGCCCGGACTATTTTGGTGGCCTGAAGGTGCCCGCAGAACGCTATGCCGAAGAGTTTCTTCTGGATGAAGACAAGCCCATGATTCAGGAAGAAACCAGAATGGCGATAGAAACCGATGATCCCGGATACAGCCGGTATGTTGAACACCGGTTTAGACACAAGTCGGGCGAGATTCGTTATTTAGCTGCGCGTTTTTTCGTGGTTAGGGATAACGACGGTAAGGTAATTAAAACAGTGGGCGCTAATCAGGATATCACTGAGCGCAAACAAGCAGAACAATCATTAAAAAGATTAATCGATAAAACCAGTGATCAAAATGCTCGATTGCGCGATTTCTCTTTTATTATTTCGCACAACATACGCTCTTCTGTTGCGAATCTTATTTCCTTGTCTGATCTGCTAACCGAGCAGCCAGACAACAGTCAATTTGTCAGAATGATTTCAGATACGGCCAATAATCTGGATCAAACTATCAAGAATGTTAACGAGCTTTTAAATTTTGAAAATGATGTCGGCGGGCAGTCTCGCCACATCTGTTATCTTCGTGAGGTGATTGACCGGGCTGTTAACCTGAATAAAAACCTGATTGAAGAGAAAGGTATTGATATCCAGATATATATTTCAGCCAATACCCAGGTCATGGCCTTTCCAGCGTATATTGAAAGTGTATTTTACAATTTAATCAGCAATGCGATTAAATATGGTGTCAATGAAAACTCCAGAAAAATTATTCTTGGTCAGGAAGCGTGTGAGCAGGGTGTGCATATTTATGTGCAGGACTTCGGTGATGGTTTGGATTTGGAAAAGCAGGGAGAAAAGCTTTTCCAATTGGGTGTAAGAATGCACAGCGGTAACAGCGGCCAGGGTCTTGGCCTCTTTATGACCAAGCATCAAATTGAAGCCATGGATGGAAAAATCTGGGTTGAAAGTGAACTTAATAAAGGGACGCGCTTTAATGTCATCTTTACATCATGACCAAAGTGGTTTCCTGGCCGGCCTTAAGGTTTTATGGGTTGACGACGACGCAGTGTTTCTCGAAATTGCGAAGGCAACGTTAAATAAAATTGACCAGGATATAGACGTGCGGCGCGCCTTGAACGGTCAGGTGGCTTTACAAGAGCTTGAGCGAGCCTGCCCGGATATTGTGTTTTTAGATATTAATATGCCTGTATTGGATGGTTGGGAATTTTTAAAGAATTTAAAAAAAGCAAGATTTAAAATTTCTTTTCCCATTTGTATTGTTTCTTCATCAATAGACCCGATTGATAGAGAGCATGCCAGACGATTCAGTGAAATTAAATTGTTTATTGAAAAGCCGATCAATTATCAAAAACTTAGATCAGCACTTGCACTTCTGGTGGACAATTCTGGCGAAGAAGTCGGTGTGGATGTCAACAAATGATGGCTTTGTTACTTCTCTTTTTTATCTTTCTTTCTTACGACGGTTAACCAATCCAGCGCGGCACCGCTAATCGGGTTAAATTTCGCGACGCGGTAGACAACGCGCAGCATTGAGGGGCGAAAACGCAAGTAAGGCTCTTTCGTTTTGGTGATAAACCAAAGGCTCATCACGCTTCTCAGGGAAAAACTCAAGATAAATACCACGAAAATCGGGCTTGCCAATTCAAAGGGGAAATAGGCCGCAACCGCGATAGCGTGTGTTGCGACCCAACCTCCCGCCAAAGCGCCTACAAACACACAGCTTGCCTGGGTTGTAGATTGTAAGGCAGCGTAAAGAGCGAAGTTACTGCGATGAGGGCGAATATCATAGAGGTAGTTCGCGGAACTTAAGTTAAACCCACTCCAGCCTATTCCTGAAAGAAACTGGACCAAAATCAGGTAGTAAAAATTACTCGAAACTAACCACAATATCGGTAACAGAGGGAGAATAAGGCTGCAAACAATAAGCACCAATCGGTTGCCAAATCGATCTGCAATGCGTCCCCACAAGCCCAGCGTTAAAAATTGCATCACAATGGAGGCGACACTGTTCAAACTGAATTGTAGATACGTCCACTGCAGGTCTTCGAGCATATAGACCGCAAAAAAAGGTGCGGAAATCGCAACCATAGCTTGCATGCCGGCGACGAAAAAACTGTATTGGCGGAAACTTTTATCGCTCAAGGCTTCTCGACAGTGTTTCAAGGTGCTGCGTATCACGCGTGGGTCTGACATATAGGGATGCGGGTCGGGGTCGTGCATTTTCCTGAAATGTTGCGAGGAGGTAAAACGCCCTATACCGGCTGCTGCAAAAAGACAAACAAAGCCCAACCAGGTCAATTCCATGCGGTTCGCCCAGGTGAGAATTGCTCCCCCCAAAATAAACACCAGCAGGGATACCGCCATGCTCAAACGTGAACGCAATGCGAAAAACACACCTCGTCGTTTTGCCGGTACGAGGCTGCCCATCCACGCGCGCCATTGTGGTTGAATAACGTTCAGGCACGCGTGGTACAGAACCGCCAGCACAATCAACCAGCGGACTGCAGGTAAACCCTGCCAGGCTGCAGCCGCTAACGCGGCCAGTAAAAACATAACCACAGACTGGAAAATTGCAGTGCCGACTACAAGGCGTTTGCGTTCAATAAAATGAACGAGCCAGACGGATAGCAATTGGAAAAAAGCACCAATAAATTGCGGTATCGCCGTGAGACTGGAAATTTGCATGGCGCTTGCCTGCAAATATATCGCAAAGGCATTAAAAAAATTATCGCCCGTTGCGGTCATAAAGGAAGACGAGACAGCCTCCTTTTGTGAGCAGGTCAGGGTTTGTCTGAGCGTGGAAACCTTGCGGCGTTCTTTCGTTGAAGAGCGGGTTTTCATTTACAACATTGAGGGTGAGGTGCCACCGTTAAATAAAATCGTATCACTCGGGTGCTTCGTTACAATAGGGAACGACAATCACGCGGATGTCGTGTTGCTCCAATAAATTGACGTGCTCATCTTCCGCCCTGTCATCGGTGACAACAATGTCGACTTCCTCGAGCGGTTCACAAATAAACTGGCTGCGTTTGCCGAGTTTGCTGCTGTCGGCAAGTATAATCAAAGAGTCAGCCTGACGGCGCAATTTTTGTTCCGCTCGTACCAGCAATGGGTCGGATTCTGTCACGCCATATCCGTTAATACCGGGCGTCCCCATAAACATTTTGGTGGCGTGGTAGTGTTGTGTACTGTCCTGTTCAAAGGCACTCAAAATAATTCCTTGTTTGCGATAAATTTCGCCACCGGGAAGGGTGATTTGATTGTCACTTGAGTCAGTCAGATCGTGCGCGAGGTAGAGTGAGTTGGTCAGGATTTTAAGTTGTCGAGTTGCCAGAAACTCCGCCATCATGTAAGTCGAACTGCCGCCATTAATGATGATGGACTCACCGTCGTCGCAAAGTGATACGGCTTTTTCTGCAATCAGGCGTTTTGTCGCTGCGTTTCTTTCCTTGTCGATCAGGAAGGATGAGCCTTGTAACTGCACATCGGGAATGGGTTTATTTCCTTGAATGGCTTGCGCCCCACCTCGCACTTTTTCCAGCTTACCTTGACGGTGGAGCTTGGTCAGGTCGCGGCGAATGGTCGCCGGTGAACTATTCAGATGCTCGCAGAGAAAGGAGACCTTGGCGAAGGATTTTTCCTTAAGAATGTCGAGAATTAAATGTTGTCGTTGTATTTCAAGCATGCTTTCCCCCAGCGCACAGGCATTCAATCATACATGATTATTTTTCGACTTTAGTCTGATTGATTTTTTATTATTAAAAAATGATTATAAATGATTCCAAATGATTGAAAATGTATAAATTTGATGTTTATACTGGCGCATCAATCAAAAGAGTTCAATTTGAACCAATAACAATAATTGCAGTAATCACTATTTCTCGCGGGCCTTGATAAGCCCCACCGGCTTTGCCGGCGCTTTGACATACCAATAACCAATAAAGTGGGGGAGTTATGAAACTCAAACCAATTCAATTGCCCGTTGCAATGTCCGGGCTTCTCACTGTGCTGGCCGGAATGGCCCTATCGCAGCAAACGTTAGCGCAGGAAAATATTGTCGAAGAAGTTGTGGTCACAGGTACACGCCTGTCCACGCAAGGTCTCGATACACCAACACCTGTAGCAGTGGTAGACGACGAAGAGTTTGTGTTGTCGGGTACGATCAATGCGGAAACGCTCTTGCTCGATTCACCGCAGTTTACCGCCAACCAGCTTGAAGGCCCCAAAGCGAATACGGTCCAGGCCGGTTCTCCTGTGGGGGTTTCTACCTTGAACTTACGTAATTTTGGCCCTACGCGAAATCTGGTGTTGATCAATAGCCGTCGCGGCGCAATCACCGGACCGGCCATGACGACGGATATTAATACCATTCCGGTTGCGCTTATCGAGCGCACTGAAGTTGTCACCGGGGGTTCGTCTGCGGTCTACGGTTCTGATGCGATTGCCGGGGTCGTTAACTTCATTATGAAAGATGACTTCGAAGGCGTGGAACTCAGTGCGAATACCAGCTGGGACGAGCCGACCTCCACGCAATCCTACGGTATCGACCTTACCTTTGGTGGCAACCTGGATAATGGGCGCGGCAACTTGACGGCGTCTATCGGTTATCTAAAGCGTGGCGGTTTTACCCGCGCCGAACGCGGCGATTTTGCAGACCCGTCCTTTGGTGATGGCTGTGTGACCGCGGCGTCTCACAGTGGCAACAGTTTGGGCATACCGCTCTCAGTGCCGGATGGGCAAACCTGTGAACAAGCAGGTGGGCGATTGGGTTTTGTTGGTGGGGGGTCAAGCACGCCACCGAATGGGCGCATCGGTAATTTACCCCTCGTTGGCTCAGCTGAATCCAACGCGGACCTGGATGCGGCGCTAATTGCGGCCGGGCTCCAGGATATGACCTCTCTGGGCGCAATGTTTGATGCTCAGGGAAATTCAATTCGACCTTTTGTTTCGCCTGACGACCGTTACGATCTTGGCCCACTGTCTTTTATGGTCACACCGCAGGAGCGCTGGATGACCAATGTTTTTGGTCATTATGATTTCAGCGATGCCATGACGGGCTATATCGAAATGCACTACAGCAGTAATAAGGCCAACGTGCAGATCGCACCTTCGAATGTTGGGGGTAACTTTTTGGTGGATACCGATAACCCCTATTTGAGCCCGGAAATGCAAGCGGTTCTCACTGAACTGGATGAACGTGAAACGGGAACAACAACCGTGACTCAGGGCTCGCTGGTGTTACAAACGGACCCGAATGATGGTTTGGCTATTTTGAATTACAACCGCCGTTTTAACGATTTGCAAACACGCTTCGCAGATGCAGACCACCAGGTTTTTCGTAGCGTGATAGGTGTGCGTGGCGAGTTTGGCTCATCGACAGGCACCTTTCGTGACCTCGCATACGATGTGTATTACAGCAAAGCGAGTACGACCGAAGTGGATGTGCAATTAGGTTCGGTATCACGCAGCGCCGTCCAGCGTTCCATGTTGTCGCAAAACGGCAATGCGCCGCTGTTGAATATATTTGGCAATGGCAATATATCCGAAGACGCTGAGCGTGCAATTTCAATTAGCGCGGTATCGAAAATCAATGCAGACCTGGATGTTGTGGTCGCGAGCTTGACGGGTGTGGCCTTTGATATGCCCGCCGGTGCCGTGGATTTTGCCGTAGGTGTTGAAAGCCGCCGCGCATTTGCAGAATACATTCCGGATTCTTACCTGAGTTCGGGAGATGTGTCCGGATGGAACTCCGCACGCGCAACCAAAGGCAGCCAATCGGTGAGCGAATTTTTTGGTGAATTTCGTTTGCCACTCATGGCGGAAAAAAGTGGCGTTGAGCGTTTGAATCTGAACGGGGCTTTCCGTTATTCCGATTACGATGTCGGCGCCGATGACGGTGTGTGGACGCACTCGCTCGGGCTCGAATGGGCGGTAAACTCTTCACTGTCTTTCCGTGCCCAGCAACAACATGCGATTCGCGCACCTAACGTGGGTGAATTGTTTGGTGGTCAAGGTTCCGACGGGCCAACCGCAACCGACCCATGCTCGGCGAACCAGCCTGCTTCAGAACAAACCCAGGCGGTGCGCGATACCTGTATTGCGACTGGCGTTCCTGAAAGTGCGGTCTTTACTGCAGGTGTGCAACCCTCACCCTTCCTCACACAAATTCGCGGCGGCAACCCGGATTTGAACCCCGAAGAATCCGACACCACCACCTTTGGAGTGATTTATCAGTCAGAAGCAATTGAAGGTTTAGCCCTGAGTTTTGATTACTTCAACATTGAACTTGAAGATGCCATCGCACCGCTCGGTGGAGGCGGTCTGCAAAATGTTCTGGACCTTTGCTACCTCACCTTGCAAGACCCGAACAGTGTTTATTGTCAGGCTGTGAATCGCGATCCACTTTCAGGTGAAATTGCGCCGCCACGCTACGTGTTCACCACCAACGCAAATATCGGCGGTATAAAAACCTCCGGATTTGATTTGGCAGTCAGTTACGATTTTGAAAGTGATTGGGGTTTGTTTGGTGAAAGTGCGTCCTGGAACGTGAGTTCCTCCTGGACATTTACTGACGAATTTACTGTCACACCAATTCAGGAACTGCCAGACATCACAAACGAATGTGTGGGCGCCTGGGGTGGTACCTGTGGACAACCGATTCCCGAGCAAAAAGGCACAACGCGTTTGACCATGTATACCGGTCCAACCACGCTGTCACTGCGCGCACGTTTCCTCGGTGGGATTACGACAGATCGTATCGTTGTTCCACGCGCACGCGGTGAAAGCTATCCGGACGCTGGCGACTTCGTCAATGCTAACATCAGCTCGTATTTATATTTCGATTTCACAGGCGCTTACGCCTTCAGTGATGATACGCAAATAACGTTTGGTATTCGCAATCTGCTAGACAAAGAGCCTCCCGTTCTCGGCGATTTGCAGCAGGGCGGTGCCAACACCATCCCCGCGACTTACGACATTCAGGGCCGCGTCTTTTTCACAAGCCTCAGCACTCGCTTTTAGAGTAATGTGACCAGTTAGCGCAGGACGAATTTTGTCCTGCGCTTTTTTTTATTTTTATTTCAGTAAAAAACCAAAACAAGGAAGCACTATACCGAGTAGTGGGGCATTACTTGCAGAACGTGGAGTGCAAGGTGGCCCCTTGTGAAACCGTCACCGCATGGATGCGGTGTCGGAGCTACAGGGATGTATTCACCGCGTTTTCACAAGGGGCCACCTTGTAGTCCACGTTCCCGCGTGATCTGTACTTAAAAATATCCGTGAGTTGCGGTGTGGCCACTGGCAGGGGTGCTAAGCATATTATTCGCACCAGACTGCCATATCACCTCATTGCCATTGCGCTTAATGCACTTCCATTCGATCGACGTTGAAGGCGGAAGATTTTCCACTGTCGCAAACCAATCGGGATAAACATCCGGGCTTAAAGCAACGGCATTATCAGGATTCCAATTCCCCAATTCCGGAATGCTGCCCACAACGAAAACATTTTGTCCCCAGTATGTATACCCATTGTGACAGGAAAAATCGACGCTTACGCTCGCGTCCTGTTTCATTAACACAACGGCACCATAAGCGGGAATGTTGACATCGCTGATAGTAAAGGCCTGCGTACCACCGCGGCTGGCGAGCGCAACACCGCCAATATTAAATTCGGGCCAGCTGCTGTTGGCGATTTCAATATAGGAACCGCTCACGCCCACATCGTAATTTTGCCAGGTCGTGGATTTAAAATTTAAAACGACCAGGTATTTGTCATCTGCACGGGTGAAGGCTGCAACGCCATTGTCATTGTGAATATGTTTAACGAGGCTATTGCCAGTGGCAAAGGTGTTGGCATCCTGACTGCGAATAGCGTTTAGGCTTTGATACCAGTGCAGAATTTTTTGACGGCCAGCATCGTTTTCATAAGCATTTAAATCGAGGCGATCGTCCCACCAGTCAATATGGAATTGGGTGAGTTCTCCACCTTCCTGCCCCATAAATACCATCGGTGTCCCACGAGCCATAATCGTGCCAGCGATCGACACCTGGTTCATTTCCCAGCCTTTGCCATCGCGTCCGCGCTTCGCGATACGGTCGTCGGTATTGCCGACTTCATCGTGTGACTCGGTGTACACAGTTGCATCCTGCCAGCCGTCACCAAAGTGCCCGAATACGGGCCAGAGATCATCAAGATGGCCACCTGTTAATACCGCCTTGAAGTTATCGTGAAAGGTATCTGTCCATTGACTGTCCATCGGGCCGTGAACTTGCCCCGCAACAGCACTACCCACATTGTCTGCGGTGAGCCCCCACCAATCCGGTAATTCTTCACCCGTAAACCAGATGTTGGTGTCTTCCTGTTTTACTGCGCCGTAGAGCTCGCGCAAAAAATCCCAGCCGCCGCCATCGCCAGCTTGTGTGATAAACCAACTGGAGGAATTGTGAATGGTATTGGTGTGGTCAAAACGAAAACCGTCAATCCTGAATTCTCTGGCGAGGTAGAGGACGTTTTGAATAAGAAAGTGCTTTGCGACATCGTTGTTAAAATTATAGAGCGGGCCCCAAACGGTATCGCCATCCATATACGTTGTATTGTCGATGGCCCACAAAATATTATCGCCACTGGCAACGTGATTAAATTCAAGATCGAGTATCACAGCGATACCGTTTTGATGCGCAATATCAACGAGATTTTTTAATTCATCCGGCCCACCGTACGACGACTCCACCGCATAAAAGAAGGAGGGGTTGTAGCCCCAACTCAAGGCACCGGCAAATTCATTGACTGGTAAAAGTTCAAGGGCAGTGATACCCAAATCATTTAAATAGTCGTTGGAACCATTGTTGTTAATCTCCTCGATGACTTCCTGAAAAGGCGTGCCGCCGTTTCGGTCTGTAAATCGCAAAGGGTGCAGTTGATAAATATTCAGATACGCTTGCGTTGGGTGTTGCCATGCTGTGTCGGTCCAGGTGTAGGCATCACTTAAATAGATGCGTGATTGACCCGTTTGCAAGCCAGAGTGCGTGACCCAGCGTGCTGCCGGGTCTTGAAACGTTAAGTTTTGCCCGTTGCGTGTGAGTTTAAATCGGTAGTGATCGCCATGGGCCGGCGCGCGGCTAAAACTTTGATCACTGCCCTTGAACCACCAAAAATGCCCATCCGGTGTTGGCGTTAAGGGCACGGCATGGGTTTCGCCATTGGTAAAGTCGCCGTAGAGTTCAACTTGTTCATCGCCTGGCGCGGCGTGGAAAATGACATACCAGTCATTGCCTTCCTTATAAACGCCCGGAGCACGTTGCCATAGGGCGTTGGGGTCACCGTCGAGCCATGCAGCCTGGGCAAGCAAGCCAGGGCTTGAAACAGCAAGTGCAAGCAAAAGAAAAAATGGAAGGAAAGTAGAGAATGAAATTCGGGAAAGGGCGAGCTGCGTCATGCTTCTCTCCTTGAGCGTGATTTTCCAAAAGCATACCAAATGACGTTTTCGTTACGGATTGAATACGTATGCAAAATATTACGCGCCATTGTGTGACGCGAACGGCGGCTGAATGGATTTCAAGTGGCGCGGCAATTGAAACAGGAACGTAAAGCGAAATTTAAGGAACCTCTGAAAAATGGAAATATTTTTTCTGTGGCAAGGAAGCACCGCGCGGAGAACCGGAGTTTACTGGAGTAAATGAGGATTCGAGCACGGAGCTGACGCCGCCACAGGGAAAATAGGCCATTTTTCAGAGGTTCCTTAAAAAAAGAAAAATTAAGAAGGGGGAATACTCCCCCTTGATTTATTCAGCTTTATTTTCAGGAAGGTAGAAGCGCGTGTAGGTACCGTCGTCCCCAATGAATTTCCCTTGCCCAAAACGGGTGTCATATTCCCATGGGCTCATTTCGTCGGGTTTTATATCGGGGTCCATACGGCGATAGTAGACAACCAGGCCGGAAAATACGCCAGCCTGAAACATATCAACTTCAAAGGTATGGCGGCCTTTCTCAATAAAGATCGTTTCACGCAGTTTGAATTCATTCATTTTCTTCAAGCGATTTACTTCCATGATGACGTCGCCGTCGAGTTTGACCCGATAGCCGTCGTCAGCGTACACGGTAAACATATAAGTGCCGCTTTCGAGAACCTCCATTTCTGTTGTGGTATCCATAAAGAAATTATACGTAAAGTCCGGGTATTCCCCGGTGCTGCGGTGCTTAAGCGGAACAGCTTGCAAGAATTCGAGATTGTTTACAGCGAATGCACGTTCTTCAATGGTTTTTCTGGGTTGATCGAGGTTGCCAATGTGCCCCTGGTTTTTATTTATCACCACTTCGACCTTGGGGGTAATAAACAAGGCGCGATTGGCTTTCCAGGTGTAATAGCCTGCGGTTGAGATGAGCACTATTGCGATGTAGGCAAAAATAAATTTCTTGTATTTTGAAAAATGCCTTACAACGCCATACATATAAATAAAGAACAAAGCGTAAAGGGCATAGGAGAAATTAGTAAAATACTGATGCGTCACGGTATAGAAAAACAGGGAGCCTGCGCACAAGGTAAATATTGTGCCGAATACATAAATGTAAGAGGGCGCAACATCGCGCTCTTTTAAAGGAATTAAAAGCAGCCCGCAAAACACCAGCATATAAAATGTAATGTGGCGGAAGGGGTCAAAAAACCAGTTAAAGCCTTTTACGCTGGGTACCGCAGGGAAAAGGTTATTAAAGAATAAGTGATTGTATTTTTTAACGTGTTCCCACCATAAATGCGGATTGGCTTTGAGTATTTTCCAGCCTTCTTCGTAATAGCGCGCAGAATCGTAAAGCGGAATGGTGGTCTTAATCGTTCCGTATTCCGGGTTGCCTGCGACGGAGGAGGGGACAAAGCCGTACCCGAGTCCGTCCCAATTCGCCTGAATCAAGTGAGACTGGGATTGCCCGAGGAAAAAGTTGTAACCGGAATGCGCCGTGATGCCTTTCAGTTTGCCGTCCGACACCCGATTATTTTCGGCCAGGATACTGAAAATCATCAGAATAAAGCCAATCGAAAATGCCGCTGCTCGCAATACCCGTGGGAACAGAATGGCAAACCATTCCTTGATAGGGACTCGCCAAAAATGGAAACCGTAAAAAAGAATAAACAAACCACAGGGCAAACCGACAAAGCCATTTGAAGGTCTCACCCCGACACCGAACGCCAGGATGAGGCCTGCAAAAAACAACTTATAACTTTTGTGCCAATACAGAACCATGCACAAGGCGGTGATTATGATGGGAATGGCAAAGGGCTCACCGAGGACGAAAGTATTGAAGTACAGGTTGGGGTAGGCAAAGGCATAGGTTGCCGCAAAAGCCAGGGGCCATGCGCGCCCTTCGAACATTTTACGTCCGATCATGTACAGCGAGAAGGTCCCGAAAGCCGACATAATGATGTTAAGGCTAAGCAAGGTCTCAAGGCGCCAGTCTCTGAGGTTAAAGTACTCAAGCCAGGAGAAAACGACGGCAATCACCCGCGAGTAAAAGGGCGCATTGGATACCCAGGTGTTTGGTGTTTTCTCGTCTCCGCTCCAAATCTGTATACCGCGCTCCCAGTAGCCAAACATATCACTGGTCAAGTAGGTCTTATACAGCGACCACTCGAACACAAGTACAAAATTCAGGATTGTCGATGCCAGAACGACAAGAAAAATCGGGAAATACTCCCAACGCAGGCAGCACTGCCAGCTCTCTTTCATCGTGCGGGCGACCAGCTCGAGGGCTGTCAGTTTGGCGCTGTTACTGGGGGAAGGGGAAGACTGGGCTGCTGAATTGTCCGCACCCGTATCTGTACTGCTCATAACCGTTACCTATAGATCTTTTCTTATTGACGCTTTGTGAGGTCTTTATTCTGGCTCTTTTTCTGGCTCTTTGTTTTCATTATGTCTTTCAGCATCGCGCTTGATTAGCGCTGTCCCTAAGGCCATGCCCGGGGCAAACATGATTTTCCGGGCCCTTATATTTGTCTGCCGCTTACATAGGTTACCTTACACAGGTGACACAGGCGGCCTGCCCGAATGCGGCCCCCAATATAGCAGATTGCCGCCAGAAATTGAGTGAGAATGAGCAAATTGGTTGACTTTTCTACTCGCCCTGGGGGTTTTCTGCTAGCCTTGTGGCTTCCGCCAGATCTGAGGCATTGGGGCAGGGATAAAGGGTCAAAAAAGGGCAAATAGCAGCCAAATCTGCTAGGATAGCGCTCTCATGTTTGCTGACCCTTTCCACTGCCAGACAGTATCACGGGCGGAAAAACACAAAAATATAAATAAAATTAAAATAGTAAAAAGTTCTACCGCTCTGACGGGAAGCGGTCACCATGAAATATCGTGAACTTATTTCAATGTTTATGGGCTTTGCCCTGTATTCCGGCATTGGCTGGTTGTGCGATTTCTGTGCATTTATCGCTTTGGTCCAGGTTTTTAAGGTTGCGCCGTTTTACGCCAATATAGCCTCGTCCTTTTTAGGGGTTACTTTTGTCTATTTCAGTTCCCTACGCTTGGTATTTAATAAGCAAACTGACCGTCATGTGTTCTTCCTGAGTGTCTATTGGAGCTATCAATGTGTCTCCATCTTAAGCTTTTCGGCAGTCTTGAAAGTGCTTGTGGGCTGGCTTGAGCTTCAGAATTTTTACGTGTTGCCCGTCTATGCCGGTATCATTGGAAAGGTCATCATTACTCCCTTTACCTTGCTGATTAACTTTATCTTTATGAAGTTTTTGAGCCGATTTATGAAAACAAGAAAAGTGGTCGAATAAGATGTCGAAGATAATGGTATTTATTCCTTGCTACCGTTGCGCTCCCCAAGTGGTGCGTGTTCTGGAGCAATTTGATGCAGAAATGCAAGCGCTGGTGGATACAGTTGTGGTGGTAGACAATCGCTCGCCGGATGACACGCTGGACGTTGCCATAGAAAAAGGGCGACAGGTGCTGAGGCAATGCAACTACATCGCGTGGAGAAATGTTGATAATTACGGCTTGGGTGGGTCGCACAAAGCGGCGTTTCGTTATGCCATTGAAAATGGCTTCGACCATTTAATTGTTTTACATGGTGACGATCAGGCAGATATTCGCGATTTACGCGAGGGCTTGAAGGCAAAAGCCTACGAAAATGTGGATTGCTATATGGGCGCGCGTTTTATGCCGGGCAGTCAACTCAAGGGTTATTCCTGGTTTCGCACATTCGGAAACCATGTTTACAATTTGTTATTTTCTGTACCTGTGCTCAAGCGCGTTTACGATCTGGGTTCGGGTCTTAATATGTACAAACTGGAACAGTTCGAGGAATTTTATTACAAAAACTTTCCTGATGACTTGACCTTCAATTACATGATGTTAATGGGCAGTTATAACCGTAAGCAAAGCGTTAAATTTTTTCCGATAACATGGCGTGAGGAAGATCAGGTGTCCAATGTGCGTTTGTTTCGGCAAGCGACTCGGGTTCTCTCTCTGCTTGCGGGCTACTTTTTCGGCCGTGCGCGCTTTTTACAAACTGAAATGCGTGCCAAGCCCTTCGACGATTATCGGGGGGATATTCAATATCAACACGAGGCCAGTAAGGTAGAAGTGTGATGTTTTGGCAGCGCGTACTCCACTGGCTCTTGCCGCTATACCTCTGCATTCTTGCGGCCTTGATCGCGCAGTGGTTTTATCAGTGGGGTAGGGTGCTGCCTGTTGTATTTCGCGGTATTGATGCCTTCTTTATTCTTGCCATCGCTGGTGTGTATGCCATGTCGCACATATTTCGAATGTTGCGCCTCGCTATGCTCACACTGGATGAACGTGAGCGTATTTTGCCAGTTCTCTCCTGCCATGCAGTAACGGCGCTGCCCAGTGCACTTTTACCCTTCAAAATAGGGGAAATCTTGCGGCTTGGTAGCTTTTTTTATGCAATCAAAACGCGCAAAGCGCTATCCATTTGGTTAGCGGAACGCTTTGGTGATATCTCTGTTATTGCATTGTTTATTCTGGTTTTGTATTTTTTCAAAGTGGATGTGCCGCCGCAATTGCGGATGATTTTTATATTGTTCTTTGTGTTCAGCGTTTTGGCGTTGACTGCTTTTTTTGCTGTGGCCAAAGTATTTATTTATCTGAACCACCATCTGGTCCTCAGTAGCCATTCAAGGCGTGGATTACAGCTATTAAAAATAAGCCATCAATTGAGGTTGTTGGAAGAAAGCATATTGCGCTGTGTTGAAGGGCGATTTGCCAGTATTGCTTTGCTTTCCTTGCTCATTTGGACGTGTGAAGTAGCGGGGATCGCCCTGTTTATTCAAAGTATCAGTATTGACAACCAGGCGTTATCCCAGTTTTTTCTTGCTGGGCTCTCCGGTGTTCTGGACGAAGATACCTCGCGCTCCAGTTTTCATTTTTGTCGCGATCTTGTGTTGATCGCTTTCTCTCTTTTCTTTGGTGTCATCCTCATGGTTGGTCGCCTTATTAAGCGAAATTGATTGGGTAGAACGATGACGACTCAAGCTCCCCTTTATATTGTTTATGATGATCGCGAATTTACTAACGACGAGAACCGCAGTTTTGTGGGGCATCGTCGTTACAGTGAAATTATCTTTCAGCGTCGAAAACTCAAGGAATACTTTCAGGAAAGTATTCAGCCGTTTAGCAATGAAAATCTGTTTCATATCGGCCGAAACGCGGACTTGACGGCGCTGCGTCATAAAATTGAAGAGGCAGAACAGCCACCAGCCTTGTTTATTGTCGCCTCTCGAGCGGGCATTGCCGCGAATGATAATTTTCGTCAACTTATTGCACGGCTTCCCTATGCTGAATGCAGTTTCAGTGATCGAACATTCAAACCGCTTCTGGTATTCCTGAAAAACGGACACGAATTAATTGGCCATTGGGATCAATTCAGCAAGATGCCGCTACACTTGTGGGAGCATCCACCGGCAAACCTCGAAAAACTCAGTTCTGTGGATACCCTGGACCTCGGTAAAAGCCGCGATTTTCTCTCTTTTATGAGTGGTAGTACAGAAGCGCGGCATTTCAATCAGGTAGAAATTGACGCGTTTTACTATACAAAGCGCTCTTCAGATAAAAAGAAAATGGAAGCGGAGTACCGTTTCTATGACCTCGTGCCAGAAAGTATGCGACCGTGGTTAATCCAACCTTTCGACTTCCAAAGTGATGCCAAAAGCGCCTCTTATAAAATGTTGCGCTACTACCTTGCTGACGCCGCCCTGCAGTGGGTCCACGATGCTTTTAGTCCCACTTCCTTTGCTGAATTCATCGACCGCTTGCTATTTTTTATTGCTGAGCGACCACGTAAGAATGCCAATAAAAGTGAGTTGCAAGCATGTGTGAACGATTTGTTTATCGGCAAAGTGGATAGCCGTGCACAGCACTTGTTGGAGCTGCAAGAAGGTACGAAAATCAATCAATTGGTCAGCGTGGCGGATCCACAATTTGAATTGAATACTCAAATCGCGCGTTACAAAAAATTATTGAAAAAATTTGAAAAGGATTTTCTTCCTGGCTATTTAGCTGCCGGCCATGGCGACCCCTGTTTTTCCAACTTGTTATATGACCAACAGCGTTACATATTAAAGGCCATTGACCCAAAAGGCGCACTCGCCGAAGACGATGTCTGGACTCACCCTTTTTATGACTTGTGTAAGGTTAGCCACAGTGTGATGGGGAACTATGATTTTATTAATAACGGCCTTTTTCATGTGGCAATGACGGCGGATAATTCACTGGAACTGCATATTCATTCCAGTGACCGGTCAGCAATGCAGGCCGTCTTTTTAGATCGATTGCAAAGACAGGGCTACGATTGGCGGGCTATCCGTCTCGGTGAAGCATCGCTCTTTTTATCGATGCTGCCACTGCATATTGACCACCCCAACAAAGTCATGGCGTTTGTTTTGACAGCAAAACACATTTTGGATGAGGTAGAAAATGGCTGATCACGAAGAGCAAAAACTGCAGGAAGGTGAGGGGACACTGGTTGTCGATATCGATGGTACGCTTTGCCCGATTAAGAAACCCGAAGAACACTATGCGGACCTCGAACCCTATCAAGAGATGGTAGACAAGCTAAGAGAATACCAGGCACGCGGATATACCATATTGCTTTACACTGCACGCAATATGAAAACCCATAAAAATAACCTCGGTAAAATCAATATGCACACTGCGCCGCTCTTATTGAAGTGGATAGAAAAGTGGAATATCCCTTGCGATGAGATTCTGTTTGGCAAGCCGTGGCCACAAAAAAAAGGCTTTTACATTGATGATCGCGCCGTTAGACCGGACGAGTTTCTGAGTATGAGCGAGAGCGAAATTCATACACTTCTCGGGCAAGAATAAAAATGACCACTCCCACTAATATCGTTATAACTATGGCCGGTCGCGGTTCACGTTTCACCAAAGCGGGTTACACGCAACCCAAATATGCCATTGAAGCACATGGTAAAACCCTGTTTGATTGGTCTATGCGTTCATTGGAGAATTTTTTTCACAAAGACAACCGCTATGTCTTTGTGTGTTTAAAAGAGAATCAATCCAGCGAATTTGTTTATGCAGCATGTAAGAAATTAGGGTTACACAACGTCTCAATAGTTGAATTGGATGAGCTAACCGACGGTCAGGCGACCAGCGCGCTGCTGTCAAAACAACATTGGCAGCTTGATGCTCCGCTGCTTATTTATAATATCGATACCTATGTGAATCCGCGCGTTCTTAATCCTCGGGATATCAAGCCTGGTTCGCAAGCCTGGGTGCCTTGCTTTCAGGTGCCGGGCGATCACTGGAGTTTTGTAAAAATTAATGACGAGGGTTGGGCCGTTGATTGCGCAGAAAAAACGCGTATTTCCGATTACGCCTCAATAGGTCTGTATTGGTTTTCTCGAGCCGAAGAGTATATTGAAGCGTATGAAACTTTTTTTAGTGATCCAGCCAATCTCGTGAAGGGTGAACGTTATGTTGCACCTATGTACCGCTACTACATTGACCATGGCAAACCGCTGTCTATTGTCGATTTGCCAGTGAAAGATGTGCATGTTCTTGGTACGCCGGATGAATTACACGTTTTTCTGGCGAAAAAAGCCGAAGAAATATTTTAGCTGAACCTGTATTTTATTTGAGCCATTTTATTATTTGGGCCATTGGTTTTTTGAGGCATTGTTTTTTGAGGCATTGTTTTATTAGGGCCAGTCTAACGCTTATTCGGCCCAGGTCGATTCGAATTCGGTGTTGAACTAAAGTGCAGGGCATGAGTCCCAAAGCCTTTCATTCATGGAAAGGCGTTCTTTGGTGGAGACTGATGCAGCAGCTAAATCTTTTTCTTTGCAAGTTGCCTTACTGGCTGTGCTTATATCCCTGTTATTGCACTTGGGCCCGCTTGTCTATTTACTTCAAACAACACCTGATTCGACTACAACTCAAAAAAAGCTACTTGTAAGACTTCATCCCAAAGCGCTTGAGTCGCTGCCCAGGGTTGAAATGGAACCGAAAGTTTTTGAGTTGCGGGATGAGCAGAGACTCACAGGGCACCAACAAAAACCCGCGAAGGAGTCCGCCGGCGATGCAGTGGCAGAAGGCCACCTGACCGGTACGATGCCTGACTTAAAGGGGGATATGGAAACGTTTCCCAATCGTCGAGAAGAGGGAGTAGGGCAAGGCGAAGCCTCGACAATTTTCGACCCTCGTTTAAGGGCAGCTTTTCAACATTCCAATTCCACGAGACCCTCCGCTCAAAAAAGCTGGCAAGTTTTAGGGCAGGATTTTTATCACCTGGGCGGTAATACATGCATTAAGGAGGTACAGGGTGGTTTTGGTGTTGAGGACCGCAATTCAGAAGCGTTTTTGATGTACAACGTACGCAGAGTAGATTGTCAGACAAGTGTCGACGAAGGCACACAAATCATTCAGGCACTCAAAGCCGCACTTGATTAGCCATTTTCCTGGTGAATTTTTCCCCAATTAAACAAAATATTATTTTTTTTAAAAAAGAGATATGTAAGACTGTAATTAGCCGATTGGTTTTTTAGATCGTTTATTATGGTTGAAATAGGCGACATGTGCGTGTTGTGCCAGTCATGTTTTTCGGAATCTGAGCCACTGGCACCAAATTAAGAAAAAGGAGGCGCCAAATCGTTTAGTAGTCGCGAATTGCAAAATTTCTGTCGTCACACGTCAAGTGTATGTTGAATATTTGAGAGCTGCCGAATTTTAAATGGCTCCAGATATGACGCATAAGTAAAGATCAATCGGTTTTACGAACGTAAGAACCTGATTTCTATCTTTCAAATACGAGGTATGTTTGCAATGAAGATGAGTACTCTATCTGTTCGTGGACGAAACATTTCTTATCTGGACCGAGGCGAAGGAAAGCCCATGGTGCTGGCCCATTGTTCGAGTGCATGTTATCGAGAGTGGTTGCCTTTGATTAAATCCCTGCCGAGATCATTCAGAATTCTCGCTCCAGACTTTTGGGGCTACGGTAAATCTGACGCTTTTTCCAATGTGGATGAGTTTGATGAGCAGGTGGACTATGAGGCGATATGCCAGTTGCTGGACATGTGTGAAGAACCGGCACACCTTATTGGGCATTCCTACGGCGGCGCTATTGCGATTGAGGCCGCGCGTACCCACCAACATAAAGTTGAATCCCTGACGCTAATCGAACCATCCTGTTTCCAGGTGTTGCGGGAAGATAATTACGTCCACCCTGAATACGGCGCTGTGAAAGACCTTGCGCAAAAGATGCGCCATGATGTGAAAGCCGGGCAAATCCGCGAGGGGCTCGATATCTATATGAAGTACTTTCTTGGAGAAGAGGAGTGGCGCAATACCGATGAAAGTGCGAGAAAAAAACTGGAAGCGAGTGTCGAGAAAGTCGCCGGAGAGTTTTCATTGGTGGAATATCGGGGTGCAAGCTTGCAGGATTATGCCAATATCAAGGTCCCGGTGACTTTGATAGCCGGGTCCAAAACACAAAAAGCGCCGATGAAAGTTGTGCAGTTGTTGAATTCGGTGATGCAGGGCAGTCAGTTGTTTGAGATTCCAGAGGCTGGCCACATGAGCCCTTTAACACATGCTGCCCAGGTGGTTGATATCGTCAGGTCATCACTGAAGCCTTACGTGTTACAAGCTGCTTGATATTAAATCAAAGGCGTTGCAGGTGGTTGAGCGAGCAGGCAAAAAAAAAGCCCTGAAAACAGGGCCTTTTTTGTCTGCAATGTCTTGCTTATTTGTATGGGTCAAGGGTAATGATTTTACCGTTTTCGTCGTATTGAATCTCGACCATTTTGACTGAGCGCAGGTGCGTCACGCCACGTGATAGCACGGAATCGTGGTAAAAGAGGTACCACTTGTCTTCATATTGCGCGATGGAATGATGCGTGGTCCAACCGATGACGGGGTTTAAAATTCGGCCGCCATACGTGAAGGGTCCATAGGGGTTATCGCCAATCGCATAACACAAATAGTGGGTGTTTCCTGTTGAATAGGAAAAATAATATTTGCCCTGATATTTGTGCATCCAGGAGGCTTCAAAAAAGCGACGATCATGATCGCCCGCTTTTAGCGGCTCGCCATTCTCATCCAGGATTTTCAGCTCGCGTGGTTCCTCAGCAAACTCCAGCATATCGTCCGTCATGCGGGCGATAATGGGCCCCAATGCCGGCTCGTCATCAGCGGGCTCTTCATTTTTCTCGTGGTATTTGTTGTCGCGGTATTTTTGAAGTTGTCCTCCCCAAATACCGCCGAAATACATGTAATACTCGCCGTCGTCATCTTCAAAAACGGCAGGGTCGATGGTATAGGAACCTTTAATTGCTTCCGGTTGCGGCTCAAAAGGGCCTACCGGAGAATCGCCTACGGCTACGCCAATCTGGAAAATGCCATCGGCACGTTTCGCGGGAAAATAGAAATAATATTTCCCATTCTTTCGTGCTGCATCTGGCGCCCACATTTGACGTTCGGCCCAGGGCACATCTTTCACATGCAGTGCGACGCCGTTGTCGACAGCTTTACTGTCGGGCGAATCGAGCGAAATGACATGATAGTCCTGCATGTCGAAGTGATCGCCGTTATCGTTGAAGGGAACGCCCGCTTCGATATCGTGGGAAGGGTAAACATAGATTTTCCCATCCCAAACATGTGCGGAAGGGTCCGCAGTATAAATGTGTTCAACGAGTGGTTGCGAGATTGCGCGGGTTTTAATCTCGTCAAAATCAACGTCTGGATATTCTTCTGACATCAGTATTCCTTAATTTAATTTCATTCATCAAGCATTAGCAGGGGTGCGTCGGGCTGCAAGGTCGTGCTCTATTTCAGATTCCATTTTTTTATTGATTTCGTAAAAGAATAAGCTTCCAGCAGCAACAAGAAACGCGATGGTTGGGAATAGACTAACGGACAATTTGATTCCGAGCTTGGCATCTTCTGACTGTGAATCCAGCGCGGCGTCATATCCATAAATTGCCAGAATGAAACCGCCAACCGAACCACCGATGGTGATACCGGCTTTAAGGCCAAGCAGCATCGCAGAGAAAATAATTGCGGTCGCTCGGCGGAAATTTTTCCACTCTGAGTAATCGGCAACATCCGCAATCATCGCCCACATAATGGGAATGGAGATGCCGTAGAAGAAACCGTGCAAGGTATTGGAAATATACATTGCGTTAACAGACGTTGGCGGAATCCAAAGGAATGCGAGAATAAACAACGCAGAAATCGCGAGGAAAATACTGTAGATATTGCGTTTGCCAAACCGGTCGGCAAGCATTTTGGAAAAGCCGATACCGACAATCATCATAATGATGCTGAGGCCGTTAAATATACCAAAACCTGAAGCAGCGGGATCATCGGGCCACTCAAACGTCCAGCCCATACTCGCCGCGCCTGCTGTAATGCTCGCAATCATCCCGTTAAAACCGGAGTTTTCCAGGAAAGTATCCAGGGCGGCGGGGTCAACGTAATTTTCGAAGTAAAAGATATACATACTGGCCTTTAAAATGAGACCGACAAAGACCAGCACAACAACTGCCAACATGATGATCCAGGGAACGTTATGGAATAAGTCCTTGATATCGTCTGTGATACTTCCCGTGTTTTCCTCAGTCGCGACAACACGTTCCTTGGTAGTGAGGAAGGTAACCACAAAACAGAGGACGCCGGCATAAGCAAATACCGTCATGACTTTTTCGAAGCCGACGGCCTTATCACCGTCCCCTGCCATCAGGATAATGGGCAACATTAGGCCCTGAATGATGAATTGCGCCACCATCACCGCAACAAAACGGTAGGCTGACAAGCTGTTGCGCTCCGCCATGTCACCGGTGAGAACGCCGCTCAATGATGCGTAGGGTAAGTTGTTGGCCGTATACAATGTCACCAGCATCAGGTAAGTAATGGCCGCGTAGGCGATTTTTCCTGAGTGACCGAAGTCAGGTGTGGTGAAAGCCAATAAAATGGTGATGCCGAAGGGGACGGAAGTCCAGATAATCCAGGGGCGGTATTTCCCCCAGCGCGTGTTGGTTCGGTCGGCGATGGCGCCCATAATCGGAGCGAAAGCCACGCCACCAATAAAACCACAAATACCAATGACATAGCTGGCTGCGGAATTGCTCAATTTGTAAACATCGGTATAAAAGAAGAGTAAATATGTGACCAGGGTCTGAAAAACGAGGTTGGCCGCGAAATCCCCCAAGCTATAGCCTACTTTTTCAATAACTGAGAGTTTTTGATTTGATGAATTCATGGTTATATAGCCGTTAATTATAAGTATAGTTACATCCAGGCCAGCATCAGCTTCTTTGGCTGAGGTCCGGTCCCCCCTATCCAAGGGCGCATAATATACTACAGCGGGTTGGCTGACACTTACCTTGAAGCCATGTCTGCGAAAAATCACCGAGGAACCTTGGCGGCTAAATTGGCGTTAAAGCACTTATGGGCAATATTCTTCAGTTATTCAGGGCAGCACCGACGCAGGATGAGTTCGAAGCCTTGTTAAAGCCACACGTTGAAACGCTCTACAAATTGGCCTGGCGGTTTACCAGCAATCAGAGTGATGCCGAAGACCTGGTTCAGGGCTTTCTTTTGAAGCTCTACAACCAGCAGGATAAGCTCGCAGAAGTGGAAGTCCTCAAGCCCTGGTTGGCGCGCAGCATCTACAACTATTTCGTCAGCGATTACCGCAAACATAAACGAGATCCACTCAAGCATTCCGAAGAGCTGACAGATTTTGACAGTGTGGTTGATGAGCAAGATCCGTATCGCCAGCAGGAGACGCTCAGCCAAAGCGAATTGTGGATGAAATTACTGGAAGAGCTGCCTAAAGAGCAGCGCTCCATTGTGCTGATGCACGATATTGAAGGTTATGCACTCAACGAAGTGGCTGAAATTATTGGCATTCCCCTGGGCACAGTAAAATCGCGGCTTTGCAGGGCGCGAGAAAAGTTAAAAACATTTTTAAGTATGGAACCATGGAAGGATTTGTTGCGTGATAGGCAATAGAGGATAACGCTATGAATCAGCACAATCTCGACAGTTGCGAACATATCCAGGAAATTATGCACTTTTTGGGCGATGCAGAGGGTGAAACCCATGCAGAAGCCGTGCAAGCGCATATCAGCCATTGTGAGGCTTGCCAGCAGCAATGGCAGGCTTTGAACGGCCTTTTGGAAAGTTTAGCCTCTGCCGAAGCACCGCCTATGCGATCCGCCTTTGCGGATGAGGCATTCGTGCGTGTACGTGAGCAGCAAACGCGACAAACACGGCGTCCTGCCTGGTATGGCCAGGGAGCGATGGCAATGGCTGCAAGCTTTATGCTGGTTGCAGTATTTGTTTTCCTCTACAACCCCACTCCTGAGTCAGACGCGGTGGACGCGGAGGCTCAGGTGCAATTTACCAGTGCCGACCCTCAAATCGACAATGCACCGGAAAGTTACAAGTTGCGCCTGGCCTTTAATTCACCGGGTTCTGCGAAAAACGTCGGGATCAAAATCGAACTACCGGAAGGCATTGGCCTGGAAGGCCGTAATGATACTGTACTCAGCTGGGAAATTGACCTGGTTGAAGGGAAAAATGAGCTGCAATTGCCCCTGGTGAAGCTGGCTGGCGGCGAGTTAAGTGCGGCGGATCAGGTCGTCACAGCTGAATTACGCCACGGCGATCAAGTAAAAGCTTTCCGTGTTCGACTGGTACGAGCCGGGCAGGTTGGATAATATTCGATTATGACTATGAAACTGAAACATTCATCCATCTATCTCCTGTGTGCCGCATGCAGTTTTGTGCAGGCAGAGGAGGTATTTGACTTGAATGAAGTGACCATAGAAATTGTGGATGAAGGTGTCGAAATCGCGCACCAGATTCCTCTGCCAACGCTTGAGCTTGAACTGGAAATTGAGAACGACACCTCCAGCCCCATCCTCGTGCGTGAAAAACGCGAGACACAAATGGCTGCCCGCGAGCATGAAATCTTCAGTGAAGAGCGTGCTGCGGCGGATAACGAAGTTGAAATGGCTGAAATGATGCATGAAAGCCAATTTCAGGAAGCTGAATCAGAAAACCTCGCATTTGAGCTTGAAGATCAGTTTCTTGACCTCGTTGAAGAAGAAGCCAGTGAATTTGTGCAAATGTCCAAACAGGAATTCAAGGAAGCTATGGGCATGGCAGATGAAATGCTGCAACTCGCGGAAGAGCAGGCCTTCGAAGTCGAAAAGGAAGTTGAAGAGAATGATGAGAATCTCGGTGAAGAGCACCGCGACGAAGCCGTTCTCAATGAAGAGATTGAGCAGTACGACGATAGCGGAAAAGAGGAAGGTACCGAAGTTCCCGAGGGCGCTTACCACAAGTAAGCCGCTGGGGTTTTACTCACCTCCGTTCGCACTGTAAATAAGATTAACGCGTAAACAGGCTGCATGTTAGCAGGCCTGTTTTTGCGTATATGGAATTTGCGATATGAATAGGGTCTGGCCTTTACGAGTGTATAGACTTTTAATACAAGCAAATTGCAAACGAAGGGAACTTTAAGGTGACTGTCGAATTGGCCGGTGTTCAATACAGGTCAATTCCAGGTTTAATAAAGTAATAATAATTTGGAGTTGGGAAGCCGGTAAATTGAAGAAGCGCGTAACACTTTTGCTGTGCCTTGCGACTCTCATGCCCCTGCACAATTATGCGCAGGTCTCCAGCACAACACCTCAAGCAAACACCGATTCTTCCATAAAAAAAAGCGCGAACGACTTTTTTACTCTTGGTGTTCATGCCGCCCGTCAGCAAAATTATGAAGAAGCTATTCAGCATTTTCGTCAGGCTCGACGCATGGGCAAGGACTCCGATGCCTTGCTTTACAATCTGGGAGTTTGTTTTTACAAATTAGGCGACTATAAAAATGCACTGACCTGGTTCGAATTGCTGTTGCGCAGCCAGGATAGTCGGCCGCTAGCGCTGTATAACCTTGGCCTCACAAACGTGAAATTGGGTAACGAAGTGATCGCAGTACGTTGGTTTCAACGTGCAATGAAGGCTAAAGGCAATAAGAAAGTCCAAATGTTGGCAGCGCAACAAATTCGAATTTTGTATGCTGCGAAAAAATCTGAAGTAGAAGAAAAGCAAAACCTGAAAACGGTTGAAAGTAATCGCAGTCTATTTGCGGGTGTGCGCGTTGATTTTGGTTGGGACGACAATATTCTGTTGCCTGATGAAAATGATAACCCCAGTGGTGAGGGCGATGCTTTCGGGCAATATTCGGCCTGGGTGAAATGGCGAGCAATCGGGGATCATAAGTGGGGAGTCAATTTACGCGGCGCCGCGTACGGAACCGCGTACGACAATGCCAGTGATTTTGATCGCCAGGTTATAAATGGGGGTGTTGCATCTTACGTTCGTTGGAACCAATGGACCTATGAAATAGGCTTGAGCACCGAAAACTCAACCCTGGGCGCAGCAGACTACCTCGGTGTTAGTCAGTATTTTCTGTCGGCGAGGAAATTTATTAAACCTGGTTCGACGGCGCTTTTGAAATACTCTTTCGACAATATTGACGCTGGGGGGAACTCCGATTTCACTTATCTTGAAGGTAATCGCCAGCGTATCAGTTTTAGCTATTACAACAAAAACGAAAACCATCGTTATATTTTGAAATATAACATCGAGAAAAATAGTCGGGCTGATCGTACGCTTGACCCATATTTCTTTAGCTATTCTCCTTTCCGCCAAAGTTTAACATTGGCCTGGGAGCAAACCTGGTATGACCGTATTCAGACAAGCCAGGAAATAGGCTACCGCTACAGCCAACATCGCGATGCGAATATTTTTCTTGAGAATGGTCAATTAGAGCGGCGCCATCGCAAAGATGACCGGGTGTCACTGCAGTTGGGGCTAGCCTGGTTGTTCACTGAGAACATGAGTGCTGAGTTGCGAGTTTCCGCGAACAGCAACTCGTCCAATTTTTCTTTTTATGAATACGAACAAAACCAGGTGAGTTTGAGCTTTAAGGCCAATCTTTAGAACGGACTCAATTTCACGATGATATTAACCATGCATCAGCGGGCACCGATACATGGTTGGTTAAAGGTGGGTCCAGTTTTCCTGGTGTCAGTATGTGATTAATGAGAAAACGACTGCGCTTCACCATCTTTCAAACTTTCAAGAAACGCGACCACATCGCGAATCTCATCCTTGCTCAGGAAGTAACTCATATTCGGCATACTGGAGATGTCGGTACCAAACCCCGGTGCGATGCGGGCACTGGGTTCCACCAATGCTTGCAACAGTTCTTCGGTGTTTAGAATGTTACCGATATTTCCGAGACGCGGTCCCGCTTTTGGTTCTTCACCCAGTGAATGGCATTTCATGCATTGAGCGGATTGATGCCAGCGAAACACATTACGACCGCGAGCTGCGTCGCCGCCATGAGTTGCACCGGGGAAAGCTTTTTCAAGGTCGTTTTGTGCGTAGCTTTCGAGAGCAGTTTGCAGTTGTGTGTTGAGCGCGGCGTTTGCTGTTTTTTCAACGGCGAGCACCAGATCCAGAACCACATTTTCATTTAGGTTGCGCTGTGCCAATAAACCAAATTGCTGTTGGAAGATTGGACTGTATTGGTCAGAGGGCAATTGCGTAAGGCTGCTATACGCCGCTCGGACTTCCTCCGTTCCGCCATTATTCACAATCTTTGCTAGAAGTTCTGCTTTGAGTTCAGCAGAAAGTTGCGAACGGTCCAGTAGATCGAGCGCTGTTGCGCGCACCGCAGTAGAGTCATCCTGCATGGCAATGGAGAGGTGTTCATCCATATTAATATTTTGCATGACTGAAAGCGCGAGCAGTGCAGCCTTGCGTACATCTTCGTTTTTGTCGCTTTGCAAAGCCTTGGCTATATCGCCGGCGCTGGAACGAATATCCAGGGCGCCGAGCGCACGAATACTGGCCATGCGTAATACGGCATTCTCGTGTTGTATTAATTTTTGCAGGGTTTCACCGGCGTTTTCTGCAATGGGTTTCGCATCACGTTCGATGTGGCCACGATATTGTCCGTCTACGCGATCAAAAATTGATGGGGACGCCCAGGTTGCAACACTTGCCAGTGCTTCCTCTCGCATAGCGATAGGTGCATCGGCATTATCAGCATAACGCAAAACACGTTGTAAGGCGTCGGTGTCTCCGAGTCGCAAATTTGCGCTGATTGCACGGCGAATAATACTCTCTTGTTCACCTGTGTAATTCTCAAGAAGTTTACCGAGAGCTGGCAAGGCCTCTTTAACTGAGTCATCGTCGTGAATCGCTCGCGCTGCGTCGGCGAGTACAATTTCGTTCGTATCATTCAGGAAGTTTGCAAGTGCGGGTGAGGCCATTCTGCGTAAGGCTACGACAGCAGCGATTCGCATTGAAACCTGCTGATCACTCGCGAGTACGCTCAGAGCGGATTCATTACCCATACGTGCCAGCGCAAGCGTGCCTGCGTGACGTAAAAATGGGTCTTCGCCATTGTCCTTGCGTAGCATCGCTATAATATTTTCAGCGGCCGGAGCATACGCGATTCGGCCAAGCGCTTCCGCAGCGAAAAAACGCACGCGGGCTTCGCTATCCGCTAACAAGGGTACCAGGCCTTCGGCTGCATTTTGATATCGCATATCACCCAACCAACGCGCAGCTTGCGCGCGAATTTCGGCATCGTCATCCTGTAAATGCGGAATGATGTGTTCCGCCAATTCCGCCTGCCCGGCGCGGGCCATTTGCGCTAAGCCCCAAATGGCATGAATACGGGCCAATTGCGGATGACCGGGTTTTAATCGCGTAGTAAAAATATCTACTGCAGCTTGTTGGTGATGTTGCGCGAGCGCGAACTGCGCTTTTAAACGAATGCGCATATCTTCACTGGCAAGTAAATGTGCGAGTTTTTGCGGATGAAAGGTTTTGAAATCCTGAGGTAATAATTCAGCCGTTTGCTTGCGTGCGGGCCAGGTGTTTTTGGCAACCGTATCCAGTTTCCAGACGCGGCCGCGGTCTTTTGTTCCCCAACCGTCAATCCAATCTGCCAGGTAGAGGGCGCCATCAGGCCCAAAATCCATACCTGTTGCCAATAAACCATCGACCATATGTTCGGTGTGAGTTAATTCGAAGCTTGCACCTTTCGGTTTTAGTTTAAAGGCGTGAACACCGGAACGGGCAGGGTCGCCAATAAACTCAACGACAAAAAAAGTATTTCGCCAGCGCGGCGCAAGTGCGGTTCCGGGGTTATAAACCATGCCCGTGGGGCCATTGACATAGTTGGCTATGGCAGGAGTGATGTGAGCGGCTTGCCCTTCAAAATGTGGCACATACAAGCGTTCATCCATCCAGACTTTGTAGCTGTTGTTTTTTGGGTCTCGGTATTTTCCCAGCTGCCAATTGATTCGCCAGCCACTGTCACTGCCCTCTGTCAGATACACGATGCGTTCACTTTCACCGGGGTGATCACCGTCATTGTCAACGCTAATGAGATTGCCGTAGGCATCAAAAGCGAATTCATGTGTGTTGCGCACGCCCATTGCAAAGACTTCAAAGTCAGTGCCATCGGGGTTGGATCTCACGATCACGCCGCGATTGGGATAACGCCAGGTCTTGCCGTCTTCATCATTGCCCTTGCCGTGAAATCCAATATCGCCGATACCCCAATAAATTCTGCCATCCGGCCCGAGCTCTGCACCTGACATTCCATGGCCGGAAAAACCGACATGAATGCCAAAGCCGTGGGCCATTGATAGCTTGCTGTCCATAACCCCGTTGCCATCTTCATCTGTGAGCTTCCACATGTCAGGTCCAACGCCCACAAATAAGTTGTTGTCATGTGCGAGCAGTGCACCGGCAACGTCAGTAGTTTCGTCATGGAAATCTTCAACAACAAGAAGGCTCTGATCAGCCAGACCATCGCCATCGGAGTCAGTCAGTCGATAGACTTGTTCCTTTTCGACTTTCAGGTCGCGCCAATCGTGCACGCCATCGGCATTCATATCACGCAACCAGGTGTTGTCAGCGCTCTTTTCTGTAGCAAATATTTTTTTCAAAAAGGCGCGTTTATCTTCAACACTTTGCAGGATGACCGAATCGAATTCCCAATGTCGATGACCTCGAATATCAAATTCGGAATTTTTTTGGCGGTGGGTGCGAGTAAAATAGACATGTCCCTGGTCATCCATATCGAGGGCGACCGGGTCAGCCACCAGTAAATCGGATGCCCACAACTTGATCTCAAGATCTTCCGGCAGTTTGGCTCTAACGGCTTCTTCGTCACGTTCCGCGGCTTTCTTTAATTCACCCACATCGGGAGCGACCAGTCGAGGTTCGGCATTGATTGCCTGCAAAGCAAGATTGTCCACGGGTGCTGGTGTGGTGCTGTTTTGTGTTTCGTCAGTGTCGTTCGGGGTGGAGGGGGAACAAGCTGTAACGGCTACCAGAAAGGTAAGGGCTGCTAGGTGTTTCAAGTGATTTTCCTTTTGTACATACCTTTTAATCAGCGCTGTGATCAGCGCATTGTTATTCGGTGTTCTTATAGGCCTGATAATTATAGCTGCAAATGTTAAACCCGGGAGTGATCACAGGGGTTTATTGCTATCAAACGGGCTGATAAAAAAGTGTCCGAAAAATATCGAGAGTCTTACTCAATAAGTCGGTATTCAGAGGCCTGTTTGATTGAGCTTTAATTACGTTTGATTACGGCGCAAATTTTAGGTTCAAACGGGTGAAATTTGAATAAAAACACGCCAAATTTTTAGACTTTCTTATCGGGACCCTGAGAATGTTTGCAAGCGGGCGCCTTGCGAAGAGGTCTTGACTCAGAACCCGTCATTTTTTTGCATATTTGATCATGGTTGTTGAGCTCTTCCTAACGAAGATGATCAAAAGAACAGGGGCGAGTTCGCCCCGTGTAAATCGCATTAATTTGTTTTCAAGCGGCGAATTTCAATATTTCGATAATCGACATTGTGGCCTTCTGCTTGCAAAGCGATGTAGCCGTTTTTCATTTCAAGTGGTAAGCCAGACTTAAGCATGGCTTTGGCATCGTCGTCTGCGCCGTCAAGAACGGGTTTGTTATATTCAAAGACCACTTTACCGTTGATCAGATGCTGAATGTTATCGGGTAAAACAATCAGTTCCAGGCTTACCCATTGGTCACCATGAAAGGTGGGTGACGAAGAATTAATGCAATGTTGAGTTTCCAATTTGCCTTCCATGTGGACGTGTGAACCGGGAGTACATAAATTTCCGGTGCTACGTGGGTCTTTGCCATTACCCCCCAGAGTTTGAAGTTCTACACACACCGGAAACGCTTGATCTAATCTCATGCTCGCAGGAGACTGCGCATGAAACATGACGCCGGCGTTGCGAAAAGCCCACTCCGGTGCTCCGGGTGTTTGATCGCCACTGAAACGGTAGTCGAGGCGAAGGTGATAGTTCTCAAATGGTTCTTTATAAAAAAGATGACCAAAATCATTGTCAAAGCGGGTGTATTTGTCGTAACGAATTTGCATCATGCCATCCTTGATGCGAAAGGTATCCAGATAGTTGACCCCCAATTTCTGCCCGGTAATTTTTGGAGTCCAACCGCTGTAGTCCTTGCCATTAAACAGGCTCTGCCAAGGCTCCCACTGCGGGTTCTCTGCGGCAGCAGAATTTATATATAAAAATGTTCCGAGAATGAAAAGCAAACGATTGAGTTTGAGTGGAGTGAACATAGGCGATCCCGATATTTTTATTAAGTTAACAGGTGAAAATTTCCGGAGAAAAGCAAAATACAGCGCCTGGGTACACGTCTTTGTTGGCTGCGCTTTCTGCCTGATTTTTTATTGAGGGATGGTATCATGCCTTGGTCTCGAAACCGTCAAGGATAATAATATGCAAGGTCTTTCCCGGAACCCTCTGAAAACGCTTGAAAACACAAGGCAAGGATTGCTTAAAACACTTGTTGCGCACCTTGTTTTGGCAGGGCTGCTTTTTGGTAGCGCGGTAGCCTATTCACCCGATCTGGTTGCTGCGACAAAGGAGTCAGCTATGAGTCTGAGTTCACCCAGTGGAGAACTCGAAATTCTTGTAGAGCACGATCAGCACCTTAGCTGGTCCGTTGCTTATAAAGGTCAGGTGATCCTGCAACCGGGAAAGCTCGACCTGCTGGTAAATGAAGGTCAATCCTTACTTGCGGGAGCGAAGTTACTTGAAGCGAAGCGGCGGGACGTTCAGTCCTCCGTCACTCCTGTTCTCAAGCAAAAAAATGCACATGTGGATGAACGTTTTCGCGAGTTAAGTTTGGATTTTGATAGTGATCTTGGTCTTCAGTTTAGAGCGTATGATGATGGTGTTGCTTACCGCTTTATATTAAAAGGTGAGGGTGATGTTTTAGTACAAAACGAGCAGCTGGAACTGAATTTCAAAAATACGGCAACGAGTTTATTTCCAGAAGAAGAAAGCCTGATCTCACACAATGAGCGCCTTTACCTGGCCGAAAATGTTGCAGAGATCGCGCCACCGCGCTTTGCCTCCCTGCCGGTCTATTTTAAATCAAATGGGGTACATCTGGTTTTTAGTGAAGCCGATCTTTTCGATTACCCGGCGATGTTTCTTTATGCGGGAGAGGGTGCAACTATGAAGGCGGGTTTCCCCGGCTTTGTGACCAAAGCAACACCCACTCCAGGCTCGGAAGACCGCAACGAAATTGTAGAAATGGCGGACTACATCGCGGTTACCCACAAAGGCAGAACCTTACCCTGGAGAGTCGCGGTGATCAGTGATGATGCGAGGGACTTGCCTGCGAGTGAGCTGGTTTTTCTGCTGGCACGTGAAAATCAGATTTCCGATACTTCATGGATAAAGCCTGGCCGCGTTGCCTGGGACTGGTACAACGCAAATAATTTATTCGGTGTGGATTTTAAAGCCGGTTTGAACACACAAACCTACAAGCACTACATAGATTTTGCATCGAAGTACGGAATTGAATACGTAATTCTGGATGAAGGTTGGACTCTGACAACGACCAATACCAAAGCGCACAACCCCGATATTGATGTGCATGAGTTAATCGCCTACGGCAAAAAGAAAAATGTCGATATCATTTTGTGGACGCTTTGGAAGCCCCTGGATAAGGATTACAAAAATATACTTGCGATGTATGCAAAATGGGGAGCCGCAGGCATCAAGGTTGATTTTATGCAGCGCTCTGATCAATACATGGTGAATTACTATGAAAAAATTGCAAAAGAGGCCGCGAAGCATAAATTACTCGTCGATTTTCATGGCGCATTTAAACCGACAGGGCTAGGTCGAACCTGGCCGAACGTCGTGTCCTATGAAGGTGTAAAAGGAAATGAAAATAACAAATGGAGCCAGGACATCAGTCCAGAGCACAATGTCACCTTGCCCTTTATTAGGATGGTTGCCGGTCCAATGGATTTCACGCCGGGTGCGATGACCAATGCGCACAAAGGTAATCACCATATTTCACATTTTCGCCCCATGTCACTGGGTACCCGCACTCACCAGGTCGCCATGTATGCGGTGTTTGAAAGCCCCTTGCAAATGTATTGCGATTCCCCGAGTTTGTACCAACGCGAACCCGAGCTCACCCAATTTATGACTCGATTCCCAAGTATTTGGGATGAAACACGCATACTTGCCGGGGAGGTGGGGGACTATATTTTGGTCGCGCGCCGATCAGGCAAAACCTGGTACCTCGGTGCGATGACAGATTGGAGCGCACGCGAGCTGGAAGTGGATTTATCCTTTTTGGGTAGAGGTAAATACACAATGACCTACGTCGAAGATGGCCCCAATGCGGAAACGCATGCCCAGGATTACGCAATACATAAGACGCGCGTGACGAAAAAGACTAAAATGCCCATTCGCCTGGCATCTGGCGGGGGATGGGCAGCCATTATAGAGAAGTAGACGAGGATCAGTAACGAGGATCCCAGGGCGAGCAATATGCAGTAAGCCGTCACAAATAAAAAAGGCTAACAATAAAATAGTAAATTGCCTTTCCCCTCCCAAATTTATCAGGCTGGTGGCGGGTTCATCACGCATGAGCAGGCCGCTGGCATTGATTTGCCATGCACCTGTGTGCAAGCTGGTTTTCCAGCCGCCGGGAAATATCTTGATAATAATTTAGGAAGAAAGAGGGAAAGATGAAAAAAAATATTTTATTCACACTGTTGTTGACTGTTTTACACACTGCACTTTTAAGTGCGTGTAGCCAGGCGGAAAATGACGCGGCAGTGGCAAAAAACGAGACGAATCAAGCCAAACAAGATCAGGCAAGCAGCCACAAGGCAACGTTAAAAGAAGCCTATGAGGGGGCCTTCCTTGTGGGAAGCGCTTTAAATGACACAATTACAGCAGGGGAAGAGCCGGAAGTCGAAGCACTGGTTTTAAAACATTTCAACACGATTACTGTTGAAAATGTGATGAAAGCAGGGCCGATTAACCCGGAGCCAGGCGTATTTAATTTTGGCCCTGCTGATGATTTTGTCGAGTACGGCGAGAAGCACAATATGTTCATCGTGGGTCATACGCTGGTATGGCACAACCAAACCCCCGCCTGGTTCTTCCAGAATGAAAAAGGCGAGCCCAATACACCCGAACAACAAATTGAGCGTATGCGCCAACATATCGAAGTGGTGGCGGGGCGTTACAAAGGGCGTGTCCATGCCTGGGATGTTGTCAATGAAGTGATCGACAATGATGGTAGTTACCGACCAACTACCTGGGTCAATGGTGTCGGTGACGGCGATACTCTCGTGAAGCACGCATTTAAATTTGCGAATGAATATGCACCTGACGCGGAGCTTTATTACAACGACTTTAATGCCTGGCGTCCGGAAAAAGTGCAAGGCATTGTGCGTCTTGTCAAAATGCTACAAGCGGAAGGTATTCGTATAGACGGTGTTGGTATTCAGGCGCACTGGGGGCTGAATTTTCCGAAAAACGAATATATTCAAGCCGCGATAGATGCGTATGCAGCAACGGGTGTAAAAGTGATGATCACCGAGCTTGATGTGGATGTGCTGCCGCTGACACGTGAAGGGCAAATTATTGGCACCGGTATGATGCACCCGCAGTTCCAATTGGAAGAATTTGAAATCTTTTTGGACCCCTACCAAAACGGCTTGCCCGATGATGTTCAAGCGCAACTCACTGCCCGTTACCAGGAATTATTTGAAATTTTCTATCGCAACCGCGACAAGATTGATCGTGTAACCTTTTGGGGTGTACATGATCCAATGTCCTGGAAGAATGGGTACCCGATTCCAGAGCGCACTAATTACCCCTTACTCTTTAATCGCGATTTATCAGCCAAACCTGCGCTTGAAGCATTATTGAAGGTGCCATCAAAATAAACTTCGCCTGAGGGAGATTTGTATGAGGTCCTTGTTCGCAATGTCATTGCTGTTATTCATTGCCGCGTGCGATGAAAACCGGGAGTGGGAGGCGCTCGGTACACTCGAACGAGACCGGGTCGTGTTGAAGTCGACGGCCAATGAAATTATTACGCGCCTACCGGTGAGCGAAGGTGAATGGGTAAGCGCGGGCACCTTGATCGTGCAGTTGGACGACCGTCGTCAACAGGCGAAAGTGGCCAAAGCCAAAGCCGCGCTGGCACAGGCTGAAGCGCACTGGGAGTTATTGCGTAACGGAGCGCGCATCGAAGATATCGATGCGGCAAAAGCGGCGGTTGAAGGCGCGCAAGCCGAACTTGTGGTGGCAGAGAAAAACTTTATCCGCGCCGCAGAATTACTGGAAAAACAATTGGGCTCACAGTCGAACCTGGATCAGGCACGTGCAGCCCGGGATTCGGCGAACGCCAATCTAAAATCCGCACAAACCCATTTATTGGCGCTCACCAATGGGACGCGCAAGGAAGAACTGGACCAGGCCGAGGCGTCGGTCGCAGCCGCGCACGCTGAATGGGATATTGAAAGCCTGCAGCTTGATGAGCTCAGTATTGAAGCGACGCGGGACGGCCGCTTGGATGCGCTCCCCTGGAACGAAGGTGAGCGCGTTGCACCGGGGACGACAGTTGCAGTCTTGCTAGCCGATGTCGCCCCATTTGCGCGCGTGTATATTCCAGAACCTTCGCGTGCGCAATTGCACATCGCGACACCAATGCAGGTTAAAGTTGATGGTGTTGCCAAAACATTTAAAGGCGCTGTTCGGTGGATTTCTGATGAACCCGCGTTCACGCCCTACTATGCGCTCAATGAGCGAGACCGTGCCCGTTTAATGTACCTTGCCGAAATCAGTTTGCAGGATGCAGAAGATTTGCCGTCCGGTTTACCTGTCACGGCGTCCCGGGTTTTACCTTAAACGAATGTCAGTTTTAGCCATTCAAACTCGGGGGCTGACAAGGCGTTTTGGCGCACTTACTGCCGTCGACCATCTCGACCTGCAAATAGAAAAAGGCACCATTTACGGCTTTCTCGGGCCAAATGGATGCGGTAAATCCACTACGATCAGAATGTTGTGCGGCCTGCTTACTCCCAGTGAAGGCACAATCGATGTTCTCGGTCAAACACTTCCGCAGGATGCTGAAGCGTTACGTTTACGCATCGGTTATATGACACAAAAATTTTCGTTATACGAAGACCTGAGTGTGTTGGGCAACTTGCGTTTTCTGGCGCAGCTTTACAATTTGCCCGGTGCGGTTAGCCGGCAACGCATTACACAGGTGTTGAGTGAGTATGGCCTCGATAAATTAAGAGCGCAATTGGCGGGCAGTTTAAGTGGCGGTCAAAAACAACGTCTCGCGCTTGCGGCAGCGGTCTTGCATGAACCGGATTTGCTTTTTCTCGATGAGCCAACGTCAGCAGTCGACCCCGAGAACCGACGACATTTTTGGGAAAAATTGTTTGACCTTTGTGATCAGGGCACAAGTATTCTTGTTTCTACGCATTACATGGATGAAGCAGAGCGTTGTCATCGGCTTGCCATTTTGGAAGCGGGAAAACTTTGTGCTGAGGATGAACCTAAAAAGTTATTGCAACCCCTGACAGGTCGGATTGTCGAGGTTGAAGCCGATGATATGCGTACGGTAAAAAGTCGCTTGCAAAAACTTGAACAAGTGCGTTCGAGCGCGCAACAGGGAATTCGCTTGCGGGTTTTGTTGAACCCGGGTGTGCAAGATAGTCTCGAGTTTGTCAAAAACCACCTCAGTGATTTACAGATGCATTGTCAACTTGTGAACCCAAGTTTGGAAGACGTGTTCGTACAAGTGACACGTGGCGCGAGATCAGGAGGCAGGCAATGAGTAAGCTTGCCCCGGTTTTTAAACTTTCTCAAAGTGTTAAACGTATCCAAGCCATTGTCTTCAAAGAGTTTCGGCAATTAAAACGTGATCGTATGACCTTTGGTATGGTTGTAATGATTCCCATTATTCAATTGTTGCTCTTTGGCTATGCAATTAATACCGAAGTGCGGGGCATTCCGATAGCCGTTGTTGATATGAGTCATAACGCAGCTGCGCGTGTTATTGAACAGGCTGTTGTTGCAACTCAGGTGGTCGAAGTGATTGAGCGTTATCCAACACCGCAAGAAGCAGAGAAAGCGATTGTGAACGGTGAGGTTCGCGCGGCACTGGTTTTCCCGCCGGATTTGGCTAAACGGATTGTCGAGGAGCGGGCGTTAGGGCAATGGTTGGTCGACGGTTCAGACACTATGGTCAGTTCCGCTCTTTTGCCGTTACGCAGTATGCCGCTATCGCAAATATTTATTGACCCTGCACTGGATTATGGAAAAAGTCATACCACGTTTGAAGTCGCGTTATTTTTCAACCCAACGCGTCGCGCTGCAGTGAATATTGTTCCCGGTTTAATCGGTACGATTTTAACCATGACCATGATTTTATTTACGTCTACGGCTATTGTAAGGGAACGTGAGCGTGGGAATCTGGAATTGCTTATCACTACACCGATTCGCCCGCTGGAATTGATGATCGGGAAAATTCTGCCCTATATCGTGATTGGGCTTATTCAAATGACCTTGATTCTGGCATTGGGTTACAGTGTGTTTGATGTGCCAATTATCGGCGCGCTTCATCAAATTTATATGGCGACGCTGCTTTTTATCGCCGCGAGTCTCAGTATCGGTTTGGTTATCTCCACAATTGCAAAAACGCAATTGCAAGCCATGCAAATGACGGTCTTTATTCTATTACCGTCAATTTTGTTGAGTGGTTTTATGTTCCCGTTCGAGGCGATGCCGGGCGCGGCGCAAGCGATTGCAGAAGTGCTACCGGCAACGCACTTTATGCGTATGATTCGCGCGATTGTCCTTCGTGGTGCCGAACTTCCCGGTTTGTTAAACGATGCTTTTTGGCTGATGGGCTTTACCGTGGTGGGGCTGATGGTTGCCGCTGCACGATTTAAAAAGACTGTAGACTAGGTTCAGCCAAAAATAATCAAACTAATCCAGTTCACGAATCTTGATATTGCGGAACCAAACGGCATCGCCGTGATCTTGCAATACTATGTGACCGCTCCGTGCTTTGGCAAAATGCGGCCAATCTGCAAACTTGCTGCCAGCGATGAGTTGATCCCATTCCGGGGTCCACATGCGGGTTTCAATGAGTTTAAAACCATTTAACCAGTGTTGCACCTTGCCATCGTTCACAATGATTCGTGCACGATTCCATTCTTCTGCGGGGCTGACGGTTACAAATTGCGTCGCGATTAAATCGTAGTTGTCTCCAGCGCGATGCTTTTCAATTTTTCCATCCGGATGGCCGCTATTGTCAAGAATCTGAAATTCGGGTCCACTCAGAAAGGGGAATTCCAGTTCAGGATTTTCGACAACATTATAAAGAATGCCACTATTGCCATTGCGTTGGACTTTCCATTCAAGATAAAGCTCGAAGTTCTCATAGGGTTTTTCAGTAATGACCAGATCGCCACCAGCAGGGTTTTGCCAGTTATCAACCCCTTTTGCTTTCGCTTGCAGGTGTAGGCTATCGTTCTCAATTGTCCATGCGGCCCCACGTGTTGTTTGATTGTAATTTCGAAAGGTGGAGAGGTCTCTGCCGTTAAACAATAGCGACCAACCCTGTTGTTGTTCCACCTCATTGAGTTCGTTGTGATGAACGCGATACTTCGGGTTGTGAACAAGAGGTTTACCTTGTGGTATTGCGTTCAAGGTGTACCAGGCTTCTGTCGTCCAAAGCGAATGGTTATTTTCGCTGTGGAAAGGGCGCTGAATTCGAAAATAGACCACATGACCTTCCTTTAAACCATCAAGTTCCAGTTGTGCCCGAGTGCGATCGTCACTGAGACTAAAATGCTTGACCGTCAATGCCTGCAAATCGACTTTTGGGCCGCCGTAGGCTTCGGTTGGGACAAAACGAAATTGCTCGATATAAAAATCTTCAGCAGAAACATTTTGACCCTCGGCGATGGCCTCCGTGAATTGAATTTCAAAACCGTTACTGTGTGAAGAAATGGCGAGCATTTCAAACGTGCTTTGGCCGTTGTAAACAAGGCGTTGCAAGCCGTACCAGAGTTTATCCTTGTGGCCCCAGTTGCCGGGGTTGCCAATGCCGCCAACGATAAGACTTTCATCCGGTGCCCATTGCAAGCGATTGACACCTGCTTCAAGCCCTTGTGAAAACCGAAATACCGCGCCTTGCAAACGGCCATTGATGCGCTCGGCCGCAACGCGCTTTAAGCCGCCGTGGGTCACTTCGCCATGTAACATCTGATTTTGGTAGGGCCCGACATTGAAGTGAATCGGTTCGCCTGGTGAATTACCAATCTCATCTTGTGGCAACCACACAACAGGCAAGGTCTCTTGAATGTTTTTGGTTCCCTCCGGGTCAACCGAACGTGCTCCATAAAAGTGACCTTCGGTAATTTCCACTACTTTACTTGCGGGTAGCCAGTCCCCCTGGTTGTCAGTAATAAAAAATTTACCATCGATCCCGGTACCAACCCCGTTGGGTGTTCGTAAGCCCGTAACAAAGGTTTCAACGAGGGAGCCGTCTTTGGCAATCTTTAATACTTTTCCTCGATCGGGTGCTTGCGGCTGTGCACTGGCCCCGCCCGGTAAGATTGCAGTCGCGAGTGCAATATAGAAATGCGCGTTCTCATAATGAATACCAAAACCAAATTCGTGGAAATTGCTGGTTGCGCTCCAATCGTTGCTTACACAGGCATAGAGATCGATAATTTCGTCGCCATCCAGGTCGACAAGTTTTGTCAGCTCCTGCTTTTGCATAACATAAATGTCGTTGTCGACGACTTTTAAGCCGAGCGGTTCAGCGAGACCAGAAGCGATTTGTTTCACCTGTATTTTTTGTGGATCACTTTGTAAGTAATTCTCAACCAGGTAAACGCCGCCTTCTGTATCCCAGGTTGAAACAACGAGACGGCCATCAGGTAAGAGGTCCAATGCGCCTACCATGGGTTGAAACGATTCGGGTCTCGCCTGAAAAAGATAAAAGGACGGGTGGACATCATTTAAAGGCAGTGTATCGCCGGGGATGGATTTTACGATTTTTGTGTCAGTAATTCGCGGGTAAACCTCGAGCGCAGTCTCTTGATTGAGTCGCGTTTCACTTGCGGGGAAAAGAGCCATTTCCCCATTGGCTTCCCATTGTAGTGAGAGTGCAGCACCGCCTCCCGCTTGTAAAAGTACAATATCAATTTGATGTGTTCCGGGTTTTAAAACCAGCTCGGCGTCTTCAGGCTCCGGCCCGTGAAAGCCCCAGTTTGAAATAATTTTTTCGCCATTCAGAAAAAGCGCTGAGCCATCGTCGCTGATTAATCGGAGTTTGAGTGTTTTCTCTTTATCGATATTCAGTATGGTACGCGCACGTAGGGCAAAATTTTCCTGGCGCTGACCGAAATGCGGCATTTCGGTAAAGTGTAAAGTCGGTGCATGTGCCACCAGGTAGGGCTGAAGAGCCAGAATGTCTTCGGCGGAAAGTTGCGTGCTGTCGAGTAAATATTTGTATACCAACCAGCCTTGTTCAGGTTCTCCCTGCAATTTTTCTGAAAAAGCAAGCGCATGCCCGTCAATGCCGAGCGTCCAACTTTGTTCCACTTTGTCAGTTTGTATATGAAGAGAAAAGATGTAATCAAGCATGCTGTCGACAATATCATCCGAAAGATCCGGATGTGGTGTCATAAAGGCTTCGCCCCAGGTGCCACTTCCACCTTCGAGAATTTTCTTTTTCAGGCGTGCACGATTTGCTGTTGAATCGTCGTAGCGTTGTGCAATTTTTTCATAGGAAGGGCCGACTGTGTCGACCCTGGGGTTGTGACAACTTACACAATCACTGCCGGCAATGTGTTCTTCGCCAGGGTGTTCGGCAGCGATTTTTTGAGGCCCTTTTTGTTCAAAACTGTCGAAGTGCGTTTGTGTGCGATTTTCTCCGTTGCCAAATGCAAATTCACCCAGGCGTAAGGTCTCACCTTCGTCCAGGTTCTGAATCTTGAATAGACGTTCAAAAACCAGCACCTCGTTTTCCCGTTTGACCACCGGGTATTCGCGGACTTCTATATTTTTGTCGCCATGTTTGAAATGGTAGAGCAGGGCGAAAGTTTCGCCTTCGAAAATGTGGCCATCATAGACTGCATCAACGGTGATTGTGCTGTCGCTTTGTTCCAGTTGCCAATGCTGGTCGTCCATGTCGTAATACACTTTGCCCTGGCTCTGCGGCTGTGGGCCATGTGCCTGGGTGTACACAGGCCCCTCCAGCAGTAATTCTCCTCGCCAAAGCTTAAACACCTGAGCTTTCTCTGTTGAGTAGGCAAGCCAGACATTGTCAGGAAAGGCAATCGAGAGAATACGAATTTCACCATCCAGAACCGAGCGAATAACTCTCGGCCTTTCAGAAATGTCGTACGACGGCAATGCCGCATCCTGTTTCGTACAGGAAAGGCTGGCGACAGCTGCGCAAATGGCTAGCAGGTATTGAATCGAGCGTATTGGGAAAAAGGAATGAATTAGCATGGGCAAGGGCGTGTTAGTGATGAATTATTGAATGCTTTGTTGCCATTATAAAGAGCAGTGAGTACTTTGCGAATGCATTCTGAAACAGTTTCTGGTGCCGAAAAAGTCGCGGAAATTGTGATTCAGGAGGCATTTGTAGGAATTAAAGCCAGCCTGCAATCCACACGCCATGCTGCAAGCGCTAGAATGTAGGCACCCAAACACTCAAGTTAGCTGGTGAGGAAATGAGAGCCGTACAGACCTGTTTTTTAATTATCCTGTTAAATATCTTGCCCTTCGCCGGGGCGCAGGAAGGTCAAAATTCAGAATCGGCCAGCGTTGACGGCCAGCCCCAGGCGAGAAGCCTTGAGGTTATTGACCCCTATCTTGAAATGCGAAGTGGCCCCGGGCGCGGCTATCCCGTATTTTTTGTGATTGAAGAGGGGGAGCGCGTAGAAGTTTTAGTGCGTCAACCGGGCTGGTATGAAGTGCGCGCTGCCAATGGGCGTGTCGGTTGGGTTGCAGAATCACAAATCGCGCGCACCATGCAGGCGAGCGGTGAACCTGCCGATCTCCCCTCCGTTAGTTACGGTGATTACCTTAATCGTGGTTGGCAAGTGGGATTCAGTACCGGTCAATTCAGCAGTGGAGGGTTGAACGGGGCAGACACAATAAAAGCCAACATTGGATATCGCCCGCTTTCGTGGTTTGTGATTGAAGCCGAAACGGCGCGCTATTTTGCACCCGAGACAAAGGGTTCCTACTCCAGTCTGAACCTCGTGGTTGAGCCTTTCAGCAAAAACCGCTGGTCTCCTGCCATCATATTCGGCACGGGCCAGTTGGATGTGGAATCCCAACCGGAGCTCACCCCTATTGAATTGGGCACATCGGATTATCAGCATTACGGTTTGCGATTAAATTATTACGTTGGCCGTAACTTTTTAATAAAAGCGGAATACAAAACTTTCGACGTCGAAGTCGATACAGTAAACGAGGAAATGCGAACATGGTATTTAGGCTTCAATACCTTCTTCTAATCAGTTTATTGTCGGGCGCAGCTCTTGCGCAGGACAACAAGGATCAGGCAGCCCTCGAATTTGATCGCGAGTTTTTCTCAGTGGGCGTGTATGCGGGTATTCTCAGTATTCAGGACTACCGCAGTGAACTTGCATTTGGTGTGCAAAGCAGCTTCAAAGCTTCGGAGGATTTTTTCCTGCAGTTTAACTACTTGCAAGCGGACGCGTCCTATTCCTCTTTTGAATTGAGTCAGGGGCCGAGTTTTGCGGGCAGCAATCGGACCTTTTCCCATTACGATTTCCTGTTAGGCTACAATCTATTTCAGGCTGAATTTTTTGGGGACGGGCCGGAATCTGCAATTTCTTCCCTTTATTTAGTGGCTGGCGCGGGTGAAACCGAGTTTGGTGGCGAGAACAATTTTACAATCACGATCGGCACCGGGTACCAATTTGCCCTCAAGCGACGTTATGTTTTGAGCCTGGATTTTCGTGATCATATTTTTAAGTCTTCTCTACTTGAAGAAGATAAAAACACGCACAATACGCAGGTGAGTGCTGGTATTTCCTTTCTTTTCTAATTATTTCTCTAATTTTGTTTTTTCGTAGGATCACCTCTCACAAAGCGGTTCTTTGCGTTTACCATGAATGATTCATGTTAGGCTTTAAGTTGGTTTGTTGCGTAAGATCATTAATCACAAGAAGGCCCTTTGCGAAAACACATAAATACATCCATGTAATTCCTTCGGCTGAACGCGGCCCGGATCTTCCCTAGCCCGAAAGTTTTCGGTAGGCCCCACCTGGTGATGAGGTATTCAAGCAACTAGCTCTTGAAAAGGAATCCCAACAAAGTGAGCTGGGTGTATAGGGGAGAGTGCTGGATATGGAGCCAGGTTGAAAAAAGCCGAGAAATTTAAAAGAAAAAGTTAAACCCTAAAACAAACTCATTGTTCATGGTTTGTTTGTCGTCACCAATAAACTCACGGCTAAAAATATGATTACGATAATCAAAATTCAAGGCCAACCAATCGGTACGAATAATACGGTAGCTGGCCCCCACAACGATATCTAACTCAGAATTACCCGCAAACTCGACATTACCGAGCCCGGCAGTTAAATAAAACCCTGAATTGTATTTGCCCGTTGTGCGGTAATAAGAGCGACCATGCATAATTTGCCATGCACCGCTTAGCGTGAGGTAGTTAAAGCGACGATCGCCAGAAGAGAGGAAGTTTTGATCCGCCACATCCTCAAAAGTCGCCCGTGAAACTTTCGAGCTGCCGTAGTTTACTTGAGCGAAAAGATTATCATTTACATGATAAACAAAGGCAAAACCAAGTAGCGGGTTGGTATTGAAATCCTCGACGGATAGAAGGCCGGTATAGATGCCGAATTCATAGCGTTCGGTATCGCGAATCGCCGCATGGGCGCTATCGGTTTTTTTGTCAGGTTCAACAACCCGCACCGGGGGCGGGGTGTTTTCGCCAGTGTTTTGACTCCAAACCAGGGAAAAAGGGCAGCAAACCAGGCTCAAAGCCATAAAAAATGACAGCGCTTTCAACATAGTCTCCCGTTCGTAAGTGTTTTATTGGTGTTTAAAAATTGTGAGCGATCCGCAAAATCCAACAAAATAATTGTGATACAGGTACGGTTTTAATCAAGAACTCACAACCTCTCGCTTGCGCTTGAGTATAAATAGTTTTGAATATTGTTAGACAATTATTATTCAGGAGCGTGAGCTTGTTTATTCCGTTTCGAAACCCTTTGTTAAAAATAGTGACGCTGTTCTCATTCTGTCTGGTTTTGCCTGTGTGGGCGCAAGACCAGGAAGTCGCGCGTGTAGATAACTGGACTGAAGGCGTTGAGGTCGATTTTAAGGAGGGGCAAACAGAAGCCAATAAGGAAAAGTCTTCGATTGCTCAAATTTCGAGCGAAATTCAAAGCCTCAAGAAGGAAGTGATCGGCCTGAACAAGGAATTACGCCTGCTTGAGGAAAATATGTTATTTCCTTCAAATACGCGTTTCACGATTTTTGTCACAATTAACTCCGGTAAGTTCTTCCAGTTGGAGTCGATCAAGGTCAAGATCGACGGTCGCTTTGTCGCTACGCACATCTATTCAGAAAAACAGCGCCTGGCGCTGTTGAATGGCGGGGTGCAAAAGCTTTATATGACAAATTTAAGCGAAGGTAAGCACCGCGTAACAGTTTTTTACACGGGCTTGGGTTTTAACGGGCGAGCTTACAAAAGAGCTGCTAACTTAGAATTAGAGAAAGGTCCTGGTAGCCAGTACCTCGAGTTGTTAATTACGGATGACGAAACAACGCAAGAGCCCGCATTTAAGCTAAATCAATGGTAGTAGGGTGGAGACGTAATGCTTCGTGCCAATACACAGTCAAGTTGCCGCCAAATCAGGCGCAGCAAAAAACACAGTTTCGCTGTGTTTTTTTTTCTATGGCTGTTCGTTCTTACCCTGAGTGTGCCTGTTACGGCACGTCCTTTTGATACACACATAAAAAGTCGTAGCGAGCTGGAGTTTGGCGTCGTTCTTTTCGACTATTTTCAGCAAGACTACTTCGCGGCCCTCGTAGAATATGATTACGCGGCCGAGCTTGGCAACAGTGATGCCTTGACTGCGAAAGGGCGCATGTTAGAAGGCGGCATGATGGTGTCTTATGGGATGCCCGACGCCGCTGAAAAAAGATTGCAGTCCAGTTTAAATATTCCCATGGAAGATGGCACCCGCAATCGCATCTGGTATTTCCTGGCCAAACTCTACTACAACAAGTCTGAACAAGAGAAAGCCTACAACGCGCTGGATAAGATCGCTGGCGAAGTCGATAAGGACTTACATTTTGACTACCACTACTTAGCCACATTGATTCGCAATGATGGCAGCCACCTCGACTCCGAAAAAAGTGCGATTGCGGCTTTGTCAAAAGATAACCCCGCTTACCCTTATCTACTCTTTAATTTTGCCATTTCGCATTTGAGTTCGGGTCACCTAACGGAAGCGGTTACCAATCTTGAAGAGGTCGCGGACTATACTGGGTTGAATGAAGAAATGCTGGTGTTGGCCGACCGTGCAAAACATGGTTTGGCACAACTGGCTTTGCAAACCGGTCATGTTGGTCAAGCCTGGTTTTATTTGAGAAATATTCGAACCAGTGGTTTGTACTCCAATCGTGCGTTGCTCTCGTATGCCTGGGCGGCAATCAAACTACAGCATTACAACGAGGCCATCCCGGCACTCGAAATATTGAACAGCCGTTCAATCGCCATTCCCGAAGTTCAGGAAGCGAAGGTCTTGTTAGCTCACCTATATGAACAGCAGGGTGCCCCGCGGCTGGCATTGAAGAGTAATTTGTTAGCAGAGAAAGAATTTCGCTCTGGCTTAAAACTTGTTGGTGAAGCGCGCAAGGCTATTGATTTATTGGATGTGCCGCGGGAGTTTATCGCAAACCTTGAAGCGATTAAGGATGAAGAGGATTGGTACGGTACACGCCCTTCCGTCGATTACAAAAAGCTAACGCCCTTTCTTATTGATTTGATGGCCAGCAATGAATTCAATGAAACCTTGCGTGAACTAGCCGATTTATATGCGCTTGAGGATAATCTGCGCTACTGGAAAAGCCAGGCAGAACAGCATTTATTAATACTGGAAGCTGCCAGTAATCGCTCGATGTCAGATCAAGTCAAGGATACCCTGGCGCGTAAAAAAGCCTTGAGCGATAAATTCCTGGAAGACTCAGGTGACCTACGACTCTACACGCTCACGCTTGACGAAAAAGAACAGGTTCGTATGGATGCGCTTTTGCAATCCACTGAATCGGAATTGGAATTATTGGAAGAAAAAGCACGGGTATTGTCGGGCGTTGAGTTTGCCTATAAACATCCCAAAAACTACCTTGCGGACGTAAAAGCTAAACATAAAGACGTTGAGCTTCGATTAAAGCAGACTGGCCATTATATTGAAAAATTAGAGCCGGTTATGCGTCGTATCGTGAACGCAGAGCTGGATAAGCATGAAGACAGAATGGGGTATTACCTCGCTCAATCTCGTTTAGCTAAAGCGCGTCTCTATGATAATACCCTCTTGAATCTCGAACAGCTTGGGGAGCAAAATTTATGAGTTCGGTGAAAGTTATTTTATTCAGCGTCCTTGGGCTTACCCTGGTGGCGTGCGGCGGGAACACCCGCCAGAGTACACTTGGCGATTTGAAATACAAAGCCAAAGAAGAAAAAGAAATCGAAGTGGCCAAACTTAGCCATGAAGAAGTGCGCGAGGAATACAAGGAATTGCTGGACTTGTTTGAAGACAAGCAGTTAAAAGAGCAAATCGAACGTCGAATCGCTGATGTCTATATGATGGAGGGTGTACAGGAGCAAACAACGGGTAAAAACCGCAAGAGCTATTACCTTGAAGCCATTAAAGAATATAAAAAGATTCTTGAAAAATACCCCAATTCACCCGACAACGCCGAAGTGTTGTATCAGCTCGCTAAAGCCTACGATATGGAAGGACAAACCGACGAAGCATTAAAAATGCTTTCGCGTTTGACAACGGTGCACCCCTGGTATCCCCATATTGCAGAAGCCTGGTTTCGCAAGGCTGATATCCACTTCAATTTGCAGGAGTATAAAAAAGCTGAGCAAGCCTATCTTGCAGTCACCAGGCTGGCGAATGAAAAACTCTGGACAAACGCACGTTATATGTTGGCCTGGTGTTACTACAAGCAATTTCAATATGACAAAAGCTTGCAAACCTTTGCCATTGTTTTACAGGAATACCTGACCGGTGTTGAAGATCTGGATGCACTCGGTAAAGCAGAGCGTCCTGTAGCCGATGATACCTTGCACTCGATGAGTTTGGCCCTGGATAAACTTGGGGGTGCCGATCACATTCCAAGCCTTGATGGTTTGGCTAATCAAACTTATGTGTGGATGGTTTACAAGGATCTTGGTGATTACTACCTCGAAAAGGAGCTTTATGGCGAATCTGTAAAAAGTTATAAGGCGTTTGTGAATGTTTATCCACAAGATAAACGTGCGCCAGTGTTACATAACATGGTAATAGCGGCATTGGAAAAAGGCAGCTTTCCCGAACAAGCCCTCGAAGAAAAAGCGCGTTTCGTTTCGGCCTATGGCTTGTATTCTAACTACCGCAGTAAAACGGCATTTAATCAGCAGGAAATTGATAGTTCCTTGAGGGCCTATCTGAATGTATTGGCCGCTCACTTTCACAGTGAAGGTCAGGCGTATTCCAGGGAAGTGGAAGAGTTGACTGAAAAAATCGCGCTACATGAGGACAAAGACACAAGCGTTATTCGTAATAAAGCCAAAGGAGAGCGTACAAAGGCGATTGTTGCTTACAATCAGGCTGCCAATTATTACCGCGAATACATTGCGAGCTTTGCAAGTGATGACAAAATTGATGAGAAGCGATATCGCCTGGCAGAAGTTTTATTCGCTGCCGACCGCTATGAAGAAGCACTCACGGAATACGAATTAGTGGCTTATAAGCCGCAGGGTAAAAGCGCTGAAGAGCATCGCCCGGATGCGGGGTACGCGGCAATTATCAGTTACCAAAAATTGATTGCGGCACTCGGTAAAAAAAGCGCAGCAAAAAAATGGCAAGCGGAAGCTGTGGAATCCATGCTGCGATTTGCCGAAACATTCCATACCGACGAGCGTTCGCCAGCGGTGTTAACCAATGCTGCGGAATACATGTTCAGTCTCGACCAATATGAACGCGCTATCAGTATTACTGATGCGTTATTGGCATCGAATACTGAACTCGATCGCAGTCTGAAAAAAACGGCTTACGGTATTCTTGCGCATTCATGGTTTAAATTGGAAAACTATCCCAAAGCGGAAGCGAGCTATTTGAATCAGCGAAATTTGGTTAGTAAAAAGAGTGAAGAGTTTTCTAAAATCTCGGAGCGCTTGGCAACTACAATTTACAAGAACTCTGAAGTGCTAGTAAATGAGGGCAGTATTGAAGCCTCGATCGCGGAATTGTTGAAAATAAAAAGTCTGAGTCCAGATTCAAAGCGTCGGGTGCCAGCACAATATGATGCCGCTGTCTTGCTGATGCAATTGCAGGATTGGCCTGCAGCAATTCGCGAGTTACAAGAATTGAATAGCCAATTCAAGGACCATGAATTGGCAGCAGAATTTCCGCGAAAGCTCGCTTCAGCCTATGAGAATAATGAGGATTGGTCACTCGCTGCCGATGCCTATATCTTTTTAACTGAAAACGACAGCGATGAAGTTGTGGTCCGGGAGGCCTTATTCCTCGCAGCCAATATGTATGAAAATGCGCGGCATTACGAAAAGGCAATTACCACTTATAAGAAATATGCGCACGCTTATGAAGAACCTTTTGAAACCCGCATGGAGGCGCGCTATAAGCTCGCACTCAACTACGGGCATTTAAAAGACGATGGCAAACAACAATATTGGCTACGACGAATAATTGAAGGGCATCGGACGGCTGGCGCGAAGCAAAATGCAAGGAGTACCTGGCTGGCGGCCTGGGCAAATATTACGTACGGGGACTACTACGATCGGCAGTTTCGTTCCAGAAAATTAAGGCAGCCCATTGTCGAAAGTATTGCCAAACGCAAGGACTCTCTGGAGAAGGCATCAAAATACTATCAGGCAGCTGCTGACTCCCAACTTTTAGAATACGTGACGGAGTCCGGGTACAAAATTGCCAACTTGTATCAGGCTTTAGCTGCGGACCTACGTAAAGCGCCTGCGCCATCGGGTTTGAGTGACGCGGATAGACAACTTTACAAATCGATTATTGAGGAACAAGCCCTCCCTATGGACCAATTGGCTGTTGAGCTTTATACCGCCAATGTGCAACGTGCCTGGGATGGTGAGTTTGACAAGTGGATAGAGCAAAGTTTTGCACAACTTGCCGTTCTTTATCCTGAACGTTACGCAAAAACAGAAATTCTGGTGAGTTATGGCGATGAAATTCGTTAATGCATGTTGTAAACCCCTTGCCTATTTGATGCTATGTGTGTCTTTGGCGGTACTTTTGACAGCCTGTGGTGCGCAACAAGTCAAAACAGTCGCGAGTGACGGTGATGAGCAGTTCCAATTGCTCGGCTCGCTCGATTATTTGCCTGTTGCAACTAAAGGTGATGATGGCAAGTATCTCCCTTATGAAAAAAGTGACAATCCTTACATAACACGTAGTCGCATCAATAAAGGTTCCGTTGCCGCTTTTATTGAAGCACGCAAGGCATTCAAAGCAAAGAATTATGATCTTGCTGAGGAAAGACTTATCGCCCTGGCCAAGGCAGATGACAGTATTTCTGGCCCCTGGGTGATGCTCGGCGATATCGCATTGGAAAAAGGTGAGTCACAAAAAGCACTCGACTATTTTGCAAAAGCCTTTGACGTTAATGACAAAAATATTAACGCACTACTACGAATCGCTTATGTACAAAGGCTACAGGGCCAATTTATGGCTGCGCAAAATACCTATGTACAGTTGTTAGCACTTTGGCCGGATTCTGCTGAAGCGCATTTGAATTTGGCCGTACTCTACGATTTGTATTTGAATCTACCGATTCGTGCGCAAAAGCATATGGAAGCTTATCTTTATCTTCACGGAGAAGAGAATGCCAAAGTGGTTTCCTGGTTGCAGGAATTGCAAGGTCGGACCGGTCTAGCGCTTGGTTTGCCTTTGGAACATATTACTGATACGAGCTTACTGGTCGCTAAGTAGGGTGAGAAGGTGAATAAAGTAAGACTGAACAAGAAAACGAGGTTCGCGATGAAGTCTCTGGTAGTGTTTACAAGTGTGATGCTTCTGGCATTGAATCTCCAGGCAGAAGAGGATAAGGAAAAAGTCACAGCCAATGATGCTGATGTGGTTCTTGAATCCTTGCTGACGGGCGATAAGGAACAACCGGCAATTTCTTACTTTATTCCGTGGCAGGGTACATCGACGCCAGATAAATTACAGTGGGATATGCAACAAAAGCATGATGCGACCTTGCAACTCATTGATCGTGATGTGATGGTGCGATCCATCAATATTTACGAAGACATGAATATGGAAAATACAGACTAGTTTGTATTCCGTATATAGCGTAACTATTTACGTAACAATTTAAATAGGGTGTAAAAAAATGAGCGAATTTTACAATGTAATTACCAACTTTTTTAAGGATGGGGGATTTTTTATTTTCCCCATCGCTTTCGTGTTGGCAGTCGGAGTGGCAATTGCCATTGAACGCTGGCTGTTCCTGACGCGTGAGAAAATGCGCAATATCAAGGCCTTTGAGGATTTCCTTCCCTTGTTGCGGACAACAGACCTGGAAAAAATGCATATGTACACGCGTGAAAACCAGGCGCCTGTCACACGCATTATTGCTTGTGGTCTGGATATGATGAAGGTATCCAAACAGCGAGCTGATATTGAAAACTCCATGAATGAAGGGATGCTGGAAACCATGCCGCGACTTGAGCAACGTACGGGTTATCTGGCAGTGTTGGCAAACGTTGCAACCTTGCTTGGCCTCTTGGGTACCATTATTGGTTTGATCGGTGCGTTTACCGCAGTGGCTCAAGCAGACCCGGCCCAAAAATCTGAATTGCTTTCCAATTCGATTTCGGTTGCGATGAACACCACAGCATTCGGTTTGATTGCAGCAATTCCCTTGTTGATCTTGCATGCCATGTTGCAAAACAAAACCTCAGCGATTGTGCGCAGCGTCGAAATGTCTGCAGTCAAGTTCCTGAATATTATGACCTTGCACCGCTTGATCGAAGCCGGCATCACACGCTATATCGAAAAAGATACCGGTCAAGAACGCGAGAGCGTTAATGTCATTGGTGGCGATGAGTTGCCCGCTGCGACCTGATACACACTGAAGAGTTTGTTATGAAATATTCGCAAAACCTCAGCGGAACAGACCAGGCCGAATTGGATGTGACGTCCTTTCTCAATCTTATGATTGTGTTGGTACCTGTTCTTCTTTTGAGTATGACCTTTACACAGATAACTGTGCTGGAAATATCCTTGCCCGAATTAACCGGTGGTGAAGCAACCGGCGAAAACGCGCAAAGCCAGTTGGAAGTTGTCATTGCTGACGAGGGTTTCCAGGTTTACTACCCTGAAAATACGCTCATCCAGGAAATCCCGAAAAAGCAGGTCGAAGGTGAGGCGATATATGATTATGTATTGCTTTCGCGAGTATTGCAGGAAGTAAAGCAACAGCTACATGAAAAGAACGACATTCTTCTGCTTTCAGAAGCGGACGTAAATTATCAGGATCTGGTTTCGACAATGGAAACGGTAAAGTCCTATAAAACGACAGTGGCGGCGAGCCTCGTGGAAATAGAACTGTTTCCCGAGATTTCTCTCGACAATGCTGAAAAGAAAGCAGGTAAGAAGGGGTAAGTCGGTGAATTCATTAAGTTCTAACATTTTTTACCAAAAACAAAAGAGCAGCCCGATTGCCAAATTGAGTCTGATCTCTTTGATGGATATTTTCACCATCCTTGTTTTCTTCCTGCTATTGAATTCGGGTGAAGCTGAAAAAATCCAGAATGCCAAATTTGTCAGTTTGCCCGACTCCAATGTGGGGACTGCGCCACACAAGGAAGTCGCGATAATTATCGAAGAAGATAAGCTGTGGTTTGAAAATAAATTAATTGGCGAAATTGATGAGCTTATTGCTCAAAACCCGGGTAAGGTCATTCCGGAATTGTCGGCAGTACTGGCGGAGTACGCAGAAAATTACAAGGAGAAAAAAGGCGGGCTGAACAGTTTTGAAAAACGCGCAGGTATGTCTGTCGCCGTGCTTGGTGATAAGTCAGTCCCTTATATTTTAATAAAAAGTATTATGGAGACCTGCCAGGAAAATGATTTGCGCAACATTTCGTTGGCAGTGAACCAAACGGTTAAAGGTGCTTATCAACAGCCCAGTCAATTGGCTGCCAACCTTGGGTCCGGGGGGTAATATGGCTCAGTATTTAGAAGCCCAGGCCTTTGATCTCGCACTGCCGTGGCAGGAAGATGCCGCGCAGGAAGAAAAATTTAAAAAATGGCTCAAGCGTGTCTGCATTCCCTTTTTATTATTAATTCTGGTCTTCTCGTTTCTTCCACAGTTACAGACGGATTATGTTGAACCTGATGAACCCGTTGTCAAAACTAAAATTGTGTTAGAGCCGAAAATCGTAGAGGTACCGAAAGAAGCCCCCAAACCGGTTGAACCTCCCAAACCCAAGCCAAAACCCGTGGTTCAGGAACGCCCCAAAAGTGATGTGGCCGTTTCTGCGCCCGCGCCCGTTGTTGATCAAAAAGAAGATTTTGCCGCGGCACAAGGCTTGAGCGGTTTATCCAGTGAATTAAATTCTCTGCGCGCGTCGCTCGATATGACACGTTTACAAAATAAAAACGTCAGTAAATCGGATGCGGGCCGTGTTGAACACAGTGCGAAACAAGTACTTGGTCAAGATGCCGAAACACGAGTTGGCAGTGGCGTTGATGTTGATGATGCTGATATGCGCAGCGATGCTATTGCACTTGCTGAGCACAGCTCTCTGGTCGTGGAAGACGTTCTCCCGGCGGGCGGCACAGGCGGCAGTTCGCGGGCTGCTTTTGGTGGGTTTCAGGCGGGTAAGCGGGATATGGAGAGTATTCGCAGGACCCTTGAGCATACTAAAAGCCGTACCAATTCGATTTACCAAATTGCGTTGCGACAAAACCCCGAGCTTGCGGGTAAATTTACCTTCCGTCTGGTCATCCAGCCCAACGGTGAAGTGACGGACCTGGAGCTGATTTCCAGCGAATTAGGTGTGACCAGCCTTGAGCAGGAGATCCTCGAAAAGATACGCCAGGCAAATTTTGGCGCCAAGGAAGTGGCGGCCACCTCAGTGAAATACACCATATTATTCCTCCCCAGCTAAGGCCTCATTGGCGGCGCTTATAACCTTAAGTCAAAAAATCGCCGCCTCGTCGTCTCCTTCGTTTTAATAAACAAAAGAAATATTAAAACTGTTGTCTCGAGCACATTTTCCCAGGCCCAAAATGTGAGCCGTTACCGTATAAGAAAAGACCAAAGTGCCAGGATATGCCTGTAGGAGTCAGTTTTGTAGCGGTTTTTAGATCGCGCAGCAGTAACAAAATACAACGACGGTGAAGACTTATGAACGCGTTATTTAAACAACTAAAAATCGTATTTTTGGTTATAAGCTTGGGGGCACTTGCAGCCTGTTCGGGCGGTGATTCCGAGGGCGGCGCAGCGTCTGCGGATGCCAAATTGAGCGCGGATTCCAACTTTACTGTCTCCACCTCTTTTGCCTATGTTGAACGCAGCATTCAAAAAACGGCAGAAGCCCAGCTTGAGCAATTTGCTGAAAAGCTCAATGCCTCTGAAGCGACACCTCTGGACCTCAGCTCTCCTTACCGTTTTTCTCCCGGCGCAAAACTGGTTCACCGCGATGGCATCGCGGTTGACTCCCTGGAAACCGATGTGCTGGGCGCGTATTTTGGCGGTACTGATTACGACGTGAAGGATTTGAACGTCTCGCGAGATGGCAGCACTGTCCTTTTCGCCGCGCACGGACCAGCGAGCAATGAAAAGCACAATAGCTGGAATATTTACGAGTACGAATTCGCGACCAAAACCCTGCGTCGTATCATCGAGGACGATGACATTGCCAACACAGGGCAGGATACCAACCCGACCTATACGCTCGAAGGCAATATTGTATTTTCTACAGATCGGGCGGCCGGTAACCCCGATAGCGCGGTTGAACGTTTCGTTCAGGAAAATGAAAATTGTTTGAAAGTTGGTCCAAGTGAAAAGCCGTCCTTGCTGCACTCGATGACGGCGCAAGGCGAAAATATTGTTCAGTTGACTTACGGCAGCAATCACGACACGTCAACAACCACGCTTAAAGATGGACGAATTGCTTTCGTTCGTTGGTCGCGCAGTTATAAGTTGCTCCCTCAATGTGGAAGCAGCAACGCCGTGAGCAAGCCGGATAATTTTCTGGCACCGGCCAGCATAGAAGAAAGCACTCTCGGTTTAACCAAACCAGACTCCTGGGAAGATGGTGAATTGTGTGCTTACACCATTGAGACGCCTGTTGGCCCCGCCCTGGCCAGTAACCATTATTCGATTCTGCGCATCCAGGCGGATGGCAGTGAGTTGGAGCAACTTTACGGCACCCATACCGTTCAGGGTTCTGATGAAGAGTTCTTGACCATTGATAAACTGGTACAAGCGGAAGACGGTCGTTTAATGGCTGTCATTCAACATGAATACAGTGAATTTATGGGCGGCAGCGCGGTGAGTCTCGCGAGCCCGGATACGCAGGGATTGAGTTCGGTATTCGCAAGTTTCGCCCCTGAATCTATCACCACTGCAGAAGCAAACCTCTACCCCGGCCAACCTTCGGAAGCAGGGTGGTTTAGTTCTCTTTCCCCCTATCGAGATGGCACCGGTCGTTTACTGTTGGCCTGGTCTCAATGTTCTGACGTTGAAAGCGGGGTGTCACAATTTTGTTCTAACGATGGTGTTAATGGTGAAATCGACAGCCAATACGGTATTTGGGTTTATGACGCAAGCAGCGATACCCGTTCACCGATTGTGCGTGCACGCAACGACGTCGTTTACACAGAGCTGAGTATTGGCCAACCCCATGTCGGTGAGGATTTCCCGTTTGCGCCATTCAGTACTGATTGGCTCGAAAATGAAGATGAGAGCCGTATTATTTGCCGAGACCCTGGTATCGATCCCGAGGAAGAAGAGGAAGAAATTGAGTATCCGACTGAGCCTGAACCCGAGCCTCAGCCTGAACCAGAGCCACAGCCTGAACCGGGCCCGATTCCTCAGCCTGAGCCCGAGCCGCAGCCAGAACCTGAGCCCGAGCCACAGCCAGAACCTGAGCCCGAGCCACAACCAGAACCTGAGCCCGAGCCACAGCCAGAACCTGAGCCCGAGCCACAACCAGAACCTGAGCCTGAGCCACAACCAGAACCTGAGCCCGAGCCACAGCCAGAACCTGAGCCCGAGCCACAGCCAGAACCTGAGCCCGAGCCACAGCCAGAACCTGAGCCCGAGCCACAACCGGAACCTGAGCCCGAGCCGCAGCCAGAACCTGAGCCCGAGCCACAGCCAGAACCTGAGCCCGAGCCACAGCCAGAACCTGAGCCCGAGCCACAGCCAGAACCTGAGCCCGAGCCACAGCCAGAACCTGAGCCCGAGCCACAGCCGGAACCTGAGCCCGAACCGCAGCCAGAACCTGAGCCCGAGCCACAACCGGAACCTGAGCCCGAACCGCAGCCAGAACCTGAGCCCGAGCCACAACCGGAACCTGAGCCTGAAGAGTGCAACTTGTCCACAGAAACCAGTCGTTTTGTGCCGGTCACCTTGCGCGACTTCAAGATGTCTCATCCGGACTTTGAGTACCATATCGAGGAAGATCCAGGCATAGTTGAACCCTTCCTTGGCTACGACAACCTGCCGGTATACGCCAGTGACTACGTGACAGCCACAACCAATGGCCGTGAATACTTTGACCAGTGGTACCGCGATGTCGAAGACGTCAATATTACAATTCCTCACGTTCTCGAGATTACACGTGAAGAGGGCGGGAATATCTGGCGCTATAGCAACCACAATTTCTTCCCATTGGATGGGCAGGGGTGGGGTAATACGCCGGGCTTCCAGCACAATTTCTACTTCACGCTGGAAACGCATATGGAGTTTTACTACGAAGGTGGAGAAGTCTTTACTTTCCGTGGTGACGATGACTTGTGGTTATTTATTAATGGAATTCTCGCAATCGATATCGGAGGTGTGCACGGCGCGATCGAAAGAAGCATTAGCCTTGATGACTACGCGCACAACCTCGGCATCGAGCCCGGCAATACCTATAGTTTCGACTTGTTCTTTGCCGAGCGTCATACCTCGCAATCGAACTTCCAGTTCGAAACGAACATCAATCTGGAGTGTGTTTCGCAAAACAATCACTCAGGGCATGGTGATGAAACCAATCCCGGTCAGGGTGGTGGAACGGATAACACGGGTAATCAAGGAACAGATAATCCTAATAACTCTGGAAACGAATAAGTCTAAAAACGCACAAAACACCCGCTAACAAGCGGGTGTTTTTTTATGGGCGACTATAAAACGGATTGCAGGTTGGTCATGTCCGGTAGCGGGAGGGACTGGAGTTTTTCAAGAGTGGATTCTACCTGGGATTTAACGGGTGCAGATTTGCAGGTTTGTTTATAAATCGTCAGTTGGTTTTTAAATTTTTCGAGGTGAAACAGCACCTCATTGGTCATCAGGAAAGCGACCTCAATCAAGTGATGCTCGCGTTCAATTCCGCTGTTTACCACATGGTCCAGCCAGCGCATATAAGCGGGGTTGAGGAGTGTGGATTTATCCAGCGTAAGCGCGATGTGAATAAAACAATTCTGTAGGCCAAATAAATCCTTATCATCGTGACGGAAGCCCACCGCGCGGGTGAAGTCCTGTATTACGCCATTGGCGAAGGCGATGTAGTGATAGCGGGTCTGAATATCCTGTACGAGTGGGCGCAAAACTTCGGGAGCAATGACGGTACCCGGGCTGCATGCTCCACGATTTAATACGTTAATTGTCGCTTTCGCAGTAAATCCAAAATGCGAAAACGAATTCATTTCGATAATGGGAATCGTGTCGCTTAACGCTTTTTGTCGTGGACGAAAGTGTTCTGCGTACAAGCGATACAAGCTGTCGAGGAGGTGAATATATTGGCCGGCATGAGAAAGTTGGCTGCCGACCAGCGCGCGGGGTTGGCCGCTGCCGTCAAGGTGCTCGTGATGTTCTCGAACTGCTTTACAGCAAGCTTCATCAAAACCGAGCGCCCGCAGCAAATCTGCAGAGAAATTTACGTGTTCGTAATAACCGGGGCCTTCCTCAAGTTCGAGGTTGGCTTTATCAAGTTGCAATAGCCCAAGGTCGTGACAGAGAGAGGCGCTAAATGCACTTTGTGTTTCGGCTTCATCTACATCCAGGTCATCATAAATAAGCCAAAGGAACCAGCTGCAGAAAAGAGCGCGATTGAAGACTTCGGGGAGAAAGTGATGGAGCAAGGTAAGATGTTGCATGAGTAGGCAATGCGAGGAGAGCGGTTTCAGAAACCGCTCAAGGGTACCCCGATGTTGGGTCTTCTGATAGAACACTTCGAGCCATGGGTCGTTGTTAAAGAAAATCTCAAATTCACGCACGAGAGTCTCGGAACTAAAGGTCTGGCTGATAGTGATGCTCGATGCGAGTTCAGACTCAGGTAATGCATTCGTCAGTCGCGACCACAAGGTTTCGCCAATCACCTCCCCACTTTTACAGAGCAGGTTGCCTGCGTTATCAGCGAGATCAGCATTCGCGCTGACGCGATAATCTGCAACCAAACGTTTAATGTAGTTCAGGTAGTATGCGTTCATGATTAATAGTATTGAGACCCTATTATCAAATGTAGCGGATATTTCCAGCTTATGCCCTGCTGGATTTCCCCCGCCGGGGTGTTTATCCTAGCGCCCATAATAATGAATGCCTTCTCAGGAGTGACTGTTGTGAGCAATAACATAAAAACGAGTGCGGAAGACCGCACCGCAAAACTAAGCCTTAAGGAGAAAATTGGTTACGGTGTCGGGGATGCCGGTTTCAATTTCTATTGGGTCCTGATCGGATCATATTTATCCTACTTTTATACCGATATTTTCGGGCTTGCGCCGGCAGCGGCGGGCTGGATGTTTATCGTTACCAAGGTTATTGATGCATTTACCGACCCCGCAATGGGCGCCATTGCGGATCGCACCAATTCCCGGTTCGGAAAGTTTCGTCCGTGGTTGTTGTTCGGCGCACTGCCTATGGCTGCGGCGGCAACCTTGACCATGAGTACACCGGATTTAAGTGATACCGGTAAACTAATTTGGGCCTACCTGACTTATTCTGCAATGATGTTGTGCTACACAATTTTGAGCACACCGTATTCCTCGCTTTCAGGCGTCTTAACGGCGGATACAGACGAGCGTAATAAAATCTTTGGAATTCGTTTTTTCTTTGCCTACTTCACCGGTATTTTTGTGGGTGCAGCGACTCCCGATTTAGCTAACTTTTTCGGTAATGGTGATCAGGCGAAAGGCTGGCAGCTAACCATGCTGATGTACTCATCCATTGCAACGCTGCTATTCCTGACAACCTTTTTTACTACAAAGGAACGTATTCAGCCGCCAGTTGGTCAAAAAACACCGGTAAAACAGGACATTCTTGACCTCCTTGAAAATCGTCCCTGGCTTATTCTTTTTGCACTCGCGATGATCATTATGGTCACCTTGACTATGCGCAATGGCTCAGCCAGTTATTACTTCAAGTATTTTGTTGAGCGCCCGGATTTAATGGGGGCATACATCGGCCTGCAGAATTTTGCTTACATGATCGGCGCAGTAAGCACGCCCTTGTTAACACGCTTTATGGATAAGGCAAAACTGTTAATGGTATTGATGGGAATAGTCGGTGCATTATCCATTGCCTTTGTTTTTGTACCCAAGCCGGAAGCGACGGGAGTGGTGACGGTCACCACTGAAGAAGTGACATTGAATGCCAATGATTTATTGGGCGAAGCGCATAGCGAAGGTGATAGCTACCAATGGATTAGTCATGAAAAAGTTTTCTGGATCATCAAGGATGAGGTGGTATTGACGGAAACGTCGGTTGAGCTTGTATTGAGCGATGCCAAAGACAAGGTAATTAGTGTGCGTAGAGTTAAAGGTAATGGAGAGGTGATCGATAGTGCTTCCATGCCTTTTGAAATTTATCTAATGTTTTTGCTGAATATTCTCATTAGTCTTGCTTTGGGTCCCAAGTCGCCCTTGACCTGGTCCATGTACGCAGATGCGGCAGACTATAACGAATGGAAAACCGGTCGCCGTGCGACCGCCATGACTTTCTCGGCAGCAACCTTTTCGCAAAAACTTGGCGGTACACTGGGGTCTGCGGGCATGTTATTTGTATTGGCTTTCCTGGGCTACGCTGCAAATGAAGCGCAGACAGGCGGCTCGCTCATGGGGATTGTATTAATCCAGACAGTAATCCCGGGTTTGTTTGCCCTGGTCGCCATTTTTGCACTCAAGTACTACGAACTCAGTGGCGAATTCCTCGAAAAGATTCAGGGCGATTTAAAAGCACGTCAGGCAGAAAACGACACTTAATTTTCTATAAACAAGCAAGATCAAAATGCGGCATTTCGCCGCATTTTTTTGTATCTCTTTTGTATTAAAGGTAAATCAAATGATACGTAAAACGGAAGAGGGTACGCGTTGTATCCTGGAAAGCCCAACGGCCATGCCGCACGCTTCAGGGTTTTTATGGAATAACAAAATGATGATCCAGGTAGGCTGTCGTGGCTATGCGATAGCCCAGCATATGCAACCCGAACCTTCAAAATATACCTATCAACCGATCGTTGAGGGCAAAATTTTTATGCTCCCGGAGCAGCCCTTTTTTGCCCATTCCCCAGGTCGATTTTTCATTGTAAAAGACGAAGAAACGGGCGAGATTTTCTCGGCACCACATGAACCGATTCGCACTAAAACAACACGCTTTGAATTCGCCCCCGGGTTAAATGATATTCGTTGGACAGTCGAACATTTGGGAATTGAAGTGCAGCTGGAATTGAGTATTCCCTGTGATGCCGTTGTTGAACTTTGGCGGGTGAGTGTGCGTAATGTGAGTGGTCGCCCGCGTAAGATCAGTCTCTACCCCTATATACCTTTCGGTTTTATGAGTTGGATGAACCAATCTGCGGCCTACAGTGAAACACTGGGCGGCGTGATAGGTCGCTGTGTGACACCTTATCAAAAGCTTGATGATTATTTTAAAAACAAGAACCTCAAGGACCTTACCTTTTTCCTGCATGACAGGGAACCGACTTCCTGGGAGGCCTGCAGGGACACGTTTGAAGGTGAGGGTGGAATCAGTCAGCCAGATGGTGTGAAGCGTGAAGAATTAACAAAAGGCGATGCGCTCTATGAGACGCCTGCCGCGATTTTGCAGTACCGTTTAAATCTGGACATTGAACAAACCGAAAACTACCGCTTTCTGTTAGGTCCCGCGCTGAATGAACAGGAGATCATGCAAACTCGCGAACGTTTTTTTGCTGATAAGGATTTTGCGAAAAACAAGGCTGCCTACGCCGCTTATGTGGCGGGTGGAAAGGGTGTGTTGAATATATCCACGCCTGACGAACATTTTGATAATTTTATCAACGTCTGGTTGCCGCGCCAGGTTTTTTATCACGGCGACGTAAATCGTTTATCGACTGACCCGCAAACACGAAACTATTTGCAAGATAGTATGGGTATGAGTTTTATCAAGCCCGAAGTGACACGCGATGCCTTCCGCTGGGCGCTCGCGCAACAGGAGGAGAGCGGGGCGATGCCCGATGGTATTCTGCTGCGTGAAGATGCAGAACTAAAATATATCAATCAAATCCCGCATACCGATCACTGTGTTTGGTTGCCCGTGTGCTTGCAAGCCTATCTCAACGAAACCAACGACTATGCCTTCCTCGATGAAAAAATTTCGCAGTGGAAAAACAGCGATGAAATTTTTAGCGTCAAGGAGCGTATCGATCGAGCGATGCGTTGGTTATTGAAGGATCGCGATGAGCGTGGCTTGAATTTTATTGCGCAGGGTGATTGGAACGATCCGATGAATATGGTGGGTTACAAAGGTAAAGGCGTATCAGCCTGGCTTAGTGTCGCCACAGCCTATGCACTAAACCTTTGGTCTGAAGTGTGCAAGCACCTTGGTGATGAGAAAACTGCCGCAGAATTTTCTGCGGGCGCCGAGGAGATTAATGCTGCAGTCAATCAACATGTCTGGGATGGTGCCTGGTACGGGCGGGGAATCACGGATGACGGTAAAGTTTTCGGAATTGCTGATGATAAGGAAGGCCGAATCTTTCTGAATCCAAATTCCTGGGCTTTAATGGCGGGAACTGCAGACCAGCAAAAAACCACAAAAATATTACAGGCCATCGATGCGCAATTGGATACCCCTTATGGTGTGATGATGCTTGCGCCCGCCTATACCGCCATGCGCGAAGATGTGGGTCGCGTAACTCAAAAGCATCCTGGTGCAGCAGAAAATGGCTCTATTTATAATCATGCGGCTGCCTTCTATGCTTGGGGTTTGTACTGTATTGGCGAAGCGGATCGCGGATTTGACGTGTTGCGTAAAATGATTGCCGGGCCAAATGATGAAGATTATTTGCAGCGTGGCCAAATGCCGAACTATATTCCGAATTACTACCGAGGTGCCTATTATCAATTCCCACGCACCGCCGGCCGTTCCAGCCAACTTTTTAATACGGGTACGGTCAGTTGGGTGTACCGTTCGGTGGTTGAAGGGCTGTTCGGTTTGCAGGGCTGCCCTGAAGGCCTACGAATTAAACCCAGGCTTCCTCGCGATTGGGATGAAGCCAAAGTGCAACGAGAGTTTCGCGCAGCAACATTTAATGTGCATTTTCAGAGAGTAGAGGGCCTGCAAGAACCGGAGTGTATTCTTGACGGTGACAAACTCAAGCAAGCCCTTGTTGAAAATATTGAAGCAGGAAAAAATTATTCACTGCTTGTCAGGTTTTCATAAAAATCGTGGAGAATTTTCCAGGCGAGTTTGCGCTCGCCTTTTTCTGAGAGAACGCCTTTGCGGTTCCAGTAGTCCTGGATAACGGGAAGCGGCCGTCGCGGAGAGCGAAAATCTTTCAGAATCCATGGCGTTGTGCCGCGGACAAAATCCATCTTGCTGATCATTGTCAGGTTGTGTTCGTAAACGGCAGCCTGATATTCCTCTGTCCAGCGTTCATTGACTTCACCGTGCAAGCCCTTCAGCGCACCGCCGCCAAATTCGCTAATAATAACGGGTTTGTTATAAGGTGAAAGCCAGTGAAGAGAGGCGCAGCTTTGAGGGGTGCCACCGTACCAACCGCAGTAACTGTTCACGCCAATGACATCGACTTCGCCTGCCAGGGGGTCGTCAATAATTTTTGACCCGCCGTTGTCTGTTTGGGTGTCCATTGCTGCTGTAATTAAACGGCTGTTATCGAGTTGACGCGCTTTCTTGACCAACTTTTTAAGAAATGCCAGGCGAACTTGATGATTGGGTGTTTCGTTTGCAACAGACCAAAGAATAATGGAGGCGCGGTTTTTATCACGCTCAATCATTTCTTCAAGTTGTTGTTCCGCTTTTGCATAAACGTCTTCACGCTCAAACAAGACCGTCCAATAAACCGGGATCTCGGACCAGACCAGTAGCCCCATCTCGTCGGCGACTTTCAGCATGGCTTCATTGTGCGGGTAGTGGGCGAGACGAATGAAATTACAACCCAATTCTTTCGCCCATGTTAGCGTCGTTCTTGCATCTTCTTCAGTCCATGCCCGGCCCTCGCGTGTTGGGGCTTCTTCATGAATACTAATACCTTTGAGAAACACGGGCTTACCATTTAGCAATATATCGCCGTTACGAATGGCAATATCTCGAAAGCCAATATTGTCCTTAATTTTTTCCCCGTTAAGACTTACCGTAAGCGAATAACGCTTGGGGTTTTCGGGTGTCCAAAGTTCAGGTTTTGCTTTCAGAATCGCTGTAACTTTACCTTCGCCGTCGGTTGAGTATTTTTCGTTGATACCAAGTTCAGGAATGTGTAAGCGTATTGTCTGGTTTTTTTTCTGACTGCTGCTTACAGCATGAAACGCAATTTTATCGTTTTGTAATTTAACAGTGTAGTCAGCGAGGTAGTCTTGCGGCACTTCGAGCAAACGAACAGGCCTTGTGATGCCACCGTAATTCCACCAGTCCGTGTTTACAGTTGGAATGAAGTCGCGTTCACGTCGATTATTGACTTTGACTACCAGGGTGTTCATGCCTTTTTTAAGGGCTTTGGTGGCATCGAATTGAAAGGCAGTGAAGCCACCTTCATGCCGTCCGAGTTTTTCACCGTTTAAATAGACAATGGCTTCGTAATTCACAGCATCGAAGTAGAGAATGTAACGCTTACCGTTTTGTTTTTTACTTTCGAAGGCTTTGCGATACCAAATTGTCCCTTCGTAAAAAAACAAACTCTCTTTTTGTGAATTCCAGTCACCCGGCACGCGAAGTGTGGGTGATGCAGAGAAATTATATTCGATCAAATCCGATGGATGCTGCATTTTTGCATCCTTGAAGTAGCCGTTAGGCTTCTCTTCATAGCGGTGATTGTAAAAACCATTCTCATAGGGGTCGACGATGATGTGCCAATCGCCGTTTAAACTTTGCTGGTTGCGTGCGTCCGGATTTTGGATCAGGGCATGGCCGTGCACTGCCATAGTCAGGGAGCAGAATATGGATAAGCAAACGAGAAGGGGTCTGTACATGGGAATTCCTGGTTTTAATTTTATTTGTCACTTTTGGAAAGTGGCTCAAGTTTACCAGGTATAACGTGAGCGTTTAGAGGCTGTTAATAATCTCCTCCTGAGCTTTAGCCCGTTCTTCCAGTTTTCGTTCTACATCTTTCGCATCGTTCAGTAACTTTTGAATGGTTTCTGGCTTGTACAAAGGCCCTTCGACGCCGATGGTTTCGCCGGGCTCTTCTTTTTTCTCGGCAACCTCAACACTTTGAATCAAATTAACATTGGGGTCCACTTCCATGACCTCAACTTTTTCGGGTTCTTGTGGCGGTTTCTCGTTTGAATAGTGTGTAATCCCCTTTTCATCGACCCATTTATAGGCGGTCTCCGGTTTTGCAGGAAGGGGGTTGAGGTCTTCTACCGAGACCTTGGGGACACCGATATCGGAAAACGGGGATTTACCGGTCATGAGATACAAGCCGTAATTGGAAATGCCCAGCATCACCAATACCATCATGACGGATTTTATAATGAGTTTTTTCACAGCACGTCCTGAGCTGAAATCTGAACTTACATTCTAGTGTAGTCGTGTGTTGGATTAAAAGACCAATGACAGACGGTTATTCAGAGCGGCGGCTTTATTCCACTCTTCGGCGGTGGTTTGGGTGCTCAGGGGTGGGTAGGGGTAGCGCGCCTGACTGCCGCCCACATAATCCACTTCCAGGGTGATATGACCATCGGTAAGAGGGCTGGCAGTTTGTTCGAAGTTTAAATATTCGATACTGAGGTAATCGCCATTATCATCATTAATGCTTAAGTCATTTGCGGGAGTACAGGCCGTGACGGGTGTCTCAGGCGGCGCCAACACCCAATTTCCACTGACGCCTTCCGTTAAACAGAAATTACCTGTGTGGATTTCAAGAACGATGTTGCCAGCGAACCCCGCGTTATCCAGCATATAAACCAATGAATAAAGCTTGTTAACCTGGTTTTCACCGAGGGCGGGGCTTCCAAATGGAAAGCGTAAGTCATTTTCGAGGGCCCAGCTCAAAGTCGTAAGCAGGCGTCGATTATCTTGCTGCATTTGAGTGAGGCGGTTGCGCATGTCAACGACAGCCGCAAGGGCGGCATTGATTTCGCTGTTATCCTGGACGGGAAGCGGAACTTGAGAAACAGGTGTTTTAATTTGCTCGCGAGTATCCACAATCAGCCAGGCGAGCGCGCCTATGGCCAGCAATATCAATATCAATAGTGAGCTAGAGACCAGTCCCAAACGCGAACGCTCAGCGGCGACCTCTCGGTCAATAACAGCTTCACTTAAGTCGCCACTGTTATCTTTGGGTATGAGTTCAGCTTCGTTGCGCTTTTCGAGATCCCGACTTAAACGCCGAACAATAAACTTGGTGTTTTCAGTAATCTGGGTGCGTACGTCTGCGATGTGAATCTCAAAGAGTCGCGCGATCTGCGAGCGTATCTGGTTGAGTTGTTTATCCTCGGCCGGCGATTTTTCACTGCTGGCTCTGTTCGTTGGGGCCTGTGAGCTGTCTGTGTCGCGCGGGCGAATATTCAGGTTCCTCAAGACCTTTTCCAGGTTGGACGGCTTAATCACTTCTTTCGATAGAATTTCCTGTGCGCCGAGCGCGCGGGCTTGGCCCACATACACATCCCCTTTTTGGGCTGTGTACATCACAACAGGTATCATTGCGGTATTGGGGTTGGCTTTAATGATTTTAAGCGCCTCAAAACCGTCCATGCCCTCCATGGTGTGATCCATAAAGATAACGACGGGGGTTCGGTAGCTGAGATAGGCGAGTGCATCCTCTCCGGATTGTGCGGTGTCGACCTGTAGATCGTAAGGTTGCAACATCTTTTTAAGACGTATCTGTGCAGTTTTTGAATCGTCGACTATCAGCGCCCGTTGCATGATTACCATCCTGAACTGTTGTTTTTTTGGGTCTTCTTATTCGCTGTTGAGTTCACAGCTTTTTTATGAAGCTTCTTTATTGGTTTTATTGGTTATTTTTCTGTTCTATCGTCTTTTTAATCGATCTGGTTTTTTTGATTGGGGTCCATAGGCCGCGGACCCGCATAGCATTTTCAATGCCTTGCAAACAGTTGGATTAGTTTCTCACACAAGTCCTGGTTTGCCCACTTGACAGCCAATAAGTGCGTAATAGGTCAAGTTTTTCAGTGTTTCATCCGCTATTGCCGCCGTGTGTTTGCCCAGGTAAGCTAATCCTGTTAATGGATGTGTTATGGGTGGTCCCCTTCTATGCAAGAACAGCTCGTTGCCAAAATTGCCGATATTCTGAAAAGTCGTCGCCAAACCCTAACCTGCGCCGAATCTTGTACGGGCGGAGGGATTAGTTACACCCTTACCGCAATCCCGGGGAGTTCGCTGTGGTTTGAACAGGGCATTGTGACCTATAGCAATATGGCGAAGGCGCGCTGGCTTGGTGTAGATGAAGCATTGATAGTCGAGCACGGGGCAGTGAGCGAGATTGTGGTCAGTGCCATGCTGGATGGGTTGCTTGCCCGTACCAGTTGCGACTATGGGATTGCCGTTAGCGGTATCGCTGGCCCCTCGGGAGGTACAACTCAAAAACCGGTGGGGACTGTTTGCATTGCTTGGGGCAGTGTGAAAGAGCACAGTGTTTTGACCTATTTGTTTCGTGGTGACCGGCAGCAAATACGTGAGCAGGCGATCACGCAGGCGCTTTTAAATATTTACCGACTGTTGGAAAATTCAGCAAATACTGTATAAATACATATTACTGGTTGCGTGTACAGTATTTTTGTCGTACTCTTTGTTCAGACCTCGCGCACAAGCGAGAAAAACGAATCAACACACATTTACGGGGGTGAATGACTATGGACTCGAATAAGCAAAAAGCACTGGATGCAGCCTTGACTCAAATTGAACGTCAATTCGGTAAGGGCACGGTGATGCGCCTTGGCGATAAAGAACGTGTCAAAATTCCATGCATTTCAACAGGTTCGCTTGGCCTTGATGTCGCTTTGGGTACAGGTGGGTTGCCAAAGGGGCGGATTGTTGAAATCTATGGGCCTGAATCATCGGGCAAGACAACTCTGACCTTGCAGGTCATTGCTGAAGCCCAGAAACAGGGCGGAACTTGCGCATTCGTAGATGCGGAGCATGCCCTCGACCCGATTTATGCAGAAAAGCTTGGGGTCAATGTGGGTGACTTAATTGTTTCCCAGCCAGATACCGGTGAGCAAGCGCTAGAGGTAGCCGATATGTTAGTGCGTTCGGGGGCTGTGGACGTCATTGTTGTTGACTCGGTTGCGGCTTTAACACCCAAGGCTGAAATTGAAGGAGAGATGGGTGACCATCACGTTGGCCTGCAGGCACGCTTGATGTCACAAGCCTTGCGTAAGATTACCGGTAATATCAAACATGCCAATTGCCTTGCGATTTTCATTAACCAGATTCGTATGAAAATTGGTGTGATGTTTGGTAACCCTGAAACGACAACAGGGGGTAACGCTTTGAAGTTTTACTCTTCCGTTCGTCTTGATATCCGCCGTATCGGTTCGGTTAAAGAGGGCGATGAGGTGACTGGCTCTGAAACGCGCGTAAAGGTGGTCAAAAACAAAGTGGCGCCGCCTTTCAAACAAACCGAATTTCAGATTATGTATGGTGAGGGAATCAATCGCTTGGGTGAAATTGTCGATTATGGTGTGAAGCTGGGTTACGTGGATAAAGCCGGAGCCTGGTACAGCTATCAGGGCGACAAGATTGGCCAAGGCAAGGCTAACGCCATACAGTATTTAAAAGAACACCCCGAAATTGCTGTGACGCTTGAGAAACAGATCAAGGCTGAATTGCTGGGTATTCATGATGAAGAGCCGCTCAAGGTTGTTGAAGGTGGCAAAGGCGAGCAAGCCTAGTCAAACATCATGGATGAAGCTCTCTATAACGCTGCGTTGGCTATGCTGACGCGGCGTGATCACTCCGAAAAAGAACTCAAGCAGAAGCTTTGCGCAAGGTTCAGCCCTTCAGTGCAGGAATTGACCTTGCTGGTAGAGGCGTTGAAGTCGAGTAATTATCTCGATGATCAACGCTTTGCAGACATGTACACGCGGGCGAGAATGCGCAAGGGCTTTGGGCCAGAGCGTATAAAGCTTGAACTCAGGGAGCGTGGTGTCGCTGATTCCTCTATTCGGGAAGCCATACAAAGTCATGAGGCGGCGTGGTTCGAGTGCGCCCACTCAGTGTGGCAGAAAAAGTTTCGCAGTCAGCCGGAGAACATGAAAGAGCGCGCCCGACAGGGGAATTTCCTTCGATATCGTGGGTTTAGCTCACAACAAGTGACAGATTTGTTTAACGAATCACGCTAAGGCCTTAATTTTTAGGACTTTTTCCCGATTTAGTGCCATAATTCCCGAATAGTTTAACGACTTTTCAGGCATGGCAGAAAATAACGAAACGTCAGCAACAGCGACTGCCTCTCACGTGACCGGTTCGCGGCACGACCCTTTACTCGAATCCCTGATCAAAATTGCTGAACTGGAACATAAAACCGCCAGTCACACCAGCCTTGTTGCTGGCCTCCCCCTGGTTGGAGGTCGCCTGAGCCCCGAGCTCCTCGAGCGCGCAGCTGAACGCGCAGAGCTGAATACAACCATTGTCGAGCGCAAGATTTCCGATATTCCTGATCTTGTTTTGCCAGTCATTTTGTTGTTGAAAGATAACAATGCAGTAGTGCTTTTGGGGGCAGAAAAGCTTTTGGGGAAGGTGCGTGTTTATCTGCCACTGGAGGATCGGGAAGAGGATGTCGAGCTCGCAAGATTACAGGAGCAGTATACGGGTTACGCGGTTTTCACCAAGCCTCTCGACAAATTTGAAGAGCGCGCCAGTAGCCAGAAGACGGCCAAGGCCGGTCATTGGTTTTGGTCGACAATTGGCTTGAGCTGGCGAATTTATCGGGATGTCCTCATCGCTTCACTGCTAATTAACGTGTTTGCGCTTGCCAGCCCGCTTTTTGTGATGAATGTGTATGACCGGGTTGTGCCGAATAACGCGGTTGAAACGTTGTGGGCATTGGCGGTTGGTATCATTCTGATTTTTCTGTTTGATTACTTGTTAAAACAGTTGCGTGTTTATTTTATAGAAATCGCAGGGAAAAAATCTGACATTCTTCTGTCCGCAACGATCTTTGAGCGTGTGTTAGGAGCGAAATTTGACAAGCACCCGTCGTCGGTGGGCGCGTTTGTCAGTCAATTGCGGGATTTTGAATCTATTCGAAATTTTATTACCTCTGCCACGATCACAGGTTTTGTTGATTTACCTTTTGTACTGTTATTTATTTTAGTTATTGCCATGATCGGTGGGCCCTTGGTATGGATACCTCTGGTAATCATACCGTTTATCCTGCTTTATTCCCTGATATCACAACGCTTTGTCCAGCAGGCAGTGACAAATTCTTTTGTTGCATCGGCACAAAAGAGCGCGACACTTGTTGAAGCCATGACCAATCTTGAAACCTTAAAAATACTAAACGCTGAGGGTCGTGTTCTAAGGAAATGGGAGAAAGCCGTTGCGTTACTTTCATATTGGGGGTTGAAGTCACGTTTGTGGTCCAGTGGAACAATGAGTTTCGCAGGCCTGATGCAACAATTGTCCGGCGTGTTGATAGTTATTGCTGGCGTTTATGCAATCAGTGAAAACGAACTGACGATGGGAGGGCTGATTGCCTGTGTGCTTTTGTCCTCACGCGTATTGGCGCCGCTCGCGCAAGTCGCCGGTTTAATGGTTCAGTATCAACAATCTAAAGTTGCGCTGAGCTCATTGGAACAAATTGTACTTAAAGAGCAGGAGCGACCTGAAGGTAAAAATTTTATAAAAAGGGAAAACTTCGTTGGTGGTGTCGAGTTTGTGGATGTGAACTTTAGCTATCCAGGTGAAGAGCTGAAGGCGTTGGACCGTATTAACTTTCGCATAGAAGCGGGAGAAAAAGTTGCAATTATCGGTAAGCTCGGGTCCGGAAAATCTACGATACATAAACTGATTGCGAATTTATATCGCCCTCAGGATGGCAGTATACGTGTTGACGGTATCGATATAAATCAAATTGATCCTGCGGATTTGCGAGATAACATTGGTTATGTTCCCCAGGAAAACCTCCTTTTTTACGGCAGTATTCGTGAAAATATTGCCTATAAACTTCACAGTGTGAGTGATGCTGAGGTTATTGCTGCTGCGGATATTGCCGGTGTCAGTAATTTCGTTAACGCACATCCCCATGGTTTTGATCGAAAAGTCAGTGAGCGCGGTGAAAATTTATCTGGTGGACAAAAGCAGGCTATTTCCATTGCGCGAGCCCTGATTGGTAATCCTTCAATTGTTTTGTTGGATGAGCCCAGTGCATCGATGGACAGTTCCAGTGAGCAGCGCTTAATTGAGAAGTTGCAGCAAGCGCTCCTTAAAAAAACACTTGTTCTGGTTACTCACAAAACAACTTTATTGGCACTGGTTGATCGTCTGATAGTGATGGACAAAGGCCGCATTGTTGCGGATGGCCCGAAGGATAAAGTACTCGATGCTTTGAAACAGGGGAAAATCCGTGTCAGCTAACAAACTGCCATTTTTTTCTCGTATGCACCGATTCTTTTTTGGTGATTTGAATGCCCTGCCTGAAGAGGATCTCGACTATGTGTCTTCAGCAAAGGCCGCTCTTTTACAGCAGAGCCCTCGAGGTGGTCAGGTTCTTCTATGGTTAGTGTTTTTTATTTTCATTGTATTAATTATTTGGTCTGCCCTTGCTGAAGTAGATGAATTTGCACGCGGCGAAGGCAAAGTTGTGCCTTCGCAACAGGTCCAGATTATTCAAAACCTTGAGGGCGGTATTCTTGCAGAGTTGTATGTTACCGAGGGGCAGCGCGTTGATAGGGGGCAGCGTTTATTGCGTATTGATGACACGCGCTTTGCGTCGGAATTGAAGGAGGCTGGCGTTACACTTGATCAGCTCGAAATTAAATCAATTCGTTTGCGCGCAGAGGCTGAAGGTAAGGCATTTTCCCTGCCGGAAGATCATCGATTTCCACCTGATTTATTTTTGCAGGAAATGGAACTCTATCAATCCAGGCAGGAAGAGTTACAGGGAAACCGTCAGGTATTGGAGCAACAAAGTTTGCAAAAAAGCCAGGAAATTTCGGAACTGCAAGCAAAAAATCAGCAATTAAAAACCAGCCTCGAATTACTCAACAAGGAGCTCGAACTCACGCGACCTCTCGCTGATGAGGGGGCGATCTCGCGGGTTGAGCTGTTGCGGTTGGAGAGGGAGGTCAATGATTTGCAAGGCGAGCTGAACGCGGCGAGCCTGGCTTTGCCAAGGGCGCGTGCGGGCTTGCGGGAGGTGGAAGAGAAACTGGAGAACCTCAATGTTGTGTTTCGACGTGAAGCTCGCGAAGAGCTCAACAAGATAAATCTTGAGTTTTCGCGCCTGGCAGAAACCAGTGCTGCATTGGCAGATCGAGTTAAGCGGACCAATGTGACTTCACCAGTCGCCGGCACAGTTAAACAGCTTCTCGTTAAAACCATTGGGGGAGTCATACAGCCGGGTATGGACATAGTCGAAGTGGTGCCCAGCGAGGAAATTTTGCTGGTTGAGTCCAGAATTCGACCTTCCGATATAGGATACTTACATCCCGGGCAGGCGGCAAAAGTCAAATTTACGGCCTACGACTTTTCCATTTTTGGCGGCCTCGACGGCGAGGTTGTCCATATAAGCCCCGATACTATTATTGATGATAATGGCGACAGTTTTTATCTTGTAAGAGTGGAAACCAGCCGAGTATTTAGAGGGGCTGATGGCAGTGAATTGCCCATTATTCCTGGAATGACGGTGACGGTGGATATTCTTACAGGTAAGAAATCGGTTCTGGATTACATCCTGAAACCGATATTGAAAACACAGCAACTTGCCCTTCGGGAACGATAACTCATACTTTGTCGGAAAACTCACACTATAGTATGAGAAAATTCCTATACTCGGTACTAGAAAAGGGCTATAGTGGCATCAAGATAAACCAAATTGAACATTTATTGGCCATTTTTTTAAGGGGAAGGACTGTTGATTGCGAGAACCGGTGTAATACTGGCGCTACTTTATTCAGTTTTGGGTGCATCGTCCGTCGGAGCAGCGACGTTGGAAGAGGCGATAAGTCAGGCGTTAAGGACTAACCCGGAAATGCTGGCAGCGAAACATCAATATGTTTCGCGAGGTTATGAGGTTGACCAGGCAAAAGCGGGGTGGATGCCTCAGTTATCCGTTACAGCGGGCGTCGGTAACGAATTACGAACCGCGCCAGCGACCGGCAATGAAGAAGTCGATCTGGATCGGCGCGAATTAGGGGTGCAGGCCTCCCAGCTGCTTTTTGATGGTTTTGCCACGAACGTGGAAATCAAAAGGCAAAAGGCCCGAGTGGAAAGTGCGCAGTTTGGTATGCAAGCCACTGCGGAAAGCCTCGCATTAAAGGTGGCAGAGGCGTATCTGAATGTGATGCGTCACGCGCAATTGCTTGATTTAACGCGTGAAACCTTGTGGGAACACAAGAACATCTATGATCAGATGAAGTTGCGGAGTGACAAGGGCGTTGGCAGCAAAGCTGACCTTGATCAGATTGCGGCGCGTTTGGCACTGGCAAATTCCAACCTGATTGTTGCGCAAAACAATTTGGCGGATGCGCAAAGTGGCTACTACCGTTTAACAGGGGTGTACCCGGGTTTGGAAGGCATGGTGAAACCAAATATTCCGCAGGGTTTGCCGGCCTCACGCGAGGCTGCGATAAAGCGTGCCATCGCAGGCCACCCTGAATTAAAAGCGGCCTCTTCGGATGTCGCGGCCGCGCAAGCCCAGCACGATGCGTCAAGCAGTGTGATGTGGCCTCGCTTGCATTTAGAGGCTGATAAACGTTGGGATGAAAATGTTGGCGGCATTGAAGGAGAGGATGAAGATTTTATTGTCGCCGTGCGTTTGCGTTACGACCTTTTTAAAGGTGGCGCAAACAAGGCTCGAAAAAAGCAAACCGCGTATCTTTCAGAAGAGGCGAAAGATGTACGCAACAATACGCGTCGTCAGGTTGTTGAAAGTATGCAGCTGTCCTGGAATGCATTTGATGCGTTGACGCAACAGGAAGTGTTTTTAAAGGAGCACGTTAAAGCGGCGGAAGATACAAAGGAAGCCTATGCCAAACAATTCAATATTGGCCGGCGTACGCTGCTTGATTTGCTGAATACGGAAACCGAAGTGGTTGAATCAAAACGTTCGTTAATCAATGCGGAGTTTGATCGTTTGTTTGCGGCGTATCGTATTTTTAATGCAGCGGGATCTTTATTAAGTTCAATGAAGATACCGTTGGAGTAACTGAAGGTAGATGGTAGAAAAGAGTAGAGACAATGCGTCCAATGAGTCTTCCAAAATTGTCGGAAAAATTATGGGGACTAAAGGCGACGTAATTATCGTGAAACCGGATGGAACCAAAATAGAAGCCGGAGAAGGCCAAACGCTTCGCGTAAACGATCAGGTTTTAACGCAGGGCGGTAGCGCGGCTGTTGTCCATTTGGAAGAACTTTCTACTATTAGTATGGGTCATGATGAAGTCCTTCATCTTGATCAGGATTTTCTTGCTTCTCTCGCGGATGTTGATCTTGAAAGCGCTGTTGCTGAAGGCGTTAACTTTGACGCTATCGAGCAAGCCCTTGAAGAGGGGATGAACCTGGAAGAAATCTTACCAGCACCAGCGGCAGGTGGAGATGATGTGCCATCCGCAGCGGGTTCTGCTGGCATAAACGCCGCACGAATGATGCGTACCGCTGGAGAAGTGACGCCGGACAGCGGATTTGAAACAAGCGGCTTGTTTTTAAATTTCCAGGATAGCCAGCTAAACGGCGATGCACTCGATTCCCGTTTTCTGGCCCAGCAAAATAATTCTTCGCCCGTTTTTCAGATTATCGAAGATGCTTCTATTGATCAGGGTGCAGCCTGGTCCCTGAATCTCAATGATTTAATTAGTGATCCGGATTCCGGGCAAACCTTGAGTTTTCAGGTTGATAACTTGCCTGATGGTTTGGTATTTGATACTGAGACAGGAATTATTAGTGGTACACCCACAAATGCGGCAGCAATAGATAACGCTGGTCAATATCAAATCGCCATTAACGCGAGAGATGACTCTGGTGCGGATAATGCGAGCTCAAATGGCGGTTTTATTCTCACCATCAATAATCTTAATGATTTGCCTACGGTTACGTCTGCAATTGCTTTGCAAGACATTGATGAAGATGGGTCAATTACTTTTGCTGCGGCAGACCTTCTTGTCGGTGCCGAAGATATTGACCAGGACCCACTGCAAATCAGTAGCATTGAAATTCAATCCGGAATGGGGCAGTTATTAGACAATGGCGATGGCACCTTTACCTTTACGCCAGATGACGATTGGAATGGAAATGTAGAATTTGCTTACCGAATAAGTGACGGCACAGCGGAAATAGAAAATACGGCGAGCCTCAGTGTTCGTCCTGTTAATGATGCACCGGTTGCTGTGGGTGATGGTGTTGTCGGTACCGAAGTTAACACTTCTCTCGTGCTTGATGTTTTAGCGAACGATTACGATGTTGATGGCGATCAAATCACTATTATTCGTGCCAGTGCAAATCAGGGCACAATCGATATCAACCCAGATGGTACGTTAACGTACCACCCGCCGACGGATTTCAGCGGTCGCGATATGCTGACTTATACCATCGCAGATGAGCATGGTCTCGAATCGACGTCATTGGCAATGGTAAACATAGTTGTCGGTAATACTGCGCCTTTGCTGGGAGATGATCAGACTTTAGATATTCCGGAAAATACAACGGCGGTTGGCCAGTTTGTTGCGACGGATGCTGAAGGCGATGAAATACTCTACAGTCTTGCGGGTGACGATGCTGATTTGTTTCAAATTAATCAAAACGGCGAAGTTGCTTTTATTGTTGCGCCAGATTTTGAAGCAAACCCAGGTCCCTACAATATTACTGTCATTGCAACTGATGCAAGAGACACAGGGTTAAGCGATTCCCAAAATATCAGTATTAACGTTACTGACGTTGACGAAAATCGACCTAACCAAGCTCCAATATTGGGTGATGATACTGCTGTCGATGTAAATGAAAACGAGGTTTTCGTTGGAAATTTCGCTGGCACTGATCCGGACTTGAGTGATTCATTGGATTACAGTGTTGATAACCCGGTATTCACTATTGATTCGGATGGCAATTTAAGTTTTGTTACTGCGCCGAATTTTGAATCGAGCCCGGGCCCTCTCTTAGTCACAATTACAGTTACTGACTCTGGTGGTTTAACCGATACACAAGCTGTTACGGTTAATGTTTCAGATGTTAATGAAGCACCTGTGCTGGGAAGCGATGTTTCAATTAGTATTGCTGAAAATTCAACAGCAGTCGGAAATTTTTCAGCAACAGATGAAGACGGTGATGCGATTACCTACACGTTAAGTGGTGCTGATGCTGGATTATTTACAATTGACGCATCAGGTAATCTTGCTTTTGTTAGTGGTCCAGATTTCGAAAGCCCATCAGATGCAAATGCGGATGGCATATATGAAGTGACCGTTACCGCAACCGACGATGGTGATGGAAACTTATCAGCCAATCAGAATATTCGTGTTTCAGTCAGTGACGTTTCGGAAAATAGTGCGCCTATTGCTAATGATGATGCGGCTGTCATTACAGACGAAGACACTGCGGTAAACAACATCGATGTTCTTGGTAACGATACCGACTTTGATGGCGACACACTTTCCGTAAGCAGTGCAAGCGCAACCAACGGCACTGTTACGATTAATGGCGATGGAACTTTAAATTACGCTCCCAACGCTGACTTCAACGGTAGCGATACAATCACTTACACCATTAGCGATGGTAATGGTGGAACGGATACCGCAACGATTGCAGTGACAGTTAATCCTGTAAACGACAACCCTGTTGCGAATGACGATGCCGCGATTACGACTGACGAAGATACCGCCGTTAATAACATCGACGTACTCGGTAACGATAC